>NZ_FOSB01000024.1 GCF_900114165.1 Halobacillus dabanensis
GGGGGGACGCAGGAGGATAAGGAGAGCGCGCCACTGGATGTGCGCGTCCAAGCAGTGAGACGGTCGGATAGGCAAATCCGTCCGGCAACGTCAAGCTGTGATGGGGAGGGAAATATAGTACCGAAGCTCCTGAGTTCACACTGCCAAGAAAATCCTCTAGTGAGGAAAGAGGTGCCCGTACCGCAAACCGACACAGGTAGGCGAGGAGAGGATCCTAAGGTGAGCGGGAGAACTCTCGTTAAGGAACTCGGCAAAATGACCCCGTAACTTCGGGAGAAGGGGTGCTCCTCTGCCGAGGAGCCGCAGTGAAAAGGCCCAAGCGACTGTTTACCAAAAACACAGGTCTCTGCGAAGCCGTAAGGCGAAGTATAGGGGCTGACACCTGCCCGGTGCTGGAAGGTTAAGGGGATGCGTTAGCTTATGCGAAGCGTTGAACCGAAGCCCCAGTAAACGGCGGCCGTAACTATAACGGTCCTAAGGTAGCGAAATTCCTTGTCGGGTAAGTTCCGACCCGCACGAAAGGTGCAACGACTTGGGCACTGTCTCAACGAGAGACCCGGTGAAATTATACTATGTGTGAAGATGCACATTACCCGCGACAGGACGGAAAGACCCCGTGGAGCTTTACTGTAGCCTGATATTGAATGTTGGTACAGCTTGTACAGGATAGGTAGGAGCCTTGGAAGCCGGAGCGCTAGCTTCGGTGGAGGCGCTGGTGGGATACTACCCTGGCTGTACGGACATTCTAACCCAGGACCGTTATCCGGTCCGGAGACAGTGTCAGGTGGGCAGTTTGACTGGGGCGGTCGCCTCCCAAAGAGTAACGGAGGCGCCCAAAGGTTCCCTCAGAATGGTTGGAAATCATTCGCAGAGTGTAAAGGCACAAGGGAGCTTGACTGCGAGACCTACAAGTCGAGCAGGGACGAAAGTCGGGCTTAGTGATCCGGCGGTACCGCATGGAAGGGCCGTCGCTCAACGGATAAAAGCTACCCCGGGGATAACAGGCTTATCTCCCCCAAGAGTCCACATCGACGGGGAGGTTTGGCACCTCGATGTCGGCTCATCGCATCCTGGGGCTGTAGTCGGTCCCAAGGGTTGGGCTGTTCGCCCATTAAAGCGGTACGCGAGCTGGGTTCAGAACGTCGTGAGACAGTTCGGTCCCTATCCGTCGTGGGCGTTGGAAATTTGAAAGG
>NZ_FOSB01000023.1 GCF_900114165.1 Halobacillus dabanensis
AAAAGGACGCAACGTTCGTAAAGTTGCGTCCTTTTACTTCCCAGCTAATGAACTATTTGATTAGTGTCAAATATTAAAGATTAGCCCCCGTTTCTGTAAGACTTGAAATCGAAATAAAATGAAGCAGATCTTTCACTAATGCCACTCTAAGCTCAATTATCTTCCTTCCAACCTATTTTCTTAAAAACTCCACACCATCGTAGCTTAAATATTTTGATTTTGGATCTTCTATTTCTTCGACTTCACTTGGTTTTCCGAAGGTATTTATTACCTCGTTCTCATATGAATTTATTGATATAGAATTGATATTTTCACCTGAGAGGTCAATACTCTCTGTGCTTTCATAAAAATCCATCGTTTCCTTCGCTAATGGTTCACATCCTATTAAAATCAAAAATCCATATTTAAAATCACTGCTCGTTAGCACAATAAAAGATAACTGCTACGCAACTATCGCCCCCGTTTATGTAAGACTCGGATTCGAGATATATCTTGCTGTTCTGCTGATTTATACCCCCGGGGATGGTTCTTATACCTCTTGCCGGAAGCTCTGGAACCATCCTCTCGCTTCTAATTCAAGAACCCCTACTCGACACCAATTAGGATGTCCTTGATTCTATTTTTTCAAAAGCCCCCTCGAATAACCATTTAAATAATGTAGTAAAAAGTGAGATCCCTTTTATATCTACAAATGTTAGGTTATTTGAGGAGAAAACTACATGCCATAATGAAAGGCCAACAACCATGAATAGGAAGAATCTGAATTAACTTAGCAATTTAATCACCTCTAAACTTCCCAAAGAAGACTACACATACTCCATTAGTTCATTTTGTTTTCAATTCATCTACGAAAAAAGGGTTTGATTTGTTTCAAACTGTCTAATATCCTGCGACTGACTCTTCCAGATAAATACTCTAAACAAAAAAAGGAGACCTGTTCTTTGTTGAAGAAATGCCCCCGTTAGTTAAGGACTTAGTTCCAAAATAATTTTCAACAGACTGACTGGATGTCATCAAACCCTCTCCCATCTCATCAGTAATTCTCCCTCGGTTGTGCGTTCATCTAATAATTTTTCTTTTATTGCAAAACCATTCTTTAAATAAAAATTAACGGCTTGGCTATTTTTCTCGTACACTTTCAGTTGTATTATATTCTTTTGTTTTTTTATATAATTTAATAATCTTTGTCCGTATCCTTCTCCTTGATGATTAACATGAATAAATAAAGCAGCCAGATAATTATCGACCATTGATATAAATCCTACCACCTCTTTTTCATCACTTATAACATAAGTTTCAGCCATTGGGAGATACTTTTCTCTCATTTCATTTCGCTGCGATTCCCAATAATCGTTCTCAATAAAATCATGTGCTATTATGGATCCTTCGTACCATATATCGACCAATCTATTAAGTTCCGTTTCTTTACTTCTCCTAATGTTCATGTTGTCACCTCTCAAATTAAAATAAATTGAAATATAAGACAGTCTCTTTACGCATTAAACCCCCTTGTGTAACCTAAAAGCGATTCAACAAATTCATACGATTGGATAAGAAGATTGTTTCAAAATATCTCTAGTCTGAGTCTTCCACAATCCTGCCTGTTAGCGAAAAAGCGATTGCTCATATTGAACAATCGCCCTCTTATCTTGAATACTTGAAATCAAGATAACACCAACCATTCTTTAATTGTTTAAAGCGAGTTTACACTAAAGAAGTATTGTATTAATTACAATTTGTGATGACCTAAACTTCTCACAATTTCAAACCAATTTAGTGAGAACATGTAGAAAATGCCCAGATTTGGTTAAGGACTCCACCTATAAGGTGGCGTCCTTATTATTACCACAGTAATTTTTTAAACCATATTAACCCCCTTACTTAAAAATTGCCCCAATTATGGAAGACTTGAAATCAATGTAATTAAGCATTTCCGCCTTTTTGTGATTAAAAAGAAAACAAAAATAAGGTTCCTATCCATTAAATAATTGCAAATTGTAAATGTAAGTCTTCATTCATCTTATTGATATTCATAACCGTTAATCACAATATCATCCTTTTCAAAAGAAGGATGCTCCTTCATGTATATACCTTCAGCTTTTTTTGAGTATGATTTAATGCAATTCACCAATTGTTCTATCGAGTTAATTGCTTCTAAATAACCAAACATTTTAACGACTTAAACGAGCCAGAAACTCATCCAGCTTATCAAGACGAGTCAGGTTTTGATTACAAGCCTCGCCATCACTGCAAATATAATTTCCTTTTTTCTTGTACGTGCCTATTTCTTTTCCCTTTCGTTCCACTAAGAAAAGCCCGGTCTTTTCATGCCGCCCGCAAATCGAGCAAATCCCTTTCTGCGCCGCTTTCTGAAAAGTTCCATACACACCCCACTGTTTTCCTTCCCTTACGGTGACGATAAACTTTTTATGTGTGCCCGGGTCCCACCACGTTAGATATGTGATTTGCTTTGTATTCATAAAGTCCAAATCAGGGACTTTTAGCTTTTTCACTTTAGGAAAAAGCTTTTGAATCTGTTCTTCTGTGGCTTGAAAAGGAATAATGAATGGATGTAGCTCTGTTAATATTTGCTCAACCTCACGCTCATCCTTAACAGCATTCATCCGTTCCACTAGCTGCCTCTCTTCCTTCGCACAATGCTGAAATTGATACAAAATACTGTCCTCAACTATTCCCCGGACCGCTTTGATGACATTAGTATCTGTTGAGCTGATCTGTGCATTCACTAATTTTAGGCCCTGTGACTTTAGAAAATGATATTGATAAGGCTCCAAAAACGGTTCCATATAAATTCCCCCTTTATATTTATTACACATTTAATTTTATGAAAAATTTCCTGCAGATCCTAGGCAGACTTTCATTTAGAATTAAAATTGCCATAAAAAAAGAAGACCCGAGAGCAGGTCTTCCGCTTTATTTCGTATAAACAATCTTCTTTATTGTTTCTACGGATAGATGGTACTTCTCCATAAGTTCATCGATGGAGATCCCCGCTTTAAACTCCGATTTTATCGAAAGATTGCGCTCTTTCATAAAAGCTTTCGCCCCAGAACGACCACCCCATTTTTCATAAGCATCTTTCGGCTTTGGAATGTAGAGAGTCTTTCCCTGGACATATCTCTGGATTTCTTCAATGAGCTCCTGCGGCAGGACCTCGTTAGCTTTTACATAATTCATACAGACAGCCCCTTCTCTTTACTTACATACATAAATGGAAGGTACAAAGTCTGTGGTAAAAGCGATCCTAAGCGACTGATCACCTCATGCAAAGCATCGCCCGTTTAACCAATAGACTTTGCATGAGTTGCTGCAATATAAGGCATCATAGCCATCATCACCCTTTGTTATTATTCTACAACCATTATATCGGCTTGTGAGGCTGTCTGCCAGTTAAGGTTTATTGAAAAATAATGCTTTTTCTTTTATAAATTTAAGTTCACATTTATTGTAATACCATATTACCAATACTTTTATTAATCTCAAAATCACTTCAACACTCCTGCTCGTTAGCAAAAAACGATTGCTCAAATTGAACAATCGCCCCCGTTTCTATAAGACTTGATTTCGAGATAGTTGAAGCATATTTTCAACTAACGCCTTCGTCAGCTTAATAAGTTCCTATGGCTTTACTTCTTCTTTCTAATAATATTGTATCTCGCCACATACCATCCATTTCTCCTATTCGTTCCCGCCGTCCAACTTCTCGAAAGCCGTTCTTATAATGTATTTTGAGACTTGATACATTTTCAGGGAAAATTCCTGATTGTAACGTCCAAAATCCATTATCTTCACTTTTTTCAATTAAGGACTTTAACAGGAAACTTCCTATGCCTTTTCCTTCACTAATTTGACTAACATACACACTTACTTCAGCCACTCCCGCATAAACACATCTATTTGAAACAGGACTTAGTGCAGCCCATCCTAAAATTTCTCCTTTTGAGCGAGCAACTATCCGGCATTCCGGCGTATGACTGTTATCCCACTCTCCCCAAGAAGGAACTTCTTTTTGAAAGGTTGCATTTCCTGTTGCAATTCCTTCACAATAAATTTTTCTAACTTCCTCCCAATCCTCTGGAAGCATATCATCAATAAAGATTTCACTTTCCATTCGCTCTCACGCTCCTATTTCCCTCTCCGGAACAGTATGATTTGTCGCAGCTTAAGAAACCAGTAGAAGCCATTTAAGATCACAAGATGTTCCGACTGTCCTGGGCTGTCTTAAGAATCGCAACCCAAAACTAAGAGCTTATTACCATAAGAAACGCGAAGAAGGCAAACCACATAAGGTGATGATCATTGTGTCTGCAAATAAGCTCATTTATTGGATATATGCCATCTTGAAAAGTAAAAAGGCTTATGTGATTTAGAATAAACCAATAAAATACTTTTATAGAAAATACTTCAAACTAATACTGTTGAAGTTTATTTAGTATGTTCATTTTTATTGTACCATGTCTGGTTAATCTTTTTTGCCCTTACCTATTGACATTCTATTAGCTGGTATTCTGTAAGACTCGATTTCGAGGTATATTTTGCGTTTTTTTTACTTTAGCATGTCACCAATATGATGTATCAACTTTACAGGTCCCCTAATTGCTTTGAATTACAAATTATTTGAGATGATGAGTTCAATTTTTCTCTTCTTTGATGGTTAATCCCAAATTAAAAATACAACTCCATTAATAAAAGTGATAAATCCTAATGTAAGACCAGCCACCTACCCAATTCATTCGAATTTCACCAGCATATTTAAATACAAAATTGAGTAAAGCAAGAAACATTGCTGGTATTATAAATTCCATATAACATCCTCCACCTCATACTACAAAGTATTTCAAAATATTGGATATAACTCAATGATATTTACAAAAAAGAAGCTTATCATTATTAAGGATAAGCCCCCTTATCCGGAAGACTTGAAACCAAGGTATTCTTTGATTCTTCCTTTATTGTTTATTCTTTAATTGTAGCCAACCATCGTAAATAGAAGAATCTTTTATGCCCAATTGATGATCTAGAAACCTTATGCTCTGGGTTTACTTTTTATATTTATATTGAATAATACTTTGCAAAGAAATCTTCTGCTGTTTCTTTCACCCATGCTGTCTAAAGATATTCCAAAGACTGATCTGTGAGTTCCATATACTTACATATTATAATCGTTTTAATAATGGTCTAAAGGGGATACCGTCAACGGAAATTTTGTACCCTAAGGAAATTAAAAAATAATACAGCCGATTTCACCTTCTATCTTTAAGGAATCGGCTGTTTTATTTATCTGTCTTACAATTAACCTCCGGTTATTTGTACCTGTTCTAAGTGAGTCGGAAGAAGAAGAGTAACGAATCGGATCTAATCATGTCCGATCCAAGTGAGTTGGAAGTAATGAGGTAACAAATCAGACCTATCGTTACCTCCAAACGGAAAATAGATGAAAAGAATTACTAATCACATTAAATAATTCCCAGAGGACCATACTCCGTATCCCCTCACTTAAGCTGTTCGTTCAACACACTATCTTCTAAAACAGAAAATTTATCTCCATATACTTTCGTTAAATGTTTTTCACCCCATGCACATAGTGAATCTAGGATACCTTCTAAACTTCGTCCATATTCACTAAGGTCGTATTCTACTTTTGGTGGAACTTGGTTGTGCACGATTCGATTGATGACACCATCCTCTTCAAGCTCGCGCAGCTGTTGAGTAAGCATTTTTTGTGTGATATTTGGCATGAGGCGCTTTAATTCGCTTGTTCGTTTTTTTCCGTGAGTCAGATGGCAAAGGATCACACATTTCCACTTTCCACCTATGACTTCTAATGTCGCTTCCACAGAGATATTGTATTTCTTTTTTTGCATGTTTGTCCTCCTCTTTCTTATAGGCACTAAAAAGTACCTATATTACTTTTAAGTCCCTATATAACAATAAAGTGCGTACTTCTCTTTATGAATGATATATATCATAATAACATTTGTCGGCTGATTCAAACTATACTTTCTTTAAGATTTACTATTCGCTTAAAAGAAAGTTTCTATTTATATAACAGAAGAGAGGAGGAGGCAATATGGATGTAAGTAAAAAGCAAAGCACGTTAGCATTGCTTGCCTTAGCCGTAAGTGCTTTTGCAATCGGAACAACTGAATTTATCAGTGTCGGATTAGTGCCTCTTATTGCAAATGACTTAAGTATTCCGGTGACCACTGCAGGGTTAACGGTTTCTTTATATGCCTTAGGGGTAACATTTGGGGCTCCTGTTTTGACATCTTTGACGTCGAGAATGTCACGTAAGACATTATTACTTTGGATTATGATTGTCTTTATTATTGGCAATACTCTTGCTGCAATCTCTACGACGATTGGGTTATTGCTAGTAGCACGTGTGATCTCAGCATTTTCACATGGGGTCTTCATGTCAATAGGATCGACAATAGCTGCCGATTTAGTTCCGGAAAATCGCAAAGCTAGTGCGATTTCCATAATGTTTACAGGTCTTACAGTAGCAACGATAACTGGTGTTCCATTTGGAACCTTTATTGGGCAGCAGCTAGGTTGGAGAACAGCCTTTATTACCATTGTTATTATTGGTGTCATTGCCTTAATTGCAAATAGCATTCTTGTTCCATCTAATTTACGAAAAGGAATAAAAACAACTTTTCGTGACCAGCTTAAGCTTGTGACAAATGGTCGGTTATTTCTTGTATTTATTATTACAGCCTTAGGTTATGGCGGGACATTTGTCGTGTTTACCTTCTTATCACCATTGCTTCAAGATATCACTGGGTTTAAAGAAGGAACTGTGGCTGTCATTTTATTAGCTTATGGAATTGCCATTGCGATTGGAAATATGATTGGTGGAAAGCTATCGAATCAAAATCCAATTCGCGCATTGTTTTATATGTTTATTGTACAAGCAGTCGTCTTATTTATTTTGATGTTTACAGCACCATTTAAAATTGCTGGATTAATAACGATTCTTTTGATGGGTCTGTTAGCATTTATGAATGTGCCGGGATTACAAGTATATGTTGTGATGCTGGCTGAGCGCTTTGTTCCTAGTGCGGTTGACGTGGCATCGGCAATAAATATTGCAGCTTTTAACGCCGGGATTGCGATTGGATCCTATTTTGGCGGTCTTATTACAGACTCGATAGGACTTATCCATACGTCCTGGATTGGGTCACTTATGGTTTTAGGGGCTGCAATCTTAACTGGATTTAGTAGAGCTTTGGAAAAAAGATCAAGTAAGTAAAACATAAAATTTTGGAGGTTTTAAAGATGATGGTAAAAAATTTACAAGATACAACAACTTTGCATAATGGTGTGAAAATGCCTTGGCTTGGAATTGGAGTTTTTAAAGTCGAAGAAGGTCCTGAATTAGTAAACGCAGTAAAAGCAGCGATTAAACATGGATACCGTAGCGTAGATACCGCAGCAATTTATGAGAATGAAAAAGGTGTTGGCAAAGGGATCCAAGAAGGATTAAAAGAAGCAGAAATTTCAAGAGAAGAGCTATTTGTCACTTCGAAGGTTTGGAACGCAGATTTAGGATATGAATCAACGATTGCTGCTTTTGAAACAAGCTTAAAGAAACTTGGCTTAGAGTATTTAGATTTATATTTGATTCATTGGCCGGTTGAAGGAAAATATAAAGATGCTTGGAGAGCTTTAGAAACTCTTTATAAAGAAGGCCGAATAAAAGCAATTGGTGTAAGTAATTTTCAAATTCACCATTTAGAAGACTTAATGAAGGATGCCGAAATTAAGCCGATGATCAATCAAGTAGAAAACCATCCGAGATTAACTCAAAAAGAACTGCAAGCATTTTGTCAGGACAACGGTATCCAGCTTGAAGCATGGTCACCATTAATGCAAGGTCAGTTGTTAGACAATGAAGTTTTACGCGAAATTGCAGATAAGCATAATAAATCTGTCGCCCAAATTATCTTGCGTTGGGATCTGCAAAACGGGGTTGTTACAATTCCGAAATCAACAAAAGAGCATCGAATTATTGAAAATGCGAATGTGTTTGATTTTGAATTGACAAAAGAGGAAATGCAAATCATTGATGATTTGAATCAGAATTATCGAGTCGGACCAGACCCAGACAATTTTGACTTCTAATAAGACGCAGAAAGATATAGTCGCATTTTTTCGTCTACATCCTTTTGAGTAGAGGGTTACTCCTCTTATTGCTGTGTAAAGTAAGAGGAGTGACCCACACTATTAAACGTAAATATTCATTTCTATATAGGTTAATCGTCTAAAACACGAATCTGGGAGGGACCTGCATGCAACTGTATTTTAAAGGAAAAATGGCACTAGTTACGGGGTCTACATCAGGAATTGGAAAAGCAATCGCCATGTCATTAGTGGCAGAAGGGGCCACTGTGCTTATTAATGGGCGTCGTGAAGAAAAGGTTAATCAAACTATAAAAGAAATTCGAGCAAAATATCCTGACGCTATCCTTCATTCAGTAGTAGCTGATTTAGGAACAGAACAAGGATGCCAAAAGGTTATTGAGGAGTATCCTGAAGTAGACATTCTTATTAACAACCTGGGAATTTTTGAACCTGTTGGATACTTTGATATCCCAGATGAAGATTGGTTTAAGCTGTTTGAGACCAACATCATGAGTGGTGTTCGACTTACTCGCCAGTATCTAAAACAAATGATCCAGAAAAAAGAAGGCAGAGTCATCTTTATCGCTAGCGAAGCTGCGATTATGCCATCCCAAGAAATGGCTCATTATAGTGCGACAAAAACTATGCAGCTCTCGCTCTCCCGCAGTTTAGCTGAGCTGACTAAAGGAACAAATGTTACTGTCAACACTGTTATGCCAGGTTCCACTTTAACAGAAGGAGTAGCAACTATGTTAAATAGTCTTTATCCTAATGAGAAAATGACATTGGAAGAAGCTGAAAAACGATTTATGAAAGAGAATCGACCAACTTCAATTATTCAAAGGCTTATTCGGCCCGAAGAAATTGCACATTTTGTCACTTTCTTAAGTAGTCCTCTTTCCTCAGCCATTAATGGTTCCGCGTTACGAATAGATGGGGGATTAGTACGTAGTGTATTTTAATAAACAAAGAAATTTTAATATAATAATCTGCAAAGGTACGTTCCGACGAAACCATTAGGACCTAACGACCTACTCATTTCAATAAGGGTTCCTGCCGACAAAACCCGGATATTATACGCTAAGCAAATTTCAACCTAAAAAAGTCGAATTCCTTATACTAAGGAATTCGACTTTTAAATTTGGCTTGTTAAGCTAAAGCCCCCGATTGTTTAAGACTCGAATTCAAGATTTAAAGCCATTCTTTAGGGATTTTGAAAACCGTAGATAGCAACAAATGCAATAAAAGACCAAAAGACCGAACTTCCAATATTGAGTATAGTCAGGATAAGTTTGGTTTTGACCTTTAATGCCAAAAATACTAAATAATAAACCAGCTAGGCCGAGCGCTAAAGGTAAGAATATACTGATGTCAATGAAGAATTCATATATTCCTTTGCCCTGCCTAGTCAATTGACCTAAGAATGGAATAATAGAAAGAATGAAAAAGATCCCGCCTAAAGTTGAGAAGGTTTTTTTCATAGAAAATTACATCTCCCTGCACTTACGTAATAAAAGTTCAACTATATTATGAACAGCCCGTTTGTTGAAAATCGATTCCAAGATACTTACAACCTCACTTATGCTTTTGTGGGTTTACAATAACAAAAGATACTATCGAAACAAGTAGCAAAAAGAATGCTAATATCCCATATGCTCCTCCCTCGAAGCCCCTAATTCTCGCGAATCCAATATAAAATAATGTTATCGCTACAAGTAAGGTTAAAATTCCCGGAACATTTCGCACAAATATGGGAAGGTCTTTCTTTCTAAGCCACCAAGTTATTAATAAGACAATTACCCCAGGTACAATAGTTACAAGAAAGGGACCTTGTAACATGTTTAATCACTCCCTTTTCCAGTAATCTCTTCTCAAAATAACATAAAATGGAATTTTATTTTTGGTTTATTCTTAATTCACATCAATATTAATAGGGACGATCACTCTAATTAAGCAATCGCCCCCGTTAGCTTAAGACTTGAAACTGAGATAATTTGTATAATTCTACTAGTAATTAGAGTTATCTATAATCCTTAATTCCATTTTCAAATGCCTTTATATCGTTATTTTCGAATCCATGAAGGGCTTCTTGCAAAGCAAATGTGCTTTTATAAAATATTATTCTTTCGAGAACTTTCGTGCCTTCAGGATATTGATTTAGACATCTTTCGACAAAAGGTTGACCATAACTCGCTAATAATCCTGCAAAGTCATACGCTGGATCGCCAATTTCCGTTTCTCCAAAATCAATAACTCCAGATACTACTTTACGTTTTGAATCCCACAAAATATTAGATGCACCAAAATCCCCGTGGATAAGAACCGTACTAAAATTCAGAAGTTTATCATTAGATAAAAAGCCTTCAAAGTTTTGAGAGACCTCCGACCTTGAGTTTTCATTCATATATGGAAATAGCTTATCTTTAAAATTGACGTACAACTCTACTATGGATTGACGTATATCTTCAACACTCTGTTTCTTTATATCTAAGTTGGCGATAGGTTGAAAATGTAGTTCAGAAAGGAATTCAACTAATTGAGAGGAAAGATCCTGTATTTGCTCTTCATTATTCAGTTCTTTCATCGTTTGAGGCCACAAAGGACTACCTTCAATAAGTTGATAGCCGGTAAACACTTTCCCTACTTCATAAAGATCAAAGGATCTGTACTGAGGATAAGAAATAGGTAAACTGACTTTTCCCTTTATATGATCCAATACTTTCGTTTCTTTTTCTAATTTATTTATACCTTCTATGTATTTAGGGAACCTGAAAACAAGCGTATCATTAACAATTAACACATCATTGTTCTGGCCAATATCATTCACTTCAATTTGATTCAATTCTAAATCAGGATAAAGCTCTCTTATTCTTTCTACATAAATATTCTTCACTCAATAAACCTCCAATCTGTAACGTTTTTTATAAGAGGAGGTCCTAAATGAAAAGGTGAATGAAAGAAACCTATATGCTACAATTGCCCCTGTTTCTCTAAAATTCGATATCAAGATAATTCTCAATTCAGGTTGAGTAAACATGAACTTTCTGATCTCCAAGTACAATTTCCTTATCAAAATCCATCCCTATTTTATTAGCCACCTTTTTTGAAGGCATATTATTAGGTTGAATTAATGAAACTAGCCTATTTTCACCTAGATCAATAAGTCCGTAATTTTTCAAAGCTTTGGCTGCTTCTGTAGCGTAACCTTTTCCCCAATGTTCTCGAGAAACCCAATAACCTATTTCAATTTCTTCGGCTCCGTCAACTGTTTGTGGTACCAGACCTGCATGCCCTATTCGAGTATTATCTTTTTTATTTTCTAGTACCATTAAACCCATATCAGGTCCAACATCATATGTACTATAAATCCACTTTAAAAAGTTAGTGGTGCTTTTGGCGTCTTTTGTATTTCCATCACCTATAAACCTAACCATTTCGGGATCTGATAATAAAGAGAATAAGTAATCGAAATCCTCATCATTGTACTTACGAAACTTTAACCTTTGGGTCTCATATTTCACTTCTCCATGTACTCCCCTTTCAAATCTCAATCATCTAAATGCCTCACTTATCATTCCTGACATTACAGCGAGACACTCTTATATAAGAAATGCCCCCCAATACTTTAAGACTCGATTTCGAAAAAATTTAAATAAACACTCTTGAAGAATAGCCCTCTTTAACTGAATAAATGGGCTACTCTAGTTGGGTTTAAACCATTCTTTGGAATTTTTGATATGGTATCCTTATTTATTCTCCCTTTGTCTTAAAAATAAATAAAGTCCGTAATCTGTCCCTACAGAAACATAACCCATTTGTCTTAACATAGCTGTAATATTCCCACGATGATATGTTCCATGATTTACAATATGAGTCACTAGCTCGGACACATTCGTTTTCATTAATCCACCTAATGGATTCTTAATTTCAATAGGTTTATCTAAATTCCCCTTTTGACTTAGGAACAACTTGTATTTTTCTGATAAATTAAAAAACATTTCTTCCATTTCATCAATTCCTTTTGACTCTGTTTCTCTTTGTTGAGAAGCCAACTCCAATGCATAGTTCATACTTTTTCCAGAAAAAACCTCTATCCACCCAAGATCAGATAGATAAACATGAGCTAATACATTAGATATCGATGAGAACACACTTTGAATTTCTTGACGATAAATATCTTTTGGAAGCTCTTTTAGTCGGTTAAAAATTTGTTTGTTTGCCCATTCATTATAGTTATACAATTGTAATTCAAGCTGTGCCATTCAAAGACCCTCCCCTTCATGTTTAATACAACTCATATCTAATTATGAACCATATCATTTTGATCTCCAATAAATTTCAACAAAACAGCTATCGGATAAATCGCAGTTCCCAATGTCAGTTTCTTTCTCCCCCTATTGGAGGAGTATATAAGGGAATGGTTCTTTCACAACCACTCAATAGATTGATCTCAAAAGTGTCTTCACCAAATCTGGCCCTAATATAAGGAGAAAACCCTTTTGTTGCAGATTTTCCCCCTATAATTGAATAACTGTAAAGCTAATGAAGCTTTTTTAAAAACTTCGTTTCTCTGGCCAAGCTCCTTGCATTTTACTAAGGAACACAATTTGCCCAATATGATATGCGTCGTGCATTGCTAAACTCTTCAGTTCAAGTACTAATGGATAATCTTCTTTTGGAATTTGTCTATACATATCGTCATGGTCTGATTTTGCTAGTATTTTTCCAAGTTCACGGTGAACATAAAAGTATTCTTTTTTTGTTTCCTTCCAATTTTCTAACGTCTCATTTGGTAATTGAAATGTAGATTCATTATTTTCTGCGTCTGGTTCATTCTCTGTTTCGCCAAGAAAGCGCATCAGAAATCTTTTTTCAAAGAAAAGCAAATGACACACTAATTCCCAAATGGAATTCATTGACCCATCAGCTGGTTTCCAAATTGCCTGTTCTAATGTAATATCCTCTAGCACTTTTTCAAGAGGTGGAAACCAGTCTTCTTCATCTAAGCAGCTTGCCCATTGTTGTAACAAAAGTGTTTTTACTTCCATTTTCTATTCCCTCCAATTTAATTACTTTAATAGATAATCCCTTTGGTCACAATTCAATTACGGTGTGTGGTGGATACCTCACTTATAAGGTGTCATGCCAATCCTTAAACTTCCTTCAACAATCAGCCGGAGTTTTTGCATATATAAAATTACTTTTCAAAGTTTCTATCTCCTCAACCTTTACTTCCATAAAAAAGAGCATTTCTCCTTCTTAGAGAAATGCCCCCGTTACTTTAAGACTCAATTTCGAGATATGTCTTGAGAAGTCTTCAACTTGTCCCCCCTTAGTTATACAACTTATCTCAATAAGCCAGTTTCTTGGAAAGATAATACTGTTGATTATTATTATTAGGATGATCTTCTATTACACCTACTATTTCATAACCATATTTCTGATAGAAATTTGGGGCTTGAAAGCTAAATGTATCTAGTTGAATGAGGTTGCATCTATTCTCTCTTGCTATTTCCTCTATATTATCTAATAACTGTTTTCCGTAACCTTTTCCTCTAAGAGATTCATCAACCCATAAGAATTCAATATGTAAGTTATACCAAAAAATCCTTCCAGTAATGCCACCTAAAATTTTCTCCTCTTCATTGCGAAGCATAAAGCTAATGTTCTTGACTGGGTGTTTTACTTCATCTGGTAATTTAGAAAGATTGTGTTCAATTACCTTTTTACGAATATAATTACTGTCTTCTTGATTCCATTGTTGAGTTATTTTCATAATGTTCCTCCATATAAGTTCTTGAATAAAATATTTTAGCACAACGATATTGCCTTTACTTATGTAAGAAAGGGGTAATGCTCTATTGAACAATTGCCCCCGTTTCTTGAAGACTCGATTTCGAGATTTATAAAGGTATTAACTTAATATCGCCTTCTTTAG
>NZ_FOSB01000010.1 GCF_900114165.1 Halobacillus dabanensis
CACACTCTCATCGGAATGGCCGTAGAATTTCTTGAGGATTAGAAGCTTAACCATCATTTCAGGTTCTTTCGAAGGCCTTCCATAATAAAGAGAATAAGAATTTTTAAGGAGATTATTGATAAAGGAGAAGTCCAAATGATCTTGTATAATTCGGAGGGTGTTATCTTCCGGGATTCTGGTGTATAATTCTGTGTAGAAGCTTACTTGACTATGTTGAGTGAGCATCATAAAAACCTCCAATTTGGTGTTTGTTTCTAGTCAATTCAATTCTACCAAAGTTGGAGGTTTTTTTATGCTTTTATTTCATTTTCCTTATTTTAGGAGGCGTTTTTCAGTGGCCTCAGTCATTCCCCGCCGCACCTAACCACTCATAAAATGTCTCGAAACTAGGTGTTCAAGAATAGGGAGCTTATACGAAATAATTAATAAAGAGATTTAATGGAGACATTATAAATAAGGAATTTCAACTCGGGATTCTTCTTTCCTTGCGAAAATCGAATTGGTATTATATATTACTATTAGTACCTAGTCATAAACTGAAATTTATGATTAAATGAACGGTGGAATCTGTGTGAAAAAGTCTAAACAAGAACGTCAAGAAGAATTGAAAATGAAAATAGACCAGACCCCCTTCATCACAGACGAACAATTGGCGAAATCTTTTGGGGTCAGCATTCAAACGATCAGGCTTGACCGGATGGAATTAGGAATACCTGAATTGCGTGAACGAATTAAGTCGGTCGCAACACAAGAATGGAATGATACGGTGAAGGCTCTGCCGGTAGAGGAAATTATCGGTGAAGTCGTCGATCTTGAATTGGATGATCGCGCTATTTCCATTTTAGACATTCGGCCTGAACATGTTTTCTCAAGAAACCATATAGCAAGAGGGCATCACTTATTTGCACAAGCCAATTCACTTGCTGTGGCTCTAATTAATGACGATGTAGCATTAACTGCACGCTCAACGATTCATTTTTCCAGACCCGTTAAACTAGGCGAGCGTGTCATCGCGAAAGCAACGGTCAAAGGGGAAGATGAAAAAGGACGAACTCTCGTCAATGTGCATAGTTATGTTGATAATGAAGAAGTTTTTGCCGGTTCATTTGAAATGTATCGCTCGAACCAATAGAAGGAGATGGAATGACAATGAAGTTAGCCATTGATGCAATGGGTGGGGACAACGCTCCTGAAGCGATTGTGAAAGGGGCTGTGGAAGCTGCTGACACAATCAAGGGTTTGGAGATTACTTTAGTGGGGGACGAAGCCCAAATAAAACCTCATTTAAAAAATCAGACGAACGTATCCATCTTACATACTACAGAAACGATAACGGCCGATGACGAACCAGTCCATGCTGTTAGGAGAAAAAAACAGTCCTCCCTGGTGTTGACAGCCAATGAAGTTAAAGAAGGACGGGCCGATGGCTGTATTTCTGCGGGAAATACCGGCGCATTGATGAGTGCCGGATTGTTTGTCGTGGGACGCATGCAAGGAGTAGATCGTCCTGCTCTCAGCCCAACCCTGCCGACCTCTGATGGCAAAGGGTTTCTTATGTTGGATGTCGGTGCCAATGTGGATGCGAAACCCGATCATTTATTGCAATACGCAGTCATCGGAAGTATATATGCTGAAAACGTCCGCAATATCGAAAAACCCAGGGTTGGATTATTGAATGTGGGTACAGAGGACGGTAAAGGGAGTGAACTTACAAAGAAAGCATTTGAATTGATGCAAACGGCTCCTATCAATTTTGTTGGTAACGTAGAAGCACGCGATCTGTTAGAGGGTGTTGCTGATGTGGTCGTAACGGATGGCTTCACAGGAAATGTAGCACTTAAAACGATCGAAGGTACAGCGATGACTATGTTTTCCATGATAAAGCAAACGTTCATGAGTAATTTTAAAACAAAAATAGCTGCAGGTCTTGCGAAGAATGACTTGCGAAAGTTGAAAGACCAACTCGATTACAGTGAATACGGAGGAGCAGGACTTTTTGGATTATCTGCGCCGGTCATCAAAGCACATGGTTCGTCTAATGAACGAGCGGTGCTGAATGCTATCCGTCAAGCTTGTCAGATGATAGAACTTGATGTCACAAACACCATATCATCGACTTTAAATGAGATGAATAAAGAGGAGGAAGAATCATGAAGCGAATCGCTTGGGTGTTTCCTGGGCAAGGTTCTCAGGAAGTAGGAATGGGGCAGGCTATGTATGAAGCCTATCCTTCCGTGAAACAAATGTTTGATGAAGCAGATGAGGCTCTTGGGTATTCGTTGACTACACTAATGTTTGAAGGCCCTTCTGAGGAATTGACAAGAACAGAAAATGCACAACCGGCACTGCTTTTAAACAGTGTAGCTATACAACAAGTGCTTCAACAAGAAGGAATTGCTCCGGCAATGACTGCTGGACATAGTTTAGGGGAATACACCGCCCTTGTAGCTGCTGGTGCTCTCACTCCTATGGAAGCCGTCCAACTCGTCCATGTTCGTGGAAAGTTGATGGAAGAGGCTTACCCTACTGGGAAAGGGACAATGGCTGCAGTCCTAGGTCTATCGGAAGAAGAAATTGAAGAAGTGTTGCGATTCTTTGACGGAGATACTGCTGTGGATCTTGCTAACATCAATTGTCCTGGCCAAATTGTTATTTCAGGTACAAAGGAAGGCGTTGAACAAGCCTCTGAAAAACTTTCAGAAGCAGGAGCGAAACGAGTTCTTCCTTTGAATGTAAGTGGCCCGTTCCATTCACGGTTGATGAAGTCCGCGAGTGATGATTTTGCTAACCACTTAGAAGAGACTCGCATCCATGATGCAGAAATTCCTGTGTTTGCAAATGTAACCGCAGCTCCGGTGACAGAAGCCGAAGAAATCGAAAAACTGCTGGTTGAACAGCTTTATTCTCCTGTTCGCTTTCAACAAATCCTGGAGGCATTTGTCGAAGAGGATGTCGATGCAATTGTAGAAGTCGGCCAGGGTAAAGTTTTAACAGGCCTTGTTAGAAAAGTAAAACGTCGAATGAAAACATTCAATGTCCAGGACCCAGATTCATTACAAGCATTCATTGATTGGTACAAGGAGGAGTCTTAATGCTACAAGATCAAGTCGCTCTAGTAACAGGAGCATCACGCGGAATAGGCCGCGCCATCGCTTTAGAACTTGCGGCACAAGGCGCGAAAGTCGCGGTCAATTACGCTGGCAGCGAAGATAAAGCAGAAGCGGTCGTACAGGAAATTAAAGACCAGGGCGGCATAGCAATTAAAATCCAGGCGAATGTTGCTGTCGAGGCCGATGTAAAACAGATGGTTAAAACCGTTGTGGATGAGTTCGGCCGTCTGGATATCCTTGTGAACAACGCTGGGATTACAAAAGATAACTTATTGATGAGAATGAAAGAAGAAGAATTCGATTCTGTTATCGATACGAACCTGAAAGGCGTTTTCCTATGTACTAAAGGGGTTACACGCCAAATGATGAAACAGAAATACGGGAGAATTATCAATGTTGCTTCCATCGTAGGAGTATCAGGAAACCCTGGTCAGGCAAACTATGTAGCAGCAAAAGCGGGCGTGATTGGAATGACCAAGTCCAATGCCAAAGAATTAGCAGCGAAGAATATTCATGTGAATGCTGTAGCGCCAGGTTATATCGCTACAGATATGACGGATGCCCTCACAGATGAGCAAAGAGAACAGATGATGGCTCTCATTCCGTTAAAACGCCTTGGAGAGGGGCAGGATGTAGCGCGGGTGGCGCGTTTTCTTGCTTCCGAGGATGCAGCTTACATGACAGGCCAGACACTTCATGTTGATGGCGGAATGGTAATGTAAAATCACTATGGTTTTTCTCTAAGAAATTTACTATAATTACTGAAGGGAGGTGAGGTTACAATGGCAGAAACATTTGATCGAGTTAAACAGATCATCGTCGATCGTCTTGACGTTGATGAGTCTAAAGTAACTATGGAAGCTTCCTTCAAAGAAGATCTAGAAGCAGACTCTCTTGATGTAGTAGAGCTTGTAATGGAGCTTGAAGATGAGTTTGATATGGAAATTTCTGATGAAGAAGCTGAAAAAATCAATACAGTAGGCGACGCTGTGAATTACATAAGCAGTCAGTCGTAAAAAAGGAATTGCTGTCCGTATGAATACGGGCAGCGTTTCCTATATTAAAAAAGAAATTCATAGCAAAGGACACGGTGATTTATGGATGATTTTTCCAGTTTCCAGAAGAAAATAAATGTACAATTCAATAATATCTCGTTACTGGAACAGGCTTTCACCCATTCATCTTATGTGAATGAGCATCGGAAAACCGATCGGGAAGATAATGAGCGTCTGGAATTCCTTGGGGACGCTGTGCTTGAACTGGGAGTCTCTCAATATTTATATCGTGAGTTTCCAAATATGGCAGAAGGAGAGCTTACCAAGTTCAGGGCATCGATCGTTTGTGAAGTATCTTTGGTGGAATTTGCCAATGAGCTGAATTTCCAAGACCTGATTTTACTAGGAAAAGGCGAAGAGCTGACAGGAGGGCGTAATCGTCCAGCATTATTAGCGGACGTTTTTGAAGCGTTCATCGGAGCACTTTATCTTGACCAGGGTTACGATGCAGTCATACAGTTTTTAAAAACGTATGTGTATCCAAAAGTGAAAAAAGGTGCTTTTTCTCATGCGATGGATTTTAAGAGCCAGCTGCAAGAGTTCATCCAGCGGGATAAGAACAGTAAAATCGAATATGAAATAGTGGAAGAAAGAGGGCCGGCCCATAGCCGTGAATTCATAGCCCATGTCCATATACAAAATGAACTTGGGGGCATAGGTGTAGGACGGACAAAAAAGGAAGCTGAACAGAAGGCGGCCCAACAAGCCTTGAAAAATCAGGGTGCACCATTATAATACTTAGGTTTTCAATGATTAAAATGCTGTTTGAAGGAAAAGCTCAGAGTTTTCTCTGGGCTTTTTTTGACGGTTTACTTCTACTCCGCGCCGAGGGTATTGAGTTAGGATGGGAAGTAGATGAAGTAGAATAGAGAATTAAAAAACCGTTCCAGCCAGTTTTGATGCCAGAACGGTTTTTTAGGGTAGTAGCTTTGGTTGTTTTATTTTCTGTATTGTCCAAGTTCTTGAACGAAAGCCTGGATTTCGGAAACGCTCAATTGCCCCTTCATCTCGATAATATCATGGAGGGATTTAATTTCTTCATACTTATTAAGATCATAATCATCCGGGTCCATGAGGGAACGGTTGACGACTTGTAGTTTTTCCGCCATATCGTTAATGATGACTTCAAGGTTTTCTTGCTTCGGTTCTTGTAAACTCAAAATAGATCCTCCTCTAGAGATCATGGTATAGGCTATTACATATGATAAAGGACTTTGGCGAATTATGAAACCCTGTGTGGATAGAAAAGAAGCTTGACAAACTACCGTAGCATAGATGTTTATGATAAAATATATAAGTTGAGTGAATGAAAGATTTGTGAAAAAACAGGAGGATGACTATGTTCCTCAAACAGTTAGATACGATAGGTTTTAAATCATTTGCCGAACGGGTGACGGTTGATTTTGTATCGGGTGTTACATCTGTCGTCGGTCCGAACGGTAGCGGAAAAAGTAATATAACAGATGCCATTCGCTGGGTGTTGGGAGAACAGTCGGCACGATCACTGCGTGGCAGTAAAATGGAAGATATAATTTTTGCAGGAAGTGAAAGTCGCGCCCCGTTGAATAGGGCTGAAGTAACGCTGACCCTTGATAATACCGACAGGAAGTTGCCGCTGGACTATCAAGAAGTGAGTGTCACGAGAAGAGTCTACCGTTCTGGTGAGAGTGAGTTTTATATTAACAATCAGACATGCCGTTTGAAAGATATCGTCGATTTGTTTATGGACTCAGGGCTTGGAAGAGAAGCTTTTTCTATCATCAGCCAGGGAAAAGTCGAAGAAATATTAAGTTCAAAAGCAGAAGAACGGCGCTCCATTTTTGAAGAAGCAGCAGGCGTTCTTAAATATAAACAGCGGAAGAAAAAAGCAGAATATAAGTTATCCGAAACCCAGGAAAACTTGAACCGTGTAGAGGATATCATTTATGAAATCGACGGTCAGCTTGAGCCACTGAAAGAGCAGGCGGCTGTTGCGAAAGATTACTTAGAGAAAAAAGAAGAACTGAAAAATATCGAAATTTCTTTGTTGATTACGCAAATAGAACAAGTGCATGGAGATTGGCAAAGGATCCTAAAAGAACTCGATCATATAAAAAAACAAGAAAGTGAATTGGTTTTAAAAATTGATGAGAAAGAATCCTTACTAACGAAACAACGTAAGGAAGTGAAAGCCCTTGACGAATCATTAGAAAACCTCCAGGGGAAATTGCTCGACTTAACGAGAGAACTGGAAAGCCTGGAAGGTAAGAAACAATTGATGCAAGAGAGGCATAAGCACTTTGAAGAAAATAAATCAAAGTTAGAAGAAGCTTATGAAGACCTCTCTGAAAAACTTTTAAGTATAAAATCCATAGCAGGGGAAGAGTCGAAGAAATTACAAGAAACGAAACAACAAAAACAAGAAACTAAGCGTGAACTCAATCAGACGACCAAGGCGTTAAACCAGGATATACATCTGATTGAGGAACAAATTGAGGATTTGAAGAGTGAGTATATCGAGCTTTTGAACAAGCAAGCTGCCAAGCGGAATGAAAGGCAGTTACTTGAAAAACAATTGAGTCAGATTCACTCTAAAAAAGGTGTGCAGGTTGATAAATTTAAAGATTTAAGAAGTGAGCGTGAACAGTTAGAAGAAACACTGCGTGTGACTACCACAGAATTGGATCAAATTACACGTGAACGTAAGGAACTGGAAGAACAAGTAAGAGAACTGAATGCCAAACTGGAAAACAATAAAAAAACATATCAGGAATGGCAGGAAAAGCTTTACAAAGGCTATCAATATTTAGAGAAGATGCGCTCAAAGAAAGAAATGCTGGAAGATATGAAAGAAGATTTTTCTGGATATTTCCACGGTGTCCGTGAAGTACTGAAAGCCGCCCAAAAAGGGGAGGTCAAAGGAATCAACGGTGCTGTGCTCGAGTTGATTGACATACCATCCAATCTAATAACTGCGATTGAAACTGCTCTGGGGGCGCAAGCTCAGCATATCGTTGTGGAAGATGAACGGACCGGGAGACAAGCCATTCATTGGTTGAAGAGCAACAATAAAGGCCGGGCCACTTTCCTCCCCTTGACTTCCATCCAGCCTCGCAGTGTACATGGTGCTTCTTCCTTAGCCCAACAAAATGGGTTTGTCGGTGTTGCTGCAGATTTGATTGGCTATGACCAGGCTTATAAACGGGCGATCGAACATTTACTTGGACATATTGTTATTGCAAAAGATTTGGAAAGCGCGAATAGTCTGGCCAACTTTTTAAATCGGAAATACCGGATTGTTACGCTTGAAGGAGATGTGGTAAATCCAGGAGGATCCATGTCCGGGGGGGCGAAGAAACAATCCAAGCAATCGTTGTTTACTAGAGAAAAGGAACTTCAGGAGTTAAGTGAAAAGATTGTGGAGTTCGATACGAAAGCATTAGATGTTGAAAATAAAGTGAAACAACTCAAAGAGACGCTGGCAGAGCAGGAAAAAGAAAAAGAACAGTGGAGTTTGAAACTTTCCAAGATGAAACAGGATGAGTATGAAAAACAGTCCGATCAGCGGGAATTACAAGTGAAACTTGATCACCTTAATGATCAACTGCAATTGTTCGACCAGGACCAGGAACAATACAATCAAGATACCCATCAAGCAGATAAGCAATTGAAAGAATTGGATGAAACGTTAACCACTGTAGAAAGTGAACTCGAAGTCATTCAACAGAAAATTGAAGAACTGACAGTGACAAAAGAACAGCAAAAAGAAGATGAAGCCAAATTGCTAGACCGCAAACAAAAGCTTCAAATTCAACTGGCAGAACAAGAATCAGCCGTTAACAATCAACAGGAAAAAGTAGATCGTTATCAACAGGAGAAGGATCTCATCGAGCAGGAGCTAAGGGGTAACCGTGCTTCCTACGAACAGTTGATGGAAGTGGCAGACTCGAACCAAACAGAAGAAGAGGTTTCTGTTCAAATTGAAGAAACAAGAGACGAAAAAGAGAAGATCTCCATTAAGATTAAAGAGGTGAGAGAAGAGCGTCATCAAAAAGGAGAAGAAATTCAGCAAGTTGAGCAGTCACTGAAAGAAGTGCAGCGCAGTCACCAAAATTATGTTCAGGACATTCAGCAAAAAGAAGTGAAAGCCAATCGTTTAGATGTGGAACTCGAAAATATGCTCACTTACTTACAGGAGGAGTATGTCATCACATTTGAAAAGGCTAAACGCGACTATGTGGAAGTGGAGGATGTAGAGGCTGCGTCGACAAGAGTCAAACTCATAAAACGCTCCATTGAAGAGCTTGGGACTGTCAATTTAGGAGCCATCGAGGAATTCGACCGCATCAAGGAAAGATATGAATTCCTCAAAGGGCAACAGGAAGACTTATTAGAAGCGAAGCAAACGCTGCATTCTGTGATTGATGAAATGGACGGAGAAATGAAACGGAAGTTCGAGGATACGTTTACAAAAATCCGTTCAGAATTCAGTGAAGTTTTCCGGACGTTATTTGGAGGGGGAAGTGCAGATCTGCAACTAACGGATCCAACCGATATGCTGGAAACCGGTGTGGATATAGTCGCACAGCCACCAGGAAAAAAACTTCAAAACATGAGCTTGTTATCAGGAGGAGAAAGAGCCTTAACGGCTATTGCCTTATTGTTTTCCATCTTGCGCGTCCGTCCTGTACCGTTTTGCGTCTTGGATGAAGTGGAGGCGGCGCTGGATGAAGCGAACGTTGATCGTTTTGCTAAGTTCTTAAAAGAATTCAGTGAAAGAACACAATTTATCGTTATTACCCATAGGAAAGGCACGATGGAAGAGTCCGATGTCTTATACGGAGTCACGATGCAGGAGTCAGGCGTGTCTAAACTTGTGTCTGTTCGATTGGAAGAAACGCCGGAATTACTGGAAGCCTAGAAAGGATGGTAGGATGAGTTTTTTTAAGAAATTAAAAGATAAGTTCGTAAAAGGTCCGGATGCTGAAGAAGAAAAGAATGACCAGCATCAGGAAGAAGCATCAGAAGATGTTGTAGAGGAAGATGTTACAGAGGAAGATGGTTCACTCGACGGAGAAACAGAAGTTGATGAAGAAGAAAAAGTTTCAGAAGTTATAGACGACTTTGATGATGAGGAACAAACTTCAGAAGAAGCTTCCGAGGAAGAAATAGAAGAGGATACGACGGAAGACGAAGAAGAAAGTGTAAAAGCGGAGGAGGAAGAGGATCGTACCTCTATCGCTGCCAAGTTTAAAATGGGCCTCGCTAAAACTCGTAACTCTTTTTCTAGTAAAATTAATGACCTTGTCGCTCGCTACCGCACCGTTGATGAGGACTTTTTTGAAGAACTTGAAGAAGTTCTGATTTCCGCTGATGTGGGTGTCACAACAGTTATGGAAATGATCGAAGAGTTAGAAATGGAAGTCAAACGCAGAAATGTTCAGGACACTCAAAAAGTAAAAGAAATCATTTCAGAAAAGCTCGTTGAAATTTACTATGGTGACGATGAGGCTGAGGAGATTGAAGGGTTGAATGAAAACCCTGATGGCTTGACGATTTATTTGTTTGTCGGAGTGAATGGTGTCGGTAAGACAACAACGATCGGAAAGCTTGCTCATAGGCTGAAATCTGAAGGGAAGAACGTGACCTTAGCAGCGGGTGATACGTTTAGAGCCGGGGCTATTGAACAACTGGAAGAGTGGGGCAACCGAGTCGGGGTCAACGTCACGAAACATAATGAAGGAAGTGATCCTGCTGCTGTCATCTATGATGGAATCCAATCCGCTAAATCTAAAAAAGCGGATGTGCTTATCTGTGACACTGCCGGCCGCTTGCAAAACAAAGTGAACTTGATGAATGAGCTTACAAAAGTCAAGCGTGTCATTGAGCGTGAAGTGCCAGGAGCCCCCCATGAAGTACTCCTTGTATTGGACGCCACTACTGGGCAAAATGCGATGAGTCAGGCGAAGACATTCTCTGAAGCGACCGATGTTTCAGGAATCGTTCTATCTAAACTGGACGGGACAGCAAAAGGTGGTATTGTCCTTGCGATCCGAAATGAGCTGGATATTCCTGTGAAACTTGTCGGACTTGGTGAAAAAGTGACAGATTTAGAAACTTTTGATGCTCATGCCTTTGTTTATGGTTTATTTGCAGACATGATAGATGAGTATGAGGAAGAAGAAACGGTTTAAGTCTTGACATGTTAGGACATGTTCCGTTAGTATTTATGTGTAAAGGTATTTCACTTAACAAGGAGTGCTTCAAGCGTGCTTGAAAAAACGACACGAATCAATTACCTATTCGATTTCTATCAATCGTTGTTGACTCCCAAGCAGAGAAATTACATGGAGTTATATTATCTTGAAGATTATTCTCTTGGTGAAATATCAGAAACCTTTGATGTCTCACGTCAAGCGGTTTACGATAACATTCGCCGAACAGAGACGATGCTTGAAGAATATGAAAAAAAGCTTCATTTATATGAGAAGTTCAAAAAGCGCCAACAGGTGATAAAAGAGATGGAAGCAGAGTATGATAAAGGTCGACTTCCGGAACTGTTCCAAGATTGGCTGCATCAATTACAAGAATTAGAATAGGAGGGTTTCTTCGATGGCATTTGAAGGTTTATCCGACCGTTTGCAGGAAACGATCAAGAAAATCAAGGGCAAAGGGAAGGTAACCGAACAAGACGTAAAAGAGATGACCCGTGAAGTCCGTCTCGCCCTCCTCGAGGCCGATGTAAACTTTAAAGTGGTCAAAGATTTTGTCAAGCGTGTCCGGGAACGCGCCGTCGGACAAGAGGTTATGGAGAGCTTGACTCCAGGACAACAAGTCATTAAAGTCGTCAAAGAAGAATTGACTGATTTGATGGGCGGAGACGAAAGTAAAATAGCTGTCGCAAAACGTCCGCCGACTGTGATCATGATGGTCGGTCTCCAGGGTGCTGGTAAAACGACTACTACTGGTAAACTTGCCAACTTGTTACGCAAAAGCTACAACAGAAAACCTTTGCTGGCTGCAGCTGACATCTACCGGCCTGCTGCCATCCAACAACTTCAGACGCTGGGAAAACAACTGGATATGCCTGTCCATGAAGAAGGTACGGACGTCGATCCTGTTGATATCGCAACGAATGCAGTTGCTAAAGCAAAAGAAGAGCATCATGACTATGTGCTGATTGATACGGCCGGACGTTTACATGTCGATGGAGAGTTGATGGGAGAGCTGCAACGAATTAAAGAAGCCGTAAACCCTGATGAGATTTTCCTCGTCGTTGATGCCATGACTGGTCAGGATGCCGTCACTGTTGCTGAAAGTTTTGACGAGCAGCTCGACGTTTCTGGTGTGTTATTAACGAAGCTGGATGGCGATACTCGTGGAGGTGCCGCTTTATCCATTAAAGCTGTTACAGGGAAGCCGATTAAATTCGCCGGTATGGGTGAAAAACTCGACCAGCTCGAGACCTTCCACCCTGAGCGAATGGCTTCCAGAATTCTCGGCATGGGGGACATGCTTACACTGATTGAGAAAGCACAAACCCAAGTGGATGAAAAGCAAGCCAAAGAGCTTGAATCGAAGATGCGGAATGCTTCGTTCACCTTCGAGGATTTCCTCGAGCAGATGGAACAAGTGAAAAACATGGGACCCCTTGATGAGATCCTTAATATGATCCCTGGCGCCAACAAGATGAAAGGTCTTCAGAATGTTTCTTTTGATGACAAGCAAATTGTCCATGTGGAAGCGATCATCCAGTCGATGACTAAAAACGAACGACAGGACCCTTCCCTCATGAATGCGAGTCGTAAGAAACGTATAGCCAAAGGTTCGGGCACCTCTGTTTCAGAAGTTAACCGACTGTTGAAACAGTTTGAAGAAATGAAGAAAATGATGAAACAAATGAGCAACACGAAGGGGAAAAAAGGAAAAGGAATGAAATTTCCTTTTATGTAATGGAAAAATCCTTTACACACCCTTGAAGTTCTGCTAAAATCTAAATCTGTGTGAAACATTAAAGAAATTTGGAGGTTGTTAAAAATGGCAGTAAAAATTCGCCTAAAACGTATGGGATCTAAACGTAACCCATTTTACCGTGTAGTAGTTGCTGATTCTCGTTCTCCTCGTGATGGACGTATCATCGAGCAAATTGGAACATATAACCCAGTTGCTAACCCTGTTGAGGTTAAGCTTGACGCTGACAAAGCGATCGACTGGATGTCTAACGGCGCTAAGCCAAGCGACACGGTTCGTAACCTTTTCTCAAAAGAAGGCATCATGAAGCAGTTCCACGAAAAGAAAAACCAATAATAAAGTAGTGGTGATTCCATGAAAGCCTTAATCGAAACGATCGTCACTCCGCTTGTCGATCATCCAGATGACATCCAAGTGGACGTGAATGAAGAAGATCACAAAGTGGTTTATCATCTTTCTGTCCACCCGGATGATGTCGGGAAAGTGATTGGAAAGAACGGGCGGATTGCGAAAGCGATTCGAACTGTCGTCTATGCGGCAGGCTCTGATGCAGAGAAGAGAATTTACTTGGATATTATGTAACAGAGCAAATTTTATTGGTGAGAAAGGGAGAGGGGCAACCTTTTCCCTTTTTTTACTATATGCCTCTAATAAACAGGATTAGCAAATAAGGCTGCCCTGTGTACAGGCATCCATTAAACCGATAGCGCGAAACGAACGTATGGTTATAGAGGAGCGGACGAAGATGCAGATCATCAGAAAGGTACCAGTCAAAGAAATTTTGACAGAGTCCAGCCGTGCGCGTTTAAGAGAAAAGTTCGAGCAGCGAAGTCAGCAGCTCGATCAGGAATGTAGACAACTCGCTTTTGAACAAAAGAAACTGGAGCGTAAACCTGGTGTTTCCAAGCAAGAAGTCGAGCGCCGTTTTTCCAAGGAAATCGGACGTCGGAAAGATCAGTTGCGATGGCTGGAATATCAACGCAAACAGTTGGACATCCTGCCTGATGAAAGCGAAATTGAAACAGACGAAGTAGAAGCATTGATTAACGTCGAAGAGGGCGATTATTGGAATGATGTTATTCAGGAACGTCAAATCGTCATTAAAGATGGAAAAGTCATACGAGCGAGGTAATAATATTCATGGATAAACAGTTATATAATGTCGGGAAAATTATCAATACACATGGGATTAAAGGGGAAGTGAAAGTTCACCGGATTACAGACTTTGATGAACGTTTCCAACCTGGACAGCTTTTGTATTGGGTAAATGATAAGGAAGATCCGAAACCTTTGATCATCCGTAGTCACCGGGTTCATAAAGGATTCGATCTCATAAGCTTTGAAGAGCATGATTCGATTAATGATGTGGAGCGATATAAGAATGGAAAACTAATGGTCTCAGAAGAAGCTCAGGAAACGCTGGATGATCATGAATTTTATTTCCATGAAATCATTGGTTGTACGGTATATCTCGAATCTGGGGAAGAGTTAGGCAAAGTAAAGGAAATTCTGACCCCTGGAGCGAATGATGTATGGGTTGTGAAACAAAAAGGTAAGTCAAATCTCCTCATTCCTTATATTGAGCCTGTTGTCAAAAAAGTGGATCCTGCTGAGCAAACGATCATCATCGATCCAATAGAGGGGCTGCTGGACTAATGCATATTGATATTTTGACACTTTTTCCGGAAATGTTTGATGGGGTATTACAAAATTCAATCATGAAACGTGCACAGGAGCAAAATGCATTTTCTTATCAGTACGTGAACTTTCGTGATTATACAATAAACAAACATAATAAAGTCGATGACTATCCATATGGTGGCGGGGCAGGTCTTGTGCTTTCGCCGCAGCCAATATTTGATAGTATTCATGATATTAAAGAAAAAGCGGACAAACCGCCTCGTGTCGTGCTCCTATGTCCGCAGGGGGAACCCTATTCTCAACAAAAAGCAGAAGAATTATCCAAGGAAGATCATCTTGTATTCATTTGCGGCCATTACGAAGGGTATGACGAACGTATTCGTCAGGAGTTGGTGACAGATGAAATTTCTATCGGTGACTATGTGTTGACTGGTGGAGAGCTTGGAGCGATGGTAGTGATAGATTCAGTTGTTCGTTTGCTTCCTGGTGTCCTCGGAAATGCTCAGTCAGCTCCTATGGATTCTTTCTCCAATGGTTTACTGGAGCATCCTCACTATACGAGGCCTGCAGATTTCCGCGGACACCAGGTGCCGGATGTTCTTTTGTCGGGAAACCATGCTAAAATTGAGGAGTGGAGGCATTATCAATCTCTTAAGCGAACCTTTGAAAGAAGGCCGGATCTCTTGAAAGATAGAGAGTTGTCTGCTAAAGAGGAATCTTGGCTGGAAGAGTGGAAAAATAGCTGAGGGTTGTTGATGTTTTTTTGTCATTATGGTATATTTAATCTTGTGCTTAAACGTACGGTTTAAGTGGAAAACGATGTTCCGCTGCCTCTTAGAAGACAAGAGCATTAGTTAAAAAGGAGTGAAAATCATGCAACAATTGATTCATGACATTACAAAAGAACAGCTTCGTTCTGACCATCCAGACTTCCGTCCTGGTGATACTGTCAAGGTACACGTGAAGGTTGTCGAGGGTACACGCGAGCGTATCCAGGTATTCGAAGGTGTTGTCATCAAGCGCCAGAACGGTGGAATCAGCGAAACATTTACTGTTCGTAAGATCTCTTACGGTGTAGGTGTAGAGCGTACATTCCCAGTTCATTCACCACGTATCGCTAAGATCGAACGTTCTCGTCGTGGTAGAGTACGTCGCGCGAAACTTTACTACTTGCGTAACCTACGCGGTAAAGCTGCACGTATTAAAGAAGTTAGGTAATTTCAGTGAAAAGGAGCTTGCTATGTCAAGCTCCTTTTTTCTACTCAATTTAGATAGAGGAATAAAGGATTTTCAGGCAGCAAACCGTTTGTACGAGGGATGGTTAGGCCTTGTACTTGACTCGTCTTGTTCGGTTTTGCCGCTCCAAAACTCCTTTACGCAAGGAAGTGGGGATACGAATGAAACAACAATGGCTCGATTGGATCAAAGCATTTCTCATAGCTGGTGCCTTAGCAGTTATTGTAAGAGTCTTCTTGTTCGCCCCTGTAGTTGTGGAAGGACCTTCGATGTTACCTACGCTTCAGAGTGGCGACCATTTAATCGTGAGTAAACTGAATTATTCTGTTGGTTCGCCTGATCGTTTCGATGTTGTTGTATTTCATGCTACCGAACGGAAAGACTACATAAAAAGAGTGATCGGACTGCCGGGCGATCATATTGCCTATGAAGATGACCAGCTTTATGTGAATGGAGAACCGGTAGACGAACCGTTTCTCGAAGAGCGTAAACAACAGTTGAACAGTGACCAGACACTGACCGACGATTTTAAGATGGAAGAAGATATCCCGGGTGAATTTGAAGAAGTTCCAGAAGGGTATTTATTCGTACTAGGTGACAACCGTAACAACTCTACAGATAGCCGGATGCTAGGCATGATTCCACAAGAACAGATGGTAGGAGAAGCTGTGGTTTCCTATTGGCCATTAGACCGGATACAACTCGTCAACTAGGAGGAAAAGCATGACTATACAATGGTTTCCTGGCCATATGGCCAAAGCGAAAAGAGAGGTCGCAGAGAAGCTTAAACTCGTGGATTTTGTCATCGAGCTAGTCGACGCCCGAGCCCCGCTCTCTTCGCAGAATCCGATGCTCCACGGTATTCTGCAAGAAAAGCCGAAAATGATCGTGTTAATGAAAAAGGATTTGGCAGACCCGGTAATAACAGATCAATGGATTGAACATTTTAAACAACAGGGTATCCTCTCTGTTGCAATCGAGGCGAACCAGAAGCAGGATGTTCAGAAAGTCATTCAAAAAGCGAAGGAATTAGGGAAAGAAAAAATGGAAAAACAAAAAGCGAAGGGCATTCGTCCTCGAGCTTCCAGAGCAATGATTTTAGGAATTCCAAATGTCGGAAAGTCGACACTAATCAACCGTCTCGCTAATAAAAAGATGGCTAAGACAGGGGACAAGCCAGGGGTTACCACCAAGCAGCAATGGATTAAAGTGAAAAAAGAATTTGAACTTCTGGACACACCGGGAATCCTTTGGCCAAAATTCGAAGAAGAAGAAGTAGGCTACCGTCTAGCAGCGATCGGTACAATAAAAGATCAGATTCTACCAAAAGAAGATGTAGCTGCTTATGTACTGAATTATTTATATTCCTACTACCCGTATCTTTTGGATGAAAGATTTGGATTGAGTCGGGTCGATGATATGATGGAGAACTTTGAAGTCATCGGCAGAAAGCGTGGGTGTCTTGAAAGTGGCGGTCAAGTGAATTTTGACAAAGTTGCAGATATCATTTTACAAGATTTGCGATCAGGCAAACTAGGTCTCATCAGCTTTGAACAACCTACCGAATAATTTATTTTTAAGTAGTCTCCCTTATATAAGAACAGACTCTTTAATATGAATATGGCGGCCCTGTTGCTTAACTGTAGATTGTTGCCTCAAAAATGAAAAGAACCAAAAAGGCGCAAAGTGGATTCCTCCTTTGCGCTTTTTTGGTTTTTGGAAAATTTTTACTATGGAAGTGGTCTTTACCTTACCTCGACAAATCAGCTTCCTGTCTCCTTTAACTACATATAGGGAACAGGAAGAGTATTTTACTTTTTACCAGCATGGAAAATAAAAATATTTAAAGGGTTGGCAAACCTTATAACATGGACTATGGGAACCGATAAGAGAAGAAACGGAGTGTAAAGAACTATGGGGCAGTTGACAATTGCTGAAGTGAAAAAAAAATTAAACGATCCTTCCACACTGACGAAGAAAGAACTGCAAGAATATCGGGCTGATAAACGAAAAGGGGTCCAACAACTCATCAGGAGATACGAGGCAGAAATGCAGAAAAAAGCGGAAAGAAAGCAACAATATGAAGAAATGATGAGTTTTGAGCGTGATCAATTTAGAAATGGAAAAACATATATAGCAGGCATAGATGAAGCGGGGCGAGGACCACTGGCAGGTCCGGTCGTAGCTGCAGCTGTTATTTTGCCACAAGATTATTACCTTGAGGGTTTGGATGATTCTAAAAAGCTTTCATTAAATAAACGAGAAAATTATTTTGAGCAAATTAAACGGGATGCTGACTGCGGTGTCGGCATTGTTACAAATGAAGAAATCGACCAGTTAAATATATATCGAGCAACTAGACTTGCAATGAAGAGGGCGGTTGATTCTCTCCATAATAATCCGGAACACCTGTTGATTGATGCAATGGAGCTGGACAAAGTGTCCTGCACACAAACAAGTCTAGTCAAAGGGGATCAAAGAAGTGTATCTATTGCTGCTGCGAGTGTAATCGCTAAAGTGACAAGAGATCGGATGATGGCCAACATTCATGAAAAATACCCTATGTATCACTTCAACAGAAACCAGGGGTATGGAACGAAGGCGCATTTAGATGCACTAGCTTCCTATGGCGTTTCACCTGTTCATCGGTTGACTTTTGCACCAGTAAAAGAGAGAGTGTAGAACAAGAAGGGAGGCAGATAGAATGGACCACCTGATTAATGGGTTAGCTCGTTTAGCTGGGATGAACTCTACGGCGAACAATCTTAAGAAAGGCCATATGTTTCGTGGCAAGGTTATCAGTGTCGATAAAGGCAATGAAGCATTGATTAAATTTGGTCAAGAACAAGTGAAAGTTCATGTAAATCAATCTGTAGCCAAAGGGGCCTCTTATCTTTTTCAGGTGGAGAATATAAAACCGGCCATAGAGCTGAAAGTCGTTCCGCTTCCTGCTTTCCCATTGCAAGGTAAAGATTTATCTGCCATGCTCCAAAAGCTTGGTATAGATTCATCTAGAGAGAATAAGGCTTTTCTTAAGCAGATTCTCGCCCTTGATACACCATTTCAAAAGAAGGAAATGGTGCAGGCTTTCCGTTTTATTGAAAGTTCGGAAAACAAATCGGTTTCACGGGAGATCCTACTATTTATGTTGAAAAGAAGGATGCCTGTAAAACCTTCTATTTATCAGGCTTTGTATACGAAACACTCTACAAGCTTTTCACAAATTTTATCAGAGTTTCAAAGGCAATTGAATCATACTTCCGACCCTGCAAGTTATAGGTTGCTTTCAAAGATACAGCAAATGCAAGGAGAGTCCCCCTCATCTTCCGTCCAGCAGACCACTTTGCGACTCGACCATGAAATAACTACGGGAAATAAGCGGACGTTTGACCTCTTCAAGCAGGCAAACATTATAGATGTAAAAGAAACGTATGCTACCTTTCAAAAAAATTGGAGCACGGGAAATAAAGAAGGAAACCAAACCGCTATGAATAAGGCTTCTTTTCCTGTACCCTTAGAGAAAGTCGCTGCGTTATTGAAAGATTTGTTCCAAAAGCAAATACCTCTTACTGCTACGGACAGGCAATCTGTACAGCAGTGGATCTACACAACTGAAAAAGTGATCAACCATCTCAAATCAAATAATATGGAAGCAGGCATGAGTACTCTTTCTGATCGTTTACGCTCTCAATGGATGGGGCAATTCGACCATCTAGTGTCACGTAAGATTATTGATAAGACCTTTCCTCAGCTGGATGCGGATACAAAAAGAATGATAAGAAATGCTTCGGAAAATCTGCATACCCCTATGAAAAATGATACTATTGCCAATTTATCGAAGGGTGACCTCCAGTCACTGTTACATAATGTTCGAGCGCTTATGCAGCAACAAGTATCGTCAGATCAAATGCGTGCCTTAGTCGAATGGTTAGGCCATACGAGTGATTTGGTGAGCATCCCGGATAAAGACCGCATCCTCCATCAACTCAAAGCGCTGATGGATTTACCAGGATATAGTGATGAGAAGAGGTATTTATCAGCAATTAAAGAGGGGAAACATACGATCGATCAAGAGAATTCCATAAAAACCTTCCTTTTGCAGACACTTTCTGACTCATCGGAAATCCGACCAGAAACAGCAAAACGATTACTTCAATATATCAACGGTATTCAATTAGCTTCTCATTCTGAAGACGCCCAATCGCTACAGCTTTCTATTCAATTGCCAGGGGGAATTATCGGGGCTTTGAGTGATGTGGAAATGAATATGGAAGGTCGTAAGTCCAAGGATGGTGACATTGATCCCGACTTTTGTCATATCTTATTTTATTTGGAACTTTCCCATTTAAAAGAGACAGTGATTGATATGAATATCATAGATCGTCGTGTGTCCGTCCATATTTTCAATGATCATACCCATTTGGAGAAACTTTTCGAACCATACAAGTCCTCATTGGATGAAGGGCTTGATAAAATTGGTTATGAGCTTACTTCCGTCCGGACATCACCTATGAAAAAGAAAAATCAAGAGCATAGTCCGGCAGTAAACGAGAGGGAAGCAACTATTAATGGGGTGGATATCCGTATATGAACGAAAATAGAAGAGAAGCAATCGCATTAAGCTATCAATCTGAAAAATCAGCTCCCGAAGTTGTGGCTAAAGGTAAAGGGTATATTGCTGAAAATATTTTACAAGCAGCAAAGGATCATCGAATCCCTGTCCAAGAAGATGCCTCTTTAGTAGAACTTCTTTCAGAACTGAACATTAATGAACAGATACCGGAGGAACTTTACCACGTGGTAGCAGAAGTTTTTGCTTTTATATATAAAGTAGATCAAACTCAAGAGAAATCCTAATATACCTTCTTTTTAATAAAATCGGATGAATGCCCTTATTGTCGACTTTTCCTGGATCCTATGCTTCCTTACTGGATTATGGCTGAACCAACTGATATCAACCATTCAAAATAAACACTAAACATACCAGGCAGCATCCAGGACGTCCATATTTCGACAACATAGGTGGCCTTCCTGTGTAAGGTGATTACTAACACTCTGTATAGCGCGAAGCAGAGTGTTTTTTCCGTGATGATAAATATCTTAACTTCTATAAGATAAGATATGACTGGAAAACTAGTATAAAAGTCCGTTTACATAATAATATACCTGTGAATCTATTGAATTTTTCGACAGATATCTAGCTTAGTATGGACAATTGATAGCGTTTTTTTATACAATGTACTTGCAGTGAAAATTGATGGGAGGATGAAACATGAACATTCACGAGTATCAAGGAAAAGAAATCATGCGTGATTTTGGCGTATCTGTGCCAAATGGACACGTGGCATATACCGTAGATGAAGCTGTAGAAGCAGCCAAGAAATTAGGTAGCGATGTCACAGTCGTCAAAGCTCAGATCCATGCAGGCGGACGTGGGAAAGCCGGTGGAGTCAAGATCGCTAAAAATCTTGATGAGGTGCGTACATACGCTGACGAAATACTAGGGAAAACACTTGTAACCCATCAGACTGGACCAGAAGGCAAAGAAGTAAAGCGCTTACTTATTGAAGAAGGTTGCGATATTAAGAGCGAATATTATGTTGGTCTTGTTCTGGACCGTGCGACAAGCCGTGTGACTATGATGGCGTCAGAAGAAGGCGGTACAGAAATCGAGGAAGTAGCGGAGAAGACTCCGGAGAAAATTTTCAAAGAAGTCATTGACCCAGTAACGGGTCTAACACCATTCCAGGCACGTCGACTTGCTTTTAACATCAATATTCCTAAAGAATCACTAGGAAAAGCAGTTAAATTCATGCTTGGGTTATACGAAGTATTTGTCCAAAAGGATTGTTCCGTAGCGGAAATCAACCCATTAGTAACGACTGGGGATGGTGGCGTGCTTGCACTTGATTCGAAGCTGAACTTCGATGACAACGCATTGTTCCGTCAAAAGGATATTGCCGAGCTTCGCGACCTTGAAGAAGAAGATCCGAAAGAAGTAGAAGCTTCTAAGTATGACCTAAGCTATATTGCACTGGATGGAAACATTGGATGTATGGTAAACGGTGCTGGACTAGCTATGGCAACAATGGATACGATCAAGCACTATAGCGGGGATCCTGCTAACTTCCTTGATGTTGGTGGCGGTGCTACTACTGAAAAAGTAACAGAAGCATTCAAAATCATCCTTTCTGATGAAAATGTCAAAGGGATTTTCGTGAACATTTTCGGCGGCATCATGAAGTGTGATGTGATCGCAGAAGGTGTCGTAGAAGCGACAAAACAAATCGGTTTGACACTACCGTTAGTGGTCCGTTTAGAAGGTACGAACGTGGATGCTGGTAAGAAAATACTCGATGAATCCGGTTTGAACATTACATCTGCTGATTCGATGGCAGAAGGCGCACAAAAAATCGTTGAACTAGTCAAGTAGGAAAGGCGGGGAAATCAGATGAGTGTATATATTGATAAGAACACAAAAGTCATTGTTCAAGGGATTACAGGATCAACGGCATTATTCCACACGAAGCAAATGGTTGAATACGGTACTCAAATCGTAGGTGGTGTCACTCCAGGTAAAGGCGGTACAGAAGTGGAAGGCATTCCAGTTTTCGACACCGTTTCAGAGGCTGTTGAAAAGACCGGGGAAAATGCCTCTGTCATTTATGTACCTGCTCCATTTGCAGCAGACGCAATCATGGAGGCTACAGATGCTGAAATGGATCTTGCTATTTGTATTACAGAGCATATTCCAGTCTTTGACATGGTCAAGGTAAAACGATACATGGAAGGTAAGAGAACGCGTCTTGTGGGACCAAACTGCCCAGGAGTCATCACTCCGGATGAGTGTAAGATCGGCATTATGCCTGGATACATTCATAAGAAAGGCCATGTAGGAGTCGTTTCTCGTTCTGGTACTTTGACATACGAAGCGGTCCATCAGCTTTCTGAAGCAGGAATTGGTCAATCTACAGCTGTTGGAATCGGGGGAGATCCTGTCAATGGAACCGATTTCATAGATGTGCTGAAAGACTTCAATGATGACCCGGATACGGAAGCGGTCATTATGATTGGTGAGATTGGCGGTACAGCTGAAGAAGAAGCTGCTGAATGGGTGAAAGCGAACATGAATAAACCTGTTGTCGGCTTCATCGGAGGTCGTACAGCGCCGCCAGGAAAACGTATGGGTCACGCTGGTGCTATCATTTCTGGTGGTAAAGGGACAGCGGATGAAAAGATTCGTATCATGAACGAATGTGGGATTCAAGTAGCAGAAACCCCATCTGTTATGGGTGAAACGCTTATTCAGGTTTTGAAAGACGAAAACCTTTTTGAAAAGTGCAAAACACACTAATCAGGAAATGAAACAGAGACCGTATCGCTTAGGTACGGTCTCTGAATTATGGAAAAGAGGTGCATGATGGAAAACCGAAGAAAACGACTTTTACTTCTCTATGATTCCCCTCATATGACGAGACCCCTCCTTAAGAGGATTCTAAAGATTGATCCCTCTTTGCTTTTTCCCTTTTCTATTTCTACCGATGAACTATCCCGACAATTAGCGATTCCTTACCAACGAGCGAAGTCCATTCTTGGTCATATAAAAGACCATAATATAATGAAGAAACTCGACAAGTTTGAAAGTGATTTTTCCATTTTTACATGGTTTGATGAAGATTTTCCTATGAATTTACGGTCCATCCCTGATCCACCGCTTGTACTCTATATCCAGGGAGACAGCACCATTTTACAGTCACCGCTTTCTATTAGCGTAGTGGGGACACGAAACCCTTCTTCCTATGCATTTCCATCTATGAGAAACGTCTTGATTCCTCTCATTAGAAGTGGCTTTACTATTGTTAGTGGGATGGCGATAGGGATTGACCAGTATGCGCATAGATTAGCGACAGAGCAGCAAGGAAAAACCATAGCTGTCCTGGGTTCAGGATTTTATCATATATATCCGAGAAATGATCTGGGATTATACAAACAGATGATAAGGGAACATTTGGTCATCAGTGAATACCCGCCAGACCGTCCTGCAAAAAAATATCATTTTCCTGAACGGAACCGAATTATCTCCGGATTGACCCCCTCAACATTTGTCATTGAAGCACGGTTGAAGAGTGGGACGTTGATAACTGTAGACCAGGCATTAGAACAGGGGAGAGATGTTTATGCTCTCCCAGGACCAGCAGGAAGCATGACAAGTGAAGGATGTCATAAAATGATTAATGAGGGCGCAAAACTTGTCCATACGTACCATGATATTGTGGAAGATTGGATAAAATAATTTGAATAATTCTTCACAATGGTGTTAAAGTCAAGAGTAATATGAAACCTATTTTGAGACTTTTTAGAAAAAAGTATGTTTGACAAACGGTTTCATTATATTTAATAATAGGGAAGATTTATTTTATGAAAATATAGAGAAATGAAAACACCTCTATGGGAGGAACCTATATGGCAGATTATCTTGTAATAGTGGAATCACCTGCAAAAGCTAAAACCATTGAACGATACTTAGGAAAGAAATATAAAGTGAAAGCTTCTTTAGGACATGTCCGGGACTTGCCGAAAAGTCAAATGGGCGTGGACGTAGAGAATGAATTCAATCCAAAATATATTACCATTCGCGGGAAAGGTCCCGTTTTAAAGGATTTAAAAACGGCAGCTAAAAAGGCCAAAAAAGTCTATCTTGCAGCCGACCCCGACCGTGAAGGGGAAGCGATCGCCTGGCATTTAGCTTACAGCCTTGATATTGATGATCAGTCTGAATGTCGGGTTGTTTTCAACGAAATAACAAAAGAAGCAATTAAAGATTCTTTCAAAAATCCTCGTAGTATCAACTCGGACCTTGTCGATGCACAGCAAGCACGCCGAGTATTGGACCGTCTTGTTGGGTATAACATCAGTCCGATTCTTTGGAAAAAGGTTAAAAAAGGACTGAGTGCAGGTCGTGTGCAATCCGTAGCAGTTAAAATAATCATCGACCGAGAGAATGAAATCAAAAATTTCGAACCAGAAGAATACTGGACGATTGAAGCTGATTTCTTAAAAGATAAAGAGAATTTTGAAGGTTCTTTTTATGGAGTGGACGGCAAGAAGCAAGAATTAAAAAAGCAAGAAGATGTAGAAAAGATTCAAAACCAGATGAAAGGGGACGACTTTTCCGTTGAGAAGGTAAACAAAAGAGAACGGAAAAGAAATCCTTCCCTTCCATTTACAACATCTTCCTTACAACAGGAAGCGGCACGTAAATTGAACTTCCGTGCTAAGAAAACAATGATGATTGCACAGCAATTATACGAAGGGATCGACCTTGGTGGAAAGCAGGGAACAACCGGTCTAATTACGTATATGCGTACAGACTCAACGAGGTTGTCTAATTCTGCTAAAGCTGATGCTAAACAGTATGTGGAAGAAAACTTCGGTAAAGAGTATCTGGGATATAGTAAATCACCTAAAAAACAAGAAGGAGCTCAGGACGCTCACGAAGCTATCCGTCCAACAGGTGCGGATCGGGATCCGAAAGCAATGAAAAGTATTTTATCCCGTGACCAATATCGCCTTTATAAATTGATTTGGGACCGTTTTATTGCCAGTCAAATGGCTCCGGCGATTCTCGATACAATGACTGTTCACCTGTATAATGAAGGTGTGGAATTCAGAGCAACTGGATCGGAAGTTAAATTCAAAGGGTTTATGAAGGTTTATGTGGAAGGACGAGATGATAACAAAAAAGAAAAAGACAAACTGCTCCCTCACTTAGAAGAAGGGATGACGGTAAAAGCCCAGGAAATCAAACCAAACCAGCACTTCACACAGCCACCTCCACGCTATACGGAAGCCCGTTTAGTAAAAACTCTGGAAGAACTGGGCATAGGTCGCCCGTCTACTTATGCGCCTACATTGGATACGATTCAACGGCGAGGGTATGTAGCCCTCGACAATAAACGTTTCGTACCGACGGAACTCGGGGAGATTGTTCTGGAGGCACTGAAAGAATATTTTCCTGAAATCATTGATGCAGACTTCACTAAAGGAATGGAAGATGACCTTGACGCCATTGAAGATGGGAAAGAAGATTGGGTAAATATCATCAATCAATTTTATCAGGGATTCCAGCCCCGTTTGGAAAAAGCGGAAAAAGAGATGGAAGAAGTGGAAATCAAAGATGAGCCAGCGGGTATCGATTGTGAAAAATGTGGACACGAATTGGTCTACAAAATGGGCCGTTATGGTAAATTTTTAGCATGTTCCAACTTTCCAGATTGTCGGAATACAAAACCGATCCTCAAAAAAATCGGAGTTACTTGTCCGAAGTGTAAAGATGGAGAAGTGGTAGAACGTAAAAGTAAAAAGAATCGGAAATTTTTCGGATGTGAAAACTATCCTGAGTGTGACTTTATTTCATGGGATAAACCAATCAGTAGACCTTGCCCGAAATGTGAGTCTCTGCTTATTGAAAAGAAATCGAAAAAAGGCACACAAATACAATGTACGAACTGTGACTACAAAGAAGAGCCACAATCATAATCTTGTTATAATTCAAAGAGCCTATGACTATCCTTATAGTTGTAGGCTCTTCTATTTAAAGAAGATTGAGAAAATCCCGAGTATTAAATCAGGATTTTCGCGCAGATTTAGGGGCGGTCGGGAACAAGTCGCTTCCGCGGGAGCGCGGTGAGCCTTCTCGGATTCCTCCTAACCACCATTACCTGATACCAAAGTCTCGAAGTTTAGTGTCTATGGTTAGAGAGGTTATTTATGGGGAATTGGTGTTTTGATTGACACTACTTCTTATGGACGCTATAATTACGCTTTGGTAAGTCTACATACTTGACACCAACTAGTGCTTAAAACCTTTATCTGTGGCTAAAGTAGCAAAAATGGTTTATTATTTGTTTATAGTTGGAAACAATTCAGAATTTTGTTACATTTTTATTAAATCCATTGTTACGCGTTTACATGTTGTGATAAAATTTAGACGCCTTTGTGAGGTGATAGATACGACATGCAATCTTATAAAGAATCATTCATCGAGTATTTGCAGATTGAAAAGAATGCTTCCCCTTTAACTGTGAAGCACTATTCTAGAGATCTTGATGAATTTATTGCTTTTCTCTCCGGAGAAGGAGTGACGATTGAAAGCTGCGAATATTCCGTTGTCCGTGTCTTTTTGTCGAAACAGCATGAGGCCAATTATTCCAGAAGAACGGTATCAAGAAAGATCTCAAGCCTTAGAAGCTTTTTCCGTTTTTTAGAGCGGGAAGATGTTATGAAACATAATCCGTTTGTCAATGTGACATTACCGAAAGAAGATTCTCCCATACCTGACTTTTTTTATGAAGAAGAGATGGAGAAACTTTTTACAGTCAGTGATTTAAATACGACACTTGGTCAAAGAAACCAGGCATTAATTGAACTTCTATATGGTACGGGAGTACGTGTGAGTGAATGTGTGAAGATGGAAGTCGGTGATATAGACTTCGGGTTGAATACAGTTCTAGTCCACGGAAAAGGCCGAAAAGACAGGTATGTCCCAATGGGGCAGTTTGCTTCTAACGCACTAACCGCGTATATTAACCAGGGCAGGATGGAGCTTGCCTCTAAAAAAACAGAAACGAGTCAACAGTTGTTCTTAAATGCTAAGGGAGGGCCATTGACTGCGGATGGAATCCGTCTCATTTTAAAGAAGTTGGTGGAAAAAGCATCGTTGACCATTGATATCCACCCTCATAAATTAAGGCATTCTTTTGCCACACACCTTTTAAATGAAGGGGCCGATTTACGAGCGGTGCAGGAATTATTGGGTCATGAACACCTTTCTTCCACGCAAATATACACACACGTAACGAAGGATCGACTGAGGAATGTTTATATGAATAGCCATCCGAGAGCGAATAAGAGGTGAAAGTAATGGATCAACAATTTCATGCGACAACAATTTTTGCTGTGCAGCATAACGGTGAATGTGCGATGAGTGGAGACGGACAAGTGACATTAGGAAATCAGGTGGTCATGAAGCACAAAGCAAGAAAGGTGCGGAGACTTTTTAATGACGAGGTGCTGGCCGGTTTTGCAGGATCTGTGGCAGATGCCTTCACCCTTTTTGAGAAGTTCGAAGGGAAGTTGGAAAGTTACGATGGAAATCTAGCCAGAGCGTCCGTTGAACTTGCGAAAGAATGGCGAAGTGATCGTGTTTTAAGAAAACTTGAAGCTATGCTGATTGTGATGGATAAAGAAAACATGTTTCTAGTGTCCGGTACTGGGGAAGTAATAGAACCGGACGATGGCATACTTGCTATCGGATCAGGAGGCAATTTTGCTTTGAGTGCTGGAAGGGCTCTCAAAAGATATTCTCCAGAACAATCGGCATCTCAAATAGCAAAAGCTGCTCTTGAAATAGCCGGGGAAATTTGTGTGTTTACTAACGACCAAATCATATTGGAAGTTCTCGATTAAGGGGGACCATTGATGTCATTGAATTTAACACCTAAACAAATTGTAGAAAAACTTGATCAGTATATTATAGGCCAGGACAGTGCCAAACGGTCCGTTGCTATCGCTCTCCGTAATCGTTATCGAAGGATGCAGCTGACAGATCATTTGAAAGATGAAATTGTACCGAAAAATATTTTAATGATGGGGCCCACTGGGGTTGGAAAAACAGAAATCGCTCGCAGGTTAGCTAAGCTGGTGGGAGCTCCTTTTGTTAAAGTAGAGGCTACAAAGTTCACAGAAGTCGGATATGTCGGCCGTGACGTAGAGTCAATGGTCCGTGACCTTGTGGAAATGTCTGTGCGGATGGTGAAAGAAGAAAAAATGGAAGCCGTTAAAGACCGCGCAGAAGAACAAGCGAATAAACGCCTCGTTAAATTGTTGGTACCTTCTAAGAAAAAGCAATCCAATAACTTTAAGAACCCTTTTGAAATGATATTCAATCAAAGTAATCAGCAAGAAAATGATACGGATGAGCAGGCGGAAGAAACGGAAATCGAAACTAAAAGAAGCCGAATCCGGCATCAATTGGATCTCGGTGAATTGGAAGATCGTATGGTGACCATCGATGTCGAAGAATCACAGTCTTCCATGTTTGATATGCTACAAGGTTCAGGTATGGAACAAATGGGAATGAACATGCAGGACGCGTTCAGTCAATTTATGCCAAAAAAGAAGAAGAAAAGAAAGCTCCCAGTTTCTGAAGCAAGAAAGGTTTTAACACAAGAAGAAGCAGGGAAACTTGTTGATATGGATGAAGTTGGGCAAGAGGCGGTCGCCAAAGTAGAGCAAGCGGGGATGATCTTTATCGATGAAATTGATAAAGTAGCCGCTAAAGGGGATAATCAGGCGAACGTATCCCGTGAAGGTGTCCAACGAGATATCCTTCCGATCGTTGAAGGTTCAACGGTAGTCACTAAATACGGTCCCGTTGCTACGGATCATATTTTGTTTTTGGCTGCTGGCGCTTTCCATATGGCAAAACCATCGGATTTAATCCCTGAATTGCAAGGGAGATTCCCGATTCGTGTCGAGTTGAATAAATTGAGTGTAGCGGACTTCAAGAGCATTTTGACGGAACCTTCGAATGCCCTTTTGAAACAATATAAGGCTTTACTTGAAATTGAAGGTATAAAGGTTGAATTTTCTGACGATGCTATTACTAGACTCGCAGAAATAGCCCATGAAGTGAACCAGGAAACAGATAACATCGGTGCGCGTAGATTGCATACAATTTTAGAAAAGTTATTGGAGGATTTGTCCTTCGAAGCACCTGACGTGATGATGGAAACCATTGAAATCACTCCACAATATGTAGACAGCAAACTATCATCTATTGTAAAGAACAAAGATTTGAGCCGATTCATCTTATAGGATGATCATCAAGGAGGAAATGAACATGAAATTATTAGACCGTGCACGCAAAATCAATGCGATGCTGCAAAAGACAACAGGAAAATCTGTGGATTTCAACGACATGTCCGCAACACTTAGAGACGTAATCGAGGCGAACACTTTCGTATTGAGTCGTCGTGGAAAGCTGCTGGGCTTTGCTATCAATCAAGAAATCGAGAACGAACGAATGAAGGCGATGTTATCAGAACGACAGTTTCCACAAGAATATACGGAGAACTTGTTCAAAATCGAAGAAACAACTGCAGATATCGATATCGACAGTGAATATACTGCTTTTCCAGTCGAGAACCGTGAACTCTTTGAAAATGGTTTAACGACAATCGTCCCGATCATCGGTGGCGGCCAGCGTCTCGGAACACTTATTCTCAGTCGCTTGAATAGCAACTTCAATGAGGATGACCTGCTTTTAGCTGAGTATGGAGCGACAGTTGTCGGAATGGAAATCCTTCATGAAAAGACAGAAGAAATTGAACAAGAGGCTAGAAGTAAAGCTGTCGTGCAGATGGCAATCAGCTCTCTGTCCTACAGTGAATTGGAAGCCATTGAACATATTTTCGAAGAGCTGGAAGGTAATGAAGGGTTACTAGTTGCAAGTAAAATTGCAGATCGTGTAGGTATCACTAGGTCTGTAATCGTAAATGCTCTAAGGAAATTGGAGAGTGCAGGGGTCATCGAATCTCGTTCTCTAGGTATGAAAGGTACGTATATTAAAGTGTTGAACAATAATTTCCTTCTGGAATTGCAAAAGCTTCGCGCAAATTAATAGCAGCAATTGCTAAAGGATAAGCAAAACGTATAGGGGAGAGGGCATCCCGCTCCCTTCTTTTAACCAATGGATAATAGGAGTATCTGGACGTCAGATCCGGAGGACGTTGGGCAATCGACAAATCAACTATAATAATGAAGAATCCATTATTATCTGGGTCAAACAAATTAAAAACACACCACTCGTTTGAGTGGTGTGTTTTTGTATGGAAATTCTTTAAGCTTGCCCTATGGTTTGTTTCCTTTTGTTCTATGAATTTATGATGATTCCATTGTAGTCGATTTTACCTATCTTTAATAGTGTTTTCAAATTCGTCAATATTCTTACACTATTCGACAAAAAGTTATGTAATAATGTTCATTATGATAAATGTTTCGACAAGTGGGAACAAAATCCAATAAATAAGGATGATTTACCTAATCCTTTTGGAGTGTTTGTAATACCTTTGTAAAAAAACACCCACTTTGTATAGACATTAGGGCATAAATTTTTTTACAATTGTTTTTGTGAGTTTAGAAATTTGTCGAATAGAGGTGAGAGTGATGACTCTTTTTAGTAACACATTTACCACATTAGAGAATGCTTTAAACTATTCTTCTGCAAAAAATCGAGCGATCTCCAATAATATCGCCAATGTAGATACACCTGGTTATAAGGCGAAAAAAGTTGCCTTCAAAGACGTATTAGATCAAGAGAACTCTTTTCTTAAAGCGAAAAAAACAAACGCTCGTCATATGCCTTTTGAAGGTCATTCAACGAATCCTTATGAGACCTTCACGAGAACGAATACTACATATAACCATAACGGAAACAATGTGGATATCGATAAAGAAATGAATGAACTAGCTCAAAACCAAATTCAGTATCAAGCGTTAGTTGATCGTATGAGCGGTAAATTTCGGAGTTTGGAATCAGTGATCAGAGGAGGGAATTAATGAATGAGTATATTCCACTCAATGAATACAAGTGCAAGTGCACTTACAGCTCAGCGTTTACGAATGGACGTAGCTTCCTCGAATATGGCTAATGCGAACACTACCAGAGCCACTTTGAACGAAAACGGTGAATGGGATCCTTATCGGCGTAAAATGGTGGTGTTTCAAGAAGCGAGTAACGATTTTGGGAGTTTTTTACATAAAGCCGCAAATAAGTCTCCACAAACAGGTGGAGTTAGAGCTTCTGAGATCGTTGAGGATGAAGAACCATTTAAGCTTGTGTACAATCCTAACCATCCTGACTCAAATCAAGAAGGGTTTGTAGAAGTTCCGAACGTCGATCCACTTAAGGAGATGGTTGATATGATGAGTGCTACTCGTTCTTATGAAGCGAATGTTACCTCTGTCAACGCATCTAAGAGTATGTTGATGAAAGCTTTAGAAATTGGTAGATAAATAAAGGTAGGGTGAATAAGTGTGACCAATCTAAATACAATTGAAACAATCCCCGTATCCCGCCCCTCTGCATCTCAGTGGAAGCAAAAGGTATCACCTGGTGAAGCACATGCTAGTTTTGCTAATCAATTAAAGAACGCTATCGATGGGGTCAATCGATCACAAATAGAGTCTGACCAAAAGACGAAAGCTCTAGCCCGTGGCGAAATCAATGATTTGCATGATGTCATGATTACTTCCCAAAAAGCTAGCATTACGATGAAAACGGCGGTGGAAATGCAAAGTAAAGTCGTGGAAGCTTATAAAGAAGTCATGCGCATGCAAGTTTGATATATCTAAAGTTAATTCGCACTAAACCATTCGCATAGGTCGTGCTTTTTTTGGGGGCAACTATGAAAGAAAAAATGAAAATTTATAAAGAAAGAATGCTTTCCTTTTGGAGAAATAGGAAAAAATCACAAAAAGTCTTGATTATAGGTTCGGTGATCGCGGTCTTGCTTGTCGTTGTTATCACAAGTGTTATGGCTTCGGCTTCAAAAATGGTTCCGTTATACAGAGATATGACCTTACAAGAAATCGGTCAGGTGAAAACAGAACTGGAAGCAAGAGGAGTTGCTTATGAACTTGACCAAGGCGGTTCCACTATCCTTGTTCCTGATACAGAAGCGGAAGGTCTTCTCGTAGATCTTGCAGCTGCAGGGCTTCCCAGCAGCGGTTCTATTGATTATGGGTTCTTCAGTGGTAACACGTCGTGGGGGATGACGGATAATGAATTTGATGTGATCAAGCTTGATGCAATGCAGACAGAACTCGCTAATTTAATGAAAGGAATTGGTGGTGTACAGGATGCGCAAGTAATGATCAATATGCCGGAAGAGCAGGTCTTCGTTAGTGAGTCTGTACAAAATGCCTCAGCATCGATCGTGTTAAATCTCCAGCCAGGCTACCAAATCGAAAATACACAGGTGGAGTCTCTTTATAACTTAGTGTCAAAATCAGTTCCAAATCTTTCTAAAGATAATATCGTCATCATGGATCAAAATTTCAACTATTTTGACATCGAAAGTTCCCAAACTGCTGGGTCCAGTAATGCTTATACATATCAACAGGATGTGAAAAAAGACATCGAGAGGGATATAAAGCAACGATTGCAACGGATGCTCGGAATGATGATCGGTCAACAAAAAGTTATCGCAACCGTAACCGCAGATATCGACTTCACAAAAGAAAACCGTGTAGAAGAACTAGTAGAACCGGTAGATCCGGAGACGATGGAAGGGCTTCCTGTAAGTGTAGAGAGAATAGAAGAAGCATATGAAGGCGGTATCCCTGAAGGCGGCGTCCCTGGTGAAGGTGGAGAGGATATTCCGGGTTATCAAGCTGGTGCAGAAGGTTCTGGCGGGGATTATGAAATGAACCGGGAAACAATCAATAATGAGTTCAATAGAATCAAGAGAAATATCGAAGAAAGTCCTTACAAGGTGAGGGATTTAGGTATTCAGGTCGCCATTGATAATACGAAGGGTACTGGAGCAGACGGCGAAATGGAATACCTTAGTGCTGCAGAAGAGCAAACCGTCCAAGAAAGTGTTCAGTCGATTGTCGATTCTATGATTTCGACAACAATCAATGGAGATTATGGAGAAATTGATACGAACGAAAAAACCTCGATTGTCTTCCAGGAATTCAATGGAGAGGCAGAAGTCCCTGATCCGAACCAAGGAATCCCTTTATGGGTGTATATTTTAGGAGGAGTCCTTGGGTTTATAATCCTCGTGCTTATCTGGCTATTGAGCCGTAAGAAAGATACGGATGAAAAAGAATACTTGATATATGAAGAGGAACGGAACGAACCGCAACCGCAAGCGAAAGAAGTGCCTGGAATTGAAGAAAGAGATGATGAGTCTACTCAAAAGCGGAAGCAACTAGAAAAGATGGCTAAAGAAAAGCCGGAAGATTTTGCGAAATTATTGCGATCATGGATTGCAGAAGATTAAGGAGGTCCTTGTATGGCCTTGAAGAAATCGGAATTATCAGGAAAACAGAAAGCGGCTGTCCTGCTGATCTCCCTTGGACCGGATGTTGCTGCTCAAGTCTATAAGCACCTTGATGAAGAAGAGATTGAACAACTCACATTGGAAATATCCTCCGTCCAAAAAGTGGGTAGTAAAGAAAAAGAGGATATATTAGAACAATTTCATCAAATCGCATTAGCGCAAGATTATATCTCACAAGGTGGAATCGGTTATGCAAAAACGATTCTGGAAAAAGCTTTAGGAACGGATGAAGCGTCCAACATTATTGGTCGTTTAACTTCATCTCTTCAAGTAAAGCCGTTCGACTTTGCCAAAAAAGCGGATCCCCATCAAATTCTCAACTTTATACAGAATGAACATCCTCAAACCATTGCTCTTGTTTTATCCTATTTGGATGCTGAGCAATCTGGACAAATTTTGTCAGAACTACCGCAAGAATTACAAGCGGATGTTGCCAGAAGAATCGCTACGATGGAATCCACCTCCCCAGAAGTAATCAGTCAAGTGGAACAAATCCTTGAAAAGAAACTCTCCACTACAGTGACACAGGACTATACCGAAACTGGAGGTATACAAGCAGTAGTAGAGGTGTTGAACGGAGTGGACCGAAGTACAGAAAGAACCATTCTTGATTCATTGGAAATCCAGGATCCAGAACTTGCAGAAGAAATCAAGAAGCGGATGTTCGTGTTTGAAGATATTGTTGCACTGGACAACCGGGCAATCCAACGAATCATCCGTGATGTTGAAAATGATGACCTGCGCTTAGCATTGAAAGTGTCCAGCGAAGAAGTGAAAGAAATCGTCTTTAACAATATGTCAGAACGGATGGCTGAAACTTTTAAAGAAGAAATGGAATATATGGGACCAGTTCGACTCAGGGATGTAGAAGAAGCTCAAACAAGAGTCGTATCTATTATTCGTCGTTTAGAAGATGTCGGTGAGATTGTAATAGCAAGGGGTGGGGGAGATGACATCATTGTCTAAGAAACCCTATGCAAATACAGGCAGAGTCATTGCTATCAAACCGATTGAAAAAAACGAAGTTACAGATGAGAAAAAAAATCAAGCGGATGAACACCTGGTAAAGCAAAAGCAATTAGAAGATTTAGAAAAAGCTATTGAAGCAGCTAAAAAAAAGCAGGCAGAAATAGTCGAAGCAACAAAAGAAGAGATATCCTCGTTGAGAGCCACGTGGGAAGAAGAAAAACAAGTGATAGAAAACGAAGCCTATCAAAAAGGATATACAAATGGTTTTACAAAAGGCGAGGAAGATGGATATCGTTCCTACCATGAAAAGCTGGTGAAGGCTAACGAAATAATGGAAACAGCAAGGAAAACCCATGATCGATTGGTAATGGCAAGTGAAGAAACAATCGTAGAACTTGGGATGAAAAGTGCAGAAAAAATTTTAAACAAAAAATTGCAAGAGGAACCTTCGACTTTTTTATCCCTCGTTCAGAGGGTAATGGGAGAAGTCAAAGAACTTCCGGAAATTTCTCTTTACATACACCCGGATCAATTCGAACTTGTTCATTCCCAAGCAGAAGAACTGGAGAGGTTATTAGCTAAACCAGCAAAGCTCGCTATCTATATCAACGAAGATTTAGCACCTTTTTCTTGTACGATTGAATCTCCGTTTGGAAAACTGGATGGAGGGTTGGATAGTCAGTTGACGGAGTTAAGGGAAAAACTGCTCGCTATCACCCACGAGGAGATGGGAAATGAATAACCAAAAATATTTTGATGCCATTGACCAGGTGGATACAATGAAACGATTCGGAAAGATTCACAGAATTGTTGGGCTGATGATTGAATCAAAAGGACCGGAAGCTTCTATTGGGGATTTGTGCTATATCCATGCTTCCCACAGATTGGCCCCTATAGCGGCAGAAGTGGTCGGATTCCACGACGAAAAGATTTTGTTAATGCCTTATCAGGAAGTTAGGGAAGTTCGTCCAGGAAGTCTTGTGGAAGCTACAGGGGAGCCATTACAAGTCAAAGTTGGAGTAGGGATGGTCGGTGGGGTCCTTGATGCGTTAGGTCGACCTCTGGGCGGTGGAGACCTCCCTAAAGGGTTAAGAGATTATCCGACAGATCAAGAACCGCCAAACCCTTTATCCAGACCACCAATCAGTGAACCTATTCAAGTAGGAGTAAGGGCTGTTGATTCTTTATTAAGCGTCGGAAAAGGACAACGGGTTGGTATTTTTGCCGGAAGTGGTGTAGGGAAGAGCACACTGATGGGGATGATTGCCCGTAATAGTTCCGCTGATCTTAACGTCATTGCGCTCATAGGTGAAAGAGGAAGAGAAGTCCGTGAATTTATTGAAAACGATCTCGGTGAAGAAGGGTTAAAACATTCTATCCTTGTCGTTGCAACATCTGATCAGCCTGCTTTAATGAGAGTGAAAGGCGCATATACAGCCACTTCAATCAGTGAGTATTTCCGCGACTTAGGGTATAACGTCAACTTGATGATGGACTCTGTTACTCGCTTTGCTATGGCACAGAGAGAGATAGGCTTAGCTACTGGCGAGCCTCCGACAACCAAAGGATACACACCTTCTGTGTTTGCGAAATTACCGAAGTTATTAGAACGGACAGGCTCCAGTAAAGAAGGGTCGATCACCGCGTTTTATACGGTGTTAGTCGATGGTGATGATTTGAATGAGCCTATATCCGACACAGTTAGAGGAATTCTGGATGGACACTTTGTACTGGATCGGAGACTGGCTGAACAAGGGCAATTTCCTGCGATCAATATCTTGAAATCGATCAGCCGTGTAATGAAACAAATTGCAACCGATGAACATAAACAAGCGGCTGAAAAGCTGAGGTCGTTGTTGGCTACATATGAAGAAAATAGTGAGCTGATACAAATCGGTGCCTACAAAAAAGGATCAAGTCGGGAAATTGATCAATCGATACAATTTCATTCTTCTATTATCCGATTTCTTAAGCAAGGGGTTCATGAACCCTCTAGCTTTGAGCGCTCTATAGAAGATTTGAAAAACCTTTTTGATTAGGAGGTTGATGATGTTTGTCTAATATCCAAACATTTCAAAGAATCAGGGAAATTCGTGATAGGGAAAAGCAGAAAAGCCAGAAAGCTCATAAAGAAGCGGTAGATGCTTTTGAAAAGCAAGCAGCACTTCTTTATGAAGCGTTGAGAAAAAAAGAAGAAGCAGTCGACAGATTTAATCAGACTCTATCAGAAAGAACCGTAGAAGCGAATGCTTTTGTTCAGCACCAGCATTATATTAATAGATTGGAAGAAAGAATTGAAGATTTGCAACCCGTAGTACAGAAAACGCGTTTAGAAATGCAGCATTCGCAAGCGAAGTTATCAGAAGCCCATATCGAAGTGAAAAAATTCGATACCTTAATTGAAAACAAAGAGACGAAGCAATTGAACTGGATCAAAAGGGAAGAGAACAGGAACATGGATGAGCTATCTATGCAACAGTATTTAAACTTTCAGAATAGGTGATGGAATGGCAAAAAATAAACAGGCACAGAAAAATAAAAGCAACAAATTTCCAAAAATCTTTTTTGCCATTTTCCTTCCTTTTATATTTCTCTTTACCTTGGCATTAATCGTTTTGACTTTATTAGGTTTCAATGTTTTTGAAGAAGCAGAAAAATATGCAAGTAAAATACCTGGGATTTCTCAAGTAACCTCATCAAACGAACAGGAATCTACTAAGGATGAAGAAGCCCGCCTTCAAGCAATTATTGCAAACAAAGATGCTGAACTTGAGGATTTACAAGGTGAAGTGGACCAGAAGCAGTCCGAGGTCAAGGAACTGGAACAGGAAGTCATTCAGTTGGAAACAGAACTCCAAGACTTTGTAAATGGAAACGAAAATGAAAGTATGGACGAGAAATCGAAAGAACTTGCACAATCGTTCGAAGGGATGGATGCAGAAGAAGCTGCGTCGATTGTGGAGAACATGGATCAGTCGATTGCCATGCAAATTATGGCACAAGTAGCTAGTGAAGAAAGAGGAGAAATTCTAGGAAAAATGGATCCCGAACTCGCTGCAGATTTAAGCGTCCTTTTAATGGAAGAATAATGGGAAAGATTCTGAAAGGAGGTGAAAAGTTGAATACAGCCTTAACCGCTTTGCTAGGAAAACCTATTACTACTGCTGGTGGAAATCATGGCAGGAAGGACTCAAATCAAATTCCAGAAAAAGATTCATTTCAATCGCTATTTTCACAAATCTCGCAAGCTGATCATTCGAAAGCCCCGGCAGCTCTTATGGATAAAGAGGATAGGAATAAGCTTAAGAGTCTTCTTGAAAACATGAAAGCTATGATAGAGAGCCTGAAAAATGCAGAGAGCATTTCTGAAGATAAGCTGGAAGAGCTGAATCAAATGACCGATGAAATAATGAGCAGGGTTTCGAGTGCCCCTTTTTCTATAAATATTGCAGCAATTGAAAAAAAGCTGGAGGATATCTTTGATCAGAGTGCGGAAGAAGAGGCTTTGATTAATAGAGGAGAAAGCCAAGAATTAGAGACAAAGCTTCAAGGTGTGCTTGGGGAAATAGAAGGAATTCTTGAAAATGGTAAGAGTTTCGAATCTATCCGCATGTATTCTGGAATTTCGGTTTCTTCTCTGAATAACGAAGAAACTGCTATTAAGGCCCGGCGTCCTGAAAATATAGAGCTGGAAATACATACTATATGGCAGCAATTTCAGGGGATGGTACAAAAGCTTTCCAAAAACAATCAATGGCAGCAGATGGATGTGAAAACAGGGCAAGACATGAAAGATTTACTGCAGAAGTTAAACAGCATTTCGCAAACACTGTCTACACAAGAAAAAGGAGAATGGAAGGCACTGGTCGCAAAAGTAATACAAGATGGAACGGGACAGGAAAAGCAGTTGTTTCAGAAATTGATGACAGCACTCCAGAACCGGGCGGAGATGCCAAAAACATATAACCAGCAAACACATGTCACAGGTAAAGAGATGGTGAAATGGGTGAAGCAATCGTTCGGGGGAGAATGGGATCGCGAAGCAAAGATTATGACTTCCAAACAAAGCGATTTGCCTCAGGCTACTACACTGCCATCCGTTAAGGTGGAGCAGCATATCATCCAGATGAATCAATCGCAGGATTCTCCTTCTTTGCAAAAACAGTTACATCAAAAGCTCGAACAGTTGATCCAATCTAGTCGGATGTTTACAAATGCAAAAGGAAATACGGAAATGCAAATTAAGCTCCGACCGGGGAACTTAGGAGAGCTTACCGTCAAATTCGCTCAAGTTAATGGGGAAATGGCTGTGAAGATTCTGGCCACAAGTCAGGCAGCTAAAGATATGTTAGAAGGAAATATGAAACAGCTCAGACACATGTTTTCCCCTCAACAAGTAGTCATTGAGAAAGTGGAAGTTTCTTCGATGCAGCAACAGCTTCAACAAGGGTTTTCAAGTGAGGAAGACACAGGACACGGACAGGGTGGAAGAAAACAAGAGCACCATCAAGAACGTGAGGAAACGGATGAAGAAGAGCTCTCTTTCCATGAATTATTAATGAATGAGAAAGTATAGGTGATGATATGACAAGCATTGATCCTTCGCTTTATTTGAAAAACCAACAGACCCGGGGGCAAGGGAGCAACTCATTAGGGAAAGATGACTTTCTGAAAATTTTAATGGCTCAAATCCAAAACCAGAACCCGCTTGACCCGATGAAGGATAAAGAATTCATTTCCCAGATGACCGAATTTTCCAGTCTGGAACAAATGACGAACATGTCCCAATCATTTCAAAGGTTCATGGATAGCCAGAGTCTTCCGCCGCTTATCCAATATAGTGGATTGATTGGAAAAGAAGTCTCTTATCCAATTTATGACCAGGAAACTAGTAAGGTAGATCGAATGAAAGAAGAGGTCGTTCAATCTGTTAATCAAAAAGACGGAAAAACATACTTGGAACTCACATCAGGTTCCACTGTAGCCGTAGAAGACATATCAAAAGTCAGTGAAGCTATCGGGGGAACGGACGAAGAGAAAGCAGGCGAATAATATGGACTCTCGTATACATTCGTTACATCATCCCCTGCCTATGCCGCCACAAAGGAAAGCCCCGGTCAACACTAAGGCATCTTTCCAGGAAGTGTTTAAAGAGGCGCAAGGTCTTAAAGTAAGCAAACATGCGAAAAGTCGTCTGCAAGAAAGAAATATAGAGATCAGTGCAGACAAGTGGTCAAAGATTGCTGAGAAAATGTCGGAAGCAAGGCAAAAAGGTGTGGAAGACTCTCTGGTCGTTCTTGATGATGCGACTTTGATTGTCAGTACAAAGAATCAGACAGTGGTGACAGCCCTGGACCGGGCCGAATCACAGTCGCAAATTTTCACAAATATTAATGGAACGATTTTCATTAATGATTAGACTGGACCCTGCAAAGGGAGGTCTATCCCCATCTGCTGACCGATAGATGCAGATGGAACTACCTAATCGAAAGGGATGTTAGATTTATGCTACGTTCAATGTATTCAGGAATCTCTGGAATGAAAGGTTTTCAAACCAAGTTAGACAATATCGGCAACAATATTGCTAATGTAAATACGTACGGGTTCAAGAAAGGCCGCGTCACTTTTCAGGATATGATGAGTCAGACAATGTCCAATGCTCAAGGGCCCATCCAAAATGATGCTGGTGATGAAAATATACGCGGGGGATTGAACCCATCTCAAGTAGGGCTTGGTTCCCAGGTAGGCTCGATCGACACGATCCACACACAAGGGAATCGTCAAACAACCAACCGCCCTTTAGATCTTTCGCTTGAAGGAGATGGAATGTTCGTCTTAGCAGAAGGTGGAGCAGACGGAATAAATCCAGGTGATCCTCTTACTTTAGGTAGTGTGAACACGAGCTTTACGCGCGCAGGTAATTTCTATCTCGATTCAGACGGGGCAATCGTGAACAATGAAGGTAAATATTTAATTGGAGAAGTGGATGGCAGTCCTGGTGCCATTACTATTCCTGATGAGGCGCAGAGTTTCAGTATTCAAACAGATGGAACGGTTAACTATGTAGATGAAAATGGAGAGCCTGAAGTGGCAGGACAAGTGAGACTGGCTAATTTTTCCAACCCGAGCGGCCTGGAAAAACTTGGAGGGAACTCATTCCAATACACAGAAAATGCCGGGGAACCTATTGATGCCCTTGAGGACCTTCTAGTCGCTGGTCAAGATGGTACAGGTCAAATGGTTTCTGGTGCTCTGGAGATGTCTAATGTCGACCTTGCAGAGTCCTTCACAGAGATGATCACATCGCAACGTGGCTTTCAGGCAAACACCAAAATCATCACAACTTCCGATGAAATCCTTCAAGAACTTGTCAACTTGAAACGATAGATGGGAGCAGGAGGGGTGAGTCATTGTCCCTCCCTAGTAAAAACTATGATAAAGCTGACAAAATTCAACGGCGACTCATTTAGTTTTAATGCGATCTACATAGAACAGATCCAATCGAATCCTGATACCACTATCACGACCACCTCAGGGCGTACTTTTCTCGTAAAAGAGAGCGAAGAAGAAATAAACAACAAAATTATACACTTTTACAGAAAAGTCGGTTTGTTCAAAGTTGTTGATAAGGCAGGTGAAGATACTATATGAATCTATTTAAGGTGATGATTATCTCCCTAAGTTCCATGACTATTCTAGGTGTTGTTGCACTGATTCTAGTTTTAAACATGGACGGGGAGACAGAGGCAAGCGGCGAAAGGTCTATTGATGAAATTCGTGAAGCTTCCCTCATGACGGATGAAATAACTACAGACTTGCAAAGTGGGGACTATGTAAGGATAAGCTTTCGAATAGTAACGGACAGTAAGGATTCTCTGGAAGAACTCAAGAAAAGGGACTTCCAATTACAAAATGTTTTACTAAAGGAATTATCCACTATGGAATCGGAAACATTCCAATCCGGACTTGAAGACCTTGAAAAAGAGTTACAGCTAAAACTGAATCAATTTATGTCCGAAGGAGAGGTCACGGACGTGTACACCGTAAATAAAGTCCTTCAATAGTGATTTAGGAAGAAAGGGGGGTGAGGTTTTGGCAGAAGAGGTTTTATCGCAGAATGAAATCGATTCATTATTATCCGCATTATCTACTGGGGAAATGGATGCAGAAGAATTGAAGAATGAAGTCAATGAAAAGAAAGTGAGAGTTTATGATTTTAAAAGAGCTCTCCGTTTTTCAAAAGATCAGATTAGAAGTTTATCAAGAATACACGAAAATTTTTCCAGGTTATTGACCACGTACTTTTCGGCTCAGTTGAGGACATATGTCAATATTGAAGTTGCATCTGTCGACCAGCTGCCGTATGAAGAATTTATCCGGTCGATTCCAACGATGACGATCCTGAATATATTCAGCGTACCTCCCCTTGAAGGACGTATTTTGCTAGAAGCTAACCCGAATGTTTCCTATGCCATGATGGATCGTGTCCTCGGTGGTAAAGGGAGCAGTGTGAACAAGGTAGAAAATTTAACGGAAATTGAAACCACTATCATGTCTCACTTATTTGAACGTTCATTGGAAAATTACCAGGAGGCATGGGGCTCAATTGTGGATATCGAACCTCTATTAGAAGAGTTTGAAGTCAATCCTCAATTTTTACAGATGGTGTCACCGAATGAAACGGTCGTTGTCGTTTCTTTGAATACCACAATTGGAGAAACGAGTGGGATGATCAACATATGCATTCCACATGTCGTTTTAGAACCGATCATTCCAAAATTATCTGTCCACTATTGGATGCAAAGGGAACAACCAAAAGACCGCAACCCAGAAGAAATGGAAGCAATCAGTAAGACCATTAAAGGCGCAGAATTGGATGTACGGGCTATCCTGGGAGAAACGGATATGAGTATCCAACAGTTCTTAGGTCTGAGTGAAAATGATGTCATTCGACTCGATCAGCCAATTGATCAACCTTTGCGTATGAAAGTCGATGATGAAGTCAAATTTTACATCCAGCCAGGTAAGTCGAAGAACAAACTGGCTGTGCAAGTTTTAGAAGAGTACCAGGGGGGTGCCAGCGAAAATGAGTGATGATATGTTATCCCAGGATGAAATTGATGCCCTTTTGAACGGTGGGGGTGACGATGGCAACCAGGAAGAATCTTCGGTGGTTATGGAAGACCATATCACTGTATTGGAGAAAGATGCCTTAGGGGAAATAGGTAATATTTCATTTGGAAGTTCAGCCACTGCTTTGTCCTCTTTGCTGAATCAGAAAGTAGATATTACTACACCCGAAATATCAGTAGTAGCGAGAGCAGAACTACAGGAGGAGTTTCCTAAACCTCATGTAGCCATCGGTGTTACTTACACGGATGGTTTCTCTGGAGAAAATGTCCTTGTCATAAATACAAAAGATGCAGCGATCATTGCCGACTTGATGTTAGGGGGAGACGGTAGTGATCCAGATGAGCATTTGAATGAAATTGCATTGAGTGCTGTTCAGGAAGCGATGAATCAAATGATGGGCTCTGCGGCTACAAGTATGTCGACAGTCTTTAATAAGAAGGTGGACATTTCGCCACCTATAATTGATGTGCTCAATCTCGAGAATGACTCCGATAAAAGGAAGATTCCAGGAGATGAAGTATTAGTAAAAGTATCATTCCAGCTGCAAGTTGGTAACTTGATCGACTCTAATATTATGCAGCTGATTCCTGTTAGTTTTGCAAGAGACCTTGTGGATCAATTATTGAACCCCGAGGATGAAATGAACACTCAGGAAGAACAACAGCCGGAAGGAATGGATGAACCATCACAAAAGGAAGATAAGGTACCTTATTCAGAACCGACTCAGCGCGAAGTGGAGTCTACCTATCAACCAAAATCTTCCGAACTTTCCAAGCCGCAGTATGTTGGCGGCCCGAATGGGCATGGAGTAGAGGATGCGAACATCCAGGCTGCTGAATTTCAAGACTTCAATCCCGTGCAATTGAACGGATCGGAACAAAAAAACTTAGATATGTTAATGGATATTCCATTAAAAGTAACAGTGGAGCTTGGCCGTACGAAACGGACGGTCAAAGAGATTTTAGAGTTGTCTTCGGGTTCTGTCGTGGAGCTTGATAAACTAGCAGGCGAACCAGTAGATATACACGTGAATGACAAATTGATGGCAAAAGGGGAAGTCGTGGTCATTGATGAGAACTTCGGCGTCCGTGTGACTGATATTTTAAGTCCAAAAGAACGTCTGACTAAATTACGGTAACTACAGAGTATATGAGGAGGAAAAGAAAATGGCAGAAAGAATTTTAATTGTTGATGATGCAGCGTTCATGCGCATGATGGTGAAGGATATTTTAACGAAAAATGGATATGAAATTGCAGGGGAAGCGGAAGACGGTCAGAAAGCCGTTGAATTATACAAAGAAGAACAACCAGACCTTGTGACAATGGATATTACCATGCCGGAAATGGACGGAATTACAGCACTGAAAGAAATCAAAGCAGAGTATCCTGATGCTAAAGTAATTATGTGTTCTGCTATGGGACAGCAAGCAATGGTTGTAGATGCAATTCAGGCAGGAGCGAAAGATTTTATCGTCAAACCCTTCCAGGCGGATCGAGTCATCGAGGCCATCCAAAAAGCATTGAGTTAAAGAAGGGATGCACATGTTCTCAACAACCAGATCAACAGTGGCAATTGTTATTCTCGTGATGATGGTCAGTTTCATGCCATCCCATGTAATGGCACAGCCGACAGCATATGAATGTTTAGAAAATCCTGTCCTTGAAGGTTGCCCATCTTCTGAGTCTACAGGGGATTCCCAAGAATCCCCTGTAGGGGAGGAAGAGAGTGGAACGGATGAAGGAACCTCTTTAGTGTGGAATATTATCAAGTTAATATTTGCATTAATTTTCGTCATTGCGCTCATCTATGGTCTCTTGAAATTTTTTAATCAAAAAAATAAACTGTTCAGCCAGAATAAGACGATGGAGAATTTAGGGGGGATGAACCTAGGGCCGAACCGGTCTATTCAAGCTGTCAGGATTGGCCGCCAAGTTTTCATACTTGGTGTAGGTGAATCGGTGGAGATGATATCAGAAATAACAGATGAAACGACTAAAGAAACCCTATTGAACAGAGATGAACAGGCTCCGGGTCATGCTGCAGACCTTTTGAAATGGACAGCAAAGATGAAAAAAGATAAAGGACCAACAGAAAATTCATCCATTCAATTCCAACAATTATTTGAGAAGCAACTGAACGATATGAAGGACAAGAGGAAGCGAATGATGGATAAACAGAGGAGGGGCTCTGGTCATGAATGAATTTATTGATATATTCTCAAGCTCAGACCCTGAAAGTGTTGCAACTTCCGTGAAATTACTTTTACTTTTAACGGTCCTTTCTTTAGCGCCAGGTATACTCATTTTGATGACCAGCTTCACACGGATCTTGATAGTACTGTCATTTGTAAGGACTTCATTGGCCACTCAATCGATGCCTCCGAACCAAGTCCTCATCGGGATTGCCCTTTTTCTTACTTTTTTTATTATGGCACCGACGTTCCAAGAAGTGAATGAACAAGCATTGACCCCGCTCTTCAATGAAGAAATTACTTTAGACGAGGCTTACGAGGAAGCAAGTGTACCTATGAAGGAGTTCATGGGTAAGCACACAAGGCAGAAGGATTTAGCATTATTCATGAACTATACGGATATGGAAGCACCTGAGACGATTCAAGATGTACCATTGACAACACTCGTCCCCGCTTTTGCAATCAGTGAGCTGAAAACAGCTTTCCAAATGGGGTTCATGATTTTTGTTCCTTTTCTAGTCATCGATATGGCGGTTGCAAGTGTGCTTATGTCTATGGGGATGATGATGCTGCCACCAGTCATGATTTCCCTTCCGTTTAAAATTCTTTTATTCGTACTGGTAGATGTCTGGTTCTTAATAACAAAATCTTTACTTGAAGGCTTTTAGATAGGAGGTCAACGACATGGATAGCAATATGGTCATATCATTCGCAAAAGAAGGAATTTATACAGTCCTCCTCATCTCTGGCCCTTTATTGATTTTAGCACTTGCTATTGGGCTGATTGTGAGTATTTTTCAGGCCACCACACAAATCCAGGAACAAACATTAGCTTTCATCCCTAAAATCGTGGCTGTCATGATTGGATTAATTGTATTCGGACCCTGGATGCTCACGAACATGGTTGAATTTACAGCAAATATCTTCAATAACTTGAATGTGTTGGTGGGTTAACAGATGCTAGACTCCATCAACTTGGCTAATGTGCCAGCATTTTTGCTCATACTTGTCCGAGTTACGTCTTTTTTTGTAACATTGCCTCTCTTTTCTTATCGGACAGTGCCGACCAGACATAAAGTGGCGTTCAGTTTTTTTCTTGCTGCTATCATGTACTTTACCGTTCCGACACCGGAACTTGTTATCGACAGTGAGTACTTTTTATTGATATTTAAGGAAATGGCTGTCGGCATCGGGGTAGGATTGCTTGCCTACATTATGCTTGCAGCCATTCAAATCGCTGGCGGCTTCATTGATTTTCAAATGGGATTTGCAATCGCTAACGTCATTGATCCGCAGACAGGGGCGCAGAGCCCTTTGATCGGTCAATACTTATATATCATTACACTTTTATTCATCTTAGCGGTCGATGGACACCATTTAATGATCGATGGGGTATTTTACAGTTACGAATTGATTGCTATTGATCAGTTTCTTCCTTTAAGGGATGACGATTGGATCGAATATGTCCTTCAATCATTCAACCAAATGTTTATTATCGCTTTTTTAATGGCGACACCTATTGTCGGTTGTTTGTTTCTCGTAGACGTCGCTTTAGGGATCATTGCTCGAACGGTGCCCCAGTTGAATGTCTTCGTCGTAGGTTTACCTTTAAAAATCTTTGTCGCTTTGGCTGTACTCGTGATTGCGATGACTTTTTATATTATGTTGATTCAAAACTTATTTGAAACGATGCTGTCTACCATGCGTGGACTGATGCAACTATTCGGAGGTTGAGAAAATGGCGGGCATGAGGCTTGATCTCCAGTTTTTTGCTGCAGATGAAAAAACGGAAAAAGCGACACCGAAAAAACGCCAGGATACACGTAAAAAGGGACAAGTTCCTAAAAGTCAAGATGTTAATACAGGTTTTTTATTGATCATGGTTTTCGGAACGTTATTTCTCCTCGGAGGATATATGGGAGGCACGATGGAAGGTATGTATCGAGTTGCTTTCAGTGAATATATCCATAGAGATTTGACAGAAGAACTAACCCATTCCATGTTTGTTGAAATGACTGTCGAGATATCAAAGATCATTGCACCAATTATGGGAGTCGCCCTCATCGCAGGTATCGCCTCCAACCTTTTGCAGGTCGGAATCATGTTTACAGGGGAACCATTGAAAATGGATCTGAAAAAACTAGATCCAATCAAAGGTGCTAAACGGATCTTTTCTGCCCGCGCTTTGGTTGAATTGTTCAAATCACTATTGAAGATCAGTTTTGTGGGTGTCATTACTTTTTCAATTATTTGGGTTAACAAAGATCAAATGATGATGATGTCCCAAAAGTCTGTTCAAGTTGCTCTTTCATTTTTCGGGACTATTACAATCGTTATGGGTTTGGCGTCGGCACTTGCCTTACTTTTGTTGTCCGTATTGGATTATACATATCAAAAATACGACCATGAGAAAAACATACGAATGTCAAAAAAAGATATTAAAGATGAGCATAAGAACATTGAAGGAGATCCCCAGATCAAAGCGAAAATCAAGGAAAAGCAACGGCAAATGTCAGCTTCACGGATGATGAGTGAAGTTCCGGATGCTGATGTAGTTATTACCAATCCTACTCACTATGCCATCGCCATCAAATATGATGAAACAAAATCCTCTGCTCCTTATGTTGTTGCTATGGGGGTTGATTTCCTGGCATTGAAAATAAAAGAAGTAGCGAAGTCGAATGAGGTCGTTACTGTCGAAAACAGACCATTAGCAAGAGCTTTATATCAACACTCCGAGATCGATCAGCCGATTGATGAACAATTTTACAAAGCTGTAGCAGAAGTATTGGCATACGTGTATCAATTAGAGAAGAAAATGTAAGAGAAAGGAGGGGCCCTCATGTCAGCGAGAGATTTATCAGTACTAATAGGAGTAATTCTAATCATCGTTATGCTCGTCATACCATTGCCCGGGTGGCTCCTGAGTTTCTTTATTTTAGTCAACATTACATTAGCACTGATCGTCATCTTAGTGTCCATGAATATGGATGAGGCGCTGAAGTTTGCTGTATTCCCCACTTTGCTGCTTCTATTGACATTATTCCGCTTAGGACTGAACGTATCGACTACACGTTCCATTCTTTCCGAAGCGGAGGCAGGTGGCGTGATTGCAACTTTTGGAACCTTTGTTATTGGTGGAAATCCACTAGTCGGTTTTGTTGTATTCGTTATTTTAGTTATTATTCAATTTTTAGTCATCACGAAGGGTGCAGAGAGGGTTTCGGAAGTCGCTGCCCGATTCACCCTTGACGCGATGCCAGGGAAACAAATGAGTATCGACGCAGACTTGAATGCTGGAATGATCAACGAGCATCAAGCGAAAGAGCGACGGGAAAAAATAGAAAATGAAGCAGACTTTTATGGTGCCATGGATGGGGCGAGTAAATTCGTGAAAGGGGATGCCATTGCAGGGATTATCATTGTACTCATCAATATCATTTTCGGATTGATCATTGGAATGGTACAGATGGGGATGTCATTCCCTGAGGCTATCGATACATATATGCGTTTGACAGTCGGTGACGGTCTTGTAAGTCAAATTCCAGCTTTACTTATTTCGACAGCAACTGGGATTGTCGTCACAAGAGTAGCTTCCCAAGGAAACTTGAGTACAGATGTCACAGATCAATTGTTAAGGTACCCAAAGCTTCTATATATCGCTGCTGCAACTATTTTCCTCCTCGGCTTAACACCTATACCGTTTTTCCTTACAACATTAATTGCATCTGTCCTGGCCTTTGGTGGCTATTGGTTATCCCAAAAGGCTGATGAACCGGAATTCGAGGAACCGGAAGAAATGGACGAAGCGGAAAGTGATCAAATGAAATCACCTGAGAATGTTGTTAACTTGATCAGTATGGACCCGATTGAATTCGAATTCGGATATGCTTTGATCCCTATTGCGGATACAAACCAGGGTGGAGACTTATTGGATCGTATTGTTATGATCAGGCGTCAATTGGCAATCGAATTAGGAATTGTTATCCCTGTCGTACGTATCAGAGATAACATTCAGCTGAATCCGAACGAATACCGATTGAAAATAAAAGGGAATCAGGTCGCCCAGGGAGAACTTTTGCTCGACCACTTCCTGGCTATGAGTCCAGGAGATGATGAGGAAGGTATAGAAGGCATCGATACTCAGGAACCCGCTTTTGGTCTTCCGGCTAAATGGATTACAGAAGAACAAAAAGATGAGGCAGAGTTGTCTGGCTATACGGTGGTGGATCCACCCTCTGTCGTTTCGACCCATATTACAGAAGTGATTAAGCAACAAGCTCATTCCCTTTTAGGAAGGCAGGAAACTCAACAATTGATTGATCACTTGAAAGAGTCCTATCCGATCCTCGTTGAAGAGGTAACACCAGAACCTTTGAGTGTCGGCGATGTCCAGAAGGTATTAGCTAAATTGCTGAGAGAAAACATATCGGTGAAAAATCTGCCCGTCATATTTGAAACCCTTGCAGATTTCGCGAAAATGACCAATGATACCGAACTGTTAGCTGAATACGCTCGTCAATCTTTATCTGCTCAAATTACCAACCAATATAAGAAGGACCACCGGGTAAAAGTGATCACAGTATCAGGTAAAGTGGAGAAAATCCTTGCAGACAACATCCAGCAGACAGAACATGGAAGCTTTTTGGCCCTTGACCCGGAAAATCAACAGACAATCATCTCCGCTGTGGCTGAACAGGTAGAACAAATGTCGCTTCAGGAGGAAACAGCGATTCTTCTCTGCTCTCCTGCTGTAAGGATGTATATGAAACAATTGCTGGATCGCTTTTTGCCACAAGTGGTTGTGTTATCTTATAACGAACTTGAACCGAATGTGGAAGTCCAGAGTATAGGGGTGGTGAATGTAGCATGAAGGTGAAAAAAATCCAGGCGGATTCGATGCCTGAAGCAATGAAAAAAGTAAGAAGTGAATTGGGACCAGATGCTGTGATTTTGAACTCCAAGGTTACGAAAACGGGTGGATTCCTAGGGATGTTCAAAAGGGACCAGACAGAAGTAATTGCGGCTATCGACCCTGCGGATACGAAAGAGCCGGTCAAAGAAACTAAGACAACCAAAAAATCGATCGAAACATCCTACCACGCCCCACATGAAAATAAAGAGGTCATGAATGAACTGAGAAAAATGCGGGCTATATTAGAACACAAAGATCCCGCTTTCACCCCATTATATCAACAAGCGTATGATTATCTCGTTAACCAGGAAATAACCGAAGAACTCGCGCGCCTGGTTGTAGAAAATGTCCAGGGGAGACATTCGGATCTTGTTGATGTGGAAGAAGTAGAGAGGCTGGTCACCCTGGAATTGTATGAACAAATGAAGGAATGCCCTTTTGGAAAACCTTCTTTTGATAAAAAGTACATCCACCTTGTAGGGCCTACGGGGGTCGGAAAGACAACTACGCTTGCAAAACTAGGAGCAGATGCTGCATTGAACCACCAATTACGGGTGGGGTTCATAACAACAGACACGTACAGAATAGCTGCCATTGATCAATTGAAGACTTATGCGAAAATTCTCGATGTTCCTCTGGAGGTCGCTTATAGTTTGGAAGATTACAAGAAAGCGAAAAACCGCTTTAAAGACTATGATCTTGTATTGGTAGACACGGCTGGTAGGAATTTCCGTGAGGCATCTTATGTGAAAGAATTGCAAAAGACGATAGATTTTGACGAAGAATCCGATAATTTCCTTGTATTAGGGCTGACGAGTAAATTAACAGATATGAAAGACATTTTTCAACAGTTCAAGGAAATCCCGATTCATCAAATGATTTTCACAAAAGTAGATGAAACTTCCAAAAGTGGAAATGCCCTTAACATGGTTATGGAAAAGCGCACAGGGATCGCTTATCTGACAGACGGGCAAAATGTACCGGATGATATCAAGGAAACCACAGCAATGGGACTTGCACGAAAAGTGATGGAGGGGTTTAGGGATGAAAGATCAAGCTGAGCTCCTTCGGCATCGAATGAAAGAAAGGGAGCCTGCCAAACAAGCCAGGACTATTGCGATTGCTAGTGGTAAAGGAGGCGTGGGAAAATCGAATTTCTGCCTGAACTTCGCCCTCCAACTGACAGCGCAACAGAAGCGAGTGCTGATCTTTGATTTGGACATTGGTATGGGGAACATCGACATATTGATGGGTAAGACACCCGCCCACACCTTTGTGGACTTATTTCGAGGGAATAAATCGATTCATGACATTATTGAATTAGGACCTGAATCCTTGTCCTACATAGCAGGCGGATCGGGATTGTCTCAAATTTTTCATTTGGATCACGAAAAGTTTCTCCATTTTCAAAAGGAATTCGAAAAGCTTATGAAATCTTATGATTACATATTGTTTGATATGGGGGCAGGGGCCACGGATGATAGCTTGAATTTCATTGCATCTGCCCAGGAAGCGATTGTCGTCACAACACCTGAACCCACATCCATCACAGATGGTTATGCGATGATCAAACATCTTGTTAAAAAAGAAGAACAACTGCCAATCAGCGTACTTGTTAATCGATCATTACATGATAAAAGTGGGAGGCAAACATTTGAAAGGTTGCAAATGGTTGTCCGCAAGTTCCTTGGGACGGAGATCACTTTCTTAGGAACAATCCCGGACGATCGTGCCGTCCTCCAGGCTGTAAACAGACAAAAGCCGTTCGTCCTTGACCACCCCACAAGTAAAGCGAGTCGTTCGCTCAAGAATATAGCTGCTGAATATATTAAAGGGGATGTGGCACCAGATATTCCCGCATCATTTATGGAAAAATTAAAGAGATTTGTATTTGAGAGGTAAATAGATGAAGAAGGTTAGCGTACTTATTGTTGATGACTCTGCATTCATGAGGCGGATTTTGTCAGATATTTTAAAAAAGGATCACCGTATAGAAGTTGTCGGAACAGCGCGCAATGGCAAAGATTGTTTAGAAAAAATCCATACATTGAACCCTGATGTCATCACCTTAGATATTGAAATGCCAGTGATGGATGGTTTAGAAGCATTGAGCATCATAATGGAAAACCATCCAAGGCCCGTTGTCATGGTGTCCAGCCTCACGAAAGAGGGCGCGGAAAGTACAGTGAAAGCTGTGAGTCTTGGTGCCGTAGATTTCATCCAAAAACCATCAGGGTCCATTTCACTTGATATGAAAACGGTGGAACAGGATGTAGTCCGTAAAGTACTCGTCGCAGGGGAAGCAAATGTAAACGTGCATAAAGGGAAGCCGGTGGGTGAAAAAGTGTCGGTCCCTGATGGTGTGAGAAATCAAGGGAACCTTGTTGCGATAGGAACATCCACCGGAGGCCCTAGAGCCTTACAACAAGTTTTGACTACCTTGCCTGGAAATCTCCCAGCCCCTATTGTGATCGTGCAGCATATGCCCGAAGGTTTTACCAAGTCCTTATCGGAACGGCTGAATCGTCTCTCTGAAATTACAATCAAAGAAGGGGAGCACATGGAGGAGCTTCAGAACGGGATTGCCTATATTGCCCCAGGTGGTTCGCATATGCAGGTGATCCAAGGAGAAGGGGGGTTGTTCATTCATTTGGATAAAACAGCACCCATCAATGGACACCGTCCTTCTGTGAATCGTTTACTTCAATCTTTATCCCATTTGAATAATGTTTCCATCACTTCCGTCATTATGACAGGAATGGGAGCGGATGGACTTGAGGGATTGATAGAGTTGAAACATAGGATGGTACAAACATACAGTATCGCAGAATCGAAGGAGTCTTGTGTTGTGTATGGAATGCCTAAAGCCGTTGTTAAGTCCGGTCTTGCTGATAAAGTGCTGGAATTAGAACAAATAAGTCAAAGTATCGTTCAATCGCTTCACATTAGAAGGAGGTAGAAATGTGGAAACTAATCAATATTTAGAAGTTTTCATCGACGAAAGTAAAGAACACTTGCAAACAATTAATGATCATCTTTTAGTGCTTGAAAAAAACCCCCAGGATTTGACGATTGTGAATGAGATTTTCCGATCAGCCCATACCCTTAAAGGGATGTCTGCGACAATGGGGTACCAGGACTTATCCAATTTAACTCATAAGATGGAAAACGTATTGGATGCTGTCAGAAACGAACAAGTGAAAGTAGACGGAGAGATGCTGGATGTCGTGTTTGATTCTGTTGACGACTTAGAAGCGATGGTCATTGATATATCGGAAGGAGGATCAGGAGAAAGGAATGTAGAAAGGGTCGTCCAGCTGCTTCAGACCATTGAAAATGGAGAAGCACTTTCATCTATTGCCCCTCCTGACGATGGTAAAACTTCAGAAGGAACACCTGTTCAAATCCAGTTGGATGAATTCACATCTTCTATCCTTGCACAATCTAGTGAACTCGGCAAAAACAATCTACATATTAAAGTTACATTGAGAGAAGATTGTCTCTTGAGAGCAGCTCGTGTTTATATGGTATTTGAAATTTTGGAACAAGCCGGTGAGGTGGTTCAAGCGCAGCCGCCGGTAGACCAATTAGAGAATGAGGAGTTCGAAAGCACCTTTCATGTTCTGTTAGTGACAGATGAGTCTAGCGAGGAGCTGGAAAATAAAATCAACAAAGTTTCAGAGATAGAGAGCGTCGTCGCCGCTCCATATGAAATGGGAGAACCCCAAAAGCAGGAAAAAAACCAAGTGAATGATGAACCCGTCGCCCCTCAAAACGGAGAAACCAGGACGAAGAATCCGAACGAGGAAAAAGAAACCAAACAGGTGGGCAATAAAACCATCCGGATTAATATTGATCGGTTAGATGCTTTAATGAACCTTTTTGAAGAGTTGGTCATTGATCGAGGACGTTTGGAGCAGATATCGGAGGATTTGCAGCATACCGAATTGAGAGAAACGGTGGAGAGGATGTCGAGAATTTCCGGAGATTTACAGAGCATCATTTTAAACATGCGCATGGTCCCTGTAGAGCAGGTCTTTAACAGATTTCCAAGAATGGTTCGTCAACTTTCGCGGGATTTGAATAAAAAAATCGACCTCCATGTCGTAGGGGCGGAGACGGAACTTGACCGGACAGTGATCGATGAGATTGGAGACCCTCTGGTTCACCTGATTCGTAATGCGCTGGATCATGGAATTGAAAGTCCCGAAGAACGAGAGGCGAAAGGAAAGCCAGCCACAGGTAAGTTGGAGCTGAAAGCATACCACAGCGGGAATCATGTATTTATAGAGATTTCCGATGACGGTGGAGGAATTAATCGCGATAAAGTGGTCCAAAAGGCGGTAGCAAATCAAGTCGTTACAGAAGAACAAGCAGCAACGATGACGGATTCTCAAGTCTATGACCTTATTATGGAAAGCGGTTTTTCTACAGCAGACTCTATTTCCGATGTATCTGGACGAGGTGTGGGGCTTGATGTCGTAAAAAATACGATTGAATCGCTCGGCGGGAACATAACTGTGGACTCCCAGCCAGGGCATGGAAGTATTTTTTCCATTCAATTGCCTCTGACATTGTCTATTATATCTGTGATGCTCGTAGAGGTGCAGAAGGAAAAATACGCGATTCCTTTATCTTCAATCATCGAAACAGCAATCGTCAAGAAAGAAGATATCATGCATGCACATAACAAGAAAGTGATTGATTTCAGAGGGAAAGTCGTCCCGCTAGTATCCTTGATGGATGTCCTCGATGTACCGGAAGAATTGGAAGAAGAGGAATACTATTCTGTGGTCATCGTAAGAAAAGGGGATAAGATGGCAGCTCTAATTGTCAATTCCTTTATTGGACAACAAGAAGTCGTATTGAAATCCCTGGGCGATTATCTCTCTGGGGCGTTTGCCATCTCCGGAGCGACAATTCTTGGTGATGGGCAAGTTGCTTTAATACTAGACAGTAATGCACTGATCAAATAATGGGAGGGGTAAAGTTGGGAGAAGAAATGAAGCAATTGAAAGTCATTGTTTTCCAAATTAAAGATGAAGAATATACAGTACCGGTAGAACTGGTAGGTTCCATTGAACGGATGATGCCGATCACCCGTGTTCCAGGCACGAAAACCTATGTGAAAGGTGTAATGAATTTGAGAGGTGTGGTAACGCCAGTCATTGATCTTCGCGAAAGATTTGGTATCGATGAAACTGAAACCACAGACCAAACAAGAATTATTACCGTTACGATTAATGAAATGAATGTGGGACTCATCGTTGATGCAGCAAACGATGTTTTGGATCTTGAAGAAGATAGTATTGAACCACCTCCGGAAGTAGTAGGAACAATGGAAGCGGAATATATCCAGGGGGTTGCTAAATTAGAGCAACGGTTATTCATCTTACTCAACCTGGAAAAAGTCCTTTCAAAAGAGGACGTCCATGAGTTGAAAAAAGTCTATGTGTGAGGAGAACAGTTTTCATGGAAACTTCGGCCCCGTACAGTTTGATGTATTAAAAGAGATCGGTAACATCGGGGCTGGGCATGCGGCGACATCATTATCGACGCTTTTGAATGAAAAAATTGAAATGCATGTCCCGGGTGTGGAGATTGTTGATTTTGACGAAGTGATGGAACTAGCGGGAGGTGCGGACAAAGAAGTCGTTAGTATTTATCAAAGAATTGGCGGGGATGCTCCAGGAAGTATGTTCTTTGTCCTTACCCCTCCACACGCGGATCGGTTTGTCCAACGGTTGACGGGTACGCCACAAGGAGAGACAGGAGCAGAGATTGACCCTGAAATGTCTATATCCGCTCTTCAGGAACTTGGGAATATATTGTCGGGTGCCTATTTAACGGCACTCAGTGATTTTACCAAACTGGATCTTTCACCAACCGTCCCTTTTTTAGCTCAGGATCTAGTTGGGGCTATATTGAGTGTGGGGTTGATCGAACTTTCGCAGGTCAGCGATCAAGCGATCGTTATTAAAACTTCTCTAATGGAAGGAGAAGGGGATCAGAAAGAGTTCATAGAAGGGCAGTTTTTCCTTTTCCCCGATCCTCTCTCCTATAAAAAGATATTTACTGCGATGGGAGTCCTTCATGGTGATTAAAACGAAGCAAGTCATCAGGGTAGGGATTGGAGATATGAATATCGCGAGTAGTCCCGATACGATCCGCACTTCAGGGCTTGGGTCATGTGTAGGTATCATTTTGTATGATGACGTGAAAAAAACGGCAGGGTTAGCACACATTATGCTACCGGATTCTACTCTGGCCAAAAAGCAAGGGATGAAAAGAGCGAAATATGCTGACACAGCTATTTATGATTTGGTCCATGCTTTAAAAGATATTGGAATTTCTACTTATCGCTTGAAAGCCAAAATAGCTGGTGGGGCACAAATGTTCCAATTGAGTTCGAGCAATGACATGATGCGTATTGGTCCGCGGAACATAGAGGCTGTAAAATCAATATTGTTATCCTTTCGTATACCAATTATGGCGGAGGATGTGGGGGGGACGACCGGCAGGACGATCGAATTCGATCCAGCCTCATGTGAACTGCATATTAGAAGCGTAAACAAAAGAGAAAAGGTGATTTAATGAAGGGGACAACCTTATGGAACCTTCTAGCAGCTGTGAGTGGTTTTGCTTTGGTTTTTTTATGAGTTTTCAGGTGACTACTTTTGAGACGACGATTATACGAAGTGCTATGGGATTCTTTGCATTTTTCTTTCTTACATTCTTTTTTCGATGGATATGGAGTTTTATTTATAAAGAACCAGGTGAAAAGGGTGGCGTCTTAGCAGAAGGAAAAGTCTCTTGTCCACATGCATCTGAAAATTCTGCTGATCCTGATATAGAAAAGACAACGGAAATGGTGCGCCATTTGCTAAAAGATGATGATTAATGGTTGATACGGGGAAATTTTGATGAAAAAGAAAAAGGACGGGGAGGATTGGAATGGCCGGCTGTTTATCTCCTGAAGAACAACATTGGTGGAACTTATGGACAAATGAACAAGATGGAGAAGCTGCGAATCAATTAGTACAGCAATATGACTATTTGGTAAGTTATCATGTGCAGAGGATTTCCGCACATCTCCCGAAAAGTGTAAGTAAAGATGATGTCAGGAGCTTAGGTATGCTTGGGCTCTATGATGCCTTGAAAAAATTCGACAGGACCAGGGATCTGAAGTTTGATACATATGCTTCCTTCCGAATCAGAGGTTCGATCATGGATGGTTTGCGGAAAGAGGATTGGCTTCCGAGATCGGTAAGGGATCGTGCGAAGAAGATTGAACAGATGACCGAAAAATTGGAGCAAAAACTTCAGCGACCTGTAACCTCTAAGGAAATTGCACTGGAACTCGGAATTTCTCCTGAAGAGGTAGAGGAAACAGTAAAAGATTCCCTTTTTTCTAACGTATTATCCATGGAAGAAAAGCCGAAGGACGGCAATGAGGAGCATAAAGAAGGAATCGGTTACTCTATTCCGGATGATCAAACTTACACACCCTCTGAGTCTATGATAAAAAAAGAGAATTATGCAGAATTAGCAAAAGAAATAGATCGTTTGAATGAAAAGGAGAAACTAGTCATCAGCCTCTTTTACCACGAAGAATTGACCCTTACAGAGATTGGGCAAGTTTTAGAATTGACCACCTCAAGGATTTCTCAAATTCATGCAAAAGCTATTTATAAACTTAAGACTTCCTTACACGAACTCATCACTGGGTAGGTGGAATTCTAGAGCCTTTAAAAAATATTTCTATTTCTCAAGATTGTATGGAAGCAGTAATGCAAATTCTATCAAGTGCGGAGATACTTTTGCTTCAAACTTGAAGATCCCTACATACAAAGCCGCTAATCGCATCCATGGCATTTACATGTAAAGGTTGCGGGAAGTATAACTCTCGAATCGACAAAGATTATTCTGGTGTTCTTGTGGTTCTGGAAGCCGGGGAAAAAATGGTGCGGCCAAACGAACCTCCGATCGTCAGAATGAATAATGGGGGAGAACCATGACTGTATTTTTATTAGTCGTCAGCTTTATCATCGATGGTGTCCTTATCTTAGCGTTATTCACCATGATGAATAAAGTTCGTCAAGCAGAAGAGTTAGAATTAAGACAGAAACAAGTGGCCTCTGAAATCGAAGATCTTTTCACCTCTTATCTTCTTGAGATTAAAGAAGAAAACAAACGTATGGAGGAATGGATCAGGAATCATAAAGAACTAATAGTGGAGAGGACAGAGACTGAAGAGCATGCCCAGTCAGGGGTGGAAGAGGAAAAAGTGGATGGGAAAAAACCGCTCCACGTTTCTTCCTCTTATTCGCCACCGCAACCTGAAATAGAGCAGCAGGAATATCGTCCATCCATTCATTCCAGGGTGCTTGAATTGAAAGAAAAGGGATATAGCTTTGAAGAAATCGCTAAAATGTTGGACAAAGGGAAGACGGAAATTGAACTCTTGTATAAATTCCACCAAAAAACTAGTGAAAAAACTTGAACGCTTCTATCTCTTATGGTATATTTACTGACGGTGTCAATACACACGCCTTTGGATTCTTAAGTGAGGTTGCTCTTTACACAAGAGTTCACTAGAGGAAATGAAAGAGGCGGAGGATACTAAAAAACCAAACAGGAGGAACTATTATGTCTGTAATTTCTATGAAACAGCTACTTGAAGCTGGTGTTCACTTTGGACACCAAACCCGTCGCTGGAACCCTAAGATGAAAAAATACATCTTCACGGAGCGTAACGGAATCTATATCATCGACCTGCAAAAAACAGTTAAAAAGGTTGACGAAGCATTCAACTATGTTAAAGAGGTCGCTGCTGATGGCGGTAACATCCTATTCGTAGGTACGAAAAAACAAGCACAAGATACAGTACGCGACGAAGCAACTCGTTGTGGCATGTATTATATCAACCAACGTTGGTTGGGTGGTACCCTAACGAACTTTGATACGATCCGTAAGCGTATCAATCGTCTGAAAGACATTGAGCGCATGGAAGAAGACGGTACTTTCGATGTACTTCCTAAAAAAGAAGTTGTCGATATGCTTAAAGAGAAAGATCGTCTTGTTAAATTCCTTGGCGGTATCAAAGAAATGAAGAGCCTGCCGGACGCAATGTTCGTAATCGATCCTCGTAAAGAGCGTATCGCTATTGCTGAAGCACACAAATTGAATATCCCAGTTGTAGGTATCGTTGATACAAACTGTGACCCAGATGAAATCGATTATGTCATCCCAGCTAACGATGATGCAATCCGTGCTGTCAAATTGTTAACTTCTAAGATGGCTGACGCTGTCCTTGAAGCTAAACAAGGGGAAGAAACAGAAACAACTGAAGAAACAGAAGCTGCAGTAGAAGCTGCTCAAGAGTAAGAATTGTCAAAAGGTGATAAGGGGGGTATACCTTTATCACCTTTTTTAAAGAATATCTCTGTGAAACGTTACTCCGATATAGAGAAGCATATGTTTTTCGTTGCTGTAAAAAGCGGACGAGATAGAAAGGCTTTTTTAATAAGAGAGTAATGTTACCAGTATATAAAGATTGTTTAATCTCATCCATAAACAGCTCAGTGCTTCTGGACAGGAATCGCTTAGCTATTCTTACTTGTACATTAATAAGGAGGCTTTAACAATGGCTGTAAACGCTAAAATGGTAAAAGAACTTCGTGAAAAAACGGGTGCTGGAATGATGGATTGTAAAAAAGCACTGACAGAAACTGATGGTGACATGGAAAAAGCGGTCGAATGGTTGCGTGAAAAAGGAATTTCGAAAGCAGCTAAGAAAGCTGACCGTATTGCTGCAGAAGGTTCTGCTGCAATTGAAGTTTCCGGAAACACAGCTGTGCTTTTCGAAGTGAACTGTGAGACAGACTTCGTTACTAAAAACGATCAATTCAAAGAATTGCTTAAAGACCTAGGTCAACACTTGCTTACGCAAAAGCCTGCAACGGTTGAAGAAGCACTAGAACAAAAGCTTCACGGTGACGGCGAAGTACTTAGCAGCTACATTACGGACCGTGTAGCAAAAATCGGTGAGAAAATCTCTCTACGCCGTTTTGTCATCAAGGAAAAAACGGATAATGACGCATTCGGTGCTTATCTTCACATGGGTGGTAACATTGGTGTATTGACTGTCCTTGAAGGTTCTACTGACGAATCTGCAGCTAAAGACGTAGCAATGCACGTAGCAGCAGTAAACCCTCGTTATGTATCCCGTGATGAAATTCCACAGGAAGAAGCAGACAAAGAACGCGAAATGCTTAAGACTCAAGCGATGAATGAAGGAAAGCCTGAAAACATCGTTGAAAAAATGGTAGAAGGTCGCTTGAACAAGTTCTTTGAAGAAATTTGCTTACTTGACCAAAGCTTCGTTAAAGACCCAGACCAAAAAGTCAAGCAATTCGTCGGATCTACTGGTGGTCAAATCACTGAATTCCATCGTTTTGAAGTTGGCGAAGGTATGGAAAAACGCGAAGAAAACTTTGCGGATGAAGTAATGAACCAAGTTAAAAAATAATGATTGTGAAGAATAGGGGACACTGCCGGTGTTCCCTATTTTCAAACATGCTACATAGTTGAGCCTATGAGCAGGTGAAAATAAAGGAAATTAGCTAAAACACGGGAGGTTACTATGACTACTGCTCGCTATCGTAGAATCGTATTGAAACTAAGTGGAGAGGCTTTAAGTGGAGAAGCAGGGTTCGGATTGGAACCTAGCATCATCAAATCAGTCTCCCGTCAGGTCAAAGAGGTGGCCGAATTGGGTGTTGAGGTCGCTGTCGTCGTCGGAGGCGGCAATATCTGGCGTGGTAAGGTCGGTGCCGAAATGGGTATGGATCGTGCAAACGCTGATTATATGGGAATGCTTGCAACCGTAATGAACTCCCTGGCCCTTCAGGACAGTCTAGAGAACTTAGGGATTCCGACCCGTGTCCAAACCTCGATTGAAATGAGACAAGTTGCGGAACCTTATATCCGCAGAAAAGCGATCCGCCATTTAGAGAAGAAAAGGGTCGTCATTTTCGCTGCAGGAACAGGTAACCCTTACTTTTCAACTGACACTACTGCCGCATTAAGAGCTGCTGAGGTCGAAGCTGATGTCATCCTCATGGCTAAGAACAATGTGGATGGTGTATATAATGATGATCCGAAAGTTAATCGTGAGGCTGTAAAGTATGACCAGCTATCTTATATGGATGTTCTGAACGAAGGTCTCGGGGTCATGGATTCAACAGCTTCATCATTATGTATGGACAACGATATCGATTTATTGGTATTCTCTATTACAGAAGACGGAAATATTAAAAAAGCCGTGATGGGCGAAAATATCGGAACAATTGTAAAGGGGAAATAATCATGTCTAATGCTGTAATTAATGAAACGAAACAACAAATGGAACAAGCTACCCAAGCATTTTCACGTCAACTTGCAACGGTACGTGCAGGTCGCGCAAATCCTTCTATTTTGGATAACGTGTATGTCGATTATTATGGTGCTGCAACACCATTGAATCAATTAGCACAAGTGTCTGCACCAGAGCCACGCCTACTCGTCATTACACCGTATGACAAGAGCGCTATTGCTGAAATTGAAAAAGCGATTCAGAAAGCTGACCTAGGCCTGTCCCCATCCAGTGATGGTAACGTTGTGCGGATCAATATTCCTGCGTTGACAGAAGAGCGTCGTAAAGACCTTGCTAAAGTCGTTGGCAAATATGCCGAAGAAGCGAAAGTACAAGTGCGTAACATCCGCCGTGACTCTAACGACCGTCTGAAGAAGATGGAGAAAGATGGCGAGCTTACAGAAGACGACCTTCGTTCTTATCAGGATGATGTCCAAAAAGTCACCGACCAGAATGTCGAAAAAATCGACCAGCTGGCGAAGACAAAAGAAGAAGAAATCATGGAAGTCTGACTTTTTTAATATATGCCTTAAGGTGTATCAAGCCGCGCTGTTGATGTTTGGCAGCGCGGTTTTAATTTTGTACACTATTATTAGAGGTCCCGGCATATGATTTCAATTTAGTATATAATAGAAAGATGGAACAATCGGACTGGAGGATTGAAGATGCCTATCAAGTTTCCATTCACAAGGAATAAGAAACAACCACAAACCCAGCCATCAGACCTTGCAGACAGTCACCTCCCCCAACATGTCGCTATTATTATGGACGGAAATGGTCGCTGGGCAAAAGATAGAGGGATGCCTCGAATCGCTGGTCATAAAGAAGGCATGAGTGTCGTTAAAAGAATGGTCCGGTATGCTTCGAATATCGGCATTAAAGTTCTCACTCTTTATGCTTTCTCCACAGAAAATTGGAAACGACCGAAGAATGAAGTGGATTTTTTGATGAAGCTACCTGTGGATTTTCTAAATACATATTTGCCTGAACTGATTGAGCGGAATGTCCAGGTTCGGACGATTGGAGACTTTGACGTATTGCCTGCCCATACGCAAAAAGCAGTCAAAGAAGCAATCGAAAAGACGGAGGATAATGATGGACTTATTCTCAACTTTGCACTGAATTATGGAAGTCGATATGAAATGGTGCACGCAGTCAAGCAAATTGCCTCCAAAGTGAAAGAGGGGGAAATCGAAACATCTGAAATTGATGAAGAATTATTTTCATCCCAGCTATACACTTGTGAATTAATTGAACCAGATTTACTCATAAGGACAAGTGGGGAACAAAGGCTGAGTAATTTCTTATTATGGCAGCTGGCTTACGCTGAGTTTTGGTTTACAGAAGTATATTGGCCAGACTTTGATGAAAGCCATTTTGAGAAAGCTCTATATGACTTTCAAAATCGTAAACGTCGTTTCGGCGGAGTATAAGGTGTGAAAATTTTTTATGAAACAAAGAACAATTACAGCAATTGTAGCAGCACTCATATTTATTCCCATCGTCATGCTCGGAGGCTGGCCGTTTAAGATATTCGTCTATTTGATTGCCAGTATTGCCTTGCTTGAGTTAGTAAGGATGAAAAAAATCGCACGCTATTCTGTAGCTGCAGGTTTAGGGCTTATACTGATGTGGGCATTAATGTTTCCGTATGAAGTTTTGGATGCATCGATCACCTCAGGAGATTTGATTACGAAGTCCGAAATCACATTACTTGCTGTACTAATCTTGCTCAGTTATACCGTTCTCGTTAAGAACCGCTTTACTTTCGACGATGCCGGTTTTCTTTTATTGTCTGCTATATACATTGGTATGGGATTCAATTATTTGATGGAAACACGTGCGGAAGGGTTAGAATATATCTTTTTTGCTCTGTTTATCGTTTGGGCGACAGATACGGGAGCCTATTTGTTTGGCAGAGCATTAGGTAAGCGGAAGCTCTGGCCCCAGATCAGCCCTAAGAAAACGATAGAAGGATCGGTAGGAGGGGTCATTCTTGCTTGTGTGGTCGCATTTATCTTCCAGATGGTCCACCCACTCGATCATTCCCTTATCATCGTTCTTCTAGTTACGGTACTTGTTTCTATTGCAGGCCAAATCGGTGATCTTGTTGAATCGGCCTTTAAGCGCCATTATGCGGTTAAGGATTCGGGAAAGATTTTACCCGGTCACGGAGGTGTACTTGATCGGTTTGACAGCTTGATATTCATATTACCGATTCTCCATCTGATTAACTTTATAGCCTAAAACGAAGGGGAAGTTCTTAATGAAGCGAGTATCATTGTTAGGTGCGACGGGATCTATCGGCATTCAAACGTTAGATGTCATCCGCTTGCATAAGGATAAATTCTCTCTCTATGCGATGGCATTTGGGAAAAACGTAAGCAAGGCATTACCGCTCATCCATGAATTCAACCCGGTGATTATTGTGGTCCAGGATGAAGAAGCAAAGAGAGAGTTACAGAAAGAAATTGATCACAAACAAATTCTATGTGGTGGAGAAGGTTTAATTGAGGCAAGTGTCGCCGACCCTGTAGATGTAGTTGTGAATGCTGTTATGGGCAGTGTCGGGTTGCCTGCAACATTGAAAGCTATTGAAGCGAAAAAGCAGATAGCGATCGCTAACAAAGAGACATTGGTAACCGCCGGACATCTGGTCATGGAAGAAGCGAAGAAACATCAAGTGGATCTTCTTCCTGTCGATAGTGAGCATTCGGCTATCTTTCAATCGTTAAATGGAGAAAACAAGAAGGATATCCATAAATTGATCATCACTGCTTCAGGTGGCAGTTTCCGTGATCAAAGCAGGGAAGAGCTTGTCGGAGTCACGGTAGAAGATGCACTTAACCACCCTAATTGGAGCATGGGGGCAAAGATTACTATTGATTCTGCTTCCATGATGAATAAAGGGCTTGAGGTTATTGAAGCTCATTGGCTTTTTGATGTACCTTATGAGCAGATTCATGTTATTCTTCATAGAGAAAGTGTCATCCATTCCATGGTGGAATACGTGGATCGGAACGTGATTGCCCAATTGGGCACCCCTGATATGAAAGTGCCGATTCAATATGCACTGACATATCCAGAGAGAAAAGATTTGCCGATCACCCAGCACTTGGAACTAGAAAAAATAGCAACATTGAATTTTGAAAAAATGGACATGAACCGCTTCCCTTGTCTACGGATGGCATTTGAGGCCGGTAGAGCAGGTGGATCGATGCCAACAGTCTTGAATGCTGCAAACGAAGAGGCTGTCCAATTGTTTTTGGAAGGGAAAATTTCTTTTCTTGATATAGAAAAACACATTGAACAGGCATTAGAAATGCACAACAGGATTCATAAGCCGGACTTGTCTACCATAATTTCTATTGATGAGGAAACGAGGAGAAACGTCCGGTTTCATTCATCATAATTAAAGGTTCTGTTAAATGGAAATGTTGATGGAAATAGGAAAGACGACCTTTCGCTATACTTCTGTGGAAGTAAGTACAGGCCCTTCCTTCCCATTTATTTCAACAGCAACAAATAACAGATCAAATTAAAGGAAGGTGCTTCATTTGACTACAGTGATTGCATTTATACTTATGTTCGGACTCCTTGTTTTCGTTCATGAGTGGGGGCATCTCATTTTTGCTAAGCGGGCGGGCATGCTCGCAAGAGAATTTGCGATCGGGTTCGGGCCTAAAATATTCGCTTTTACAAGGAATGAGACGTTATACACGATTCGCCTTTTACCTATAGGCGGGTATGTTAGAGTCGCCGGGGAAGATCCGGAAATTATTGAACTGAAAGCTGGACACCACATAGCTCTCGAATTCAATAATGACGGTAAGGTTAGTCATATCATCGTCAATAATAAAGAAAAACACCCTCATGCGCGTGTCATTGAAGTCGAGCGGGCTGATTTGGATCACCGGCTCGTCATCGAAGGTTATGAATTAGATGAAGATGAAAAACTATTTTTCGAAGTAGACCCTAAAGCTATGTTCGTTATGGATGAAAAAGAAACACAGATCGCTCCCTTTAACCGTCAGTTTGCATCTAAAACTGTACCACAACGGGCGATGCAGTTGTTTGCAGGTCCTTTAATGAACTTTGTGTTAGCAATCGTTCTGTTTATGATTTTAGGATTTATTCAAGGTGTTCCTTCTAATGAAGCGAAATTAGGAGAAATTCAAGAAAATTCACCTGCTTCACAGGCTGGACTTCAAGCGGGAGATGAAGTGGTGGCCGTAGATGGAGAGTCTGTTAGTACATGGGAAGAGTTTACGACGATCATTCGAGCTCATCCAGATGAAGAAGTGACTTTGACAGTGGATAGATCCGGGACCACGGAGCAACTTGATGTCACGCCTGCCGCCATTGAAGATCGAGATGTAACGATTGGTCAAGTCGGTGTAGCTCGTGCATTTGAAGAATCGTTCGCAAAGAAAGTCACATTTGGGTTCACTCAAACCTATGATTGGTCAGCGCTTATCCTGACCAACCTGGGTAAATTGGTGACAGGTCAATTCTCCCTTGATATGTTATCAGGCCCTGTAGGAATTTATGATGCAACTGACCAAGTGGTTCGAACTGGATTTACAAATTTCGTAATGTGGACAGCTATATTGAGTATCAACCTTGGAATCGTAAACCTATTGCCGCTTCCAGCTCTTGATGGTGGCCGACTTCTATTCGTAGGTCTCGAAGGAGTAAGAGGCAAGCCGATTGACCCGCAAAAAGAAGGAATTGTCCATTTTATCGGGTTTGCCTTACTAATGTTGTTGATGCTTGTGGTCACTTGGAATGATATCCAACGTTTATTCTTGTAATTTATAGCTGGAAGTCCTGAGGTTATCGGTATTTCTGGACTTCTGGCTTCTTTAATTAATTGGATGGTTTAATGGTTGCAAGAGAAGCAGCAGCTGCCTCTTGCAAAATAGGTGTCAACTATGAATGATTAAAATAGAATTGAGGTGCACGTTTTGAAACAAAGTCATATGTTAATTCCAACCCTAAAAGAAAACCCAACGGATGCAGAAATTAAGAGCCATCAACTCCTCGTTCGTGCTGGTTACATACGTCAGATTGCATCTGGTATTTACAGTTTCTTGCCGATCGGCCGCCGTGTACTGAGTAAAGTCGAGAGTATTGTAAGGGAAGAAATGGAGAAAATCGGTGCTCACGAAATGGCTATGCCTGCTTTAGAACCTTCGGAACTATGGAAGGAAACCGGCCGTTGGACAACTTTCGGATCAGAACTAATGCGTTTGAATGACCGTCACAACCGGGAGTTCGCACTTGGAGCCACTCATGAAGAAGTGATTACAAGTCTTGTTCGTAATGAAGTGAAGAGCTACAAACAATTGCCTTTGACTGTTTTTCAAATTCAAAATAAATTCCGTGATGAAGCTCGTCCTCGTTTTGGACTGCTGAGAGGTCGTGAGTTCCTCATGAAGGATGCTTATTCTTTCAACGAATCTTATGAAAGCCTTGATGATACTTACCAGAAAATGTTTGAAGCATATTCTAACGTTTTCCGCCGCTGTGGATTGAATTTCCGTGCCGTTATTGCAGATTCCGGAGCGATGGGTGGTAAAGATACCCATGAATTTATGGTTCTTTCTGAAGTGGGGGAAGACGTGATTGCTTATTCAGATACTTCCCGTTATGCAGCGAACATTGAAATGGCACCTGTCGTAGCGACTTATGAAAAAGATACGTCTACTCCAAAAACGATGAATAAAGTAGAAACACCAGGAAGAAAAACCATGCAAGAAGTGGCTGATTTCCTAGAGCATGACTTACAGGAAGGCATAAAGTCGATCCTATTCCAAGTAGACGAGCGGTTTGTTTTAGCATTGACACGTGGAGACCACGAAGTGAATGATGTAAAACTGAAAAACCTCTATGATGCCGATATGGTAGAGTTGGCGACAGAAGAAGACACCAAACGACTGCTGGGTTGCGGTTTTGGGTCTCTTGGACCTGTTAATGTACCTGAAGAAGTCGAAGTTGTTGCCGATCATGCAGTGGCTTCTATGGTTAATGTGTCCTGTGGAGCGAACGAAGAAGGCTATCATTTTATAAATGCTACACCTGAGGGCGATTTTAAAGTAGATCAATATGCAGACCTGCGATTCATTCAGGAAGGTGATCCTTCCCCAGATGGTGAAGGTACCATTCAGTTTGCACGCGGAATCGAAGTCGGTCACGTCTTCAAGCTGGGAGAATTCTACTCCGAGCGTATGAATGCTACGTTTTTGAATGACCAGGGAAAAGCGAAAACAATGGTCATGGGATCTTATGGTATAGGGGTTTCCCGAACGCTTGCCGCTATTGTAGAACAGTACCATGACGATCGCGGAATTACATGGCCTAAAGATATTGCCCCATATCAAGTGCACTTACTCTCTATGAACCCTAAAAAAGAAGAGCAGAAAGAATTGGCAGATCAACTATACAATTCTCTTCTTGAAGCTGGTATCGATGTCCTTTATGATGATCGTAAAGAGCGTGCAGGAGTCAAATTCGCCGACAGTGATTTATTCGGTATCCCTTTACGTATCACTGTAGGGAAGCGTGCCTCTGAAGGGGTTGTAGAAGTGAAGGAACGTGCTACGAATGATCAGTCGGAATTAGAAACCTCAGAAATTATTGATTTTGTGAAGAACTGGTATAAAGCCTAATACTTGTAGGAATATATATACCCTTGCTGCCAGAAAGAGCAAGGGTATTTTCTTGTCAGGTATTCGGTTAAGGAAAGAGGAGGAATCACTTTGAGTGTGAGCAATCAGGATAAAATGCACTACCTACTGGAGCAAATCCAGTTTCCACATGATCTTATAGAACCTCACTTTAAAGACAGCAGCATGCAAAAGCTAGTCGTACATCGGGAACAGAAATTGTGGCATTTCCATTTCTTGATGCCGAAACCATTACCTCCGTCTGTTTATGATCTATTTACGACAAAGTTAAAAGCAACTTTCCGTTCTATTGCTGATGTATGTTGGACTATTGAGACCACAGACAAAGATCTCCCTCAAGCAGATGTGTTAGAGTACTGGCAAGCGTTTATTAAAACATTGACCAATTTAACCCCAGGATACAAAGATCTCTTAATGGAACAACAACCGGAAGTGAACGGTAACAAGGTTATGTTAACCTGTAGAAACCTTGCAGAGAGCCATGCAATTCAAAAGAAACTGGAAGAACCTTTAAAACTCTTCTGTACCCAATGCGGAATCCCTTCTTTGATGGTATCGACACGAGTAAAAGAAGAAAAAGAAGAGATTAAACGATTCCAGGAAGAACGCCAAAAAGAAGACAAAATTCTTGTTCAACAGGCAGTGAAAGAACAAGAAGAAAGGGCGAAGGACAAAGACGATTCCAAGCCGAAAGGTCCGCTGGAGATCGGTTACAAAATTCAGGATGATATCATACCGATGGAAGATATCCAGGAAGAAGAAAAGAAAGTGGCGGTACAAGGGTATATTTTTGACGCGGAAGTTAGAGAACTTCGTTCCGGACGCCACTTATTGATCCTTAAAGTGACAGATTACACAGATTCCTTCTCCATTAAAATGTTCTCCCGCGGAGATGACCACGCGGAAATGTTCAAGCACGTAAATGCAGGGATGTGGATCAAAGCTAGAGGGGGCATCCAAACCGATAGCTTCACAAATGAACTGACGATGATGGCGAACGATATCAATGAAGTGAAACCGAAATTAAGAGAAGATGAAGCTCCAGAAGGGGAAAAGCGTGTAGAACTTCATGCCCACACGACAATGAGTGCTATGGATGCCCCTGTCTCTCCATCAAAACTTATTCAAAAAGCCGCTGATTGGGGCCATGAAGCAATTGCGATTACCGATCATGCAGTCGTTCAAGCATATCCAGATGCCCATGCTGCTGGCCAGAAGAACGGGATAAAAATCATTTATGGATTAGAAGCGAACTTAGTTGACGATGGGGTGCCCATTGCCTACGAAGAGCAGGATCGGAACCTGGAAGATGCTGTTTATGTAGTTTTTGACGTGGAGACAACAGGTCTCTCTGCTGTCTATGACAAAATCATTGAACTTGCGGCTGTAAAAGTTCAAGGTGGGGAAATCATCGACAGATTCGAATCTTTTGCCAATCCACATCAGCCTTTGTCACAAACAACAATCGATTTGACAGGCATTACAGATGATATGGTCAAAGATGCCCCGGAAATCGAGCAAGTATTGAAAGATTTTCATGCATGGACCGGTGATGATATCCTTGTCGCTCACAACGCGAGTTTCGATATGGGATTTTTGAATGCCGGGTATAAGGCGATTGAGCTCGGAAAAGCGAAAAACCCAGTCATCGATACGTTAGAATTAGCTCGTTTCTTAGTTCCAGAATTGAAAAACCACCGCCTGAACACCTTGTGTAAGAAATTCGACATTGAACTGACGCAACACCACCGAGCTATATATGATGCGGAGGCAACTGGTTATTTACTTTGGAAACTTGTGAAAAGGGCAATGGAAAGAGATATAACCAATCATAAAAACCTTAATGACTACATGGGAGAAGGAAAAGCATATCAGCGTTCCAGGCCATCCCACTGTACGTTACTAGCAACGAACAGTACGGGATTGAAGAATATTTACCGAATTGTTTCAGAGGCCCATGTCAATTATTTTTATAGAGTTCCACGAGTCCCAAGATCATTGCTCCAGAAGAATCGCGAAGGAATCCTCGTGGGTTCTGGCTGTGATAAAGGGGAAGTATTTGAGACGATCATGCAAAAATCCGAGGAAGAAGCAGAGAAAGTGGCGGATTTTTATGATTATATTGAAATACAACCACCGGGGAATTACCGACATCTGGTTGAAAAAGACCTCGTCCAGACAGAAGCGCAAATCCTCGATATTCTGAAGAGGCTTGTAACAATGGGCGAACGTATGGGGAAAACCGTGGTCGCTACTGGAAATACACATTATGTAGAACCACATGAAAAACAATATCGTCAGATTCTTATTTCTTCTCAAAATGGGAATCCCCTTAATCGACAAACATTACCAGAAGTCCACTTCAAGACGACGAATGAAATGATAGAAGAGCTTTCCTTCCTTGGTAAGGAGAAAGCGAAAGAACTTGTGGTGACAAATACTCACCAAATCGTCAGCCAAGTGGGGGAAGTGTCTCCGGTAAAAGATGATTTGTACACACCCAATATCGAAGGTGCGGATCAGGAAATCAGGGAAATGTCCTATAATAAGGCTAGAAGCATATACGGGGAAAATATCCCTGAATTGATTGTAAATCGCTTAGAAAAAGAACTGGACAGTATCATAGGGAATGGCTTCGCGGTTATTTATTTGATTTCCCAGAAACTCGTAACAAAGTCATTGGAAGATGGGTATCTCGTCGGTTCCCGTGGTTCCGTCGGTTCTTCCTTTGTTGCGACAATGACAGATATTACCGAAGTGAACCCTCTTCCGCCACATTATGTGTGCCCGAACTGTCAATACAATGAATTTTTCACGGATGGTTCCGTCGGTAGTGGCTTTGATTTAGAAGAGAAGGATTGCCCGGAATGTGGTACATCGCTCACTAAAGATGGACAGGATATACCTTTTGAGACCTTCCTTGGATTCAAAGGGGATAAGGTACCGGATATCGATTTGAACTTTTCGGGTGAATACCAACCACACGCACACAATTATACGAAAGAATTGTTTGGCGAAGACAGTGTTTACCGTGCGGGAACAATTGGTACGATCGCGGAAAAAACCGCGTATGGTTATGTCAAAGGCTATGCGGGCGATCATCAATTGCATTATAAAAATGCAGAGATCGATCGATTGGTCCAGGGGTGCACGGGAGTGAAGCGGACGAGTGGCCAGCACCCTGGCGGAATTATCGTAGTTCCAGATGATATGGAAATTTATGATTTTTCACCGATTCAATACCCAGCGGATGATACGAAGTCAGAATGGCGGACGACACACTTTGATTTCCATTCCATCCATGATAACTTATTGAAGTTAGATATACTTGGGCACGATGATCCGACTGTTATCCGAATGCTTCAGGACCTTAGTGGAATCGACCAGAAGGAAATACCTGTGGACGACCCCGAAGTGATGAAGATTTTCAGTGGGCCAGAAGCACTCGGAGTGACAGCTGATCAAATTATGTGTAAAACAGGAACCCTTGGTGTACCTGAATTCGGTACGCGTTTTGTCCGTCAAATGTTGGAAGATACGAAGCCGAAAACATTTGCAGAACTCGTTATTATATCCGGACTTTCCCATGGTACAGATGTATGGCTTGGTAATGCTGAACAGTTGATCAATGATGGCATTTGTACGTTGCCGGAAGTTATCGGTTGTCGTGATGATATTATGGTCTATTTGATGCATAAAGGATTGGATCCTTCGCTTGCCTTTAAAATAATGGAATTCGTTAGGAAAGGCCGTGGGCTTCAGGACGAGTGGATCGAAGAAATGAAGAATCATGGAGTACCGAATTGGTATATTGAATCCTGTAAGAAGATCAAGTACATGTTCCCGAAAGCCCACGCAGCTGCTTATGTTTTGATGGCTGTAAGGATTGCTTACTTCAAGGTGCATTATCCAATTTATTTCTACGCTGCTTATTTCACGGTCCGAGCTAGTGATTTTGAGCTTGAAACCATGATGAAGGGTTCAGAAGCTATCCGTAAGCGATTGAAAGAAATTCAGGATAAAGGACTCGAAGCTACTCCTAAAGAGAAGAGTTTAATGACAGTGTTGGAAATCTCCCTTGAGATGTGTGAACGCGGCTATGGTTTCAAGAATGTAGACCTTTATCGCTCTAGTGCTACAGATTTCCTTGTGGAAGGAAATGAACTGATTCCACCGTTCAACGCTGTTGATGGTCTGGGAACTAACGCAGCGATCAACATCGTCAATGCTCGTAAAGAAGGCGAGTTCCTTTCTAAACAGGATTTAAGGGAACGGAGTCGTATTTCGAAGACTGTTTTAGAATACCTGGACAACTTTGGTTGTCTGGAAGGAATGCCGGATGAAAACCAACTCTCCTTATTTTGATTAAGACTAAGAAGGCGGGACCCTTTCATTCTACATGTTGATCAGGAAATTCCTAAAGAAAGATTTCATGTGGACTAGAGTAAAGAGTACCGTCCTTTAACATGTAGGACTGAAAATAAGCCTCCTGTTAAAAACCTTGCTATCGAGCATTATATTTTCCCGTCTGGTAGACATGGATGGCATAAGCGTACAAAAGGATGTTCCTTTTCATTCCTTTGCAGTACGCTTATTCCGCGAGTGTTTGGACGATCGAGCTGGACGTGCTGACGAACCACCCTGTATTAAACGGTAACGGGCCCTTATTCTATTGATTACAAGTTGAAGGAAAATTATTGGCAGGAGAGTATAGGGATGGAAATGGTACGCATTTCTTCTTATGTTGCATATATCAAGCATGTATGATATATTTTTAATGGTGAGAAGAGCGATACGAACGACGAAAGAGTGGGGAAACCCACTCTTTCGTCATATTCTAGGCTCTTGCTTGTGGAGAAACTTCGATGCATGAGGGGCTTACAGTGCCCACGAGACGAACCGCTATGATTTTTAGTCATAGCGGTTTCTCGTGGCACTTGATAGAAAAACACCCCGTTACTTAAATGAAATGAGCGAATACATCCCATACTAATAAGACTATACATTGTGTTCGAAGGAGGGAAGAGCATGAGCAATCATGTTACATCCGTTACAGAACGACTGGTTCAACCCATTTTAGAAGAGATGAACCTAGAGCTCGTTGATATCGAATTTAAGAATGAAGGTCAGAATTGGTACCTTCGTGTCTTCATTGATAAAGAAGGCGGAGTAGATATTGAAGAATGTGGCCAAGTGTCTGAACAATTAAGTGAAAAGCTGGATGAAGAAGATCCTATTGAAATGCCTTATTTCCTTGAAGTTGCCTCACCTGGAGCGGAACGTCCACTTAAGACGGAAGCGGACTTCCATAAGTTTGTCGGTGAGTATGTGTATATGAAGCTCTATGAACCGATCGACGGTGAGAAAGAATTTGAAGGCACATTAAAGTCTTTTGAAGATTCCACAGCTATTGTAGAGATCAGAATCAAAACGAGAAAGAAACAACTGGAAATCCCGTATCAGAAAATAGCAAAAGCTAATTTAGCGGTGACGTTCAATTAAGGGGGAGAAGACTGTTGAGTAGTGAACTATTTGATGCCATGAATTATCTTGAAAAGGAAAAAGGCATCGACAAAAATCTTTTATTGGAAGCTCTTGAAGCAGCATTGATTTCTGCTTATAAGAAAAATTTCAATTCCGCGACTAATGTGCGTGTTGATATCAATGAAGAAGAAAGCGCAATGAAAGTCCTTGCAAGAAAAGAAATTGTAGAAGAGGTTATGGACCCTCAACAAGAAATTTCGCTAGAAGAAGCCAATCAAATCGATCCGAATTACGAAGTAGAAGATGTCATCGAGGTGGAAGTAACTCCGATGGACTTCGGGCGTATCGCTGCTCAAGCTGCTAAACAAGTGGTCACACAGCGTGTAAGAGAAGCGGAGCGAGGGATCATCTATGGAGAATATGTCGATCGCGAAGAAGATGTGATGACAGGGATCATTCAGCGTAAAGATCCACGTTTCGTCTATGTGAACCTTGGTAAAATCGAAGCTCGACTCCCAGAAGGAGAACAGATGCCGACAGAAACTTATGAAGTCCATGATCGGTTGAAAGTTTTTGTAACTAAAGTGGAGAACAGCAATAAAGGGCCTCACATTTATGTATCACGGACTCACCCTGGTTTGTTGAAACGCTTGTTTGAAATGGAAGTGCCTGAAATTTATGATGGGACAGTAGAAGTTATGTCTGTGGCACGTGAAGCCGGCGATCGTTCGAAAATCTCAGTATTTGCAGAGGACCAGGAAATCGATCCGGTAGGTTCATGTGTTGGACAACGAGGGCAGCGAGTTCAAGCGATCGTCAATGAACTTAAAGGAGAGAAGATTGATATTGTGCAGTGGTCAGAAGACCCTGTCGAGTATGTTTCCAATGCACTCAGCCCTTCTAAAGTTGTAGAAGTTCTTGTTGATGAAGAAGAGAAAGCGACGACAGTCATTGTCCCGGATTATCAATTGTCTCTTGCTATCGGCAAGCGTGGTCAAAACGCGCGATTAGCTGCGAAATTGACTGGATGGAAAATTGATATTAAAAGTGAAAGTGAAGCACGTGAACAAGGTATGCTTTCTGAACAAGCGGATGCCAGTGAAGATACAGTTTTTGAAGAAGAAATGTTTGATGACGAATAAGGAGGGGGAGAACAATGACCCGTTCCAAGAAACAACAACCGTTACGTAAATGTGTGGTGACCCAGGAGATGGTTCCTAAACAACAGTTGATCCGTGTTGTCCGCAACAAAGAGGGAGAGGTGTTTGTGGACGATACAGGAAAGAAAAATGGTCGAGGTGCCTATCTAAAGAAAGACATAAAGGTCATTGAACAAGCAAAAGCACAACAAGTCCTGAATCGCCATTTAAAAGCGAAAGTGGATGAAAGTATCTATGAAGAATTAACAGCTAAAGTAAAGGCAGACCCATCGTCATGAGCAATAGCTATTTAAACTTATTGGGACTGGCTCTTAGAGCCGGAAAATGTACTCTCGGTGAAGAATCGATTGTACGTGAGATAAAGCAGCGTAAAGCCAAACTAGTTTTGATTGCTAATGACACAGGGAAACAAACAAAAAAGAAGCTCACAGATAAATGCAGCTTCTATGAAATACCTTGCTATGTGGTGGATGATAGAGACACTTTATCACAAGCCATCGGAAAGGCAGGGCGAGTCGCGATTGCAATTCTTGACCAGGGATTTGCGAAAAAATTGCAATCATTACTCGATGAATCTATTCGGGGGTGAAGATTTTATGAGTAAAATCCGTGTATATGAATATGCCAAAAAGAACGAACTATCAAGCAAACAAGTCATCCAAAAACTACAAAATCTTAATATTGAAGTGAACAATCATATGTCCACATTAGAAGAAGATGCAACCAAAAAACTGGACCAGGCGTTCGGGAAAGGGGACAATTCCAAAACTCAGAAACAAGAGAAAGGGAAGTCCCAAAATCCGAAGAACAATAAAAAGCCGAATAATAATAAACAGAAGAACAATAATCAGAGAAATCAAAAACCTGCTCCGCAGCAAAGCCAGAAAAAGTCTAAGAAGCAAACACCAGAGAAAATTACGTATTCTGGCAGTCTGGCGGTCGGGGAACTTGCAGAAAAACTGAACAAAGATTCCTCTGAGATTATTAAAAAGCTTATGTTCCTTGGTGTTATGGCTACAAAAAACCAGGAGCTTGATGCGGATTCAATCGAATTGATTTGCTCCGAGTACGGCGTAGAAGTGGAAGAAGAAGTCGTTGTCGATGAAACGGATATTGAAAACATGACGTTTGATGACGACCCTGAAGACCTACAGGAGCGACCAGCCGTCGTTACGATCATGGGTCACGTAGACCACGGTAAAACAACACTTCTTGACCAAATTCGTAACACTAAAGTTACAGAAGGTGAAGCAGGCGGTATCACACAACACATCGGTGCATACCAAATCGAAGAGAATAATAAGAAGATTACTTTCTTAGATACCCCTGGTCACGCAGCGTTTACAAGCATGCGATCCCGTGGGGCTCAGGTAACGGATGTCGCCATTCTTGTGGTGGCAGCGGATGATGGCGTTATGCCGCAAACTAAAGAAGCTATCAGTCACGCAAAAGCAGCAGAAGTGCCAATTATTGTGGCTGTAAATAAGATGGATAAAGAAGGGGCGAACCCTGACCGTGTCATGCAGGAACTCATGGAATATGAATTGATTTCTGAAGATTACGGTGGAGAAACAATTTTCGTGAAAATGTCCGCAGTAAACGGGGAAGGAATTGACGAACTTCTAGAAATGATCGTTCTGGTATCAGAAATGGAAGAATTGAAAGCCAACCCGGATCGTGCAGCTTATGGTACTGTCATCGAAGCAGAGTTGGATAAAGGACGCGGACCTGTCGCTACGTTGCTTGTGCAGAATGGTACGCTGAATGTAAGTGACTCCGTAGTCGTCGGAAATACCTGGGGCCGCATCCGTGCAATGGTGAACGATATCGGTCGTCGTGTCAAAGTAGCTGGACCTTCTACTCCTGTAGAAATTACAGGGTTGAATAACGTTCCACAAGCTGGAGATCGTTTCCTTGTTTTTGAAGACGAGAAGAAAGCACGATCTGTAGGGGAAGCTCGAGCGCAAAAACATCTGGAAGAAAATCGTAGTGCTACAGCAAAAGTAAGCCTTGATGACTTGTTTGATCAAATCAAACAAGGAGATGTGAAAGAAATCAATTTGATTGTCAAAGGCGATGTGCAAGGTTCCGTTGAAGCTCTTGCCGGTTCTTTAGAAAAGATCGAAGTAGAAGGCGTAAAAGTGAAAATCATTCACACAGGCGTGGGTGCTATTACAGAATCAGATGTCGCCCTTGCTGCAGCTTCTAATGCAATCATCATTGGTTTCAATGTGCGTCCAGATGGGAATGCTAGAAAAGCAGCCGAAGCAGAAGACGTGGAGATCCGACTTCACAACATCATTTATAAAGTCATGGAAGAAATTGAATCTGCTATGAAAGGTATGCTGGATCCTGAATATGAAGAGAAGATTATCGGTCAGGTAGAAGTGCGTGAAATCTTCAAAGTTTCCAAAATCGGTACAATTGCTGGCTCTTATGTTACGGATGGTAAAGTCAATCGTAACTCTGGAGTTCGTGTCATTCGAGACGGTGTCGTTATCTATGAAGGTGAAATAGATGCATTGAAACGTTACAAAGATGACGCTAAAGAAGTCCAGCAAGGGTATGAGTGTGGAATTACAATCAAGAATTTCAACGATATCAAAGTCGGTGACATCATCGAACCATTCGAAATGCAGGAAATTGAACGCAAATGATCATAAGCGCAGAAGTGGATTGTATCATCTATGATGCGCAATCGTTAAAAGGTAAGCGTGCCGTTTTGAAGCGGATCACCAAAAGGTTGCAAAACGAGTTCAACATCGCTGTCAGTGAGCTTGACTTTCAAGATTTATGGCAGCGAACTCGTATTGGTATTGTAACGATTGCCAGTGATAAAGTCATTGCGGAACAAACGATGCAACAAGCGCTGACGTTTATCGATTCATTTCCTGAAATCGAGCGGACCGAAACCCATTTGGAATGGTTATGATGTCTGGTTTAGAAGAGGTGAATAAATATGAATGATTTACGTGCGAACCGCGTAGGAGAACAAATGAAAAAAGAGATGAGCGATATCATCAGTAAGAAAATCAAAGATCCTCGTGTAGGGTTCGTTACTGTTACAGAAGTTAAAGTGACAGGTGATTTACAACAAGCAAAAGTATACATCTCTGTTTTAGGGGATGATAAACAAAAGCATGATACACTTGTAGGGCTTGCTAAAGCAAAAGGGTTCATCCGATCTGAGATTGGCCAAAGAATTCGTTTGCGTAAAACTCCAGAAATCATGTTTGAGTTTGACGAAGCGATTGAGAGAGGAAATCGTATCGAAACAATCCTTCGCGACCTGAATGATACCGAAGAATGATAATGAAAATCCGTGCTGTAACAGCACGGATTTTATATATGAAAAAGAGAGGGTGGTGAAATTATGGATGGAATTCTCCCTTTATGGAAACCCAAAGGCTTTACTTCTCATGATTGTGTCAGTAAAGCACGAGGGATGCTGAAAACGAAAAAAATCGGTCATACAGGCACCCTTGATCCAGAAGTGGAAGGGGTTTTACCTCTCTGTGTAGGGAAAGCAACAAAAATAGTTCCTTTCTTGACGGATACAGAAAAGGTATATGAAGCTGAGGTGACTTTAGGATCTACCACAGATACGGAGGATGCTACAGGGAATACAGTGGATTCTGCCACGGTTAAAGATACATGGTCTGAAGGAGAAATCCAAACATATCTGGATCGCTTTCAAGGGGCCATCACACAAGTTCCACCCATGTATTCAGCCGTAAAAGTCAATGGAAAGAAACTATATGAGTATGCCAGAGAGGGCATAGAAGTGGATAGACCTTCAAGAGAAGTGATGATAAAAGACATCCAAGTGATATCTGCTGATAGAGAAACGAGAGAGGAAACGTTCTCTTTTTCTTTCCGTGTTGTTTGTTCTAAAGGTACATACGTCAGAACCCTTTGTGTAGATATCGGAAAATCAATGGGGTATCCAGCTCACATGGCTTCCCTTATCCGTACAAGCACGGCGGACATCACAAGAGAAGACTGTCTTACATTGGATGAGGTCCAAGAGGCTGCTGACGAAGGGCGGGGAGAAGAACTGCTTCTTCCTATTTCTCAAGGCCTTTCTCACATGCCTGCGCTAGAAGTGGATAAGGATACAAAGGAAAAAATCAAACATGGCCAGGTCCTCCCATATCCAGAAGCTTTGAGTGTAGACCAATTTCTAATAAAACATGCGGGCCAAGTGTTAGCGATCTATCAGAAACACCCAGCGAAAACAGGGTTAATCAAACCGGTCCGCGTATTTTAAATACTCTTCTGGATTATGGAGAAGAATATAGAACCTCTTTTTAATGGGGGTAGGTTTACCCGAGGAAAGAAAATATAGGTTTTCTAACTATAGATTTGAGCTATCCCTTGCATTTTAAGCAAAAAAAATGTACTCTTTAATATGGAACCTTCGCTTGGCGGATTGTAACTCCGACGTCCGCTCGGGGAAAGGGAATTTTTAAATTTTTTAGGAGGTGTAGCTATAATGGCTATCACACAAGAACGTAAACAAGAACTAATCAGTGAGTACAAGACTCATGACAATGACACGGGTTCTCCGGAGGTACAGATTGCTGTACTTACTGAGCAGATCACTACATTGAACGAGCACCTACGTGCACACAAGCAGGACCACCACTCTCGTCGTGGATTGCTTAAAATGGTAGGTAAGCGTCGTAACCTATTGAACTACCTTCGTAATAAGGATATTACACGTTACCGTGAGTTAATCAAGAGCCTTGGCTTGCGTCGTTAATGTATGGGGAAAAGCGGGAGTTATTCCCGCTTTTTCTGTATGTTTACATACAGAAGGGTGTAAACTGACAATATACCCTTAATATGAATTAAGAAGAGTTATCGAGAGGAGTTAAGTTCTTTATGGCAGAAGAAAAGCAAGTGTTTTCCATTGATGTCGCTGGACGCACGTTCTCTGTAGAAATCGGGGAATTGGCGAAACAAGCGAATGGTGCAGCACTCATCCATTATGGTGATACGACTGTCCTATCCACAGCAACCGGTAGTAAAGAACCGAAGGACCTACCGTTTTTCCCATTGACTGTAAACTATGAAGAGCGTCTATACGCTGTAGGTAAAATACCAGGTGGATTTATTAAACGTGAGGGACGTCCGAGTGATAAAGCCGTTTTAGCGTCCCGTCTTATCGATCGTCCGATTCGTCCATTATTCCCAGAAGGATTCCGAAATGATGTTCAGGTCATTAGCTCAGTTATGAGTGTGGACCAGGATTGTTCTTCTGAAATGGCAGCCATGCTTGGTTCATCCATTTCCTTAGGTGTTTCTGACATTCCTTTTGGAGGTCCGATTGCTGGAGTCATCGTTGGCCGTGTGGATGGTGAATTTGTCATCAACCCTACAATTGAGCAACAAGAAAAAAGCGATATCGACTTGACAGTAGCTGGAACAAAAGAAGCGATCAACATGGTGGAAGCAGGAGCGAATGAAGTTTCTGAAAAAGACATGTTGGAAGCGATTATGTTTGGTCACGAAGAAATTAAGCGTCTTGTTAATTTCCAGGAAGAAATTATTGCCGCAGTCGGCCGAGAGAAAATGGAAGTCCAATTATTCGACCTTGATGCTGAGTTGAAGAGCAAAGTGGAAGAAGAAGCAACAGATGCGATTGTACAAGCCATCAAAACCGAAGAGAAAAAAGCACGGGAAGAAGCCATTGCGCAAGTGAAATCTGATATTGTAGCTTCTTATGAAGAGCAAGAAGCAGATGAAGAAACATTGAAGCAAGTCGGTTCGATTCTAGAAGATATGGTTAAAACCGAGGTGCGTCGTTTAATCACCAAAGATAAGATTCGCCCGGACGGTCGTGGCGTTGATGAGATCCGCTCCTTAACATCCCGTGTCGGTCTTCTCCCACGTACACACGGGTCCGGATTGTTCACACGTGGACAAACACAGGCTCTGAGCGTTTGTACGCTAGGTGCACTTGGAGATGTACAAATCCTCGACGGACTTGATTTAGAAGAGTCTAAGCGGTTTATGCACCATTACAACTTCCCTAAATTCTCTGTAGGTGAAACAGGTCCGATTCGAGGGCCGGGACGCAGGGAAATCGGTCATGGAGCGTTAGGAGAACGTGCACTAGAGGTCGTGATACCTTCTGAAACAGAGTTCCCTTACACTATACGCCTTGTTTCTGAAGTATTAGAATCTAACGGTTCAACATCACAAGCTAGTATTTGCGCAAGCACTTTAGCAATGATGGATGCTGGTGTACCGATTAAAGCACCTGTTGCTGGTATTGCTATGGGGTTAGTGAAATCAGGCGAGGATTATACGATTTTGACAGATATCCAGGGCATGGAAGATGCGCTTGGAGATATGGACTTCAAAGTTGCTGGTACAGAAAAAGGTGTTACAGCTCTACAAATGGATATCAAGATTGAAGGTCTATCCAGAGAAATTTTGGAAGAAGCATTAGCTCAAGCTAAGAAAGGCCGCATGGAAATTCTTGGCCATATGCTTGAAACTATTCCGGAAACACGGGAAGAGCTTTCTCAGCATGCTCCTAAGATCATGACAATGAAAATCAATCCAGATAAGATTCGTGATGTCATTGGACCGAGTGGGAAGCAGATCAATCAAATCATTGATGATACAGGCGTGAAAATTGATATTGAGCAGGACGGAACGGTATTCATCTCTTCTACAGATGCAAGCATGAATATGACTGCTCAAAAGATCATCGAAGATATAGTCCGTGAAGTTGAAGTTGGCGAAATTTATAATGGTAAAGTTAAGCGCATAGAGAAATTCGGTGCTTTCGTCGAGCTTTTCAAAGGAAAAGAAGGCCTTGTACACATTTCTGAAATGGCTGAAGAACGTATCGGCAAAGTGGAAGATATCGTCTCCATTGGTGATACAATCAAAGTCAAGGTTAAAGAAATCGATAATCAAGGTAGGATCAACCTCTCAAGAAAAGCGGTTCTTATCGAAGAGAAAAAGAAAGAAGAGAACGTGGAACAATCATAAAGAAGGAAAGAAGAGATACTGGCTTGCCAGTCTCTTTTTTTATGCCTGAATTCAGCAACAAATCATTTATGATTGAATCGCATTGGGCTGTTTGTTCTGTCTCATGAGAATAGAGGTCCTAAAGCATTTGCTCTACTTGAGTGGATGCTTTTCTTTTTAATCATAAAAATTCACCCCGGAAGCATTCTTTAAAGATAACTTTCATAAGGGAAAATAATTATCCGCCCCTTCAAAAAGTTATCCAGCAAGAAAAATAGTCTATTTGATGGACAACCCCCATAGGATTAATACAGGGGTGAGTGCCGATGAGTTTCCGAATAGTTGGGCTATTATTCATCTGCCTTTCTTTTTTTACTGGTTTAGGACTAGCATACTTAACGGTAAATGAAGCAGTGACCGTGAATAAAGATGATTCTCTTTATCAAAAAATCGAATCAGAGAAAAGCAACTATGAATGGGAAGCCGAAGATGCAAAGATCGACTCCGTATGGAAAAAGACACCTGGCATCGTTGGACGTACGGTAGATGTGGAAGCCTCCTATAAGAAAATGAAAAAAGAGGGAAACTACGACCCGAAGCTTTTAGTTTATAAATTAGTAAGGCCGAAAGTTTCATTAGAAGATCTTCCAGCATCACCCATTTATAGAGGCCATCCAGAAAAACAAATGGTTTCACTTTTGATCAATGTTTCATGGGGAGAAGAGTATATCCCTGATATGGTGGAGATTTTGAACAAACACCAGGTGAAAGCTACATTTTTTATTGATGGTGCATTTGCGAATGACTTTACCCATCTTGTACAGATGATAGAGGAAGAGGGTCATACTCTTGGCAGCCATGGATATAAACATAAAGATATGGCTCAAATGTCTAAACAGGAGGCAAGAAATAATTTAGAACAAGCCAATGATCTGCTTTTTGCTCTAACAAAGGAAGAGATTAAATATTTCGCCCCTCCTTCCGGCAGCTTTAATACAGGGACGGTGGAGGTTGCTGATGAAATGGGAATGGAGACCATTTTATGGACAGTGGATACCATTGATTGGAAAAAGCCGACGAAGGATGTTTTGATTAGCAGGGTCATGAATAAAATTCACAACGGAGCCACGATTCTTATGCATCCAACACAGGTAACGGTAGACAGTCTTCCAGTATTAATCGAAAAAATCAAAGCGAAGGAGTATAAAATATCTTCCTTGCCTAAGTTGTTGAGTGAAGAAAGATGAGGAAGGGGTTGGTGTCTTGTGAGGATGAAATCATTATCTAGAAAAGAAGTTATTAATGTAGAAAACGGGGAGAAGTTGGGCGTCCTAGGAAGGGCAGACTTAATCATAGATCCTGAATCTGGAACTATAAAATCCCTGGTCATTTTAAATGATGGACTTATCGGGTTCGGAAAATCAAGGAAAGAGTTGACGATCGCTTGGGACCAAATCCAAACAATCGGGGATGATACCATCCTATTGAAGAAATCTTAAACACTGCAGCATAGGCTGCAGTGTTTTTTGTTGCTCAACAATATCACTAACTAGACGTTACGGCATAGGATACAAGGAGATAAGATACTAGATAAAGGGGACATCGGGGATGCTGACAGGATATCATGTAGCGGTAATAGGGGGCGATGCCCGGCAAATCGAACTCATTCGAAGATTGAATGAGTGGGACGCCACCGTTTATTTGGCAGGATTCGATCAATTGAACGAGAGCTTCAGAGAAGCAATCGATCTAGACTTCGATAGTCAACAGGTGGAAAAATTGGATGCTATCATACTTCCAGTCCCAGGCACGGATACGGATGGGAAAGTGGAAGGAATCTTTTCTAATCAACTTATTCATCTCCAGGAGGAATGGCTCAAAAAGACTCCTGAACATTGTCAGATATTCACTGGCATAGCTAATGATCACTTGAAGGAGTTAGTGAGAAAGGTGGATCGCCACCTCGTTCCTCTCATGGATCGTGATGACGTGGCTATTTATAATTCTATTCCTACCGTAGAAGGTACATTAATGTTGATTATTCAACATACGGATTTCACAATACACGGATCGAAAGTGATTGTATTAGGACTAGGTAGAGTAGGAATGAGTCTTGCTCGTACATTCGGACATTTGGGTGCAAATGTATCTGTTGGTGTCCGGTCGTCCAAAAGTGCAGCAAGGGTCTACGAAATGGGGTTGACCCCCATTGATATGAATAATCTTGAGGGCACAGATATGAGCTGTGACATTTTATTGAATACGGTACCTCACCAAGTGGTTGATGCCTCAGTAATCAAGCAATTGCCTTCCCACGCATTGATCCTCGATCTTGCCTCTAAGCCGGGAGGCACTGATTTCCGCTATGCGGATAAGCGGGGGATTAAAGCATTGTTAGCTCCAGGCCTTCCAGGGATTGTGGCACCGAAAACAGCAGGCCGGATTATTGCTGATGTTGTATCAAGGTTAGTGCAAGAAGATACACGAAAGGAGAATGGTTGATGTCGAATTTAAAAGGGAAAGTAATTGGTTTTGGGTTGACAGGATCTCATTGTACGTACCATGAAGTTTTTCCTGTTATGCAAAAACTTGTTGATATGGGAGCAACTGTCATTCCGATCTTATCCTATACAGTTCAAAAGACAGACACACGTTTTGGTGATGCAGCAGACCATATAGAAAAAATCAAAGAAATTACAGGTGAAGAATTGATTATGACAATTCCAGATGCAGAACCGCTTGGGCCGAAGCGTCCATTAGATTGTATGGTGATCGCACCTATGACTGGAAATTCCACAAGTAAATTTGCCAATGCGCTAACAGATTCACCTGTGTTAATGGCAGCAAAAGCAACTCTTAGGAACGAGAATCCAGTCGTAGTAGCAGTCTCCACTAATGATGCTCTTGGATTGAACGGTGTTAATGTTATGCGCTTAATGGCTACGAAGAACATTTATTTTGTTCCTCTTGGTCAGGATCATCCTTATAAAAAGCCGAACTCGCTTGTGGCAGATATGACTCTTATCCCTGAAACGATTGAATCGGCATTAGAAGGCAAACAACGCCAACCTGTATTAATCGAACGTTATCCTAACTAATTCAAAATTTCATACCAGGTGTTCTTGTAAATATGATAAAATAACAAAAATAGTGACATGTCTTACTATTCCAACAAAAATATATACAAGAGAGGATGCCGAATATGAGTGAAACAAAAAAATATAATGTAGCTGTTGTCGGTGCAACTGGAGCGGTCGGGCAGAAAATGCTGGAGACATTGGAAGATCGGAATTTTCCGATTCAACAATTGAAGCTATTATCTTCCAGTCGATCTGCCGGTTCCAAAATGGTCTTCAATGGGGAAGAGTATGTCTTAGAAGAAGCGACACCTGAAAGTTTCAAAGACGTTGATATAGCCTTATTCTCAGCTGGAGGTTCTGTATCTAAGAAATTAGCACCTGAAGCGGTTAAGCAAGGAGCTGTCGTCATTGATAACACAAGCGCTTACCGTATGGCTGAGGGGGTTCCTCTGGTTGTACCAGAAGTGAATGAGGAAGATATCAAGCAGCATAAAGGCATTATAGCTAATCCGAATTGTTCGACGATTCAAATGGTAGCGGCTCTAGAACCTGTCCGCAAAGCTTTAGGGATGGAACGCGTCATCGTATCGACATATCAAGCCGTTTCCGGTGCAGGGAATGAAGCAGCAGATGAATTGCGGGAACAATCTCAGGCATTTTTGAATGGAGAAGATCTTGAAGCTGAAATTCTTCCAGTCAAAGGAGATAAGAACCATTATCCGATTGCATTCAATGCTTTGCCGCAAATTGATGTATTCCAGGAGAATGGTTATACATTTGAAGAAATGAAAATGATTAATGAAACGAAAAAAATCATGCATGCTCCCGATCTTCCTGTGGCAGCTACATGCGTGCGACTTCCTTTCTTCACATCCCATGCGGAAAGTGTATATATTGAAGTAGAAAAGGAAGGTGTGACTGTAGAACAGATCAAGCAATTGATGGAAGAAGCCCCTGGTATCGTTCTAGAGGATGATCCATCTACACAAACATATCCTACGCCATTGAGTGCAGCAGAAAAAAGGGACGTATTTGTAGGGCGTATCCGCAAAGATCTGGATGAAGAGAAAGGGTTCCATTTGTGGGTCGTATCCGACAACTTGCTAAAAGGGGCAGCATGGAATTCTGTACAGATTGCGGAAAGCTTAATTACTAACGACTGGCTGTAAACTTCTAATGAGTTGAGGTGGCCAAATGAAGCTACTTGTACAAAAATTCGGTGGAACATCAGTCCGGGACAAAGAAAGTCGGTCCCGGGCAATCCACCATGTTAAAAAAGGCTTGAAGGAAGGTTACAAAATAGTTGTAACTGTATCAGCTATGGGGCGGAAGGGAAGCCCTTATGCTACAGATACCCTGCTAGGACTGATCGATTTTCCCCAGGCGGAAGTTTCTCTCAGGGAACAGGACTTGATGATGTCCTGTGGTGAAACAATATCTTCTATCGTATTTTCTCACGAATTGAACAAAGATGGAGTTTCGGCTGTTTCTTTGACAGGAGCCCAAGCTGGAATCGTTACCAATGGGGATTTTACCAAAGCAAAAATAACCCAGATGAATCCTGGAAGAATTCTTGAGGAACTGAAAGAAAACGATGTAGTGGTTGTCGCAGGTTTCCAAGGCCAGACAGTAGGAGGAGAAATCACTACGATCGGGCGAGGAGGCAGTGATACAACAGCAGCTGCTTTAGGGGCAGCTCTTCAATCAGAATACATTGATATTTTTACAGATGTAGAAGGCATCATGACCGCAGATCCACGGTTAGTGCGAGAAGCTCGACCGTTAAATACTATCACCTATAGTGAAATTTGTAACCTTGCCTACCAAGGAGCCAAAGTTATTCATCCTCGTGCAGTAGAAATAGCCATGTATGCAAAAGTGCCAATCAGAGTCAGGTCGACATATTCAGATCTTCCGGGAACCTTAGTGACAGGAGCGAAAGAAGATCAGCCTGTTCGGGATATTTCAGATAGAACCGTAACGGGAATTGCGCATATGGATGGCCTTACCCAAATCAAAGTTCAATCTAAAGAAGATCCCTCGAAACTACAATCAGAAGTATTTAAATCCATGGCGTCTGCCAATATATCCGTAGACTTCATCAACATATCTCCTAGTGGTGTCCTCTATACAATTAATCACTTCTACACGGATAAGGCCACAAAAATCCTTCAGAATCTGGGCTACGAACCGGAAGTCCGGAAAGGCTGTGCAAAAGTATCTACCGTAGGTGCAGGTATAACAGGAATACCTGGAGTTACGGCAAAAATCGTGCAAACATTGACAGATCGTGGTATTCAAATACTTCAATCCGCCGATTCACATACTACCATCTGGGTATTGGTCAAAGAAGGAGACCTTACATCCGCTGTTAATGCTTTGCATGAAACTTTCCAATTGAGTAATGCAGCGAAGAAAGGGGAAAAACAAACATGAACTTCGGGAAGGTTTTGACAGCTATGGTGACCCCTTTTGATCGGCATGGCGAAATTGACTTCTCTAAAACCTCCGAGCTGATTGAATATTTATTATGTAACGGAACCGATGCTCTTGTTGTTGCTGGAACGACAGGAGAATCTCCGACCCTTACTATGGATGAAAAGGTCCAGTTATGGAAACACGTAGTTAAAGTGGTTAATGGTCGGGCTCCGGTCATAGCAGGAACAGGAAGCAACAGTACGGAAGCTTCCATTAAATTGTCAAAAAAAGCGGAAGATACTGGGGTGGATGCACTTATGCTCGTAGCCCCATATTACAATAAACCGAATCAAGAAGGTCTATATGAACACTTTAAAGCCATCGCCCAGTCTGTGAGACTTCCTGTGATGATTTATAATGTACCTGGTAGATCGGTCGTCCGTATCGACCCGGCAACGATAGTACGGCTCTCTACAATCCACAATATTGTTTCAGTAAAAGAAGCTACCGGTGATTTGGATGGAATGGCCAGTATTATATCAGCAACGGGTGATGATTTTTCTTTATACAGTGGGGATGACAATTTAACGCTTCCTGCCTATGCCATCGGTGCAGATGGAATCATTTCTGTTTCCTCTCACGTAGTAGGTAAAGAAATGCAACAGATGCTATCCTTATTCGATCAAGGAAAAGGAAAAGAAGCAGGGGAATTGCACCGGAAACTTCTGCCCATCTTCCAGGGAATGTTCCAGGCCCCGTCTCCTGGACCTGTGAAAGCAGCATTAAAGAAACAAGGTTTAGATACAGGAGGAGTTCGATTGCCTCTGGTACCACTTACAAAAGAAGAAGAAGAATCCATTCACATAAAACTAAATGATCTACTAAAGGACCGCGAATAAACGCGGTCTTTTCCTGTATTATTGGCTAGCACTTCGTATGATTCCATTTGTTTGTGTCATACTACGGGAAAAGAGCGAAAGGAGTCCGATCCATGAAAGATGATTCTTCAAAAGAAAAAGATCAATCCAAGTCGCAATCTTCCCTTGTAGACAAAATTCAACAATTGGGGCAAAGCAGTGTACCCCAACCTGCAGATTCCAACATTCATGTTTTACCTATAATAGGACAAGTGGAGGGACATGTTCAGCTCCCTTCCCAAAATAAAACAACCAAATATGAACATTTAATTCCTCAATTGATTGCCATAGAACAAAATCCGAAAATAGAGGGATTAGTTGTTTTATTGAACACCGTAGGGGGCGATGTCGAAGCAGGTCTGGCGATATCTGAAATGATATCTTCCTTATCTAAGCCTACCGTGTCGATTGTCCTTGGAGGAGGTCACTCGATCGGAGTTCCTATAGCTGTGTCAGCAGACTACTCATTCATTGTAGAGACTGCAACAATGACCATTCACCCTATCAGAATGACTGGTCTTGTTATAGGGGTCCCACAGACTTTTGAATATATGGATAAGATGCAGGACCGTGTCATTAGTTTTGTAACTGGACATTCCAATGTTGCAGAAGAAAAATTCAAGGAATTAATGTTCGACAAAGGAAATTTGACTCGGGACATAGGCACGAACGTGGTTGGACAACAAGCTGTCGACCACGGACTCATTGACGCTGTTGGCGGTGTGAAAGAAGCTATGTTGAAGTTGAATGAACTGATTGAACAAAACAAAGATGCAGATCAGCAGGTGGTTCAATGACCATCTTGTATACACCACTTAACGAGCATGACATTTTTCCACGAGAACCTGAAATGTCAGTTGTTTACCATGAACATAAAAACTGTCCGCTAATGTGCAGAGAATCCGCAGATGGAAAGAAGCAAATCATGCAAGTATTGTCGACGGATCCTACCCACTACATGGATCCTTCGCTCCAACCAGGTCAATGGTTGGACTCGTAACTCCCTATCAAGCTATGGTATAATAGAATAACTGATTGACTGGATGTCGGTGCTGTATTTCTTCAGGAAAGTGAAGGAACCATCGGCATCTTTCTCTTTTCAGTTTTTGATACGGAGGTGAAAGTAAGTATGGCAGGAAAAAGAAAAAAGAAGAAAAAAAAGTCCAACATAAAGAGCCATATGAAATTTGAACTACTAGGTCTGTTTTTCCTTTTCATTGCAGTAATCGGGAGTGGGGCCTCAGCAATTAGTGATGGAGCCATCCCTGGAGGGTTGGAGAGATTTTGGCAGTTTATTTTCGGCGTATGGTATTTCATTGCTTCTTTGTTTTTCCTTATTGTGGGAGTCTATTTAATGGTGAAAAGGAAGTGGCCGACATTCTTACATAAACGCCTTTTAGGTGTATATCTTATAATCACGGCACTACTATTGTTTACACACCTTGAAACACTATCAGCGGACCTTGGCACGGGTGAGGGCTCCATATTTGCCATGACATGGGATAGGATTACAGGGATGATGCGTGGAGAACTCTCTTTTTATAGTATTGGGGGAGGTTTATCAGGAGCAATCCTGCTTTCCATAACTTATTATCTCTTCGCAAAGGCCGGAGCAGCCATATTATCCTTCTTTCTATTGGTAGTCGGGATTATCTTTGTTAGTGAAAAATCCATCGGAGAGCTTTTTGCCAAAATTGGTCATAAACTTAAAGCCATAAGTAAGGATCAAGTAGAAAGAATCAAAGAGAGAAGAAAAGAAAAAGCGGAAGAAAAACAGGCGCTTCCGAATGAAGAAGAGGAAGCTGTTGTATATGAAATCAATGATACGACAGGACAACAAGAAGAGGAAGTTACCGAACAAGAGCCAATCATCCAGGACTTTACTGACAATGCTTATACCAAGGAAGGGACAGGAGGTGCGGTTGATAAAAGTCATGAGAATCAGCAGGAACCAGATGAAGTGAATTTAGAAAAATCAATGCCGACAGCTGAACTTGAGAATTTCGATTATCATTTACCAGGCCTGGAGCTTTTAGACGAACCTACTTCTACACCACAGAGCCAGGGACGCTCGCATATACAAGCAACTGTCCGCAAACTTGAAAAGACTTTCCAAAGTTTCGGGGTAAAAGCGAAAGTAACGAAAGTTCATGTTGGTCCTTCTGTAACGAAATATGAAGTATATCCGGATGTTGGAGTCAAAGTGAGTAAGATCGTCAATTTAAACGATGATCTCGCTCTCGCCCTGGCAGCAAAGGATATTCGTATCGAAGCACCGATCCCTGGTAAATCAGCCGTAGGGATTGAAGTACCTAACCAGGAAGTTTCCATGGTTTCCTTACGTGAAGTATTGGAAACAGGAAAGTCGAACCCTGAAGCTAAACTGAGCTTCGCTCTCGGACGTGATATTTCAGGGGAAGCGGTGATGTCCGAACTTAACAAAATGCCTCACCTTCTTGTAGCAGGTGCCACTGGTAGTGGTAAAAGTGTATGTATCAATGGAATCATTACAAGTATTCTCATGAGAGCAAAACCTCATGAAGTGAAAATGATGATGATTGATCCGAAAAAAGTAGAGCTCAATGTGTATAATGGGATTCCTCATTTGTTGGCTCCGGTGGTGACCGATCCTAAAAAGGCTTCCCGAGCATTAAAGAAAGTAGTATCAGAAATGGAAAGACGTTATGACCTCTTTTCAGATACAGGAACGAGAAACATCGAAAGTTATAACGAATACATTAAAAAATATAATAAGGAAAATGAAGAGGAACAACCTCAATTGCCTTATATTGTCGTTCTTGTCGATGAGCTTGCAGATTTGATGATGGTTGCTTCTAACGAGGTGGAAGATGCAATAACAAGACTTGCTCAAATGGCCCGGGCAGCCGGTATCCACCTGATTATCGCCACACAGCGTCCGTCGGTAGATGTCATCACAGGAGTGATCAAAGCAAATATTCCATCCCGTATCGCATTCAGCGTTTCTTCCCAAACGGATTCACGCACGATTCTAGATTCAGGTGGTGCGGAGAAATTACTAGGTCGTGGAGACATGCTTTTTACTCCAGTAGGTTCTAATAAACCGACAAGGGTACAAGGAGCATTTCTATCAGATGAAGAAGTTGAACGAATTGTTGATTTTTGTGTGGAACAGCAAAAAGCTCAATATCAGGAAGAGATGATCCCTGAAGAAGAAAGTGAAGTCAAGCAGGAAGTGGATGATGACCTATATCCAGAAGCTGTGCAAATGGTCATCGAAATGCAAAGCGCAAGTGTTTCCATGCTCCAAAGACGTTTTCGAGTAGGCTATACAAGAGCAGCAAGACTGATCGATGCTATGGAAGATAACGGAATTGTCGGTCCTTATGAAGGAAGTAAGCCGAGGTCTGTATTAGTATCTCAAACAGAAGAACAAACCACATCCTGATGGATATAAGCTAAAAGCTGAATTAAAAGCTGAATAATGAAATATTGAACTCGATAGAGAGCTACTGTCCCGCACAGTAGCTTTTTTCTATTATTCTAAAAAACAATCATATGATTTACACAAAATTCATAAAAATGTCCTGATTCTATTTATTTATTTATCTAATAGTGTTATATTATTGACAAAATGTGATGTGTCGAACGTCAGAGGTCAGATCTCTAACCAGATAGTTCAATAGACTTGGAGTGAATGTAATGTCCATCAGGCAAGATACTCGACATCTGTATTTACAGGTGATCGAGCAAATTAAACGAGATATTGAAAACGGTATCTTCATTGAAAAACAAAAACTACCTTCAGAATTCCAACTCTCCAAATCCCTAGGAGTTTCAAGAGCGACTCTCCGGGAAGCATTGAGGATTCTTGAAGAAGACGGAGTAGTTACTAGAAGACATGGTGTAGGGACGTTCGTGAACCCGAAACCACTGTTTACATCAGGGATTGAAGAGTTAGATAGTGTGACAGGAATGATCACTAAATCAGGGATGACTCCGGGGTCACAATATTTATCTGCCGAGCTTATGGAAGCTACAGAAGATGACCGTAAACGCTTTTCACCGCTGGATGTACATAATTTGGCGAAAGTCGAGCGTGTGAGAACAGCTGACGATCAGCCTGTAGTTTATTGTACCGATAAAATTCCAGAAGGTTTGCTGCCTATAGATCAAGTAAGAGAAGCAGACTCCTTATTCAAAGTATTAGAGAAATATACAGGAAAAACGATAGGCTATGCAGTTACTCATATAGAACCTATCGGATTTCATGAGCGAATATCCCCTATTTTAAACTGTGAACCAGATCAAGCATTATTGTTACTAAGACAAATGCACTACTCTCAGGATGATGTCCCGATGTTATTATCATCCAATTACTTTCGTGCAGATAAGTTCAGTTTCCATGTTTTAAGAAAAAGAGTGTAAGCGCTTGCATTAGTGTGACCCATTGATGATTTTTAGGAGGTGAGGCCGTTACAGGATCAATTAGTTGCTTATAAGTGTAACGTCACACTAAACAAATTAGGGGGTAATTGTTTTGTTAAAAAGTCGTTTTCTTATGGTTCTCGTATTTCTTTTAACTTTTGGTGTTTTCCTTGCAGCTTGTGGATCTTCTGATGAAGGCGAAGATACAACTGGGGATTCCGGAGAGGGTTCTAGCAATGAAGAAGCTTCCGGTGAAGAAAATAGTGACTTCTCTGTAGCCATGGTTACAGATGTCGGCGGTGTTGATGACAAATCCTTCAACCAATCTGCTTGGGAAGGTCTACAGGCATTCGGAGAAGAAAATGGGATGAGTAAAGGGGAAGGTATCGATTACGCGCAATCGGAAAGCGATGCCGATTATGCCACGAACTTGAACCGGCTTGTACGTCAGGACTATGACCTGATTTACGGTATCGGATACCTGTTACAGCCGGCAATTGCCGAAGTAGCAGAGCAATATCCTGACACAAACTTTGCACTTGTGGATGCTGTTCAAGAAGGGGACAACATTGCTAGCATCGTTTTTAAAGAACACCAGGGTTCTTTCCTGGCAGGTGTAGCTGCTGCGAAAAAGACGACTACAAACAAAGTTGGATTTATCGGTGGGGTTGACGGTAGTTTGATCAATAAATTCGAAGCCGGGTTTGTTGCAGGTGCTAAGTCTGTGAATGCAGATATCGAAGTTGAAGTAGAGTATGCGGAAAGCTTTAACGATTCTCAAAAAGGACAAGCAATTGCTTCTAACATGTATTCTAAAGACGTGGATGTCATCTACCACGCTTCTGGGGGTACAGGGAATGGTGTGTTCGCGCAGGCGAAAGACATTAAAAATAGCAACCCTGAAGAGAATGTTTGGGTCATCGGTGTCGACCGTGACCAACATGAAGAGGGACAAATCGGTGATACGAATGTAACGCTTACTTCTATGGTCAAACGCGTGGACATTGCAGTTCAAAACGTATCTGAACAAGCAATGAATGGAGAATTCCCTGGTGGGGAAGTTCTTGAGTTTGGTTTAGCTGACGATGCGATTAGTATTGCAGATACGAACGAAGAGGCCATGACAGATGAAATCACTACAGCTGTTGAAGAATGGAAAGAGAAAATCATCAACGGTGAGGTAGAAGTTCCAAGCACTCGCGAAGAGCTTGAATCTTTCATAGACGCACTATAAGTTTGGTGAAGAAGGCTGGTGAAAGCCGGCCTTTTTCTTCTATAAAGGAAAATCATCAAATGAAAAGAACGTTCCGGCCCTTTTCCTTTGGTGATTTTTTAAGGTAATAGGGGGAGGCAAAGAGAAGAATGGATTATGTAATAGAAATGTTGAACATACGAAAAGAATTTCCAGGGATTGTTGCCAACGATAACATAAATTTGCAAGTGCAAAAAGGGGAAATTCATGCTCTTTTAGGGGAAAATGGTGCAGGAAAATCTACATTGATGAACGTCCTGTTTGGCCTCTATCAGCCGGAAAGGGGAGAAATCAGGGTTCGTGGGGAAAAGGTGAACATCACTGATCCAAACGTAGCTAATGCCCAGGGGATCGGTATGGTACACCAACACTTTATGCTTGTAGATACATTTACGGTTACTGAAAATATTGTATTGGGTAGTGAACCAAAAAAAGCAGGTACTGTAAATATACGCCGGGCGGAAAGTCAAGTACAGGAACTTTCGGAGCGTTATGGTCTTAACGTCGATCCAAGAGCTAAGATCCGTGATATCTCGGTAGGTATGCAACAACGTGTGGAAATTTTGAAAACGCTGTATCGCGGTGCCGAAATATTAATATTCGATGAACCTACAGCTGTTCTGACTCCGCAAGAAATTAAAGAATTGATCGATATTATGCACAGCCTTGTTAAAGAAGGCAAATCGATTATCCTAATCACCCATAAACTGAAGGAAATTATGGAGGTTTGTGACCGTTGCACAGTCATCCGAAAAGGCAAAGGTATTGGGACGGTAAATGTTTCGGAAACGAACCCTACGGAACTTGCTTCCTTGATGGTCGGGCGTGAGGTGAGCTTTTCAACAGAAAAGACGAAGGCAGACCCGAAGGAAACGTTCTTATCCATTAAGAACTTGCACGTGAAAGATGGCCGTGGTGTGAAAATGGTCAAAGGATTGAACCTGGACGTGCGGGCAGGAGAAATCGTCGGTCTTGCAGGTGTCGATGGAAATGGACAATCCGAGCTGATTGAGGCGATTACAGGATTGCGAAAAAGTGATCAAGGAACTATTCATCTTCACGATAAAACAATAACTAATTTGACACCACGGAAAGTAACACAGTCCGGTGTCTCTCATATCCCTCAAGACCGTCATAAATTCGGTCTCGTACTTGATTATCCTATCGGTGAAAACATTGTTTTGCAAAGTTATTATCGAGAACCATTCTCTAAAAAGGGTGTCATGAATTTCAAAAAGGTTTATGAAAAAGCAAAGGCTTTAATAAAAGAATATGACGTTCGTACACCTGATGCCTACACTCCTGCCAGAGCTCTTTCCGGTGGAAACCAGCAAAAAGCGATCATAGGTCGGGAAGTAGATCGATCGCCCGATTTGATTATCGCCGCTCAGCCTACGAGGGGCCTTGATGTTGGAGCCATTGAATTTATTCATAAGAAATTGATTGAAGAACGGGACAAAGGACGAGCTGTTCTGCTTCTTTCCTTTGAGCTGGATGAAATTATGAATTTGAGTGATCGAATTGCTGTCATGTTCGATGGACAAATCATTGCAGATGTCAAGCCGGAAGAAACGGATGAACAGAAACTTGGTTTGTTAATGGCGGGTAATTCAACAGAGAAAGCAGGTGAGCAATAATGTTCTCTAGTCGAATGTTCAATATACTAGTTCCTATTATTTCTGTATTGCTCGGACTGATCTCTGGTGCAATCATTATGCTTATTTTTGGATACAATCCAATTGCTGGTTTCGCAGCCTTATGGAATGGGGCATTCGGAGATGCTTATTTTTTTGGTGAAACTATCAGGCAAGTGACGCCTTATATTCTATCGGGATTAGCAGTCGCTTTCGCTTTAAGGTCAGGACTTTTAAACATCGGTGTGGAAGGCCAAGTGTTTATGGGGTGGCTGGCTTCGGTATGGGTAGGGATTTCCTTTGAGTTACCAATGATCATCCACCTCCCCTTCGCCATACTCGCTGCAGCGGTAGCTGGTGCTTTCTGGGGTTTCATACCTGGGTTGTTAAAAGCGAAACTAGGTGTACACGAAGTTATTGTAACCATCATGATGAACTATATTGCTTTATATTTAAGTAATTCTATTGTCCGTAACCTGCTCAGTGATGGAGCTGACAGGACAGAGAATGTCGCAGAAACAGCTTCCCTGCAATCTTCCTGGCTTGCAGAAATGACTTTCTATTCGCGTATTCACTACGGTTTTATTATAGCAATTTTCATGGCTCTTATTATGTGGTTCATCATTAATAGAACAACCACAGGGTTTGAGTTGCGAGCAGTCGGTTTTAATCAACATGCTTCGAGATATGCGGGTATGAGTGTTGGTAAAAATATTATACTTGCTATGGTGATTTCAGGTGGTTTTGCTGGCCTTGCCGGTGCAATGGAAGGGCTTGGAACGTTCGGTTTTATGTCCATCAAATCCGGATTCACCAACATAGGTTTTGATGGAATCGCGGTAGCATTGCTCGGAGCGAACACAGCTATCGGTGTCATCCTTGCTGCTTTCTTGTTCGGTGTACTAAAAATTGGTGCTTTGAATATGCCTACGGTAGCGGGCGTTCCGACAGAACTTGTCGAAATTATCATTGCGTTAATCATTTTCTTTGTAGCATCAAGCTACATGATTCGTTGGGTCATCTTGCGGTTTAAAAAGGAGGGGAAATAAATGGAAATCATTGAGTTGATTAGTCGTATTCTCGGCGCATCTGTTGTGTTCGCAACCCCTCTTATTTTTACGGCCCTTGGGGGAGTTTTCAGTGAACGTTCGGGTGTCATTAACATTGGCCTGGAAGGTTTAATGATTATGGGTGCTTTTGTAGCGATCGTTTCCAATTTAGCTTTCCATAGTGTTTTTGGTGCAGCCACTCCTGTGGTTTCATTAATAGTAGCAATGATTGTATCGGCTATTTTCGCACTCTTCCATGCGGTGGCGTCTATTACTTTCAGAGCAGACCAAGTGGTTAGTGGTGTGGCGATTAACTTCTTAGCGCTGGGCATTGGATTGTTTCTTACTAAACAATGGTATGACAAAGGGCAGACTGACTTCATCGAAAGTCCGATCTATTCATCAAATGTCCCTCTTCTTAATAAGATTCCAATCATAGGGGATATCTTCTTTACAGGATGGTATTGGACTTCTTATCTAGCTATTGCACTCGCTTTTTTCGTCTGGTTTGTTATTTATAAGACACCATTTGGCCTACGTCTCCGTTCTGTAGGTGAACATCCAATGGCCGCAGATACAAACGGCATCAATGTTTATAAGATGAGATACATCGGGGTTATGTTATCAGGTGCATTTGGTGGGTTAGGTGGAGCGGTATATGCGTTGACGGTCACTCACAACTTCTCTCATGGTACAATCGTCGGTCAAGGATTTATCGCTCTTGCTGCCGTTATATTCGGTAAATGGCACCCGCTCGGGGCCCTGGGGGCGGCGATTTTCTTCGGATTTGCCCAGAGCCTTAGTATTGTATCCTCTGACATTGCATTTTTAGAAAACGTGCCTTCGGTCTTTATGCTTATTGCGCCATATGTGCTTACAATCCTCGCTCTAGCTGGGTTTATCGGAAGAGCCGAAGCACCGAAATCTCTAGGGGAAGCTTATGCAAAAGGGAGCCGCTGATATTACATGGAGTCCGATACATTTGTATCGGGCTTAATTTTTTACTTTTTTACACATATACCTTAGCATAGGACTTAGTTCGAATGGATGAATATGGACATGTACGTCTATAATAAAAGAGAATAATGAGGAGGATGTATATGAAACTGACGAAAGAAACGTTACTCGAAAAAGAAGGGTATCGCCTACATATCTTACCTAGTAAAAAATATAAAACCATTACAATTGTCGCTAAATTCAAAGCACCATTGAAAAGGGAAGGGATCACAGAGCGGGCTCTTCTTCCACATGTACTTCAAAAAGCGACGCACAATCACCCGAACGTTAGGTCGTTGCAGTCAGCATTCGAGAACTTATATGGAACAGCTTTATCAAGTGATGGTTCAAAAAAAGGTGAAAACCATGTCATTAGCTTCCGAATGGAAGTTGTTAACGAAGCCTATTTGAATGACCAAGAACCTATATTAGAAGAAGCTTTCCAATTGTTTAACGAAGTTCTTTACCATCCAAAGACACAAGGGGAAGGTTTTGATGCTTCGATTGTAAATCGGGAGAAACAAACATTAGAACAAAAAATCACCAGTATTAAAGATGACAAAATGAGTTATGCCAATTTAAGGCTCATGGATCACATGTGTAAAGAGGAACCTTATTCACTGCACGTTCACGGATATCAAGAAGACCTTTCAACTATTACACCGGAGAGTCTCTATTCTTACTATCAAGAAATGATTTCCAAAGACATGCTTGATGTCTATGTAATCGGCGATATGGATGAAAATGCAATAGAAAAATTGACGGACCAATATTTTTCTAGAAAAGGAAGCGATAATGTAGATGACGATCAAGCATCTGTGTCGAAAGACGTTACAGAAGTGAATGAAGTGATTGAGAGAGAAGAGGTCAGTCAAGGGAAATTACATCTTGGGTATCGTACGTATACAAAGTTCGGTGACGATGATTATTATGCCTTACAAATCTTTAACGGCCTCTTCGGCGGCTTTCCAAGTTCGAAGCTATTTATGAATGTCCGGGAAAAACATAGCCTTGCTTATTACGCTGCATCACGTTTTGAAAGCCACAAAGGACTTTTACTTGTCTTTAGTGGAGTGGACCCTAAAGATTTTAAGCAAGCGAAATCCATCATTCTGGATCAAATGGAAGCAATGAAAACTGGGGATTTCACGGAAGACCAAGTCGAAGAAACGAAAGAGCAAGTAATCAACCAGCTCCAGGAGACCATGGATAATGCTAACGGATTGATTGAAGTTCTTTACCATCAAATGCTTTCCGGTGCGGAAATGCCGGCGAACGAGTTGATCGAGAACATTCGCAAAGTTTCAAAACAAGATGTGGTACAGATGGCTGAAAAGATAGAACTTGATACGATTTACTTTTTGACAAGTAATGAAGGAGGGGAATAAAGATGGAGGAACTGGTTTATAAACAATTGAACGAAACGGTATATCAAGAAACACTTGATAATGGGCTGAAGGTCTTTCTTCTCTCTAAACCAGAGATGGCAAAGACATTCGGTATCTTCACAACAAATTATGGTTCGATTGACCAAACATTCACACCTATTGGAAAAGACGAAAGCGTGACGGTTCCTGAGGGGATTGCTCACTTTTTAGAACATAAACTTTTTGAAAAAGAAGACCGTGATGTGTTTCAGGATTTTACGAGGCTTGGTGCTTCGGCCAATGCATTTACATCATTTACTAAAACGGCGTATTTGTTTACAGCGACAAGTCAAATAGATAAGAATGTTAAAACATTACTCGATTTTGTTCAAGATCCCTATTTTTCTGAGGAGTCAGTAGAAAAGGAAAAAGGCATTATCGCACAAGAAATTCGAATGTATGACGATCAGCCGGACTGGCGTTCATTTTTTGGAACAATTCAAAGTCTTTATCACAACCATCCAGTAAAAGTGGACATTGCAGGGACTGTTGATAGCATTCAGGATATTACGAAAGATGATCTGTACACGTGTTATGAAACGTTTTATCATCCTTCAAACATGGTGCTTTTTGTGGCAGGTAATATTGAACCAGAGTCAATGATGAACTTGATTCGGGAAAATCAGGCAAGTAAAGAATTTCCTGCTGCTCCAGAAATAAATCGTGCTTATCCAGAGGAACCGAAAACGGCCTATAAGAAAGAACATTCGATATCAATGCCTGTGACGACAGCGAAAGCGATGGTAGGTGTTAAAGAGAATGTCGAAGGTTTGACAGGAGAGGAATTGGTAAGAGGTGAGTTGCTGTCAGGGATGATCCTTGATTATTACTTCTCCAGAAGTGGTGTTTATTATGAAGAGTTATATAAAAATGACCTCATTGATGACAGTTTTCAATTTGAAACTGAACTGGATCGTCAATTTGGCTTCACCATTCTTGGGGGGGATTCACGCAAACCAGACCAGATGGCTGCCCGTATTAAAGAGATGCTCCATGAATTGAAGGAACAGCGTATTTCTGATGAAGATTTTACAAGAATGAAAAGAAAGAAAATAGGACAGTTCATGAGAGCGATGAATTCTCTGGAATTTATCGCAAATCAATTCACTCATTATCATACGTTGGGCACCGATTTATTTGAAGTATTGCCTGTAATCGAATCATTGACAGCAGACGATGCCGAAGAATATTTACAACATTGGATTAATGAAGATGCTATAACAGTCTTCCAAATCAAACCTCAGGATAAATGACAAAGAAGTGTTTGATTTTAGGGTCTAGTGGTGGAATTGGCCGGGCGATCGTAACAAACATACTGAATGAAGGCTATTCCGTAGGATTACAGTACAATAAGAATGAAGCGATGATCCAGGCATTAAAAACAGAGGTTCCGGAAAGCCGGTGGGCGGGAGCGTACCAAGCTGATTTGTCTACATTGGAAGGTATTTCTAATTTGTTGGAACAAATAGGTACTGAATGGGACGCGCTTGTTTTTGCCGGCGGTCAAATGTACAGCGGTTTATTTCAGGATATGGATCCGCAACACATGGATGAATTATATCATGTCCATGTTAAAGCGCTTTGGTTGATTACGAAAAAGGTTTTACCATCGATGATTAAACAGAAATCTGGCAACATAATCGTCATAAGCTCTATTTTCGGCATGGAAGGAGCGAGCCTTGAAGTGTTATATAGCTCCGTGAAGGGGGCGCAAATCAGTTTCGTAAAAGGCCTCGCAAAAGAAGTCGCGCCAAGTGGAATACGGGTGAACAGTGTGGCTCCCGGGCTGATCGGTACTGCCATGAATGCTCATCTGACTGAAGGAGAGATGAGTGAACTGGAAGAAGACATACCTATGGGAAGAGCAGGTACACCTGAAGAAGTGGCTCATACAGTAAGTTTTCTGCTAAGTGAGAAGTCGAGTTACCTCACTGGCCAAGTCATCCAAGTCAATGGTGGATGGGCTTAAATCCAGTGCATAATATTCTTTATTCCTCCTCATACTAAGCATGAAAAAATTCAGAGGAGGTTACATCATGTCTGTTCTCGATAATTTCGATTCTTGGAAAGATTTCTTAGGCGATCGCTTACACCAAGCGAAAGGACAAGGGATGCAAGAACAAGCTGTATCTGAACTTGCTTATGAAATCGGTGGCTATCTAGCGAATTCTGTGGATGCGAAAAACGAGCAAGAAGCAGTGTTGCGTGATCTTTGGAATGTAGCAGATGAAAAAGAACAACATGCCATCGCAAATATGATGGTTAAAATGGTCCAAAACGAAGGAACACAATCTTAACCTCATCCAAAAGTCCGCACAGATGCATGTGCGGACTTTTAAATTGATTTATTTTGTTTTTGGAAGGGGATCGGTTGTTTTTATTTCTTTTTTGACCAGAACTGGTCTAAAGGTGAATTCAACGATTCATCCCTCCATTATGGGAATTATTATTTTCTAACTTTTTATATGTTTATATGGGTTCTCTCCTTTCCTATTTACACAAAATCCTTTATGATATATAGAGAGTGAAAATTCCATATATCACTCGACTTTGACAAATAATGACAATTTTTCAGAGGAGTTGTATTATGGAAAAGAAAGAATGGTATTTAGAGTATGAAATTCAGTATAATCGCCCGGGACTTCTGGGAGACATCTCCTCATTATTAGGAATGATGAAAATCAACATCGTTACGATAAATGGTGTAGAAAATTCCCATAGAGGTATGCTTTTGTTATGTAAAGAAGAGGAACAAATGACCCGCTTGAGATCGATATTAAATACAATGGATACAATAAAAGTGACGAAATTACGAAGACCCAAATTAAGAGACCGGCTTGCTGTTCGTCATGGACGGTATATACATAGTGATGTCGATGATAAGAAGACTTTCCGTTTTAACCGTGAAGACCTGGGGCTTCTTGTTGATTTTATGGCAGAGTTGTTTATGAAAAATGGACATAAGCTCGTTGGCATTAGAGGAATGCCTCGTGTTGGTAAGACAGAATCGGTGGTAGCTGCAAGTGTTTGTGCTAACAAACGGTGGTTGTTCGTATCAAGTACGCTTCTAAAACAAACGGTTCGAAACCAACTCATTGATGAAGAATATAGTGAAGATAACCTATATATCATTGACGGAATCGTTTCCGCCAAAAGAGCGAATGAGAAGCATTGGCAACTTGTCCGCGAAATCATGAGATTGCCAGCGACTAAAGTGATTGAACACCCAGACATTTTCGTGCAGGAAACGGAATATACGATGGATGATTTTGACTATATCATTGAACTGAGGAATAATGAAGACGAAGAAATTACTTATGAACCCGTGGAAAAACCAGGTATGTCTATGAATGACGGGTTTTCCATGTTCGATTTTTAGAAATTGGATGGTGTTACACATGGAGATTGGAGCTAGGCTGAAGGAAACCCGGGAAGCAAAGGGGCTATCTTTAGAATCATTGCAAGAGACGACTAAAATACAAAAAAGGTACCTTCAGGCGATTGAAAAAAATGAGTTCCAGGTGCTTCCTGGTAAATTCTACACAAGGGCATTCATTAGAGAATACGCTTCTGCTGTAGGGTTAGATCCAGAGCAAGTAATGGAAGAACATAAAAATGAACTGCCTACTTTTGAAGAGGAAAGTGCTGTACAGTATAGCCGTGTCCAAAGAACGAAAAAGGAAACAGCTCAAAAGAGTGGAAATTCATCCAGGGTTTTGCCTACGATTTTGACTGTAGGGCTGATTGTTGGTTTGATTTTCGTCGTCTGGGTAGTATGGCAAAACATGGGGGACGCGGAAAACGAAAATACAGAATCGAATGCAAACCCTAATGATGAAATCAATGTACCGGAGGGTAAGGAAGAAGAAGACCCTTCTAACGAATCAACAGAAAACGAAGATGCTGAAGCGGATGAGAGTGCTGATTCCACAGATGAAAAACCAGAATCTTCTGAAGAGAAACAAGACGGGGAAGAAGAAAGCACCGAAGGACAAATGGATGTCCAACTGACGGAGGAAGGGACTGGTTCATTCCCTGAACATACGTATGAAATTACAGGAGTGAGCGAACGTACAGTCACGATTGAGCTCACAGGAAGAGCTTATATGGAGGTGCAGTCTCCTAAGGGCGGCGAGGACTTAGTGACTCCAAAAGAATATACGGAAGAAGAATCTCCAATGACTCTAGAGTTGGGAGAGAACGATAGTGTTTTCATTAAAACAGGAAACGCCCCAGGAACGGTGGTAAAAGTAAACGAACAAGAAGTTCCGTTCCCTGACGCTGAGTTGTCCACACAGAAATTATTGTTGCAATTCAAGTAATAAACTGAATATAATCATGTTTAGGCTGCCCCTGAATGCATTTGTGAAAATGCTCTACCACTTAAAGTGGACGGGCAGCTTTTTATGTATCTGACTTATTAGGAGAGTGGATTTATGAACTTACCAAACAAGATCACATTATCTAGAATTTTTCTTATCCCTATTTTTATCATTCTTATGAGTGTACCTTTTGAATGGGGAACACTTTCAATGGGTGAACGTGAATTGCCTGTCTCCCATCTTTGTGGGGCAATATTGTTCATCCTGGCTTCCACTACGGATTGGATCGACGGTTATATAGCACGAAAACACAACCTTGTTACAAATCTCGGAAAATTTCTTGATCCATTAGCTGATAAGTTATTGGTTAGTGCAGCCCTGATTCTGCTTGTGGAAATCGGCCTTGCTCCGGCATGGATCGTCATTTTGATCATTAGTAGAGAGTTTGCAGTTACAGGTCTTAGATTAGTGGCAGCAGGAGAAGGGAGTGTTCTGGCCGCAAGCCAGATGGGGAAGCTGAAAACATGGATTCAAATCATTGCGATTTCTCTGTTGCTATTGCATAACTGGCCATTAGCATTTTTCAGTTTCCCATTAGGGACCATTGCCCTTTATTTAGCAATGATCATAACAGTATATTCTGGATATGATTACTTTAAGAAAAACTGGCATGTTATGAGAGATTCCAAATGAGAACAGAAATTATAGGTGTAGGTACCGAGTTGTTACTTGGCCAAATTGCTAATACAAATGCGCAATGGATTTCAAGTCGTTTAGCTGACTACGGGATCCCTGTTTATCACCATACAGTCGTAGGTGATAATTTAGACAGGGTAACCAGTTCGTTCAAAAATGCACAAAAAAGATCTGATATTATCATCATCACCGGCGGCTTAGGCCCTACGGAAGACGACCTTACCCGTGATGCAGGGAAGAGAGTTCTTGGTCTGAACCTGGTGGAGCATAGGGAAACCATGGATAAAATTCAATCGTATTATGATCGTAATCAGAGAACTATGACAGTGAATAACCGAAAGCAATCGCTCGTTTTTGAGGGGGCAAATGTGCTGCCAAACCTGGAGGGAATGGCCCCGGGGCAATGGATAAATCGTGACGGTGTTTTGTGGATATTCCTTCCAGGTGTTCCTGGGGAAATGAAGCATCTCATGGAAGAGTATGTCCTGCCTCGTTTACAGAGCAATTTTCAAGTAGACTCGCAAATCGTTTCACAAATGTTACGTTTTATCGGAATTGGAGAATCTGATTTGGAAACAAAATTGCAAACGTTGATCACCCAGCAAACCAATCCGACTATTGCCCCGCTTGCTAGTGAAGGAGAAGTTGGGGTAAGGTTGACAGCAACAGGAGCTACAACTGCAGAAGCTTGGAAAAAAGTCGAAAATTTAAAAGAACAAATCCTTAACCATGTTGGGCAGTACTATTACGGTAGTGACGATATTACAGTGGAGGAGAAGGTTCGTGATCTTCTTAAAGCGAAAGGTTTAACCATCGGATCTGCAGAAAGCTTTACAGGAGGAAAGTTTTTAGAGCGTTTAGTGTCTTTGCCTGGAGCTTCCAATGTTTGTCAGGGGGGCTATATCGCTTATACAGCAGAAATGAAAGAGAAAGTTCTTCAAGTTTCAAAGCTCCTCATCACAACCTACGGAACAATAAGTAACCAATGTGCTGAGGTGATGGCACGAAATACTCAATCTCTTCTAGGGGTAGATATTGCCATTAGTTTCACTGGTGTAGCAGGCCCTGATCAAAGTGAAGGTCAAGAGCCGGGGAAGGTTTTCATTGGTCTGCAAATTGGAGATGAGAAACCGGAAGTCTACGAATATCACTTTCATGGTGGGCGTGACCAAGTGCGCACCCGTGCGGTTAAAAAAGGTTATGAACTACTTTTTCATCGATTGAAAAAATAGTTTTCAAGATTTTTCAGATGCGGTTTTTAGAGTTTCATTACACGAAACAACAATTTCCGTATCTTTTTTTAATAAAAAAGGGAACATTTATTCGCTTTTCAGTTGGCAAACAACGAAAAAAAAGTTATGATAGGATTAGAAATTTTGAAAGGCGGTATTATTTATATGAGTGATCGTAAGCAAGCATTAGATATGGCATTACGTCAAATAGAGAAACAATTCGGTAAAGGTTCGATTATGAAAATGGGAGATGGAACGGAACAAAGGGTGAACACTGTCCCAAGTGGATCGCTTGCCCTTGATGTTGCATTGGGTGTTGGTGGTTATCCACGTGGTAGAATTGTAGAAATTTATGGACCGGAATCTTCTGGTAAGACAACAGTCGCTCTACACGCTATTGCGGAAGCCCAGCGCAAAGGTGGTACAGCCGCTTTTATTGATGCGGAGCACGCCTTAGACCCAGTTTACGCAAGAGCACTTGGAGTCGATATCGAAGAGCTTCTTCTATCTCAACCGGATACAGGGGAGCAAGCGTTGGAGATTGCCGAAGCCCTCGTTCGTAGTGGAGCAGTAGATATGGTTGTCATCGACTCTGTAGCAGCTCTCGTCCCGAAAGCGGAGATTGAAGGTGAAATGGGAGATTCCCATGTTGGTCTGCAAGCCCGTCTAATGTCTCAGGCCCTCCGTAAACTTTCTGGTGCAATCAACAAGTCGAAGACTACGGCGATATTCATCAACCAAATACGTGAAAAAGTAGGAGTTATGTTCGGTAACCCTGAAACAACTCCTGGTGGACGTGCGCTTAAGTTCTATTCTTCTGTCCGCTTGGAAGTGCGTCGCGCAGAGACACTGAAACAGGGGAATGAAATGGTAGGGAACAAAACCCGCTTGAAAGTAGTAAAGAACAAAGTGGCCCCTCCATTCAAACAAGCAGAAGTGGATATTATGTACGGCGAAGGTATCTCAAGAGAAGGTGAGCTGTTAGACATCGGTACAGATCTTGACATTATACAGAAAAGCGGTTCTTGGTATTCGTATAATAGTGAGAGACTAGGCCAAGGACGTGAAAATGCTAAACAATTCTTAAAAGAGAATGTCGAGGTCTATCAAGAAGTGAAACGATTGATTCGTGACCATTATGGAATGGAAGCAGATGAAGAAGCGGTAGAAACGAGCAATCAAGAAGGACAAGAACAATTAGACGTTTAAAGAAGATGAAAAAGCAGCGCCAGATGGGTGCTGCTTTTTCAAAATATGATTTATTTAATATGCATGACAAACGGAATAAGTATGGAACCTTTGAAAGTTAAATTGCTTTGAGTGGGATTTTTATAGATAGATTCAGAGGAGAAGCTCAATATAAAGGCAATAAACCAGCCATCATGAATAGACAGATATTTTAAAATATTTGAATATGTCAGCAGATACATAGGGCGTTTCCTTGACATTCCTTATAGTCAAGCATAAAATGAATGTGTATCATTTTCATCTTTATACCCTTATTTAAAACAAATGAAACTGAAAATGAAACGTTTGTAATTACCGACAAACGGACCAAGTTCATAGCAAGAGGAGGTGAAATTATGGATATGATATCCTCGCTCATCTTCATTTTGCTTGCCCTTATCATCGGTTCTGTTGTTGGTTATCTTATTCGGAAATCGATTGCGGAGGCGAAAATTTCCAGTGCTGAAACGCTTGCGAAACAGATTGTTGAAGAAGGTCATCGCAATGCTGAATCAGCCAAAAAAGAGGCTCTTCTAGAAGCTAAAGAAGAGAATCAAAAATTTCGCCAGGAAGCGGAGAACGAAATCCGTGAACGCCGCATGGAACTGCAGAAAACTGAAAATCGTTTGACTCAGAAAGAAGAGAATCTTGATCGTAAGAGTGGAACGCTTGACCAACGTGATCTTTCACTCGAAAAGAAAGAAGGGACTCTTGCCGAGAGACAACAACAAATTGAAGAAATGGAAAGCAAAGTGGAAGCTATGCTTCAAGAACAACAGACTGAGCTTGAACGCATTTCAGGCTTAACATCAGACCAGGCGAAACAGATGATTTTAGAACGCGTCGAACAAGAGGTATCGCATGAGTCAGCCCTTATGGTTAAAGAAGCAGAAAATCGTGCGAAAGAAGAGGCAGATAAGAAGGCGAAAAGCATCCTTTCTTTAGCCCTACAGCGTTGTGCCGCCGATCATGTTGCTGAAACTACCGTTTCTGTCGTCAACTTGCCTAATGATGAGATGAAAGGTCGTATTATTGGACGTGAAGGCCGAAACATTCGTACATTAGAAACGCTGACAGGTATCGACTTGATCATTGATGATACGCCAGAAGCTGTCATTCTTTCAGGCTTCGACCCAATCCGACGAGAGACTGCTAGAATGGCTCTTGAGAAACTAGTTCAAGATGGTCGAATTCATCCAGCTAGAATTGAAGAAATGGTTGATAAATCCAGACGTGAAGTCGATGACTATATTCGTGAAGTGGGTGAACAGACTACATTTGAAGTAGGAGTGCATGGTTTGCATCCAGATCTTATTAAGATTCTCGGCCGTCTCAAGTATCGTACGAGTTATGGACAGAACGTCTTGAAACACTCGACTGAGGTTGCTTATCTATCAGGTTTACTTGCTGCCGAACTAGGTGAGGACGAATTACTTGCAAGACGTGCTGGTTTACTTCACGACATAGGTAAAGCGATTGACCATGAAGTGGAAGGAAGCCACGTGGAAATCGGTAAAGAATTGGCGATGAAGTATAAAGAGAGTGAAACAGTTATTAATGCTGTTGCTTCTCACCATGGAGATGAAGAACCGACTTCAATTATATCTGTATTGGTCGCTGCTGCGGATGCATTATCTGCTGCACGTCCAGGAGCAAGAAGTGAAACGTTAGAGAACTACATTAAGCGTCTAGAAAAACTGGAAGAGATTTCAGAGTCTTATGAAGGCGTAGAAAAATCATTTGCAATCCAAGCAGGACGTGAAGTCCGTATTATGGTTCGTCCTGATGAAATTGATGATCTTGAAGCAACAAGATTAGCTCGAGATATTCGAAACAGAATCGAGGGTGAACTCGATTACCCAGGTCATATTAAAGTTACTGTCATTCGTGAAACACGTTCTGTGGAGTATGCGAAATAAACACGATGAAGCGGCCGCTGGCCGCTTCATTTCTGTTTTATGGGTAAGAATAAATATATAAAGAAAAGAGAGAAGAAAGGATTTGTTTTATGAGAATTTTATTTATTGGTGATGTAGTCGGTTCACCGGGCAGGGAAATGGTCGATGAATACTTGCCTAAACTAAAACAAAAGTATCAGCCAGCTGTAACCATTGTTAATGGGGAAAATGCTGCTTCCGGTAAAGGGATTACGGAGAAAATTTACAGACGTTTCCTTGAAAAAGGGGCACAAGCAGTCACCTTGGGAAATCATGCGTGGGACAAAAAAGAAATTTTTGATTTCATTGATGACGCAGAGTATATGGTTAGGCCTGCTAACTTTCCTGAAGGTACTCCTGGTAAAGGTTTGACCTTTGTTAAAACCCCCAAAGGTGAAGTGGCGGTTATCAATTTACAGGGGCGTACGTTCCTTTCCCCCAATGACGATCCATTCAGAAAAATAGATGAGTTGATTGATACCGCTAAAAAGCGCACATCCATTATTTTCCTTGATTTTCATGCAGAAGCAACAAGTGAAAAACAAGCGATGGGGTGGTATGTCGATGGTCGTGTAAGTGTCAATGTTGGTACCCATACACACATCCAAACGGCTGATGAACGCATTTTACCTGGTGGGACAGGATATATATCAGATGTGGGAATGACAGGGCCGTATGATGGAATCCTCGGAATGGAGCGGGAATCCGTGCTTAAACGATTTTTAACGAATCTCCCTGTACGTTTTGAAGTTCCAAAAAAGGGAAGAGCACAATTAAGTGCCTTCTTGGTAGATGTAGATGAAAATACTGGAAAATCTACAAAAGTAAAACGTATTCTCATCAATGATGATCACCCATTCTTCAGCTGATTATTTGAATTTTGCGACAAATTCATTCATAATGAAAAGGTAATAACCTACATCTCCAAGAATATAGTAATTATGGAACAACTATAGTAATTGAAGGAGGAGCTAGTAATGGAAGTCTTAAAAGTATCAGCTAAATCCGTACCTAATTCAGTAGCAGGGGCGTTGGCCAATGTAGTACGAGAGCGTGGGACTGCCGAAATTCAAGCAATCGGAGCTGGTGCATTGAACCAGGCTGTTAAGGCCGTTGCTATTGCGCGTGGTTTTGTGGCACCGAGCGGAATGGATTTGATATGCATTCCGGCTTTTACCGACATCATGATCGACGAAGAAGAAAGAACGGCAATTAAACTGATCGTCGAGCCTCGATGATTTCGATAAATATTCCTCACCTTCTAACTAATTGTACAAACCCTTTTATGAATCTAGCTAGCAATCACCTTTCATATGGAATGTAATGAGAATCAGATTATGGATGAATCTCGTGAAGAAAATCGCACCCTATTAAAGGGTGCGGTTTTTTTAACGTTTTCATACTTTTTATTGTTGAAATGAACCTTGAAATAGAATGGATAATAATTTTGGAATTAGTTTCCTTTATTATGAGAGGAACCATTTTTTCTAGCTCAGCTTTTGTGTTCATATGTACATTTGCAGTGGACAATTAAATTTGCGTTATTTTTTAAACATGTTAATATTATTTATATATTAGGTTTAATGCTATTTTGGGCGAGTTAGGAGTGTTCACTGTGAATGGAACGATGAAAGCTATCGTAAAGCACCATCGCGGATCCGGGGCGCAGCTTCAAGAAGTTGCAATTCCTGAAATCCAAGATGGTGAAGTATTGATTCGAGTTAAAGCCACATCTATTTGTGGAACGGATGTCCATATATATAATTGGGACGAATGGTCAGAGAGTCGAGTAAATCCACCATATGTTTTTGGTCATGAGTTCTCAGGTGAAATTGTCGAAGTGGGAGAAAAAGTCCACAATTTCCAAAAAGGCGATTACGTCAGTGCTGAAACACACCTTGTTTGTGGTCATTGCCCTCAGTGTTTGACGGGTAAATTTCATATTTGTGAAAACACGAAAATCATCGGTGTGGATACACAAGGATGTTTTGCTGAATATGTAGCTCTCCCTGCAGATAACCTGTGGAAGAACCCGGATGAGATGCCAACAGACATTGCTTCGATTCAGGAACCGATGGGGAATGCCGTGCATACCGTTTTAAATGGTGATGTGGCAGGTAAGTCCGTGGCTGTCATAGGTTGTGGGCCGATCGGGTTGATGGCTGTAGGTGTAGCTAAGGCAGCGGGGGCGTCGCAAGTATTAGCCTTCGATTTGAATCCCTATCGGTTGAAACTTGCGGAGAAGATGGGAGCAACAGCAACCATTCATTCAGGAGAAGTGGATCCTGTGGAGCAGGCGAAGAAATGGACAGACGGCCATGGAGTGGATGTGGTCTGCGAAATGAGTGGTCATCCGGTTGCAATGGATCAAGGGTTCAAAATGATCACAAATGGAGGCCGGGTGTCGATTCTAAGCTTACCAACAAAACGTGTAAGTTTAGATGTGACCAATGATATCGTCTTTAAAGGCGTAGAAGTTCAGGGCATAACTGGTCGTAAGATGTATGAAACATGGCAGCAGGTTTCTAGACTTTTACAATCTAACCAAGTGGATGTCTCTCCACTAATCACCCATCATTTAAAACTTGAAGAATTTGAACAAGGCTTTGATTTGATGAATGAAGGAAAATGTGGAAAAGTAGTTCTACACCCATAAATCGTAAGGAGGATGTTTCATGAAAGGTTTTGAATACTTACAAAAAGAATTAGATGATATGCAACAAGAAGGGACATTCCGTGAATTAATCCCTCTGGAATCTGCACAAGGTTCTAAAGTGAAAATAAAAGGAAAAGAAGTTATTCAACTCTCCTCCAATAACTATCTAGGTTTGACTTCCCATCCGAGAATGAAGAAAGCTGCTGACAAAGCGAATGAAGAATATGGCGTCGGCACGGGATCTGTTCGTACCATTGCTGGGACACTGCAGATGCACGAAGACTTTGAAGAGAAACTTGCGAAGTTCAAACATACGGAAGCAGCACTAGTTTTCCAATCTGGATTTACGACAAACCAGGGAGTGCTTTCATCCATTTTAGGAAAAGACGATGTCGTCATTTCGGATGAATTGAACCATGCTTCTATCATTGATGGTATCCGTTTAACGAAGGCGGATCGCAAAATCTACAAGCACGTAGATATGGAGTCGCTCGAGGATGCACTGAAAGAAAGTTCTGATTATCGCACGCGTCTGGTTGTCACAGATGGTGTTTTCTCTATGGATGGAAATATTGCCCCACTGCCGGAAATCGTAGAGCTGGCTGAAAAATATGATGCTCTTGTGATGGTCGATGATGCTCACGCGAGCGGGGTATTAGGTGATAACGGAAGAGGAACTGTAAACCATTTCAATCTGGATGGTCGTGTCCATATCCAGGTCGGCACATTAAGTAAAGCAATTGGAGTGCTCGGCGGTTATGTAGCAAGCACAAAGACACTTCGTGAATATTTAATCCATAAGGGACGTCCATTCTTGTTCAGTACATCTCACCCGCCAGCGGTAACGGCTGCGAATGATGCGGCAATTGACGTTCTTCTTGAGGAACCAGAGCTGATTGACAAGCTTTGGGACAATACTAAGTTCTTTAAAGATGGGTTGAATGAACTTGGCTTCGATACGGGGATCAGCGAAACACCTGTCACGCCTGTAATGGTTGGAGATGATGCTCTGACACACAAATTCTCAGATGAATTGTTTGAAGAAGGAGTCTTCGCTCAAGGAATAGTCTTCCCGACTGTTCCGCGTGGAAAAGGAAGAATCCGCACGATTGTAACTGCTGAGCACTCTAAAGAAGAGCTCCAGGAAGCGTTGAATGCATTCGAAAAAGTTGGCAAAAAACTAGATATCCTATAAGCGGAAAGACCACTGTGAGCATCCACAGTGGTCTTTCTGTTTAATACTTTAAATAAACACCTCCCTATAAGCCCTCTTATCTTGAAGACTTAGTTTCGAGATATATTGTGAGTGGATAGGTGTGGCGGGGAATGGCTCGTCCAGCTTCACCGCCCAGACAATCGCGTCATAAGCAGAACATCAAAGGAATGAAAAAGCACAACCCGTTGATGTTCTGCTTATGCCAGTCGTGTCTACCAGGGCGATTCCGCATTTCAACACTTTCCCGCGGGAGCTTGGTGTATGCTGAGGTAAACGAACCTAGAGAGGACCGTCTTCGTCACCCCTATCCTAGAGGGATATAGCGCTATATAGCAAGGTTTCCAACACTTTCTTGGAATGGGGTGGTGGGGGAGCTGCGAGACTTCCGTGGGAGAAGGAGGTAGGCGAGATCCCGCAGGGCGTTAGCCCGAGGAAGCTCGACAGTTCCCCCACAGGAAAGCGAGTTGCTTCCCAACCACCCCTGACTCATTATATAGCAACGAACCCCCGATTAACTCGAATTCAAGTCTTCAACTATCCTGCCATATAGCTGAATGAAGGACAAAATTGTGGCGATTTACTTAATCAAAGAGTATGAAAATAGGGGAATTGTGGATTATACTTAATTTATCATGATAAACTTGATATAATGATACAGTTAGAAGGATCGGCTTGAAAGGAGATCATTATGAACGAACAACAGCGGAAAGAAATGTCCCAGATCCGTCAAGGAACACCAGAAAATAAAGATGCTGGGCAAGATAACTTAAATCGCTTAAAACAAAAAACAAGTGAAGATTTTGTAAAATATTTCGAAACAACATATCAACCACCAAATATGCGCGATGCTCAACGCCGTAAGCGTAAAGAGACAGACGTCCATTATGATTTTGAAATACCTGAAGATATGGATCAAGCAGGAAAAGGAAAAAAATATATGATCCGTACATACGGGTGTCAGATGAATGAACATGATACGGAAGTCATGGCTGGAATTTTTGAAGAGATGGGCTATGAATCGACCACAAATACAAAAGAAGCGGATATCATTCTTTTAAATACTTGTGCCATCCGTGAAAATGCGGAGAACAAAGTGTTTGGCGAAATTGGTCATTTAAAACCTTTGAAGATGGAAAACCCTAATTTGATCATCGGTATTTGTGGATGTATGTCTCAAGAAGAATCGGTCGTTAACCGTATTTTAAAAAAGCACCCATTCATTGATCTTATTTTTGGTACCCATAATATTCATCGGATCCCTCAACTAGTCAAAGAAGCTATGTTTGGTAAGGAAATGGTCATCGATGTTTGGTCTAAAGAAGGGGACATCATCGAAAATCTTCCCCGCTCCCGTAAGGGGAAAATTAAAGCATGGGTCAACATCATGTATGGATGTGATAAGTTCTGTACGTATTGTATTGTCCCTTATACAAGGGGGAAAGAACGTAGCAGGCTTCCTAAGGATATTATTCAAGAGGTGCGCCACTTGGCTGCTCAAGGATATAAGGAAATTACACTGCTTGGGCAAAATGTCAACGCATATGGAAAAGACCTGGATATGGAATATGGCCTGGGTGACCTTATGGACGAGTTGCGCAGCATTGATATTCCGCGCGTCCGGTTCACTACATCCCACCCAAGGGATTTTGATGATCGATTGATTGAAGTCCTTGCTAAAGGGGGTAATATGCTTGATCATATTCACCTTCCTGTGCAATCCGGAAACACGGATGTACTGAAGATTATGGGGCGTAAGTATTCTAGAGAAGAATACTTGGAACTTGTCCGTAAAATCCGTGCAGCGATGCCAGACGCAACACTGACAACAGATATCATTGTCGGCTTCCCTAATGAAACGGAAGAGCAGTTCCAAGACACTTTATCGTTAGTGGAAGAAGTCGGTTTTGAAGCCGCTTATACATTCATCTACTCCCCGAGAGAAAATACACCGGCAGCGAAGATGAAGGATAATGTATCGATGGAAGAGAAGAAGGATCGTCTTCAGAGGTTGAACAAAATCGTCAATCAACAATCTGCGGATGCAATGAAAGAATATGAAGGTGAAATCGTCGATGTTCTCGTCGAGGGTGAAAGCAAGAAGCAGCCAGACGTATTGGCTGGTTATACAAAACGTAACAAACTTGTTAACTTTAGGGCTCCCGAATCCGTCATTGGGCAAATAGTGCCGGTCAAAGTGACTAAAGCAAAAACATGGTCCCTGGACGGGGAATTAGTAGAAATAAGCGCAGAGGTGAAATAAATGGCACAATACACAAGAGAAGAAGTTGTTAAGGAAGCGAAAAAATTAGCAAAAATGATGGCTGATATCGAAGAAATAGACCGTTTCAAACAATTAGAAGCAAAGTTGAATGATAATCAGAAAGTTCAATCACATATTAAAAAGATAAAAGCTTTGCAAAAACAGGCTGTCAACTTCCAGGCGTATGGCAAGACGGAAGCTTTACAAAAAATTGAAAAAGAGATTGACCGTTTACAAGATGAACTGGATGAAATTCCAGTTGTGGCAGAATTCAAGGATTCTCAAACCATTATTAATGATATTTTACAGATGGTGTCTAACACTATTTCCCGTGAAGTTACGAATGAAGTCATTCGTTCTACAGGCGGCGATGTATTGCAAGGTGAAACAGGTTCAAATAAACAAAGTCATGGCTGCAGCCATTGATGCATACACTTCCGTCAGAGGGTTTTCCCCCCTCTGGCGGATTTTTTTGTACAATTTTATAGCCTATTGCATAGAATGAATTAAACACGTCCTTAGGCCATTATCACGGTAGTCACCATTCGCCCAACCCCTGCATAGGATGGGTGGTAGAATAAGGAGGAATGAAACCCTATGTCTTTTTTTGAACGAGATTACAGAGAAATCATCACAAAAGCTGTAATCGGAAAAGGTAAAAAGTTCACAGAATCCACACACACCATCAGCCCTTCGCACCGTCCGACAAGTATCTTAGGTTGTTGGGTCATCAATCACATCTACAACGCTAAGAAGAAAGGGGATCACGTCGAGGTATCTGGAAGTTACGACATCAACGTCTGGTATTCGTATAATGACAACACCAAGACAGAAGTAGTTACAGAACGAGTAAGCTACTGTGATCACGTGAAATTAGCTGTTAAAGATGACAATTGTGTACATGATGACTTCGAGGTTATTGCCAAAGTCGTACAGCAACCAAACTGCTTAGAAGCGAATATTTCTGGAAATGGTCAGAAAATCGTAGTAGAAGTAGAAAGAGAATTTATCGTGGATGTCATTGGAGAGACCAAACTTTGCGTGAAGGTCGACCCGCACGGTTGTGATAATAAAGATGATTATGACTATGACTTATCATCAGACGATTTCTCAGCGATTGAAACGGACTTCCTCCCATCATCATCAAGCAGCCATGATAAGAAAGATTAATTCATCCTTCCTTGCTGTTTCAGCGAGGATTTCTTTTTTGTCCAGGTGCATGGCCGGAATGCATCTGGACTGTTTCAATAGCCCCACCAATTCTCTTCTGTATTAGAAGGTTTGCCCTGTATGCTATAATGAGGGAAGAATCTTATGTACGTTTTGGAGGATTGTTCTAATGGCACAATACACACCCATGATGCAGCAATATTTAAAAATAAAAGCAGATCAAAAAGACGCCTTCCTATTTTTTCGGTTAGGCGATTTTTATGAATTGTTCTTTGACGATGCATTAAAAGCATCCCAAGAACTTGAAATCACATTAACAAGTAGGGATGGGGGTGGAAGTGAGCGAATCCCGATGTGCGGGGTTCCGTACCACTCAGCTGAAAATTACATAAAGCAGTTGATTGAAAAAGGGTACAAAGTGGCTATTTGTGAGCAAGTAGAGGATCCAAAAGCAACCAAAGGCGTTGTGAAACGAGAAGTTGTGCAGTTGATTACCCCTGGGACCGTGATGGAAGGAAGCATGTTAGATGAAAAGGAAAATAATTACCTTGCTTCATTGAGCGCTTTTGATGATGGTTCTTATACAGTTAGCTACAATGATCTGACGACTGGGGAGAATAGTGTTGCACTTATTTCTGGTGGCTTTGATGCAGCAATGAGCGAATTATACAGTCGTCCGGTTAAAGAAGTAGTTGTCGCATCTGACTTTAATGAAGAGCATAAACAGATGCTCAGTGAACGATTGGGATACACGGTTTCTCATCAAGATGAAACAGAAATAGTTCCTGAGTTTCATAAACTAGTAGAAGATGTCCACCAGGATAAATTGTTAACTGGGTTCGGTCGGCTGTTAAATTATATTCAGCATACCCAGAAACGATCGCTCGATCACCTTCAGCCTGTGAAAATAATTGAGCTAAAGCAATTCATGACTCTTGATATGTATTCAAAACGAAACCTTGAATTACTCGAGACCCTTCGTAAAAAGGGGAAGTCTGGAAGTTTACTCTCGGTGGTCGACAAAACAACTACCTCCATGGGAGCACGAATGCTGAAGAAATGGATGGAACGACCGTTACTATCAGCAGATGCTATATCTACAAGGCATGAACAAGTGGAAGGTTTCCTCGATCAATTTTTTGAGAGAGAAACGTTAAGAGATGAATTATCCAATGTCTATGACCTGGAGCGTCTTGCGGGCAGGGTTGCGTTTGGAAATGTTAATGCAAGAGACTTGATCCAGCTAAGAAATTCGTTAGGCAGAGTTCCGAATATTTTAGCAACGCTTGCACAGTTTACTCATCCTAAGATAGAAAAACTTTACGAAAAAATCGATCCCCTCAGTGATTTAAAGACCCTTTTAGATGAGAGTATCGCTGATGATCCTCCGATCACGGTAAAAGAAGGTGGATTGATTCAAGACGGGTTTAATGGAAAATTGGATGATTATCGCTATGCTTCCAAGAACGGAAAGCAATGGATTGCGGAATTAGAGCAAAAAGAACGGACGCAGACCGGGATCAAGTCATTAAAAATCGGCTATAATCGTGTATTTGGATACTATATTGAAGTGACAAAAGCGAATTTGCGTCATTTGCCTGAAGGCCGGTATGAAAGAAAACAAACACTTACGAATGCGGAACGTTTTATTACACCGGAATTGAAAGAAAAAGAAACCATGATTTTAGAAGCTCAAGAGAAGAGCATAGAGTTAGAGTATGAGTTGTTTTTGGAAGTAAGAGAGAAAGTAAAAACGTATGTTAAACGCCTCCAGCATTTAGCAGAGCAAATTAGTCAAATTGATGTATTACAAGGTTTCGCTCAAGTTGCTGAAGCATATCAATATGTACGTCCTGAATATACTGATGAGCGAATTGTGAATATTAAACAGGGGCGGCATCCCGTAGTTGAAAAGGTGATGAAAGAAGGCACATTCGTCCCTAATGACATCTATATGGATGAAAGTACGGATGTTTTACTTATCACAGGTCCGAATATGTCCGGTAAAAGTACGTACATGCGTCAACTTGCTCTCACGGCTATCCTTGGCCAGATGGGTTGTTTTGTTCCATGTGAGTCTGCTAGCTTACCGATATTCGATCAAATATTCACAAGAATCGGCGCTGCAGATGACCTTGTGTCCGGACATAGTACATTCATGGTTGAAATGTTAGAAGCCAATCACGCTTTGAGTCATGCGACAGAGAACAGTATGATCCTTCTTGATGAAATCGGAAGAGGGACAAGTACTTATGATGGAATGGCGCTGGCGCAGGCCATCGTAGAGTTCATCCATGAAGAAATCAAAGCAAAAACGTTATTTTCTACACACTACCATGAACTGACGACTTTAGATGAACAATTGAATCATCTGAAAAACGTCCATGTCCGTGCAGAAGAGTATGAAGGGAATGTAGTATTTCTTCACCAAATAAAAGAAGGACCTGCAGATGAGAGTTACGGTATTCATGTGGCTAAACTAGCTCATCTTCCTGATGTACTAATTGATCGGGCCAGTGAACTTTTAGATCAACTTGAAAATGCACAGCCTGACAAAAAAGTAAAAGAATTGGAAGAATCAGAGCAACAGCTGAGTCTGTTCGTCGAAGAAGCTAAGCCGAAGCCAGTGAACGAGAAAAGATCTTCGGAGATAGAAAAACGTCTGCATTCCCTGGATCTCATGGAAATGACCCCGATGGATGCCATGAACGAACTATATCAATTACAGAAACGTCTTAAATCATAAAGGAGGTACAGAGATGGCGCGTATCCGACTGATGCCAGACCATTTAGCGAACAAAATAGCTGCCGGGGAAGTTGTCGAACGCCCTGCCTCTGTCGTCAAAGAACTTGTGGAAAACAGTATCGATGCCGGTGCGAACTGGGTTAAAATCGACCTAATGGAAGCGGGCTTGCAGCGTATCCGCATTATTGATGATGGTGCCGGGATGGATGAGGAAGACTGCGAAAGAGCATTTCACCGTCATGCAACGAGTAAAATTATTGATGAAAATGATCTCTTTCATGTCCGGACTCTAGGTTTCCGGGGAGAAGCTCTTGCAAGTATAGCAGCTGTAAGTCGTCTGAGCGTACAAACATCGACAGGGGAAGAAGCCGGAACAAAGTTGGAATTTGAAGGTGGACACCTGCTTAATCAAGGAAAAAGTGATGCAAGGAAGGGGACAGACATAACAGTTGAGGAACTGTTTTTCAATACTCCTGCCAGGTTAAAATATATGAAAACCATTCATACAGAGCTTGGACACATTACAGATGTATTGAACCGGATGGCGTTGGCTCATCCTGAAGTCCAATTTTTATGTACCCATAATGAAAAGCAGATATTTAAAACGAACGGCAGGGGCGATCTGCTCCAAGTAATAGCCAGCATCTACGGAAGAAACGTTGCTATGAAGATGGTTCCAGTTGAAGTGGAAACGGCAGATTTTACAATCACTGGATTTATCGCAAAACCTGAAGTTTACCGATCTACACGACAATACATGTCAACCATCATCAATGGATGTTTCATACGGAGCATACCCTTGAATAAAGCGATCTTACAGGGGTATCATACGTTATTGCCCATTGGGAAAAGCCCGATCGTGGTATTGAATATTGAAATGGATCCTATTCTTGTTGATGTGAATGTTCACCCAGCAAAAATGGAGGTCCGATTCAGTAAAGAGAAAGAATTATATGATTTAATAGAAGAGACGGTAAGAGAAGTGTTCCGTAAGCAAACATTGATCCCTGATGTACAGGAACCCAAAGCAAAGCCGCAACAGGAAAAGACAACTCAGGAATCATTTGATCTTTATGAAACTAGAAGAGAAGATGCTCACAGACAGAGAGAATCGACTGTCGATCATCTAGTCACATACGAAAAAGAGCCTTCCACCCAAACGTATACTCAACAACAAGATGAATTGTTGAAAGAAATGGTTCCTACTTTTGATTCCGATAACAATCCAGACGGACCAAGTATTCTAGAAAGAGACACCCCGGAGAAAAAAGAGAACAAAGAAGAAGTGGATAAAAGAGTGCCGACCATGTATCCAATTGGTCAACTTCATGGCACGTATATCCTTGCACAAAATGAAGAAGGCATGTATATAGTCGATCAACACGCAGCCCAGGAGCGGATCAAGTATGAGTTTTTCCGTGATAAATTTGCAGAAGTGGAACATGAAGTCCAGGAGTTACTTGTGCCTATGACCTTTGATTTTTCTAAAAAGGAAGCGCTCCGTATAGAAGAATACAAAGAAGAACTTGAAAAGGTTGGTCTGTTTTTTGAACCTTTCGGTGATACCACCTACATTATCCGTAGTCACCCCCAATGGTTCCCGAAAGGGTTTGAACAAGAAATCATGGATGAAATGATTCAGCAGTTGATTAATGAGGATAGAATTGACATATTGAAACTGAGGGAAGAAGCGGCAATTTTAATGTCTTGCAAACGTTCGATAAAGGCTAACCACTACTTGAATCAGGCAGACATGTTCCAACTTTTAGAGGATTTGCGAAAGTCGACGGATCCGTTTACATGTCCGCATGGTCGACCGATTATTGTTTTTTTCTCCGAATATGAAATGGAAAAGATGTTCAAGCGTGTTATGTAACTCTGAAGGAAAATCGAAACATAAGTGGAAAAGAGTGCAAATGTCCTGAGGAGTTTATGGAAACGCAGGAGTTGTAACCGATAATAAAAATTAAATAACTTTCCCCAAAAAAAGTGAGGCCTCGAATCATATGAGGCCTCACTTTTTTTATATAAGTTTACGTAATCATTTTATTATCAACTGGTATGATAGCATATTTTGTAATAGGGGAGGGCTAGGAGATATTTTTTTGTTGCAATAAAAAACGGAAATAATTATCAATTTGTTTAATATCTTCCGGTTGGATACCGAACCATGCTTTTTTATCAAAAAACACTGGTTTATTGTAACCCTTTGTTTCTAGGAGCTGCTTAATTTCACGCATTTCATCTTCCAGTTCATCACTTAATCCCAGGAGATAATCTGCGGTGGTATGAAGGGCATTGGCGATTTTAGTTAAATCCTCAAGATCTGGAGAAGTATAATTTCGCTCCCAATTCGATACGACTTGTGGGGACACACCGACTTTTTCAGCTAACATCGACTGTGTTAAACGTCTCTCTTTTCTAAGTGAACGAATTCTTTCATGAACCACTTTAAGACGCCTCCTTTTCTATACTATAACACATACTAACGACTTACGATAGTAAGACTAACGAATATTTTGAATTTTACTAACGGAATTCGTTAGTTACGGTAACGGATTGCGTTAGTTTGTGGCCTGAGGTATGATTGTAGAGCCAATCATGTATAATAAGGAAATGTGAAGGAGGTGGATTTATGAAGCCATTAGTTATAGCAATCGTCGGGCCGACAGCGGTTGGCAAGTCGAAATTGGGGGTCGAGATAGCCAAACGGTTTGATGGGGAAGTGATTAGTGGAGATTCCATGCAAGTTTATCGGACAATGGATATTGGGACAGCGAAAGTGTCCGATCAGGAAGCTGGTGGGATTCCTCATCATATGATTGATATTAAAAACCCGGATGAGAGTTTTTCTGTGGCTGAATTTCAAGAAAAAGTCCAGCATTTAATCAAAGAAATAAGCTCCAGGGACAAGGTACCTATTCTTGTAGGAGGGACAGGTTTATACATACAGGCAACACTTTATGATTTCAATTTCTCTGAACAGAAAAAAGACCCGGCTGTCGTCGAACGCCTGGAAAGAGAAATGGTAAAAAAAGGAAGATTATATATGTACGAGCGCCTTCAGTCCATTGATCCCGAACAAGCGAAACGGGTCCACCCAAATAATGAGCGAAGAGTAATCCGGGCGCTGGAACTTTATGAAACGACTGGACAAGTGATGAGTGAATATCATGAAGACCAATCAGAGGAATCACCGTTCCGGCCTATATTAATTGGTTTGGAGATGGAGCGGGAACTTTTATATGAACGTATAAACCGTAGAGTAGATGGAATGATTGAAGAAGGTCTGGTGGATGAAGTTAAAAGGCTTTATAATCAGGGTTTTAAGGATGAACAATCAATGAAGGCGATCGGTTATAAAGAATTGATTCCATACCTTGAAGGTTATTGTGAATGGAATGAGGCTGTCGAATTATTGAAGCGGAACTCGAGAAGGTATGCTAAACGGCAATACACCTATTTTAAAAATAAAATGGACGTTCAATGGTATGAAATAACCCCTTCTAACTATGAAGATAAATTTGAAACAATTTTAGGCGATTTAGCAGGAAAGATAGATTAATACGTAGAAACGTAATATTACAGATAGAAAAGAGGAGGAAGATCCATGGCCCAATCTGTTAATATCCAGGACAATTACTTGAATCAATTAAGAAAAGAACGTATGCAGGTGACCGTCTTTCTGCTTAATGGTTATCAGCTGAGAGGCGTTGTCAAAGCTTTCGACAACTTCACTGTCCTATTGGAGACAGAAGGAAAACAACAATTGATATTCAAACATGCAATTTCTACATTTGCTCCTGTGAAAAATATTTCATTGGATAAAGAATAGCGTGTACATAAAGCGGATGCCCTTTAAACGGGCATCCGCTTTATCTTTGATGTCAACTTTTGGGCGTTTGTCACAGGTTCTCTCCATGCCGCGTATGATGAAGGAGAATGAGGAGGGATTGATGTGCAACCGCAGGCTAAAACAGCGAGACCGAGCACGATTAACATCGTATTGAATGATATGAAAGATAAAGCTGTCCCTGAACGGAAAGCGGTCGTGCGAGAACAGCCAGCTGCCCCTTTTTGTAAGATCGATGAGTTTTTCTCAAGCATCATAGGGATGGAATCTTTAAAAAAGACATTGAAAGAGATTTATGCACAAGTCTTTATATCTCAAAAAAGAGTGGATGCCGGTCTTAAAGCGAACCATCAAGTGTTACACATGGTGTTTAAAGGAAATCCGGGTACAGGAAAAACAACTGTAGCCAGAATGGTGGCTACTTTATTTCGCGAAGTGAATGTCTTAGAAAAAGGGCATTTCATCGAAGCAGACCGCAGTGACCTAGTTGGCGAATATATCGGTCATACGGCCCGAAAAACAAAAGAATTGATTCATAAGGCGCTTGGCGGGGTTCTTTTCATAGATGAGGCTTATTCTCTTGCCAGAGGTGGGGAAAAAGATTTTGGCAAGGAAGCAATCGATACATTAGTCAAATGTATGGAAGACCATCATGACGAACTGATTGTCATCCTTGCAGGGTACCCGGATGAAATGGAAGATTTTCTAACGATAAACCCTGGATTAGCATCGAGATTTCCTCTACAGCTCTCCTTTCCAGACTATGATGCTAATGAACTTTTACAAATTGCTTTTGGAATGATTGAAGATCGGGAATATTGTTTAACACGAGAAGCTGAAAGAAGGCTCTATCAGCATTTAACCTCCGTTTGTGCCAGGAAGATCGATAATTTTTCGAATGCGAGGTATGTTCGGAACCTTATCGAAGAAGCTATTCGTAAACATGCTTGCCGGGTGATCAGCAGCCCGGCCTTTAAGAAGAAGATGCTGATGACCTTGCAAGCGGAAGATTTTACCGTGTCAACAGAAGAGTCGTTTTTTCATTAGATGGTGATGTTATTCATTGCCATCGCTTTTCTGTTATGATGAATGGAGATAGAAAGAGGAAAAGTAGGTGAAGAACAATGGCAAAAGAATTAGTTGTATTGGTTGCAAGAATTGATCCAATGGAGCAGGAGGAGCGGATACATTCATCCTTAGAAGAACTCCAGTCGCTTACAGAAACAGCGGATGGAGAGGTGAGTAAAATCATTACCCAAAAACGTGACCGGGTCCACCCGGCTACATATGTTGGGGAGGGAAAGCTGGAAGAAATCAAACTTGCTGTTGAGGAGGGGGGAGCCGAACTCGTCATTTTTAACGATGAGCTCTCCCCCGGGCAATTACGTAACATATCTGACCGTGTCGGTGTTCGCGTCATAGATAGAAGTCAATTAATCCTTGATATATTTGCAGGAAGAGCACGTACGAAAGAAGGTAAGTTGCAAGTGGAGCTTGCTCAGCTGCAGTATTTGCTTCCGCGGCTGGCTGGACAAGGGACAGCTTTATCGCGTTTAGGCGGAGGAATCGGGACGCGTGGTCCTGGTGAAACGAAGCTTGAAACGGATCGTCGTCACATCCAGCGAAGAATCGATGACATCAAAAAACGTCTGGACACCGTGGTTAAGCAAAGGGAGCAATATAGAAAAAGACGGAAAGAAAACCGTGCTTTCCAAGTCGCGATTGTAGGCTATACCAATGCAGGGAAATCAACCTTCTTTAATAGAGTGACAGACAGTCAATCCTTTGAAGAGAATCTTTTATTTGCTACCCTCGATCCATTAACAAGACAAATGAGTCTTCCTTCTGGCTTTTTAGCGCTTATTTCTGACACTGTTGGTTTCATTCAGGATTTGCCAACATCATTAATTGCCGCCTTCCGATCTACTTTAGAAGAGGTGACAGAAGCGGACTTTGTCCTTCACATGGTTGATGCATCCCATCCAGACCATATCCAGCAGGAAAATACGGTACTGAAGTTACTGGATGAACTTGGTGCAGGTCATTTACCTATGCTGACTGTTTATAATAAAAAAGATTTATTACAAGAAGACTTTATTCCGAATTCCCACCCATCCTTGACGGTAAGTGTTCATGACTCTATTGATCGTAAGAGGGTGATGCACAAGATTGAAGAAGTGTTGAGAGAAGAATGGGATGAGTATGATGTGTTCGTACCATCATCTGAAGGGAAACGCCTGCAACAGTTCAAAGCTTATAGTATGGTTACATCGCTCACCTATTATGAAGAAAAAGATGGGTATGCACTTCATGGATACATTCACCCTGATCACCCACTGAAACATCAGATTTTATAAGCGAGGAAGAGGTTACATCATGAATATTCAAGAGTTAAAACGGACAGTAGAACAACAGATTGAAGGACAACATAACAAAATCAATCAGACTGTCGAAGCTAATCAAGAAAAAGTGTTACATGCCTTCCAAAAACTAAGAGTGAGTGATTCGCACTTCAATCCTACTACAGGGTACGGGTATGACGATTTTGGACGTGATACCCTTGAAGAATTATATGCAACGATCTTTTCTGCGGAAGATGCACTAGTCCGACCGCAATTGATTTCTGGAACCCACGCAATTACGACATCTTTATTCGGAGTTTTACGACCTGGTGATGAACTTTTATACATATCCGGGGAACCTTATGACACATTAAAAGAAGTGATCGGAACGGGAGTGGGAGAGGATACAGGTTCCTTGAGTGATTTTGGTGTCTCCTACAAATCTGTGCCATTGGATTCTGATGGGGCTTTTTCAAAAGATCAGATTCAGGCATCCATCACTGAAAAAACAAAAGTTGTAGCAATACAACGTTCCAAAGGCTATGACAATCGACCTTCCTTTTTGATCAAAGAGTTAAAATCAATTATAGAGTTTGTGCGCCAGCAAAAAAAGGATGTCATTATCTTTGTAGACAATTGTTATGGAGAGTTTGTAGAAACCGAAGAACCTCTCGAAGTTGGTGCTGATTTAATTGCCGGATCATTGATCAAGAATCCTGGCGGAGGAATAGTCCGGATGGGGGGCTATATTGCGGGGCGCAAAAAACTGATTGAGATGTGCAGCTATCGACTTACTGCACCGGGGCTAGGGAAAGAAACGGGTGCTAGTTTGAACAGTCTTCAGGAGATGTATCAAGGAATTTTCCTTGCTCCACATGTTGTCGGGGAGGCGTTGAAAGGTGCTGTTTTCTCTGCGAAGCTTCTAACCGAACTCGGCTTTGATACAAACCCTTCCTACGATGCGAGACGTACAGACCTTATACAGTCGGTCAATTTCAATACAGCAGAGCAAATGGTAAAGTTCTGTCAGGCCATTCAGCAGGCTTCTCCCATCAATTCGCATGTCCGCCCGGAGCCTAGTGCGATGCCAGGATACACCGATGAGGTTATTATGGCTGCTGGTACGTTTATTCAAGGGGCAAGCCTGGAATTGACAGCAGATGGCCCGATTCGCCCTCCATATACGGCATATGTACAGGGCGGGTTGACATATGCCCATGTGAAATTAGCGGTCCTCCAAGCAGTAGAACAACTGTTAAAGGAGGAAATGCTCACACCAACGGCTGACTGAATGATAGCCTTTTCAAAAATTCGTTAAAATTTATGTGAACATTCCTCACATATGTTGACATATCCCTTGCGTCACGTATAATTAAAGTATCATTCTTTATGGGGAGGAGGCACATCGATGAGTGATGAAATTCGTCGTTCTATGCCATTGTTCCCGATGGGGATTGTTCAATCTTTGACAGACCTTACTGCACGGCAAATCCGATATTATGAGCAACACGAGCTTATACATCCGGCCCGTTCGGAAGGAAACCGCCGTATTTTCTCTTTCAATGATGTCGATCGATTGTTAGAGATCAAAGACTTGATAGATCAAGGGGTCAATATGGCAGGTATAAAAAAAGTTCTGAAGCTGAATGACCAGCCAGAGAACGAAGTGTATGATGAAGAACAAGTTCAAGAAGTTCATAATGAGCTTACTGAGAAAGAACTTCGTCGTATGTTACAACGAGAACTATTCACAGCGGGAAGACAAGGTAAGTTAGGAATCAGACAGGGAGAAATGTCTAGATTCTTCCATTAATTTTTTGTTGAGAGGGGATATTCAATGGGGTTAACAAAAGAAGAAATTTACAAAAAAATCGATGAGGAAAACGTCAAGTTCATCCGCCTTCAGTTTACGGATATGCTTGGCACAATCAAAAATGTGGAAATTCCACTGAGCCAGTTAGATAAAGCACTGGATGGCATGATGATGTTCGACGGATCCTCTATTGAAGGATTTGTGCGTATTGAGGAGTCTGATATGTATTTAGTGCCAGACTTGGATACGTTTGTCGTTTACCCATGGACATCTGAAAAGGGGAAAGTGGCACGATTCATCTGTGATATTTATAACCCGGATCAGACACCATTCGAAGGGTGCCCGCGTTACAATCTGAAACGTAACATTAAAAAAATGGAGGAACTTGGCTTTTCTTCCTTCAACATTGGGACAGAGCCGGAATTCTTTTTGTTTAAATTAGACGAAAAAGGCGAGCCTACAATGGAATTGAACGATAGAGGTGGCTATTTTGACCTTGCTCCTACCGATTTAGGGGAGAATTGCCGTCGTGATATCGTCCTTGAGCTTGAAGAAATGGGCTTTGAAATTGAAGCATCCCACCATGAAGTAGCACCTGGACAGCATGAAATTGATTTTAAATATGCAAATGCAGTAAAACACTGTGACGATATTCAAACTTTCAAGCTTGTGGTTAAGACCATTGCACGACAGCATGGTTTACACGCAACCTTCATGCCGAAGCCGCTGTTTGGTGTTAACGGATCAGGAATGCATGCCAACATGTCTTTGTTCAATGAAAACGGTAATGCCTTCTTCGACGAAAAAGGGGAAGAACAGCTTTCTGAAGTGGCCTATCAGTTCACGGCTGGCATCATCAAACATGCTACAAACTTCACAGCTGTAACAAACCCGACTGTTAACTCATATAAACGCTTGGTACCAGGCTATGAAGCTCCTTGTTATGTTGCCTGGTCAGGACAAAACCGCAGCCCACTGGTACGTGTACCGACATCCCGTGGATTGAGCACTCGTATTGAAGTCCGCAGTGTAGACCCGGCTGCCAACCCTTATATGGCAATGTCTGTTCTTCTTGCTGCAGGTCTTGATGGAGTGAAGAATAAATTAGAGGCACCAGCACCTGTCGATCGCAATATCTATGTGATGGATAAGAAAGAGCGCGAAGCTCATGGAGTGAAAGATCTCCCGGCTACTCTTTTTGATGCTCTTGAAGAACTTCAACAAGACCCAATCATGGTGGAAACTCTTGGTGAGCACTTATTTGAACATTTTATTGAAGCTAAAGAGATCGAATGGGATATGTTCCGTACCCAAGTCCATCCATGGGAACGCGAGCAATACTTGCAAACATACTAATAAAAAAAAGCCTTGGCTATACCTGGTCAAGGCTTTTTTGACTTGAGAATTTTTTTGGCCAGGTTATTTTATAATGATGGTACCCTTTTATAATTCAGAGAACCAACCCTCATTTTTTGTAATGGAACGGGAGTAAATATGTTTCCAAAACCGCTTTTATGACTTATTAGGTTCTAAGAAGTGTTGTCTTTAATGAGTGAATATTCATTCACTCTATTGATTTATAGCAATCTATTTAAATATGGTAAAAGGAAGTGGATACCTTGAAGTTGAAAAGTGGAGATGTTTTTTCTCATACCCATACATTCACTAGGGAAGAAGTGGAGCAGTTTGGGATGCTGACAGGAGATCAAGGGAGACATCATACGGAACAAGATTCAGGAGGTAGGGTTATGGTACAAGGTCTGATGACTGCAAGCATCGCTACCAAAATAGGAGGAGACTTGAATTATATCGCAAGGAAAATGGTTAGTGAGTTTTTACGGCCAGTATTTACTGGCGATACAATTACTTGTGAAGTCACACTCACCAAGGTGGAAAGAATGGAAGGTCGGAAAAATCTTGAAATGACTTCGATTTATACAAACCAACTCGGCAAGATTGTCATGCAGGGAACCAGTCATGGAATAATTAAAAGTATAAAATAAATCATTTTATCTGTGCATTGGAGGGGATCTGAAATGGGTGTTCCATGGATGTCGTACAAATTGAGGTAACGAGAGCGTGGGAGATTGTTGGGAGAATTGGGCGATACTTCCAATGGTTGTTTAGGGAAAGAAGTGTTCAATTGATAAGACTGAATAAAAGACGAGGTCGAAAATAACAAGAGACGAGCGAAATGAGCTCGTCTCTTTTTTAATGGACTGTACGGTATAAGCCTACTACTTTACCTAATATGGAAACATCATTTAGCAAGATTGGCTCCATGGTGGCATTTTCAGGTTGAAGGCGGATATGATTTCTTTCTTTAAAGAACCGTTTCACTGTCGCTTCTTCGTCTTCTGTCATAGCGACAACGATATCACCGTTAAGAGCAGTTTGTTGTTGCCTTACAATGACCATATCCCCGTCTAAGATTCCGGCTTCGATCATACTTTCCCCTTGTACGATCAGGACAAACGTATTGTCCTCTGAGCCAACCAAGGTGTCCGGAAGCGGTACATACTCCTCAATGTTTTCCACTGCAGTGATTGGAGAGCCCGCAGTAACTTTACCAATTACTGGAGCGTAGGAAGCTTCAGTTCTAGGGATACTATGATCTTCCTCTAACTCTATGACTTCAATGGCTCTTGGTTTCGTAGGATCCCGTCTGATATAGCCCTTTTTCTCTAATCGAGAGAGATGGCCATGAACAGTAGAACTGGAGGCTAATCCTACTGATTCCCCTATTTCCCTTACAGAGGGAGGATAGCCTTTCATCACTACTTGTTCTTTAATAAAATCTAATATTTCCTGTTGCCGCTTTGAAAGTTTACTCATAGATTAGCACCTCGTACATAGGATTATAGTAACCACATTGTACCATGCATCTGTAAGTAATACAAACAAGCGTTCGAAAAAAGCTGTTGACAAGAACATACATTCGTATATAATTTAAAGTAACAAAAAGCGAACACAAGTTCTTAAGAACGTTCGTTCTCAAAAAACGGAGGGATTTTTATGTTTAACAAACTTTCAAAGCTTGATTACACGTATATTATCTTATTTATTGTTAGTTTCATCATTCTCTATTATTCTATGGTCACAACTGTATAAAAATAGATTAATAAGTGAATAGAGAGGAACTTCATCATGAGAGTAATCCTATACTGCAGGGTGAGTACAGAAAAAGAAGCCCAGGTAACTTCGTTAAATAGACAAAAAGCAGAATTGATGGCTATGGCGGATGAGAACGGTTTAGAAGTCATAGATTGTATTGAAGAACAAGCAAGTGGGTATGAGATTGAAAGGGAAGGTGTTTTTGAATTTCTGGAATACTTCTCTTCTGGTGAGGCAGATGCCCTGCTCGTCCAAGATGAAACGCGCCTTGGCCGGGGAAATACCAAAATTGCTCTTTTTCATCAATTGAACCGCTTGAATACAAAAGTTTATTCGCTTTCTAATAAAGGGGAATTGCAATTGTCAGAGTCGGATTCTATGGTGCTACAAATCGTCGGTATTGTGGAGGAATACCAACGCAAAATACACAATATGAAGATAAAAAGAGGGATGAGAAAGGCTGTAGAGCAAGGGTATGACCCATCATCTAATTTATCGAATCAACATTCAGCTCCCGGACGTGAAAGAATTGAATTTCCTATAGAAGAGGTCGTACGGCTTCGGAAAAACAACCTTACCTTCAAGGATATCGCTGCAACACTCCGTGGGTTGGGCTATGATGTTTCAAAAGCCACGGTCCACCGTAGATACAAGGAGTACCTTTCGCTTGAAATTGATGAGTAAGCAAGTTAATATATAGTATATGGGGCAAGGATCCGTGGATCTCTTGTCTTTTTCATGTTTATCCGATCCAAACTATGATTAAAAAGGAGTAGGATCTAATGCTATCTAAAGAAAAAATCAATCGTATCAATGAGTTAGCAAATAAATCGAAACAAGAAGGACTATCAAAAGAGGAAAAAGAGGAGCAACAAACATTAAGACAGGAATATTTGAAAAGTGCTCGTAAGTCTTTCAAAAATCAGCTAAAAGGTGTGACTGTGGTTGATCCTAAAGGGAATGACGTAACCCCTGAGAAACTACGCCAAATGCAGAGAAATGAAAAAAAGAATTAAGTAAAACTTCTCCGCGCTCGATTCTATTTCGGGGGCGGATTTTTATTGTTTATTTCCAGCAAATCAGGGGAAATTATTTGAGAGACTATATTAGATTTGCGCACAATGCTTGTTTCAGAGCGAAATTCATTATAGGATAATACATGGTACATATACCTGAAGAGAAAGGGGAACATTGAACATGGCAAACAGCCTTGAACAAACATCAATCAATACAATTCGAACTTTAACAATCGACGCAGTGGAAAAAGCAAATTCTGGTCACCCGGGAATGCCTATGGGGGCAGCTCCGATGGCATATACATTGTGGACACAATTTATGGACCACAATCCGAAGAACTCTAACTGGTTCGACCGCGACCGTTTTGTCCTTTCAGCTGGTCACGGTTCCATGCTTCTTTACAGCTTGCTTCATTTATCTGGATACAATGTGACAATGGACGACCTTAAGTCCTTCCGTCAGTGGGATTCTAAAACTCCTGGACACCCTGAGGTTGGCCACACTGATGGTGTAGAGGCTACTACAGGTCCTCTTGGTCAAGGAATTGCAATGGCTACAGGTATGGCTATGGCAGAAGCTCACCTGGCAAGTAAGTATAATCGTGAAGGTTATAATGTCGTGGATCACTATACCTATACAATTTGTGGAGATGGTGACTTAATGGAAGGTGTATCGCAAGAATCTGCTTCTCTTGCTGGACATCTGGGACTTGGAAAACTAATCGTCCTTTACGATTCTAACGATATCTCTCTAGACGGTGATCTTGACCGTTCTTTCAGTGAAAGTGTTGAAAAACGATATGAGGCATATGGTTGGGAAGTTATCCGTGTTGAAGAAGGCACAAATACAGAAGAAATCACAAAAGCACTAGAAAAAGCGAAAGCCAACACGAAACAACCGACGATGATCGAAGTTAAGACAGTCATCGGTTACGGTTCTCCGAATAAATCAGGGAAATCTGCTTCTCACGGTGCCCCACTAGGCGATGATGAAGTAACAGCTGCAAAACAGTTCTATGAGTGGGAACACGAGCCGTTCCATGTACCTGATGAAGTTTATCAAGATTTTAAAGATAAAGTTCAAAAGAATGGTCAAGATAAAGAACAATCCTGGAATGAACTGGTCGCTCAGTATAAAGAAGAGTATCCTAAACTTGCAGAAGAATTTGAAAGAGCGATACGTGGCGAGCTTCCTGAAGGATGGGATAAAGAGCTTCCTTCATACACAGTAGGGGAAGACAGCCCGGCAACGCGTGCTGCTTCAGGTGACGCTATTAATGCTCTATCAAAAACAATTCCTAACTTTTTCGGTGGTAGTGCGGACCTTGCAGGTTCCAACAAAACAACGGTAAAAGGGGAAGAAGACTTCTCCCGTGAAAATTACGCGGGCCGTAATATCTGGTTCGGTGTTCGGGAGTTCGCAATGGCGGCTGCCTTGAATGGCATGGGCCTTCACGGAGGGCTGAAAGTTTATGCAGGTACGTTCTTCGTATTCAGTGACTATTTACGTCCAGCTGTTCGTTTGTCTGCCATAATGAACCTTCCAGTGAACTATGTATTCACCCATGATTCAGTTGCTGTAGGAGAAGATGGTCCTACACATGAGCCAGTAGAGCAACTAGCTTCTTTACGTGCTATGCCTAACCTTTCTGTCTTAAGACCTGCAGATGGGAACGAAACCAATGCTGCATGGAGACTAGCACTGGAATCTGAAACAATGCCTACTGCTCTTGTGCTTACACGTCAAGGGCTTCCTACTTTAGAAGGAACAGAAGAGAAGGCTTATGAGGGAATGAAGCAAGGTGCTTATATTTTGAGTGATTCTGATAAAGAAGAGCCGGATGCGATTCTTCTCGCTTCAGGTTCTGAAGTTCAACTTATTGTACAAGCTCAAGCGGAACTGAAGAAAAAAGGTTATGATGTTCGAGTGGTAAGTGTACCTTCATTCGATCGTTTCAATGCTCAACCTCAAGAGTATAAAGAAAAAGTGCTACCATTGAATGTGCGGAAACGTCTAGCCGTAGAGATGGGAGCATCATTCGGATGGGAGCGTTATGTAGGTTTGGATGGTTCTATCATCGGAATAGATACATTCGGTGCATCAGCTCCTGGCGATACAGTTATTGAAAATTATGGCTTTACAGTTGAAAATGTAGTTAAACATGCTGAAAACTTGATGAAATAACCGTATTCAGCTGCCTCTGTTATGGAGGCAGCTATTTTTTTTCTAGTTTTCTTAACGCCTATATCCTATGATATAATAGGGAATAAGAATTATTGTTGTCTCTTTTGATGTTATACATCCTAGGGCAGGCACTGAAATCAGTTCTCTTCCTGGGCCCCCACTATTGATTGCATTTGATAGCGATAGAGGGGAAAGCTATGGCTGGAACTGTTCGGTTAAACGGAATAGGGGCTAATATCATAAAACGACTATTGTATTCTAAAAATCGTTTTACTATACTATTATGGGAGACAACACGAAGGAGGAAGACGAAGTCATGACATTGGGGATCGTATGGGTTATCATCATAGCCTTGTTGACTCTTGTCGGTGGTGCAGCTCTAGGTTTCTTCATCGCAAGAAAGTATATGATGAACTATTTAAAGAAAAACCCACCAATCAACGAACAAATGTTACGCACATTGATGATGCAGATGGGTCAGAAACCATCACAGAAGAAGATCAATCAAATGATGCGTTCGATGAACAATCAAATGAAATAATGAATCGAGCCTTCTTTCATCTTTGGAAAGAAGGCTTTCTCTATGTAATGTTCAAAGGATATTCACAAGCTCCAACATCGTTTTTTGTGAACCGCTCTGATACAATAGGGACGACAATGAATGAGTAGGATGTGATTATTAATGGATGTGAATGTATTTCTCGCTTTTGGTGCGGGGTTTTTATCGTTCCTATCTCCATGTGTCTTTCCTTTATATCCAGCTTTCCTTTCCTACATAACAGGAATGAGTGTTCAAGAGTTAAAAGAAGACAATGGGATGTTGAAGAAAACGAGTCTGATTCATACAGCAATGTTTTTGTTAGGCTTTACAACAATTTTCTTAGTACTAGGTTTCTCCGGCTCGTTCTTTGCACAGTTCTTAATACACAATGAAACGATCATCAGGCGACTAGGTGCGATTTTAATAATATTTTTCGGTTTTGTCATTATCGGGGTATTCAACTTTGATTTTTTGATGAAAGATAGAAAAATTTCCTTTAAAAACCGCCCTTCTGGTTATCTGGGTACTTTCCTCATCGGGCTTACATTTTCCCTTGGATGGACGCCTTGTACGGGTCCTATACTAGCAGCTGTTTTGTCTCTTGGAACAGACTCACCGGACCTCTTTTTAGTTATGATGCTAGCTTATTCCCTTGGGTTCTCTGTACCGTTCGTAGCCTTATCCTTCTTCATTGGTAAATTGAACTGGATTAAACGGCATAGTGCGGGCATTGTAAAAGCAGGGGGCTATGTCATGATCTTTGTTGGTATTGCTCTATACTTTAATTGGATGGCTAAACTTACCTCATATCTAGCAGGTCTCTTTAATTTTCAAGGGTTCTGAGAGATGGATTTTAGTGTACATTTGTATTATGATGTGTGGTATAGATTAAAAACATAAAAGGAGTAATTGTATGACCCGAACAAACGACATTATTTTAAGAACAACAACTACGCTAATTGCCTTTATCCTACTAGGGTTTTCCATTTACTTGTTTTTCGCTGGGCATAATGCACCTGGTGGTGGGTTCATCGGGGGTCTGATGACTTCTGCGGCGATTATTCTTATGTATATGGCTTATGGTATTCAAGCGATGGAAAAGATTTTGCCTATTAATTTCCGTCAGATTATCCCGGTTGGTCTAATCATAGCTGCAGCTACTGGAATCGGGGGGATGATTTTCAATGCCCCGTTTCTTACCCAGACTTTCGCCTACTTCCAGCTTCCTATTCTTGGTAAAACAGAACTAGCGACAGCACTACTTTTTGATCTTGGTGTATATCTGGCAGTTGTCGGTGTTACGATGACAATTATTTTAACAATCGCAAATGATCGCGGGTAAGGGAGAATTCATGGCTGAAGCTTTAGACAAAAATGATACTAAATTCAATGGCGGAGAAGTGGTAGAGGAATACAAAACACTTCAACCTGAGTTAAGCACAATGGTTATTACTTTTGTAGAAAAAATGGTGGTGTCCTCGAAGCCGCCGAAACGTTTGTTATCCTAAATTTGTAAGGACAGAAAAGAAAGAGTGAATCTTTATGTTGTGGTTGATTGCAAGTACTATAATCGCTGCCGTAATGGCAACCGGGATGATTTTTGTCCGATTGCGTGCCGCCAAGCAGCCGGCGAGTGTTAAAAAAATCATCTTGCCACCTTTTTTCATGAGCACTGGTGCTCTGATGTTTGTGTTTCCGATGTTCCGGGTTCAGTGGAGCCAGGTGCTTGAAGCTCTGATGATTGGTGTAATTTTTTCCGTTTTCCTAATTCGCACATCAAAATTCGAGGTGAGAGATGGGGAAATTTATTTAAAACCATCTAAAGCGTTCATCTTTATACTTTTCGGCTTGTTAATTCTCCGAGTTGTCTTCAAAATAATTATTGGACAGCATGTATCCTTTGGCGAAACAAGCGGTATGTTTTTCCTTCTTGCCTTTGGTATGATCATAACGTGGCGTCTAGCGATGTTGAGGCAATATTTACATTTAGAAAAGAATATCGAACCAAAAAAGGACCTGGCATAAGCCGGGTCCTTTAACGTTCAAGCAATGGATCGTACGGGGTCATATCGATTTTCTTTTCTTCTAATTTTTTGATCAAAAATTTATGATCCCTCTTAGGCGTGGCGCGTATATAACCCTCGATCAAAATATCCTGGGTGATCTTTTTCTTTTTCTTTTGCAGGGCAAGCTCTCCGATGCGCCCTGCGATTTTCTGTCTTGCTACATCCCTGAAGAGCTCTGGAACAGGGGAGATCAATTCTTCAAGTAATTCTTTTTGCTCTGACGACCACATATGCCTCGTTTGATCAACATAATACTCTTCCCAATCAATGATTGACTTTCCATCTTCTTTCGGTAAACGTTTCAAAAATTTTCGAAACATGAAAAAGCCACCAATACTCATCAATCCAATCATGATGACAATCCAACCGACGATGAATAAGGCAAACCCACCTGACATACTATCACCTGTTTCATTTTCTTGAGTCATTTGTTGTTTTAATTATAAAAGTTTAGCTCATTAAATACAAGCGTATATGAAGTTGTTGATTCTTGTAAAAAAATAAAGAAATTCAGAAAAATTTGTGTTCATTCATTTTACTTATAAATCGTTTTCATTTACAATAAAGATTGCAGATTTGTGAACTTGTTATAAACAAAGGATCAAATGTACACTAATTGGGGAATGGGGAAGCCGGAATAACGGTATCGCCATTGAATATTGATGAGGGGGTAAAAGGAATATGGCTAGCAATGCTTTTAATGCTCGCAAACAATTTGACCTAAATGGCCAAACGTACAACTATTACGACTTGAAAGCCTTAGAAGATGCGGGGCATGGTAAGATCTCCCGTCTGCCTTTCTCCATCCGTATCCTACTAGAATCTCTATTGCGTCAACATGACGGTCGTGTCATAAAAGATGAACACGTAGAGAGTCTAGCAAACTGGGGAACTGAAAAATCTAAAGGGGAAGATGTACCATTCAAACCTTCCCGTGTTATTTTGCAAGATTTCACAGGCGTACCTGCTGTCGTAGACTTAGCATCATTGAGAAAAGCGATGGTAGATATGGGAGGGAGTCCAGATAAGATTAATCCGGAAGTTCCTGTAGATCTTGTCATCGACCACTCCGTACAAGTTGATAAATACGGAACACCAGATTCACTAAACGTGAACATGGATCTTGAATTTGAGCGAAATGAAGAACGTTATGAATTCTTGCACTGGGCACAAAAAGCCTTCGATAATTATCGTGCAGTCCCACCTGCGACTGGAATCGTCCACCAGGTGAACCTCGAATATATCGCCAATGTCGTTCATGCGAAAGAAAATGAGAACGGCTCTTTTGATACTTATCCTGATACACTAGTCGGTACAGACTCACATACGACAATGATTAATGGTCTTGGTGTGCTTGGATGGGGTGTGGGAGGAATCGAAGCTGAAGCAGGAATGCTTGGACAACCTTCTTACTTCCCAGCTCCAGAAGTGATTGGTGTGAAACTGAACGGAAGTTTCCCACAAGGCACCACTGCAACAGACTTAGCACTGAAAGTTACACAAAAACTGCGTGAACAGAACGTAGTCGGTAAATTTGTAGAGTTCTTCGGACCAGGCTTACAGGAAATGCCACTTGCTGACCGTGCTACGATATCCAACATGGCACCAGAATATGGTGCAACCTGTGGTTTCTTCCCGGTTGACGGTGAATCACTTGAGTATCTCCGCTTAACTGGACGGAGTGAAGAACAAATTAAACTGGTGGAAGAATATTGTAAGAAAAACAACCTGTGGTATGATCCATCCTTTGAGGATCCGGATTTTACTTCTCTTGTTGAAATCGATCTCGGTGACTTGGAACCGAACTTGTCAGGACCTAAGCGTCCACAAGACTTGATTCCTCTATCTCAAATGAAAGATTCATTTGAAAAGGCCATCACAGGTCCGGCAGGAAACCATGGTTTCGGATTGGACAAATCAGAGTTCGATAAAGAAGTCGAAGTGACATTTAATAATGGAGATAAGTCTGTCATGAACACAGGTGCTCTAGCGATCGCAGCCATTACTTCTTGTACAAATACATCAAATCCGCACGTAATGCTAGGTGCAGGTCTCGTTGCTAAGAAGGCTGTAGAAAAAGGTTTGCAAGTACCTGACTATGTGAAGACTTCTCTTGCGCCGGGTTCCAAAGTTGTTACCCGTTACCTTGAAGATTCTGGATTAATGCAATTCTTGAATCAGCTTGGTTTCAACCTTGTCGGGTATGGTTGTACTACTTGTATCGGTAATTCAGGACCATTGCTACCAGAAATCGAAAAAGCGATTGCTGACAGCGACTTGACAGTGTCTTCTGTTTTATCCGGTAACCGTAACTTCGAAGGTCGTATCCACCCGCTAGTGAAAGCGAACTACTTGGCATCTCCGCCTTTAGTTGTGGCTTATGCTCTTGCGGGCACAGTAGACATCGACCTCAAGAAAGAGGCTATCGGAAAAGACCAAGATGGAAATGATGTATTCTTTGATGACATCTGGCCATCTAAAGAGGAAATCAAATCTGAAATAACTCGTGTAGTCACACCTGAAATATTCCGTAAAGAATATGAGAATGTTTTCAATAGTAACGAGAAGTGGAATGAAATCAATACAACAGATGAGCCATTGTATGATTGGAATGACAAATCCACGTACATCCAGAACCCTCCGTTCTTTGAAGGTCTTTCAAGTGAACCAGAAAAAGTTAAACCTCTCGAAGGTATGCGTGTCGTCGGGAAGTTCGGAGATTCTGTAACAACCGACCACATCTCTCCAGCAGGTGCGATCCCTAAAGATATGCCTGCAGGGGAATACTTGCAAGAGAACGGGGTAAGTCCTCGTAACTTTAACTCATACGGCTCCCGTCGTGGTAACCATGAGGTTATGATGCGCGGTACGTTTGCAAATATTCGTATCCGTAATGAGTTAGCTCCAGGTACAGAAGGCGGTTTTACAACTTACTGGCCTACAGAAGAAGTTATGCCAATCTATACAGCTGCTATGAAGTATCAGCAAGACCAAACACCACTGATGGTCATTGCAGGTAACGACTACGGTATGGGAAGTTCTCGTGACTGGGCCGCTAAGGGTACAGATTTACTTGGAATTAAGACGGTCATTGCTGAAAGCTTTGAGCGTATACACCGTTCCAATCTAGTTATGATGGGTGTTCTTCCACTTCAATTCCAACCAGAAGATTCTGTTGAATCTCTTGGATTAACTGGACGCGAAACATTTGATGTAGAAGTTGGGGAAGATGTTAAGCCTCGCGATCTCGTCAAAGTAACAGCTACAGATGAAAAGGGCAATAAGAAAGAATTTGATGTTATAGCTCGCTTCGACAGTGAGGTTGAGGTCGATTACTATCGTCATGGTGGTATTCTGCAAATGGTTCTGCGTAACAAACTCAACTAACTTTTTTAAGGATCGCCCCTTTTGTTGGGCGATCCTTTATTTATATCCGATTCTTCATTTTATGACATTTTTTAGAACTGTATACAGATTGCTTTACATACATAAATGTGTTTATTTATTCTTATATATAGAATAAAGACGATGGTTAACATGGACGGAGGCTCGATTTATGAAAAAATGGATGGCCACAGCATTTTTGCTGACGCTTTTCATTATTGTCATTGTGTCTGCGATTACTGAGCAAACAGGCACAGAAAATAACAAAGAACCTGTGTCAGAAGATGAAATGCAAAGTGGTGGTATGAAAGCACCGAATGCACCAGATGGCTTGGAAGTAGGGGAGAAGGCTCCTGATTTCACCCTACAAACACTTGAGGGGGAAACTGTAAAGCTGTCTGACTACAGAGGTAAAAAAGTTTTTCTTAACTATTGGGCGACATGGTGTCCCCCGTGCCGAGAAGAGATGCCTGAAATGCAACGATTCCATGAAGCTTATGAGGATGAAGTAGTGATACTGGCAGTTAATGGTACAGGTTCTGAGAAGAGCAGGGAGAATGTACGGAAGTTTGTGGAAGAAGGAGGGTATACGTACCCCATTCTGATGGATAAAGAGCTTGAACTCAATCAGATGTATCAGATCATCTCCATACCGACTACTTATTTTATCGGGACAGATGGAGTCATTCAGGAACCAAGAATTGTAGGTCCGATGACTTATGAAATGATGATAGAGAAGAAAGATGCATTAAATTAGGAATATTTATATCAAATCATGGAAATCCTACCTATAAAAGGAGGAGTATCCATGAGAAAACATAAAACCATTTCTTTTGAGGATCGAGTAAAAGAAAACATCCGCTCTATTAAAGCAGATCAAAAGTTACTGGATCAAATTGATGAACGTATTGAAAAACGCCATAAAGAACGGATGAAACAAATCCCATCATAAAAGGGATTTGTTTTTTTATTGGGGAGGATATTATTCAAATTTGTCCATCCGTATTAAAGTGGGCCTGAATAGCGACACCCTCGTTGTTCCCTGCAACCACCCGAACAATAGGTAAGCAGCCTGATGAAAAGAGTTATTCCTCAACTTTAGACTCCATTCTCCCCAGCTTTGTTCCTTTCTAACTTTTTTTCTTCTCATAATTCTGACGTATCAAGGGAAAATAAATCATGACTCTTTTTGAAAGGGTCCATTGAAAATACAGGAGGCTAACATCATGTCCCATAAACATCAACATATGGCTAATCAAAAACCGAATCCTGATAATCGTGCTGACAACGTCGATCGCCTGCAAGAAAATGTAACGAACACTATTGAAAATATTGAAGCATCACATGATGCCCTTCAATTTGCAACAGAAGAAGAGAAACGGAATATAGAGGAAAAAAATAAGCGTCGTAACCAATCGCTAGAAGCGATGCGGCAGGAGATTAAGGACGAAGCTCGTCATCAACAATATTAATGCTTAATTGTACCGCTTCTTTTCGAAGAAGCGGTTTTTCCTTATACCTCTTCTCTCAGTAAAGGATCAGCGTTTACTGTACTAAGAAGGCGTCCCCTCCATGCATCTTCATCTACATTCAACTTCGTCTATGATAAAATGAATAACGCGAAGAAAAGGAAGTGATGTAGATGTTAGAACAATTGAAAGAATGGAACAGTTTAGAACACCCGCCACCGATATCAGAGGTCGAGGCGCTTAGATATATGGATGAATACGAATTTGAAGAAAAAGAGGGAAAAGCCCTGCTTTATGTGATATTAGCTTATCATCGAATTAAACGACACCCAGGTCAGGATCGTCTGGCAGAACAATTCATTGATGAAGCGAAAGTTCTTGATCCAAACCATCCATTAGTCACCGAGCTTTATGAGTCCCAGCAGTTATTGCGTGCTTATACCATTTTAAAAAACACACCATTAGAACAATGGGTCCTGCATGAGACGGATCATGACTCAGCGAAAGCAAAAAAAGCAAAATCAATCTATTCAGATGTTAGTTATCTAATCCAGCAGTGGGATGAAGAACTCGCTCATAAAACGATCATCGATGCGTCCAGCCGTTTGAAACTTTATCAAGATGTTTATGTAGAGTTGAATGATTTACTAGAGATATTGGAAGATGCTATTTCTTCGATTGAAAATCGTCGTATCCGTATTCCTGTGAAAGAAATAAATGATAGGACAAGACGTTTATCCGATAACCAGGATGAGATTTATAAACGCTTACCAACTTTTCTAACAGATCAATCGTTTCAAAACCCGCTGGAAGCCTTCGATCATATGGTAGGGTTAAAGGATGTAAAAACATACATTCGTCATTATTATCATTTTTTACGCTATCAACAACAGCGAAAAAGCTATGGCTTTTCAATGGTGGATGAACCTGGGTTACATATGATCATTACAGGAAATCCAGGTACAGGAAAAACTACCATTGCCCGTCTGCTTGCAAACATATATCACGAACTTGGCATTTTAGATACAAAAGAAGTCGTGGAAGTAAACCGTTCTCACTTGGTTGGGTCCTATGTGGGCCAAAGTGAAGAGAACACAATGAACTACGTGAAACAGGCGATTGGTGGAGTGCTTTTCATCGATGAAGCTTATAGTTTGAAGCGTGAAGGTCAAACTGGGAACGACTATGGACAAGCTGTCATCGACACATTAGTATCCGCAATGACAAGTAAAGATTATGGTGGGAAGTTTGCAGTTATTTTAGCCGGATATCCAGAAGAAATGCGACAGTTTTTATGGTCTAATCCTGGTTTGCGCAGCCGTTTTCCTGAGCAGAATCATATCGAATTGCCGGATTATCAAATGGAAGAACTGCTGACTATTGCAGAGCAAACCGCTATGGATAATGATTTCTTCTTTACACGACCTGCATTAAAAGAATTTGCTTCTTTAATTGATAAAGAACGGGTGGATGAATCCTTCGGGAATGCCAGAACTGTAAAGAACCTTGTTTTAAAGACCGTTTTTCAAAAAGGAGCTCAAGAAGCGGAAAGAGACAAGCATCACTGGCTTGATCATATGCGCATTTCCACGCAGGACCTTGACTGGGAAAACATTTCGGATGATGAGGTACAATCACCAATGGAGCGTTTAGATGAACTGATTGGTCTTACGAATGTGAAAGAAGAAGTGAGGAAACTTTCTTCCTTTGTTCAGGCGCAACAGAAAAGGAAGGAAACAGGATATCCCGTTGTACCCATCCAATTGCATTCTGTTTTTTCTGGTAATCCAGGAACAGGTAAAACAACTGTCGCAGATATCTATGCTGATGTTTTGAAAGAGTGTGGTTTACTAAAGCGGGGACACACAGTCGTCGTCTCGAGGAGTGACCTTGTTGCAGGTTATGTCGGACAAACGGCGATAAAAACAAAGAAGAAAATTCGAGAAGCACTCGGAGGGGTTTTATTCATTGATGAAGCTTATTCCCTTTATAAAGGTGGACGGGATGACTTTGGAAAGGAAGCTATTGAGACCCTTGTCGATGAGATGACCAAACATAACGAAAATCTTGTTGTAATCTTAGCTGGCTATCAACGGGAGATGGAACAATTAGTAGAAAGCAATCCTGGACTATCTTCAAGATTCAAAAAGTATTTTCACTTCCCCGATTATACAGAAGATGAACTGATAGAAATGACACATTACCAAGCTATGCAATATGGTTATCATTTCAATGAGTGGGCAGAATCTTTCTTGTTAGAAAAGTATAGAAATCACAAAACTCGAGGAAATGGGCGTTTTATTAATAATCTTGTCAATGAGGCAATACAGTTTCAAGCCATCCGAATTATGAGCGATGAAGCTGGTGATATGAATGAATTAAAACTTGAAGATTTAGAAAAAGCCTGGAACATGATCCGAAGGGAGTCCTGATAAATGAAAGTCACCCAAACACCGATTCAAGTCAGATATCAAGAAACAGATATGATGGGCGTTGTGTATCATGCCAACTATTTAGTGTGGTTTGAAATAGGCCGTACAGCTTTTATAGAGGGACTGGGTTTTAAATATTCTGAGATGGAGAATCAAGGGGTAGTCTCTCCGGTTATTGATGCCCAAGTCAGCTTTAAAAAACCAGTACGATATGGGGACGATGTCTATGTAAAGACATGGGTGCATATGTATGATGGATTGCGTGTGGCCTATGGTTATGAAATTGTCGATCATGCAGGAGAAGTTGCTGTTTGTGGTGAGACAAAACATGTCATCGTCAAGAAAGACAGCTTCAAGCCGGTCTCTATTCGCCGCAGTTTTCCAGAATGGCATGAAGCGTATGTATCTGCTATGGAGCAGGAAGCTTAATGGCTTTTGGGGTGAAAAAAGAAGAACTAAGAACATGGAAGACGAATGTGCGAAAAGGAAACATCGCTATATTAACACACTTTTGGCTGGATGAACGCTTTCCTGGTTGTGATACTGTTACAAAAGTTGGATGTAGTAATATTGATAAACTAAAGGAATGGGGAAGAAGTTACGGATTAGCACCAGAGTGGATTCATAGAGATCCACACTATCCGCACTTTGACCTGTTTGGCGATAGACAGCTGCAAATTCTTAAAGAAGAAGGTTGTTGGAATCAAATCCATCGATTTCGACTGGAGAAAAAATAAGACGCCATTGCGGCGTCTTATTTTTGTTAACTTTCATTATTTTTTATATTCAAAGGAAGGTTCTTCCCATTTTGTATCATAGGAGACTTCTAAAGAATGTTGGTCGAAATACCACTCATCGTCCGCTTCGATAAAGAAATGAATGTTCCCGATCGTTGTTTCTGCTATAGGTTCAGCTGGTTTTTCCAATTTGATAGCAAGAGAAAAACCTGGTTGCAGGCCACCGGACCCACCATATCGGACATAAAACCTCAAGTCCGTTGTATCATCGATGTCTAACTCTTCCTCATACCATTTTGCTGCTTCTTCTGTTACATTCAAATTCATGTGCTCAACTCCTGTATATGGCTTCATGTGTTATCTTGTTACCGGAATCCTCGGAATTTAAACGTTTTTTAGATATTCCGTTTTTCATCTAGACTCGTCAGTATTTTTGCTTACTTGCTTTGATGGCACAGGGTCGAATCCTCCCGGATGAAAGGGATGGCACTTTAATATGCGTTTAATTGTTAAATAACTTCCTTTTAAAAAACCGAAACGTTGAAAGGATTCTAATCCATATTCTGAACATGTCGGCTGAAAACGACAGGAGGCCGGAAAGAATGGACTGATGCCTTTTCTGTAAAATCGAATCAAAGCAATCATGAAGTGTTTCATGATTATTTTTTATTTTTCTTCCTGTTTTTTATCGTAGCTCAATGTGGCTACAGCGTCATGCAGATGAATGGATTCTTCATTCCGGCAATGGACGGTAAAAGATTCAACAAATGGGTATTCGTATAGGTCTGCTGCGACTAGCCGTACAATGTCTTCTACAAATCGTGGGTTTTCATAAGCCTGTTCTGTCACCATTTTTTCGTCTGGTCGTTTGAGTACAGGGTGGATTCGTGCACTCGCATTACTTTCTGCTGCTTCTAGTAGTGCAGTCTTCCAATCAATGTCCTGTTCGTCAAAGTCATCCGTCAACTTAACGGACATTGTCACATTTCCCCGTTGGTTATGAGCGCTATATTCACTGATTTCTTTCGAACAAGGGCACAGGGTCGTTATTTTTCCTGTTAATGTAACGGTTATATCATGTCCCGTTTCTACATCATATTCCACCCTGATTGTAGCATCTGCATGATTCATGCCTGTTAAATTCGAGTATGGTCCTTTACGCTCAAAGAACCAGGGGAAAGTTACTTCCACCTCGGCATCGGACTGCTTCAGGCGCCCCGCTAATTCTTCCGTGAATTGTTTTAGCGTAGCGATGTCTACAGCAAAACCTTCATTATGGTACTTGTCTAACTGTTCTGTGAAGCGACTCATATTTGTTCCTTTGCTTCCCTGTGAAATGGAAGAACCGAAAGAGAACGTGCCGATCGTTGTTTGAATTTCCGGGGTTAGTTGACTTGGAATACGAATCGGGTGTTTCACATTAGAGATCCCTACCATATCAATATCAAACAAGAAATCCTTTTTAGAGTTTTGCAAATCGGCCATTTGATCTTTTTCGACCGGTTTTGTACGTGGCCCCGGCTCAATGGAACCGAATAATTTATGTCTTTCTTTTTTGGACGGTAGTTTTTTAATTTGATTTAAATCTGTCTTATTCATAATAAAGACTCCTTTCGGCCTTCTTTCTATGTCAAAGTATACAATATGTATTTCCGTTTATACAATGGAATGCTTGACCATCTATGCTTTTATATAATGCACCATAAAAGAAAGCCTATCCTTTTGCTGGATAGACTATCAACACATGGTATCGGTATAGCTTGTTAAGCTTACATCCATGTAATTTTAGGCTCGGTTTTATTGATAATTCGTTTAATATTTGTCCGATGACGGTAGATCACAAAAATAGTGAACAAGGAAATGATGATCGTCAGTCCGTAATCACCTACGACTAATGTGGCTATAATCCCAATAATACCAGACACCATGGAAGATAAGGATACATATTTGCTCAAATATAGAATAATGAAGAAGGACAAAATTAATACGAGAAAAATAATTGGATTTACACCAAGGATCACTCCTCCTGATGTCGCCACAGCTTTTCCACCTTTAAATCCTGCGAAAACAGGGTACATATGCCCGATTACTGCAAATATCCCTATGACGAGAGGATAAACTTCTTCTGCACCCATGAAAAAGGGTAAAGAAGCTGCCATTGTTCCTTTCAAGATGTCAGCAATTGTAACGATGAGCCCGGCTTTGACACCTAAGACTCTGAACGTATTCGTTCCGCCTAAGTTTCCGCTTCCGTGCTCGCGAATATCCGTGTTATAACCAATTTTACCTACAATTAAACCGGATGGGATAGACCCGAGGAGATAGGCGATCAGGATGTATAAAAAGTATTCCAATAAGTTCATCTCCTTTGTGACTTTCTTCTATTTTATCATGTGGATGATAGATTAAGAACTAGTATTTCCACACTGAGGAATCCTGTTTTCCCATATAAGGAATTCGTTATATGAAGTGAAAACCCTAGACAATATCCTATTATACCAATTTAGTACCTGGTGACAAGGATTTCTCCTATTAAACGTCAAGAATGGTGGAGCGATTAGTTGAAAATAATAAAAAGACCTTATCTTTGCAATATGTTTCGTATTATGAAAATGTGGATATAGAACTATGTTTTATTATTTTATTGTTTAGGGGGAAGAACATGATTACATTCACTGATGTGACGAAAACATATCAGGACGGGACCACTGCGTTGAAAAATATTAACCTACAGGTCCAAGAAGGTGAATTGTTGGCTTTGATCGGCCCGAGTGGTTGCGGAAAAACCACTACAATGAAAATGATCAATCGACTGATCCAACCGACAGAAGGAACAATCTTGATACATAATAAAGATATCAGAGATTATAACATTCATGAGTTGCGTTGGAATATTGGATATGTTTTGCAAGAAATTGCACTTTTCCCACATATGACAGTGGAAGAAAATATATCTGTAGTACCAGAAATGAAAAAATGGAAGAAGAAAGAATTATCCAGTCGTATTGATGAGTTGATGGATATGGTTGGACTGGACCCGGAAAAGCACCGGAAAAGGAAGCCGGGCGAACTCTCTGGTGGTCAGCAACAACGGGTCGGGGTCCTAAGAGCCCTGGCAGCAGACCCTGACATCATTCTGATGGATGAGCCTTTCAGTGCATTGGATCCTATTAGTCGGGAACAGTTGCAAAAAGATATCCGTAACTTACAACAGGAAATTAAGAAAACGATAGTATTTGTTACCCACGATATGGACGAAGCCCTTGCATTAGGAGACCGGGTCTGTTTGATGAAAGCTGGTGAAATCGTACAGCTGGATACACCTCAAAACTTAGTATTGAATCCTGCAAACGAGTTTGTAAAAGATTTCATAGGTAGTAGAAAGACGCCCTGGCAGACTGCTGTTGATGTCATTATTGATTACACAAATAATAAAATCCTCACCGTTGAGGAATTTGAAAAAGGACGGGTGGTTTTAGAAGGGACATTTGCCTTGAAGAATGCGGATGGCACCTATGAAGGTATTATTAAAAACGGAGAGCGTGTGCAGTCCCCGGCATTATCTAATGATATGATTCTGCGCGACGCCGTCCAAGTATTTGAGAGTGAAAGTCACAGTTTGCTTCCAGTGGTTAAAGAGGACCGCTTGATCGGTACTTTGTCTTACAGGGATATTGTCCTCTATCTTAAGGAAAGTGAAAGTAACAAGGTAGAGGAGGTTTCCCAGTTATGATTGGATTTATGAATGTATTTTCCCAAAGACAAGACATTCTCTGGGAGAAGATATGGGAGCATTTACAAATTTCTATTATCGCATTAGTAATTGCAACCCTGATCTCCGTTCCACTTGGACTTTGGTTGACAAGAAAACACCGCATAGCAGAGCCGATTATAGGCGCGACGGCCGTTTTGCAGACAATTCCCAGCTTAGCAGTATTAGCATTTCTCATTCCATTTTTCGGAATTGGACAGACTCCTGCAATTATAGCTTTAGCTGCTTATGGATTACTTCCTATCCTTAGGAATACTTATACAGGAATCAAAGAAGTAGATCCAGCTTTGAAAGAAGCGGCTACAGGGATGGGAATGAAGTCATTCAGGCGATTATCAAAAGTCGAACTTCCTATCGCAATGCCGGTGATTATGGCCGGGATCCGAACATCCATGGTTTTGATTGTTGGGACAACGACAATTGCTGCTTTAATCGGCGCTGGTGGTCTTGGTGATTTAATCCTTCTCGGTCTGGATCGAGGCGGAGACGTAAACCTGATTTTACTAGGAGCAATACCTGCTGCATTATTAGCAATAATTCTTGATCTTATCCTCCGCTTGTTCGAACGAACGTCCGCTAAGTCAGGTTTTCGGTCCCTTGTAAGTTTATTAGTGATTGCTGCGTTAATTGCTGTAGGACCATTGGCTTTTGGAGGTAAAGTGAAGAATGATATAACTATTGGTGCCAAATTAGGTGCCGAACCTGCCATTCTGATTAATATGTACAAGCTTTTAATCGAAGAAGAAACCGATTTGTCTGTTGGTTTACAAAAGAACTTAGGAAAAACAGATCTGGTATTTAGTGCATTGCAAGAAGGCAGTATTGACATTTATCCAGAGTTTACAGGTACAGCGATCGTTTCTTTACTGGATGAGGAAGCGACCAGTAATGACCCTCAGGAGGTTTATCAGCAAGCTAAAGAAGGGATGGCTGAGACCTTTGATATGGCTTTCTTAGAACCAATGGAATTCAATAATACTTATGCGGTTGCGACCACGCAGGAGCTTGCAGAACGCTATGATCTAGAAAGCATTGGTGACTTAAAGCCAGTTGAAAATCAAATAACCGCAGGATTCACTCTAGAGTTCAATGATCGTCAAGACGGTTATCAAGGGATGAAAGAAGTTTATAACCTTGATCTTGGAGAAGTCCGTACAATGGACCCGGGCTTAAGACAAGGTGCCATCTCAAGTGGGGATGTGGATATCATTGATGCATATGCAACATCTGGTTATATGGTCGATTTGAATCTGACTGTCTTAGAAGATCCAAAAAATTTATTTCCACCGTATCAAGGTGCTCCTTTGATGAAACAGGAAACACTGGATCGATATCCGGAAATTGAAGATGCATTGAACCAATTAGGAGGAAAGATTACAGGAGATAAAATGAGGGAAATGAATTATGAGGTCGATTTTGAAGATCGATCTCCTGAAGAAGTTGCCCGTGAGTATCTTATTAATGAAGGACTGATTGAAGAATAGGAGGTTGATTATGAATATTGAGAATCCATCCAATGAAAAAGTGAAGGATTTATTGGCGAATTCAAAAACGATTGCTGTAGTGGGTCTCTCAGACAAACCTCATCGGACGTCGTTTCAAGTCAGTGAAGCTATGCAGAGAGCTGGCTACAAAATCATCCCGGTTAATCCGGAAGTCACCGAAGTTTTAGGTGAGAAAGCAGTTCCAAGTCTTAGTGATATAAAAGAACCTGTAGATATCGTTAATGTCTTCCGAAGATCAGAATATTTGCCGAAGATTGCGGAGGAAACGAAAAAAATCCAGCCGAAGGCATTTTGGGCTCAACAAGGAGTGTATCACGAAGGTGCTCAGGATATACTAAAAGACACTTCAATCCTTGTTATCATGGACTTATGTATTAAAGTTGCCCATGCAATTTATCGTTAAGTGAATGAACAGATTTGTTGAAAAAATCCCTGACTCCTCAGGGGTTTTTTCATGTTTTTTGGCAGAATTATGTTTGCGAAAGCTTATAAAATCGCTACAATATAACAAGCAACGTTTTTTTACAGACAGGAAAACGTAGGCTTTGTAAGCGAAATCAGCCGATATATATGTTTAATAATTATATCTTAGTGTAGAGACTATAATACTTAATCAACCTTTTCAGCTGACCGTCCTGACTTCCAGCAAGGTCATAAGCCAATCAACTGGGTGGAGATTCTTCCACTCCGTTGATTGACTTGTGCATATCGTGGTTTATAAGGACATTAGAATGATTCGTTTACACAATCGAACGTTTGTTCTATTATAGAAGTATTGGTGTGCAAGAGAAAGGAGCCGATGGAAAATTGTCGAGTCAAAATCAAACGTATTCAGATGATTCAATACAAGTACTGGAAGGATTGGAGGCAGTTCGGAAAAGACCGGGGATGTATATTGGGTCTACGGACCACAGAGGCCTCCACCATCTGGTCCATGAAATTGTAGATAATGCGATCGATGAGGCATTGTCTGGATTCGGCCAACAAATGACTGTCACGCTCCATAAAGATGGTAGTGTATCGGTACAAGACGAAGCAAGAGGTATGCCGACTGGAATGCATAAGACCGGGAAACCGACACCAGAAGTCATTTTGACTGTTCTGCATGCCGGAGGGAAATTTGGACAGGGCGGTTACAAATCTTCTGGTGGGCTGCATGGAGTAGGAGCTTCCGTAGTGAATGCTTTATCGGAATGGTTAGAAGTCCATATTTGCAGGGATGGCGAAAAGTATTATCAAAGGTTTGAAAATGGTGGTGTACCTGTCACTTCTTTAGAAAATAAAGGAACGACTAGGAAAACCGGAACGACCATCCGTTTTAAGCCTGATCCAACTATCTTTTCTGTTATAAAATTCAATTTCGAAACGCTCTCGGAACGTTTAAGAGAGGCGGCTTTCTTGTTAAAAGGATTTCGTATTATCTTAATTGATGAGCGGAATGAAACAGTCAAAGAAGAATACCAGTATGATGATGGTCTCGTTTCCTTTGTGGAATATTTAAATGAAGAAAAAGACACTCTCCATCAGGTGGTATCGTTCGAAGGAAGCCAAGCGGGCATCGAAGTAGATTTTGCTTTTCAATTCAATGATGGGTTTGCAGAAAATATCCTTTCCTTCGTGAATAACGTACGGACAAAAGATGGAGGGACACATGAATCAGGTGCCAAAACTGCTATCACTAGAGTATTCAATGATTATGCTCGAAGAACACAGCTTTTAAAAGAGAAAGATAAGAATTTAGAAGGAAACGATATCAGGGAAGGATTCACAGCTGTTATTTCGGCCAGGATTCCTGAGGAACTTCTTCAATTTGAAGGGCAGACGAAAAGTAAATTAGGAACCTCTGAGGCACGTTCGTCTGTTGATGGTGTAGTAGCAGAACAACTGTCGTATTTCCTGGAAGAAAACCCGGATGTTGCCTCCATGTTGATCAAAAAAGCGATCAAGGCAAAAGAAGCCAGGGAAGCAGCTCGAAAAGCGAGGGAAGATGCACGCTCAGGGAAAAAAAGAAAGCGCAAAGATACACTCTTAAGTGGGAAGCTGACACCAGCCCAATCAAAGAATGCCCAAAAGAATGAATTATACCTTGTCGAGGGGGATTCTGCTGGCGGGTCAGCCAAACAAGGGCGAGATAGAAAGTTCCAGGCTGTTTTGCCATTACGAGGGAAAGTCATTAATACAGAAAAGGCTAAAATCGCGGACATCTTCAAAAACGAAGAGATATCAACGATCATCCATACCATAGGCGCAGGAGTCGGTGGCGACTTTACCCTGGAAGACTGTAATTATGATAAAATTGTTATCATGACAGATGCCGATACGGACGGTGCACATATTCAAGTTCTGCTTTTGACTTTCTTTTATAGATACATGAGACCTCTTGTAGAGGCAGGGAAAGTATTCATTGCGCTACCACCCCTCTACAAGGTTTCAAAAGGAAAAGGAAAGAAAGAAAAAGTAGAATACGCTTGGGGTGAAGACGGTATGCAAAAGATATTGAAAGAGTTTAAGAATGGTTATTCAATCCAGCGCTACAAAGGTCTAGGTGAAATGAACGCAGATCAGCTCTGGGAAACGACGATGAATCCGGAGTCACGGACATTGATTCGTGTCACAATCGATGATATCGCACGTGCAGAACGCAGGGTGACGACACTGATGGGAGATAAAGTGGAACCTCGCCGTAAATGGATTGAATCCCACGTCGCATTCGGTCTTGAAGACGAAGCGAATATTCTAGAAAACGATAAAATTCAGACGTAAAGGGGGACCTTCTGTTGGCAGAGGTAGAAAAGTTTTTAGATTTACCATTAGAAGAGGTGCTCGGAGACCGCTTCGGAAGATACAGTAAATATATTATTCAGGAACGTGCCCTCCCTGATGCCAGGGATGGCCTTAAGCCAGTCCAGCGTCGTATTTTATATGCGATGCATCAAGAGAAAAACACACATGAAAAGGCTTATAGGAAATCAGCTAAAACGGTCGGTACAGTTATTGGTAACTATCACCCACACGGGGACACCTCCGTTTATGATGCAATGGTAAGGTTAAGTCAGACATGGAAAGTACGGAAGACGCTGGTAGAAATGCATGGAAATAACGGGAGTGTCGATGGAGATCCTCCCGCTGCGATGCGTTATACGGAAGCAAGGCTTTCAGCAATTTCTTCTGAATTACTGAGGGATATTGAAAAGCAAACGGTCGAATTCATTCCCAACTTCGACGATACGATCGAAGAACCGACCGTCTTACCAGCAAAATTCCCTAACCTCCTAGTCAATGGGGCGACGGGGATATCAGCTGGTTATGCAACAGAGATTCCATCCCATAATCTTGGGGAAGTCATTGATGCTGTGATAATGAAGATCGATAAACCTTCAGCTACGGTGCCGGAGCTTATGACAAAATTAAAAGGTCCTGATTTTCCGACCGGCGGTGTGATCCAAGGTGTAGATGGAATTCAAAAAGCATATGAGACTGGTAAAGGGAAAATTGTTCTAAGAGGAAGGGCAGACATTCAACAACAGCGAGGTGGCCGGGAACAAATCGTCATAGATGAGATTCCATTTGACGTTAATAAAGCAAGCATGGTCAAACGAATGGATGAACTTCGAATTGACAAGAAAGTCGAAGGTATTGCTGAAGTGCGGGACGAAACGGATCGTACGGGCTTGCGTGTCGTCATTGATTTGAAGAAGGATGCCAACAGTGAAGGGGTCCTCAACTATCTCTATAAACATACGGACCTGCAAATTTCCTATAACTTCAATATGGTAGCGATTCATGATAGGACTCCAAGCCTCATGAATCTTCCGATGATGTTGGAAGCTTACATTAAGCACCAAAAAGAAGTGGTGACTAGACAATCCATTTTCGATTTGAATAAAGCCAAAAATCGCGCACACATCGTAGAGGGCTTAATCAAAGCGATTTCTATCCTGGACGAAGTGATTGCAACGATTCGTAGTTCGAAAGACAAAGCGGATGCAAAGCAGCAATTAATCGCTAAATACAATTTTTCAGAAGATCAATCGGAAGCAATTGTTACCTTGCAATTATACCGTTTGACGAATACGGACATTACAGCCCTTCAAAAAGAAGCGGATGAATTACAAAAGCAAATCGAGTATTTAGAAAAACTATTATCAAGTGAAAATGAAATGTTAAAAGTCATCAAAGCAGATCTTCGTTCGATGAAGAAGCAGTATAATGATGATCGCTTGACAAAGATAGAAGAAAAAGTCCAGGAGCTGAAGGTCGACCTTGAAGTGACTGTAGCCAGTGAGGACGTTCTAGTATCCATAACGAAAGATGGTTATGTTAAACGCACTAGTCTCCGCTCTTATGCGGCGTCTAACGGAGAAGATTTCGCCATCAAGGATGGAGATCATCTCTTAGGTCTCTATGAAGTCAACACAACGGATACCATCCTACTTTTCACGAATTTAGGAAAATACTTGTACTTACCTGTTCATAAGTTACCGGATATTCGTTGGAAGGACCTGGGTCAATATATTTCAAATATCGTCCAGGTTGAAAAGGATGAATTTATCGTCGAAGCGATTCCTATCCGGGAATTCAAGGAAGATCAATACCTTATCTTCTTTACAAAAAACGGTATGGTGAAGAAAAGCGAATTGAATCTTTACCAAGCTCAACGCCACTCCAAAGCATTGGTGGCTATTAATTTGAAAAACGATGATGAAGTAGTCGATGTACATTTGACTGATGGAAACGCAGATCTTTTCATTGCTACTAACAAAGCTTATGGTCTGTGGTACCATGAAGAGGACGTCAACACGGTCGGCCAACGAGCCGCTGGAGTGAAGGCCATTAACCTGAAAGAAGATGACGAAGTCGTATCTGGACAAGTATTCCGGGCGGAGAATGACCCTTCGATTCTCCTTACGACCCATCGGGCAGCGGTTAAGCGGATGAGATTGAAGGAATTCGAGCGGACAACGAGAGCCAAAAGAGGCGTAATCATGTTAAGAGAATTGAAGAAGAATCCACACCAGTTAGTGGATGTCCATTTGGTAACCCGTGAGGATCAAGTGGTGTTAATGACAGACAAAGAAGAATGCTTGGAAGTGAATGCCATGGACTTCAAAGCGAACGACCGTTATAGCAATGGATCCTACGTCCTTGATACAGAGCAAAAAGGCCGAGTGAAAGAGGCCTGGATCAAACCGACGTATGAGGTACCTTTTGAACAGGAAGCAAAAGAATAACAATAAAAAGCAGCTCTTATCAGGTAGTGCACCCCGGAAGTTAGAGTAAAAAAATCTAACTTCCGGGGTGTTTTGTATGGCAAAGTATAGTAAGGAATTTAAATTGAAGGTGGTAA
>NZ_FOSB01000022.1 GCF_900114165.1 Halobacillus dabanensis
GCTTTAGCTCGAGGAGGCTCACCGCCCGCCCCACGGAAAGCGAACCTTTTCCCGTAGACCCTAAACTCCCCCTAAAGTCTCGAAACTGAGTCTTCAAGAATAGGGAGCGTTTTTGGAATTTGATGGCGGAAGGGGTGCTGAGATTAAGTGTATTTCCTGATTAGCTTATAGAGGAGGTACATCATGGAAAAAACAAAAAAAGTGAGGAATAATAGAGTGAAATAATAGCTGAGACCTTCTCCCATCCAATCAAGAGGGGTTCCGACAATAGGGGGACCTTCCAGGTACAAATAATTGGTTTGAAAGAACCTATTGAAACCAATGATGAAAAAGCTGTAGAGGACCAGGTAAAAGAAAGACTCCAGTAAATCCTTCCTCGTGATTTTTACGGAGGTAGCGACAATAAGAAAAAGACTTGTCCAGGAAATGGCCATATGATGAACAAAAAACTTCCAAAAGCGATAATGTTGGTAATCGTGGGGGAGATCAGGTGTTACCATGGCAATGGCTGCTGGAAACAAACCGATGAAATACGTGATCTTAATCAACTTAGGGTGGTAGGTGATCAGAGCGAGAACACCGAGCAAAGAGGCAATACCACAAAGGTGAAGAGGAAGATGACTGCCATCCCCCCATACTCCATGAATGATGCTCCATGTCTGGTAACTGATTTCGGATAAAATTAAAAGGGATAGTAAACTGATTCTTATAAGGTTATGTGAAAAATTGGATTGTTTCCATGTATCGTGCCTTATAAATATAAGAAGAGAAACAACTACATAAATGGCGAGCATGACGAGATGACTGTACCCGAAAGTGGTGAAAGTTTGATCGACTTGTTCGCTGAACCATCTTTCCATAAGGACCTCCTAGTTTATGGGCGTTGGCTATGCTATGATTCTACCATATCATTTTGATAGAGAGAGGGTCAGTATGAAGAAGTTAAACTGTTTTCGTTGTAAACATTTTCGAACAACGTGGAACCCTGCTTTTCCTCGAGCATGTAATGCATATGGTTTCAAAACAAAAGAAATGCCTTCCGCATTAGTTTTGAAATCAACGGGTACAGAATGCTTACAATTTGCCGAAAAAAATCACGAAAAGCCAAAAAAACGGACTGTAACCCCTAACAATATTGATTATCGACTGTAAATTAAATGAAATTTCAGATTACGTATGGACACTTGCTCAGTCTATGGTATGCTGATGAATATTTCATTAAGCCGATAAAATAGAGATAACGGTTTATTATTAAAAGAGTGAGAGGAGCTGGGTGAGTATGGGAAGAGAAAAATGGGGGACGAAACTAGGTTTTATGCTTGCCGCGATGGGATCAGCGGTCGGGCTGGGAAATATATGGAGATTCTCCTTCGTTGCAGGGAACAATGGGGGAGGCGCCTTTTTAATACTTTATCTATTATTCGTTCTCTTGATTGGTGTACCTCTTTTGCTGACGGAAGTCAGTATTGGAAGAAAAGCAGAAAGTGATGTTGTCGGATCCTTTCAAAAATTGGCTCCAAAGACACCGTGGTATTTGACGGGCTTCTTCGGGGTCGCCAGTGCCTTTTTAATTTTAGGTTTTTACGCTGTCGTAGCTGGTTGGGCGATTTTTTACTTTTGGAATTATATTAATGGGTCATTCTTTACATCGCCTGAAGCAGGATATGAAGGGGCATTCGGTCAATTTATCAGTCATACTTGGCATCCGATTGCATGGACAGCTTTGTTCATGATCCTTACTATCGTTATCGTGCTTAGCGGGGTCAAGAAAGGAATTGAAGGTGCCAACAAAATTTTCATGCCATTATTAGCCTTAATTTTGATTGGGTTGGCTTTTTTCAGTCTTTCCTTAGAAGGTGCATCAGAAGGTTTGAAATTCTTGTTCCAACCGGATTGGTCCGCGTTTAGTAAGCCATCTATTTATATTGCCGCACTGGGGCAGGCGTTTTTCTCCTTGAGTCTAGGTATGGGAGCTATGCTGACTTATGGAAGTTATTTGACGAAAGAAAATAAATTACCGAGCGCGACTTTAGGAATAGGGTTTATGGACACTTTCTTTGCTGTTATATCGGGAGTTGTTATTTTTCCGGCAGTATTTGCATTCGGCATCGATCCTAGTTCTGGACCACCGCTTGTTTTTATTACACTGCCGAGTATTTTTGAACAAATGCCATTCGGTGGCATCATTGGCTTAGTGTTCTTCTTTGCCTTGATTTTAGCATCCCTATCTTCTTCTGTATCTATATTAGAAGTACCAACGGCATACTTTATGAGAGTTTTAGGTTGGACGCGTTTTAAAACAAGTGTTTTGATGGGATCCATCATGTTCGTTCTTGGAATAGGGGTTTCTCTTGGGTTCGGTATTTGGTCAGGGATCACGCCGATCGGAGACTTGAACATTCTTGATTCCATGGATTATGTTGCTTCGAACATTTTGTTACCTCTCGGAGGCTTGTCGATGGCGTTATTGATGGGGTGGCGCCTCAAGAAATCGGAAGCTTTGGATGCTACTGATTTGAAAAATGGTATAATAGGGAATGTGTGGTTATTTATCGTTAAATATCTCGCTCCAATTATGATTATCGTCATTTTCTTGAACCAGATAGGAGTTATAAGTCTTTAACGAAAAGGGCCTCCAGCAACTAAGCTGGAGGCCCTTTTTCACTTTGTTCTGATCCCATAAAAGCTCCCTATTCTTGAAGACTCAGTTTTGTGATAATCCGGGGATTCGTTTGCCATATTAGGAGTCAGGGGTGGTGGGGAAGCTACTCGCTTTCCTGTGGGGGAACTGGCGAGCTTCCTCGGGCTATCGCCCTGTGGAATCTCGCCTACCTCCTTCTCCCACGGGAGTCTCCCAGCTTCCCCACCACCCCATACGATGGAGGTGAGAAACGAATCCCTCTACTAAGATGGAGTCTTCCCCTCACTCATAAGTAGATATAAATCGCTCTATTTCAAACTGTGGCGATTTATATTATCCCCTTCGCTTGAGCATACAAGCAGAGTCCCCAGAAGTGGTTTCGAGATACTGATATGGCAAAGGGGCGGAGGCTCAGCGCCTACCCCATGGAAAGCGACTTATCCCCCACCGATCCTTATTCGCAATAAAAGTCTCGAACTCGTGTCTTCCGGAATACTGCCATTTTGTTGAATATTTCATGAAAACCCTGGAGGGAAAAGGACAGAATCATGGTGGGCATGTTAAACTACGACAGAGATATGATTTTTCTATGGAAAAGGAGCACATGATCATGGCAATCACCAACCAAACCGTCTTAAAAAAGATGTCCAGTGAGATACAAGAAGCAATGTTGCAGCATGGCGACCAGCAAAAAGTACGCGAGCATGTCCGTTCTGTAAAGCTGCTTGCCGATTTGCTATTGGAAGAAGAGTCAAGCACCACCCAGTCACCATCTTCTGTCCAAGAACCAACAGTAGAAGAAATCCGAAAAATGATGGGAGCAGATAAGCAACCATCTCAATTACAGCGGACACCACAAAGCAAACAAGAAACTAAGAGTGACCATGAGGAGGCGAACGGGTCTTCCATTTTTGATTTTTAAGGGGGAAAAGTTAGAATGAAAATATTTTTAGTATTAGCCGTACTGAATGGCTTTCTTTCTGTGGCACTTGGAGCGTTCGGCGCTCACGGACTGGAGGGGAAAGTTTCCGAAAAAGGATTGGAGCAGTGGGGGAAAGCAGTCGATTATCAAATGTTCCATACAATGGCTTTATTCATAACGGCTTTATTGATGAGCAAAGTCCAAACCGGAGCAATTACGGGTGCAGGATGGTTCTTTTTCGTCGGTATCTTGCTTTTCTCAGGCAGTCTTTATATCTATGCACCGACAGGGATTAAAACATTCGCCATGATTACTCCAATAGGTGGGCTATCATTTTTAATCGGTTGGGTTTTACTCGGTTATGCCGTTATTAAACATGTATGATAAGGGCTCTTTATAGATGAAAAAGGAACGATCCAATCTTCATGACCGTCGTTTTTCCTACGGGGGTCGAAGAGGGATGGTTCCCTTTTTTTATGAGTACGAGTGGTCCTAAAAATAAAGAATTGTCGTGAAAAACAAAATGATGGTAGCACGTATGATTTGGATGATGGCATTCGTTTTTTGTTGTCGTTTCATCTCTAACATACCTTCTAAAGCAAAGCTTGCGGCCAAAACGTAAAACATGAGTAGAATGATCCACTGATGTTCCAGCTGAAATAAACCTACAACAGCGAGAATGATCGTCAATAGGAGGGTGGCTAACTGGGCTTTGTGAAAATTCTCATAAGGTGGTCTCATCTGTTCACCCATTTCTTTGATATAGTGAAAAACTCGCTACCGAGATAGCGAGTTTTGTTTATTGAAGATTGATAATTTGCCATCCACTTCTATTACATCAACTGCCGTACGGGTAGCTGTAATTGAGTTCTTCATCAAAAGTGACGTAATCAAGATAAACCATCAATAGTAAGTACCGTTTACCTGTCTGTGGATCGCTGAGGATGATATGATCTCGCCCTGCAGCTTCGATGATTCCTTTGAAAACTTTCGCATTCCATTGATCATTGTTTTCGAATGTCATATAAACCGTCGCTTGTTTACCGGCATTCAACCTTAAAATGTTTTCGATGTATGATTGTTCTGAAGGAAGCATGTTAGGTGGGTTTATTCCACCTTGACCCTGCCCTTGTTGCATTGGCGGCACTTGTAACCCGCCTGGCTGCCCTTGCTGCATTCCTTGATTCTGCATCGGGGAGCTGGGATAGTAATACATGTAAGGGTTTTGTCCGTAATACGGGGAAGAGGGTTGGCCATACATCGGTTGCCCTTGGCCTTGACCCTGCCCTCCCATTTGTGGTTTGTTTTGTGCCAACTGAATCACTCCTTAATGGAATTTAATAAACACTAGGACAGTCCGATCGGGTCGGAACATCGTTTTATTAAAGGCATGATTGCATGTTCTTTAACACTATATGTAGGACCACTCTAAAGTTATGATTAAAATTTATTTCTCTAGGACAACAAAAAATGCTCCCTTATCTTGAAGGATCAGTTTCGAGACTTTTGTTGAGAGGATGGTGGTTGGAAAACGAGGCTTTCCTTGGTGATTGGGGCAAGCCAGCTAAAGTTCTGCAGGGTCTCGCCTGCCAATCCATCCCGGTAGGAGTCTCCCCATTTTCCCAACCACCATACGATAGAGAGATGCTCGGAACTGAGAGGAGTTTTGGATGCTGAAAATGCTATAACCACTACGTTATAGCACGATTCTTCCATCGGGCAGGTTAACTCTTGGTGATTTCGAGACACATAATACGATTGAGGGGCGAACCGTTTCCATTAGCCCCTAAAGCACCCACAAACTCGAAATCGAGTCTTCAAGAATACTGCCAAATAATTGAAGAGAGGGGAATGAAAAAAGCTGCCAGGTTTACTGGCAGCTTGCATTATTAAACATGTAAAAATTGATCGATACCATCTGTCTGAAGGATGTTTCCGACATAGAAAGATCCGAAATCGCCGTAGCGGGATGTCACTTCATCAAAACGCATTTCATAAACGAGCTTCTTGAACTGAAGAACGTCATGAGCGAATAATGTTACGCCCCATTCCCAATCATCCAGGCCAATGGACCCCGTAATGATTTGACGAATCTTACCGGCATACTGGCGACCGGTCATTCCATGTGCGTACATCAGTTTCGCGCGTTCCTCTTTTTCTAGTACATACCAATTATCGTTTCCTTGCCGGCGCTTGTCCATTGGATAAAAGCAAATATGATTCCACTTCGGTAGGGTCGGTCGAAGTCGAGCCTGGATTTCCGGATCCTCTTCATTTGCGTTACCCATATAGTTAGAAAGCTCAACGACAGATATATAAGAGTAAGATGGTGTCGTGAACTCTGCTAGCTTTGTTTTATTAAAGGCTGTTTCAATTTCATTTAGTTCTTCCATCGTCGGACGGAGAATCATCATCATGAAGTCTGCTTTTTGTCCAACAATTGTGTATAAAGCATGACTTCCTTCTTTGTTGCTTTCTGTGTCTTCCCATTTACCGATTAACTGCTTGAATTCATTGATCGCCTGTTCGCGGTCTTCACTTGTTGCATATTTCCACGCTGTCCAATCGATGGAACGGAAATCATGCAAACAATACCAACCATCCATAGTAACTACTGCTTCTGGCATGGGATCAATCGCTCCTTTAACATTGAAGTGTTTGTGATTGTATAAGAAAACTTCCTCCATAAATATAACATATTTACATCTCTATAGATAACGAAGAGCAGTTCCCTCGCTTTAACTGCGTGAAAGACTATTAAATCTATGACAAGAAGTATCAACTCCTGATAAATAGGGTAAAGTTATAAAATGAAATCGCTTCACACGGAAAACTTAACTCGTACTACTTTCATTTGAACACAAAACGTCTTATCATGTATAACAGAAATGAAAAATGGAGGGTTAAACATGAGTAACCTATTTGATAGTTTGAAAGCTAAGATTGATGGAAAAGGCAAGAAAGTCGTATTTCCGGAAGCTTTAGATGAACGAATTCTTACAGCAGTAAGTCAACTGGGTGCAGATGGTATGTTAACACCTGTACTAGTCGGTAATAAGGGAAAAGTAGAACAGAAAGCTTCAGAGCTAAATGTGAATATCTCCGCAGCTGAAATTCTGGACCCTGCAGATTATGCGGAGTTTGATGAAATGGTTGCAAGCTTCGTGGAGCGCCGTAAAGGGAAGGCGACAGAAGAAAAAGCACGTGAAATTCTTCAAGATGGCAACTATTTCGGTACAATGCTTGTTTATATGGGGAAAGCGGATGGTCTTGTAAGTGGGGCGGCTCATTCAACAGCAGATACCGTTCGTCCAGCTCTTCAAATTATCAAAACAAAGCCAGGAATCAAAAAGACTTCTGGAGTATTCATTATGGTGCGTGAGGAAGAGAAGTATGTTTTCGCTGATTGTGCCATTAATATCACACCTGACAGTCAGGACCTTGCTGAAATCGCGTTGGCGAGTGCGGAGACGGCGGAACTTTTCGATATTGACCCGAAAGTAGCTATGTTAAGCTTTTCGACAAAAGGTTCTGCTCAATCACCGGAAACGGAAAAAGTGACAGAAGCTCTTGAAATAGCTAAAGAGCAAAACTCTGACCTTTTGATTGATGGTGAATTCCAATTCGATGCTGCGTTTGTCCCTTCCGTTGCTGAGAAAAAAGCTCCGGATTCTCCTTTGAAAGGGGAAGCGAATACATTCGTATTCCCAAGTCTGGAAGCAGGTAATATCGGCTACAAAATCGCTCAGCGCCTTGGTAACTTTGATGCGGTAGGTCCAATCTTGCAAGGATTGAATCAACCAGTAAATGATCTTTCCCGCGGTTGTAACTCCGATGATGTGTACAAGCTAGCTATCATTACAGCAGCTCAAGCGCTATAAAGGTTTATCGTGAAAAGCTTGCGGATATCGGGTCCGCGAGCTTTTTTATTGGCTATAAAATACAGGGATCGATGGGAAATGTTCTGAATTAATGTCATTCGGCTCCGACGCCTTAGTACTGATTCAAGTATTAAAATGGATGGGGGGACATTGTTCAGAGCCATTCAACCCTTTTTGCTTATAAAAAAAGTGCTCGAAAGCTATTATTCAAGCTTTTCGAGCACTTTTTCATTCCGCTTGATCATATGTTCGAAGCGTTTATGAAACCATTCAATTTCTTCCCCTTCTAAGGGATTTGTAACAATATAGCCGGAGATTTCATGGACTTTCATTAAAATCCGGTCACGAACATCCGCAACTCTCAAAGACGTTCCTAATAATTCATTCATTGATGCCATGACCTCTGGGTTGATTTCTGGATAGGAAAAGCGTGTCTCTTCCTCCCGTTTCGCTATTTTATAGAAATGCTTCAAAAGATTGGCCCGTTCAGCACCACTTCCGCTCACATCTAAGTAAATCTGCACAGCGGAACCATTTTTGACCCTTCGCTGAGATATGCCAGCGAACTTCTTCCCGTTTATACTTAGATCATAGGTGCCGGGGCAGTAGGACTGGGTAATTTCATAAGCTTCAATCCCATTAGTCAAGTCAGCGAAAAGATGCTGAATGAACGAGACCATTGCTTCATAACCGTCATGGATATTCACTTGTTTTGAATCTGGGAAGATGAAGGACAGGTTTAAGACTCCATCATCTAAGACGACCGCAAGACCTCCCGAATTACGGACGACCACATCATAGCCATTTTCCTTCAAATAGTGAATGCCGTCTTTTATATAAGGTAAGCGGGCGTCAGGGATGCCGAGGACGATGGTATCGTGATGGACCCAAAGTCTCGCTGTTGTCGGACTTATTCGTTCACCGACGGACATGGATAAAGCATCATCCATCGCAAAGGACTGCAAGGCTGAAAATGATGGACCAAGGTTACTTTGATCGATGAAACGATAAGCGTTTGTTTTTAATAGTGAGTGTAGCTGTTTCATAACATTCGTTCTCCTTTTCAATAGCAAAGTACATTATACCAAAAGTAGCCTCTTGCATGAATGACTGATCGACTGTAAAATCTGCGATGGATTAAAAATTCATTATGAATTTCCGTGTGCTTACAGACAGGTTTTCACAGGTGACCCTGTCATTTTTTGTATGTCAAGATGTTTTTTTGTCGGAATTTAAGGTATATAATATATAAAAATGTCGTGTAGAAAGGACAAACCGATGGCCTATCGTGATGAGAAGTTAAGTGAAGAAAAAGTTTTTAAAGATCCCGTGCATCGATATGTCCATGTTCGGGAACAGGTGATTTGGGATTTGATCGGCACATCTGAATTTCAGCGTCTCCGCCGGGTCAAACAATTGGGGACATCTTATCTTACGTTCCATGGGGCGGAACATAGCCGTTTCAACCATTCCCTTGGTGTTTATGAAATTGTCCGGAGAATCATTGAGAATTTCACTGATCGCCCTAACTGGAATCAGGAAGAGAGACTCCTCTGTCTTTGTGCAGCCCTTTTACATGACCTTGGCCATGGACCTTTTTCTCACTCATTTGAAAAAGTGTTCAAACTCGATCATGAAGACTTCACCCAGGCAATTTTACTCGGAGATACTGAAGTTAACAAGGTATTGAGCAAGGTGGAAAAAGGGTTTCCGAAAAAAGTCGCCGATGTCATCAACAAGACTTACGAAAATAAATTAGTTGTCAGTGTAATATCCAGTCAGATCGATGCAGACCGAATGGATTACTTACAGCGGGATGCCTACTTTACAGGCGTCAGCTACGGCCACTTTGACATGGAACGGATCCTTAGAGTGATGCGTCCAATGGAGGATCAGGTCGTCGTCAAAGAGAGTGGGATGCACGCGGTGGAAGACTACATTATGAGCCGCTATCAGATGTACTGGCAAGTCTACTTCCATCCAGTAACACGCAGTGCGGAAGTGATTTTGACGAAGATTCTCCATCGCGCAAAAGAACTTTATGAATCGGGCTACAACTTCGAACTGAAGCCGACCCACTTTTTCTCGTTTTTCGCAGGCGAACCGACATTAAAGGAATATTTAGCTCTCGATGAAGCGGTAGTTCTTTATTATTTCCAGGCGTGGATGGAAGAAGAGGATGAAGTGTTGAGTGATCTTTGTCATCGTTTCGTGAACCGACGGCTTTTCAAATATATCGAATTCAATCCGAATGCACAGATGAACGAATGGATGGAACTTTATAAACTATTTACAAAAGCTGGTTTGAACCCTGATTATTACCTTGTCGTCGACTCAAGTTCTGACCTTCCGTATGATTTTTATCGTCCAGGAGAAGAAGGCGAACGCTTACCGATTCACCTCCTTCAACCTAATGGGGAGTTAAAAGAGCTTTCCAGACTTTCCGATATTGTCGAGTCGATCTCTGGAAAAAAACGTACAGATCATAAATTATATATCCCTCTTGACCGTTTAGAGGAAATGTCGAGTAGAAGTAAAACGAAGAAGCGGATTATGGAAATTTTGTTTGATAAGGAGTGAACCTCCATGTTGGAGAATCATGCGAAGTTGATGCAGTTTTTCTCAAGTACAGATGAAATCGTGGGACGGAAGAAGCTGCAAAAGATGATTTACATACTAAAAAAGTGTGAAATCCCTTTTGAAGAACGTTACCAATTTCATTTCTACGGCCCCTATTCGGAAGAGTTGACTTTGAGGGTGGAAGAGATGTGTAACCTTGGGTTTATAAGTGAAACAAGAGAAGAAAAGAAGAACTATTATCAATACCGTTATCAGCTGACGGACAGCGGGCGTAACTTTCTTAATCATTATGAAATGGATCTGCCGCCTTTGGACAAGCACATTGAAGAGATGAATGGAAAGAGTTCCCGCTTCTTAGAGTTAGTGTCCACCATGCTCTTTTTCGAACATTTGCCGAAAGAAGAAATAACGGAAAAAGTTTTCACAGTAAAAAGTGCACAAAACTATACAACGGAAGATATTGAAGATGGATGGGAATTTATTGAAAGTTTACGTACCATTCATTAATATAAAGAAAAAGGTGTACAAAGAAAGTACACCTTTCTTTATGTCTGATTATGTCAGACTATTTCGTAAATAAACCAACTAGTACTTTTAGGGTGGCGGATGTGGGATGGGAAGCTACTCGCTTCCCGCGGGGGAGACGGCAAGCCTCCTCCGGCTGTGTAGCGCCCTGGGGGTCTCGTCAGTCTATCCTTTCCTGTAGGCCCTGACTTTAAAATATCTCGGAATGTGTGGGGGTTACATAGGTGAGGATTGTTAAATTTATTGGTTATTATATGTTGGGGATTTTAGGGATCCTGTTGATCAGTACATCACCAGCTTTATTCCGGCAGGGGGCTTTTTTGAATGTAGGAAACTATATACAAGAACTGAAATTGCTGTTGATAAAGATAGGGAACCCTGAGGAATGGACGTACTTGTTCAAGGGTAATCCGGAACCGATTTTTGAGCATTTGTGGGAGCCATATCAATATTCCATGACAGTCTTTTTTGGGGGCATCATTCTAGGGTTTGTACTGGCCTTCATCGCAGCCTTTGCTACGGTATTTTTCCCGAAATGGATGCGGTCAATCGTGGACCGGTTATTGGGAATCTTAGAAAGCATCCCGGATTTGTTGCTGGCTTTTTCCCTGCAACTTTTCATTGTTTGGTTTTATAGACAGACAGAGACGTTGCTTATGCCATTTGCAACTGTTGGACAAGAGAAGGTCTATGCACTTCCGATCCTTGCTATTGCTGTCCTCCCGATGGTCACGATGTATAAAGTTATCCTGGCTTTGATCGAGGAAGAGTGGACAGAGTCCTATGTTCAAATGGCAAGAGGAAAAGGGTTGGAAAAAGCCATCATTTTGTTTGTACATATTTTAAGGAACATTTTTAAGAGTGCTTTTTATCATTCGAAGATTATCGTTTGGGGAGCACTCTCTAGCCTTTTGATAATCGAATACATTTTTAATATGAATGGGATTACGACTGCATTTTTGAATGACTTTCGACCGATTACCTCCAGCTTCATTTTATTGATGTTGTTCACCCCTTTTTACATCATTTATCAAGGAGCGGAATTATTAATCTTCAAGGACGAGAGAGCTGTGGAAGAAGCAGATATACGCATGAACAGCTTTATCGGATCCTTCTCCTGGAAAAAAGGGGGAGGAGGGTGGGGCAGGTATGCGCTGGGTGAAATCGGTGCCCACTTTAAGAATGTTAAATTCTTAATTGGTTTCATCGTTATTACTGGCGCTGTAGTCATCAGTCTTATTTATACAATGACAGCGGATCCGCTCATCGACCAATACCGTTTGATCTATGATGATAATGGAGAGCTTGTCAGCGCCTCTCCTCATACGCCGGAATACGTTTTTCTTGGTACCGATCAGTTAGGGTTCAGTGTTTTCGATCAACTATTGATAGGAGCAAAATATACGATTCTTTTCGGCTTGGCTATTGCCTTTTTGCGGATGGCTATCGGTTTTATCCTCGCCGTTCCTTATACTTTTTTCTTACCGGGAAAAGTACAGAGAACCTTTGAAAAACTTGTAGACGGCATGCACTTTTTACCAATGACGATCATTGCCTTTCTATTATTGAGACCGGTATTATGGATGCCCCCTGAAGGCTTTTCGACGACGGAAACAGAGCGGGTTGTCTATCAGGGGATCATCTTGACAATATTAGCAGTACCTTTGGTCATGACACTTTTCGGAAATGAAATGAAACTGATAATGAAAGAAGAATTTGTAACGAGTACAAAGGTGCTGGGAGGCAGCTCTGTGCACCTTCTATGGAAACATCTGATGCCTCATTTGAGTGCGCGGATGGGCATCATCTTCGGGCAGCAATTTATTCAGACCCTTTTAATCCCATTCATTTAGGTGTGTTTCATATTTATTTCGGTGGTACAAAAGTCAGTTATGATCCTAATTGGCCTGATCCACCAATGAGTACCACCCATGAATGGTCGGGGATGATTGGTGCTGCCAAAGATGCACTGATGACGGGACGGTGGTGGCTGATCGTACCGGCACTCGTATGCTTTATGGTGATCATCGTTTCGATGCAGCTGATCATTCAGGGGATTAAAGAAGTACAGCAAAGGAGGGTCGGTGTATCTGTGGAGCAACACACATGGTTTAAGAAAATTTTTTCTCCACGGAAAGTGGCAAAAGAGTCATCTGCAAAGGTGGATGAAAAAGATTTCGTTTTTATTTCTAAGGATTCCTATTATCGTGGACGTCGATCGGAGGAGGGGTGAAGGTATGGAACAAATTCCTGTATTTCATATGAAAAATAATCACACGATGAGAGGTGTGAGGTTAGAGGATGCTTCCAAACTGTTTCCGTTCATGAGTGATAAAGAAAATATGAAATTTATTACGCCACACCCTGTCCAGACGATAGCAGAGATGGAGGGGAATTTGATTGAGAGACTCGAAGGGTTCTATCAACAAAAGGAGATCCCCTGGGTGATTGAAAATGACGCCAAGGAAGTGATCGGGATATTCCGCTTCCACAAGCTGAACTTTTGGCATAAGAAAACGGAAATGGGAGCTATCCTCCATCCGGATTTTCAAAGGAGTGGAGTGATGACAGAAGTATTCCGTACTGTGCTTCCGTATGGCTTTGAAAAGTTGGGTCTGAATCGTATAGTCGGGGACATATTCGCAGAAAACGAAGGATCACGTCAGCTTTTAAAAAAGTTTGGTTTTCGAGAAGAAGGTGTACTAAGGGCTACGGATTATGACGGTCATAATTTTCATGATACGGTAGTGTTTTCTATGTTGAAGCAGGAGTATGATCAACTTAAACAAACGTTTGATTAATGGGGAAGAGCTTCTTATCCAACAAGAACTGTTTTGTATGTTAAAATGGGACAAAATAGTAGGGGCATAAGAAGAGGAGGCTCGCTTTATGAAGGAATTTGATCAATTCAAAAACAACGGTGAAGGCAATGATAAAAAGAAAAACCAATTTACGATCATCAAAGATGATTCTACAGATGGTCATGGTGGATATGGTGTAGGGTCGATCAGTCTTGAAAACATGACACCTGTCATCGTCGATCCTAACGAGGAAGAAGCATATGTCGATATGGGCGCGCTTCATGCTCGGAGTAAAGTAGAGAAACGGATTAAGTTCATCACTGACCGCGAAGTTGTGAAAAATGGTCTTAAATATTGGATAGCCTGGGTGACGGTCGACTATCGAGAGGGACACCCATGCTACTATGGAGTTGCTGCAAGCGAAATCGTGGTGGATCGCTCCATTAAGCGTGGATACAAATTGATGCCAGAGCATGTCAATCATATGGATAAATCGTTGAAGGGGCGTTTCGTTGTCGATCATCTGGACGACAAGTCCAAGCAGCTTCTTGGCGACTACCTTCGCAGCTTCAAACCAGAGCTTTGGGAAAATACAGATCAAGAATTGAAAGATTCTCTTGGGTTCGCATAAGCTGAAAAGCACTCTATATGGAGTGCTTTTTTATTGGCTGAAATTTTAATTACAGTTATGCATTTTGATTTTCCTTGAAGCTTTTTATGGGAGGTAGAAATAGGTCTATGGTTCTGTTTTTATTTTTTTAAAATGGAACCGGAATGAGATGAGGTTAGTTACTTTGATAAATATATCGAGGAAATTCGGATTATTTTCTTGCTTTTTGTAAATATATCCAATACTTTTGCATTCATAACCGTAACTTGTCTTATGGCCCCCTGAATATTCCAGTTTACGAAGTCCTTCCTTATGTTAAAATAAGAACAAACGTTCGTGATGGAGGAGGGATGGCAATGGATAACCGAAATCGAGACAGGGGGACAATCAAGTGGACTTCCCTGATGTTGCCAGAGCATGTGGAAATGGTAAAGAAATTATGGAAGGAAGATCAGCGTGTTGAAAAAGGCATCATCGATGAACAGAAGGCTGTAGAAATTGACTTTTTGATGCAACGGGCATTAAGTGATAATCTTACTGTCAAAGTGAAGGTGCATAACGGCTTTGAATATGAAGACATGGTCATCAAGATAGAGCGTGTGAATAAAATGGATCGGACGGTGACTGGAGTTAATTGGGATACGAAAGATACGGTCCATTTTTTGTTGGATGATATCGCTGATTTGGATGTTTTATAGTTTGTTCACTATTCGTTCACAAAATGTTCATGAAAAAATTGTATAATCCAGACAGCGAATCTTGACGAATCCGTAACCGTGGTAATATATTAAGTAACACATGGGTTATACATGTTTACTAGGACAAAGAAAGCGACCGGCATATGACCGGTCGCTTTCTTTGTCTTTTTTTACTATCGTCAAGCTTCTTGAATCAAAAGAACCAGTCAACGACATCTTTGAACCAGGGATCATCTTTGAATTCATCATCAGGGTCCTTGCTATCATCCCCTCCGCAAACTTTGTCAGGTATTGCGGACTTTTCCATATAAACAAGCCTTTCCTGTGGGCAGTTCGGTCCGGCTACGTAACCTGTTTCAGGATCAACATAGACTCCCTTCACCCCAGGAGGAGGAGTGAAAACAGCAGGAGGAATAGATTCATGTATTCCCTCCATCGTATCCGCCCATATGGCTTTGGCATAGCGGTGGTCATTGAAGGATTCAAGTTGCCGTCCCCCTTCGTCATAACCGATCCACACTCCTGATATATATTGGGGACTGAAACCGATCATCCAACTATCTGTATCTGTTGTCCCAGACTTCCCACCATACATCCGTGTAAGCTTTCCTTTGATGGGGCTGCCTGTGACGGAAGCATAATCGGCGTCCAGAGTAGAATCGAACATTCCTGTCATCAAGTGGGTAATAGTAAAGGCTCGAGCAGGATCGACCTTATCTTTCTTGTTATACTGCGGCTGGTACTCATACAAGACGTTGTCATGACGGTCTGTAATTTTTTCAATAGTGTGCCCTTCCAGGGACTCTGAACCTTTGATCATTTTCCCGTAGGCATTCACCATATCGAAAAGAGAGATGGAGGAGAACCCTAAAGCTAAGGAAGGGTGAGGTTGAAATTTTTCTTCCATCCCAAAAGTCTGAAGGGTATCGACTAATTTTTCTGGTCCGATATCCATATGAGTACTTACTGCATAGATGTTATCGGATACAGCAAGTGCTTGAGCCATGGTGATCGGTTCGTCCGCATACTGATTGTTAAAATTCGAAGGTATATATGGTTCTGACTGTCCATCAATCTCGAATTCTGTTGGCTGACTTTCTTTCATGGTTACAGGAGAATAACCTTCGCCAAGAGCTGCATAGTAAAGAAACGGTTTGATGGTCGAACCAACCGGTCGTTTTGCCTGAGTAGCTCTGTTAAACGGGCTCTCTTCGTAATCTTTACCACCGATAAGGGCGCTGATTGCCCCTGTATTACTGTTCATGACAGTACTCGCTACTTGAATTTCTTCATCACCAGGGATATTTCTTTTCACTTGTTCTTCTAAAATTTTCTGATGTTCTTCAATTAGTGTTGTATGGATATGATAGCCGCCTGTTTGTACACTTTCACGATCGATTCCTAATAATTCAGCTGCCTCGGTCAATACGTGATCCTGGAAGTAAGGAGCGATTTCTTTTGAACCCGATTCCTGTTCTTCCGAATAGACGAGGCTGGTTTCGACAGCGGCTCTCTTTTCAGAAGAGGTGATATAACCGTTCCGTTCCATTTCTGCTAGTATTTGCTGCTGCCTGGATTCTGCTCGCTCTTCATTGTTCAAAGGGGAGTAGTAGCTCGGTCCTTTTGGTACACCGGCGAGCATAGCCGCTTCTGTTAGATTGAGATCTTCCGCGTTTTTATTGAAATATTGCCTGCTAGCTGCTTCAATCCCATAGGCTCCGTGACCATAGTAGATCGTGTTCAAATAGCCTTCGAGGATTTCATCTTTGGTATAAAAGATTTCCAGCCTTAAGGCATACAACGCTTCATGGATTTTCCGCTTCCATGTTTTATCATGAGATAAATAGAGGTTCCTGGCATATTGCTGGGTGATGGTGCTTGCGCCTTCCGCCATACGCATTTGCTTGATGTCAGTCAAAGCTGCCGCAGCAATCCTCTTCAAATCAAAACCAAAGTGATTATAAAAGCGTCGATCTTCAATGGCGAGGGTGGCCTCTTTGATGGTTTCTGGCATTTCTTCAATATCGATCCAATACCGCTCTTCGGCCCCTTGCTCTTCTCCTATGATTTCTCCATCCTTTCCATAAAAAACAGTCACTTGCTCTGTCATCAACGACGGAGGCCCTTGAGTGATTGCATAAATGAAAACTCCTAAAGAGCAGCAGATGCCCAATATACTTGCAAAAAATAAAAACTTCACCCCACGTTTCAACCAACGAAAAGTAGATCTAATAAATAATAGCATTCTATTTTTACTCCCAACTGTTAAGAATAGATAGTATATGTTCAACTTTTATAAAGACTGCTATTATTATGTGAGATTACGTAGTAAAATAAACTTCTTGAATCAAAAGCGTAACCGTCCTGGTAGACACGACAAGCATAAGCCAGTCCATGAAGGGAAGCGTTCTACCTTCCCGTAATGGAATGACTCTTAGTCCGTTGATAATAAAAAGTTCAAAGAAAATTTCATAGATGAAAAAAGGAGAATGCAACATGGGTACATGGTTTACTGAGAAACAGACCGAGCATTTTGGAATTACAGCGAAAGTCAGACGTTCCCTCCATAACGAGAAAACAGACTTTCAAGATTTAGAAATGTTAGAAACAGCAGAGTGGGGGAATATGCTCGTACTGGATGATATGGTGATGACAACAGAAAAGGATGAGTTCGTATATCACGAAATGGTCGCCCATGTTCCTTTATTCACCCATCCGAACCCCCGAAGAGTCCTTGTTGTAGGTGGCGGAGATGGTGGCGTCATCCGGGAAGTATTGAGACACCAGAGTGTCGAAAAAGCAGTCCTCGTAGAAATTGATGGAAAAGTTATCGAGTATTCCAAAAAGTATTTACCTTCCATTGCTGGAGCGCTCAACGATGAGCGTGTAGAAGTGAGAGTGGAGGATGGCTTTATGCATATAGCAAAAAGCGAAGGCGAGTATGATGTCATCATGGTCGATTCCACAGAACCTGTTGGACCAGCAGTCCAGTTGTTTTCAAGGGGGTTTTATGAAGGCATTGCAAAGGCGCTGAAGGAAGATGGAATCTTTGTTGCTCAGACCGATAACCCCTGGTTTAAAGCGGATTTGATCCGTCAAGTGTATGGAGATGTAAAAGAGACGTTCCCGATTACGAAGGTGTACACAGCCAATATTCCGACATATCCAAGTGGGCTTTGGACTTTTACTATCGGCAGTAAGACATACGATCCTTTGCAGGTTAGTGACGATCGTTTTGAAGAAATGGATACAAAATATTATACGGATGAGATTCACCGTGCCTGCTTCGCATTACCGAAGTTCGTCAAGGATCTCACAAAGGAGTGAAATTCATGCGTTTTGATGCCGCTTATTCGGGAAAAGTGTTCATCATGAGCCGTGCGACAGAGGAAGAAGCAGAAGCGGTCATCTATGGCATGCCGATGGATTGGACAGTGAGCTTCCGTCCCGGCTCCCGCTTCGGACCGAATCGAATTCGCGAAGCGTCCATCGGATTGGAAGAATACAGCCCTTACTTAGATCGGCATCTGGAGGATGTAAGTTATCATGATGCAGGGGACATGCTTCTTCCTTTTGGTAACGCGGCACGCAGTTTGGAAATTATCGGAGGGTATATAGATGAACTCCTTGAAAAAGGGAAGTTTCCACTAGGTCTTGGTGGGGAGCATTTAGTCACATGGCCGGTCATCCAATCGATGTACAAAAAGTACTCCGACCTTGCTATCATTCATATTGATGCTCATGCGGATCTTCGTGAAGAGTATGAAGGGGAGGTTCTTTCTCATTCCACGCCGATTCGGAAAGCCTGCGAATTGATAGGTGCCGAAAACATTTATTCTTTCGGAATCCGTTCTGGGATGAGAGAAGAATTCCAATACGCCAAAGAGTCAGGCATGCATATGGCGAAATTCGATGTGTTAGAGCCTTTGAAAAAGGTTTTACCAAAACTTGCTGGCCGCCCGGTTTACGTAACGATTGATATTGATGTGCTTGACCCTGCCTTTGCCCCAGGAACAGGGACGGCGGAAGCGGGGGGATTTCTTCGAAGGAATTGCTTGCAAGTATTCACACGATAGCAGAAAGCGACGTGAACATCGTCGGGGCTGACTTGGTAGAAGTTGCTCCTGCCTATGACCCGACAGAAAAGACGCAAATTGCCGCAAGTAAATTCATACGCGAAATGCTTTTAGGGTTCGTCAAATAGATGCTAAAATAGAAAGGCCACTGTGAGCTATCATCATAGTGGCTTTTCTATTTAGTCAATATAAATCTCTACTTAGATTGAAATATAAAGCCTTGGGGGAGATTGAGTGGAGGGAATGTACTCGCTTTCCGCGGAGGTACGGTCAAGCCTCCTCGAGCGCTCGCTCTGCGGGGCCTCGATCAGTACACTACTTCCGCAGGAGTCTCGCACATTCCCTCCACTCAACACCGTATAAGGATCTCTTGAAATATATGTAAAAAACGAGTTTATTGCGGTAAGGCTATTACCGTAACAATCTGATTTTTATGAAGTACCCCATTACTGCTGCTTTTCCTCTCTGCTCCATCTGCAAGCAATTTATAGTATAGAGCATTCATCTATTGTAGAACCACTGATAAAGTGGGGCTTTTGTGAGGCGCCGCTAAACAGAACCAGGGGGGGAGCGAGGGTCCTCTTATCGAAAGAGAATAATATTGCCTCTAGTAGGAAGAAGCATAATTAGATATACACAAAGGAGCGCTTTGTTTTGGATAAAAAGAAATTCGGAGTAGCGGCCATCTATATAATAATCATGGTTCCACTGCTTCTTGTCACTTATTTTGCAAATTGGAACCCTTCTAACATTTCTTATGAGCTCAAAGGTGAGAATTTGGTGATCGAAGAGGGGGTCTTCATGAAGGAAACGACGGAAGTGGACGTAGGGGAAAAAATGGACGAGCTTTTACAATTTTCATTAGCAGTATCGCTAGAAAGTAAACTCTGGCGGACAGATGTGACAGTCATCGGTCTTTTACTTCCATTCCTTCTATTCGCGGTCGTACCAGATCGACGTCCGTTTCGAAAAAATCTACCTTTTAAGTGGTACATGACGATTGTTTTGGCTATCCTAGTTTTATATGCTGCTTATTCCATACCGAATCATGTGTCACAAATTGCCGAGGTTCATCAGAATGTCAGTCATTTGGTAGAATGATGCTTGCGTTTTTCTTTATGAATTCTTATAATATATTAGTTATATCTTGTACGTAAAAATGGCGAAAAAAAGGTGGAGTAGAGATGCCAAGTAACGCAAAAGACGTCCAGGTACAGCTTGTCACGGAAATACAAGATGAGGATCGTAAAGAGAGAATGGAGATCCAGGAGCCTGGGCAATTTTTCACGCGTGGCGATACCCAAGTGATCACCTTTACGGAGCACCCAGAGGAAGGCGATCCGGTCAGTACGATGGTGACGATCAAGTCTGAACATGTCAGCATTAAGCGGAGCGGAGGCGTGGATATGCGCCAAGTTTTCCAGGAATCGATAGAGACAGAAAATCTATATCATCACACTTATGGTGATTTTCATATGAAGACATTCACGGAAAAATTGGAATTCCACTCCCTGGAGGAATCCAAACAAGGACGACTATATTTGAGTTATACAATGACGTTAAACCACGAAGTAACTCAAGCCCACCGCTTGACGTTGACGTTTGAGGAGGAGAGCGAATCATGAATATCGTTGAACAGATGGAACAAAAGTTGAAAGACGAAATCGTACGTTCTGTGTTGGCTGCCGGATTAGCTTCAGAGGAAGAAATGCCTGAGGTAATCTTAGAGCAACCGAAGGACAAAGCGCATGGGGATTATGCGACAAACATGGCGATGCAGCTCGCTCGCATAGCGAAGAAAAACCCGCGTGCTATAGCGACAGAACTTGTGGAACAGTTCGACAACACAAAAGCATCGATTGAAAAAATTGAAATCGCTGGTCCAGGCTTCATTAATTTTTACATGAACAATCAATATTTAACGGAGCTTGTGCCAACAATCCTTACTGCAGGGGATGAATATGGCCGTACGAACGCTGGTGACAGCCAAAAAATCCAGGTGGAGTTTGTTTCCGCTAACCCGACAGGCACCTTGCACTTGGGCCATGCCCGTGGAGCGGCTGTAGGTGATTCGCTTTGTAACGTTCTTGATGCTGCAGGGTACGATGTTTCACGTGAATATTACATTAATGACGCCGGTAATCAGATGGCCAACTTGGCAAAATCCTTGGAAGCGCGCTATATGCAAGCGGTCGGTAAAGAATGGGACATGCCTGAAGATGGCTACCATGGTCAGGATATCGTCGGTTTAGCTGAAAAGCTTGTGAACGAAGATGGCGAAAAATGGGTAGATGTTGCTGAAGAAGAGCGTCTTCCATTCTTCCGTGAATATGGACTGAAGTTTTTGTTGAACAAAATTAAAACCGATTTGGAAGAGTTCCGTGTGCCGTTTGATGAATGGTTCTCGGAAACATCTCTTTATAACGGTGATCAAATTACGGATGCCCTGGATGTTTTAAGAGATCAGGGTTATGTCTATCAAAAAGACGAGGCCACATGGTTTGAAACAACGAAATTTGATGATGATAAAGATCGTGTATTGATTAAAAATGATGGCACGTATACCTATTTGACTCCAGATATCGCTTATCACAAAAATAAACTAGACCGCGGATTCCAAACTTTAATCAATATTTGGGGTGCAGATCATCATGGTTATATTCCGCGAATGAAAGCAGCCATTCAGGCGCTCGGATACGAGAAAGATACACTGGAAGTAGAAATCATCCAAATGGTGAACTTGTTCCAAGACGGCGAAAAGGTGAAAATGAGTAAACGGACAGGGAAAGCAGTCACCCTTCGTGAGCTCATGGAAGATGTTGGCATCGATGCCATGCGTTACTTCTTCTCTATGCGTTCAAGTGATTCTCACCTGGACTTTGATATGGACCTTGCGCGTTCCCAATCGAATGAGAACCCTGTCTATTACGTCCAATATGCCCATGCTCGTATTTGTACAATGCTTAAGCAGGCAGAAGAAAAAGGTTTAGAGAAAGAGTCTTATGATGGCAGTTATCTTACAGCTGAAAAAGAAGAAGATTTGCTCAAGCGTTTGGGAGAGTTCCCGCAAGTGGTGGCAGATGCAGCTGAAAAACGCACGCCACACCGCGTGACTCAATATGCATTTGATCTCGCTTCTAACCTTCATAGCTTCTATAATGCTGTCAAAGTACTTGATGAAGAGAATCCAGAGCTTACAGCTGCTAGAATTGCACTAATGAAAGCTGTTCGCACAACATTGAACAATGCACTGCGTTTAATCGGTGTTTCTGCACCAAATCAAATGTAAGCACATATATTAGGAAAAGGGCGTCTTTGCAGAACGAGCAAGGGCGTTCTTTTTTCTATACCAACTTGGTAAGAAGGTTGAGTGGAGGGAATGTACTGAGGCCACTGAAAAACGCCTCCTAAAATAAGGAAAATGAAATAAAAGCATAAAAAAACCTCCAACTTTGGTAGAATTGAATTGACTAGAAACAAACACCAAATTGGAGGTTTTTATGATGCTCACTCAACATAGTCAAGTAAGCTTCTACACAGAATTATACACCAGAATCCCGGAAGATAACACCCTCCGAATTATACAAGATCATTTGGACTTCTCCTTTATCAATAATCTCCTTAAAAATTCTTATTCTCTTTATTATGGAAGGCCTTCGAAAGAACCTGAAATGATGGTTAAGCTTCTAATCCTCAAGAAATTCTACGGCCAT
>NZ_FOSB01000009.1 GCF_900114165.1 Halobacillus dabanensis
CACACTCTCATCGGAATGGCCGTAGAATTTCTTGAGGATTAGAAGCTTAACCATCATTTCAGGTTCTTTCGAAGGCCTTCCATAATAAAGAGAATAAGAATTTTTAAGGAGATTATTGATAAAGGAGAAGTCCAAATGATCTTGTATAATTCGGAGGGTGTTATCTTCCGGGATTCTGGTGTATAATTCTGTGTAGAAGCTTACTTGACTATGTTGAGTGAGCATCATAAAAACCTCCAATTTGGTGTTTGTTTCTAGTCAATTCAATTCTACCAAAGTTGGAGGTTTTTTTATGCTTTTATTTCATTTTCCTTATTTTAGGAGGCGTTTTTCAGTGGCCTCAGTCATTCCCCGCCGCACCTATCCACTCTCAATTGTCTCGAAACTGAGTTTTCGAGAATAGGGAGCTTTAGTGGAATAGAGGGTGGAGGGAGTATGGTTATTCCTAGTAACCTTATCGGGTTATTGTGGTAAAATGGAAGTACTAAGAAATAGAAAGGAGTCAGTTCGATGAGCAAAATTTATGTCCTTCATGAAAATGACGAATGGACTGATCATCTAACAGAAAGACTGGAAGAGCTGAACCTTCCCTACGAATTGTGGCACTTGGATGAAGGTATACTTGACTTGACTAGCAAGCCACCAGAAGGTGTTTTTTATAATCGTATCAGCGCGTCTTCACATACAAGGAATCATAGGTATGCACCCGAATTCACTGAAGCGGTTCTTGCCTGGCTGGAGTGCCATGGGCGTACAGTGGTTAATGGAAGTAGGGCATTACGTCTTGAAGTAAGTAAGGTGAATCAATATATGGCACTGAATCTAGCTGGCATTCATACGCCGAAGACGATTTCAGTAGTAGGAAAAGAAAATATTCCAGAAGCTGCACGCCAATTGGGCTTGAAATCATTCATAACCAAACATAATCGTGCGGGGAAAGGCCAAGGAGTCCAGCTTTTCCATTCGTTGGAAGCTTTGAGTGGATATTTGGATGGTCCCTCCTTTGAGGAACCCGTGGACGGTGTAACTTTGATTCAACAATATATTGAAGCACCAGAGCCTTATATAGTCCGGCATGAGTTTGTCGGAGGGAAGTTCGTCTATGGTGTGAAAGTTGATACATCGGAAGGTTTTGAGCTTTGTCCTGCAGATGCTTGTTCGATTGAAGAGATGTATTGCCCAACTGATGGGGAAGCGGAAGCCTCGAAAGCGAAGTTTGAAGTTTTAGAAGACTACCGGCCACCTATTGTCGATCAATATGAAAAATTTCTGCAAGAGAATAATATTCAGGTCGCAGGTATTGAGGCAATCAAGGACAGGGATGGAAAGATGTACACATATGATGTCAATACGAATACAAATTATAATTCTGATGCTGAAACAAGAGCAGGAAAATATGGCATGCTTGAATTGGCGAAGTATCTTGGCGGTCTTCTTGAAAAGACGCATGTATAAAAAAGGTCGATCACATGTTTTATGTGATCGACCTTTTTTAGTGACGTTTGCTTAACCAGAGCACACCTGACTTTGCTAACCGTGGAAGGACACCCGTCATCGGCTTTTGTAGCATGTTGCCGAACCCGTCGTTCTTTCCTAGTGAACCAAGTGCGCCTTTCAATTTTACATCACCAGGCCGCTCCGGTACACGCCCTTGAAGGACGGCATTCAGGACCTCAGCGACTTTCTCTCCTTGCTGGCCAGCAAGCTGGGCGCTTGGAGAGTGCTCAGAGGAGGCGCAATCCCCGACGATATAGACGTTTTGGTGTGTAGGGACCTGATAGAAGTCATTGATGACAATCTTTTCTTGATCGTCTTTTTCAAAGGGAAGTTCGCGAACGAGGTAATTTGGTCGTACACCAGCTGTCCATACGGTGACGTCATTCAAGTAACAGACGCCATTATTGCAAACTCCATCCTTTTCGACATATTCGACATTCGCACCATGAATGACTTCTACATCGTTATCTTTGAACCATTTCTCCACATAGTTCTGAATCTTTGAATCGAAGGCTTTCAATACAGTTTCACCGCGGTCGAGAAGGCGGATATTCAAATCTCCACGACTTTCACGAACTTCTGAAGCTACTTCAATCCCACTTAAACCAGCCCCAACAACAGTGACTTTGCCATAGGCTCCAAGATTGTTAATAGCAAATCCCGCACTTCTTGCTTTGGAGAAGGTTTGTACACTTTCCGTAAATTCGCGAGCTCCTTCGATTCCATGGTAATTATCCTCACAACCGAGACCGATCAGTAGGTAATCGTAAGGAATATTCTCGATACCGCCTTTAACGATGATCATTTCATTATCTGTGTCGATTTTTTCAATTTCATCAAAAACGTAAGTGACTTGCTCGTGGATAGGAAAGTCCACACGGGCATGACGATCAGACTCCGTTCCAGCTGCAATCGTGTAAAATTCGGTTTTTAATGAATGGTAAGGATTCCGGTCAACGACGGTAATATGTACATCTTCAGGCAATTGATCGAGCAGTCCATGCAAAGTATTCATACCACCATAGCCGCCTCCCAAGATTACGACTTCCTTCATCTTTGTTCCACCACCCTTTATAGAATTAATACCTGAACACTCAGGTAATCACATTTTCGAAAACGCTTTCTGATTTCTTACAACCTTTAGAGTACCAAAATTGCTATAGAAAAACTAGAAAAACAAGCAAATATTCTCACCTTTTCTTACTGGACGATACCCTTTATCCCCAATTTGTAAAAGAGTGAAGAACAATTCTTGCTACTAGCATCCCCTTTCGTCTGCTTTTTAGTTTATATTTGGCTAAGGAGTGGAGACTTAGGCGGACCACTTTTTTGTTGTTCGGAACGATATCTGATAAATTTAATTCATAAACAAGCAAAAGGAAAGGACTTACATATGAAACAAATATATAGCGATATCATGCAATTTCGAGGAACACATTATGACTTCGGCTTCTATCAGGGGAAGGTGTTGAAGGATTCATGGACGGTAAAAAATCGTGAGAAGCAGTGGAGGGTAAGAAAACCGCGTTTTACCGTTGAGGAACAAGAAGTAAGAGAAGCGATTTCTCGTTTTGCACCAGGTGTGTGGGAGGAGTTATTAGGTATTCGGGATGCTCTCGGATGGTCAATGGAAAAAGTGATGATGGAATATGGTGGATACCGCAATGACTATAAACGAAGCGGCTGTTCGATTATGACAGGGGACGGCTACTTCATTCGTAATTATGATTATATGCCAAAGACCTACGAAGGACGGTATAGTTTGTTTCAGCCGACTGACCAAGGATATGGTATTATCGGTCCTACACAGCGCATTACGGGGCGGATGGATGGAATGAATGAAAAAGGATTGGTGATGGGGTACAATTTTATGCATCGTAAACGTCCGGGGGATGGCTTTATCTGTTGTATGATTGGGCGGTTAGTGTTGGAATCCTGTGCAAACGTGGAAGAAGCCGTCGCAATGCTTCGGGAAATCCCTCACCGTCATTCTTTTAGTTACACGGTTTTTGACCGAAGCAATCAGACGTATGTCGTGGAAGCTTCGCCAAGAGGAGTGGAAGTACGAGAAGCAGATGTATGTACGAACCATTTCGAGATCATGAAAAAAGAAAACCGAAATCATCTGGTAGACTCGATGAAGAGAATGGACGCGATTAATTACAAGCGCAACAGCATCCAAAGTGCAGAAGACGCCTTCCGTTTAATGAATGACACGGACCAGGGAGTGTTTTCGAAGCTATACAGCAATTGGGCAGGAACGATTCATACATCTGGTTACTTACCTAAGGAAAACAAAGCTTGGTTTGCGTTGGGAGGCGACCAAAAACCAGTGGAGTTCGATTTTTCCGAGTGGTTATCAGGAAAAGACCTAGAAGACGATAAAATTCATGGAGAAGTAGATACAGATATCCCATTTGTTCATATGGGGGATGGCGCTTATTGGAGCGGAAAGAAGTGAAGCCTGATGCTTAATAAGTGTGTTATTCGCTTTGCTAAAGAGGAAGATGCGTGATTTACGATGAGTATTGGAAAAGAATTAATTTCGGAAGGATACGGGATGAAGAATGCAGATGAATTCCATGACTCGATAGAATTAGAGAAGAAATGGATTGCTAGTTTTGAAGGTGCAGGTGTTTTCTAGTAGCAGAAATGGATGGGGAGGTTGTCGGCTTTTTAAATTTTGATCCTGGTAAGTTGTATTCGACCAAACATCAAGGCACATTCGGTATTAGTGTAAAACACTCAGCCTGTAGGAAAGGGATAGGAAAGAAACTCTTGGCCGCAATGATAGATGAGTGCAATCACAAAGGAGATATCGACATCATTCGGTTGAATGTTTTGGCATCGAATACGACAGTCATCCGTTTCTATGAATCTTTCGGCTTTCAAAAAGAAGCTTGTTTTATTGATTATGTCCGAAAGAACGGTAAAAGTGAGGACATGCTCCGTATGACTTTAGATTTAACGTCGAGGAAAACCCGAATTTAAAAACTTTAAAAAGGGGATAAGTGTATGGTACAGAAAGTAATGGTATCGTGGAGTGGAGGGAAAGATTCTGCTCTAGCATTGCATAAAGTGATGAAAGATCCGAATTATGAAGTGAGCGGAATTTTCTCTACCATTTCCGAAGAAAAAGGGCGGCTTCCTATTCATGAAGTAAAAGATTCCTTGTTACAGAAACAAGCAAAAGCTCTCGGCCTTCCTCTGACGATCATTCCAATCCCCTTGCAAGCTTCAAATGAAGTATATGAACAATGCTTAGGATCATTTTTTCGCCAATGTCGAGAAAAAGGCGTCGATATAGTCGTTTATGCCGATCTTTTTCTGGAAGATATAAAATCTTATCGTGATCAACTTTTGAATCAATACAAGATGAAGGGGTATTATCCATTATGGGGAAAAGCTTCACCTTCAATTGGGAATATGATCATCTCTGAAGGATTTCATGCGGTCATTACAACAGTCGACCGTGAGAAGTTAGGAGAAGAGTGGGTAGGGAAAATTTACAATTTTTCTTTTCTCAAAGAATTACCTGAATCTATTGATCCTTGCGGTGAGAAGGGGGAGTTTCATACTTTCGTCTATGATGGCCCCATATTCAAATGGCCGATCCCTTTTAAGCAAGGAACAAGGTTCTCAACATTAGGTGAGAAGTTCATTCATGTAGAATTGGAGGAAAAGTAGACAACCGTCATCTTGATAAGTTATAAATAAGGAAATGAATTTTTTGGAGGTCACTATGGAAGATATATTAAAAATGAAAAATAAAAACATTGTCATCATGGGTGTGGCGAATCAAAGAAGTCTAGCCTGGGGGGTAGCAAAATCTCTGTATCAAGCAGGGGCTAATCTTATTTTTACATATAGGAAAGAGCGAAGTTTAAAAAAACTGGAGAAGCTTCTTTCAGATAATAGTTTAGAAGCAAAAGCAATCATTCCGTGTGATGTGAACAACGATGAGAGCATTCAACAAGCATTTACCGAGATTGGTGAAAGGGTGGGCGTCATTCATGGAGTATGCCACTCGATTGCATTTGCCCATGCAGAGGACTTGAAAGGGGACTTTATCGATACCTCAAGAGACGGTTTTGCATTTGCACAGGATACAAGCGCTTATTCACTAATCGCTGTGGCGAAGGCAAGTCAACCGTATATGACAGAGGGTGGAGCCATGATTGCCATGAGTTATCTCGGAGCTGAACGAGTTGTTGAAGGCTACAATGTGATGGGAGTTGCCAAAGCTTCACTCGAAGCAACGGTTCGCTATTTGGCTGCAGATTTAGGGGAACACCAAATCCGTGTGAATGCTATTTCTGCTGGTGCCATACGAACGTTAGCTGCTAAAGGTGTTCCAAGCTTCAATGAAATATTACACAAAATAGAAGAAATATCACCTTTAAAGAAAAACGTGACACAGGAAGAAGTAGGAGACATGACCCTTGCGATGATGAGTCATTTATCCCGTGGCGTGACAGGGGAGATTGTCTATGTGGACTCCGGGTACAATATTTTAGGGTAGTTAAGAGTCTCCATTTTCTTGGAGGCTTTTTTTGTTGATCCTACAGCTGTTTCGCATATTTTTCTTGCCTACCAGGCGCTTACGTCTTTGTTTGTTGAAAACGTTTCATTGTAATTGATTAGGGTATGATGATTTTAGAGGAGGAAATAAATCACAGGACTTAATCATTAGAACGGAGGCTTTGAAACTATGCACAGACAACAAACTATTATCGAAGAATCGCTTAAAGCTATTATGGAAGATGAGGAATTCCTGCCAGATTTAAAAGCGCAGACAAGGGAGCAGGCCTATTCTTCATTAGTCGCATTGCTATCCACGCCGAACCATGTACATAAATCTTTTTTACGTATTACATTGGAAAATGGAACGATCGTAAGAATCCCGGCATTTCGGGTGCAACACAGTGACACGGTAGGACCTTATAAAGGAGGTATTCGGTTTCATGAAACGGTGGATGAAGATGAAACCTCAAACCTTGCTAAACTGATGACTCTGAAAAATGCTCTGCACGAACTTCCATTCGGCGGTGGAAAAGGTGGGGTTGTCATCAATCCTAAAGAATACAGCGTCAAGGAATTAAACTTAATATGTAAGAAATATGTCCAATACTTCAATGATATTTTAGGTCCGGATAAAGATATACCGGCTCCCGATGTAGGTACCGGAGAACGTGAAATGGATTGGATGATGGGAGAATTCAAGAATATCCATCCTGGTGAGCCGTACCGAAATAGTTTTACGGGAAAGAGTGTTGTGAATGGAGGATCATTAGGACGAAGAGAAGCTACCGGGAAAGGTGTCTATTTTACGTACCGGTATTTGCTTAAAAACTTTGTGAGCCAAAACCGGAAGTGGCTTCGTGATACGGAGAACACTTTCGCCCATACAGCTTTGGATCATGCAGACAAAAAGTTGAAAGTCGCTGTCCAGGGATTCGGCAATCTAGGTTCTGTTGCTGCACTTGAAGCTTATCAATGTAATGATTTACAAAATCGTATCGTAGCTGTCAGTGATGCGAATGTAATGCTATATAATGAAGATGGGCTGGATATTCCTGGTCTCATTCAATACACCAAGGAAAATGATGGAGACTTACCTACAACCGAAGAAGTTTTGCAGGAAAATGACCTGAAAGCAGAAGTGAGAAATCGGGATGATTTACTGGAATTGGATGTCGATGTCCTCTTTTTAGCAGCCCTTGAAGATCAAATTCATGAAGAGAACAAGGAAAATATCAAGGCTAGGATTATTGTCGAAGGGGCGAACGGTCCGATTACGGAAGAAGCGGACAAATATCTGGCTGACAAAGGTGTCCTCATCATCCCGGATATATTAGCAAACGCTGGTGGTGTGATTGTTTCTTACTATGAATGGGTACAAGGAAGAGAAGCACAGTTTTTGACAGAGGATGAAGTGTTTGAACGTCTCTTTAATAAAATGAGGGTGACAATGGATACCATCTTGCCACAATTCTTTGGAGATCCATTCCCGTTACGACAAAATTGTTATATTCATTCTGTAATGAAATTGTCCACGATCATGTATCGACAAGGTAAATTATATTAAGATAAGAAAACTCAGTCCAGGAATTTGGACTGAGTTTTTTTCTGCATATAGCAACAAGAAGAGGAGAACAGCTCTACATCGGAAAGGAAATCCATACCCACTAGCCTAATATAGATTAAAATCAAGTATTCAAGGTAGAGAGCTGGCATGGAAGAAATCTATAAATATTTAATGTATGGTTATCAAAAAAGCTGCCGGCATAAGTGCCGACAGCTTTTTCCGTAATATCAACCTGTATTGCGAAGTCCAGCTGCAATACCACTGATGGTTAGTAGAACTTCAGTGAGGATATCGTCCCCTTTATCTTCTACTTCTCTTAATTCTTTAATCAACTCGACTTGAAGGAAATTCAATGGATCGACATATGGATTACGAAGTCGAACAGATTCTTTGATCGTCGGTTGATGGTCTAATAGTTCTCCATCTCCAGTGATCTGAAGCAGAATATCTTTTGTACGATTGTACTCTTCTACGATATTTTGGAAAATCCGTTCTCCCAATTCTTCATTGTTTACGAGTGCCTTGTACTCTTTGGCTGTTTGGATGTCCGCTTTCGTCAGAGCCATTTGTAAGTTATTGATCGTCGAGCGGAAAAATGGCCAGTTTTCGTACATTTGTTTAAGGACAGCAAGATTGTTGTTGTCTTTTTCTGCATAGTGAGTGAGGCCCGTACCAGAAGCATACCATGCTGGAATCAACTGGCGGTTTTGTGTCCATGCGAATACCCAGGGAATAGCTCTAAGGTTTTCGAACTTGGAACTGTCTTTACGTTTCATCGGACGGGAGCCGATATTCAGTTCACTGATTTCTTTCAATGGAGTCGCTTCATTGAAATAAGTTAAGAAATCTTTGTCTCCAAATACTAGTGACTGATATTTTTTCAAGGACACTTCGGAGATATCTTCGAGCGCTTGTTCCCAAACATCCTCTCGGTGGTGCCCCTGTTCAGACTCCTGAGAAATATTCATCGCGCCTTCAAGTATGGTTGATGCTCCCTGCTCTAAGCTCCGGTAAGCGATATCTCTTAACAAGTAACGAGAAGATAAAACTTCCCCCTGTTCGGTAATTTTAACTCCATCCCCAAGGGTTTCTACAGGTTGGGAGAGGAGACTGCGGTTCAATGGTCCACCGCCACGTCCAAGTGATCCCCCACGACCGTGGAAGAACTTCAAGCCAACATTGTAATCGTGAGCCATGTCATGGATTTCCTGTTGGGCTTTGTAAAGTCTCCAGTTGGCTGTTAATGTGCCCCCATCTTTACTACCATCTGAGTAACCAAGCATGATTTCTTGGTTATTACCGTGCTTGTTCAAGTGTTTGCTATAAACATCCATTTCGAATAGTGTTTTCAGAATTTCAGGACCTGCTACGAGATCATCCACTGTTTCTAAAAGTGGAGCGATGTTGAGATTGCTTTCGACCTTGCCATCTGCATGCAGGCGATAAATGCCAGCTTCTTTGGCAAGGACCAGTACTTCAAGTAAGTCACTTGCTGATTCAGTCATACTGATTAAATATACTTCAATCGATCGTTTACCAAATTCTACATGGGCTTTACGGATCATTTGGAATACGTTCAACATTTCTTGGGTTGATTCTGAGTAGTCTTCGTTCAGTAATGAAATGGGACGAGGATCTTTTAATACATCTTGCAGTACTTCCAGTTTCTCCTCCTCAGAAAGGGAAGCATAATCTTCAGAAATTCCAACTTTTCGAAGAAGTTCGGTCACTGCCGCTTCGTGTTCCCCACTATGGTTGCGGATATCAAGGGTAGCTAAGTGGAAACCGAATAGTTCTACTTGACGAATCAATTTGCGCAGCTTTTTAAGCTCACGTTTATTCGGTTGATGGGTTTTAGCACTATCCCGGATTTGGCGGAGATCATTAAGTAGCTCGTCCGCATACTCATAACCGATTTCTGACTTACCTACCTGGCGTAGCCGCTCAAGGATAATGGCAAATTTACGGCGATAAATCTCCCGGTCTACACGCCATTTCTTTCCTTCAGGAAGCATGCTTTCTTCTCTTTCAATAGCATTTTTCAACTCGTCTGTCACAGTCACTTGTGCAGAAGAGTGGCTGAACCGCTTCATTAATTCGACAAGCACTTCGTCATACTTTTTCAATACAAGCTTTCTCTGCTTTTGTAATGTTTGCCAAGTGATGTCTGGGGTTACATTCGGGTTTCCATCACGATCTCCACCAATCCATGAGCCGAAGCGGAGGAAGTTCGGTACCGACCAATCTTCATCTGGATAATGTGTTTCCAGTCTTGCTTCAAGCTCCTGGTGGATATCTGGAAGTACATCGAATAATGTTTCATCAAAATAATATAGACCGTTACGCACTTCATCCATTACGGTAGGCTTTCTTTCGCGAAGTTCATCCGTTTGCCAAAGAACTGTAACCTCGTTTTGGAGGCTATCCTGTAAGTTTTCTCGTTCACTTTGAGTCAGCTGAGGGTGATCGAGCTTTTTCAAAATGGTGGCGATCCGTTTTTGGATCTCCAGGACGGTTCGCTTCGTTGCTTCTGTAGGGTGTGCCGTGATGATCAACTCAAGGGAGAGTTTATTCAAGACATCCTGTATATCGTCTTTGGAAAAATCATTATTTTTCAAGTTCAATACAGCACTCTCTAAAGAAAAGGGCTGAGCTCCGTGATCCTCACGCAGCTGATATTCGCGACGACGGCGAATACGGTGGTTTTGTTCAGCAATATTAACAAGGTGGAAATAAATAGAGAATGCGCGGATTACTTGTGAACGCATTGGTGGTTCGAGGTTTTGAATTTCTTCTTTCAGTTGATGGTAGGTTGTGGTATCAGGATTATTCCTAAGATCTTTCGTCAGTTGTCGAATCGTTTCCACTTTGTTTAATAGTTCCTCGCCGCCATGGTGGACCAGGATGTCCCCTAACATCTTCCCTAAGGCGCGGATGTCATGGCGTAAAGGAGTAGTATGATCGTTCGTGTTTTTTACGGTAGTCACACTTTCACCTTCCTGTCTGATCATTTAAGTAATTTTGGTTTTTCTATGTGTTTCATAATGTTATCAGAATAATTTGTATAGTCAAATACATCGAACCGTGTTACTATCATTAGTTGCGCCATTTAAATATAAAGTAAAAAATGGTAAATGTAAGATTGGCCGACAATGTAAGCGCTAACTTTGTTGAAAAACTATTCTTCATAAATCCATTGTATTTTTTTGAATTTTAAAATTCAAAAATGAAGTCTCAACTATTGTTTTGCAGAATAAATCCTGCTGAAAAGAGATAAGGAAACTTGCCTGAATAGAGAGTGGAAATGAGAGAAGATTAATTGATGAGTATTCATAGATTTTTTATTCGTCCTTCTTCCATGCATTTTTTTCAGGCCTTCATCGGGACCTTTGGATTGCTCAAATCTTCCAGTGATTATCAGGAAAGGATCATTTAGAGAACCGAGTTCCTAATAATCGAGAAGTACAGGGGTTAAAGGTGCAGACACCTAGTGTAACCTTATTCTTTTCCTCAAAAGTATAATGGAGAAGCAACATAATCACCTTTATCAATGCAAAAAACATGGATAAGGAGTGGAAGCATTGTTTTCATTTAAGGCAGAAATATTGTAGAGGGAAGCATTAAATAAAGCGATCATTAAAACATGCAAGGAATTCCGGGAAGAAAGTTTGCTGTCAAAAGGAGAGAACGAAAGATATAATAGGAAAATGTATCAGCTTATCCTGTACTATTATTTTTGAAAAATTGGGAAAAAACTCAGGATATTACATCTATACACAATCAGTGATAAACTATTGTACAGTTGAATTTGGTAGAGGAGGGACTCTAGTGGCAGATAAAGATAAAGAACAAGAACAAGTCATTGATGAAGCGCTTGGGGAAAAAGACGTCCAACGGTTAGAATTCCGTGGTGGAGTTTTTGCTGCAACCATCCCTTTAGTGTTTTTTATCATTTGGGCAATTGTCTTAAGTGTAACAAAGCTTGTTTCAGAAGAAGCTTTAGTATTAGGAATGGTCATTGGTATTGCGCTCGGACTATTCTTTTGTAAATCAAAATGGGCAGATTATGCGCAAAGTCTAATTTCTGGAATGGCTCAACCTGTAGGTGTCGTGGCGGTTATCGCCTGGTTCTGGGCAGGAATGTTCGCCAACATGCTTTCAGCCGGTGGTTTGGTTGATGGACTCATTTGGTTCGGCTTTCAATCAGGCCTTGAAGGAGGCGCATTTGTTGGTGTTACATTCTTGTTGGCAGGTTTGTTCTCTACAGCAGTCGGTACAGGGTACGGGACAGTTGCTACGTTCGGAGTACTTATGTATCCAGCTGGTGTAATTTTGGGAGCAGATCCGGTGATTCTACTAGCTGCGATTTTAAGTGGAGCAGTATTTGGAGATAACCTGGCCCCTGTTTCAGATACTACTATCGTTTCTGCGACTACTCAGGACGCTGATGTACCTGGTGTTGTCCGTTCAAGGTTTAAATATTCCATCACCGCTGCGGTTCCAGCTCTTATACTATTCGTAATTTTCGGCGGAGGCGGCGAAACAGGGAGTCAACAAGTTATCAACTCATTGCAGAATGAAGTGTCACCGAATGGACTTTTAATGTTAATACCATTTGTACTCGTCTTATATTTAGCATTGAGCGGTCATCACTTACTGACTTCCCTTTCTTGGGGTATCCTAGCTTCCGCGGTTTTCATTTTCCTTACAGGGAAATCATTAACGGAAGCTATTCATATTTATAAAAATGATTCTGGTGAAGCTGTCGTTGAAGGCGCCCTAATCGACGGGATCGGTGGCTATTTTAATATGGCAATCCTGATCTTATTTATCTTGGCTGCTGCATACTTATTGGAAGTAGCAGGAACGATGGATGTCATCAAGGATTTCTTCTTAAAACTTATTAATAATGTCGTCCGCCGTGCAGAACTTGCGATTTTTGGTATTGTTGCTTTCCTGAATTTATTCATTACTATTAATACGGCAGCTGAAATTGCTGCAGCGCCTTTTGTAAGGAAATTGGGAACACAAATGAACATCCACCCATATCGAAGAGCAAACTTCCTGGACACGGTCACTTCTTCATTAGGTTATATCTTTCCATGGAGCGGAGGTGTCCTCCTTGCATGGGCGACCGTCCGTGGGGCTGCTGAACAGTATGATTTTCTTCCAGTAGTCAATCCAGGCGAAGTGTTTCCGTTCGTTTTCCAAGGCTGGCTGCTTCTAATTGTTATGTTTATAGCTGCCTGGACAGGCTGGGGACTAAGATTTTCTGGAAAAGATGGGGAAGAAGTGAAACCAGCAGATTATAAAGGTTAATGTTATATAAATGCCCCTGGGTCATTTGGGACCCAGGGGCTGTTCTATTTAATAAACTATTATAGAGTTCATGAAAATTTGGGGGCAGAATGATCGTTCCGTTTTCTATGGTCCATCTGTATGCTTTTTCTCACATTATGGTTCCCTATGAAGAGCGAATAGCTGCCTTGATCTCCTTTATCTGATCCAAGTGACGCAGTTCATGCCAACCAATAAATTCTATCCATTGTTCTAAGTGCATGTCCCCGAAAGAAGGGTGGGGAAATACACGGTTGCGCAATGTTTCGACGTCTTTGTTATGGATAAGGAACATTGTCGCTTCACGGGATTTTTTTAAGCCTTCTTTTGCATCATCCAATGTTACGAATTCGCCTTTCGGACGGACAGATTCTGGTGCTTCTACTTTGTAATCACGGTTGGTTGAGAGATGAATCGGCTTTTCGGAAGCTTGTTGAGTATCGCCCTGTTTGAGAGTTTGGTTGATTTGGTGTACGATAAGTTGTTCCATTAAGTATAAATGCTCGAGTACTTCAAGAATGGACCAGCGACCAGATTCTGGCTTAACGAGAGCTTCTTTCTCAGGAACTTTATCAATAAAAGTGAGCAATTCGTTTCTTTTTTCGTCTAATCCATACATGTAACTCTTCCCTTCATTGTAGGTTAACTTGAGTCTAACACAGGAGAATATATAAATTCTTTCGTTATGCCTTGCGTCTGTCCATTAAACAAGTTCTTTTCTTACATAAATCTTCCTGAAATTAGAATGCTCGATTGCTAGATGTTTTCGGCTAAGGGAGATGGAATGCTAATTGTAACTACATCCAAGGAATGAAATGAACAAAACCTACGACTTGTTTATGACTCATGGTGGTATAACATAATTAGAAAGCATAATAGTTCATAGAAACAAAAAGGAGGAAACGTTATGAGTGATTATTCTATTGATGAGTTTATTAGACAGACGAAACAAAACTATTCCGAAAATGACTATTTTGAACTGGAGACACAGAGGATTCTGGAAGTTAATTTGCTTGATCAGGTATGGGCCAAGGCTGGTGCCATGATTTCTTATAATGGAGATATCAAGTTTGAGCGAGAAGGGATTTTGGAACATGGAGTAGGGCGTCTGTTTAAGAAAGCGATGACCGGTGAAGGTAGTGCCTTAATGAAGGCGACTGGTCGTGGCCGCCTTTATCTTGCCGACCAAGGGAAGAAAATTACCATTTTCGATTTGGATAATGAAACGATTACAGTCAACGGCAATGACCTTCTTGCTTTTGAACCAAGTATCGATTGGGATATTAAATTGATGAAAAAGGTAGCAGGAATGGTATCGGGAGGATTGTTCAATGTCACACTAAGCGGAAGTGGACGGGTTGCCATAACTTCCCATTATGAACCGCTGACTTTACTCGTCCGCCCTGGAGAACCTGTCATAACAGATCTCCATGCAACGGTGGCATGGTCTGGACACCTCGAGCCGAACTTCAAAACAGATATAAGTTTCAAAACATTGATTGGCCGTGGAAGTGGAGAATCGATTCAGATGGAATTCCAAGGAGAAGGTTTTATCATTGTCCAACCATTTGAAGAAATATACACCACGGGGGGACAAGGATAAATCAAAATTTTTTACAGACAGGCATAAAGATGCTAGAATTCGAATATAATGACAGCAAGAAAGCTGGTTATAAATTCATTCGATTTTTTACGCTGTTATCCTTTACTTCGTTACAAAAACGTTGTATTATGATAACTAACATAAATTAAATAACGGAAACTTCTTATCCAGAGAGGCGGAGGGACTGGCCCTTTGATGCCCGGCAACCATCGAATCAATCTAAGGATTGACTAGAACGGTGCCAATTCCTGTAGGATGTTAAACATTCTAAGAGATGAGAGGATCGTGCGGATATTAGCGACCCCTTTTCTTAATGGATAAGAAAAGGGGTTTTTTCGTGTAATAACCATTACCGTCAAGGCTCTCGATAGAAGTTGCGTTAAAGGAAAGGGAAGATGTCAAATGGCAACAGCTATTTTCGGTGCAGGATGTTTTTGGGGAGTAGAAGCATTTTTTGAAAAATTTGAAGGGGTAACAGAGACAAAAGTCGGTTATATTGGTGGTCACTTGGAAAACCCCACATATGAAGAAGTGAAAGAAGGCAATACAGGTCACGCAGAATCCGTAAAGATCGATTACGATCCTACCGTCATCACTTATGCAGAACTGATTAATATTTTCTTTGAAGCCCACGACCCGACATCCCGCAATAAACAAGGTATTGATGTTGGGCATCAATACCGATCTGTCATTTTCTATTTAGATGCAAGTCAAAAGTACATTGCAGAAGAAAAGATTAAGGAATGGGAAGGAAAAGGAGTCTTCAAGCGTCCGATTGTTACAGAAGTAGAAGCAGCGACAACATTTTTTGAAGCAGAAGAGTACCATCAGAAATATTTACAAAAACATGGGTCTGCTGCGTGTTCGATTGGATAAAGGATAAAGAGTAAGCCCCCTATTGAAAAGGGGGCTTTTTCTATTGGTTCATTTCTCATCATTAGGGGAATCTAACGCTTTGAGGAAGTAGGCGGTAGGGAGCAGGACTCCGATGGCAGATTCAATTAAAGCGAAGAAACGTGCCATCCCTACAGGCAGCATATCTCCGTAACCGACACTCAATAAAGTTTCTCCACTAAAATAAAGCAAGTCCCAAAAGCTTGGGTTTACGGATTCTTTAGATGATAAACTTGTAACTAAGATCGTCCCGTTTAATGAAAGGAGATAATAGATGAAAGTAAATCCTATGAGGACTCCTGTTAAAACAAAAAATAAATTTAAGAAAAGAGCCGTGCTGAAATAACTTTTCCTATAGGTTTTATTAGCAAAAAAGTACACCAAATTTAAAAGGATAAAAATGATGGCTCCGATAAAAAGTGCTTGAGTCATTCTTTCATCTCCTTTATTTTATCTGCTGGTAAAAGAGTAAGTACTGCTAGGTTCTCTTCTCAAGTAACCTACCCGTCTTCAAAGTTAAGATAAACTAGATCTTTCATATAGGAATGAAGAAAAGAAGGGGAAAAATTATTCGATTTTTGAATGTGGAGGTGGGGATATGTGGTTTAATGATGCTATTTTAATCATCATGTGTTTGTTTATGGTGCTGGGAGCTCTGGATTATTATGTACTTAATCATCGTTTATCACTGGGGTGGCGCTTTTATGAGGCCTTTATGACGATGGGACCGTTGGCTCTCTCGATGGTGGGTATCATTTCCCTTGCTCCTGTTTTATCTCAATGGCTGGCCCCAGTAATATCGCCTGTTTTCTTATGGTTTGGTGCTGACCCTTCTATGTTTGCTTCCATGATGCTCGCCATTGACATGGGGGCCTATCCCCTTGCGGAATCCCTGGCACTTGAGAAGGAAGCGGCTGTTTTTTCCTGGTCTTTGTTAGGAACTATGATGGGACCGACTCTTGTTTTTACGATTCCAGTTGCCTTGACAGTTCTGCAAAAAAAGGACCGGCCTTATTTTGCGAAGGGGATCTTGGCAGGTTTGGTTACAGTTCCGGTCGGGTGCCTGATCGGTGGGGCATTTGCGGGTTATGAATGGGGATGGATGATCCGCAATTTGGTTCCGGCGATTTTATTATCCGTAGTCATAGGGGGAGGTCTATGGTTGTTCACAAATGTAACAATCCGACTATTCTCCTATTTTGGCAAGATGATTGAAATCGTCATTATTACAGGTTTAAGTTTTATCATCATCGAAACTTTGACAGGAATGGTTATTCTCCCTGGAATGGCTCCTTTATCTGAAGGGATTACAATTGTCGGTCGAATCACTGTCACCCTGGCTGGAGCTTATCCTTTAGTGGCTTTTATCAATCAACGGGGGGAGAAGTACTTTTCGATTCTTAGTGAGAAAATAGGAATGAACACCACTTCCGTAACAGGCATCATTGCCTCGACCGCCCACCATTTGCCTATGCTTGCAACGATGAAAGATATGGATGAACGAGGGAAAATAGTGAATTCAGCTTTCGCTGTCAGTGGAGCTTTTGTCGTCGGAAGCCATTTTGCATTTGTAGCTGGAGTGGAAAAAGAAATGATTTTGCCCATGGTGATAGGAAAGCTGACAGCTGGTGGACTTGCCGTTTTATTAGCTCTTTGGATGACGAGAACCACTAAATCACTTCGCGCTGAAAAGAGAGATTCATACAATTGAAAAAAGCGCCCTCCGCTATGAAGGACGCTTTTCTCATTGTAGAATTTTTATCGGCTCACCTGTTCTGCAGATCCCAGTTCTTAAACCATTTGAGGTTAAATTTTATTCGGAGCTCTTAAACCATACGAGTGTTATCCAGCTCCAGTGGTCGTTCGGTGTTGCAACAGGACGTTGCGAATTTAACCGAACTTCTTTACTAGTTATTTCAGGAAGAAGAGCACTCCCTGTAATGATTGTTCTTAAGCTTGTCGAGGCTGACCAAGGCACCTCCACATTGGAATGTCCAGTTCATACACCGCTAATAAGGGCAATTACGCTTTCACAATAGGAGTCTCACCGTTTCCCTTGATAAGTATCTCGAAACCACCTTCAAGTAAAGGGAGCATAATGTAAGTGAAAGTGCGGTGATTACAGGCTTGAAGTGCTATTCTCCCTATACTTATGGCAGGGTTATTGTTGTGTGATTTCGAGTCCTTCCCCCACGACCATTAAACTCCTACAGACACCTCGAAATCGACCCTCCCAGAAACTTCCACATTGTTAATATTGGAGCTCTTTTATCTTATTTTGTATAACGGTTAGCATAGCTGCTCGCAACAATGGAATCAGGTTTGATTTTCGGTTCCATACCTAAGGATTCAATGCGGGAGACCATTTCGTTAACATAAACTCTTGTCCGGTTTCGGTCTCCACTCCCGATATCGATATGACCCTCGATTGTAAAAGTCGCGCCCTTATATATATGGGGCAGCACAACTTCAATCAGTTCGTTTTTTCTTTTTTCCGTGAAGAAAGAGGCGACTTGTTCAGTCAATGAGGTTTCATAGGAAATCCGCTCATGTAATGTTGTCATTTGACGATCGACAATTTCTTTACGAAAACATGCCCAGGCTCCTTTCCCGACATTTTGAATTACGATACCTGTAATGAATAAGGTGTGGGAAGGATGGACTTGTGAATCTGTTCCTAACATTAACTTGTAATTCCCTGTAGGCTCTCTTTTCATGAAGGTTAAAATATGAGAAAACACTTCCGTGAAATTCATTTTTTATGGGTGAGGTTTTGAAAACCATCGGATGGGTTCACATTAGCCAACTCCTTTATTTTTTCAAAGAAAGGGACAGTGGACGGCAATAAGCTTGTGACCATTCTGTTATTAGGATATTCATAGACCTATGCGAAAGATAACACTAATTTACGGAGAGTATGTGTCAGGATGGAAGTTTTTATGTAATTTTATCAATAACAAAGGGATGGAAGACAATGGAGAAGTCCTTTGCCTATAATTTTTTATAAAAAACTTCCTTGAACAATTCTATGAGTGTTATTTCCGAATGGATGGTATAGCAAGGGAGAGAAGCGTTCCGATGTATAGGCCACGGCAAACCAAAAAGGAGGAGAGCGATGAATGTAGAGAAAGTTTTAGACATCATACAAACTTTAAAACAAGAGGAAAGATTTGTACTCGGAATTGATGGACTCAGCCGTTCTGGAAAGACAAGTTTTACACAAAAGTTGGTGGAAGCTTTAGAAAAGCCTGTCCTTACTTATCATATAGATGATTATATCGTCGACCGCTCCAGCCGTTACAAGACAGGTTATGAGGAGTGGTATGAATATTATCATTTGCAATGGGATGTTAAAAGACTTCAGGAAGAGTTGTTCCAGCATTTGAGGAAAGAATCAGAAAAAGCACTCGTAATTATTGAAGGAGTATTCCTGCAACGGGCAGAATGGCGAGATTATTTAGACTATGTGGTCTATTTAAAGTGTTCAAAAGTGGAGCGTTTTAATAGAGAAAGTCAGGAAACGCAAGAGAAAATAGAAAAATTCCTAGACCGATACTGGAAAGCAGAAGATTATTATATGAAAACAGTGAACCCAGAGAGAAAAGCAGATCTAGTCTTGTGAGTGTCGGATTCCCAATATTGCCGAATATTTAAATTACATTGTTCATTTCCTGATTAGCGGTGTCGGATACTTGAATAAGAATAGGCTGCTCTCAAATAAAAATAGCCTATTCTTAAATAACACTTATCTTCTACTAATAACGCCTCAAAATCCATGCCAGGGAATCGTTCGACGCTTGAAGTGTTAAAAAACAATAGGAGGGCCCTTCTATTAGGAGCTCTCCTATTGTTTTTAACCCTTGTCAAAATATGAAAATACCGACGAGGATGATAGTAATTGCAAAAGTGATGGAATAAATGGTTGTTAATAATGGAATGCTGTTTGATCTATTCTCATCGCTTTTCAGTTTCTTTATATCATCTTCCGCTGATATTGTGTTGTCCTGTTTGGAAACCCCTTTAGCGATGACGATGGTGCTGAGCAAAGCGGCGATCGATACAATGATGACAATGCCGTAATAGATGGGGTACATAAGATCACTCCCAAGCTTCAAGTATTACTTTTATTATAATAGAAGATAACAATGAAGCGAAAACTTTTCCTCTTTTCTCATCTGTTCCGCGTTTTTTTCTTAAAAAGTAGAGGGTGGGTCTTTACTTTTCATTAAAATCAATATAAAAGAATATCCTCCCATTTTTAGGTGAACATACAAAAAGAGGTGAAAGATATGGACTGGATATGGAAAGCGGTATTAATTATCATTGTAGGTACAATAATACTAAGAATTGCAGGGAGAAAGTCAATCTCGCAGATGACCCTGTCGCAAACAGTAATTATGGTTGGTATTGGATCTCTACTGATTCAGCCGGTGGCAGGGAAAAACATCTGGGTGACCTTCGGTGTCGGTGGTGTGCTTGTCCTTACATTGATGGTAATGGAATTTTCACAAGTAAAGTTTGATTTCGTGGAGCGTTTCCTGACAGGAAGGTCTGTACCTATCATTGAAAATGGCCAATTGAATGAAAAGAACTTGAAAAAACTACGCTTCACTGTCGATCAGTTAGAAATGAAGTTAAGACAAATGAACATCACTTCCATAGAGGACCTTAAGTCAGCTACCCTTGAGCCGAATGGACAGGTCGGTTATGAGCTTAAGGAGGAGAAGAGACCCGCAACTAAAAAAGATATGGATGATCTGAATCAGCAGCTCCAATCATTAAGAAAAATGTTAAATCCGAATCAGGCAGATCAGGCTTCGATTCCAGTGCCACCTGGTGAAGATTTGTTTAAAGAAGTGGAAACGAAAAATCATCAACAAATGCATCCTGACCGCTTAAATTAGGCAAGCTTTCAAGAAGGCATTTTAGCCTACCTCTTGGTATAATAAAAAATAGAGGTGAGATAAGTGGAATCCGTACAAACTATTGAAGATTTAAACAAATTCGTGCAAGAAACTCCGCTTTCTATCGTATATGTTACCCGGCCAGGATGTTCCGTCTGCCATGGCCTACAACCACAAGTAGAGGACCTATTGGTTGGTTATCCCGCTGTTAAGGCCAGGCAGGTGAATGCTGATGAAGTTCCACAGGTGGCTGGGGAATTTTCAGTTATGACAGTTCCTGCTGTTCTGATTTACTCGGAAGGTAAGGAGTTATTCCGAAAAGCGCGTTTCGTCCCTATAGGAGAGCTGAATCAACAACTAGCTAAATTGAACCATTTCATTAATGAAGATTAAAACACCTGTTGAATTGATTCAACAGGTGTTTTTTTGACTTGGAAATTATCTGCGATAGCTAAGTAATTTTTTCTAATTCAAAAAAATAAACTGACTGCTCTTTATATCCTGCCAGATGCCCCAGATTGGGGAACCGTTTGGGAATATGATCAGGGCTACAGAAAGGGAAAGTGTTTCAAGTGATAAAAAGTCAGATTTTTCCCTCAATTTGGGATTATCCGGCTTTTCTTGAAAATCCAATGCGCAAATAGATGAATGAGACGAGATTATTTGCGATGAGAAGCGATGAAGGTGAAATACCTCCGAGTGAAACCGTTTACACGGACTAATTGGCTTATATAGACCCGACTTGCAAAAAACCCCTTGAATAAGTTTTGCCCAGTGTTATGATGAAAAACGTCTTAATTAAAGCGAACAAAAAATGCGAACGGGAGAGATTAACCCAAATGATTAAACAGACGATTGCTTTTCTAGGTGCAGGCTCTATGGCTGAAGCGATGATTTCAGGCATGGTGGAATCCGGTAATATTCCAGCTGAGAACATCATCGTGACCAATCGAAGTAATCAAGAACGTTTAAACACAATTAACGAAAAATATGGTGTACGCACTGTCTTAAAAGATGATTTAAACTTTGCGGAAATCGATCAACTTATCTTGGCAATGAAGCCTAAAGATATTGAGGCTGTACTTGCTGATTTGAAAGATAAATTGACACCAAACCAAGTGCTTGTCTCTGTACTTGCTGGTATTTCAACAACCTATATGGAAGATCGTTTGAATGACGGACAGCAAGTTATCCGCGTGATGCCGAACACTTCAAGCATGCTTCGTGAATCCGCGACAGCAATCAGCCCAGGGCGTTACACAGATATGGACAATGTACTTGTAGCTAAAGAATTGCTTCAATCAATAGGTGAAGTGTTTGTTATCGAAGAAGATAAAATGGACGTATTTACAGGAATCGCAGGAAGCGGACCGGCATATTTCTACTATTTGATGGAACACATTGAGGAAACTGGCCGCGCAGAAGGTATGGATCGCGAAACACTTCGAGAAATCGGAGCCCAAACATTGCTTGGCGCTGCCAAAATGATGCTTGAGCGTGAAGAAAGCCCGACAGAGCTTCGCCAAAACGTAACTTCTCCTAACGGTACAACAGCGGCAGGACTGAATGCTCTCGATAATGCTGGAGGAGGCTATGCGATTTCAGAAGCGATCAAAGGTGCAGCTAGTCGATCCAAAGAGCTAAGTAAAGAATTGGAAGGACTACTCGTAGGCAGTAAATAATCGATGCAAATAGACGCGAAAATGCTAAACAGGAGTGATATATTGAGTCACGATAGGAAAAGGGTAGTAATTAAAATAGGGAGTAGTTCTCTCACTAGTATGCACGGGGAGGTAAGTCGCCGTAAATTAGAAAAATTAGTAGATGAAGTCGTTCAATTGAAAGACGATGGTCATGAAGTTTTACTCGTATCCTCGGGAGCAGTTGCCGCTGGGTATCGTAAACTCGGATGCCTGGAACGCCCTAGTACGTTACCAGAAAAACAAGCAGCCGCATCCATCGGCCAAGGATTGTTAATGGAATCCTATTCTGATCTCTTCTTATCTCATGGCTATATGGGTTCTCAGATCCTCATTACTCGTAGCGACTTTTCGGATGAAGATCGTTATAACAATGCACGTAATACAATCAATGTTTTGCTTGAACGTGGCATCATTCCGATTGTCAACGAAAATGACACGATAACGATCGATCGTCTGAAATTCGGTGATAATGATACACTTTCTGCTAAAGTTGCAGGCCTTGTGGATGCAGACCAATTGATCATTTTATCGGATATCGATGGACTGTACGATGCAGACCCTAGAAAAAATGAGGATGCCCAACTACTCAATAAAGTCCACGAAATCACCCCAGAAATTGAAGCTGCAGCTGGCGATCCAGGAAGTGCTGTCGGTACAGGCGGCATGAAGTCCAAAATAGATGCTTTCAAAATTTCTATGGCTTCTGGCATTTCCTCCTTCTTAGGAAAAGCCAATACACCGAACATTGTGTATGACGCAGTATACGGTAATGCAACAGGAACGTACTTCGAAACAGCGACAGATGCTGAAAACCTTGACCAGAAGAAGCAATGGATCGCCTTTAACTCAGGGCCAGAGGGAGAAGTGATCATTGATCACCGTGCGAAAGAATCTATTGTCGAAATGAAGAAGAGTCTGCTTCCTATGAATATTCACCATGTGAAAGGTCGTTTTGAAGAAGGAGCGGTTGTTCGTATCCATGACTTAGATGGAGATGAAATCGGCCTCGGTGTTGTGAATTATTCTTCTGAGGAAATGAAAGAAATGATCAGTCTGACAGAACCGGAATTAGAATCATATGAAAAAGCCGCTATCGAACGTAAAGACTTTGTTTGCCATTTAGAAGTTGCCATGCCCGTAGGCGTTTAAAATACTCAAGGAGGTCTTTGATGACACTAACAAAAAATGTGAACGTTGAAGCACAAGCAATAGAAGCGAAGAAAGCTTCTAAAAAGCTACTGATTCTATCTGAAGAAGAGAAAAACCAAGCATTGCTTCATTTAGCAGACGTACTGGAACGTGAATACGAGACGATCCTTTCTGCAAATGAAAAAGACTTGGATAATGGACGGGAAAAAGGTTTCACAGAAGCTTTCATGGATCGCCTCTCCCTATCCCAGGAGCGTATCGCTGATTTTGCCCAGGGGCTGCGAGACGTTGCACAGTTAGAAGATCCGACTGGCAAGGTGCTTACGGATTGGACATTGGATAATGGCTTGCAAGTAGAAAAAGTAACCGTTCCCTTAGGCGTTATTGGTATGATTTATGAAGCGCGCCCGAACGTTACGGTGGATGCGACAGGTCTAGCCTTGAAATCTGGCAATGCCATTGTGTTGAAAGGTGGCTCCTCTGCTATCAACTCCAACGAAGCTATCGTTGAAGTGATGCACCGTGGTCTTGCAGAAACGAAAATCCCTAAAGAAGCCGTACAATTTATTGCCTCTACCGATCGTGAGGCGACTAATGAGCTTTTCACTATGAAAGAACACATTGATGTATTAATTCCTCGTGGTGGCGGCAAGTTGATTCAGGCTGTCGTAGAAAATGCGACCGTACCTGTACTTGAAACTGGTGTTGGAAACTGCCACATCTACGTCGACAAAAACGCGGAAGTTGAAAAAGCAATCAATATTCTTGTGAACGCCAAAACGGACCGTCCAGCAGTATGTAACGCAGCGGAAACGCTAGTGGTCCATAAAGAATGGTTGGCAGATCATAAAGATGCGTTAATTGCTGCACTAAAAGAAAACAATATCGCTGTCCACGGTGACGAGTATGTTCTTGATATCATTCCAGGCTCCGTGCTTGCAGGCGAAGAGGATTGGGCGAACGAATACTTGAGCACAGATATTGCAGTAAAAGCTGTGGATGACTTAACAGAAGCAATTGCTCATATCGAAACTTTCGGAACAAAGCACTCGGAAGCAATCGTCACAGAAGATTCCGAGGCAGCAGAAAAGTTCTTTGCACTTGTTGATGCTGCCGCTCTTTATCACAATGCATCCACTCGTTTTACTGATGGGGGAGCATTAGGGTTCGGAGCAGAAATCGGTATTTCCACTCAAAAACTTCATGCGCGAGGCCCAATGGGACTTCCCGCACTAACGACAGTGAAGTTCTTGATGAAGGGAACTGGCCAAATCAGATAAGTTGGTAAATTGGAAGGGGAACTCGCATGAGTTTCCCTTCTTTTTGATTTGTGGGGATATTCTTTTTGGTTGTGGTTGTCGTATTATTAAATACTTTTGAGAATTCTCTATTGGCAATGTCGAATACTACATCATGAAGAGATTTTTCACTAAGGTATCATAAGTAATGATCTGGTATTGTCTCCCCCAATTACCAAGCAGTTAGCTTACCTAAGTAATAGCATTTTCTTCTTTGTTTGGGTGACAGGGAACTATCCTGTTAATGAGAAACTCTATTGTCCATATTTCTATTGATTTCGTTCGTGGCATTTTTAATCTCCTTTTACAAAAAATTCATTCTATTATATGATGATGTAATATTTATTTTTAGGGGGGATGAAATTGAGACAAAATGATGCTGTCGAAGTAATTACTAGCAGTTTAAAGCGAGATCCATCCGTAAAAGCAGTTTTCCTTAAAGGGTCAATGGGGCGAGGCGAGGAAGATGAACACTCAGACGTCGATATTTACGTATTGGTGGAAGAGAAAGAGAAGGAACAGTTTTTGAAAAATAGACAAAAACATCTCGAGAGTTATCAATCCATCATTTTCTATGATGACATTTTTATCATAGCACCGCAGATCATTGTTGTGTTTGATAACTTGCTTCATGTCGACCTCTTCACTGTTACAGAAGAGACGCTTATACATAAAGACTATATCCGGGTTCTCTATGATCCAGAAGAACGCTTGAAAAAACACCAGCAGCATCAAAACTTGAGATTGTCAGAGCAAGATTTTTTGGATGCAGTGGAAGATGTGGCTTTCTTTTTCTTACAATATAAAAAAGCAGCAGATCGTGGCAATGACCTGTGGGCAGTGAAAGTCGCGAATGATATCGGGGTAAACTTAGCGAAGGTACTCTTACAGAAATATTGCCCCGAGCGTGCTCAACTTGGTTTGAAAGCATTAGATCAAACCTTGCCAAAAGAGGTTTCAGCATCTATGAAAAGAGTGTATTTGAATCTATCTCTTACGAGTCACAATGAAGCAGTCAGTACAATGGCTCTAATTGCTGAACAACAGTTAGAATGGTTAAGTGGTTGCTGGGAAAATGAAAACTTCACCCTTCCGTTTTTGAAAAGAATGATAAGAGAAATAAAAAACTAGAACACCCAACTAAGGGAGTTCTAGTTTAGAATGACTCTCCGGTTAACGCTTGTGCGAGTGTTGCGGTTGTTTTCACTTGTTTAAAATCGACACCCAGTTGTACAGCTGTCTGAGCTACTTCGGGACGGATGCCCACAACTGTTGAAGAGACTCCGATTAATCCCAGGCTATCAATTAATTGGAAAATCTGATGAGCTACCATGGTATCGACGAGGTAAACACCGGAAAGGTCGATGAAAATGGCATCAATGTCTTGCTCTGTACAGTTTCGGAGGGTGTTTTCCATAATGGTGGTAGCGCGTTCTGTATCTATACTACCTACTAATGGAAGGAGTGCCCGGTCATTTGATAGTTGAATAAGTGGTGAGCTTAGCTCATTGATCACTGCTTTTTGTTGCTCAATTTGCTTATTAAATTGATTAGACTTTTCTTCTGTAACTTTTAACATGATTTGGTCAAAAGCTTCAATTAACAGACGTTCCCATTCATTCTCTAAAGAGCTGGATATCTCTATTTCACTTTTATTAATGAATTCCGGGAGAAAATCTAAGTATTGTTCGCGGACACGGATGAATTCACGTATGATGTCATGGGTAGGCGTCTCAATATGCCCAGGATCTTTCCCGACTTTAGTGATCCATTGGTTCATTCGTTCATAGAATTCACTGGTTTCTAAGATGAAAAGTTGGGATAAATACTTATGAAATTCAAAATTTTGTGCTTTAAGATTAATGATCGTATCGATATCCTGAGAAGCATAGACTCCGGATGTGCTGTTTTTATCCAAAGAATTATACCATTCTTCCGTTAGAGTGGAGGCTTTTTCCAACAGAAAATCATGTAATGCCTGGTTCGGGTTCATTGTTCACGCTCCTCTCGATATTTGAACCTCTAATGGAGTAAAAGGAGAGGGTCATAATTAAATCTATTATATATGGTCTAACTCTCCATTTCCAATTTCAGTGTTTTATTTTGAGATGTGATAGTTGTACTTAATACTTAAATAAGGATAGAAGGAGTGAAAGTATGAGCACCAGAGAGATACTAATCGAACAAATAAAGACGGTACATGATGAGAATAGCTGGTTTGTTTGCTTTAATTATGCTGTTAAAAACCTTGATGAAAAACAAGCAACAGAAAAGAAGCAGGATCAATACCATTCCATTTCTGAAATCGTCCAACACCTTTACTTTTATAATGAAAGGTATTTAAGCCGATTCCAAGGAGAAGAAGTACCTGAGAAACCAAGGCATTACGACACTTTTCAAAATCATGGAAATATAGGGTGGGAAGAGAGAGTTACAGACTTTCAAATGGTTATGAGCCTTTTTAAACAAGAGCTGGAGTCATGTAACGAAGAAAAATTAAAAGCCTGGGGGGAGACGCTATCCAACTTATTTATGCATAATGCGTACCATATCGGACAAATTGTAACAATAAGGAAGCAAAATGGATGGTGGGGAATGAATCCTGTTGTAAAAGGATAAGATTTTTATGAAAAAATATCTCGCCATTATTGGGGCCTTAATAGGTTTACTAATCATTAATTTATTCATTGAGGCGGAAGATCACCAGAAAGCTTTTGAGAAATCTTCGATTAAGGAAATCAAAGTAGAGATAGGTGGTCAGTCCCACCAGTTGGAAGGAATAATCGTTTGCATGGAAGAAGAGGATTGTACGGCTTCTGAAAAAGAACGCAGTGTGGAGAAGCTTAAAGAGGAAGTGGATATACCAGAATATGAGGTAGAGAGAGGAACGACGGTGGATTTGTCTTTTTCAACAAGGGAACCTGACCGAATCTCTTATACGGAGAGAGAAACAGCTACGGTTAAAGCAGGAACTTTAGAAGGGAAGAGTTTTGAGGTTTTTGGACTTGATGGGACAAAAAAGTTGTACGTGATGGAAGCATTATGGGAAAAAGAGAATAAAGTGCGGACTATTGTTTACTACCCTCTATATTTTACGGTAATGTAGGGGGCCATACACATAATCGTTTATCCATCCGATGAAACAAGACCTTTGCTATAGCTTGGTTAGTAGCTATCCATGGAGTCGGGCGACCTTATTGTTTATATATATAACTAACTTACTCTTTTGAGGATAGGGATGTGCCCCTGAAGGCTATGTCCCCTTTATACACTTTTGGAACGAAAGGTTGACTGCTTGTTTAGAACCTACTTAATCTTAGGCCCTTATAGAAAATGGACGGATGGTAGAGGACATCCGCCAAGACAATTATCATTTGTACACATACTTTATATTACCGATAGTTTATTGAAACTTGAGGTACATGGTTGACCACGCCATGGAAATTTTCCCTACGGTTAGATGCCAGCGTACACTGGCATCTTTTTTTGTCCAGGATTTAGATCCATTTTTCAGTTTTGCTGCGTCCACCCCCAGCGTGTAAACCTTTCCTTATAAGTTTTGTCTGTTCAGGCGACCTTTTTATATTTTTTAATAATGAACAATTTTGGACAACTATCTCTCAACACTAATGAATAACCATTCATATATGTTGAATTTTCTGAATAGCAGGTATAAAATATATGCATACTAACCGTTTGGTATGTTGAGGGGAGGAGAAGGTCAAGTGAACTTCGATTTTTCAGATAACGTGAAAGGTTATCAGCAACAATTGCAGCAATTCATGAATGAACATGTCTTCCCGAATGAATCGCTATATGAGGAGCAATTGAATCAGCAAGATGACCGTTTTTCAAAAGTACCGCCAATCATGGAAGAACTGAAGAGGAAGGCAAGGGAGGAAGGACTTTGGAATCTCTTTTTGCCTGATGATACATATGGTGCAGGGTTAACCAATCTCGAGTATGCACCCCTTTGTGAAATAATGGGTAAATCAATCATTGGTCCGGAAGTGTTTAATTGTAATGCTCCTGACACAGGGAACATGGAGGTTCTAGCAAGATACGGAAATGAAGAGCAAAGAGAAAAGTGGTTGAAACCTCTCCTTAATGGTGAGGTACGCTCATGTTTTTCAATGACAGAACCAGATGTAGCTTCTTCAGATGCGACGAATATTGAATCTAGTATTTTACGTGACGGAGATGACTACATTATCAATGAAAAAAAATGGTAGTCATCTGGAGCCGGGGATCCGAGATGCAAGGTTGCGATTTTTATGGGGAAAACAAATCCTAAAGCAAAACGTCATGAACAACAGTCTATGATTCTTGTGCCAATGGATACGGAAGGCGTACGCATTACCCGGATGTTACCTGTCTTCGGCTATGATCATGCGCCACATGGACATGCAGAGATTGACTTTGTAAATGTACGTGTACCAAAAGAAAATATCATATGGGGAGAGGGAAAAGGATTCGCAATCGCCCAAGGGAGGCTTGGTCCTGGCCGTATTCACCATTGTATGCGTTTAATCGGTGCAGCAGAGCGAGCACTTGAAGATTTATGTAAGCGTGTACAAAACCGGGCGGCATTTCATCGGCCTCTGGCTGAGCAAGGGGTGATCCGGGAATGGATTGCTGATTCAAGGATTGAGCTGGAACAGGCGCGGCTGTTGACTTTTAAGGCAGCGTATATGATGGATACGGTAGGCAATAAGGAAGCGAAGTCAGAAATAGCTATGATTAAAGTTGTAGCTCCAAACATGGCTTTGAGAGTGATTGATCGTGCTATTCAGGCCCACGGAGCTGCTGGTGTGAGTGAAGATTTTACTCTCGCAGCTCAATGGGCGAATTCAAGAACACTAAGACTTGCAGATGGACCGGACGAAGTACACAGAAGACAAGTAGCTAAACTCGAGTTATCAAAATATGAGGAGTGAACAGAATCATGCATGTGAAAGAACTGTTTGATCTAAAAGGAAAAACGGCCCTTATTACCGGTGGTGGCCGTGGCTTAGGGGAACAGATTGCAGAAGGATTAGCGGAAGCAGGCGCGAATATCGTTGTATGTTCCCGGAAAAGGGAAGCATGTGAAAAAGTCGCTTTAAGGCTGGAAAGCGACTGTGGTGTGGAGACGCTTGCTGTCGCCTGTGATGTCACTAACCAGGAAGAAGTCGAACAGGTAGTCAATAAAACAGTGGAGCGCTTTGGAACAATTGATATTTTAGTAAATAATAGTGGGGCGACTTGGGGAGCTCCAACACTTGAAATGCCTTTGGAAGCATTTCAAAAGGTGATGAATGTCAATGTGACTGGTACGTTTCTCATGTCCCGAAGAGTGGGGGAGGTGATGTTGAATCAAAAATCAGGGAAAATTATCAACATTGCTTCTGTCGCTGGTCTAGGGGGGGCAGATCCACGCTTTATGGAAACGGTAGGCTACAACGCGAGTAAGGGTGCAGTCATTACTTTCACCAAAGATTTAGCTGTTAAATGGGGAAAACATAACATACAGGTGAACGCTTTAGCTCCAGGTTTTTTCCCTACAAAGATGTCTAAAGGAGTACTGGAGCAGGGAGGAAATTTCATTCTGGATAGAACCCCGCTTGGAAGATTCGGTTCTGAGCAAGATCTGAAAGGTGCCGCTCTTTTCTTGGCTTGTCGGGCATCCGATTATGTAACGGGAGATGTCCTCGTCGTGGATGGTGGCATGCACGCATCCTGTTAAACGTAATCTCTTAAGTTAGGACGATAGTCATGAAAGAACAAATGATTGCAATGATTGATGGCATTAGACGGATATGAAAAAAAGCTTCAAGGTATTAGCCCTGGATGCATGGACCATGGCACAGACGATGCTTATGGATATCATGGAAGGAAACCTTTCAAAAATTTCATTTAATACAGAATTACAATAAAACAGTGGAAAGTGGAGGGGGAAAGAAAATGCATGAAATCGAAGTGAATATACGATTTTGTGAAACCGATTTATTGGGGCATGTCAATAATAATAATTTCTTTGTATATATGGAAGATGCCCGCATCAATTTTTTTAAGGATTTAGATTTAGTTGGTGATGATTGGAATTTCATTATTGCTTCAACGAAGTGTGATTTCATTAAACAGGTATATTTCAACCAGACGCTATTGATCCGCAGTCACGTTGGGAGAATCGGCAATTCTAGTTTTCATTTAGAACAGGAAATGTTTGAGAAGGATTCTGGGGAACTAGTCGCTAAAGGTTTATCTGTCGTCGTCCACTTCGATTTTGAACACCAAGAGAGCAGCCCTTTATCACAAAAGATGAGAGAATCACTTGAATCTTTTCAGTTGGCAACAAAGTAAAGGAGGATTGTCATGGTATACATGAAAGATACAAGGCCAGTCCGCCAGGGAGAAGAGTTAGACGCAGAAAAAATAGAGGGTTTTTTGCGTGAAAATATGGAAGTCCCGACTGGTGCCTTGAAGGTGAGACAGTTCGGAGCTGGTCATTCAAACCTTACTTACGAACTTTCTGTAGGGGAAAAGTGGAAAGTGGTATTGCGGCGCCCGCCGATGGGACCTGTAGCTCCGAAGGCACACGATATGGAACGTGAATTCCGGGTTCTTCAATCGCTCCACCCTGTGTTCCCTCTTGCCCCTAAACCTTATTTATATGAATCAGGTGAACTAATTGGCCGGCCATTTTTCCTCATGGAAAGAAGAGAAGGTCTTATTTTCAACCAAACGTTCCCAGAAGAAGTAGAAAAATCTATTCAACTGGGAAGAGAGATCTCAGAGACGATGGTTGATCGTTTAGTAGAACTCCACTCTATCGACTATCGGAAGACAGCGCTTAAGGATATGGTGAAACCAGAAGGATTCATGGAAAGACAAGTTTACGGTTGGATCAAACGCTATGACCGAGCAAGAACAGATGATGTTGTTTCTGGAGAAAGGTTGAAAAAATGGTTGTTAGATCATATACCGGATTCCGAGGAAGCTTCGGTCATTCATTATGATTATAAATTGAATAACGCCTTGTTTAGTAAAGAAGAACCTTCGAAAATGGTCGGACTTTTTGATTGGGAAATGACGACCGTAGGAGATCCTCTCGCTGATTTAGGGGCTGCGATGAGTTATTGGATTCAAAAGGACGATCCTGAGTTGCTACAAACTGGACTCGGTAAGCCTCCCGTCACAGTTGAAGAAGGGTTCTATACGAGAGAGGAGTTCATTCAACGTTATTCAGAAAAGAGTGGGCGTGATAGTAGTGAGATTCATTACTATTTGACATTCGCCTATTTCAAACTTGCAGGTATAGTTCAGCAAATATATTACCGTTATAAGCAAGGACAGACAGATGATCCTCGTTTTTCTAGAATGAATGTATTCGTAAATAATCTAATCACTCATGCAGAAGATACAGCAGGACTTTAATATGGGAAAAATACAGGTCATCTTCAAAAAGGAAGACATCCGTCCGGAAGACTTGAAGGGTAAGGTGGTTGTAGTTTTTGATATTTTATTTGCTACATCAACCATTACCGCAGCTATTGCAGACGGAGCTGCCAGTGTAATTCCTGTGTATAGTCCCGAGCAGGCGCGGGAAACCGCAAAGAATTTCCCCCATCCTTTTCTTATGGCTGGTGAGGATCAGGGAAAGCGGATTGATGGATTTCATCCTCCTCTCCGTACTCACTTAAACCCGGTTATCCAAAATAAGCACCTTATTTTGACGACAACGAATGGAACAGTTGCTTTACATCAATCTAGAAAAGCATCCCATTTGTATGCAGCCTCGTTACTTAATAACCCTGCGATGGCCAGGTTTCTGAATGACCACCACCAAAGTGGAACTATTGTATTGGTGTGCTCCGGATCTAGCGGACGATATACGATAGAAGATTTTTATGGGGCCGGGAGCTTGATCAACCATTTACTTCGTCAAGGAGAATGGGAATTATCCGATGCTGCGACTACGGCGATCCATTTTTTTACGGGATGTAGCGAAGCGAGAGAAGTGTTAAGGAATTGTCGTATTGGCCGTTTACTAGTGGAAGCAGGATTGAACCCAAAGGAAATCGACTTTGTCGCAAAGGAAGGCTTGTTTGACACTGTACTTGCTTATAACAATAAAAATGGGCAAATCAAGGAGGTAAGAGATGCAACCTGTTAAACAAAAGGTTAGTGGAGGAAAGTTTTTAATAGCTGAAATTGCTTCAGACTCTATCTTTACACCAGAGGATAGGACAGATGAACATAAAATGATTGCTGCCACCGCTCGACAATTTATTACCCGGGAAATCCACCCACATCGTAAACGTATAGAGGAGGGTGATTACGACTTAGTAGCAGAAAAAATGAGGAAAGCAGGAGGTCTTGGTCTGCTTGGTCATAGTATTCCCGAAACTTATGGGGGTCTGGGACTTGATAAGATTAGTAAAGGGATTGTAGGTGAATCTCTTGGAAATGCCAGCGGGTATAGTGTCGCTCACTCGAATCACACCTGTATTGCTACGTTGCCGATCACTTATTTCGGGACAGCTGAGCAAAGGAGAAAATACTTGCCCAAGCTTGCTTCAGGGGAATATATCGGGGCATATTGTCTAACAGAACCGGAGGCAGGCTCAGATGCTCTTTCGGCTAAAACGACCGCCAGTTTAAATGAAGCGGAAACACATTATTTATTGAATGGAACGAAAATTTATATCACCAATGCGGCATTCTCTGATACGTTCATTGTTTATGCGAAGGTGGATGGAGAACACTTTACAGCTTTTATTGTAGAAAGAGATTTTACTGGCCTTTCTATTGGACCAGAAGAAGACAAGATGGGGATCAAAGGTTCATCCACTTGTTCAGTGGTGATGGAGGATTGTGAAGTGCCTGTAGAAAATCTCCTCGGTGAGATTGGTAAAGGGCATTTGATCGCTTTAAATGTGCTTAATCTCGGTCGCTTTAATCTTGGGTTTGCAACTAGTGGAGCTGCTAAACACTGTTTCCAGATGGCCCTTGAACATACAAAGGAAAGGAAACAGTTCGGGAGAAAGATTGCTGATTTTTATGCTAGTAAAGAAAAGTTCGCTACTATGGCAGCACAAATTTACGGTACAGAATCTCTTCTGTACAGAACAGCCGGCCATATAGAATCCTCACTCGGAAGTTATTACGAGTCTTGGGACCTTATTGCAACGGCCAAGGCGATGAATGAGCATAAACTCGAATCTGCCATTTGCAAAGTGGCTGGATCTGAGACGCTTAATGATGTCGTGGATGAAGCTCTACAGCTTCATGGAGGGGCTGGTTTTATTAAAGAGTATCCGATAGAACAGGCATATCGTGACTCAAGGATTAATCGCATTTTTGAAGGGACGAATGAAATCAATCGCTTATTAATCCCAGGTGCTTTCTTTCAAAAAGCGGCAAAAGGAGAGTTTGATGCACCATCCTTGATGGAAAAAGCGGAGTACTCTCTCCAAAAAGGTAAATACAAGCGGGGAGATGGAAAGTTAGAAAAGTGCAAGGAAGCAGTTGCGTTATTCAAAGACCTATTTCTCTTAACGGCAGGGACTGCTTACCGGACATTTGGAAATTCCATACAAAACGAACAGGAAACATTGATGAAACTTGCGGATGTCACTATTGAAATCTACCGCACCGAATCAGCTGTTTTGCGTACGGAAAAAGCCATTGACCAGAATGATGCACAGAAAGAATTGAAGGAAATGTTGACATTGATTGTAATAGAACAGTCCACCTTCACTGTTTACAAATCTGTGGTGGCATTGTTTTCTTCTCTTCTTCAGGGGGAGGAAAGAAGACAGGCATTGAGGAAGGTTGCAACACTAATAAGTGAATATCAGTTCGAAGGGGCACTTGAGCGGAACAGGAAAATTGCTGATGAAATGTTAGAGGCTGGCCAGTACGTATCATAAAAAGGGGATGAGATTTATGAAATTAGGTAACGACCATTTAACTGTAGATGTGAAAGGTCCTGTCCTTTCTTGTGTTTTGAATAGACCAGATGCGTTAAATGCTTTTTCCAATCAAATGATTACTGGACTTCAAGAAGCATTGGAGGAAGCAGAACGTAATGATGAGGTGAAAGTTGTCATCCTTTCTGGTGCAGGGCGTTCGTTTTCCGCTGGTGGTGATGTGAAAACAATGGGGACGGCATCGGCCGAACATCTTTATAATCACATTGGTGTATTGAATCAATTAATTCTGAAGATCAAGGACTTAGCTAAGCCTGTGGTTGCTGTCGTGCATGGGTACGCAGCGGGGGCCGGCTTCAACTTGGCTCTTGCATGTGACCAGATTTTAGCCGCAGAAAAGAGTAAGTTTGTCCTTAGCTTTGCACAAGTGGGTCTCGTATCTGATGGAGGCGGGCATTACTTTTTGTCGAAATTGATAGGGCCATATCGAGCAAAAGAGTTATTGTTCCATGGCGAGCCTATTCCAGTAGAGACCGCTGTCGAATGGGGCATGGTGAATCGCGTCTTCCCTCTAGGGGAATTGGAAGAAGAGGCAATGAATTATGCCCTTAGGCTTTCTAAGGGACCAGGACGTGCGATGGGAATGATGAAGAAAATAGTGGATCAAGCTGACAAATCAGATTTAGCGACAATCCTGGAACAAGAGCGAATAACTCAAACGATGATGGCAGCGACTGAAGATCACAAGGAAGGAGTCCAAGCATTTAAGGAAAAACGCAGACCAAACTTTATAGGGAACTAAGGAGGAGAATAATGAAAGCGATTCAATTCAAAGAATTCGGGGATCCTTCTGTATTAGAAAAGGTTGATGTGGCAAAGCCAGAGCTGGCAGAAGGAGAAGTGCTTGTGAAAGTGTCTGCTATTGGCGTGAACTATGCAGATACCGCAAGGAGAGAAGGGGCGTACGTAGTCCCGACCCCTCTGCCGTTTATTCCAGGAGCAGAGGTAGCAGGTACCGTAGAGGAGGTAGGCGAAGGATCTACTCGTTTCAAAAAAGGAGACAGGGTCGTAACGTTGATCGGTTCAGGAGGTTACTCAGAATATGTGAAGACAAAAGAAAATACCCTGATTCCAATTCCCGCTGGTGTTTCGGATGAAACAGCCGTGGCACTACCTCTTCAAGGGTTGACGGCTTATCATGTCCTAACAACGATGGGGAGGATGGAAAAAGGAGAAACGGTTCTTGTTCATGCTGCTGCAGGTGGTGTCGGATCATTAGCTGTGCAATTGGCTAAGATCTTCGGTGCTGGCAAGGTCATCGCTACAGCCAGTACTTCAGAAAAGTTAAAGCTGGCCGCTGATTTAGGTGCCGATCATGCAATCAATTACACCAATGCAAACTGGCGGGAAGAAGTCATGGAGGCTACTGATGGAAAAGGAGTAGACGTTGCTCTTGAAATGGCCGGAGGGAATGTTTTTCACGAAACCGTCAAGTGTATGAGAGGGTTCGGTCGAGTCGTCGTTTATGGTGTAGCAAGTGGAGATCCTGCAAGTATGTATCCATCCGGCTTGATGAATCGTAATTTGTCTGTCATAGGATTCTTTTTACCGCAAATTATGAAAAAACCAGTTTTGTTTGAGAAGAGCTTGAATCAGCTATTGCAAATGGTGAATACTGGGGGCCTAAAGCTGACTGTTGGTGGAGTGTTCGATTTGGAGGAAGCCGCCCATGTTCACGAAATGATGCAAGAGAGAAAGACGAAAGGAAAGATTGTTCTGAAACCATAGAATTGAAAAGTACGGCAGATTATTCTCTGTCGTACTTTTTGAAGGAAGAGAGGAGGAATTTGTCGAATAGTAGTGGGGAAGGAGGGTCTAAGAATTGTTTGTACATAAGATTGATGAAGAACTATCATTAAAAATGATTGACCATAGAGATGCGGAGGAGTTGTTTGAGTTATCAGATCAATCGAGAGACCATATTCGAACGTGGTTGCCCTGGATCAACTTTACTAATGAAGTAGAAGACACGAGAAACTATATAAAATTCAGTTTAAAAAGATATGCTGAAAATGACGGACTCACCATTTGTGTTCTGTTTCATGGAAAGATTGCAGGGGTTGTTGATTTTCATGAAATCGATGATAAGAATAAAGTAACAAGTATCGGCTACTGGATGGGAGCAGAGTACAAAGGGAGGGGATTACTTACAAGAGCTTGCCGGTTTCTGTTCAGTTATGCTTTTGATGAGCTAGGAATGAACCGAATTGAAATTAGGGCTGCTACAGAAAATGTGAAAAGTCGTGGTGTGCCTGAGAGGCTTGGGTTCCGTCAAGAAGGAATCATAAGACAAGCAGCTAAATTATACGATGAATATACGGACCATGTCGTTTATGGTATGCTGAAATCAGAGTGGAACAAAGCCTCTTCCTAAGACAGGAAGAGGCTTTGTTCGATAAAGATGTCTAATTTTAAATGGAGTCCAATGTATATCATGGGGACTAGGGAGCAGCATGGGTTTTCTATTGTACAACGGCCAGCACGAAACCATCATATCCTTTACTTCCTACCGTCTGGAATGCTGTAGAATCCAGACGGGGATGGTCTTTCAAGAGATCGAACATTTCGCGGATTCCATTGATGCTTGGGTCGTTGCTTTCTTCATCTAAAAGCTTTCCGTCTCTGACAACATTATCCACTAATATAGTTGTTCCTGACTTTGATAATTTTAGAGCTTCTTTTATATATCGCGGATTATTGTTTTTATCAGCATCGATAAAAACAAAATCGAATGGTTCACGTCCTTCTAAAGTGGGCAAAGACTCCGCAGCTGGTCCGACAATTATTTCAATCTTATCCTTCACTCCGGCAGTTTCCATGTTTTTGGAAGCGACTTCTGCATGTTTAGGGCTGAATTCGAGGGTAGTAAGATGGCCTTCAGCAGGAAGAGCCTTCGCCATCCAAATACTACTGTAGCCACCTAGTGTACCTATTTCCAACACATTCTTTGCCCCTTTCATTTTCACAAAAAGCTGAAGTAATTTCCCTTGGGTGGCAGAGACATCAATAGAAGGCAGGTTTGCTTTTTTGTTGGCTTGCAAGATTTGGTTCATGACAGGGTCTTCTGGTATTAACTGATCAACGAAATAATCGTCAACTTTTTTCCACGTTTCTAATGAACTCATATGAATCTCTCCTTATGTACTCTTTCTTTTATTTTAAGCTTCCTCCATTAAAAACACGAGCGATAAGTTATTGATTTGTGACATATTAAGCAGCAGGCAGGTCGTTTTTCTCAAGCTGAGCTTCCTCTTCTCAGGCTGGCGGGATGAGTACTCCTTATTCCACGGAGTTCAATAATAAAAAGGCTCAGAGTATTTTTACCCTGAGCCTTTTTATTATTGAAACTTAGCTGAATAGTTTTGGTATTCCTTGAATTAATGACATACCACCCATATAAGACATGGCGATAACGATCAGTACCCCGAAAATGGTGAGCCAAAGGGGATGTTTGTAATCCCCGACAATTTTTTGTTTATATGCAGCAACCAACATGACGCCGAGGGCAATCGGTAATATTAATCCATTCAACGATCCCACGAGAATCAAAACTTTTACTGGTTTGCCGACTGATACGAACACAGTTGTTGATATGACAATAAATCCAACGATGAACCACTTGTGATATTTGTTAATTGTTTTACTGAATGTACGGATGAAAGAAACGGATGTATAAGCGGCACCGACGACTGAGGTCACAGCAGCGGCCCACATGATGATTCCGAAAATTTTATACCCGATATTACCAGCGGCTGCCTGGAAAACAGAAGCTGGTGGATTTTCCGGATTTAAAGTAAATCCTGAGGCTACGACACCAAGAGATGCAAGGAAGAGGAAAATCCGCATGACTGAAGCGATACCAATAGCTGATACGGAGCTTTTTGTTACTTGCGGTAGTGACTCTTTTCCTTTCACCCCTGCATCTAAAAGGCGGTGACCACCGGCAAAAGTGATATAACCTCCGACTGTTCCGCCGACTAGAGTAATAATGGCAAGAAAATCAATGGTATCCGGAACGAATGTTTTAGCTACAGCTTCTCCAACAGGAGGTTGAGCCGAAAACATGACGAAAATAGTCAGGCCAATCATAATAAAACCTGCGATTTGTGCGAAGCGGTCCATCACTTTTCCGGCTTCCCGAACAAGAAACACGGCTACTGCGACAATGCCGCTGAACAGTGCTCCCATTTCGGGGGAAATGCCAAAGAGGACGTTCGTACCTAAACCGGCACCTGCGATATTTCCTATATTAAAGGCTAGGCCGCCAGCTACAATAAGAATCGACAAGAGGAGACCAAGTCCTGGCAAAAGGCTGTTAGCGATGTCTTGTGCTGGCTTTTCGGAAATCGCGATTATCCGCCAAATGTTAAGTTGAGCGCCTATATCTATGATAATCGATATCAGAATAACAAATCCGAAGCTTGCTGCGAGTTGTTGAGTAAAATGAGTCGTTTGTGTTAAGAAACCTGGGCCGATGGCGGAAGTTGCCATCAGGAATGCAGCTCCTAACAAGAGACTTCTAGTTGATTGTTCCTTCATGGGGCAGCTCCTTTTCTAAGTAAGTAGTATTATTAGTTAGATGAATTTAGCTATGGGTTGGAGTTCTATTTCCGACTCTTTCAAAGCTTTTGTTATATAGTTGGCGAATTCTATGGCACTTTCCCCATCCCCGTGGATGCATATCGTTTGGACGTCTATATCGATATCTACATTTTGGAGGGTTTGTACTTTGTTTTCTTTGATCATGCGTATGACTTGATTGACGGCCTGTTCATGATCTGTAATTAATGCATTTGGTTCTCTTCTTGATGTTAGTGTACCGTCCTGCTGATAGGTACGATCGGAGAATACTTCACTGGCCGTTTTCAGTCCATGTTTTTTCCCGGCGTTGACCAGTTCGCTTCCGGCGAGGCCGAAGAGAATCAATTCAGGATCAATATCGTAAACAGCTTTAGCGATTGCATTTGCTAAAGAACTATCTTTAGCGGCCATGTTGAATAAAGCTCCATGTGGCTTGACGTGTTGCAGTTTTCCACCTTCTGTATCGACGAATCCTTTAAGGGCACCGATTTGATAAACGACCATGTCGTAAACTTCTTCCTCGGAAACGTCCATAGGGCGACGGCCGAAACCAGCAAGATCAGGGAGTCCAGGGTGAGCGCCTATGCCGACATTGTGTTCTATAGCCATTTTCACTGTTTTTTTCATAATGGAAGGATCACCAGCATGATACCCACAAGCAATATTGGCAGACGTGACGTACTTCAGTATTTCATCGTCACGTCCAATCCTATAATTGCCAAAACTTTCTCCCATATCACAATTCAAATCAACGATGTGCATGTATTTCTCCCCTTTTATAAGTACTTTGTTTTTATTCCTCTTTGAAGTTGCTTAAGTTTAGTCTCATGGTGAAGTAGCAGTCTTTGAGCTGCATCATGAGAGATTTGTTCAAAGGTTAAGCTCTCCCCGGGTCGCATTTGAGCTATTCTTGGTAAATCAACAGAGGCCACTTGTCCGATTTTTGGATAGCCACCAGTTGTTTGACGGTCAGCTAATAGGAGAATAGGGTTACCTTCTGGTGGAACCTGAACTGTGCCGAACGCTACAGCTTCTGAAAGAATGTCCTTCTTTTCTTTAAGTTTCAAAGTAGAACCGGTCAAACGATAGCCCATCCGGTCAGACTTAGAATCAATCGTGTAGGGAGTGTGGAAAAAATCATACTGACTTTGAGTCTCAAACAGGTCGTATTCCCGACCAGGCATAACGCGAATAGGGTGTTTGGCTCCAATGTAATCGGTGAATGATGAGTCTACAAACCAAGGGGCTTCCCTTAACCGTTCTTTTGGATCGGAAGGGGTAAGCTTTTTCATTAAGTATTGTGAATCTTCGCTCTGTCTCCCAATGGTCAAAGTATCGCCTTTTTCCAGGGGTCGGCCTTTGTAGCCACCAATTCCTGCCCGGATATAAGTAGAAGCACTTCCCATAACAGTCGGTACTTCAAACCCGCCCGCTATGGCTAAATAACTTCGGAAACCACTCTTTGGTTGGCCAAAACGCAATTCGGTCCCTTTTTTTATGTAGACAGGCTTCCACATGGATACGGGTTCACCGTCAATCATAGGGGTAAGGTGGCCGCCGCATATAGCGATACAGGTATCTTGCTGGAATTCAAGAACGGGACCCATCAAGGTAATTTCCATTGTGGGAACATTTGTAGTATTACCAACTAGCTGGTTGGCAATCCGATGACTGTCTTGATCCATAGCTCCACTGGCAATGACACCGTTCTTTTGATTTCCATAGCGGCCCTGATCCTGGATTGTAGTCATCAATCCTGCTTTTAATACCGAGATCATTCTTCATCCTCCTTCATCTCTTTATAGTCTTCTGCGTTGATACGAGTAAAACGTATCCGGTCGCCGGCTTGAAGGAGGGAGGGTGTTTCCTTTTTAGGATCGAATAATTTCACAGGTGTACGCCCGATCAACTGCCAACCTCCTGGGGTTTCAATTGGATAAACGCCGGTTTGTTCTCCTGCGATTCCTACAGACCCAGCTGGGATGGTTAATCTAGGGTCATCTCTTCTTGGTGTGGCAATCTTTTTATCCATGCCTCCGATATAGGGGAAGCCTGGCGCAAATCCAATCATATAGACGAGATACTCACCTTCCATATGAGTGGCAATCACTTCTTCTTCTGTCATGTTATTCCGTTTTGCTACGTAGGGGAGGTCGGGCCCAAGTTCTCCACCATAGCAAACAGGAATATCTATTGACCGGCTAGTTTGCCCATGGTCTTTAAGTTCAGAAAGCATATGGCGCATTTCCTCTTGAACCCAATCATAAGGAAGCTGGTTTGCCTTTGATATGTGGTTAGCTATGTAAAAAGGGTCATAGAAGATGGTCACTGTGGTGAAAGCTGGAATGTATTCCACCATCCAGTCCGGCTTTTCTCGATCTAAATGGCTGGCGACCTTTCTTACTTCATAATTGGTTTCCTCATCAATCCTATCCCCGAAATCAATGATGAGTGCTTGATCCCCTAGTGGGTGCATAGTCTGTTCCATTCATCTACCTCCTTTGTGAATAACATCTGGTTGTCGAATCGTGTCATACTTCCCAAAATTATTCTTCCTTTATCGTATCCTATTCTATACTCTCTTTCAATTTGTAGTTAGTTCCATGGCGGGTTTAAGAGCTTTAGAAAGAAGGAATAGTATAGATGAATGACTAATATGGAGGAGGATGGAAATATGCCTTGGGATACAGAAGATTATCCAAGTTCCTTAAAGAATTTAGAAACGCCGATCAGAAAGAAGGCCATTGATATAGCAAATGCCATGATTGATGAAGGATATGACGAGAATCGGGCTATTCCAATTGCAACAGAGCAAGCAAAAGAATGGTATAGCAATGCGGATGAAAAAGAAATAAATAGCGTAAAGCAAATGAGTGATCAGGCTTTGAGAAGCAGAGATGAAGATCGGGATAAATCGGAAAGCCGACCTGAACTTCTCGACAAGGGGCAGCATGTTGTTTCCCATAAAGACGGATGGGCAGTAAAGACAGAAGATGCTAAAAAGCCATCCGAGGTATTTGATAATAAAGATGAGGCAGTTAAAAGAGCCAAAGAGATTGCTGATAATAAAGGGACTCAAGTTATTATTCATAAGAAAGATGGAAGTATTCAGGAGAAAGTCTCGTCTAAATAAGAATTACACCGTACAATTTTAAAAAAACGTCTATATAGCCAGTAAAAGGAAACAATTTAAGATCATTAAAATCACAATAGGTCAGATGAGATGGAAGGCACCTGTTTTTAATGGTGCTTTTCTTTATGCCAAGGTGATGAGAGGAATAATATTCACCTGGTAGAAGTAAGTATTAACGGAATCCATAGCTTTGAAGAGTATGAAATCATCTTTGTAACAAGGAACCGGTACGGTCGTGAACGAGGCTACTGGAGGTTTGGGGCTGGCCCTGTTAACGACGGAATGTGGTAATATAGGCTTGGAGCCAAATGATTGGAGGGAGCTACATGACTGGACAAACAAGAAGCGATATACGTATTGGTGCAGAAGTAGATATCGTATTGAAGAAAGATCAAAGAAGTGGTGCACTGACACGAGGTAAGGTTAAAGATATCTTAACAAAATCTCCTAATCACCCTCATGGTATAAAGGTACGGTTAGAAGATGGTCAGGTCGGGAGAGTGAAACAAATCCACGAATGAAAAGAAACCCCCCTCGCTTATCCAAAAGAGGGGGGTGTTTTATGAGCCGGAAATTATTACATGCAAATGTGAAAATGTGGACGGAATGTCATGGACAGTGACACCCATTCCAAACGGTCCCTTATATCGTAAGCCATCCGTTGTGGGGAAGGAAGGCCTCTACTTCAAGCCATTTTGCAAATAGAGGTTTGTATTTAAACAGTATTTTTTTGATGGATATAATGGCGATAAGGCATTTCAATTGTAAAGAAAGCGCCGTCTTCATCTTCGGTGGCCGCAAGAATAACGTAATGAGGTCCGAAAATTTTATCCATCGCATAGTCCCCATTGGCATAGGGTTCGTCACCAATGCTAAACCCGGTATCACGCAAATGTTGTTGCTTTTCTTCTGTAAGCTGGCTCGCTTCTGTGAGGTGAACCATAGGGCGGACAAGGGACGCTCCACCGGGTTCTTCAATATAGTCAAAATCGATTCTGATATCCACGGAATCCCGGGTGTCACCTAACATGTCTACGATGAATTCCTTGAACTCGGATAAGTCCATGAGAAAACGAACATCTTCTGGTTCAAAATTATCTAAGTATCGTGACATAAAGAACCTCCTTCTTAGCTCTTAAGGCTTATATTACCATGAAAGAGACTGAATAAACTTCATAGAATTGGAAAAAGCGAGCCGGACCGTCGTCCAACTCGCTTTTATTAGAGTTCCGCTTCCGCGTCATAGTTTTACCATGATGCATCCACTTTTGTTGTTTCGGAAAATATCAAGTTATGCTAACTTGTGTGTACTCACAAGTTTTTGGAACTAGGTCCATGTTATTGCCGCGGTTCATTAATTCTACATGGTAGTTTTTAGCAACTTAAACGACGCAATCCCTACCTCTATTGCATCCTTACAGCTCCGAAGCTGATCCAGTGTGATTAAGCTGTATCAAAACATAGCAGAATGCCAGTCTCATACTAATCACTCTTTTCTTTTCCGAGTTACCTTTTTTAAGGCACTAATAAAACATTATAATCCCTAAAACTGTGCATGTCAATAGTATGTGCTTTGAATCATAAACTACCATCAATCTATCATTTTTACGATAGAGCGGCCACGTGTTTTTCCTTGTAAAATTTTCTCTAGGGTTTCTGGTACTTGATCTAAGGAATGGACAACTTTTATCCGGTCGAATGAATCTTTCGTTTTTAAGTCATTGGCTAAACGGTGCCACACTTTTTTTCGTGTATCCATTGGACAATTAACAGAGTCAATACCTATAAGGCTGATACCCCTTAAGATGAAGGGGTAAACCTGTGTTGGGACTTTCATTCCTCCTGTAAGACCACTGACAGCAGCTGCACCACTGTATTTTAATTGTCCGAGAAGGGAGGCAAGCTGCTCTCCACCGACAGGGTCAACAGCCGCAGCCCACCTACTGCTACCGACGGGGCGTAAATTTCCATCATAAACGTCTTCTCTTGATATAACTTTTGAAGCGCCTAAATCTTTTAAGTATTCTTCATGTTCTTTACTACCCGTGCTAGCATCCACTTGATAGCCGCGCTTAGCTAGCATAGCAACAGCCATACTTCCCACGCCTCCGGAAGCTCCAGTTACAAGAACTGGTCCATCTTCTGTCGTGAGGCCGTTCTCTTCAAGTCTGTGGATAGACAAGGCGGCAGTAAAACCTGCTGTGCCATATATCATAGCTTCTTCCAAAGTCAATCCTTCTGGAAGGGGAACAATCCAATCTCCGGGTATACTGGCGTATTCGCTGAATCCGCCATGGTGATTGACCCCTATTTCATAACTGGTGGCAATAACAGGATCGCCTTTTTTAAAACGGTTATCATCCGAGTGGACGACTTCACCTGATAAGTCTATACCTGGAATGATCGGGTATTCTTTAACTAAAGGGTTGTCTGGTTGGGAAACCATCCCATCCTTATAATTTATACTAGAGTAATGGACTTTAATTAAAACATCACTGGAAGGCAAGTCATTATGGGAAAGGGATGTTATCCTCCCTTCGACACTGTCATTTGTTTTCTCCATACTGTAAGCTCTGAATTTAGTCACATGCTTCACCTCATTTATTTAAGGTCTAAGATCCTCATCGTAATCTTCTTCTGTTAAAGAGTCCTGTTTACTTTTGCTTCCTTTTTTCTGTTCTCGCTCTTCTTTCTTTATTTCTTCATCAGGTAATTTGTGTTCCAGTTTCTCTTTTTTTAGTTTTTCTTGGAAGCTTTGGTCGTTTTCGGCTAGTCTATTCCGTTTTTGATCAGACATTATTTCACCTCCAAAAATGTTTCCTTGATAACGTTCCTTTTTCTTTGAATGTTTAAACGTATTTTAAGGGTATAAAAAATATTGGACGAAATCCGGCTCTTGTTAGGAGGAGTGAGTTACTTTCCCGATTTTTGGGAGTCTTTCAGATAAGAGAGCTATAAAAACAGGTGCTTTAGAAAAAGCCATCCAGAGAATGGATGGCTTTCATTTGTTGGTGAATTTATTTTTGAAGGATTTAATGAAAGAAGATTGCCATAAGTAATCAAAGGCTGTACTGATAATCAGTCCGTGAATAATGACACCCAGAATGGTGAAGGTCACTAAGATGGTATGCCCGGCCGCAGTTTCGGGTTCGAAACCAGAACGCCCGAAAAAAGTTAGCGAAAGAATAGCGCTTAACCAGGCATCACTATAGGAATCAAGTTCGTTTTCTAATAAATTTAGAGGAATGATTAAAAGGAATACCAGGATGAATGTGACTCCTGTTACGGTGAGAAGATGTTGCCTTTTCAAAAAGCGGATAAAAGGCATCGTATAATATTTTGTTATGGATTTTAATCTCAGTAAATGAATAATCCTCGCAAATCGAGCAAACTGAAAAACAGCATCAAGAGGGATAGCGGCAATGACGATGAATGGGTGTTTTTTTACGAATCCCCATTTGCTTTCGCTTTTGTAAAGACGGTATAGGAAATCTAAAAAAAAGATCGACCATGTTCCCCAAATAATATAGCTATCATACCCTGTTTTTTTCCATATGGTAGCGACAGAAAGAGAGGCAAGCCCCACCATGAGTATTTCATAGAATGTTTTGCCAGGTTTTCTATTTAATAGTTTCATGGTTCTTCTCCCTTACGCTATTTTTGTCGAATGATTCTATTATATCATTCATATATAAAAAGAACATCCAAGTGTGACGTAGGTAACCAGTCTTTTATCCCCTTCAACTAGTTGGATATTCACATATTGGTTTTAAGAAGTAAGAGAATATGATTTGTCTATCGATCTACCTGTGGTATTCTCGAATTAACTTATCTATGAAAGGGTAATAAAAGTGCGCACTTTATCAAACATCATGACTTTTCTTTTTACTGTCAGTGTTGTTGCTCTTTTGCTTTATTATTTGATAACCAGAATTCAGTTTGAAGACCCACAAGGGTTGTTTTATAAAAAAGACGTCCCTATGCCGACCAGTCTACATCCCGTTGTCGAAGAGCGGAAAGAAGAGCTTGTAACCACTGTCGAGGAAAAAGGAATCAATATTGTCATAACAGAAGGTCATCGTTCCATGGAGAGACAAGATAAGTTGTATGAACAAGGTCGTTCTACAGAGGGGAATATAGTTACTTATGCGGAAGGAGGGGAATCGTATCATAATTACGGGCTCGCAATTGATTTTGCTCTAAAAACAGATCAGGGACAAGTGATTTGGGATACCGAATATGACGGGAATGGAAATGGTGAATCAGACTGGCTGGAGATTGTTGAAATTGCCAGGGACCTGGGTTTTCATTGGGGAGGAGATTGGGAGAATTTTAAAGACTATCCTCATTTGCAAATGGATTTTGGTTTATCCATTAGAGAATTAAAAAATGGAAAACGGCCAAAAGTGGATGAACACGTAGGTGAGGATTAATAAATTGTGAGGGATTTTTCCTGAGATAGTTGGATACCATAAAAAAATACTTCCTTAAAGGAAGTATTTTTTTATGGTCAATAAAGAGATTCCGGTAAAACAAAACGTTTTATTTTTGATATTCTTCATATGGTTTGATTACCGCGTGTATGGTTTCAATGTATGGCATCGGCAAATTGACTTCCTTTCCTAATCGTAAAGCCCCTCCGTGAAGGTGTTCTCCTTCCAGGGCCAGACCTTTCCTGCGATCTTGATGCATGGACGAAGTCATTTCATGGTCTAATCCGCGCAGCTTCTCAAAAGCGGTGTCCACATGCTCATCGGTTAGATTGATTTGATGAGCATTGGCTAGCATTTTCATCTCCTGCAACATTCGTTCAGCAATGCGGAATGTTTGCGGATAACTGCGTATAACGCCAATCGGCTGATTAACAGCTGTAGTAATACCGGAAAAGGCTGTTATAAACATGTATTTTTTCCACATATCTTCCAAAATGTTAGGACTGAGTGTGCCAGACATATTCGCTTGATTACAGGCTAGTGCAAGTTCCTCGCAAATTGCTTGCTGGGAAGGGTGGAGCGGGCCGAAAACAAGGTCATGGAACTGGCTGGAATGCACAACATGGCCAACTTCGTCCAGTGTCGCAATGATATAAGATAGCCCTCCTATCACCGCTTCTTCTCCGAGTTCTTTCTGTAAAATACTGATATGTTCCATGCCGTTCAGCACAGGATATACTTTAGCTGTTTTGTTTACTAAAGCTTTCAACCACTCCAGGGTACCGTGCAGATGATACCCTTTGACAGCTAAGAAAACAAGGTCCGGCTTGCTGATCTCTTCAGGACTGCGTGCAATTACTGGTTCTTTGACTTCGTAATCGCCCATTTCACTATGTAATTTCAACCCGTGCTTTTCGATTTGCTCTGCTCGCCCCTCTCGCACCAGGTTGATGACTTCATGTCCAGCTTCTTGCCATCGAGCTCCAAAATAAGCCCCTAACGCTCCTGCACCTAAAACAACAATCTTCATATTTCCGCACCTCCAATAATATTATGCATTCGCTTGTGAAGCCTTAACGGATGTAAAGCTCGAAGTTACTACACGATTCATTTCAACAATATCTTTAATATGTCCGTCAAGGTATTGGATGATATCGTCGGAACCGACATTTTTCATGATTTCATAATAATGGTCTTCGTTTTTGAATAAAGACTGACCTAATAGAAGTTCTTCATCCTCTTCCATTTCAATAAAATTGAGAAATCCCAAGGATCCTTGACGTCCGGTGAGTTCATTGGAATAGTAAATATTGTGGTCCAATGCTCCATGAGATTGGAGAATTTCACCTGATTTTTTTGTGATCTTCATAAAATCGTCCAAGTTTCTATCTTTGACTCTGAAAATGCAAATAATCGTGTACAGTTTTAGTTCCCCCTTTGAGCCCTGTTTTTCTTATGATTGATTTTCCAGTTTAGTAGAACGCCCTGCATCTATTAGAAGCACAATAGCAGAAACCGTGTGCATTACCCAACCAACGAATGGGATGGCACCAATTGCGCTAGTGATCATTCCGAGGATACTCCCAATATAAGAACGTTTCTGTTTAGCAGAAATGACTAGGGTGATTAAGTGGAAGACAAACATAAATAGTAAAGGTAACCAGGCATTGCTGAAAATGAAAGCTCCTCCAGCAATAGGAATAGCTAAAAATGCTTCACACCCTCCTGTCAGCCATTTTAATATTGTGGATAATTTCATACAATTCTACTCCTTGTTCTAAGTTTCTAATTAATATTTTCACTAAATCAGTGGCTATGAAACATTTTACCAAAAGCGTGAAAAGATTCTCTCCTGTATTCGGTATTTCGACAAAAGGCTTCGGTTATCCTTTGTTTACATAAAAAATTGAGAAAGAAAGGATGAACTTTGTTATAACTTATAGAAAATCGGAACCCAACGGTGAATAAAGGTATGAAAAAACCTTTGCAACAAGAGTTACAAAGGTAAGAGAGAGCTTTTGAGTTGGATTATTGACTTTGGAAGCAAGGTCCGTATTTATTTTTCAGTCCATTGTTCCGTGGAGAAAGAGCGCTCCACTGGCGCTGTTTGTCTTATACTTGTCGGGCTTCCTGATGCGTTTCCGCATTTCGATTCTACTTACTTGCTTTTTGTAGTTTTTGGATCATTTTCAGGCTGCGGCCTGTTCCGATGGCTACGGATTCTAGTGGGCTTGGGGCCATGTGTACGGGTACGGAAATTTCGTTGGACAACCAATCTTGCATGCCGTTAAGAAGGGCTCCGCCTCCAGTTAGGATTACACCGTGATCGACGATATCACCGCTTAATTCTGGTGGGCATTCTTCTAGTGTGGCACGGATTGTTTCTAGTAGTTGTTCAAGTGATTCTTTTAAGGCGCCCTGGATTTCCGTGGACTTTAGTTCAATTGTTTTCGGTAGTCCTGTCACCATGTCTCGTCCTCGAACTTCCATCGTTTCTTCTGGATGGTCAATGAGAGCGTATCCGATTTCCATTTTAATTTGTTCTGCTGTTCTTTCCCCGATGAGAACATTGTAGGCTTTACGGACGTGTTGAATGATTTCTTCATCCATGACGTCCCCTCCTGTACGGATGGATTTGCAGGAGACTACACCTCCAAAGGATATGATGGCGACTTCACTGGTTCCACCGCCAATATCAACGACCACGTTTGCAATGGGTTCGTCCACAGGCAAATCAGCACCAATGGCAGCTGCAATGGGTTCTTCGATTAAGTGAACATTTTTAGCGCCATAACTTTTCACAGCGTTATGAATGGCACGGCGCTCCACAGATGTGGATCCTGATGGGGTGCATATGACGACTGTTGGTTTACGCATGGAGAGCCCAGATTTCTTAGAGACTTTCTTTAATAGTTCTTTTAACATTTGGGCTGTCATATCGTAATCAGCAATGACCCCATCACGGAGTGGACGGACCGGGATAATATTCCGGGGCGTCTTTCCGACCATTTCTTTTGCTTCTTTTCCGACTGCGACGACATTTTTCGTTTCGGTATTAAAAGCGACAACGGACGGTTCGTTCAATAAAATTCCTTTAGTCTTCGAGTATATAAGTATATTAGCAGTACCAAGATCGATACCGATTTCTGCGTTAGATAACATGTAGACGTACCTCCAAAGATGACAGATTCTCTTATATGTCTTCTCATATCATAGGAGTTTTCTGGGGGTTGGACAAGAGGAAATTCGTGGGTAGTACGAAAGTTTGGAAGTTTGCATTTGATAATTCGGATCATCCAATAGTCTTGTGTAGATATATCCACTTTCCTATCCTTGGGGTATTATAGATAAAAATTGAGAGGAGCTTTGCTTACCGGGAGGAGAGCAAGGTTGTTTACGCTTTTCTTAAGTGGTGGTATAAACGGGCGCACCCAATGTATAATGGGTCTAGTTATTGGTAGAGGAGTTTTTCTAAATGAGTTTTTTGAAACATGAAGAAATTATTAAACGTTGTGAAAAGATCAACCAATCATACGAAATTGAACCAGAATTTTTCGATAGAATTGTGGATGATTTATTAGATAGTGAACAGGATACCGAAACTGTGATATTAAAGGGATTCAAGGGGTTGCTTGCTGAAGTAGATCATGAGATCGGGCGTATGGAGGAATACACATCTATGAAACCGAATTGTTTTATGGGGTGTGCCTTTTGTTGTTACTTCCCGATCGTCATTACGAAAATGGAAGCAAAGATGATGTTTCGATCGATAGAAAACTTTTCTGAGGACCGGAGAAAAGCACTATATGAACATTGGGACCACTATTTTGTACAACAAGAAGACAAGTTGAGACAAGCTACTGCAATGGATTATGAAGCACCAGAAACGAAACTCGAATATAAGAAGCTTGATTTACCTTGCCCGATGTTGAATCCAGAGACTCGGTTGTGTATGGCTTATGAAGTGCGGCCGATTCCTTGTCGTACGTATTTGAACTATAGTGATCCGCAAGTCTGTAAAGATCATCACATGCCGAAAGAACCATTCAGTTATGAATTTCTATATAATTTTTATTTTGGAAGTATTAATGAATTGATCCAGGCTTTATATGAAAATGGAGAAGACGTATTCGTTGATTACCCGATGGATGCTTGGAAATATGATTACCTTCCTAACTGGATCGAACAATGGAGAGCCGGGACGCTGAGTGAAATATAACTTTTCGAAAGTAAGGGACAATTCGGTGTCTTGACCTATTTTAGAATGAGTGAAAGTGTTGCTTAAAGAAAAAATAAATGAAGGAGCGAACAAAATGGACTTTGGTCATTTAATTGAAGAAAAGATCAAAAAGTCAATAGAACAGGGGGATTTTGACAACCTGCCAGGTAAAGGGAAACCACTTCCTAAAGATGAATTCACCCACTTGCCTTCAGAATTAAGGAATAGCTATCGAATTCTAAAAAATGCTAATATGCTTCCAGAAGAGATGGTAGTGAAAAAAGAAATCATCGAATTGGAAGAATTACTTGCAGAAGTTAAAGACCCACAACTCTCCTCGTATTATAGAAAAGAATGGAAAGAAAAAAAGCTGCGTTTTGACATGCTGATGGAAAAGAGAAAGCTGAACCAGTCCAATGCTTTCAGGCAATATCAGCATAAAATCGACCGCCATTTCGGTTTCTGATGTACTCCTTTAGTGACCAGCCACATCATTCATTTACTGTTTTAATAGTGTATTTATAGAACTGTTGGGGAATTGCTAGATGTAGATTCAGAGGAGGCGATTATGTGTGTGGACGATATACGTTGCTTGCTGAAGAGGCTGAGATTTTAAAAGAGTTTGGCATTACAAGCCATATCGAGGGATTTCAACCTCGTTTTAACATTGCTCCAGGGCAAAAGGTGGTTGCTGTCATCGATGACGGAAAACAAAGAAGAGCGGGCTTTATGAAGTGGGGGCTCGTTCCGTCCTGGTCAAAGGAACCTAAAGCTGGTTACAAAATGATTAATGCCCGAAGTGAGACGGCGCATGAGAAACCTAGCTATAAAAAGTTGATGAGCCAAAAACGCTGTCTTATTATCGCTGATGGTTTCTATGAGTGGAAGAAAACAGATAATGGGAAACAGCCTGTCCGGATTCAACCTGCAGGACGTTCTTTGTTCGCCTTTGCTGGGCTATGGGATCGCTGGGAAGGCGAAGATGAATCTCTTTTCACTTGCACTATTTTGACTCAGGAAGCAAACGAGTTTATGAGACCGATTCATAATCGGATGCCTGTCATATTACCTAGAAAAAAACAAAACCAATGGATTGAACCAGTGAAATGGGCTCCTCATAAAGCTAAAGATTTTGTGGAACAACTGACAATGGAAGATTTGACTTATTATGAAGTAAGTGATTATGTGAATTCTCCCAAAAACATGGGCGAAGAGTGTATACAACCATTAGTTTAATCTTATGGATGTAAACATTCTTTTATTTTAATCTCTTTTCCAGTATAATATTTCTAAATGTCATTTTAAGGGAGTTATTTTGCGTACATGGATATTAAGGCGCATATATTTACGAAATATTGGATTGATTTTATGAGGGATAGAAACGGTGAAGAAGCAGATCACCTTGCTTTTTCACCGTTTTCTCATTTATCGAGTTATAAGGAATTAATGAAGGTGCTCCCCTTTTTTGTGATCGATTCTTCTGAGACAGTTGTTTATACTAATAAACGATTTCGTGATCTGATTGAGGACATGGGCGATCAGATGCATAGCCACTCACTAGAATCTCCTATTTTACATATTGATCCCCTTTTAATGGTCAAAAAGATCTCCATGAATATGAACTGTGCTTCACAACTAATGAAAAAGAGTCAATCTGGTTAAGAGGGTACTTTATTCCCGCTCATGATATAGGTGAATCATTCCGACTGTTTTTCGGTTTCTATCAGACTTCTGATAGAAACCGAAAAACTAGCAAAACGTTCAGTAAAGATTCATGAAGACTTTTCTCAAAGGATGGATGCTTTGATCAACCTAGTATTTAAAGTTATAAAAGCAGAAGATGGAAGTTTTCGTTACAGTATGTTTGAAGGAAGACTAGCACAAGGTATCGGTTTAACAACAAAAAATGTAAAAGGCCGGACTCCTGAAGAGGTTTTTGGAAGTGATGGCTCTCTTTTTTATAAAGATAAATATTCTTTAGGTTTTTCAGGGGAAGTAGTCTCCTATAAACATTATTATCAAGGGCGTACATTTTACACTACTTTGTCTCCTGCAGGAATAAGTGGAAATGTGGAAGAACTTATCGGGAGTGCTGTAGACATCACAACTTATGAAGAAGCAACAAGTAAAATCGAACATATGGCTTCACATGATCCTTTGACAGATCTTCCAAACAGAATGAAACTGCATTCAGATCTCAGTGTGATAATTGAAAGTTTTTCCTCTTTTACGGTGATTTTCTGTAATCTAGACCGCTTCAAGTATGTCAATGATGCTTTTGGTCACTTCGCGGGTGACCAGGTTATTCAAATGATGGCTGAGCGGCTTAGTAGTCTTACTCCTGAAAGTGGTCGATTATACCGTGTGGGGGGAGACGAATTTATCATCACACTTTGTGGCGATTACTCTCCACGGGAAGTTCGCACTCATGGTGATCAGATTATACGAAAGTTAAGTCTCCCTATCCACTCCTTCGGAAAACAATTCTTTATTACGGGCAGTATTGGAGTTGCCCAATATCCTTCAGATGCTTCTAAATCAACGGATTTAATCATGTGTGCAGATGTTGCTTTACAATATTCTAAAATGAATGGTCGACAATTGTTATCTTTTTATAAGCCGGAAATGAATCGTGACTATAACCAACTGCTATCCCTGGAGGGGGACTTGCGAGAGGCGATCAGTAAGAACCAATTGTCTCTATACTATCAACCTAAAGTGGACGTCCGGACAGGTTATATTAGTGGGATGGAGGCATTGGTTCGGTGGAAGCATCCGGAAAAAGGAATGATTTCTCCTGGAGAGTTTATTCCTATAGCTGAAGAGACAGGCGTCATTACCCAATTAGATGATTGGGTATTACGGGAAGCTTGTAAACAGTCCCAGGTTTGGATAGACAGAGGGTATGCACCAGAACGGATTGCTGTCAATGTCTCTGCCAGAGAAATTCAACGCCGGGATTATGCGGAAAAAGTTCGTAATATTTTAAGTGAAACTCTTCTTGATCCCAGGTACTTGGAAATTGAAGTGACAGAAGATAGTGTCATGCAAAATACAGAACAATGCATACGTACGATGCAGGACTTGAGAGCATTGGGTGTTTCTTTATCTATTGATGATTTCGGAACAGGCTATTCCTCCCTCAGTTACCTCAGGGAGTTTCCCATTCATTACTTAAAAATTGATCAAGCCTTCATTAAAGGAGTCCTGACAGAGCCAAGCGATGCAGAGATCGTAAAAGCAATGATTCAGCTTGCGGATGCCTTCCAAATTGAAGTTGTAGCAGAAGGGGTCGAAAGAGAAGAAGTTCTTGGTTTTCTTAGAGAAAATGAATGTTCTTACTATCAGGGGTATCACTTTAGTAAACCGGTACCAGCTGAAGAGATGGAGTCTTATTTATCCAAGAAAGAAAAATACCAATAAATATAGAGAACCCCTGCAAATTTGCAGAGGTTCTTTGTTTATATAGACACGATATAACACCAGTATTATCCAGCTTGTCGCTGTTCTCTTTCTTGTTGCCGTTCTTTTTTTGCTACTTTCAGGAACTTGTTGGTTTCGGCAGCTACTACACCAGATAAGAGTAAAAGTCCGATCAAGTTAGGGAATGCCATTAATCCATTCATTACATCAGCAAATACCCAAACAGTGTTCAGCTGAGCGACTGCTCCGATTAATACAAAAGCAACGAATACAATCTTATAGGAACCGATGAAACGCTGCTTCGTTAAATAACCGAAACACTTTTCACCATAGTAAGACCAGCCGACGATGGTTGAGAAAGCAAAAAAGACTAGACCGATCGTTACGATATAAGCCCCAACATCCCCTAAGAAAATCTGGAAGGATGTAGACGTCAAGTCAGCACCATCCAGACCGCCCTGATATTGTCCAGCCATTACAATTGTCAAGCCTGTCATTGTACAGACAATAATCGTATCGATGAAAACCTGGGTCATGGAAACTAATGCTTGACGTCCGGCATAATCGGTACGTGCAGCTGCGGCAGCAATCGGAGCAGAACCGAGACCGGCTTCGTTTGAAAATACTCCGCGTGCAACACCGTAACGGATCACGGTACCAAGAAGCCCGCCACCGAGAGCACTTGCTGTAAATGCATCATTGAAAATAAGGCCAAGAGCTGGAAGAACCATGTCGTAATTGAGGATAAGTATAATTAAAGCACCAATCACATAAAAAATGGCCATAATAGGAACGAAAAAGGCTGTAACTTTCCCGATACTCTTGATACCACCCAGCAAAACAAGTCCGGCTAGAACGGTCAGAAGTATTCCTGTTACCCATGGGGAAACATTGAATGTTGCCTCCATCACATCAGAAACTGAATTGGATTGTACCATATTACCGATACCGAATGCGGCTACTGCGCCGAAAATAGCAAATAGAAAACCAAGTGGTTTCCCAAGCCATTTTGTTTTCAGTCCACGAGAGAGGTAATACATTGGACCACCGGCCATTTCGCCATTTTTACCTTCTATCCGGTATTTTACAGCTAGTACAGCCTCTGCATATTTTGTCGCCATACCAAAAATGGCCGTGATCCACATCCAAAATACAGCACCTGGACCACCTAATACGACAGCTGTTGCGACACCAGCGATGTTCCCGGTCCCGATCGTGGCTGCCAGGGCAGTGGTGAGAGCCTGGTAATGAGAGATGTCTCCTTTTTCATTTTTGTTTTTCTTACTTGGTTTGAATGCTAAACGCAAGGCATATGGCAGTGTTTTGAACTGAAGAAACCCCAGACGGAGTGTTAAATAAACTCCTGTTCCAACTAACAAAATTAGTAGGACGGGCCCCCAAACAATACCACTAAGCTCACTAAGAAAACTGTGTAGTGCACTTTGTTCGTCCATCATTTTCCCCCTTTTCCCTTTTAATAAAGTCCATATATAAAATATTCCGAAAATTTAAAACAAATGTCAAGGTAATTTGTAAACAAACATAAAAAACTGGGTTCGATTCGACATAAAATGGGAAGATATAGGTGTGAAATACTATTAATTAGAAGGATTTTTTGACGTTTCATAGAAATTAAAGAATTAGAAACACTAATAATGGAGGACTAACAATGATTCATGTGTTATTCGTATGTTTAGGAAACATTTGCCGCTCACCGATGGCAGAAGCAATCTTCAAGGACCTGATAAAGAAAGAAAAACTTCAAGATTCCATAATGGTCGAATCTGCAGGAATCGGTCATTGGCATGAAGGTTCAGAACCTCATGAAGGAACAAGAAGGATTCTTGATAAACACTCGATTTCTTATGATGGGATGTTTGCAAGGCAAGTGAGAGAAGGGGACTGGGATGATTTCGATTATTTAATTGCTATGGATGAAGAGAATGTTAGAGATTTGAGGGGCATCAGAGAAAAGAATGATGTAATAGTTGCGAAGCTTATGGACTATGTTCCCGAAGCGGTGGAAAGGGATGTTCCTGATCCCTACCTTACAGGTAATTTTAATCATGTCTATGAACTGGTGCTTGAAGGGTGTAAAAGGCTTCTGGGAGAAATGAAGAAAAAACATAATCTTTAAGGAGGATGAAGATATGGGACAGAATAAATTGTGGAAGGGTATATTTCTAGGTGCAGTCATTGGGGGCGTTGTAGCTTTAGTGGATAAAGATACTAGAGCGTTAGTAGGGGAGAAGTCGAAATCGGCAGGTACAAAATGCCAGGGATACGTGAAGCATCCTTCTGAAGCGATTCACAACTTGAGAATAAGTTACGAGTCTTTTTCTTCTCAAATAAACAAAGGAGTGGAGGATCTTCTGGCATTATTACAGAAAGCAGAGAGTATGCTGAATAAAGTTGGAGAAATCAATCAAGAAGTGAAGCAGCAACTTAAAGCTGTGGATGATTCAAAAGAAGCTTCTTGATACCAAGAGGTGATGGAATATCATGAAAGTCATCAAGAATTTCGGCAAAGAGCTTTTCACCCGCTTCGGAGAGGATGATGTGGGAGGAATGGCTGCTCAACTTGCCTACTTTTTTTTACTATCTTTGTTTCCGTTTATGATATTCCTACTTACCCTATTAGGGTACTTACATATCGATGAAAATCGGGTACTTGCGTTTGTGAGCACCTATGCTCCCCCAGAAACTTTCGATATGATTACAAGTAACGTTTCCTCTCTTTTGAGGAGTGAGAACGGGAGTTTGTTATCCATCGGTCTTGTAGGTACTCTTTGGGCAGCATCTAATGGAGTTAATGCAATCATGCGTGCCTTTAATCGTGCCCATGACGTGGAAGAGAACCGCTCTTTTATCGTTTCAAGACTGATTGCTATTATCCTTACAATAGCAATGATATTAGTAATTGCTATTGCGTTCTTGCTTCCGGTACTGGGGCATACGATTGGCGTCTATCTTTTTTCTTTCTTTGGTTTATCGGAAAGTTTTCTCTCATTGTGGAATGGCCTTCGCTGGGTGATTTCGTCCATTATCTTTTTCATTGTCTTGTCGTTTCTATATGTCACAGCGCCCAATAAACGGTTGAAATATCGTGACACAGTTGCAGGGGCTGTTTTTGCGACATTTAGTTGGCAGTTGGTATCTTTGATGTTTTCCTTTTATGTGGGCAACTTGGGTAATTTTTCTGCCACTTATGGGAGTTTAGGGGGCGTAATCGTACTGATGATTTGGTTCTATATATCCGGAATCGTTATCATTCTAGGTGGAGAGATAAATGCTATGGCCCATCATCGCCGTACGGAAGACACATGGGGATGAAAAGGAGACCCCTCTGACCTTGGATCCTATTTTGGGGAGAAAAAACAAAGGACGATATCTCTTATGACTTCGTCCTTTGTTTTGCTATGGTCAAAAGGAGTCCTCTTGGAATAGTAAGACAGTGTTTCAGGAGGAACAACTCACGCCCGGCGGAAATCGTATATTTGACTTAATACAGTTATCTTAATAGACGAAGGCCATTAAGGATAACGAGGATTGTGCTACCTTCGTGGCCAATGACTCCGAGTGGTAAATCAAGGAGTTGCAAAAAGTTACTGATGATGAGGAGCATGATAATACTGATAGAAAAGATGATGTTTTGTTTAACTACTCGGTTCATCCTTTTTGACACATTAATTGCATCCCCGATTTTAGGAAGGTCATTTTTCATTAAGACGACATCCGCTGTTTCCAGAGCAACATCTGTTCCTTCTCCCATAGCTATACCTACATCTGATTCGGCTAACGCTGGTGCATCGTTAATGCCGTCCCCTACCATCCCGACATGGCTGAAGTGCTCTTTTAATTTTTTGATTTCTTCCAATTTCTGTTCTGGCATACATTCGGGAATATACTGATCAAGTCCTGCCTCAACAGCAATGGATCTGGCGGTTGTAGGATTGTCACCTGTCAACATGATTGTATAGATTCCTTGTTCTTTCAGAGATTGGATCGCATCTTTTGCTTCTTGCCTTACGGTGTCTTTGAGAGCGAAGAGAGCGATGACTGACTCTCCCACTTTTACAAAGATGACGGTCTTACCCTCTAAAGCCAGCTCTTCAAATTTCCCTCCATGAAAAGTAACAGCTGCTTCTTTACCGATGAACTCTGCTTTACCGATCATCCACGTTTCCTCTTTGAAGACCCCAGTAACCCCATTACCACTACTGTTCTGGACATTATCAACAGGTACAAATGGTACGCCTGATTTCTCGGCGTATCTGACTATAGCCTTGGCCAAGGGGTGGTTTGATTGTTGCTCGATGGAAGCGACGATAGAAAGAACGTTTGCGTCATTCTGCTCTTCAAGGCTGATAAAGTCTGTAACAACCGGCTGCCCTTTCGTTAGTGTTCCGGTTTTATCAAATGCAATGGCCTGTAGGTGAGAAAGATGTTCAAGATGTACGCCCCCTTTAAATAAAATGCCGTGACGGGCTCCGTTCGTAATAGCTGAAAGGGTAGCGGGCATAATGGAAGCAACGAGAGCGCACGGGGAAGCGACGACAAGCAGAATCATGGCCCGATAAACGGTTTCTTGCCAAGTCCACCCCAGTAAGAAGTGGGGAAGGAACAGCATAAGGCCAACGACGAGTAGTACAACTTTTACATATGTCCCCTCAAATCGTTCGATGAAAAGTTGGGACGGTGATTTTTCACTTTGTGCGTTTTGGACCATTGTTATGATTTTTTGGAAGAGGGTATCAGATGCTTTTTTTGTGACGGTAACCACTAAGCTTCCGTCGATATTCATAGTCCCTGCAAAAACTTCTCCCTCTATCTCTTTTGTGACAGGTAAGGACTCTCCTGTGATGGTACTTTCATTCAAGGAGGATTGCCCTTTTTTAATAACGCCATCAGCAGGGACACGTTCCCCTGCTTTAATTAAAATCTGGTCACCGACATTTAAGTTCTTTACGGAGGTCCATTCATATCCAGACGCAGTGACGAGTAGTGCTTTCTCCGGCTGCATATTCATCAACGATGAGATTTCTTTTTGACTTTTATTCATCGTATAGGTTTCCAGTGCTCCGCTTAATGAAAATATGAAAATAAGGATGGCTCCTTCTGTCCAATATCCAATAGAAGCGGATCCAATGGCTGCCAAAATCATAAGCAATTCCACGTTCAAGGACTTTTCATGGATTGTCTCCACTATGCCTTCTTTCGCTTTAGCAAAACCTCCGATAATGAACGCACTAATGTATAACAGGGTGTAAACAGTCGTACCCCAATTGTTCTCTCCATACCAGGCTGCCAAGATGAGAAAACCACTTATGATAGCTGCTATAAGTTCTATATGCTCTTTAAGGTAAGTGAAGCGGTCTGGTAATTTTAACCACTGATTGGGTAGTATAGCTCGTAATTGATCCATATTTATTTTCAACTCCTTTTTATAATTGAGAATGAAAGTCATTATCCTTACATCAACTGTACTTTCAAATTAAAATAATTATAATTTGATATATATTATTATAATACCATGAAACCACCGATGTTCAAGTAGCAAAGAACCATTTTATAAAAAGTAAGCTAGGCAGTTGATATTACACGTGTCAAGTTGCTATATTAGACAAGTGCTAATAACAAATGGAAGGTGGAAAAATCAATGCGCAAAGGTTTTATACTTATGTTTATGCTTGTGCTTTCTTTGTTCCTTGCTGCTTGTGGTTCAAGCGACGAAGGAGAGAGCAGTTCAAATAGTGATGGAGGCGAAGAAGCTTCCGATAGCAAATGGAGTGAAATCCAAGAGGAAGGAGAAATAGTAGTTGGAACTTCAGGTACACTTTTCCCTGCTTCCTACTATCCTGAAGACTCCGATGAAATGACAGGGTATGATGTGGAAATTATGAGGGAAGTGGCAGATCGTCTGGGTCTTGAACTCAAGTTTGAAGAATATGGTGTAGATGGACTCCTTTCTGCAATTAACAGTGGCCGTATCGACGCTGTTATCAACGACATGGAAGTTACTAAGGACCGTCAAGAGCAATTTTCCTTCAGCGACCCTTACAAATATTCTTATTCAACGATGATTGTCCGTGAATCCGATCTTTCTGGAATTGAAACACTGGAAGATCTGGAAGGGAAGACACATGGCGGTGGAGCAACCACTGTATTTTCTCAAATTGCCGAACACTTTGGTGCAGAAACAAAAACATATGGTAATGTGACAAACGATGTTTATCTTCGTGATGTAGAAAACGGGAACACGGATTTCATCATCAATGATTATTACTTGCAATCCCTTGCTTTGAAAGCTTTAACTGATATTGAAGTAAAGCTTCATCCGGATTTGAAATTCCATCCGACTAATTCAGCGATTGTTATGCCTAAGGAAGCAACCAAAATGACGGAAGAAATTAATGCGGTGCTTCAAGAGATGCGAGATGACGGTACATTGACGGAACTTTCAAAAGAATTTTTCGGTGGAAAGGACGCTTCCAAAGAGCCAGAAGCTGATATTCGCGAAATTGAAGGTTTAGATTTGTAAGGAGCTTTATATGTTAGGTATTGAAGTGAACGAAATCCAAATCGAAAAGCTTTTTAATGCCGAGCGTGCTTGGTCCAATTTACCTTTTATCCTAGAAGGGGTACCGTTGACCCTTATGGTTGCGTTAATCGGCATGTTGATCGGACTAATACTCGGTTTCTTTCTTGCTCTTGCTAGAGGTTCTGATCATGTTTGGCTTCGGTGGCCCGCACGTTTTTATATATCCTTTATGCGGGGAACACCGATACTTGTTTACTTATTCGTTTTGTATTTCGGACTTCCTGTCGTAGGCATTAAACTTCCGGCAACAGTAGCTGCTGTTATCGGTTTTGGTACGAACAGTGCTGCTTACATTGCAGAAATCAATCGAGCTTCTTTGAACAGTGTGCCAAACGGTCAATGGGAATCTTCACGAGCTTTAGGGTTTACTTATTGGCAAACAATTAGGAGGATTATTATGCCACAGGCTACACGGATAGCTATTCCACCGCTTGGAAATGTGTTCCTTGACCTATTGAAGGCGACCTCACTGGCAGCTATGATTTCCGTGCCTGAGATTTTAAACAAAGCTCAAATTGCAGCAGGGCGGACGGTAGACTCAATGACGATGTACATTACAGCTGCTTTGATATATTGGCCTTTGACAATGATCTTCTCAGCTTTGCAAGATTATCTGGAAAAACGCCACAATAGATATTTATAACATTCGGAAGCCGGAGCAGATTTACCTGCTCTGGCTTTTTAATGGAGTGTGGAGCAAGGGGCTTGATTCTATAGTAATCCTCGTTTATGATATAGGTTGGTTTTTAAATCGTAATCGTTATGGATTATGTTGAGTTGGGTTAGGGAGTCCATAGAGGGAGCCAGTCTTAAAATTCTACAGGAGTTTATAAAGCTGATGAAAGTGAAGCACTTTTCTTGGATTACCTTTTGGTAATGGAAAGGAGCCTGCTTTTTTACATCCATCCATGCTTGGTCTATAATTTAATTCGTAATCATTCTTATTTGTGAGGGATTGGGTATGAAAGAAAGAACGATTGTAAAATTAGAAAATGTTTCTTTTAAATACGATAGGGAATGGGTCGTCAAAGATGTGAACCTGGAAATTGAAAAGGGGCAGTTTCTTGGACTCGTTGGGCCGAATGGATCTGGTAAGTCCACCTTAATAAAATTGATGCTTGGATTGGTCAAGCCTGTTGAAGGTTCCGTTCAGTTATTTGGGAAGCCGCTGAAACAATATGATGACTGGCAGGAAATCGGGTTTGTATCACAAAAAGCGAACAGTTTTAATTCAGGTTTTCCAGCAACAGTCATTGAAGTTGTGAAGACAGGGCTCGTCTCAAGGATTGGTGCATTCAAATTTTTCAACAAAAAACATAAAGAAAAAGCCATGGATGCTCTGAAAATTGTAGGAATGGAAGATTATGCTTATTCAAATATCGGGGAGCTTTCCGGTGGACAGCAACAGCGCGTATTCATTGCACGTGCGCTCGTCAGCGATCCTGGTTTGTTGATTCTAGATGAGCCGACAGTCGGGGTGGATGCAAAACATGTGACAGAGTTTTATGAACTGCTTGCCCGTTTGAATAAGGAGCAAGGCATTACGTTATTGATGGTCACCCATGACATTGGAACGATTACGGATCACGCGACACATGTGGTGTGTATGAACAAGACGGTCCATTTCCATGGGGCGTCTGAGGAATATAAAGAATTCAGTGATGAGGACATGAACCAATTGTACGGACATCCCGTTCAACAGCTGACTCACAACCATGACCATCATGAGGTGAACCACTATGATTGAGAGTTTTTTTCAATATGAATTTCTACAAAATGCCGCAATTACTGGTATTCTAATAGGAATCGTCGCTCCTTTATTAGGGGTATTCATCGTTGTACGTCGATTATCATTGATTGCTGATGCATTATCTCATATTACTTTAACTGGTATTGCTGCAAGTCTCTTGCTTGAAAAGAGGGTATCGCCTGTTAGTGAATGGAATCCTATTTATATGGGGATGGTGTTTTCTGTCATTGGTGCCATATTGATCGAGCGATTAAGAAAAGTATATAAGCATTATGAAGAACTTGCTATACCTATCATTCTTTCCGGTGGAATTGGAGTAGGGGTCATCCTAATTTCCCTCGCTGATGGATTTAATACGGATTTATTCAGTTATTTATTCGGTAGTGTGACAGCAGTGAGCAGAGACAGTATGTGGACAGTATTGATGATTACCACCCTGGTCGTCTTGATTGTTATCCTATTTTATAAAGAATTGTTTGTATTATCTTTTGATGAAGAACACGCTTCTATATCCGGCGTAAATGGGCGTTGGATTCATCTATTATTTATCGTGATGGTTGCACTTGTTATTGCTTCATCGATGCAGGTGGTGGGTATTTTGCTCGTTTCTGCTTTGATGACGTTACCAGTCGCTTCTGCTTTAAGGATCGCGAAAAGTTTTAAGCAAACCATTGGTTTGTCCATCGCTTTTGGTGAAACATCCGTGCTTGTCGGTCTATTTTCTTCTTATCACTTAAGTGTACCGCCTGGCGGGACGATTGTTGTAACAGCGATTTTAATTTTGATTATGTCGATTCTTTACAAAAAAGTACGAGCTCAGCAATGGATAAAGGGTGAAGCTTAATGAATGTAGAGACAGCTTTGCAGAAACTGAAAGAAAAAGGCTATAAAAGAACAAAGCAAAGGGAACGAATTTTAGAAATATTCGTCAACCAAGATCAATATATTGCTGCGAAGGAAATATTGAAAGAGATTCAAACCGATTTTCCTGGTGTCAGCTATGATACGATCTACCGGAATTTATATATGCTTACCGACGTTGACCTTTTAGAAGCAACAGAACTTGGGGGAGAAAAACACTTTCGATTGTGTTGTGATACTCATGGTCATCATCACCATTTCATTTGTACAGATTGCGGGAAAACGAAGTCGATTGAGTTTTGTCCGATGGATAGTATTAATGAAAGTTTGAATGGATATGATGTAGAGAATCACAAATTCGAAATCTATGGGAAGTGCCCACAATGTCATTAATAATAATAGCCTGCGTTGTATAGGCGCAGGTTATTGTTATGTCAGAATCAAAAAGTAATCGTTACTGTTTACAAAAAGTAATCATTACGATATAATCTGATGAGTGTCATGATGAGGAGGTTCGTAATGAGAAAACTAGCAATCTTATTTTTACTTATTCTTATAACCTTGTTCACCGCGGCTTGTGGAAATGAAGAGACGTCTGGTGAAGAAGAAATAGAAAACAACAATACAGACAAGAAACCACTTACTATATATACAACGGTTTATCCTCTGCAGTTTTTTGCGGAAAAAATCGGCGGGGCCACGGTAGAAGTCCAATCCATACTTCCGCCAGGGTCTGATGCCCACACCTACGAGCCGACAACAAAAGAAATGGTCAAAATGGCTGAAGCCGATTTGTTCATCTACAATGGAGCAGGTTTGGAAAGTTATGCTGAAAAAATCTCTGAATCTATCGAACCTGAAGGTGTAACCATCCTTGAAGCTGCATCAACCATTGATTTGAAAGAACACGTCCATAATCATGAGGGGGAAGGTGAGCAAACTCATGAGGAAGAGACGCATGAAGGAGATGCACATGCTCATGAGGAAGAGACGCATGAAGAAGATGCACATGCTCATGAGGAGGACTCACATGAAGAAGATGCACATGCCGGCCATAACCATGGGGAACAGGATCCACATGTATGGTTAGACCCTATTCGTGCATCACAGTTGGCTGAACACATTAAGGACCAGTTGGTGGAACTGAATCCTGGAAAAGAGAATGTTTATAAAGAAAACTTCCAAGAGTTAGAGAGTAAACTGAAAGAATTAGATCAGTCCTTTCATGAACGAGTAGAAACAAAGGCGAAAAGTAAAATTATCGTTTCTCATGCGGGGTATGGTTATTGGGAAGAAGCGTATGCTATTGAGCAAATTGCCGTATCAGGTTTAAGCCCGACTAATGAACCGTCCCAAAAAGATTTAGAAGACATCATCCAAACGGCTGAAGAGCATGACTTAAAATATGTCATTTTTGAGCAGAATATCACTCCGAAAGTGGCTGAAGTCATTCAGAAGGAAATCGGTGCGGAACCTCTTCGCTTTCATAACCTGTCCGTTCTAACAGAATCTGACGTTGAAAATGAGGAAGATTACTTTTCTCTAATGAAACAAAACTTGGATGCGTTAACTCAAGCATTAGCCGAGTAAAAAAGAGGCTATGCCTCCACCCTTCCCTCAAAAAAAGAGTGAAATCAGATTTTATTAATCGTGATTTCACTCTTTTTTTCTGTACGTTGATGGTCCGATATTAATTTTAGATTTTGTTCTTTAAATAAAAAAGAAAGGAAGAATGCAAAGATGGGTATATAGCCTGGGCACCTTCATTCTATTCCGTGAGTAGGGGGTCATTTTTATAAGCCGTAGCTATGAATACAATAATCAATAATGCAACAATCACATAAAAGAAAGATAAACCTGGCCATAGATCAAGGAAGAAGCCCGATAAAAAGGGTCCGAGAATACTTCCGATACTGAATGCCATTCCACATAAAATGTTGCCAGCAGGCAAAAGCTCCTTTGGTAACAAGTCCGTCATGAAGGATATTCCTAACGAGAACAGGGAGCCGACGAATAAGCCACCAAGAGCAAATGTGGCAAATAAAGCAATGACGGAATCCTCTAAAAGAGCGGCTGCGACAAATGCCACTGTTCCCCCTGACACCACCGTCATGATGACTTTCTTTCTACCGATTTTATCACTTAATGTACCGAGTGGGATTTGCGAAAAGAGACTGGCAGCAGCAAAGCAGGGAATGATTAAAGAAAGGATATTGACCTCATGGCCGATCCTCATACCATATACTGGGAAAATTCCGTGTAACGTCGCTTCTAGGAATCCATAAGCAAGAGGAGGAAGGAATGCAACCCATGCGAGTCGAATTGCCTTTAAAAACCTTTTCATTGAACTTGTTCCATAAGCTGTGGTATGGTCTCTCTCAGGTGTTTCGTTCCTTACCCTAAACATTAGAAGCCAAACGATCATACTTAAAAGTGATGAAATCAAGAAGGGCACCGCGATGCCGAATGTAAGCAAGTTAGTCATCAGTGGCCCAAGCGTAAAACCTAAGCTGAAAAATAACCCATAATAAGCAATACTGCGACCCCGGTTGTTTCTATCAGCTGTAGCGGTAATCCATGTTTGGGTACCAAAGTGGAGGATTTGATCACCAATCCCGATGGTTACCCTTAAGATGAACCAAAACCATAGCGCCTGCCAAAAAGGGAATAGGGCTAAGGAAAGGACGACTAAAGCTCCCCCGATCATAATTACCGGTTTATACCCGAGGCGTTGCAACGGTTTTTCCATGAAAGGCGAAGATAGTAGAATCCCTATGTAGAGCCCTGTAGCATGTAAACCGTTGATGGACGATGAAATGCCGTTCTGTTCTAGGATAACCGCAATTAAAGGAAGCAACATTCCCTGTGAAAATCCTGAAATGGTCACGAGACCAATCAGGATCCAAAATCTTGTTCGTGCTGAAACCATAGAATGACCTCCTTTCTACCATACTTTCTTATAGTATAAGAAAGTTATAGCAGGGGACAAGTTTTTCTGTCTGAGAATCGGGGGTTATTTCCCTGGTAGAAAAGGTTATTATATAAGTAAAGGGATAGCAAACCGTCGAAGGAGTGAATGAATGATGGATTTTTATTTGAAAGATAATGGGGTTCGTACATCGTTTGATTATGGACAATTGAACATTTCCGGAGACGAAACACTTGGTTTTCGCCCCTATCAGTTAATGGTCGCTTCCATCGCTGGTTGCAGTATTGGAGTATTCCGCAAGATTCTTGATAAGCAACGAGTGGATTATGAGGATATCAAGGTAACGGCTGAAGTAGAGAGAAACCCTGATGAAGCGAATCGTATTGAGAAAGTCCAGCTTCATTATGTGATCAAAGGGTATCATCTGAATCAGGATAAGCTATTAAAGAATTTAGATGTTTCTCGCAATAACTGCAGTATGGTTCAATCCGTCCAAAATAGTATTAAAGTGGAAGAGACACTGGAGTGCATTCAGCTCAGCAAGTAAACTAAAAAGAGCCTTATCCAACCTTCGGATAAGGCTTTTTTTGTGTCATTAAACCTCCCTATTCTTGAAGACCCAGTGTCGAGATGTTTTCGGGGTTCGTTGCCTTGTTGGGCGTCAGGGGTGGTTGGGAAGCTACTTTTACTTATGAAGCGAGTGTCTGGGCGACGGAGCTGGACGAGTCATTCCCCGCAGCCCCATCCACTTACACAAAAGTCTCGGAAGCGAGTCTTCAAGAATACTGCCATTTTGTTTAATTACCGTAGTATAATGAGAAGAGTGCTGTTGGATAAATTGATTTATTATTGAAAAGGGTTTCTTATCAGAAAAGAGAAGAGGGATAGGATGAAAAATATTAGTATCAAAGCATTCTTTTATATTACAGGATTGGTGATTATTTCTCTTGGAATCACCCTGACGATTAAATCGGATCTCGGCGCTGGTGCATGGGACGCTGTGAATGTCGGACTTACTGAGACGGTGGGACTTACCGTAGGTACATGGGTGATGATCATTGGAGCTACACTTATTTTAACGAATGCACTGATTGCAAGAGAAAAACCGGATTTATTTGCCGTCATTACAATCCTTGTCATCGGCCAATTCATTGACTTCTGGATGCTTACTATTTTTGATTCGTTTGGGGTTGACCAATTTTTGCTTCAATTTACTGTTCTGATCGGTGGCATTGCCATTATTGCTGTAGGTGTATCATTATATTTGCAACCTAAATTCTCCTTGAACCCGGTTGATGGTTTTATGGTTGCGTTACAAAAGCGTTTCGGCTTCAATTTAACGACAGCGAAAACTTTGACAGAGGCCTTCGCACTTATTCTTGCTTTGGTCTTAGGTGGTCCTATAGGAATTGGTACTTTAATTATTTTGGTTTTAATCGGCCCTTTCATCCAGTTTTTTGATGGAAAAGCGAACCGTGTGATGAATAAGATGCTCTCTTAATTCCATGTATAGTCTGGGCCATTTTTCACAAGATATAAAAAAATGAAAGGTGGCCTATGATGTGAAAAGAAAATGGTTAGGACTGATCATATTTATCGGGATTATTATGTTAGTAAGCGCTGGTTCCATTTCTGCTGAAAATAAGAAAACGGAAAAAGAAAGCGCGATTCCGAATCATGTGTTAAATATATCGAAAGACAATACGTATCCAAATTCAACGGATGACCAAGAACTTTTGGAAGCAGAGGAAATCACACAAGAATTGATGGAAAATACGGATATCCGTGTTACCAATCCTCAATTGATCGAGATGTTAAATGAAACTTCATTGAAGCCTTCTCCATTTGCCATTGGGTACCGGGGAGAGATTTTCTTAGGGCGATGGCCTCTTGCTTATGAATCTAAAGAAACGAATATTAACTGGGAATATCAGGAGATTAACACGAATGAATTGAGTAATCATGGGGGCAAGCAGACAGAAAAGCTAAGCTACGTGCAGAAAGAGGAGAAACAAATCAAAGGTGGTTTAACGTCAAGAATCAGTCACAGTGACCAAATGATGAAGCTTATTTTGTTAGAGGCACAAAAGAATACGAAACTTCCCTTATCTTTTAACACGGTCATTGGCAAAGGAACGAAGCAGAATAACACATATGGCGTTCCAACAAATAAAGTAGGAATCCTTCATGCTTACGCCCCTGCCGTTAATGAAAAAGGGGAAGTTACATTTGGGGATGTCTATATCCAACTAAAAGGTTCTAAAAAAACATTGAATGTCAAAAATGTTACGAGACAAGGAATTGGAGCATGGATTCCAATCCAAGATCATGTTAGTTTTTCATTTGAAGTGAAGTAATCCTTGTTGTCACGACTGTTGAATGAGTTCATTTCTACGCGCTGCTCTGCCATGGAGATGTTGTTTTCAAACAACACTTCAGCAAGAATCAGGCGCGTTTTTTTTGCCGCTGCCCAGTAAACGAGATCTTCCACCAGACCAATAACGGTGAATTCATAACCACGATGTGCCTGGTTCAAAGAGGACATGCCATACACTTGAAAGGGTTCCATAGGTTTATCTGTTAAATCCTTCTTCAAGTACCCTTGCATTTCGTCATTCAATCGTTTACAAGCTTCTTCTAGGACCTCCCAGGTAACTTTCGGGTTTTGCGAAAAGCTAGTCGTCACTTTTTCAATGACACGCATATGGTCAATGTTGTAATTCTCTATTGTATTGATTTGTCCGTTGCTTATTGTTAATAATTTCCCACTCCATTGTCGAATTTTCAAAAAGCGAAGGCCGATGTCTTCTACCGTTCCATGGAATGTATTATTTAATGTAATGAAGTCCCCTTTGTGGAGTTGTTTTTCATATAAGAGGAAAAGTCCGGCAAAAAAATCCCGAATCAGACTTTGAGCTCCAAAACCGACGATCACTCCGATGACGCCTGCCCCAGCTAGTAAATTACCGATCTCTACGAATTCATTGAGGGCGATTAAAATAAAGCCGATCACTGCTGTATAACTAATTATTGAGTTTAACATCGATTCTAGTGTCTTTTCCTTCCGCTCTTCGATAAAATCCGTTTTCATAAAAAAAGAATGGATAATTTTTCGGAAAAAAAGTACAGAGACGAATAGGATGGATGCAATGATCACTAATTTCAATATCGTTTGGTCATCTATATAATCAGTGAATTCTTTTATTGTCATAAGCACTAGCCTCCTCACTTAACTATGGGAGCATTATAGCATGTTTTCAATATTGTTTTCTCCTTCGTAGACAGGAGGCAACACATGTACTAAGATTAACAGGGTTGAAACCATGGATGAAATCATAAGGGGGTTGAATAACGATGTCACAGCAACAACGAATGGAAGATCTTAAATTACGTCTCGCTGAAGTGATGGGGCGAATTGAGAAATTGGATCCACAAGAAACCTCTGTCGAAGATATCGACCGTTTGATCTCTATGTTGGAAGAGTTAGAGCGTAATATGAAATAAGTTTTTTTATTCAGAATTGACTCTCTTGTTCTGGGAGGGTTGATTTTTTTTCATTTGTGCTTTATCATGGTAAATCGCTAATGCATGAAAATGAGGGAGAGGAGAATGTTCTATGGCATGGGCAGTTGTTGTATCTGTCCTCGTAATGACGGTCTTGAGTTTATTACGAGTGAACGTCATTATCGCCATTCTTGCTGCTGGACTTACTGCTGGATTAATGAACGGGGAATCTTTGATTAGTTCATTAGAAATGCTTGTAGGTGGCATGGGAGCACAGGCAAGTGTGGCTTTAAGTTATATATTATTGGGAGCTTTCGCCGTTGCGATTAGTTATACAGGAATTACATCTTTACTTGTGGGGTATTTGTTACGCGTATTAAAAGATAAGCGTGTGATTCTTGTTCTTGTTATTGCTCTTGTGGCATCTTTTTCACAAAATGTCATACCTGTACACATTGCATTTATACCTATTTTAATTCCACCTTTACTAAAATTGTTTGATGAAATGAAATTGGATCGGCGAGCCGTGGCCTCAGCTTTGACGTTTGGTCTCAAAGCACCTTATGTAATGATTCCGGTAGGGTTTGGATTGTTATTTCACGAAACAATCCAATCTTCTATGAGTAGTAATGGTCTCGATCTTAGCATAAGTTCTATTGCAATATCGTTAATTATCCCTGGCTCTGGCATGATTATCGGACTGTTAATTGCTATTTTTATTACGTATAGAAAAAGGCGTGAACTTCCTTCTTATCCTAGCGAAGGATTAGGGTTCGGAAAGGAAGAAGTGGAAACGCCCACCTTTAATATGCAGCACGTATGGACGCTTGTTTCTATTGTTGTGACGTTAGTTATTCAGGCCGTATGGCAGAATTTGATTTTAGCCGCACTTGCAGGGATCATTCTGATGTTTGTTTTCCGAGTTGTTCCATATAATAAAGGCGACAAAATCGTGAATGATGGGATAAGTATGATGGGTTTTATCGCTTTTGTCATGTTAATAGCTGGAGGGTATGCCAACGTACTCACAGAAACGGAGTCGGTCTCTGCTCTGGTGGAAGTGAGTTCTGATTACCTTGGAGAAAATCAGGCGATCATTGCATTTTTACTATTACTTGTCGGTTTGATCGTTACGATGGGAATAGGCTCTTCTTTTGCTACCATTCCCATTTTGGCAGCTTTGTTTGTTCCCATCTGTTTAACGGCAGGTTTTTCACCAATGGCGACAGCGACTTTGATTGGAACAGCTGGAGCATTGGGGGATGCAGGGTCTCCTGCTTCTGACAGTACGCTTGGCCCGACTTCCGGACTGAATGCTGATGGTAAGCACCATCATATATGGGATACATGTGTGCCAACCTTTTTACACTTTAATATACCGCTATTTATCTTCGGGTGGGCTGCTTCGTTATTCTTATAAAAAGATAAGTGGGTAATTTTCCCACTTATCTTTTTTTATATTCACAGAGACTGAACACATACTAAGAAAAAAGTGAGTGGTTTCTATGTGGAAAGTATATATTGCTATTATCATGGTGGCGAGCCTTTGTTTTTCCCCTTCCCAGGTGTTTGCAGATGGATGGGGTTTTAATAAAAAGAATGATGGCTCTGTTCCAGATGTCGGCCGTTATGGACCATTGCTTGAAAAGTATGACGGGTTCTATGTGGATCCTTCTGGTGATAAAGTCGTATACTTGACCTTTGATAATGGATATGAACAAGGGTATACAGGAAAGGTGCTCGATATTTTGAAAGAAAAAGAAGTGCCTGCGACTTTTTTCGTCACCGGGCATTACATTGAGAGTGCGCCTGATTTATTAAAGCGGATGGCAAAAGAAGGCCATTTGATTGGGAATCACTCATGGAGTCACCCAGACTTCACACAAGTGTCTAAAGCGAAGATGGAAAAAGAACTGGAACGCGTGAACGAAGCAGTAAAGGAATTAACGGATCAGGAGGTAATGACCTTCATGCGGCCACCAAGAGGAACATTTAATGAGAAGACGTTAAAATGGGCGGAAGAATTTGGCTACACTCATGCTTTTTGGTCCCTTGCATTTGTTGATTGGGAAACGAACAAACAGCGGGGGTGGGAATATGCTTATGAAAGTGTGATAGATCAAATCCACCCTGGGGCCGTCATTCTTCTACACACTGTTTCCCAGGATAATGCAGAAGCACTCTCTCAGTTGATTGATGAATTGAATAAGAGAGGCTACCGTTTTGGCAGCTTGAATGATTTAATGATAAAACAAATGGTGCCGGCACCAGTATGGGGATTATAAATTAACCTGTCTACTGGGGATAAGGGGCGTTTTTACAGTTGTGCCTGAAATTTTGTTGAGAAAAAGTAGGGAACGCTTTTGCACTCTTTTAGCGAAACAGTTTGAGTGTGGATTATAACTCCTCTCAGCGCGAAAAGTATTGGAAACGGGCTTATTTTCGGAGAGACTAAAAAAACTCATAGGAAATAAAAATGTTCTCAAAGATAAATTGACATTAGAACAAACAATGTATTGTCTATAGGAAACCGCTCTTTTTGAGCGGTTTTTTGCTGTTTTTAAAGACCATGTCCTTAGGCTCTAAAGCTTACCATTCATGAAAATTTCCCATCTTCCTTGGGTCTGTTTGTGAAAAACGATCAAATATCTCTCTGGATAAGGGACCTTTTTAAAAGAGGATAGGCTTGAGAGAAGTCGGAACCCATAGTGTGTAGATATATGGTAATATATGTGGAAAGATGTTTTGGTTGGAAGAAAAAAGGAAATATATTTACAAGTACTATGAGAAATTATTCCCATTCTTTGCAAATAATTATTAATTCGTAAGAAAAAGGGAGGAAAAACTGTTTGTGGAAAGAAAAGTTAAAAGCGAATACTTTTTATGATTTTGATTATACCTTACTTCGATGGGCATTCGACCCATTAACTCATTTAGACCGTGCTGAGCGTTGGGTGGATGTGCCGGTAAAGATGGGAAATGAGTTCCATATCGTCCGTGTCCAGGGACTGGGTACAACCTCACAACCGGTTTTTGAAGTATCAAGTGATAATGAAGAAGTTAAGGGAGAGTTGCTTCACTATATCAGAGACTTGTTTCAATGGGATAAAGATTTGGAAGTAGTACATGATCATTTCTTAGATACAAACCTAGAATCATTATTCCACGCTCACCCAGCAACACCCATCGTTAAGGATTTTCATCTCTATGATTGCTTGATGAAAGTTATTATTCACCAGCAATTGAACATGAAATTTGCCTACACGTTGAGTACACGGTTTGTAGAAACATTTGGAATGAAAAAGAAAGGGGTATGGTTTTATCCTTCCCCTGAAACTGTTGCAGAAATCCCATATGAAAAGTTAAGAGAATTACAGTTCAGCCAAAGGAAGGCAGAGTATGTGATTGACACTTCACGCCTAATTGCTGAAGGGGAATTGGATTTAGAGGCACTAGCAATGGAAGCGGATAGTGAGATAATGAAACAATTGGTGAAAATCAGGGGTATCGGTTCGTGGACGGCTGAAAATTGGCTGATGTTCGGTGTCGGAAGGGAGAATCTTTTACCAAAAGCGGATATTGGAATTCAAAACGCCCTCAAAATATATTTCGATATGGATAAAAAACCGTCATATGAACAAATGGAGACTTGGAGCAAGGAATGGCATCCCTATATGAGCTATGCATCTTTGACACTATGGCGTAGCATCGAGGGTTAATCCAAGAAAATAGTCATAAGCTCGTCTATATACTCGTATTATGTAACATAACGAAAAATAAAGGTTAAATCGTTTGAAAATATTCAAAATTAGATATTGTTACGTTATAATGAAAACCGTACTGGAAAATATTGAACGGCTAAAAGGAAAGAGGTCTTAATATTGGTGATAAGAGAGGTATTCTGACCAAGTTCATAGCGGAGAGATATTAGATGTTCTGAGTTTGAATGGTACACCTGCGTGTTTACTCGATTTGCGGATGCAAAAGGTTACCCTTAATGAAGAAATGCAAAGAACTCTGCAAATTAAAGAAACAGAAATGTCGTTCTCCCATTGGATCCGATCCTTCCGTCACACCGCACAGCATCGCCTGCAGAGGGCGTTGCATCAACTTTTGACAGAAGGGTTACAGGAAGAGTCTGTTCAGCTGATGGATAAGAACAGCTCACGAAAATATCAATGCAAGATGATGCACCTTACTAATGGACAAATTGCTTTCTCGTTAAAAGGTAGGGGTGAAGAGTCTACTTGTTCGGAATCAAGCCCTCTGTCTTCAGACCAAGAAAAGAATAAGCCTCTTCCATTAAATGAACCTATCAGTAATCATTCATCGCGCAGAATGACTCATTTATCTCATGCAGAGTCCACACAGCTAAAAACACGTATGGGTCATCTCGTGGATAAATTCCCACATGGACTCGCTTTAATCAATCACGATTGGGAATTGACTTATGCTAATCCAAAAATGGAAGAAGTTACAGGTTTCTCTTTTTTAAAGAACTATTTCAAGAAGTTATGGGATATCTTCCCGGTTAATGAGCATTATAATTTTTTTCAACAATATTTACGAGCGATGGAAACCCAAGAAACGGTTGAGTTTGAAGGGTTCATTCCCAATACCGATACAAATGTACAGGTGACTGTACATCCGACAGAAATAGGAATCACCGTCTTTGTTCAGGACATTACAATATATAAACGTCACTTACAAGCACTTAAAGAATCGGAAGAAAGGTTTGCACTTTTAGCTAATAATATCAAAGATGTCTTTTGGATTAGCCAACCGGATTTTAAAGAATTACATTATGTCAGTCCATCATTTCAAAAGATGTTCGGAATTTCTCGAAGAGAAGCTTTTCTTAATCCGGAAATTTTAATGAGACATGTTTATAAGGCTGATCAGAGTGCCTTACAAGAGGCTTTTGATCAAATGTCCGTTAAGGAAAATGAAGTGGAATACCGTATAAAAGATTCAGAGAATCGAATGAAGTGGATTCGAACGAAAGGTTTCCCTGTTGAATACAATGGACATTCCTATGTTCTGGGAATCCATGAAGATGTAACTGAATATAAGGAAATGTTAGAACTGAAGGAAAAGTCACAGCAACTTTCTACGATTACCCAAATGTCTGCAGGTATTGCCCACGAAATTAAAAATCCTTTGACGGCAATCAAAGGATTTCTGCAAATCGGTGCAGCAAACCCTGAGCTTAGAGATAATTATCAGGAGATTATCCTTGATGAGGTAAATAGGATTGAAGCTATTGTGCAGGATTTCATGATGTTGTCTAAACCAAAATCTTCCATACAGCTCGAGCAGGTAGACCCTGAACAATTAGTGTCTTATGTGCTGAGGTTACTGGAACCGGAAGCGAACGAAAAACAAATTTATCTTTTATTAGAGTGTGACACTATACAAGATAATATTGAAACAGAACCAAAACGCTTAAATCAGATCTTAATTAACCTGGTGAAAAATGCAATCGATGCTGTCGATTTAGGAGGGGAAGTTCGGGTTATTATTCGAATGTCAACCCAAGAACTAACGCTTTCCGTTAAAGATAACGGTCCTGGTTTAACTCCCCAAGAATTGGCTAAAATCGGAGAACCTTTCTTTACTACCAAAGAAAAAGGGACAGGTTTAGGGGTTATGGTGACAAAAAAAATCATTTCAGACTTGAACGGTAAAATTACGTATGAAAGTCAAAAGGGAAGAGGGACGACAGTCACAGTGACTCTCCCCAAATAGGATAAAAAAAGAAGAAGAATAAAAAATCATCATCCTTATTACAGGATGATGATTTTTTTAATTAAATGTTAGTAGTTTATGATGATTATTATTTTTATTTTTCAGAGGGACTAATGGCTATGTAAATAGAGTATTTACGACAAAATAGACTAACGGATTTTTTATCTTCATAAATCTATCTGATTCCCTATAAATAGTGAATATTCATGAAAATTCGAACTTTTTTCTCATTCCCGAAGATTAATTGTTCGAATTTTCTAGGTTCAATCGCTTACATGGAAATATATATTTTTTTAGGATCAAAGCTGTTTACAAACCGTGTTCTGGGCTCTATAATCCCGATTGTACTACAATTTTCGTTCGACAAATTATACGTGATTTCCGCATAAAAGGAGGCTTTCTGATGCTGAAAAAAATATGGTCATTTTTGTTGATGAATATAGGTGCTCTTGCAGTGGCTGTTAACGTCCATTTCTTCTTGTCCCCTAACGATTTAGCAACTGGAGGAGTTAGTGGACTGTCAATTGTTATGGATAAAGTCATTCCAGACCTTTCACTTGGAATGATTATGATTATCTTAAATATTATACTTTTTATTGTTGGTTTCATATTTTTAGGTTTTCAATTTGGGATGAAGACGATTTACGCAAGTTTCGCTCTATCATTCATGGTATGGGGCTTGGAAGCTTTCTTCCCAATGCAGGAAGCACTGAGCGATGATTTATTAATCCAACTGATTATCGGACAAATCATTGCGGCTTCAGGAATGGCATTGGTATTTCACCAGGGAGCCTCCACCGGAGGTACGGATATTCTTGCTATGATTCTTAATAAATTCTTTTCCATTGAAGTTGGAAAGGGTGTTCTGTTCTCTGATATCGCTATTGCAACATCGTCTATATTCCTTTTTGGCCCAACAGTAGGAATGTACGCTTTCTTCGGTGTCATATTGAATGGTTTAGTAATTGATTATATGCTACAACAATTTGAAGACAACAAAGAAATCGTGATTATTAGCCGTGAAAGTGAACAAGTGCGTTACTTCATCGTCAACCAGCTTGGAAGAGGAGCAACGATCCATCAGGCAAAAGGCGCCTTCAATCAGGAGGATAAAGAGGTCATTACAACAATCTTAAGTCGAAAAGATTATACACGTCTGAAAAAATATATGACAGCAATAGATGAGCAAGCTTTCATCACGGTTCACTCTATGAACGAAATTCTCGGCGAAAACTTTAAACGTCTTGCATAAAAGGAGACGTGCAATCGAAAAAAGCCTTTGAAGCAGGATAATATATATCCGGATTCAAAGGTTTTTTTATTACTGGAAAAATAAAAAAGGATTCCCTGTTAGATCGACTTTCTCTATCTCTAGTGACGCCTCACTCGAGGCCTTAAGAATGCTTATGGTGAAAAAGGACGTCAAGACAAATTTTTAGCACCTCGGGGTCACAAATCTATTATTCAGGGACGAATGGATTTTTTGATAATAGAAAAGTTGATGACGAGGACAGTAACTACGGAAGCCACTGTATAATTGAAATTATTTGTAACCATAGAAATGAAGAAAAAAGCTAAGATCATAATTAATGAGACGACGAGCAGATGAAATCGATTCAGGTTTTCCTGTTTTCTTTCAGGATGTGCTTCCAAAGGGCTCACTCCTCGTTCATGGTTATTGGTATTATATGAATAGATTTAATAATCTGTCAATTTTATGCGGTCAATGATGTTTCTGTCCTCCAATATAGTATTTGAAAGATTTAGAAAACTTGCTATAATTGAAATGGGACAAACTGAACAGTCGCTCACAAAAGAAGGAGGAATGAACAATGAAAAGAGAAGAATTGATCGCTCCTGAAAGATACAATGTTGTTTCTGAAATGGAAAAGTATGCACAAGGGACAGAACGTAAAGCTTTGTTATGGTTAAATGAACAAGGTGAACAAAAGAGTGTTACATATGATGAGTTGATGAAGAATGCGAATAGAATTGGAAACGCTTTCTGCGAACAAGGTCTCAAACAAGGCGACAAAGTACTTGTAATGATTCCAAGATTAATTGAAGCCTACCAGGTTTATATAGCTGCTCTTAAGGCTGGGCTCGTCGTTATTCCGAGTTCTGAAATGCTCCGTACGAAGGACCTGCAATACCGAGTTACCCATGGAGAAGTAAGTGCAGTTGTCAGTTATTATCCCTACACCGATCGCTTCCATGAGGTGAAGGAATTTAAAAAACTCATCCCTTTTTCTGTCGGTGGTCCAAAAGAAGGGTGGCTTGATTTAGATTCATTAATGGAAGACCATAGGGAAGACTTTGATTTAGCCGATACCTCCCGAGAAGATATGGCATTCTTATCATACACTTCTGGGACGACCGGTAATCCCAAAGGGGTGGTTCATACACATGGATGGGGGTATGCACACTTAAAGACTGCCGCTGATAAATGGCTTGCAATTCAGGATGGCGACACGGTTTGGGCAACTGCTGGACCTGGATGGCAGAAGTGGATTTGGAGTCCATTTCTTTCTGTACTGGGGACAGGGGCTCAAGGACTTATTTATCAAGGGAAATTTGAACCGAAAAAATATCTAAGTTTAATGGATGAACATCATGTCAATGTTCTGTGTTGTACACCTACAGAGTATCGATTAATGGCGAAAGTGGATAATCTTGACGAATATAAGCTGAAGGGGCTTCATAGTGCTGTGTCAGCCGGTGAGCCATTAAACCGCGAAGTCATTGACACCTTCCAAAACCATTTTAATGTTACCGTTCGTGACGGCTACGGTCAGACGGAAAACACACTACTTGTCGGTATTATGAAAGATATGGAAATTCGCCCAGGATCCATGGGGCGACCGACTCCGGGCAATCAAGTAGAGATCATTGATGAAATGGGAACCCCTGTGGAACCAGGGGAGGTTGGCGATATTGCAGTACATTTGGACACCCCGGCTTTATTCAAGGAATACTATAAAGATCCTGAACGTACAAAAATGTCGAGACGAGGGAATTATTATGTGACGGGTGATCAGGCGACCAAAGATGAAGATGGCTATTTTTGGTTTGAGGGCCGTAGTGATGATATTATCATTAGTTCTGGCTATACCATTGGTCCTTTCGAAGTGGAAGATGCTCTTGTGAAACATGAAGCAGTACAGGAGTGTGCAGTAGTGGCAAGTCCGGATGAAGTAAGAGGGAATGTTGTCAAAGCATTTATCGTTCTTCAAAGTGGGGTGGGAGCTAATGAAGAACTGGTCACTGAGTTGCAGGGTCATGTCAAAAAATTGACTGCGCCATATAAGTATCCAAGAAAGATAGAGTTCATAAAAGAGCTGCCAAAGACGACCTCTGGGAAAATCAGACGTGTTGAGCTGCGGCAAAAGGAAAATGTCCCGAAGTAAATGTACCCTGAGCCTGAAGGTCCCCCCTGGATCTTCAGGTTTTTCAGTATTCTAATTACATATTAAACAAAATGGCAGTATCCTGGAAGACTCGATTTCGAGATAATAGATCTGTTGCCATATGAAGAGTCAGGAGTGGTGGGGAAGCTACTCGTCTAGCTCCATCGTCCAGACACCCGCGTCATAAGCAGAACATCAACGGAATGAAAAAGCACATTCCGTTGATGTTCTGCTTATGCCAGTCGAGTCTACCAGGACGATGGAGCATTTGAACACTTTCCTGTGGGGGACCTGGCGAGCTTCCTCGGGCGGTCTGCCGTACTACGGGAACTCGCCTACCTCCTTCTCCCACGGGAGTCTCGCAACTTCTCCACCACCCCATTCGAAGTTAATGAGAAACGAATCCCTTTACCAGGAAGGAGCGTCTTCCAGCATCCTTGTCCTATGGGGGAATATAACGCTCTATAGCAAGGTTTCCATCATGGGAGTACCTTATTCTCATCAGCCCACTCCCATAAATTCCTACTTTTTGTTGGAGTGGTTTCGAGAATCGATTTTCGCAAGGTGCAGAGGGGAATGGCGAGACTCCTGCGGGAAAAAAGTGCTTGGTGAGACCCCGCAAGGCTTTAGCCTGAGGAGGCTCACCGCGCTCCCGCGGAAAGCGAGTTATTCCCCGCCGCACCTATCCACCCATAAAAAGTCTCGAAACTGAGTCTTACAGAATAGGGAGCTTTATTGGAATGAAGGGTAATAAGAACTTTGTTGGAGTAGAAAAAGGAGGAGAATCATGATACGTAAAGCAGTGATAGAGGATGCGAAAGATCTTGTGCCGTTGATGGGAGATTTGGGGTATCCTACGAGCGGGAAACAAATGAAAGAAAGAATGAAAAGGATTTTAGAAAAAGATGATTTTCAGACATTCGTATGGGAAGGAGATGGTAGGCTGAACGGCATGATTGGAATGTGTTACAGTGAAGCCTATCACACAGATGAATCTCATGTACGCATCATAGCATTTGTCGTTGAAAAATCGAAACATGGAAATGGCATCGGGCGAGGGTTGATGGAAAAAGCGGAACAATGGGCAGAGGAGAGAGGGGCAAAGACGATTATGCTAAACAGTGGAAACAGGGAAGAAAGACAGGATACACATGATATCTATCGTCACTTTGGTTTTGAGGGGAAAGCTACAGGATTTTATAAATCGTTGTAGGTAATCATTAGAAAGATATAGTAATAAGGAGGTCAGAAAAGGTAAATAATTAGTGTAGAAGGAGGTTCATTATGAAAGTTAGGATAGAGGTTACATATAAAACACCGAAAAAAACGGAAATTTTCTTCAAATCAGAGGAAATGACCATAGGGGAAGCACTCTTGATTTCAGATGACTTAGAAAAGACAGGAAGGGCCAAAAATTTAACCTTCATAGATACGTATGATACGACTTGGAAAAGAAAGGATCTCCAAAAGTATATGGATGATTTAGAAACAGAACCCCATGATATTACCGTATATTTTGATGGTGGGTTTAATATCGAAGATCGAAAATCAGGATTGGGTTGTTCCATTTATTACGACCAAAATGGCAAGTCCATGCGTTTAAGAAAAAATGCTGCGGTAGAGGAACTTGCTTCTAACAATGAAGCAGAATATGCAGCTCTCCATTTGGCTCTCCAAGAATTAGACCTTTTGGGCGTCCATCATATACCGGTTCTTTTTATTGGAGATTCGCAAGTGGTAATCAACCAACTAAATGATGAATGGCCTACGATGGAACCATCTTTAAATGACTGGGCAGAGCGTATTGAAAAGAAAATTGAACAGATGGGAATTTCCCCCACATTTGAAGTGATTTCACGAAAGGACAATCGAGAGGCGGATCGGCTAGCTACTCAGGCATTGAAAGGTACGGAAGTTACAAGTAATACAGAGAGAAAATGAAAAATGGAGCGCTTTTGTTTTTTCAGGAGGCGCTCCATTTTTCATTTGAAAATTCTTAAAGCAAATCATGAGGTTTAAATGCACATCATCGTAAAGATTACTTATGTTCTTACAGATGCATATATCGTTTGCTTATATATTTATAGGTTTGGCACTAATATCAGGCGAGTATATTTACGGAAGTACCGATGGGGATGGTCCTGGATAATTCTTCTACGTCCTTATTGTACATGCGGATACATCCTTTCGATACAGCTTTACCGATCGAACTAGGGTTATTGGTTCCGTGGATGCCATAATGTTGTTTTGATAAACTCATCCACATTGTTCCGAATGGTCCTCCCGGTTCAGGAGCTTTATTTATAATAATAAAGTTCCCTGTAGGAGTGCCTTGAAGCATGCGTCCAACAGCTATAGGATATTCTTTTTGTAAGGATCCACTTTTATACAACCGGAGACGACGGTTGTTTATGGACACTTCTATCTGATAGGGGAGATCCGCAGGGTTTGGTAATCCAGGGATGACCACTTGTTGTCCTGGGTAGATCAGGTTAGGGTTGGCGATTTGGTTCGCGGCCAAAATATCTCTTAATGGAGTTCTGTAGTCTCTGGCAATCTGTGCAAGGGTTTCCTTCGTTTTTACAATATGAATCATACACTCACCTCAATGAAAGGGTTTACCACATTTTATGTAAGTGAGTAAATTTTTTGCTGGATTGTTTACGGGGGAGGCTCGTGAAAACGATTTGATCATCGAAGGGAGCACGGTTTTTGAATTAGAGTTAGGGATCGACCACCTACTTCGGTCCATCCCTAACTAGTTTTCATAAATCTTCTTTCATCCTTTTATATTTCCACTGAAAAATTACAGGACAATCGTTTTGTTTTTGTGAACGATGACTCTGTCCTCGAGAGCCCACTTGACAGCGCGGTTCAGAACACTCCGTTCAATCAATCTTCCTTTTTTCTTTAGGTCGTTGACGCTATTACGATGGTCTACACGAATGACGTCCTGTTCAATGATCGGTCCTTCATCAAGGTCGTCTGTCACGTAATGAGATGTTGCACCAATCAGCTTCACACCTCTTTTATAAGCACGCTTATGCGGGTTGGCACCAATGAACGCGGGTAAGAACGAATGGTGGATATTTATAATTTTCGATGGGTGTTGTTCCACAAAGTTTGGTGTGAGAATTTGCATGTATCTTGCAAGAATAATCACGTCGATATTGTATTGTTCCAATAATTTCAATTGCTCTGCTTCCACCTCTTCACGAATGTCTTTGTTCGCTGGGATATAGTGAAAAGGAATGCCGAAAGATTCGACAATATCTCGTGCGGTTTCGTGGTTGCTAATCACTAAAGGGATTTCAGTGACGAGATCCCCACTTTCCCACTCATACAAAAGCTCACGCAAACAATGAAGTTCTTTGGAAACAAAAATCGCGGTTCTCTTCAATTCATGTAAGAAAGTCATACGCCAAGTCATTTGAAATTCTTCTGCAAGTGCTTCAAAATCCTTTTTCAACCTCTCCTCTTTGGATTTCATATCCTGCGCTGCAAAAACAATTCTCAAAAAAAATACGCCTTCTTCATGATCAGTGGTGAACTGGTTAGACTCTACGATGTTAGCTTTATGTTCATACAAAAATGCTGAAATACTGGCAATGATTCCAGGTTGGTCTGGGCAGCTGACGAGCAAACGAGCTTTATCCTCATTCGTGTTTAAGTATTGTTTTATTTGTTGATTGTTAGAATCCATTTCCATCATCCTTCCTTATCGTAGTCATAATTATAGTAGAGCCGGAATTGTTTGGAAAGTTTATCGATGTTTCACAAGGTTGAAATAAGGTTACATTCTAACCGTAACGAAAAAATAAAAACTTCTAATAAAAAGGAGATCCTATTATATGAAAAACCATCTAAAGCATTATATAAATGGTGAATGGGTAGAATCTACAGGTAACGAAACGGAAGAAGTTATTAATCCAGCTACAGAAGAAGTGATAGGTACAATCAGTCTCGGTACTAAAGAAGATCTGGATAAAGCCGTGAAAGCGGCACGTGCTGCATTTCCTTCATTTTCACAAACAACAAAAGAAGAAAGAATTGAGTTACTAGAAAAAATAGCAGCAGAGTATGAGAACCGTAAACAGGAAATTGTTGACACGATTACTGAAGAGTTAGGCTCACCTGTGACAATCTCTGAGAATGTGCACTATACGATGGGATACAACCATTTCTCCCAAGCAGCTGAATCTCTCAGAAATTTTTCCTTTATCGAACACCGCGGAGGGCACACAGTGATGAAAGATACGACTGGTGTCAGTGGGTTGATAACACCGTGGAATTTCCCCACAAATCAGATATCAACAAAAATTGCCAGCGCTTTTGCTGCAGGGAGCCCGGTCGTCGCCAAGCCAGCTGAATTGACACCATTCGCTGCCATCATCTTAACAGAAATTTTTGATAAAGTCGGTGTGCCAAAGGGTGCTTTCAACTTAGTAAATGGTTCTGGATCTGTCATCGGTGACGGCATTAGTTCTCATCCGGATATCGACTTCGTTTCCTTTACTGGTTCCGGAGCAGTCGGTCAAAAAATAATGCAATACGCGTCTGAACGGATTGCTAATGTAGCACTTGAACTGGGGGGAAAGTCACCACTTGTCGTCCTTGAAGATGCTGATGTTGAAGAAGCAGCACGAGCAGCAGTATCTCATATTGCCAAAAACACTGGGCAAGTCTGCTCAGCGGCTACACGGGTATTAGTGCCTTCTGCTATGAAAGAATCTTTCGAAGAAGCTGTCAAGAAAGTCTTGCCTGAATTCCCCGTTGGGAATCCACGTGAAGATAACCAAGTTGGTCCTTTAGTTTCCCAGAAACAGTGGGATACTGTTCAATCGTATATCGAAAAAGGGGAAGAGGAAGGTGCCACTCTGCTTGTAGGTGGAACCGGAAAGCCAGAAGGATTGGAAAAAGGCTATTACGCAAAACCTACTGTGTTTACGGATGTTAAAAATGACATGGTCATTGCACAAGAAGAAATATTCGGTCCTGTAACATGTATTCTAACTTATGGTTCCGTAGATGAAGCAATTGAAATTGCAAATGATACCAAGTATGGGTTAGCTGGTTACGTATTTGGTGAAGATACAGAAACGTTGACAAAAGTGGCTTCTGGAATCAGAGCAGGTCGTGTGAAGATCAATGATGCAGAAGTTGATTTTGCAGCTCCATTTGGTGGGTATAAACAATCTGGATTCGGAAGAGAATGGGGCGATTATGGAATTGAGGAATATCTGGAAGTGAAAACGATTTTAGGGTATCCGAAATAATCGGTGATGACATGATCGAAGGTAGAGGAGATTTCTCCTCTACCTTCATTTTTTGTGAGTAAAACACCTATTCCTTCGTTAAGGTCCTTTTCCCCAGAAGGTGCCCTTCGAGAACTATGAAGAGGAAATGAATGGGGCGGGGAGCTTTTTGCTATCCTGCTTAGGCTTGAATTTTTGTTACTTTCTTAACGGATGAGGTTGTAATATACTTGGAAAGGATATGATTACCTACGTATTTATAAAGGAGGAAAACTAATGAGTAGATGGTTTACCCATATTTTTAATATCCTTGTTGGTATTTTGATTGTCCTAGAGGGGGCAGTTTATATTTTTATGAATAACAAAGACGGTGAACTTCACTTGCGAAGTATTGTGATGACATTTTTGCTTTTATTAGCATGGACAATGTCTTATCGTAAACAATTAATAAGTGAAAACCCTAGTGCTTGGCTAGTTGTAACCATCATTATTCTGATTCCGATGATTTTACCATGGTTGTTTTTTATTTGACTTAAATGAGCCAACGGAAAAGGCTGATTCCCCCGAAGATTAATGCAGATAACAGATAGATATATCCGAACACCTGCTGTTTCGCTTCTTCACTGTATGTCTCCACCGTGCCAGAAAAAATCAAGAACAGAAACGTAATAATATGTAATGTGATTTCAACCCCTGTCATTGGGGGAGACTTAAATAACAACCATCCTCCAATCGGGAAGGCGGTTAATAACGGAAAATATAACGGGTTTAATTTATCATCCCATGTCTTCTTCTTATCGCTCATCCAGCAATCCCCTTTAAGAATAATTTGTTTTCCAAACGTTCCTTTTACTTTATCCTTCATTTACTTTCCTCTTTTTGTTTCCACATGTCAAACTTCGAAACTGTTTCCTGTACGCCTTTTAAAGCAGGGGGAAAGGTATACATCCTTTTTTGCCTTCTGTCTACATGCTACAATGAAGCTTGTGTCTTAATTCCCGTACTACATATCTTCGTAAGATTGCATTATTTATTTGTTACAGGAACAAACTAAATATCGACGAAGTAGAAAGGATGTATATCATTTGAAAATGAAACTAATTGATTGGCCTACGTTTATCGGAGCATTAATTCTTTTACTTGGTGTGACGTTACCGCTCATCTTATTCCCTGAGACAGGGAAAGAGTTTGTAGCAGAAGCGAACACATTCATGACTGAGAATTTTGGCGTTCTTTATATGATCATGGGTTTTGTCATATTTGCGTTTCTGGTTTTTGTTGCCTTTAGCAAAAATGGAGCAATCAAATTGGGTGACGAAGGGGAGAAACCAGAGTTCAATACATTTTCATGGGCAGCGATGTTATTTGCTGCTGGTATTGGTTCTAGTATCTTATATTGGGCAGTTATTGAATGGGTGTATTACTATCAAGGTCCTCCATTTGGTATAGAACCTGGTTCGAAAGAGGCGATCCAGTGGGCCTCCGCTTATGGTATTTTTCACTGGGGGCCGATAGCATGGGCGATTTACACCCTGCCAGCACTACCGATTGCATATTTCTATTATGTAAGAAAAAAACCTGTGCTTAAAGTTAGCGAGGCTGTGCGCCCTGTCTTAGGTAAATCTGTCGACGGTCCTTTAGGTAATATCATTGATGTACTATTTATGTTTGGCTTGCTTGGGGGAGCAGGAACGACTCTTGCTCTTGGAACACCAATGATCGCTGAGGGGATTACTAGTTTGACAGGTATTCCAGCTAATTTAGGAATGAAAACCGTAATCATGTTGCTGTGTACCATTATTTTTGCAATCAGTTCCTATTCTGGTCTTAAACGTGGAATCAAGGTACTGAGTGACGTAAACCTCTGGCTATCTATTTTCTTGTTAGCTTTTATTTTCATCTTCGGCCCGACAAAATTCATTAGTGAAACCACATTCAACTCACTTGGTATTCTGGCTGATAACTTCTTTAAAATGGCGACATGGATGGAACCATTCGGGGACTTAGGTCAATTCGAAAAGACAAGCTTCCCTGAATACTGGACAGTTTTCTATTGGGCCTGGTGGTTAGTTTACGCGCCATTTGTCGGTTTATTTGTAGCCAGAATTTCCAGAGGGCGAACGATCCGTCAAATGGTACTCGGAACAATGATTTATGGAACGCTAGGTTGTGTATTGTTCTTTGGTGTCATGGGGAACTTCGGATTGTATATGCAATTGACAGGCCAATTTGATGCCATAGCGTTTATGGATGCAAATGGTGCTCCTGCAACAATCATAGAAATCATTCATCAGCTGCCTTTAGCTAAGTTTATGGTTTTGCTTTTTACGGTATTAGCTATTATCTTTTTAGCAACAACTTTCGATTCCTCCTCATATATTTTAGCTTCTGTGGTGCAGAAAAACGTAGAAGGAGAGCCGATGCGCTGGAACCGTCTTTTCTGGGCATTTGCGTTGTGCTTGATGCCATTAGCGCTAATGTTCCTGGGTGGGCTGGATACACTTCAGACGGCAAGTATTGTGGGAGGATTCCCGCTCCTGTTCATTATGTTCTTATTGGCATGGTCGTTCATGAGAGCATCTAATACCGACATCCGCGAGTCGGATGATTATGAGCCTAGTACGATTCACATTAAACGGTGGAAAGTACGGAAGAAGAAGAAAAAGCGTTCGGCACTCGAGGCTCTTGAAGATAAACCAGATCAAGATTAACCAAAAAACCCAGCCTTCAAGGCTGGGTTTTTGTCGTCCATGAAATTATAAAATCTTGCTGGTGGGTCTGCTCCGAAGTCCAGCTATTTGTTCCATTTCCTACTTAGTAAGGTAGGGTTGTACATATGGAAGGTGGTAATCACCGCTATCTTCTAAAAATTGACGAAGTAAGTGCAAGTGATCTCCGCCGATCATAACTAAGACTCTGTCTTGCTGGTTGGTTATCCTTGATATATTTGCAGCAATTGCTAAGTCACGGTGATGCCATTGTTTTATCCACTGCACTCCGATTTGATGTTGGCGGTCGCCGACACGAGTGAGTTTCATATAAATTCTTTGCATTTCTTTTATATATTCCGGGTCATTGACGTAATGAAGAATGTCTCTGATTGAATGGTCCTGCTCTTTCTCTTTTAAGCGCATTTGGACATTTAGAATTTCTTTAAAAAGTTTAGGTTGGTGTTCTTTTGCCCATTCGAACACCTGGTTTAAGGATGGATTGGACATATCTACGATTTCATCGACCGGGTGCACCCCTGGCAATTCCATTTCATGAGCTAAACGAAAAGCGAATTGTTCGACTTCATCGTATGCTGGGATCAACTGACCCTGCTGATATTCACGGTACTTCCGGTCCAACTCTTCTTCTATTAAAAAAGATTTTTCCACTGCGATTTTTGTTGGTCGATACTTTTTTAAGGATTGGACTACTTGGTGAATTTCTTCTTGTTGATCATTCACTTTTGCAGGGTCCATGGACATGTGAAAAGTACCTAATAGCATGATTTCAGGTTTGTTCATTCTAATTCTCCTTATTTATCCGTTGTGAGATTAAGGGTTACGGAAATGGGGGAGAATTTCTTCTCCGAGTTCTTGCATAACTTCTGCTACTGGTCGCTTGTTTTTAGATAAACCGAACATCAAGTGATTTACTCCGATCGAGCGATATTGCTCAATCAGTTGCAAGAGACCATTTCGCCCAACTTTGTAGCCGGCAGGAATTTTTTCTACTGGTGCATCTGAATTCTCTTCCAGCTGTAATGGTAACGGCATGATAAATGGACGGAATACGTCGCCATGATAGTGTTTAACTTTTGTGCGATATTCTTGAATCGTTCTCTTTTGCTGTTCAGGACGCTGAGGATAAAACATCCATCCGTCTCCATGTTCAGCGACCCAGTCCAATGTTTGCTGACAATAACCTGTCATGAATGTTGGAATACGTTTCGCAGGCTTAGGAACAATGTTGGATTTTTCTAATGTCCCAAAGCGTGATTTCAGGTTAGGAAATTCCTTATAAATTGCTTCATTAAAAGTGGAATAAGCTTCCCGAAACCATTCACTACGTTCCATAATGGGAATGTTCAGTCCTTCAAAGTCTTTTCGCCGATCGCCTGAAGAAATACCGAACATTAATCGCTCAGGGAAAAGATTTTCAATGCTTGCTACTTCTTTCGCTGTCCTTAACGGGTGACGCAGCGGCATGACTAAAGCTGCTGTCCCGAGATTGATCGATTTGGTATGTGAAGCTAAGTAGGTCAGATAAATGAGACTGTCATAAATTTGACCGGTGGCTGGGTCTTCAAATGTAGGATCTTCTAAAAGGACATCCTGTAACCATAAGCAATGAAAACCCAATTCTTCTGCCAGTATGGATCTGTTTACTTGTTCACTCATGCTGGGAGGAGATTGATCGTAATTATCCATAGGAACAGTAAGCCCGAATGTGATATGATCTTCCTTCAACATAGACTGGTAACCCTGATGATTGTAAAACAATAAAGCTTCCTCCTTCTGCATGTTCGTGTATGTCTTATTATAAGGAGAAAAAAACAGTAATTCTAATAGAACAGTTTCAATAAAAAAACGCCTTCCATCATGGAGGGCGTTTACAAATAAATTATAGGATATAAATAGTTAAGTAAAGGATAAAAGTTAAAAAGGCAGAACCTCCGGCTACACTAACAATCTCGGTCGCATCATACTCAATTCTTTTTTTCATATTGAGTCCCCTTTCAAATATTAGAAATAACAATCAAAGCGGGCGGTTTATTTCTTCTACTTATTAAGACGATTGAATAGTCAGAAAGGTTTCATTTTTATTACAATAACATATCAATTTTATTTCAACCAAATTTGACAAATTGCGAGCATTATAAATTAGTAATAGGGAGTAGGATTCGGAAGGTACGAAAATTCTGATATAATAAGGAGAGATAATAGACTTTGAAGATTTTACATAACGGAGAGGGGATTGCGTATGGCGAATTATCGCTTAACATGGGATCTGGATAGCATTTTTGAAGGCGGAAGTGATTCCGGTGAGTTAAAGAAGTATGTACATAAAACAGAAGAGAATCTTGATGAATTGGAACAACTCATTGATACCTTCACTCCACCTAGAAACACAGACCAAACAGAGGACTTATCCGTAATTCTTGATAAGGTGCAGCTAGTCACGAAAGAGTTGAGTGAATTCGGAGCATTTGTCAGTTGTTTAAGTGCACAGAACGTGCACGATAAAAAGGCGAATATTTGGCAATCCAAGAGGAGTGAATTAGGCGCACGTCTGAGTAATGCTCTTACAGAACTGGATCAGGTTTTTGTACAAGTAGATAACGATGTTTGGAAGTCCATTCTTAATCAAAAGCCATTTAAAGTCATTTCTTTTGTTCTGGACGAAAGAAGACAACTTGCTAAAGACAAACTGGAAGTGAAAAGGGAATCACTGATTAACGACCTGAGCGTGGATGGATACCATGCATGGGGACAAATGTATGACAGTATTGTCGCCAAGTTGTCTATCACCATGGATGGAGAAAAGCTTTCCGTTGGTCAAGCATCCAATAAGCTGGATGACTCCGATCGTAACGTAAGAAAAGAAGCTTTTGAGAAGTTACAAGAAACGTGGGGGAATGATGCTGATCTTTTCAGCGAAACATTGAATCATCTATCTGGTTTCAGACTACAGACATATAAACACCGCGGTTGGGAAAATGTGCTGAAAGAACCATTGGAATATAATCGCATGAGTGAGAAAACCTTAAACGCCATGTGGAACACCATTACGGAATATAAAAAGCATTACATTCCATACATGAAGAAAAAGGCTGAAAAGTTAGGCATTAATCAAATGAGCTTTTACGATGTCGAAGCCCCAATTGGACAAACAGAGAATCGAATGAGCTTCCAAGAAGGCGCAGAACTCATCATTCAACAATTTAGAAAGTTCAGTCCGAAAATGGCTGAATTTGCGGAAATGGCATTTGAAAAACGTTGGATTGAAGCGGAAGATCGACCAGGAAAGCAGCCGGGAGGTTTTTGTACAAGTTTTCCTGATAGTGGGGAAACAAGGATATTTATGACTTATTCAGGGAGTCCTTCCAGTGTCGCCACGCTCGCCCATGAACTTGGTCATGCGTATCATCAGCATGTCATGAATGGTTTGCCGATCTTCAACCAGGGGTATGCCATGAATGTCGCAGAAACAGCTTCTACATTTGCAGAAATGATTGTCGCGGATGCGGCGGTTAAACAAGCTGTTGATGAAGCGGAGAGGTTGACCCTTCTTGAAGACAAGGTTCAACGTAGTGTAGCTTTTTTTATGAACATACACGCAAGGTTCTTGTTTGAAACTCGTTTTTACGAAGAAAGAAAACAAGGAGTCGTATCTGCAGAACGACTGAATACTTTGATGACGGAAGCCCAGAAAGAAGCTTATATGGAAACTTTGGAAGAATATGACCCTACTTTCTGGGCGTCTAAGCTTCACTTTCACATTACTGATGTTCCGTTCTATAATTTCCCATATACATTTGGCTACTTATTCAGTATGGGTATATACTCCAAAGCTTTGGAAATTGGCCGGGATTTCGAAGGGCAATACATTGCTTTATTACAAGATACAGGGCGGATGACTGTGGAGGATTTGGCCCGAAAACATCTCGGTGTCGATGTGGAGGAACCAGAATTCTGGGAACACGCACTTGATTTATGTTTAGGCGATCTTAAGGAGTTTATGTCTCTAGTTTAATTATGGAGGGATGAATTATGGAAGAAAAGCTGTTATCAGAAGAAGAAAAGAAAGATCGTGTCGCTCAGTTGAATGGATGGAAATTGTCGAATGAAAAATTCATCACCAAAAGATATCGGTTCCAAGATTTTCTGACAGGAGTACAATTTGTCAACAATGTTGCTGAGTACTCCGAAGAGATTCAACATCACCCGTTTATCAGTATCGATTACAAGATGGTCACCCTTAAGCTCACCTCGTGGAATGCGAAAGGGTTGACTGAACTGGATCTCTCTTGTGCTGAGAAATATGATGTATTATATGATTCCATTACAAATTAAAAGCATTAGAAAAACCGTTCCGAATATGGAGCGGTTTTTCTAATGGTAAGAGATTTTATATTCTTTGATGGTTTTCTTCCCTACGGCGAAAAAATGTTACTATGATGATCGACTTATGCTTTGGGGGTGAGATCTTATTATGATTTTATTTCCCTAGCACCTTAATCGTGTTTGCTCAAAGCTTCTACCTGTTGTTTTGTAAACAAAGGAGAGTGATCGGCAGGCATAGCTAAGCAGTGTATTTCTGCCTCGGTGAAAGGGTGGATCAACGTGAGGCGCGCTGCATGAAGAGCTTGCTTGTAGTTGATACTACCTTTTCCTCCGTACATATCATCGCCAAGTAGTGGGTGCCCTATATAACTGAGATGGACACGTATTTGATGGGTTCTGCCTGTCTGTAACTGTAACTTAACCAGTGAAAGATCCTTATCCTTATCATAAAATAGAACTTCATAATGGGTTTCGGCATGTTGACCACCAGAGGATACTCGTCTTCTTACAGGGTGATGACGATCTTTCCCAATCGGTTGTTCGATTTTTCCACGAGATGTCTTCATTTTGCCGTGTACCCAGGCGAGATATGTCCGCTTTATTTTCCTTTCCTGAAGTTCTTTCCCTAGCATAGCAATTGCTAAGTCATGTTTTGCGAAAAGAATAGCCCCAGAAGTATCGCGGTCCAAGCGGTGGACATATTTCGGTGTCGCTTCAATGCCATTCATTTGGAAGTGAAAAGCAACCCCGTTGACGAGGGTATTATGGTCTTTTGGTGTGTTCGGATGGGTGAAAACACCGGCGGGTTTGTTGACAACGAGAATATGATCGTCCTCGTAGATTACGTCGATATCCATGAAGGTCGGAGTGACTTCAAGCGGTTGGGGCCGGAACAAACGTACGCGTAATTGATCCCCTGCTTTAACTTTAGTTGTTTTCCAATGGGGGTTTTCATTATTCAAGGTAACTTCTCGATTAGAGCGGAAACTATGCATCAGCTTTCTTGGCACGTTCCATTCTTTTTTTAAAATTCTTTCTATCGTGTATCCTTCCCATTTATGAGGGATGACGACTTCAAGCCAATCTCCCATACGTCTTGTTTTCATTACTACACCCAATTTCTTTCAATACTGAATACTTGGCACTATAGAAGACATAATGATACCAAGTACAAACTATCCTTTATTCTACTCGCTTATGTATTGTTTACGCAACGAGACGTCTTTTATTTATAACTACGTATAAGGAAAAAAGAAGGGATTTTGGTATTTTTTGTATGTCCTTCTTAATAACACTTGTGATATTAATATTAACTCTATGTTAAACTTGTATCTACACAATAACATCTGTGTTATAATAGAAGGGTTGAATAATTTGTGATACGAAAGAGGTGTGTGCTTCATGCAACACAGAGATGATATTCGTAATATAGCGATCATCGCCCACGTTGACCATGGAAAAACGACTTTGGTCGACCAAATGCTACACTATTCCGGAACATTTCGTGATAATGAGCATGTCGATGACCGCGCTATGGACTCTAATGATTTGGAAAAAGAACGCGGCATTACGATTTTAGCTAAAAATACCGCCATCAATTACCACGATGCGCGTATAAATATTCTTGATACACCAGGTCACGCCGACTTTGGTGGGGAAGTAGAACGAATTTTGAAAATGGTCGATGGTGTTCTACTTGTCGTTGATGCATATGAAGGTTGTATGCCTCAAACACGCTTCGTTTTGAAAAAAGCGTTAGAACAAAAATTGACTCCTGTTGTTGTCTTGAATAAGATCGACCGCCCGAATGCTCGCCCTAATGAAGTGGTGGATGAAGTGTTGGATCTATTCATTGAACTTGGTGCCGACGATGAACAATTGGAATTCCCGGTCGTCTATGCCTCTGCATTGAATGGAACTTCTGGAGACGAACCAGAGGATCAGCAAGAAACAATGGACCCAATTTTCAAATTGATTATGAACAACATTCCAGCTCCCGCAGATACGAAGGAAGATCCATTGCAATTCCAGGTAACATTACTTGATTATAATGATTACCTTGGTCGTATTGGAGTGGGACGTGTCTTCAATGGTTCGATCAAAGTCGGTCAGCAAGTGTCCCTGATGAAGAAAGACGGCTCTGTGAAGAACTTCCGTGTCTCCAAACTTTTCGGTTTCATTGGCTTGAAGCGTGTTGAAATCGAAGAAGCAAAAGCAGGGGATATTATTGCATTGGCTGGTATGGAAGACATCAACGTCGGGGAGACTGTCTGCTTGCCTGAACACCAGGAAGCGATGGAAATTCCAAGAATTGATGAGCCAACCCTTCAAATGACGTTCTTAGTTAACAACAGCCCATTTGCGGGTCGCGAGGGAAAATATGTTACCGCACGTCAAATTGAAGAACGCTTAATGACACAACTGGAAACAGACGTCAGTTTGCGTGTAGAGCCTACAGACTCTCCGGACGCTTTCACTGTTTCTGGTCGTGGTGAACTTCACTTGTCCATTTTGGTCGAGAACATGCGACGCGAAGGATATGAACTACAACTTTCTAAGCCAAAAGTTATTTTGAAAGAGGTTGACGGAGTCGTTAGTGAGCCTGTCGAACGTGTTCAAATTGATACTCCCGAAGAATATCAGGGAGCTGTCATGGAATCGATCGGTTACCGTAAAGGTGAAATGCAGGACATGGTCAATGATGGAAATGGTCAAGTGCGTCTGGAATTCCTAGTTCCATCACGAGGCTTGATTGGTTATTCAACTGAATTCATGACCCAGACACGCGGATATGGAATCTTGAACCATACGTTTGATGGCTATGCGCCACTTACGAAAGGACAAGTCGGTGGCCGTCGTGAAGGTGTCCTGGTATCTCTGGATAAAGGGAAAGCATCGACTTATGGAATCATGAACTTGGAAGATCGTGGGACAATTTTTGTTGAACCAGGTACAGAAGTGTATGAAGGTATGATTGTGGGCGAACACAACCGTGAAAACGATCTTACTGTAAACATCACGAAGGAAAAGCACCTGACAAACATTCGTTCCGCAAACAAAGACACAACAAATACAATCAAAAAGACACGCCAGATGACGCTAGAGCAGGCCATCGAGTATTTAGATGATGATGAATATTGTGAAGTAACGCCTGAGAGCGTACGACTTCGCAAGAAATACTTGAACAAGAATGAACGTGAAAAAATGGCGAAGAAGAAGAAGCTTCAAAATACAGAAGTATAATAAAGAACGGCCGTCCCTCTAGGGACGGCCGTTTTCGTTGTCTGGAAAATTATAAAATCTTTAATTGTGATCACTATAATTGTGAGGTGGGGCAGTAGTACCAGCGGCCATCCACCACGACTAAGCAACCCGGCCTGTGGGAGGGGAGTTCACTTCCTTCGTCCGTTTTGCTTATGCTTGTCGTGTCTATCAGGGCACTTGCGCTTCAGGTCTTTATTGTACAACGTCTATTCGTTGTTCTTGATGTCCGTGAATATCCTCTTCTGGTTTTTCATAGTGGATGTTTATTCTGTATGTGCCAGGGTCAGGGAAGTTGTAGGTAGCCGTATATTCTCCTAGTTCACTTTCCTCAGCATCTACATAGATGTGTTTATCCATTTGGTCTGAGCTGATTTCAAATTTGACGTCTCCATCAGAGAAAGGCTCCTCCATATGGTTGATATGAGTAGTGAGGGTTGAATTTTCACCTGCTTTAAATGGTTGGTCCGTCATTAAGTGGACCATGAATTTACCACTGTTATCACTATGATCGTGACCGCTAGCTTGTCCTTCTTGTCCTACATTCACCTCTTTTTGTGGCATAGTATGAAGATCATCTACTTGGGTATGCGCAATAACTTGATAGGTGCCTTCTTTTTCAAACGTATACTGAATTTCATAGGATCCAGCCTCCACGTGTTTTGCTTCAAGTGTTTCTGATGTGTCTTGTCCGTCTTGAGTGCTCCAAATTTCAAATTCTACATATTTCGCATCTGGTACAGGTTCATCGCCTTGAGTGACCATCGCTTTTATTGTGGTCTCTTCATTAACTGGGATAGGTTCATGTTCAAATTCTACTTCTACCTCAGGAAGTTCTGTGGCTGCGTTGGTCTGGTCGGTCTGATCGGATGTATTGTTTTCCTCATTGTTTCCAGAACACGCACTCATTAGTATTAATAAAAGAATAGATAGCAAAATTTTCTTCATAAGACATCTCCTTTACATAAGCCTAAACCTAGGATATCATTTTCAGCTTAGCCATCGAGGGATTTTTTTAGACTATCCTGTGACAAAATGACTCTTAGGACAATAGAAAGAGGCCGAGCTACAAAAGCTGGCCTCTATTTGACTTCGTCATTATTCCAATCGTATGTGTAAAACCTTTCATCTGTAACCCATTTTAACGCTTCTGGGTCATTGACCCTAATACCTTCTTCAAGCATTTCCAGCATATGGGCCGTTTGAGAAATATGAGCTCGCATAGCATTTAGTTTCTCATTTTGAACATCTTTGATATCGTTTATGATATCTGGAAGACCGAGGTTTTCTTCTGTGTCATTGGCAAATGCCACAGCTTGAAAATCAGGACGCTTTCCTTCATCAATTTCCCTTAGTGCTCTCACAACTGCACGGGCAGTAGCTTCATGATCAGGGTGGACAGCATAACCTGGATAAAAGCTTATGACAAGAGATGGATTTAATTCCTTAATTAAATCTAATACCATGTTTTTCATTTGAGTGTCGTCCTCGAACTCAAGAGTCTTATCACGCAACCCCATCATTCTCAAGTCTTCTATTCCCATAGCATCTGCTGCTTTAAGCAATTCTTTTCGGCGGATTTCTGGTAGAGATTCCCTCGTTGCGAAAGCAGGTTTACCGAGATTCCTTCCCATTTCTCCAAGCGTAAGACACGCATATGTGAGAGGAGTTCCTTGTTTTATATAAGATGTAATCGTTCCAGAAACCCCGAAAGCTTCATCGTCGGGATGGGGGAAAATGACGAGTACATGTCTTTCATTTTTAATCATTGTATTCACTCCTTTAAAAGGATCACTATTTTTCATTATTGCTTAAATGAAGGAAAATGAAAAGTATTTTGTTTTGTTACCATTCCATAAGGGTTGTGAAGTTTCTTTTATCATTTAAGCTCCCTATTCTTAAAGACTCAGTGTCTCTTTCCGTCGGCATGTGGTGAGCTTTCCTTAGACATCGTCTTCCGGAATCTCACCTATCATGTTCATCCCACAGGGGTCTCGCAGTTCCCCCCCGCAGGAAAGTGAGCCCTTCCCCAACGACCCTTAAACTCCCCAACATCCCGAAGTCGAGTCTTCAAGTATACTGCGACATCAAAGAACTGGATTAGTGCTCATTTAGGAAGGGAGGTTTATCTTTCCTCTTTTAAAGGAAAGCAATATTTAGAATGTAAAAAGAAGGGAGCTTCTATTCATGGAAAAACGAATCGAATATTTAACGGAATGGCTACGAAATAAAACGAAAGAAGCAGGCGCGGATGGCTTACTAGTCGGGGTAAGCGGAGGTATCGACTCAGCTGTAGTTTCGTATTTAATTAAGCGTGCTTTTCCTGAAAATTCTTTAGGAGTCATATTACCTATCAATCAAGAGGTAGAAGATCAAACAGATGCTCTTGATGTGGTAGAAGGAGCTGACCTTGATTATGTAGGTATAGAATTAACAGATGCATATGAAACTACTTATGGAGCGATAAAGAAGCAGTTAGATGAAAAAGGGGACTGGAAAGAAGGTAAATCTCAGTTAGGAGGAGCGAATCTTCAAGCTCGACTTCGGATGAGTACCCTTTATGCTGTTGGAAATAATTATAACTACCTGATTGTTGGTACAGATAACGCGCCGGAATATTATACAGGGTATTTCACTAAATATGGAGATGGTGGAGTAGATCTCGTACCACTTATAAACCTTCAGAAAGAAGAAGTACGGGAAATGGCAAAGGTTCTGGGTGTTCCTAACTCGGTTATTCATAAAAAACCTAGCGCTGAGCTTTGGGAAGGGCAAACAGATGAAGAAGAATTAGGTATGTCCTACGATACTATTGATGCTTACTTGAGAGGGGAAGCTATCGATTCTGAAGATGAAAAGAACTTGAAAGCCCGTCATAAGAGAACTGAACATAAACGTCAGATACCAGCAGGACCGGATAAGTTTGAAGGAGTGTGAATTCAGGTTATGGGAAATAGTACAGCCTTAATCATAATTGATATGATTAACAAAATGGATTTCGAAGGCGGAGAAAACTTACTCAAAAACACCTTACCTATAACAGAAAATTTGCAATCGATTAAACAAGATATAAAAAAGGAAGGTATTCCAGTCATCTATGTAAATGATAACTTCGGCCTTTGGCAGGACAACGCTTCTGATTTAATAGACGAATGTAAAAAGGGAATCGGAAAACCTGTTATTGAGCAGATGATTCCAGAAGAAGATGATTACTTCATTATAAAACCGAAGCATTCCGGTTTCTTTGGGACACAGTTAAGTATACTTTTGAATCAATTGGGTGTGGAAAATCTGATTTTGACAGGTGTAGCAGGAGATATTTGTGTCCTGTTCACAGCTAATGATGCGTATATGCGCGAATATAATTTATGGGTGCCCGAAGATGGAGTGGCTTCTGAACAATCGGAAGATAATGCCAATGCACTTAGGATTATGAAACGTTCCTTATCCGCTGAAACAAAAAGTATGGATATAAATCAACTAACAGAAGTGTTTGGTATTTAAGGGATACACTTGTTTCTGTGAAATAGCATAAGAAGGTTCCTGTATTTAATTAGCTTCCCTTTAGAGGGGCAAATGCAATGAAAGAACGTATGCTATAGCTATGACTGTTTATTTGCAGTCGTAGCTTTTTATAGTCTGGAAAATTATAAGATAAAAGTGAATGGTGGATCCCCTATTTAAGTAGGGATTACCTGGATCCAGTGCCCATCGATTAGATAAACCTCCTTATGGTACCTCTTGATCGAGATGGTATTTAGAAGTCATATCAATAGATGACCGTTAGGCGAGAATTCCAAAGAAATAAACAAACCCCTTCGTTAAAAAATGAAGGGGTTAAGATATTCAATCAATAACTTTCAGTCTCTTGTGGAATGGAAGGATTTGCATCTGTATCCATGTTTGTAAAGCCTACATAACTGAAACTAATAACAATTAACATAAGAATTGCAAGTAATATTTTTCTCATTACATTTCCTCCATTACTACAAAAACGACATAAAAAAGTGGATTTTGTCGAATGTTGTAGTTTATTGCATATTCTATTGTAAGCGTACAAATACTAGATGGCAAGCCTAATATAATACTATGAGACCATTTTCAAACCTATGACTCCAGTAATAATACAAAGGATAAATATGATACGCTTAGGATTTGCTTTTTCCTTGAAGAAAAAGATACCCAGAAGGACTGTTCCTGCTGAACCAATTCCTGTCCATAGGGCGTATGCTGTGCCTATAGGAAGCTCTCTTAAAGAGAGTGATAAGAAATAAAAACTTGCAGACCCTACTAATATAGCAAGTATCGAAGGTTTCCATTTCTTAAACCCTTCGGAAAGTTTTAAAAAGAACATTGCTGTCATTTCAGCTGCACCAGCTAATAATAAGAATACCCATGCCATCGTCAACCCTCCTGTTGTACCTTTTCTGATGTTGTCTCAGACATTTTCAATCCAATTATTCCAGCAATCAAAAGTCCAATAAAAAAGACTTTCCCAGCTCCACCTCCGTCGCCAAGAAAGATCATACCGATTAATGTTGTACCTGCCGCGCCAATCCCGGTGAAAATGGCGTATCCTGTACCAATATCAATATCTCTCAATGCTTTTGTGAAAAAAAGAAAACTGATAAAAATAAAAATGATCGTCAAAGTGGAAAAGAGAGGATCTGTAAATCCTTCTGAAAGCTTCAAACCAATGGCCCATCCAATCTCGAATAAAGCACCGAAAAATAGATAAATCCATGCCATGACCTATCCCTCCTTATCTTCCGGAGTTCGAATGCCAAGCCAAAAAATTTCCCAACTTGCTTGTTGTCTTTGCTCGAAAACATCCTGATCATAAAAATTCTCTTCAAGAAACAATCCATCTACTAACGTATAAAAAGCAGATGTGAGCGTATCTGTAGAAAGGGGGCGAATTAACTTTTGATCGATTCCTTGTTCAAAAACCGGGCAGATAATACTTGTCATGCATTCTTCGATCAACCAGAAGGCTTCCTTGATTTCACTAGCAAACTCTTCGGGAGGGAACAAGGTGACACGCTTGAAAAATAAACCTTCCGTAGAATTTGCCATATGATCCAAATACACACGATAAATGTGGTGCAATTGATCAGCGATAGATCGTGTGGAGGAAGCTTCTGAATAAGCCATCCAAAAGTCTTTTTCTTTCGTTGTTACTTTATTTAATACATGCAGGAAAATAGCTTCCTTATTATTAAAGTGATTGTAAATGGATGGCTTTTTAATACCAACAGCCTTAGCAATGTTTGCAAGTGTTGTGTTTTCGTATCCGTACTTGGCGAAGAGGTTCAGACTCTCTTCCATTATTCTCTCTTTGGTCATTAAATCACCTCTTGTTGACTAACTAACGTTCGTTAGTATATTTTAGCATATTGCATAGGTACTGTCCAACCGTTACGCATTCGACATGTTTAGGCAAAAAAGGGTAAGGGAATGCTTTGAATAGGTGGAGCTATTTAACTTTGTATGGAGCTTTATGAATAAACACACACTGAAGGGGAATCAATCGGTGAACCAATACAAATTGGAGCGATACGAAGGTGCATATGCGATTTTGGTAGAAGAATCCGAGTTTAAGAATGAACTCTCTGTGTTAAAAGAAAGATTGATCAGCTTTGTTAAGCCTGGGGACTATGTGGAAATTGAATTTGATGCTATTGGTAATTTGAAGCATGTTGCCATTATTCCAAAGTGTAATAAGATGGAGAAAGCATAAGAAGAAGTGCGTCAGCGGTTCATTTCTGGACCGTTCACGCACTTCTTTTTAATTGTTCTTACATTCCATAATACTGCCATTTAATTGGAGATAATGGGGGGAGATATAAAGTTTAAAGAAAATCGTTATGAAATTATAGATTATATATAATTTTTTGAGAATAATGTGGGATTATCTTGATTTTATTTATTATAGCATCATAATAATAGTAAGATAGTTGAATCGTACAGGGGGGATGTTGATGCTTTTACGAAATGCGTTAGACCTGTTAGAAGAAGGTGTTGTGATTACGGACGAGGAATTCACGATCACTTACGTCAACCCTGCTTATGTGAAGATGTTTCAGTTAGAACAAGAGAGGATCGTCGGAGAGAAACTTAATGACATTTATCCCGACCTTGCTCCGGAAAAGAGAATACTATCCAAGTCGGTAGAGCAAAAGGAAAATATTAATTATGAAGGAATGGATTTTCACTGGCGTGGAAAAGACATGGTGCTTCATATTTCTACGAAGCGGTTCACCTATGAAGGTGAGGATTATACGATGATCCGTATTTTCGACATCACAGAGCAAGCAAAACGAGAGAAACAATTGATTAATATGATTGAAGAAATGACCGCGAATATCGTGACTATAGCCAAAGGTTATGCTTTACTTCCACTTCAGCCGATTTTAAGAGAAGAACAGAGGCATATTCTTATCGAAAAAGTGCCGGTATTGTGTCAGGAACAAAAAGTCGATCGGTTAGCCATACAATTTTCAGGAATCGCTTCTATTGATGAGGAGTGGGCCGACCTTCTGAAGGACTTAATGATAAGTTTAAAATTGTTAGGTATCGAAGTAGTCCTTGCAGGCATGAGGCCGGAAGTAGTGATGCAATTTGCTCAAAATCATATTCGACTTGATGGGGTACGTACTTTTATGAATATACAACAAGCGACGAAATATTTTTTAGAAACCGGGCTGAAACCCCGGTTTGAATAGAGAAGGGAGGCAAGCCACCATATATCTTGTGTATATGGTGGCTTGTTTTTCTGCTTTTTATCATACCTGCAATTTGACCCACTCTCTTTGTAATGATGTGCTATAATACAAACAAATGTTCTTGGAAGGTGAGTAATATGGAAGAACTATTGGACGGACTCAATCCGTCTCAACAGGAGGCGGTCGTTTCTACGGAAGGATATGTGCGAGTAATCGCCGGTGCAGGTTCGGGTAAAACGCGAGCACTTACTCACAGATATGCGTTCATTGTTAACGAATTAGGGGTCGATCCTGCCAATATTTTGTCGGTAACCTTTACAAATAAAGCTGCTCATGAAATGAGACGTCGAGTAAAGAAGTTAATAGGAGGAGAACAAGATACGGGCTTCATTACGACCTATCATGGATTTTGCGTACGGGTATTGCGCGAAGATATTCATCGTCTGTTTTATCCGAAAAACTTTGTAATACTTGATGTGGAGGATCAAAAAATCCTTTTAAGAGAGATTTTCGAAGATATGGAGTTGAAAATGAATGATAAAACATTCAAACGTATTTTGGATAGAATCGGAGTTCTGAAAGGTAATACTCATTACGTACAACAGATGATCATACGGGGGGTAATGCCATCTGTAGAGGAGTCAGGCGATCTTGACAGTCAAATCATCCAGCGATATTTAAAGAAGCAGAAGAGAGTATATGGCCTGGATTTTGATGATTTACTCAACTTTGTATTCACTCTTTTCGATCAATATGAAGAAGTTTTGACCAAATGGCAAAATCGTCTTTTTTATTTGCAAGTAGATGAATTTCAAGATAGTAGTTTAAAACAGTTTGAATTAGTTAAGTTGCTTTCTGAAAAACAAGGAAATCTTTTCGTCGTCGGTGATCCTGATCAGACGATTTATGAGTGGCGGGGAGCTGACCCGAAGTATATGGTGGATTATGAAAAGTATTTTCCTGATGCCCAAACCATTTACCTCAAAGAAAATTACCGTTCAACGCCGGAGATCCTTTCGTTAGGGAATGCTCTTATTAAAAATAATCATTTCAGAGTGGATAAGGACATGTTGCCGACAAATCCGTCTGGTGTCAAAGTTACCCATTACCATGGTAAAGATGAGATACAGGAAGCCAACTGGATCGTTCAGCAAATAAAAAAGATCATGGCAGAAAAACAGCGAAATTTAAGCGATATTGCGATTCTTTATAGAGCAAACTACCTCTCACGCTCCGTTGAACAAGAGTTGATAGCCGAAAATATCGATTACACGATATTTGGAGGGTTCAAGTTTTTTGACCGGATGGAAATTAAGGATGCCATTGCTCACCTGAGAATGGTCGCTTTCAGTGACGATTTGTCATTCAGCCGTATTATTAACGTCCCAAAGCGTCAAATCGGTAAAAAACGTATGGCCTTCCTCAGACAAAAAGCAGAAGAAGATGGGCTTTCATTGTATAGCACCATGAAAAAATATGTGGAACATGAGCGTTTGCGGAGGACAGGTGCGAAAGGGTTTATAGACAGTATCGAGTATTTGAAAAGCATCCGAAAAGAACGGAAAGTATCTGAACTACTTCAAGAATCGATGCAAGTGACGGGTTATGAAGCTTATCGGCGAGAAGATGGTGATCAGGAGCGGTTGGATAACATGGCGGAGCTTTTACACTCGATCGTTCAGTATGAGCAGACACTGGGGGAAGGGATTAACTTAGAAGAGTACCTGCAAATGGTTTCCCTTTACACGGATGATGATAGACAAGATCAATTTGATTCTGTCAAGATGATGACGATTCACACGGCTAAAGGTCTGGAATACCCTTATGTTTTCGTTATCGGTATGACAGAAAGCGTGCTGCCCAATGTCCGAGCATTAAGACAAAGAAAAGAAAGAGGATTAGAAGAAGAACGCAGACTTGCTTATGTTGCCGTGACAAGAGCAGAGCGGGCCCTGTATTTAACGGAATCAGAAGGGTTCCAAAACGGTGGTCAGAAGAAGTATCCTTCCCGCTTCATTTTTGAAGTAGAGGATGACCTCTATGAGCGGGTGGGAGAGTTGGATGAAGCTCTGATAGAAGAGACAAAGGATTATATCCGTGCATCAAATAGAATAGAGAAAACGTCAGGCGGAACCTCTTATGAAAGCGGCAGCCGAGTCAAACATCCGGTTTTCGGTGAAGGTACGATTCAGGAAGTCGATGAAAAGAAGAATAATTATATGATTTTCTTTGATCAATTGAAAGCACCCAGACCGATTAGCCGGAATTTTAAAAATCTTGAAAAACTCTAACAAACATGAGGCTGGGACAAAATTATTTTAAAATGAATAAAACGCATGAAATCTGATGTGAAATCTTGATTTCATGCGTTTTTTATTTTCATGAATTGAACTGCTAACTAGTTGTTTTTTGCTTATGTCCCTGCCTCTTTGTTCCATATCAACCCTCTCCCATCTTAGCCCCTTACCATAAGTGTAGATGAAAACCGCAGTGAGAACAAAGAGAAGTAGTTTTCATGAAAAGTTTTTGTTGCAGGTGTGTTTAGAGGCTTTTCTCTCATATTTCAATTACATCTCAGAATCGAGTCTTCAAGCATATTGCCATTAAATTGAATGTAATTGAATTGGAGAAAGAGGTTTATTTATATAGCGTTTGCGGCTTCAAGTGCTTTTTCTGCTCGTTCTTCCGTAGAACCGTAATATTGGAGCTGATAGATTACATCTAGATCCGATTCATACCATTCAACAAACACATAATCTTCTTTTTCTTGGACACCTGCCACAGAACCTGAATTCAAGGGTATTTGTAACTCAGAATCTTGGAGAATGTTCTCGGGTGCATAAAGAGTCTTGACTGTCAATTCTTCTTCACTTTCCGATTGGTAGTGAACCATAACCTCTTGTTCTGTTGCTTCCGCTTGGACGTTTGTGACTTCGAATGGAAGGTCATCGGGAAGTCCGACCTTTTCCTGCTTCTCTTCTGATAAGGATTCTACTGGTTCGGCAAATGTGTCAGGATAGGCTTCTTTTAGATCTTGAAAGGAAAGAGATTGAGATGAGCAAGCGGCTAAAAAAAGCAGTATTATAAAAAACAGGGTGTGTTTCCTCATATATTCCACTCCTTGAATGATAGAGAAAAAACTTCCGCTCATATTTTATCATACTTATTTATCAAGAATAGACGAATTTCTCACATATTTTGAAACATTTATGGAAATTAAACGTAAAAGTGAATATACAGAGAAAGATACTTAAATTTGAGTAGGTATTAAGGCGGTGGGAGGAAACTTCCTAAAGGTGAAAGGTAGGATGACATGGAAAATATTCAAATCCGAACGTTTCATGCAAATGATATGGACGCCATCCAAAAATTGAATAAGAAAGAGGGATGGCATGGGCTCGTCGAGCGGGAGGAGGAAACACTTAGTTCCTGGTTGAATTCTGAGCCGGCATTCGTAGCTCTTAACGAAGGAGAAGTCATCGGTTATTTAAGAGGTTTGACAGATGGAACAGTTACCTTGTACATCTGTGAGCTGCTTGTGAAAGAAAACTATCGGAAAAGGGGGATCGCCGAGCGCCTCGTCCGGATGGCACATGAATGCTATCCGAGTACGCGTGTGGAAATGCTGGCATCGAAAGATTCCCAGGAGTATTATCTCCACAATGGATTTCGCGCTTTTTACGGGTTTCGTAAATCTGCTGAAGAAATGTGAAAAACAACTGATCTGGATGTCCCAGGTCAGTTGTTTTCTTTTAGGTAGGTCGATTCTTCTTCAGGAGAAAGGAGGCGTTTCGCTTTTCCTACTGTCCCTCTTTGCATTTCCCAAATGGTATTATGGTCATGGACAGCACGGGAAAAGTCACCCTTTTCCCATCTGGATAATATACTTTTGTATAAATTTTTATGTTCCAATTCATTTGTTTCTAGATGCTCGAGCAGCCAGGAGATACGGACTGGGTGAATTTCAAAAAAAGTCCACTTTTCATCCGCTTTCACTTTTTGATGAGCCATACCATGAATGTATTTCTGATATTCTTTGTCTGTCAATTCGGACCCAGTAATCATTCCTCCGAAAGGATTTTTGCCGTCTTTTTCGTATGCTTGTAATTCTTCAGCATTGATGGTACCTGCAACAGCTTGTTCGGAGTGACCCTGGGTTTTAATGTATAAGTAAGCACCTGCTGCAACGCCGATACATAGACAGATTGATAGCAAAAAGATCACTTTTTTCATGAATAGCCCCCTCCTGATCATTAGTCTTCCATTTATTACTATTATAAAGCAAGTCGGAGGGGATCAAAACAGGAAGGAAGACGTAGTATTCATAAATATTCTTTTCAACTATCGACATAATTGGCTAATTTAGCTGCTAAAGACCGAGGAATTAACTTAGTTGCATAAGCCATTCCTAGATTCATAGTTCCTGGAATGATCACCCGTTTTCCTTTGACGAAACCTAAAAATCCGGTTTTAGCTACTGATGCAGGTGACATCATATTGGAGACTAGCTTCGTATGTTCTGCTTGAGCTGTTTTAAAGAAATTAGTCTTAGTTGCCCCTGGACAGAGGGTGGAAATGGTTACACTCGTATCTTTTAACTCTTCCACGAGAGCTTCGGATAAAGATAAGGCATATGCTTTAGACGCATAGTACACAGCCATTTTAGGGCCTGGTTGGAAAGCAGCAGTGCTCGCAACATTCATTACTCCTTTAGGGATTGACCTGAAACGAGCCGCTTTGATTTCTGGGAGGAACAGGTGAGTAAGCTCCGTTAAAGCATTTACATTGACTTGAAGCATTTTTTGTTGATCAATTAAAGGCAAGTCTGCAAACATCCCATTCAGCCCGAAACCGGCATTATTGATGAGAACAGTGACTGTAAGACCAAGTTCTTTAACTTTGCCATATACTACTTCCGCTGCCCCTGGTTCAGATAAGTCCTGTGGAATAATTGTAACCGGATGACCATTTAATTCCTCTTTTAATTGATTCAATTTATCCTTAGAGCGCGCGATGACAATTAAATTATAACCAGCTTTAGCGAAAAGGTGGGAAAGTTCATAGCCAATCCCACCAGATGCTCCGGTAATAAGGGCAGTTGGTTTCATCAAAATCTCTCCTTTTTCTTTCTTGTTATAGATGATAACAGTCTATACCCAACTATCAAGATGTACAAATTTAAAGAGACTTGACCATTCAAAAATATCGATGATCAAGTCTCTAACAATAAAATACTAGCACTATGTGATTTCTTTTTTACTCAGTACAATCTTTGCTCCCATAAGGAGAAGAGCTGTGAGTATGATGGTCATCACACTAGCCATCCAAAGGTTTTGGGCGATATCACCATTCATGAGTACCGTTGGCAGGTAGGATGTAATCATCGTTGGACTCCACTCCAGGAAATGGGGGAGTAAATTCGTAAAAAGATTTATGAGAATTAAAGTGCAGAGGGTAAGGAAGAGTACAAGCCCTGGGATTTTCGTCCAAGTATTCATGAATATACTAATACTTATAACGAACACCATATATAATCCGTAAAAAAAGAAAGCGATAAGAACATGCAAGAATTGGAGTTCACCAAAAAGGAGTTGGGTATAATACCAGCTAGCTAGAAAGCCAATCAAAATAGATAGGACCACTAGAGTCACATGAGCCGCCCACTTAGCTGATATGTAGGCCATGTAGGAAACTGGTTTAACTAGGATGAGTTCTGCAACACCCGATTTACGTTCACCGGCAATAGTCCCCATCGTAATTAGAGAAATGACGAGCAGACCTAATGTATTCAACTGTGAAATGCTCATCATGAATACTTCGGAGGGAGGAGGTGTCGGGATATTAAATGTTGCGCCTTCAGGTACCCCTCCCGTAGACTCGAGAATCTGTGGCAGGTAGTAAGTGGAGAGTGGGTCGATGATGCAGAAAAGTATAAAGACGAGAGGGACCCAGATCCACTTGAAATTTCTCGCAGATTCTACACATTCTTTTCTATAAATTGTCCTCCATTGCATGTTCGTTCACCACCTTCATGAATAAATCTTCAAGCGTCGTTTGGCCGACTTCAAATTGCAAGAGGGGCCATTTCTCTTCATTTGCTTTTTCTAATAACTGTTCACGCGCTAAATGGATATTATTTACATGCACATGGAGGACCTGTTTTTTTACCTCTGTTTTAGTGACGGTTTCCATATTAGCTATTTGATCTGCATACACTTCCATATTCTCTGTGAACCTTAGTGATATTTTGTCTATTTGATTCTGCTTCTTCACCTGGTGAAGGGGGCCTGATTCAACAATGGTACCTTTATGCATTAGCAGTATTTCATCACTTGCTTCTTCTGCATCACTCAAAATATGGGTGGAATAAAGAAGTGTCGTCTCTTGTTTCAATTCTTCCATTAAGTTCAGAACATCACGTCTACCGATGGGGTCGAGGGCAGAGACAGGTTCGTCTAAAAGGAGCACCTTAGGTTTGTGGATCAAAGCCTGGGCGATTCCTAACCGTTGTTTCATACCACCAGAAAACTTAGCGATCCGTTTATTCTTGGCTTCAGCAATTCCTACACGCTTCAATAATCTGTCACTCTGCTTGATCGCTTCTTTTTTAGAAATATGAGAGAGTTGGGCAACATAGACAAGGAATTCCACGGCTGTCATCCATCCATGATACTGAGGGTGTTGAGGTAAATAGCCTATGTGTTGACGGATGTCTCCACCTTTTTTCTCTGAAAATTTCACTTCCCCCTTTGTAGGAGCAATAAGTCCTGAAATCATCTTGAGCGTGGTCGTTTTACCTGCACCATTAGGACCTAAAAGGGCTACACATTTCCCTGGTGATAATTCGAATGAGACGTTTTTCACCGCGTAACCTTTATCATACATCTTGGTTAATTCTTTCGCCTTAATCATGTATCATTCCTCCTTCCGAATATGAAATAGGCGATCGGTCCAATCGTACTGATGAAAAGAATGATCAAAGCCCACATCCACTTAGGTCCGTTTGTCACTTCTGTACGTATTAGACTAACCAGAGCAGTGACTATTAAAATTGCTTGAATGATCAAAAGCGGAGCGATAATTGCGATATGTTCATTGATAGTCTGAATAACATCTTGGGTCATTATCACTGTCTAACATCCTCCTGTTCCTATAATTAATCACACGACCGTTTCCCAGCCTTTTATTCGATAGTGACTGCCGTACCATAGGCAATGATTTCAGAAGCGGCATTGTCACCGCACACGTTTCAAGTCTTACCGCTATGATGGCATCGGCCCCTTTTTCTTCTGCATGTTTAATCATGCGCCCAATTGCTTTTTGTCGAGCTTCATCCATCATTTCCGTATAGTCAGTTATCTCGCCTCCGATGACATTCTTTAGACCTGCGAGAATGTCACGTCCAATATTTTTGGACTGGACAGTACTTCCTCTTACGAACCCTCTTACTTCTTTAATTTCATGTCCTGCTACGTCATCAGTAGTCACGATAATCATCATTGCATTCCTCCTTTTTTTCTCTTGCTAATAACAATAAAATGATGGCCAATAACAGATGAGAACCTAATAATAGTGCAAGCCCTGGCCATAGATAAAAGAAAATTAAGATATAGGCAACGACTTGAAAAAACAGACTGAGTCATACAAGAGTAATTTTCAAGTTATTATTTATCTCCTTTTCCATACTGTTTTCCAAAGGATCATAAAAATAATGCTAGGAACAGGAAACTGCACAAGGCCTAGGATTCCCCATAACCAGGGTGCTTTTCCTATCTTTTTGGCTTGAATGTACAAAATGGAGCTTTGGATTAAAAGGATCATTCCTATAAGGATCCATCCCCAAAGAGGCACCTCGTCCGGTCCGTAATGTTTCATTGCCTCATTACCTCCATTTCTTTTCTTTCTCTAAGAAAGTATCCGATGAGAATCAAAGTGGTTATCATTTGGATAAGGATAAATAAGAGTGGAACATAAAAAAGGGTGAGACCAAGGAAACTAATGAAAATAAAGGCGATCCCCCACAAACAGGCTAACTCGACCAAAAGGCGACGGTGCCAGGTATCATTCTGCTCTTGAACAAGCCCTTCAAAATATCTTAGGGAAGGTTCGTTGACATGCAGTCGATCATCTGTCTGTAGATTAGCTTGTTTCAGTATGCTTTCAAGCTCTTTGTCTTCTGGTGATTGCTCATCTTTCATGGGATAGCAGCTCCTTTCTGAGTTTTTTTAAACCGTAATGAACGCGTGACTTCAATGTCCCTGCCTTAACGTTCGTCATGCTAGATATTTCTTGATAATCATATCCATAATAATGCTTCAATACGATGGGAATACGGTAATGATCGTCGAGAACCCATAACGCCTCCTGAACATCATACAACTCGTCACGGGTATTCTGAGCTTGAGGATTCTTCCATTCCTGTATGGCTTTTTCATCGATCCTTCGGCTGCGTTTTTGTTTTCTTTTATAGTCTATATAGGTATGTGTAGCCATTTGGATAAGCCATGTGGAAAAGGTTGATTTGTGTTTGAATTGCTGTATTTTTTGTATTGCTTTGACTATCGTATCTTGGGTGACATCGTAAGCTAGTTGTTCATCACCACTCATTTTCCACACGTATTTAACAATAAAGCTGTAGTGAGCTTTCAAAAGAGCTGCTAACGCCTGTTGATCACCAGCCTGAGCTCTTCTGATTCTTTCTGAATCCATAAGCATCCCTCATTTCTGCCTACTTATAAGACGTATCTTTTTATCCTTTCGTTCAAATCAAATTAAAATTTTTTTCTTCCAAAAATCTTCCTATTGTGTAAGACTCAGTTTCGAGATGGTTTGTGAGTAGATAGGTGCTGTGGGGGAATGACTCGCTTTCCACGGGGGTGGCGGCAAGCCTCCTAGAGCTCTGAGGGTTCTCGGCTGCCCATCCATTCCCGCAGGAGGCTCCCCGTTTTCCCCACTCACCATACGATAGAGAGATGCTCGAAACTACCTTCACAGGAGATGAGCTTTGGATGCTGAAAATGCTATAACCACGACGTTAAAGTATGATTCTTTATCCACATAGGGCAGGTTTAGGGTAAGGTGATTTCGAGAAATACATATAGGCAAGGGGGCGAACCGTTTCCAGTATCCCCAAACCCCCACAAACATCTCGGAATCGAGTCTTCAAGGATACTGCCCTCTCTGGAAAATGTTTAAACAGAGTGGTTGACTTTATTATCTGAATTTTATAGACTATTGGAAAGATATTTTAAAGAATGCATTTGAACAATCATTGTTATTCATTAAAACACATAACATTATAAGCAAGTTGAGTAGAGAATGAGTTGAGTTGAGGAATAGATGAGATGAGCTGAGCTGAGTGAGTTAGGAATCTTCGGACGTAAGGAGCTGATGGATTGCCTGACCAAATTCCCCCTTATCTATCCACTCGTTTTCATCCCTCAACGTCTCATTCTTCATAAAATTTTATGGAGAGGTGAGCCTAATGACCACTTTTGAAGCATTTCAAAAGGATGCTGTAGAGCATCAAACAATCCCTGTCATCCAATCATTTTATACGGATACGTTAACACCGATTCACATGTTTCATGCACTAAGTGATGAAGCTGTATACATGTTGGAAAGTCAAGATCCTGAATCTCCCTGGTCTAACTTTTCCTTCATCGGCTTAGATCCTATGATTCAGATCAAAGAAGAAAATCAACAATTTCTAATAGAAGATTTTCAAAAAGGCCATGTACAGCATGTATCAGATTTTAAGACTGCTTATGAAAAAGTAGTAGAAGAACTTAAAGTGAAACAGGCACCCATTGATCTTCCTTTCAAAGGGGGCGGTGTCGGCTACATCAGCTATGATGCGATTTCCGATTATGAGCCCGTGGAGAGAGCTGGTAATGATGCGCTGAACTTATCCAATTACCATTTGCTGTTTTGTCAGACATTAGTCGCTTATCACCACAAAACAAAAGAAACGACGATCCTTTCTTTCGGAAGGCCCGAAAAAGAACGACCATTAGAAGAGGTATATAACGAAGCATGCGGGCGAATCAGTGATATTACGCGCCAGTTAATGAACGCCAAAAGCTTATCAGACCTCATGCTGACAGAAGGTTATTCAGAACAAGAAGAGAACTTCCAATTAGATAGTAATTATAAACCAGACAAATTCCGCTCAGATGTAGAAAGAATAAAAGAATATATTCACGCCGGGGACATTTTTCAAGCAGTTCTATCTCAACGCTTTCATACAGTAACAGACCGAAGCGGTTTTGAGTTATACCGAGTATTGCGAAGAGTGAATCCATCTCCGTATATGTTTTATTTGCAAATGGGAGAAGTCGAAGTGATTGGCAGTTCACCTGAACGTTTGTTAGAAGTTCAAAATGGAAAGCTTGAAATCCATCCCATAGCTGGAACAAGAAAGAGAGGAAAGACAAAAGAAGAGGATGACCGGCTTGCAGAAGAGCTATTAGCTGATGAAAAGGAACTTGCGGAACACCGTATGCTTGTCGATTTAGCTAGAAACGATATCGGCCGTGTTGCTGAGTACGGCACTGTGGAAGTAAGTGAATATATGACAATCGGCCGTTTTTCGAAAGTCATGCATATTATCAGTAAAGTGATCGGTCAATTGAAAGAAGAAGTGTCACCGATTGATGCCCTCATTTCATCTTTTCCGGCTGGTACATTATCAGGTGCACCGAAAGTACGAGCGATGCAAATTTTACGAGAACTAGAGCCAACCCCCAGGAACCTTTACGGCGGTGGAATCCTTTATCTAGGGTTTGATGGGAACATTGATTCTTGTATTACGATCCGCACGATGACACTTGTCGGAAATGATCTTTATATACAAGCTGGAGCAGGAGTTGTCGCAGATTCCGATCCGCACGCAGAGTATCAAGAGACATTAAACAAAGCGAGTGCTTTGAAGAGGACGATTCAATTAGCTGAGAGAATTTTTGAGAAGAGTGGAGAAGGAGTGGAGACGAGATGAAAGAGACATTGAATAAAGTGGTAGCCGGAGAGAAGATGACAGAACAGGAAGCTTTCGATACGATGGACCAGATTATGAAAGGCGGAGCAACTACTGGTCAATTGATGAGCATGTTGAGTGTCATGCGTTATCGTGGTGAAACTGTGGAAGAAATGACAGGGTTTGTTCGGGCTATGCGTGATAACATGACAAAGATGGACCTTGAAGATCCAACAATCGTTGATACATGTGGTACAGGAGGAGATGGTGCGAGTACGTTCAATATCTCTACAGCTGTATCTATTGTCCTTGCTAGTATGGATGTGAAGGTCGCTAAACATGGAAATCGAAAAGTTTCTTCTAAAAGTGGCAGTGCGGACGTTTTGGAAGCATTAGGGATTCCAATTGATACGACGCCGGAACAAGGAGCGAAGGCACTCGTTGAAAAAGGAATGACCTTCATGTTTGCTCCTCTATACCATCAGGCAATGAAGCACGCGGGTCCTGCCAGGCAAGAACTCGGCTTCCGCACTGTTTTCAATTTGCTTGGACCGATGTCCAATCCTGCCAATGCTAAAAGACAACTGATTGGAATCTATGACACTAGTTACGCAGAAAAAATGGCTGAGACTTTAAGAGAACTTGGATCCACTGATGTCTTATTAGTAACAGGGAGAGATGGGCTCGATGAGATAACGGTGACAGGCAAAACGGATGTTGTCGAGTTGAAAGACGGTAAGATTACTAGATTTACCATTTCCCCAGAAGATTTTGGTTTGCCTGTTGGGAATCTGGAAGATATTCGGATAACGAAGACAGAACAAAGTGCGGAGATCATTCGCGATGTCTTTTATGGAAGAGCAAATGAAAGTGCTGCAACAATCGTAACAATGAATGCAGCTGCCGGATTATATGTCGCTGGCAAAGCAACTGATCTAGGTGAAGGTGTCGAACTAGTTCAAAAATCGATTCAAGAAGGAGTTGTGCAAAAATATTTTGAATCGATTGTAGCGGAAAAGGAGAATCGCCAATATGCTTGAAACCATTTTAGCTGTAAAAAAACAAGAGATTGATACATTATTTTTACCAGAAGAGCAGACTTTCCCTCATTATTCACTTTATGACTCTTTGAAATCTAGTAATCATAAAGCAGGGCTTATCGCCGAGGTGAAGAAAGCTTCCCCATCTAAAGGGATCATACGTGGTGACTTCAACCCTGTAAAAATTGCTCGTGATTATACACAGGCAGGCGCACATGCTCTCTCTGTTTTGACGGATCAACATTTCTTTCAGGGGCATAGGGATTATTTAACAATGATTAAGAAGGTGGTTGATGTCCCTGTATTGAGAAAAGATTTCATCATCGATTCTCTTCAAGTAGCGGAAAGTGCCTATATAGGGGCTGACGCTATCCTTTTAATCGGGGAAGCTTTAGAAGCCACGAAGTTGCATGAATTATATAACCAGGCTCATGAACTCGGTATGGAAGTACTGGTTGAGGTTCATAGTGAAGAGACTTTGGAAAAAGTATTGAACGAGTTCACACCTCAAATCTTAGGTATTAACAATTGGAATCTTCATACATTTGAAACAGATCTTTCCCAAACAGAGCGGATGGCGAAGTTTACCCCTGAAGAGTGCTTACTTGTCTCCGAAAGTGGTATTTCCTCCCACCAGGATTTGCTTCAGGTTGCTAAATACGGTGCAGAAGGTATCCTTGTCGGGGAATCTTTGATGCGTCAAGAAAATATCAAAGATGCGGTCCGTCAGTTGTTGGAAGGAGTGAATGTGTCATGAGAGAACCGATTGTAAAACTATGTGGGAATCGATCCCTTTCAGATTTGGCAAAGACAACATCGTCGGATGCCTCTCATCTCGGTTTTATATTTGTGGGGAGGACAAAACGTTATGTTCGCCCTGAACACGTTGGACGCTGGGTGAAAAAGGTCCGGCCGAGGCAAAAACTTGTCGGGGTATTTATCGAGCCGACGATCGAAGAGCTGGAAGAGGTTCTTCATTTTGTTCCGCTGGATGTCATCCAGCTTCATGGAAATGAAACAGTCTCGCAATTGTTAGGAATCAAGGAAGCCTTTGGTTTACCTGTTTGGAAAGTAATCCATCATCAGACAGATGGACTTCAACAGATGGAGATTTTTAGTGGAGTTGCAGATGGCTATATCGTGGACAGTAAGGTGGATGGTGTTTCGGGCGGGACAGGCATCAGTTTTGATTGGGAAGCAGTCCCGCTTTATCGAGATAAAGCTTATGAACAAGGCGTCCCGTGTTTAATTGCTGGTGGAATCAAACCGGATAACCTTGAAGCATTATTAGCTTATCAACCAGAAGGAATCGATCTATCTAGTGGGATTGAGGTTAGCGAGGAGAAAGATATCAGCAAAATTCAAGCAATCATGAAAGGGGTGGAACGAAATGTTGCAAGCATTTCCTGACCTAAAAGGACGTTTTGGGGACTTTGGTGGAAAATATGTACCGGAATCACTAATGGGTCCACTGCAAGAATTAGAACAGTCATTGGATGAAGCTATGGCGGATGCAACTTTCATAGAAGAATACCATCATGTGTTGAAGGAGTATGCAGGTCGTCCCACTTCTTTAACGTATGCAGATAAAATCTCTGAACACCTTGGTGGAGCTAAAGTATATTTGAAACGAGAAGACTTGAACCATACGGGAGCACACAAACTGAACAATGCTATTGGGCAGGCGCTTCCCGCAAAACGAATGGGAAAGAAAAGAATCATCGCTGAAACAGGTGCAGGCCAACATGGTGTAGCCTCAGCGACCGTTGCCGCTAAATTCGGTCTTCAATGTAAAGTTTTCATGGGGGAAGAAGATATTCGAAGACAAGAGCTGAATGTCTTCCGTATGAAACTGCTTGGTGCGGAAGTCGTTCCCGTATCTAGTGGGAATGGAACCTTGAAGGATGCAACTAATGAAGCAATCCGCTATTGGGTAGCCAATTGTGAAGATCATTTCTATTTAATTGGGTCGGTCGTAGGTCCTCATCCGTAACCGCGTATGGTCCGAGATTTCCAACGAGTTATCGGCGATGAATCGAGACGCCAATTCTTAGAAGTAGAAAAAGAGCTTCCTGATCACATTTATGCTTGTGTAGGCGGTGGGAGTAACGCCATGGGGATGTTTTACCCATTCCTTGAGGATAACAGTGAATTGATTGGTGTAGAGGCTGCTGGTAAAGGAATCGATACCCCAGAACATGCAGCAACACTTTCTAAAGGGACTCCAGGGGTCATTCATGGATCGATGACTTACTTGATGCAGGATGAAAACGGACAAATCACTGAGCCTTACTCTATTTCAGCTGGATTAGATTACCCAGGAATAGGACCTGAGCATGCCCATCTTTATCAGACGAAAAAAGTACGTTATGAAGCAATTACAGATAAAGAAGCGTTGAATGCTTTGAAGCTGCTAACTCAAACAGAAGGGATTATCCCCGCAATAGAGAGTGCGCATGCACTAGCGCAAGCTTTCAAGGAAGCGGAGAAGATGTCCAATGAGGAAACCATTCTGATCAACTTGTCTGGCCGAGGGGACAAAGATATGGCAACATTGATGGACCATTTTAAGGAGGAGGTTTAACATGCTGACAAAAACTTCATTCCAAGGAAAGCTGACAAAGACAGAAAACCTCTTCATCCCTTTTATAGTGGCAGGAGACCCGACGCCTGATTATACGGTAGAGTTTGCTTTACGCTTACAAGCAGAAGGAGCAGATATCCTTGAACTTGGCGTCCCTTATTCTGATCCATTGGCAGATGGACCAACGATTCAGAGAGCGGCAAAGCGAGCCTTGAATGCCGGTATGTCATTAAGAAAAGCAATCCAGCTGGTCCCTGAGCTTAGAAAGCAGGGGTTAGAAATTCCGGTTGTCATTTTTACGTACTATAATCCTGTCCTGCAAATCGGTCATGAAGACTTTTTTGACCTATTAGAAGATAACGGGGTTGAAGGGGTATTGATTCCTGATCTTCCTTTTGAAGAGAGTGAAGAAATTCGCAGTCTGGCAGAAAAAAAAGCGATAGAGTTTATTTCCCTTGTCGCTCCCAACTCCGATCAGCGAATCAAGCAGATCGCGGAGAATGCTAAAGGGTTTCTTTACTGTGTTTCTTCCCTGGGGGTGACGGGTGAACGTAAAGATATCTCCTCAGATGTTCAAACCTTTATTGAAAAAGTGAAGGAACATAGTAAGGTTCCTGTCGCTGTCGGTTTTGGGATATCAACGAATGATCATGTGAATCTTGTCCGCAATTACGCAGATGGGGTAATAATCGGTAGTAAGATTATCCGATTGATTGAAGACGAGCTTGAGAACATTGAAAATGAGGACCCTCATACTGCGCTTGAGAACTTCACTCAAAGCATAAGAGAACTCATTCAATAGAGAGGTTAAGAGCAGAGAGGAGTGGAGATGAGTGATTTATATGATCGACCACTATGATTCTTTCACATACAATCTTGTCCAATATTTGGGGGAACTAGGTGAAGAGGTTGTTGTAAGGAGAAATGATGAAGTTGAAATAGATGAAATCATTGAACTGGATCCTGACCTTATTTTCCTTTCACCAGGGCCATGTTCACCTGATGAGACAGGGATTACATTGAAGGTAATCGATCACTTTAAAGAGGCTAAGCCAATATTCGGTGTTTGTCTCGGACATCAGGCAATTGCACAAGTATTTGGTGGGAGTGTTGTTCGAGCAGAAAAACTGATGCATGGGAAGTCTTCGCGTATTTTCCATGACGGACAAGGAATTTATCACGGGCTGAACAACCCGATGAAGGCGATGCGGTACCATTCACTTATTGTTGAACTTAGCGATTTACCTGAATGCTTTGAAGTGACAGCTTCAACGGTGGACGGGGAAATCATGGGAATCCGGCACGTCGATTTTCCAATTGAAGGTGTCCAATTCCATCCCGAATCGATAGGTACAGATGATGGAAAGAGGTTGTTGAAAAACATAATTGAGAATCGTATCAGAGTACTCATATAAAGGTCGAGCTGATATCCATTATAATGGATATCAGCTTTTTGCTTTTTTCATCCAGCGCCTCCACCTTATAGGTATTGAGGTAACCCTCTCTGTGATAAATATCCCACGACAGTATTTAACTTAAGCTTGGCACGGGTGAGCGCGAGGAACTTGGGGTTTATTTCTAGTATGCTATTGATTTGATAGATAGGGGTGGATAGCCATAGGAAAGTAAAAAGTCTAGTTTAATAGAAAAAACTATCTACCCATCATAGGTGTAAAGAACTAATTTTACTACAAAATTCTGTCGGTAATAAATGATTTGACGGAATCTTCGTAAGAATAGCGCAATTCTCGGAAGTGTCGCCGTTATCGCTTTCAAAGAAGTATGTGAAAAAATGGTATTGGGAAAAAACGCATGAAATAGACCCTTTTCAACTTCTATTAAGCTATTTTCACAAATTAAAAATCTATGTTAGGTTAATTATTGTTGTGTTCGTCGGGCAAATATACATCGGCCGGTGTTTAATTAATATCGCTCATCTAGAACCAGCCAACAAAAAACATCAGGAGATGATTTAGTAGTTATGGAACTTCAACAAGATCCAACTCTGCTATGGTTTATAGCAATCTATGGTATTATCATGATCGGAATCGGCGTATTCATGTCGAAAAAAGTAGCTGGCAGCGAAGATTTCGTATTAGCTGGTAAAAGTCTTGGTCCTTTTGTATTGATGGGGACACTTCTCGCTACGTGGACAGGTAGTGGAAGTATATCAGGTGGGGAAACCTCGATGGCCTTCTCTTACGGTATTCTGCCGTCCTTGATGATGATGCTCCCAACGTTAGTCGGAATTATTATTCTTTATGTTGTCGCACCTAAAATACGTGAACAAGGAAAATTTACTGTCGCGGGTATTTTAGAAGCGAAATATGGGCGAACATCCCGTAACATTGCGAGTGTTATTATCATTTTAGCTTATGTGGGAATTGTATCTTATCAAATGAAAGGTTTTGGTTTCATCCTTAATTTGACGACAGGGATGACAGTACAAGCAGGAACGATGATTGGTGCAGCAATGATTATTTTCCTTGCGATGATTGGTGGACTCCGTTCTGTGTCGCAAACAGATGCCATCAGTGGTTTTTTGATGGTTGGAGGATTAATTATAACGGTTCCAACCATTATCATGGTAGCTGGAGGATGGAGCGAAATTGTCGCTAATGTCCCAGAATCGCATATGAGTGCCACTGGAGGATTGACGACAATTCAAATGATTGGATACTTGCTGCCTTCCTTGTTTCTTTTGCTTGGTGACCAAAACATGTATCAACGTCTAGCTTCTTCCAAAGGAAATAAATCAGCCAAACGAGCTCAAATGGGCTGGTTGATTGCAATGATAGTGATTTCACCTTCGATTTCTTTGATTGCCTTTGCTTCCCGTTCCTTGTTCCCTGATATTGATCCAGGGATGGCATTAATGGCAACTACTGTCGCGATGCCTATAGCAATTGGTGGAATTTTGCTAGCTGCGGCTGCGTCGTTCATCATTACGACAGGGAACTCTTACTTGCTTTCTGCAGCAACGAACTTGACTTATGATCTTTATGGAAAGTATGTAAATAAAGAAGCGTCCGATAAAAAGTTGCTTACAATGACGAGAATTTTCATTGTTGCACTCGGTATATTTGCATTCGTAATCATCACTTATTTCCCGACAGTGTTAAGCGTGCAAATGTATGCTTATACCGTCTATGGTGCTGGGCTTACACCAGCTATTCTAGCGGTGTTCTTCTGGAAGCGCGTAAATGCTATTGGTGGCGTTTCATCCATGATTGCTGGTGTTGTAGCAACATTGACATGGGAAGTTATCTTGCAAAAACCGTTTGAAGTGAACAGTGTAGTAGTGGCTGTTCCTGTCGCTGTGATTGTATTGATTGTAGCAACTTTGATGACGACCGAAAAAGGATCTGTATATCAAGCGGAAACCCAAACTTCATAAATCATAGAAAAGCCTCCCGAATCTTCTGGTTCGGGAGGCTTTCTTTCTCTTTGGCTAGGAAATAATAACTTATATTTATACTTATCCTTTGACTTTAAAGTGTTTGACCTGCTCATTTAATTGTTCGGATAACGAAGATAACTCATCTGCACTGTGAGAAACTTCTTCTACGGAGCTGTTGGATTGCTGTGCTGCTGCAGTGACTTGTTCCACACCTGCAGCGGATTCTTGGGACACGGATGCTACTTCTTCAATCGAAGCATTCATTTCATAACTATCTTCTGAAATCTTTTTAAGTTTTTCAGAGATTTCTTTACTCTTCGTCACCATATCAGTGACAGATTGTTCAATTTTATCAAAAGTCTCCCCAGTTATTTTCATTTGTTTAGTACCTTGGTCTACTTCCTGATACCCATGTTGTAATGTGTCCACCACAGTCGCCGATTCGGTTTGTATGCCTGATACGATTGCTGTAATATCATCTACAGAATTCGTCACTTGTTCAGCTAGTTTTCTAACTTCATCAGCTACTACTGCGAATCCTTTTCCATGCTCGCCAGCACGGGCAGCTTCAATGGCAGCATTTAAAGATAATAAGTTTGTTTGTTCTGCGATGTCCTGAATAACTTGGACTAGTTTAGAGATTTCTTGAGATTGCTTGTCCAACCCACGGACTTTTTCAACGGAATCTTTGACAATTTGATCTATGCTCTGCATTTGTTGAACAGAATGACGCATCATCTCACTGCCATCGTTTGTCATGGATAACACTTGGGTCGATGAATCTGATACTTCCTGGCCGTTTTGATGGGCTTCCCGGATTTCTGAAACAAAAGCATCCATCATTTCCGAAAGTCGTGATGAACTATTCGCCTGGGATTCTGATCCTGCGGAGAGTTCTTCCATCGTGGAAGCAATTTGTTCACTTCCTTCTCGAACTTCATTTGCAGATTGTTTCAAACCTGCACTTTGTTCAGAAACCTCTGAAGTGGCTACTTGTAATTGTTCAATAATCCTCTTAATGCTTTCCTTCATTTCATGAGTGGAAGCAGATAATTGGCCGATTTCGTCCTGTCGCTCTTGAAGAAGGTCTACAGTGAGGTCACCGTCTTCTACTTTCTTCATATCTTCTTGCAATTCAGCAATTGGTTTTCGAATGCGTCGTGCAATAAGGATGGATACAATAACAGAAAGAATGAGGATCACTAAAACTGTAATTGTGATTGGAAGAAGTACGGCAGCTCCTTTTTCTTCTAGTTCTGCTTTGTCGACGGTTCCGATGATAATCCAGCCGGTTGTTTCATTGATGGAGTAACCCAACGTTTTATCATCGCCCTCATACTCATATTCGATAACACCAGATGGGGAGGATTGTTCCATGATTTTCAAATAATAATCCTCCTCTGAAACATCCGTCCCGACGAGTTCAAGGTCTGGATGAGATAGGAAGGTACCATTATCATCAAAAATAGCAGCATACCCCGTATCCGCAATTTGAACTCCTTCAACCAGAGCGATGAGTGAATTCATATTAATGTCAATGGAGAAGACTCCTTGCACTTCATCACCGTCGACTACAGCTTTAGCCACACTCATGATCATTTCATTTGTATTTGTATCAAGGTATGGTTCTGTCCAAATGAGTTCTCCCTGATTATCTACTGCATCCTGGTACCATGGGCGTGTTCTTGGATCAAAATCATCAGGTAAATCTAACGAGGAATCTGTAATCGTATTCCCAGACTCTTCAATTCCCATATACGCATTCTTTATCATTTCATTGGAAGAACGAACATCATCCATACGACGAATGACTCGGTCTTGCTCAGTAGAATAATTAATGAAAGCCTGTTGTTCGGCATAATGGTTGACGATGTCTTCTTGGGTCTGGAAGAAAAGATCGAACGAATCACTCAATGTGTTCATCTGTTTCTCCACATTGTCTGTCAATTCATCTGTGGTAATCGAGACACCGAATGTATAACTGGCATATCCAATTATGATGCCTGCTACGACAATCAGTGTCAGGAAGGGGATTAAAATTTGCCTTTGCAAAGTGCGGTTGAAAAAAGATCCTTTTTTGTTTTGCTTTCTTTTTCTAAACATTTTGTACCTCCGATTGTTTATGTAAATTCTGGGTTGCTGAATAGCAACGTTCCTCTACACATTCATCGGCTTATAATAGGGGATTTTTAAGAGTCTTTGAAATTTTTTAAAAGGTAAGTGTTTCAAATAAAAAACTACCACCAATTTCACAGTAGTGAATTGGTGGTAGTTAAGTAGTGGAGCATAGCGGGCTCGAACTAAATCATCCGAAAACACTATACTATCAATATCTGCGGGGGCATTTGATATTTTTGACTACGCGTTTGACTACGTTTATGAAAAAATTAAGTAAATATTATGGATATGCTCTTATTTGAACCATTTTGATAAGGGACTATTCATTTTTCCACAAGTTATATATTTGGGTTCTTTTATTGAATGCTTCTTGCCCACCTTCCATAATATCGACAATTTTAGTTTGAATGTCTTTATTGTCAACACTCCCAGTTTCTGTACTTATTTGCTTTTCATCATAAGAAACAGCGATCACTTGCTCCGAGTCACCTAAAACCGGAATATTTGCATTATGTGTGGCAAAAATGAACTGAACCTCGGGTTTTCTTTCCTTTACCTTTCTAATTATTTCGTTATAAATCACTTGATTATCCAAATCATCCTCAGGTTGATCTATCATTATCAGATTATTATCTTTTTGAGATAAAATGAAAAGAACTAATGCTGAAGCTCTTTGTCCAATAGAGTGTTTGGCTATAGGTTTTCCATGATACTTTATTTCAATTTTGTTAGGAGTTCTAAGCTTTAATAGTTCATTATAGTTTTCTTTGATTATCTCTTTTACTTTTGATAATTGTGCTTCAGTAACTAAGTTAGAAGTTACTTTAGATTCTTCTAATAAGACATCGACTATAAGCGCTGCAAAATCAGAATGAGCTTCGCTTATAGATTGGTAAGTATTCTGATTTATTTTAGAACCTTTAAATGACTGTTTTAAATCATCCTGAAAAGATTTTTTATTACCTTTAAATTCGATACTCAACTCCAACGAGTTCTGATTTGTATTAATCTTTTCTATTTCATCTTTGTAAACTTGGAATTCTCTCAATAACAGTTGATTTCTATCGTCTAAAGTTGCTCGAATTTGAGATTCGATTACTCCTTTGTTTTCTTCTTGTTTAGTGACTTGATCAATTTCCTTTTTTAACTTATCCTCATTGACTTTCAGCTTCGCAAAGTCATCAGGATTTAGATTTGGTATATCAATTTCCCTTTTAATCTCAGCGAATTCTTCTTCAAGTGAACTTATAATTCCTCTGATCTCTTCTAAATACTCCTTAACTTGCTTGGAACTTGAATCAATTTTTCCTATAATATCTTGAAGTTCTTTTTTTACAGCAACTACCGAAGATACTTCTTTTGATAACTTAACAAATAGCTCTGGTACTTCTGAAGATTCTTGATCACTTAGTTCATTGAGGTCTCTAAGATTATTAGAGGTCAGTAAATTTTCCAACTCCACCTTAAATTTATCAACGAGTTCATAAACATTTTTTATGTTTCTTTCATCCTTCTGGAAATTAACTTGTTTAGAAAGCTTTTCAGATAATCCCTTTTCCTCAAATATTTTTATCTTATGCTTTACATCCCTTAAGTTTCCTCTAAGATCAGGAAGAGTTTCAACTTTATCTTTTAATTGAAACAATTCACTAATTTGTTTGCCCAATTGATCGTTTTTATTAATTAAATCCCCTTGAAAAGATTTTGTTTTCCTTCCAACTAATTTACTTAATAAATCTAGTTCAAAACCATTTTTCATATAAGATAAATCTTTCTGTCCAAAATATAATGGAGTTTGAAGAATAGAGTTAATTGTAACTCCAATCTCCTCACCGTCTTCATTAAGAATATGCGGGACTTCTCCTAAAATCCTTTTAATTTTATAGTTTTTTCCGTGATTATCCTGGAGTTCAATGATTACCTGCCCACCTGATTCAAGAAGATTCTTTACTACATCTGTTTTATACTCTTCATCAGCTGTTGACGGTAGCATATTTAAATTGTACCTAATAGCTTCAATTATGCTTGACTTACCACTACCTCGTATTCCGATTAAGCTATTTAACTCTGGTGATAAGTTGATTTTTTGGCTATGCATTTTCCCTCCAATCAACTCGACAGACTTTATGTATCCATGGTTATATTCTTTTTGAGATAGTGAAGTCCGATTTTGATGATCCTTTAATGCAAGTATGACTGAATCAAAGCTTCCATCCCCAATCTTTATATACGACTCTTTTCCTTTACCTATTTGCTCAATGGTTTTGCAATCTGAACCTTCAATGAAAGGTAGCTTGTACCCCATCCACTCTTCAAGCTGGTTCATCTTATCTCTAGTACGCCCTTTTTGAAATCCAAGTACTTTATCCTTAAACCAAGTTTGTTTACTGAGTGACTCTATTAGACCTCCATTACATTCTTTTAAAAAACCACTTTTTTGTTCAACGTGAGCCATTAAGATAAAGTAGTCCTTGTTATAAGAATCTAAAGTTTCAATTGTTCCAGCTAAATCTTTATTACAACGTGTATTTTCATTTTCTCTATTTTCAATACCCTTGAAGACTTCATCAAGAAATTGATTTATAGTTTCGCTTTTCCCATTAATCCAATCTTCGTCTTTAAAGACTATTAAGCAATGGATACCATTAGCACCTTCCTTAACCGATAGTTCCACTCCAGGTAATAGGGTAATGTTTTCTTTCCTTGCTTTTCTCTTCAAACCTCTGTATTCGCTTAAATCAAACTTATTATGATTTGTAATGACCCCTAATTTAATGTTTTCTCTTTTTAGTTTTTCTACGTAATCACTTACGAAACGATCCTCTTCTCCAGAATAAGAAAACTCCTTATCTGCTTTTGTGTGAAGATGAAAATCCGCTCTTATCCACTCGGTACCAGATTGAAACATAGTAATTCCCCCATTAGTTTATTTACATCAATGTAACTTAAAAGTAACTTTCTAACAATATACCGTTTCTATTGTACTATATCTATTGTACCTTTATAAAAACAAATTATCTCCGAACACATTCTTTGAAATGCAATAAATTAGGGTGCGTGAAAAAGCAATTTAAGCTTTTTCACGCACCCATTTTATGCTTATATCAAATTAAATTGGCGTATATTATAACCTTCAGGTTAAATAATAGTCTGTTTTAGGCCTTTCCATAAAAGAATGTATGTTAACTAGTACACCTTGTTCGTCATATTCTGGTGTTCCATAATAATTATCTACTATTTTAAACGCTTCGTTTTCTATTTTTTCTGTATCAATAAAATCCTCAAGAATTTTTGCTCTATCTAAATAGAATGTCTGATTTATTTGAGTATCTCCGAAAGTTACTGTGAAGTATTTTTCAATTACTTCATCTATTAACTGATTCATTGTCATCTCAATTAATTCACCTAGAGATTCACTGTTACTTTTATTTCGGAGATCCTCTTGTACATTTTTATACTTCTTTGAAACTCTCTTACTTGATAAAGATGAAATACTTTCCCAATGTTCAAATAATGGAACAGTATTTCTTATATACGCCTTATGAAGGTTTTTTTGTACTCTATTATTCTTAATCAATTTTTGAATATCACTTTTGAACCACTCGTTTTGATATTGATTAACCTTCTTACTTTTAATTTGTCCAGAATGTGTTTCATTATATTCTCTAAGCCAATTATTAAATGTTTGTCGACTAATTACATCATCTCGTTCATCGGTGGTTTTATCTGTATTATCTAATCCCTTAAAACCCACTTCTTCATTAAACATCGTAAGTATATCAAATATATCTACTTTATCCTGATTGCTCATCCAAATCATTCCCTTCCATTAGATCCCATATTTATTATAACACTTTATTTGTACAGAACGTTGTGAATGTGAAATACAACCAAATCAAGCAATAAATCTATTGAATATCATTATTTATCATTGTCGCTGTGGTAAAGTTCAATCAAGGAAGAAAAGAAAAAAGCAGTTCTTCCATAAAATTTGTACAGAGGAGATGAGTTTGCGTATGAAGAAGCTGAGAGAGTTTAACAAGTTTGATTGTGAAGCGTTTTTCAAGGATAAGGATGTAAGGGTGATGGCGCACGAGCCTTGGTTTGGTTATGACAATGGAGAAAGAACGGAACAGTTAGGAACAAAGTACAAGTGTGTGGTTGCAACAGACAGAACTGAATACAAAGGTAAAGACGTATCACCAGATTTAAATGCTGGAGAACAAATTGATGTAAAAGTATCACAACAGCCTAAGAAGTATAAGAAGTTTAGCAAGATCACTTTTGTAAATCCAACCGCTTCCGTTTATGGCACGTTCCAATCCGAATTAAGCGTACAAGCTGATGACGTTGACATTCAACCATAATTAATAGCTTAGGGGGCAATGAGCCCCCTTCATCTTATCAATTTACTCTTTAATAGCTGTGACCGCCGAAGCAGAGCGAAGGCGGAATAAAAGTATGCGGGGAGTGAAATTACATGAAAAAGAAAACATATAGGATGCAACGCGGCATTTTCTCGTTTTCAATCATAATCATTTCCCTAATCTTTTGGCTGTTTTTTAATAAATACTATCCATTATTGATTGAGCGAGCTACAGTCATCCAATTGCCGAACATTGAATCGAAAATTTTCTTAGTACTTGCTGGATCAGTAACGTGCTGCTTATTTATTTGCTGGGGAATTCGTAATAAATGCTGGAAAGGTCTGTCTTTTGCCATCAGCTATTACTCAATAACTAAAAGGTTAAGAAGGCAAATAAAAGATGCACGTTTTGAGGATGAACGGGAATTTGACAACCGTTTAGTGAGATTACCAAAGATAAAGATTGTATTCGATGATAATCGAATTAGGACAACTGGAAAAGTGCTAATACAGAATTCTATTAACTTTGATAAAAAGCTTGAGGATATGCGAATTGATGCAGCATTAAAAGGATTCGTTAGTGAACGTCAATATTTATCACAAGATCGTGATTGGTATGTGTACGAGTTCTATTCTATTGGAGCGCAGAAACAACTTGAGATTAAGTCAGCAGAGAAATTGATTGAATGGTCAAACAAGACATCAGACGATTATGCCTTACGCTTAGATGAACGTGCAACTGTACCGTTTCATCATATGGGGTTAGTCGGGCAAACAGGTAGTGGTAAATCGTTTTTTATCCAAATGCTAGTTGAACAAGTACTTTCAAAAAAAGGTAGATCATGAGTTATTCATTATTGATCCGAAGCGCACAGACGTTTACCAAATGGCTAAATTCACAATAGGTATTGATCATACTGCCGATAAAACCAACTCTATTAATTTGATCAAACAATTTCATGACCGAATGAAAAAACGACAAAATGAGTTACAGGAGTATTTCAAATCAAACCGTAACAAAACTTACAAGGATGCTGGCTTACCCGCCTTATTCATGCTTATTGATGAGTTCGGTGCCTTAAGAGAGTCATGGAAGACTCTAGCAAAAAAGGAACGTGATGAAGTCGATAGCATACTGTCTGACGTTGCTTTCATGGGCCGTCAACTAGGGTGTATTCTATGGGTCGCTACGCAACAAATGAATGCACAGACGATGCCCACAGCGATTAGAGAACAGCTCGTTTTAAAGATTGCTTTAGGTGATAGTGATGAGCAAACATATAGAACTCTGTTTTCTTCTGGTGTAGAGATACCGCCAGTTCTGTTTACTGCTGGTCAAGGAATTTATAGCTATCCAGGATTAGCAGGCACGGAAAAACCACGGTTGTTGACAGTGCCATACTGTAGCTTTTTGAATTAGGGAACCTAGTTTTTCCTTAAGGAATGCCGGCACAGAGAGTGGAAGGGGACCCGCCGTTTAGGCGGGGAAGGTTCCGCTCCGTGCTTTACAACCTTTAGGAGAGCTGGGGTGCAGGTAATCACCCCAGCTCCAGTTAGGAGCAAAAACCATAACCAAGCCTGTCCTAATAGGCTATGAACCTTATAAAACTATTCCGAAAGTTTTATATATTAAGGAGTGAAAAGTACATGATAAAACCAGACATTGATCAATTTACACTCGTGCTACAAACAACGGATGTATTCGACTTTGATGAATGGCGTGAATGGGTTGCAAAAAACATAGTTAGTACATTCTTAATAAACTCTAAAATGCATATGCTATTCGACGAATTAGGTGAATCCGACACTAAACTGCCAGAAGGCTACACTGTAGGCTATTCACTAATTAATGCACCTTTTTACTTTTGCATCGCATACCATGAAGCATTTTCTAAAATGGGCGTGATTGTTAAATTCAGTGCATACGCATGGCACGAGTATCGAAAGCGATATGCGGAGAATTTTAATGAGCCAATTCATTTACACAACTTCTTCCAATTGATTGAATCAGATGACTATGAGTTTAGACTTTCACGAATCGACATGTACTGTGACTTTTTAAATGAGAACATTGACATTGCTAAATTAAAACGTTCCATAGAGGATGGAAGGACTGAATTGCGTTATGGGAAATATTAATAAAAGCTATCTCCAAAAAGTTATTGAAGATAACAAAGAAAAACCTTATAAGAAGAACAACTCAAAATTGTCCGATGTATCCAAAGACTTTCAAGCACAAACTTTGTATATAGGTGCAAAAGGGCGAAACACTAAAGTCCATTTACGTATTTATGATAAAAAAGAGGAACAACTATCATGAAGCATATGCGCCATATTGCCAAACAAGTAGATGACTGGACACGTGTCGAAGCAGAATTTTCTGGTGAATACGCACATCAATTAACAAATGTAATTAAAGAATGTAACTGCGATGAAGAATTAAAAAATATCATTATTAGTTCTCTAATTGATCGCTATATGTTCTTTTATACTAATTCTAATCGACCTCATAAGATAACTAGATTGATGCTTGATTTGCTAGATAAAAAGGATTTCCATTTTGAGTCACCATCTCCACGTAACAATCTGTTAGAACAATCAATAGACCATTTAATTAAAGGTTCTGGCCTTCTCCCCACATTGTGGAAAGTTCAACAAATATGGGGCAATAATACAGCGCAAGAATTAATAGAGTTTTTGTACACCCAATATTATGAGGGGTTTGAGCCTAACGATGATCATATCTCGTGGATAAATAAATATAAACCATATTATTTAACTCAAGGAATGCCTTGGGGAAAGGATGATACACATGCGAATTAACCATATTTCACACCATTTAAAAGAGCTTAAAGCAAACATGGACACTATTGAGGCATACATTTATGCGAATCTAGGACGAGTTGATAATTTCACACTGTCCGACGATGAGTTATTTAATAAGGTAAATTACCAGTTCAGGCTGTTCAAAGCCCGTTACACAAATCTACAGCTTGAATTAGATAACGAAAGGAAAAGGGGATCCAAATAAAGGAAACCTCTCTAATTTGACAGAGGTTCAAGAGCTTCCCCACCTTAAAAATAATGCATTATACATTCTGGAGTACCCAAAATTGATACCGCAATAAATTCATCAATGAAAATATGGATGTATAAAACCAAGGAGTGAAATAGGCAATGCAACCAGGTGAGCATGATATTTTAAAAACGATCAAAGAACAATTCGAAAAATACTTCAATTATATAAACGAGCAACAGGAATGGCTTGACCTGAAATCTGCCGCAAAATACGCAAACGTATCCTATAACACATTTATTAAATTCCGCACATTGGGTTTGAAAGTTGCTGAAATTGACGGTATTAAAAGAGTGAAAAAATCGGAGATCGACCGTTTCTTACAAGAGCAAAGCTATTAGAAAATTGTGGGTTTACCTTACAACTTAGGTATAATAATTGTGAGGTAAACCCTCTTTTTATCATTTGCCCCCGCAATTGATTTTAGGAGGTTACTCAATGATCAAAAAATATACCTTAAAAAACGGGAAGGTAAGGTATCAATTTCAAATTTATATTGGTACAGATGATTCAACTCAAAAACAAATGCGGACGACAAGAAGGGGCTTTAAAACCAAAAAAGAAGCAGAGCTTGCATTGGCAAGACTTAAGTTGCAGGTTAACAATGGGGAATATCGTAAAGAGCGTGCTGACACATTTAAGGAAGTTTATGAGTTGTGGTTACCTCAATATGAGAATACCGTTGAACAAAGCACATTTGTAAAAACAGTTAGCTTATTTGAACACCATATACTTCCAAATATTGGGGGTTATAAAATCAAAAAAATTACCATTGATAGGTGTCAAAAAGCTGTCAACGATTGGGCGGAAAAAATCAAAAACATCAGCAAAGTTAAGGCATATACATCGCGAGTATTTAACTTCGCTATAAAACGTGATTATATTCAAAAAAACCCATTTGATATAGTTGAAGTCCCAAGAAAAAAGAATAAACAACCGGATGAAACAGACGAGAAGAACTTCTACACACGGGAACAGCTTATTGAATTTCTTTCATGCCTTGAAAACGAAACAAACGTCAAAGCACACGTATTTTTCCGTTTACTCGCATTTAGTGGAATGAGAAAAGGGGAGGCCTTTGCGCTTACCTGGAATGACATAAGATTTAATACTAATGAAATAAGGATAAATAAAGCCATTTCTCGGGGACAAGCCAATAAACTTTACGTTAAGACAACAAAAACGAATGAAGCGAGATCGATTAAGATGGATGAAAAAACAATGGACGTATTAAAGAAGTGGAAAAAGAAACAGAAAGATGAATATTTTAAACTAGGTTTCGATACCTCTGAGCCAACTCAACTTGTTTTCAGCAATAAAGAGAATGAACTACTACAACCTAACAAAACTCGTGATTGGATTATATACGTGCAAGAGAAGTACCATTTAATGAGAGTAACGACACATGGTTTACGGCATACGCATTGCTCACTGTTATTTGAAGCTGGTGCTACTTTAAAAGAAGTACAAGATCGACTTGGGCATAGTGACATAAAAACCACTATGAATATATACACACACGTTACTGACAAAGCCCAAGAACAGGCAATACAAAAATTTTCAAGCTATATAGATTTATAAAAAATGACATCAAATTGACTACGTTTTTGACTACGCTTAAATGAAATTTGATGAAATCCACTGAAATAAAAAAAGTGTCAAAAACTTGTTATACCAAGCTTTTTGACACTTCATGAAAATGATTGAACTTGCAAAGTGGAGCATAGCGGGCTCGAACCGCTGACCTCTTCGCTGCCAGCGAAGCGCTCTCCCAGCTGAGCTAATGCCCCATATTTTTTTCGACAATTATTATTTTAGCTTTAGGAGGCATGAAAATCAAGGGTTATTTAGTAGAATTCCTATTAAATTGTGAGCATCATCATAAAATATATTTCTATTTAAATTTTCTTGTGGAGGAAGCGATACCATACCTACCGTATCAAAACTAATGTGAGTTGACAGGATATTACAATATACATAATATTCTTAAAATTAGGAAAATTGTATTGACTTCTTTAGGACAGGATATATAATACTTTTATAAAGATGTTAACGCTTACATAGGAGGGGGTTACCGCTTTTGTCCATTTTAGAAGTTGAAAATGTATCGATACAATTCGGTGGAGTAAAAGCGCTGGATGATGTTTCTTACAAGCTTGAAAAGGGAGAGATCTTCTCTTTGATCGGACCCAATGGAGCCGGGAAAACGAGTATGCTCAACTGTATTAGCGGTTTGTATAAACCAGCAAGTGGTTCCATCCGTTTCAAGGGTCAGGAAATTATTGGGATGAAACCCTATAAAAGAACTTCCTTAGGAATCGCACGTGCTTTCCAAAATATTGCTTTATTTGAGCATATGTCTGTCCTTGACAATTTGAAATTGGGACGTCATGTGAAAATGAAGGCAGGGTTGTTTTCCAGTGGCCTTTATTGGGGAGCGGCAGAAAAAGAAGAGGTGAATCACCGTCACTCTGTGGAACAGGTGATCGAGTTTCTTGAGATGCAGGATATTCGTCATACTCCAGTCGGAACTCTTCCATATGGTTTAAAGAAAAGGGTGGAAGTGGGACGAGCCCTTGCTCTTGAACCCGAAGTCATTCTGCTGGATGAACCGATGGCTGGAATGAACAGTTCGGAAAAGGAAGATATGGCACGATTTATATTAGATATGCATGAGTTGAATGGAATCACTGTGTTTTTAATTGAACACGATATGGGAGTCATTATGGATCTTTCTGATAAAATCGCTGTCCTGGATTTCGGTAAAAGAATCGGTTTTGGTACACCGGAAGAAATTCAGGAGAACCCGGATGTGATCAAAGCGTACCTTGGAGAGCAAGAAGTGACCACATAAGGAGGAGAGGGTTGAATGACTCAACGGACTTTGCCCCACCTTTTACTTGAAAAAGCGGAAAAACAAGGAACGAGAGTTGCCTTCCGCCAAAAGAACTTGGGGATATGGAAGGAATGGACCTGGCGTGAATATTACAAAGCGGTAGAAGCACTCTCACTAGGTCTTAAAGATCAGTTCCGCATACATCCTAACGACCGGGTTGGAATTATCGGTGACAATCGACCGCAGTGGCTCATCGCTGAACTAGCTGCTCAGTCACTCGGAGCTATACCTATTGGAATCTATCAGGATGCAGCAGTCCCCCAACTGGTTCATTACTTACAAGTGAGTGAACCGAGGCTATTGGTCGTTGAAGACCAAGAGCAGGTAGATAAACTATTGGAAATTATCGATCTGTTTCCGAATATAGAGGCAATTATTTATTACAATGAAAAAGGGTTACGGACATATTCCCATTCGAAGTTATTTGATATAAGAGATCTCCATTTTCGAGGGGGGAATCTTGCAAGTGAAGACCCTGCATACTTTGAAGAATGTATTAAACAACGGAAGCCAATGGATTTGGCACTCATTTCCTTTACTTCAGGGGTAACCGGTGAACCAAAAGCCGCAACCTTTACACATACCAACATCATACAAACCGCTACATCCATCAATGAAGTTGATTTAATTCAACCAGAAGATGACTACTTATCCTTCCTGTCACTAGCTTGGATTTGTGAACAAGTAATGGCGGTGGGGCTTTCCTTGACAAGGGGGTTGACGATTAACTTTCCTGAAGAGCCTTCCACTGTTTTGAACGATTTAAGAGAAATAGGACCACACATAATCCAGGCCCCTCCACGGACATTTGAGAACATTCGGACCCGCTTTCAAGTTCGAATCAATGATTCTACTCGCGTAAAGAAGAAAATGTACAAATTAACAAAACCAACTAGGGAGAAAAACGCATGGTTGAAATTGAGCAACCGTTCGGTCTCCTTTTCTTCGAGGCTTTCATACTATTTCGGTGACTTGTTCATGTTTAGTGCTATCCGAGATCATTTAGGGTTAGCTCGATTAAAGAGAGCCTATGTTACCGGAGGGAAGCTGAATGAAGATGCCTACGCTTTTTTTCAAGGGTTAGGAGTGAATGTAAAACAAACTTATGGAACGGTCGAAACTACCGGCTATGCCACCATCCAAAGAGATGAAGAACTGACTACTGTTGGTGTAGGCAAGCCTTTGCCAGGTTTATCCATGGGGATAACTTCACGGGGAGAGATCCAGGCAGAGGGTCTCCAAGTTTTCGCTGGTTACCTTGGCGAAAAAGCAACGGAAAGCTTTTCGACTGGTGATTATGGGACTGTGCTAGCCGACGGTGAATGGAAAATAGCAGGAAGGATGGATGAAAAACTAGCTCTTGATTCTACCGATGCCATTGCTTCAAGTGAGATTGAAACAGAATTGAGAAAGAGTTCTTACCTTCAAGAAGTGGTAGTCTTCGGGGAAGGTCGCCCTTATCTTACCGCTATGGTTACGATCCATCGTAATAGTGTCGGGCGCTGGGCGGAGAAGAATCAAATCACTTATACGAATTATCGTGATTTGACGACAAAACCTGAAGTGGTGCAACTAATTCGGGATCAAGTAATGGAAATAATTGCTCCTCATCCTGATGATAGAAAGATCAAGCGTTTTGTCATTCTTCCAGAAGAACTTCAACTTGCTAAAGGGGAGATGATATCTACACAAAAAGTTGTCCGCCATAAAGTTGGTGAAAATTATAAACGTTTTTTAGCAGCATTATATAACGATGAAGGGCAATTTGATACGTTCGCTCGTCCAATCTCTGACCAAGAAGATAACGGGCGCGGATTTGATATTCCGATCATTACGCTAGAAAGATCGCAGGGGGTGGCCTGAGTTGACGTTTTTTCTGCAAATGCTCGTTAGTGGGATTGTTGTTGGGAGTATATATGCGTTAGTTGCGCTAGGATTCGTGCTTATTTATAAGGCTAGTGACGCTCTGAACCTAGCGAACGGAGAGTTTGTCCTAATTGGATCTTATATCTGTTTAACACTTGTGACTGCTTTACAACTTCCATTTTTAGTAGCGTTATTGATTACTCTAGGTGTTTGTGCCGTTCTGGGCTTGATGGTAGAAAGAGTTGTTTTACGACCGTTGTTAAATGCACCGACGATTTCCATCATTATGGCTACCATCGGGCTTGGGAATTTATTGGCAGGTCTCGTCCACATGGTATGGGGGCACCAGACGCGGGTGTACCCTAATTTATTCCCTGATACTCCTGTAACGTTCGGGGGTGTTCTCATTACACCTGTCTACTTATGGTCATTCATCATCGTTATGCTATTACTGATCGTTTTTACTGTCTTTTTTAAATATTCAAAGATGGGAGTAGCCATGCGTGCGGTAGCAGATGATTTGCAAGCAGCTGCTAGCATGGGAATTAATGTGAAACGGGTATTCGCTATCACATGGGCAATTGCCTGTATTGTAGCTGCTGTCGGTGGTGTGTTGCTCGGAAATATTAATGGTGTCAATGCAACCATGAGTGTCATCGGTCTTACAGTATTACCTGTCGTTATCCTGGGAGGGTTGGACAGCATTCCAGGAGCCATCGTTGGTGGCTTCATCATTGGAATTCTTCAGAGTATTGCCGGAGGATATTTGGACCCACTTGTTGGTGGTGGGCTGAAAGAAGTCTTTCCGTTCTTCATCGTCATTCTTATTCTCATGTTTAAGCCGTATGGTCTTTTTGGAAAAGGTGGTATGGAAAGGGTGTGAGTTGGTGAAAAATCCATTTGTCATGGAATGTGGTAATTACAAAACTCGTTACGACAAAGATATGGCTATTTTCTCTACAAAACGTGTGAAGGTGAGAATGCTAACCCTTACGCTGCTAGCATTCTTATTCCCGCTTCTTGCAGATAGTTACATTATCGGTCTTGCTACCCTTTGTGCTATTGCATCGATCGGGGCCATCGGACTCAATATTCTAACGGGTTTTACAGGACAAATATCGATAGGTGTCGGTGCTTTTCTGGGGGTGGGAGGATACACATCAGCAATATTGACGAGCACTTTAGGATGGAGCTTTTGGATTGCTTTACCTGTCGCCGGAATTGTGACAGCTTCTGTCGGAGCTTTATTCGGAATTCCTTCCTTGAGATTGAAAGGACTGTATTTGGCTATTGCTACATTGGCTGCACAGTTCATTATCCTTTTTGTCATAAGCAGATGGACCGGTGTTACAGGAGGGACATCGGGGATGGTGTTGCAAAGACCTTCGATCGGTAGTTTTTCTCTTATGTCAGCTAGTAGTTATTATTATCTGTGCTTAATGATTCTTTTGTTTACGATCGTTTATTCATTGAATATATTTCGAAGTCGGACAGGTCGGGCATTCTTAGCCGTCCGTGACCGGGACGTTGCTGCTCAAATTATGGGTATAAATTTATTCACATACAAAGTATTATCTTTTGCCATCAGTTCGTTTTTTGTGGGGGTAGCAGGTGCTCTGTTAGCTCATTATACTATGATTGTCAGCCCCGAACTTTATAGTATCACGGTTTCTATTCAATACCTGGCCATGATTTTAGTCGGTGGTTTGGGGAGTATACTTGGTGCTGTACTTGGAGCTATTTTTATCACCCTTCTACCTGTCGGTCTGGGGATGTTTGTCGATCAGTTCGCTGTATATATGCCTGACATGCAGAATACATTGGCAGCCTTCCAAGAGCTTGCTTTCGGTGCTGCAATTATTTTGTTCTTAATTTTCGAACCCGGAGGTTTAGCACATATTTGGAGTAACATTAAGAATTACTTTAAACTTTGGCCATTTTCTTATTAGCGAGAAGAGTGAAGGGTCTTTGGATGTTTCGCTCTAAAATAAACATTATTGGAGAGGGAGTCGAGAAAATGATCAACAAGTATGCGAAAGTGACACTGTTGTTCTTGAGTGTAGTGTTTATGTTGGGAATAATGGCTGCTTGTGGTGAGGATGCAAGTTCAAGTGGAGGGGACGCGGAGGCTTCTGATGGCGATACAGTAAAAATTGGTGCCCTATTTGACATTACCGGTGGGACCGGAGACGTAGGAACTCCTTATGCAGATGGAGAAAAGGCATTTTTTGAATATTTGAATAGCCAGGGCGGTATTGACGGGGTTCATGTAGATCTTAGTGGTGATGATTATGCTTATGATATGGCAAAAGGTCAGCGCCTCTATCAGGAATTACGAGACAAAGACAAGGTCTCAGCAATTCTTGGATGGGGTACAGCAGATACGGAGGCTTTACGTCAACAAGTTGCGAATGACAAATTGCCATACTTCTCTGCATCTTATTCTGAAAACTTGAAGGATTTGGATGAAAGCCCTTACAACTTTTTGACAGCTGCAACGTATTCTGATCAAGGCCGTGCTGTCTTAAAGTGGATTAGCGAGAATCATGAAGGAAGCAATCCTACGCTTGCCCTGCTATATAATGATACCGCCTTCGGACAATCACCTATTGAGGATATTAAAGAATATGCAGCAGAAGTAGGGGTAGAAGTCGTCGATGAGCAGGTCATTCCTGTCACGGCAACAGAAGCTCAATCTCAAATGTTGAATATGGAAGAGAAAAATCCAGACTATGCAATCATACAGCAAACATGGGGAGCGACAGCCACCATCTTAAGAGAAGCCCAAACTTTAGGTAGTGATACACAATTCATCGGTTTAAACTGGGCGACTGGTGAAGGGGTCGTCGAAATTGCAGGAGATGCTGCGGAAGGAATGATAGGTGTGGTTACACATGCCTTTCCTTATGAAGATTTAGAAGGACTCTCTGAAATCGAAGAGTATCTTGAATCGAAAGGGGAAAGTCTGGAAGATGTCAGCCAAAAGTTCATCCAGGGATGGGTGACTGCCAAGATTATGTCTGAAGGTATTAGCAATGCTGAAGAGTTGAATGGTGAAGGGATTCGAAAAGGAATTGAACAAATCAAGGACTTGGATTTAGGTGGTCTTGCTGCACCTGTCAGTTTTTCTGAAGACAATCATGCAGGAACGAATAAAGTTCGCTTAGCAGAAGTGAAAAACGGACAATTTGAAGTGATTACAGACTATTTCAGTTATGAAGATTGATTAAAAGGGGTCTCGCCACGGGACTCCTTTTTTGAACTAAGGGAGGAAGAACGTTATGCTGCATGTAGATAATATAGAAGTAGTATATTCGAAAATGATACTCGTGTTGAAAGGGATGTCCCTTCAGGTTCCTGACGGTAAGATTGTCGCCTTGCTTGGAAGTAATGGTGCGGGTAAATCAACGACACTAAAGGCGATTTCCGGTTTATTGGGTGGAGATGGTGGACAAGTGACAAAAGGGAAAATCGTCTATGAGGAGAAAGATATTACAGCATGGAGCCCTGATAAAATAGTTCAACAAGGGGTCTTTCAAAGTATGGAGGGAAGGCGCGTTTTCAAGCATTTAACCGTTGAAGAAAATTTGATGGCAGGTGCCCATTCAAGGAAAGATCGTCGGAATATCAAAAAAGATATGGAACGAGTTTATCACTATTTTCCAAAGTTAAAGGATTTGAATTCTCGCCATGCAGGATTGTTATCAGGTGGAGAACAGCAGATGCTGGCGATAGGAAGGGGCATAATGGCCAAACCGAAGATGTTGTTATTAGATGAGCCTTCGCTTGGAATCGCCCCTTTACTTGTGAAAGAAATTTTTAAAAACATCAAACAAATTAATGAAGAAGAAGGAATGTCCATACTTGTTGTAGAACAGAATGCGAATGTTGCCTTATCTATTGCGGATTACGGTTATATTATAGAAGATGGACGTTCGGTCATGGAAGCTCCTGTTTCGGAGTTATTAACGAATCAGGAGGTCCAAGAACACTACCTCGGCATGAGTGAAGAAGGTCGTAAAAATTACAGAGAAGTGAAAGCTTATCGTAAAAAGCAACGTTGGATATGATTGAAGACTCGGGACTCCCTAATGGGAACCCGAGTTTTGTTTTAAAAAGGTCCTCTCGTGCATACTAAATATAGAAAAAAATCACCCCTTTGCTGTAGAGTTAGCTAGGACCTGGAGCAGGGATGAGCATATACGTAACTTTACCCGAGTTGAAGATGTGTATAAAGCTTTGCAGAATCATTTAATGATATAGGGAGAGTCACTCTCTTGAACTGTATATTATAGGATTAATCTTAATCGCGTAGGGGAAGGGATTATTGTAATCATTTATGCAGTAAGGAGGATGGAGGTTGTTATTTTCTGGTACAAAGCTTTCGGATTTATCGAAAGCATCCATTATATTAATCTTAGTGGGTTTCACACTCCTTGGGGGAGCGGTATACTTTTTTCAAGAGATTGCAGAAGATGTACTGGAAAAAGAGAAATTCGCAATTGATCAAGCCGCGACTGATTTTGTTAGGTGGATCAGTACACCCTTTTTGGATAGTATGTGGGCTTGGATTACTGAATTAGGGTCAGTTATATTCATTACCATAGCATCGATCGTTTTATTTGTGTATTTATTCTTCTTTTCTCCATTCAGTAGGTGGGTCGGTATATATTTTGCGATTAATATGATCGGAATCAGTTCACTGACCACATTTTTAAAAGTCACCTTTGGGCGTGAACGTCCTGAAATTCTAGCTGAGTATGATGGAACTGGATTCAGCTTTCCAAGTGGTCATACAACCGGATCTGTTGTTTTTTATGGCTTCCTGATCTACGTGATTGTCGTCAGTCCATTGAAGAAAGCTTGGAAGTTGTTAATCAATTCGGTATTAGGATTACTGATCCTTTTGGTTGGATTATCGAGGGTATATTTAGGTGTGCACTTTTTATCAGATGTCTTAGGTGGGTTTCTATTTGGTCTTACTTGGTTGCTCATATGTATAGCGGCATTGGAAATAACCATTTGGAATCAGCGGAGGCGCCAGCTGAAGATTGATACCCAAAAAGAAAAAATATAAATCGAAAGAGGAGTGGTTCTAGTGTTATATATTTTAGTGATTTTTTTGCCGCCATTAGCTGTTTTGTTTACAGGGAAACCTATGAAGGCCCTGCTTAATTTAATTTTGACCATGATCTTTTATGTACCAGGGGCAGTCCATGCGGCGGTCGTAGTTAAAAGTCATTATGATGAAAAGAAAAGGTTATAATGAAAAAGCCTGAGAGAACATGATTCTCTCAGGCCTTTTCATTTTTAAACGCCTCGTTTGTTTCCCCACACCAGGGCGTGCACTTGTGGAAGGACACGTACACGGTTAAGCTTAGATGATTCTACGACTTTATCGATCAACCATTCATATTGATGAAGCAGGTGACTTGCTAGTGTGTTAGATTCATTTTCTTCTAAATCATCATTACCGACTTGTAAAAAGAAAGGGATATCAGAGTAACGCTGATGAACCTTTTCTGCATAACTTAAGTCACTTTCATTGAAAATGACGACTTTCAAGCTTGTGTTATCGATGCGGCCTGCAGTTCTTAAGCGTTGAATAATGTCGTCAAGGACGTCCCAATTTGTTGTCATTTTTGAACTTGGGGGTTTGGGTGAAATTGTTAAATCATCGATTTCAGGGAACCAGTCTTGCCAGCGGCTGCCCTGTGTTTCAAGAGCGACTTCAATCCCCTTTTCATGTAAAGGGGCGATGAGTTCGTCTAAGTTCTTTAATAAGGCAGGATTTCCACCAGAGATCGTGACATGGTCGAACTGGTTGCCACCTGTATTGATCAATCGATTGATGATCTCTTCTGCCGTTAATCGTTCTATTTCTTCTTTCGCGCTTCCGTCCCAGGTAAATGCAGAGTCACACCATGCACAACTATAGTCACACCCCGCTGTACGGACAAACATTGTTTTTCTTCCAACGACCATACCTTCTCCCTGAATGGTCGGGCCGAAGATTTCCAGTACAGGATACTTATTCACAATTCATCCACTCCCGTCTTGCTTCCGCATAACTTGTCGGTGTTTCGTAAAGTTTTACGAATTCGACCCGGCAATCATTTGCATTCCCTTTTAGCGCTTCATTCATTTTTTCATAAATCCAAACGACCATATTCTCTGCCGTCGTATTCATGTTAGGAAGTGTGTCGTTTAAATAACGATGATCCAAATGGACTTCAATCTTCTCTTTCCAAATTTTCTTGAGATCCCCAAAGTCAATGACAAGGCCAATATCATCAGTAAAACCGCTAACTCCGAAAATGACTTTATACGTATGCCCATGCAGGTTCTTACATTTTCCTTCGTAGCAATGTAAATGGTGTGCAGCATCGAAAGTGAACTCTTTGCTAACAAGAACACGCTTTTGATGGTATTTCAATTCATGACGTTTTATGTCCTGGTCGATTTTTTGTAAGTTCTCAACAATCGTGAAGTCGTACATTATCCTGACACCTCTTTATTAGCTAAGTAAGTATCCAGACCATTCTTGCGGAGTTCGCAGGCTGGGCAGTTGCCGCAACCATCCCCGCGGATACCGTTATAACAAGTCAATGTATTCTCGCGAACGTATTGGAAGGCATTTAATTCATCAGCCATTTCCCATGTTTCTGCTTTATCGAGCCACATGAGGGGAGTATGAACGACAAATTCATCATCCATCGACAAATTCAATGTGACGTTCAATGATTTAACAAAGACGTCACGACAATCTGGATACCCACTGAAATCTGTCTCACATACGCCTGTAACGATATGTTTTGCACCGATTTGACGGGCCAGAATTGTTGCAAATGACAAGAACAATAAGTTTCTTCCTGGTACAAAAGTGGAAGGAAGTTCTCCCTCATTTCCACCCTCTACTTCAATATCGTCTCTTGTCAGTGCGTTCGGAGCCAATTGGTTAAGCAAGGACATATCGAGGATATGATGACGGACATCCATATCTTCCGCGATTTCTTTGGCAACATTTATCTCTTCATTATGCCGTTGGTTGTAATCGAAGGTAACGACTTCTACAGAATCAAATTTTTTTAAAGCCCAAAATAGGCAGGTGGTGCTATCTTGACCTCCACTGAATACAACGACAGCTTTATTGTTTTTTTCCATAAAAAAATTCTCCTTTCATTATCGAAAAAGAGAATTCTATACACCCAAAACCATTAAAAAAACCATACCTAAGGTAAGGTATAGTTCCATCCTTAGTTTTTTATAGAGGGTGTTGCTAGAACCTCTCCTGCTATGAAGCAGACTTTATATAATCTTTATCCCGATAATTGTAACATGAGTACAAGTAGGAAGGGAAGCCCTGAAAAGTCTTTATGTTGATGTTCAGCCAAAGAGTGAGGGGGCTCAGCGCCCGCCTCGCGGAAAGCGACTTTTTCCCGCAGCGTCTATACTCACAAAAATATCGAAACTGAGTGTTCAAGGTAAGAGAGCTTTAGTAGGAGGTGAGAGGTTATGAAAATCTTAAACTCAAAAACTTTTTCTATGAATTAAAATAATCTGTTGACTTTTACGCACGTTTTTGTATAATTATGAGTAATATATTATAAAAATACACATTCGTGGATGAAGAGAGTACGTATGAATTCGATCACAGCGAACTGGGGACGGTGGGAGCCCGGTATTCGTTTAATACGGAAACGCACTTCTGAGAAGTTTGGTGAAATAAAGTAGCCAGAACCGGGAGCACCCGTTATCAGTTTCGAGTTGGTCTGGATATACAGGCAATGAGAGTGGCACCGCGGATGATTAAATCCGTCTCTTACCTAAAGTAGGAGGCGGATTTTTTATGGACAATTATAAGGAGGTAATCAATATGACAAAACCAAAAGTAGTATTAGCTTATTCCGGAGGTCTGGATACATCAATTTCAATTAAATGGATACAAGAAAAGTACGGCTATGATGTGATTGCATTAGGGCTCGATGTCGGGGAAGGGAAAGACCTGGAAACGATTCGAAAAAAAGCTTTGGATGTTGGAGCCATTAAAGCCATTATGATTGATGCTAAAGAACTTCTGGCGGAACAGTATTTGATGCCAGCACTGAAAGCCAATGCTCTTTATGAAGGGAAATACCCATTATCATCTGCATTATCTCGTCCTTTGATTTCAAAATTACTCGTGGAGGTCGCTGAACAAGAAGGAGCAGTTGCGGTCGCACATGGTTGTACAGGAAAAGGAAATGATCAAGTGCGTTTTGAAGTTTCCATTCAAGCTCTGAATCCAGATCTTGAAGTAATTGCCCCTGTCCGTGAGTGGGGAATGACACGCGATGAACAAATCATATATGCAGAGGAGAAAGGAATACCAGTACCTGTCAATCTGGATAATCCATTTTCCATTGATGCGAACATATGGGGACGTGCATGTGAAGCGGGTGTGCTGGAAGATCCATGGAAAGAAGCACCGGAAGCAGCTTATGCCTGGACCAATCCAATTGAAGAAACACCAGATCAAGCCGATACTATTGAGATCGATTTCGTAGAAGGGAAGCCAGTCGGGTTGAATGGAGAGAAGATGGATTTAGTCCCTCTTATCGAGTATTTAAATGAGCTTGGCGGCAAACATGGCATCGGAAGAATCGATCATACGGAAAATCGCCTTGTTGGTATTAAATCAAGAGAAGTTTATGAGAATCCAGCAGCCATGATTTTGATCAATGCTCACAAGGAATTGGAATTTTTGACTTTGACAAGAGAAGTCTCTCAGTACAAAGTAAATGTCGATCAACAACTTGCTAAAATCATCTATGATGGTCTATGGTATTCGCCTCTTCAACCAGCATTGTCTGCGTTCGTTGATGCTACTCAATCCGTCGTTACTGGAACAGTCAAGGTGAAACTGTTTAAAGGACACCACACAGTTATCGGTAAAAAATCGCCGGTAAGTTTGTATAATGAAGAGCTCTCCACTTATTCTAAAGAGGATGCATTCGATCATAATGCTGCCGTTGGTTTCATCAAGCTTTGGGGGTTACCTACAAAGGTCCATGCAGATGTTCATAAAGGGGAGAAGTTACTCGAGCAAGCTGTGGTGACACAACATGACTAAGTTATGGGGCGGACGTTTTACAAAACCAACAAATAAGCTGGTGGAAGAGTACACTTCTTCCATCAGCTTTGATCAAAAATTAGCTTTGCAGGATATTAAGGGTAGTATCGCGCATGTCGAAATGCTGGGTTCTTGTAATATCCTTGAAATGGATGAAGTATGGAAAATCAAAGAAGGTCTTCTTTCCATTGAAGAAAAAGTTAAAAAAGAGGAAGTCACTTTTTCCGTGGAACATGAAGATATCCATATGAATATTGAAAAACTGCTAATCGAGGAAATCGGTCCTGTTGGCGGTAAATTACACACAGGTCGGAGCCGGAACGATCAAGTAGCGACAGATATGCATTTGTATTTGCGTGAAAAAACAGAAGGGTTGATTGAACTTGTAGAGGCCGTTCAATCATCCTTAGTAGAGCAAGCGGAACAGCATATGGAAACGATCCTCCCAGGGTATACGCACCTGCAGCGGGCCCAACCGGTATCGTTCGGCCATCACTTAATGGCATACTTTTGGATGTTCGAACGAGATAAAGAGCGCCTGCAAGACAGTATGAAACGCATCAACTGGTCCCCACTAGGGGCAGCTGCATTAGCTGGGACGCCGTACCCTATAGATAGAAAAGCAACCTCTGACGCCCTGGGGTTCGATCAACCTTATCCGAACTCCCTGGATGCTGTCAGTGATCGTGATTTCATCCTTGAGTTCTTATCTATATCTTCTATTATGATTACACACATTTCGCGGTTGTCAGAGGAATTGATTTTGTGGGGGAGCCAGGAATTCCAGTTTGTTGAATTGGATGATGCGTTCTGTACAGGGTCGAGTATCATGCCACAAAAGAAAAATCCAGATGTCCCTGAACTTTTACGTGGGAAGACGGGACGGATTTATGGTCATCTTATGGGGCTGCTCACATTATTGAAAGGATTACCTCTTGCCTACAACAAGGATATGCAGGAAGACAAAGAGGGAATGTTCGATACAGTTGAGACACTTGAAGGAGCATTGTCATTGCTCGCTCCGATGCTTGCCTCTATGCAAGTAAAGGGCGACCAAATGAAGAATGCCGTTAAAGAAGACTACTCGAATGCCACCGATATTGCCGACTATCTTGCTGTCAAAGGCATGCCTTTCCGTGAAGCGCACGAAGTGATCGGAAAAATTGTTCTTTATTCTATTCAACAAGAAAAGTATCTCCTTGATTTATCCTTAGAGGAGTATCAACAGTTCTCTACACTATTTGAATCGGACATTTTCGAAAAACTTCAGCCTGATCAAGTAGTTGCTGCGAGAAATAGTGAAGGTGGAACAGGTTTCAAACAAGTGGAAAATCAAATTCAGCTAGCCAAAGAGCATCTCTCCTAAGAGAGGTGCTTTTTTAGTGGGGGGGTAAATAGTTCATCGTCCAGAGGTTTGAACCCATATTCAGAAGGGGATTATAACTGTACAAACCTTTATGGAGGGGGATGGTCGTATGAAAACTATTCAAGCATATTTTCCGACAGAAAATGATGCAGAAAGTGCAAAAGCATCGTTGCAATCCTTGTCCGTCAAACAGGATACAGTAGAAGTAATCCCAGAGGATACGGATTTGGCACCAATCGTTCCTGTGGCAGGTTCAACGAATACAGGCGGAGGGACTTTTAATTTCACAGAAGTCGTCACACCAAACCATGACCGGAATAGTGCTCTTTCTGACAAAAAGCATTTGACTCATGTTCTCCATTTTTCAGTGAAAGAAGAAGAATATGACCGTGCTATCCGAGTCATAGAGGAACATGAGGGACACATGAACCGGATGGATCTTGAATGAAAGAAGAAAACCCTGTAAGGATCAATGACCTCACAGGGTTTTCTTCTTCATGGTCGTTCTTTAGCATGTAAGGCTACTAAGCGTTTTTTGTTTTGATTTACATATATAAGCTGGCTAAGAAGATGCCAATGGTTTCTTGGTATATTTCATCGAATTGATCGAGGGGGAGAGGGTTGACTCCTTCCCCTAATTCAACGGTGAACCCTGGTTGCCGGAATTCTTGGATGAACCAGTCTTTATAACCTGAGAAACTATCGACATAGCGAATCGGTTCATAACCGCTCACCCTACCAAATTCATTCACGATCGTCATTGACCGGGGAGGTTCGAGCCCCTCGTATCCCCAAAAAATGACTTCTCCTTGTGTATGGAAAGCTAGCATCTTTTCAAAGTTACGATCCCTTGCCAATTCCGCCATCGCAACCGTTTCCGGTTCAGTTAGTGGCTGATATCCAGGGAAATCTCTAGGTGAAGGTTCTGTCGGCTTCCTTGCAGCATCCACTTCCCATTTAGCAGGGTATTGGTTGTTGAGATCAACACCACGAATATTGGCTTTCCACCCAGAAAAGTCTGTGCTTCCTGAGTTGATGCGTGAAGCTTCCTCTCCGAAGTTCCCTTCTGGAGGTCCATTCAACACCAGGTTCACTCCGTCTGGGTTGACCATAGGAACGATAGAGAGGGTAACTTGATTATAAAAAGGATTCATTTCCAACCCTCGAATGGTTTCTTTGTTCGTCAAAGCAAGTAAATACTCATTTAGAAACTGCATTATCACAGCAGATGTAATCCATTCATTGGCATGAAAAGACCCATTCCAATGTACTATTTTTCCCCCTCTTCCAATTTGTATCTCATCTAAATCTTTCCCCATTACACTATTACCAATGGTTTGGCGGCGTATAAAAGGATAAAGTTCATACAATTCATTGAGATCATTAGTCAATATATTAAAGTCATAGGGTCGATTTCCATCTACAACTCGATATGTGACTTGAACGGGAATGACAATGGTCTGCCCCACTTGAAGTTTTCTCGGATTGACAGAAGGGTTTAATAGGGCAATGGAATCCAGCGAAATTCTTCGTTCACTCGCTATTTTCCAAAATGTATCACCACTTTGGACTTGATACCGACTCGTTTGATACCCGGGAATCCGTATCGTCTGACCGATTTGCAATGAGGAAGGATCTGCATCAAGATTAGAATCGACAATTAAATCCAAAGGAACATTAAAAAGATTGGAATAATACCATAATGAATCACCATTTCGAACTTTGATGTCCAAAAACAAGACCTCCTTTTACAGTCCTTATTAAAATTATATGGAAAGGTTATGAGGAAGATGAAACAAACAAGGCTGACCTTATATTTCACCATTTCCTACATAAGGTTGTTTTTTTAGGTACAATAAGGCGTAATGGATTATTTGAAGGGATCGGTTTTGGGTAGTAGTCTAAGAAAAATTTTTATTATAAGGAAAGTAGTGTGGTAATAATGCAACCATTTGAAAAACTAGGCGTATCGAAGGAATTAGCGGACATGTTAAAGCGAGAGGGTATTGCGTCTCCTACACCTGTTCAAAACAAGGCGATTCCACCTCTAATGAACGGCGAAGATCTTATTGCTCAAGCACAAACTGGAACAGGGAAGACCTTCGCATTTGTTTTACCGATTTTACAAAAAGTCGATTCTACTTCCAATGAGGTCCAAGCGGTAATCATTACACCTACAAGGGAATTGGCTTTGCAAATCACAAATGAAGTGAACAAACTGAAGAACAAAGATACACATGTATTGGCCGTTTATGGCGGTCAGGATGTAGCGAAACAAGCAAATAAACTGAATGGCAAAGCCCATATTGTTATTGCGACCCCTGGTCGTTTATTGGATCACTTGAGAAGAGAGACAATAAGCCTTGATCATGTCCGTCATCTTGTCCTTGATGAAGCTGATCAAATGCTTGAAGCAGGTTTTCTGCCGGATGTTCAAGATATTCTCGCCCAAACGACCAAAGAACGACAAACGATGTTATTTTCAGCAACTATTTCGCAACAAGTTCAGACTCTTGCTAAGAAAATCCTGAAAAACCCTAAACGGATTGAAATCAAAGAAGAAAAAGTCACTGTTTCGAATATTAAACAATTGCTATATGAAACGACAGATCGTGCTAAGCAGGAAACGTTATTGCAAATCATGGAAAAACATCGTCCATTTTTAGCAGTTATTTTCTGTCGTACAAAAAGAAGGGCCAAAAAACTGAATGATGCATTAGTAGCGAAGGGTTATGAAACAGAAGAACTTCATGGTGATCTTTCTCAAGCCAAACGTGAAAAAGTAATGCAACGCTTTCGTGATGCGAAGATTCAATACCTAGTTGCGACAGACGTCGCGGCAAGAGGATTGGATGTAGAGGGGATTACCCATGTATTCAATTATGATATTCCACAGGATCCAGAGAGTTATATCCACAGGATAGGCAGGACAGGTCGCGCGGGAGGAAAAGGACTCGCGATTACCTTTGCGGCACCAAAAGATAAACAAGCACTTCAACAGATAGAAAAACATATCAAACAGAAGTTGGAAAGAAGGACAGTTGCAAACCTCTCTCCCGGAAAGAGAGAAGGAGATTCACCCGAAAGAAGAAAGAGAAGTGAAAAATAACAGAGAAACAGCCAGCGTTACGAAAAGTGACTGCTGGCTGTTTTTCTTCACCATCATTTCAATGACAGGACCAAAGCGGAAAAAAGAGTCATCATCTATTTAATAAATTTCTAGAAAACAATAACGTTGAGCTATGATATGAAATATGATACATTATATAGTGTAATTCCGAGTTAACACATTGGAATTATAAATAATGAGGAGAGATGAACATAATGGGGATGGAATTCGTCGACCTATTTAACCAATGGGCGAGTTCGTATGATGATACAGTCGCTGGAAAAGATCCAGAGTACCGGGAAGTATTTGAGGGTTATGAGGAGATGTTAGAGCGTCTCGCTAATCTTTCTAAATCCCCGGTTATGGAGTTCGGCGTCGGAACCGCTAATCTTACAAGAAAAATGATTGAGCAGAATAAAGTGGTTTTAGGAGTAGAACCCTCGTCAGAGATGCGACGGATTGCTAAAGTGAAATGTCCGGAAGCAGCCATTTATGATGGGAATTTCCTGGAGTACCCTTCTCTCTTAACACCGATTCGGTCAATTATCAGTTCTTTCGCTTTCCATCATTTGACTTCTGATGAAAAAAGAGAAGCACTCCAAAAGTTCCGTGAACATTTGGAAGATGATGGAGAAGTGATTTTCATCGATACACTATTCAAAGATGAAGCACATAAACAAGCATTAATCCAAGATGCTGAAAAGCAAGGTTTTTTAAATTTAGCTAGAGATTTGCAGGAAGAATACTATCCTTATCTCGAAGATATAAAAGAGATCTTTGTAGAAGAAGCCTTTGAGGTAACTTTTGAACAACTAAACAAATACGCTTGGTTAATCCAAGCCAGAAAAGGGGAATGATCATATGCCGAAAATGAACGTAGAAAGTTTCAATCTTGACCACACAAAAGTAAAAGCTCCTTATGTGCGCCTTGTCGGAGTGACTGAAGGAGAGCATGGAGATAAAATTTATAAATACGACCTCCGTATTAAACAACCGAACCAAGAGTATATGGATATGCCTGCACTCCACTCTCTCGAACATTTGATGGCCGAAAATAGCCGTAATCATCATGATCGTATCATTGATATCGGTCCAATGGGGTGTCAAACAGGCTTCTACTTAGCTGTACTGAATGACGATAGCTATGAAAATGTGTTGAATGTGATTGAAAACACGCTGAAAGATGTCCTGGAAGCAGATGAAGTACCTGCTTGTAACGAAGTACAGTGTGGTTTTGCAGCTAGTCACAGTTTAGAAGGAGCTAAGAAGCTTGCTGAAGAATTGTTAGACAAACGTAATGAATGGACAGAAGTTTTTCAATAAAAACGGGAGATGAGAATGCGATGGGTTACGTGAAGAACATACAGTCATTGATTGGTCAGACACCGATGATCGAACTCACTCATTCGGAGATCCCGAATCAAGCGAGGATTTTTGCCAAGCTTGAATTTATGAACCCAGGTGGTAGTATCAAAGACCGCCTGGGTTTAAAACTGATTGAGGATGCCTTAGAGAGGGGATTACTTGAGCCTGGCGGGACAATAATAGAACCGACGGCAGGGAACACAGGGATTGGTTTGGCTCTTGCTGCTATAGGTAAAGGATTTCGTGTCATTTTCGTAACACCTGAGAAGTTCAGCCAGGAGAAGCAAATGTTAATGCGCGCTCTAGGAGCTCAAGTAATCAATACACCTACGGAAAAAGGGATGAAAGGTGCGATTAAGAAAGCAGAACGTCTATCCCGAAATACTTCTAATTCCTTTAGTCCGCAACAGTTTAATAATCAGGCAAATCCTGCCGCCTACTATGAAACGCTTGGTCCTGAAATTTACAAAGATTTAAATGGAGACATCGATATTTTTGTAGCAGGAGCTGGAACTGGTGGTACATTCATGGGAGTCTCCAAATATTTGAAAGAACAAAATAATGGCATCAAAACAGTGATCGTGGAACCGGAAGGATCGATTCTGAATGGAGGAGAACCAGGTTCTCATAGGACAGAGGGGATAGGAATGGAATTTCTTCCTTTCTATATGGACACTAAGTACTTTGATGCCATTCATACCATTTCAGATGAATATGCTTTCCAACAGGTTAAGAAGCTGGCTCTGAACGAAGGTTTACTTGTGGCGAGTTCGTCAGGGGCTGTTTTTGAAGCGGCTTTAAGGGAAGCGTCCCAAGCACAGCCTGGAGCTAATATTGTCACAATTTTCCCGGATAGTAGTGAGCGGTATTTAAGTCAGGGAATTTACGAGGAGTGAAAAGATGAGAAAAAAAACACAGCTTATTCATGGTGGAATTACAGGGGATGAAAAAACGGGAGCAGTCAGTGTCCCCATTTATCAAGTCAGCACATATGCACAGGATGGGGTAGGCCAACACCGCGGTTATGAATATTCACGCACAGGTAATCCTACTCGTTTTGCATTGGAAGAGCTGATTAAAGAATTGGAAGGAGGACATAGAGGGTTTGCCTTCGGTTCAGGTATGGCTGCAATTACTGCTGTACTTATGACTTTTAACCACGGAGATCATGTGATTTTTACAGATGACGTATACGGCGGGACATACCGTCTCGTATCGAAAATCATCAACCGGTTCGGTCTTGAAGCAAGTTTTGTGGACACAAGTGATGTGAAAAATATTGAGGCGGCGATTACAGATCGAACGAAAGCTATCTATGTAGAGACGCCAACGAACCCACTTCTGAAAATCACTGATCTTGAAAAAGTATCAGAGCTCGCGAAACAAAAGGATTTAACTTTCATCGTTGATAATACATTCAGTACACCATATTGGCAAAATCCCATCGAATTTGGTGCAGACATTGTCTTGCATAGTGCTACGAAATATCTCGGTGGTCATAGTGATGTAGTAGCCGGTTTAGTTGTTGTCAATACTGAACAACTGGCGGAAGACGTACACTTCGTCTTGAACTCATCCGGGGGTATCCTCGGACCTCAAGATTCCTGGCTTTTAATGCGAGGAATCAAAACATTAGGGATTCGCATGGAAGAAATTGAGGAGAACACTCGTAAGTTTGTAGAGTTCTTAGAAGGTTTACCGGAAGTAACAAACATTTACTATCCAGGGATTGAAAATCATAGGGGTAATGATGTCCACCAGAAACAAGCTAGGGGAAATGGTGGTATGATCAGCTTTGACGTCGGAAGTGGCGAAAAAGCTGACAAGGTCCTTAGAAACGTGAAATATTTTACACTTGCAGAAAGCTTAGGTGCAGTCGAAAGCTTGATTTCTGTTCCAGCCATGATGACTCACGCTTCGATTCCGAAAGAGCGTCGAGCAGAGCTTGGTATTACCGATGGACTTGTTCGTGTATCCATTGGTCTTGAAGATATCGAGGATTTAAAGGAAGACTTTTTACAGGCACTAAGAAAATAATGTTGGAGGAGCACTGGCTTACGTTAGTGCTCCTTTTTGCATAGGTCCTGATCGCCTGAGCAAACTAGAAAGGAAAACCGATCAGGAGTGAAAAATAAATGGACTATACACATTATAAAAAGCAATTGGAAGAGCGTAAAAGAGAGATTGAACAACGGTTGATTGATAATAATCATTTTGGTTTAGAAACAGGGTTTGCCAGTGATATGGCATCAGGGGAATTGTCGCAATATGATAACCACCCGGCTGATTCAGGTACGGAACTTTATGAGCGGGAAAAAGATATTGCTTTGCTCGGACATTTGAAAGAGGAATTATCGGACATTCAATATTCACTAAAACAAATGCAGAAAGGAACCTATGGGGTTTGTGAAGAAACGGGGAAACAGATTCCAAAGGATAGATTGGATGCTATTCCGACTGCAAGGACAATTGCGAAGGCTTCATCGAATCAAGATATATCAGGTGATCGACCAGTGGAAGAAGAGGTGCTTACCGATTTAGAAAATAACTATGGTCGTGACGCAGACGATCCTGAATACAATGAGCAGAATGTGTATGAGCAAGTGGCTTCTTTTAATCAGAGCAGCATGACTTATGATGATTCATCTTTGATGGATAACCAGGATGGTGTTGGCTATGTAGAAGAATTCGAGCCTTTTGTCTCTACGGATATGCACGGTTACACAGGCTCTGACAGAGTAAGCTTTCAACGCAATGAGCATTATGATAAATACATGGATAGTCAAGATGAAGCAGAAGATACAGAAACGTACTAACAAACAAAACGCCAGGACAATTGCCCTGGCGTTTTGCACTCTTCTGCCCACAAAAGCTCCCTATTCTTGAAGACTCAGTTTCGAGACTTTAGGGGGAGTTTAGGGTCTACGGGAAAAGGTTCGCTTTCCGTGGGGCGGGCGGTGAGCCTCCTCGAGCTAAAGCCTCTGCGGGGTCTCACCTGTCCCGCAGATCCCACAGGAGTCTCACCGTTTCCCTCCGCCCCCTTTCCATGATAAGTATCTCGAAACCTTCTTCAAGTAAAGGAAGCAGCATGATGTAATTGAAAATGCGGTAATCACAAGCTTGAAGTGCTATTCTCCCTCTACTTATGGGAGGGTTATTGTTAGGCGATTTCGAGTAACCCTTATTCGCAATAAAAGTCTCGAAATCTAGTCTTCCGGAATACTGCCATATTGTTGAATAATTTTACTATTAATAGCCCACTTCTACTGCTGCGTTGACAATATACATCAAGTCGTTTTTATCTTCTTTTTCTTCTAAGACAATTCCACTCGTTGTGAGCATACCGCCTTCCATCACTTCAATGTTCACTTCTCCGTATGGAATAGCCCCTTTCACTTTTTCGTAATCAATTTTGTCTAAGTCGCAAGGCACAGCCAATTTTACGTTTATTTTCATATTGTCTAATGATTGTTCAGGAAGTACAGATCGGATACCAGGCATGGAATTCGTATGTATCGCATTTTTGATAGCCCTTACGGAAGCTTTTGTCACATTCTGGCCGTGGACATCGGTTCCCATTCCAGTTTGAATAAACATTAATTTTTCCATTTTAATACCACCTTTTTCTTTTTCTTCATAATATCACAGTGAACTGCACCTTCCTTGATGTAGTATCATTTTAGCGACAAAAAATAAAAGCCAGGGGGCTAATCCCTGGCTTGTGTTTGGTTAGTACCCTACTTCTACGGAAGCATTGACGATATACATTTGATCGTTATGGTCTCCCTCTTCATTTAAAGCGACCCCACTTGTCGTGCGCATTCCACCATCCAATAACTCAACTTCAACTTCTCCATATGGAATAGCTTCTTTGACTTTTGTGTGATCTAATTCATCAAGATCGCAAGGCAAGGCCAGTTTAACAGTGGTTTTCATATTCTCCATAGACTTTTCTGGTAAAGCTTCCTGAACACCCGGCATAGAGTTTGAATGGATTGCGTTCTCAATGGCACGAACGGATGCCTTTGTAATATTTTGACCGTGGACATCAATACCAGTACCTGTTTGAATAAAAATAATTTGATCCATGTGATAACCACCCTTCTGTTCTTTTCTTATTATTTGTATAACACATAATAAAGGAGTTGAAACGTGTAAGAGATAAAGGGTAGAGATGGAAACACCACAATTACATTGACACATTATTCTGCCCAACTGTATAATTTAATAATATAAATATAAAGCATACTATTTCGATAGGAATTATGTTGATAAGGGTGTGGCATATTGTTTTTAAAGATGGAGGAAGTCGGAAAGACCTTTAACGATAAACAAAAGGAAAGCTTTGAGGTCTTTTCTGGAATTGATCTAGATATTTCAGAAAACCAATTTGTGTCACTGCTTGGTCCGTCGGGTTGTGGAAAATCAACACTGTTGTCAATGGTTGCGGGACTAGAAGAAGTCACTTCAGGATCGATTAAATTAGAAGGAAATCCTATCAAAAAGGCAGGACCTGACCGTGGGATGGTGTTTCAGCAGCCATCGTTGTTTCCTTGGCTGAATGTGAAAGAAAATGTTCTTTTCCCCCTTAAGGGACAATGGTCAAAAAAAGAGAGTGAGGAACGGGCTGACCGCTTTTTACAAATGGTTCATTTAAGTAGGTTCAAACAGAGCTACACGCATGAGCTATCTGGGGGAATGCAACAACGAGTTGCTATTGCAAGAGCGCTTGCAATGGATCCTAAAGTTCTGTTAATGGATGAACCGTTCGGTGCCCTTGATGAACAGACGCGACATATTCTTCATGAAGAATTGATGAAGATTTGGCAGGAAACTCAAAAAACGATTTTATTCGTTACACATAGTATTCAAGAAGCCATCAAATTATCAGACAGAGTTATCGTAATGGGAACTCGTCCAGGTCGCATTATTGCTGATTTTTACATTGATATACCGAGACCTCGAAAGCGTGACGATGAAAAAGTCATCGAAATGGAGCGGAAAGTGATGGATTTGCTTGAAGGTGAAATCAATAAAGTTTTGAAGGAAGAACTTAGTCATGAAGTTAGCCATTAAGAGAATTGCATTTTTAGTCATTATATTAGGCATTTGGCAGTTGGTTTTTTCTGCTGGGGTGTTTGAAGATATCGTGTTCCCTTCACCAGTAAAAGTTTCTACTGCGCTCTATGAAGGTTTTGTAGATGGTGACTTTATGAAGGCTTTAGGAGCCAGTTTCCGACATTTGTTTATGGGGTTATCCCTAGCCATTTTATTTGGGACGATAATAGGTGTTCTTCTGGGGAAATCGAAACAGGCTGATGAAACAGCGGGGATGTACCTGATTGCTTTACAAAGTATACCGAGCATTGTATGGGTGCCACTTGCTATCATGCTTTTCGGTTTTTCGGAATTCGCTGTCGTCTTTGTTGTTGTGCTAGGTGGTACATTCGTTATGGCTCTGAATGTTCGAACAGCGATTCACAGTGTCCCTCCACAATTGGTCCGCGCGGCAAGAACCATGGGGACGAACGGGATTCCATTGTTTTTCCGTGTGGAGATCCCTTCCAGTATACCTTATTTTATGACTGGAATTCGCTTAGCGTGGGCGTTCAGTTGGAGAGCGCTTATGGCAGGGGAACTATTAAGTAATGGCCCTGGACTGGGATACTCTTTACGTTATGCCCAGGATTACGCTCGTATGGATCAAGTTATTGCCATCATTATCATAATTGGTGTCATTGGTGCGGTCGTCGATCAGATTGTCTTTTCACGACTTGAGAGAAATGTTAGAAAACGTTGGGGATTAGCGAAATCATAAAGTAGGAGATGAGGAGAAATGAAAAAATGGTTGTCCTTTTTAGCTATACCTTTGTTAAGTTTGGTGTTGGCTGCTTGTGGCAGTGATGCAGGTGCATCAGAAGAAAGTGAAGAGGGAGATAAGATTACCATTGGATACTTCCCAAATATTAACCACGTAGCAGGTATGGTTGCCGAAACACAGGATTTGTATACAGAAACTCTACCAGATGGAACCGAAGTGGAGTATCAATACTTTCCTGATGGTTCTTCTTTCATGACAGCGATTGAAACCGGAGATATTCAAGGCGGGCTTGTTGGACCTGGACCTGCGATGAACCACTTCACGAGCGGTGCGAAAATAAATGTCGTGGCGGCTGGTTCTACTGGTGGTACTGTGATCATGGCTAGAGAAGGAGCGGGGGTTGATTCTCCTGAAGACTTAGCTGGTAAAACATTTGTGTCTCCGCGTGTCGGATGTACCCATGATGTGCAATTTGAAACGATGATGAAAGAAGAATACGGATTGACTTCTGATCGTATTGGTGGCGAAATGAAGCATGTAACTGGAAAACCTGCGACATATGCAAGCTTGTTTGAAACAGGTAATGTCGATGTAGCCACAGTCCCGGAACCATGGGCCTCCTCCATTGAAGCACAAGGCAGCGGTGAAGTCCTTGTGGATACTCCTGATGTAGCTTATGGTGAGACGTTGCCTGCAGCTGTTTTCGTTACTTCACAAAAGTTGGTGGATGAAGATCCAGAACTTGTTGAAAGTATTGTAGGAGCACATAAAAAAGCGACAGATTTTATTAATGAAAACCCAGAAGAAGCTAAACAAATCGCTATTGATAAAATCAAGGATATAACAGACCAAGAACTTTCTAAAGAAGTTATTGACAATGCATGGGAGAGAATCAACTTCACTTATGATGTGCAGGAAGAACACTTGCAAGAATTTGCTAACTCCTCTTATGACCTTGAATTTTTGAAGGAAAAGCCTGATTTGACTGGGCTTGTAGATACAAGTTTCATCGAAGAATAAATGAAAAAGAGACGAAGGTGTTCCTTTCGTCTCTTTTTTTTTGCCTTAATTAGTGAAGGCTTTTTTTCTTGACTCCTTCAAAACCGATTTTTAAACCTCTCTATTGCGCAATGCAAAGTGAAATAAGGCGGGCATTTTAATGTATCGGAAATAAACCTTCGAGGGATTTATCCGAAATTCCCTTAGTTGTAATATAAAAACGTTGGAAAAAGCCTCGAAAAAATTCTCCTTCCAGCCCATTAGTTTTCAATAAATAGGTGAGACTAACAAGTACAGGAGGGATAAGCATTGAAACCTTGGTTTATTGTTTTCGTGGCACTTACGATGCTTTTCATTCAGTCTCAACCGGTGGCAGCAGTTAATCCATATAAAATTGTCCATAAAGATCAAGTAGCTGAAGATTGGGAAGTTCATGTGGATTATCCGTTATTTGAAGGTCTGGAAAGTAAGGATCTTCAAGATACAGTAAATCATCAAATTGTTCAAAAACTTGAAGAAACTTTCCGAAGAGTGAAGAGGGGAGCGGGGGAAATGATGGGGATGCCTTATCTTTATTATGAAGAGACCTCTGTTTTTAAGGAGGAAGATTTTTATTCTGTCGTCATGACCTCTCATATATCAAGAGGGGAGCGTTATAATTCAACGGTCACTTCCATCAATTTTAATGATGAAAGAGGGGGAGCCGTTAAGAAATTGGCAGATATCGTTCACATCGATCGTCTCAATAAGGAAGTGAAAAAGGTGTTGGAAACCGATCCTGATTTGTATTCAAAGGAGCCATTTGCCGGTGTTCGTGACAATACCGCTTTTTATTTGGAGGATGATAAAATCGTTCTTGTGTTTAACAAGTTTGAAGTAGCGGCAGGGGTACATGGCACACCGGAAATACCAATTCCGTTAAAAGGAATATTAAAGGAGGAGATGGATAAAAAGGAAGCGCCTTTACCATCTTACACTACTTATCCACAGGTGGAATATTGATAGGAGTACGGTTCCTTTTTTTACATCATCCAATAGGATTTAACCTATTGATTCATATTGGTTCCTTGTAAGTGACATGAGAAAGCACGGGAAAGTATATCTGTTTATTTGTTAAAAAAGAAGCATGAGCTACTGCTTATGCTTCTAACATTTCTTCCTCTTTTTGTTCACCATAATAATGAAACAAGTATTGGTCTTTCGTAATAACATATAGGTCATATACATCTTCGTCACGATTGATCCACGAAAATACATCTGGGTAGGAGACATTACCCTGTGATACATAAGGAATCTTCAATGCTGCTTTCAATGAACGAATATTGCTCCTGCGAATTTTCATGAATACCGCTTCAATACCCAACTGAAAGAACAACTCTTCGAAGAAAGCTTCCTTAGCCATCTGGTTGTAGCCTTTTCCGAAAAAAGGACGACCAATCCATGTAGCTAAGAAACCTTTGTTATCTTGAATATCAAATAAATTAATTGTGCCGATCGGTTGTGCCCACTCATCAAGGATGGTTCGTGAAATCAGCTCACCCCGATCTTCTGCTTCTATCGTCTGTTTAGTCAAAAAATAAAACTCATCGCTTGATGCCGCTTTGTGGCGTACATAAGGGAAAACTTCTGGGTGAATCATTAAATCAAATAAAACCGGGGCGTCATGTAAATCACGTTTTTTTAGCATAAAAATCCCTCCTTGAATGAGGAGGGTGATCCAAAACGCATAGGAAATAGGCGTCTACTGGCCGGTTTTGGCCACCCTCGAATTTTTATCAATTGCACACAAAAATTCGGGGTGGGAATCGAACCCACTAGAACCAGTGTAATTACTGGTGGCGCACCATTTGCCTTCCCTACGCGAAAAACTTATAAAGTATCATCTAAACTTATAATAATCCAAACCTCAAAAAAAGTGAACGAAATTTTTGTAAAAACTATGTGGAAATTTTTGTAGAATAGGTAACGTTTTTTAAACGATAAAAAACCGGATGACCGACAAGTAGTTGATCGGGAAAGTTTTATATTATTCCCTTTACACGCATAATCTTTTTGTTGATTCTTGTTTATTAACACGGACATGGAATTTTTCCAACATGAGAAAACACCGGAAGCTTTTCCGGTGTTTAGGTTGTTCCTTTATTCCTGGAAATATACCATTTTTCCATCAATCATCGTCCAGATAGGCTTAGATAAATATTCGAAAGGATGACCGCTCCACAAAACAAGGTCAGCATCTTTCCCTTTTTCAATGGACCCGACACGATCATCCACGCCAAGGTTTTTAGCAGGAGTTATCGTGATTCCTCTCAAGGCATCTTCTATGTCCAATCCTTCCCGGGCAGCTAAGGCTGCACATATATTCAAGTATTGTATCGGTGTGTAAGGATGGTCTGTGGTAATGGAGACGCGAATACCGTAATCATGCAATACTTTGTACGTTTGCCACGTCTTATTACGAAGTTCGATTTTTGATGCACGGGTGAATGTCGGTCCAACAGATACCTGCAGATCTCTGCCAGCCAATTCATCTGCTATCAAATGCCCTTCTGTACAATGCTCTATTCTTAAATCAAGGTCGAATTCATCAGCGAAACGTAAAGCTGTGATAATGTCATCTGCACGGTGAGCATGAATACGCACAGGGATCTCTTTATTTAAAGCTTGAAGTATCGGTTTGACCCGTAAATTAGGTTCAGGATCTTTCATCGCAGCATAAAATGTTTCTCTTAATGTACCCATGATTCCAAGCCTGGTAATGGATGCATTCTTCGATTGGGAGTGAATTCGTTTAGGGTTTTCACCAAGAGCTAACTTTAACCCCGCTGTCTGTCTAAGGATCATATGGTTAATCGTGTGGCCTACGGTTTTGATTACTGAGGTTGTACCTCCAATCATGTTCGCACTGCCTGGCATAATATGTGCCGTAGTGACGCCTGCTTTTCGAGCAGAGAAAAAAGCTGGATCAAGGGGGTGGGCGCCATCAATCGCTCTCAGATGAGGAGTAATTGCCTCAATCGTTTCATTTGCATCGCTCCCTGCCCATCCTGTTCCTTCATCATAAAGTCCAAGATGTGTATGGACATCAATAAACCCCGGATATAAGTCGAGTCCTTTACCATCGATATACTCAGCCTGTTCTGGCAATTTGATATCTTTTCCGTAATCATAAATCTTTCCATCGACGATATGGACATAGCCATTCTTGATAGAAGCAGATGTAATGGGGTGGATATGGACATTTTTTATGACAGTATTCATAGACATACAGCCTTTCCTTCAATATATCCTTATTATACTTGATTTTTAAAGTTTGGAGCATTAAAAAGGAACAAAGCATCAGAATTGGCTTTGTTCCTTTCGACATTTATTCCTTTACTATAGATTTCAAGGCTGGTGTTAATTCTGGATAGAGGTAGGCATAACCGTGGGCCATTGCTTTTTTAGGGATGACACATTGACCATCCAAAAGAAGTGTACTCATATCCCCAAGGGCCGCCTTAAGGGCGAAAGAGGGGGCGGTCAGCCAGTGTGGCCTTTGCAATACATTACCTAATGCTTCGCCGAAGTCTTTATTCCTTTTTGGATTGGGGGCTGTGCCGTTTATGGGGCCATTAATATCCTTATTATGAATTGCATAATCCAGTAAACCTACGACATCCTCTATATGAATCCAGGACATCCACTGTTCCCCAGAACCTAGATTCCCGCCGATCATAAGCTTGTAGGGTAACATCATTTTCGGTAAGGCACCCTTCTTGCCTAAAATGATGCCAAACCTCACAAAGACAGTCCGCACACCTTTTTCAGCTGCTTGGGAAGCCCGTTCCTCCCATTCCACCACCACATTTGCCAAGAAATCCTTTCCTGGTTCTGTTGTTTCTTCTGTGAAGGTCTTTGTGTTAGATTGGCCATAGTAACCAACAGCTGAAGCGTTTACAAGTACTTCTGGTTTTTCTGGAAGAGCATCAATCAAATCGATTACACTTTCAGTCGCCTGGATGCGACTATTGATAATGGATTGTTTCCTTTCCTCGGTCCACCGTCCGCTGTTCAATGACTCACCAGCTAAATTAACGATGGCATCTAAAACGGGGAGTTCTTTCTCAGGATGGTGCTCCTTTTTCAACCAACCAACATACGTAACTTGCTCCGAATTTGTGTGGTCCTCAGGACTTCTGGTCAGTATGTACACATGGTGTCCCTCTCTTTTTAACTGCTCCGTTAATACAGTACCCACAAAGCCTGTGCCGCCTGTAATTGCTATTTTCATCGTCATTCCTCCTGCGGTAATAGTTTTTCAACACTTTACTCTACCTTTGATTATTTTACGGTGATTATTCATGTGCCCGATCGCTTCCACATGGTAAAATGAACAAGAGGTGAAGCGAATGGCTAAACTTACGAAAATAACTACTCAGAAAAAGCACAAAAGTCGCTACAACATTTTTTTAGATAAAGGCAATGGAGAAGAGTATGGTTTCAGTGTTGATGAAGATGTTCTCGTTAAATATCGGCTTCAGAAAAATATGGACCTTGATGATGCTACGATTAATGCCTTGGTTCAAACAGACACGCTTCATAAATCCTATACCCTTGCTATCAATTATTTAAGCTATCGTATGCGCTCCGAGAAAGAAATACGTGATTATTTAAAAGACAAAGAAGCGGACCCTGAACATATAGAAGAAATTATAAAAAAATTACATCAGGAACGGTTGCTTGATGATCAAGAGTTTGCAAATTCGCTTGTGAGAACAAGGATCATGACTTCAAGTAAAGGGCCGCTTTTGTTAAAGAAAGAGTTGTTAGATAAAGGGGTATCAGCGTTAAAGGCAGACGAAGCCATCACCCTATACTCATTTGACAAACAGTATGAAAAGGCTTTGAAATTTGCGGAAAAAAAAATGAGGAATGATGGGCGGAAATCCTACCGCCAACAAATTCAAAATGTCCAGCAGACCTTGATGCAAAAAGGTTTCCAGGGGGACGTCATCCAGGAAGTACTTGTTAACCTGCCTGAAGAGGAGGATGAAAATACGGAATGGGAAGCGGTCGTTTATCAAGGGGAAAAGTTACTCCGTAAGTTTCAACCTAAGACGGAAGGGTATGAGTTGAAACAGAAAGTTAAGTCTGGATTGTACAGAAAAGGGTTTCCCTTTGATTTGATTGACCGTTTTATAGAAGAGTATATTGACGTTTAAAACAAGGACTCTCTATCATCCCCCTCTTCCATATAGGCCCTTTAGTGGAAGACTCAGTTTCGAGATGTTTCCGGGGGTTGTTGCCGTGTTGGGTGTCAGGGGGTGTTGGGAAGCTACTCGCTTTCCTGTGGGGGAACTGGCGAGCTTCCTTCTTCCACGGGAGTCTCAGCTTCCCCACCACCCCATTCGATGGAGGTGAGAAACGACCCCTTTACCAAGATGGGACGCCTTCCCCACACTCATCAGCAGATATAAAGCGCTCTATATCATGCTTTCCCGCATTGGATGACCATAGGGGCTTATATATTATCCCCGCAGCCCCATCCACAAAAGTATCGAAACTGAGTCTTATAGAATACTGCCCTATAGTTGAATTGGATTTTTGAGGATATAAAAAGAACAAGCCGTTGACTTAGATGTCAGCAGCTTGCTCTTTTTTGGTTAATAGCCCTTTTTTATCAAGGTCCTCGATAGCTTCATGGACGTGAGCAACGACTGTGCCTGCATGTGATTTGACATCCTCATGTGCCGTTGACATTACATAACTGTGTGGAGTCATTTCAAACATACTCACGTCATTGAAAGAGTCTCCAACACAAGCGATTTCTTCTGGTTTAATTTCTAGTCCTTCTATCAATTTATGGAGGCCACTTTGTTTATTAATGGATTTTGGCATGATGTCAACACATGTTTCGTGAGAGATGAAACTGTCGACTTCTTCACCAAAGGTTTCTTTGACCTTTTTTGCGACCTTTATGACATCCTCTTCTTTGCCGTGCAATGTAATTTTTGAAGGTTTTACACTTTTACCGACTTTGTCGTTCAAATCAGGAGTGACAAGAATATCATGGAACATTTGTTCAGAAATCAACTTAAGGAATTCATTTGATTCTTTAGTGAACGTCTGGTCAGCTGTAGAGACTGTTTTGATCATTGGTTCGTCATCAATCGTGTCAATGATGCGTTTTGCTAATTCATCTTCAAATATCTTTTCATGGATTGGTGCATCTTGATTATTAAATACATATGCACCGTTTTGGCTTACACGGTGGCCATTAACCCCTACACGCTTAAGTACTTCAGCAATCTCGTGGTCCATTCGACCAGATGCTACTGCGAGAGGAGTTCCCTGTTCAATCATCCGTTTCAGTGCGTCGATATCTTCATTTTTTATATAATGATCTACACCGAGTAGTGTACCATCAAGGTCTGTAACAAACAGTTTAATCATAATAAATCTCCTTCCATAGATGACGATTTTAAATCACCTAAATGATTGTACACGACGTAATCGCTTTCACACAAAGGAGAAAGCCTCCTATATAGTCTAACCTCTTGTAAAAAATACAAATCAAATATAGGATATAAATTATGAGATGACTGAAAACGCTTTTAATGTAATTAAGTGGGGGACCCATATGGAACAGCAGTTAAAGATAAAAAAAGTACTCAATAATAATGTTGTCATAGCTGCCCACCCAACCTACGAGGAAGTGGTGTTGATTGGAAAGGGCATTGGATTTAATCGTAAACATGGCGATGAAATCTCATTTGACAAAGCAGATAAAACCTTTTTGTTAAGTAATGAGCAGGAGAAAGAACAGTATGTGAGTTTGTTGCCCTATATTGATGAAAACTTGATTGATTTTATGAACGACATTCTTTTGCATATAGAAGCACGGATGGGGCAGGAATTAAATCAACACATTCATGTTGCGCTAACCGATCACTTGGCTTTTGCCATTAAGCGCGCGAAGCAGGACCTTCAGTTTTCGAATCCATTTTTATTAGAGATAGAGTCCCTCTATCCAAAGGAATATCAAATCGCCATGGAAGTCGTAACAATGATTTATGATAAAATGGCGATTCAGTTCCCAGAAGGAGAAGTAGGATTCATTGCCCTCCATATCCACAGTGCAGTTACGGACAAGACATTGAGAGAGATAAACAAACACAATTACCTCATTACACATCTCGTTCGGCTAGTGGAAGAAACGATGGATATAACAATAGATAAAAACAGTGTTGATTATCACAGACTTGTTCAACATTTACATCGTGCAATTGACCGGGTTTACCAAAATGAACACGTCGGTGATGAAATTCGCTTAGCTAACATGTTGAAAGAAGAATATCCAGTATGCTATAATTTAGCCTGGAAATTGATTAAAGTGATGCAAAAACAGTTGAATAAACCTGTTGATGAATCGGAAGCTATTTACTTGACGATTCATCTGCAACGTTTAACCCATAAACCCTAATACGTACGTGTTACTGACACGATCAGGCATGAGTACATGAAGGTGAATTGGTTATCATAGGGATAGGTCTATCCTTTAGTAACTAATAACCTCGTGTGCTCATGTCTTTTTTACGTCTTACCGGTTAGTCACGCTGCTTTCATCCATAGTTGTGTCTATATGCAGGCATATAGTTTTTACTTTTGCAAACGTTTTATTTTTCTGACAAATGTTTTTATGGGGTTGACTGTTGTGTCACAAAATAAAGGAGGAGACAAAATGTTCAAGAATGCTTTCGGCACCTTGCAAAAAGTCGGTAAAGCTTTGATGACTCCTGTCGCATTGTTACCGGCGGCCGGGATTTTACTAGCCTTTGGTACAAGCTTTGCACAAGACAATTTTGTTGATAAAGTGCCATTTTTCGGAACTCCATGGGTGCAAACATTGCTCCAGGTAATGGCTGAAGCCGGTGGAGTTGTATTTGATAACTTGCCGCTGCTATTCGCTGTCGGTGTTGCCATCGGTCTTGCTAAAGGTGATGGAGTAGCTGGTCTTGCAGCTATAATCGGTTATTTGATTATGAATGTCGTCATGGGGGTTCTGGGGAATGTCGATGCCGATATGGTTTCAGATCCTGCATATGCAGAGGTACTTGGGATACCGACACTTCAAACAGGAGTGTTTGGTGGTATTATCGTCGGTATATTAGCTGCTTCGCTTTATAATCGATTTTTTGATATCGAATTACCGCAATTCCTTGGATTCTTTGCTGGTAAACGTTTCGTACCAATCATTACAGCTTTTAGTTCCCTGTTCCTTGGGATTATTATGTTATGGATATGGCCATTTGCTCAAAATGGTTTGAATGCTCTTTCCCATTTAATGCTAGAAGGGAATCAGACAATTTCTGCATTTTTCTTCGGTTTAATTGAGCGTTCTTTGATTCCGTTCGGTCTACACCACATTTTCTATTCACCGTTCTGGTTTGAGTTTGGTTCCTACACAAACGCCGCAGGTGATATTATTCGGGGGGACCAAACGATTTTCTTCGAACAATTGAAAGATGGTGTCGAATTCACTGCTGGGACATTCATGGTTGGTAAATTCCCATTCATGATGTTTGGATTACCAGCTGCCGCACTTGCGATCTATCACACAGCGAAGCCTGAACGTAAAAAGGTTGTGGGTGGAATCATGGCTTCAGCTGCCTTGACCTCATTTTTAACAGGGATCACTGAACCAATTGAGTTTTCTTTCCTATTCGTTGCACCATTATTATTTGCGATTCATGCTGTCTTTGCAGGTTTTTCTTTCATGGTTATGGAGATTCTTGGAGTTAAAATTGGTCAAACCTTCTCAGGTGGTCTCATTGACTTTATTCTGTTCGGTATATTACCAAACCGTACCGACTGGTGGTGGGTCATCATTGTTGGTCTGATTTTCTCTGTGATTTACTATTTCGGCTTCCGTTGGGCAATCCTCAAGTTCAACTTGGCGACACCTGGACGGGAAGACGAAGCACAGGATAATGAAGAAGACGGAGAAGTCGGTGACTTACCATTTGAAATTCTTGAAGCAATGGGTGGGCAAGAGAACATTGATCACCTTGATGCTTGTATTACAAGATTACGTGTATCTGTTAATGATAAGGAAAACGTAAACAAGAACCGTCTGAAAAAACTCGGAGCTTCTGGAGTAATGGAAGTTGGTAACAATATACAAGCGATTTTCGGACCAGTTTCTGACACTTTGCGTGGGCAAATGCAAGATATCATCGATGGTAAAACCCCTCGATCCAGAAATGATGCTTCTGAAGTCAAGAATGATGAGAAGCAGGCAGAAGCACCTGTGGCTGCAGGTGACTTGGAATTTGTAAGTCCGATTAAAGGTAAAATCATGCCGATTTCAGAAGTGCCAGACCAGGTGTTCTCTGGTAAGATGATGGGGGATGGCTTTGCAATTGAGCCGAAAGATGGTAATATTAATTCGCCGGTAAACGGTAAAGTCTTGAACGTTTTCCCTACGAAGCATGCTATCGGACTTGAGGCCGATAATGGAATGGAAATTCTCATCCATATCGGAATAGATACGGTAGGTCTTAAAGGGGAAGGGTTTACAGCTAAAATTGCTGAAGGTGATGAAGTGAAGCAAGGACAAGCGTTAATGGAAGTGGACTTAGATTACGTTAAAGAAAATGCACCATCCGTTGTTACACCGATTGTCTTCACAAACCTTCAAGAAGGACAGTCTGTAAACATCAAGGCTACAGGTGAAGTTAATCACAATGACCCAGATATCATTGAAATTAAAGAATAAAGAGGAGAGTTTAACATGGCAGAACAAACAATGAAAATCACAGCAGCAGACGGTGTACACGCTCGTCCAGCAACATCTCTAGTGCAAGTAGCAGGTAAATATCAGTCTGACGTCAATATAGAATATAACGGAAAATCCGTGAACATGAAATCCATCATGGGAGTTATGTCTCTTGGAATTCCAAGTGGCGCAGAAGTGACGTTCAAAGCTGAAGGTTCTGACGAAGCAGAAGCTGTAGAAGCAGTTGTTGCTAAAGCGAAAGAAGAAGGTCTTGGAGAGTAATTTCCAGACTACCGCATGAAAGGAGCTTGCCATTTGGCAAGCTCCTTTCATGTATATAAATTTATATAGATTACGAGTAGCCTCTTGACCACTACTGACTCCTAATATGGCAAACGTATCCCTGGATTATCCCCGAAAAGAGGTATATTAGATTAGTTTAACGGTCGATAAAAATTTCTTTACGTCCATCATCCTGGGCAAAGATTTTTTCAGCTACGACCTCTGGGCCTTTAAGTTTTGCTGGATTTCCCACATGATCTGTATCAGCCCAAAAAGGAGTGTTCATCCCTCCCATATAAACCGCTGTAGCAGACATATCCGTTTCTTCCCATTCTTTGTGTAAACTTTCAGTAAAGCCACGAACAGCGAATTTACTTGCACAATAAATGCTCTCGTTCTTTTTCCCTCTAAGGCCAGCGGTGGAAATGATATTCAAAACCCGTCCACTAGACTTTTCGAGCAATGGGAGGGCATATTGAGTTACTAAAATAGTGCCCTTGATATTCGTATCTAATATTTGGTCCACTTGTGCCTCTGTGAAATTGGCTAGCTCTCCGAAATATCCCAGACCCGCATTGTTAATTACGACATGGAGGGTGTCAATCTGTTTCATTGCTTCTTTTATGGAAGCAGGTTCTGTAATGTCGCAAACAATTACTTCTGCTTTACCACCAGATTCGTGAATATCACTCTGAGTGATTTGTAATTGCTTCGTAGTTCTTCCAGATAGAAATATTTTATATCCTTTTTGTGCATAAGTAAGGGCTAAGGCGCGTCCAAGCCCTGTACCAGCTCCTGTAATCCAAACATTCTTCATCATTTTCGCTCCTTAAATTAAACAATATCTTCATATTCATTGTGATAAAACCCTGCTAAAATGTAAAGAGAGCAGGATATTAGGAGGTTTAAATGTGGAAAAAAGATATAGTGAATACACTCAAGAAGAGTTAAGGAATGAAATTGCTGATTTGACAGAAAAAGCTCAAAAGGCTGAACAGCTGGGCATGGTGAATGAGTTTGCGGTCCACGAACGTAAAATTATAATGGCAAGATCTTATATGTTAAATCCGGGCGATTTCCAAGCTGGAGAAACTTATGCTATTGACAGAGACCCTGGTCACAGTTTTTATATAGAATATATGAATGGTGTATTTGCCTGGGGGTATCGACAAAATAGTAAAAAGGAGAAGGTAGGGGAAGAAGAGGAAGCTTTACCTATTGCAATGCTGGGAGAGAAAATCAAGTAATAAATCGGGCACAGGTGTGCCCGATTTTATTAGTTGCGTTTTCGTGCTTGGATTTCTGTGATTTGGTCTGCTTGCGTTTGTTCTGTTTCACCGTTCACCCGACTGCTCATATGTTTGATGCTTCGGTGTGATTGGTTTGCAAAAGCATTAGCTTTGAATTTACGCTTACCCATGGTAATTCCTCCCTACATCGTTGACGTCCCGGTGTCTCGACCTCGCAGCTCTTTCTTGAGGTTTGCTGTTAATTTGGCCGTTTGGACGGAGCGCGAGATATTCACTTTGATCATCCGGGGCATGCGTCATCTTCACATTAGGGAAATTCTTAGCCTTATTACGCATCAGTTATCCTCCTCGTGTCTCTAATGAAGAGACATTGTTAGTGTGTACCTATTCACCATTACTATGTGGTACAATGGTTGTGTAAACATTGCCAAATATGGAGTGGTCCTATGAATGAGATCTACCAGCGTCTAGCTGAGAAATTATATAAAAAAAACCCACAGATGACAATTGAAGAGGCGACAACATGGGTGGAATTGTTGTGGGAGGACTTTGAATCCACTCGCGCAAAAGCGGGACATGATTACCAGGGGAAAAAATTGACAGAACAAATCGTTAACCAGTGGATCGATCATTATGGTCCCCAATTACATGAATTTGTAGCTACAAATCCTAAATACAAGAAAATGCTTGAAAAGAAAGGATATCTTCATTAAGCATCTCTGTGTTGTGTGAATCGTAAATCCATCCGCGCCTTAGGTGCTCATGGAATCGATAAGAAGGAGCCTCTCAATAGTGAGAGACTCCTTCTTTATGTTCACTCCAACTCTCTGGCAGGGGTAAGTTTATTTTGCAATTTCTCTTCGGTGAAGACCCATCCTGTATAGGAGTTTAGCACCTTCAAGTCGTCTCCGTGTTCATCATCTATTTGTGCAAGTGCCACAAATGGATAGCGACCACGGGATCGGTACCGTAAATCGATGAACCTTACCTCTGTGTATTCATCATAATAACTCATCTCATAACGGTATACCGGAGAAAAGGATAAAAAGGCTTTGATGTTATGGTCCGTTAAGGCTTTTTGAACCACTGGATCATCGTAATCAATCGGTTTATTGTTGAATTTATCAAGGATTGTTATATGACCATTTTCTGCTCGTCCCACATAATAATGGTTTGGCGTAGTAATCGCGATACGCCATACATTTTGTTTCATTGTCGGGGAGGTAGCAATTTGCTCGACATCCTCAATATACTCATGAATCAACCTGACAAGCTCTCTTTTGTCGAAATACCTCTTCACATAATATAACGCAATGACGAAATAAATGATCAACCACATGATCCCAGGGTCTGCACCTAAATTCCAAGCCACAATACCGGCGATGTGCAGGGTGAAAATATAAGGGTCGAATGTGTTGATAAACCCATAGGCTACCCACCTTTTTGTAAAGGGACGATAAGCCTGGGTACCGTAAGCATTAAATACATCTACAAAGACATGTAAAATGACAGCTAAGAAAGTCCAAAGCCAAAGATGCAAAAAGTTTACTTCTGGTGTGAAAAGGTAAATGAGGCTCGGAATACTGATCCCCCATAAAAAAACAGCAGGGATCGAGTGTGTGATGCCACGGTGGTGGCGAATATATACAGCATTATTCTTTAGTTTAAGTATTGTGTCTGAGTCTGGTGCTTGAGACCCCACTAATGTCCCGATGAGAACAGCATTAAAAAGAGCGGGGTCTGAGTTGACGACAGGGTCAAGCGTTGCGATTCCTCCTAAGGCGACTCCCATGACAACATGTGTTCCAGTATCCAAGTAACCATACCTCCTTTGACCGGACGTTCATCAGTAGTTTATCACGAAAGGTGAAGAAAGATGAAAAGAACAGATAGAGTTAATTTTATTTTAAATGACTTCGATAAAGACTCTTACAGCAGGGACCTTATTAAATGGTTTAAGGAAGAACAGCGAATCCTTCCCTGGAGAGAAAATCAAGATCCTTATCGAGTATGGGTATCAGAAATTATGCTCCAACAAACAAAAGTTGATACTGTAATACCTTATTTTCATCACTTTTTAGAAAAATTCCCTGACCTTAAGACCTTAGCGGAAGCAAATGAGCAGGAAGTGCTTAAAGCATGGGAAGGTCTAGGATACTATTCCCGTGCAAGAAATTTGCAAAACGCAGTCAGGGAAGTAGTGGAAGAATATAATGGCGTTGTCCCCGCGAACCCTGTTGACCTGGGGGGATTGAAAGGTGTCGGTCCTTATACAAAAGGTGCTATCTTGAGTATAGCTTACGACACTCCGGAACCCGCGGTGGATGGTAATGTCATGAGAGTATTATCAAGAGTCCTTCGTATCGAGGAGGATATAAGCAAGCAAAGTACAAGGAAGTTATTTGAAGAACTTGTACGCGAAATTATTTCACATGAGGATCCTTCTTCTTTCAACCAGGGACTCATGGAGCTAGGAGCTCTTATATGTACACCCAAAACACCATCCTGTATGTTGTGTCCCGTTCAATCACATTGCCGCGCATTTGATGAAGGGTTAGAAACCGAGTTACCGGTAAAATCATCTAAGAAAAAACAGAAAAAATCCCCCTATTTATTGCTGTTGATACAGAATGAGAAAGGAGATATCTTAATAGAACAAAGACCGGAGGATGGGCTCTTAGCAAGCCTCTGGCAATATCCGATGGTCCCTTTACAAGACATTGATAGAGACTCCGTCCCTCATTGGTTTTATGGAGAATATGGATTAAATATAGAACTGGGAGAATCTTCGGGACAGATTAAACATGTTTTCTCTCATTTGATTTGGGAAATGGAAGTCGTCAAAGCTAAAGTTGTAAGTGGCAACCTTGACCATGGTCGTGCAAAATGGATGAACAACTCAGACATAGAGGACTATCCATTCCCTGTTTCCCACCAAAAAGCCCATTCCTTATATTAATCAATGACAGGATGAGTGCCGCTGGTCCATGTAGCTTCTTGCTGCTGCAGGCCACCACGGCGCTTTATTTCTTCATTGATTTCCCTTAAAAGGGTAATACCTTCTGCATTTAAATAGGGAGAGGACTGAGAAAGAGCGTAGTGGAAATAACCCAGTTCCTTTTCTTTCCAATCTTGTTTTGCTTCCATTGTCAATGCTGATAAATCTCTTCCTACATACATGATTCCTGCCTCCTTCATAGTTAATATGTGTATGTAGACTGCTCTAATACATAAAGAAGCCACCTGGAAAAGTTATACCACGCTTGCAAGTAACAAACTTGTAACGCAAATGTAACGAAACGGGGTAAACACTTATCAGACAAGGTTTTAAGGCAATTTGTAGGCATTTGTAGAAGATTTGGTGTATTTACAAATTGTTGGCATTTAGGAATAATAGGACATAGGTTATTTGACCAAACAATTTTAACAATTTATACATAGGGGAGAATAAAAATAAATGAATAAAAAGAAATTGGCAACAACTGTCAGTGGGGCTTTGATTGGGGCATCTTTGTGGGGAACTTCTGTTTTTGCTGATGAATTGCATAAAGTGAAGTCTGGAGATACACTGTGGAAACTTAGTTCTCAATATGATGGTTCTATTTCAGAAATCAAATCGTGGAACAATATTGATTCAGATATTATATATGTTGGCCAAACTTTGATTGTTGAAAAAGGAACATCAGCTACAACTCAGTCAAACTCATCTTCAAATTCTTCTAGCTCTAATAGTACATATACTGTTAAATCGGGGGATAGTTTATGGGTAATTGCAAACCGTCACAGCCTGTCGGTTTCCAAACTGAAAAGCTTAAACAACTTAACAGGTAACATCATTCATCCCGGACAAAAGCTTACTATTACAGGTAGTTCATCAAGTTCAAACAGCACGGATACATCATCTTCCAGCAATAGTTCAAGCTCTGCAAGTCCTTCACAAACAAGTACGTATACTGTGAAGAGTGGCGATTCTCTATGGTTAATCGCAAATAATCATGGAACTTCTGTTTCAAATTTGAAGAATATAAATGGATTGTCCAGCAGCACCATTTATGTTGGTCAAAAGTTGAAAGTGAGTGGAGAAGCTTCCTCTTCTAACTCTTCTTCCGACTCTAGTCATACTTCTACCACGAATACATCATCTTCAAACTCAGGATTTGTTGATGGATTAATTCAAGAAGCTAAAAAGCATATTGGAACCCCTTATCGTTGGGCTGGAACATCTCCTGCTGGTTTTGATTGCAGTGGTTTCCTTCAGTATGTATACGCTCAAGAGGGTGTCAGCATCCCACGTACGGTAGCTTCTATTTATGCGGATAGCCGTATGAGTTCTGTAAGTGGATCCAATCGCCAAGTAGGGGATATCGTCTTCTTTGAAACGTACAAGCCTGGTGCATCTCATGCTGGTATTTATGTTGGTGACAATCAATTTATCCATACAGGTTCTACCAACGGTGTAGAAATCAGTTCATTATCCAGTAACTACTGGAGTCAACGTTACATCGGTACAAAGCGACTATCCCATTAATAACAATGAACCGCTCCTTATTTAGGTGCGGTTTATCTTTTTGAGAAAAAATATTTTTTTTGGAATGAAATATAGACCTCCTGCGCACAATAATTTTTGCGGAGGTGATAAACATGGCTAAGCAACCGAAACAAAACAAAACAGCTTCTGGTACAGACGTAAATCACGTGAAACAACAAAACCAACAAGCTGCTCAAGGGAAGTCCCAATACGGTGCTGAATTCGCTCAACAAACTGACGCTCAGCAAGTACAGCAGCAGAACCAAAAGTCTCAGGCTAAGAAAAAGTAACCTGAGTAGTTGGTAGGTTGGCCAGGCTGTTTTATTAGCCTGTATCAATCCCCCGAATGAAGAAGTCGCCCCTGAAGCGGGCGGCTTTTTTTATTTACATATTTCCTCCATCTTCAACTAACTGGCAGTATTCTGGAAGACTCGGTTTCGAGACTTTTTGGTAAGTTGGTAGGGCTGCGGGGAATGACTCGCTTTCCGAGGGAGCGCCGTGAGCCTCCGCAGGCCTTGCGGGGTCTCACCAAGCACTCTCTTCCCGCAAGAGTCTCGCCATTCCCCTCCGCTTCTTTGCCATATCAGTGTCTCGAAACCACTTCTGGGGAACTCTGCTTGTATGCTCAAGCGAAGGGGATAATATAAATCGCCCCAATGGTCTTTACAAGCGTCACAGTTTGAAATAGAGCGCTTTATATTTATTATGAGTGGGGAAGACGTCCCATCTTGGTAGAGGGGTTCGTTTCTCACCTCCATCGGATGGGGTTGTGGGGAAGCTGGGAGACTCCCGTGGGAGAAGGAGATAGGCGAGATCCCACAGGACGCAGTCCGAGGGAGCTCGGCGCTCCCCCACAGGAAAGCGAGTAGCTTCCCAACCACCCCTGACGCCCAACAGGGCAACGAACCCCGGAAACATCTCGAAACTGTGTCTTACAGAATAGGGAGCTTTAGTGGGGGAGGGGGATTTTGTAATTTTAAAGCGGTCAATTTGTTTTCATTCCAGCCCATTTGTCGTTATAATAGACAGAAGGTGCAACGGATAAAGAAGGGAAGGGGGGATTTTATGCCCGGCCCAGAAGCAGGAAAACGGATTGAAATCCAAAGTTATAAACATAATGGGCAGTTACACCGAGTTTGGGATAGTACTACGGTTTTGAAAGGGACAAGACATGTCATCATCGGAGCTAATGATCGTACCACAGTTACCGAAAGTGATGGTCGCAGGTGGATTACCAGAGAACCTGCGATCTGTTATTTCCATTCCAAATATTGGTTCAATATAATAGGGATGTTAAGAAATGACGGGGTCTATTATTATTGCAATATCAGTTCTCCTTTTGTTTATGAAGAGGAGGCGATCAAATATATTGATTATGATTTGGATGTCAAAATATTCCCGGACATGACATATAAAATCCTGGATGAGGATGAGTATGAGATCCATAAAAAGAGGATGAATTATCCTTATGTATTAGACAGAATCCTCTATAATAACATCGATATATTGATCAGATGGATTCGTCAGCGGAAGGGACCTTTTTCCCCGGAATTCATTGATCAGTGGTATGAAAGATACTTGACGTATAGATGATAAGCGATTGCGCACTTATAAAAAGTGCGCTTCATTGTTTTTTTGAATGGTTTAAGAAAGAAGGTGTTTTTTTGGGCAGTATTAAACGATATTTACGCTTTGTGAAACCCTATAAAGGGAAAATCATACTGACTGTGCTTATTGGTGTTGTTAAATTTTCCATTCCTTTGTTAATGCCTCTTATTATCAAATATGTAATAGATAATATCGTTAATGCTGAGGAATTGTCGCAACCAGAAAAATTTGACCACCTATTTTGGTTGATGGGAGGGGCTTTTCTTGTATTTCTTGTTTTACGCCCTCCTATTGAGTATATACGACAATATTTGGCTCAGTGGATAGGAAGTCATATCCTATATGATATTAGGGAAAAGCTGTTCGATCATATCCAACGATTGAGTTTACGGTTTTATTCCAGAACGAAAACAGGGGAAATTATTTCGCGCGTGATCCATGACGTTGAACAAACGAAAACTTTCGTTATTACTGGTCTTATGAATATATGGCTGGATATGATTACTATCGTCATTGCTATTATCATTATGCTTACAATGGATCCATGGCTTACCCTTGTCTCTATCGCACTATTTCCTTTGTATGGTTTTGCAGTTAAGTTTTTTTATGCAAGGTTACGAAAGCTTACACGCGAGCGCTCTCAAGCGTTAGCAGAGGTTCAAGGGCACCTGCATGAGCGTGTTCAGGGTGTACCAGTAACAAGGAGCTTCGCTTTAGAAGAACATGAACAGAATCAGTTCGATGCGAAAAATAAGAATTTCCTGGACAAAGCGATTACGCATACGAACTGGAATGCTTATACCTATTCCGTGACGAATACAATTACGGACATAGCGCCATTGCTCGTAATTACTTTTGCAGCCTATCAAGTTATTACAGGTCCACTGACAGTCGGGACGATGGTCGCCTTCGTCGGTTATATGGACCGTGTTTACAACCCGCTTCGTCGTTTAGTCAATTCAGCGACCGTGTTGACGCAATCCATTGCTTCTATGGACCGTGTATTCGAGTTTGTGGATGAAGAATATGATATCGTCGATCATCCTGGAGCGAAAAAAATGGACAATGTACGGGGGGATGTCCATATTGAAAACGTGTCGTTCAGATATGATGAAGAAGACCCGCTTGTCCTGAAAGATGTGAATATAAATATTAAACAAGGGGAAACAATTGCCTTTGTGGGGATGAGTGGCGGAGGGAAATCAACGCTCATAAGTTTGATTCCACGTTTTTATGATGTAACCTCGGGCAGTATTTCTATTGACGGAACGGATATCCGTGACTTTGAAGCTCGCTCTTTACGCGATAATATTGGAATGGTGCTTCAGGATAATATTCTCTTTAGTGAATCGATTGCGATGAATATCCGTATGGGGAACCCAAATGCTACAGATGAAGAAATGATTGAAGCGGCCAAAGCGGCTAATGCACATGATTTTATTATGGACCTGCCAAATGGATATGAAACCCTTGTTGGTGAACGGGGGGTTAAACTTTCTGGAGGGCAGAAGCAAAGGGTGGCCATAGCTAGAGTATTCTTGAAAAACCCACCTCTTCTTGTGTTGGACGAGGCGACATCTGCGCTTGACTTAGAAAGTGAACACTTAATACAGAGTGCGCTTGAACGTCTAGCTTCTGACCGGACTACGTTTATTGTCGCACACCGGCTTTCCACAATCACACATGCAGACCGAATTGTGCTAATTGAGAATGGGGAAATAGTAGAAGTGGGATCACACCAACAATTAATGCAAAAGAAAGGCCACTATTATGATTTGTATCAAGTGCAAGAACTGGATGACTCTGCAACACAATATCTGGGAACGTAATGACTTAGAAAGTGGATAAATGAGTTCGAGTTCGTCCTCTTATAAAAATGCTCAGAGCAAATTCGCTCTGAGCATTTTTAATTAATCTTCCAGGGGAAAAGCTTTACGTCTGCTTTTGTTCTGGTTTTCCAAAAATCTTTTTATTTTTCAGACGTCTGGATAAAGTCATCCTGGTGGTGAGTTTGGTAACTTTTCAATAATTTTTTCAATCGTTCAAGCTGATAATGGTATTCCATCAGTTGAGAAGCTAGAGGAAGGAAAACAAGCTTATCAGGATTGTTGCTTTCTTCATACACATGCATTAGGCGTTCGACAAGTAAGGGGATGTCGGGTTCCTCTATTTGTCTTAATGATTGTTTGTGTGTATTTTTAATGCGTCCTTTCAAGCTTAATATAAGTTTCTCATGTGCATTGATTAATTTGTCGAGTTCTTGTACTACGGCATCTTGAAAATCTTCAGGGATTTGTTCAATTTTGTGTTCCAATCGGTAAAAAGCTTTCAGGACATCAAAGGATTTCTTTGTTGTTGTGATCAACTGTCTGAATAATACTTGCTTTCTCCCCTTGGAAAAACGACTTCCTTTGAAGTAAGTCCTTTCTTCTGAGTAGAGAAGATAGGTATGATCGACCCAACGCATATCATCCTGTAACCTGGTGATTTCATATTTAAGAGCGGGCTCGTCAGATAGCTGTCTTGTTGTTACTCGGAGCCACTGCAATATATCATTTGTAGCATGATCGATTTTTGAAAATAACCTCGTCTCATATCTTGGTGGTAAAAAGACTAGGTTTACGATAAATGCAGCTAAAATACCAAGTAGCATAGAACTGAAACGTGAGCCTGCGAAGTATAAGAAAGTTTGATCCGTAGTGTCCATTAGGGCGATAACGGCTACAACGGCAAGGGCGATAGTGTTTTCGTTCATTTTCAAAGATGTTGTCAAGCCAATGACAAGGATAATCGCAAATCCAACGATGAATGGGTCGTTTCCAAGAGTGAAAACAGCAATGATAGCTATAATTGCCCCGATTGAATTTCCCTGGATTTGCTCAATAATGGACTGGTAAGATCGATAAATAGAAGGCTGGATGGAAAAAACAACAGCAATTGCAGCTAGAAGAGGGGAGATAAACCCAATCAATTGACCGATATAAAGGGCGATCCCTACCGCTAATCCTGTCTTCATCATTCGTGCGCCTAGTTTCATAAAAGACATCATCCTTTTCTGGTGCAAAAATCCCTTTTACATAAAATAAGTAGTTTATAGTTTATTTTCAAAAAGGCGGATGCCATTATTATACATGATTTATAAAAAGATAGAACCAAAGAAAAAGCTTATGCGAGTGATTCGCATAAGCCCAGAAGGAACCAGCAGGAGCTGGAACCTATGAAAAGGGAAAGAAATGAAACAAAGATCATAATTCGTGGGAATATTCAGAATTATAAATATATAATAGCATGAACTTTTCTAGTAATCAACTCCATCAGCACAAAATAATAGAAAAAGCCCCTCTAATGAAAGGGGGCTTTTGAATCAACCGTCTGCCATCGTACGGAATGTATTTTCCACGGCTGCTAATGTGATATCAATGTCTTCATCTGTATGGGCGGTAGTTAGGAACCATGCCTCATATTTAGAAGGGGCCAGGTTAATTCCTTCTGCAAGCATCAGCTTGAAAAACCTTGCGAACATTTCCCCATCCGTATTTTCTGCTTGCTCATAATTCTCCACTTTTTCTTCAGTGAAATAAACAGTCAAAGCGCCCTTCAAGCGGTTGATTTGGACAGGAATACCAAACGAATTGGCATGTTCTAATATCCCATTTTCTAAGCGTCCGCCAAGACGGTCCATTTCATCATAAACGTCCTTTTGTTGAAGAACTTCCAAACAAGCAATACCTGCAGACATCGAGGCAGGGTTTCCAGACATTGTACCTGCTTGATAAGCGGGACCTAATGGAGCTACCTGTTCCATAATATCTGCTCGGCCACCGTAAGCCCCTATTGGTAAACCACCTCCAATAATCTTACCCATAGCTGTCATATCAGGTTCAATGTTTAATAGCTGTTGAGCACTTCCGTAGGTAAAGCGGAAAGCTGTAATGACTTCATCATAAATGACGAGAGCGCCGGCTTCGTGTGTAAGTTCGTTGACTTGCTCGAGAAAACCTGGTTTTGGTTCTACGATACCGAAGTTTCCGACGATAGGTTCCACGAGAACACCTGCAATCTCATCTCCGAATTTATCTAAAGCTTCTTTGAAAGGTTCGATATTGTTGAAAGGTACGGTTATGACATCCTGAGCAATTGATGCGGGAACCCCAGCTGAATCAGGTGTTCCTAATGTAGAAGGGCCGGACCCTGCGGCTACAAGCACTAAATCCGAGTGCCCGTGATAACATCCAGCGAATTTGATGATTTTGTTTCTTCCCGTGTAAGCCCGTGCGACACGAATTGTTGTCATGACGGCCTCTGTTCCGGAATTGACAAACCTTACTTTATCCAATGAAGGGATGGCTTCCTTCAGCATTTTAGCGAAACGGTTCTCGAGTACCGTGGGTGTGCCATACAAAACCCCATTCTGTGCAGCCTTTGTGATCGCTTTTGTGATATGAGGGTGGGCATGACCAGTAATAATAGGTCCGTATGCTCCTAAATAATCGATGTATTCATTGCCGTCTACGTCAAAAAAGCGGGATCCTTCTGCGCGTTCCATATAAATGGGCGTACCCCCGCCGACACCTTTATAAGCTCTGGATGGTGAATTGACTCCACCTACAATATGTTCGTTTGCTTCTTTATATAATTGTTCCGATTGAATATAGTTCATTGATACCCTCCTATGCCATTTATTCTGTTCTATTGTAGCACGCTTGTCCATGAAGTCCGAAAAAGCTACTCCACGGGAAAATTACCCGAGGAGTAGCTTAACTGAGATCTCTTCACTCTAGAGCGTTGAAACAGTATTCCGATCGTTTGCGAGGAAAGAAGCATAGAGCTCATTTTCACTCAACACGAGCTTATTTTAGTATACGAATGCTGCACCAACGATGATTAGAAGGATGAAAAGAACAACGATTAGCGCAAAGCCTCCGCCATATCCGTAACTCATTCACAATTCCCCCTTTCCATTGTTTACTGTATCTTATGCAGGAATGTAGAAAGGGGCTGTGCATTCGCCCGTTTTTGAAATGAAAATATACGTTTTATAGGAAGGGGTGATTTCTGCTGTAGCATAAAAAGGTGAACAAGCTCATAAGAACAATTAAGAGATCTTTACTAATCATTTATCTCTTTTGTTCTTAAAGGAAGGAGCTTTCTATATGATCACTATCATTATCAGTGCTCTTTCTCTCGCATTTATTGGAGCTAGCCTCCGTCAGATTTTTCATTCATTAGAGTTTGAACATAAAATATTTTCCATTCAGTTATTTGTTTCCATCATGTTATTGTATACGATTGTTATGGTAGGCTTTGGTATCATTTATGCTGCGCTCATCATCCAAGGAATTGATGTGTATTATGAGGAAATACCATTCAAATACGATTATTGGATGAGCGAAGTCATCCGAAGCATCTATTTCAGTGGGGTTACATTATTCACTGTTGGTTATGGAGATATTATCCCGGTCGGAGTAGGAAAATGGATTGCGATAGTGGAGGCGATGATCGGTTACACTCTTCCGGCAGCTTTAGTCGCGAAGGTCTGGTTGAAACATAAAAGTGAACGCTGATATTGGAAGTTTACTCGTAATTAATGTACCCTAGGGTTGAGAAACCAATTAGGAGGGTCCTATAATGACAGTAGAAAAAGGTAAACAAGTAACAGATTTTACATTGCCAGCAAATAATGGCGAATCCGTATCCTTATCTGATTATAAGGGGAAAAATGTCGTCCTTTACTTTTATCCGAAAGATATGACCCCAGGGTGCACCACAGAAGCTTGTGATTTTCGAGATCAACACGAAAAATTTGAAGACCTTGATGCTGTAATCTTAGGTGTAAGTCCAGATCCTGTGGAATCACACGAAAAGTTCATCAATAAATATGACCTGCCATTTCTTCTATTAGCGGATGAAGATCACCAAGTCGCTGAACAGTTCGGTGTGTGGAAACTTAAGAAGAATTTTGGTAAAGAATATTATGGTATTGAACGTTCTACTTTCATCATCGATAAAGAAGGAAATCTTGCAGAAGAATATCGTAAAGTGAAAGTACAAGGTCACGTAGAAGCAGCACTTGAATATATCCGTGAAAACCTAAAATAATTCAGGAACCATAGTCAAGAAGTGACTATGGTTTCTTTATAGTCTAATATAGAAGAAAAAGGGGGAGGGGTCCTTGTGAAGGTCGTTTCTGCTATAAAAAAAGTACCTGGCGATATTCAAATGCATCTTCAGACTAAATTCTCTGATGTCACGTTTGTTTTCTGTCATGGCATGGGGGAGGCCGAGTATTATCTGGAAGAAGCGGATGTATTCATTACATATGGCGAAGACTTAGATGCAGAAAAAATTAAAGCCGCCAAGAAATTGAAATGGATTATGGTTTTATCTGCTGGAATGGACCGAATGCCATTCGAAGAAATTTCTAAAAGAGATATCCTTGTAACGAATGTGAGAGGCATTCATGCGCAACCTATGGCTGAGTATGCAATTTCCATGTTACTGCAAGTTTCCCGTAAGGCAAAGACATTACTGGGGCAAGAGCAGAAGGAAGAATGGAACCGTCGCCCAGTCATGAATGAAATAAGTGGAAGAACAATGGTGCTTTTAGGGACAGGAGCCATTCCACAAGAAGTCGCCCGCCTGGCAAAAGCTTTCCATATGAAAACTATAGGCCTTTCAAAATCCGGGCGAACTCGTCCCCACTTCGATAAAGTATATCCAGTACAGCAAATCGATTCGGTTCTGGCGGTTGCTGACTTCATCGTAGCAGCACTGCCTAGCACTCCAGATACTAAACATATGCTGACCGCTGATCAGTTTAAAAGAATGCCGAAGCATAGCATCTTTTTGAATATGGGAAGAGGGGACCTTGTATCATCTGAAATCATTCTGAATGCGGTTAGGGGAGGAGAAATTGACCATGCGGTTTTGGATGTGTTTGAGGAAGAGCCTTTACCGGCAGGTCACCCTTTGTGGAAAGAAGAAAATATAACTATCACTCCGCATATTTCAGGGATTTCTCCCCAGTACATCCCAAGAGGTTTTGCTCTTTTTGAGGAAAATTTGGAAGTGTTCCTAAGTGGGGAAGGCACATTGAAAAATATCATTGATCCAAAACGGGGGTATTAGAATGAGAATATATACACGTTCAGGTGATAAGGGGCAAACATCGTTAATATACGGCCAGCGGGTAGCAAAGAATGATATAAGGGTGGAAGCATACGGAACTTGTGATGAAGCGAATTCAACTATCGGACTTGCCCTCAGCCATTTGAAGGGAGAAAGTTGGAATGATAAAGAGGCGTTCCTGCTGACATTTCAAAAGGTACAGACGATTCTTTTTCACGTGGGAGCCGAACTTGCTACACCACAAGGGAAGGAAGTATTGTGGAAGTTGAAAAAGGAACATATCGATCAGCTTGAAAGGCAGATTGATGAATGGGACCAGTCACTGGAACCGTTGAAAAACTTTATCCTTCCATCTGGGCACCAGGCTTCGGCCTGTTTTCATCTGGCTAGAACGGTAGTTCGGAGAGCGGAAAGAATAGCCGTTGCGTTAGAAAATGAACTGGATAATCCACTCGTTGTATCTTACTTAAACAGACTTTCAGATTTCTTATTTGTAGCGGCAAGGTACGTAAACCGTCAACTTGGCGGAGAAGAAACGGTTCTAGACCCGGAGGTATAAGTTCCAGCTTGGACCAGGGCTTTATATTGACAATTGCTTTATAAAAAGGTTAGACTAATTGTAAGGATTCTAATTTAATAATATTATAAATCAAGAATCAGATTATGGAAGCGAGGTGCATGACCGTGTCCGATCATCGACTCCAAGATGCCATTGATACATTGAAAGGCTCTGGTGTGCGAATAACTCCACAGCGTCATGCGGTGCTTGAATATCTGCTCAATTCTATGACTCACCCGACAGCTGATGAAATTTACAAGGCATTAGAAAGTAAGTTTCCAAACATGAGTGTCGCAACGGTTTATAATAATCTTCGCGTGTTCAGGGAAATTGGTTTAGTACGTGAGCTCACATACGGAGATTCTTCCAGTCGCTTTGATTGTAATACTAGTGATCACTATCATGCGATTTGCGAATCATGCGGTAAGATTGTCGACTTTCACTATCCTAGTTTGAATGAAGTGGAGTCATTAGCTGAACAGGTGACTGGATTCAATGTAAGTCATCATCGCATGGAAGTTTATGGAACGTGCACAGAATGCCAATCGAATAATACACATTAAAACTGGAAGCTGAGGGCTTTCAGTTTTTTTGAAAATAATACATCATTAAAAAGCTCCGCTTAATAGCGGAGCTTTTCATATTTCCCTCTAATGATGATACAACATTTTCTAGTGACCTTGTGTTTCCTGTTTTTTGTATCGTTTAGTATTATATTTCTCATCAAATTCTTTACCTTCTAAGGTTTTATCCATCGTTAAAGGTTGATCACAATGCATGCATGCATCCACTCGGCCCAGCATCTTTGTAGGTTTTTCGCAAGATGGGCAGACAATTTGCACAGTCTTAGTGGAAAGCATTCCTATCCAAAAATACACCACTGTACTAAGTCCAACAAAACCCATTCCTAAAAGCATGAAGATCGCCATCAGCCATGTCGTTTCTTTAAAAAGTAATCCGATGTACATAACACCGATACCGAGAAAAATGAGCCAGAAGGCAAAGGAACGAATTTTGTTGATCTTGTTACTGTATTTTAACGCCACTAAGGGTCCCTCCTTACTATCTATCACGTAGTATAGCATATTTTCTGCGGGCAAATATATTAGGAAAAAAGGAATTTGCAAAATAATAGCGAATAAACAAAGATGAAAGGGAAATTGAATGTGGGGGAAAGAAAATGGAAGATCTATTACGGCCGATTTACCAAGAAAAAGCGAGCCAAAACAATACGCTTGGCGTTCTCATATTAGAAAAGAAAAAACCGATCAGCCCTGTGACAGATAATTTTGATGTGATTCTTTTTATCATAGTGCGAGATGCGGAGGAATTGTGGTATGTCAAACACTATGAATATGAAGATAAATCAGCAGCTATGCATATTGTAGATGAAACATTATTACAGCATTGGATTGATACGAGTTCCTATCGGCGAGCGGTTGAATGGGTAATAAATGGCAGTATCATCTTTGAAAGAAATGAATATGTATCCAAATTGAAAGAACATCTTAGGGAATTCCCGCAGCAAACCCGTAATTTGAAAAAGGCGATCGAGTTCGCCAAACTTATTCGCAGTTATAGCGAGTCGAAAGATCTATATGATTCTGAGCAATATTTGGATTCATTTAGCCGAATGGTCAATTCTCTTCATTATCTTGCTCGTTTATCGATAATAGAAAAAGGGTTCCATCCTGAAGTGACTGTGTGGAATCAAGTGAAACGTATTGAACCTGAAATCTATAAACTGTATCAGGAGCTGATTGAAAGTGACGAACCTACAGACAAGCGAATACAATTGATGATTCTTGCTGTGGAGCATTCGGTTAGTAAACGGTCGAGGTCGAGTGCCCAACATCTATTGCAACTTATGAAAGAAAGGGAAGAACCTTGGTCATTTGGGGAGTTGAAAGTCCACCCTGAAATCCAGGAATATATCCTTGATCTATCATCTATGATTGAATATCTTGTGGATCACGGTGTAATAGAAGTGGTTTCGGAAGACACAAAAGGTCCGTATATCTTTCATAGAAAGTATAAGGTCGTGAAACAAGAAGGTGAATTATAATGAAAAACCCCCTTTTTCAACTCTTTCATTGAAAAAGGGGGTTTTTGAAAAAAGTTATTGACGTTCATAACATCCCCATGCTATATTTATAAGCGTCGCATTAAGAGAGCGACAAAAACAACAAATAATTTATCGCAAAAAAGTTATTGACACTATCGAGTGAACGTGATAAATTATTATTTGTCGCGTTAAGAGAGCGATAAGCCGCAAACAACTTAACAAAATAAATCATAAAAAGTTGTTGACGAAAACGACAAGAAATGATATATTTATTAAGTCGCTGTTTTGAAGCGGCAAACAAAACATTTGATCTTTGAAAACTGAACGAACCAACCAGTACGTCAAGAAATCCCTTCTATAATAGAAGAGAATCAAAACAAGCACATTCGGTGTGCAAACGAGCAAGTCAAACTTAACTTTTATGGAGAGTTTGATCCTGGCTCAGGACGAACGCTGGCGGCGTGCCTAATACATGCAAGTCGAGCGCGGGAAGCGAGTGGATCCTCATCTGAGGTGAAGCTCGTGGAACGAGCGGCGGACGGGTGAGTAACACGTGGGCAACCTGCCTGTAAGACCGGAATAACCCCGGGAAACCGGGGCTAATGCCGGGTAATACTTTTCTTCGCATGAAGGAAAGTTGAAAGATGGCTTCTCGCTATCACTTACAGATGGGCCCGCGGCGCATTAGCTAGTTGGTGAGGTAACGGCTCAC
>NZ_FOSB01000007.1 GCF_900114165.1 Halobacillus dabanensis
CGTAGAATTTCTTGAGGATTAGAAGCTTAACCATCATTTCAGGTTCTTTCGAAGGCCTTCCATAATAAAGAGAATAAGAATTTTTAAGGAGATTATTGATAAAGGAGAAGTCCAAATGATCTTGTATAATTCGGAGGGTGTTATCTTCCGGGATTCTGGTGTATAATTCTGTGTAGAAGCTTACTTGACTATGTTGAGTGAGCATCATAAAAACCTCCAATTTGGTGTTTGTTTCTAGTCAATTCAATTCTACCAAAGTTGGAGGTTTTTTTATGCTTTTATTTCATTTTCCTTATTTTAGGAGGCGTTTTTCAGTGGCCTCAGTCAGTATTCCAGCCCCATCTCCTGTACTGACGTCAGCAGATTGTCCCCCACGATGCTCTAAGTTGCAAAGTATTGTGATAGCATTTTCAACGATACTATGACTCTTTGTTCCGTCGATATTGGCAATCACTCCGATACCACAAGCTTCATGCTCATTTTCCGGATGATATAACCCTTGCGGAACAGGATATCCGTGTTTTTGCATATTTTTTCCCCCTAGCGGACTTATTCTTGTAGGTTACAGGCAAATTAGAAAAAATTCTGTCTTTTCAGTTTCTTACAAGTATAGCACGAAAGACCCTAAGATTCACGCCTTTATAGCAGGCAAAGCAAGAATTTTCACTGAAATGAGACAATAGAGAACAAGCTTGAAATCAAGCACAAAAAGGATGTAAGCGCAATCATCAAAGTTCGGATTTTCCTTGAATTTTTTTATTTTTATACTCTTTTTATACACTTCAGGGATAGTGATTCTACCAAATAACGTATATAAAAAACCTTTCTATGTATGAACATACACAGGAGGAATAATCGTCGTCCAATGAGAATATAGGGGATGGAGGTGTACAAATGAACAAAACGATTCGTGAATTGGGAATAAGCATTGGATTTACACCCACAGGAAGATGGAATAAAATTACAGATGTTCCTGGAGTAAGTGTAGGACATTACACGCTTAATAATCGGGATATACAAACAGGAGTCACAGCCATCCTCCCCCACCAGGGGAATGTATTTCAAGAAAAATTAATTGCTTCTTCCCATATCATCAATGGTTTCGGGAAAACAGCTGGAACCATTCAAATGAAGGAATTGGGTATGTTAGAGACACCGATTGTCCTGACAAACACATTGAGTATAGGAGCTGCCTTCGATGCCTTGGTTGATTACTCGTTAGAAAAAAACTCCACTATCGGGAGGACGACAGGCACCGTGAACCCTATTATTGGCGAGTGTAACGATATGTATTTGAATGACATTCGCAAACAGGCCGTACAAAAAGAACATGTCTCCTACGCATTGGAAAATACCGAAATAGATTTTGAGGAGGGTGCTGTCGGTGCTGGAAGAGGAATGCTTTGTTACTCATTAAAAGGCGGGATTGGCTCCTCTTCCAGAGTTATTAAGCTTTCTCATGGCGATTATAGTATCGGTGTCCTTACGTTGACGAACTTCGGGAAGTTAAGTGATTTGCGTGTGGATGGTATACCAATCGGGAGAAAATTGAGAGACCATATAGCTCTTGAAGAGAAGGAAAAAGACAGAGGGTCTGTAATGATTATCGTAGCTACCGATCTCCCTGTGTCCGACCGTCAACTGAACAGGATATTAAAACGGTCCGTGACAGGTTTATCAAGGACGGGATCTATCATTGGAAATGGAAGTGGGGAGATTGTCCTCGGATTTTCTACAGCAACCAGGATCCCTCATGAACAAGCGCCCTCTCCCCTTTCCATACCGGCAATTCATGAAGAGGAGATAGATGTAGCTTTTCGTGCGGTCGGAGAAGCAACTGAAGAAGCTGTCATCGAATCACTTCTTCAAGCTGAACCAGTAACTGGAAGAGATGGGCACACGCGCCCCACATTGACGGAACTACTTCAAAAGTACAAACAGATACTCTAGATTCCTATCCCTGCCTGCTAATAGAAGTGATCTAATTTTATAACCATAAAACAAGCGCCTTTCTTATTTAAAGACGCTTGTTTTAGGTTAAGCTGCTTGGGTTTCCCCACGGTCTTTTCGACGATGGTAAATGACATTGATTTCAGCACCGATCATCAAAATGATCCCTGTCAGGAAGAACCATAGCATCAAGATGATAATCCCTCCGAGACTTCCATATGTCGCTGAAAAGTTCCCGAAATTACTTACATAAAAAGAGAAAGCCAGGGAGATGAGTTGCCAAAGGACTGCTGTCAATATCGCTCCTGGCAAGATATGCTTAAATGGAATATTTTTGTTCGGGGCAAAGTGATAGAGTGCCATCAAAACCGCTCCGATGACCGCAATACTTATGATCCATCGCAAGACATTTAATAGAATAGCCGTTTGTGAAGGAATATTGATCATATCTATCAACACTTGACCAAACACAGGCAATACTAATGCCACGATAATCGCAAGAATCATCCCTACTGTAAGTGCAATAGACATGAGGCGCACCTTTATAAAGGAACGTGTCTCTTCTACATTGTAGGCCTGATTAGCTGATTGTATGAAAGCATTGATCCCATTAGATGCCGACCACAGAGTACCAAGGATACCCACAGTCAAAAGACCGCCACTCGGTCTTTCTACAACAGCAATGATATTCTCACGAAATACTTCAGCCGTATCACTCGGCAGGACATTCCCCATAGCCTGGATGGCCGTCTCAGAATCAATATTCAAATAGGGGAGAATCGATAATATTAAAATTAATAAAGGAACAATGGATAGCAAGTAGTAATAGGCTTGTGCTGCGCCCAGTAGAGGGATGTTATCTTTTTGAAATTCAGCAATCAAAGCTTTTGTATACGAGATTAATTTCTTCACTGGTTATTCCTCCTCATCCTTCATCTACTTGACTATCCCCTTTTTTTCTTAAAGTTAATCTATGAATGTAGAAGCCCTGATAGGACCACATTATCTCGAGCTGCTGCTTTCCGTTTGGAGGAGGAAGGAAGATTCAGAGATTCTCTATATTTTGCAATCGTCCGACGCGAAATTTTGACGTTATATTTGGCATGCAGTTCGCTGGAAATTTTTTGATCGGATAAAGCTTTTAAAGGATTTTCTTCATAAATCAATGTCTTAATCCATTCTTTGATATGCTGGGAAGAATACTCCGCTCCCTGACTTGTTTTATAACCGGTGATAAAAAAACTCTTCATTTCGATAATTCCATCCGGGGTTTGTATGACCTTATTCGCTACGGCTCTACTAACCGTAGACTCATGTAAACCAATAGTTTCTGCGATATCTTTCAATGTTAGCGGTTTTAGTGAGCCCCCATTTAAAAACCTTTTCTGATGCTTGATAATTGCTTCTGCCACTAGGAGCACTGTTTTTCTCCGCTGTTCAATACATTGAAAAAGCCATCGTGCTCTCTTATAGCAGCCATCTAAATATTCGTAGGCTTCCTGCCCTTGTTCATACATCTTCAAAAGTGGTTCATCCCATTTAATTTGTTTTGAAATAGACAAAGGATCATGGAGCAAATACCCACCTTCCCCTTTTTCTAAAATCAAATCAGGCATGACCGGCAAGACATCAGTATCATCTGTTGAGAGTAAAGGGCGAGGTTCTAATGTCTTTATAAGATTGAAAGCATCTTCTACTCGATTATCTTCCACTTCTAGTGCTTGAGCCACTTTTCCGAAATTCCCCTCAGCCAATTCCTCTAAATGGTAAGAAACAAGTATCCCTAGCAGACTGGAGTCAGGGTATTGCCCTTCAATTTGCAACATAAGAAACTCCTTGAAGTCATAACACCCTACACCAAAGGGTTCAAACTGAAGCAGGAGCCGTCTTGCGTGAGTGACTTTGGATACTGGAACTCCTAATTGATCAGCCGCTTCTTCCTCCGATATCTTACAGAAGCCTCGTCCGTCCAAGTTACCAATCAAAAATAATAAAACTTCCTTTAAAGAAGGGGAAATTTTAAGATAGCCAGCTTGCTCAACTAAGCTATCCCTCCACCCCTTATGTTCATGAGCAATTTTGTCGATCTGATCCTGATAAGCTTCCCTATTCCCGCGAAAGGTTGGGAAGTTACCGGGTGAATCTAACGTCAGGATAGGGTTTTCGTTCACTTCACGCTGTACACGGTTCCAAAGGTCAGCGGAGGACCATTGCAGCATGGTTATGGCTTGACGCATCTCCGCTGTCATCAACAATCCGGTCGTCTGCTTTTGACTCAACTCAAGCTTCATGTACACACCTCTTTTGTTAGCGCTTTCATTGTAGTTTAACAGTATATATCTATTACTAATGATGGCTGAGTCAGACCAAAATTTCAACAATCGCTTCATTTTCTCGCCAAAATAGACTTTATTCAAGTACATGGCAGTATTCTGGGGGACTTGATTTCGAGACTTTTGTGTAAGTGGGTGGGGCTGCTAGACTCCCGTGGAAGAAGGAAGTAGGCGAGATCCCGTAGTGGGATAGGCCGCCCGAGGAAGCTCGCCAGTTCCCCACAGGAAAGTGTTCAAATGCGGAATCGTCCTGGTAGACACGACTGACATAAGCAGAATATCAACGGAATGTGCTTTTTCATTCCGTTGATATTCTGCTTATGACGCGAGTGTCTGGAGGATGGAGCTAGACGAGTAGCTTCCCAATCACCCCTGACGTCCAACACGGCAACGAATCCCGGAAACGTCTCGAAATTGATTCTTCAAGAATAGGGAGCTTTTGTGGAGGAGGGATAAGGCGAGGATAAGCATAAAAACAGCCCTACTAACTCTTCTGTAAAAAGAAAAAGTAAGGCTGTTTTTGAATTGGGAAAATATTGTTCCACGTGGAACAATGGTATTTATAAAACATAGGTGGCGAGGGTTTGTTGTACTTCCTCGATCGGACTATCCTTTTTAAATAGCTTTCCGATCGGTTCATCTGATCCCGACAACCAGATTTTCAGCTCGGAATCGAGATCGAAGCTGCCGGCTGTCTCGACACTGAAGTGGGTGATACTTTTATATGGAATGGAATGATATTCTACTTTCTTGCCGGTCATGCCTTGCTTATCGACGAGGAGTAGTCGACGATCTGTAAAGAGAAAGGAATCACGTAACACTTTATAACCGCTTTGAATTTGTTCACCTTCAATGAGGATGCCGGCTAGTTCTTTCTCAAGCTTTTCCACATCCACTTCACTGGCGTTTCCCATTAGACCATCTAAAAATCCCATTTCGATTCCTCCTATTTCATTAGTCGTAACAGCATCGCTTCACATGGTTCCAGCTCTACCGTAAGTACCTTATTTTTTGAATGGAAGATCCTTTTTTTATTCTCAAGGCTTTGCCATTTACCTTTTTGAGTAGGTAATTTGACTTCTCTTTTTTTCCCATGGTTCCTATTGAACAAGTATAGCAATCGTTCATCAGATGCCTCTTCCCCAAAATGATCCAGGCCATTTTCTGTCCAACGCTCAAAGCCGAATACATCTTCATCAAGCGCGAACGATTTCCAATGGCCGGTTCGGAGTGCCACATGTTCTCTACGCCACCGACCGATCTTACGGTACCAATCCAACAGTTCTTTATTTTCTCTTCCCCATGGGTATGGCTTGCGGTTATCTGGGTCTGCACCCCCAATAACCCCTGCTTCATCTCCATAATAGAGAGATGGGACTCCGGGTATAGCATAAAGCCATAAACTAAGCGATTTTAGTTGCCTTATTATGAGAGACTCTGCTTCTTCCGATGGGTACTCTTCTGGGAGATATCCATGCAACATTGTCTTAATTCTTTCCACATCGTGGCTTGAGAGCATATTCATTACCGCATAGAAGTATTGCTTCGGGTAATGTTCCCCCAATGTCATCAACCGCCGATGGACAGTACGGGCGTCCATTTCACCTTTCATAAATTCCAGCATGATTCTACGAAGCGGATAGTTCATCACCGAGTCCAGCACACCACCAAGGAAATAGTCCCTCCGTTTCCCATAGGCCGTTTTATTGGAAGCATCTTCCCACACTTCTCCGAGCAACACACTAGATTCATCTTCCTGTTTCAATTGACGATAAATTTGACTGACCAAATCATCGGTTAGTTCGTCTACAACGTCCAGGCGCCAATGCTTCATCCCCGACTTCTGCCATGTTTTGATGACACTGTCTTCATCATGGACGAGAAAATTTTGATAGTCCTCGTTCTCTTTATTTATCGTAGGCAATGTCCCTACTCCCCACCAGGCATCATACTCATCCGGATAGCGATGGAACGTGTACCAGCTATAATACTCTGAGTTTTTGGATTGATAGGCACCGAGAGAATCATACTTTCCTTCTCTATTAAAATAAATGCTATTGCTACCCGTGTGACTGAACACCCCATCCAGCATAATTTCAATACCACGGTCTGCTGCCTTTTCTATCAAGTTCTCTAAATCTTCCTTTGTTCCGAGCAAAGGATCAACTTTATGGTAATCACCAGTATCATAACGGTGGTTACTCTCTGCTTCGAAAATAGGATTCAAGTAAATGACGGTGACACCTAGAGACCCAATGTAATCAAGCTTTTCTGTAATCCCTTGCAGGTTTCCACCAAAAAAATCCCAGCGGATGACTTCGCCTCGTTCGTTACGAATATAAACAGGATCATTTTCCCAATGAGCATGAACCAGACTCGTTTCTGGAGCTTTATCCAGTTCCAATTCACCGGCGGCATAAAAACGGTCAGGGAAGATGTGGTACATGGTGGCATTTTTCCACCAGGAAGGTGTTTCGTAATCAGGGTCATACACGGTGATTTGCCAGGATGGCGGAATATGATCATACATGTGCCCTTCTCCACTTTCATCGCTCTTTTCCCTACCGTAGTAAACGGTACGATCATCGAGGATGATTTCGAAAAAATACCAAATTAATTGAGGTGTCTGGGGCATCGTGAGTGTCACTTCATAAGAGGTCTGTTGATGTTCCTGACTAAAAAGGTCCATTTCCTTCGTTTTTTCATCATCTGTACGGTCCAAAATGTAATGCAGGATGACGTGGGACACACGGTACCGATCATTGATATCAATCCTGAGATTAACAGGAGAACCCTTCGGCGCTGCACCGAAAGGCTCTCGATAAGATGCTTCAAAACTGTTGTGATATATATCCTTTTGTCTCACAAATCCGTCCTCCTCAAATCCCTCACTTTAACGTTTTTACCCGCTGAAGGTCCCATATGTCACGGGCATATTCCTGGATCGTCCGGTCACTGGAAAAAATCCCTGATTGAGATATATTGACTAAACTCTTCAAGTTCCATTGACGTTTCCTTTGATAATCCTGACTTACTTTCTTTTGAGCAAGCAAATAACTGGCAAAATCCTTAAGCACAAAATATTCATCATTATAGGTCAGTAGAGCATCATAAATCTCTTGGAAATCCGTCTCCCCTCTGGAGAAAGGACTGTAATGGATGAGCTGGTCGAGCGTATGACGGACACGTTCATCATTTTCATAGACAGCTTTAGAAGAATAAGAGCCATTGCGGTAATAATCCCACACTTCCTCAGACCTCAAACCGAAAATATATATGTTGTCATTTCCAACAAGGTCGTGAATTTCAACATTGGCCCCATCCATCGTACCGAGTGTCAATGCTCCGTTCATCATGAACTTCATGTTCCCTGTCCCCGAAGCTTCTTTTGTAGCCATGGAAATTTGTTCGCTGACGTTACTCGAAGGAATAATTCTCTCTGCAATCGATACCGAATAGTTCGGTATGAACACCACTTTTATATAATCCTTTACATCCGGGTCATTATTGACTACAGATGCAATCCGGTTGATAAGTTGGATGACTTTCTTTGCGAAATGATAGCTCGGTGCTGCTTTCGCTCCGAAAAAGAACGTGCGTGGGACAATATCAAGCGTCGGGTCTGATTTCAATTCATTATATAAATGCATGATATGAAGAGCATTAAGCAATTGACGCTTATATCCGTGCAGTCGTTTAATATGGACATCAAAAATGGAGTCCGGGTCTACAGAAATGCCTTGGGTATCTTTTATCCAATTAGAGAAATCCACCTTATTTTCTTGCTTTATTTCATGAAGGCGATCAAGGAAAGAGAGATCATCTTTCCTTTCCATCAGTTTGTTCAACTGCTTCGGTTCCTGTACCCATTCATCTCCGATAGCTTCTGTAATTAAGGATGACAACGGTCGATTAGCGTGCATCAACCAGCGCCTGTGTGTAATGCCATTTGTTTTGTTGTTAAATCGCTCTGGAAATGTGTTATAAAAACGTTTCATTTCCCTTTCTTTCAGTATATCTGTATGCAGCTTTGCTACACCATTGATACTATGACTGCCTACAATCGATAAGTGAGCCATCTTCACCTGACCATCTGCGATTATGGCAAGATCAGCGATCCTGCTGAAGTCACCAGGGTAGGTTTTCCATAATGCCTGGCAAAATCGTTCATTGATCTCGTTGATGATCATGAAGATTCTAGGCAGCAAAGATCGTACCAGCCCAACCGGCCAAGATTCCAAAGCTTCACTTAAAGTCGTATGGTTGGTATAAGATACAGATGCCTGCGTAATTTCCCATGCCTCTTCCCAACCTATCCCTTTTTCGTCCATTAAGATTCTCATCAACTCAGGAATGACCAGAGCCGGATGGGTGTCATTGATGTGCAGAGCAACTTTTTCCGGAAAAGAAGACCAGGGCAATCCAAGCCGCTCAAAAGAACGCACAATTGATTGCACACCAGAAGATACTAGGAAATATTCCTGCTTCAAGCGGAGCCTCTTGCCATCTTCTGTGGAATCGTCCGGATAAAGGAAGTCTGAAATCGACTCCAATGAGCGCTTGTAGGTTAAAAAGTGCCCGAATTCCCCTTCTTTTTCCGCTTTTTTCATCGTATCTTCAACCGAAGGTTCTGCTGACCAGAGCCGCAGTGTATTCACTGTGTCATTATGGTAACCAACAACAGGAACGTCGTAAGGGACTGCCTGAATCGGTTCATAATTTTCATATTTAAAGTGAAGTTTTCCGTCCTTATCCCTTCTGGAGGACACTTGCCCACCAAAGCGCACTTCAATCGCATCCTCAGGACGGCGCACTTCCCATATGAACTCCTTAGTAAGCCAATAATCAGGAAATTCCACCTGTTTTCCGTCGATAATATGCTGATCGAACATTCCGTATCGATAACGGAGGCCATAGCCATGTCCAGCTAATTCTAAAGAAGCCAGGGAATCAAGAAAACATGCAGCTAATCTTCCTAAGCCGCCATTACCAAGACCGGCGTCACTCTCCTTCTTTTCAAGTTCAGATAAGGAAAGGCCCAGGTCAGCCAACCCTTCTTCGACGAGAGAGAGTACATTTAAATTCAACAAATTATTTCCGAGCAAGCGCCCCATCAAGAATTCCATGGAGAAATAATACACTTGCTTCGTTTTGTTGGTCTTGTACTCCTGGTTCGTCTTCAACCAGTCTTTGTTAATCTTTTCCCGAATCAATGACCCTAACGCCCGATACGTATCAAAATCCGACGCTGTGTCTATTGTCTTCCCCAACTTCTCTTCCAACTGATTTTTGAACGCTGTTTTGAATTCTTCTTTGTCACTGAACATCACCATTTTTGGTTCCTCCTATCACCCCCGTCTAACGATACATCGACTGATACAGATCCATGTATTGATCAGCGGAGTTTTTCCAAGTGAACTTACTCTTGCAAATGTTCTTCACAAGTACCTGCCAACTAGCAGAATCCTGATAGTATTCGATGGCACGGCGAATGGTGTACAGCATGTCATGGGCATTGTAGTTGGTAAAAGTAAACCCGTTTCCTTCTCCTGTCTCTTCATTATATGGCTGGACAGTATCCGCAAGTCCTCCCGTTTCTCTCACAATTGGTGCTGCTAAATACCTGAGGGCAATCAGCTGGCCGATCCCACACGGTTCGAATCGGGATGGCATGAGAAATAAGTCGCTTGCCGCATAAATTTGCCTTGAGAAAGGTTCTGAGAATCGGATATTTGTAGACATTTTCTCTGGATGTCGGTCTTGGACCCATTGAAGCATCTGTTCGTATTGATATTCACCCGTACCTAACAGGACAATTTGGACATCATCATGATGAAGCAACTCATCAATGACGCGTCCGATCAAATCGAATCCTTTTTGTTCTACTAATCTGGAAACGATGCCAATCATCGGCACATCTTTCCTGACCGGCAGCCCCAGTTCTGCTTGTAGCCACATTTTGTTCTGATTTTTCTTGATCAATGAACTCCGATATGGAAACGCAAGGGCATCGTCTTTCATAGGATTATAGTTTTGGTCATCAATACCATTGACGATTCCAATTAATTCATCGGTGCGTTTTCTGAGTACTCCGTCTAAGTTTTCCCCATAATAAGGGGTTTGAATCTCTTTTGCATAAGTTTCACTGACGGTTGTAATAAAATCAGCATAATTCAGTGCCCCTTTCATGAAGTTGATGTCTCCGAAAAATTCAAAAGCTTCGTCTGACATCATGCCTTCATCAAAATCCATCAAATCATGAAGAACAGATTGCGCAAAAACTCCTTGATATTTCAAATTATGGATGGTGAAAACGGTTTTCATACCTTTCAGTTTTTCTACCTCTTTATAATGGGTATGTAGAAATACCGGAATCAACCCTGTCTGCCAATCATGGCAGTGTAAAACATCTGGAGTCCAATCCATGGCGCACACTAAATCCATAACTGCCCGATTAAAGAAAACAAAGCGTTCTGCTTCATCGTCATATCCATAAAGATTAGAACGTTTGAAATAATATTCATTATCTATGAAATAAATTGGAATACCGTCGTATTTGATATACTCGATGCCAGCATACTGGTTTCTCCATCCGATCGTGACATTAAGCTCGTCTAAATGTTCCAACTGCTCCTTCCAATGATTGTCCATATTTTCATATTTCGGAAGAACGACGCGGACATCTGCTCCTTGTTTTTTCAAGGCATGTGGAAGGGATCCCAGCACATCAGCAAGTCCTCCCGTTTTTATAAAAGGGGTGCACTCCGAACCAATCATCAATACATTCATTACAATCCAACTCCTTATCATGTATTTAACTTTTTTACCTTAATGGTTATTTGTTCAAAACATCACTTATAGGTCTGTTATACGAAAAGGACTGCCAGAATGTTTATGTCTAGACAGTCCCTTTACCTTGGGGGTATTACATTGTTCTTCTTTTCGCTAACACATACGGTTTCTCTGGTGCACCAATTAGCGTCTTCCCACTCGATATACTGCAATCTTTATCGAGAATGACATTTTCTAAGACGGCATCGCTATCAATCTCACAACGTTGCATGATGATTGAATTCTTAATTACCGCCCCTTCCGCTACTTTCACTCCACGGAATAGGATGCTGTCTTCCACCTGACCTTCAATTACACAACCATTTGCAACCAGCGTATTAGATACATGAGATGTCTCTGTATAATTGGAAGGAGCCTCATTCTTGACTTTCGTAAAGACAGGGGCATCATCTTTGAACAATTCATCATGTTCGTCTGCGTTCAATAACTTTGCACTGTTGCGGTAATAACTCTCAACCGAATTGATCATGGCATGTGTTCCATGATACTCGTAAGCATTGATGTTGATTTCCGGTAACTTCGCTTTAATCCCATCAAGGAAGAAGTGGGCACATCCGTGAGCAATGCACTTCTCAATCAATTCATACAGGTAATCTTTTTCAATGATATACATGTCCATGTACACATTCGTATTGGAATGGTCATTGTGAATCCCGGTCACGCGATTGTCTTCATCAATATCCAGTTTGTGTGCACGCTGATGCTCGGGATACAATTCATCCACTTTCTTGTAAATCACTGTGACGTCAGCACCGGAATTCTTATGCTCCTGCAGAACGTCTTGATAATTGATGGAACAGATGTGTTGCGAACCGGAGACGACAATATAGTCGGCAAGCGTCCGATTGATAAAATCAATATTATTATGAAAGTGTTGCAAATCACCACGGGAGATATCAGTAGGATCATTCCAGTCAGGAGGTAAAATGAATAAACCTCCTCGCTTGCGATCCAAATCCCAGGCTTTCCCCTGCTCAAGGTGATCCATCAGGGAGCGATATTTTCGTCTTGCAAATACAGCAACGGATTCTATCCGTGAGTTCGTCATATTCGAGATAGCAAAGTCGATCATCCGGTAACGTCCACCAAAAGGTACGGCAGCGCCACATCGGAAGTATGTCAATTCGTCTAACATGTCCTGTTCGTGATCCAAGTTTATGATTCCTGCTATACGGTCCATAAAATCCTTAATCCTCCCTTTATGTGCTTGTTGCAAAACTTGTGGCAAGTACACTACCTTCGTCTGCCACAAGTGTGATTTCGCTATCTGGTGATGGGTCTCCGATTACTGCTCCGTCCTCGATGACACTTCCTTTTGAAATGATGGCACGATTAATTGTCACGTTTTTCCCAATCTTCACGTCCGGCATAATGACGCTGTCCTTAACAACAGATGACTCATCGATGTGGACGCCATAGAATATGATCGACGTATCTACAGTGCCATATATACGGCACCCTTCATTGATCAAGGCTTTCCTTATTCTTGCTTGAGGAGCAATATATTGAGGCGGTTGGTTTGGGTTTTTCGAATAGATCCGCCACTTCTGGTCATTTAAATTGAGTTCAGGATCCCTTTTCAGAAGGTCCATGTTCGCTTCCCACAAGCTATCGACTGTACCTACATCTTTCCAATAGCCTTCGAACGTGTAGGCCATCAATTTTTTATAATCGTAAAGAAGAGCTGGAATAATATCCTTCCCGAAGTCATGGGAGGAATTTGCTTTTTCCGCATCCTCAATCAAGTATTGTTTCAATACATCCCAACGGAAAATATAAACCCCCATGGACGCCAGGTTACTCTTCGGATTTTCAGGCTTTTCGTCAAATTCCGTAACCTTTCCTTCCTCGTCTGTGTTCATGATCCCGAAACGGCTTGCATCTTCCCAAGGGACTTCTATTACAGATATCGTCGCATCGGCACCGGACTCCTTATGGTAATCCAGCATCGCGTTATAATCCATTTTGTAGATATGATCGCCAGAGAGTACGAGTACGTGTTCCGGCTCATATTGGTTCAAAAATTTCAAATTCCGATAGATAGCATTGGCTGTTCCCGTGTACCAGCCTCCACCTTCCGCCTGCATAAATGGAGGAAGAACGGATACCCCGCCATATTTACGGTCGAGGTCCCATGTGTCACCAATCCCAATATAGTCATTTAATATAAGAGGTTCATATTGGGTAAGTACCCCAACAGTATCGATTCCTGAATTTGTACAGTTACTTAGGGGAAAGTCAATAATCCTGTATTTACCGCCAAAATAAACGGCCGGTTTTGCAATCTGTTTGGTCAGTGACTTCAGCCTGGTCCCTTGACCACCAGCCAGAAGCATCGCTACACATTCTTTATTTTTCATGGTTTTCCTCCTTGGATACTGAAGTTCTTTTTAAGAAGCTCACACCGAGCGGGGGAATCGTCATGGTGATATGCTGATCCTGGCCTTGCCATGGTGTAGGCACTGTTTCGAGCGGCAAACCGTTCGTCTGCCCAGAGCCTCCGAAATGTTCCGCATCACTCGAGAAGATTTCTTTGTATGAGCCATGTTTCGGGACTCCTACTTTGTAATCTTGGTAGACTTGTGGAGTAAAGTTACATACAACCACTAGTTGATCGTTTGAAGTACGACTGTTGCGTGCAAAAGAAACGATACTCTGCTCATAATTATTAGGGTCGATCCATAAGAATCCCTCTTCCTTATGGTCGAGCTCCCAAAGTGCAGGCATATCCTGGTAAAGTTGGTGCAACTGTTTTGTATACTCCAAAATGGATGCGTGGGAATCATAATCTAATAGCTCCCAATCCAAATCTTCTAAGTCTTTCCACTCATCAAACTGGCCGAATTCACCTCCCATGAATAAAAGTTTCTTGCCAGGATGTGCGTACATATAAGCGAGAAACGCACGTAAATTAGCGAACTTCTGCCAATAGTCACCCGGCATTTTATTTAACAACGATTTCTTGCCATGAACGACTTCATCATGAGAAATCGGTAGTACAAAATTTTCGGAAAACGCGTAAAACAATGAGAAGGTAATCAAGTTATGGTGATACTTCCTGTGGATTGGGTCCATCTCCATATATTTGAGCATGTCGTTCATCCAACCCATGTTCCATTTATAATTAAACCCGAGTCCTCCGATATAGGTCGGGGCACTGACAAGCGGCCAGGATGTGGACTCTTCTGCCATCATCAATACATCCGGCGTTTCTTCAAATACTGCTTCATTCATTTTTTTGATGAACGACACCGCTTCCAGATTCTCGCGTCCACCGTGCTCATTCAGCTCCCATTCGCCGTCATTCTTACCGAAGTCCAAATAAAGCATGCTTGCCACCGCATCCACCCGCAAGCCATCCAGATGATATTCCTTCAGCCAATAGACCGCATTAGAAATAAGAAAACTTTGTACTTCATGGCGTGCGAAATCAAAGGTAAGCGTTCCCCATTGAGTCTTTTCTGCCTTACTAGGATTTTCATATTCATATAATGCTTCTCCATCGAAGCGGCGCAACCCATGTTCATCTTTACAAAAATGACCAGGGACCCAATCTAATATGACACCGATTCCATTTTTATGACACTGGTCGACAAAATATTTGAAATCATCTGGAGTACCATAACGCGAGGTAACGGAAAAGTATCCAGTTGCTTGGTACCCCCACGACCGGTCGAAAGGATGTTCAGTGAGAGGTAAAAGCTCAATATGGGTATAGCCGAGTTCTTTTACATACGGAATGACCATTTCGGCATAATCCCGATAATTGTAAAAAACTTCCGGCTCTATGTTTTTCCAAGACCCTAAATGCAGCTCATAAATGGACATCGGCGACTCATAGGGGTTTTTCGCTTTTCGCTGCTTCATCCATTCCTGGTCCCCCCATGTATAATTGGCGAGCGGATAAACGACTGACGCAGTATTTGGGCGAAGTTCGCTTGAGAAAGCGTATGGGTCCGCTTTCAGTCGAAGATGTCCATGTGCAGTCAAAATTTCATATTTGTACATTGTCCCTTTTTTCAGCCCGGGAATGAAGGCGATCCAAACACCATTTTCATTGATTTTTTCCATGGGATGCTCCCTGCCGTCCCAATTATTGAAGTTTCCGACAACGCTTACTTGTACAGCATTTGGTGCCCAAACCGCAAACCGTACACCCTTTTCACCATTTCTCGTATCAGGGTGGGCACCGAGCAGCTGGTAGCTGTATCGGAGGTTCCCTTCATGGAATAAGTAAAGATCATGCTCTAATGTTGTATCTTGGACCACACCATCACTCCTCTTTCATGTTTGATTTGTAAGTTTGATAGACTCGATTACTAAAAGGATTTGAGAACGTTTTAGTCAGCCTATATTAATCATAAAATCACGAAAGCCCATTTACAATTGCTATTAATAAAAATTTTCTGAAAAGTTTTGTCGAATCCTGACGAATTTTTATACATTATCCTTATTTAAAATTACTATAATATATAGTTTTTTAAGTAAGCGTTTGCATAAATATGTATACCCACTTATAACAAATGTAAAAACCTACAAATTAAAATCTATTCGAATATAATTCCTGCTTTATAAATGATAGTTAACAAAAAACACAAACTAACTATATTAAGAATGTACCTATTCCCTTTACTCAACTACTCTTCTACTATGCCAAAGGCTTAAATGGGAAGCATTTATATTTTCATAAACTTCTTCGTCTCAGGGTGTTTTGTTTAAATAAATTAGTGGTATAGATTTGAGAAGAAATAAAAGTTCATGCGCTTCCCCCTAGCGCACTCTATAAAAAGCCAATGTGGATGGGGATGTCTCCTCAGCCACAGGCTTTTTATTCTATGATGACCAAGATATTTCCAAAAAAATACAAAGAGGTGAACAGTATGTCGTTAGCGGGTATCAGTTTACTCATCATCGCCATCGCCTTCGCGTTCATAGCCATCTACGTGGTCAAAACGCTTAAAGCTGCTTCAAGCACTATGACTAGCGTTTCGCAAACGTTAGAAAAAGTGGAAGGCCAAATGGAAGGTATTACCACAGAATCAGAAAGTTTACTTAAGAAATCAAATAATATCGCCTCAGATATTGAAACCAAAACCCAATCATTGGACAGTTTGATGGAAGCATTGAATAATGTAGGTTCAACAGTCGGTAACGTAAATCAATCGATTCAAGGGGTATCTGAGAGTGTTGCCCACGCTTCACATGAAAAGGATGAAAAAGTAGCACAGGCTCTTCGCTGGGGTGATGCTGCCATAGACCTTTACGTAAAATGGAAGCGGAAGAAAGTACAATAAGAAGGAGAGGTGTTTCAGATGGATTATTTAGGAATAGGCGTGCTTATCATCGGTATTGCCTTCGCAATCGTATCTATTTTCCTGATAAAAGCTTTGAACAATTTGGCAGGAGTTCTGACAGGTGTAAGAAAGACAGTCGATCAATTACCTGATCAACTGGATTCAGTTATGAAAGAAACAACAGGTGTCTTACATCACAGCAATGACACATTAGCCGATGTCAATGAGAAGATTCGTGCTCTCAGCCCTCTGTTTTATATTGTTGGAGATATCGGCGAATCATCAAGGAAACTGACTTCTTCTCTCGTCGACATGACTTATTCACTTAAGCAAACGACTCATGAAGGTGAGCAAAAGATAAACGAAGAAGGTTGGCGTGGTATTTATGGAGCTCTAGCCTTGACTTATTATTTCTCCCAAAAACGTAAGGCTTTGAAAGCCGCACAAGTGGAGAGTACATCATAATGAAGGGATTAGAGTGGTTGATCGGATCATCTGCAGGTTTGATCAGTGGTCTGAGTCTGCGAAAATGGAGGAAAGAACCATCTGTTACAAAAATGAAGTACGACCGTAAAAAAGAGGATTTCTACCAAACAGGTAGAATTCAACATAAAGACATCCAGACAACGAAAAAGAAAATGCGTATGGAAGCGAAAAAAAATCTTATGACTGAAAGGGGAACATCCATAATGGAAAACCAAAACATTAACCAGCAACAAACAGCTACAAAACGAGGAAATAAGAAGTTACCTATCGCTATCCTTACAGGTGCTTTAATCGGCGGGGCTTTCATTTTAATCAAAGATCCAAGTCAAAGAAAACGACTGAAAGAGGGAACACGTTCAACAAAAGATGCTGTTTCTAATTACGCATCAGACGTCAAAGAAGATCCGTCAGCCAAAAAAGATGACCTGGTCACGCGTGCACGCAATGTCGCTAGTATTGTCAGTGAAGCAGCAACAACGGTTCAGGAAGTCTTCAACAATCAAGGAAAAGAAATCACAGAAAAAGCTAAAGACATTAAAGAAGAAGCCAAGGACATTAAAGAAGAGTCAGAAGAAATAGTAAATACAGCTAAAGACGCGGGAGAAGATCTGCAAAACGTCGGTGATAAGGCAAAAGAAGCGAAAAGTGAACTGACAGAGGAAAAGTCAGAAGAAGAAAACGAGAAAACTCCTCAGGAAAAAGTCGTAGAAGTAAACCCACAACGTTAATCAACAGATTCATACAATGGAAGCTCGACATAAAAATGTGTCGAGCTTCTTAAGTCTTTATTCTAATTAAGGGGGAAAACGGAATGCCGATCGTTTTAAAACGCATCTATGACGAAGACAAGCCTACAGGAGATTACCGCATCCTCATAGATCGGGTATGGCCAAGAGGAATATCTAAAGAGCAAGCATACCTGAATGACTGGATGAAAGAACTGACACCCAACGCCTCCCTTCGAAAGTGGTTCAATCACGTCCCGGAGAAATTTGCAGAATTTGCAGAGCGTTATATAAAAGAACTCCAAAAATCTGAATCTGCAACGGAAAAGAAAAGAGAATTACAAGAAAAAGCCCAGCACCAGCAAGTAGTTCTTTTATATGGCGCAAAGGATAAAGAACACAATCATGCCGTGATACTAAAAGAATGGCTGGAAAATTCTTAATAGCCTGCTAATGAAGCGAGTGCAGGAGAGGATAAACCTTTCCTCAGCCCCTCTCCCCCTTTCCAATATCTCCGTATCGATTATTTCAATCCAATTAGTCAGTAAGCTCTGTCAGTTGTTGAGAAGATGCTGCCACTTTATAGACTGCGCCATTGATTTCTTCAATAACTTGCGCAAACTGTGCAAGCTCTCCTTCAATACCTGAGTTATAGGACTTGTTCTGTCCCATAGCTGAAACAATTTCTGTGAAAAAGTGATTGATTTGTTCCATACTGTCTGTTCCTTCTGAGATCATTTGATTGATATTTCCTACGTTACTCGAAACACTGTGGATTTGCCCACTCGTTGTAGAGATCAAATCAGAGACTTCTGCTACGGAATTTTGAGTCTGCTCAGACAACTTCCGCACCTCATTCGCAACTACAGTGAAACCCGCTCCGTGTTCACCGGCTCTTGCTGCCTCAATCGAAGCATTTAACGATAGAAGATTCGTTTGTTCAGCGATCGACGAAACGATGGTGACAATTTTACTAATTTCTTCAGCAACATGTTTTAACTTTTCCATATCTCCAGAGATTTCTGTAATATTTTCTTGGATTTGATTCATTTGGTTTTGTTGAATTTCCAAACGCTGTTTGCCATCCATGGATTGTTGCTCGACTTGTTGAGCGACCTGGGAACCTTTTTTGGAATCTTCAACGATTTTGTCCGTCTGTTTCGTCAATTGCTCCGTCGAAGCACTTGCCTGCTGAGAAATAGCAGCCACCTCTTCCGACATTTGATCAACCCTTCGGTATGCTTCTTCCCGTTTCTCTATTTCGACTTGGCGCAGTTCTTCCGCCTCGCTCTGGAACATTTCTAAAACAAGTTGCTGTTCGATATTCAAAATCTTCGTAGTCGCACGGATTGCCTCCCCGTAATGTTCTTTCGGCAGCTCTAATTCGTAAATATCCATGAAAGAAAGCAATAGGTCCTGAAAAGCACACATGTACCATTTCGGCTCCAGGCCAATTTTCAGATGGACTTTGGCAATACGCATTCTTTTTTCAATAAAATCCTTATCAATGACCCCATTGAACATTTCCTGAATATGGATGGTCAAAGTCCTGCGCAAGCGATCGACAGAACTGTTATTATTGATGATTCGTTGTAAGGAAGGTTCATTTTCAAGATTTTTATAAAATTGGCGGACAAGCTGCTCGATATGCTTACTGATTACAGGTTGCAGTGATTGCAATATTGCGAGGTCCCTTTTAGAAAGGTGAACCATCTCGAATTGCGTATGTAAGTCTGAATCCTCCGGGATATTGATCACTCCTGTGAACCCTTCTCCTAGCGGAGGTACTTCCTCTTTTTTCTTTGTCATAAACAAACCCATGTTCATCCCCCTTTAAGACTATCTCTCTCTATTATCGACGGTAAGAAAGAAACCCTTTAGTGAATGTGAAAAATAAAAACCGGGACTCATTGCTCACCTGTGCCAAAATTTTAGAGAAAACCGTCTACAAGGATATTGACAAAAACAAATAGTCCCTCGTGCTGCATGCAGCACGAGGGACTATTTTAAGCGTCAGCGTTATAACCTAAACGCTCACGATCGATGTACTCATTCGGAAACTCTCCGAACTCTGTACTGTGGTTTTTGAATTGAGCTTTTCGGCCATTCCGGCTTTCGCCATGGTTCTTTCTTTCCTTAAACTGGCGATCCGGCTTTTTTTCCTTTTTGCCCATCCTAATCACCTCATGTAAAACAAATTGTCTTACACGATTATTTTGTGTCAGTGCAATGGATTTATTCATGGGTTTCATAAGAGATCCATTTCCATGAAAAAAACAGAGTAAGTTTTAACAGAGTACTTACGGGGGAAAAGGTAATAAATGTTATACATCCCCCTCAAGGGAATAGCAATCATAGATAAGAGAGGTGTTCCTATGACCCCGAATGAAATAGGATTTGCAATACTATACATCGGCGTCTTCTTGTTGATCGGAAAAATCATCCGAGTTTATTCAACGCTATTACAAAATTTATTTTTACCTTCTTCCATTATTGGAGGGTTTATCGCTCTGCTTTTAGGGCCCCAAGTTTTCGGAAAATTCATGCCAGAAGATAGTACCTTTTCAAATGGGGTCATGACAGACTCTATTATCGAAGTATGGTCTGCTTTACCAGGATTAATGATTAATGTCGTCTTCGCAGCTTTATTCTTAGGAGCAACGATTCCTAAACTGAAAGATATTTGGAGCTATGCTGGCCCGCAATTGGCACTCGGCTGGTCAATTGGATGGGGCCAATATGTTATCGGTCTTATGGTTGCCGTCCTGGTGCTCGTTCCCTTTTTCGACCTTCCTGCAATGTCAGGAGCATTGATTGAAGTCGCATTTGAAGGTGGACATGGGACGGCCGCTGGGATGGCCAGCACCTTTGAAGAACTAGGATTTCCAGAAGCATTCGACCTTGCGATCGGACTTGCCACAATCGGTGTTTTATCTGGTGTCATATTCGGTATTATCCTGATCAATTGGGGTGTGAGAAATAAAAAGACTAAAGTCATTAAGGACGTGGAAGGTTTTTCAAACTTGAGAAAGCGCGGTGTTATGGAATATCAAAACCGTGAACCCGCAGGAAAGATGACCCTTCGACCAGAATCGATTGAGCCCCTTTCCTTCCACTTGTCAATCGTGATGATCGCTATTTTACTTGGCTGGCTTATACTGCAAGGGCTCGTCCAGCTGGAAGCGGCCACCTTAGGTTCAGACTTCATGGAATATATCCCATTGTTCCCGCTTGCCATGATGGGAGGAATCATCTTGCAGATATTCTTCAGCAAAAAAGATAAATATAACCTTGTTGATCGAAGAATGATCAACAGAATTCAAGGACTCGCCCTCGACATATTGATATTATCTGCGATTGCTACTGTATCCCTGGAAGTGATCGGAGAGTATTTAGTACCATTCCTTATCTTAGCAGCAGCAGGTATAGCTTGGAACTTATTCGGTTTCCTCGTACTTGCTCCACGGTTCATCCCTAAATTCTGGTTTGAACGAGGAATTGGGGACTTCGGGCAATCCATGGGCGTTACGGCAACTGGCTTACTATTAATGCGTGTCGTCGACCCGGATAATGAATCACCAGCATTTGAAGCTTTTGGATACAAGCAGCTTTTTTATGAACCATTCCTGGGTGGAGGATTCGTAACGGCTTTATCCGTACCATTCATCGCCCAATTCGGCCCATGGCCAAGCCTTATTCTTGCAGCCGCCATGACCGCCGTCGGCATCCTTTCTGGACTATTCTACTTCGGTAAAAAGGAATCGGGTTAAGAATAAATGCGCAAGCGCCTTGTTCACCCCCGACAAGCTTAAGGCGAGACTCGCCGTGACGCTCTTTGTCACAGAGAGTCTGGACTTCCTTTTTCCATATTTAAATACCTTCCTAGATAAGCCAGAAACACCGCTGCTAACAAAATTAGCTGGCGGTGTTTCTGGCTTATCAGCTTTTTCACACACTCGCTTCCTCGATAAATGGACTACAGTATACAACCCCTTTCTCCCCCAAATGTTATCACCAGGAAATGGTTGATGGTTACACCATATCAACCAACAGTTCATACTTTATGCAATTTAGTGAAACACTTTAATAGTAAGTAATGGACCCTGGATAGAAAATAAAGATATCTTGGCCACGACATATGAATTTGCTTGATGATACCTGCATGGTACCGATCTGATTTCCCCTCACTAAAGTTTTAAGAATAGCGTACTGTTCCCCACAGCTCTAACCCCATAATAAACAAAACATTCGTTCTTTCAGATAACAATTAGATACCTAAACTTTTCCCCCAAAAATAAGCAAGTCACTGAACAGATACTCTTTATTATGATATTATATTTTATTAGTTGCCTAAGTAATTAGAAAGAAGGTTATAACATGTCATCTCAAGAAATAAACCGTGTTCCTTTAATGATTGTCCTTATATCAGGGGCGTTTGTTGCAATATTGAATCAAACGTTGCTCGCTACAGCTCTGCCCCACATCATGGCAGACCTGAACTTGGATGCAAATACGGCCCAGTGGCTCCAATCTATTTTTATGTTAGTGAACGGGATTATGATCCCTATTACTGCCTTTTTAATCGAACGATTCACTACGAGAGGACTGTTCATGACTGCTGTAGGTCTTTTCGCAGCCGGTACGCTTGTTTGTGGACTTGCACCGAACTTCACGATTCTCTTATCTGGGAGAATTCTGCAAGCTTCTGGCGCCGGTATCATTCTGCCTTTGATGCAGACTATTTTATTCCTCGTTTTCCCTATTGAAAAAAGAGGTTCAGCCATGGGGATGTTCGGGCTGGTCATTGCCTTTGCACCAGCTATCGGGCCCACTCTTTCAGGATGGCTGGTCGAACAATTTCCGTGGAGAAGTTTGTTTTTCGTCATTTTACCAATCGCAATTGCGGATATTATTGTCGCCTATTTCATCTTGAAAAATGTTACAAAGCAGACATTTCCGAAAGTGGATCCTATCTCCATCATCCTTTCGACCTTTGGATTCGGCGGGATTTTATATGGGTTCAGTGTAGCGGGGAGTGAAAGTTTCTTAAGTAATGAAGTTCTTCTTTCATTAGGAGTTGGGGCTGTAACTCTGACGCTTTTTATCAACAGGCAAATGAAACTGGAAAAACCAATATTGGAATTCAGGATCTTCAAGTACAAGACGTTTACTTTGACGACAGCTCTTGGCATGATCGTATTTATCTCCATGATCGGCGGTGCTGTTATTTTACCGATTCTCATGCAGGACATGCTTGGTTTTACTGCCTTTGAATCAGGGCTGATGCTCTTACCGGGGGCTCTCTTAATGGGTATTATGAACCCGATCACAGGCCGATTATTTGATAAATTCGGAGCCCGTTGGCTCGCTGTCACAGGACTCGGCCTCCTTGTGATATCGACGTTCATGTTTACGATTTTAGATCCGTCTACGACATTCCTTTATTTGGCGCTGGTCAATTGTGTTCGGATGTTCGGCATTTCCATGGTTATGATGCCAGTAACAACCGCTGGTCTGAACCAATTGCCTCAACATTTGATGCCACATGGAACAGCTATGAACAATACAATGCGTCAAGTATCCGGCGCCGTAGGGACAGCCTTGCTCGTCTCTGTAATGACTAGTCAGGCAATACCTGCAGATGGTGTTACAGGGGTCATTCATGGAGTTAATATTTCATTCATCGTAGCTGGAATATTTTCCATTGTCGGCTTCATCATGGCATTTTTCATAAAAAAATCCAGGCCAGGCGAAAACGAATACAGTACCGCTTAAAAGAAAAGAAGAAGGGCCTTGGTCGTCTCCGACAAGCTTAAGACAAGCCTCGCCATGACGCTCTTTGTCACAGAGAGGATTGACTTAAGACCCCGAGGAGATAGGCACTGAGCTGGACAAAAAGAAAAGCGGAAGGGCCTCGGTCATCTCCGACAGGATTAAGACATGCCTCGTTGTATTATACAACGAGGCTTTTTATTGTATTTGTTTCAAATGAACATCAAATATGTCATCACAAGAATAAGTAATAATAGAACCACAGAAGTCATATAGATGATGATTCTGTGAGAAGAGACGAAACGGTTTTCGTTTATATTCCGTCTTGTATGATAATAATTCACTGTTGCTCCAACAATTGTCATAAGACCGAGGAACAAAGAGGCTATACTTACGAGCATCGCCAGCTTGTTAACCATTGCTCCTTCCATCGGCAATGCCGTGATATGGACGGTTGTCGCTAAAAAACCGATCCCTACGAGAGCGATGCTTGTCCGAATCCAAGCTAAATACGTGCGTTCATTGGCTAAATGCTGTTGAATCAACTTTCTTTCATCTACCACTGATTATCGTCTCCTTTCACCTTTCCTATCTTACATCCTTCTAAAGTTGCCATTCAGGGAAGTGCTACTAAAAGTTAAAAGGTGTCACCACTCATAGTAAACTACAAGGATGGAGTATAATGGTTTCCTTGACCAATTACAAAAAGAGACGGCCATCGCCGCCTCTTTGCATTACTTCTGTATAGCCGCTTTATATCGTTCATAATAACTCTCTACATTGTTTAGCAATAACAATTCCGTATACAAATAAGCCTTCATATTGAAATCCGAGAAATCGATATTCGTCATCTCCTGGATTTGTTTAATCCGATAATTCAACGTGTTCGGATGAATGAACAATTCATTCGCGGTCTGCTTCCCTTTCCCATTATTAGCCAGATAAGCTTCTAATGTGATAAGCAATTCGGTTTGTTTCATCGTATCATTTTTGATCAATGTTAAAAGGTCTTCACTATAATAATCTTCCGAACTGTTCTTTTCATAGAGGGCAGCCAAATATCGGTAGAGGCCAAGCTTTGAGAATTCCCGTGGCATCGTTTCAGGGCGAGGGCTGATGAAATTGGCTGTTTCAATTACTTCGAGAGCCTCCAGAAAGCTTTTCCTCATATAAAATAATTTCGTGTATTCTTTCCCGAGCCCGATCAAAAAGTGGTAAAACTCCTCTTTTCCTGTCTCAAACTTCACCTCATCAATTAAATCCCGGCCGATGTCCCTCGAGGAAAAGCGATCCTCGGACCTTCCATCGATGAGCAGGATCATCTGGAACTCTGTTTTCAAGTAAAACATTTGCCTGGTCGCCCGGAAACGATTGACGATGTTCTCCAGATGATCAAGCATATATTTGTACTGAGGGGCCGTGACAGAGAAAACAATAACAGAAAAGCGTTCAGGGATTTGCAGTTGGGCAAGAGAAGCATCATGACGGAATTGACTCTCACTACCATATTCATGGTGAAGAGCTTGCCATATCAGTTCTTCTTTCCGACCTTCCTTTACATTTGCCTTAATAAATTGATCATATATCAACTTACCAAGATGGGCCGTGATTTCTTCTAAAAAGTTCAGTTCTTCAGTTTCCAACAACCGATCCGATTCCTGGACCCATACGTATCCCATCGTGTGACCCAGGTGTTTGGCAGCGATTACGACACGCTGCTGAAAACCTAAATCCTCCATTGGATGAACACGGATGGGATCCGACTGTTTCTCTAAACGCTGGACAATCCCCTCTTTTTTCAACCGGTCAATGATAAAGATCGGACACTTTTTCGAAAGGATTGTCTTCTGTTGCGTTTGATCGAAATCATCAAAAGAGGAACTGTACGATATGAGTTCAAAGTTCTTGTTTTCTATAATGACAGGCTTTTCCAACCTTGAACTGACCAACTCTGTCGCTTTATGAATATCTTCTGCCTGAAGGATCAATTCTTTGACTTCCATAGGGATCCTGACCTTTCCGAGTAGGTTAAATGTCATGCTTCATTACCCTCCATTATATAGGTTGTGGATGGAAAGAAAAAGAAATATATATCTAAGGATTTTTTTACCGTTCTCAGAGTTAATGTTTTTCGTAAATGGCAGGATCTTTCAGTCTCTATTCTCAATCTAGTAGGATAGAAATAAATCAATTGCTGCAGCTTTCGTTGAACCCTATTACTCAACGGAACAGCAGGGAGTTCCAACTATGTCCTCACCTTCCTTCAAGCACCTAGCCATGTGTTGGTGCCTGAATCACTTTTTAAATGATCAGTCCATAATGAAGCCACCATACCCACCTAACACCTTGAGATCTTCTAAAGAAGAAGAAGTTCTTCCCTTTTTCCGTCGTTCAGACTTTATTAAAAAAGGCTCTCCCAAGAGTGGGAGAGCCTTAGGTTTTCATTAAAACTTTTCTGAGATCGTTTTCGCTTGCATGTGAAGGGCCAAGTAGTCTGGTCCACCTGCTTTAGAATCAGTACCTGACATCTTGAATCCACCAAATGGCTGGTAACCGACGATAGCCCCTGTACAGTTACGGTTGAAGTACAAGTTCCCTACGTGGAAGTCGTATTTCGCTTTTTCCAGGTGTTCGCGGTTGTCAGAAATGACAGCACCTGTCAGACCATACTCTGTGTTATTGGCAATATCGATGGCTTCATCAAAGTTCTTCGCTTTTGTGAAGCAGACGACAGGGCCGAAGATTTCTTCCTGTTGCATACGGGAATCCGGATCAAGGTCAGCAAATACCGTCGGCTCGATAAAGTAACCTTTGGAATCATCGCCTTTACCGCCTGTAACGAGACGCCCTTCTTGTTTACCGATTTCGATATAGCTCATAATCTTATCATAGGCTCCCTGGTCGACAACCGGTCCCATATAAACGTTCTCTTCTGAAGCGTTTCCGACAGTCAGTTGCTCTGTGCGCTCTTTTACTTTTTCTAAAACTTCATCATATACGTCTTCATGGACGACGGCACGCGATCCGGAGGAACATTTTTGCCCAGAGAATCCGAAGGCAGAAACGATGATTGCTTCAACCGCTGTTTCAATGTTCGCTTTATTATCAACGACAACGGTATCTTTCCCGCCCATTTCAGCGATGACTTGTTTCAAGTGATTTTGACCTTCTTGAATTTCCGCTGCACGTTTAATGATACGTGTACCAACATCACGAGAACCTGTGAAGGAGATCAGCGCTGTTTTCGGGTGATCGACAAGGTAGTCACCAACTTCTCCACCGCTTCCTGGTACAAAGTTCAAGACACCTTTCGGAAGACCAGCTTCCTCAAGCACTTCTACGAATTTCGCTGCGATTACAGGGCTATTACTTGCTGGCTTCATCACAACTGTGCTTCCTGTAACAATTGGTGCAATTGTTGTACCCGCCATGATCGCGAAGGCCAAGTTCCATGGTGGAATGACGACAGCTACACCTGTGGATGTGTAAATGTAGCGGTTTTGTTCCCCTGGACGGCTTTCAACCGGCTTCCCTTCTGCCAACTCAATCATTTGACGTCCGTAATACTCCAGGAAGTCAATCGCTTCTGCAGTATCAGCATCCGCTTCTTTCCACGGCTTACCAACTTCATAGACAAGATAAGCAGAAAATTCATGCTTACGGCGACGGATGATACTAGCTGCACGGAAAAGTATTTCAGCCCGGGCACGAGGATCCCACTTTTTCCAATCTTCGAAAGCAGTGGAAGCGGACTGGACCGCTTTTTCTGCTAGACCCTGGTTTGCTTTCGAAACAGTTCCGACTACTTCCTTCGTGTTCGCCGGGTTTGTCGAAGTGATGTGGTTGTCTGTACGGATGCGATCTCCGTCAATCAGAAGATCATGATGCTTCCCTAATTCCTCTTTCACTTGCTTCAATGCTTCTTCAAAAGCTTTCTTGTTTTCCTCAATAGTAAAATCTGTGAATGGTTCGTGTTTATAAGGCTGGACCATGATAAATTCCCCTTTCTGATTTTAAAAATGTTATTTACTGAAAATACCTTTGATAGCAAATGAGATGTTCGCTGGTCTTTCAGCGAGCCTTCTCATGAAATATCCATACCAGTCTTCTCCATATGGTAAATAGACGCGGACATTGTATCCTTCCTGTAGAAGGTCCTTCTGCATTTGGTTCCTCATGCCGTAAAGCATTTGAAATTCAAAACGATCATTCGGAATGTTGTGTTCTTTCACTAATCGCTTTGTATAATCGACGATGGCATCATCATGACTCGCGATGGCTGTATAATTGCCGTTTAGCAAGTTCTTTTTTATCAGATGCTTCAAGTTATCATCGACGAGTTTTTTCTCAGGAAAGGCCACTTTCCCCGATTCCTTATACGCTCCTTTAACGAGTCGCAAGTAAGGTTGGTACTCATCCAAATCATCAAGATCCTCATCAGAACGATAAAGATAAGATTGAATGACGGTTCCCAGGTTCGGGTACTCTTTTTTCAGTTCTTTATAAATTTCTAATGTCGCCCCACACCGTGACGAGTCTTCCATATCAATGGTGACTGTAACATCGTGTTTTTGGGCTTCTTTCAATATAAGTTCCATGTTCTCCATGACAAGCTCACGACTGATATCCAGCCCGAGGGATGTCAGTTTAAGAGAAACTTCTGACTGCAATTGGTTGCTTGCAATCTGTTGGATACAGCGGATGCATTCCCCCGCTCGATCCCTCGATTCTTCTTCAGAATCTACAAACTCACCTAAATGATCGACAGTAACTACGAGCCCCTCATGGTTCAGTTGCTGTATTAACGGTATTGCCTGGGAGAACGTTTCTCCCCCAACTATCTTGTCAGCTCCAAAATTACTGCCAAAGCGTTTCGCAAAGCGGTCTAATAACTTGTTGTTGGAAAGGTATAAGAAAAAATTCTTACTGATGGCTTCCAGGATCACCACACCCTTTCATCATTCTCCTATTTGGTTCACCATGTGGGCCTCTTTAGGTGGAATGGATGTATTTAATGTTTTTTTACTGTTAAGAAAATTGTAACGGATATCGCTTACAACCAACAACGTGTAGGAAACACAAAGATACGCCCTTAGTTTTATAGTTTAAGCACAAAACCGTCAGAACCCTGTTTATAAAAGGCAGTAAGCGGGAAAGCAGGGTTTTTATCTAATGGAATTATTCCTGCAGCAGGTCATCCATAATTTGGATGACCTGGTGTGTTAAATTATGGTTGTTATATTTATAGGGCTATCTTTCCCAGATGAGTTTCAATACAATGTCTGAAATGCCTCTATATGTCGATACTTTCTTTTTAATAGAGTTAATGGAAATTTATGGGTGACCTGGTCAGCCAAAATGTCACCCAGTAAGCCCCCGAAATGTTGGTCAAAAAACGAGCGCCTGAAGGAATTGCCTTCAGGCGCTCGTTTTTTCTTTATTTCATAACTAGAACAGGGCAGTTGGCATGCTGTACGACGTTATTGCTCACACTCCCCAAGAACATTTTTTTCACTTTCCCAAGACCGCGATTCCCGACGATGATCAAGTCGACCGCTTGCTCATCCGCATACTTACAGATGCTGATACCAGGGTTTCCTTCTACTTTACTAACGAGAACCTCTGTGATGACATCCACATCAGAAGAAGCCATCTGTTCTTTCAAGACATCCATTTCCGACCTCAATTTCTCTGCCATTTCGTTTCCGATACTACGTGAGACCACAGCATTTGTCACGGGGCCTGTAGGATTGATGACGGAGACAATATGAATTTCCCTTTTAGGAGTTTCACACGCCTGATTCCTAGCTTCATATACCGCTTCTCTACTCAAGTCACTCCCATCGTATGCAACGAGAATCCGTTTGGTCATAGGGGAACCCTCCATTAATAGAGTATCGATTTTCTATTTCCATTATATCACATTGTGAACGATTTCTTAATGGTGATCTTAACTCCACATGAAGGTGGATGTATGAATCGTTCCTTAAAGTCCAACCATCCCTTCCTATGTTCCCCCCTCCTAAGAATAACCAAACACCCATGATAAGTGTCATGTATATGTCCTGACGTTTGTGCCTTATAAAATGACGGAGTTTATCCTATCATAAGACCATGAACAAACGTGAAGGAGTCGTTTTATATGAACAAGGATAAACAAAGAGAGTTGAAAAAAAGCGTATCAAACTTTGCGAAACCTAATACATCTGCGGGTGTCCGTCAGCTGGTCAATACAATCGTACCCTTCATCTTACTGTGGTACTTAGCTTATGTAAGCTTATCTGTATCTGTATGGTTGACGATCCCCGTCGCAATGCTTGCAGGTGGGTTCGTCATTCGTGTTTTCATCATTTTTCACGATTGCACCCACCAGTCCTTCTTGAAGAGTAATAAAGCGAATCGAATCATTGGTACCATTACAGGGATTATCACATTATTTCCTTTTGATAAGTGGAAACGAAGCCACTCCATTCACCATGCAACAAGTGGAAACCTGGATAAGCGTGGTACCGGTGATATTTGGGTCATGACTGTTGATGAATATGTAGAAGCTTCCCTTAAAGAACGTATCGCTTATCGCCTTTACCGCAACCCTATCGTCATGTTCGGTCTAGGCCCACTTTACTTGTTCCTTGTATCTAACCGATTCAACAGAAAAGGTGCGAAGCGTAAAGAAAGAATGAACACCTATATCACAAATGGAGCTATTGCTGCTATCTATAGTATGCTCATTTGGGCGATTGGTTGGGAAGCATTCTTACTCATCCAAATTCCGATTCTGTACGTGTCCGGTATTCTCGGTATCTGGTTGTTTTATGTTCAACACCAATTCGAAGATTCTTATTTTGAAGACGAGTCAGAGTGGGACTTTGTCAAAGCTGCGGTCGATGGAAGTTCATACTATAAATTGCCGAAACTACTACAATGGGTTTCTGGTAATATCGGGTTTCATCATGTGCACCATTTGAGTCCGCGAGTACCTAATTACGCACTTGAAGAAGCCCATGAACAGACACCACCATTACAGCATGCAACCACAATTACGCTTGCGACAAGTTTGGAATCCATCCGGTTCCGGTTATATGATACAGAAAACAAAACGTTTGTCTCTTTCAAAGAGGTCAAGCCTTTGCTCAAGAAAAAACGACTGTCCCTGCCTGAGCAAAGACAACCAAGCCTACAAGACAAATAATGTGCCATCAGGTTCGAAACCTTTATAAGTTTCCACATGATATATACAACATTCTCAAGAAAGTCCATTCCAAGGAATGGACTTTTCCTATATGCTAGAAAGAAAAAGGAGGTGCTTCTCATATGCATAATTGGTATCAAATTGTTCCGAAAAACACAGGTTTGAGTATATATGTCTGGATTATCTTTTGTGTTCTGCCTTTCTTCTTCATCTTCCGTTCTTCTTCTATTTACGAAATGATGTTCGGCATACTCATGACCTTGATTTTCTTCCTTTCCTATAGACTATCGTTTATATCCAACAGCAAGTTCGTCTACTTATGGGTCAGTATGGAAATGGCGATCAGCCTAGTGATGACAGCGTTGTTCGGTTATATCTATTTTGCATTGTTTCTTGCTTTTTTCATTGGAAACATCAAGCACCTCGGCGGATTTTTATCGCTCTACATCGTTCATCTGACCACAACCCTGATCGCCGTTACAACCACATTCGTTTACCAGGTGGAATCTTTATTTCCGAACCTCCCCTTCATCATTATTACGGTCATCGGGGTTATCCTTCTTCCATTCACGGTACGATACCGTAATCAACAACAAAAGTTGGAAGGGGAACTGGAAGATGCTAATGAACGGATATCCCAACTGATGGTGATTGAAGAACGGGAGCGGATTGCCCGTGACCTGCATGACACACTTGGTCAGAAACTATCGATGATCGGTTTGAAAAGTGATTTAGCTCGCAAATTAATGACCGTCCAGCCGGAAAAAGCAACACAGGAGATTGAAGATATCCGTAATACCGCTCGCACTGCTTTGAAGGAAGTCCGCGAGATGGTATCGAATATGAAAGGGACGAAGCTTGAAGATGAACTCATCCGTGTCCAACAGATAATTGAAGCAGCCGAAATGTCATTTTACTACGAAGGGGACCCCCATTTAGAGAACACACCGCTGCTTGTAGAAAATGTTCTCAGCATGTGTTTGAAAGAAGCGGCGACAAACATTGTTAAACACAGTGGTGCTACAACATGCCGAATCACTATTGAACAATCGCCTAACGAAATCCAAGTCACTATTGAAGATGACGGAAAAGGGCTCCCTAAATCCATTGAGCCTTTTCAGGGTAACGGATTACAAGGAATACGCGAGCGATTGGAATTTGTGAACGGGCAATTAGATATTGAGTCAACGAACGGTACCACCATCCGCTTGCACGTTCCAAATGTCATTCAAAAGAAGGAAAAGGAGGATCATGAATGATCAGGATTGTTATAGCTGAGGATCAAAAAATGTTATTAGGTGCACTAGGCGCTCTCCTCGATTTAGAAGATGGGATGGAAGTCGTCGGGCAAGCCAATAATGGAGAAGAAGCGTGCAGGCTTGTTCGTGATCTGAAGCCTGACATTTGTATCATGGACATTGAGATGCCTGTAAAAGATGGCCTTGACGCTGCCGAAGAGTTGTATGGAGAGCCTTGTAAAGTCATCATTTTAACTACATTCGCCCGTCCAGGTTATTTTGACCGTGCAAGAAAAGCAGGGGTCAGTGGTTATTTATTGAAGGATAGCCCGAGCGAGGAACTTGCGACCGCTATTCGTAAAATCATCAATGGACAGCGCATATTCGATCCAGAGCTCGTAGACCTTGCTTTTACTGAACCGAACCCCCTGACAGAAAGAGAAAGAGAAGTTATCCAACTGATGGCAGATGGAAAAAACACAAAGGAAATTTCGCAATCTTTATATATCACTCCTGGCACGGTTCGAAATTATATATCTGTTATTTTAGAAAAATTAGAAGTGACCAACCGAATTGAAGCCATTTCCCGCTTCAAGGAAAAGGGTTGGTACAATAAGTCCCGATAAGCAAGGCCTCTAACAAGGGGTCTTGTTTAATGGGAACAATTTATAGAAGAACGATGGAGTCCCCTCTACTGAAAAGGAGTGAGTGTCGGGGAAAACAGCTCCTTTTTTATCATTGCCCCTTCACCTTTCGGATTTACTGGTAATGAATTTTCACCCTCTCGCCCAATCAATCTCCCTGAGTTCTTTGAATTTAAAGTAGATAAAAGCAGCATAGAGAGCAACAAGGGTACCACCGACGGCCATAATATGATTAATGGGAAACCCGAGAGCTAAGACCCCTGAAGTCACTAGATAACTGATGGGTATGAGCCCCATCGATGCTAATGAAATGAGCCCCATCACTCGCCCAAGCATTTTTTCTTCTATTAAACCTTGGATAAAGGCAATAAAAGGAATATTCGTTACCGATAAAGAAATACCGAAGATTCCAAGAGCCAGGATGCTCATCCAAACCTCTGTAGTGAAGCTTAAACCTACAAAAGCGAGCCCCGAAAATATCAATGAAATGAGTGCCACCTTGCAACGTTTTTTCTTCAAGTTCAATACTCCGATAACGACAGAACCAACTAGCATCCCACCCGCTAATCCAGCTTCTAGAAAACTGAAGTCCACTGACGTACCACCCAAAATATTTTTAACAAACAAGGGAAGCCCCATCGTCATAGGCCCGACCAAAAATAAGTTCGAGAAGACAGTAGTCAAAACGATGATCAACAGTACTCTCGATTGTTTCACATAAAGCAGCCCTTCTTTAAATGTCTCCCAGAACTCCTTCTGTTCACCCGCTTCGCCACCCTCTTTCCGAACACGCATAAGGAATATAAGAAGACTTGCAATAATCAACATGACAGCAGTTGTTCCAAAAACCACTTCATAATTCCCGAAAGCAATGATGATTCCTGCGAGCATTGGTGCTAGAATAAATGAAGTCTGGTTCGTCATTTGAATGACCGAATTTCCACGCGTTAAATTTTCTTTATGAACAATAGAGGGAATAACCGCACTCTCCGCCGCCCAGAAAAAAGCATCTAAAATACCGAAGAAAAAAGCGAAAGTAACAAAAGTCCATAAAGTTATTCCACCGAACAAAAACCATGCGACAAGACCGATTAAGAGTAAGCCACGAATGAAGTCTGATAAAAACATGATTTTTGTTTTACTGTACCGATCCGCTACAGTTCCGCTAATAATCATGAATAAAACACGAGGAATACTTACAGCGACATATAGAATTCCCAGTGAAGCTTCTAAACCTAGCACATTGACCACATACCAGCTTTGGGAAAAGAGAAAAAAGGAAATTCCGAAACTGGATAAAAGGGCAGCTCCCCACAAATATAGAAAATTTCTATTTTTGAATATAGAGGGAATTTCTTTTGGTTCTATCGTTGCATTTTCCATAGCAATATCATTACCAGCCATGATTCTCACACCTTTTTTTATTGATTAATGCAAGTGTATAAAAATCCCATAGCGATGACGATATGCCTGAGAATGATTCATCTTCCGCCTCCAGACGGATTTTCCCACATTACAGTCCTGTTTCCTTTCGGGGAAGTGAAAGGGTTCTGAGAAACGTGGGAGTTCGGTGTGCCTCCCTCAGCAAACAGATTTTATCTATATTTGCCGACGCCGGGCGGTAATTCTTTCATTATAAATTTTATGTTCCAAAGGAATGTGCTTTTAAGTTTCTTTAAATGAGTCGTTCCTCCAATACACCTTCCTCCCAATAACACCTATAGTATGGAAATGATTTCTAATGTCGAATGGACAGGAGTCCTGTCAAACCTCTTGTATGAAAAGCAATTGTTTGATAGTATTTTTATAACTAAACATTTTCTTATTTCAATTGATTTTGAAGTAAGGATAGAGGTGCAATGACATGAGTACATCTGTCGGAGGAGAATGAGCTCCTGGGACACAGATGGAAAGGGGAAATTGCCGAAGCTAAAGGGAACTCATTCCCCTGAAGCTGGTTCTGCTGCTGAATAAGTACAGAACTGTCATATAGGAAACTATATGGAGGGCTATCTTACGCAGGAACGGTAAAAGTTTCTACGGCAGCAGCGAGCCCTCGTTGTTGCCGTTTTTATTTTGTTTGCCGTTCAGCCCTCACCACCTCGAATGTATTCAAAAATCTAAACAAAGGTGTGAGGTTATGAATTTCGGCCAAGTACTAACAGCCATGGTGACCCCTTTCGACAGCAATGAGAATATTGATTATGATGCGACACGAGTACTAGTCAATCACTTGATCGAAAACGGTTCGGACGCCTTAGTCATCGCAGGAACAACAGGTGAGTCACCGACACTGACTACAGAAGAGAAAGTGAGCTTATACAAATTCGTCGTCGAGATTGTTGACGGCAGAGTTCCAGTCATTGCAGGAACAGGGTCTAATAACACAAGAGCTTCGATAAGCTTGACGGAAAAAGCGGAAGAAGCAGGCGTGGATGCGATCATGCTTGTGGCCCCTTACTATAATAAACCGACACAAGAAGGTCTTTATCAACACTTCTCTACCATTGCTGCAGCTACTTCTTTGCCTGTCATGCTTTACAACATTCCAGGCAGGAGTGTTGTGAACGTGAAGCCAGAGACGATTATCCGTTTGTCTCAAATCGAAAACATCGTTTCTGTCAAAGAAGCAAGTGGCGATCTCGATGCCGCCACAGAAATCATCCGGGAGACGTCCGAGGACTTTTCCGTTTATAGTGGAGAAGACTCCAATACGCTGCCATTCGTATCTATTGGAGGTACGGGAATAGTTTCTGTCTCTTCCCATGTGATAGGAAATGAAATGCAGCAAATGATTCAAAGCTTCCGAGAAGGAGACTTCGCGTTTGCAGCTCGGGTTCATCAGAAACTTGCTCCCGTTATGCATGCAATCTTTTCTGCTCCAAGCCCTTCTCCTGTCAAAGCTGCGTTGAATGCGAAAGGCGTTCAAGTCGGGGGAGTCCGCCTGCCTCTTTTACCTTTGACACAGGAAGAAGAAGCGCGAGTCTTGAGCGAGTTAGAAAAAGTTCAACCACAAGAAGCCGTCAGTGCCCAATAACTAGCAAACCGCCCCATAGCAGGGCGGTTTTTTATTTTGCATCACACCTGCCCCCTGTGTTAAAGCATTAACGCAGCGGGGGTCAGGTACCAATATTTGTAACCGTCCCCTGGTGGAAGGTCATTTGCCACTTTCCATCGTTTAATATCCAGACAGAGCTTCGTAAAGAATGTTTCTGTTTACTTTCGATAAAAATTGTAAAAGTAGTTAAGGCACTCGCTGGTGATAAATACTTCACTTCAAAATTCCTCATTGTTATCCCCGGATCATCTTCCTTTGGTAACCGACTTAATATGTTTCCTTTGTCATAAATTTCCCCAGTGCTTGCATATTCAACAAAGTCATCTGCTATAAGCTCATTTAATCTTTCAGCAGACTTACGAACTTCCTCTTTTAATAGCGTTGTTTCTAGAGCATATAATTGTTCCTTCATTTCTCTCATTAAAATTCCCCTCCTCTAAATGATGCCTGACCCACATTGGGCTAAAATATTAACACAGCGGGGATCAAGCACCAAAAAGCCTCAGGCACGATTACCTGAGGCTCGAAATTCCATTATATTTCTACCGTCCAACCATGGACATCTTCTTTTCTTCCTCGTTGAATACCTGTGATCGTGTCATACAACTCTTGGGATAAGGAGCCGATTTCGTGATTATTGATGACCATTTTCTTGCCTAGCCAATTCAGCTCACCGACGGGGGAAATCACTGCTGCAGTACCAGTTCCGAATGCTTCTTCAAGCTTTCCATCTTCATAGGCCTGATACAGTTCTTCAATGGAGATCCGGCGTTCTGTCACTGGGATTTCCCACTTTCGCAACAGCTCAAGGATGGACATGCGTGTAATCCCCTGCAAAATGCTTCCACTCAAGGCTGGTGTAACGATCTCCCCATCAATTTTGAAAAAGATATTCATGCTGCCGACTTCTTCGATGTAGCGTTTCTCCACACCATCAAGCCAGAGGACGTCCGCATTTCCTTCTTCTGCAGCTTTGGCTTGTGCCTGATAACCTGAAGAATAGTTACCAGCTGTTTTGGCCATCCCTGTACCACCTTTGACAGCTCTTGTGAATTGATCTTCTACGTTAATCGTGACCGGCTTGATGCCTCCGGAAAAATACGGTCCTACCGGTGACAGAATGATCATCAGTTTATAAGATTTCGAAGGGGCAACAGCTAGACTTGGTTCTGTCGCGATGATGAACGGGCGCACATAAAGAGATGTACCTTCAAAGGCTGGCACCCAGTCTTTTTCCAGTTCAACGAGCTCTTTCAAATAGCCCAGCACTTCCTCTTCGTCAATGGACGGAATGCTTAAACGTTGGCTGGACAAATTCAGACGTTCAAAGTTCTTTTCCGGACGGAATAGCAGGACACGATCATCATCAGTGCGATAGGCTTTCAACCCTTCAAAAACGGTCTGACCGTAATGAAAAATCATTGCAGCTGGATCTAGCGTCAATGGCTCATAAGGAATGATCCTCGGTTCATGCCACCCCTTACCTGCTTCATAATCCATCACAAACATGTGATCCGTGAACGTACGACCAAAAGGAATCTTTTCACTTTCCGGTTTGGCTTTCTTGTGGGTAGTTTCAACTATGTTCAATGGCATTTTGCATGACTCCTTTTCTATATGAACGTTGTTTTATGTAATTTTGGCCGAAGCCGTATTTGAATATTAGTATATATTGTACGCCCATCCCCCTCATTTTTAAAGGGTATTTAATCGAATTATCAAAAAAGTTTTATTACAGTGCCGCTTCGTTGTACTAAAATTCGCAGAAGTCTCCGCATTTGATATACTGATAAAAGGTAAAATACGGAAAGGCGGTGTCCCTTTTGTTCCGATTGTTATTGATTGAAGATGATCGCACATTGTTTCAGGAGATGGAGGAGCGACTTGCTCAATGGTCCTATGATGTATGTGGAATTGAAGATTTCAGTCGTGTAATGGACGTGTTCACTTCTTCAGACCCCCACCTTGTCATCATTGATATCCAACTTCCTAAGTTTGACGGATTTCACTGGTGCCGGATGATTCGCGAGCACTCCAACGTCCCCATCATCTTCCTTTCATCCCGGGACCATCCGACAGATATGGTTATGTCCATGAACCTCGGAGCCGATGATTTTGTACAAAAGCCATTTCACTTTGATGTACTGATAGCGAAAATCCAGGCGATTTTGCGACGTGTGTACAATTACAACACGGAAAGAAATGAATTGAAAACATGGCTTGGCGCTACGATCGATTATGAACGGAATCGATTGACCAATGAGGCAGGAGTCGTCGATTTAACTAAAAATGAAATGCTGATCCTCAAGCAGCTCATCGAAAAGAAAAGTAAAATCGTGAGTCGGGAAGAAATCATCGACCGGCTTTGGGAAGACGAACGCTTTGTTAGTGATAACACGCTGACCGTCAACGTCAATCGTCTACGTAAAAAACTCACAGACATCGGTTTAAGTGGTGCGATTGAAACGAAAGTTGGTCAAGGGTATGTCGCGAGGGAAGAGTCATGATCCGAACCTTTCTATTGGAACGGATCAGCTGGATTCTTTTTTTCATACTGCTACAACTTCTCGCTCTGCTTATTGCCTATGTGGACCAGACCATCCCCCTCCCATCCGTTCTTTATTACGTATTTTTATCGAGCATTCTTATGATATTTTTTCTATTCATACGCTATCGAAAGGAAACTCCCTTTTATTTAGGGATCGAGGAACGAGATAATGACCTTGACATAACTACTTTCCCGGAAGCGGACAGCCCTTTTGAAACAGTGATTGAAACCAACGTACTTGAGCAGATAGAACGACTGAAACAGGAATTATCCCGTAATCAAAGCTTACTTGCACAAGAGAAAGATGACCTTTTATCCTGGATTCATGAAGTGAAAACACCGTTGACTGCCATGCGCTTAATTATCGACCGCACAGATGATTATAAGCTGAAATCACAGTTGACATTCGAATGGATGCGGATCCACCTGCTCCTCGACCAGCAGCTGCATCAGAAACGGATTCCTTTTATCAAAAACGACTTGTATATAGAAGAAGTGGACATCGAGCCATTGTTATTCAATGAAATCAAGTCTTTAAGATCATGGTGTATGCAGAAAGGAATTGGCTTTGATATCGATCTGCAAGTAGAAAAAGTGCTCTCTGATGCAAAATGGCTAGCATTCATCTTCCGCCAACTGATGACCAATGCGATCAAGTATAGTGAGCAATCCGATATCGTGATTTCAAGCTATGAAAAATGCGGTCGTGTTCATATCCATATCGAGGATGAGGGTCGTGGAATCGATCCTCGTGATCTACCACGCATTTTTGAAAAAGGGTTTACATCGACCACCGACCACCAGGATGGGGCTGCAACAGGCATGGGACTATATCTGACCGATCAGATTCGGGAAGCATTGAAGATCGAAATTGATGTTGCTTCTACTCCTGGAGAAGGGACAAGATTCACGCTTTTGTTTCCGGAAGAGAATGAATTCACAAAGCTAAGAAGCATGTGACAAAACTGTCACATGCTTCCGTCATTTTGTTAGGTGAATCAAAGGAAAAACATGATAGAAGCTAATAAAATGAAGTCATAGAACGAAGGGGGTTATTGATATGAGTTTACTAATAGCGAGGAAAATCCATAAAAGTTACGGCAATAAATTCATGAAACAACATGTACTAGAAGGCATCGATCTTTCGGTTGAACGAGGAGAGTTCGTCACCATCATGGGGGCTTCCGGGTCAGGGAAAACGACATTACTCAATGTACTATCTTCCATCGACCGTGTCAGTCATGGGACAATCCAAATCGATGGTCAAGAGATTACCAGTCAAAAGGATAAGAAGCTTGCTGAATTCCGCAAACACCATCTCGGCTTCATTTTTCAAGAGTACAACTTGCTCGATACGTTGACAGTAAAAGAAAATATTCTGCTGCCCCTATCGATTTCGAAAGTCTCCAGAAAGGATGCCCAGAAAAAATTTGAAGCGGTCGCGAAAGAACTTGGCATTGAAGATGTCCAGGATAAATATCCGAATGAAATATCCGGAGGACAAAAACAGCGGACATCTGCTGCACGGGCGTTCATCCATGAACCAAGCATAATTTTTGCAGATGAACCTACAGGGGCGCTTGATTCCAAATCAGCTTCCGATCTGCTCGACAAATTGAGTGATATGAATGCCAAGCGTGAGGCGACGATTGCCATGGTCACCCACGACCCTGTTGCCGCCAGTTACAGCAGCCGCGTCATTTTCATTCGTGACGGACAAATTTACACCCAGCTGAACAAAGGGGAGCAAACGCGACAAACATTCTTAAAGGACATTATGAAAACACAAGGTGTCCTCGGTGGTGTGCACTATGAGCATTAATCAACTGATCTTTCGCAACTTGAAAAAGAACCTGAAAAACTATTACCTCTACGTATTTGCACTCATTTTCAGTGTCGCTCTTTATTTTTCTTTTGTAACATTACAATATGACCCATCGATGAGTCAGGATGGATCCGTTAAAGGAGAAGCCGCCGTTCGGGTCGCCTCCATTTTATTGATTGCCATAGTCGCCATCTTCCTGCTATACGCTAATGCGCTTTTTATTAAGCGAAGGAGCAGGGAGATCGGTTTATTTCAACTGATCGGGATGACAAAGAACCGAATCTTCCGGATTTTAAGCATCGAAAACTTGCTGATTTATTTCAGTTCCCTGGCTGTCGGTATCTTCATCGGTTTTGCTATTTCGAAATTGATATTAATGAGCTTCTTTCAGGTTGTTGGTGTCGACGAAGTAGCCAACCTGAGTTTTTCCAGACAGGCTTTCTTACAGACGCTTCTCGTTTTTGCAGGTATTTATATATTGATCATGGGGACGACCTATTTGTTCATACAAAGGCAGTCTATTCTCGCCCTCTTCCGTGTAACATCAAGTACTCAAGGAAGAGTGAAGAAACTTTCCGTATGGGAGCATATCATGGGTATTCTTGGTATCGGATTAATCGCTTCTGGTTACTATGTCTCTTCCCAATTATTTGAAGGTGACATAACAACCATCAACGGTTTGTTTTATGCCATGGGATTCATATTAGCTGTGGTCATTATCGGTACCTATTTCCTTTATAAAGGTTCTGTCCGCTTTGTTTCGAATTTGATTCGCAAAAAGAAAAAAGGTTATTTGAACATCAATGAGGTCCTTTCGCTTTCTTCGGTAATGTTCCGGATGAAATCGAACGCATTTCTACTGACTGTCATTACAACCTTGTCTGCGCTTACGATCAGTTTGCTTTCTCTTGGTTACATTTCGTATTATTCCGCTGAAAAATCGGCGGAGAATTCAGTACCTGACGATTTTGCCATTACGGATCCTGCACTTGCGAGTGAGTTTATGAACCGTTTAGAAGAGGATGGGATCGCTTTTTCTGAAAAACAAATTGAAGTCTACCAAGCTGAATTTAACGTGAAAGACATTTTAGATGCAAAAATTGACAATCTGAATTTCGATACAGAGCAAACGAGCTTACCTGTAGTCAGCGAAACGGTTGTTGACGGGGTGAGCCTTGAAGAAGGGGAAATGCAACTGACAGGTTATACAGACCTGATGCAGTCATTCATTTCTTTGCATGGAGATGGTTCTGCAGAAATTTTATTAGAAGGAGAATGGCACACCCTTGATTATCAGGGGTTGGAAAAGGATTATGTACTCTCCTCTTATTACGTGGCCGGCGGGCTTCCCATTGCTGTCATCGACGAAGCACTTTTCACCGAACTCAGCCAAAAGTACAATCCCGACTTACAAGAAAAATCCACCCTGTACACAGGCGTGAACCTGGAAGACGAAAGTAAACAAGAAGAGGCTTATGGTGTTTTTGAGGAAATGGGACTGCATGAGACTTGGGAGCATGGATCCCAATGGTACAAAGCTCAATCACAAAAGCAAAACATGGGAGTCGTCATGTTCATCGTCGGTTTCCTTGGTCTTACTTTCTTGATCACATCGGGATGTGTGCTTTACTTTAAACAAATGGATGAAGGAGAAGACGAAAAAGGGAGCTATACGATTTTAAGAAAATTGGGCTTCACCCGTGGTGATCTTTTGCGAGGGATTCAAGGGAAGCAACTGTACAATTTCGGAATCCCATTACTGATCGGGTTGCTGCATAGTTATTTTGCAGTCAAATCCGGATGGTTCTTCTTCGGGACAGAGCTATGGACACCAATGTGCATCGTGATGGGTCTCTATACAGTCCTTTATTCGATCTTCGGCTTGTTATCTATTCTCTATTATAAAAAAATTATCAAAGAGGCGCTTTAAGAAGTGCCTCTTTTCTATTCTCAGGAATGTTCTGGTATAGTAAAAGAACGAGGTGAGATTATGAACGCGAAAACCATTTTGGATAAAGTGAAAAAACATGAACCCTCCGTTCTTGGGCACGAACAATTTCGCAAGTTCGCTGTCCTTTTACCTTTAATAGAGAAAAACGGTGAACTGCACGTCGTCTTTGAAGTGCGTTCCCATCAGCTAAGAAGGCAGCCGGGAGAGATTTGTTTTCCTGGTGGTAAAATCGATCCCGAAGACCCTTCCGCTAAACAAGCTGCCATCCGGGAAACGGAAGAAGAATTGGGTGTCGAATCTGGTAACTTTACAGAAGTCCATCCCTTGGATTATTTGATTTCTCCTTTTGGAATGATCGTTTACTCGTTCGCAGGCTACCTGAACGTGACGGAGGAGGAACTAATTCGCAACCCGGACGAAGTGCGCGAAGTGTTCACCGTGCCCCTTTCCTTCTTCATGGAAAATGGACCACGGATTCATCATGTCCATTTTGAAGCACGACCGGAATCGAACTTCCCTTTTGATTTGATTCCGGGCGGAGAAGATTACAACTGGCGCACGCGTCAGCTTGAGGAGTATTTTTATATTTATGGAGATAAAGTGATCTGGGGGATGACAGCAAGAATTCTCGCCCACTTTGTTGATCTCATAAAACAATAGCTCTGCGCTTTATCAAAGCCCAGAGCTTATTTTTCATTTCAAATGAGCATACTCTTCTTGTATGACACCGATAATCGTCCCTAAGGTCTGTCCTTTAAAGTTATCAGGTACAGACTCCCCTGTGGGATTGCTGTAATAAAGAGCATCGACTTCTTTATTATAGTCAAATCCTAACTTAGTAAGAGCCATTTCAAGGGAACGTGGGTTATTTTCAATACCAGCTTGCTCTTTTAAATATTCTGTCGGGTAGACCCAAACATCTACATCATCTGCTCCTGTTTGGACAACAAATAAATCTTTGTCATATTGTGAGATCCACTGCTCTTTCGAATAAAGCGAGACCCCGGTGTCTTCCAGATCAGAGATACCTTGCAAGTTAACACCGTAAATCGCATTGATCATCATCCGGATATCTTCGCCCGTCATTTTTCCCTCAAATGCCTTCCAGTAAAGATCCATGACCTCGATTTTGCTCATGGCACGAATCTCTTCAGCGGTGGCCGCTTGATTGGAAGCTTGTTTCACTTTTTGCAATACATCATCCGAGTACGTATTCGTTTGTTTTCCTACACCCAATTCAGAAATAGCTTCTAAATCAATATCATAAATTTGTTGGATAACGTGACGAATTTCATCCGGCTTCACATTTTTATTATTCTGCCCCAAATAAGTATCCATCACTTCTACTTTGCTCATTGTGTTTATTTCTTCTAATGCTTCAGAAAAATCCAGTGGGCCTTTTTCTTGTTTACGAAGCGATTTGAAGACACCCTCAACGATTTGTTCTGAATACTTCAAATCATCCGTTTGTGAAAGCTTGTGCTTCCAACCTTTCGCCTCTGTATCCATCGATCCGACAGCCAAAATCCCTACGACAACAATAGCTAACACGGCCATGATCATCATGGAACCGTTTTTCATCTTCTTCCGGAAGCATGTCATGGTTTCTCCTCCATCCGCCTTAGTTGATGTGCAGGTCTTAATGTAGACACCGGGAATGCTAAACTATCTAAAAAAATTATATGTCTACCGTTGTTCAGTTCTCCTTCTAATATAACCGATGTTGTCGAATAATGGAAAGGATAACAATCCTTTATTTCCTATTGTACAAGAGTGATCATTACACTTCCTCATAACTCATCATCCTGGACTTTTCACCAAGAAAAACTCCCCGCCTATAAAAGACGGAGAGATTTCCTAACTATTTTTCAAACTTTTTGTTCCTATGTTTTCTAATAAACCAAATGCTGATGATCCCTATGACGACGGCCACACAGCCAACCAAAATAGCGATATTTCGCACATTCGGCACATTCATTTCTACCATGATATCCGTCGTTCCCGCCGCTTGAATGTCCCATTGCAATACATTCCCTTCCACCCGATCCGCGTTATGAGATTTAGGGGATATAGGAAGATCAAGGGTGAACGAAAGGTCCAGCTGGTCCGCAACTAGCGTCTGCATCCCGCCAAGCACACCGGAATTGGAAAGATCGATTTCTGCTTCCGCTTTATATGTATTTATAAATATCCCACTCTCTGTGGTCATATTAACAGGGACCTCACCGATCGCAGGCGAGGCTCCGGCCTCTGTCAGACCGCCAGAAACCGGGAGAATGTCCATTTCTTGAATATCATCGAAACTCTTAATCGCCCGAAAACCAATATAGCCATCTTCTTCGTAAGGTTCCACTTCATAGCCCTTAGCTTCCAACTCCTGATTAGCAGATTCGATCATTCCCTGAGCACGGCTGCCAAAACGCTCCACTGTCTCTTCATCAACTCCTATTGTAACCGTGTGCTCCCCGCTTCCGTCTTTATTGACCTTCAAGCGTAAATCCCCTTCTACACAAGCCGTCAAAAAAAGCAATAACAAGATAAGCGAAAATACCATTCTTTTTCTTTGCATGAGTAGAACACCTCTCTTAATCCTAAATATGTAAGCTTTTTCATTTATATGATGATGGAATATTCGTTAAAACTTACGGGATTTATAAAAAAGCCTGTCATTCGTTTTTTATATTGAATTTTTACTACTGAGCGTATAAAATTAGAAAAAAATAAGGAAGTGACCTTTTGAACCACCTTTGCAATAAACTAAAGAACCTGTGTCAAGAGTGGAGCGAACTCCATTCCCTCTCTCTATCCCTCGTTTTCTTTAATAGTCCTAACGATTTTCAGACCGCTTTCCTTCGCCCGAAAACGAAGGAGATTCATATAAACAAAGCACACCTCCATACGGATGATCCTTTTTATACTTTAGCCCATGAGGTCGGACACGCGATTGATTTTGAAAAGACCGGTCGTTTCTCCCAAATCGCAGCGTCGTTTCAAGAAGCCCAGTCCCACCTTACCCGAACTAATGATTTGGAAGCGATGAGAAAGGCTTATCGAAAACACATTCAATGGCAATATGAAGCGGAAGTGAAGGCCTGGGTTCTCGCGGAAAAATTATTGATTCGGTCTAACCTACTGATTGACTCAGAGGCATTCCATAAAGAAAAAGAACTGTCGCTTGCTTCTTACCGTTTTGCATATCCCCGTACATATAAGCGGATGCACACCGCCTTTCAAATGAGGCAGGCATTCGACCATCTCGGGTATAAAGGGTCGCGCCTGCGTTTCGTAACTCAATCGAATGAATCTACACAATACATTGCTGAACAAGACCAGCTGATCATCGGCTGTGGCGCTGTCCGCACCCGATGTCCGGAAGGGATGCGCAGCTTTCAATTCGGAATCTTTGATGCTCTTTACCACAAGGCATCTGTGATCAAAGGCGACAACCAGTCTTTTGAACGGGAAGCTATAAGCCTTGGGAAAGAAGTACCTTCTTCTCGATTAAAGAGGAAGAGAGTTCGGTTAGTGTTTCGGATGAGGGAGCTGGAGAAAAAACGCAGGCAGTTGGTCCTCCGGCAAGTGTCTGTCATCGATTCCGCTCTGATCGCTTTTTTAGATAAGAAAAAAAGAGAGACAGAAAAAATTATCCGTTCCTATGAATCGATGTGGGCAAACACCACCTTTCCGAAAAATAATTCTGCGTAATGGTTTATTCCCAAGTAAGGCTACCGGTTTTCATAGAAGCACCTTTACTTTCATTTTACCATTATCAAGTAAAATATTGGATGTAAGGGGTCACCTTTTTGCATGATAACCCCCCACGTGGAAATGATAAATGCAGGAGGGATTAACATGACCGATTTAACCATTGAGGAATTCAACCAGCTTTTGCAACAATGGCAAGGGGAAAACATTCGCATTCAAAAACACGAACTTCGTGATGAAGACACAGTTACCATGAACTTACAGGAAATCTCCTACGAGACGAATACGAGGCGTTTGGACGACTACACCCCTATGCATGTATTGTTTTTGCATGGTCAGGGACAGACACAAACAAGCTTTCAAAATGCCCAGCCACTTCCTACCTCATATTATGAAATTCCACTGGAAGACTCGACTCGTTACCAACATTTGAATGATCGCTTCACCCTGGAAACGGAACGCGGCACGTACACAATTGAAAAAGAGTAATCGAATAGAGGGGCGCTATTTTGGCGCCCCTTTTTCAGACGATTCATACGCCCGATCTCCATCAATTATGCAAAATAAAAAAACAGGGCTCCCTCCCTGTTTTAAAATTTATATCCGAACAATGCTACATCGACCGCATCCACCCCTGTTACACTTTCTCCCATTGCTTTAATTGCGAGTCCAATCCCAGGCGCATTGTAGGTCCGATTGAACTTTTCCCCTGGATATAAGGTGAATGTATCAAGCAACAAAAAGCTGTCCCCATCGACTTTCATGATTAACTTAAACGTCACTGCCCCTTCTGACACCACCCGGTTCCCAGCCGCGACACGGATGGTATAAAAAGGCTGGACATCCAACCCTTCCGGATAGGCTTCCGTCAGCTCGACCGTCTCCCCTTCTTCGATCACCTGGCCTTTTGGATCCGTGATAAAGAGAAGGTTATTGCCACGATTGGACACCTCATCTCCCCCTGATAAACCTTAATGTTATATAGTATGAAGGAGGAGACTGATTCGGAAGAAAAACCTACGTCATGACAGGTATTTCAATCTACTCAGGAGTGAATATGATATGCTATTTGTAATTATTGGAGGCGAATGAAATGACGAAAGAAAAATATACCGTACATTATCCCACCAAAAATCACATCCAGGGCATGTTGAATCTTAATTATAAAATCTATCCGGAAGATTGGCATGTCTCCCCTGTTTTTGTTGAAAGAGTGATGAATAAGAATCCGTATGTTTACAGGATTATAGAGGTGGACGGTGAGGTGAAAGGCATTTACAGCATGTTCCCTCTCAATCAAGAAGTATACGAAGCTATTTTATCGGGAGAGATGGACGAAAAACACCTGGATTCATACATCCTTGATTACGCCTCTTCAGAAGAAGCATATCTCTACTTCATCTCGATGATCGTGGATATTTATGATTCGGAAAGAAAAGCGTATGCCAAACAACTTATCAGAGATATTCCAAAGAGATTAAATGAGATAGAAACAATGGGAACGAACATTAAAGAAATCGGAGCCATCGCAATTTCGGAGGAAGGGGAAAGAATCGCTTCTAAAATCGGCTTCGCATTTACAGGGAAGTATGTCTCTCATAAAGAAGAGAAATTCCCTGTGTTCAGGGGGCAAAAAGAAGATTTCACAGCATCGATACAAGAAGCAAACAAGAATAAATGACCCCCCTCCCTAAAGAAGCCAGAATTTACTTAGTACGATACCAAGTAAACCCCGGCTTCTTTTTTTCTGCTCATTTCCCATTTCTGTCGTACCAGGTCATACATATTTTGGAAATTAAAACACTTGGTTAAGCTTCCATTTTTTCATATGGAAATCCGTTTGTCTGGAAGCTGTGAATTCGATGTTGTCATTGTTAGGGTCTGGGTAGAAACGAGCGGTAAACACTTTCTTTCCTTTATTAACAAAAACTTCGATGGACGAGGTATCCACAAAGATTTGTAAATCATTCAACTCCAGAAGCTTTGTTTGTCTCTTTTCCATCACACCATCCACATAACTTTTTCGTTCGACCGTAAAAATTTGTCGCTCCCTGGAATAGACGAGACGACCCGCACCACCGAATTCAATCGCAAACCATCCGTCTTTAACATCAATATCTTTCAACTGGACCTCGACAGCTTTCCCTTCGACTCCTTCGAGCTTGCGACATTCCTGATTCAGCTCCACTTCATGTTCCACAACTTCCTTTGAACGTAGGTTTTCCAGTTCCTTCACAGGAGTTTGATAGATCCTGCCATCTACAAGCGTCAATTCACGCGGCAGTGTCATGTTATGCAGCCACTGACGTTCGACAGTCGGGTGGTCTTGTTCGTTTTGGTCCGGGACACTCATCCAAGCGAACATCAACCTGCGACCATGCTCGTCCTCTGTTGTCTGTGGTGCATAAAAGTCAAAGCCCTGATCAAGCTCATAGAAATCACCGTGATCAAAAGTCACCTCTTCCGTATCAAACTTCCCTACAACATAACCGGCCTGATAGGTGTTCTGATATTTCATTCCCTCCGGTTCCAACCCTTGTGGGGAGAAAACGAGAACGTCTTGATCAGCTAATCCAAACAAATCTGGGCATTCGAACATATATCCGAAATCACCAAGCTGCCCTTTTCCGCCGCCTGCTATAATGCCAAGGTGTTTCCAGTCCTGTACATTATCAGACGAAAAGAGCGCAACAGCACCTTTTAATTCTTCGGTTTGTGCACCGACAACCATATAATACGTACCGTCCTGCTCCCACACTTTCGGGTCACGGAAATGAGCCGTGTACCCTTCCGGCAGATGGATGACAGGACCTTTTTTGTCAAAATGAATGCCGTCATTTGAAGTCGCTAAGCATTGATATGTTTCACGATTCCCTTCTTCATCCTTCACGTTCCCTGTATAAAAGACGAACAATTCCCCGTTATAGTCAATGGCACTCCCTGAGTAGCAGCCATTTTCCTCAAACCATTCCGCTGGAGTAAGTGCGATATCTTCGTGCTGCCAGTTCACCAGATCTTGAGATGTGTAATGACCCCAAAATTTTGCACCATGTCCCGCGTGAAAAGGCATCCATTGATAGAAAAGGTGATACGTTCCTTTCCAATGAACCCAGCCGTTCGGGTCATTCAGCAAACCGACGGGTGGCATCAAGTGATAATGCAGTCGGTAAGGATCGAGATCGACCTGTTCCTGGTATTTTTCTATTTCTTCATAGGCAGCCTGACGTAACTCTTGATCTTTACTCATCGATTCCTCTCCTTACTTTTACAGCTGTTTTTTCACTTCTTCCAATCTAGGAAGGGCGGTCATGGCACCTTTCGTGGAAGCTGCCAAGGCACCAGAAACAGAAGAAAACTTCGCCATCTCCACCGCTTCAGCAAGCGTCATTTCCTTGATGTCACCATTGTATTCGTTCAAAGAATACAGCATTCCGGAAACAAAGGCGTCACCGGCACCTGTTGTATCCACCGCTTTCACCTTCCTGGCCGGTACATGCTCAAAACCGTCAGAGGTACAAACATAACTGCCATTTGCCCCCATTGTGATGAGAGTAAGAGGAATATCATAGGCGGAGAGCTTCTCAAGTCCACTCTGCATGTCTGTTTCACCAGTGATGAATTCAAGTTCTTCTTCAGATATTTTCAGAAAATCCGCTTCTCCCAGCATCGATGCAATCGTCTCACGTGCCTGATCTTCGGAACTCCAAAGCGGTAAACGCAAATTCGGATCATAAGAGACAATCATTCCTTTTCGTTTAGCCAAAGAAACTGCATGACGCGTCGCTTCCTTAACCGTGTCTCCAATCATGGAAATCGAACCGAAGTGAAGCACTTTGTGGTCATCAAAATCAACATCCTCAATTTCAGCCGGCTCTAGGAACTGATCGGCGCTTGGATTTATATAAAAATCAAAGCTGCGCTCTCCGTAAGCGGCATTCGTGACAAAAACAACTCCTGTCCGCACATCCGGCGTCAATAACATGCGGTGTGTCTGTACCCCATACTCATCTAACGTCGTCTTCAAAAAGCGCCCTAATACATCTTCCCCGACTTTACCTAAAAATGTAGACTTCGCACCAAGTCTGGCTACCCCTACTGCTACGTTCGCCGGAGCACCACCTGGGCTTTTTTGATAGTTCGTGTTCGTTGGATCTAATGGAATAAAGTCGATCAATGCTTCACCGAGCGAGATGATACCTTTTTTCATTTTTCAGCCTCCTCCAAAAGTCATTCTATTGTTATTATCTTGCATTCCTCTATACAAAACAAATCCTTACCAGCTCCATCCGCCAGTAAGGACTTGTGCCCCTGTTCCTTTACTTCACTTCTTCTTTCCATCCAAGAAGCAATGTAGCAATAACAGCGCCACCAATGGCTATCAAGCAACCGATGCCATAGTTAATTGGATCCTGTGCAATCGCGAACATCGGTAAACCAGTCAAGCCAATTCCATTCGCCATCACCTGCGTGAACACCACGTACGCTCCCCCAAGCGCACCACCGATAGCTGCACCGATGAATGGGCGACGGTGTTTCAAGTTAACACCGAAAATTGCCGGTTCTGTAATCCCAAGAAAAGCAGAGATTCCAGCTGGAAGAGCAATTTCCTTTGTCTTTTTGTTTTTCGTCTTAAAAAAGACCGCTAACGTTGCCCCACCTTGGGCTACGTTGGCCATCGCCCAGATTGGCAGTAAGTAGTTCCCGCCGACATTCAAGAGTTCCGCTTCAATCGCGTGGAAACTGTGATGAACCCCTGTCAGTACGATGGTAGAGTACAACCCACCAAAGATGAGACCGGCAATCGGCCCAGCCGTCTCATAGACAATACCAAGGACAGAAGTCAAACCATTACCGAGCATGCGCCCAAGTGGTCCTACGACCAATAAAGCAACAAAACCGGTGAAAATGACCGTCAAGAACGGTGTCAGCAATAGATCGATCGCATTTGGTACAATTTTCCGGAAACCTTGCTCCATCTTCGCCATTACATAGACTGTTAAAAGAACTGGAATGACTGTTCCTTGGTAACCGAGCATTTCTACCCCGAAACCGAGAAAATCAAGTGTTTCCGGCTGTGCATCAGAAAGTCCCCACGGATTCAAAAGGGACGGGTGGGTCATAATTCCACCGATGACAGCACCTAAGTAAGTATTCCCGCCAAATTCCTTGGCAGCACTAAAACCGATCAGAATCGGCAGAATGATAAAGGAAGCAGAAGAGAACATGTCCAGCATGACGAACATGCCACTCTCCGGGTCTACCCAGTTGTACGTATTCATCAGACCGAGTAGTCCCATCAACATACCTGCAGCCACAATCGCCGGGATAATAGGGACGAAGATGTTAGAAAGCGTCCGGGCGAAACGAGCGAACGGATTCATTTTTCGTTTCGCTGCATCTTTATGGGAGACGTCTTTTCCACCTTCCTCTTCTTCCATCGAAACTCCTACAAGTGGACCAAAGTGAGCAAAAACTTTATTTACCGTACCTGTTCCGAAAATGATCTGGAACTGCCCGGAACTTGAAAAGGCCCCTTTTACGCCATCAAGTTCTTCAATGGCTGATTTATCAATTTGACTCTCGTCATCAATAACGAGACGGAGACGTGTGGCACAATGAGTGGCACTTACAACATTGGCCTTTCCACCTAGCAATGGAACCAGCTTTTCTGCTACTTCTTTATGATTCATGATATTTTCCCCCTTTTTTTGGACAATAAAAAAGACCTAAAACGCGCACAGTACGCACAGGTAAGTCGAATACACGAGTTACCTCTGTCACTCTACACATTTTAGGTCTTGCCTGCTTAAACAGTAACAATCCTACAATATTAAGCTTTTAACACTTCTTAGTCTATATCATGTAAGCGTTACCGTCAACGCTTTTATCACAAAATTTTTCTTGCACTGTCTGCCCCTCTGAGCTCAGAGACCGTGAGTATTCCTCTCAAGGAGGTGGGTGAAATTCGGACGTTTCCCTTTATGCCCTTAAAAGCCGTTGAATGTGCAAAGCGATGTAGGCGATCTCGGAATCTGGAAAAGTAATCCCGTATTCTTCTTTTAAATACCGCGCTACCTCAGCCGATGTTTCATAAGCTTCTTTATACTTTGTTTGAATTAAATCGAGCATATCTTCATCAATCGGTTCAAAGTTACTGCCTTCCTCGACTCTATTCAAGGCAAAACGCAGATGAGTGATCAATCGCTGATAGTTAATACTCGTATCCTCAATTGTAATTCCTACGGTCTCTTCGACTTTCTCAACGAAATCACGGAGTACCGTCGCCGTTTGAAGGGATTCACTCATGGATGGTGAGTCCATCTTAGCAGTATGGACGTGGAGAGCGATATGAGCGACTTCATCCATTGGAATATCGACCCCCAGTTCTTTCTTTATCTCCTCCTTAGCCCACATCCCGACATCGAATTCTTTTTTATAAAGGAACTTAATTTCATTCGTCAATTTATTTTGAATAGGGAATCCTTGCTCGAGCCTCTCAAGCGCAAAGGATAAGTGGTCCGTCAAAGCGATATGAATATGATCATTTAGCGGCGCCTCTAAATATCCCTCTGCATGGCTGATGATACGCTCTGCAATGTCAATATGTTTCTCAGGCAGCGTCGCTAAGATTTGTTGGAACTTCTCTGATGACTTATCGCGCAAGAGGAAAACCTTTTCTACTTTACTTTTCGGTACAATGTCGTTACGCTTTTTTTGAAAGGCGATTCCCTTGCCCATCACGATTTTTTCTTGGGATCCATCATAGACAACGACAGCGTTATTGTTCAAAATTCTAAAAATACGCATGCTAGCCCTCCGGTTGAATCATTACTTCTTAGATATTACCACGAAGAGCTGCCTTGAAGATATGATATTGGTTTATTCCTGTCTGAATAGAAAAAAGCCGTTTAGCCAGCCTATTAAAGAAGAGAGAAGAAATATTCAGCACATTTGCCATCAGTAACCACCAGTCCCCATTATTCATGAATAATATAATTTCCTGATGTGGACCTAATTTTCGACAGATTTGTGTCTTTGTTGACAAACATTAGATTTTATATAATAATGGTTACTGAATTAGAATTATTATAAAAAGCTGCGTAAACATACGCTGCTTACAAACATTACAGGAGGAATTCTACTATGTCTCTAATCGGAAAAGAAGTACAACCATTCCAGGCAAAAGCATTCAAAGATGGTCAAGATTTCATCGATGTAACAGAACAAGATTTCAAAGGTCAATGGAGCGTTGTTTGCTTCTACCCGGCAGACTTTTCATTCGTTTGCCCAACAGAATTGGAAGACCTTCAAAATAATTACGAAACACTGAAAGAACTAGGTGTAGAAGTTTACTCTGTTTCTACAGATACACACTTCGTACACAAAGGCTGGCATGACAGCTCTGAAAAAATCAACAAAATCAAATATCCAATGATCGGTGACCCATCTCAGCAACTATCCCGTCAGTTCGACGTATTGAACGAAGAAGACGGCCTAGCTGATCGCGGTACTTTCGTTATCGACCCAGACGGCGTCATCCAAACAGTAGAAATCAACGCAGGCGGAATCGGCCGCGATGCAGACAACCTTGTCGGTAAAATCAAAGCCGCTCAATATGTACGCAACAACCCAGGCGAAGTTTGCCCAGCGAAATGGGAAGAAGGCGAAGAAACACTTACGCCAAGCCTTGATCTAGTCGGCAAAATTTAAGGAGTGAAACATCAATGGTCCTCGATGCACAAATAAAAGCACAATTAGAAGAGTATCTAAAGCTTTTAGAAGGTGACATCGAACTGAAAGTCAGCGCGGGAGACGATAAAGTCTCCCGTGACATGCTGGCTCTCACGGATGAGCTTGCATCCATGTCACCTAAAATTACTGTACAAAATAAAGAAATGAAACGCACACCAAGCTTCAGTGTGAACCGTCCTCAAGAAGAAACAGGTGTCACGTTTGCCGGCGTTCCGCTTGGTCATGAATTCACGTCCCTTGTACTTGCTTTACTGCAAGTGAGTGGCAGAGCACCAAAAATCGACGATACGATGATCGATCAGATCAAAAACATTTCCGGTGAGTTCCATTTCGAAACCTATGTCAGCTTAAGCTGCCATAACTGTCCGGATGTCGTTCAGGCTCTGAATATCATGAGCGTGCTGAACCCTGGTATTACGCACACAATGATCGACGGTGCAGCATTCAAAGAAGAAGCGGAAAACAACAACGTCATGGCAGTTCCATCTGTTTATCTTAATGGAGAATTCTTCAGTGGAGGACGCACGACACTTGAGGAAATTGTTGCGAAAATCAGTGAAGGACCATCTCCAGAGGAATTCACCAACCGTGATCCATACGATGTTCTTGTTATTGGTGGTGGACCTGCAGGTGCGAGTGCAGCTATTTATTCTGCGCGTAAAGGTATTCGTACCGGAATCGTTGCCGAACGCTTTGGCGGTCAGGTTCTTGATACGATGACGATTGAAAACTTCATCAGTGTAAAAAGCACGGAAGGACCGAAGTTTGCAGCAAGCCTCGAAGAACACGTCAAGGATTATGAGATCGATATCATGAATTTGCAGCGTGCGAAAAGCTTGCAAAAGAACGACGACAACATGTTCGAATTGGAACTCGACAATGGTGGTGTACTGAAGAGTAAAACCGTCATCATCTCCACAGGGGCACGCTGGCGTCAAATCGGCGTTCCTGGCGAAGAAGAGTTCAAGAACAAAGGTGTCGCGTATTGCCCGCACTGTGATGGTCCATTGTTCGAAGGCAAAGACGTTGCAGTGATCGGTGGAGGGAACTCTGGTGTCGAAGCAGCAATCGACCTTGCAGGCATCGTTCAGAATGTGACTGTACTTGAGTTCGCAGGCGAATTGAAAGCTGATGAAGTCTTACAAGAGCGTTTGAATAGCCTCCCGAATGTCGATGTTAAAACGAATGCACAAACAACAGAAATCACTGGTGATGATAATGTGAACGGAATCACATATATCGACCGTGCATCTGGTGAAGAACAACACGTCGACCTTGAAGGGGTCTTTGTCCAAATCGGTCTTGTACCGAACACGGAATGGTTGGATGAGTCAGTTGAGAGAAACCGCATCGGTGAAATCATCACAGATAAACGCGGAGCAACAAGCGTCCCTGGTTTATTTGCTGCCGGTGATGTTACCGACAGCCCGCACAATCAAATCATCATTTCAATGGGGGATGGAGCCAATGCTTCTCTCGGTGCATTTGATTATTTGATTCGTAACTAATAGGTTCATAGATTACTAAAAATCCCGGATTTGTTCAAGCCAAATCCGGGATTTTTTCATGGCTCATAGCCAACAATAGTAAAGCAGGGCCCATGAAGAGCCCTGCTGTTTATTTTTATATATTTGCATGTGTGAATAGATCATGTTCATCGGTGCTTGGAGACGAATACTCCGTAGTCACAGCTCCTGCCTCCCCGGCCTGAAACCAGTGCCTGGTATTCGGAGGGATTGTATATTGATCGCCCGCTGTAAGGATGATTTCATGGGCTGCTGTAAAATATTCTTGATCTCGCTCCGGTGGCTGAACTTTAGGGTGTTCGGTCGGCTCTCCTTCTACGTACAAGTAAACCGTACCGAATTTCACTCGAAATGTTTCCTCCTTGCCGGGATCCCCGTCTGTCACCGGCGGGTGCAAGTGTTCCGGACAAGTTTGACGCGGAAATAACACCCATTCCTTCGCACAGTAGCGGTCAGTATTGATATAGATAAACAATTGCAGACCTACCTCATCCAACCGATTGAGACCGAAATCATTCACCTCGATCGATTGAATCTCCTCATCACTCAAGATTACATCTGCCTTCTGAAAATATTCATTAACTTTCCGTTGGACTTCCCGTTCAGGTAATTCATTCAAATACATGCCAAATCACCACCTTATTCTACGAGGTCATAATCTGGCCACCATTGACATGAATGCACTGACCAGTCATATAAGAACCTTCTTTTGAAGCTAACAACACATATGGACCTATCAACTCTGAAGGCTGACCAGGACGGTTCATCGGGGTATCGGTACCAAACTCGCCAACCTTCTCTTCATCGAATGTGGAGGGAATCAGTGGTGTCCAGATCGGACCCGGTGCCACCATATTGACACGGATTCCTTCTTCCACGAGATTGGCTGCCATGCTGCGGGTAAAGCCGACGATAGCACCTTTTGTAGACGTATAATCAATAAGAGCCGGATTCCCTTTATAAGGGTTAACGGAAGTAGTATTGATGATGGAATTCCCTTCTTTCAAATGCGGCAGCGCAAACTTAGTCAAATGGAAGATGGAGTAGATATTCGTTTTGAACGTCTTATCCCATTGTTCAAAGGAAATGTCTTGAAGGTCTTCCGTCGGATATTGGACCGCCGCGTTGTTCACCAGTATATCGAGCTGGCCGAAGTGATCCACCGTTTTCTCAATTAGCTCCTTGCATGTTTCTTCCTCGGTGATATCTCCTGGCATCAAAAAGCATTTTACGCCTTCCTGCTCGACCCATTCCTTCGTCTGTTGGGCGTCACTCTCTTCTTCGTTTAGATAGTTAATGGCCACATTGGCCCCTTCTTTCGCATAAGCAATTGCGACCGCACGTCCAATTCCACTATCTCCGCCTGTGATCAGAGCGACCTGGTCTAGGAGCTTCTCACTTCCTTTGTAATCAAGCGGCTGAACAGGAAGAGGATCCATTTCAGACTCTATCCCTGGCTGTCTCGCTTGAGTCTGTTTCGGTTGACCGCCGACCTGGCGTTTATTAATATCCATTTCGCATTCTCCTTTATCTTTAATCATTTTGTCTATGTAGAAGGAATACCTCACCTTTTGTGTTTGTAAACACTTGTAACCGGATGCATAGGAAATTTCGATAAAACGAAAGGGGCCCCCACATGTAACACCTCTACAACAAGCAATTGAGAATACAGCTTTCTTATTGAAAAAAAGACGTCCTGCTTTAATAGCAATGACGTCTTTTTTATGGAGAAACAACCTGTCGTACATTTATTTTTTTCTTACAGGTATCCAAATTTCACTTTTCACCGATGACGCGGAAAGATCTTTACTTTTAATGGATAACATTTCAGGCCCTTCAGCTACTTCGTAATTAGAGGATGAAAACCACTCAGAGTAAATTCTGCCCCAAGTTTCCTGCAGTGTATCCGGGAAAGGCCCTTCCGATTCGAATTTGGCCCATGTTAAAGCAGGCACTTCTAGAACTGTAAAATCTTCGGGGCACTCTTTTGTCGTAGCTACACCGATATATTGATCAAGCTCCCCTTTCTCTTCCATTCGTCCTTCCGAAAAGTTTGTGGATGCTTGAATCATTCCTTTTGGTTCAACATTGGAGAGTTGCTTTAATTCATCCACACACCCTTTTGTTAAAGATTTCCACATCTTTGTGATCTCCGGATTTTCTCCTCCGAAAATAATTGGCACTCTTTTCATAATCCCCACTAATCGAAAAGCATCTTTTTGTTCGATTCGATAGTTCATTTCATTCCCTCCTCTTATGGATAATTGGAAGGTCATTGGGGGGTAAGCTTTCAATGGTTTATCACTATTTCTAGCTTCAGAGGGTGTCACCCCATGAAAATGTTGAAAAGCCCTGGTAAACGAATCTGGTGAATGATAGCCATATTTCAACGCAACATCCACGATTTTCACTTTACTATTATAAAGTTCGAACGCAGCAAGGCTAAAGCGTCTTCTGCGGATGTATTCAGATAATGTCATACCGGCAAGGAAAGAAAACATTCGTTTAAAATGATATTCAGAACAATGCGCTATCCTCGCTGCCATCTTGAAATCAATAGTTTCTGTAAGGTTATCTTCTAAATAATTCATGGCATCATTCATGGTCTTAAGCATATCCATCCTCTGACCTCCTTCTCCTTTATCGTAACAGGAGCATGAATATTCCTCCCGACTTTCTGTGCACGGTTATGTAGGATTATCATTACCAGTAAATATATGTACTTTCTTCATTATTTTTGAGCCCGCCCCAATCTATTAGCGAATTAAAGCGGTAGATAAAGGTCAAATATTTACTATCCCTAAAGCAAATCGGAACTCTTTATATACCCACCCACCGCCTTTATTGCTCCTAGATCTCAAAATTTTATGGTACCGTATGAACCCATCACCCCCGATTGAGGTAAATTACAAAGAAATCACTTGGAACCAAAGGGATACATTTAAAAAAAATGCTCTTCCCCTAAAGGAAGAGCAGAGTCCTAAAATAGATTTGGATTGATCATTTCCGGAACATAAAAAGCAATGCTCGGAATAAAAGTAACGGCAAGCAGGACGACAACTACCACCGTAATATACGGAAGCACAGATTTGAATGACCTTTCAATCGGAAGCCTGCCGATTTTAGCGGCCAACAGTAAACATAGTCCATACGGCGGTGTAACAAGTCCAACAGCTAACGTCATGATCGTAATGATGCCTAGTAAAATCGGACTGACATCAAACGTAATTGCAACGGGAAGCACGACCGGAATAAACAAAATCATTGCAGGAATAGCATCCATAAATGTTCCTACGAAAAGGAAGAATCCGATGATGATCAATAAGAAAATCCATTTGCTGTCAATGTTATTGGCGAAGAACTGTTCTGCCCAAACGGACAATTGATAGTAACTCATCAATTCACCCAGAGCATTAGCTGCTGCCAAAGCAAACAATGATAAGGAGCTTAGTGTCAACGTATCTACGAAAATCTTAGGAAAATCCTTAACCTTCAATGTCTTATAGTAAAACATACCGACAATAACGGTATAGATCGAAGCAAAGGCGGCTGCTTCTGTGGCAGTAAAAATACCTGTAATGATTCCACCGATCAGAATGACAGGTGTCATTAGCGCCGGAATAGTGTCCAAGAACTGTTTAATGAAGTTGGACATCGATGCTCTTTGATAGGTTGGGTAGTCTCGTTTTAATGCAAGGAGATAGACGATCACCATCATACTCAAACCTATAAGAATACCAGGGATGATTCCTACGAGAAAAAGAGCCCCAACCGAAACATTCGTCAGTCCAGCATAAATGATCATAGGAATACTTGGTGGAATGATGACCCCGATTGTTGAAGAGGCAGCCGTGACCCCGACAGCTGTCCCGGTATCGTACCCCTGTTTTTTCATGTTCGGAATCAAAATCTTCCCGACACCCGCTGTATCTGCCTGTGAAGCACCGGAAACCCCGGCAAACAGCATTGATACGAGAATGTTAGCATGAGCAAGTCCTCCACGGATATGCCCCACAAGTGATAATGAAAAGTCAATCAATTTTTGAGAAATCTGACCACTGTTCATCAAGTTAGCTGCCAAGATGAATAGTGGCACAGCCAACAGAACAAAGGAATCTAGGCCGTTCAGCATTTTGACTGGAACCGTAACTTCAGGAATATAAGGAACATTGAAAATACCTATCATAGCAACAATTCCAATAACAAACGCAATCGGAATTCCGATGATCATCAATAAGATGAATAACACGACTAATAATGGCCCGATCATTCTGCAACCTCCTCTGTGTTGAAGTTTTTAACATTTCGAAAAATATGGGCAAGCGTGTAAATAAACATGGTAGCTCCCATGATCGGGACAGAAATCCAAACATATCCCATCTTCATAAACTCCAAAGAGACCCATTCATAGCCCCAGAAGTTTTGAACCGCCTGGATACCGAAATAAAAGATGCCGAAAGTGAATACTAGTAAAATCAAATCATTGACGAGGTAAAGACTGTTTTTACCCTTTCCTTTTAACTTCTTCAATAGGAAGTCAAATTGGAAGTGCTCTCGTCTATTCAGCATGACCGCAGCTCCCATGAATACAGACCAGATAAAAGAATAGGTCGCTACTTCTTCTGTCCAAATCGCTGAGATCCCTGTAAATCGTGTGAGTACTTGGATGACAATAGTGATAAAAAAAGTGATGAGAAACAGGACTCCGATTGTTAACTGAATTCGTTCAAGCCATTTAATCACTGTTATAAAACCTCCTAATTAAAGAAGTGAAAAGGGAAGGGCACCACGGCGGTACCCCCCGTCTTTTTGCTTCTCTTATTTCAATTCATTAATTTTGTCCAAAAGGTCTTGAGCTCCGATTTCTTCCGCACGTTTTTCAATAAGCGGTTTAGCCAGATCTATAAATGGCTGACGATTTATATCGTTCACTTCCGCACCATCATCAATAGCCTGCTGCTTGTATTCTTCTTCCTGTTTATTAACTGCTTCACGTTCTTTTTGGACAGAAGCTTCTGCTGCTTTCATGATTGCTTCCTTTTGTTCCTCTGAATAGTTTTCAAATTTCTTGCCATTGATTAATAAAAAGCGAGTTGTGTAATCGTGCGCTGTTTCTGTCACAAATTTTCCGTTATCTGTCTTATGGTGGTTTTCCTGAACAAAGTAAGGGTAAGAGTTTTCAGAAGCATCGACAACGCCCTGTTGAAGTCCCTGGTATAATTCGCCCCAGGCTACAGAAGTCGGTACGGCTCCCGTCTGCTCCCAATAGTCAGCGATTGCACCGGAGGTTTGAGTACGGTACTTCACTCCTTCCAAATCATCCATAGACTCCAGAGGCTTTTTGCCGTAATAATGGCGAACCCCTGCTGACCAGTAGCCTAGCAATTTAAAATCATTGTTTGATTTTTCATTAATGATGCTGGCCATCTCTTCACCTACTTCTCCATCCACGACATTTTCCCAGTGATCATAGTTCTCGAATACATATGGAAGTGCGAAAAGATCGATTTCGTCTATTCCCGTTTTGGTCATGAATCCTGGAGAAACCAGCACGACATCTGCCGCACCGAGCTTTAACTTTTCAACGAGCTCCGACTCACTTGTTCCTAATGTACCTGCGTGTACTTCTACTTCAATATTGGCATCCGAACTCTCTGCAGATTCTTTAAATGCTTCCATCCCAATCTGATAAGGGTTTTCAGGGGAGGTCTGGTTGTGAGCGGCGACTATTTTCAGTTTCCCATCTCCAGAAGCTCCACTAGCTTCGTCGTCCCCACCGCATCCTGTCAATGCCAATACACCTGCAATCATCATAACTAGCAAAAGTGATAAAGACTTTTTCATCATTTATTCCTCCTCATTTATAATTGAATCCGCTTACAATTAAATGGAAACTACCCCTTAAACAGCTATATAGCTTTTTTCCATATACGATTGCGCCATATAATAGTTGTATCTCCTCACTAACAAGTGTCTCTGTAATAGGGGGAATTCACTTCCTCTGCCTTTCTGATCAGAGAAATGGCTTGCTCCTCTGTCAGACGATCTAACAGATTTATAGATTGTCCCTCTTATTCCAAATTAGCGTGTCGTTTTGCCATTTGTTCGTGAGTGTGACCTTCCTGCTGTTTAACAGCATAAATGATTACCGCATCAAGCATCAGATGAACAGATTGATCAAACTGATTACCAAGGGGCTGAATCGTGTCTGGTTCTTCCTGCAATCGCTTTTTTGTGGCTGCTGGAACAACCAGTGTCAAATTGCTTTCTTCTGCTATGGCAGATTTCGGATTGGTGGTAACAGCTGCTATCACAGCACCCGCTTCTTTGGCGCTTAAAGCAAATTGATGTAGGGATTTTGTAGAACCTGAACCGGAGATTACAACTAGCAAATCTCCCTTTTCGATACTTGGTGTTATCGTCTCGCCTGTAACATAGACGGTAAACCCTGCATGCATCAGTCTCATGGCAAAAGCTTTCCCCATCAATCCTGACCGCCCCTCTCCTGATACGAAAATCCTTTTAGCAGAAAGAAGATGGTTAGCGAGCTCTTCCGCCTGGTCTTCTTCTATATTAGAGAGCACGTGCTGGATTTCATCGCTGACGGTTTGAATCGTTTGCTTCATAGTTTGTTATCATTCCTTTCATTTTCACGGCTGTATCCTGACGGTCTGAGCTTTTTGTAATGCCACTCCCAACAATCAGCGTATCTGGCCGGTGGTCGAGTATCGATGGAAGGGATCCAAGGTTAATTCCACCTGCCACCGCCACTTGTAAATGGGGATAATGTTTAACAAGGGTAAATAAATCTTCCTCCTGCATCTCGCCTGTTTCCTGCATATCCTTACCGAAGTGCAGACTGACTAGATCAACTCCGATGTCAGAAAGTTCGCGAATGCGAGCCTCATCCTTTACGCCAAGCAAATCAATCATTATTCTCCCATGGAAATCCTCCGCAACTTTCAAGGTATCTTTAATCGTCTGGTCTGCAGAAAAGGACATCACAGTAGTGATATCTGCTCCCGCTTCAAATGCTTGCACTGCCTCATGTTTTCCAGCATCACATGTTTTCATATCAGCAACTAGCGTCTTATGCGGAAACGCTTTCTTTATCTCCCTGACTATCTCCATTCCATACTCCTTAATTACCCCTGTGCCGACCTCTATCCAGTCAATGGACTCCTTCGTATCCTCAATCGCCTGGAAGCAATCCTCTCTAGACATCCGGTCTAAAGCAAGCTGCAAATTCATCCTTATCCCTACCTTTCGACGTATTCTCTTTCGCCTAGCTGTACGAGTACTTCACCAAGCTCTGGTAGTCCTTCATTATCTCCATAAACACTAACGACCATCGACCCAATCGTATTGGCAAAATGAAGAGTTCTCTCTAGGGACCATCCTTGAAGCATCCCATAAATAAACCCGGCATTAAATCCATCGCCCGCCCCAACGGTATCAACGACTTTCTTCGGAGGGCGTGGAGGGACCATCAAGGATAGACCGCCCATGCTGCCAAAGGCTCCCTTCTCTCCTTGCTTGATAGCGACCGTGGATATCCCATATCGTTCACATGCAGCAACAATTTTGTCTGACTGGTTAACACCGAAAAGAAGCTCTGCTTCCTCGACACCCGTCAGGATGATGTCCACATAAGGGAGAAGCTGTGACAATGACTTTTGAGCTTTCTCTCGATCCCATAGTTTAAGTCGAATATTGGGGTCAAACGATACAAGGGCGCCATTATCTTTGGCAATTGTAACCGCCCTCTTTAATAACCTCAGATTTTTCTCTGGGTCAATAGCTGCAAAGACGCCTGTGATATGAAGGATTTTTGTTTGCCTTATCGCATCCACATCCAGTGTTTGTTCTGTCAATGTCTTCGTTGGAGAATCTGCTCGGTAGTAAAAAGTACTTCCACTGCCATCTTCACGGATTTCCTTGAAGTTAAGAGAAGTCGGATACCCATCCACAAGCTTAACAGCCGAAACGTCAATCCCTTCCCCTCTGGCAAAATTACGGATATACTTTCCAAATTCATCATTACCGAGACGACTGATCCATCCAGTATTAAGGCCAAGGCGAGCACAGCCAATGGCAAAATTGAACTCTGCACCTCCTGCCTTCCTTTCAAATGAGTGGACATTTCGTAAGGGACCATTTCTAGTTGGGTCGAACGTGATCATGGCATCACCAATGGTTAAAACATCCTTCATCCTTCTTCCCCCTTTTCTTTTTCTACATTGTCAATAGTACTGTTGAGAGCAACAGATGTTTTTTATACAGAATCCCTGATCATCAACGTTGGTTCAAACCGCAAAGATGTATTCTCTGTTTTCTGTTTTTGGATTTTCTTCAGAAGCATTTCTGCTGCTGCTTTCCCCATCTTGAAAGTCGGCTGGGCTACGGTCGTAATCGCTGGAACATAAAAACTGGCAAAAGATACATCATCAATGCCGATTACGGCAAGGTCATCCGGAATCCGGTATCCATTTAATTTTGCAAATTTAAGGATTTCAATTAGAACTAAGTCATTCCCCGCAAGAATTGCTTCTGGAGCCCTTTCCAAGTGAAGCAGCTCCTCTAATTCTGCTTGAACGCTTTGAGACTCTACACTAATAAGGTAATCGGTTTGAATCGGTATATCATATTTTTGTAATGCTTTCTTATACCCTTCCACTCTCTCTTTCCTAGGGGTAGTGTGATTCAGTATGGAAGTGGTTATCATCCCTATTCGGCGATAACCTTTTTCCACAAAGTGCTCAACAGCAAGAGCAGCCGCTTTTTCGTTATGAAGCATGATAGCTGGAATGTCCATTTCTTCTAAATTTCTATCCATAAAAACAACCGGGTACGAACTGTCCAACATTTTTTGATATAAATCTTTGTTGTCCCCTGTCGGGAAAACAATCAACCCGTCCACCTGTTTCGCACGGAGCATTTCTATATAATGCTTCTCTTTCACTGGGTCATCATCAGCGTTACAGATAATCGTGTGAAAGTCGGAAGTATGACATACATCCTCAATCGCCCGCGTCACCTCTGTGGTGAAATTGTGTAAAATGTTCGCCACAATAACACCAATTGTCTTTGTCGACTTCTGTTTTAAGCTTCGCGCAACGATATTAGGCTGGTATCCCAATTTTTCAATCGCATCTTGAATACGCTGCTTAGTTTTCTCTCCCATGTAGTCATAACGTTTGTTTAAATATTGTGATACTGTGCTTTTCGAAACTTCTGCCTGTTCTGCTACATCGGCAATTGTTACGTTTTTCATAAATAATCTCCACATTTCTATTGTTACTAAATCGGTTTAGTAAATCGATTTAGTAGTATTGTAGACTATATGAAAGCGTTTTACAAGGGGCTGATAACTATATTTTTCACCCTGTTTTAAAGAATGCTTTAGTAACAGTTGTTAAATGACTAAATTTCTTCTTAAAGACTTTCTAATGCCACCCACTCTATAAGCGAATTAAAGCATCGGATAAAAAGGAAGGAGACCAAATTAACGGCCTCCTTCCTTTTCTTCATCCATCATTTATTAAACTGGCAAAGGAGCTTCTGACGAAACAAAACCTTTACTTACAAGCTCCTCCCAAAATTCTTTCGGGATGTCTCTTTGAATCATTTCTAGATCTTCCTTAATTCGATCCGGCCGTGTGGAACCAGGAATAACTGATTTCACTGCTGGATGGGCCGTTGAGAATTGCAGGGCAGCTGCTTTCAAAGGAACATTGTATTTTTGGCCAATTTCCTTCAGTTGATTAACATGGGTGATTATGTCGTCCCCTGCTTTTTCATAGTTGAAATGATCACCGCCAAGCAAGACACCGGAATTATAAGGGCTGCCAACGACAATATCCACATCTTTCTCTTCCGCTTTTACCATCATACGCTGTAAGGCTTTGTCGTGCTGAATCAAGGTGTATTGAGTGGCGGACAGGCAGACATCCGGCCTTGTTTCCTCAAGCTCCATCGCGAGTTCGATCGGCTCCGTCGTATTGACACCCAGCCCCCAGGAGCGGATGACGCCTTCTTCACGCAGACGGGATAACACACGGAAGGCTCCTTTTCTAGCTTCTTCAAACTTCGCGGTCCATTCATCTCCATGAAAATCAGGAGAAACATCATGAACGAAGACCATGTCTAAGCGGTCTGTTTTCAAGCGGTCCAGACTTTGTTCGATTGATCTCTTCGTCGCTTCTTCTGAGTAATCGGTAATGACTTTATTATTACGTCCATGTTCAAACAAGCCTTCCTCATTTCTCTCCGTTTCTTCGGTCATATAACGGCCGACTTTGGTGCTTAGCACGTAGTCATCACGGTTATATTGGGATAACACGTCACCTACACGCATCTCCGCTAAACCAGCCCCATAAAAAGGGGCCGTATCGAAATAACGAACGCCTTGATTCCAAGCGGTTTGAAGCGTTTCTCGTGCCTCTTCTTCCGGAACGTCCCGAAACATATTTCCTAAAGGTGCTGTACCCATACCTACTTTATGTTTCAGTGCATTTTCTAATGATTTCATGAGTCTATTCCTCCTTTAATCACACACATATAGTTGTATATCCAACTATTATAAAGATGAAACATTCTCAAAGATCTGCCCAATGAACCGCGCAGATGCATAGGCCTTACTCAAAGCACATTCAACCTTCCTGCCACACTTCCTCGGCAATGTTTACGACATGGCGTACTTTTGCCCATTGTTGTTCTTCCGTGATTTCATTTCCTTCTTCCGTAGAAGCAAATCCGCATTGTGGACTAAGACAAAGCTGATCCAACGACACATAACTAGCAGCTTCCTGAATCCTAGCTTTCACTTTTTCCGGGTCTTCCAGTTCCCCGAATTTTGAGGTGATTAGTCCGAGTACAATGGAGAGATCTGTACGGTTTACATGACGTAGAGGCTCAAAGCCGCCCGAGCGGTCATCATCAAACTCCAAGAATAAACCATCGACATCCAATCCTCCGAAAATTGTTTCCGAAAGAGCCTCATAGCTGCCACTCGTCATGAATGTGGAGCGAAAATTGCCGCGGCAGATATGCATCGTGACGAGCATGTCTTCTGGTCTGTTGGCAATCGATTCATTGATTGCACGGGCACACAGTTCAGCGACTTTTTCCGGATTATGTCCTTTCTCTTCAATGGAAGCACGGCCTTCCTCCGAAAAAAATGTCGCCCATGAAGTATCATCCAGTTGCAGGTAGCGGCAGCCTTCCTCATATATTCTCTCAATGAATCCTTGATAGGCCGTGACCAAATCGTCGACGAGGACTTCATCACTCTCATAAATTCCTTCTTCACGTTTCGCACGGAAGAAAAGCATATTCGGACTTGGTATGGTTAATTTAGCAACCGAATCGCCGGCAATTCCTTTAAGAAAACGGAAATGTTCAATCATCACATGATCAGTAAATCCTACTTTTCCAGTGATTTTGATTCCTCGCGCTTTCGTTTCGACTCCGTCAAATTTCAGACCACTGTCTGCCTCATAGCCCTCCACACCATCTAAACCTTCCAGAAAATCAAAGTGCCACCAACTACGACGGAAATCTCCGTCTGTCACAGCTTTCACCCCCGCTTCTTTTTGCTTTTCTACCAATTTAACAATCTCTTCGTCTTCTATCTGACGTAATTCCTGTTCTGTGATTTCTCCATTAGCTCGTTTTGTACGGGCCGCTTTCAGTCGTTCTGGACGCAGGAAACTCCCTACGTGATCTCCTTTAAATGGTGCTCTCTTCACATTCTTTTTTGTTGTTACAGACATGTTTACCCCTTCTTCCCTTTGGATTTGTCATACTCCATGAAACGAAAACAGCCCCTCTTCTTATAAGAAGAGGGGCTGAATAATGTACAGAGCATTTCTCTTCTTATCTACAAGCCAATCGCTTCTGGAATTAGCACAGTACTTCTTTAAAGTCTGCTGCTAAGGTTTCATCGGGCCAGTCCCTCCACCTTTCTGGATAAGAAATTATGTATATTGTTATTAAATATTACTATATAGGAATGATAGCAGAATTGACAGTGAATTCCGACCATTTTTTGTCATAAATTTTAGATTTATTATATTTACCACTAACAAATACCACCCATAAAAGAAAAAAGGCTTTCTAAAGCCGAAAAAACCCCCTCTATTTTGGTTTTTGTGATAACCATAGATTCTCCCTTCCCTCAAACACAATTACAAATTTGTCTATTGAGTTTAACCACCAGTACATTATAGATTTCCACAGTTTTGATTTCTGATGACGGTCGTAGTACTATTAAAATTGGTTTTAAACGCCTGCTTAATTAAAATCAAAAAATCCCCCTCACGATGAGGAGGACACACCTAATGCCATCTTCAAATAATCAACAAACAAAGCAGATTGCTCTTTTAATTTCACTTTCTCTTCCGGTAGAATCGCGTGATCCAGGGCCAGCCCATCGACAAATGTAATCAGTGACCTTGCTATCAACTCGCTGTCATAGTGATCACTGAATTCCCCGGATTCTTGACCGGCTTTTATGATTTCATTATAAATTTGGAGACCCTTCTCATAACGTTTTTCTCCATAAGCACGACGCCGCATGTCATTACGTCCGGTGATGAAAAATTCAAGCTTGCTCGGAGCGAGGGGGTCCATTTCCGTATCTGGATTGCCGTCTTCTCCGAACATCAGCTGCATCAGCAATGTCCAGTGAGAGCCCCCTTTTTCAAGTGAAACCCCAGTGGTAATTGCTTCTTCACTAAGCCCCTCTTCCAAAAGGGCTTCGAACAAATCTTCTTTGTTTGAAAAATACTGATAGAGTCCTCCGCGACTGACACCTGCAGCTTCCATGATATGCTTCATGGTCGTATGTTCATAACCATGTTCGATGAAGACTTTGGTGGCTGCTTCCATAATATCAGCTCGTCGTTGCTTCAGGTGCTCCTTGCTTACTCTTGGAGACATCTGCATTCCCCCGTTCAACTTTTCGTTTTGTCATCCATCCAATGAGAGATACAAAGATTAAAAGACTTGCTGTAATTGTGAAGGTCGGTATGACACCGATGATTGTGGCAATCCATCCTCCAAGAAGAGGGCCGATGATGGTTGCTGTTGTCATTACACTATTGATAACACCGAACACACGGCCGGTCATATGGACAGGCGTGTTCACTTGAACAGTGGCCTGGAAAGGGACAAAAATCAGACTTGCCGAGAATCCGGCGGTAAATCCTAATGCAGGTCCCCAAATGATCGAATAACTAAGGTCGTAGTGGGTGAGTAATCCCATAATACCAAAACTAGCGCCGATTCCACAGACACCAAGAAGCATGAGCGGGTATGCTTTATAGTCCGTCTTTTTGGCTAAAAGAAAACCAGCGAGGAACATGCCAAAGCCAGATCCTGTCACAAGGTAGCCGAATAAATCAGGAGAAGCGTACGACAATTCTCTGATCAAGACGATCAACTGGGAATCTGCTGATTGAAGTATCAAGAGGCTGAGCCCCACCAGGATCAAACCGGTCATCATAAAACGGCTCGATTTAAGAAAAGAAAAACCGAGAACGAACTCTTGCTTGAACGAGCTTTCTTCTTTTTCCTCATCCAGAGTTTCCAAACGAACGGCATTCGGAATAAATAAAAGGATGACAGCGGAAACAAGGAACGTAGCCGAGTCGATGATGAACACTTGCTGGGCCCCGAATACAGTAACAAGCAAGCCGCTTATAAGTGGGCCGAGAATCTTTGTTGACGAATCGATCATCGAGGTGATCGACATCGCCCCCTTCATGTCTTCTTCTGCGACCACTTCTTTGAGCTTACCGTTTTTTGCGGGTATGAATAATGCAGAGAAGATTCCGATAGTAAGCAATGTCGCGTACACCATCCAAAGGGATGTAGCGATGGTCAAAACCAAAATTAAAGCTGCTCTTACAACATCAGATGCAATCATAAGCGTTTTCCTGCTGAAACGGTCAGCTATGATACCAGCTACAGGTCCGAACAACGCCATCGGTACTGCCAGGCAAAGGAAGACGAATGAAACCTGAAGCGGTGAGGCATTCCATTTCAACCCGACAAGCGTAATAATCGCAACAATACTAAGCCAATCACCAATACTGGAAATCGCCTGTGCCGACATCAGTGTCATGTACCCTTTGTTTTTCATTAAACGTTTCATATGATGAGCCCCTCTCCCATTAAATCGACACCTGTGTCGTTTTATTACTTTCATTATATCGACACCGATGTCGTTTTGCAACTGTATTTTTAAAATTGATCATGGTCATGAAATCAATAATAAAAACTCCTGGTTTCTTACTTCCTGATCCTGGGATTCGGCATACTCATTGGAAGCCTCCAATTCCATATTCTCATTTGTTAAATTATAATTAGGTCTATTCCTGTAAGAAAAGAAGATTGTAGAAAAGGGGAGTGGAAATAGATGACTGTTCCGAAAAGCATACTAGTGGTGGAAGACGATAGCGACATCAATCGATTACTTTGTAATATCATCAAAAAAAATGGTTATACTCCAAAACCTGCCTACTCAGGAACAGAGGCAACGATTTATATAGATCAACAACAATGGGACATGGTCTTACTGGATCTCATGCTTCCTGGACTTTCCGGTGAAGAAATCCTCAAAAAGGTAAATGGAGAAAAGCCTACTCCAGTCATCATTATCTCGGCTAAACAAGAGACTCAAACGAAAGTAGATACTCTAAGGGCAGGAGCCGATGACTATATTACAAAACCATTTGATGTGGAGGAGGTCTCTGCCAGAATCGATTCCTGCTTAAGAAGATATCAAAGGATGACGGACCAGGAATCTAGTGAGTTCCGTCATAAAAACCTTGTCCTCGATACTGACCTTCAGAAGGCCTGGTTACATGGCAAGGATCTGTCTTTAACAGCCCGGGAATATAACATTTTAGTATTACTTCTTTCCTCCCCCAAAAAAGTATTTACAAAAGCCAATCTGTTCGAAAGTGTGTGGAAAGAGAAGTATTATGGAGATGATAATACCATCAATGTCCATATGAGTAACTTAAGGAGTAAACTCTCAACTGCGGACCCTTCTGAAGAATATATAGAAACGGTTTGGGGAATGGGCTACACATTGAAAACTTAATGTTTTCTTAAGGATTCCCTTTATACTTTCTTATGTTTTTCTCCTTATAGTGAAAAGTGTGCAACAATAATCGCTTTTGAATAGGGAGACAAGGAGGAAAACGATATGAATGAATATGTACTTAAAACCAACCACTTATCTAAGAAATACAAGAGTACGATGGCGCTTGATAAAGTGAATATTTCCATTAAAAAAGGAGCCATATACGGTTTTATCGGTCAAAACGGTGCCGGTAAATCTACCTTGATCCGGTTGGTATGCGGACTTGCCAGGCCGACAGCAGGTTCCCTTGAGTTATTTGGGGACACGAGTGAACGGGCCTTAATACAAACTAGAAAAAGAATAGGCACCATTATAGAGGGTCCAGCTTTATACCCTAACATGACAGCCGCTGAAAACTTAGAAGCCCACCGTCTTTTAAAGGGAATCCCCGGGAAAGAATGCATTGAAAAAACCCTGATGCTCGTAGGTTTACAGAATACAGGGAAGAAAAAGGCTAAAAACTTTTCTTTAGGGATGAAGCAGCGATTGGGCATCGCTATTGCTTTATTGGGCGATCCGGAGTTCCTTATTCTTGATGAACCCATCAACGGGCTAGACCCTATGGGAGTCGTAGAAATACGAAGTTTATTAAGAAAACTTAACGAAGAACACGACATTACCATTTTAATTTCAAGCCACATATTAAGCGAATTACATTTATTGGCTACCCATTATGGAATTATTCATAATGGAAAGTTGATTGAACAGTTATCATTAAAGGAATTGAATGAAAAGTGTCAACAATACTTGCATATTAAGGTGAACGATCCAAACAAAGCTGCTACTGTGTTAGAAAGTCACTTTAAAACGACCAACTTTGAAGTGATGCCTAATGGCTCTATTAAAATGTTCGATCCTATTAATCCCCCCGGAGAAGTCTCTCAAACTCTTGTCCAGCAAGGATTGGTCATTGAAGAACTCATGCTTATGGGGGAAGACTTAGAGACTTATTTTTCCCACCGGATCGGGGGTGTCCAACATGGGTAACCTCCTCAAATCCGAATGGTTCAAATTGAAGAATGATCAATCGTTTCGTGTCTTAGCCATTCTCTTAACGACCGTCGCTCTACTATTCCCGCTTTTGGAGTTCGATGGAAATCAGCCAGGTCTTCCTACGATCAGGGGCTACTACCTGAACACCGTTCTCAGCGTTCACACAGACATCATAAAGCTCATTCCAAGCATTCTTGCCGGGTTCTTTATTACGAGTGAATACTCGCTCGGCACGATGAAAAGCATCGTCTCTTCTGGTAATAGCAGGATTCGGGTTTATTTTGCTAAATTAATTATGTTTTCTGTCGGGGCAGTAATTCTCTCATTAATATTACCTCTCATCATGACGGGAGCCAGTGCTATTTATTTCGGCTTTAATGAGATGCCTTCACTGACATTCTATTTACAGACGGTCAGTTTGATTGCGTTTTATGGGGCGGGCTTTGCTTCAATCATGATGATTTTCGCAACGATTTTCACGGATAGCGGTAAAACGATAGGATTTTTGCTTTTGTTGTTCTTATTAGTTGATTGGCCCTTGCAGGTGTTAGCTGCAAAAGTTCCGTTCTTTGAACCTGTCATTCATAATTCGGTCTTCAGACTCGTTTATGATATAACTAATGCAAGTCAGCTCAATACTAGTGAATGGGTGACAATGACCCTCGTCCCCCTATTGACATTTCTCGGATCTGGACTCATAGGCAGCATCCTTTTCTATAAGAAAGAAATCAAGTAAGAAAAGAAAGTGGGTGAGCAAGATGACGTTTTTATTAACAGTATTGATTCTATTGGTATTGATCTTCCTGCTCATCCGTCACTATTTCCTGAAGAAGGAAATTAAAAGAACAGCACTGCAACTCTACGAAATCAACAGAGAAATAACCTCTAAGAAAATAAATATTCACTTCTATGACAAAGATCTGGAGAAACTTGCTGAAGAAATCAATAGACAAATCGATTTAACAAAAAATGCACAGGCTGAAAAGCGCTCATCTGAAAACGAACTAAAACAGGCGATTTCCTATATTTCACATGACATCCGTACACCTATGACTTCCATTCTCGGCTACATACAGTTCCTGGAGTCCGATGAAATCACTAAAGAATTAAAACATGAATATACAGGTATTATTAAAAATAGCGCGAAAAGATTAAAAGTACTGCTCGAGGACTTTTTTGAGTTATCGCTAATCGAGCAGATGGATTACCCGTTAAAGTACGAAAGGGTTGAATTAAATTCATTAGCCCTCGATGTGCTATTAGGATTTTATGAAGAATTTAATCAAAGAAATCTGACACCTGATATACACACGCCAGAGGAGGACCTATTCATTTATGCCGATCCATCTGCGGTCAAACGGGTGATTGAGAACTTAACGATGAATGCCCTCAGGTATTCTACAGGCCATGTAACTATTCAGTTAAGCCAAGAAAATCAATCCATTTACCTGAATGTCTGTAACTCTGCGAATCATTTCGAGGAACAGGATCTCCCCCATTTATTTGATCGTTTTTATAAAGCCGACCATACAAGGACTAAAAAGGGGACAGGACTCGGTTTACCGATAGCCAAAAGCCTTATGGAAAAAATGAACGGGAACCTAACAGCGGAGTTAAAGGGGACTCAAATTATAATGCGGTGTGAATGGAAGGAACACTCTTAAAGTCAGCTCCTTCCTTCTCCCCTCCCCCTCTTCCAAAGTTTCTGCTGCATTTGCTACTTCCTAATAAGCCCCTATGCCCCGATAAACCATCCGGCGAATATGGAACCTATGACTTGTCCGACCGCCAAAAGTAAAAAAGGGACACCAATTCCTAAAGAAGCATTCGTAATAAATACACGGATTCCCCAAACAAGAAGAACACCGGTTAAAAAGATATAGGAGCAGCCAAAGAGTCCAGCCGCTAAGTAACTCAGAAACAGATCCCCAAGAGCGATAGATAGGATGATCGATGAGGATGCAATCAACAAGCTCCCTAACTAATAAGCAAAAGTCAGACCTTTCTTTTCAATCAGAGAATCGAACCGCCCCTTTTACTGGCACTGGTTAGATAGAGAAAACCCAAAAAAACAGGAATATGGGGAGCCTAAACCGCTCCGCATACTCCTGTTTTTTATTGTATTTTATATCGACTGTGCTTCTGTGTAATGGTTCAATCCAAGCGCCTGATCTGTCGTTGTATGAACTTCACGGATCAGGTCTGGATTTTCCACCAGCGCTTTTCCATAGGAAGGAATCATTTCTTTGATTTTCGGCTCCCACTCATTGATATGCTGAGGGAAACACCTTTCCATCATTTCAAGCATGACGGAAACTGCTGTGGACGCTCCAGGTGAGGCACCAAGCAAAGCAGCGATCGAACCGTCGGCGGAACTGACCACTTCTGTACCGAACTGGAGCGTTCCTTTACCGCCTTTAGTATCCTTGATCACTTGGACCCGCTGACCGGCAGTAACAAGATCCCAATCTTCCGCTTTGGCTGTCAGGATGAACTCCCGCAGTTCTTCCATACGTTGTTCTTTCGATTGGATCACCTGTTCAATCAAATACTTTGTGAGAGAAGCGTTTTTGACTCCCGCTGCCATCATAGTGAAAAGGTTATCCTTTTGGACGGATGTAACTAAATCCAATAAAGAGCCGTTTTTCAAAAACTTCGGGGAGAATCCAGCAAAAGGACCGAATAGTAAGCTTTGCTTGCCATCAATCAGTCGGGTATCCAGGTGCGGCACAGACATTGGCGGCGCGCCTACTTTCGCTTTTCCATACACTTTGGCATGATGTTCAGCGATGACATCCGGATTGTTGCACACCATAAACAACCCACTCACCGGAAATCCTCCAATGTTTTTGGATTCCGGGATACCAGTTTTTTGTAAGAGATGTAAACTCCCACCTCCGCCACCGATAAAAACGAAGTTGGACGTATGGTATTCGATTTTATTATTTGCCATGTCGTGGACTTTCACTTCCCATGTGCCATCACTGTTCCTCGTGATATCCTCGACACTATGCTTATAGTTGACTTCCAGGTCTCTGTTTTCCAGGTGATCGAACATCTTGCGAGTCAATGAACCGAAGTTCACATCGGTCCCGGCATCGATTTTTGTAGCCGCGATTGGTTCACTTAGCACGCGGTCTTTCATAATCAAAGGAATCCATTCTTTCAATTGTTCGGGATCATCAGAAAATTCAATATCCTGGAACAAGGGATTAGCAGCCATCTTGTTAAAGCGCTTTCTAAGAAATTCTACATTTTGCTTCCCGCGCACAAAACTCATATGAGGCAAGGACATGATGAAATCCTGTGGATTCGCAATCCGGTCGCTGTTCACAAGATAAGACCAAAACTGTTTCGAGACTTGAAATTGTTCATTGACTTTAATGGCTTTCCCTAAATCGATTGTGCCATCCGGCTTTTCATTCGTATAATTCAACTCACACAGTGCTGCATGACCCGTCCCCGCATTGTTCCATACGTTGGAGCTTTCTTCTCCGGCACTTCCAAGTTTTTCAAACACGCGAATATTCCAGTCCGGCACTAATTCTTTCAGCAAGGAACCCAATGTTGCACTCATAATTCCTGCACCAATTAAGATCACATCTGTCTTCGAATAATCTTTGCTCATTTCCCTTCATACTCCCTATGTCTACAGAAAAGATGCCGTCACTGCTGCCTTTTTCAGACACTTTCCGCCTCAGCACACATCTTTCCAGCATTTTTTTATCTCCTCTCAGTGTATCACTATTATCAAAAAATTTAAATATTTGGTGACAGAGTTAGAAATTATTTACTACCCACTCATTGTCAGAGAGGACATTCCTAAAAAATAAATATACTGAAGAGTAGCAATAATAATGATTAATCAAAAGGAGAGATTGGGAGAAGCATACGAAATAAAACTCCACGGGCCGCACGCAGAGGTTTACAGACGGGAATCCCTTGATACCGGCGGGTCTGTCTCCCAATAAAAGACCTTACAACTGATCACCGGACTGCCCTTGACGGAATTTCAGTAGAGGACCCAGTGATATTTTTCTGTCCACTTATTTATTAAAGAAGAAAAAACAAGCTTCCTCCTTTAATAGCCCCCGCGAATGTGGGAGTGGACGTTTTCTTCATAAAACTTCCGCAGTTGCTTAAGCTCTTCCGTATGGAATGGTTGTGCTTGAACCGCCTGCAAGTTGTCCTCCACTTGTTTGACGTTCTTAAAACCAGGGATGACACTTGTTACACCTGGCTGCTGCATCACCCACTTCAACGCCGCACGCGTCCGATTTCCGCGACCTTCTTCTATCCAGGAGAGTTCTTCACTAAGCTCGACACCTCGTTCAAAAGGCAGGCCAGCAAAGGTCTCTCCTACATTAAAGGCTTTTCCATCCCTGTTAAAGCGACGATGATCATCCTCTTCAAATGTATGAGATTTCGAAAACTTCCCAGTCAATAGACCACTGGCAAGGGGGACCCGAGCGAGGATACCGACGTCTTTTTCCTTTGCTTCCGGAAACAGCCTCTCCAATGGCTTTTGTCGAAAAAGATTGAAGATGACCTGTAACGTGCTTGCATTGGAGTTCTCTAATACATACAATCCTTCTTCCACTGTTTCTACACTTACACCATAATCCCTGATTTTTCCGCTTTCCTTTAAACGTTCCAACACTTCAAAAACAGATCCATCCTTTAAGATTTCCATAGGTGGACAATGAATTTGATAAAGATCGATCTGTTCACGGTTTAACCTCCGCAAACTGTCATCCAAATAGGTAGACACCTGTTCCATCGAGTAGGTTTTCGGATCCTCTATGTCTCCTTGCCTGCAGAATTTAGAGGCGATATGAATTTCTGATTCTTTTCCCTTCGTAGCTTCAGCAAGCAGCTCTTCACTGTGTCCCATCCCGTAAACATCGGCAGTATCAAAAAAGTTCACCCCATGATCCATCGCCTGCTCTAGAGCCTTCAGTGCTTCTTTATCATCCGTACTGCCCCAGCTTCCGCCAATCGCCCATGTACCGAAACTGAGCTCACTGATTTCTAATCCTGTTTTTCCTAAGCGGTTGTATTGCATGACCTTCCACCTTTCTGAAAATTATTATAATTATAAGTATATCAAGATGCTTTCACTTTTCATATTTTCATAGCTTTTTCAACTGACCACTCTATCCTTTTGTTTGTTGTGGGCTGATTCAGGAGAAAATCCATGCACCATCCTATAGCCTCTATGGAGAATAAATGGTAGGAAGGTTGATTTTCCCTTGCAATCTTTAACTAATGTGGACGTATCCCCCCGTTGGTAACCCTGGTTCCCAAGAAGTCGGCGCACTATTTTACCACGACGGGTCTTTGGATTCGGCAATAAGCTAACTTCACAAGATATATTAGTCTCTCCTTCTATGAAACCCTTCATAGGTATGAAACGTATAAGAAGTGTCAAATAATACATGAAACGTTTCAGGGAGGGAGTACAATTGGATATGATCGCCTGGATGATCGTCGCAAGTGAAGTCGGCTTTTGGGTCGTCATCGCCGCCGGGCTGGTGACACGGTATATTTTCAAAAAGAAAAAAGCAGGACTCTTTTTACTTGCTTTAACCCCGGTGATTGATTTGATTTTACTTGTGGCAACAAGTGTCCACTTATGGACCGGTGCCACAGCAACGATCGCACATGCGATTGCCGCCGTTTATATCGGTGTGTCGATTGCTTTCGGCAAAAGCATGATCGAATGGGCTGATGTGAGGTTCCAATATTACATAACGAAAGAAGGTCCCCGCCCTCAAAAGCTTTCCGGCATCCCCCATGCTAAACATTATTTCAAAAGCTGGCTGCAGCATGTGCTTGCCTATGTGATCGGTGCCGCTTTTCTTGTCAGCCTGATTTTTCTCATTGGCGATCCCTCTCGAACTGAAGCGCTCTCCAGTGCCCTTAAGCTCTGGACGGTAGTTTTGGGGATCGATTTTTTAATAGCGGCCAGTCATTTCATATGGCCGAAGAAATAAGAACGAACAAAAGGACACGCTTCCTTAGTAAGCTAAAAAGTGTCTGCCCTCATATGAAGAGAGCAGACACTTTTTTCACATGAGAAGCAGTGTTAATCCAGGAGCCATGACCGAAACGATGACAGCACTTAACACCATCGCAATCGTACTGACAGACCCCTCAAGCGGATCACGTTCCATTGACGTCGCTGTCCCGATTGCATGGGAAGCACTCCCCATACCGACCCCTTTTCCAAGTGGATGGGTCAGACCGGCATAGCGCATTACCACTGGATGAATCAGCACCCCGCCAATCCCTGCGATCATGACGAAAACAGCCGCGAGCGGCATCACCCCACCACTTGATTCAGCAATTGACATCGCCACAGGGGTCGTCACTGATTTCGGAACAATCGAATGGATGATCAACTCACTGAAACCCGCCCACTTGCTGAGCAGGAGTCCAGAAGTGACCCCGATGAACGCACCGATCAACGTCCCCGTTAAAATCGGCAGGAGCATTTTTTTCAAAATCTCACGGTACTGATGAAGCGGAAAAGCAAGTGCAACGACGGCTGGGCCAAGCAAATGATCGATCCATTTCCCCCCTACCATGTACGTCTCATAAGGAAGGTGAAAGGATAGCAGCAAAACGATGATCATCACTGTTGACAGGATGATCGGAGCCGTATAGATCCGGCGGAACCGACGGTAAATGAACAATGCCCCACGGTAGATAAGGATCGTCATACCGATGATAAGAGCAGCTATCAGAAATTCATTCATGGGCTGCTTCCCTCCTTCGCGTCATCCACTGAGCGACAAAACCGGAAATCCCCATCACCAGGGCCGTACTGAACAGACCGATAAAAATCAAGAGCGCTCCTTTTCCCTCGAATACATACGCATAGCTCATAACCCCGACTGTCGCTGGGATGAAAAAGAACGGCAGATGAGTAATCATGAATCCTACCTCTTGCTTCAGCCAGCGATCTGGCACTAGTTTGAAAGACAGGAGTGCGAATAGAATGATCAGGCCGATGACACTGCCTGGGATGAACAGATGGAAAGTGGTTTGGATAAGTGTTCCTAATAGATAAATGACGTATAATCCTATGATTTGCAGGATGATCGTTACAGCCTTTGACACGTGTGATCCTTCTTTCTAGTTTTGAAATGGAAGTTTTATTCTTTTATTATATAAGAATTATAGTATCATACAAAATACTGGTCTCAATATCTTCTTTTTCTCTGGTGCTTTTTTGGTGCCTGCCCCCCGGTGGGTTAGCGAACTAAAGGGTACGTGACAGGGTTTAAATGATAAAATCGCTGGGAAAAGGCAGAAAAGCAGAACCTCTTCACACTGAGTTTCTGCATTTTTATCATTCTTTTTCAATCTCGTTACAAGAGCCTCAAACTATGAAAAATATGTTAGCATTCTTCTATATTATACCTACTAACCCAACTTTTACATTCAAAGGAAGTGTTCGACCTCATGAAACCATTCTTAAATTTGTTACTTGGAGCCTTACTCATCGTTCTTCTAGGAGCTTGCGCGGAACAGTCTGCAGAAGAGGCGGAGAATGCCCCTAAAAAAGAAAATGTACCAGAACAAAAAGAGCAGGAGCCTCCTTACCAGGCGTTAGAGCCATCAGAAGATGCGGTTCCTCTAAAAGAAAAGTTGTCGGAGGAAGAGCTTAAAAACATGCCGGCCCCACAGGCTATCCGTGGTGGTGACACGGCACGTTCTGTCCCTGCTGGAGAGACGCTATCCAAGGGTATGGAAGATAAGACAGATGGACCGCTGAAAAATCACAGGCTTGTGACTTATTATGGCACCCCTCTGACGGAGACCATGGGAATTCTCGGAACCTTGGAGCCGGAGGAGTTTATGAAGCAGCTCAAGGAGCAGGCACAGGCTTATTCGGATGCTGATCCAGAACGCCCGGCCATTCCTACGATCGAGCTGATTACGACCATGGCTCAACGCGCCCCTGGGCCTGATGGAACGTATGTCAGTAAGCTCTCGGACGAAAAGATTGAGGAATATGTAGATCTCGCGGAGAAGCATGATGCGCTTGTTCTTCTCGATATCCAGCTCGGTACGGATACGATTATGAATCAGGTGAAGAGTATTGAGAAATGGCTCAAGCACCCGAACGTCCACCTGGCGATCGATACCGAATTCCAAGTGGAAGAAGGCCAAGTACCTGGGGAAGATCTCGGCACGGTCGATGGAGCGAAAGTCCAGGAAGCGGTTGAATATGTATCCAAGCTGACCGAAGAAAATAATCTGCCAGATAAATTCATACTTGTTCACCAGTTTACGGAACATGTGCTGACAAATAAAGAAGCGATTCAGCCGACAGACAACGTGGAAGTAGCGCTTAACTTTGATGGCTGGGGCTCCTCTACCGATAAAATGGCGCTATATAAAAAATACGTACGTGATAAACCTTCCCAGTATGGTGGTTTTAAAATTTTCTATGATAAGGATGAGCCAGTGATGACACCAGAAGAAGTGGTGAAGCTCGATCCAAGTCCTGCGATTGTGAATTATCAATAATGAATGGAGTGCCTGTTCCCTTGTTGAGGGTCAGGTACTTTTTTATGTGTGATCAAACGGTTGATATATCCTTTACTTCTCTAACATAGTGGAAATCAGGCACAAAAACACAACAAAAAAGAGAACCCGAATTCTTGGGTTCTCTCCTTTCTATTACAAACCTGGGGAATAAGAAGTTTCAGGAATTTCTTCATATCGTTCAGCATCTAGTTCCTCTACACTACCATCAGCCACTCCTTCAATAATCCCTGTCAAACCGGTTTCTACTGCTTTCACTAGCATCCCCTTTTTCTTTTGACCCATACTTTGGGTTTGTCCTGTCACTTCAAAAAGAACAGTACCGCTGCCATTTAAAGCAAAAGAACCGAGAGCTGTTCCTGGAAGATCAAGACCCTGACTGTACAGCGTGATGTTATCAAAAGGAGAATTACCCATTTCTTGTAAAGCGTCATAGGCTGCCAGATTCAACTGACGGGAAAAATCGTAATTGTAATTACCTGCATATTCGGAGTATTTTTCTCCAGCTTTACTTGATGGATCCGGAACGAATTGGCCTGATAGAGATAGAGTAACTGGCTCACTTGTACCGTCTACATAATAGAGCCCCTGGTGGTGAAGGTCGACAAACACATCTACTTTTCCGAATTCTTCTTGAAGCTCTTTATAGACGTCACGGACCGTTTGAGCTTCAGGTGTGAGGTACCATCCTGGTTCGGAAGAGGAACCTGGCACATCTTCCGCTTGTGGGACATAGTCTAGATCGGGATTGAAATCCCGGTTCACGTCAAACCCTGGCTGGGAGGTATAGTCATCTCCTTGAAGGGACCTATCATAATAATGGTTCCATGTAGGTCCAGCTGCTCCCTCTAGCTGAGGGAAATCTTCTATGACCTCTTCCCAGGACATAGCATTGCCACGGCGGTCCAACTCTGATGCGTCAGGGTTCATTTTCGGTAGTGTGACAAGGGTCACTTCTTCTCTGATTTTCTTAGCTTGTGGCGAGTTGCTTGAACCTAGGTAGCTTAATAGGTTCAAGATAGCTTCTGTCCCTGTTTTTTCATTTCCGTGGATCTCACTTTCTATGAGAATGACTCGGTCGCCACTTCCAACCCTTGCTTGATAGATATCAAGACCCTTGTTCGATTGGCCGGCTACATTTACTTCCACAAGACCCTGGCTGGATTTTTCCAGCTGTTGCAGCTTTTTACCCAATTGCTCATGATCAGTGAAACCAGAGCTATTATACGTTTGTTGAGTAGGCGTGCCAGGATGGTTCCCTGCCGCAGAGGCCGGGAGAGCAATACTTGTAGCTAGTGCAAGGGAACTGACAACTGCGAATACTTGTTTCTTCATGAATATCACTCCTATATTTTATTCCGTGATTCCGACTTGATCGAACCCATCGGCTGTAGCTTGAGCTTCTTCACTGTTCTCCCCATAAAGGTCAATAGTGGATTGGATCAGTACCTCTCTCGCATGACTGAAATCCGAATCAGGTGTCAAATAAACAGTGAGAGCACGATAATGGATTTGACCGAGTTTTTCTTTACCGATTTGTTCTCCTGTAATGTAAGCAGCATGATTGATGATTGATGAGTTAATATGAACCCCACCATTATCTAGTTCAATCGGAAGGTCATAGTACTCGTCCATGTGGGAAGGATACATGCCGCTCCCATCTCCGTATGGAACATAATCATCCCCAACTGGATACTTGCTAGGATTACTTAGACTGCGAAGCGATGTGCGGCCAGATGCTTTCGCTGCATCTGCCATGATATCCTCTCCAACTTCCCAATCCTCTTCATCCACCAATGCCCCGAATATGTCAGAGAAGGCTTCGTTTAAGGCGCCAGACTGGTTACGATATTTCAATCCCGCAGAATGAGTAGTCACACCATGGGTCATTTCATGGGCAGCCACGTCAAGCCCAGCAGACAATGGAACAAAAAATTCTCCATCTCCGTCTCCGTAGGTCATTTGCTCTCCGTTCCAAAAAGCATTGTTATAATCTTCCCCGTAGTGAACAGTTGATTTAATGGCCATACCTTCCCCATCAATTGAGTTACGGCCATGTTCTTCCAGGAAATATTCGTACACAGCCTCCGAGTTATAATGTGCATCAACGGCAGGTCTTTCATAGTCACTCTTGAAAGAGGCATCTTCAGAATGGAACAATTCACCAGGAAGTCCTCCATAGGCCCACTGATTTTTCAGGTCGTATGTAAAAATTCCCTCCAAATCCTCATGGGAGTTGTCATATAAAAAGAAATTCGTTTGGTTACTAATCGCTTTATCTTTTTTGTGGGTGATATGAAGGAGACGATGCCCCCCTAAGACACCTAATCCAGAGCCTTTGGCAGATTTATAGTCTTTCGCATGCATGAGCGCATTATACTGGTCGACGACTTCCCCACTATTCGCATCTACATAAACAAACCAATTGCCTGGATTTTCGCCTAGGAAATTGACATTCACTTTATATGCGAGATGGTTTTGATCATTGAAAGGATAGATTACAAGATCAGAGGATGGAGAGGTTACGAGTTGTTCAGGTGCCTTGACAGCTTTTCTAGCAATTTTTATACTTTCGCCTTCAGAAAGAGAGGCTGCCACTGAAATCTCCTCATCTTCGACCGATTGATTAAAATGTCCACTAACAGATTGTGGACGGTTGTCACTATTATAATGAACAACAACTTCATGACCTTCTACAGGGACTCCGTTTTTCTCTTGTTGTAGTTTCACATGAGTCATTCCCAAATCATCCTTGGTAACTACCGTTGACCCTAAACTTTCTTCAGGATGATCAATCTTGAACTTGGTTTTATTTTTATTAAGGTGAGCTTTTGCAGCCTTTTCGTTTGCAGCTGATTGCTTTTCTGCTTGTTTCTCTTTCACAAAAAAGGGTTTGTTTTCATTTGCTTTATGTATCTTCTTTTGCTGTACTTCTGTTTGTGCTTGTGGACTGATTGCGGATGTTTTAGTAGGGGCTATCGTTCCCATTAATAATGCGGAAGATAGAGCCGCCACGGGAATCACGTATTTTTTCTTCATATTCCAACCTCCTTGCAAGAATGTAACCAATTATAGGGAATAAAGGAATAAGTATACAGATTATATAGAACTATTTGTATTTTCTGAAAATATAAACAGCCTATACCTCAGCCGTGACTTTTCTCACACAAATTCAATAAGTTTCGCATGTCCATAGGCTTTAATAGAAAGGTTACTATTTGGTATATTTTTACTAAACGTAGGGGTTGAAAGACTCCCTATATCAAATTACCCGAAGTTGTTATATTAGTAGAAGTTGTGACATTGTTACCATCAGCTTATCCTTCCCTAACATTGAGGATTTCAGGCACTGAACGACACTTCTCGGCATCTTTTTAAAATAAAATTACGGTATATAAATCAATAAGTAGACATAAAAATTCAGAGAACCTATAATGAAAACAACAAAACAATTTGGAGGAAGTCCATGAGTTATGTGATTGGGATTGACGGAGGAGGAACCAAAACGACATGCCTTTTTCTTGAAGCTGATCGTGATACACTCCCTTCAGACCCCAAGATGATTACAGGAAAAGGGAGTAATCCACATGTAATCGGCTTTGAAGGGACAGGAATTCGGTTAGTATCATTACTCAAGGCTGGAATGGAGCATTATTCCATCTCGCCATCAGAGGTGGTGAGCATTGGATGTTGCCTCGCCGGTGTCGGTCGTTCTGAAGATGAAGCTGAAATGGCTCGCGTCTTAAAGAACTCTTTTTTTAACTTTAAATTTTCTGAAAATTACGATTTGTTTATCGGATCGGATAGTTTGGCGGCCTTGAAAGGAGCACTTGCGCCTGAGGCTGGTGAAGGCATCCTGATCATTGCCGGTACAGGATCGAATGCCATCGGAATCGATCAAAACGGGGATATTCATCGCTGCGGAGGTTGGGGGCATTTGCTCGGTGATGAAGGTAGTGGTTATTACTTATCTTTGAAAGCGTTATCATCAGTGGCTAAAGAGGCGGATGGACGGGGACCTGGGACATTGATTACACCTATTCTGTTAAAAGAGCTCCAGCTGGACGAACCGGAACAGCTCATCCGTTACATATATAAACGACCCCAGGAAAAACATGAAATCGCTCGTCTGGCACAGTGTGTAATCGAAGCTTCCGATCAAAAGGATGAAGTGGCCATCGGGATTCTCGAGGAAGCCGCAGAAGAATTAGTCCTTCATGTCGAGAGCCTATTTCAGAAAAGCTTCAAGGATACGACACCTGTGATGGCAGCCGGGTCCATTTTCACCCATTCCTGCATAGTGAAACAGCATTTCATTGAAGGGATACAACGGAAAGGGTTAGGCGTGTTCAGAGATCCTTATGGACCTCCCGAATTCGGGGCGGCACTACTAGCGAAATCAGTGATTGGAACTCGGAAAGGTGGGGATGGAGATGGCTGACTCGTTGACATCTTTAACGACGGAACAAAGGAACGAACGCACAAAGAATCTTGACCGCATGGCGACAGAGGAAATGCTTGCTGTCATGAATGAAGAGGATCATAGGGTTGCAAAGGCAGTCAAACAGGTGCTGCCGTCTATCACGATTGCGGTGGACGAAATTACTAATTCCTTGAAAGGCGGCGGGCGCCTCTTCTATGTCGGGGCAGGTACGAGCGGGCGTCTGGGCGTTCTTGATGCTTCCGAATGTCCGCCGACGTTCATGGCAGATCCTGAAATGGTTCAATCTGTTATGGCAGGTGGCGGCCAGGCATTCACACAGGCCCGGGAAAACGCGGAAGACGATGAAAGTGAGGGAGTGCAGGACCTTAAAGGCAAAAAGGTGACAGCAAAAGATGTTGTTATCGGAATTACAGCAAGCGGCCGGACTCCATACCCTATCGGTGCATTGAAACACGCAAAGGATATTGGCGCCTATACGATTTCGCTTTCTTGTAACAACCATTCAAAAATCAGTGCATTTGCCGATTGTCCGATTGAAGTGATTGTCGGTCCAGAAGTCCTGACAGGATCGACTCGCCTTAAGGCAGCATCCGCTCACAAGATGATTTTGAATATGATTAGTACGACCACAATGGTGAAACTCGGCAAAGTCTATGAAAACTTGATGGTCGATGTGCATGCAAGCAATTACAAACTGAGAGAGCGAGCAAAAAGCATTTTACTAGAATGCACCACGGCGACCTATGAAGAAGCAGAGAAAGCCTTGGTAGAAGCCAATCTGCAAGTGAAACCTGCTATTGTGATGCTGAAAGGGAATGTATCCTTCCAGCAAGCAAAAGAACTGTTAGAACAAAGTGATGGACATTTACGCAAAGCGGTTGAACTCAATACTTGATTTGAATACCACTCGATGGTTTCAAATATATTTTTTCAATCAAAAAGGGGGAGCTTATGTTGAGCATGTGGCGGAAAACATCTGCTTGGTTGATGTTGGGGATTCTTTTTGCCTTTGTTTTATTGGTTGGATGTGCACCAGGAGCAGGAACACAAGAAGACGATAGTGATACAGACTCGGAAACGACAGAAGACACAGCAACTGATGAAAATGCGGATAGTGAATCTGGCGAAATCTCAGGAGAACTGGAAATCCAGTACTTTGTCGGTGGTTATGGCGATTCCTGGTGGAAGGAAGTCATCGGTGATTTCCAGGAAGAATATCCAGATGTGACGATTACCGAACACGCGGGCCCGAATATTAATGAAGAAATGCGTTCCCGCTGGGTTTCAGATGATCCCCCTGATGTTGTATACATCGATGGAGCGGGTTCTAGTGAAACACAAATGGTCGAAGATAATCAGTTGATGAACTTGTCGGAATGGTTGAGTGAAATTGAACTTGAAGATGGTTCCGCTCTAAGTGAGAGCTTTATTGTCGATCCTGCCACCTATGGTGGAGAAATCTACAGTCTGCCATTAGTCTTCGACACTTGGGGAACGTGGTACGACAATGCGTGGTTTGAGGAAAACAACTGGGAAGTCCCGAAAGATTTTCCTAGTTTCATGGATACGATGAGTCAGATAAAAGAAGATGAAGGGATCGAGCCTTTCGTAACCACAGGCCAATACCCGTATTACTTCTTACGTGGTGCCCTATATCCTGCCTTTGGAGCAGCGGGCGGTGATGAATTATTGAACGATGTCATTACAGGGGCAGAAGGTGCCTGGACAAGTGAACCGGTCCTTAACGTAATGAAGAAAGTAGAACAAATGCAGCAGGAAGGTATGATTGATTCTGGCTTTGGCGCTTTGAACCACACCCAATCCCAGATGAATTTCCTGCTTCATGACAATGCGTTCATCCCGGTAGGATTCTGGCTGCCGAATGAGATGGCTAACGATACTCCAGAAGACTTTGAATATGGTTTCATCCCTTCTCCTATGCAAGATGAAGGAGAGCCATATGCGATTGTTCCTGACCTCCGTCCATTAGCGATTGCTGAAAAAGCGGAAAACCCAGAAGCAGCAAAAGCTTTTGTAGAATTCGTCTTCACGAGAGAATATGCGAAAAGTTTCTCTGAACATACGGGTGCAATCATGAACTTAGAAGGTGTCGATTTATCTCCAAATGAAGAAGTCCCTCCATTCTTAATTGAAGCGAACGATATGATCAATGATCCTGAGCAAGTACAGATTTATCAAAAACCTCATCCGATGAGTTCAGAACTAGAAACTCCAATCAGTAATTCACTCGTATCTCTGATGCTTGGCAATATTACGGCAGAGGAGTTTGTCGAAGAAGCAGAACAAGCAGCGGCTGAATATCGAAGCAGCTTAGAGGAGTAAGAAACGGTGGAATGTGGAGGCGTGTCCGTTCGTCTTCGCATTCCATTTTTTCTCCCTTTTATGTGCCATTGGATAGCCAAGGCGCTTGCGCTTTTGTATCATCCAGCTTCACCGCCTAACCCCTCGAGGTCTTAAGCAAGACCTTTGCTGTGCTTCAAAGGTTTGCTTAAGCTTGTCGGGGCTGACCAAGGCGCTTGCGCTTTAGAATTAAGAAAGAGGTGAGATCATGGTCCAGTCGAAACGGCAGCGCAATTTATTTTTAGCTTTTTGTCTTGTACCGACTTTTCTGTTATTTTCTGTTTTTACCCTTTATCCCTTATTCAACGGGCTTTATTATTCTTTCTTCCAGTGGTCGGGGGCATCATCGTTGGCAGAGTTTGTTGGTTTCGACAACTACCGGCGTCTATTTAGTGACGAGATTATCCCCAGAACCATCCTCCATGACTATTTCCTTGTTGTGACCAAAGTGTTTGGCATCATGATTCTATCCACTTTTTTTGCCGTAGCTTTGACACAAATGAAAATCAAGGAGGCCCCGTTTTATCGCATCGTCTTCTTCTTTCCGAATATCATGTCGGTGGTAGTCATCGGTATTTTGTGGATGTTCATTTATAACCCAAGCTTAGGCCTGATCAATTCAGGGCTTGAATTCATTGGACTGGAAAGTTGGCAAAGACCATGGCTCGGAAGTGAGGATTGGGCTTTACCAAGTCTTGTCTTACCCTCTGTCTGGGCTGGGATCGGTCTATTCATGCTTATGCTGATGGGTGGAATATCGAATATATCGAAAAGTTATTATGAAGCGGCGGAAATTGATGGAGCGACAGAGTGGCAACAATTTTGGAAAGTGACCCTGCCACTCATCTGGCCACAAATCAAAATCTCGATTCTATATATCATCATTACCACTTTGAACGGTTCCTTTATTATCGTTCAGGTTATGACAAAGGGTGGGCCAAACAACTCTACCCACGTGATGGGCTCCTATTTGTATGAACAAGCATTTGTGAAATACAACTTCGGTTATGGAGCGACCATCGGTGTAATGATCTTGGTTTTATCATTGATCACGGTATTTGTAATGCAGTTCTTGATGAGAAGAGAGAAAGTGGAATATTAAAAGACAGGAGGGGAGTAGAGTGAAAAAAGGCAGCTTTTTCTCGCGTTCAATCGTGCGTATCCCATTGATCATATGGTCGTTGGCTGTTTTGTATCCGATTTTTTGGATGGTTTTAGGTGCTTTCAAATCGAATGCGGAAATTTATGCAAATCCCTGGGGGCTTCCAGAGTCATTCAGCTTTGGAAATTTCGTTGACGCGTGGAGCAACTACAATATCGATAGCAGTGTTTTTAATAGTTTTATTGTTACAGGTCTAGGAGCGACCTTGACGCTTGCGATGGCGATTCCGACTTCCTATGCTTTGGAACGGATGAGATTCCGGGGCAACCGCCTCTTGTTCACTTTATATATCTCAGCGATGATGATTCCAATGGTTCTCGGCTGGATTCCGTTGTTCTTTTTACTGATGCAACTGAACCTTCTCGATAATATCTTCGGATTAAGTATCGTCTACGCGATCAGCCAGCTGCCCTTCAGTATTTTCGTATTGACGAGTTTCATGGCAACTATACCAAAGTCGCTTGAGGAAGCGGCTGCCATCGATGGCATGTCCCCATATGGGATCTTATGGAAAATAATCACCCCCCTCTCGACAACGGGGATTATCACCGTCACAATTATGAATATGATCCAGTTTTGGAACGAATATTTTATGGCTCTGATTTTTTTACAAAGCGAAGGGAATTACACACTTGCATTAGCTATCGACTACATCAGCAATGAAACCCAATATACGAATGCTTGGGGGACGTTATTTGCAAGTCTTGTCATTGCTATTATTCCGGTCATCGTTCTGTACGCAATCTTCCAACGCCGGATTGTGAAGGGAATGACGGAAGGAGCTATTAAAGGATAAGAGTGGTGAGGGATATATGAAAAATTCACTGACGGGCGGGCTTGTAATACTCAATGAAATGAAGGATAAGCTGCCCCCTTCAGAAAAAAAAATTGCGACATTCATTCTAGATCAGCCGCATGAAGCGATTCACTGCACTGCAACACAATTGGGAGAACTCAGCTCAACGAGTAGTGCAGCAGTCATTCGATTATGTAAGTCCCTCGGATTGAAGGGATTGCAAGAATTGAAGCTACGGATCTCCGGTGATCTGCAAAAAAAGCCGGAAGTCCGCTACCGGGATATTCAGCCAGGGGAAGCTTCCGATTCCATCGTGGAAAAGATGACAAACAACAGTTTGCAGGCGATCAAGGAGACGACAGAACTTGTCGATTATCACTCCCTCTCAAAAGCTGTGGAAGTCTTGAAAGTCGCAGAGAAAATTCATTTTTTCGGTGTAGGTGCTTCAGGGATCATCGCCCAGGATGCTCAACAAAAATTCTTACGGATGAATAAAGCAACCACGGCTTTTACAGACCTACACAATGCAGCCATGAATATTGCGAACGTAACAGAAAGGGATATTGTCTTCGGCATCTCTTTTTCAGGGGAGACGTATGAGACGGCGAAGATTATGGAAATCGCTAAAAGTAAGGGAGCGAAGACGATCAGTTTGACGCGATATGGTCAGTCCGCTGTGACTGCCTTTGCCGATATTTCTTTATTCATCTCTGCGTCCAGAGAGATTCCGGCCCCTTTCCGGAGTGGAGCTACCTCGTCCCGTCTGGCCCAGTTACATATGATCGATATTCTCTTTGTCAACTTGGTCACGAACCAATGGGATGAAGCATCTGATTATTTTAATGAAATCACCGATGTGATGGATTTGTTAAAAGGGACAGCTGCTCGCCCGAAATCCAGCAAGACGGCAAAACCTTAGGAAATAATGGTGCTCCGGATGCAAGAAAAGCATAGGTGGGCAATGTCTTGAAGCTATCGAATCGATTCCAGATTCCAAAAAAGTGCCTGTTCTTTTGATGAAGAACAGCCACTTTTTTATTGGAGATCATAAATGTAAATAAATGTAAGACCTGGTACGTTAATATTTGGTAGAGTACGACATGGAGTTAAAAGGTGATTCTGTCTTTGTACTGTTCTATCATCGCTCTATTATGTTGATCTGCGCCATCAACATTTCCACTTTTGAAAACAGGAGCTACCTTCCCTGCTTCCCAAAATGCTTCAATTACGTTTGTCATCAATTCGTGCAACAGGGCTGTGCCCACTACAGAAGATATTGGAGAAAAACTTGTGTCCATCCCTTCCCGCTTCTCTACCGCGTCTCCTACAGGGACCTTTGTGTCCAGCACAACATCAACAACCGATTCCAGCCGTTTCCCTGACGGATGTTTGGAAGACTGGCTGCTATTATATTCAAGGGATTGGACAGAGATGACCATGGCCTTTTGAGCTTTACCGAATAACGCTACATCTATCGGTGCAGGATTACGGCCGGATGTTGAGAAAACGATGACGATATCCTCTTCCCGGATATCTTCCTTTGCCAGATAGGGATAGACAAAACCTTCTGTTCTTTCATTCCATGTAGATTGAAAAGCTCCTTGATGCAACATTAACGGTTCTATCAAAATCGGCCGGACCGGAGCAAGTCCTCCTGCTCGATAGTAGGCATCCTGAGCAAGTAAACTCGAATGGCCACATCCGAACAGGTGAATGATTCCTCCATCCATCAATCTTTCTGCCACTTGCCTGCTGACCTCGTGAACTTCCGAACACTCATCCAGCTCTTTTAAATGCTGGGTAACCTTTGATAAGTAACTCATAGCATTTCTCCTTAAGAACGGTGGATTTCACTTATGAATTTATACCGGTCCGCACGGTATGATGACTTTACGACTTCAAATGGTGTTCCATCCTGCAAAAGGCTTGTACGCTCTATGTGCAGGATCGCTGCAGCTGGAGCGATATCCAAAAGCTCTGCTTGTTCCTCGTCCGCAATGGTAGCTTCAATGATTTGGGTCGCTTTATGAATCGTATAGTCGTGATTTTCTTCAATATATTCATACAGGGATCCGTAAACGTTCTTATCCTTCAAACCCGGAGCGAGGGCGACCGGGATGAATGTTCGTTCGACTGCCATCGGCTGATGGTCGGCATATCGAATCCGATGAATTTCGTAAACTTCTCTATTATCCTCAAGAGAAAGCTTCCTTTTAATATCCGCAGGGGGAGGAATGATATTGAACTCGAGCAGTTTGCTGCTTGACTCCATCCCTCTTTGTTTCATATCTTCTGTAAAACTTGTCATACCTTGGAGTGGCTGTTCAATTTTTTTCTCCGCTACAAACGTCCCTTTCCCTTTTTCCCTGTATAAAAATCCTTCATTAACGAGGTTGGTGACAGCCTGTCTCACCGTCATCCGGCTAACTTCATAATGCTCACTCAGTTCACGTTCAGAAGGAATGGTTTCTTTTTCAATAAAAAGGCCGGAATCAATCTTCTGTTTGATATCTTCTTCAATTTGATAATACATCGGAAGTGGCGATTTTTTATCCACCATTGGTTTCCCCTTTCATCCCATAAGCTGCTTTATCCATCACTAGTGTAACATGGGGATGGGACCACAGGGCTGATGCAGGGAAATTCACATCCTCTCCACCTTGCAGTAATCGCTTGATCGCACCCGCTTTCTTTTCTCCAGAAGCGAGCAGCAAAATCCGCTGACTTTTTAATATAGAACGAATTCCCATGGTAATGGCATGGCTAGGTACTTCTTCCTCACTGGCAAAAAAGCGGGCATTGGCAGATCTGGTGGATTCCGTCAATTCGACGATATGGGTTTCCCCTTCCTTATCACTGCCAGGCTCGTTGAATCCGATGTGACCATTCTCACCGATACCGAGCAGCTGTAAATCCGGGGGACCGATCGCTTCGATCAACGCTTCGTAACGTCTGCACTCTTCTTCCAGATTCTCCGCCCTGCCATCTGGTATATGGGTGCGTGCTTCTGAGATATTGATGGCATCGAACAATTCTCTTTTCATGAACTGGCGATAGCTTTGAGGATGAGAAGGTGCGAGACCGATATATTCATCTAAATTCAATGTCGACACATCACTGAAGTCAATTTCCCCTTCCCTATTCGCCTTAATAAGTTCACGATAAATTCCAAGGGGAGTCCCCCCAGTGGCAAGCCCCAACACAGACTCAGGATTCATACGTACTTGTTCAACGATTAAATCGCTCGCACGCTGACTGAGTTGTTCATAATCCTCAACGATTATCATTTCCATCTTCATTCCTCCTATCATAAGCGATCGTTCCACCGCAAATGGTCATCAGGACCTGTGCATTTTCATCCAGCAAAACAAGGTCAGCATCTTTTCCGACGGCTATGGTGCCTTTACGGTCGAGCATTCCTGTTTGCTTCGCCGCATTTGTTGAGGTGATCCTGACAAAGTCCTGCCAGCCAAGCTTCATTGCTTTTTTCATATGGAAAGCCGCTTCCTCCAACCGAAGGATACTGCCAGCAAGGGTGCCATCAGACAAACGCGCTTCCTTCCCGAGAACTTCGACCGGTTGACCGCCAAGATCATAAGTCCCCTCTGGAAGACACTTCGCACGCATAGCATCCGTAATCAAGACCGTCCGCTCCGAACCGATCAACTGATAAGCTGTCTCGACAGCTTCCTTGCGAACATGAATATAATCGACAATCATCTCCACCTTCAGCTTCTCGTTGTGAAAAGCAGCTCCGACGATACCCGGATCACGGTGGTGGAATCCGCTCATTTGATTGAATAGATGAGTGACATGGCTTGCACCGTGCTCGACAGCTCTGTTCGCCTCGTCAAAAGTTGCAGAGCTGTGACCGATGGAAGCAGTCACCCCTTTGTTCGACAGATGCTGGAAAAATTCATAACCACCTTCGACCTCCGGTGCGGCTGTCACTAAGCGGATCTGATCCCCACTCTCCTCTTGCCATTCATCGAATTGCTGTACAGATGGAAGCAAAATGTGGGCGAGCGGCTGGGCTCCTGCTTTCTCTTCTGATATAAAGGGGCCTTCGAGATGGACCCCTAGTACTTCTGCTTCCCCTGTTTGTTTTTGCTTTTTTATATAGTCACCGATGTTGGTAAGAGCAGCTGAAATGGCTTCTGTAGATTGAGTCATCGTTGTTGCCAGAAAACTTGTCGTCCCTTCTTCTGGTAACTTCGTTGCCATTCCACTTAAAGCCTCCGCTGTCGCATCCATCACATCATGGCCATTAGCCCCGTGGATGTGCAGGTCAATAAAACCAGGAACGAGCGTCATTCCTTTTCCATCTATCATTTCCGTTGCCTGTTCAGAAGGGGCTTGTAAAATAGCATGGATTTTTCCATCTTTCACTTGAACGGTACCTGATGGAATCGTCTCTGATTCTGCAATGATCTGGACATTAGTGATTTCCAAAACATCTCCCATCTTGTTTGCCTCCTTCTATTAATTGATCGTCACAATACCTGTCTCTCCAAGTTTCATTTTTCCTTTTTTGTGAACCTCCACTGTTTCACTTTCCAAGTTTGTAAAAATAACCGGCGTTATGATGGAAGGTGCTTCTGCAGACACTTTTTCTAAATCCACGCGTAATAGCGGGTCACCTTTCTTCACCTGTTGTCCTGCATCCACGAGGGTTTCAAATCCATTCCCCTTTAATTTCACCGTATCAAGTCCAACATGAATCAAAATTTCCAATCCATCATTGTTTTCAATTCCGATCGCGTGTTTCGTTGGAAAGACATTGACGATTTTTCCGTCCACAGGAGAATGGAACACATCACCTGTTGGGTTCACTGCAAATCCTTGTCCCATCATTCCTTCAGCAAACACTTGATCAGGGACTTCGGCAAGAGATATAACTTCTCCTTCTACCAGCATAACAAATTCCTCTGCTTTTAACGTTCTCAAACTGGCAGGGGCTTCTCCCTCTTCCACACTTTCGTCTGACTCAGGCGGCTGTTCAGGAATGCCATGGTCCATTTGTTTTTGGATCGCTGTGGCTAAAAACTCTACAGTCGTTCCGACAACGACCTGTAAGTTGTTTTTTCCGACTTTCATGACTCCCCTCGATCCAAGGCGTTTCAATGCTTTTTCGTCCACTACGTCGCGATTTTCCATTTGCATACGCAATCGTGTCGTACAATAATCGAGCGATTTAATGTTTTCTCTTCCGCCAAGTGCTTGAAGATATTTAGTAGCTTTCGCTTCATAACCAGTACTTCCATCGGTCGTGTCCTCGTCTGCTAGCTCATCGTCATCTTCACGGCCCGGTGTTTTCAAATCCAATTTGACGATCAGGAAATAGAAAACGACAAAGTAAATGACACCCATGAATATTCCGATTCCAAGTAATAACAGTGGGTTTTGGGCGATATTAAAGTTTAAAACATAGTCGATCAACCCAGCAGAGAAACCGAAACCATGACGGACATCAAGCACAAAGGCCAGAACCATCGCGACACCAGTCAGAATAGAGTGAACAACATAAAGGAGTGGAGACAAGAACATGAAAGAGAATTCAATCGGTTCCGTTACTCCTGTAATGAAAGAGGTCAAAGCTATACTGAGCAACATGCCTCCGACTGCCGCTTTGCGATGTTTTTTCGCTGCCATATACATAGCTAGACACGCAGCAGGAAGACCGAACATCATGATCGGGAAGAATCCTGCTAGGAAGTACCCGGCATTTGGGTCTCCGTTCAAGAAGCGATTGATCTCTCCCCGGACCACATCACCTGCACCTGTATTAAATGTGCCAAAATCGAACCAGATAAAGGTATTGATCACATGGTGCAAACCGACCGGAATCAACAGACGGTTCAATACACCGTAAACACCGACCCCTAATTCTCCGGCATTCAACATCCAATTGGTCGTTGCATCAAGCGCATATTGTGGGTAGACCCATAAATATCCAAATACGAAAGCTAAAATGACCATTGCCCCTGATGTGATGATCGGAACGAATCTTTTTCCTCCAAAAAAGGAAAGGAAGTCAGGGAATTTCACATCATGGAAGCGGTTGTAAAGCATTCCGCCAACAACTCCGGCAATGACACCGGCAAACACACCCATTTCGACTTCGTCATTGATGGATTCGATTCCATTCGTTAGTACCAAATAACCAATGGCACCTGCGAGAGCGGCCGCCCCGCTGCCATCCTTAGCAAATCCCATAGCTATACCAATAGCAAAAATAAGAGCCAAATTCTCTAATATCCCATTACCCGCAGCTGTCATGAATGGAATATCAAGCATATCTTCCATTCCGAGTCTTACCAATAACGCTGCTGCTGGTAAGGTTGCAATCGGGAACATCAAGGACTTCCCGATTTTCTGTAAAAAGTTCAGCATGTTGTAGATCCTCCTTGTTTTTAATCTTTGATGAAAACGGTTTATTAAATTCAATGTATCATCTATCTATCTAGTTGTCTATACCAGTATGCAGGAAAGTTATGTCAGTGCCCGTCCCCCTCTACGTTATCGAAGTGTAGGAGGGTTTCTTAATGATTTGCCACGGATAGTATGTCCTATTTTTCCGTAATAAATGACTACAAACTTACAAAATTAAAAGGAATTTAAGAATTCTATTTTTTAAAAAGTCCAAAAGAAAAGCGCAGTACCAATGATTAAGCCATTGATCCACGCTTTTTCAATCCCGATATCATTTCTTCCTTATCACCTCAATTGTAAATAAATGTAAGGCTTGGTACAGAAATATCTGGTAGGTTACACGTATTTCCTTGGGACGCGTGGACCGATTTGGCAGGTGATTTCGTAATGGATGGTGTGGAGCTGATCGGCGACTTCCTGGAGAGGAATGTGACCTTCTTCCGGGTCTCCAAAGAAGGTATAGACAGCATCCCTGCTAGATTTCACTACAGAACTTACATCAATCATTGTTTGATCCATACATACTTTCCCTACAATGGGTGCTCTTTGGCCATTTCGGACTACATGGCCTTGATTGGAAAGAGCACGGGGAAGACCATCTCCATAGCCGATAGGAACGGTCGCCACTTCTATCGGTTGTTTTGGTTCATAGGACCTTCCATAGCTGATCGGTTCCCCAGGATAGACTGTTTTAATCATGACAGGCTTCGTTTTCAGGCTCATCACTTGATGGAGGGAAATCCATTTCTTCATATGTTCCCCGGGATAGAGGCCATACAAGCTGATCCCTACCCTTACCATATCCATGTGCATATGTGGGAAGGCGATCGTTGCCGCACTATTACAACAGTGGACAATGGGTATTTCCCCATGGATGTTTTCCACCTCTTCCACTACAGACAAAAAGTGGTGAAATTGCTGTTCTGTATAAGCGGGATCTTCATTATCGGCATCAGAAAAATGGGTAAAAACCCCTTCTACATGTACATAAGAGGATGAGTTTTTTTCTAAAAGTTGCAGGATATCTTCCCCTCTTTTCAGTCCAATCCGATGCATACCGCTATCTACTTTAATATGTATCTTCACCTCCTTCTGCTTTTCTTCCGCTGCACGGATCACTTCTTCCATGATTTCCTCTGAAAAAACAGTCAAAGTAAGGTCATGATCAACGGCCTCATGAACGGCTTCTTTAGGGGTATAGCCAAAAATAAGAATCGGTACGTCCATGCCCGCTTTTCTTAACTCCATAGCTTCTTCCATGATAGCTACACCTAAACGGTTGGCCCCTGCCCTAACCATCAATTCTGCACACGGAACCAGTCCATGGCCATAGGCATCTGCTTTGACCACACCCATCAACTGACATTCGTCATTAATATAATCTTTGAACGCTTTTACATTATTGCTGAGAGCTTCCAGGGACACTTCGGCCCATGTGGGACGGTAGTCGGTCATGATGATCTTCTCCTCTCTATAAAGAAAGCTCCCCCATGAATTTGGAGGAGCGGGTTTGATTAAACTTGTGCCAATGGTTGAAGTGCTTCACGAACAGGTTTGTACTCATAACCGAGATCACGTGCTACGGCTTCATATGTCAAGTGTCCATTCGCCGTGTTCACTCCAGCTTCAATCGCTTTATTCTCCTCGACCGCTTTGTTCACTCCTTTAGAAGCGATTTGCAGAGCGTAAGGAATCGTTACATTCGTCAGGGCGATGGTAGAGGTACGCGGCACCGCTCCCGGGATGTTTGCGACCGCATAATGAAGGACGCCGTGTTTTTCGTAAATCGGATCATCGTGTGTTGTTATATGATCGACCGTTTCAAAGTTACCTCCCTGGTCTATCGCCACATCCACGATGACAGAGCCCTCTTTCATTTCTTTGACCATCTCTTCGGTCACTAATTTCGGCGCTTTGGCTCCTGGGATCAATACTGCCCCGATCACAAGGTCTGCCTCTTTGACTGCTTCTGCAATATTTAATGGATTGGACATCAATGTTTGGATATCCGCACCGAATTGGTCGTCCAACTCACGAAGACGGTCGGGGTTCAGGTCCACAACGGTCACATGAGCACCAAGTCCGATAGCAATTTTAGCAGCGTTGGTTCCAACGATTCCTCCGCCAATGATGACGACTTTTCCACGTGAAACGCCAGGGACGCCGCTTAACAAAATACCTTTTCCACCGAAGGATTTCTCAAGGAATTGCGCGCCTACCTGTGTAGCCATCCGCCCGGCTACTTCACTCATTGGAGTAAGAAGAGGCAATTTACGATCGACAGCAACCGTTTCATAAGCAATCGCCGTCACCTCGTTTTCTACTAAAGCCTTTGTGAGTTCTGGCTCTGCGGCAAGGTGAAGGTACGTAAACAGCACAAGCCCTTTTCGGAAGTATCCGTATTCAGATGGAAGAGGTTCTTTGACTTTCATGACCATTTCCGAATTAGCCCAAATATCGGAAGCGGTTACAACAATCTCAGCACCAGCATCTCGATATTCTTCATCTGTAAAATTACTACCTGCACCTGCTTGTGTTTCGATACGAATCTTGTGGCCTTTGTTGATGAGGTTGATGACACCTGATGGCGTAATGGCTACGCGGTTTTCATTATTTTTTATTTCTCTTGGAATTCCGATAATCATGGGGAGTCCACCTTTCAAATTGTGTGTAAGAAAAGTATAGCGCGTCTCATGTGACTTTTGTTTAGGTGAAAATGAAAAAATAAACAGGAGGATTTGTGTAAAATCACAAATCCTCCTGTTCGTTTTCATAAATCAATAAATCTAAATAAAGCATTGTTTTTTGGTTCACATCTTTGAAATCAATGTTTCCGATTTCCTTGATTCTTTTTAAGCGGTAATTCAGGGTATTCGTATGAATGTGCATATGGGCTGCTGCCTGGTGGACATTACTGTTTTTTTCAAGAAAGACTTTCAGTGTCTCCAGCAACATGGAGTTATGGCGTTCATCATATGTTTTAATATGGATCAAAGCATCGTTTTTGTAGTTTTCCTTTTTTTGCAGGGCAGCCAGTTCATTAATGAATTGATAGACACCCAAGTCCTGATAGTTATCGACATGTTGAAGCCCGGAGGGAAATTGCTCTTTCAATTTCAATGCTTTCAACGCCTGCTTATAGCTGTCGCTGATTAACGTTGGTGAGTCATAGATCAGACCGAAGGCTCCTTTTAAATCTTCAAAGTGAAGCCGTTCTTTCATCTTTTGTGTGAATTCACGAATGAATACCTGGTTCATTTCATTCGCATCCTCTTTATTATCAGTGCGGACAAGCAAAATGAGCTGCTGATCATCAAAAATCCGGTTCACAATCCGCGTCTGATGAAGGGTTTCGGTTAAATAATAAGCATGCCTCTCCACAGCCTGACTCATGTCTTCTGTGAACTCAAAAACCGCTACACAAAGCTGACCATGCAAGTTCATCTGATACTTTTTCGCCATCCTTCTGATTTCCGCCGGGTTTTTTAAAGAGCCTGTCAGCAGCTGCCAAAAAAATTCTTTGCTGTTTTCGTCCGTCTTTTTCCTTTTAGCTTGCTGTCTAAGTAAGTGATGACTTACCCACTGGGCGGCTTCCTTCATTTCTTCCAAATGCTCAGAGGTAACCGAGAGGTCATTTGTTTGAGCCCATATGAAACCAAGGATTTCATTGTCTTTGCGAACAGAAATGGCCAGGCGATTACCGAGGCCTATATTGTCAATTTTAGATACGACGATCGGCTCGTCACTTTCAAAAAGCTTAGCCATAAAACCTTGCTTCCATAACCCATTAATAACATGCTCAGGTACTTTGCGTCTCATGATCGTCGCTGTCCGTGCATCATCCACATTCTCCTCATGTTTGCTGTAGGAGACAATGCGGTGATTAGCATCTTCAATGGTAACCGGACATGCTAAAATTTCCGCAATGCTATCTGCAAGCCCTTCGGGGGAATCGATGAAATCTTTATATGAATACGTGAAATATGATGGATGTTTCATAGCGATACTCCTTATGGTGTGAATACCCTTATATTATCATTGTTTCTTACATAAACCATCCATTTTCCCTATTGAAATCTTTGTCAAATTGAACGAACATGAGAAAGTGGTTTTGTGGATTTAAACAAACTGTTGAAAACGCATTCATGATACTATGAAAAGGTTCCTTCCGTAGAAGAGCGTTAAACTACAAATTTGAAGTCTCACAAACATCATGGTACACAAGGAGGATCCATTCATGAAAAAAGTACTTAAAATTGCAAGCGCTTTTATAGGAATTATCGTCGGTGCCGGCTTTGCATCAGGGCAGGAAATTCTCCAATACTTTACGAGCTTCGGTTACTTAGGTACGATTGGAACGATTATTGCAACCGCTCTGTTCGCCTATATGGGGATGATGCTCGTCAAACTCGGTACAAGAACTCAGGCTACTTCGCATAGGGAAGCAGTATACAAAGTGAGTGGACCATTCGGGTTGATTGTTGATTATGTCATTATTCTGACCTTGTTCGGTGTTGGTGTAGTCATGATTGCAGGAGCCGGGTCCATTCCAAGTCAACAATTCGGCATGTCTCCGCTAGTCGGTGTTATTATCATGAGTATTATCGTTATGGCAACCGTGATGATGAACGTGGACAAAGTTGTCAATATTATAGGCAGTATTACCCCGTTTTTAATTTTGACAGTTATCATCATATCCATCTATAGCCTGTTCACCATGGATCAGCCCTTCAGTGATTTGAATTCGGTAGCAGTCGAACAACCTTCATCCTTATCGAATTGGTTTTTATCCGCTATTAATTATGTTTCTTTTAATGTGGCAGTTGGTGCATCCATGTCCTTGCTGATGGGAGGAAATGAGAAGGATGAGCGAACGTCAGCTCTTGGCGGGTTACTTGGCGGTCTAGGACTCGGAATCATGATCGTTCTCAGTCACTTGGCGATTTTCTCTAAAGTCGAGACCGTAGCTGCCTATGATATGCCGATCCTTGCTCTTGTCGATAGTCTCTCCCCCGTACTAGGTACATTTTATTCTATTGTTTTGTTCGGAATGGTTTTTAATACAGCAGTCAGCATGTTCTTCTCTTTTGCTGCTCGTTATACAGAAGTAGGGACAAGCAAACACAAGAAATTTGTCCTTATTACCGGAGTTGTTGCTTTCGGTCTCAGCTTTGTAGGGTTTACTGAACTTGTCGCGTTCTTTTATCCTTTGATTGGTTACATGGGATTGTTCCTGATTTTAGCTTTGATCACAGCGCCGTTCCGATTAAAAAAAGAACAACATAAAGAAGAACGCATATCTGCATAAACCAGAAGGTCACCTTTACTATGGTGGCCTTTTTTCATTGCCTTGTTGCCTGCCACAGTCCGTCCCGATTATATTGTTCTTCCTTATGGTACGGTCCCTCGTGGTGAATCTATCTATATTATTTTTTTAACTGTATGGTTAACCCTTTTTTTACATGGATAGTCATTCGATGCTGACTTTAATATTTATCATCCAATGGGCAAAAATAGAATGGATGTTCCTAAACAGTCAGTAATGAGGTGAATGGAAGTGCTGTTAAAATATAAAAACTTTTTTTCCGTTCTTGGTCTATGGATTTTCTTTGGATGCATAATTGGAATCACCGTTGGCTCGGCAACAACTTTCCTTTTAGAAGCAAACGATTATCTAGGTGATGATATACGATTAAAAAGAGATTGGCTCATCTTCCTCCTTCCCTTTGGAGGAATAATCATAGGATACATATATATGAACTACGGCAAGGTATTTTTGAATAATGCTTTGAACGATACGGCTCAGTTGAATAATCTCGTGATAGAGGCCGTACATGGAAAAAATGAGGTACCCCGGAGAATGGGTCCTATTGTTTATTTGGGGACTTTTATTACAGTCCTTTTTGGCGGTTCAACCGGTAGGGAAGGTGCAGCTGTCCAAATGGGCGGAAGTGTCGCTGCAACGGTCCACAAAATTTTTAAGGTAAGCAAATTCGACAATAAAATTTTACTCATGAGCGGGATAAGTGCTGGTTTTGGATCTGCCTTTGGAGCGCCCATCACTGGTGCGGTTTTTGGCATGGAAATGACTGCTTTAGGAAAACTGAAATTTGAAGCACTAGTCCCTTGTCTTACGGCAAGCTTTTCGGGCCACTATGTAACAACAGCTGCCTGGGGACATAAACACGAAGAATTTATCCTACAAACCGTACCCGAAAAATCTATTATTACCTTTCTGACAGTTATTCTTCTATCTGTGGTTTTCAGCCTGATAAGTATTTTTTATTGCCAATTGAGGCACGGGATACAAAATTTTTCTGAGAAATTTTTTAAGAAAAACCATATGAAAAGAGCCTTTTTTGGAGGAATCATCATTGTAGTGTTAACAATGATTGTTGGTTCACAAGACTATAACGGCCGGGGATTGCAGATGCTGGAACAATCTTTTCATGAAGAAGTTCCGCCATTTGCATTTCTTGCCAAGCTGATATTTACTGCGGTAACCCTTGGAAGCGGCTTTGTTGGGGGAGAAGCTATCCCTTTATTTTTTATCGGAGCGACTTTAGGTAACGCCTTACACGAATTCATTGATCTACCTATGTCATTTCTCTCCGCTTTAGGATTAATCGCCGTTTTTTGCGGAGGTGCGAATACCCCGATAGCAGCTTTCCTACTGGCAATGGAGATGTTTGATGGCAAAGGGTTAGAGTACTTTTTTGTTGCTTGTTTAGTCAGCTACCTATTCTCAGGACATCATGGACTTTGGCCTTCACAGAAAATACATGAACCAAAGAGCAGACTATATAGTATTCCTAGAGGAGAAACTATGGAAGATGTCGAAAAAAAGAAAAAATCATGATAAGGAAAACATGGACAGTCTCCACTTCTATATTGGCTTATCTCTTGAAAGGTAGAGAATAAAGTAAAGGATATCATCCACAATAAACAATAACACCTTATAAATATAGGGATCTTTAAGCAGGAAGAGTGAAGCCCAAAAATATTTTAGCAACTTTTTGAAAAGAGGGGGATGTTTTTGGATTTACATTTCATATGGAAAGCTATTGTGGTCGTCGTGGGCGGCGTCCTGATTTTGCGGTTAGCTGGAAGAAAATCAATATCACAGCTTACAGTTGCACAGACGGTCATGATGATAGCGGTTGGTTCATTGATTATTCAACCCGTTGGAGACAGGAACATTTGGATTACAATGATGATTACATTTTTAATGGTGAGTACACTTCTTTTCATAGAGTTTATCGTTCTAAAATCGAATGCTCTTGAAACTTTTATTTATGGAAAATCACTGATAGTCATCGAAAACGGTCAAATTAATGAAAAAAATCTAAGAAGGCTGCGTTTAACGGTTGATATGCTTGAAGTACGAATGAGACAACAAAATATCCAGAATTTTAGTGATTTACAATGGGCTACAATAGAATCGAACGGTCAGTTAGGATATATGTTAAAGTCTGATAACCAATATGCTACTAAAAAGGATATTCAGATGCTAAAATCACTGATTGAAGCAAATCAATCTCCCCCTCCAAATGAAACCCCAAACACACAAACAAGTATGCCGGATAACATATTTACTGAGGTGAATGACAGGGAGCATAAAGAAAAACCCGAAGAAAAGCTGGATTAAAAGCAGTGATAAAGAATTCCAAATAGAGCACGATATTAACTTCCTTGGTAATAGGGACAGAAGAATTTTTGGGTTCGATAAGCCATTCCCCTTGGTGATGGTAAAACAGGAAAACGAATTAATGTTTTCCTGTTACGTCAATATCTCCATTCAACCCCAATAATATTTTATAGATTACCACGAGTTAAATATCCCCTCTCCTACCGCCTCAGTTTATGGTACGGATCATTTCGATTAATTTTTAATTCCGTATCCCTAGTACAACGTCGCAGAGCCATGACTCTAGGTATGGAATGTAATTCTTACAGCTTCGGATCCCCATTCCCATTTCACCTTCTTAACCATCCCCTTCCTTATGTTGAGTATAAGATTCACTTCTATGAAGATTTCCCTTCAAACAAGACGACTCGGCCCCTTGCACTTTTCGTTTGATACCATTAAAGTATATAATGGTTGAAATCCAACCCAAATGGTAATGGATAAGAAAGAAACATTTTCACTTTTTAATTTTGGGAACATGTTTCCCTTAAGGAAAGGGTTCAGATATATTATGAAAGATAATTTCTGGCATGAGTTGCCGCGACCGTTTTTTGTTTTGGCACCGATGGAAGCAGTGACGGATGTCGTTTTTCGTCATGTCGTGAGCGAAGCAGCTCGGCCTGACGTGTTTTTTACAGAGTTTACGAATACAGAAAGCTACTGCCACCCGAAAGGAAGAGACAGCGTACGAGGCCGTCTGACATTCACAGAAGATGAACAGCCGATCGTTGCTCACATATGGGGGGACAAGCCCGAATACTTCCGTGAAATGAGTATTGGTATGGCCGAAATGGGCTTTCGTGGCGTGGATATCAATATGGGCTGTCCTGTGCAGAATGTTGCAGCAAATGGAAAAGGGTCCGGATTGATCCGCCACCCGGAGGTTGCAGCCGAAATCATCCAGGCAGCTAAAGCGGGAGGACTGCCCGTAAGCGTGAAGACTCGTCTCGGTTATACGGAAGTAGAGGAATGGCGTGACTGGCTGAAGCACCTTCTGGAACAGGATATCGTCAATCTTTCCATCCATCTCCGTACAAAAAAAGAAATGAGTAATGTCGATGCTCACTGGGAACTGATTCCGGAGATCAAGAAACTCCGTGATGAAGTTGCCCCTGATACGCTTCTGACGATCAACGGGGATATTCCTGACCGTCAGAAGGGACTAGAACTCGCGGAAAAATATGGTGTGGATGGCGTGATGATCGGACGGGGAATCTTCCATAATCCGTTCGCTTTTGAAACAGAGAAGAAAGAGCATACGAGTGAGGAATTGCTCGACCTCCTGCGCCTGCAGCTCGACCTGCATGATAAGTATTCGGAAGAACTGGAGCCGCGACTTTTCAAACCGCTCCGCCGCTTCTTTAAGATTTACGTGCGTGGATTCCGGGGAGCCGGGGAATTGAGGAACCAGCTGATGAGCACACACTCCACCGATGAAGTGCGTGCCCTGCTTGATGAGTTTACGGAGAAAGACGGACTGAAAGAACAGGAAGGTTTTTCTGTTTCTTAAGGAATAGACAACGAATATACTTTGGTTTCTACAGAAGAGGAGAGCTGTTCGTGCTCTTCTCTTTTTTCGTTGGTGCTTTTATGTTTGAGCGTGGCAGGGGGCAGCACCAAATTCAGCCTGCCACGCCCCATATACACAGGGATGTTTTACTAAAAAAGATAAAAATTCATTAAGCGTGTTGAACCTTTTTACCACTCATGCCAATAACCGCATCATAAATCGTCTGAGCAGTATAGACCCCTTTCCCTTCTGGCAACGAAACGCTCCACACCGAAGGGTGGCAATTGATGGAGATAGTGTCTTCCAAAAGAGGAACTGCTTTTCCTTTTAACAACTTCTCATGCTTTCTTTTTTCTTCCGTGTTGGCGAAAACTAGGTGAATGGCCGTCCTCCCGGTTATCACCTGCATCGTTTGAATGCCTAACGATTCTTTACGATTTTCCAGGTGTGATATGGTCGGATCAATGTCATCTTCCTTCATCATTAATATGAACCCATCGGTTTCTGAAGGGATAGGACCGGTTCCGATCACCCCTGATCCTGCAATCCGGCTCAGAACGTCTTCCTTTTTAATCCTGCCGGTCAAATGAAGGTGGCAGAGATTTTGTTGATACGTAAGCCCTGCCACCCGACCAGAAGACTCTCTCGAATCGTGGATCCAAGTTCCTCCCTTGTCAGTGAAGCTTGAGCGGACAACAAGAGGGAAATGATACTCTTTCGCATGGGCAACTGCTCGTGGGTGAATCACCTCCGCTCCCATAGCTGCCATTGCAAGCATGCTATCATAATCCATGGCTGTATGTTTCTTTGCATGAGGAATGAGGCGGGGGTCAGCGTCATAAATTCCGTCCACATCTGTAAAAATATCGCAGCGTTCGGCCTTTAACGCTGCAGCGAGGGCTACCGCTGTCGTGTCGGATCCTCCCCGGCCAAGTGTACAGATTTCTCCATCGGTTGTACATCCTTGAAAACCGGCCACGACGACGATCTTACCACTCTGTAACGCACGCTCAATTCTACTGGTGTGTATAGTTGTTATTCTAGCATCCCCATGCACGTATTCTGCTTCAATACCTGCCTGCTGTCCTGTCATGGCGATCGCTTCTGCCCCTTTTTCCTGAAGGGCAAGGGCCGTCAAAGCGCTGGACACTTGTTCACCCGTAGATAAAAGTAAGTCTTTTTCTCTCCCATTAAGACAGGAAGAAACCTTGTAAGAGAGATCCAACAGCCTGTTAGTAGAATCGCCCATAGCCGATACTACGACCACCAGCTGGTTTCCATCCTTCTGTTCGGCAATTATTCGATCAGCAATCTCGTTTATTCGTTCCGTGCTCTTTAACGAGCTGCCTCCATACTTTTGTACAATAATGGCCATGGTCTCATCCTCCTTTCCTCAGGTTATCCTATAGTCTGTTCTTTAAAGAGAGCCAAAGCGTTGGTTACTTTTCCAAATTCAGATGCATGCGGCCGGTCCTCACCATCTGCATATCCGTAGTCAACCATGCGATTACGGTTCAGACAAAGTTTCGTCATTTCTGGTTTGAAGAAATCGAACAGTTCAAATCTGTCCTTCAACTCGGGGAACCTGGCCTGGTAACGGTGGATCGAATCTGCTAGCAGCTGCCAAAAGACTTCTTCTGTCATTAGCTGTTGTTTTTCTAAAATATGGCTTAAATAACGGAGGTGGCAGATGAAAAGTCCTGTGAAGATGAACTGGGTCAAGCCTTCTGGCGGCTCTGTACGGAGCACCGCCTTCATCTCTTCCGTTAAATCGCTCAGCTCTGGAAATGGCTGATCTGTCACATTTACGTCATCGACAAAATCCTTGATCGCCAATCTATACGGCTTGTGATCTTTCAATACAAGAATCGTATTTTGCCCGTGTGGCGAAAAGACTGTCCCGTACTGATACAAGTAATGAAGCAGTGGGTCCATCACAACCTTGTAGAATTTCTCCATCCATTCTTCCGTGTCCAGATCGGAAGACTCGATGAGTGATTGTATGAACGGCTTTCCATGATGATCTTCGTGAAGGAGTGCAGCCAGGGTAATCGCCTTCTCCCCCTCATCGAGATAAGTATAAATACTTTCCCGCCATATTGCTCCAAGCATTTCAAGGTATTGATACGGTGCATCTTTAACAGAAGAATAGTGTGGATGATTTACATTGATGCTGGCATTCTCCCCTGGTAGAATGACTCTGTTTTCCTTCTTTAAAAAGTCATCCTGCTCATAGATGCTTTTAATCCATTCCGTGACCTTCGGTGCAATCACCGTCCGTTCTGATGGCAGCCCACGATAAACTAATGTGTTTAAAATACTCATCGGGAGCTTTACATGATGCTTCTCTTTGGATCTTCTATTGACAAACGTCCGAATGGATTGCTGAGGAAGATAAGGATCGTCCCCATCTCCTAAAGCGATGATTTTCCTTTTCGCTAATTCATCCGGGAAGTTTTGAATCAATTGATTATTCCACTGCCATTCATGGACAGGGATAAAGTAATAATCTTCCGGAAGATACCCATAGGTTTCAATCACTGAAGCAAAGCGTTCTCTTTCCTGTGTACTTAATTCTTGTTCGAGAAGCTCTTCATAACTGAGATTCTGAACCGATTGGAAGCTCGCTAGTTCCTTATGGACAGCAATCCAGGAAAGCTGGACCTCCTGCTGGTGCTCCGGAGCAAAGCGCAGGTATTCGCCATAACTGAAGCCAATTCTCCCCTTATTGTAAGTGATCCAGGGATGACCCTTCATATATCCTTCCAGCTCGGCGTAATCGATGGACAAAAGGTCGGAGGATGTCCGATCTTTCTTTTCCATCAGATGGACATCGGCGATTAAGGTGGCGTTCATCTCTTTGATCAGATGCCCGATGGTTTCCGCAGAGATTCCGATGATTTCCTGCAAATCGGTCAACAGTTCAACCGCACTCACTGCATCTTCTTCTATTCCTCGTTCGATCTTTTTCATGCCCTTCACTTGGACATCGAAACTGTCGAAAAAACGTGTGTCTGCATGGTACCGATACGATTTATCCCTGGATACGGCCAGTTCATATGTTCGCTTTTTCCCATCACCAGAAATAACTTCTGGCGAAATCATATCTTCGTACATATATTCAGCGAACATTTTCGCCATCAATTGTTGATTGGCTTTTTTCCAATTTCCCTCGTTTAGTGCGTTAGGAATATCCTCTTGAAATAACAATACAATCGCCTCTTCCTTATGTTTGATATAGTTGGACCGCATGCTTTTTCGTTCCGAACGTTTGAAAGACATGCTTGCCTTGTATGGAGTAAATTTCCCTGCCCGCAATCTGGTTAATGATCACCGCATTTCGATGAGCACCCAGTCCAAGGTCGGGGGCTCCGACACCATGTGTATGCATCTCTCCATTTTGGATGAAAATGTGACCTTCCGTCTGCAAATTAGTAGCCAGATCAAAATCCTTGTTCACAACGAACCTGCCGAGGTCATCCCAGACGAGGCTATTTTGTATGCCAGAGAAAAAGGAAGGCATGCGAGGTTGATACCCTGTTCCTAAAATGACAAGGTCCGCTTCCGCATCCACGGGTTCCTCATTGATTTTCTGATAACCGCTTAACCTCAAGCGGCCGCCTTCCCGTTTGATGCCGGTCACTTCTGTCATCGCCTGAAGATGGATCGCAGGATCAACATTCCCGACAGTCCTTTCATAGATATGGTCATAAATGTCAGCAATCGTTTCCGAGCTGATGCCTTTGTAAAGCAGATCCTGCTCGTCTAAAAGCTTGTCTTTCTTCCATTGAGGAAGCTCATAGAAGAAATCAATATAATCAGGTGAGAAGTACTCAAGACCAAGCTTTGAGTATTCCATCGGAAAGAATCCTTGCGACCTGGTGTACCACTGAAGGGATCCCTCTGTTTCCTCCTGATGTTTTGCTACATCAAGGAAAACTTCCGCTGCACTCTGTCCGGAACCGATTACCGCAACAGATTGGTTCAGGTCGCAAAGTGGTTTCCTCGCTAAATATTCGGAAGTATGGAACACAGAATCCCCGAGCGCCTCTTGAAGAGTTTTTGGTACCTGCGGCTCTGTCCCAATTCCCATCACCACGTGTTTTGCTGTATACACATATTCCTCACCGGTTGCAGAATCATGAACTGTCACCTGATAAACGGTCCTTCCATCGACGACAACGGTCGTCACCCTGGTCACTTCTGTACCAAAACGGCAGCTGTCCAAGCGGTCACAGACCCAGCGGCAATAATGGTTGTATTCCTTCCTTGGAATGTGGAATTTTTCGAGAAAATAAAAGTGGTACAGCCGGTTATGTTCCTGCAAATAATTCAAAAAGCTGTGCTCATTGGTGACATCAGCCATGCTGACAAGGTCTGCGAGGAAAGGAACTTGAAGGGTGGTGCCTTCAATCAACATATGTGGATGCCATTGAAATTCGCTGTCTTTTTCAAAAAATAATGCTGAGATGTCCTTAACCGGGTCCAGCAGAGCGGCCATTCCCAAATTGAACGGACCTAGTCCGATGCCTATGACATCATAGACCTGCTTCTTTGTATTCATCCTTCCACCTCTTTTCGAAATCACTTCGTTCACAAAACATGAGCATCGCCTCTTTGTCAGGTAATTGAATGGGGGAAATTGGTGTGAACCCGCACCTTTCAAATATATGAATCATTTTTTCATTGCGGATATCCGGTTCAGCCACGACTTTCGCTGTAGCAGGATGCTGAAACTGAAAACGCACCATCGTTCTAAGAAGTGGCAGAGCATACCCTAGACCAAGATACTCCTTTTCACCAATTAATAGGTGGATTCCCTGATCATAAGTCTTTGGTGTGTATGATTTTTCAAGGATATCTCCTTTAACCCAATAAGCTTCCCAGTAACTCATCACTACCCCATCAACCATGCCAAGGTAAAGGGTTTGGTGGGTGTCGGAGAGTGCATGGAGATAATGTTCTTTAAATCGTTCGAACGAGAAATTCAACTGCCAAAAGGGATGCACATGATCTTCATTCATCCAATTATGAACCAACTCGACGTCGTCCAATCGTGCTTTTCTGAACCCAATGGTGCGCTTGATTGTTTCATCGTACACTTCAAATTCAACGCTCATTGCTGACCCCAGCCTTTGCGGAAAGCGGATTATCAACTGCTGTATAAACAGACTGTGCCTCCATCGGGCCGACCAACTCATCCATATCATGCAAACGGGTCAGTAAGTTCGCTTTACAAGGAAGCTTGTCTTCTTCTAACAGGTTACGGACAAGGGATGAAGGAAGATGCTCCCTCAGACGAATCCTTAAAAGATCGATCAGTTTCTCTTCATCGATCAACCTACTTACGCCAAATCCATTGATGAGTCCATATAAATGATTGAAGAAGAAGTAATACCTAAGGCGCTCCTCAGCTATATCATCAGCACAGATTGTATCGCTTTTGCTATTTAATGAAGGAAGGAGTTTTTTGAGTTGATCCGCCTTCGATTGGCAGAAATAATATCCCTGGTTATCCCGGTAGTAAAAGGTAACTGGATAGCCTTCCTTCAACCTGACCACCGAATTCTGCTGATGAGCTTCAAGGGCCATTCCATACGTATGATATAACCATAAAATCGGCTCAAGGCTGATCGATAAATACTGATCGAACCAGGCCAGACTCACTTCTTCCATCGTGCGTCCTTCTTGTTCAGCCAGTCCTCGAATAATCGTCGAAAGTCTGGAATAACTTCCATAGGGATGATCCTGGACCAGGCCTGCCACAAGGCTCACTTGTTTATCGTCTTCCTCAAAAGGGTTTTCTCTTAATGAAACTTCAAAACCTGAAGCCTCCTCTGATAATGGAATATTGATAGAGGCAGGATCTTTTATCATATGAAACTGGGGATGGTGGCGCTTCATTTGTTCTCCAACCTCCGTATCTAACAGGCGCGCCACCTCCACACCTCTTGCTAGTTCCTTGGGCTGGTTCAAGCGTAACGAGTTTGTGATTTTTACTGGAACGGAAAATTTATACATATATGCTGAAGTCTCACTATACAGTGTTCGGAAGGAAGAGGTAGCCGTAAACCATTTCCCTGCTGGTCCAAGATACCTTAAATCACCGGACTCCAGGAGACTCTTTACCTCCTGAGCTTCCATCACGACAGAAACTTGAAGAGGATGAACCGGAATGATATATCGTCCCTTATTCCATTCCTTCACAACTTGGTCAGCACCTTCCGTGTTTTTCACATCTTCAAAAATACAGACAGCTGCCGAATGTTTAAGAGTGGAATCTTGGTCGACAAGTTCAGGACAGACACTAAAATAGTGGAGTTGAAAACGGCCTTTATACTCCGGTGAATACTTCCTGTCCTGGACATCGGTCAGTCCTTGTTTGCTTTTAGGTGTCGGGTGCATCAAATGCCCGAACAACAAAGACTGTTCTGCTTCAATATAGGAAAACTCCTTATCAATAAGTTCGTGACGGTCCTCGTATCGTGCCGTTATATATTCTTTAATTTTCTTACAGCTTAGCAGCACACGAAGCACAAGCTCATCTTCTGAAAATTCTTGTCCATTTCCAATCAAACATTCTCTTACAAGCAGACTGGTCATCGTGACATAGTCAAGGGGTTGGTGCTCACCCAAACCATCTGTCTTGTAATAGATCGGAAAATCGAAGATGTGCCTTCCTGTTAACGACCAGTAGTTGACAGGTACATAAATGGATGAATTTTGTCTTGCCAACGGAATACGTAACATACTTTGTTCACTTGTCTCATAGGAAGTTTCCATTGGGTTTATCCACTCATAATTCTCTGTTTCTCTTAAGTAACAATTAAGAAAGCTTTGCATCGTAGCCTTCTCTGCTATTTCTTTCGCTTTGGCTTTATTCAATGATATGTCCCTCCTATGATTTGTTTTGCAGTTGCTTCTATTTCATCTATTACGACCGAGACATCTTGTTCACTCGTACGAGGATTCAAAATCGTGAATTTTAAAAACGTTTCTCCTCTTACAGATGTTTTAGCGATAATTGTTTCTCCCTTATGGAAAAGCATCTGCTGTATTTTACGATTTAACTCACCAGCTGGGCAGCTCCCCTCGCTTTGATACTGAAACACGACTGTAGAAAGTTCAGGAGAGCTATTCTCCACATAGAATGCCGGTCTCTTGTTAAGTTCACTTGCAGCAAACTGCGCCACCTCCATCGTCCGGTCCACCATTTGTCCTAATAACCGTGTACCCATGACTTTCAGGGTTAAAAGGACTTTCAAGGCGTCGAACCGGCGCGTGGTCTGAACACTTTTATTCACAAGGTTCAAAATACCATCATCTTCATCTTCTAAAGGGTTTAAATAGTCCGCATGGTGTGCGAATAGACGCATATGCTTCCGTTCTTTCACTAAAAACATCCCGCAGCTGATCGGCTGAAACATCCATTTATGGAAATCAAGCGTGACAGAATCCGCCCTTTCCAAACTGGCAAGCTTATGGCAGTGTTCTTGGCTGAGCAGCAATCCCGCTCCATAAGCAGCATCTACATGGAGCCATATGCCTTTTTCTTTACAGAATTCTGCCAGTTCATCGAGAGGATCGATGCTCCCGTAATCAGTCGTGCCGCATGTAGCGACAATCACATAAGGCAGCAACCCTTCCTGTTCTAACCGTTCAACCACATGCCTCACTTCCATCGGATCCATTCGGTGACCTTCATCTACAGAAATGGGGATTACAGCCTGCTCCCCAAGACCAATCTGGGATACAGATTTTTTCACGGAAAAATGGGCTTCTTCCGAGCATAAGACTCTCAACTTGTGAAAATGTTTCGGCAGGCCCTTGATCTGGACAGAATGATTCCATTCCGACAGACAAAAGGCATCGCGCGCAAGCAGCATGCCCATATAGTTGGATTGCGTTCCTCCACTAGTGAAAACACCGTCCGCTCCTTCTGGAAATGAAACTAGCTGTGTCCAATAACGGGTGATCTCTTTTTCAACATAGGTAGCGGAAGGGCTTTGATCCCATGAATCCATCGACTGGTTAAGCGCCCCGATGATCAGTTCAGCGAGTACTCCCGGTAGTACAGGAGGACAGTGCAGATGAGCCATGCTCCTTTCGTTAGAAACATGAAGGCTATTTCTTATGACCGGTTCCTCTATTTCCCGCAAGACTTCATGAAGCGATTGCGGATCTTCCGGCACGTTCAGCACATCATGGAGCTGCTGCTGAATTTCCTGAGCCGTTCTTCCTTTGAATGGTCGGTCGCTGTCCTGGAAAGCATCACTGATAGTGTTGATTACGAGTTCTACTTGATTACGAAAATGTTGGACACTTTCTTCCCCTTGGTGAAGGAAAAAAGAATCATATAGACTGACCGGTGATTTTTCTGTTGTATTCACCATAGGATTACTCCTTAACTGACGCAGCTATGGCTTTTTTAAGGATGGAAACTACCGTCTCTATCTGCTCCTCTGTAATAATGAGCGGTGGCAAGAACCGGAGGACAGCTCCGTGCCGACCTCCACATTCAAGGATTAAACCACGGTCAAAGCATGATTTTTGGATTCTGTTGGTCAGTTCCGGGTCCGCTGGATAACTACCGTTTAACACTGCGGTTCCGGATGGATCGACGATTTCCACACCAACCATCAGTCCGCGACCTCGCACATCCCCAAGTTGTGGATATAGCCTTTGCAGTTCTTTTAACGAATTTATAAGCTTTTCTCCCATTTTTTGTGCGTGTAATGAAAGGTTTTGTTCTTTTACATACTTAAGCGTTGCTGTCCCTGCCGCCATTGCCATCTGGTTGCCACGGAAGGTTCCAATATGAGCACCAGGCTCCCACGAATCAAGGTCACGGTCATAAACGACCACAGATAATGGAAGACTGCCTCCGATTGCTTTGGAAAGCACAAAAGCATCTGGAATGATCCCTGCATGTTCAAAGGAGAAAAGTTTTCCTGTTCGACCAATTCCTGTCTGCACTTCATCGATGATTAGCGGAATTCCGCGCTCCTTCGTAATCCGACGCATCTCCTGCAACCATTCGATAGAAGCTGGAATGGAACCCCCTTCCCCCTGGACGGTTTCAAAAATCATCGCAGCTGGGGGAAGAATGCCGCTTTCCGGGTCGTCCAACAACTGTTCAATGTAAACGGCATTGATCTCTGCACCTTTTCTTCCACCCTTTCCAAAAGGGCAACGATAATCGTAAGGGTACGGCAGGAAGTGAGTATCCGGTACTAAGCCTTGCACACGTTTTTTTGCTGCAAGGTTCCCACTGACCGACATCGTTCCATGCGTCGATCCGTGATATCCCCCTTGAAACGTGAGGATGCTCTGTCTTCCTGTCGCTGTTTTGGCAAGCTTCAATGCCGCTTCCACCGCATCGCCTCCGGTCGGACCGCAAAATTGAACCTTAGCTCGATCTCGGAAACCTTCCGGAAGACTGGCAAAGAGCTCATCAACAAATTGCTCTTTTACTTCTGTCGTAAGATCTAACGTATGTAACGGCAGACGGTCGTGAAGGACTTTTTCCATGGCTTCAATGACGACGGGGTGATTATGCCCTAAAGCAAGTGTGCCCGCACCTGCCAGACAATCAATGTATCGGTTCCCCTCAACATCTGTAATATAGACACCTTCCGCTTCTTGAATCGCTAACGGGAATCGGCGCGGATATGACCGTGCGTTTGATTCCCTTTGCTCCTGTTGATTCAATAATTCTTGATTGGTTTTTTTTATATTTACACTCATGTGATTCCACTCCTTTTCGGTTTTCAATGGCTCACCGTTATACTAGTTGATAATGATTATCAATGTCAACATTAATTGAAAACCATTATCAATGGTTACATATCCTTTAACCATTGATATAGAGGTATTTTCCTCTCTGGTATCGGCTAATAATTTTTCTGATAATTAGGAAATATGTCCTGAACGAAAGCATGCACTTTAGACTAAGCGCAACTATTCACTAGTATTTTCTTACCCTGAGAGATATTGACCATAAAAAAGTCCACCTCCGTTAACGAAGGTGGATCCTGTGCCATATATCCTATAATTCATTCTTCTGCTTTTGTTTTTCTTTCATTAAAGTTCCACAACACTGCCAAATTCTACAGAAACCTAAGTAAACAATTTCATAGAGTACCTGAATCGAAACAGCCCCTTTTATAAACAAAAGGCTGGACTATTTTCCTTTATAGCCCAACCTTTTATTACGCATTTTCATGCAATTTCCACTCATACACCATATGCTTCAAAAGCACGTTTCATTTCTTCCTTTGCTTCTCTTCATCTTCCCCGTGAATTTCTAACTTATAAAGGGCAGATGGTGATAATAAGGAAACACTTAATCCGAGAAAGCTCTTTACATCGATGGTTTTGCTTCCAGTATGAGGACTAAGTAAATCATTTATACCAGCTTACAACTCTAAAACCTATTCTATTTATGGTACGGTTCATTCCTAATGATTTTAAAAGCCCTGTATACCTGCTCGACTAGCATCAACCGCATCAACTGGTGGGGAAACGTCATGTTTGAAAATGACAAACCAAAATCACTTCGCTTCAGGACCTCATCACTCAATCCAAGTGAACCGCCGATCACAAACGCGACCTTACTCTTGCCATATGTCGCAAGCTCGTCTATTTTCTTAGCAAGTTTTTCAGAAGTGAGCTGTTTGCCTTCGATTTCTAGCGTGATGACATACGTGTCCTGTGAAACCTTTGAAAGGATGCGTTCCCCTTCTTTTTGTTTCACTTCCACCATTTGTGCTTCACTCAAATTTTCCGGTGCTTTTTCATCCGGGACTTCGACGACATCGACTTTAGCGTAAGGGCCGAGACGTTTCGTGTATTCCCCGATCCCCTGCTTCAAATATTTTTCTTTCAACTTTCCAACACTGATAATCGTAATTTTCATGCTGTATTCCTCCGTAACGCTTCATTTGTCTCTAGTGTACCACGAAAGTTATTTCCAAAATTAAACGTACCAGGTCATCCAAAATATGGATGACCTGGTACGTCAGTAAATGGTAATTACAGGATTCCGATAGTGTTCAATAAGATGACGAAAGCGACAGAGATGACAGGGATTAGGACGGCAACGACGAAGATGTCTTTGTAACTGTCTTTATGTGTCATGCCTGTGATTGCGAACAGTGTCAGTACCGCTCCGTTATGGGGCAGTGCGTCAAGGCCGCCGGAGGATAGGGAGGCGACTCTGTGGAATGCTTCCGGGCTGATGCCGGAGTTCATGGCGATTTCATAGTATTTGGATCCTAATGCTTCAAGGGCAATTCCCATACCGCCGGATGCGGAACCGGTTGCACCAGCAAGCACGTTGACGGCGATCGCTTCTGAGATCAACGGGTTTCCTTTGATGCCCATCAGCACTTCTGTCAAGTTCGCAAACCCTGGAACTTCACGGACAACGGTACCAAAGCCGACTGCTGCACTGGTATTGATAATGGCGATGACGGAACCGCTCGCTCCACTGTTCATTGAAGGAATGAATTTCTTGAACATTGTAACGTTCAAAAGCATGATCAGTACAATCCCTGAAATCAATGCAGTAACGATGTCCCAGTTTAAGAGATTCAAAGTTAGTAAAACGGTCAATAATGGCAAAAGCGATAGGAAAAAGTTCGGCGTTTCATCTGGTTGTTCGATTTCTTTTTTCTCTTTCGGTTCTGTGAACACTTCCCCTTGTGCGACAAGTTTCTTCTCCCGCCACCTGAGGTAAAAGTAACCGCCACCCGCCATCACGATAGCCGCGATGATTCCCATTACAGGTGCTGCAGCTGCAGAGGTCTGGAAATATTCCATCGGGATCAGGTTCTGGATTTGCGGCGAGCCTGGAAGGGCTGTCATTGTAAAGGTGAAAGCACCTAAGGCAACAGTTGCAGGAATCAGCTTTCGGCTAATGTTTGCTTCCCTGAACAAGGATAATGCTAAAGGATAAACAGCAAAAACAACGACAAACAAGCTCACACCACCATACGTCAGTACCGCTGCAGAGACGAGTACTCCTAAAATCGCGCGCTGGGTCCCAATCAATTTTGTCAGGGCAACAGCAACAGAACGGGCCATTCCTGTGTCCTCCATCAATTTTCCGAAAATGGCCCCGAGCATGAAGACAGGGAACCAGTCTTTGGCAAAGGCTACGAACCCGCCCATATATGTATCTTTATAGGCTTCAAGTAGATCGAGGCCGCCTGTGAGGGCGACGACACCAGCTGCGATGGGCGCCACCCAGATGATCGACCAGCCTAAATAGGCGAGGATCATCAATACGGCAAGTCCGAGAAAAATTCCAAGCATAGTTTTTCCTCCTTATTTTTTATTGAGCTTCAACGACCATAGCGATTCCTTGACCGCCGCCAATGCAAAGCGAGGCAACACCGTAGCGGTCCCCCCGACGTATCAACTCTTTTATCATCGTGTATAGTACACGCGTCCCACTAGCTCCGACCGGATGACCGAGCGCGATGGCTCCGCCGTTGACATTCACTTTGCCACGGTCGAGACCAAGCTCTTGTTCGACCGCCAAATATTGCGAGGCAAACGCTTCATTCACTTCGATGAGATCGATGTCCTCAAGCGTCAATTCAGCCTTTTCCAATGCCTGACGAATCGCCGGAGCTGGTCCGATGCCCATAAACTTTGGCTCGACGCCTGCTACAGACCAGGACAGTATTTTTGCCAGTGGCTTTGTCTTGTTACCGCTTACAAAATTTTCACTGGCTAAAATAACCGCACCTGCGCCATCATTGATGCCACTCGCATTCCCCCCTGTCACCGTTCCGCCTTTTTTAAAAGCCGGCTTCAGTTTAGCGAGTGTCTCTGGACTGGTCTCTTCCCGAATATGCTCATCTTGAGCGATGACTTTTGTTCCTTTTCTCGTCTGTATTTCCACGGGCGCGATTTCCTCTTCAAGCTTTCCGGTGCGGCGAGCTTCTGCAGCCAAATGATGACTGCGGGTGGCATATTCATCCTGGTGTTCTCTTGTAATTTCGTATTTTTCTGCAAGGTTTTCTCCTGTCACACCCATACCAGCACCGATGTACTCATCCGTCAAAGCAGCCCAGAGCATGTCGTCGACTTTTGGAGCCCCAAGCTTCGTACCAAAACGGCTGCCGCGTAATGCATAGGGTGCGAGGCTCATACTGTCGACACCCCCAGCGAGGGCAGTTTCTCCTTCGCCAAGCTGAATTGATTGAGCGGCAGAAACGACCGACTGCATCCCAGATCCACACAGGCGGTTGACCGCAAGAGCCGGGCTCGACATTGGAATGCCTGATTCTAATGAAATGTGCCGTGCTAAATATGGCGCGTTTTGAGAAGCATGAATGACATTCCCCATTACTGTCAGGTCAATATGATCTGCGGAAATGCCACTTCTTTTCAATGCTTCTTCGCTTGCTGTCACACCTAAATCAGTCGGGTTCACATCTTTCAAAACACCTCCGAATGTACCGAACGGTGTGCGGGCACCTTCTATAATATAAACTGGTTTCATAGGAACATCTCCTTTTATTTATTGAGTCGTGTAACCACCATCAATGACGACCGACTGGCCTGTGACCCCTCTTGCCTGGAAACTAGCGAGGAATAAAGTGTAGTCCGCAATTTCCTGGACAGACAGCAAACGTTTTTGTGGAACGAGTGGATAGATGACTTCTTCCAACGCTTTCTCCAGAGACACTCCACGGTTTTTTGCCAAATCCTCCAGCTGGTTGCGGACGAGCGGCGTATCAACGTACCCTGGACACACGGCGTTCACCGTAATTCCATCTTCCGCGCCTTCTAACGCGGTCACTTTCGTAAGACCGATCACACCGTGTTTCGCACTGTTGTAGGCAGACTTTCCGGCAAAACCGATCAATCCATTGATAGAGGCCATATTGATGATGCGTCCGAACCCCTGTTTTTTCATAATCGGAAACGCATGCTTTGTCGCCATGAACGGCGCGACGAGCATAACTTTCGTAATCAGTTCGAACTTTTCTGTAGGAAAATCTTCAATAGACGCGACGTGCTGCAGACCGGCATTATTGACGAGGACGTCCAAACGACCGAATTTCTCCACCGTTTCGTCAATCGCACGCTGGATCTGCTCTTCTTTCGTAACGTCACAAACAAGTCCGATCGTCTGCATCCCTTCTTCGCTCAGACGATCAGCTGCTTCTTTCACTTTTGCTGCATTAATGTCACTGAGGGCCACCTTTGCTCCGTTACGGGCAAACTCTGTACCAATCTCATAGCCGATCCCACTTGCCGCCCCTGTAATGAAAACCACCTTGTTTTCTACCATTACTCTTCCTCCTTATTCGCTCATTTGTAAAAGTTCTTCACTTACGATCAGTTCTGCTTCTGTTGATGCTTTTATTTCGTCTACCGTCCAGCCTTCTACGATTTCTATTAGCTTCAGTCCCTCTTCCGTTACGTCCAGGACCGCCCGATCTGTGATGATACGATCGACGACGCCTTTCCCTGTCAGTGGCAATTTGCATGCTTTTAAAATCTTTGCGTCCCCATGCTTATTAACGTGATCCATAATGATAACCACTTTTTTCGAGCCGTGGACGATATCCATCGCCCCGCCCATGCCTTTAATCATTTTCCCTGGGATCATCCAGTTGGCAAGATCACCATTTTCCGCTACTTCCATGCCGCCTAATATCGCAAGGTCGAGATGTTCCCCGCGAATCATTGCAAATGACTCGGCACTGTCACAGTAAGCAGCTCCGACTGATGCCGTCACTGTTTCTTTCCCTGCATTGATCAAATCCGGGTCGACTTCACCTTCGTACGGAGAACGCCCGATGCCTAAGAGTCCATTTTCTGATTGAAGTACCACTTCTTTTTCTGGCTGAATGTAGTTTGCGACCATTGTCGGCATCCCGATTCCAAGGTTGACGTAGTAACCGTTTTCAATTTCTTGTTCTGCTCGTTTGGCAATCATTTCGCGGATTACCACTTTGTCCTTTTGTACCGCCATTTTCATCTACCTCCTATTTAAGCTTCTGCTTTTACCGTATATCGTTCAATGCGCTTCTCCTGCTTGCCTTCGATTAATCCTTGCACGTAAATGCCCGGTGTATGAATCGCATCTGCTTCCAATTCCCCTGGTTCCACAAGTTCTTCGACTTCCGCAATCGTCATAGTTCCAGCAGCCGCCATCATCGGGTTAAAGTTACGGGCCGTTTTGTTGTACACGAGATTGCCGTGATGGTCACCTTTTCTGGCACGAACGAGACTGAAATCTGCCGCTAACCCCTCTTGTAAAAGGTATTCTTTTCCATTAAGGGTGCGCACTTCTTTGCCTTCTGCGATCGGAGTTCCGACGCCTGCTGGTGTGTAAAAAGCGGGAATTCCTGCTCCCCCTGCACGGATTTTCTCCGCAAGCGTTCCTTGAGGGGTCAGCTCAACCTCAAGTTCTCCTGCAAGCACCTGTCGTTCAAATTCTTTATTTTCTCCCACATACGAACCAACCATTTTATCAATCTGTTTATTTTTCAAAAGCAGCCCCAGGCCCCAATCGTCGACACCGCAATTATTAGAGATGATCGTTAAATTTTTCACTTTCGATTCGACGAGGGCAAGAATCAAGTTCTCCGGAATCCCAACGAGCCCAAACCCTCCTACCATTATTGTGGAATGATCTTTTATATCTTTCACAGCTTCATGAAATGATGAATAAATTTGTTTCATGAGTCTTCACGCTCCCTTCACCAATATAAAAGCAAGTTTCATGCCAATTCGACGGTGTTGATGGAATAAGGTTTGTGAACAATTTTCAAAAATGTTTTTACGGAATTCCGGAATGAGTATATTGCACCTAATGAAAACCCTTACATATAGGCAAAAAAAGAACCATTCCAAAAATTCGGAATGGTTTCTTGAAAATTGGAATGGTCAAAGGCTATATTTTTTCACTTTTTCATAAAGACTCGATTTGCCGATACCTAATTGTGTGGCAGCAGCACTTTTATCGCCATCTGTTTCTTTTAATGCCTTTTCAATCGCATGTTTTTCCGTTTGCTCTACGATTCTTTTCAAAGATGAGCCTTCTTCCACCACCTTTTTTTCTGGGGAGAGGTGGGGAGGAAGGTCTTCTACTACAATCGTCTCACTATCCGTCATGTGCACAGCGGATTCGATAACATTCTCGAGTTCCCTCACATTCCCCAGCCAATGATACTTTTGAAAGAGGGCTTTCACTGTGGGGGACAATTCACTCACTCGCTTGCCTGTACACTCATTCACTTTTTCCAAAAGGTACTTGGAAAGAATCTTAATATCATCCTTTCGATCCCGGAGAGGGGGAATGTCCATTTGAACCACATTGATGCGGTAAAATAAATCCTCACGAAATCGCTGTTCTTGAATCATCGCTTCGAGGGACTGGTTGGTTGCAGCGACGATTCGGACATCTACTTCTTGCGGATGATTTGCGCCAACCGCTTCTACCTCCCCTTCCTGAAGTGCACGCAGTATTTTCACTTGGGCCTGAAGCGGCATATCTCCGATTTCATCGAGGAAAAGTGTCCCACCATGAGCGAGCTGGAACTTTCCTGGCTTGCCGCCTTTTTTTGCACCGGTAAATGCCCCTTCTTGATAGCCGAATAACTCTGCTTCAATGAGATGTTCAGGAATAGCCGCACAGTTCACCTTGACGAATGGTTTGGTGCTGCGCTCACTCAAATGATGAATACTGTGTGCAAATAGTTCTTTTCCCGTACCACTCTCCCCGCGTAATAGTACGGACACATTACTATGAGCAGTTTTACGGATTTTTTCTTTCAGCTGTAAAACATCGGGGGAACTCGTAATAATATCATGCAAGGAATATTTCGCACCGTTCTGTTGTTGCATTTGATTTCGGTATGTTTCAAGCTCAAGTAGAAGGTCTTTAATATGAGAATTCATGATTTTCCATTCATCTGTATCTCTGAACAGGACCATACCAAGAGCACCGATCAGCTCGCCATTTTCCCATAACGGGATGCGATGGGCGACCATATAGTCACCGCGGATTTGTTGAAGATCAGCCATCTCTTCTTTTCCAGAATCGACAACATGGTGCATACGCGTATTCTCAATCACCTCTGTCACATGCAAACCTGTAACCAGCTCGAGATCCACCTCAAGAAAATGGCAATAACTTTCATTCATATAGGAGATATTCCCATCACAATCCACGACCACAATACAATGCTCCACATTTCCGAATAATGTCTCTAACACATTATTCCGATATCCTTCTAGCATCGAAAGCATTGACCCACACTCCTATTCTCTTCCTGTTTAATATGGCAGCGTTTTCATAACCGGTTACTAAAAGTCTATCAGATACTGCCGCCACATACTAGACAGAATTCGACTTCAACACCCAAAAAATACCGTACCAGGTCATCCAAAATATGGATGACCTGGTACGGTAAATAATGTAAGTGAATTTCATTCATTCTTCTTTAACTTCTACGCCTTCGTAGTTTTCGAGCATGTGAATCCGTTCCATCATGGTCGGGTGACCATAACGCAGGAACTTTACGAGTGCCGGTGGATGGACGTCACTTAAGCCGTTCACTGTCAGCTCCTGAAAAGACCCGATTGCTGCTTCTGGGTCCTGGGTCATTTCAATTGCGTATTGATCAGCATCTTTTTCTGCATTCCTGGAAACCGCTAATTCTATCGGACTAGATAAGAAAGAAAGCATGGTCAAAATCAAAAAAAACATCGGCAAACTAGCAATATCCGAAACCTTCGTGAATCCGAGTCTCTCTCCCCATCGTCGTGTGGCATAACGTAAGAGGTGGGAGGTGAAGTATAAACCAAAGAATGTTGCAAAAATGGCACCTGCCAGGTTCCAGTACAGATGGTTCATCACATAATGACCGATTTCATGAGCCATGATGAACAATACTTCATTCTCTCCTAGCCGGTTCAATGTCGTGTCCCATAGAACAATCCGTAAGTTCGAACCGATCCCGTTGACGTACGCATTCATGCTGTTTGTCTTTTCCGACATGTTCACTTCATATACGCGATCTGCCGGCACTTCCGCTTCATCAGCCATGGAGAGGATCTTTTCTTCCAGCTGTTTATTCTGCAGTTCGCTGAAGTCATTATATAGTGGGTCAATAACAACCGGTTGTAAATACATCATGAAAAACAGGAATGGAATCATGAGCATCCATGCAATCAACCACCATCGTTTTTCGAACTTTTTCATAAGAAAATACAAGACTGTGATGAGAACAGCCATTATGATATAGCCGATCCAAAACCCGATCAGTTCATCCCTCATCCAACTGGAAAAGCTTTGCGTTGTAATACCATATTCTACCGATAACCACCGTCTAGCATAATCGAGAGGGAATAAAAGGATGGTTGTCAATGTTTGAAGCAGCAAAACGAACAAAGGAATCTGAATGATCCTAAAGCGTGAGATTTGCTTACCAAAGTTTTTGAAGATGACAGACGCTCCAAAGATCATCACCCCTAAATAGATGATCCATTCCAGCGGTTCTCCAAGAAATGATAGGAAGTTCTGGTACCTCGAATATTCCTGGCTCAGCTGTAACTCTCGTTCAGTCATAAAAGTCGTAGGATCAGCAGCCGTACCTTCATAAGCCGGAGGTACACCTATATCCGTCCATTGAAAAAAATAAAGGCCTAACAACAGACCATAAATCACATACAAACCAAGCGTCCAGGTGATGAACCGTCTCTTCACTTCTCCACCTCCGAATTAATAGGACTCGTACCATTGTACGAGCATTCATCAGGACCTAGAACTTCTGCCTCTTTTAATCTTTCCTTACAAGATGCATTGTTTCACATGGAACATTCTTTAATCCTTTGCCCAAAAATGCCGGTTTTAATTCGATATCCTCAAGTACGTCGATAGGAATCCACTGATAGATTAGGCGCTCTCCTTCCAGACCTTCAAAAGATCCATCTTTGAAAAGTGAATCCCTTGTATTTAATAAATAGTAGAAAGCCACCTCATGCATGGCATCTCCACGATGTTTAAAAAAAGTTTCCGCAATCCACACAGTACGCACCACTTCGACGTCATAGCCAAGCTCCTCTTTCATCTCTCTCACTACCGTTTCTTCAGAGGCCTCTCCCAGTTCAATCCCACCACCCGGGAGTGCCCAAAAGGAGTCATCTACTTGTCTATGTAGTAATACATGTCCTTTCTCTATCATGATTGCGGCCGCCCGGTAATTGAACCGCTGACCACCGACCTTAAACCTTACGTCTCTCGCCATTCCATCCCCTCCCTAAAAACCTCATACCATATAAATTACTACAGCATAAAACCAAACTCCTGCATCTACCAAATATTGTTGTACCAGGTCATCCAAATATTGGATGACCTGGTACAACAGAAAATGGAAATGACTTAATTTGTGAAATATTGAACAAAAGGATTGCTTTTCCGTACTTACCGTTTTATAATAAAGATATATTCAATATGTGAAGTATTTCACATAAACTCTCAAGGGGGATTAACCATGAAAATTGCTGTAATCGGAAGTACACACGCAGGTACTGCTGCGGTTATTAACATGACGAAACTTTATCCAGAAGCAGAAATTACGGTTTATGAACGAAATGACAATATCTCTTTCCTTTCTTGTGGCCTTGCGTTGTATGTCGGAGGTGTCGTGAATGACCCTGAAGGACTTTTCTATTCTTCTCCGGAAGAATTGCAAAAACTTGGTGTGAAAATGAAGATGCAGCATGACGTGGAAGAGATCGATACCGTAAGAAAAAGCATTCAGGCTACTAATCTAGTTACTGGTGAAAAAGTTAAAGACACTTATGATAAATTAGTCATGACCACAGGTTCGTGGCCGGTCACACCACCAATTGAGGGTATTGAACTCGATAACATTCTGCTTGCAAAAAACTATCACCAGGCGAATACGATTATCGAACGATCTAAAAATGCTCAAAAAGTAACCGTTGTTGGTGCTGGATATATTGGGGTCGAACTCGTCGAAGCTTTTGAAAAAGCAGGCAAAGAAGTGACCCTCATCGACGGAGCGGATCGTATTTTGAACAAATACTTGGACGAAGAGTTTACGACAATTGTAGAACAAGACTTTGAGTCTCGTGGCATCAAGCTTGCGATGAATGAGACTGTCCAACGTTTTGAAGGACACAACGGAACCGTTCAAACCGTCTCAACGAACAATGGAACGTACGAAACGGATCTTGTCATTCTCTGTGTCGGTTTCCGACCGAATACTGGTCTACTCAAAGGAAAAGTGGATATGCTTGATAATGGGGCCATCAAAGTCGATGCCTATATGCAAACAAGCAATCTGGACATCTTTGCTGCCGGTGACTGCTGTGCGGTTCCGTACAATCCTACAGGTGGACATATGTACATTCCACTTGCGACAAACGCCGTCCGCATGGGAACACTTGCAGCCCGCAACTTGATTGAACCAACAATAAAACATGTAGGAACTCAAGGGACATCCGGGTTACACATGTATGATTGGAACATGGCTTCTACCGGACTGACAGAAACATCTGCTCAACTTTTAAATATAAATGTGAAAAATTTCACAATAGAGGATACACATCGTCCTGCGTTCATGCCAACAGCAGAAAATGTAAAACTGAAAGTGACCATTAATCCTTATAGTCGCCGGATTCTAGGTGCACAGGTTATTTCAAAAGCAGATGTTACGCAATCGATCAACACGATGAGTGTCTGCATCCAGACTGGAATGACGATTGATGAATTAGCATTCACAGATTTCTTCTTCCAGCCGCACTTCAACCAGCCTTGGAACTTCTTGAATAAAGCAGGGTTAGAAGCACAATCCAATGACCCAAAACCAATGCCCCAACTAGTATAATTAAAGGGACCCCCAAAGCATTTAATAGCTTTGGGGGTTTTTAATCTTTACGTTTTTGTTTTTCTTTTTCCGTACTTTTTCGTTTTTCTCAAATGTCGGCTTAGTTCATCCAGCGGTATTCCATCAACAAAACGGTCCTTATGGAACAAGTCAGCGAAGCTCTCCTCATCGACGAACAGATGTCTCCTGATCTTTTGGTTCGCTCTAATCTCCGCCATGAAAGCCACCTCCAGAGGTTTATTGTCCTTTCCTTACCCCTTTCCACTGAATGAAAGCCCTTGTTGAAAAAGTTTATTCTATATACATCCGTTTTAGAACGCGAACCTTGCTAGGACTCGGTCGATGACGGTATCGATGTCTTTTTCACTCACATCATAATTCGTTACAAAACGCACCGTCGTCGGCCCGAACGGTACTGCTAGAATACCATCCCGCTTTATTTCTTCTAAAAAAGTTTCCGCTGTTTCGTCAATACCGTCTACATGGACAAGAACGATGTTCGTTTCTACTTTTTCAATCGTTAATCCCTGGACCACCTGAAGGCCATTGGCAAGTTTACGTGCGTGATCATGATCGACTTTCAACCGGTCAACCATTGTCGTGAGTGCCACGTAAGCTGGAGCAGCAACCATGCCGACCTGTCTCATACCACCGCCCAGCCGTTTCCTCCATTTACGCGCCTTTTGAATAAATTCATAGGATCCTGCAATGATGGAACCAATTGGTGCTCCGAGCCCTTTAGACAAACATACTTGCACCGTATCCGTCTGATCTGCATAGCGCTGCAAAGAAATGCCGGAAGCTACAGAAGCATTAAACAGACGAGCCCCATCCAAATGAACCGGAACCCCAGCTTCTCTTGCTATCCCGTAAATCTCTTGCATATTTTCAAGCGGAACTACGACACCACCAGCTTTATTATGGGTGTTCTCAAGACAAATCAAGCTTGTTTCGGGAAAATGAATGTCGTCCGGGCGGATTGCTGCTTTTACCTCTTCCGGATTCATCACACCCCGCTCGCCCTGGATAGTCCGTGGTTGCACACCAGCAAGAGCAGACATCGACGCTCCCTCGTAGAGAAAAAGGTGGGCGTTTGCGTCAAGCAAAACTTCATCCCCAGGGTTGCAGTGAGTCAATACCGCAATTTGGTTTCCCTGGGTACCACTCGTCACAAACAAGGCCGCTTCTTTCCCGAGCATTTCAGCCGCTTTATCTTCAAGCTTCTTAACGGTTGGATCCTCTTCATATACATCATCTCCGACCTCTGCTTCCAATGCTGCCTGCCGCATGGCCATCGTCGGTTTTGTCACCGTATCACTTCGTAAATCAATCATATGTATGCCTCCTCTTTTATTCTATTGTACGGAAACGGCGATAGACTTGGAAAGCATTTGCACCATTTGCCGAGATTCTAAATAATCATGCCGGTTTCTAAAATAATGAGGTCGAAAATGTAAATATTGTTGTGGAATTCCTGATTACACCTGTCGAATACTAAAACAACAATGTCGAATTCCTAACTAATGCAAAACTTCTTGTCTAAAAACGCTTGCACATGCGATACTCTTTTTTATGGTCAAATGATAAAGAAAGAAAGGATCTTACCATTGGAACAATTAACAAATGTTTTCATAGAAATAAACAGCTTTTTATGGGGACCTGTCATGCTGATCTTTTTACTGGGGACAGGAGTCTGGCTTACCTTCCAGCTTCGCTTCATTCAAGTACGCTCTTTAGGAAGAGGATTCAAGCTGACATTTGCCCCCTTATTCAAAAAAGAGAAAACAGAAGGCATCCACTCCTTCAAAGCTCTGGCCACTTCCATTTCTGCTCAAGTTGGTACTGGTAACCTTGCCGGTGTCGCTACAGCTATTGCCGCCGGTGGTCCAGGGGCGATTTTCTGGATGTGGATCAGTTCCTTCTTTGGAATGGCAACCATATTTGCAGAAGCCGTCCTCGCACAACTTTATAAAGTGAAAAAAGGTGATGAAGTACACGGAGGTCCCGCTTATTATATCCGTGACGGACTTGGCAGCAAGTGGTTAGCCGGTTTCTTCTCCATCGCTATTATTTTGGCGCTTGGCTTTGTCGGGAATATGGTGCAATCAAACGCGATCACAACTGCAATGAACGAAACCATAGGCTCATCGTCGATGGCACTGAACTTAGGAATAGGCGGGGTAATTGCGTTCTTTATCGGACTCATTCTTTTCGGCGGTATAGGCCGTATTTCCACTTTTGCCGGTAATGTTGTCCCAATTATGGCGCTTCTTTATATCATCGGGAGTCTCATCATCATGTTCAACTACTGGGAACAAGTATTGCCTACCTTCCAATTGATTATACAAGCTGCCATTAGTCCAGAAGCAGCGGGAGGAGGTGTGCTCGGTGCTACGATTAAAGAAGCGATCCGTTATGGAATTGCGCGTGGACTATTTTCCAACGAAGCTGGTATGGGGTCGACCCCTCATGCCCACGCCATTGCCAATGTCAAACGGCCTTCTCACCAGGGGCTTGTCGCAATGGTGGGTGTTTTCATTGATACGGTTGTCATCTGCACGTTGACTGCGATGGTCATTCTCCTTACAGATGCACACCAAGCCGGTCTTCAGGGAAGTGCCATCACCCAGGAAGGATTTGCGCGTGGTTTAGGGGATTTCGGCATTCCATTCATCGCGATATGCCTGCTATTTTTTGCTTTCACCACCATCCTCGGCTGGGCATACTTCGGGGAAGTGAATGTGAAGTTCTTGTTCGGGGAAAAAGGTGTTCCCTTCTACCGCGGTATCGTATTATTATTTATCGTTTTGGGCTCCCTTGTCCAGGTGGATTTCGTCTGGGAAATGGCGGACACATTCAATGCATTGATGGTCGTTCCTAACTTGGTCGCCATTCTTGCTTTAACAAAAATGATAAAATCGACCTGGAGGCAGGATGAACTTCTTTAATAAGAGTTTTGAACCTATCTTTTTGTCACTATTCAAACGCATGAAATCAAGATTATCCAATCTGATTTCATGCGTTTTTTCATCTATAAAGTGTTTTGTTCATATAAAACTTTAAATCCATTAAAAAATAGGGCATGACTGTTCAACTAGCATATTCGCAATCAGAGAGTGAACTTTGTTACTAACAATATTTCGAAAGAATGGAACTCTCGAAAGACGTTAGAATTAGACAAAATTTGATCGATAATCTATAACAATACCCACAAAAAAGATGTTTATATTTATGCACATGTGGAAAAAGACCACTAACGATATTAGTTACCCACATTTGTCCACAGACTTATGCACAAAACTTGTTAATTTTCTGATATTCACAGCTGTCCCCGAAATATAAACAGGTTATCAACAGAAATTATCCACATATTCACAACTCATAATTCTATATGGTGGCGAACATATTTTCTGCTACCATATATGACACTTATCCAGAAAAGTATTCACACCCTGTGGATAACAAAGGGAAGAATAATGAGGGATTATATCGAATTTTGACATATAAAAGGAGTATCCACTTAGGATACTCCTTTTTCCATCGGCTATTCTTGTGAACCAAGCGTCACTGTCGTACTATTCTTCTCTCCATCACGGTAATAAGTGATTTCCATATCTTCTCCTGCATCTTTTTCATTATAAAGATATTTGCGTAATTCAATGATATTACTGACAGATTCCCCATCCAATGCTGTAATGACATCCAACGGCTCTAAACCTGCTTTTGCTGCTGGAGACATTTGGCGAATACTTCGGATATACAATCCGCCTTCTACATCTTGAGGGAGATTCAATGTGTTGCTCCATTCCGATGTTGGGACTTCATTTAAACCATAAGCTTCAATTCCGATGTATGGACGATTCACTTGCCCAAACTGTTCGAGTTCCTCAATGATCGGCTTCGCTGAATCAATCGGAATAGCAAAACCAATGCCTTCAACTGCTGATTGGGCAATCTTCATAGAGTTGATACCAATCAATTGTCCGTCAATGTTGATGAGAGCTCCGCCACTATTTCCAGGGTTGATAGCTGCGTCCGTTTGAATCACCTCTGCTTGCCAATCCTCTAATCCATCCCCATTAAAATCCTGCGGAATCGCTCGTTCTTTACCACTGATGATCCCTTGGGTGACCGATCCTGCAAAACTCAATCCTAATGGGTTCCCAATGGCAATAGCTGGTTCGCCTACTTTCAAGTTTTCAGAAGTACCAAGCTCGATCACATGCTCAACTTGGTCTGCCGGCATTTTCAGTACAGCCAAATCTGTAAATAAATCACTGCCGACTAATTTAGCTTTTACCCTCGTATCATCTGATAGAACAACTTCAATTTCATTTGCCCCTTCGATGACGTGATGGTTCGTAACAACAAAAGCTGTTCCGTCTTCTTTCTTATAAATAACTCCAGATCCGACGCCGCTTTGTTGTGCAGAATCGTTATTATCTTGCCAAAAGTTCTCTTGTGTCTGAAGGTTGACAACTCCAACGACAGAAGGTGTCACTTTGTCAACGACATCTGTAATTTGTGTTTTTACATCAAGCTCTACATTCTTCGTTGTATTTCCTGTCAGACTTTGATCATCTTGAACGAGTCCGCTCTCGTCCTCCGGAATGGTCATATCATAAGGTAGCAATTCCGTTTGGACTAATGCGGGTAAAGCCAACAACACCAGGACGGCTCCCAACACAACCCCGACAATGGTCGGCATGACCCATCGCTTCCGTTGATGGCTTTGTTGGCGAGTCGGTGAATGATCATCATAATAGCCCAAGCCTCTTCACCTTACCTTTCTTTCGTTCCTATATTTCTAAGGTATTGTTCCTTATTCTTTACTAATTAAAACCTTTTAAACCTCAAAGATCGGTGTAGCTTCTTGAGGGTCGGTATCATGTAATTCGACCCGTGTGCCTATCTCAAAACCACGCTCTTGCAAGACATTTTTAACTGACATATGAGCAAGATCTTTCATATTGTTATCAAGACTCAAGTGAGCAAGATAAACCCGTTTTGTCTGATCTGTAATCAAATCGGTAAGCGCAAGAGCACAATCTTCATTAGACACGTGTCCAGAATCACCAAGAATTCTCCGCTTTACGTTCCAAGGATAACGCCCCATCCGCAGCATACTCACATCATGATTCGATTCAAAAATATAAGCATCCGCCCCTTCAACGGTCTTCTTTATCCGCTCGGAAACATAACCTAGGTCTGTAACGAGGGCCACTTTCCTGCCATCTTGATGAAATGTATAAAACATCGGATCTGCCGCATCATGGGAGACAGCGAAGGATTCCACATCCAACCCACCAAACGTCATTGTTTCTTCCATGGAAAAGTGAAATTTTTGATCAAGGGATATCTTCCCTATTTTATCTTCCATCGCATTCCATGTTTTTTCATTCGCATAAATCGGTAATTGGTATCGACGTGCCATGATTCCAAGTCCCTTAATATGGTCGCTGTGTTCATGTGTAACTAAAATACGTGACAATGTCTGAGGGTCAATTCCTACTTGATCGAGGAGGCCCTCCATCTTTTTGCCACTTAAGCCCGCATCCACCAATATTCTCTCTTCCCCAGATTCAATATAGAATGCGTTTCCTGTACTTCCTGAAGCAAGTACACTAAATCGTAAGGTCATTCCATACACTCCAATTAATTTGTTTCATATTTCACTTCTTCTTAAAAGATGTTTGCTCGGGCATAGGGTTTTCGAAATCATACGTCCGCTTAATGTCTGAAATGAACGAAGCTTCGTCTATATTTTCGATGACTGTTCCGTACAGGGCATATACGAAATGATTCCGTTCGCCGTTCACGGTTACTTTCCAGGTCGATGTGAACACTTGAGATCCATTTTCTTCTCCTGGGGCCAGATCGAAACTGGTGTGATAGCCGATATCCATGGATGTCACTTCGTCTCCCGGCTGAATATACCCATTTTCCAGTAGCGTCCGGATCGCATTCAATGGTTCAAGATTGACATCCGACTGATTAAATTCATTCATGGAAGACTCTTCATCAGAAAAAGACAATAGAGACGCTACATAGCCTGTAATTTCACTATCTTCTATATTAACAAGCAACAATCCACCTTTATTGAAGTAAACCGTTTGGTTGTCAACCGCTTGAAAGAACATGGCTGCCCCCTCGTCTTCATTCCAACCCCAATAGGAGTATTGAGAGGAGAATGGGATGAGAGAATCCACTTCATCCTGCAGCGTGTCCTCAGTCACTTCTATAGGTTCCTCGAGAGTAACTTTCACTACCTGACGATCCTCATCCAATTCAATTTGCTGGTTACTATCATCTATTTCTTCAATTTGACTCATAATTTCTTCTGAAAACGCACTATTACTTTTAGAAACGATTTCTGAAGCTTCAGGAAGGTTATCAGGGATAGCATCCTCTGCCACCGTAATATCATTTTCCTGAAGATCTGTTTCCACACTTTCAGCAACAGTTGATATTTGCCCTAACTCATCCTCTGCCTGTTTGGACAGAAATTGTTGCAAGAGGAATAGGTCGAGAATCAGGAAGCTGAGAATAAACAATAATTTAATTTGACCCCACTGCATCTTCTCCGCCTCCTCGCTTAAGATATCTCTTCATTCTGGGATTGTTCCTCTGAATAAACTTTCATCCATCCTGCATTCGTCTTTATATACCATTCAGGAATCAGACTAAAAACCAGGTTGTTTCTTTGCTCTTCCAAAGTGTACATGATCTCCAAATCAAGAATGGTACGATTGTCTAAGTCATTCTTTTCTTGTAGGTCCTCTAAAACCTGCTCTCCTGATTTTAATGTTGCTTTTCGCTCACTTGTAATCGAACTGAACTTAACGAGTGGACGTTTATACTCCTGAATTTGCCCTTGCTGATATCTCATCATGATTGTAGCTAACATACTTGTCTCGCTATTTTCCATGACAGGTAAATCTCCGAAGTACATTTGGTATTGGACTTGATTCCAACCGGTGAGTACAGAAGATAGTCGGTAATCATTTGTCCATCCCAGGTGGCTATTAATGTCCTGCATACTTTGATTCAGCATATCGTATACTTGTAAATCATCTTGGTTGGCAGCGTTAGGAATGGTTAACTCATATTCCATACGTTTATCAAATTGCGTCAATTGTTGCTTGAACGTTTTCGTTACCCGTTCCCCACCGCTTGCTGTGTATGAAGTAACTGCCGTATTGGAAGGGAACAGATCATTTTGCAATGGTCTTACATCCAAGGAATCTGTTTGCAGGACATATTCTGGAATCCTTGACGTTTGTTTCGGTAAGTATATATTTGCAAAACCTTCATTCGATCCTTCTTCATTTGCGATTGTATCCCTTACTCTGATCAATTCTTTTAATTCCTCTTTATCATCCAATTCTCTAAACGCATTCTCTCCGGCTGATGTACTTATATCGGCCTTAAGAGAAAACCTATTTTCACTAGAATCACTATCTACAAACCATAAACTAAAAGTGGAGGATACTGACCCACCATTTTGCTGAACGACAAAGATACGGTCGAAACTAGCTTGAATACCTTCCAATCCTTCTTCATTATTCAGTACAAATAAATCTTGAATCGTCTGAATAGGAATTTCAGCAGGAAACACGATTTCGACAGCATGATGATGATTATCCAAATTAATAGAACCTGGACTAGTGTCTATATTTGTCACATTCCATTGCTGTATTTGTTGTTGATAAAAATCTTTATTATCAATACTTTCGGCATGTGTATAATAAGCGTCCCCGTCATGAAACACAATCTCTTCCGGGATGATCAGTTCACTAAGTGTCCGCTCACTCCCTAATTCATCCAGCTGGGTATTGCCAATGAGCACATTATCATCAATCGTATCGTTCACCGGCTGATAATTCCACAGAGCTACAGTCAATACAAGACTAAAAGCGATGAGAATCACTAAGATGATAGATTTCATTGTTTCTCTATTCATGACTGATTCCTCCGCTTCTGATTCATGAGCGGCAGGGTGAAGTGAACCGTTGTTCCTTTGCCTTCGCGGCTTTCCGCCCATATTTTCCCGTGATGTGCTTCTATCATTTCCCGGGCAATAGCTAAACCTAGTCCAGTTCCACCCATTTCTCTCGCACGTGATTTATCCACACGATAGAAGCGATCGAAGATTTTATCGACTGTATCTGCCGGCATGCCAATGCCTTCATCCGTTATACTCACACGCAGTTGTTTTTTCGTTGAATGAGCGTCAAAGCGAATACTTCCACCCTCTGGCGAATATTTAATCGCATTGGAAATCACATTATCCAGTACTTGAGTGATTTTATCCTTATCCATCCATACGTACATGTTCTTATTCGTCATGTTCCGGACAAAGTCCACCTTTTCGTCCTTATTCATTTCAAAACGATCGATGACCTGATGGAAGAAACCGATAAATTCGACGCGATCTTTAATAAGACTTGTCTCTTTATGATCCATTTTGGTCAACTGAAGGAGGTCGTTTACTAAACGAATCATCCGGTCTGTTTCATTTTGTGTGACATCCAAGAACCTCGGAGCGATATCCGGATCTTGCCACGCTCCGTCATTCAAGGCTTCGATATAGCTTCGCATCGTCGTTAACGGTGTGCGAAGCTCGTGAGATACGTTAGAGACGAACTCTCTTCTTTCCTTTTCAACACGCTGCTGTTCCGTAACATCACTGATAACCGATATGAATCCGTTCATTTCATGATATTCATCCTCCACCACTGAGAAGTTCGCTTTCAGCAGTAAGTGGGCCTCTTCACTACTCAAATCAATAATCATGGAACCTGCTTCTTCCACTTCTGAAATATCTTCTAATTGATCACTCAAATCGAGAACGTCTACTAAAGACTGTCCCTGCACCTCTTCGAAGGTCTGGCCGATCAATTTAGATGCAGGTGCATTCATGAGTGTAATCGCCCCCAACCTGTCTGTAGCAATGACACCATCTGACATGTTGGAAAGAACAGAACTTAGCTTCCGCCTCTCCCCTTCCGTTGTGGCTTGAGAAAGCTTAAGCTTGTCATTCAAATCGTTAAAGGTATGAGCTAGCTGTCCAAGCTCATCATTACCCTGGACATCTACCTTTTGTGAAAAGTCTCCCGTCGCCATAATTTGAGCCTGCTTCTTCATCTCCGTTAACGGTTTTGTAATTGTTCTCGCCACCAGGATACCGAGCAAAGCTGTAACCGTTATGGCTAAGACCGTCCCTTTGGCAAAAATACTATTGATTTCTTCTAATTGTTCATAAATACTACCCATATAAAATTCATAATAAAGAGCACCGACAATCTCATCCCCGGCTTCATTCGTAATTGGCGTTGTACCGACATAAAGCCTGCTATTCGACTCACTGTCTTGCATTTCGACAGGTTCGGTAGGGTCCTCAAATAAAAATACACGGGTGATTTTCTGGTCGGTCACCTTTTTACCGACGAGGGATTGATCATCCCCTGTGCTGATGGCCGCTAATACATTCGGCTTATCATCCACGACCATCATTTTCCGGATTTCACGGTTATTACCGAACTCACTGATCAAGCCTTGCAAGTCTGTGCTTAATGGAGCGGCCCCCTCTTCCCGTTCGGTATTGAAGGCATTTTGCAAACTGTATGTTAAGGAACTCAACTGACCATCAATGGAAACTTTAAAGTTATCCTTCAATTGTGTTTCCAGACGGTCAACAAAATAGGCTCCAATCACTTGGATGCCTAATAAAAGTAATAAAATGTAAACTACAATCAATTTCAGCCTGACAGACTGAAAAAAGCCCACCTTTTTCATAAAGGCTTACTCCTGCTCTGGGTTTCTCAAATAGTAACCCACTCCACGACGTGTAACGATCCACATCGGGTTACTCGGATTCTCTTCTATCTTTTCACGAAGGCGGCGGACGGTAACATCGACCGTACGTACATCCCCGTAATAATCGTAGCCCCATACTGTTTCCAGGAGATGTTCACGAGTCATCACCTGTCCAATGTGACGAGCAAGATAATGTAGTAATTCAAACTCACGGTGGGTCAGTTCAATATGCTTGCCATCACGTGTCACCGTATAAGCATCCGGGTGGATTGCAAGACGTCCAATTTCAATATCTTTCGTCTGCTGAGCATTATCTTCTGGGTCTTGTTGCTGGCGGCGTAAATTCGCTTTCACACGTGCAATCAATTCACGATTGCTGAACGGCTTCGTCACATAGTCATCCGCTCCCATTTCAAGTCCCAATACTTTATCGATTTCCGCGTCTTTAGCCGTCAGCATAATGATCGGCATGTTGTGTCGTTTCCTTACTTCACGACAAACTTCATTACCATCCTTATTCGGCAACATAATATCTAGCAATATCAATTCCGGATCTTCTTCATCCGCTTTCGCAATCGCCTCGTCACCGTCATATGCACAGACGACATCATAACCTTCTTTTTCTAAATTGAATTTCAATATATCTGCAATCGGTTTTTCGTCATCTACCACTAAAATTTTCTGTGCCATATTCCGTCACATCCTTTTCTTCGACTTCTTTTTCTTTACCTCATTTTAACTCATTTCTATCTAAATGTCTTATTCTACCTCGAAGCTCTTCCGGAAATCAGCCGTTACACCTACTCAAAATTTTAGCATGGTCTTATAATGGAGCAAACACTCAGGATATACTGGGTATCATAAGCCAAACATTTAAATGGAAGTCGTGATTTCCTCTTCCGTGAGGCGGACGACTTAAGAGAGGAGTCGCTTGGATTCGAGAGGACGCTATACAGGATATTTTACCCATAGCTCGTTAATTTATCTTTCCCTAAGCGCTATGCTCATTCTCGAAAAGTGTGCCAAAAACATGGCTTATTATAAAAAGAAAAACCGCCATTTATTGAATCATAGCGGTTAACATCATTATTGTGAAACATGTGATAGCGGGTTTTCTAACGATCCGTTTTTGTGGATTTCAAAGTGAAGGTGAATGCCGGTGGATCTCCCCGTAGTTCCCATCACTCCAATTTTTTCTCCTCTTTGGATTACTTGACCCTCTTTTACACTTATGGAAGACATATGAGCATATATCGTCTCATAACCATTTCCATGATCAATGACTACTTTATTTCCGAAACTTTTTCTCATTCCCGCTTCTATTACTTTACCGTTATCAGAAGCTTTAATCGTCTTATCTGAAACACCTGCGATATCAATTCCTTTATGATACCGGCCCCATCGTTCTCCTTGCTTACTTGTAATGGTTCCTCCTACGGCAGGCCATATAAAGTCGCCACTACCTTTAGAAGGGGCTGGTTTTGTTCCTTTTAAAACCACTTTCGTTACCGGCTCTTTAACGACCTTTTCCTGTAAGATTTCTTCCTTCTCTTCTTTGCTGTTTCGAAAACTCCTCTCCACGAGAAGTTCCTTTTTACCCTCAGCACCTTTTTGTTTTACTTTCGTTTCTCCCTCATAAAGTTCGTCCGTCTTTTTTATTTCTACTTTATGCTCGATTGTTTTTTCTTTACGTTCCCGTTCTGTAACAAGAACATCAAGAAGGGGTTCTTGTGGAGTCTTAAGAGAGGCCACCATTCTCCCTCCTTTAGTGGAAGAAGGGGCATAGCCATCCCCCTTTTTAATTTTCGAGACAGCTTGTTTAACCGTATGGACCTGGGAAGGGGATACTTTTTGATCATCAAAAGTGACTGCTTCCGATAACCGGACCTCTGTAACCCTGGATTCTCCGACAGGGACCTCTTCCGTTTGTTCAGCCCCCTGTTCTTCAAGCACCTCCGTGTCTACATGCTGCTCTTTAACTTTTTCAATGACTTCTTCTGCCTTTTCCTTACTTGGTAAATGGGCAACCGCTTGTCCATTGACTTGGAGGCGTACCACATCAACAGCCAAACTCATCTCTTCATCCAGTTCCTTCAATACCTTTGGTTCTTCATCTTTTACAGATAGTACCTTTTGTTCTTCGAATGTAAGATTTTCTCTGAGGGATAAATCCCAATCTTCGTGTTTCTGTTCTGCATCCTCTACATGTTCCTCTACATACGTCTCTATCTTTTCTTTATTTTCTACGGTCCCTATTTGGTTTCCGTCCATATAAACGTGATATACCGTCGGCAGTGAACTTTCCGCATAGGCAGTTCCTACGCCGATACCGACGACAGCAATGGTTGTGAGAGCTATTTTCTTCCACATGGTAGATCCTCCTGAAGCAATTATCTCCGTTGATTATCTATTTTCTCTAAACTAATCTACCATAGCAGTAATTTATATAAAATATTTTTTGTGAATTGTAAAGAATATATAATTTTCTTACCAAAATTACGAAAAGTTTTATATATTTTCTTATAAATTAAAACACTGCCAAAATAACAACATTCCACCAAAAAACACCCTATCCTGACAGACCTTATTCTCAATAAAAATCTCGATATCCGTCTTCAGGAATACGGCATTATAGTTGAGGGGTCAAAAAAAGCTTACGGTAATTTACCGTAAGCTTTTGAGTAGTGGCTCGGGACGGAATCGAACCGCCGACACACGGATTTTCAGTCCGTTGCTCTACCGACTGAGCTACCGAGCCATGTATTTATTTCCATTCATTCGACTTAATTAATTCTTAATCCCACCATGTTACGTGTTTTTTCGACTACCGCGAGTGGTATAATTAAAGTGGCGGTCCGGACGGGACTCGAACCCGCGACCTCCTGCGTGACAGGCAGGCATTCTAACCAACTGAACTACCGGACCAATGAATGTCGTTCACTGCAACGATACTTATCGTACCACATGGAAAATAGGGAAGCAATAGAATTTTCATAGAAAGTAAGATTTACTTAAACATTCTCGTCTTATTATCATTCCTTAAGGAAAGGAGGATATTTTTTGAAAAGAATTTTCCGTTATACTTTTTTCGCCCTTATATTATTGATTGTTATCATTATTGGATTTCTAAAAATCAATCCACCACTTGCGCACGGATCTATTGGAACAACAGAAGATAAACATACGGTCATCGTTGCCCTGGGAAACAAGAGCTTACTCGGCAGTATCCATATCACAGATGTTTCCATCAATAATAATCAATCCACACCGAATGCAAAAATTCAAGTCAGTGACTCTGAAAAAGGATTTATGCTGACAGATACTTACGCTCTCGCCGATGACACATATGGAATGTACGACTATGAAACCTTTTCTCTGGATCCTGATACCTCTCCCATGATTACTAAAGCAATAGCATCAACTGTGGAGAAATCACCAACAACCATTTATGGTCTAAGTATTACCGAAGATACCTCGATCGATAGTATCAACTTGACGTATCGGTACTTCGGCCTTGTCTTCTTTACTACGATAAAAGTATAAAGACGCGCCTCCTAAAGGCACGTCTTTATACTTTTCGGTGAAGCATTTGATTCAGAAGAATACTGGGTTCAGATTCGTCGATGATAAGATTGCGGTTTTCTTTTTGTACAAAACCCGCTCTAATAGAATGCTCTACCAGTTGTACGAGGGGAGTATAGTAGTCTGAAATATTGTAAAGGGCTAGCGGTTTTGTATGAATTCCTATTTGAGCCCAGCTCACCGTTTCGAAAAGCTCTTCGAAAGTACCGAATCCCCCTGGCAAAGCGATAAACCCATCGGAGAGTTCACTCATTTTTGCTTTCCGTTCATGCATCGTCTTCACTTCAATTAAATGAGTGAGACGAGAGTGGACGATTTCCCTTTCAAATAACCCAGTGGGCATGACTCCCGTTACTTTCCCACCATGGTTTAACACCGCATCTGCCACTACACCCATCAGGCCACTCTTAGCACCTCCATAAACAAGTTCGATTCCTTTTTCAGCAAATGTTTTTCCAAGTTCTCTCGTTTTCTCAGTGAATATTGGGTCATTCCCTGTACTGGAACCGGCAAAAACACAAATTCGTTTCACGTGAAACACTCCTTCCCTTACTATTTATCATTAACAAAAAACGCCCGACTGAGACAGCCGGGCGCATTATTTTTATTCACTATAAACACTGCGGACAACGTTTGTCTGAGCACGATCTGGACCTACGGAGAAGATAGAAAGAGGTATTCCAGTCAGTTGGGATACACGCTCAATATAGTGGCGTGCATTTGCCGGAAGGTCACTAAGCGACTTAGCTTCTGTGATATCTTCTGTCCAGCCTGGCATCTCTTCATATACAGGTTCACATTCTGCAAGAACCTTCAAACTGGCGGGGAATTCTTCGATGATTTCTCCTTTATACTTGTAGGCTGTGCAAATCTTCAATGTCTCAATACCTGTTAGAACATCGATAGAGTTTAATGAAAGATCTGTAATTCCACTGACACGACGTGCATGACGAACGACGACACTATCAAACCAGCCAACACGACGTGGGCGCCCTGTGGTAGTACCATATTCATTGCCGACTTCACGAATTTGATTACCAACTTCATTATCAAGCTCTGTAGGGAACGGTCCATCTCCAACACGTGTCGTATAAGCTTTAGATACGCCGACGACATGTTTGATTTTAGAAGGACCGACGCCAGAACCAATAGTGACTCCGCCAGCAATCGGGTTAGATGAGGTAACGAAAGGGTAAGTACCCTGGTCAATATCGAGCATGACACCTTGAGCACCTTCGAAGAGGACTCGTCGTCCTTCATCAAGGCTATCATTCAACACAACAGAGGTATCGCATACATAAGAAGCGATTTCCTGTCCATATTCATAGTACTCATCCATGATTTCCTCGACCGTAAAAGGTTGTGTCTCGTACACTTTCTCAAACAGACGGTTCTTCTCAGCCAAATTTTGCTCCAGCTTTTCGCGGAAGCTTTCTTTATCTAAGAGATCTGCGATGCGAATTCCAGTACGAGCAGCCTTATCCATATAAGCAGGCCCAATTCCTTTTTTAGTCGTCCCTATTTTATTGTCGCCTTTCTCCTCTTCCTGTAAAGCATCTAGCTTCAGGTGGTAAGGAAGAATGACATGGGCACGATTACTGATTCTTAAATTATCTGTAGAAACGCCTTTATCATGTAAATATTTAAGCTCGTCAAGTAAAGCCTTCGGATCAATGACCATTCCGTTTCCTAATACACAGGTTTTATCATCAAAAAAGATCCCTGAAGGAATTAAATGAAGCTTATATGTGATTCCATCAAACTTAATTGTATGTCCTGCATTATTTCCGCCCTGGTAGCGAGCGACTACTTCTGCATTTTGTGAAAGAAAGTCCGTGATTTTACCTTTTCCTTCGTCCCCCCACTGGGTTCCGACTACGACTACAGATGACATAAGGCACCTCCGCCAAATTTTTTGTATTATATGATTTCCACCGTCAGTTTACCAATTTCCACTAGTTAAGTCAATGTCATTCCCGAACATTATATATTAATAGATTAATATCGTTCGATTATTACTCAATAAAAGTCCCCCTTACTCCATAAACTCTCCCTATTCATGCAGACTCAGTTTTGTGATAATCCAGGGATTCGTTTGCCATATTAGGAGTCAGGGGTGGTGGAGATGAGAAACGAATCCCTCTACTAAGATGGAGTCTTCCCCTCACTCATAAGTAGATATAAATCGCTCTATTTCAAACTGTGGCGATTTATATTATCCCCTTCGCTTGAGCATACAAGCAGAGTCCCCCAGAAGTGGTTTCGAGATACTGATATGGCAAAGGGGCGGAGGGGAATGGCGAAACTCCTATGGGGCGTGTAGGACCGATGAGAACCCAGAAGGCAAAGCCTAAGGAGGCTCAGCGCCCACCCCATGGAAAGCGACTTATCCCCCACCGACCCTTTTCCCAATAAAAGTCTCGAAACGGAGTCTTCAAGAATACTATCGTATAGCTTAATAAGAAATTAACTTATAAAAACTTATTTAGCATTGATTTTAATTAAAAAATTACTTATAATCACTTACAAAGGATAGATGTGGAAGGGGAATTCCATGTACCAAGAAGAACGACTGATCGGGGTCATACAATTTTTAAAAGAAAAACGCAGAATATCCATCGACCAAATGTGTGACATGTTTGATATATCAAGAGACACGGCACGGAGAGACTTAGTAAAACTTGAAGAACGGAAAGCTATCGTCCGGACACGTGGAGGAGCTATTTTACCGAGAACGCAAGACGCTATCAAAGATTACAGCCATCGATTAAACACCGTATCATATGAAAAGCAGCAAATTGGTAGTAAGGCCGCTTCCTTCATACGTCCAGGAGATAAGATCATTTTAGATACCTCCACAACCGTCCAAGCTTGCGCCAATCAAATTCCTGCTAGTGAGGTTACGGTTATTACAAATTCCATCCACCAGGCTGAAATCTTATCCAATGTTGAAAACGTATCCATTCAGCTCCTGGGCGGTTATTTGCAGAAAGAACACCAATTCCTATATGGCGCCTCCGTCATTGAACGGTTGAAGAATTATCATGTGAATAAAGCTTTCATTGGAGTGGTAGGTATTTCAGAACAAGGACTTACGATTGCACATGAAGAGGACGGAATGGTCAAAAGGAACATGATGAAGCAGGCGGAACAAGTCATCGTTCTAGCCGATCATACAAAATTCGGCAGAACAGAATTTTTCTCATTTGCAGTGTTGGCCGACGTGGACGTCATTATCACCGACCGCCTGCCAGGAGGAGATTTTCAAAGTCTATTAAAGGATTTTGATGTCGATTTGATAGTTACAGAAGAGGAGGGCACAGATCCATGGACATGATTGCCGTCGATTTGGACGGAACTCTCTTAAATTCAAAAAACCAAATAAGCTCAAAAAATGTGGAGGCCATCCGGGAAGCGCAGGGGGAAGGGGTGGAAGTCGTTATTGCCACTGGTCGTGCCGAATTTGATGTCCGCAGGCTCATTTCTGGGCTTAAGCTTAATACATGGATCATCGCTGCCAATGGGGCGACCATCCACCGTCCCGATGGTTCCCTTTTCTATTCCGTACCAATGGAACAAAAGGATGTACATCAAATATTGGCCTGGCTTGAGGAAGAGAACTTTTATTATGAAGCAATTGATGACCACTCGATTCTCACCCCGTTAAATGGGAAAGAGTTGTTGCAAATTGAGCTCGATCGAATCAAAAGTGCGAATCCTAAGGCAGACATTGGTCAACTGGAAAAGGCGATAGAGAAACAATTCAGTCAGCACGGCTTTTTGCATGTAGACTCTTATAAAGAAATCGTCGATGCTGATCAAAAGATCTACAACATCCTTGCTTTTTCCTTTGATAAGGATAAATTAAAAAAAGGGTGGGAAAAGTTCCACTCAAACCCAGACCTTACACTTGTTAGTTCGGCAGACCATAATTTCGAAATGGAACACCGGTGGGCTTCGAAAGGTTTAGCTGTAGAAAAGCTGGCTGCAAAACTCAACCTTTCTCTCGAAAAAACAGCGGTGATCGGAGACAGTTTAAATGACCTCTCCATGATCTCTATGGCTGGCTACAGTGCTGCAATGGGCAATGCTAAAGAACAAGTCAAAGAAGCCAGCCGCTTTTTAACCCGAACAAACGATGAAGATGGAGTCGCTCATGCGATTCGCCATTTCCTTACAACCTAGGATCATCCATTGCCCTGCGTGACTCTTCGGGAGGCGTCAAGGGCAGTGATGAATCATATTATGCTCTTTTAAGAGAGCACATCCATTTACTGGATAAAGAAAGACGCCCGGACCATTGTAATGGTCGGGCGTCTTCCTTTTATGCCGGTGGTATATCTGCATCCGTATAACGGTGGTCCAAATCTACGAACTTGTTGTACTCTTTCACAAAAGCAAGTTCAACATTTCCGACAGGTCCGTTACGTTGCTTCGCTATAATAATTTCAATGATATTCTGGTTCTCCGACTCCTGATCATAGTAATCATCTCTATAAAGGAACCCGACAATGTCGGCATCCTGCTCGATGGAACCTGATTCACGCAAGTCAGACATCATCGGACGTTTATCTTGCCTTGATTCTACCCCACGAGAAAGCTGAGATAGGGCGATAAGCGGAACATTAAGCTCACGTGCAAGACCCTTCAAGGAACGGGATATTTCCGAAACTTCTTGCTGACGGTTTTCTTTGGAATTGGCGTTCCCTTGAATCAACTGCAAGTAATCGATAAGGATCATGCCTAGACCATGTTCTTGCTTTAAGCGGCGGCATTTCGAACGAATTTCACTGACACGGATTCCGGGGGTATCATCAATATAAATTCCAGCATTGGATAAACTTCCCATAGCCATCGTGAGTTTATTCCAATCCTCGGTTTCTAAATGGCCTGTCCGCAATCGTTGGGCATCGATGTTACCTTCCGCGCAAAGCATACGGGATACCAGCTGGTCTGCACCCATCTCTAAACTGAAGATTGCTACATTTTCCTCGGTATGAACCGCGACGTTTTGAGCTATGTTTAATGCGAAAGCCGTCTTACCCATGGAAGGACGGGCAGCTATGATGATCAGGTCATTCCTCTGGAACCCGGAGGTAATGTGATCCAAATCGCGGTATCCTGTAGGAATCCCCGTTGTACTCCCATCATTATGATGAAGTTGTTCGATATTGTCATAGACATCAATCAGAACGTCTTTAATGCTTTTAAAGGCACTCGAGTTCTTCCGTTGGGAAACTTCTAAGATGTCCTTCTCTGCTGCATTCAGTACATCTTCTAAGTCCTCTTCCTCGGCATACCCTGATGTCACGATGTTTGTTGCCGTTCGAATTAAACCTCGTAGTGTGGATTTTTCACTGACGATACTCGTGTAATAAGAGATATTGGCAGCAGTCGGCACGGAATTGGCGATATCCGTCAAATAGGAAACCCCTCCGACTTCTTCTAATACTTTATTGTTGGAAAGAGCCGAAGTAACCGTGACTAAATCGATCGGCTCCCCGCGATCGGAAAGCGTGAGCATCACCTCGAAAATCCGTTGGTGACTCGCTCGATAGAAATCTTCTGGCAGTAGATACTCCGCGGCTGTCGACATCGCTTCCGGTTCTAAAAAGATCGCACCGAGGACCGCCTGTTCTGCTTCTATATTATGGGGCGGGGTACGATCGTTCCACATTTCACTCACTAGCTGTTCCTCCTCTGGATCTAAAACACATGGGCCTCCTGCCTCGTTAAAGTAACCGTACTTCTCTTAGAGGTTATTTTCTGCAATAGAACCCCTTTTTATGAAGAACAGGAAAAGGCACGAATCCCCGGACCAAAACATAAGCGCCCAATCAGTCCAAGTCAACGGATTGGGCGCTTGATGATACATCGCTTACTTTTCTTCAATATGGACTTTGATTGTTCCTGTGACTTCTGGGTGGAGTTTCACAGGGACATTTGTATAGCCCAACGTCCGGATCGGGTCATCAAGCTCAATTTTACGCTTATCAATTTTGATATTATGGTCTTTTTTCAACTGTTCAGCAATCTGCTTGCTTGTAATGGAACCGAAAAGGCGGCCGTTGTCCCCGGATTTAGCTGTCAGTTTGACTTCCATATCCGCTAAAGTAGCTTTCAAGCGTTTCGCTTCTTCGACTTCTTCTTGAGCCTTCTGCTCTTGCTTGGCATCTTTAGCTTTTTGTGCTTGGATATTTCCTTTTGTCGCCTCAACAGCTAAGTTGTTTTTCAAAAGGTAGTTACGCGCATAACCATCATTTACATCTTTGATTTCGCCTTTTTTACCTTTTCCTTTTACGTCTGCTTTGAAAATTACTTTCATTCTGTGTCTCCCCCTTCAAAATACTCGTCAATTATATCTTGCAAAAATGCTCTTGTATCTTCAAGCGTTGTGTCATCAAGCTGAGTAGCAGCGTTCGTCAAATGACCGCCCCCATTCATCTTCTCCATGATGACCTGAACATTGATATCTCCAAGAGAGCGGGCACTGATTCCGATTCGCCCATCGCTCCGCTCGGATATCACGAAGGAACACACGATACCGCTCATCGTGAGTAAGGTATCAGCTGCCTGGGCAATAATCACAGGGCCGTACGTTTCCCCAGGATCCCCTGTTGAAATAGCAATTCCATCCCGATAAACAGAAGCCCGCTCAATCAGTTTACTTCTCCGGACATAGACATCCAAATCTTCTTTCATGAACTTTTGGACCTGGACGGTATCTGCCCCTTTAGAACGCAAGTAAGAGGCGGCATCAAACGTACGTGAACCAGTCCTCAGTGTGAAGCTTTTCGTATCGACGATAATCCCTGCCAGGAGGGCTGTCGATTCAAGCATGGATAGTTTCAGTTTTTTCGGTTGATATTCCAGAAGTTCTGTTACAAGCTCTGCTGTTGAAGAAGCGTATGGTTCCATATAAACCAAGGTTGGATCTGCAATGAATTCCTCCGCTCGCCTATGATGGTCGATAACAACGACATGCTCTGTCTTCGAGAGGAGCTTTTCTTCCATCACCATAGAAGGTTTATGCGTATCGACCACGACGAGTAGTGTCTCGTTCGTGGCCATCTCCAGCGCATCTTCCGGTGGTATGAAATAATGCCAGAGATCTTCATCTTTTTCAATCTCTTCCACCATGCGTTGAACACCTGTATCGATATCATCTGGATCAAGGACAATTGCGGCCTTTTTATCGTTTGCCTGAGCTATTTTCAAAATTCCGATCGAAGCACCCACAGAATCCATATCTGGTGATTTGTGACCCATGATCAGTACTTTTTCACTTTCCTGAACTAATTCTTTCATTGCGTGTGAAATGACACGAGCACGGACTCGGGTCCTTTTTTCCATCGGATTCGTTTTCCCGCCATAAAAGCGTACTTTACCCGAATCATCTTTAATTGCGACCTGGTCCCCTCCGCGTCCAAGTGCCAGATCAAGACTGGATTGGGCTAATTCCCCTAGTTCCGGAAGACTGACAGGTCCTACACCTATCCCAAAGCTGAGGGTTAGTGGAACATTTTGATCTGTAATCAATTCGCGGACATCATCCAGAATCTCGAACTTGGCTTTTTCCAACGTATAGAGTATTTCCTGGTTCATCACTGCTATGAACCGTTCTTGTGAAGTCCGCTTCAAATAGATGCCATAATCGCTTGCCCACTTATTTAATATCGATGTCACTTGAGAATTGATATGGCTTTTGGCCGTATCATCCATTCCCTGGGTGATTTCTTCATAGTTATCAAGGAAGATGATCGAAAGGACGGTCTGTTCATTCTCATAGCGGTTGTGAATCTCCGTCTGCTTCGTACGATCGAACAAATACAGCAGACGTTCCTCTCTTCGGATGATCGTCTGCAACTTGTAACCGTCCACACTAACCCAGACTTCCTCATCTTCATCCTTGATTGCAGGGATTATTTGATCTGAAATCTTTTTCAAAGAGTCGCCAACGATCGAGTCTTCTTCTGTAAATTTATTCATATATGGATTAGCCCATTCCACCATATAGTTTTCGCTATACAAAATGATTCCGATGGGCATCTCAAGTAACGCTTCCTCTCCGACCTTCTTCACCCGGTAAGAAAGGGTCGAGATATATTCTTCTGTCTCATTGATCATATTCTGTTCTGTACGGACACTGTAGAAAATGGATGCAGCTAAAAACAGTGTCATCACCAGACCTAGCATCCATTGGTAATACCATATGAAACTAAGCAGAATTAAAGAGATCAAATAAATGATCCATAAGTGTCCGCTCATCGTTGGTTTTTTAAAAAAATTCGGCATTGCATTCAGCTCCTACCATCTTCTGCGAGCTAACTCTCTTTCTTATCTTCCACGCGCTCCCTCAATGGGAATCCTATATCAATTATACCTAAGATTCTTACAAGATACATGATTATTTGAGGAATAAGGAAGGAAAAAACGACCACTAGGATCGGGACCGCTATCGACCATTTTTTCTTCTCTGCATAGAAGAAAACGAAGGAGAACCCTTGCACGACCAAAAGTGCACCTGTAATTATGAACACGTTGATCGCAGCTAAATAAATCATTCCATCATTCTCTGCCATCATGAAATTAAAGATCATCGCGACAAAGTAATACCATAGTATTGATGTCGGCAGCTTGAAGTTCTTAAAATCCACGAATTTCATTTTCTTATTTTCGATTCTATTAATCAGCCTGTACGTAAGCCACTGACTGACAAAGGCCATAAACGCCCCCGTCATCGCAAGTATGCTTGGCACGATATCCGGGAGGAAAGCAATCAACTCACGAAAATCGTTCAAGTCTTCTTCTATGCTTTCTCCATCAAGCAGACCTGAAAAGATTCTCTCAAATGTGTTGAATCCCCGATCCATACTGTTTTGCAATTCTTCCATTAAATTGACGCCGAGTAATAGTTGGGTCACAAGGAATATGGAAAGAAGGCCAATAATGAAACCCACCGTTCCAATAGCAAGAGACTCATAGGATGAACGCTTGTGATGCAATGCTCCTCCTAAAAACAGACCGCCAAATCCGGCTAATAAAGTGAATACTATATAAATGGAAGCAAACAAGAAAGTAAACAAGGTGGCAGCCACAAACATAAGGGCTCCAGCTTTCCATCCATGACGATAACTATAAAAAACGAATGGCACAGGCAGTACCAATAATAATATAGGCCCAACAACCGGCATGAAAATAATTACCAATAACAATAGCAGATATATGCCGGTCATTAAAGCCCCTTCCGTCAATCTTCTTGTGTCATTCATGATCGATAAAGCACCTCTATTTCTATCGCTCTGTTCCTAACCTCCCAATTTTAACATATCCTCGTCCCTTTTATCTCGTATCAAATGTTTCCTATGTCTACGTCTTGGTGATTTTTTCCCATGTTTGTTATGATAAATGAAATTCGAAAGAGGAGGACGACCATGAGAACTGATTATCATGTCCATATGGCAGAAACAGGAAATTTAGATGTCGACTACCTACGAACCTACATAAAAAAAGCAAAAGAAGAAGGAATCGAAGAGTTAGGTATCTCTGAACATGCCTATTTCTTTGAAGAAACAAGGGAAATCCTCTCCAACCCCTGGGTCGAAAATCGTCGTACGCTTAATTTTGAAACATACCAAAATATGTTCGATGCAGCAGAAAAGGAAGAACTCCCGATTAAGATGGGGATAGAGATGGATTACATGCCAGGGAAAGAGAAAGAAATGGAAGCATTCATTTCTTCTCACTCTTTCGATTATGTCATCGGATCCGTGCACTGGATAGATGATTGGGGCATCGACCTTGCTATTTATCGGGAAGAATATGAAAAACGAGACTTGAAAGAAGTTTACCGCCAATACTTTGATCGTGTCGTCACATTGGCAGAATCCGGTCTGTTCGATTTTGTCGGCCATATCGATGTTATCAAAGTTTTCGGATATCGTCCTGATGATGAAGTATTTTTACACGAACAATACCGTCGTGCAGCCAAAGCTTTGGCTAAAACCGGTACATGTATCGAAATTAGTACAGCAGGGTTGCGGAAACCAGTTGGTGAACTCTATCCAGACCCCGCCCTTCTCCAAATGTGTAAAGAAGAAGGAGTTGGAATCGTTCTCTGCTCTGATGCTCATAAACCCGACCATATCGGCTATCGTTATGAAGCAGCGATTGAACTCGCCAAATCTGTGGGATATACAGACGTCCATGTGTTTTCTCAACGACAGGCGACTGTACACCCTATCGAGGAATAACTCATGCTCTTTGACAAAAGATTAGGTTTAAAAGAATCAGAAGTGAAAGGGTACACTATTAACCAGCGTGTCGCTGTCAGAGGCATCCTATTTCATGATGGGAAAATACTTACAGTGAAATCCAATAAAGGGGATTACAAACTTCCAGGCGGAGGTGTCGATGCTGGAGAAAGCGAAACGGCGGCTCTCATCAGGGAAATATCAGAAGAGACAGGCTATCTCCAATGCAATGTGGAAAAGTACATCGGTAAGGTCGTTGAAAGCCACCTAGATATCTATGATTCTGAAGCTGTATTCGAGATGGTCTCCCATTACTATATTTGTGAATGGTCCGGGCAAAGAGGAGAGCAGCACCTGGACCCTTATGAAGAAGCACAGGCATTTACACCTGTCTGGATAACTTTGGATGAAGCAATCTCTCAGAATGAAAAAATACTTGCACAATCCGCCGAAAACCGGTGGATTTATAGAGAAAACCTTGTGTTAAACCAGCTACGGAACACGACTTTTTTCCGCCTTTAATATGCACGGCATTAAAAAATTGCTGAGCAATAAAAAGGGAAGCCTGTCGACAGGCTTCCCTTTTTATCGTCTTTTTTTATATTGTTAAACAATGGACTTGCTTAATATTTGCAATCTGAGCAAGTTCTTCATTACAGTTACCTTCCACAGGTTTATCAACGGTCAGGACCATGACAGCTTCTCCACCTTCATTCGTTCGTCCTACTTGCATTGTTGCAATGTTCACATTATGTTCAGCAAGCAAACTACCAACCTGGCCGATCGCACCCGGTTGGTCCGTATGGTGGATGACGACTAAGTTTCCTTCAGGGACAACATCTATGGAATAGTGGTCAAATTGAACGATCCTTGCTCCAAGGCCATTCAACAATGTACCAGCAATACTCCGCTTTTCCTGATCTGTTTCAACCTCAACCGTAACCAAGTTGGTAAAGCCTTTCGTCCGTGTCGACTTTTGCTCAGCTATAGTGATTCCTTTATCGGCAGCGGTCTTGAACGCATTGACATCATTCACACGGCTGCCGAGATGTCGAGCTAATATACCTTTCACCGCAATTCTTGTTAAAGGCATTGTATCAACATCTAACAATTCCCCACTATAGTAAACATTTACACGCTCAAGTGTCCCTTCCACAACTTTCGACAAAAAGGCCCCCAGGCGTTCAGACAGGTTGAAATACGGAGATAATTTTTCCATCATTTCGGATGAAACGGAAGGGAGGTTGACCGGATTCCTTACCGTACCGCCGTGCAATACCTCTAAAATGTCGTAGCTGACATCTGTTGCGACGTTTTCCTGAGCCTCTATTGTGCTTGCTCCTAAGTGCGGGGTAGCGATGACTTCAGGCAATGTTAATAACGGGTGGTCTGTCGCAGGCTCTTCCTCGAACACATCCAGGGCTGCTCCTGCAATCTTGCCTGATTGGATGGCTTCATAAAGAGCATTCTCTTCAACTATTCCACCCCTGGCACAGTTCAATATACGCGCCCCTGTTTTCATCATTGAAATGGCTTCTTCGTTTATTAGATGCTTCGTTTTTTCAATGAGTGGGGTATGGACCGTCAAGAAGTCAGCTTGTTGGAGGACTTCTTCTAAGCTTCCGTGCAATACCCCTGCCTTTTCCGCCTTTTCTTCATTCAAGAAAGGGTCAAAAGCGATGACTTTCATCCGGTGGCCTTTGGCACGTTGGGCAACTTCACGACCGATCCGGCCAAAGCCTACAATACCAATCACTTTATCCTTCAACTCGACTCCGACAAACTTTTTACGCTCCCACCGCTTTTGCTGGAGCTGATGATAAGCTTGAGGAATGTTTCGAGCCAGCGACATAAGCATAGCCATCGTATGTTCAGCCGTTGAAATGGTATTACCGTCCGGTGCATTGACGACGATGACCCCATTCTCCGTCGCCGCATCAAGATCGATGTTATCCACTCCTACACCTGCACGACCAATAATCTTCAAGTAAGGAGCATGTTCAATGACTTCTCTTGTCACTTGCGTTTGGCTCCTCACAATCAGCGCCTCAACAGAACTGACGGCCTCTAACAATTGCTCATGAGAGAGGGACGAATCCATGATTGTTTCTATATCTTCCGCTTCTAATAAAGGTTTGATTCCATCCTCGCTCAATGGATCACTAATCAATACACGATGCATTACTATTCCTCCTTTGTACACTTCAAGTAGGCTTCTTGAGCTGCAGCAACACCGGATCCAGCTTCAAACTCATGGCCTAATCGCTTCAAGACGATTTCCAAAATACTGATATACTGAAGGACATTTGCAGGGCGGCAATAACCCATATGACCAATACGGAAAATTTCCCCCTTCATGTGTTTCTGTCCTCCTGCTAAAATCAAGCCGAATTCTTCCTTCGCGACTTTTCTCAGTTTTTCCGCCTCAAATGTATCCGGACGAATAGATGTGACAGTCGAAGATGCGTCCTGATCAGAAACCAAAAGAGGTAATCGCAAAGCACGGCATGCTTCTCTTGTCATTTCTTTCATTGTCTGGTGACGTTCAAAAACACGCTCTAAGCTTTCCTCTTCAAGCAAAGTAAGCACCTGTTGCAAGCCAAACAATAAAGATAACCCAGGAGTGAATGGTGTTTGCCCCGATTGTAATTGCTTGCGGTAAACCCTGAGATCCAAATAAAATCGTGGTCTCGGATTGGCATCTATGACAGACCATACCTGGTTACCGACAGCGACAAAAGCAAGCCCAGGAGGAAGCATCATAGCTTTTTGTGAACCTGAGACTAAGATATCGATTCCAGCTTGGTCCATATCGACACCTGCACCACCCATGGAAGAAACCCCATCAACAATAACAAGTGCTGAACTGACCTCTTTTACTCGACTCGCTACTTTTTCTACTGGATGCATCACACCCGTTGATGTCTCACAATGGGTAAGAAAAACAGCCTTCGTTTCCGGGTGGTCTGCAAGAGCTGCTTCTACTTGTTCCACCTCAACAGCGGTCCCCCATGGAACTTCTAAACGAGTTACGTTCAACTCGTATGTTTCACAAATTTGGGCAAAACGGTCACCGAAAGCTCCTGCTACTACTACAATGACATCATCGCCAGGCTTGGTGACATTGACTACTGATGCTTCTAAAGCAGAGGTGCCACTCCCTGTCACCACGAGCACTTCCCCAGAAGTTCCGAAAACCGGCTTCAATCGGGGAGCAATATCGTTCATCAATTCTTTACACTTTTCACCCCGGTGGCCGATCATCGGCTGGCTCATGCTCCGTTCAACACTTGGCGGAATCGGGGTAGGGCCAGGTGTGTGCAACAAATCCCATTCACGTTTCATATTCACTTGAACCTCCTCGTGACTATTACTCTCACTTTTCTTATTTTAAATACTTTATCACGTTAGAAAAGCAATGATATTCTATAATCCTATCAAAGAAAGGTTTGTTGTCAATCAAATAAGAATATTCTATTTTACGACATTTTTTTCTTATTTTTCTCGAATAAAGAACTTTGCTTTTTTTCTTATTTATCTGTATAATTCAAAAAGTAATTATTTTTAGAAAATTAAAACGGGGGAGATCACTTTGAGAAAACATCTATTGGTACTGCTTACCTTGATGTTCGTTTTTTTCTTAGCCGCATGTAGTGGTGGGGGAGATAGCGAAACATCCACAGACACAAGCGAAGATAATACGAGTGAAAGTACAACAGAAGATTCTTCTGAAGGGGAAGCTTCCGGGAATCAAGAAATAACTGTCACAGCAAAAAGTGAGATTCCTAGTATGGATCCGTCCCTGATCACCGATTCTGTCGGTTTCCAATGGGCAGGGGAAACATATGAAGGCCTTTACCGCCTGGATGAAAACAGCCAGCTTGTCGACGGTATGGCTGAAAGCTCTGAAGTAAGTGAGGATGGACTTACATGGACATTCAAACTACGTGATGCAGAATGGTCTAATGGAGACCCGGTAACTGCACACGATTTCGTATATGCATGGAGAAGAGCAGTGGATCCGGACGTTGGATCTGAGTACGGCCCTTATTTCCTTGGGGGAATCATTAAAAATGCTACAGAAATCAGCAATGGAGAAGCTGAACTGGAAGAACTCGGGGCAACTGCGAAGGATGATAAAACATTAGTAGTAGAACTTGAGAAACCAGTTCCTTACTTTAAGTCCATGACTGTATTTATCACGTTCATGCCGTTGAACCAGGATTATGTAGAGGAACAAGGCGATAAATTCGCAACAGAAGCGGAATATACAATTTCCAATGGTCCTTTCCATATGACAGAGTGGAATCATGGAGAAGGCTGGACTGTGGAGAAAAGCGATACTTATTGGGATTCGGACACCGTTCAATTAGAAACAATCAATGCAAAGGTAATCAAAGAAGTGTCTACTGGTGTTAACTTGTATGAAACTGGAGATCTTGATCAAACAGAACTGAATGCAGAGTTCGTCGATCAATATCGTTCTAACGAAGCATTCAACGTTGCTGAAAAACCATACCTATACTTCTTTAAGTTCAATCAAGACAATAACGAGGCATTAGCAAATGTGGATGCACGTAAAGCAATTTCTTATGCCATCGACCGCCAATCACTAACAAACGCTATCTTAAACGATGGGTCTGTACCGGCTGAAGGGTACGTACCATCCAACTTCGTTTCTATGCCGGATAGTGAAGAAGATTTCCGTGAGGCTCAAGGACCTCTGGTCGAGTACAACGAAGAAAAAGCAAAAGAGCACTGGAGCAAAGCACTGGAAGCTCTTGGCACAGACACGGTTGAAATCGAACTTCTCGGGGATGATACAGGAACCTCTAAAGATGTTCTAGCTTACTATAAGAACCAATTAGAAACTACGCTTGACGGATTGACGATCAATTTGCTAGAAGTGCCATTCAAAGAGCGCGTTCGTCGGGACAATGAAGCGGAATTCGAAATGGAAGCTGCCACATGGGGACCTGACTATGTCGATCCGAACACATATTTGAACATGTATTTGACTGATGGTCAAAACAATAGAATGGGTTACTCCAACGAAGAATATGATGCTTTGATTGAAAAAGCAAATGGGGAGTATGCTCAAGACCCAGAGAAACGTTTCGAAACGTTCCTGGAAGCAGAAAGAGTTCTTCTTGAAGAAGATGCTGCTGTAGCACCTATTTACCAGGATGCAAAAGCCCAGCTTTTCCGTCCATCAATCAAAGGTGTATTCACAACTGCTACCGGTCCAGAGTTTGAATTCAAATGGGCTTATGTAGAAGAATAATTAGATAGGTAGACAACGGCAGGAGAATCTTTCTCCTGCCGTTTTTTTACAGCATTTCTCTTGATATTTCCCTCAATTTCACGATATAGTCTTTGAAGATATGAAAATCGGAAAGGGGGCGGCGGGTGTGAAACGACGATTGTATTACCGGGCGATGTATTATACAGTGGGAATCATCATAATGACTTTGGGAATTGCTCTGACGATCCAGTCCACTCTTGGTACATCGCCCTTTGATGCCCTCCTTGTCGGTCTCCATCGGACATTTGGCTTGACGATCGGCAGTTGGGAAATTGTTGTCGGTTTCAGCATGATCGTTTTCAATGCAATTGCAGAACGTAGACGACCAGAATTACTGGCACTTGCCACCTCTCTTTTAACAGGGATTGGCATTGACTTCTGGGTGTTCACGATTCGGGAAACCGTCCACCCGGATGTATTTTGGTCACAAATGATTTGTCTCCTCGCTGGTATGGTCATTGCCGGATTCGGTATTGCCTTCAATTTACAGGCTGACTTCGCCCCGAATCCGTTTGATCGTATGATGCTCGTTGTCAGTAAAATGACAGGCTGGAATGTGTCGATCTCGAGAGCCCTGATTAGCATTCTCCTTGTAATTCTAGCCTTTTTATTCGGAGGAGCAATCGGGATAGGGACCATTATCATCACCCTTCTCAGTGGCCCTCTGATTCATTCGTTTATGCTGCAGATAGAAAAGGTGGACCGCCGAATACAGCCAATCCCTGAAAGTGCCCAAATGTAAGGAAACAGCGAAAAGAGGTGGAATCACAAACGTGACTCTACCTCGTTTATTTTTATAACACCCCTTGAGGTCCAAAAAACTCATAATGGATCCTTTCTTTTGGAACTGCCCATTCTAGAAGCATATGATTAACAGCTCTCATAAATCCTTCTGGTCCACAGAAATAAAACTCTGCGTTATCAGGGGCCACGGTCTTGAGCCATTCAAGGGTAATATAACCTTCTCTTGCATATAGTCCCTGTTTTGTATCTTCCTCACTCGGCATTTCATAAATGAGGTGAGCTGTCCCCGGCTGTGCTTCTTCTATCTCCTTTTTAAACGCATGTACACTGCCATTGCGCGCTGCATGAATGAAGTGAACCTTTCTCTCCGGTTGTTTTTCCTGAGCATAACGCCACATACTCAGCATAGGCGTCAATCCTACACCACCACTGATCAAGACAACTGGACGATGAGTATGGTCATCCAAGTGAAAGTCCCCAGCTGGAGCACTTACAGGAATAGAATCACCTGCTTTTACTTTATCATACAGCCAGGAAGATACTATACCATCCGGTTTCCCCACAGGTCCATGTTCCCTTTTCACACTAATTCTGTAATAAGGCTTTCCTGGAGCATCTGAAAGGCTGTATTGTCTCAAGTGGTCATAAGATTCTCCAGGGATCTCTGCCTTAATCGTCAAGTACTGACCGGGTTTATAAACTGGCAGTTCCCCGCCATCTTTCGGCTCAAGATAAAAAGAGGTAATTTCATCACTCTCTTCTACCTTATCTGTTACTTTAAATAGACGGTACCCCGTCCAGCCTCCTTTTTGCTGCTCTGCTTGTTGATACATCCCCTTTTCGACACCGATAAAGGCATCAGCAATGACACCGTAAGCATTGCCCCAGGCGGTTATAATATCGTCTGTAGCTGCATCTCCCAGCACTTCTTTAATTGCCTTTAGCAAATACTCTCCAACGATTGGGTAATGTTCTGGCTGTACATTTAAACTGCGGTGTTTTTCTGCAATTTGCTTTACTCGTGGCAGAATCACTTCCAGCTGATCAATATACTGTGCAGCCGCATAAACCGTATTCGCTAGCGCTCTCGGTTGATCACCAGCACGCTGGTGTGTTTGGTTGAAGATATTTTTCAATTCAGGATGATCTTCAAATAAACGCTGATAAAAATGAGTCGTGATGGCTTCTCCATGCTTCTCTAAGACTGGTACTGTCGCTTTTACCGTTTCAATTGTTTTCTTATCGAGTGTTTCAGTAGTCTGGGTAGACATCCTCAAAACTCCTTTATTGATGTATTTTATATACATCTTTATTATAGGGAATGGAGACTTATAAAAGCAATATTATAAATACACCTTTTGTGACAAAAACGGAAACATTCTCCACTTAAGACAGACTGGTTGGTTTATGATAAGATAGAAAAAAACAAGAATGAGGGTTAGCTTTCATGCGACTGAAGAAATATACAGATTATGCCTTGAGAGTTCTGATTTTTACAGCGTCCAAACGTGAAGGAGAGCTTGCCAACAAAAAGGAAATCTCTGAAGTATTCCATATTTCCGAAAACCATTTAGGAAAAATCATTCATGAATTGAACAAGTTGGAGTTGATCGATACTATACGTGGCCGTTCAGGCGGAATTAGATTGGCTAAAGACCCGGAGGAAATTAATTTGGGCAGTGTAGTCCGATCTATGGAAGATGATTTCCACTTACTAGAATGCTTTGACTGCGCCACGAACTATTGCGTCATCACTCCTGCCTGTAAGCTGAAGGGTGTATTACACGAAGCCTTACGAGCATTTTGGGAAGTATTAGATAAATATACACTCGACGACCTGTTAACAAACAAACAAGAGCTTAGAGATTTAATGGGCTTGAAATAAAAAATCCCGGGTGCTTTTCGCTTTGCCAAGAAAAGCATCCGGGGTTTTTTATTATATGAAATCATTGCATATTAAATATTGGAAGTATTCTTGAAGACTTGATTTCGAGATGTTTGTGGGTGCTTTGGGGGCTACGGGAAACGGTTCGCCCCTTACCTATATGTGTTTCTCGAAATCACGAGTTCAAAACTGCCCTATGTGGCGGAAGAATCAAGCTTTAACGTCGTAGTTATAACATTTACAGCACCCAAAAGCTCCTCTCCTGTGAAGGTAGTTTCTAGCAACTCTCTATCGTATGGTGGGCGGGAAAGCGAGCCGTTTTCCCACCCACCATCCTCTCAAACAAAAGTCTCGAAACTATGTCTTCAAGAACAGGGAGCTTTAGTGGGGGAGTAGACATAAAAAACCCTTGATAGCTCCTAAGAAGCCATCAAGGGTTTTGTCGACGCTACTATTACTCTGTAGTGTAAGGAAGTAGGGCCATTTGACGAGCGCGTTTGATCGCTTTCGTCAATTTACGCTGATATTTTGCAGAAGTTCCTGTTACTCGACGAGGAAGAATTTTTCCACGGTCAGAGACGAAACGTTTTAGCAAATCAACATCTTTAAAGTCGATGTGTGTGATTCCGTTAGCTGTGAAGAAACACACCTTTTTACGTTTTCCGCGTCCACGACGTGCCATGTAGCATTCACTCCTTCCTATTTAGAATGGTAAATCATCATCTGATATATCGATTGGCTCCCCATTATCTGCGAATGGGTCGTCATTTCGTTGGTTGTTGTTATTAGAACCGAAGTTGTTTCCTGATGGTTGTTGATTCTGATTTGGCTGGTATCCTGAACCTCCACGGTTTCCTCCGCCTTGGGAAGCACCTTTGGACTCTAGGAATTGGACGCTATCTGCAACAACTTCTGTTACAAATACACGCTTGCCTTCTTGGTTATCAAAGCTGCGGGACTGTAAGCGTCCGTCGACTCCGACGAGGCTTCCTTTACTCATAAAGTTAGCTAAGTTCTCAGCCGCTCTTCTCCAAACAACACAGTTAAGGAAATCAGCATCGCGATCTCCTGAGTTACTTGAAAAAGGACGGTTCACGGCAATTGTGAAGTTGGCGACAGCTACTCCATTTGGCGTATAGCGTAAATCAGGATCCTTCGTCAATCTGCCGACTAAAACGACACGATTTAACATCAGAACCACCCCTTATTTGTCATCTTCGCGTACAGCGATGTGGCGGATAATATCATCCGTGAACTTCGCTTGACGGTCGAATTCATTGATCGCGTCACGTGTACCTGTGAAGTCGATCGTTACATAGATCCCATCACGGTAGTCGTTAATTTCGTAAGCAAGACGACGCTTGCCAACTTCTTTAACTTCTTCGATCTCCGCTCCGTTATCTGTAAGGATTTTGCTGAAACGATCTTTGACAGATGTTTTGGCTTCCTCCTCGATGTCTGGGCGGATGATATACATGATTTCGTATTTTCTACTCATCCGTTTTCACCTCCTTATGGACTTGACGGCTCCTTTTTTATCAAAAGGAGCAAGGAGTAATTCGTTTAATTACTCACAATAAAGTATTGTATCAAACTTGTCCAAGATTTACAACCTTTTAAACGGAAGGATCCTTCGCTTATACGTTGAAACGGAAATGGATGACATCTCCATCTCGTACCAAATACTCTTTACCTTCTAAACGGACACGCCCGCGATCTCGAGCTACCCCCATGGAACCAGCATCAACGAGGTCATCATAAGAAACTGTCTCTGCACGGATGAACCCTCGCTCAAAATCAGTATGAATGATACCGGCAGCTTGTGGAGCGGTCATACCTTCTTTGAATGTCCAGGCCCGCACTTCCTGCTCACCAGCAGTGAAGTATGTGGCGAGACCCAATAAATTGTATGTTGCTTTGATTAGTTGATCGAGACCGGACTCTTCAATTCCTAAATCCTCAAGGAATTCATCTTTTTCATCTCCCTCAAGCTCAGCAATTTCAGATTCGATTTTCGCACAAACAACAATCACTTCCGCGTTTTCCTGTGCTGCGAATTCACGAATTTGTTTCACTTTATCGTTATCCGCTTCACCGATTTCATCTTCACTGACATTAGCGACATAGAGGATCGGCTTTGAAGTCAATAAATGGAGACCTTTGACGATTTTCTGTTGATCACTGCTGAACTCAACGGCACGCGCTGGGGTTTCTTCTTCCAATGCTTCCTTCAGTTTTTCAAGGACCGCATACTCTGCAACAGCTTCTTTATCTTTTTGACGGGCCATTTTAGCGACACGATCCATCCGCTTTGAGACGGTTTCAAGGTCGGCTAGAATAAGCTCCAGGTTGATGGTTTCAATATCAGTTATCGGGTCGACTTGACCGGAAACGTGGGTGATATTTTCATCTTCGAAAGCACGGACCACGTGACAGATTGCATCCACTTGGCGTATATGGGATAAAAACTGGTTCCCAAGTCCTTCGCCTTTACTAGCGCCTTTGACGATTCCTGCGATATCTGTAAATTCAAATGCTGTCGGGACTGTTTTCTTCGGGTTCACAAGCTCAGTCAACTTTTCTAGTCTACTATCCGGAACTTCCACGATCCCGACGTTCGGATCGATTGTGGCGAACGGATAGTTGGCAGACAAAGCGCCTGCTTGTGTAATTGCGTTAAATAGCGTAGATTTCCCTACGTTCGGCAAACCTACGATTCCTGCTGTTAGTGCCATATGAGACTTTCACTCCTTAAGGATTTACATACATGCATGTTAGTCCACTTAATTATAGATTCTGTACTTAAAAATAACAACCTATGCAAAAAGGAGAAAGCATCTGCTTTTTCTCCTAAAAAACTCCTTTTTCTACATTAACAAATTCAATAGTTATTGAAAAAAAGGAGAAAAACATTAATTTTATTACATTTTTCTAATGATTTTCTTTAGTATCAATACGAGTTCAAGAGAAAAAATCCCCTTCCAATATATTAGAAGGGGAAGGGGTTATTCGCTTGTTTCAAGCACTTTCTTCATTTTTGTTTCAAACTTGCGGCGAGGGACCAGTACACTATGTCCGCAACCTTCACATTTAATTCGGATATCTGCGCCCATTCGGATGATTTTCCAACGGTTCTCTCCGCAAGGGTGAGGTTTTTTCATTTGAACCACATCGTTCAGTTCATAAGATTTTTCAGCCATCAGGAAGCCCCTCCTTGTTTTTCGTCATTAACTTCAACGTTCGCAGCTTCATCACGTGAGTACATAACCATGCGTGGAAATGGAATTTCAATTCCTTCTGCATCCAGCCTGTTTTTCACTTCTTTCCTTATCACCCGTGCCATCGCCCAGTGCTCCATAGGAGGCACTTCGCAAATAATACGCATGACTACATCCGATGCACCGAGAGTTTGAATCCCCAGCAATTCTGGAACATTCAACATCGACTCATATCGTGCTGGAAGCTCTTGGAGCAGTTCAGAGATGACTTTTTCCGCCGCATCTATATCTTCCTCATAAGCGATGCTTACATCAACGAAAGCAACACTATTATGCATGGAGAAATTCGTCACTTGGGTCACATTCCCATTCGGAAGGATGTGTACCTCGCCTGTCCATGCTTTCACTTTTGTTGTCCTAAGGCCCACTTCTTCGACGAAGCCTTCTACACCGGATGTTTGGATATAATCCCCCACGGAAAATTGATCTTCAAAGATAATGAAAAAACCGGAAATGATATCACGTACGAGGTTCTGTGCCCCGAAACCGATCGCAAGACCAGCGACACCAGCCCCTGCCAGCAATGCGCCTACTTCGAAGTTGAATGTTTCTAAAATCATAATAAAGGCCATAAAGTACACGACATAAGTCAGCGTATTAAGGACTAGCTTATTGAGTGTCGCTTCCCGGCGTTGTGTGATTCGAAAAGGTCCTCTTCTTTTATTGGCGAAAAATTGGGTGATCACCCGTCTTGCAATTCGAATGATGAGAAAAGAGACCAATAAAATGAGAACAATCCGGATCGCTCCACCAGCCACCTGGAACCACAACTCTGGATCTACCACATATTCCACGATTTCGTCCCATTTAGTTTTCGCTTCCTCTACAGCGTTGTTTGTAGCATCGGTCACCACTTTCCCTCCTGTACGACTATGAATATGATAATCATTTTAACAGGTTTCTAGCGAATTTTGAATCGGGAAAGAATGGGGTATAGAAGAAGAGAAACCAATACATATAAATTCAAGACACCGTAAAGCGGATACAAATATTCGATTAAAGTCGAAAAACCGAAAGAAGTGAAAGGGAGCATGATAGCAATGACAGCCATGGCCAAAATCCATAATGGCTGTCTCACATATTCCCTGAACCTCGTAACCAATCCGAGCGTTCCAGAAGCAGCCGTCGTGAAGATTGCAATCCATAGCATCAAAGACATGAACAACATCATCTCATACGGATAATGTTTCAAAATCGCGAAAAGGGGGATTTCATACAAAATGATATCTTCAGAGATTTGGATGAGGCTATTGTTATAAAGGTAAGATACAGATCCAAGAATCATACCACTGCCGACACTCGCAATCCAGATTTCCCCCTTATGACGTACTTGATTGCCTATCGCCCCAAGAACAGCGATCAACGGCAAAATATTTAGGGCTGTAAATGGAAAAGCTGCCATCCAGTTACTCATCTCATGAAAATGTCCAAACAAAGACAATTCTTGATCCCTTATGAATAATATCAACACAAACAAGAGGCCTGAGATCAGTAAAGGAAGGACAAAACTGTTTACGATGACGATTCCTTTGACATCCCATACAAAAAGGAGGATGAGCGGTATGATAATCGCAAGGACCCCCAACCGGTAAGAGAAGTTGAACGCTTGCCACGTTGCTCCGCTACCTGCCAGCATGATTACGGTCGTTGTAAAAAGATAAATGATGATCATCCAGTCATATACTGCAGTCAAATGTTTGCCAACCAGTGTCCGGAGAACAGGCAAATAGTGCCCGGTTTGTTTCTTGTAACTGATATCAAGAATGGCCTTACAGCATAGGGTGAACATCAATGAAAATAAAAGAATTGCCAAGCTGCTATCATCACCAAAAAACTGCCACAGTTCTCTTCCGGAAGCATATCCTGCTCCGATCATCGTCCCTATAATCAAGAACATCCACTTGAACCCTGCTTTTAACATGACCGTTCCTCCACATCTATGTATTTGTCACGTATAGAACCGCGGACAACCTTATATACTGTTACTACTATGTGTCTGGAGGAGAAGCTATGAATTTCAAGGACAAGTTTTCTAAAGAGGAAAAGCGCGTCAGCACCGATGATCCAGCAATGAGTGATATATTGAGCACCTACTTACAGGAGTGGCTTCCCCCTTCAAAGGATATCGTTGTCACCTGTATCGGTACGGATCGTTCCACTGGGGATGCTTTCGGCCCATTGGTTGGCTCGATGCTCCAGGACCAATCCCTTGAAACCTTTCATATATACGGGACGCTTGAGGAACCTTTACATGCTCTGAATTTGAAGGAGAGGTTGGCTGCTATCAGGAAAAACCACCCGAACCCCTATATACTTGCTATTGATGCATGTCTCGGTAAATCAACTTCTGTCGGTTCCGTCGTTTTAGGGAAAGGAGCTCTTAATCCTGGTTCGGCATTAAAAAAAGACCTCCCGCCTGTAGGTCAACTACATATCAGCGGAATGGTCAATGTCAGTGGTTTCATGGAGCATGTCGTTTTGCAAAACACGAGACTGCATGTGGTCATGCAAATGGCTGCTAAAGTTGCTGCTGCCATACAATTATCAGAAGCGAAACGGAAACAAGTGAATTTAGAAAGTTCTCCCTATCAGACGTTTACGGCGAACATGCCTCCTGTCAAAAAGGGGATTCGATAAGTCAGAACCATTGGGATACAGCCAGTACAATACCTACCATCAATAAAGAAGGCAACAAGTTGGCCACCCTGATTTTTGTCAATTTCAGAAGGTTCAAGCCGATGGCAACGATCAGTAATCCTCCTGTCGCCGTCATTTCGACAATGAATAAATCAAGCATTGTTTGCGGAATCCAATTATTGATTTGAGTGGCTAGAAGGGCAATCGAACCTTCATAGAGGACGACAGGGATAACAGAAAAAATAACTCCTATACCCAGGGTCGAAGTGAGAACAAGGGAAACGAATCCATCAATGATCGCCTTTGTAATCAACACTTCATGATCGTTCCTCAGACCGCTATCGAGCGCTCCTATAACAGATAGGGCCCCAATCACAAAAATCAAAGATGCAGTGATGAAACCCTGGGCGATACTCGATGTCTGATCCGGCTTCGTGAATTTCTTTTCGACCCAGCGTCCTATGTATTCAAGCTTGGCTTCCAGATGCACCGCCTCACCGATAATCGCTCCTGTCAATAAACTGAGAAGCACAATGACGATGTTTTCTGTTTCAAAGGCCATCTGCAACCCGATCAACATGACAGCAAGCCCGACCCCGCTCATGACCGTTTCTTTATACCTCTCTGGGATTTTTGTGAAGAATAATCCTAACAATGTACCAACAAATATACATAAGCCATTGATTAATGTACCAAATAACACCATACCATTCTCTCCATTACCGTCTTATCGTATTGATTCTTTTTTCCATCTTTACTTTTCCCATCACAGGGGAGGGGACCTTTACAAAAAAATACCCAGAGACCTCAGACTCTGATTTTCACTCTTTTTTACCAAACATATCGATAATACGCTCTAAATCTTGCTCATTCGTGAATTCAATCTCGATTTTTCCTTTACGTTTTCCTTTATGGATCTTCACACTTGTGCCTAACCGTTCTTTCAAATTCTCTTCCCGCTCTTGCAGGAAGATATCCTTTGTTTTTTTCTCTTTCTTTTTAGGTTTCTTTTCATTTATTTCTTTAATGATGGTTTCCACCTGGCGGACATTGAGCGAGTCTCTTTCAATCCGCTTCACGAGGTTCATTTGTTCATCCCTATCTTTCAATCCGAGTAGGGCACGGCCGTGTCCCATAGATAGTTTTCCTGTATTGATTTTCTCTACCACCACATTCGGTAAAGTCAATAGTCGAATTAAATTCGAAATATGAGACCTGCTTTTACCAAGGCGCTGGGAAAGGACATCCTGGGTCACGCCAAGTTCTTTCATCAATTTTTCATAGGATCTCGCTTCTTCAATAGGAGTAAGGTCCTCTCGTTGCAAGTTCTCAAGTAAAGCAAGCTCCATCATCTCTTCATCCGTCAGTTCCTTCACAATAGCGGGAACTTGGGCAAGCCCCGCTTTTTGAGCAGCCCGGAACCTTCGTTCTCCGACAACAATCTCAAAACCTTTAATGCTCCCCCTTACAATAAGGGGCTGAAGGATACCATGTTTCTCAATGGACTGCGCTAATTCGGCAAGCGTTTCGTCATCGAATTGCTCCCGCGGTTGATAAGGGTTGGGCCTACAATCTTTAATCGCTACATGGGTGATATCATCATCTGAAGTTTTATTATTGAAAAAAGCGCGTAAAGGTTCCTTTCCTTTGTCACCTAACCCTTTCGCCATTCACAATCACTTCCTTTGCTAAATCTAAATATACTTCCGCTCCCCGGGACTTCGCATCATATATTATAACGGGTCTGCCATGGCTGGGGGCTTCACTTAAACGGATATTTCGGGGAATGATAGAGCGGTAAACCCTGTCCTGGAAATATTTCTTCACTTCATCGATGACCTGGATACCAAGGTTTGTCCGGGCATCCAACATTGTCATAAGAACACCTTCGATCATCAGTTGGTTATTCAAGTGCTTTTGTACGAGGCGGATCGTATTCAACAACTGACTCAGACCTTCAAGAGCATAATATTCGCATTGAACAGGAATCAAAACGGAATCCGATGCTGTTAAGGAATTAAGGGTCAAGAGCCCAAGGGATGGGGGGCAATCAATGATGATATAATCATACTCCCCCTTGATTTGGTCGAGCGATTTCTTCAATTTTACTTCCCGGGAAATAGTGGGGGCAAGTTCGATTTCTGCTCCCGCCAATTGAATCGTTGCTGGTATTGCATCCAGGTTGTTCACAATTGTTCCCGTCCGGACATTTTCCGCCGCTACATCATCAACGAGGATGTTATATATACACTGGTCCATATCACCCTTTTCCACTCCAACCCCACTTGTCGCATTTCCTTGAGGATCGATATCCACTAACAATACCTTATAGGCCAAATGAGCTAAACATGCGCTTAAATTAACAGCTGTCGTCGTCTTTCCGACGCCACCTTTTTGATTCGCGATAGAAATCACTTTCCCCATGATGCCACCTGCCTCTTTTCTTTTCTACCATTCTACCATTCCATTCAAAGGATTAGGTCAAAAGACACAAAAAAAGCGCATGTGCCCTGGGAGACACGACACGCATAAGCAAAACGGCTGGAGGAAGGTGATCTTCCCTGCCGAAATACGGATGCTTATGTCGCGATTGACTGGGAGTTGGAGCTAGACGATAAAAAGCGCCACGGGTCTTGCACACCGCCGACGAGCTTAAAAAAAGTCCCATCTCCACAAATGTCAAGATGGGTTGTTCAAGCTATGACTTTTTCTTTGGAATCTTTATGGTGATTTGATAATAATCATCATGGTCTTCTTCGTCTGTTTCTAAGTCGACACCTGTATCCGATACCATTGTCAGAGATTGGCGGATTGTATTCATTGCAATTCGCATATCTTTATTAACGCCTTTTATTTTCGGCTTTTTCTTCTTAGGTTTCGGATCACTCAGTTTAGCAATACGCTCTTCCGTCTGTTTTACATTCAACTGCTTTTCAATTATTTCCGCTAGCACTTTTTCTTGCATTTCCGGGTCTTTGAGACCGATCAAAGCACGCGCGTGTCGCTCTGTAATTTTTTTATCCATAATTGCCTGCTGTACAGTTTCAGGCAATTTTAACAACCGAAGCTTGTTCGCAATCGTCGATTGACTTTTTCCTAACCGTTGGGCCAATGCCTCTTGTGTAATTTGATGAAGTTCCAGCAGCCTTGCATAAGCTAACGCCTCTTCGATCACAGTCAGTTCTTCCCGCTGCAAGTTTTCAATAAGAGCAACAGACGCTGTCTGCGAATCATTCATATCACGGATGATCGCAGGGATTGTTTGCCAGTCCAAAGATTGGACCGCTCGCCACCTACGTTCACCGGCAATCAATTCATACTCTTCTTCATTTAACCGACGGAGAACGATCGGCTGAATCATCCCATGCGTATGTATCGTCTGGGCGAGTTCGCTAATCTTCTCGTTGTTGAAAACCGCTCGAGGTTGGTAACGGTTGGGCTGTACCTGTTCGACAGGAACTTGTACAACTTCATCGGGGTTGTAGCCTTCTTCTCCACTGTTGTCATTTTCAGAATCCGGTTTGTCCCCAAGCCCGAACAAACGACCAAAAGGATGTAACACGATCAGACACCACCTTTATACGATCGAGCATACGCTGTTTTTATTGTATATACCCTATATTTTGAAACATAAAAAGCGCCGCAGGCTATTAAGCTGCTGCGCGTACGTATGCCGTTTTCATTTCTCTATTCATTTTATCACATTTAATCTATGAAAAGTATCTTCAAGAATTAAGAATTACCTGCCAGTTTTGTCGAAATCATTCTTCCGCATTAGGGAGAACCGTGATTTCCTGCCATTTGTCGGGGTCTGTTTGATGGCTTCTTATGACAAATACAGTCGATAAATTTCCTATATTCCATAAGTTTCCTGGTTAATTTGATTTAAAAAATGGTTGGAGGAATGACTTGCTTTCTGAGGGCGTTTAATGGACTTCCTCGAACTTTGCTCTGTAGGGTCCCCGGACGAGTCTCTCTCCCCCTATGGAGAATTTTATTGAGTTAAAAAAGCAGGGGAAAGTGAGGGATATGAATAAATTGTATAGTTGGAATAATTTATTAGGAGGAAATTCATATGCAAAAAAATTCTGCAAAATTTTCCAATCGACAAACAGGGGGGAGAGCTTCTTAGAATAACAGGCGCTTAACCTCCTGCTTATATCGGATTATATTTTCGCAGGAGGAAAAAATTTTGAAAAAGAATACCTTAGCATCCCATAATATATGTATTTTATTTTGGGGAGAATTGTTTGGAAGCATCCGATTCATCCAGCCAGTTTTGACACTTTTTTATTTCGCTCGCGGCCTTGATGAATCAATGATTTTAATCGTTATGACTTTTTTCAGTATAGGAGTTCTGTTCGGTGAAATTCCAACAGGGGTCCTCGCTGATCTTTTCGGGGCTAAACGAGCCTTTCTCATTGGTTCTATCCTAAGCATTGTAGCGCATACTCTCCTAATTATCGCCTTCGATCCGTGGTTATTTTTCTTAAGCAGTTTTCTGACCGGGTTTGCAGCAACGTTTTTCAGTGGCGCTGACGAAGCGCTCATTTATGAGTCATTGAAACTGAGCAAGGAAGAAAACTTAATGGATCGAGCGATGGGACAGATAAGCTCTGCAAGGTTCATCATATCCATATTTGTCGTCATTATCGGGGCCTTACTGGCAAATGAGTTGACGGAGCATCAATTTCGTTTACTTCTTATACTCGGAGTCTGCTTTATGACGGTTCAATTCATTTTAATCCTCTTCATTAAGAATCCGCCTAATCAAGAGGGGAGCAGGACATCGGTAATCCAGCAAGTTGTTGAGGGATACGTGGCCATTAGAAAGATGCCTCAAGTTCTTTGGATGTTCATGAATATTTCGCTTGTCTTTATACCGGCGGTCGCTATTTTCGAAAAGTTTGATCAGAAGTTACTCGTCGATGCAGGTCTACCCGTATATGGAATCGGCATGGTCTATGCCCTTACAGCTATGATCGGATTTATTGCAGCACGAGCGATCGGTTGGATGACGAAGAAAATCGATCGTGTCCATCTGCTGAACCTGACTGGGTTATTAGCCGTTTTCGCTTTAACAGCCACCGCTTTCTTCCATACGTCGCTATGGATTATATTAGGAGCCATGGTTTTACTCAAACTCGTCAGTGCTATTCGTTATCCTGTTTATTCCCAGCTGGCAAACAATATCATTCCTTCAAATGTGAGGGCCACCACGATTTCTTTGCTCTCCATATTGGATTCATGCTTTGACCTGCTCATCTTTACAACTCTCAGTGGGATAGCATCCGTGGGTCTTCTATGGATGTTCCTTACATGCGCGATTATCGCAATGATTGGCACATCGATTCCCATCCGGAAATAATAAAGGTATCATACAAAAGCTTCTATTCCAGATAGGAGCTTTTGTTGTTTCACATGAAACGTTTCACACTTGTTTTACCAACCCATAAACATCGATATCCTTATATTCTCCCCAATGGTAGATGTCTTGTTTTAATGTGCCTTCATAAGTGAGTCCGGCTTTTTCCATCACTTTTGTCGATGCAGGATTTGTCGAAATAGCTGCAGACCAAATGCGATGCAAGTTCAATTCTTCCAATCCAAATTCAACGATCCGTTTAGCTGCCTCTGAAGCGAAACCCTTGTTCCAGTATTGTTTTCCCACCCAATAAGCGAGCTCCCCTTTATTATTTTTGGAATCCACCCTTAATGTCATCGTCCCGATCAACTCTTCCGTCTCCTTTAAAATCATAGACATCGGAAAAGCGTTTTTATTATCGATCCATGCCTGATGAGCAGCAATCCACTGTTCTGCAATCTCCAGAGTGTAAGGGTGCGGAACAAAAGTAGTAGCCGCTACGTCTTCATCCCCGGCTAATTCGACCACCCGCTCCGCCAAATCCTTTGTGTAAGGTTTCAAAACCAGACGATTTGTATGTAATTCCATGACCGTACCTCCTTAACTGTTATTCTTTGTTATTTCTAGCTCTATGAGTTCAAACCCTTTTTTCAAACGGGGGCTTCCATAATAAAAGTCGATATTTGTGGAAAAATGATTTTGAGTAAGAAATGGAAAGCGAATGTTTTGTTAATAACTTTAAAAAGCAGGTGACACATGGATATGGAAAACAATTATAAAGCGGGGGACATCGTGTATGTGGTTTACCGAAACCCACACACCTATGACGTGGCGAATGTACAAGAGGCAGCCGTCGTCCACAACCCGGAATATCCCGGGGAACTGGCGTTATTTTTATATGAAACCTATTTTCCACTAGATGATAACATCGCCATCTACGCGTCAGAGGGGGAAGCAGAGCGAGCGTATAACGATACTTTCGGTGGGGCTGCAGAATCGGAGGGAGAGCTTTGGTAAAACCATTTGTACCTGAACTTGTCTATATTGAACCAAGAGCCCTGGAATTTCCCTTAGGCCGTGAATTAAAGGAGAAATTTGAAGGGATGGGCATCGAAATCCGAGAGACCACATCGCACAATCAAGTCCGTAACCTTCCAGGAGAGAACGATTTTCAAAAGTACCGGATTGCCAAATCCACTCTAGTCGTTGGTGTAAGGAAAACTTTGAAATTCGACACATCCAAGCCGTCTGCAGAGTATGCAATCCCTCTCGCGACTGGTTGTATGGGGCATTGCCACTACTGTTATTTGCAGACAACGATGGGAAGTAAACCATATATCCGGACGTATGTGAATGCGGAAGAAGTATTCGACGCCGCTGAACAGTATATGAAAGAGCGAGCACCTGAGGAAACACGCTTTGAAGCTTCCTGTACCTCAGACATTGTCGGAATCGATCACTTGACCCACTCCCTGAAGAGGGCGATTGAATACTTTGGAGAATCGGAATATGGCAGGCTTCGTTTTGTGACAAAATTCGCCCATGTCGATCATCTACTTGATGCCAAACACAACGGCCGGACAAGGTTCCGCTTCAGTATGAATGCTGATTATGTAATCAAATACTTAGAACCAGGGACTTCCCGACTGGATGACAGAATCGAAGCCGCAGCTAAAGTAGCAAAAGCAGGCTACCCTTTAGGTTTCATCATCGCTCCTATTTATTTGTATGAAGATTGGAAAGAAGGATATCGCATTCTTTTTGAAAAACTGCAAGCCAAATTACCAGATTATGCGACAAAGGATTTAACTTTCGAATTGATTCAACACCGTTTTACCAAACCAGCCAAACGTGTCATCCAAAAGAATTACCCGATGACGAAACTTGAAATGGATGAAGAAAAACGTAAATACAAATGGGGGAAATATGGAATTGGAAAATATGTCTATCAAAAAGATGAACAAGAAGAAATGAAGGATGTATTAGGAGGCTATATCAATCAATACTTCCCCGAAGCAAGTTTGGAATATTTCACGTGAAACAAAACAGGCGTTCAAATCGCCTCTTTTGTTTTTTATGTGAGGGAGAATATTTCCATTGAGGTTCACAAACACTAGAAAGAAGAGAAGGAGGTTCCCTATGGCTTTTACACTATTTTTCTTCGGCTCCTGGCTAGTGTTAACACTGTTTACCATTATACCAAAGAAACTAGCCTTTACTGAAAATACGTTTGTGTTTTTAATTCTCCTTGTGATCAGTATTAACTGGACATGGATTATTTACGAAGAGTTTAAATTCATCGAATCCACGGAAACGCCTATGGATTATGCAGCCTTTTTGATGTTCAGAAGTATAATCATCCCGATAGTGATCATCACTCAATTGAATATATCAGCATTAGCCCGGTCAAGAACCCTTTCTTTATGGACGATAGTTTTATCGACTGCGTGCTTGCTTCTGTTCACATTTTTTTCCCTTCACTTCGGAATGATCAAATATGTGAATTGGAACATCGCTTACGATGCTCTATACTATTTGGCTCTCCATGGAATTGCATATGTTACGTTGAAAATATTCCAAACCATTCAAATGAATGAGGTTAATGACTTATGAATATATGGAAAAACTTTGATGTAAACGAAATATCGATCCTCATCATGCTTATCGCTTCTTATGCTCTTATCTATTTCCTCCCAAGAAAATATAAGAGAGATATCGCTCTGTTATTTTTATTTTTCGGGTTTACCATCGGGGTTGTTTTCGACTTTACCATCGGAGGCGGGATCATTGACTTTTATACATTAAATGATTCGGAAAGGTATGAGCTGTTCGACTTTTTCTACTATTTGCTTTTCGCACCGTTCAGCTACTTATTTGTCTACTTATATGATACTTTCCATATCAGCAAGAAAACTTTCATTGTGTACATTATAGCATGGGCATTACTTGGTGTAGGAATGCAATGGGTGTTTACTTTAATAAATATTATCGAATTCAAGAAGGACTACCGGGTTCCTTACTCCTTTGCAATATTCCTTATAACACAAACGATAACAGCACTCTATTATGAGAATGTAGCTTCAAAGAGACAGATTCTTCGTAGACCAAAAAGAAACACGCGCATGGACTCCTGATGCACGTGTTTCTTTTTGGTTTTTCATTTTGCTTCGAAGGGCTTTCCATTACCGGGAATCCATTATGGCTTTAAAACCGGGATCACATAAACTCGGGGAGGATCTTAACCGGTAAGTTGTTGAGGCATCGTGGTCTACGGGAACCCTCTTAACAAGATCAAATTCTCTATCCTATTGTTTGATATGATTGGCGTCTTGCTTTCTTTCCCTGCTCTCTTGGGACAGCGGGGAAAAGGAGGAGGCTCCTCTACCCACATTGCCATCTTAAGTACAGTTCCTGAATTGGTAAGAAAGCTTTTGGCACCAAGAATTTCTCTTAGGAGAATATCCCGTATTCCGTAATCTCTACATTAATTTTCACATTGACTTTAAGGTCAGAATAATTATCCTTCCATTTGGTGAGGTCAAAATTCCTTTTTCTTGTTTTCGCAAAGTTCCCTAACCCAAGTGGATCGATTTCCTTCTCTTTGAACATTTGTATCAACTCATCGGCGTTTTTTTCGAAAAAATCGACAGATGCTTTTTCAATTTCTTTAGCTAAAGCAGGGGTTGCCTCTCTATTGATACCGACCATTTCATTGACTTCCGCTTTGAGATCGATCTTGATATCAAATTCGGGATCATCCACTGTCCCTTTCATTTCGTAATTAACACTCGATCCAATATTATCCAACATAATGGTTCCACCTTCGAAGTTAATCTTCTGCATCCCCCTTTTAAAGTTTTCCTTAAGCATTCTAAATGGAAAGCTCTTGGATTCGGGGATGGTACCGACTACGGCCCCTCCTTTGAAAAAAGCGAGACCGTCAAGTTCAACTGTGGAGTCCTTTGGAATAATAATCGGAAGGAAGGGATCCATCCCTTCAGCATAATAAGAATAAAGGAATCTATGGAGATTCGTTTTCGGGAAGTTATATTGAGTATTAGTATCAATCAGGCCCTTTAAGTGTCTGGATGATGTAGATTCCTGGGAAGAGGAAGGTTTACTTTCAATCACATCTTTCGTGTCACCGTCGACAATTCCCAGGAACATGTTACGGCTGATTCGCGGATCTCGACTTAAAATATCGATGATATCCGATATCCCCTCCTCAGCCAGTTCCATGCTGTAAAGAGTGACTGACAGTTTTCCGATAGAAATCGGTTTGGAAGACTGCTTCTGAATTTCTTCTTCCACTTCTTTTACCCCGTCGGCGCTTGCAGTCAAATAAACTTCGGTTGCAGGTGACCCCTCCCCACTGCCTTCATATTGGGGAATCGACACGGTTCCTCTGATTCGCTTATTTTCCCCTTTGTCATACCCTGCCATTTGGATGATGGCATTCTCCTCTACACTACTATGGTCTATACATCCTGACAAAAGTGACACTGCAATTAGGGAAACAAGAAAAATTTTAGCCTTCACGTTTCTTCCTCACTTTATCTGAGATAGTTTTAAGCACAAGCAAGACGGGGATATAAAGTAAAACATAAAAGCCAGCTTGACCAGAAAGATTATTCACCGCATCAATGACTGGGCGACCTTCTAGTATTGCAGCAGGGAAGAAAAGCACAAGGATGAACGCAATCAGTACATATTTCTGTTTAATATTGAACAGGCGTTTCGGAATCCTTGTCGCCCCCCATAAACCAAGACAAATATTCGGCAGGATGACATACAGCCACATCGCAATTCCCACGTATTCAAACCGTTCAATAAAAGGGAACTCGACGATTTTCCAAGCTGAAATGGTACCCCATAAAACCTGTTTCAGTTGTTCTTCACTAAAATAAACAAATGTAACGATTAAACTGATCAAGTAGATCATCGTCGTGTAAAAAACTGCAAAGTGCGCCCATTTCTTCGACTTAGCAGGATTTTTTATAAACGGGTAATAGATCAACAGAAATTCCAGACCGATAAAGCTCAAAATGCTTTGTTTTGTTGCTGCCAGGATGTCTGTAACGCTATGACTGATCACCGGATATACATTCAGCGAATGACCGGCCTGGACGGGGAAGTATTTCAACAGTAAAAGCGGTAGTCCGATGAAAACACTGATCAGACATACCCCTGTGATCACCCGGAAGCCCCCCGAAACAAGATAGTAAACAAGGGAAAGGAGGACGAATACGAATATCCAAACCTGCAGACTTGGAAACACCCATACTTTAATGACCTCTATGAATGTGATAATGACAGTAAAGGTTAATAGAAGGAAATACAAACTAAAAACCAGGCTTAAGAAGCCACCGATATACTTCCCAAAAACATTCTTATGAATTTGGACAATATCACCGCCTCCGTTTTGAAGGAGGCGATAGATCATCCAAAGAATAAGGTGCAGAAATACTCCGGCAATCAATATAGAAATCCACGCGTCGTACCCGGCTTTTTCCACCAGGTATTTTTCAAATCCAAGGATCCCAACCCCGATTTGCATACTATGAATCAAAAAAAACACATACATCGGGGTCACTAAATAATTCTCTGGAATATCCAAGCTATTCGTGTTGTTAAGTTTATTCATCAATATCCCTCTTTGCATTCGCACGGGATGCATCCATCCGTTGAGAATCTTTGGTACGCATCAAAGTCGGTCGTTCCGTCTGCTTACTGAAAGGTAACCGGACAAATGAGTCTTTTAAGTCATGGACTCGTAGTGGATAGATCGGTTCGAAAAATGGACGGCCGATGGATTGTAGTTTGACCAGATGGCCGATGAAGAAAACCATACACATGGACACGCCGATCAATCCCCACATTTGTGCCCCAATGATAAACGGAAACCGGATCAAGCGAATGGTATTACCAATCTGATAAATAGGGGTCGTAAAGGAGGCAAGTGCGCTTAATGCGACGATAATCAATAACACATTACTCGTCAGACCTGCATCTACGGCTGCTGTTCCGATAACGATACCACCAACGATACCGATCGTTTGCCCGATTTTCGTCGGAAGTCTTGCTCCTGCTTCCCTCAATAATTCGATCGTCAATTCTAATACAATGACTTCTAATATCGGTGGAAACGGGATGTCAGCTCTGGAAGATACGATCGTTGCCATCAATTCACCAGGGATCATCTCATGGTGATAAGTGAGTACAGCAACATAAAGAGGCGTACTCAAAACCGAGAAAATGACCGCAAATAATCGAATCAATCGAAAGACCGTCGCTAAATGCCACGGAACAAAATAATCATCAGAAGCACCAAAAAGCTCAACAACCGTTGTGGGACACGTCAACGCATGTGGTGCACCATCAGCCATGATAGCAACTTTTCCTTCAATCAAGTTTGACACGACCCTGTCCGGGCGTTCGGTATCAAGAAATTGCGGAAAAGGAGAATTAGAGTTATCGGCAAGAATTTGTGAAATGAATGAGCTGTCAATTAACTGGTCGAATTCAATATCTTCTAAACGTTGGGTTACAGTTTCGACATTTTTCGGATCTACCACCCCATCCACAAAGATAACCGCCACACGTGTCTTCGTTACCTTCCCAATAGTGAGTTCTTTAATTGTCAACTGTGGCAAGGGGAGGCGTTTTCGAATGAGATTGATGTTCGTATTAAGGGTTTCTACAAAGGCCTCTTTGGGTCCGACAACACTGAATTCAACTTCAGGAATGCTGACCTGTCTTGCTTCAAGTGAAACAGCCGGGATAAGAAGTACCTCTTTAGCAGAGTTACTAAGCTGGATCATAATATACCCGAACATCACTTTCTCTTGAATAAGATCGATATCCTCCGTCACAGTCATATTTTCTACGGGTATATTTTGCTTGATCTCCTCTATACTTTGAAAAATCCCATCGTTAAGTATTGGAAGCACGCTTCGATTCAGGATTTTCGAATCACTCATCGTTTTTATATATGAAATCGTGCACTCATTTTCCCCACCAAGACTATAGCAAACAAAGTCCTCTGAATTTTGCAAGGATTGAATGAACTCCGTCAGGGATTTTTTTTGCTTTGATTTCTGCTGTGTTTGCTCCGTGGAGCTTTTCTCTTTCCTTTTCCACTTCCACATGATGAACCCCACTTCTGGTGTGACTTCTATTTATTATCATCCACATACTGTAATAATTTATACCTTGTTGGAAACTATAAAAAGGCAAGGAGGTTTCGTATGATTTATGCCTATATATCTCCGTTACTTATTGTCACCCTTATATTGGTATCCACCATTTTCATCATCGATTGGCTAACCAAAGTATTGATCTATATATTCCTAGTGAATTTGATGGTTCTGCCTGGGCTCCTTCTATTCATTGAAGAAGCTAAAGATAAAAAGTTGAGGCAACCGTCGATAAAGCCGTCAATAACTAAGGAGGAAAAACAAGATGTCGAGAAAAATGTTAACAGCTAATGAAATCGGCCTGCTCTGGACGCAATATATTCAGAACAGCATGGCGGTTCCACTGCTGGAATATTTCAAGTTGACTAATGAAGATAAGACACTGGAACCCATCATTAATTTAGCAAGGGATATTGCAGAGGAGGGTGTTCAGCAATGCCAGGCATTTTTTGATGAAGCGGACCTCTCCGTTCCCTATGGTTATAGCCTAGATGATATGAATCCGAATGCTCACAGGCTTTTTACAGAAGCTTTTATGCTAGCTTTTATCGAACATATGGGGAAAGTAGGTCTTACTTCTGATGGTTTATCCTTAGGTACATCAGCAAGGGAGGATGTGCGGAATTTTTTCACGGAGAGAATGAATAAGCAAGATCAACTTTACAACCTTTGCGTCAATACCGCCATGGAACAGGGATTTTATACATCGGCACCACAAATCGAGGTGGAAAATAACGTTGAATTTATTGAAGGAAAAGGATACTTTCATCCTTTTAGCAAACGTTCTTTAAATACTATCGAAATTCTGCACTTATATGAAAATGCAAAAAACAATTACCTCGGCGAAGCGGTTTGTCAGGCTTTCGCTCAAACAAGCAAAAACAAAACCGTAAAAAATTTCATGGTGAAGGGGAAGAATATATCCACCAAACATAGGAAGATCTTCACAAAAATCCTGGATCAATCAGGCATTGTTACACCTAGCCATTCTTCCAACTATTTGACCAACAATACAGACCCAGTATTTTCTGACCGATTGATGATGTACATGATGAATGTCTTTGTTACAGCCGGTCATGCGAATTATGCGAATGGGGCGACACATAGTTTGCGCTACGATATCGTCTATACTTATCATCGGTTGTCTGTCGATACGGCTGTTTTCTCTAAAAATGGGCTCGACATCATGATTCACAATGGCTGGTTTGAAGAACCCCCTCAAGCTCCAGATAAGCAAAAACTCATCCAATAATATTTAGCGGAAGAGGAATCGATATGAAGGAAAAAAAACTAGAAATTTTATTATGGAGCATAGCCTTCCCCGGGTTCGGACAGATCTTAAATGGTCAGGTCCTCAAAGGGCTTGCCTTTATCCTGTTAGAAGTGATTATCAACCTCAACAGCTCCTTTAATATGGCTATAATTCATAGCTTCACAGGGAATATCAACGAAGCAATTGAAGTGACGAACTATCAATGGCTCATGTTCTACCCGTGTGTGTACATGTTCGCTGTTTGGGATGCCTACCGTCATGCGGATGGTGAGTGCGGACCTTATATATTTGTTCCATTCGCCTTTTCCGCGTACACCGTTACGGTCGGCCTCATCTATTCGCCTGTTTTCAAGGTGGGAGGAATGCTGATTGGCCCGGTTTGGCTCCCGATTCTTTTCTTATTGCCAGGAATCTTAATCGGTCTTTATTTAAGAAAAATCTTCATCCGCCCTTCAAAGAGTTCCATGTCATAATTCATGGAATTCTTTTTTTGTTTGTTTGATTCTCCCCAAAAGGTGGAATGAGTTCATAAAATCCTAATTGAGGAGGAACTTACAGTTATGACAAGATATAATCGTCAAACAGATGGACAACCAGCTCAAGAACAGAAAAAACAACCAGGCATGGAAGGACCTATGACTCCGAGCCCTTTACAGGCAGATGAAGATTACCAAAGTGGAAATAAACTATCAGGTAAAGTTGCGCTTATCACTGGCGGAGATAGCGGGATTGGACGATCTGTCGCAATCGGTTATGCGAAAGAAGGCGCAGATGTGGCCATTTCCTACTTAGAAGAGCATGAAGATGCGGAACTCACAAAAAGTAAAATTGAAGCGGAAGGGCGACGGGCGATTTTAATCCCAGGTGACGTCGGCGATGAAGAGGTTAGTAAAGAAGCAGTAGAAAGGACTGTCCAAGAACTAGGGCAGTTGGACATCCTCGTCAACAATGCGGCAGAACAGCATCCGACTGATGATATTCTCAATATTTCTACAGAACAGTTGGAGAGCACGTTCAAAACGAATATCTACTCCATGTTTCATTTAACAAAAGCTGCCATCCCTCATATGAAAAAAGGAAGTACAATCATCAACACTGCGTCCATTAATCCTTATATCGGAAACCCGGAGCTTGTTGATTATACCGCTTCTAAAGGGGCAGTGGTCGGCTTTACCCGTTCCATGGCTAAACAATTAGTAGACAAAGGAATCCGTGTGAATGGAATTGCTCCCGGACCTATCTGGACACCGCTCATCCCAGCTACATTTCCTGAAGAAGATGTAGAGGGATTCGGCACCAATACACCAATGGGTCGACCTGGTCAACCAGTGGAACATGTCGGAAGTTATGTATTGCTCGCATCTGATGATTCCACGTACATCACAGGACAATTTATTCACATTAATGGTGGCATGTATACATCCAGCTAAAAAGAGATATAAGCTGATGTCAGAAACTCTTTAAATTATAAGAAATCGTTAAAAGAAGACTTGCCGCTACATCCTGTTACCACCACCCCTTCACATTTAGCGGGAGAAAAGATGGGAAACAGGTCGATAATCTATTAAAAACCGGTATCACATTAAAGTGATACCGGTTTTCCTTATCTCCCCATCCAACCACCATCTACGGCTAGTTGATGACCATGTACATAATTTGAAGCATCCGATGCTAGAAAAATAGCTGCCCCTATAAAGTCTTCCGGTTTCCCCCAATCACCGGCTGGAATACGATCGAGGATTTGTTGATTCCGATTTTCATCATTAATCAAAGCAGTGTTCATGTCTGTCGCTATATAGCCAGGTACGATACTATTGACATTCACTCCTTGGGACGCCCACTCATTGGATAAAGCTTTCGTCAGTTGAGATACTCCCCCTTTTGATGCCGCATAAGCAGGTACACGGATTCCGCCCTGGTAAGATAATAAAGAAGCAAAGTTGATAATTTTCCCGCCTTGATTCGGAACCATAAAACGTCCGGCTTGTTGACAAAGGATCCACGTCGTCTTCAAGTTGATATTGATGACTTCGTCCCAATCTTCTTCTGAAAAATCGACAGCATCAGACCGTCTCTGAATGCCGGCCGCATTTACTAATATATCCACTTTCCCAAAGTTTTCGACCACCTTAGGGATAGCTTCTTTTACCTGGTCTGTGTCTTTAAGATCACAATCAATAATGTGACATGTCCTACCCAATTCTTCAATTTCCTCTTTCACATCAAGCTGTGAAGGGTTTCGTTGCAGTAATGCTATATCTGCTCCAGCTTCTGCTAACCCTAGAGCAACAGAACGGCCTATTCCTCTAGTCCCCCCTGTAACTGCAGCTATCTTTCCGTCTAATTGAAATAAATGATTTGCCATGATAATCCCCTTTCTTGATGTTAAAAACCTTTCAATAAAAAAACGCTTTCACATAACACATTCTTCATAGGGTTTGGAATATCCTTTCTAATAAGAAATATATTTTATGAAATTAATTTTCATAGCTATGAAAAAAGATATGTTCTGCATGAATGCCTTCTTCACTCAGCGTCAATTTTCCAAAAGAATATACAGGCAATCGTCGTTTATCGGTGAGGGAACCGGGATTGAATAGTAAAGTTTTCTTGAAGTAGCGGAGGACAGGGATATGGGAATGACCATAAATAAGGATATCGACAGGATTCTCTTCAAACGTCTCAAGTGCCCGTTTTTCCGTCGTTTTCTTTGCCCCGTGTCCATGGACGATTCCGATCACATACCCTTTCCAATTCAACTGCTTTTTATATGGGAAACGTCTCCGCACCTCTTCACCATCTACATTTCCATATACACCATAAACAGGTGCATAATCTTTCAACTTCTCATAAAGATCTATCGTCTGCCAATCGCCTGCATGGATAATCGCATCCGCATCCCCTAACTCTTCCAAGAAACGTTCGGGGAGTACCTTAGACTTTTTAGGCATATGGGTATCAGATACAACAATGATTTTCAACGCCCTTCCTCCTCTTCGTATTCAATATAAGCTCCCTATTCCTTGAGACTCACTTTCGAGATAATCCGGGGATTCGTTTGCCATATTAGGAGTCAGGGGTGTTTGGGAAGCTACTAGCTTTCCTGTGGGGGAGCGCCGAGCTTCCCAATCACCCCATCCGATGGTAGTGAGAAACGAACCCCTCTACTAAGATGGGATGTCCCCCTCTCACTCATAAGTAGATATAAAGCGCTATATATCAAGCTTTCACGCATAAAATGACCATTGGGGCGTTTTCCTATTATCCCCCTTCATTTGAGCATAAAAGCAGATCCCCAAAAGTGTTTTCGAGATACTGAGTTGGCAAAGGGGCGGAGGGGGATGAGGAGACTCCTACGGGAAAGGATAGACTGGCAAGACACCAAAGGTCATGAAGTGACCGAGGAGGCTTGCCGTCTTCCCCGCGGAAAGCGACTTATCCCCCTCCGCCCCTTATTCGCAATAAAAGTCTCGAAATCGGTCTTCAAGAATACTGCCAGATAGTTGAAGAAATTTTTTAAAAAACCTCTCTACTAAAGTAGAGAGGTTTTGAGTGTTATTGTATTGGAGCTTTATTAGGGGTACCCGCTTTTCTTGGGTATTTCTTAGGTGTTTTACGCCTCTTCTCAATAATAGCAATGTTACGTTCACTACCTTCTTCCGGTAGATCGAACGTATGCACATCAAGAACTTCCCCTCCGACGGTTTGAATGGCGACGCCGGCATCTTCCATTTCTTCTTTCAAGTTCGGTCCTTTCATTGCTATGAACCTTCCGCCTTTTGTCGCAAGCGGAAGGCATAGCTCACTCAGGACGGACATTCGAGCAACAGCCCGGGCCATAACAAGATCATAGCCTTCACGGAAATTCGCATTTTTCCCAAAGTTTTCGGCACGGTCATGATAAAAAGCGACATCATCCAGCTCCAATTCATGGGCTAAGTGATTCAAAAATGTGATTCTTTTCTTCAAAGAATCGACAATCGTCACTTTCAATTGTGGGAAAACAATTTTTAATGGAAGGCTTGGAAAACCAGCACCCGCCCCGACATCACAAATCCGGAGTGGCTGATTGAAATCGTAGTAGAAAGCAGCCGTCAATGAATCATAAAAGTGCTTAAGATATACACCTTCTTGATCGGTAATAGCTGTCAGATTCATTTTTCCATTCCATTCCACCAAAATTTCAAAATATCGATGGAACTGTGCCTGTTGTTTTTCATTCAATTCAATGCCTTGTTCTTGTAATGCTTGCAGAAAGGTGTTTATATCCATAAGTCCATCCTTTCAAGTTATTCCCCAGAGACGCGAGCGATTTTCCCTTGCTCAATATAGACAAGCAGGATAGAAACGTCTGCAGGATTGACCCCTGAGACCCGGGAAGCTTGTCCGACTGATAAAGGACGGACTGCTTTCAAACGATCTTTTGCTTCTGTTGCAAGCCCGTGAATTGCGTCGTAATCGATGTCCTCCGGGATTTTCTTAGAGTCCATTTTCTTCATCCGATCAATCTGTTCCAGTGCTTTTTTAATATAACCGCTATACTTGATTTGGATTTCCACTTGCTCTTTCACATCTTCTGGAAGTGTCACATCACTCGGGGTTACACGTTCGATATGGCTGTAGTTCATCTCTGGACGTTTTAACAAATCTACTGCACGGACAGCGTCCTTCAATGGGGAACCTCCAGCTTCTTCAATGACGGCTTGCACTTCTTCTGTTTCTTTCAAAATCACTTTATCAAGACGTTTCTTCTCTTCTTCTATCAAGCGCTTTTTCTCCTGGAAACGCTCATAGCGATCTTCCGGAATTAACCCTAGATTATAACCAATTTCCGTCAAACGTAAATCAGCATTATCATGGCGAAGCATCAAGCGGAATTCGGCACGTGACGTCAATAGACGATAAGGTTCGCCTGTCCCTTTTGTAACAAGGTCATCAATCATAACGCCGATATAGCCTTGAGAACGGTCAAGAATCAATGGTTCAAGGTTCAACGACTTCGCAGCTGCGTTAATACCAGCCATCAACCCTTGTCCTGCAGCTTCTTCGTAACCGGATGTACCGTTAAGCTGCCCAGCTGTGAACAAACCTTCAATCTGTTTTGTTTCCAGCGTCGGCCACAGTTGGGTCGGCACGACAGAATCATATTCAATCGCATAGCCCGCCCGCATGATTTCCGCTTTTTCAAGACCAGGTACGGTCCGCATCATTTCATTTTGGACATACTCCGGTAACGAGGTGGAAAGTCCTTGAACATAAACTTCTTCTGTATCTCTTCCTTCCGGTTCGAGGAAGATCTGGTGTCTCGGTTTATCATTGAAGCGGACGATTTTATCCTCAATCGAAGGACAATATCGAGGCCCTGTTCCTTTGATCGCACCTGAATACATCGCAGAAAGGCCTAGATTATCATTGATGATTTTATGGGTGTCCTCATTGGTGTACGTCAACCAACAAGGAATCTGATCTGTAATGAATTCCGTCGTTTCATAAGAAAATGAACGTGGCTCTTCTTCTCCTGGTTGGATTTCCGTCTTGGAATAGTCGATGGTATGACTGTTCACACGCATCGGTGTCCCCGTTTTGAACCGTACCATTTCAATGCCCATTTCTTCCAGCTGTTCTGACAGGGATACCGTTGAACGTTGGTTGTTTGGACCACTTTCATAGGATAAATCCCCAATGATGACGCGTCCACGCATGAATGTACCTGTCGTAACAACGACTGTTGGTGCATAGTACGCGGCTTTTGTTTCCGTCACTACACCCTTGACTTGACCATCTTCAACGAGCACTTTTTCGACCATTGCCTGACGAAGCGTTAAGTTTTCCTGGTTTTCCAGAACTCGTTTCATTTCTTTAATATAGAGCGGTTTATCCGCTTGGGCACGGAGCGCTCTCACGGCAGGTCCTTTTCTAGTATTCAAAAGACGCATTTGTATATGGGTTTTGTCGATCACTCTTCCCATTGCACCGCCCAATGCGTCTACCTCACGTACAACGATTCCTTTAGCGGGACCACCAATGGACGGGTTACATGGCATGAATGCTACAAGATCAAGGTTCAATGTCAACATCAATGTCTTCGCGCCACGTCTTGCTGCAGCTAACCCCGCTTCTACTCCGGCATGACCAGCACCAATAACAATTACATCATAATGCCCTGCATCATATGTCATTCGGATGTCTCTCCTTTTTTATTCACTCTTATCATTGAGTACTTATTTCCCTAAGCAAAACTGTGAAAATAACTGATCGATCAAGCTTTCATGAACAGTATCCCCGACGATTTCGCCAAGGATCTCCCAGGTCCTCGTGACATCAATTTGTACGACATCCAACGGGACACCCATTTCCATACCATTCTGTGCATCTTCAAGTGCTTGTTTCGCTTGTTTCAGCAACTGGACGTGACGGACGTTAGATACATAAGTCATATCTCCAGCATCCAGATCTCCTTCAAAGAACGTATCTCCAATAGCCTTTTCCAACTGATCAATACCTTCTTCATGGATTAATGCTGTAGTGATGACCGGATGCCCAGACGCTAGTTCTTTCACTCGATCGATGTCTAATTTATGATCCAAATCCATTTTGTTCACAATTATAATCACATTCATATCACGAATTGCATCTATCAGTTTTTCATCTTCTTCATTCAGCTCATCCCCATAGTTTAACACAAACAAGATGAGATCTGCTTCTTTGAGTACCTGTCTGGAACGTTCGACACCGATTCGTTCGACGATGTCTTCCGTTTCCCTAATACCTGCTGTATCGACAAGGCGAAGTGGCACTCCCCGAACGTTGACATACTCTTCGATCACATCCCGGGTAGTTCCTGGAATCTCTGTTACAATGGCTTTGTTTTCATGAACAAGTGCATTCATCAAGGAAGATTTCCCGACATTCGGGCGACCGATAATCGCTGTGCCAAGCCCTTCTCGTAAAATCTTCCCTTGCTTCGCTGTTTCAAGGATACGTGAGACCTCGTCCAGTACTTCTTTAGTCTTTTCTTCCATCATTTCATGGGACATTTCTTCGACATCATCATACTCGGGATAGTCGATATTCACCTCGACATGTGCTAGAGTCTCAAGCAGTTTTTGCCTCAACTCTTGGATAAGCTTTGATAGACGTCCGTCCATCTGCTTCAAAGCGACATCCATTGCCCTGTCCGTTTTCGCCCGAATTAAATCCATAACGGCCTCTGCTTGCGAAAGGTCAATCCGACCATTCAAAAACGCCCGCTTTGTAAACTCCCCGGGTTCCGCTAACCGTGCCCCGGTTGCTAAAACTATTTCCAATAAACGATTCACAGAGACAAGACCACCATGACAGTTAATTTCAACTATGTCTTCTCTCGTAAACGTCTTTGGCGCGCGCATGACAGATACCATAACTTCTTCTGCCACTTCATCCGTTTCGGGATCTATTATTTTTCCGTAATGCATCGTGTGGGAATCAACTTGATTTAAATCCTTCCCTTTAAAAAGGTCTGCAGCAATCGTGACCGCATCTGGTCCACTCAACCGGACAATCGCTATAGCTCCTTCTCCCATAGGGGTGGAAATCGCGGTTATCGTATCTGTTTCCACACGCACTCACCTCCTGAAAAAATATCTTATTTATAGTTATCCACAATCGGTAAAATATAGTTATCACTAACATACTACCTTACCACATAGCCTTGTGTTTTGAAAAGATATCAACACATATATCCGTTTTTTCTCCCATTATTTTTATCCACATGTGTATAAGTCCTCCTTTCATTTTCTCCACTATTAAACAGAACAATACGATAGCAGAATAAACAAGCCACTATTCAACAAAATGGCAGTATTCCGGAAGACTCGATTTCGAGACTTTTATTGCGAATAAGGGTCGGTGGGGGATACTCGAAATCGCCTAACAATAACCCTGCCATAAGTAGAGGGAGAATAGCACTTCAAGCTTGTGATTACCGCATTTTCAATTACATCATGCTGCTTCCTTTACTTGAAGAAGGTTTCGAGATATTTATCATGGAAAGGGGCGGAGGGAAACGGTGAGACTCCTGTGGGATCTGCGGGACAGGTGAGACCCCGCAGAGCTTTAGCTCGAGGAAGCTCACCGCCCGCCCCACGGAAAGTGTTCAAATGTGGAATCGCCCTGGGAGACACGACTGGCATAAGCAATACATCAACGGAATGGTTTTTTATTCCGTTGATGTATTGCTTATGACGCGAGTGTCTGGGCGATGGAACTGGACGAACCTTTTCCCGTAGACCCTAAACTCTCCCTAAAGTCTCGAAACTGAGTCTTCAATAAAAGGGAGCTTTTGTGGAAGATGATTAATCCTGATAGAGGAAAAAACAAAAAAATGCCTCTGGCCATGTTTATGGACAGAGGCATTTATTAGAAACATTCACTGCGGACGAATGACGACATGTCTTCGCGGATCTTTCCCTGCAGAATCTGTTTCGACATTTTCATTATTTTGTAATGCACTATGAATGATTTTTCTTTCATAAGATGGCATCGGTTCAAGTTTAACTTCTTGATTCGTACGGATGGCTCTTTCCGCCAAGCGTTTAGCTAAATTTTGAAGGGTATCTTTACGTCTGCTTCGATACCCCTCTGCATCTAACATGACCGTATAAAAGACATCTGATTCCCGATTGACTCTTAATTGTGCCAAGTATTGAAGGGAATTCAATGTTTGACCTCTTTTACCTATCAACATTGCGATTTTTTCACCGACAAGCTCCATATGAATCTCCCGTTGGCGAAGTTCCGTTTTCACTTGAACAGGAGCGCCCATTTGTTCTGCTACTTCATAGATGAATGTTTCAACATCCTGCACAGGATTTTTCTTAATAGATACTTTCACAATTGCTGGTTTTGTACCAAATCCAAGAAATCCTTTTTTACCTTCATCAACGATCTCGACATTGACCTGATCTCTTGATGTCTGTAATTGCTCTAGTGCTGATTCAATCGCTTCATCAATTGTAGTTCCCGTAGCAGTCCATTGCTTCACTCGCTTGCTCCTCCCGTCTCCTCTTTCATCATTGGTTTACGGATGAAAATGGTTTGAAGAATCATAACAATGTTACCGACAATCCAGTACAACGCCAGGGCTGATGGGAAGAAGAATGCAAAAGTACCGATCATTAACGGCATGATATAAAGCATCATTTGCATTTGCGGGTTTTGAGCAGCCGCTCCACCTGCCATCATCAATTTCTGTTGTAAGAATGTTGTTGCAGCAGTCAAAATCGCTAAGAATGGATCTGCTTGTCCCAACTCGAGCCATAAGAAGTTGTGCGTTTGTACTTCTGTTGTTCTCATAATTGCATGATAAAAACCGATCAAAATCGGCATTTGTACAATAATTGGTAAACAACCGGCTAACGGATTCACCCCGTTTTTCTGGAAAAGTTGCATCGTTTCTTGCTGCAACTTCTGTTGACTTTGAGCATCTTTTGAAGAATATTTTTCACGAAGCTCTTTTAACTCTGGCTGAATATCCTGCATCGCTTTTGAACTCTTCAATTGCTTGACGTTCAATGGCAAAAGCAATAGGCGAATGATGATGGTGACAATAATGATTGCCAAACCATAACTGCCATTCGTCGCATCAGCGAAAAATAACAAAGTTTTTGACAAAGGGTAAACTATATACTCATTCCAAAATCCTGTACTATCCTGGGTGATCTCTTGATTGACATCCATACACCCGGATAGGAACGTAAGCATTCCTACCATTGCTAGCAGGATCAACATTTTATTACGCAACGTTCCTTCCTCCTTACTGAAATCGCTCTTATATCATTTTAAAAAACAAACCTATGAAGGACTAGACGACATTCATAAGTTTAGCATTATTTCCTGCCATAATTCTATAAAGATTACACGCGAATTTTTTTATTTACTAACTTTGACCTTGTCAGGACATGGGTCAAACTTTTCTTCACTTCATGAAAACCCATTTGATTCGTCGGTTTTCTTGCAATTACGATCAAATCATAATCCGGATGAATATATTCCTCAAGTTCGTGGAAGGCCTGCCTCAAATAGCGTTTCACTTGATTACGCATGACTGCATGTCCGATCTTTTTACTAACCGACAACCCTATCCGGAAATGAGTCTGATCTTTCTTTTTCATATAATAGAGAACCAATTGACGGTTTGCGAACGATTGACCATCACGAAAAACCTTCTGAAACTCTTCATTCTTCTTAATTCGATAAGCCTTCTTCATCGAACACCCTCCAAAATAGAAAAGCGCAAATGCCCTAAGGAGCACGACGCAATAAAAGAAGGATCGCAACAATTGACGAGTCCTTATAAAGAGATCTTCTACATTATGTAGTGAAAAATCCCCGTCCATTCATTCTATATCCTAATAAAAATAAAAGAGGGGCGGCCAACCGCCCCATTTTTGGCCATTATACTGAAAAAAAGACCACTGATAATTTTCAGTGGCCTATGCGGATAGAACTTTACGTCCTTTACTACGGCGGCGCGCAAGAACTTTACGACCGTTCTTAGAGCTCATGCGTGCACGGAATCCGTGTACTTTTTTACGCTTACGGTTATTTGGTTGAAATGTGCGTTTCATTATATATACACCTCCTGGGGAAAATTCCAATAATACATCTAAAAGGCAGTCCCGATTAGTATAATCAAAAAGAGGGGGTTTTGTCAACTTATCTTTCCAAACCATCTCTGCACAGATCCGCACCGTTATATAACAGCCCTGTACTATAACAAGAAAATGAATATTCTTTTAGGAGCGAATATAATCCCCCCCTAGCGAACATTCACAGGTTATGTGTATAATTCTCACCTGGGCTTTTTGCTATCCACAACACATATCGACAAGAAAATCACAAAATATAGTACTGTGGATGAATTTCATCTACAAGGCATTGATATTGTGGATAAGTTCCCGTGAACCATTGCAACTGCCGTTTTAATCTGGTATTATATTTGTGCTTAACCGTGAATGACTTCTCCACACTAAAAATCTTTTCCACAGATTGTGGATAACATGTGGACATTTATTAACACACTTGTTTATTCAGTTATTCACAAGTGTGTGGATATTGAAAATAACTATCTAGAACTCTAGTAAAATCAACTTTCGGACATCCACATCGGATTCGAGTTTTTTAGACAAAAAACATTATACAAAGCTTATACGAACACCTTTCGATCCTTTTGCTACGTTCGAAAAAGAGAACGAAAGGTTTTTTTGTTTTCCAATGAAACAGAGAGGGGTGAGATATTTGGAGAACATCAACGAATTATGGACGAATACGTTGGATCAAATAAAAGAGAAAATTAGTAAGCCAAGTTTTGAGACATGGTTAAAAGCGACCAAAGCCGATTCACTCAGTGATAATACACTGACGATCGTTGCTCCAAATGAGTTCGCCAGAGATTGGCTGGAGAATCAATATGAGAATTTGATTACGGAAACTTTGTATGAAGTCACAGGAGCAGAACTTGAAGCAAAATTCATCATACCGGAGTCGAAAGAAGATTCTTTAGAAGATGTTAAGCTTTCGTCGAAAAAGGCTCCCAATGTGAAGAACAATGGGAATGAAGAGTCCCCCCAGAGTATGTTGAATTCTAAGTACACCTTCGACACATTTGTCATTGGATCAGGGAACCGTTTTGCTCATGCTGCCTCTCTTGCAGTAGCAGAAGCTCCTGCAAAAGCCTATAACCCTCTGTTTATCTACGGTGGGGTAGGACTCGGGAAAACACACTTGATGCACGCCATCGGCCATTATGTACTAGATCATAATCCGAATGCGAAAGTCGTCTATCTCTCGTCGGAAAAATTCACTAATGAATTCATCAATTCTATCCGTGACAACAAAGCCGTCAACTTCCGCAATAAATATCGAAGTGTCGATGTACTTTTAATAGATGATATACAGTTCCTGGCAGGAAAAGAACAAACACAGGAGGAATTTTTCCATACTTTCAATACCCTCCATGAGGAAAGTAAACAGATCGTCATCTCCAGTGACCGCCCGCCGAAGGAAATACCTACTCTGGAAGACCGACTTCGTTCTCGATTTGAATGGGGATTGATTACGGATATTACACCTCCTGATTTAGAAACAAGAATTGCCATTCTCCGTAAAAAAGCGAAAGCGGAAGGCCTGGATATTCCTAATGAAGTGATGCTTTATATTGCGAATCAAATCGATACAAACATCCGTGAGTTGGAAGGAGCACTGATACGAGTCGTTGCCTATTCTTCTTTGATCAATAGTGATATCAATGCATCCCTTGCGGCTGAAGCCTTGAAAGATATCATTCCAAGTTCTACGCCTAAAGTGATTACTATAGAGGGAATTCAGGAAATAGTCGGAGAGAAATATAATGTAAGACTCGAAGACTTCCCAGCAAAAAAACGGACCAAATCCGTAGCTTTTCCAAGGCAAATCGCTATGTACCTTTCTAGAGAACTTACTGATTTCTCTCTACCTAAAATTGGGGAAGAATTCGGTGGACGAGATCATACAACTGTCATCCATGCGCATGAAAAGATTTCAAAAATGGTAGCAGATGATCAACAATTACAAAAAGAGCTGGATGAAATTAAAGAACAACTAAAATCCCACTAGTGGATAATGTGAATAAAGGGTGCACAATCGTCAACAACCTATCCACATGTGGAAAACTACCAGTAACAAACCAGCACACCGGTTATCCACATTTCCACAGCCCATACTAGTACTATTACTAGAATTTATAATAAAAATAATTAATATATGCTCAGTAGGAGGAGTGTATTGAAATGAAATTCGTAATCCAAAGAGATCAGTTAATCAATAGTGTCCAAAATGTAATGAAAGCCATCTCTTCTAGAACTACTATTCCAATCCTTACGGGTATGAAAATCGAAGCAACAGCAGAAGGAATTAAATTGACCGGTAGTGATTCTGATATTTCTATTGAATCTTTCATTCCTAGTGAAGAAGATGGAATTGTTTATGTAGAGAATATTGAACCAGGAAGTATAGTATTGCAGGCAAAATATTTCCCAGATATCGTACGTAAACTTCCTCAAAATACTGTAGAGATAGAAAGTGATAATTCCAGAAACGTCACGATCCATTCTGGAAACGCTGAGTTCCATTTGAATGGACAAGATCCAGAGGAGTATCCGCAGCTGCCACAACATCAAACAGAGGAAAGTTTTGAATTACCGATTGATCTTTTGAAAAACTTGATTCGTCAAACCGTATTTGCTGTTTCGACGTCTGAAACAAGACCGATCCTTACAGGTGTTCATGTGAAAATGGTAGATGGCGATTTAGAATTCATCGCTACCGATAGCCACCGCCTAGCTTCGAGAAAAATTCCACTGGAACAACCGGAAGGTAAGAACATCCCTGCCGTAGTCATACCAGGTAAAAGCTTGACGGAACTCAACAAGATTCTTGATGACTCAGAAGAAACGATTGAAATTAGTGTTACAGACAACCAGGTTCTGTTCCGTACGAAGCATTTGTATTTCCTTTCTCGTCTATTGGATGGAAATTATCCAGAGACTTCGCGTTTAATTCCGGAGCAAAGTAAAACGGTCGTGAAAATTGATACAAAAGAATTACTCCAATCAGTAGATCGTGCTTCTTTACTTGCAAAAGAAAACCGAAACAATGTCGTCCGGTTAATAACAAAAGAAGACAACCACCTTGAAATCACAGGTAACTCTCCAGAAGTAGGGAATGTTGTCGAAGAAGTGATGGCGAATGATGTCGAAGGTGAGGATTTGAAAATTTCATTCAGTGCGAAGTATATGATGGATGCATTGAAGGCTGTGGACTATGAACAAGTCAAAGTTGAATTTACAGGTGCCATGAGGCCTTTCCTTATTCGCCCTGTAGATGACGATCAAATTTTACAGCTTATTCTTCCTGTCAGAACTTATTAATAAATGAATTAAGCTAATACTAAGAAGGTGCTTTATATTTTTATAAGCACCTTCTTCTTTTTCATATGTTTTTTTCTTTTCAATACAGTTTAAAACTGTTTATTATTTAACTCCCCATTACCCTCAGCATTCTTAAAATACATTATAAAATTCAGGGATCCTTAGAGCGTTAGGGAGACGTACGAACTGTTTCGTCGCCTCGGGCTTTCTTTACACACATATCTTTAGTAAAATAAAAGATAGGTGAATCCATGGAATAGGGTGAATGAAATGAGCGAAGAAATCGAAATCAGTACAGATTACATTCCATTAGGGCAGTTTTTGAAGTTGGCGAATATTGTCGAATCTGGTGGAATGGTGAAGATTTTTCTGGCAGAATTTGAAGTTTTTGTAAATGGGGAACTTGAAAATCGTCGGGGGCGAAAACTGTACGTGGGCGATACAGTAGAAATCGAGGAGTTCGGCAGCTACACAGTTGTCCATGACGGGTAAAACAGAAATCTCTTATGTATATACACGAGTTATCATTACGATCGTATCGGAACTATGATCAACTCTCATTAACGTTTGACCATAAGATCAATGTCATCATTGGTGAAAACGCCCAAGGAAAGACCAATTTGATGGAAGCGATCTACGTCCTTGCTTTTACGCGGTCGCACCGGACCCCCCGGGATAAAGAATTGATACAGTGGGACGAAGAGTATGGTAAAATAAAAGGGAGTATTTTTAAACGGAATCGTCGTTTTCCTTTGGAAATTATTATCTCCAATAAGGGAAAAAAGGCCAAGTTGAATCATATTGAGCAAAAGCGCCTGAGTGACTATATCGGCGCTTTGAATGTGGTTATGTTTGCACCTGAGGATCTCAATCTCGTCAAAGGGAGTCCTCAGGTGCGTCGTCGGTTTATTGACATGGAAATCGGACAAATTCAACCCACATATATTTACCATTTAGGGCAATATCAAAAGATTCTTAGACAACGGAATCATCTTTTGAAAGAATTGCAACGGAAACCCGGAGCAGATCGTACGATGCTCGAGGTGTTGACAGAGCAATTGATTGAACATGCGACAACGATCATTGAACGCCGGTTCAAGTTTCTACAGCTTTTAAGGTCGTGGGCTACTCCTATTCATGAAGGGATCAGTCGGCAGTTAGAAAAACTAGAAATTGCGTATGATGCGAGTGTTCGAGTATCAGAGGATATGAATTTGGAAACAATAAAGAGGACATATACCGAAAAATTCAATGATATTGGCTCGAAAGAAGTAGAACGCGGGACAACGTTGGCTGGGCCCCATAGGGATGACCTTGTTTTTTATGTGAACGGAAAAGATGTCCAGACGTACGGTTCACAGGGACAACAACGAACGACTGCTTTATCTTTGAAACTCGCTGAAATTGAACTGATTCATAGTGAAGTAGGAGAGTATCCGATTTTACTTTTGGATGATGTGCTAAGTGAATTGGACGATTTTAGACAGTCGCATTTACTCCATACCATCCAGGGCAAAGTACAGACATTCGTCTCTACGACGAGTATTGAGGGAATTGAACACGAAGCACTGGAACAAGCGGAGATTTTCCGCGTTACAGAAGGAACGATAGACATAGAGAAATGAGGTGGCGAATTGTTCATTCACATCGGGGATGATCACGTCATTCAGTCCAAGGATGTCGTAACGATCATCGATCATCATTTGATTTCTTCTTCTACCATTGTGGAAGAAATGATTAAAAATCAACGCAAAGCTAAGCGAGTGATCGAAACAGAAGAACACCAGGCGAAGGCGATCGTGATCACGAATGATGTCATCTACTTCAGCCCACTCTCCGTCTTCACCTTGAAAAAGCGGGCGAATATGATGACAACTTTAAATAAATTAGAAGACTTCTCGGAAGAATCCGATTTTTAATATTAGATACAGAGACAGTGGTAAGTGATTTTACGTAAAACGACTTGAGAAATGTAGGTGAGTACCATGAAGGAAGATATTATCGAAGAGCAGCAGGCGTATGATGAGAGCCAAATACAGGTACTGGAAGGCTTAGAAGCAGTCCGGAAACGCCCAGGTATGTATATCGGTTCCACGAATGAAAAAGGTCTGCACCACCTGGTCTGGGAGATTGTCGATAATAGTATCGATGAAGCAATGGCTGGTTTTTGCGATCACATTCAAGTCGCTATTGAGGAAGATAACAGCATTACTGTTACGGATAATGGTCGTGGAATTCCAGTAGGGATTCAGGAAAAAACAGGTCGTCCAGCTGTAGAGGTTATACTGACAGTTCTCCATGCCGGGGGTAAGTTCGGCGGCGGAGGGTATAAAGTATCTGGAGGTCTACATGGCGTAGGAGCATCCGTAGTTAACGCTCTATCTTCGAAACTTGAAGTGTTTGTTCACCTTAATGGAAAAATCCATTACCAGGCATACCACCGTGGTGTGCCGGAAGAAGATTTGAAAGTGATCGGAGAGACTGATCAGACGGGAACTCGTATCCACTTCAAGCCTGATGAAGAGATTTTCCGTGAAACACAAGAATACAAATTCGAAATCTTGGCGAACCGCTTGCGTGAACTTGCCTTTCTGAACAAAGGATTGACAATCACCATCGAAGATAAACGTACAGACGAAGATCCTGTAAACTATTACTTCGAAGGCGGGATTCTTTCGTACGTGGAACATATGAACCGTACACGGGAAGCTTTGCATGAAGCATTTTTCATCGAGGATGAGCAGGACGATATCTCCATTGAAATTGCTATGCAATACAATGACGGATTCGCAAGCAACCTTTATTCTTACGCGAATAACATCCATACGTATGAAGGGGGTACACACGAGTCAGGATTCAAAACAGGTCTGACGCGTGTAATCAATGATTATGCTCGTAAAAATAATATGTTCAAAGAAACGGATCCAAATCTGACAGGGGATGACGTTCGTGAGGGACTTACTGCAATCATCTCCGTAAAGCATCCTGATCCTCAGTTCGAAGGGCAGACAAAAACGAAGCTCGGAAACAGTGAAGCACGTACGGTTACAGATGCCCTATTCTCTGAAGGTTTTTCTAAATTCCTATTCGAGAACCCGAATATGGCGAAGACGATTGTCGAAAAAGGTTTGATGGCTTCAAGAGCACGTATGGCAGCAAAGAAAGCCCGGGAACTGACCCGTCGTAAAAACGCACTGGAAGTTTCGAATCTGCCTGGTAAACTTGCGGATTGTTCTTCCAAAGACGCCAATATTTCAGAGCTTTATATCGTTGAGGGTGACTCAGCCGGAGGTTCTGCCAAACAAGGCCGTGACCGCCACTTCCAGGCGATTTTGCCGTTAAGAGGTAAAATCATCAACGTAGAAAAGGCGCGCTTAGATAAAATTCTATCGAACAACGAGGTCCGTGCAATCATTACGGCTTTAGGAACGGGAATTGGCGAAGATTTCGATATTTCGAAGGCCAGGTACCATAAAATTGTCATCATGACAGATGCCGATGTGGATGGTGCCCATATCCGTACCTTACTATTGACGTTCTTCTATCGATATATGCGTCCATTGATTGAACGAGGATATATTTATATCGCTCAGCCACCACTTTATAAAATTCAGCAAGGAAAGGCGATTTATTACACATATAGTGATAAACAGCTGGATGCGAAGCTTGCTGAACTCTCTAACTCACCGAAGCCAGGGGTGCAACGTTATAAGGGTCTAGGTGAAATGAATCCAGAGCAATTATGGGAAACGACTATGGACCCAGAAACACGCACCATGCTTCAAGTAAGTCTTGAAGATGCTATCGGAGCGGATGAGACGTTCGATATCCTGATGGGAGATAAAGTCGAGCCACGTCGTAACTTCATTCAAGAGAATGCCCAATATGTACAGAACCTTGATGTTTAATAAAGAGTGAATGTCATGAGATAGATCGGGAGAGGGGTTACCCTTTCCCTTTAGGCAATTAGGAGGTAGAAAGAATGGTGGATCAACCCGAACGTCCGCGCGTGCAGGAAATTAATATCAGCCAGGAAATGCGTACATCTTTTTTGGATTATGCGATGAGTGTTATTGTTGCTCGGGCCCTTCCTGATGTAAGGGACGGTTTAAAACCTGTACACCGGAGAATTTTATATGCGATGCACGATCTTGGTATGCATGCCGATAAAGCTTATAAAAAATCAGCACGTATTGTTGGTGAGGTTATTGGTAAGTACCACCCTCACGGTGATTCTGCTGTTTATGACACGATGGTGCGGATGGCACAGGATTTCAATTATCGCTATATGCTCGTCGACGGTCATGGTAACTTCGGTTCTGTCGATGGTGATGCAGCTGCTGCTATGCGTTATACAGAAGCACGTATGTCTAAGATTTCCATGGAAATTCTCCGAGACATTAACAAAGATACTATCGACTATGCGGATAACTATGATGGAACGGAAAGAGAACCGATTGTCTTACCTTCCAAATTCCCGAACTTGCTAGTCAACGGAGGTTCTGGAATTGCTGTAGGAATGGCAACGAATATCCCTCCTCACCAGTTAGGAGAGGTTATTGACGCTGTTCTTGCATTGAGTAAAGATCCCGATATTACGATCCAAGAGCTGATGGAAAATCATATTTATGGCCCTGACTTTCCGACAGCCGGTAAAATTCTTGGTTTGAGTGGTATACGAAAAGCCTATGAAACTGGGAAAGGATCGATTACCGTTCGTGCAGATGTGCAAATTGACGAACAGGCAAATGGAAAAGCCCGCCTGATTGTCACTGAGTTACCATATCAGGTAAACAAAGCCCGATTGGTGGAAAAAATCGCCGATCTTGCTCGTGATAAAAAGATTGATGGGATTACCGATTTGCGTGATGAATCAGACCGTAACGGAATGCGAATAGTTATTGAACTGCGTCGTGATGTAAATCCGAACGTCCTATTGAACAACTTATACAAAATGACTGCCTTACAATCGACCTTTGGTATAAACATGCTTGCTCTTGTGGACGGTCATCCGAAAGTATTGAACTTGAAGCAATGCTTAGAGCATTATCTTGAACACCAAAAAGTCGTCATTCGTCGTCGGACAGAATATGAACTGAAAAAAGCGGAAGCACGGGCTCATATTCTGGCTGGTTTACGTATTGCGCTTGATCATTTGGACGAAGTCATCTCCCTGATTCGTGAATCACAGACGACCGAAATCGCACGTACAGGCTTGATGGAACGCTTCGGTTTATCTGAAAAACAAGCACAGGCAATTTTAGATATGCGACTTCAGCGTTTAACAGGCTTAGAGCGTGAGAAAATTGAAGATGAATACCAGGAAATCGTACAATTAATCGCAGAATTAAAGGCGATTCTTGCTGATGATGAAAAAGTTTTGGAAATTATCCGCGGAGAATTGCTTGATATTAAAGAACGTTACAATGATGAACGCCGAACAGAAATTATTCTTGGGGGCACGGACTTCATTGAAGATGAAGACTTGATACCAGAAGAGACTGTTATCGTGACGTTGACCCACCAGGGTTACGTAAAACGTCTTCCGGCTAGCACTTACCGTTCCCAACGACGTGGGGGAAGAGGCGTTCAAGGCATGGGGACACACGAAGAAGATTTCGTGGAACATCTCCTATCCACCTCTACCCATAACACATTGCTTTTCTTCTCCAATAAAGGAAAAGTGTATAAGGCTAAAGGATATGAAGTTCCTGAATTCAGCCGTACAGCTAAAGGAATACCCATCATAAATATGCTTAACGTAGAGCGTGATGAGTGGATCAATGCTGTCATTACCGTTGAGGATTTTGTCGATGACTGGTACCTCGTATTTACGACAAAAAACGGCATCACGAAGCGGACCACATTATCTCAATTCGCTAATATCCGGAAAGGCGGGCTAATCGCTCTTGGTCTTCGGGAAGATGATGAATTGATTTCCGTAAGGTTGACCGACGGAACGAAAGATATCATGATCGGCACACAAAACGGATACTTGATCCGTTTCAACGAAGATCAAATACGTGCGATGGGTCGTACAGCTGCTGGTGTGAAAGGAATTTCACTGCGTGAAGATGATAAAGTCGTCTCCATGGAAATTCTCGATGACTCCTTACAAGTCTTGACTGTAACCAGTAAAGGATATGGAAAACGGACACCAGCAAATGAATACAGAATTACTAACCGTGGTGGTAAAGGGATCATCACCTGTAACTTAACAGATAAAAACGGTCAAGTAGTCGCTACGAAAGCCGTTACTGGTGAAGAAGATATTATGATTATCACGGCAAGTGGCGTCCTGATCCGTATGCCTCTTGAAAGTATTTCAGAGACTGGCCGTAATACCCAGGGTGTTCGGTTGATTCGTCTCGGTGACGGAGAAGAGGTAGCGACAGTCGCTCGAGTGGAGTCTGAAAAAGAAGAAGAGGAAATGGTGGAAGAGGCTCTTGAAAAAGAAGCTGAATTGAATCATGACGAATCTCAGGACGAAAGTGTAGAAACACCAACAGAAACAACAGAAGAAGAGTCAGATGAATCATAAATACACATGAATGATCGTCGCCTGTCGAACAATAGCGACAGGCGGCTTTTTTTACATAAAGAGAAAAAGGAATAAGTAAAGGTGGTTCAGAATAGTGAAGGTGAAACCCGCTCAATTGGAACCCGGTTGCCTAGTCATCAAAGATGTCATGGGAAAGACGAACCGACCGATTATTCCAAAGAATACAATCATCCAGCCGGTTCATATCAAGGTATTAAAAAAGTTTAAAATCCAGACTGTTGAAATATCGAATCGCCGTTCCGATGGTGCCCATTTTGTCGTCGAGGCCCATTGCGAAGAAGAAGGGACAGCCACCTCGAAGGCAAACAGCCAACAAGTAGTCCAAAGTTCTTTCCAAGATCAATATTTGGAAGCTGTTCAGTCTTACAAAACATGGTTTACCTCTTGGCAAGGAGGGGTTCCCATCGATATGAAGGCCATACGGAGAGTAATGGTTCCCCTCCTTGAAAGGGTTGTCGATTCGAAACGTGAAGTGTTTAACCTTCATCATTTCACTTCCAGCCAGGAATACATCTACCATCATAGTGTAGCAATGGGTCTATTATCTGGTTACTTGGCTGCGAAAATGGGCTATAACTATGGGGAATGGATCCAGATAGGCTTAGCTGGGCTGCTGGCTGATACAGGTATGGCTAAAATGGACAAGCACATCACAGGGAAAGAAGGTCCATTGACAGAAGGGGATTTTGATAAAATCAAAACACACCCTACTTATAGCTACAAACAGGTACAAAAGATTCCATCGTTAAGTAATCAGGCGAAAATCGCTGTTTTACAACACCATGAGCGTTTGGATGGGACTGGTTATCCATTAGGGATTCAAACGAAAATTCATCCATTCAGCCAAATCATTGCTGTAAGTGATATGTACCACGCTATGACTTCTGAACGTAAGTATCGCAGGAAACAGTCACCATACAAAGTACTAGAAGAGATCATCCATGAACAATTCGGTCGCTATGATCATAAAGTTATTGGACTACTCGTCAAAGAGATGACTCACTATTCGACAGGTACGAAAATCCGACTTTCCGACAATCAGGATGCGGAAGTCATTTTTGTCGAAAAAACACATCCGACAAGGCCATTGGTTAAATTAGAGGAAAACGGAAAAATATTGTCTTTGAAGGAACACCGGGGTCTACATATTGAAGAAGTGTACGAATGAACAAGACCAGTTAGCGTCAGGATAACGACGTGAACTGGTCTTTTAACCATGATGAAAAGATCTTTGGAATTTGCACGGATGCTGAGTCAAGGAAATGGACAATGAATGCATAATCTTCCCGATCTTTCATCTGTTCCATCTCCCCCCACCATTCCCCTTCATACCGCACGAGCATACTCAAGTTATAGAGAACGGCAAAGTAGCTCAGCAATTCCGGCCATTTCTCTCCACCTTCGAGCGGCGGGCTATTTTTTAATTTGAAAAGTTCTTCCATCGGAGGAAGTGGTCGAAGGAGTTCATTCATGGAGACTTTGTCCTTTTGTGCAGAAAATCCAAATAAATGGCTAGCCGCATGAGGAAATAACCCATGAGGTTGAATGCGAACATCATCTTCTAAAAAGCGATAATGTTGTTTTTTTCTTTTCCTTGTCGATAATCCATGGGCCAGCACCTTAGCTGTCGCTGGATAACCGGGATCTACAGTTAGCAGGCAACTTTTAATATAATGATTCATTCCGTAATAGAAAAGCAGAGGTTTTACACTCAACGGGGTATGTAGAGCGGTTGACCAGTAATCGTTTCCGAGAGTAAGGCCATGGATGAAGCGCTCCGCATTGTTATAGGAATGATGTTCAGCTCTTGAATGGTCGATTTTTTCATAACAAGCGAATAAAAATGGTCTCGTATGAGCGGTAACCTGGAGATAGGTGAGAATTGGATCGGTGGAATGCAAAATGCCTCTCCTTTCTGTCGGGGACAGGAAAATCCTCCCAACTTTTTATGGTTGAAAAAGGGCAATCATTGTCGTATTGTAAATAACAATAAGAAATGGTGCCTGTGAATATACCACTTATTTTACCCACTTTCACCCAAACTATTTCCAGAAAGAAAAGGAGAGGTCAAGCATGCGTGAAGACAAGTTTACTAAAGAAGGTTTAACATTTGACGATGTACTACTTTTGCCTGCAAAATCCGATGTTCTGCCGCGTGATGTATCACTCGCCACAGAGCTATCATCAACGTTGCGGTTGAACATGCCGATCATAAGTGCAGGAATGGACACGGTGACAGAAGCAAAAATGGCAATCGGGATGGCGCGCCAGGGAGGACTTGGAGTCATTCACAAAAACATGTCGATCGAAGAACAAGCAGAACATGTCGATCGTGTAAAACGCTCAGAAAGCGGCGTTATTACAAATCCATTCTTTTTGACTCCGGAACATCAAGTTTTCGATGCGGAGCATTTAATGGGTAAATTTCGGATTTCTGGTGTACCGATCGTTAATGATGTACAAGAACAGAAACTTGTCGGAATCATCACCAATCGTGACCTCAGGTTCATTGAAGATTATTCAATGGCTATCCATGAAGTTATGACGAGTGAGGACCTGGTGACAGCACCCGTAGGGACAACGCTTGAGGAAGCAGAAAAGATCTTACAGCAATATAAGATTGAAAAGCTTCCAATGGTAGATAATCAGGGGGTTCTCAAAGGCTTGATCACCATCAAAGATATTGAAAAAGTCATCGAGTTCCCACTATCAGCAAAAGATGAACAGGGGCGTCTCCTTTGTGCAGCGGCTGTTGGGGTTACAGCAGATGCCATGACACGTATTGATAAACTGGTCGAAGCTGGGGTCGATGCACTTGTAGTTGATACAGCGCACGGACATTCTCAAGGGGTCATTGACCAGGTGAAGAGGATCCGTGATCGTCATCCGAAAATCAATATTATTGCTGGTAACGTTGCGACACCGGAAGCTACTCGTGAATTGATTGAAGCCGGAGCAGACGTGGTGAAAGTTGGAATCGGGCCGGGATCTATTTGTACGACACGTGTCGTCGCTGGCGTTGGTGTGCCTCAAATCACCGCTGTAAATGACTGTGCTAGAGAAGCAGAGAAATATAACAAACCAGTGATTGCAGATGGCGGCATTAAATATTCAGGGGACATCGTTAAAGCCCTCGCTGCTGGTGGTCATGCTGTCATGCTTGGAAGCTTATTGGCCGGGGTATCAGAAAGTCCTGGGGAAACAGAGATCTTTCAAGGACGCCGCTTTAAAGTATATCGCGGCATGGGTTCCGTCGGTGCAATGGAATCTGGCTCGAAGGACCGTTATTTCCAAAACGAACAAGAAGCCAAAAAGCTGGTACCAGAGGGAATTGAAGGACGCATGCCTTATAAAGGGCCATTGTCTGATTCCATTCACCAACTTCTGGGAGGACTAAGGTCAGGAATGGGTTACTGTGGCACCCCTACAATTGATGCATTGAGGACAGATGCTCAGTTTACAAGAATCACAGGCGCAGGGTTACGTGAAAGCCATCCACATGATGTGCAAATTACGAAAGAAGCACCAAACTACTCCATTTGACCCGTATAAAGATGATAGACAGGGACTTTTCCCTGTCTATTCTTTTATATTCGCATGTGATAAAATAACAAAGATGCATAATTTAAGGGTGGAGGTTGAGAAAGTTGACACAAAGAATAAAAACATCTATAGCCTTGGTAATGGCATTGCTAATGGGGCTTTTTGCTGTGTCCATTAGTCCTGGACATACATATGCAAGCGTAGATGTTGGAGCAGAATCAGCAATACTCGTTGACGCGGAAACAGGGAAAATTTTATTTGAGAAAGAGGCAGATTTGACCCTACCTCCGGCAAGCATGACGAAAATGATGACCGAATATCTAGTCATGGAAGCTATTGAGGAAGGACAAATCAGTTGGGATACGACGACAAAGATCAGTCAGTATGCTTTTGATATATCCGCTAATCCTGAATTTTCAGGGGTTGGCTTGAAATTGGATGAAGAATATACGGTACGGGAACTTTACGAGGCTATGGCCATCAATTCAGATAACGCAACAACCATTGCGCTTGCCGAATTGATTGCAGGATCAGAAGGCGAATTCGTGACAATGATGAATGAGAAAGCAGCAGAACTAGGTCTTCCTGATTATGAATTCGTCAATGCTTCTGGGTTGGATAATGCTCACTTAGGCGGCAATCATCCAGAAGGGACAGAGCCTGATGATGTAAACATGCTTTCGGCGAGATCAGCAGCACTTCTCGCTTATCATTTGACCAACGATTACCCTGAGGCTTTAGAAATATCTAGTCAACCGACGCTGGAGTTTGGTGGGCAAACGGTCATGAACTGGAATTGGATGCTTCCAGGAATGCCTGGAGATAGCTTGGAACAATTCTCATATGAAGGTATGGACGGATTGAAGACAGGCTATACAGAACTCGCTCAGAACACGTTTACAGGAACAGCAGAACGAGATGGACAGCGTTTCATTTCTGTTGTGATGAAGTCAGAATCCAGAGCATCTCGCTTTGAACAAACAAGAACGCTTCTTGATTATGGTTTCGAAAACTTCAGCCAGAAGGAACTTTTCGCTGCTGGAGAAACGCCTGAAGACCAATCTACCCTTACTGTTGCAAAAGGGAAAGAGGATGAAGTGGCGGTCGAAACAGCTGAAGCCCTTCGTACCATTGTGAAAAATGGAGAAGAAGATCAATACGAAATCGAGTTCAACATCTCTGATGACCAACTCGATGAAGAAGGAAATCTAGTTGCTCCGGTAGAGAAAGGCCAAACAGTCGGAACTGCAACGCTTATCTATAATGGAGAAGAAGACTATGGGAACATTCTATCTGATGGCGGGCAAAGTGTTGATATCATCACATCTTCTGCAGTAGAAAAATCTAACTGGTTCATGTTGATGATGGGAGCTGTTGGTGAATTTTTCACTGATATCTTTACAGGTGCTGTCGATATGGTTAAAGGCTGGTTCTAAGTGGGAAAAATCCCTATTTATTTAGTGGGATTTAATGTAGGAATGAGTTACAATAGTATATAAGAATCTATGATTCAAAATAAAATGCTTGAACTATATAGCTGTTAGGGAGGAATCAACATGTCACAAACAGGTACGGATCGCGTCAAACGCGGAATGGCAGAAATGCAAAAGGGTGGCGTCATCATGGACGTCGTTAATGCTGAGCAAGCGAAAATCGCAGAGGAAGCAGGAGCTGTCGCAGTAATGGCTCTTGAACGTGTACCAGCAGATATTCGTGCTGCTGGCGGTGTCGCTCGTATGGCAGACCCAACAATCGTTGAAGAAGTGATGAATGCCGTTTCTATTCCAGTTATGGCAAAGGCACGTATTGGGCATATTACAGAAGCGCGCGTCCTTGAAGCAATGGGCGTGGACTATATTGATGAAAGTGAAGTTCTTACACCAGCAGATGAGATTTATCACATCAAAAAAGATGAGTACACGGTTCCATTCGTATGTGGGTGCCGTAACCTCGGGGAGGCGACACGCCGTATCCGTGAAGGCGCGTCCATGTTACGTACAAAAGGGGAGCCAGGCACTGGTAACATCGTAGAAGCTGTCAGTCATATGCGTCAGGTCCAGTCTCAAATCCGTCACTTACGTGGATTATCAGAAGACGAAGTTATGGTTTATGCCAAAGATAACGGAGCTCCATTCGATCTTCTTATGGAAATCCGTGAAGAAGGGCGCCTGCCTGTCGTAAACTTTGCAGCAGGAGGAATTGCTACTCCAGCGGATGCATCCTTGATGATGCAATTGGGCGCAGATGGAGTCTTTGTTGGATCCGGAATCTTCAAATCCAATAACCCTGAGAAATTCGCTCGTGCGATTGTGGAAGCTACCACACATTATGACGACTATAAGTTGATCGGCGAATTGTCCAAAGGGCTTGGTACCGCAATGAAAGGGATGGAAATGTCCACTCTTACTCCTGAACAGCGTATGCAAGAGCGCAGTCAGTAAGAAAAGGAGAATGCAGCATGACTACAATCGGAGTTTTGGGCTTACAAGGAGCCTTTCGTGAACACGTCCGTTCTGTAGAAGCTTCAGGTGCTTCAGCAGTTGTCGTTAAAAGGAAAGAGCAGTTGGATGAGATTGATGGACTTATTATTCCTGGTGGAGAAAGTACAACGATTAGAAGATTGATTGATAAGTATGAGTTCCTGGAACCGATTCAATCATTCGGAAAGCAAGGCAACCCAATTTTCGGTACTTGCGCTGGGCTTATTTTGCTAGCATCAGAAATCGATGGATCGTATGATGTCCACCTCGGAGTTATGGATATCAAAGTTCGTCGTAATGCTTTCGGGCGCCAACGTGAAAGTTTTGAGGCCCATCTCGATATTGATGGCGTGGCAGATGATTTTAATGCCGTATTCATCCGTGCCCCTTACATTGAGGGAGTCGGCGAAAATACGAAAGTTCTGGCGCGTTATGATGGTCACATCGTAGCTGCTCAGGAGGATCAATATTTGGCTTGTTCTTTCCATCCAGAGTTGACCGATGACCATCGTTTAACGGCTCACTTTGTCGGCATGGTAGAAGAAGCTAAAAAAGCCCTTGCATTATAATTTCGATTCCGCTAATCTTATGTAACACAACCTTTCATATGAAACGCGATGATAGGAACTAGTAACATGCCCCTTCTTCCTAAGAGAGTCAGTGGCTGGTGCAAACTGACGGAGAAGCCATGTGAATCCATCCTTGAGTGTCTGGCTGAATAAAGTAAGCTGGACCGGTACTCACCGTTATGAGTAAAGCCGGAAGATCCTGTAGATCTTCAACTTGGGTGGTATCGCGGGAAGCATAAATTAAAGCTCTCGTCCCTTATTTTAGGGACGGGAGTTTTTTTATTTTATATAACTAAAGGAGGAAATATAATGTTGGACATGAAATACTTACGTCAGAACTTTGAAGAAGTCAAAGCAAAGTTGAAAAACCGTGGAGAAGACTTGTCTGATCTGGATGCTTTTGGAGATCTTGATAGTAAACGCCGCGAATTAATCCAGGAGACAGAAGAATTAAAGGCAAAACGTAATGAGGTTTCTAAGGAAATTTCCCAGTTAAAGAAAGCAAAAGAAGATGCAGATGATAAAATCAAGGAAATGAGAGAAGTGGGAGACCGCATCAAAACTTTGGATACAGAGCTGAAAGAAGTCGAAGAAAAGCTTGAAACTCTACTATTATCCATTCCGAACATCCCGCACGAAAGTGTCCCTGTCGGAGGAGATGAGGAAGATAACATTGAGGCACGTAAGGTCGGGGAAATTCCTACATTCAACTTTGAAACAAAGCCACACTGGGATGTAGCCACTGATTTAGGAGTTCTTGATTTTGAGCGAGCATCTAAAGTGACAGGAAGCCGTTTTGTCTTTTATAAGGGCTTAGGTGCGCGATTAGAGCGAGCACTACTAAACTTTATGATGGATCTTCACTCCGATGAACATGGATATCAGGAAATGCTACCGCCACAATTAGTGAACCGTACAGCAATGACAGGCACAGGTCAATTACCGAAATTCGAAGAAGACGCTTTTAAGATTGAGGATTGGGATTACTTCCTGGTACCGACAGCAGAAGTTCCGGTAACTAATTTCCATCGGGAAGAAATTTTGTCTGTCGAAGACCTACCTCAAAAATTTGTCGCGTTCAGTACAAATTTCCGGTCTGAGGCAGGATCTGCCGGTCGCGATACGAGAGGATTAATCCGTCAGCATCAATTCAATAAAGTTGAGCTTGTCCAGTTTGCCAAGCCTGAAGAATCTTATGATGTTTTAGAAGAGCTTACAGGACATGCAGAAAAAGTTCTACAGCTTTTAAAGCTCCCATATCGTGTCATGAGCATGTGTACAGGAGATTTAGGCTTCACAGCTGCCAAGAAGTATGACATTGAAGTTTGGATCCCGAGCCAGGAGACGTATCGTGAAATCAGTTCTTGCTCTAACTTTGAGGACTTCCAGGCTCGTCGTGCAGGCATCCGTTTCCGTCGTGAAGAAAAAGGAAAACCGGAGTTTGTTCATACATTGAATGGGTCAGGTCTTGCGATTGGGCGTACGGTTGCAGCTATTCTTGAGAACTATCAGCAAGAAGATGGAAGTGTAATTGTACCAGAAGTCCTTCGCCCTTATATGGGTGGTAAGGAAGTTATTCAATAGACCATATCCAAAAAGGATGGATTCCATCGAGTCTCCATCCTTTTTTATTGTAAGAAAAGAGATTTATGATAGCTTGACTCTTGCTTTTGTAATTTGTATAATAGCGGGGCAGTCAAAATTATTGGTTGCTCGGCAAAATTCTTTTTTTAAAAAATAAAGGATTTTATTGACGAAAGCGGACAACCATGATATTATATTCATTGTCGGTCACACGGAGGAGTACCCAAGTCCGGCTGAAGGGAGCGGTCTTGAAAACCGCCAGGGGGTTTACGCCCCGCGGGGGTTCGAATCCCTCCTCCTCCGCCATTTTTATATCAACAATAGCGCATAAATATTGGAGATTTAATAGAACAAAAATCGTTACTATGTGTAACGGTTTTTTTATTTTGTTTTCTATTTAAAGCCCTCTCATCAAACTTGAGAGGGCTTTTTTTATGTCTTCGCTCCAGCCCCTCCTCGACTCAAAAGCTGCCATTACTGTTTAAATCTGTGTTATTGGATGAGGAACATACCTTTCTTTTCTTGTTATAATATAAGAGGGGGAGGTGGTTGTGATGGGGTATGTAGAAGACTTGCGAGCAATCATTGGACAGCGACCGGTTATTTTAGTTGGATCAGTCGTTTTGATTCTTGATAACCAGAACCGTATTTTATTACAACAGCGTACGTCTCCAAAAGGTGTTTGGGGACTTCCTGGTGGATTGATGGAGCTGGGTGAAAGTACAGAACAGGTGGCAAAGCGAGAAGTATTAGAGGAGACAGGCCTTAAGGTGGATGATTTAAAATTAATGACCGTATACTCCGGAGAGGACCAATTTAGTCGTGCGCCGAACGGAGATGAATTCTATGTAGTCACAACGGTGTACTATACAAAGACATATGAAGGTCCGGTTACCATTGATCCAAAAGAAACATTGCAGATTAAATTCCTGCCTCCTGCTGAACTGCCTGAAAAGATGATTGGCAGTCACCGCATGATGATTGAAGAGTTCATTCATAAATATAAAACTCCTGACGAGTAGTGGACTCATCAGGAGTTTTTCTATCTTATATTTACGTTAATAAGTGGCTGGAGCGCCATTTACGGGATTGTTGGATGAAATGACCGATTTTTTCTAAAACTGGTTCGATGCTTGTTTTATCATTTAACACATCATAGTCAGCAATATTCAAACGTAAAATGGGGCAGGAATTGAAGTTATCAATCCAGTTTTCGTAACGCCTGAACATTTCCTCCCAATATTCGATCGGTGTTTCTTGTTCCATCGGACGTCCCCTTTCCTGGATACGGGTAAGGATATCGTCAAACGATCCTTCCAAATAAATTAACAGATCAGGATGAGGGAAGTAAGGTGTCATCACCATAGCATCAAACAGATTGCGATAGGTTTCGTAATCTATTTCAGACATTGTTCCTTTTTCATAATGCATTCGTGCAAAAATGCCAGTGTCTTCATAAATGGAGCGATCCTGGATGAATCCACCGCCATATTCGAAAATTTTCTTTTGCTCTTTGAAACGTTCCGCTAGGAAATAAATCTGTAAATGGAAGCTCCAACGTTCAAAGTCTTGATAAAATTTGTCGAGATAAGGGTTTGTGTCGACTTTTTCAAAAGAAGTACGGAAGTTGAGGGCATCTGCGAGAGCATTCGTCATCGTCGACTTCCCGACCCCGACTGTACCTGCAATTGTAATGACGCTATCATGTGGTATTCCATAACGTTCACGTGCGTTCATTTGATAACTTCTCCTTTATTTAAATGCTGCTCCACTTGGCCAACAATATAATTTAAATCATCTTGATGTTTTACGAAGTCTAAGTGGTCTCCATTCAAGCGTATGACAGGAATATCAGGATGAGTAGCTTCAAAATGCCTCATGAAGTCTTCATAGTCTTGAGAGAGTTGTTCAAGATAAGAGGGCTGAATATTAGCCTCTACATCCCGGTTACGCATACGAATGCGCTCGAGCAACGTATCAAGACTCGCATGTAAATAGACGACCATATTCGGCTTAGGCATATCATGTGTCAATATATCAAAAATCTGAGCGTACTTTTCAAACTGTTCCTCCCGCAACGTGCGGCGAGCAAAAATCATATTTTTGGATATGTGGTAGTCAGCGACCACAGGCTTCCCCAATTGCAAAAATTGACGGTTAATGTCTTCTAGTTGTTTGAACCGGTTGCACAAGAAGAACATTTCCGTTTGGAAGCTCCATTCTTCAATATTGTCGTAAAACTTGCCTAAAAATGGGTTCTCCTCAACGATTTCCTTCAGCAAATGAAAATCAAACTGGGAGGCGAGCTTTTTAGACAGAGACGTTTTCCCAACCCCAATGGGCCCTTCAACGGATATGAAAGGTAGATCTCCCATCTCTTTTCCTCCTTCAAACTCAATTCAAAAAAGCATGATTGTATATCACTCATCCGTACAAAATACGATACTTTTAGACAGACAAATAACATTTTATCATATACATACGTTGGAAGTAACAGAAGAGATTATTTTTTCAGGGGTCTACGCTTTTCAATCTTTGGATTCTTTTGTATAATATTACACATACGTTTTATGCCCCCGTAGCTCAGGGGATAGAGCATCGGTTTCCTAAACCGTGTGTCGCAGGTTCGAATCCTGCCGGGGGCGCTAATCGTTGATATAAAGCCGTTGACTCAACCGTTAAGCATTACGAGGGGCACGAGCAAGCCCACGGTTTAGACGGCTTAAATTACATATACGTAAGGCTTATTTTTGCGCCTTCTTTCCGTATCAAATCGGAAGGGAGGTGCTTTTTTTGTCTCGAAAAGGAAAAAAGATTATTCGACGAAGAACGATTCCGCAAATTTTAGACGATAACACGATTAATCTATCACTCGATGATGCATTGGAGTACGTCTATGCCTACAAAAAATCGGAAGGTTTACGGGAGAGAACTTTAAAGGATCACCGTGTTCTATTCGATTATTTTAATGAATGGATACGAGAGCAGCACCCGGAAATAGAACGAGTTAACGAGGTAACAAGTGGATTGATTCGAGAGTACATCGTCTATCTATCTGAGACGCACGAAAACAAGCGAACAGGAGAACGGGGGTTATCTCCATACACCGTAAATGTGCGGATACGACAGTTGAAGACGTTTTTCACCGTACTTCAAAGCGAGGAAATTATCAACAAAAACCCGGTCAAAGGTGTGAAGTTGTTGAAGGTGGACGAGGATTCTTTTTCACCGTTAACTGAGGACGAAATCAACCGATTGTTAAGGATCCCTGACATGCAAGAGTACGCACAGTTTAGGGATTTAGTAGCGATTTACCTAACGTTGGATACTGGGATACGAACGTCGGAGTTGTTTTCGTTGGAGTTCTCAAACGTGGACTTCAAGAGCCGGGCTATTTATCTTCCAGGTAAGAAGACGAAGAATAGGAAGCCGAGAGTTTTACCGTTGTCGAATCAGGTTCTCCGATTGTTGATGGAGTTGATTACGGAAGTAAAGGCGAATTTCGAAACGGAGTACGTGTTCACCTCTAACTTCGGAGAGAAATATAACCCGACGAGTTTTAGGCGACGGATCCACGACTACAAGCAAAAAGCAGGAATCGAGAAGCCGTTAAGCGCACATTCTCTGCGGCATCAGTTTTGCCGCGATTACATTCTTAACGGGGGAGATATTTTTACGTTACAAAGAATTGCAGGTCATTCGGATATATCGACAACTAGAAAATACATTCAGTTTACTACCGATGACTTGAAGCGACAACACGCTAACTATTCGCCAATAAGTCGACTAAGAAAACGAAAATAAGACAAAAAAGAAGACGCAACCACTCGGAAGAACCGAAGTGATATACGCCTACTCTAGACAAGTATAGTTTATCGCAAAAAACGGTTCCTTTGCAAGCGTATTTGCTATGCGATTTAAACCGAACATACATTCGAGTGTTGCGTCTTCCTACGGGAGGACAAACGGAATGGACTTTCTAACAATCGACCTAACAAAGCTATCGGAATATGCCACATTCGAGAAACAAACGAAGATGGACGAGCAAATATACGAGTACATCCAGGTACTAAGAAACGACGAAGCTCCAGAGTCAACCATCGAGGTGCTACTTTTCTTCGGGAGGTCCAGCCTTCGAGTGCTAGGCGTTTCCTTTGCGAAGTACCAAACGATAGGGGAAGCGTTAAACCTATCGAAAAGTACAGTGATTCGGGCGATAAACAGGCTAGATAACTACGGAATGATTGAAAGGCTACCAACGTTGAAGAAATGGGGGATCGGAGGAAGTCGGAAGAAATCCGTAAATGTAATTCGTATTCTCTCAATGAAACCGCAAGTTGAAACCATAGAAGTAACCGAGGAAGTCAACGAGGGCAAGGGATCAGGGAACGAAATAATTCCCGAACCATCTTATACTAATCATATTCAAGAGCACGTCTTAGAGACGGGGCAAACGGACGAGGCAGATTTCATAAAAAACGCTATCCCTACGCCGATCTTTGAATGTCTTTCTCCTTTCTATAACGCTAGAGACCTATACACATTGACGGGAATCATCTTTAAAGCAAAAGCAAAGGTGAATAGAGGACTACGCTTAGAGTCGCACTCAGAGGCATTAAAAACCGTGTTAATGGATGTTATAAGAAGAGTTAAGGAAGGGAAGGTCAACCGGATGCATTCCTATCTTTTTGCGTCTATGAAGCGATTATTCAGGTGGTTACAGTATGTAGAATTTGCTGATATTTATGAATAGATATTGGTTGGATGAAGGGAAACTTATGTAGTTATAGAATACTATTATTTAGCGTTTTTACTGGGAGGTCGTAATTTTGTATTACTATTATTCAACCGATAAACCTGATGAGAGAGACTTGAAAAAAGGATTTACTACAAATTGTTATAATAGGGATTCTATTAGCGCGGAAGTCTCTTCGCTAAATGTTGAAAAACAGTTTAAAGGGTCAGTAAGTAGTTTCGTAGAAACAGAGGTTATCTGGTTACTTAAATTAAAAAGAAAAGCAAAAGTTTTAGATTTAACTTCTTTCGATAAGTTAGAGGAATTTTACAATTCTAATAGTGATTTTTTTATTGAACTTCCTTTCGAACACAAGGGGTCAGCTCCAAAATCTTTCATTACTTTTAATTTTGAGAAAGCTAGAGAAGAATATGATGGCTTCTACATAAACGAAAAAGTATTCTATTATGATTTTTTTCTTTGGACTATCAATAGGATGTTCAAATGGGGAAGAGACCAAATTATTAGTGAAGGGACAATCTGGTTTAACTGGGTGTTTGATGAACCAATAAAAAAGACTATAGATGTTCAATATGGAGATGTTTCGGCTGGCAACCAAACAGATAAACGAAATTCAAATAAATATTTGGAAGCCGGAAAAGCAAAAGAAAAGTTTTCTGATAGTAGCATTGAGGATCTGATGAAAAAAGCCAAAAGTAAATATATGAAACCTAAAAGAATGAAGACGAATAATGCTTCCTTTAATCGAAGTTTTGTAATATCGCTTCTTGCTAAAATAAGAGCGAATGGTATTTGCCAATTGTGTGAAAAACCAGCACCTTTTAAAGATAGAAATGGAGAGCCTTTCTTAGAGACACATCATATTAAATGGTTATCCAATGGTGGGTTAGATACTCCCGAGAATACTATAGCTTTATGTCCTAATTGCCATAGGAAAATGCATCATTTAAATCTTGAAGAGGATGTCAGAAAACTTATTCAAAAAACATAATGTGGGATATAGAACAAGTGATTAGGCGAGAATAGTACCGGTGATGAAATATGAGCGAATTTATTGTGTCTGTTGTACTCTTTTTGCTAATGGTCTTCACGGTGTTCTGTTTGAATCGTTTTCAATACGATCCAGAACCGGTTGAGGCATCCGAATATGAGAAGTGCGAGTCTCCGATTGAACGTCGTTTATACAACGGCTTAGTTTCGTATGGATTGCATCCACGCACTCAGTACAACGTAGGGGTGTATCGAATAGACATAGCGTTCCCTGGGCTGAAAATAGCGATTGAATGCGATGGTAAAGCGTTCCATTCAACGGCGTCACAAAAAGCGCATGATCGGAAGAAAGACCGTTACTTGCGGAAAAACGGATGGAAGGTTATGCGTTTCAAAGGATCGACTATTTACCGAAATCTCCCGAGTACAGTAAAGAGCATCAGTCGAGAAGTAACGAAGAGAACCGATGTGTAATCGGTGATTTATAGCGATATGTCGTGGGAAACGGTGTATGGAAGAAACTCGGAAATAACGCACTTTAACACGGTGACATAGGTATTCGAATAGGTAACGAGAGTACACAAATATCGAGTAGATAAGGGGCAACCCGTTCACTAGACGAGTACCTCCGAAAATATCGAGGGGGTAGTGCGTTGACCAGGCGATAAATCGGTCCAACATGCTTTTAGCGAATGTATGCTTTTGTGTATTTCCATACGTTGGATTTGCCGTAATGTAGCCGTCTGTTCATTGACTGCTATTTGAATGTATGATATCATTTTAAATAAGATAAAACCGTACATTCGGAAAGGGGCGTTTGAATGACATATGAAGGCGGAAAAGAAGGCAATTTGGTCAACGTGGAACCACTCCGCTCGCCTGCGGAAATCAAAGAGTTTCGGGAAGCGTTAAAATTATCGAAGCAGGCTGATCGGAACATGCTGCTTTTTAATCTCGGGATAAACACGGGGTTACGGATAGGAGATATCGTAAAGCTACGTATTGAAGACGTTAAAGGTGCTTCCAGTATCGTAGTATCAGAGGGGAAAACGAAGAAGCCTCGTAGGGTTCATTTGAACGCTATCATGGGCGACATTGCCGATTACTTATCCGATAAGCCAAACGAGGGTTGGCTCTTCCCTAGTCGCAAAGGAGACGGGCATATAACCTCTACGCAAGCATACCGAATCTATGCTAAGGCTGCCGATTTACTAGGACGGAAGGATATCGGTACACACACGGGAAGAAAAACGTTTGGTTACCACTACTACCAACGGACAAAGGACGTTGCTACGTTAATGGAGATATTCAACCACTCGGATCAGGCGACGACAAAGCGATACATAGGAATAACTGAGGATGAAATAGCGGATACGTTGAAAGACTTCCGACTATAACCAAATGACCATCGAATAAATCAATGAGAGTTGGCGTAAACACGTCAGCTCTTTTTTGTTTTTGTAAATCCCCCCGGGGGCGTAAGCGCAGGGAGCAGCCCGCCGGGCCTGCGATAATTTGCTGCAAAATTTTAAAAGGTCGGGGGTCAAAGGTGGGGAGCGGTAGAATAACACTTATGGCGTTCGTGTTCACCTGGCCAAACGTTCCCCCAATTGAAAACCTGGGCTATGCGATAGTGACCGTCTCTTCTCAAGTGCGAAACCGGACTCGTTTTTCAACGGCAGGCAAATGTGACCTCGGTGTCGTGGAGTTTCAACAACCAGTAGGAAATAGCGTTACATAACGGGGATCCTTCGGGGTCTCCGTATTTTTATTGAGAAAATTTCGCTTAAAATGGTCCACGATTGTATCTCAATGTGGTCTTAGTGAGTATACGATTTTTTTTAAACTCGATGTCCCACAAACAAGGTTTTACGTGGTCTTAGTAAGTGTAGGTTTTAGAAATTCGATGTCCCATAGGTAGCCTTAAATGGTCTATTAGGAATTGAGGGCGATTTTAACGGTTGGTCCAAATTCGGTTGCTTTTTTGTTATTAGGAATTAAACGGTTCTTTTCAGTGGAGTTGATGGTGACTCGGTGCTGATAAAAACTTTTTAAATTTTTTACGCTTAGAGCTTCAAGGGTTGTGGTTGATGAGTTAATTGGTAAAAGTAGGTGGTCCAAAAGTGGGGATTAAATTGGTTCAAGAAAGTGTAAGGCAAAAATCAAAACGGAAAAGGAGAGTTTTACTATGATTCAACAAATGGTTAAAGACGAAAAGGTCTTACCACACGACAAAAAACAATTGATGGAGGCGAAGGGGTACGAATTGTACAACCGGGAGTTAGTGCGGAAGGTGTTTCCTAGAATCATAGCGGAAGTCAGAGATATTAGGCCGAAGTCTAAGACGGGTGACATCATACCATTTTACTTTGCGTTGTTGTCGTACATCGACGGAAATAGGTATAGAGCTGACGGATCCCTTAACGGACGGTTCGGATATGCGTTCCCGAGCCAGGACCGCATTGCGGAAATGACAGGGGTCGACCGTAAAAGGCACAAGCAGCTTACGAGAATATTGAAAGCAAACGGGATACTCAGCGATGTCCGCGATTACTATGAAGGGACTAACCGTTACCTGTGGTATAAGCCTTCGTTTTGTCCGCAAATATCGGACGATGGCTACATCGTTAATGAAGACGGGGAGAAAGTGGTTCCCGATTATAGTGAAATAATCAAGTGAAAACCCCTGTTGTTCCGAAAAGGGAATTTACCGTCGTTCCTGAAAAGGAACAATGCAAAATCCCTATTTAGGTACAGTAAAAATAGCAACGATAAAATAGCAACGTTAAAAATAGCAACAAACCATTGTGGGCTCGTTACCTCGCACCAGGTCACTTATTCGTAAACTTATAAGTAACCGTACTAACGTAACCAAAGTTCCATACGAATACAAGTGCATGTCCGAAAATTAATACCTATACGGATATGCGTTAGTACGTGTGAACGAGTGGAAACGTTAGACCGATAGGGCGTGTGAGCGATTGAACGAGCATATCCGATACCATACACCGACAAAGGGGATTGATCGAGAGTGGCGGAGAAGCAAGCGTATGTAAGAGAAGTACAAGATTTAATCGACGAGGGAATACCGGAAGACGTGGCCGTCCAGGTGTATCAATTCCTGGTGGAACGATTTGAGCGGGCGCACCACAAGCCGGAGGTCAAGGACTTCCGGGCGGAACTATCGGAGCTTCACAAGTCCGAAAGGCGTTATTTTCGGGATTGTGTGGACGATTGGTTGTCGGATATGCCGTTTCCTATCGAGTTAACCTGGCGTGAGGTGAAGTTCAAACCTAATCGGATCAGCCGTTGTGAGATATGCAGCGATTACTTTTACGACGTATCCAGGAATGGACGGAAGGTAACGTGTTATAAAGGGTCTTATTGTGAGCATGAATACGAGGTGCGCCGAAAACGTCCGGGAACGGTGATAGATCCTATCTACAAACGTAAAGTAAACGAGGTATCTGTCGATATGGCTCCGGATAAAAGCGACAAGAGAGGTAACGCGGCGTTAACGGAAATGGAGCGGGCAGCGTGGGAAGACGAGCAGGATTACGGCATTCCAGATCCGGATATGTTCGATAAATTGCGGTAAAAAATCGAAAATCTAGCGGAAAACCTCAAAACTATGTAAACAAACGTATCGCTCATACCTAATTAGAGGGAAGGTTAGTGTACTTTTTTTTATGGCACTCGTTAACAAATTGTATAAGAGGAGGGGGGTCAAAATGGATTCAAAGCTATTTAAGACACTACGTCAACTGAACCAACTAACGCAGCTCCAAGCGGCCGACCGTTTGAAGGTATCGCGGGCACTGTTAGCGTTGGTGGAAACGGATAAGACGCCGATAAGCAGGGCATTAGAACGCAAGGTAAACGAGGAGTTCGGTCTCGAGCAAATTGAGCACGTAAAGAAAACGATGGATCTACTCAATCGGAATCTATAAATCTATCGAAAGTGGAGGCGATCAGTAATGACTCGACGTTACGTATCAACGCCGCGAACGACGCAGGCGTTAATGATATCGCAAAAGGTAAACCGGCGGCTCACGGGTCTTGTAACGTGGGTGGGCGGTGAGCCAGAAACCGAAGTCGAGCGCTTGGTTAAGCGACTATGCGAGGCCTACGAGGTCCAAGCGACCGACGACGGCTTCTTATACTACAAGGTATAAAACGCATACTTCCGCAATTATCAATTTAATTTTAGCGCAGGCGGAGTAAAAACGCAAGCACGAGAACGTACTTCACGAATGAGAGAGGTGAGCGAATGAATGAAGCACGAAAACTAACGGACTTGATCGAATACTTGAAGGCATTGGCGGAGTTAAAGCGACAAGGGATCCACGTAACTCTAGAGATTACGTCGACATTGGAAGCTATCGAAGAAGAGTTACGCAAGTAAACTAATAACCGAATGAAGGAGCGAGTGAGAGATATGAACGAACAGGCAATCTACGAGCACATTATCGAAAAACTTGATCGGATGGACGAGCAGCTACGAAGCATCCTGCCGGGGGATGATTCACGGTGAACGATTTATTCTACTCGGATGAACGGCAGCTTATCGGATGTACCGGCGACAGAACATTGATTCGGAACATCACACGGTCAAACAAATCGAAGACATGGAAGAGCGTGGGGCGGTCGTGGGCTACCGGTGTTAAGCAGTCCGACCGCAACGCAACGTATCTGTACTTGATACCCGCAAAAGAAAGACGGAAGGCAGAACGATTCTTCGGAGTCACCGCCAGAAAGATCGATTGACACATATGACCGTCTCAGCGAAAAATACGGGCCTCAGACGAAATTAGAAATCGCAGTAAGACGATGAACCGTTTAAGCCTAACTAATTCGCACACAGGTCGATATTTTGGGCTCAGGCTGTCATATACGTCAAGAAAATACGGGGGTCGACCCCTAAATCACGCATTTTTCGAAAGGGGCTATTAAAACGATGAACACGATAACCAAAGCGAGAAATTTAACGGAGCAACATTATAAAGGCGAGGTGCGTACGGCGGAGTTCCTACACCGACTTAACCGGGAGATAACGGTAAGAGCGGACGAGCCCACAGTAACCTATGAGCTATTAGACGGACGATGGATGTTACAGACGATGGACGCCCGGGTGATTCCAAACGTCCTTAACTCGGATGCCGTGATCGATGCGAGAGAGTTCGACGACAACGGTTTTACGAGAAAGCTACGGGCTATCATTACAGCCCGAGAGCTTACGGAGGTGGTGCGGTGAGTCAGATTTATACGGACAGACGGACCACGATTCAAAGGCTCGAGAGTGACGACGAGCTCGAAAGGCTAGTCGAAGTCTACAAGCCGGACGGACGAATGATAGCAGCATTATACGAGAAATCGGAGGGGCGATAGCATGAGCGACAAACACGAGCTACGAAATGTACGCATAGAACCGAAACCGGAACGAAAAAAGCATGAGCCGATTGAGCCCTGGCAGAAATCATCGGACATCATTGTTTATAACGTCTTCGAGCAAACTGCGGAAGCGTTGAAGGCGAACGGGTTAACGGAAGCATACGAAAGGATGGGTCGGAATGACGGAAGCAAAACGCTGCTTTAAAGCAAGGGCAATCCGAGAATCGATATTAAACACTCAAAGAGAGCGAAAGCAGCGATAGAGAGTGGCAAACGGTTTAAAAAGCAGCTTTAGCCTAAAAGAAACCATCGGAAAGGACGTCGATAGTCAATGAATGTATTCGGCAGGAACCGAGGGCGTGTCGAAGCTAGTTCCGATATCCCGAAGGACGGTTTTGTCCACGTTCAGATCCTTGTTAATTGGATCAACCGAGATGAACGTGAGATAAACGTAAAGGTTCTCGATAGAGGGCGGGGAGAATACGTCTTTGAGGCGAGCTTCGCCACAAGTCAAAGCGAAATGTATGCGTACCATACGGCTAAAGACATTGTTAGACAGTACGTTGACGCCGAGGGATTGGTTGTTGAATCGGGGTACACCGACGCCAAGCTGCCAATGGTTAAGACAACAGACAAACGCATGAGGTAAAACCCAAAACTAACAAACTATCACTACTAAGGAGAGGTTATCAATGGATATTAAACAACAGTATCAACAGCAGGTCGATCAAGAGGTTAAAGGGTTCCGAAACGAAGTACAGAAAATGAAGACAAGCGAGAACCCGTATTATCACGATCAGGCGGTACTCGACTATGAAATCGGGCAAAAAAGAAAGGAACTTGAAAAACGAGTGGCCGAGATTAGCGATGAGTTCCAAAAGAAGATAGACGAGGTAGTCGAGGCCCAAGAACGTGAGGCAGCACGTAGCACCTTCCGAGTCAGCACGGCTGACCGACAACTGGCGGAGCAGTTCACAACCGACTTGAAGGCGGAGCTAACGTTCTCCTACAGTGAAGCAGACAAACGGGCAGCCTTCAATAAATTCGAGGAAAAAATTCACCACTTCGACGATGAGAGCGGTCTGTACGCTATAAAGCAAAAGTTACCTGAAGTAGCTCAGGCAGTAAACGACGACGAGTTTTCAATGAAGGAACTTCGTAAAATTAACGGAACCTTTAACGCCTTACAGACGCCGGAGGCCGAGCACCTGGAAGAGATCAAGCAAGCGAAATTGTCCGGTGTTGACACTTCTTTCCGCAGGTTGAGGTTAACGCACCCGGCATACAGCGATTATCAAAAAGGTTATAAACGATAAACTACCGAGGTTAGCTTCTTTTATCCCCTTCTTTCTTCATAATAATTGGAACTAAATGCAAATTCAGGAGGTTTTAGTACTATTGACGTAGAATTATGTAGGTTGAAGGGAGAGGAGCTATTTTGCCAAGAAGAAAAAACGTTAGGTTCGATTACTTTAAAGTGAATGCTCGAGAATATAATCAAGAGAGGGATGTTATGGAAGACGTACCATGCGATTTAAGTGACCTTTTTCAAGGATTAAATAATACACCGGTAGTGGATAGGGTTTATAGGCTTGGAGATGACCAAGCACGTTTACAAGGGATGAGTCAAAATAACGATAAGTGGGAGTTACATTTCGTTCGGATTAGAAAAAATGGATTTCCAATTAAAACCCACGATGACGGAACGTATGGATATTTTGAAGATTTAGATGAAGAAGAGGGCTTTGGTGAAGAAGTTTCAGTTTTGTATGATCCAACTAATTATGTAATTATGGTTAGAAGAAATATGCACAGTTTAGCTCCATCAGCAATAGCTAACTACCTTACAGACGTAATTGATGAGCCGGGTTTTACATTGTATTTTAAACCCCTTATTCACCCTAGAGCAACAGATTTGTTAGAGGAAGACCATTTGATTAGAGGAGCTGAAATTTCGGTAGCTGATATTAAAAATGCAAGAGATACTACACGTAGGTCTTTGGGACAAATGATAACCAGAGCAAACGATATGAATGAGTCTGTAAGCGTGACATTTAAAATAAGCATTCAACAAGAAGGGTCTAGAAAACATAGTCGACTTCCAGTTTATGAGGAGCTAGGAAATTTGGTGGATGATCCTTCTGTGCAAAGCATCAAGGTTCGTAGGAAGGCGGATGAAGATGCAAAAGTGGAACCGATTGATTTAATAAAACACAGATTAATTGACTACAGTGCTTTTACTGAAAACGATATAAGCCCACTATCGCGAAATATTCTTCATACTACAGTAATAGGGCGTATGCATAGGCTGTATCGTGAGAGGGTTGGAGATATTAATAACGTGTATGTCTAGGGAGGAGTGTGATCCTTGAGGTTTATTGAAAAAATGTATCCTTATATAATTGCTCTATTAAGTGCTGTCATAGTGTACTGGTTTAAATGGGGAATTATAGATATTAATAACTTTAAGGAAATACTAAATGCAACAATAACTTTTAGTTCTATAATAATAGCTTTTTTAAGTACTATGGTTTCAATATTTATATCTTTAGCCGGTTCTCATGTAATGCAAAGGATAAAAGATGAAGATGGGGAAGGCTTACTTACTTCATATATTGCGCAGACTGTTATTGGTGGATTGTTATTAGTTGTCTATTCAATGGTCTTACTAATGTGTTTGGATTACAACGGTAAATATACGTATTTAATGTTAAGTGCATTTATATTTTTGATTACTTTTCTACTTTCTTCTTCATATAGAATACTAAACTTAACTTCTAAAATACTCAAAAACGCATTGGAGGAATCTAAGGGGTCAAACCCTGAACCGAAGAGAAAAGTTGCTAAACCAACGTTGAAAAAAAACGACTAACTAGAAACTGGAGAGGGGGTCGGTCATTGTGGGATTTTTCGATTCAATCCTTAAGGCGTTTAAAGAAGCGAGTAAACCGAAGCAGACGCCAAAATCAAGCGTTAAAAAACAGTCATCTTCGAAACCTTCGATAGAAACTAAAGTCGAGGTGAAAACGAGGAGTTATAACGATGGCCAGGTCAACATTGACCCGATTCTCACGAAGAAGTTATCTAACGGGTTACTTCCCGGTGAAGTATTGCTAATCGATTGGATCACGGGTAAAAAGCAGAACGTTCGATTTCCTCAATACTACGAGAGGACATACGGCATTAAACCCGAACGTTCACTGAAAAAGCTCGTAAAGAATGGGTACATATCGGAAGCAACACCGGTAGAATCGTTAGTTTCGTTTAAACTGCCGGAGTTAAAAGAAGCGTTAAAATCGAAGCAACTGAAAGTTAGCGGTAAGAAAGCCGACCTCATTTCGAGGATTTCGGAAAACTTTTCGGATTCCGAGGTCATGTCATTGGTTGGCGATAGTCTAACGCTGAAAGTAACGGAGAAGGGCGAGAAGACGCTCGAGGAATACTACTATATCGTTCCTGCTCATCGTAATGACTCAAAAGATGGCGTTTATAACGTTCCGAACGCGATCCGGCACGTCAAAAAGCTTAACTATAAGCCTAATAATGGAGATATCTCGTGGGCTTTGTTCCAACAAGCGTATATTGATTACGCTGAGAAACGGGATTACGGATTAATGCGAAACGTTATCCTAAACAAAGCAATGCAGTTGGAAAGGGAAAAGAAATATGAATCGGCGCTGTTCCAATACTTAAGGGTGTTCATTTTCGATACAAGTGGGTTACAAAATGGCAGACACTTAGAGCATCCGAAATACGCAATGATTCCTCAACCGATGGGGCGTTTTGTGAAGGTTCTAGTGAAGAGATTAGACATAGACGAGACTGGACTGCGTGACCATTTCGATAAAACGTGGGGAAAAGTTAGAGGGGAATTAGAGTTCCATTATTTAACGAAAGACGAGTGTTTCCGTTGCCTTTTAAACTCGATAACTGAGGAAGAAGACGGGACTGAGAAAGTTAAAGAACAACTTTTAAAAGCGTATGATCGACTTACAAACGAGTTTAACGAGAAGTCACTACGTAAGAAATACGGGCTAAGTTTACCGATTGATCTCGATAAGTACGATTAATGAAGCGCGGGGCTACGCAGCCTCGCTTTTTCTATGCGAAAAGAGGAAAATGCGGAAGGTTGTCGAATATAACTCCGATGACATATTACAAGGAGCGTTATACATGAACGATTATCGTTACCGCAAGCAGATTTTTCTCGAGTTCGCCGGCTCTTCCCGTTTTGACATTGATAAGTGCATTCTTCTCCCGGATGGTGAACGATCCATTACCGTATCTGATCGTCTTAATCCGGATCATTCGACCACCTACGTACAGTCCCACATACCGACTATCTCTGACGATGAAATCCGCAGTTTTCTCCTACGACAGATGAAGGTTATACAATCGGGGATTTACGATGAGTAACAGCGTGACTCAATAGCCTAGATTTTTTCTCTCGAAACTGAAACTTTTTTATTGAAAACCTATTGTAATCACCCATATATTCCCTTAGTATGTAATGAGTGGAATTATTACGAAAGTATTACATATTTAGGGGGAGAGTTATATGAAGAAGTTTTTTAAGTTCGGGTGTCTCGGGGTTATCGCCCTTGTTGTTCTAGGAGTGATTTTTGCTTCACTTGGAGGCGAGGACGATACAGCGTCTACAGATGGAGAGAACACGGAAACGTCGGCTGACGGTGAAAGTTCCGAAGAAAAAGAACAAACTTATAGCATTGGCGATAAAGTGGAAGTCGGAAAAATGGCGTTTACTGCTAACGAGAAAACAACGGCTAGCACAGTCGGTCCAGAAATGCTTCAAGAAGAAGCTAACGGTAAATACGTACTGGTCGACGTCACTGTTATAAATAACGGGAACGAGGCTAACACGGTTGATAGTTCTATGTTTAAGCTGAAATTTGAAGACAAAACTTACGAGGCTGATTCAGCAGCCACGATGGCAGCTAACGAAGATGCCGTAGAGTTCTTCTTAGCCGAAGTTAATCCAGACTCAACTATCGAAGGTAAAGTTGCTTTTGATATCAACGCTGAAACAGCAGAAAAAGACGGGTTGAAACTTCAAGTATCCGAAGGTGTATTCGGTACTAACACGAAAACAATTGACCTTAAATAACGAGAAAACAAAGGGCGGGGTAATACCCGTCTTTTTCATGCTTTTACCGTGTTGTTTTACTCGCCTAATAACGTACTTATGTTCTATGTTTTCAACGGTGATGCAAAGAGGCGCCCTCAGAGCGAAATTATTTTCGTTAAGACGGGGGTTAGTCCGACTCGATTCAACAGAGAGCGATTCTCGTAAATGACTTGTCATTCATCGGTAAGTATCGTAACATAGACGTTAGAAATGATTTGATACGGAATCAAGCACGTATGTGTAATCGACTAACCGTGTGACCCCCCCTTAAAGACTCAACGGGTAAGCAAACGGCAAGCAACGTATTTTTCAACACAATAAGCGTTTCCTAAACCGTGTGCCGCAGGTTCGAATCCTGCCGGGGGCGTTTATTGCTGAAGCTTAAGTTAGCTTCAGCTTTTTTATTGCCTGAGAAATAACTAAAATGTTCCGAACAGCTATATTCTATCGGGTCATAAGCAATCAGCCTTGTGGAAGGGGGGAACCTTTCTCCAAACATTTTGCTTAACATGTCTCCCAAGGTATCCTGTTTTTTCTCACTTCTTGCCATTTATTAGTAGAGGGCTTTTCCCGGGAAATAATGCGTTGGGAATCAATCATGCTTTGACGAACATGGCAAAATTCATAATAGCAGCAACAGGAACGGTTTATGTCCAGTATTTCTTCCTTAGCCCACATTTCAGAAAAAAATGTTACTATTTGATTTTGACTATTTTTGTCACATTGTAAAACAGTTAGGAATACAGAAATGTTGCTCTATTTCGTGTTCACTTCTTTGGAACTTTTCTTAAAACCGTTCGTAAAGGTAGCAGAAAGTAAATAGATTGATGTTTATCAGCTGACAAAAAAGAATGGAAAGGAGTGAGAGAAGATGAAGTTACAGGTGATTTCCGCTCTTATTCTAGCTCTTATACTTACTCAACTGCCTATCGCAGGAAAATACTTTGCCATATTAAACACAATGATTCATGAAAGTGGTCATTCGCTCATGGCACTAATTACTGGCGGAGAAGTAAGGCGTGTATCTTTACTACCAAATACATCAGGCTTCGCCCTCACGGGGCATACTTCCTGGATAGGACAAGTGCTGACCAGTTTGGCTGGTTATGTTTTTGCCTCCTTTTTTGCTTTTGTTTTCTTCTGGTTGGTTAGCCGGGGCCAATATAAATGGATGGTATACATTTTAATGGGTTTTCTTTTGATTAACTTAATCTTTTGGGTCCGAAATGTGTATGGGCTTTTTTGGATTTTCACCTTTGGCGCAGGTTTCATCTGGTTATTAAGGTCTGGACATGAACAAGTAGTGCACTATGTCCTTCTCTTCTTAGCGTCCCTCATCCTTGTCGAGTCTGTGACAAGCGCATTTGAAATCATGTGGATCAGCCTTGTTTCGCCTGGACAAGCAGGAGATGCAGCGAACTTAGCCCGTGCCACAAAATTCATCCCAGCCCCGTTTTGGGGGATTCTATTTTTCGTTCAAGCTTTATATTTCGCTCTCCTCTCTATAAAACGTGTGTTTCCTTAAGAAAAGGGTGCATGATTTAATCAAAAAAGAAAAAATTCCGCTCATGCCCTGCCCTCTAATTCACTTTTGAATAAGGTATTAAAGTAGGAAAGAGAGGAGGGAATTAAATGAGCGGAGGATACGGTGGCGGATTCGCGCTATTAGTTGTTTTGTTCATCCTTTTGATTATCATTGGTGCATCTTATGTAGGTGGCCGTGGCTACGGATACGGATATTAATCAGTAAGGAAAGCGGGAATTGTTTCCCGCTTTTTACATAAAATGAAACGTTTTTGATGGATTGATAAGGGGTATAAGAGAACTAGAATAATTGGACGGGGGATTCGTTTATGGATTTAAAAGACCGATTGATTACTCAAGGTTATGATCAAATTGATATTTTGATTGTAGGAGAGGATGGAGAACAAACGACCGTACCGGGTGTCACCCTTCACAAAGTGACGGACTTAGAGTACAAGTTGTACCTGGAACCAGAGAGTATTACTTATCACTTCAAAGAGGAACACCCTTATTTTGAAGCTGAACAGAAGGATGAAGACGGTGGGGAAAAGAAAATAAAAGGGTTCATCCTTGAATGGTAAAAGTCCTGTTCCCAGGGCTTTTTTGTTTAAAGATTTATATCCCAAGGTTGTACATCACTTTATCATGGACTGTCTCCAGCTTCAGCATGATCCCGTGGAGGTCTTATTCCCCATCTCTTTAAAAAAAGTGTATGGAGATTGTTTGGCCAAAGCTTGTCAGCAGGGCACGGCGCTTGTACTTTATTTATTCCCTATACGATGTTTGCGATCAGCTATTCCACCAATGATCAATAACGCACCGGAGACAAACAACATTACGGAAACCATTGTGTTATTAATAGCACACAATAAGACTATAGCTGCAATTATGTTCCCTGTCCCTATTAATCCCAGGATGAAGAACATTTGGTTCTGTTTTTGCATGGAAACCTTCCTTTTTTTGGATCTTCGTCTTTATCATAACGTATTTGCCTGTTTATGTTCACCCTGAAGGTGGAATGGAAATGGTAAACCCTAACAGGAGGTCATCATTTTGTTGAAACATGAATTGTACATTAATGGCGAATATACAACATCCAATGGATCAGAATTGATTGATATTATTAATCCGGCGACAGAAGAGGTTATCTCCCAGACACCTAAAGGCACGGAAGATGATGTGAATCGGGCAGTGGAAGCTGCTTTTGAAGCACAGAAAGGTTGGGAGCTGACGCCTAATATTGAAAGGGGGCAAATTGTAAGGAAGCTGGGCGACCGCATGGAAGAAAATCGTGCGACTTTTATTGATTTACTGCAAGAAGAACAAGGGAAAGATTATGAGCTTGCCAGCGGTGAAGTAGATCTTGCCATCGATTATTTCCGCTATATGTCTGAATGGGCCAGAAGGATTGAAGGAGAGGTTGTACCGAGTGATCGAAAAAATGAAAATATCTTCATATATAAAAAACCGATCGGTGTCGTAGCAGGAATCGTACCCTGGAATTTCCCAGTCTTCATTTTAGCAAGAAAAGTAGCTACAGCATTAGTGACAGGTAATACAATAGTATTGAAGCCGAGTCAGCAAACTCCAAACACAGCGATGGAGTTCACGAAAATAGTCGACTCGATGGAGGAGATTCCTGAAGGAGTCTATAATGTCGTAACCGGCACAGGATCAGAGATTGGTAATGCTCTTGCCACTCACCCAAATGTCCATATGGTTTCGATGACAGGTAGCGTCCCTGCAGGTACAAAGGTAATGGAAGCTGCCGCACAAAATATTACGAAAGTGAACCTTGAATTAGGTGGGAAGGCTCCCGCCATTGTTACAGAAAATGCTGATTTAGATATAGCTGCAGACAGTATTACCACCTCAAGGTTAGCTAACAATGGACAGGCATGTACGAATGCGGAACGTGTGTATGTCCATGAAAGTGTTGCAGAAGAGCTTATTGGCAAACTTCGGCATAAATTTGAGTCCTTGACTCTTGGAAATCCCCGGGAGAATAAAGAAGCTGACGTAGGACCTCTTGTCAGTAAAGATCGCTTGGAAGAAGTAGAAACAATGGTTAAAGAAGCGGTAAATGAAGGGGCGAGAGTCGAAATCGGGGGTGAACGTGGTGACTTAGAAAAAGGTTATTTCTATAAACCTACGATTTTGACCAATGTGGAACAGGATATGGATATTATACAGGAAGAAATATTCGGTCCAGTCATTCCTATAGCAACATATAAAACGCTGGACGAAGCTATTGATAAAGGGAATGACACAGACTATGGGCTTTCCTCGTCCGTATATACAGATGACATGAATGAAGCGATGAGGGTAGTCAATGAGTTGAAATTTGGAGAAACATTTGTAAACCGTGAGAATTTCGAAGCTGTCCAGGGTTACCATGCTGGAATGAGAAAATCTGGACTTGGTGGAACGGATGGAAAACACGGGATGGAAGACTTCCTTGTCACGCAAACTGTCTATATGCAATATAAAGATGATAAGCAATAAAAAAAGAGCTGCGATAAAATCGCAGCTCTTTTTAACAAGAACAGCAATGTCCTCTGCATACAGCTCTCTGTACTCGAAGGTGGTTTCGAGATACTTATCATGGAAAGGAGCGGAGGGAAACGGTGAGACTCCTATGGGATCTGCGGGACAGGTGAGACCCCGCAGAGCTTTAGCTCAAGGAGGCGCAGCGCCCGCCCCACGGAAAGCGAACCTTTTCCCGCAGCCCCAAACTCTCATTAAAGTCTCGAAACTGAGTCTTACAGAATAGGGAGCTTTTTTTATTATCTATTATCGATTTTTTCTGGGTAAAGGTCATGATTCATCATTCGGTGATCAGCCATTTGTTCGAATTTCGTTCCAGGTTTACCGTAATTACAGTAAGGGTCGATGGAGATTCCTCCTCGTGGGGTGAATTTGCCCCAAACTTCAATGTATCGAGGATCCATCAATTCGATTAAGTCGTTCATGATCGTGTTCATACTATCTTCATGGAAGTCTCCATGATTACGAAAGCTGAAGAGATACAATTTCAATGATTTACTTTCAACCATTTTCACATTGGGAATATAGCTGATATATACCGTAGCGAAATCTGGTTGTCTGGTTTTAGGGCAAAGAGTCGTAAATTCGGGGCAATTGAATTTTACAAAATAATCGCGATCCGGGTGTTGGTTATCGAATGTTTCTAATACCTCGGGGTCATACTCGAAGGAATAGGAAGTCCCTTGATTTCCTAGTAAAGACAAATCAAGATCTTGGTCGTTACGTCCAGTCATAGATGAAGCTCCTCTTCTGATTATTTATCATTACATAAAAAAGCCGCAGCGGCTAAGGGCTGCGGCTTAGATAAGACGGCATCCTTAGTTTTTTATAGAGGGGTAGCTAAGAAACCTCTTTATTGGAATCTGCAATACTGATCTTATTATATAAATTGAGTAGAATACTGTCAATTTACCCCGTGCCCTTGTCCTATTTCTGTAAATCTTTGGGCATAACTCTTTAAAAATGTGTGGAAATACCCTACAATGGAATTAATTCATAAAATTTTCAGAAAAGTATGCAACACGTGGCTCTGGAGAAAACAGAGCTTTCTTCAACCACAAAAGGAAACCGTTTACAAAACATTCTTATGAGGTGATTATTATGGACATGAAACCAATTCCAGCAAGGTCAGGCAATCACAACATGGAAAACTACAAAGAAGCGTATGAAAATTTCCAGTGGGAAGAAGTGAAAAAAAACTTTACTTGGGATCAGACAGGTAAAGTGAATATCGCTTATGAGGCCATTGATCGTCATGCAGAGGATCCTGATAAGAAAAACCAAGCCGCTCTCATATATTCGGCCCCAGATAGAGAAGAGACACTCACGTTTGAAGATTTGAAACGGAAGAGCAACCGCTTTGCAAATGTGTTGAAGAAACACAACATTGAAAAGGGAGACCGCGTTTTCCTCTTTATGCCGAGAAGTCCAGAGTTTTATGCTGCATTTCTTGGAATATTGAAAGTAGGTGCCATTGCAGGTCCTCTTTTTGAAGCATTTATGGAGCAAGCGGTAAGAGACCGACTGGAAGATAGTGAAGCGACGATGTTAATTACAACACCGGAACTTCTTGAGCGTGTTCCAGCGGATGACCTTCCAAATTTAAAGCAAGTAGTGCTTGTAGGTGGCGATGCTCCAGGAAACTACATCTCTTTTGATGAGGAAATGGATAATGCTTCGGATGAATTCAACATAGAGTGGGTGGACTTGGAAGATGGTATGCTTCTCCACTATACTTCTGGTTCAACCGGTAAGCCTAAAGGGGTTTATCATGTCCATAATGCGATGTTACAACATTATCAAACAGGTAAATGGGTGCTTGATCTGAAAGAGGACGATGTCTATTGGTGCACAGCCGATCCTGGTTGGGTAACTGGGACGAGTTATGGCATATTTGCGCCTTGGTTGAACGGAGTGACGAATGTTATCCGTGGGGGGCGATTCAGCCCGGATGATTGGTATGGAACCATTGCTGAAAAGAATGTTTCTGTATGGTATTCCGCACCGACCGCCTTCCGGAAACTTTTAAGTGCCGGGGAAGAAGCAGCACAGAAACATGACCTGTCCTCCTTAAGGCATATTTTGAGTGTTGGAGAACCATTGAATCCTGAGGTCGTGACATGGGGACTTTCTGCATTCGACTTACGCATCCATGATACGTGGTGGATGACAGAAACAGGCGGTATGCTCATTTGTAACTACCCAGCAATGGATATGCGTCCAGGTTCCATGGGTAAACCGTTCCCTGGAGTAGAAGCGGCTATTGTAGATAATGATGGAAATGAACTTCCAGCCAATCAAATGGGGAACTTGGCTATTAAACAAGGTTGGCCATCCATGATGAGAGCTATATGGAATAACCCTGGTAAGTATGAGAGCTATTTCTTGAACGGTTGGTATGTGTCTGGTGATAGTGCCTATAAAGATGAAGATGGGTACTTCTGGTTCCAGGGTCGTCTAGATGATGTTATCAATACTTCTGGGGAACGTGTAGGTCCATTCGAAGTTGAAAGCAAATTGATTGAGCACGAGGCGGTAGCAGAAGCCGGAGTTATCGGTAAGCCTGATCCTGAGCGTGGGGAAGTCATTAAAGCTTTCATCACTTTGAGAGAAGGATATGAACAATCTGATGAATTGCTTGAAGAAATCCGTCAGTTTGTTAAAAAAGGCTTAAGTGCTCATGCTGCGCCAAGGGAGATTGAAATCAAGGATACGATTCCGAAGACGCGTAGTGGTAAAATAATGCGCCGACTTCTTAAATCTTGGGAACTAGGGTTACCGACGGGTGATACCTCCACATTAGAAGAATAAATGACTAAAAGCACAGCCTCCCATGGCTGTGCTTTTACTATGGTTATATGAACGTCTCTTCCATTCTCTATGGTTTAATTATTCATTAAAATGGCAGTGTTCTGGAAGACTCGATTTCGAGATGTTTGTGGGTGCTTTAGGGGCTACGGGAAACGGTTCGCTTTCCATGGGGTGGGCGCTGAGCCTCCTCAGGCTTTCGCCTTCCGGGGTCTCACCGTTTCCCTCCGCCCCTCAGCCATAAAATAGGATTCGAAATCATTCTGCATGGTATCCATCGTTGCATATGAAAATCCCTGTTGTAGAGCCTTTTCATCAATAGCTCCCTATCCTGTCTATCCAGAAGTTTCGAGATACTCATTAAGGTAATGGGGGATGGGAAGCTGCGAGACTCCTGCGGGAAAGGATAGACTGGCAAGACCCCACAGGGCGTACAGCCCGAGGAGGCTTGCCGTCTTCCCCGCGGAAAGCGAGTAGCTTCCAAGCCCCCATTCGCACTTCACCAGATGTCTCGAAACTGAGTCTTACAGAATAGGGAGCGTTTCACGTGAAACTTCAGGGCGTAGGGGAAGAAAAGTAATTTTTTGTTATGGTAAGATGTGGAGGGATAGATTACATAGAATGCAGGTGGAACAACGATGAAGGAAGAATCTATTAGTTTTTTTGACCGTTCATTAGAAACCATTCAGTGGTTTGTATTTCTCTTGGCAAGTGCCGTTGCTCTTCCGATTGTTATAGGTTCAATTTTTGAATTGGACTTCAGAGAAGTGGCTGGACTTATGCAAAGGACCTTTTTTGTCGTCGGTGTAGCTTCTTTCCTACAAGGGGTGTTTGGACATAAATTGCCGATCATGGAAGGTCCTGCTGGAATTTGGATTAGTATTTTCGCTGTAATGGCATATAGCGGAGCACAGTCCGGTGATAGCTACTTGGACACATTACAGGTGTTGGAAGGGACGATGATTTGGACCGGAATTTTCTTATTTCTGTTTGGAATCTTCCGCCTTTCCCATCGTGTCTTGTATGTGTTCACCCCTTTTGTAACGGGCGCTTTTTTATTTTTGTTAACCGTACAGTTAAGCGGGACATTCCTCCAGGGGATGCTCGGTCTTCAACAATCGACAGACAAGGTGGATGGTGGACAAGCCATGGTTGCATTGGTGACTTTGTTTCTCGTCATCGGTTTGTCGGTTATGGGAAAAGGGTGGCTGAAAAGCTTTGCCGTACTGATTGGGATAGGTGTCGGGTGGGTATTGTATGTGATGACAGGGGGAGAAGCTCTCAAGTCTGGAGACCCAGAAGCTTTTTCATTCCCTGATCTCTTCGCCTGGGGCCCTCCTCATCTGACATGGGGAACGCTTCCCCTTGGCTTTATTACAGCGGTTATTTTGTTGTCGAACCTGGTGGCTTCTGTCATTGCTGTCAGTCATACGATTTATGGGGAACCTCGTTATACATATGACCAGGTTAATAAGGGGAGTAGTTTTTTAGGTGTGAACCATGGAATTACAGCGATCTTTTCTGCTGTAGCTAATGTTTCCCTCGCTTCTTCTTCAGGATTTATGCAATTGACAGGACAAAAGGGAAAACGCCCATTTTTGTATGCATCCCTCTTGTTAGTAGTATTTTCCTTTTCTCCTCCTATTGTTGCTTTCATATCTGGAATACCTGCTCCTGTAGCAAATGCTGCTTTATTGGCTACTTTTGTCCAGCTTATGGGGCTCGGTTTATCCAACATGACAAGCGAACCTCTGGATGAACGACGGTTGACGATTTTAGGGATCTCCTTTTTATTGGGCATCGGCCTGATGTTCCTCCCTTCAGAGGCCTTTGCCGGTGTTCCACCGATCCTGCAAAATCTGCTGAGTAATGGCTTGTTGGTTGGCACAGTACTCGTCATCGTGCTAAACCAAGTGTGGAAGGTATCAAACAAGTCCTCGTAGGGGAAAGTGATGGATAGAGGAAGTGATCAAATGGAAAATAAATTATATGATTTGATTGGTATAGGTATCGGTCCTTTCAATTTAGGAATGGCGGCCTTGCTGGATCAAACGGATGAAATCGATGCTATCTTTTTTGAAAAGACACCAGAGTTTGTATGGCACCCTGGAATGCTTATTGAAACAATGGATTTGCAGGTTCCTTTTTTGGCGGATTTAGTTACCTTCGCTGACCCTAAAAGTCCTTATACATTCATGAATTATCTACATGAGCACGATCGAATGTTTCCTTTTTTCTTTCATCGACATTTCGAGGTACCGAGACAAGAATACAATCACTATTTGCAATGGGTAGCTAAACAACTGGAAGGTCTATATTTTGGTAATACGGTCGTCGATGTAATCGATAAAAAAGAAGCGGATGTCCCTCATTACGAAATAGTTGTAGAGGAGACGTCCACTGGAAGGAAGAAATACTACCAGGCAAGGCATATTGTCATGGGAACTGGAAGTGAACCATTGATTCTCGATGGGCTGGATCGTCTGCCGAACGAAGATGTCATGCATTCGAGCCGCTATCTCTTTGAAAAGGACCATCTGCTCAAAGCGAAGCATGTCACAATTGTGGGGTCAGGGCAGAGCGCCCTGGAAGTTTTTTTGGATTTGTTGGAAGAACAAGAAAGAGATACGGAAATGAAGCTCAGTCTATTCACACGATCAGGTGGACTGTTTCAGTTGGATACGGCTAAATTCGCTCAGGAAATGTTCACACCAGAATTTGTCGATTACTTTCATAAATTGAGTTTGGATCAGCGTAAAGGAGCTCTGGATAATCTGGGTCCGCTCCGTAAAGGGATCGATCCCGATACTCTGACAAGATTATATACAAAACTTTATCATCGTACGGCAGCTATGAAAGATAGTCGAGTTCACATCCAACCAATGACAGAGATCGAAGGAATCGAAGCAACAGAAGACGGTTACCTTCTCCAATGCCGACAGTGGCAAGAGGAGGTCGAATATACGTACCCCACAGATAAAGTAGTATTAGCCACGGGATATAAACCTCATTTCCCAGATTGGTTCCTCCCCCGTTTCAAAGATGATATCGAATGGGAGGAGGAAGGTATTTACAAAGTTTCCCGTGATTATCAGCTTTGTTTCAACGATGATCGCCAGCATCATTTTTTTACCTTAACAGATCTTGTCCATTCGCACGGGGCAGGCGCGACAAATTTAGGTCTTTCTGTAATCCGGAATATCCATATCATCAATACCATAGCAGAGAAGGAAATTTACCGGAATCAAAAGAATACAACCTTCCAACAATTCTCTGCGGAAGACTATAAATAGACATTAAATGGTAATCGGTAGGTTTAAAATCATCTTATGGGGGAAGATATCCTATGTGTTCAAAACAACCCAAACATTTAAGGAGATGATTTAGATATGAGTAAAATCGCTTGTGTCATGACGTCTATGTTTGAAGATGTAGAATACACGAAGCCAGCTGAAGCTTTTTCAAAAGAAGGTCATGAGGTTACGACAATCGAATGGGAAGCTGGCAAACAGGTAGAAGGGAAGCAAGGCGAGGCAACGGTGAAAATCGACACATCCATCGATGATGTTAAACCTGAAGACTTCGATGCCTTGTTTATCCCGGGTGGTTTTTCACCAGATGTTTTACGCGGGGATGAAAAGTTCGTATCCTTTGCTAAGCATTTCATGGATGAAAAGAAACCAGTATTTGCGATCTGCCATGGACCACAACTACTGATCACTGCTAAGGCCCTAGAAGGCAGAACTGCTACCGGCTTCAAATCCATTGCCGTCGATATGGAATATGCTGGTGTGGATTATCAAGACAAGGAAGTCGTCGTTTGTCAGGACCAATTAGTTACGAGCCGGCAACCAGATGATATCCCGGCATTCAACCGTGAAGCATTAAAACTACTGAAATAAAGGTAGAAAAGAGAGTCACGAGGATCTCCTCTTCGTGGCTCTTTTCTTATTATATAATCCTAAAATGTAGAGAGGGAGAAAGAGTTACTATATAATAGAAGGAAGACATTTAGCTGTTTATGTACATATAATCATTTCAAAAAGGAGGAGCCCTTATGATTGTTAGGGAGAAGGACGATTACTTTATCATGATCACGCAGCATGAGCATGCCAATATATCCAAAAAACTTGTAGACTACTGGAAAAATAATTTTTTATTGCGATCAAAGTTGAGAGAGGAAGCGGACTGGGCCATACGCCAGCATGATCGTGCGTGGATTCCTTTAGATCAAGCTCCTGAATGGAATGAGGAGAAACAGCGCCCCTATTCGTTCGTGGATTATCCTATCAAAAAGAAATTAGAAGCTTACCAGCGAGGGATACAGGAAATAGCTAGTCAATCTTTATATGCAGGGATGCTTTGCAGTATGCATTATGCATCCTTCTTTGCGGAAGACAGCGAAGATGAGCAGATACGAACATTTATATTGAATGAAAGAGAACGGCAGCACCAGTTGTTCGAGATGATGGAAATGGACATTCCTCAAGATATTTACGATCTTCATTTTCGCCGTCTCCAATTTTGTGATGACCTGTCTCTATATGTATGTATGCAAGAGCCTGGAATTTCGAAAGAAGAGGAGGTTCCCTGGTTTAAAGATGGATTCCGACAACCTTTTGATTTTGCTCCTGCAGGGATGATCGCCCACTGGGCGGACCAGGAAACGGTGTCGGTGGACCCTTTCCCTTTCGAGGAACCGTTCGGCATAGAGATCCCATACAGGACGGTTTATAAAAAGGTTATCGCTGATAAAGGGCTTTCCGAGGCTTTCCATGAAGCAGGCATACATAACCAACGGGTTACATTTATTAGAAAAGGGGAATAGCCACTTACATTCTTTAGTAAGCGGCACCATTTCCTTTTATTTTTTATCTATGCTGAACTGCCCGCTGAGCAATAACCAGTTTTGTGGGAAGGAAAGCCCCAGTTTCCAATAACTGATTCCTAACAGTCCGCGGTCTTTGATCAAGTCGAATTTCCTTTGAATAGAACGAGCATCCTCGAACCACACTTCATGTTCATTGCCGGTAGTATCCGTATAGGTGAAGTAGGGTGCTTGCTCTTCTTCGTCATAAGAAATAGATACATTATTTTCTCTGGCTATCTGTATTGCTTGTTGTGGGCTGACCGCCTTGGCGAATTCCCCGCCGGGTTCGTAAGGCAGCGTCCAATCATAGCCGTAGAGATTCTGCCCTAAGAGAATTTTACTTGCTGGCATTTCTGTCAAAGCATAATCGACAACTTCAGTAACAGGACCGATGGGTGAGACTGCACGTGGTGGACCCCCGCTATATCCCCACTCATAAGTCATCAACACGACAAAATCGACGATTTCCCCATGTGCCTTATAGTCGTGAGCTTCATACCAGGCCCCTTCTTGTTCGGCACTTGTTTTCGGGGCAAGTGCAGTCGATATTAATAAACCCTCAGCGCTAAGACGGTTCTTTGCCTTGCGTAAAAACTGATTGTAGTTTTCTTTCATTTCTGGGGGTAGGAATTCCATATCGAAGTGAACATCCTGGAATCCTACTTGTTGTGTAATCTGAATAATATTGTCGAGCAATTGATCTTGTAACGCCTCATCAGATAAAATGGTCCGAGCTAACTCTGCATTAAATCCATCCTCTGCCAGGTTAGTGACAACCATCATAAGACCAGCATCGTTCTGTTGAGCAATTTCCTTGAAGTTGTCGAGCGGTGGTGCTTTCAATGAACCATCCTCCTGGATCTCATAACTGAAAGGTGCTAAGTAGGTGAGATTTGCCGCTCTGTTTTCAGCAGCACTCCGGAGGTTCTCTGACACTTCCCCGCCATAAGGCTCGATGTAGGCATTAGCTGTAATCGGGGTCGGGGCTTGTTCAGGAATATAGAGACGTAACCCGACTGGTAGTGTCATTCCTGCTTGAATTCCATTTACTTGGGCGAGTTGCTGTGGTGTAGTATTGAACTGTTGAGCAATGGAATATAAACTGTCTCCCTGCTGGACAAAATAAAATTGACCGACAATCGGTACGACAAGAGCCTGGCCGATAACCAGGTCACCTGGAGTTTCAAGCTCATTTGCTTCTATGATGGCATTTGGCGTACTGTCATAGAGACCTGCAATAGAAAAAACAGAATCTCCTTGTTGGACAACGTGAATTTGCACAAGGGTCACTCCTTTCTCATCTTTATCAATGTATGAAACGTGAAAACTAAATTATTCTTCAAAATCACAGGAGGATGAAAATGCAAGATGACGAATACTACATGAAAATCGCTATACAAGAAGCAAAAAAAGCAGGAGCAGAAGGAGAGGTCCCGATTGGCGCAATTATTGTCAAAGATAATGAAATCATTGCGCATGGGTATAATCAAAGAGAGCATTCGCAACTAGCTTCCTCTCATGCGGAATTCATAGCGATTGAACGTGCCAACAAACATGTCGGAAGTTGGCGTTTAGAAGAATGCACACTTTATGTAACATTAGAGCCATGCCCAATGTGCGCTGGTGCTATTTTGCAATCAAGAATCCCCCGGGTTGTGTACGGTGCCAAAGATCCGAAAGCGGGATGTGCTGGAACTCTTATAAATTTACTTAATGATGATCGGTTCAATCATAAATCAGAAGTTCTTACAGGGGTGATGGAAGAAACGTGTGGAGAGATGCTTACTCAATTTTTCCGTAACCTTCGAAGCCGTAAGAAAAATAACACATCTACTAACAATTAACAGTGTTTTACCATTGCATTTTCCATGAAAAATAGATATACTTGTTTATGCCGTGCTAAGCGGGGAGGTAGCGGTGCCCTGTACTCGCAATCCGCTATAGCGAGGCCGAATCCCCATCCAAGGTGGTGCGGCCTTAAGGTCTGCCTTATGTGAGTGGTGTTGACACCCAGGTCCTGCGCAACGGGAACCAGCGAATCCTGTCAGGTCCGGAAGGAAGCAGCAGTAAGCTGTCTCTCTCGTGTGCCGCGGGAGTGCCTGGGTCGAGCCATAACCATAAGTAACGCTTAGGGCCGCATCATCGAAGATGGGTGCACGGCATTACATAAGAGATTGCAAAGAGCTGTTATGATTCTTCATAACGGCTCTTTTTTATGGTCGGGAACTGTACAAGTATTAAGAGTGAAGTTGGGGTTCTCAGGGGGACTATCCCCCAGGTCTTTATCCGTGTATAAAGTGTCTGCACTTTTGATTCCACTGAATGAGCGTTTACTATGCTTTGAAAAACTATGGATTCTGATAGGGAAGAAAGCACACAAGTTTTTGTAAGTAGGTAAGGTTCACATCCTATCCTTCCATCAGGTATAATGGAAATGAGACTATTAAGGGAGAACGGTTTTATGAGCTATCAGGCTTTATATCGCGTATGGCGACCGCGGAATTTTGAAGGAGTCGTCGGACAAACGCATATTACACGGACGCTGCAGAATGCGATTGAGCAAAATAAGTTTTCTCATGCGTATTTATTTTCCGGCCCAAGAGGTACCGGAAAGACAAGTGCTGCAAAAATATTCGCTAAAGCTGTCAACTGCGAACATGCCCCTGTGAAGGAACCGTGTAATGAGTGTGATGCCTGTTTAGGGATTCAGGACGGGTCGATTTCTGATGTTATAGAAATTGATGCCGCTTCGAACAATGGTGTCGAGCAAATACGTGAAATCCGAGATAAGGTTAAATATGCACCAAGTGCCGTGCCTTATAAGGTTTACATTATTGATGAAGTACACATGCTTTCCATGGGAGCTTTCAATGCGTTACTGAAAACCTTGGAAGAGCCACCGAAACATGTCATCTTCATATTAGCGACTACAGAACCTCACAAAATCCCATTGACGATCATCTCCAGGTGTCAACGCTTCGACTTTAAACGGATTTCCCAAAAAGCAATGGTCGACCGTATGGAAAAAATCACGGCGATCGAAGAGATTGCTATTGCTAAAGAGGCACTGGAAATTGTCGCCCTTACTGCGGAAGGTGGAATGCGTGATGCACTAAGCCTTTTAGATCAAGCGATTTCGTATAGTGAAGAAGAAGTTACGATCGAAGACGTCCTTGCTGTGACTGGGTCTGTCTCTCAAAGTAAACTTACTGCCGTGCTTAAGGCACTGCACGAACAGGATGCCAAAAGTGCGCTTGAGTCAGTTGATGATTTGATTCAACAGGGAAAAGACCCTGGTCGTTTTGTCTTCGATCTCATTTATTACTTAAGAGACTTACTCCTATTTCAAGCAGCTCCAGACTTGGAACATAACTTGGAAAGAGCTATACCTGACGAAGCTTTCCGCTCTTTTTCAACAGAACTGTCACCGAATTGGATTCAACAGGCCATCCGTGAACTGAACAGATGCCAACAAGAGATGAAATGGACAACCAGCCCGAAAGTTTTCATAGAGATCGCTATGCTTAATATGGTAGAGGTGAAGGTTGGGCCTGTTCAGGGGCAACCGGTAGAATCGGATGCTTTTGATAAACTCGTCCAAAAAATCACCGATCTGGAAAAAGAGCTCACAGACTTGAAACAAAAAGGACCAGGATCGCAGGCTCCTTCTCAACCGGCGAAAAAGCGCGCACCTGCAAAATCCGGAAGAAAAGGGTATAATGTTCCTTATGAACGAATCCGTCAAGTGCTGAACGAAGCTTCCAAGGATGATATTAAGAATATCCAAAGCCGATGGGCAGACTTTATGGAAGCATTGAAGAGGACGAATGCTCCGGCACACGCAACACTTTTAAACAGTAAGCCAAGAGCCGCTTCATCTAAAGCACTCATTTTGGCATTCCGTTATGATATCCATTGTTCATTGGCACTCGAACACCAAAAGACGATAGAGCCTTTGCTAACAGAGTTTTCCGGAAAACCGATGACGATCATACCAATTCCAGAACCCAATTGGCAGGAGATCAGGGAAGAGTACGTCAGAAAACAGAAGCAATCATCCGATGAAGGCTCAGAATCAGAGGAGAACGAAAGTCCATCCGAACAAGGAGAGGACGATGATCCATTGATTTCAGAAGCGCGTAAGCTTGTCGGAGATGATTTAATAGAAGTTCAAGACTAATTATTGATTTTAAAGGAGGAATGCACCATGCGTGGTGGAGGAAACATGAATAATATGATGAAACAAATGCAAAAAATGCAGAAGAAAATGATGAAGGCTCAGGAAGAACTTTATGAAATGACATTCGAATCTTCTGCTGGTGGCGGTATGGTGAAAGTAACAGCCAACGGTAAGAAAGAGATTACGGACGTTGTGATTGATGAAGAGGTCGTGGATCCAGATGATGTAGAAATGCTCCAGGATTTAATCATTACAGCAACAAACGATGTACTGAAGCAAGTAGACGATAAGACGAATGATACTATGGGACAATTCACGAAAGGTATGCCTGGTGGAGGAATGTTCTAGGAGGAATTTCCATGTATTACCCAGAACCTATATCAAAACTGATTGACAGTTTTACGAAGCTGCCAGGAATAGGACCGAAGACGGCTGCCCGCCTGGCCTTTTTCGTTTTAGAAATGGAAGAGGACGACGTACTCGATTTTGCTAAATCATTAGTAAGCGCCAAACGGGAATTGACCCATTGCACGACTTGTGGTCACATCACAGATCAAGATCCGTGTTCCATTTGTCAGGATGAATCGAGGGACCAAACTTTGATTTGTGTAGTGCAAGACCCGAAAGATGTCATCGCAATGGAAAAGATGAGGGAATTCAGTGGTAAGTATCATGTCCTGCACGGTGCGATATCACCCATGGATGGAATCGGACCAGAAGATATCAATGTCGCCAGTCTAATCAATCGGTTGAAAGATGAAGGCATTGAAGAACTGATCCTTGCGACGAACCCTAATATTGAAGGGGAAGCAACGGCAATGTATATCTCTCGCCTCGTCAAACCTTCTGGTATAAGAATGACAAGGATTGCCCACGGACTCCCTGTAGGTGGAGACCTTGAGTATGCGGATGAAGTGACCTTATCCAAAGCTTTAGAAGGTCGTCGGGAACTTTAATAGAGGGTGATTGATTTGTTCGGTAAAAGAAGGGCAATTAAAAAGGACATGGACCGGGAACTCCTGTTAAATATTAAAAAGATGAAACATGAATGGGAAACTTTAAACACAATCATTGAACAAAGTATTGAACCGAGTGAAGATGGCTTGAAAGATTTAGCGGTCGTCAAAGCAAAGTATTTCTACTTATTAAGAGAAGCAAGATACAGAGGGATTAACGCTCTCTCTTAAATATGTACTACCCTCTTGTTCACAGACATAGACTGTTTATAGAAACAGTTCTATTGGACAAGGGGGTTTTTTATGGATCCAGTGCTCGTCATTCTAATGTTAGGATTAGCTATTCCTCTTTTGTTGGTAATTGGACTTCCTTCCACACCTTTAAAGCTTGTAGGGAAATTGATGACTCGATTGATCGTGGCAGTCTTATTATTGTTTTTTGTAAACCTCTTTGGTGCTCAATTTGGTTTACATGTCCCCATTAATGGCTTTACTGCCCTTATATCCGTAGCCCTGGGTATCCCTGGTATATTGTCTCTGACCGCGATTCACTTATGGGTGATCTAAAGGCGAAGAACTAAACTTCGTCTTTTTTTATTTTTTATAAAAAAGTATTGCATCCAATAATTACGCATGATATATTATTACTTGTCGCGTTAAGAGAGCGGCTAGCCGCAACGGCTTAACAAAATAAATCATAAAAAGTTGTTGACGAAAACGACAAGAAATGATATATTTATTAAGTCGCTGTTTTGAAGCGGCAAACAAAACATTTGATCTTTGAAAACTGAACGAACCAACCAGTACGTCAAGAAATTCCTTCTATTATAGAAGAGAATCAAAACAAGCACATTCGGTGTGCAAATGAGCAAGTCAAACTTAACTTTTATGGAGAGTTTGATCCTGGCTCAGGACGAACGCTGGCGGCGTGCCTAATACATGCAAGTCGAGCGCGGGAAGCGAG
>NZ_FOSB01000006.1 GCF_900114165.1 Halobacillus dabanensis
AACGACCAACCCTGGACTTTGTTCTGAAGCCGTTGAATGAAGTATTGGAAACTATCCAAACGGAAGCCAAATACCGGACAACCATCCACTCTGATCAAGGCTGGCATTACCAACACAACAAGTGGGTGAAAACCTTAAAGAAACATCGCATCTTCCAAAGTATGTCCAGGAAAGCGAACTGCGCAGATAATGCGGCCATGGAGAATTTTTTCGGGATTCTGAAACAGGAAATGTATTATGGAGAAGAACAGGTTTCTTATGAAGAGCTTAAAGGAAAACTAGAAGCATACATGGACTACTACAATCATGAACGCATAAAAGCAAAATTGGCTGGTTTAAGTCCCATCCAATACCGGACTCAAACCAGCCAATCAGCTTCATAATAAAAACTCTAACTTTTAGGGGTCACTACCTCAAAGGGCTGCTTTTTACTTTGGTAAAAATCCATGGAACGTGGAGCAGTTTATGTATGGAGTTGTAATTAGTTATATTGCATCTATCGTTGTGCGTTGTATTTTAAGAAAAATATGATAAAATGAGTGTATATTCAGCAGATGGGAGTTGATGTATGAGCGATTTGCGAGAAACGATTATCCGAACATCTCTTGATTTATTTGACCAGAACGGTTTCCATGGGGTCACGGTCAAGCAGATTGTCCAGGCTTCTAATACGTCAAAAGGCGGCTTTTACCATCACTTTCAGTCAAAAGACGAACTTCTTTTCGTCATTCATGATACGTTTATTACATATGTATTGAAAGAAGCACAAGCCGCAAATGTTACCCACTCGTCCCCGATTCCCAAAGTGCAAGCAATCATCCAGTCATTCGTTCATGTATTTGATTTATATAAACCTCATATTTCCGTCTTTTATCAAGAAAGTCTTTATTTAAAGCCAGAGTATGAAGAAAGAATCAAAGGAAAGCGTGATGAATTTAAACGGATGATTTTTGATGTCATTCAAGAAGGCCAAAAATTAGGATATTTCCGAAAAGAACTACCGCTTGAAATTACCGGAATGGCGATTCTTGGAATGGTCAACTGGATCTATAAGTGGTATAGGCGGGATGGCACGTATACGATCGATCAAATTGCAGAGGTATTTACTGATCTAGTCCTTCATTTCTTATTGCCAGGAAAGCAGGATAGTGAATATTTCCATCATATGCTTAAAGTTCCTTTTTTTTACGAAAGCGAGTAAACGCTTTCATTATTTTATAACCGGTACCGACCAACCAGTCGGTCTTCATTCCTTAAGGAGGAATCGTATGAACTTCGATTTGACGAAAGAACAAGAAATGACGAGAAAAATGGTTCGAGATTTTGCTGAGGATGTCATTGGTCCGAGAGCTGTGGATATTGATATCCATAGTGAATTCCCTAAAGATATTTTCGATCAAATGGGGAAACTGGGTTTATTAGGCATCCCCTTCCCTGAAGAGTATGGAGGTTCAGGAGGAGACACGATCAGCTATGCTCTAGCTGTGGAAGAAATCGGCAGAGTGTGCGGTTCTACGGGTCTCAGTTATGCAGCGGCTGTATCATTAGGTGCCAGTCCCATTTATTATTTTGGTACAGAACAACAAAAACAAGAGTTTTTGACACCGCTAGCCAAAGGAGAAGGTCTTGCTTCTTTCGGTTTGACGGAACCTAATGCAGGTTCTGATGCAGGAGGAACGAAGACTCGTGCCGAATTGAAGGGTGATCACTATATTATTAATGGGGAAAAGTGCTGGATTACGAATGCTGAATATGCGAGATCCATCACAGTTACGGCCGTTTCGGGAAAGCGGGAAGATGGAAAGAATATTATCTCTGCTTTTATCATCCCGAAAGATACCCCTGGAATGACTATAACCAGTCCTTACGACAAAATGGGAGTGAGAGGTTCCAATACGTCTGAAATCATTTTGGAGGATGTAAAAGTACCCAAAGAGAATATTCTTGGTGATCCTCAAAAAGGATTCAAGCAGTTCCTTTATACGTTGGACGGAGGTAGGATATCAATTGCCGCGCTTGCTGTTGGTATTGCTCAAGCATCTTTAGATCGGGCATTGGCATATGCGAAAGAAAGAAAACAATTTGGTCAGCCTATCACGAAATTTCAGGCCATTCAATTCAAATTGGCAGATATGGCCATGGAAGTCGAACTTGCTCGCAACATGGTTATAAAAGCTGCATGGTTGAAAGATCAGGGGCGTAATTTTACAAAAGAGTCGGCCTATGCAAAATTATTCGCTTCCGAAACGGCATTCAGATCTGCGAATCAAGCGATCCAGATTCATGGTGGATATGGTTATATGAGGGAGTATGAAGTCGAGCGGTTTTTACGTGATGCGAAATTGTTGGAAATCGGGGAAGGTACATCGGAAATTCAACGATTGGTCATTGCCCGTCAGCTTGGGTGCTAAATTAACGAAGGAGGAAGAGAAATGTCACTTTTAGAACAGACGGTTGGGGAGTTGTTGGAAAAGCAAGCAGCAGCATATCCGGATCACGAAGCCTTTGTGTACCCAGATAAAGGGTTACGGAAAACTTATGCGGAGTTTAACACGATGACAGATGAAGTTGCGAAAGGACTTATGGCATTAGGGGTTGAAAAAGGGGAGCATGTGGCGATTTGGTCGGACAATAAACCAGAGTGGTTACAGTCTCAGTTCGCCTCAGGAAAAATGGGAGGCGTCCTAGTTACCGTTAATACGAATTACCGTGCCCAGGAGCTTGAATATTTACTAAAACAATCGGATGCTACTACTTTGATACTCGCGGAAGATTTTAAAGGAACTTCTTATATCGATATTCTTAAGGAAATTTGCCCGGAGCTTGAAACTTCCGAAAAGGGCGACCTGCAAAGTGATCGTCTTCCTTTCTTGAAAAATGTAGTGGTTCTTAGCGATAAACCCTATCGTGGATGCTATACGTGGCAAGATATCCTGGACATGAGTATGACAGTCAGCGATCGTGAACTCGAAGAGAGGAAAGAGTCGCTTTCATATCGTGACGTGATCAACATGCAATATACCTCGGGAACCACTGGGTTTCCAAAAGGAGTCATGTTAAGTCATTACAACATCGTCAATAATGGCAATCAAGTTGCTGATTGTATGCGTCTTACCGAAGAAGATCGTTTGTGCATTCCTGTCCCGTTTTTCCATTGCTTTGGCTGCGTGTTAGGTACGATGGCTGCTGTGTCTAAAGGATCAACCATGGTCATTCTGGAACAATTTGATCCAAAAAAAGTTCTACAGGCTGTGAAGAAAGAAAGTTGCACAGCATTGCACGGGGTTCCGACCATGTTTATTGCTGAATTGAATCATCCGGAATACGAGGAATTGCGGCCAACCACGTTAAGAACAGGGATTATGGCAGGTTCGACGTGTCCGATGGAAGTAATGAAGAGTGTCATTGAAGATATGGGGGCAGAAGAAATCACCATCGCCTATGGACAGACCGAATCATCACCTGTGATTACCCAGACGAAGGCAGACGACCCCATCGACTTACGAGTGAGCAGTGTAGGCCAAGCTCATCCGAACGTCGAAGTGAAAGTCATCGAACCTGCAACAGGAGAAGAAGTCGAAAGAGGAATCCCTGGTGAATTATGCACAAGGGGCTACCTCGTTATGGAGGGCTATTACAAGAATGAAGAAGCAACAAGCGCTGCTATAGACCCTGATGGTTGGTTGCACACCGGAGATATCGCTGTAATGGACGAAAACGGATATGTGGAAATAACAGGAAGGATAAAGGATATGATCATTCGTGGAGGAGAAAACATCTATCCTCGTGAAATCGAAGAATTTTTATATCAGCATCCTGATGTGCTCGATGTGCAAGTCGTAGGTGTACCAGATGAAAAATATGGAGAAGAGATCATGGCCTGGATTATTCCCAAAGATGGCAAACAATTAAATGAAAGCGATATCAGGGAGTTCAGTGAAGGGAAAATATCAAAACATAAAATTCCCCGTTATATTACCTTTACCGACGAGTACCCGATGACAGCAAGCGGGAAGATCCGAAAATTCAGGCTTCGTGAAAATGCACTGGAAATGATGAACTTGAAATCCTAATAAGAGGTGAGTGTCATGTTCAAAAAAATATTGATCGCCAATAGGGGCGAAATTGCTTCTAGAATCATCCGGACGTGTAAGCGATTGGACATCCCTACTGTGGCGGTATACTCGGAAGCAGATCAGAACGCCCCGTATGTTGAATTGGCAGATGAAAGTTATTTGATAGGTAAGCCGCGAGTCAATGAGTCCTATCTCAATATAGAGAAAATATTAAATGTTGCTAAAGAAGCGGAAGTAGAAGCAATCCATCCTGGTTATGGATTGCTAAGCGAAAATGCCGACTTTGCAAGGAAAACAGAGGAAGCAGGAATCTCCTTCATTGGTCCAAAAGCAGATGTAATAGCAAAAATGGGAGATAAAATTGCAGCTCGTGCAGAAATGAAGCGGGCAGGTGTACCAATAATTCCTGGTACCGAGAATGCGGTCAGCACAACAGAAGAGGCGAAAGAAGTTGCAGAAGAATTCGGTTATCCTGTCATGATCAAAGCGGCTGCTGGTGGCGGAGGCATCGGGATGCAGGCTGTTTATAACGAGGAAGAGCTGGAAAAAGCTTTTGAAGGAAATTCTAAGCGTGCAAAAGCTTTTTTTGGAAATGGGGAAATGTTTATTGAAAAGTTGATTGAAGAGCCACGTCATATTGAAATACAAGTGCTCGCAGATCAACACGGGAATGCTGTCCATTTATTCGAAAGGGAATGTTCGATTCAGCGTCGTCATCAAAAAGTCGTGGAAGAAGCTCCTTCCCCGGTCCTTTCCGAAACAACGAGAAATAAGATGGGGGAAAGTGCATTAAAAGCAGTAGAAACTCTAGGGTACTCCAACGCCGGGACGATTGAATTTCTCGTCGATGATGAAGAGAATTTTTACTTTCTTGAGATGAACACCCGTTTGCAAGTAGAACATCCCGTAACAGAGCAGATAACCGGGGTTGATCTAGTAGAGCAGCAACTCAAAGTGGCAGCAGGAGAAAAACTTTCTATAAGACAAAACGATCTCCTTATAGATGGGCATGCCATTGAAGTCCGGATTTATGCGGAAAATCCCAATACTTTCTATCCTTCGCCAGGAAAACTTACAAAAATGAATTTACCAGAAGGACCTGGGGTCAGGCATGAACTCGCGGTAAAAGGAGACAGTCAGGTGACACCTTTCTATGATCCTATGATTGCGAAACTAGTCGTCCATGGCGAGAACCGTGCGGATGCAATCGAACGCTTAGCAAAAGCACTCGATGAGTATGAAATAGACGGTATAAAATGTAACCTTGCGATGTTAAAGCGGGTCATTAACCATGAAAAGTTCAAACAAGGGGATACGAAAACTTCTTTTATCGAAAATTACTATTTACCAACATTGACGAATCAATAAGGAGGAACAATGATGACAGAAATCAAAGCATCAATGGCAGGAAGCGTATGGAAGTTAGTAGCGAATGAAGGGGACCAAGTCAGTGACGGACAGGATATCGCTATCTTGGAATCCATGAAAATGGAGATTCCCATCCCTACGGAAACTACCGGGACAGTTAAAGAGTTGAAAGTAAGTGAAGGAGATTTTGTAAACGAAGGCGATGTCATTGCTATTATCGAATAACCAGGAGGTTCTTATGTTCCATTGGCCGGATCATGTAATGATCAAAGAAGTTGGACCGAGGGATGGCTTGCAAAATGAAAAGATAGAAGTACCGTTTGAGGATAAGGTAGCCTGGATCAATTTACTTTCGGAAGCGGGCTATTCTTATATCGAAATCAGTTCATTTGTACATCCAAAATGGATACCGCAATTGAAAGATGCACGGCAAGTAGCTTCGTCTATTGAGCGAAAGCCCGGGGTCACTTATGCCGCGCTCGTTCCAAATCGAAAAGGTTTGGAAGCGGCAGTCGATACAGATGTGGATGAAGTCTCTATTTTCATGTCTGCAAGCGACACGCATAATAAAAAGAATATCAATAAATCGATCGAAGAGACATTTCCGGTTTTGGAAGAGGTTGTGAAGGAAGCGAAACTAGAAGGGAAAAGCGTGCGTGGCTATGTGTCTACAGCTTTCGGCTGCCCTTATGAAGGGGATGTGGCTACAGATCAAGTGACAATGGTTTGTGAACGTCTTTTTGGCATGGGCGTCGATGAGGTGTCTATTGGTGACACAATCGGAGTAGCAAATCCGATGCAAGTCGATCAAAAGTTGACGGAATGGAAAAAGTCGCTTCCTATCGACCAATTAGCAATGCATTTTCATAATACGAGAGGTATGGCATTAGCAAACGTCCTCGTCTCTTTGCAGCATAACATCACAACTTTCGATGCCGCACTAGGAGGTTTGGGAGGCTGCCCTTATGCAAAAGGTGCCTCTGGTAATCTGGCGACCGACGATCTTGTCTATATGTTGCATAGAATGGGGATTGAAACAGGAATTGATGAACAGAAGCTCAAAGAAGCGGGGAATTTTATTCAAAACGTCTTAAATAAAACGCTTCCGAGTCATCAAATGCAAGTGATGAATAAGGAAAGGGTGTAAGCTATGCAAGAAGTGGTCACCTTAGAAGAATTAGAACCCTATGTATTTTCACTTAAACTAAATCGTCCGGATGCAGCGAATGCCTTGTCTTTGTCATTATTAAATGAACTGCAAGAAAAGGTGGAAGAAATTAATCGCCGCTCAGATATCCGGGCCGTACTTCTTACGGGAGAAGGTAGTAAAGCTTTCTGTGCCGGGGCTGATTTGAAAGAACGGGCAGGGATGGGGGAAGAAGAAGTTCTTGCTGCCGTCAAGAAGATAGGAGACACGATCTGTATGGTTGAGAGCATATCCGTTCCAACAGTTGCTGTCATCAATGGTGTGGCCTTTGGCGGGGGATTGGAACTTGCTCTTGCTTGCGATCTTCGGATGATGAGTACTTCTACGAAGGTCGGATTAACGGAAACGTCCCTTGCTATCATTCCAGGGGCAGGAGGAACGCAACGGCTTTCCAGACTGATCGGTAAAGGCCAGGCGAAAGCGATGATTTTTACTGCACGTCCAGTAGAAGCTCAGCGTGCTCTTACGCTAGGGTTAGTAGAGTATGTATATGAACCTCAATTTTTGATGGAGGAAGCCAAGGATTTAGCCGCGTGTATTGCCAGAAATGGTCCCGTGGCAATGAAACAGGCGAAATTAGCGATAGATAAGGGAATGGAAACGGACTTGGAAAAAGGGTTGGAAATTGAACGGTCGTGTTATGAACAAACCATCCCAACTTCTGATCGTCTCGAAGGTCTACAAGCATTCAAAGAGAAAAGAAAGCCGGATTATAAAGGAGAATGAAGGTGGAAAAAACGATGCCTACGAACCAAACATTAGAAGAAAGAGCTAAAAAAATCGCTGCTGGCGGTGGTGAGAAATATCATAGTAAAAATGCGGAAAAAGGGAAAATGTTTGTTCGAGAACGTCTTCAACTGTTATTTGATGAGGATATCGATGTAGAAGATGCCTTTTTTGCTAATTGTCAAAATGAAAGCCTCCCTGCTGACGGAGTCGTAACAGGTATCGGCAGGATTAACGGTGAAAAGGTGTGTGTGATGGCAAATGATTCGACAGTTAAAGCAGGATCATGGGGGGCGAGAACCGTTGAGAAAATCATCCGTATCCAGGAGACTGCATTGAAATTGAACCTTCCTATGCTTTATCTTGTTGATTCTGCAGGTGCCAGAATCACAGATCAAGTAGAAATGTTTCCCAACCGAAGAGGAGCAGGTCGCATCTTCCATAATCAAATCAAACTCTCCGGACGTGTTCCACAGGTCTGCTTGTTATTCGGTCCATCAGCAGCAGGTGGTGCATACATACCTGCGTTTTGCGATATCGTCGTAATGGTCGATAAAAATGCATCAATGTATTTAGGATCTCCACGAATGGCTGAAAAGGTCATCGGAGAAAAAGTTACTTTAGAAGAAATGGGCGGAGCTAATATGCATTGTTCTGTTTCCGGCTGTGGAGATGTTTTAGCAAAAGATGAGAGTGATGCTATTGCTTTTGCTAGAAACTATCTGAGCTATTTTCCACAATCCTACAGGGAGTTACCGAAAAAAACAGAATCAAGGCAGCCAGCTCCATTCGAAAAAAGTATCGAACAACTGATTCCAGAAAATCAAAATGCACCTTTTGATATGTATCAATTGATTGAACGCTTAGTGGATGACGCCTCCTTTTGTGAAATCAAGAAAAAATTCGCACCTGAATTGATTACTGGTTTATCAAGAATTGAAGGGCGGCCGGTAGGGATCATCGCAAACCAACCAAGGGCAAAAGGCGGTGTACTGTTTCCTGATTCAGCGGATAAAGCCGCTAAGTTCATCCAACTATGTGATGCTTTCAATATCCCGCTTTTATTTCTTGCCGATATACCCGGCTTCATGATCGGTACAAAAGTGGAAAGAGCAGGTATAATCCGTCACGGAGCGAAGATGCTTTCTGCGATGAGTGAAGCGACCGTGCCAAAAATATCTGTCATTGTACGGAAAGCTTATGGAGCTGGGCTTTATGCGATGGCTGGTCCAGCTTTCGAGCCTGACGCGTGTCTTGCATTACCGACAGCACAAATAGCTGTGATGGGGCCTGAAGCGGCTGTTAACGCGGTGTATGCAAATAAGATTGCCGCATTGCCAGAAGAGGACCGCCCGGCATTTATTAAGGAAAAGCAGGAAGAATATAAAGAGAATATTGATATTTATCGTCTTGCATCAGAAATGATTATTGATGATATTGTTCAACCTAATAAATTGCGGGAAGAACTTGCATGCAGGTACGATGCCTATGAAACAAAAGATGTGATATTTACAGAAAGAAAACACGGTGTATATCCTGTTTAATGAGAAACCTCCTGGATCAAAATCTGACCCAGGAGGTTTTTATTTACATTGTTGAGGAAACTCTTTGACCAATGCTTCGTATTTCTTCGACGCTCTCAGGGTTTTCTAAAGCACTCAAATCACCGGATGATTTATTGAGGTAAGCTGATTTAATCGCACGTCTCATAACTTTTGCATTTCTTGTTTTCGGTAAATCTTTTACTATGAAAACTTTCTTCGGAGCCAGTGCTTTTCCGAGTTTTTGGTCCAGATGTAACTGAAGTTCTTCAAGAAGTTCAGTAGCAGGATGATCGTCGGTCTTTAAAACGATAAAAGCAACGGCTTCTTCTCCTTTAACTTCATGGGGAACTCCAATGACCCCTGCTTCCACGACAGCACTATGTTCCACAAGCACAGACTCCACTTCAGCAGGACCTAAGCGCTTCCCGGCAACATTCAGAACATCGTCAGAACGGCCTGTAATCGTATAAAAGCCTTCGTTATCTTTCATTACCCAATCCCCGTGGACCCATGTATCCTTGAAGCGGCTCCAATAGGTTTGTTCATAACGTTCATCATCTTCAAAAAAACTGTTAGTCATTCCTACCCATGGTTGCTTAAGAGAAAGTTCTCCAACAGATCCTGTAACAGGATGACCTTCTTCATCAAGGACGCTGACATCCATACCTGGGAGTGCAGCATTGAAGTTCACCGGCTGAATAGGCTTGACGAGGACATTCCCCAGTATGCCACCAGATATTTCGGTTCCTCCAGAATAATTGAATATCGGTACTTTTGAATTTCCTGCATGCTTGAATAACCAATACCATGGTTCTGGATTCCATGGCTCGCCTGTAGATCCAATAAGTTTAAGGGAACTTAAATCATGTTTAGTAATCCAATCTTCCCCATGCTTCATCATCGATCGAACTAGTGTAGGGGAGATGCCTAAATGGGTTACATTATATTTATCAACAAGTTCCCATAACCGATCTGGTTCAGGGAAATCAGGGGTACCTTCGAACATAACAATGGATGCACCATTCACTAGTCCTCCATAAACAAGGAAAGGCCCCATCATCCACCCCATGTCGGTATACCAGAAAAGGGTGTCTTCTTTAGTTACGTCCATGCAAACCCCTGCATCAAATGCGGACTTGATAGGAAATCCTGCATGGGTATGGACAACACCTTTCGGCTTTCCTGTGGTGCCAGAAGTGTAGATGAGCATAAATGGATCGTCGGCTTTTTTTACACTTGTGTTGTAAACGGTTTCATTATTGCGGAGTCTTGACCATGGTATATCACGAGTCTCTTTCCAATTGATCTTAGAACCAGTCCGCTCGACGACAAAAATGTGATCAAGTGTCGGACATTGCTCGGCAGCGAGATCGGCTTCTTTTTTCATAGCTATGGTTTTCCCTCTTCTGTAAAACCCGTCAGCCGTAATCAGAGCCTTTGCTCTACTGGCTTGAACTCTAGTAGCAATAGCATCAGCTTTATAGCCGGAGAAAGCAGGAGAGAAAACAGCACCTACTTTAGAGATCGCAAGCATAGCTATTAAAGTTTCAGGAATCATTGGCATATAAAGGGTGATAATATCTCCATCTGTTATCCCGTAACTTTCAAGGCCGTTGGCAATAGCATTTACTTCCTGTTGTAAATCTTTGAAGGAATAGGAAATGGTACTTCCATCATCTCCTTCCCAATAAAGCGCCGTAGTATTTTTCTTCAACGGATCTTCTGCCCATCGATCGAGGGAAAGATGAGCAACATTCAATTCACCGCCTTCGAACCACTGTGGATACATCATACCTTTCGAAAGATTTATTGTTTTTTTAAATGGGGTATACCAATCAATTTCTAATTCTTTTGTTGCTTCCTCCCAAAACCACTCAATGTTTTCAACGGAATGATTATAAAACATATCATAATTGGTGTAACCAAGCTTTTTCATCCATCGGAAAAGTCTTGTCGCTTCTTTTTGTTCTTTGCTAGGAACCCATGCATTCTCATATGTACTCAATATTAAATCCCCCTTTTTCTGAATAATCTTACATTCATTATACCTTAAAGAAGACAAAGGATGAATCTATGTACATTTTTCACAAAAAAAATAATTTGTCGTAAATTATAATTCTTTTGAAACGAAAGTGGGGGGCTTTTCGTTATGTAAGATAGACCCTTTTATTACATATTAGGGAAAATGATAAAGGAGTGGTTTTTTGTTTGAAGGAGCTTTATTCCTCCTAATATTAGGAGTGATCGGGGTAGTTGTCCTCGTTGGTGGAATCATTACATTTATTGTGTTTCGCATGCGTTATAAAACAGCAAGCTCGAACGAAGCACTGATCGTTACGGGACCAAAGCTTGGCGACCCGGAGCAAGAAAAAAATGTATTTGAAGATGATAATGGGAGATCCGTGAAGATTATTCGAGGCGGAGGGTATCGTTTACGTATGTTCCAGACGGCAACACCCATCGATTTAACTTCTTTTCAACTTCAAGTGAACTCTGATAAAGCTTATACGAAAGAAGGAATTCCTGTCCGTGTGGCAAGTACAGCGGTAATCAGCATCGGCAGTGAGCTTGAAATCATGGCGAATTTTGCTGAAAAATTCTTAGGGAAAAAGCAAAACGAACGAGAAGGTGAACTGAAGGATGTCCTAAACGGTCATTTGCGTTCCATCATCGCCTCATTGCCGATTGAGAAAATTTATAATGACTTCAAAGAAGTGAATACACAAGTGAAGAAGATTGCTGAATCTGATTTGAAAGGAATGGGCTTTGAAATCACCTCATTCGCTTTAAATGATGTAGAAGATGTGGATGTAGAGAACGGTTATATTGATGCTCTAGGTAGACCTCACATCGCGGAAGTGCAGAAGAAAGCAAACATGGCAGAATCGGATGCAACGAAAGAAACGAGAATCTATCAAGCGAAAAACGACCAGGAAGCCCAGGATGAAGAAAATAGACGGCAAACGGCGATTGCTGCTTCGAAAAAGGATAAAGACATTAAAGAAGCAGAATTCCAAAAAGAAACGAACCGTGCCAAAGCGAACGCGGATCAAGCTGGGGAAATTGAAAAGCAAAAGCTTGCCCAGCAAATTAAAGAGGAAGAACTAAAAGTACAATATATTGAAAAGCAACGAGCGGTCGAGCTTGAAGAAGAAGAAAATAAACGGAGACGTTCAATTGCAGATGCGGAAGCTTATGAAGTAACGAAACGTGCACAAGCAGAAGCGGATAATGAGAGAATCAAAGGGGAGTCCGAAGCGGAAGTAATCCGGCAACGAGGTATTGCAGAAGCCGATTCTAAAGAACGGATGGCTAGAGCAATGGAACAGTACGGCGAAGCGGCAATGATGGAAATGCTGATTAAAGTGTTGCCAGAATATGCTGAAAAGGTATCTGCTCCAATTAGTCAAATCAAAGATATGAAAGTGATAGATATGGGAGGATCAAACTCTCAGGGCGGTTCTGCAAAAGTCGCGAATAGCGTAACCTCAACCATGCTTGGCATCCAGGAATCATTGAAGGAAACAACCGGGATGGATCTAAAGGCAATGTTGGAAAGTTATGTTTCCCGTGGGAACGTCAATGGCTTTGACGGAAATAAAGCAAGGCAGATGAATGAAGCAGCAGCCACTGACGAAAATAAGGAAAAGCAAGGCCAAGAACAAGAGGAAACTTCATCAGAAGAAGAAAAGTGATTACCTGAAGAGCCTGTAAAAAGCAGGCTCTCTTTTTAAATAAATGTTTAGAAGATAATGATACTGGGGTAAATAGGATAGGACTTTCCCGCCATATTTCATACATAGAATGTACGGTTTAACAGATAATTAATTGTTTCAAAATAAAATTAATGGTAAAGTCAAAAACGTAGGGACCTTGTTAAGATTAAATAGCTGACTCAACGCGTTATTGTTCCATGCAAAGACTATGAGCTAAAAGAGGTCATACTATAAATAGAATACGATTAGGTAAGATGTAACTAGGAGGTAGATTATGAGAATTATTGTAGCAGGGGGAGACGGTTTTTGCGGTTGGCCGACTGCATTATATTTATCCAAGCAGGGTCATGACGTAACAATCGTTGATAATTTGGTTAGAAGAAAATATGATGAGGAACTACGATCCAATTCCGTTACACCGATTGCTTCATTAGAAGAACGAGTAGCGAAATGGAAAGAAGTATCCGGAAAAGAAATCAAGACTTTCATTGGTGATTTGAATCATTATGATTTTCTCAGTGAGGTATTCCGCCAAACGGAACCTGAAGCATTCGTTCACTTTGCAGAACAACGTTCCGCTCCATATTCGATGATTGATCGTGAGCATGCTGTTTATACGCAAACGAATAATGTCATGGGAAATCTGAATGTTCTCTATGCCATTAAAGAATATGCACCAGAATGTCATTTGATCAAACTTGGTACGATGGGTGAATATGGGACTCCTAATATTGATATTGAAGAGGGTTATATTGAAATTGAACATAAAGGGCGTAAAGATACGCTTCCATATCCGAAACAACCCGGTTCTTTCTATCACCTTTCAAAAGTTCATGATAGTCACAATATTATGTTCGCTTGTAAAATTTGGGGAATCAGAGCGACAGATTTGAACCAGGGGATTGTATATGGTCTTCATACTGCAGAAACTAAACTAGACCCTATGCTCGTCAACCGTGTAGATTATGATGGAGTCTTCGGAACAGCACTTAACCGTTTCATCAACCAGGCAGCGATAGGTCACGATATTACCGTATATGGTTCTGGTGGACAAACACGTGCATTCTTAAACATTGAAGACACTGTACGTTGTGTTGAAATCGCGGCAGAAAATCCTGCAGATAAAGGTGAATTCCGTGTGTTCAACCAGTTCACAGAATGGTTCTCTGTTCAAGACCTTGCTGAACGTGTTCAAAAAATCGCGAAAGAAGAAGGTTTTGACACAGAAGTGAAGAAAATCGAGAATCCGCGTATCGAAAATGAAAATCACTACTATAATGCAGTCAATACAAAACTTCGTGATCTTGGATTGGAGCCTCACTTACTTACGGACGATGTCATCCGTGACATTCTCCGTACAGCAGTAGAACATAAAGACCGTATCATCCAAGAAAACGTATTGCCGTCAATCACTTGGAAGTAAGGAGTTTTCCGCTTTGAAGATCGCCATCATTACAGAAACATTCCTGCCATCCACAGATGGAGTCGTTACACGATTAAAAGAAGCAATAAAATATTTGCGGAAACAACAGCACGAAGTCGTCGTCATTGCTCCGGATTTAGGTGTGACGGAATATGAAGGGGCGATTGTCGAAGGGGTTAAAACGACGAAAATGCCTTTTTACAGGTCCAAAGAATTCAGTATGCCACAACGACGGGTCAAGGACTTGTTAATGAAACATGACCCTGACCTCGTCCATGTGGTCAATCCTGCTCTTGTCGGTGTGTCTGGGGTTTACTATGCAGACAAGTTGGATTATCCTCTCATCGCTTCCTACCATACACATGTGCCGAAATATTTGGATTATTATCGGTTATATCCATTCAAACCACTGGTCTGGTGGTATTTTCGCAAGTTGCACAACTATGCGGACGTAAATTTGTGTACATCAAAGGCCATTAAAAAGGAACTGGATGAAAAGAATTTCCATAATGTAAGCGTATGGGACCGGGGAGTTGCTATCGATCACTATCATCCTCATCATAAAAATGAACAGATGAGGAACCGGCTTTCAGGAGGGAAACCTGAAAACAAACTGCTAGTCTTTGTCGGTAGGTTGGCTCCTGAAAAAGAAATTCATAAAATCAGGCCATTGTTGGAACAAAGAGATGATATATCTCTTGCGTTTGTCGGAGATGGACCAGTGAAACAAGAGTTAGAAGAGACATTCAAAGGAACAAACACTGTTTTTACGGGGCTTTTGCATGGGGAAGAATTAGCTCAGGCCTTTTCTTCTTCAGATGCACTCATCTTCCCATCCGTAACAGAGACACTGGGGCTAGTGATATTAGAAGCAATGGCTTCAGGTTTGCCAGTTATCGCTGCTAAAAGCGGTCCAACAATGGAGCAAGTAGAAGACGGTAAAACAGGATTGTTATTTGAGAATGAAAATACTGATAGTATGATTGAAGCAATTCAGCGACTTGAGGATGAAGAATTGTATCGTAAGTTATGTAAAAATGCCAGGTTAGAAGCTGAGAAGTATAGCTGGCAAAAGCCATCCGAACAGATTCTGGAGTACTATCACAAGACATTGAAAGTATTTGAGGAAAGTGCGGCGACAGCCTCAAAAAAAACAAAGGTTAAAGTCACAGAGTAAATGCTCTGTGACTTTCTTTTGTGTTGCCTAGGGAAATCAGTGTTTTCTGATGGCTATCTTTAACATATAGACTAGTGAAATAAGAAAAGGCAAACCCAGATCAAGAGAGAGATCTAATACAATAACGAAAAAGCTGATTCAATCCATATGATGAAGAATTCTACATTAAACTTAGTAGCAACTCCAAACTTTAAAAAATAAAACCATAACCGAACAAACGTTCTCGACTCGCATTTTTGACACTTTTTACACTGTATCCCACCAATTTCCACTTAAAACTTAGTAGCAACTCCGATATGAAATATAAAAACAAAAGAATCATCAAAATTTCACTAAGGATTCGGTCAATTAAAATATTGAAAAGAGTAAAGGGAAAAGGAAATAAGCAATGCTATTCAGCATTAAACTTTTCGCTGGGTGGGACGGAAGAACAAAAAATAATTACCGACATACTAACTACAGGTTATGACAGCAATCTGTAGGATGGATAAGCTTTTGTATATACGGAATATCCAGGCGTATATAGCGAAGAGGAGAGGGGAAGTGTTGAATTATATTATCAACCAAAGTTCCTGAATTTGGGTGATAAAAGTAAAGCAAAAGTGTAATTTTTGAATATATGGTTTTGAGAATTACATAAAATATGGCAAGTAATTATGTAAACTGTAGGAATGTTACTCAGATCATTATAACAACAGATGGAGCATTGAGTGAGCAGAACCACCGTGAATTACAGCAGATTATCTTGTGCCAGTTTACACAAATGGAAAATTACTATAAAAAGATCATTATAGGCAGAATAGCAAATGGTATAAAGAATATTGCGTATATATAAGAAAACTGTTTAGTATAGTAACAAAGTTTAGTGAAATTTTAAAATACACACACATATGAAAGCGAGAAAAGTAAGACAAATAAAAGTAAGGCAAATACGAGATAAGAAAACGAAATTAAATCAGTTATATGAAATGCATTATTTAAGCTGAATTTGCTGCCAGATCGAATGAGTATGACTAGCAGAGCAATAATTTTTTTATTGACCAAAAACTAAACCCAGAGATTAAAATCCATTCTGTCTCACTATCAGGAGTATACTTAGATTATGAGACGTAATTTCCATTTACATTTTGACTTAGTATAATATATATTATGTAAACTAAATAATAAAATAATTGAAACACGTATTTATCCTCCTCTTTTCGGATGCTTTATTGATTTATAAGAACTTTGACTAATGATCTCATAGCAGTTTGAGCTTTCTGTACTTTTTGCCATGTTTTCATCTGAATTTTTCTCTTCTATATCGATTCTTCTCAATATACTATTCACTTCCTTTTGCGAACATTTGTTCCCTAACGGTATTTTTAAGCATTTTCTTTTGTAACAACGTTCTTATTTGACTTAATTCCAAAGATTCCTCGAGCAAACCGTCGAATATATTTGAATTTTCACCTATGCTGCTCTACGATTTAAAGATACTGAAATAAAAATGGGGTTTTTATTTTATGCGAAGGATATTTTGCATACTGCTATCAGTTTTATTGACCATCTCACTCCGACCACGCCGTGGATATGCACCATACACCCAACAGAGAGCTCAATTTTACCCTGGCTCAGGTATAGATATTTTGCCAGGTGATTTGTTGTTTTCACCAATCGGAAGAAAAGAATCTCGTTTTGTAGGTCATGTGGGCATCGTCGACACTAAGAAGGAAGTAATTCACTCTGTCCCCGCAGGGATTATAAAAGATTCCATGGAAAGATACTTTAACAAGTTTAATAAAATCACCCTTTTTTCACCACTTGACCAAAGTTTGGGACAACAGGCAGCACAATACGCAGAAAAACTTTTATATGATTATCCTAAGGCAGCCTATCGTATATGGACCCCTTTAGGAGATCGGGATGGTGAGCAATATTGCACTAAAATCGTTTGGCAATCTTATCGGTACGGTGCGGGAGTGAATCTTGGCCAGCTTACAAATAAAGCGAAAGCCGTTCACCCGCAACGGTTAAAAGATCGACGATATATAACCCGTAAAAAACGCTTTTAGTAAAACACAATTAATACAATATTTGCAGCTCAACCCTTTTTCCGGCTGCCAAACGGGTATGGTAAACTTTTATAACTCTTATAATTGCTTAACATAAAAAACACACTCATCCTTAAGTTCTGGATGAGTGTGTTAAGTGTTGGATAAATTCTGATTCGGATATGATTTCAATGGAATGCCCTTGACTGAGCAAAGTTTCTGCTCTTTCAAGCTTGTTTGTTTTCTGACCTTTTTTATAGTTTTCGTATGTTTTATCACTCAGAACAAGATAATTCGTCGTCGCTTCGATGGAAGAGTGATACATTCCTCCAAGTTCGGCTACTTTTTGAATGGCCTCTTCCCTTTTCATTTCTTTCATTCTCCCTGTAAAAACGAATGAAGAATTATAATAGGGATGATTTTTGTCGAACTCACTACTCGCGGCTATAAAGGTCCTGGCTGAAGCTTTCCTGGTTTGTTTTCTTTTGTTAAGTCGAGCGGGCTCATATCCACCTTCATACATCATTCCGTTCGTTGTGCCGGTTCTTTCAACTAAATCTTTCAAGTTCGATGCGCCAAGTTCTTCTTTTGCACTAAGAAGTATATGGCCAGCTGCTTTTGCATCATCTAATGCATGGTGGTGAGAAAAAGTAAATCCCAGATAATCAGACACAATATTAAGGTTGTATTTATTTAAGGTCCATGTCTTTTTCGATATGTTAACAGTACAATTATATGCTAGCATCGGATAAGGCAGCTGATATTGATCCAGAACAGCACGCAGGACACCCATATCGAACTGTGCATTATGAGCAATGACCAGCTTTCCTTCTAATATCGACTTGATTTCTTCTTCCCATAGAACATCGAATTCGTTTGCATCAGCAACATCTTGTTTTGTAATTCCATGTACTTTTATATTCATTGGGGAAAAATAATTGTTCTTTGGCTTCACAAGCCTGTAATATTCCCTTTTAATAGCACTATTTTCGTACTCCACAATACCGATAGAGCATACAGATGCTCTGGAAGAATTTGCTGTTTCAAAATCCAAGGCTACAAAATTCATAAACGTCTCCCTTTAATTTTTTGATATCTCCATCATAAAATGCACCTATCCAATTCGTCCATCAGTATGCTCTCTAAAATGTAAGTCCCTCTTTGATACTTTGTTATGAATGTCTAATAAATGTAACGCACTTTTTTCCTTCATCACTATCTAATAAAGAGAATAGTCCAACACAGTTTCTCATTGGATAAATCAGTGGTTTCCTGTGTATGCTACATTTAAGGAGGCGTTTTTATGACTTTTGATTATGCAGAACTGCCATCTGAAAAAGTAAAACAAATAAAAGAATTAGAAAACCAACTGAATGTTGTTTTAATCGCTTTCGATTCTAAGTATAAAGATTAATAAAGATGCTTCATGCTAATGGAACTCCACTTTACCATTGAGAAACGGAATAACCTCGCGAGCACTAAAAATGTGACTGTCAGTCATCATTGAGAATCGAAATGGTCCTCACGAGCACTAAAATGTGACTGTCAGACACTATTGAGAATCGAAATAATATTCATGAGCACCATTAAATTAAACGGGAAGCACACCTGAAAAAACATGGTGTGCTTCCCGTTTAACCATTATAAATCGTCAGTTTTTCTTGTATTGGCGTTCTTTTCTTTTGTTTAGGTTGTTGATCGAAAAATCCCATATGAATAAATCCTACAATCTTCTCTCCTGGCTGTACCCCGAGGAGTTCTCGCACACGAGGTTCATGAATTTGCGGGTTTGTCTTCCAACAAACACCAAGTTGACGTTCCCAGGCTAACAATTGGAAATTTTGTAGCATACAGCTAATCGCTCCGAAATTCTCTTCCCATTGTTTTTGGCGAGGATCTTCATCCATAACAGCAATGAGAAACGCAGCTGGTTGGCTGAAGTAGTTTCTTCTATTGTCTTGCATCTCTTTTGGGAATGTTTGTACTAGAGATTCCACGAAAGTTTCTTTTTCTTTAGTTGGTATAAAGATAAATCTCCATGGTTCTCTTAAACCGTGCGTAGGAGCCCAACGCGCGTCTTCTAACAGCTCTGAAATAAGTTCTTCCGGTACTTCCTTATCTAAATAACCACTCTTCACAGAACGGCGCTCACGAATAATTTGAGCTAAATTGGACTTCGACTGTTCCATATCCTCTCACCTACGTTATCTTTATTTTTTATACATGGTAATGATAATCGTTCTCAATAATTTTGTCAATGCTTTTAGGTTTAATAAGTTTGATAGATCAATATTCGATTCACTACTTCAACCGAAAAGCAAATACATATAATAATTGCTTTTCACCCCTCCTAAAATCTAAAGCTGTCCGGAATGTTTTTCCTGCTCTTTTTCTCTATAAGTTTTTATATGTAAAAGTTAGATATAAATGTCTCTTTGATTTAACTCTTTATGTGTGATCAAATATCTCTCTATTCACACAAGAAAGCTACCTCCTCAAAGAAGGCAGCTTTCTTGTGTTATTCATTCAATATTGCAGCGATTTCATTAGCTAATCGCTCAGCGGATAGAGGGCCAGCAAAAGTTCCCATGTCGCCTGGAAGCTTGTAGGTACGCCCCTCTTCAACAAAATTTAAATTCGTCCATGCAGGATTATCAGCAAGGTTTTCAAATATAGGATCATCTTCCTGAACAAGGTAAAAGAAGTGAGCATCCTGATAATTTTGCAGGGATTCCACATCTGAAGATACGAAACCGTAAATTTCAGGTTTCTCCGTAGATACTGCATTTTCAATTCCCATTTGATCCAGCACCCCTGCCACTACTGAATTGTCAGTAAATAATCTAAGTATCGGTGTATTTTGAGAAGTGAAGGCCTGGGTAACCACAGCTTGGATTTCTTCTGTATTATCGATGCTTTCACCCAATTCTGCCATTTCCATTTCCATATCAGAAATCACTTGTTCTGCCTTTTCTTCTTTTTTAAAAATTTCAGCCATTAAATTGAATTCATCTTTCATATGTGCGTATTGATCGCTTGCTCCTTCTTCTGAATAAGGAGCGAACATCACGGTAGGAGCGATTTCATTCAGTTTGTCAGCAAAACTTTCATGTCTATATTCAGCTCCAATAATCAAATCGGGATCTAAGCGGGAGATCGCTTCAAAATTTGGTTCCGAACGTGTTCCCACATCTTCCACTTTATCAGCTAGCGGTTCTCCTACATTCACCCATTTATCGTAACCTTCTTTATCTGCCACTCCAACAGGCTGGATCCCCAAAGGGAGCATATGCTCTATGTAAGACCACTCTAAAACAACTACTTTTTCTGGCACACCAGTAATTTCAACTTCCCCCGTACTTGCTTCAATTGTTCTAGACTCTGCAGTTTCTTTTGAAGTTACTTCTTCACTACTTTCTCCATTGCTGCAACCAGCCATAAATACAACTAACAATAGAAACATCAAGCATGGTACTTTTTTCACTCTTCTTTCAACCTCCCATAAGATATCTGTAATTGATAAAGATTATCATTATCAAATAAAGTGTAAGGAAGTTAACAGACTTTGTCAATGAAAATGATTATCATTCACAGGTCTGTGAGAGGACTATCTCCATTTGATAAATAATCCGAAAAATGACTGAAATGTTGATGCCGCATAGTAAATTGAAAATTCCCCCTTTAGTTTCCTCTCTATAATGTAATAATCTCCTACCATTGTTTTAACATTGTATACTCAATCCAGGCTTTGTTATGAAATGCAGCTAAATCGGTCATCCTAAATAAGGAAAATAGATGGAGGGATAAAAATGAAAAATATAATCATTTTGGTAATGTTATCTATGCTTGTACTCACCGGTTGCAATACAGGTGCTCCCGAGGAAAGAGCCCAAGATTCCCAACCACAACAAATGTCTACAGAACGTACGGATGGTATTAAAAATGTTTCTCACCCTATCGGAAACAAGGAGGGAACAAAATTACCTTTCATGGTTTTCGATCTTGAAATTGATTACGTTGATACGCTCTCCTACGAAATAGAATATCGGCAACAAGGAGATCAGACCACAGCAGTTATTAATGAAATTGGGAAAGAAGAGATTTCTGGAGAAAAAGCTTTTGATCAGTTGACTCCCCACTTTATGGAGTTGAGTTTTGATGAGGAATCTTCAAAAGATGAAGTCATAAACGATGTATTAAATGTTTTCGGTTTAGATGAGACCTATAAAGAATTCAAGCTTTATGTGACTTATAATAATGGCCAACGTTTAGAATATGAGGATTAAATCATAAAAAAAACAAGCATATAGTCTGAGGACTTGAATGCTTGTTTTTTTAATTATTTTTCGGAGTTGCTACTAAGTTTTAAGAGCGATCATGATTGATTACAGTCTTGCCGTCTTTTTGTATAACTTTTCTTTCCTTTAATAATTGGCCTAATGCGCGTTTGAAAGCCGATTTACTAATTTTAAAAGTTTTTCTGATCTCCTCAGGATCACTTTTATCATGTAAATGCATTACCCCGTCATTTTCTACGAGGTAATCATAAATCACTTCTGCATCTTCTTTCATCCCCTCTTGTTTTAGAGGGCGGAGAGAAAGGTTGATTGTTCCGTCATCTTTGACATCAATCACCCTTGCAGTAATTGTTTCTCCCAATCTAGGCTCCTCTTTCCTTTCTGTCGGATGTACAAATCCTCTGTATCCTTCCCCCGTCAATACAGCGGAACCCGCTTTAGTGGAGCGATAGACACGAGCGGTGACTTCCTGATGAAGGAGATCTTCCGGGGCAGGCTCTAAATCATTGATAACTTCCTGTTCAGAGATTGGTTCAGCGAGGAGTCGCCCCTTCTTATCTAATTCCAGACTCACAAACATAAAATCCCCTTCTTTAGGCCACACTGTTTTCAAAAGGGGGAGATGGTCAGTTGAAACAAGGATATCTTTATCATTCAATCCAATATCAACGAAGACTCCCATATTAGGAATCACTTCAACGACTTCTGCCCAACCATATGTTTCATTGGTTACCTCGGGTATTTTCATCGTAGCGACCATTTTTCCTTTTTTATCTTCATAAATGAAGCAGCGCAGTTTATCATTCAAATCAATCTCCTGGTCGACTTCTTCATCCGGGAGAACTACTTCCTTATCCCCCACTTTCAAAAGGAATGCGTTCGTAATTTTCTTTTCAACTTTTCCAGCTTGTACAGTACCTAATATGTTGACATCTTTCACGTTATTTCATCCTTTTTCGAGACGTAATGGTATTTATTATAGCTTACATGGGCTCTTTTTAAAACGGTTTGTTTATGTAAAAAGGGAAAAGCGTGGCGGTACGCCACGCTTTTTAGTGATTAATACCACCAAGAAGCTCCTACAATAATTAGGAGAATAAACAATACAACGATTAACGCAAAGCCTCCACCATATCCTTTACTCATTCCAATTCCCCCCTTTACTTCTATATATGAAAATTAGAAGTAATTCGTATGGGTGAAAGGAGGATATTTTGGATTAATTGAGTAGAACTTTTTGTTAAAACATTTTAGAAACAAGCTCATATGATCGTTTTTTCTCTTCAAATTCGAAAATATTTGTAATAATTAAGAATTCTTCTGTGTCGTATATTTTTGATAAAGCTACCAACTGTTCTTGAACTTGTTCTGGTGTTCCAATGATACAACGGCGACGGTTATGACTGATTTTTTTCACTTCTTCTTCAGTGTATGGGTAATTGACAGCTTCGTCAGTAGATGGTACACGTGTATCTAAGCCTTTTTCTACTTTTAAAAGCCATAAATCCTGACTTTTTGCCAGTTCTTCTGCTTTTTCTTCCGTTTCCGCACAGACAACAAAAACACAGACATTTACTTGTGGTTGTTTTAATCCTGCTATAGGTTTGAATCTTTCCCGGTATGTGGTTATAGCCTCTTGCCCCTGGTCAGGGTTAATAAAGTGGCCAAAAGTGAACCCAGTTCCATTGATGGCAGCATGCTTTGCGCCTCTAGCTGACAATCCGAGAATCCACATCTCTGGGTTATGAATAGTTTCGGGTCTCACGGTAACTCCGAAGTACCTGTCCCCTTTTGGTACAGAATTGTATAAGAAATGACGCAACTCCTTAACTTGTCTTGAAAAGGAACTGAGCGGCTTCTCTATTCCATCTGTGAGCGCAAGACGAGTTTTAGGTCCCCCACCAGGAGATCTTCCTAAGCCAAGGTCAATCCTCCCTGGATGGAAAGCTTCCAGCATACGGAAATTCTCGGCAACCTTGAAAGGACTGTACTGTGGTAGTAAAACTCCTCCAGAGCCTACCCGGATTCTATTCGTTTCTTGAGCGATTTGACTGATTAAAACTTCTGGTGAAGAACTTGCAAGTCCATTCGTACTATGATGTTCCGCCACCCAATACCGATGGAAATTGAGTTTTTCTGTATGTTTAGCTAACTGTATCGTTTGTCTCAAAGCTTCTTCGGCTGTTGTTCCTTTAGAAATTGGACTTTGATCCAATACACTTAACTTCAAATCCGGACTCCTCCCCTCAACGATAGACATCATTCATGATCTTTTTAAGTATGTGTATTTGTTCTTCGAATAATAATTTATATCTTTTTTTCAATACGTCGAATTCTTCTTTACCTTGATCTGTTAGCGAATACCAATAAACCTTTTGCCTTTTTTTATCATGAGATTTATAATCTTCTTTTCGATGTAGTAAACCCTCTTCCGTCATTTCGTGTAATGTATCTAATAAAGTCGACGGTGCTGGAACCCAGTTATTAGTCAATTTTTTGAATTCAGATTTAAAATGCTCACTGATCATTGGTTGATGAACTTGTAATAAGTGCATAATATAGAACTTGGTGAATTGTGCAGCACTCATATTTAATGCAAATCGTTTCGGATTGTTTTTATGAGACAAATTGATCCACCCTTTCTTATAAAATAGCTCTTTCTACTATTCTACAATAAAAGGTGGATCAATTGTCCATTCATACGAATATTCGTTCGGTTGTATAGTATGTTTTTTAATAAAAGTTCGGAGTTGCTACTAAGTTTTAAGAAAGAATGTTATGTCATTCGAAAACCAATTTTCCCGAAGTTTTGAGAATCACGGATATATTCAAACGCTTGTTTATGTTCTTCTACTGTGAAAATCTTATCCAGCTGCGGTCGGATTTCATGTTTACTAACAAATGCAAGCATATCACGCAGTTCTTCTCCACTTCCCATTGTAGATCCTAATAGATTATATTGTCCGTAGAAGAATTGGCGAATATTGAAGCTCACTTCATCTTCTGTGGTTGAACCAAAAGTCACAATGGTACCACCCTTACGAATAACGTTAAGCGATTTATTAAAGGTGGCATTTCCAATACTTTCGATCAGAAGATCAACTTTTTCTGATTTTAGAGCCTCCTGCCAATCTGCTTCTGTGGAAATAGCTATATCCGCTCCCAATTTTAATGCTTCTTCCTGCTTTTGTTCGGAACGGGAGGTAACAATGACCCTGGCACCGATTGCTTTTGCAAACTTCAAAGCAAACGTCAACACTCCGCTTCCGATCCCTGGCAACATAACTGTTTGATCCGCTTGTAATTTCCCTCTGGTGAATAAGGCACGATAAGCAGTCAAAGCAGCAAGAGGTAAGACTCCGGCTTCTTCGAAAGACAAATGCGCTGGTTTCTTTTCCACATGATCTTCTGTACATAAATAATATTCAGCAAATGTCCCGTGATCAGGAAGACCCACAATTTCAAAACCTTCCGGAGGTGCGTCACTATTCTTTTGCCAACCTAGACCCGGATTGACAACAACTTCATCTCCTTCTTTAAATCTCTTCACATTTTCACCAATGGCTTCCACTACACCGGAAGCATCTGATCCTGGTATCAAAGCAGGGTCTTCAGCGGTATGCCGCTTCGTAATCACTGCTAAATCCCTTCGATTCATTCCTGCTGTATGTATTTTAATCTTAACCTCATTTTCCGCCAAGTTCTTCTCAGCCATTTCTTTTACTTGAAGACCTTCGAGTCCATTCTTTCCTTCGTGTACGATTGCTCTCATCATAGCATCTCCTTTCAAGGATTTATTTTGACTATAGTCTACCAATAAGTCATCTGGGTTGAAAGCAATACAACTCCAAACAAAAACTCCTTTCTATTTTTATAGAAAGGAGTTATTAGCAATATAGTTCTATTAGTCCGCTAATACTTGAACTTTAACTGACTGTCTGCCAAAACTCAATGCGTCCTCACGGGATGGCATGAAGATATCAATACGGTTTCCGTTGATTGCTCCGCCTGTGTCTCCTGCGATTGCTGTACCGTAACCTTCCACATACACTTTAGAGCCAAGTGGAATCACATTCGGATCGACAGCGATGACTTTTTGGTTAGGATTTGCTTTTAAATCGATGCCTGTGGCAGTCACACCGCTGCATCCTGTGCAGTAAGCCGTATAAGCAGTAGCTTCTGCTGTGAATTCTTTGATGACGTCATTTCCAGAATCCTGACTTGTACTGGTCTGAGTAGCTGTTGATGTATTCGTACTCGTCTTAGTAGTAGTACTGGTCGAGCTTGGAGTACTTGTCTTTACTGCCTGTCCATCGACTTTGAACTGGTCACCTGGATGAATGAGGGTAGAAGTCAGATTGTTCCACGCCATTAGCTGGTCAACAGAAGTATTAAATTTTTGTGAAATGGCGTACAACGTGTCTCCGGACTTCACAGTATACGTGGATGTATTCGAAGACTTAGTAGATGAAGAATTGCTGGATTTAGCTTCGCTAGAAACTGTCAGAGTTTGATTTGGGTAAATCAAATTCGAATTTAGGTTGTTCCACGATTTCAGATCATTAACGGATACATTATATTGTTGAGAGATCCCCCAAAGTGTCTCCCCTTTATTGATAGTATGTTCATTTGCGTCTGCACTTACGGTTGTGGCGAAAACTCCAGTTAAGGCTACGGTAGCTGCAACAGAAAATACGGTTTTTTTCATGAGATTCTGCCTCCTCTTGATTGGTCGATCACTAGATTTCTTTCGGTGATCAATTCACAATTACAAGATTACCAGAATCTCGAAATATGATAAGAACAAACAAGCAACAGTTTCGTTGCAATCCTTACATGTACATTGCATCAGCATTACAAACTCGGCATTTGCACTGTATATCAGTCAAAAATACCCATAAAATGTATCTATTCGTCAAAATAATACAAACTAGGATGCTGTCAATTTATATATTTTTTTCCCTTTAAAATCAAAATAAAAACATATTTTAGCGAAAAAAAGCGTCTATCCCATAAGGGTAGACGCTTTGAATTATGCTTGTTTTGCTGCTATTTGTTTTTGAACTTCCGGGTCATTTAAGAATTCATCATAACTCATTTCCTTATCAACGATTCCGCCATTTGATGTAATTTCAATTATACGGTTAGCAATCGTTTGGATGAACTCATGGTCGTGAGATGCAAAGATAACCGATCCTTTAAAATTAATCAGCCCTTTGTTTAAGGAAGTAATGGATTCCAAGTCTAAGTGGTTGGTTGGTTCATCGAGTAGAAGAACGTTCGCACCTGAAAGCATCATCTTCGATAACATACAGCGAACCTTTTCTCCACCTGATAGGACATTCGCTTTTTTCAAGGCTTCTTCTCCGGAGAAAAGCATACGACCTAAGAAACTACGAAGGAAGGTTTCTGTTTCATCTTCTGGAGAGTATTGGCGCAACCATTCTACAAGAGATAAATTAGATCCCTCGAAGAACTTAGAGTTGTCTTTAGGGAAATAGCTTTGTGATGTCGTTACTCCCCATTTGTATGTTCCTTCATCCGGTTCCATTTCTCCCATAAGGATTTGGAACAAAGTGGTTTTAGCAGTTTCATTCGCACCGACAAGTGCAACTTTATCATCCTTATTAAGTGTGAAACTTACTTGATCCAACACTTTTACACCATCAATGGTTTTAGACAGATTTTCTACTGTCAGTAAATCATTACCGATTTCCCTATCTGCTTTAAAAGCGATATAAGGATACTTTCTAGAGGAAGGCTGTATATCATCGAGGGTGATTTTTTCAAGCAATTTTTTTCTTGAGGTTGCTTGCTTGGACTTCGATGCATTGGCACTGAACCTGGCAACAAATTCTTTCAGGTCTTTGATTTTTTCTTCTTTTTTCTTGTTTTGTTCTTCGGCCATCTTCATAGCCAACTGACTGGATTCATACCAGAAATCATAGTTACCAACATAGATTTGAATTTTCCCGAAGTCAAGATCGGCAATGTGCGTACATACATTATTTAAGAAGTGACGGTCGTGTGAAACGACAATGACCGTATTTTCAAAATCGATCAAAAAGTCTTCCAGCCATTGGATCGCTTTTATATCCAGGTGGTTGGTAGGCTCATCGAGTAATAGAACGTCTGGATTTCCAAAGAGCGCCTGTGCAAGCAATACTTTAACCTTCTCTGAACCTGCAAGCTCACTCATTTGTTTATCGTGAAGTTCTTCCCCGATACCAAGACCTTTCAATAAACGCGCAGCATCAGAATCCGCTTCCCAACCATTCATTTCAGCGAACTCTCCTTCGAGTTCAGCTGCCCGCATTCCGTCTTCTTCAGAGAAGTCTCCCTTCATATAAATAGCATCTTTCTCTTGCATCACTTCGTATAGACGTGTGTGCCCCATGATTACCGTTTCTAAAACCTTATATTCATCATATTCGAAGTGGTTCTGCTTAAGGACAGCGAGACGCTGGTCCTTTTTAAGGCTTACATCCCCTGTTTGAGGTTCGATTTCTCCACTCAAGATTTTTAAGAAGGTGGATTTACCTGCCCCGTTTGCTCCGATCAAGCCATAGCAATTGCCAGGGGTGAATTTTATATTGACGTCTTCAAATAACTTCTGATCGCCGAAGCGAAGACCGACATTATTTACTGTTAACATGAAAAATCCTCCAGTACTTACGATTGTTTAACAAACAAAATTATATCATTCTTATGGTTAGGATGACAGTTTAAAATAATCGTGCTTTGAACCAGTGTACAGTACACTAAGTCGTCCATTACGTTCTTAGACTTTCAAAGACGGAATGTTTGGCTCTGAACTTAATTTGCCGAATGTTTTTGATTGAACCAATCTCCTCTATGTAGAAGATGAAGATGATGGTCTTTGTTTTTGTGTTTGGCATCCATGCAGTTCCTCAACATCCAGGATAGAATAAGAAAAAGCGATTGCAAAGTAGCAACCGCTCAGGAGTCTTAAGAATCAGATTTATAGTACAAACTATTATTTTCTACGACTTGAAGGACCTTATTTTCTTCCTCCATTTGACTGCCGCACATAGGACATTTCTTGTCGTCATTTGTTCTAAAGTTGTCTCTCATCCAGCAGTTGCAATCCTCAGATGTGCACACCCAAATCTTTGTATCTTCTTCTTTGACCTCTGCCTGATTCTTTTTACCGAAAGCCATCGATGTAAGCCCCCTTTAGACTCTAAATGATATAAAAAAGGCTGACCACAAAAGCCAGCCTCTTTATTAGTTTTATTATAGTTTCGTGACGTTTGCAGCTTGTGGTCCGCGATTTCCTTCAGTCACTTCAAACTCTACAGCTTGCCCTTCTTCTAGAGACTTGAAGCCTTCTTCGTTGATTGCGCTGAAGTGTACGAATACATCGTCTTCTCCTTCAACCTCGATAAAACCGAAACCTTTTTCCGCGTTAAACCACTTCACTGTACCTGTTTTCATAGGAATGGATCCTCCAATATTTCTAAAATTAATATGCGTTTTGCAATAAAGAAAAAATCACATATTATAAAAAGTACCAATAAGGATTGATCACTCTTTATAATAGGTGACTAAATTTCTTAATATTGGTAAACTTTATATCTTTTTAACACTATACTATGACTCACCGGTGAAGTCAAGCAAAGCGTCTAATTGCCTACAGGAATATTATATACAAGAGGAAGGGGATTTATTCCATTAATTGATTTTTTTAATGAGGGCACACGCTATTCTTCTCCCTGAATCTCCACTTGGCTGGGACTGATAGTCATCTGGCCCCTCGTGGATGATGACTGTCTTACCAATAATATCACTCACTTGGAAACGGTCTGTAAAAAAGATCATCCTCGCCCTGCCTTGATTGGAAAAAAGTACTGGAAAATCTCCTGCGTGATTGCCGTGTGGTTGACCATCAGGATTCCAATGCCCCCCCGCAGAAGAGAAAGGTTCTTTGCCATCGCCGATTTCACAGACCCCTTTTTCATGGATATGAAAGCCGTGAGGACCGATTTGCTTTCCGTTTTTGGACTTTTTAAAGTCAGGAAGTCCTCCGACTTGAACGAACACTTCCACCCCGTATGGCATTTGGTAAAATTGAACAGTTCCTTTTAATTCAGGAGCAAGTGGGCTGCTTAAAAACTCCCCATATGCTGTTTCTGAAGCGAAAGTTTGTCTGTATGAGCCTTGATGCTGAATATACATATTAACCTTCCCCCTTTCCATGTATTTGTATGAAGGAATGGGAAGGTTTATGTCAAGGTAGGAGGATATAGAAAAATCCCCTCGTCTAAGGAGGAGGAAGAAGTCCTTAGATAAAGGGGATTCTTTAATGGTTTATTTTATGAATGGAATAACCTGTTTAGAACGTTTGAATCTTCAAAAGTATTGCTTCTAGTTCATCTGATTCAATAGGGTTCTCAAGGTGAGAAAGAAGGTGGGTGAAATGATTTAAAACATCCCGCTCCCAGTCTTCCATACGACGGTCATACGCCTGTAGCCATTGTTCCACATAGTGGTCAGTGACCTTTTGCTGCATTTGCTCCAACTCTACTTTTAGTGGAGTGGAAAGGAGGTCGGCCATTGAGGTTTTCATTTCTTCCTTTTCGTTTCTCTCGAAAAACGCTTTAGGATTTTTGAAATATTTCCTCAGCTGAGCCTTTTCTTTACTTTGAATATCTACGTTACCTTCTAAAACAGGAAGTGGCAAATCTTCCATGTCATATTTTGATAATTTTAATGTGCGATGGATCATCATTAATTCGCTTTCCATACGATCTTTCGCCTGAGCTATTAAGTCTTCTACAAAACGTTCCATCCGAATACAGACAGCTTTGGTTTCTTGAATCATTTCAAAACTTAGTTCTTTCAGTAAATTTTCCTGGGCTCTCATTAATGCTTCTTTTATGTCTCCGTCTTTCTTTATTGTGGCAGGATTGTAATGTCGTTTAAATAAGTCAGTAAAATTCAGCATCATCCGTTCGTGCACATAATGCATTTGCTTTTCCACTTTATTATGCAAAGCATCCTGTGCCCCTGTTGCAAAACTGTGTTTGAATAATTGAAGAGCAACTTCTTCATCTTCTTTTACTTTCACTATTTCCTTCCTGCGGTCTTCTTCATTCATTTGGCTTGTTTCAATGTAGCTTTCTAACACACGCATCACTTGAACCACATCTTCTTCAATAGAAGCGATCATCATTTGAGCGAGTTCTTCATCCAAAAAACTCCGGAAGTTCTGTTCAAAGTTCGTCATTCCAGAATGTTTTTTGATGTCTTTTTGTTTTTCCTGAAGGGCATGCAAACTTGAAACGGAATACATCTTAGGGTTACGAATTTGGAAGCTATTTAATTGTTCTTTGACATAATTTTCGACTTGTTCTAATTCTTCATCCGATTTCGCCAAATCAGCAGCATTAATCAGGAAGAACATTTTATCCATCGCAAAGCTGTCTTTGACCCTTCCAAGCTGAGTCAAGAACGATTGATCAGCCTGGGAAAACGGATGATTATAATAGGTTACAAATAAAACAGCATCAGCGTCCTTGATATATTCAAAACTGACATCTGTATGACGTGCGTTGACAGAGTCTGCCCCAGGAGTATCGACTAGGGTGACACCAGCTCTTGTCCAAGGGCAATCATAGTACAATTCCATGGATTCGATGAAACATGACTTTTCTTCTTTTGCAACATAGGAAGAAAAATCACTCCAATCCACGTGTATGCATTGTCCGAAATGAGTTTTCATCTCTGGGTACCCTTCAATGAACGCCCGTAGGAATGAATGATTTTTATGATCCAGAGTCGTCCAATCCGCTTCATTCATCTGCTCCACTATCGAACAAATGTCGTCTAATGAGGTCTCATTGATGCTGATTTCCTCCAAAATAGGTGTCAAGTCCTCCAGCATCTCTTCTTTACTCTTAATATGAGCTTCTATCGTGTGGTTCGGCTTATCTTCTGTTGGTGGCGATATTTTGTTTATTGTCGCTGTTGTAGGGTTCGGTGAAACGGGTAAAATTAAATCTCCTAAAAGAGCATTTGCAAAACTGGATTTACCAGCACTAAAAGCACCGAAAAGAGCGACAGTATACTGCCTGTGCGCCAATCGCTCTCGTTTATTCTCCAACTGTTGAGATAGCCTTTGGAGTCCGTCTATTCCTTTGATGTTTTTCAATGTTTCATCTGCTTTTTGAATCGCTTGATCTACAGTGGAATGTGATTGCTCCCTATCAGGAATTGGATCCTTGTTTCCAATTTCTGCTTTTTCCTCTTGATCAAACGAGAACTCGGCCATGGAACGACTCTCCATCGACTGCTGGCGCTTTTCTAAATCATTGAATATTTGATCGTTATGATCGGTTAGCGTTGATTCTTCCATTTGAGAAGTCATTTCATATCGGAAATTTTTCATTTTCTCATTTAATTCTTTCATGCGGTTTTGATAAACCTGCTTTTCTATATAAGCATCGAAAACAGATGCATACTGATTCTTTACAGAGCTTTTCTTTCGCTCTACAGCGTCATATAAAGAACCCCTCCACTGTTCGATCACCCATTCCTTTGCAAGTTTTCGAATGTTCTTTGCAACTTCATCTGTATAACGCAGGACATAGGCACCTGTAACAGATGCACCAGGTTGAACGAGTGAAGATAGTCGCTCTTCCGGATAATCAAACGTCGAATTTTGAACGTTATGTATTAATTCAGAGTCTGTAATGTTGAATTGTTCTAAGAGTTTCAACATCCGTTCCCGTACAGGCCAATGGAGATTTTGTTCAATGGACTCATTTAGTTTTTGGTGAAAAACTCTCTTTCTCTCTAGTCGCTCTTCTTCCGTCTTTTTATGAGAAAAAAAGATTCCTACTTTAAACTCTGGTTGCATTGCTTCTAAGTACAATTCAGCATATTCTCTCAAAGAACTTGGTATGAGATAGGCGTTCGTAATAAAGTGAAGCACTTTATTTTGAAAATCTTCTTCTGCTTCTTCTTTGAGGTTTATTTGTTTCTCCATCCATTCTTCTTCGAGAGGACTTTTTTGGATTGCGTCTTCCGCTTCCTCTATTTTCTCTCGCAAAGATTGTATTTCCTCTTCTTGCAAATCGGAATAATTAAAAGCAGCCTCTTCTGCAATTCCTTTTACTTGATGGAGCAACTGTTTTTGTGCCATTGTTTCCTCTTGGTTAAATAAAGAATGAAAATCTTCTTTCAACTGGATAAAATCATTGATGGTTAGAGAGAAATCCCTCATGGAAGTGAAATACAACTGATCAGGTTCAATCCCCCAACGAGAAAACGCTTCTATCACGCTTGTCCGGTAATCCTGAAAAGTGAGTTCGCTTTCTATATGCTTATCTACCTGATTGATGACAATAGAGAAAGGAGTCTTCCTTCGTTGCATTTCAAGAAGGAACATTAAATTCACTTCTGATTGGACGTGATTATAGTCCATGATGTAATACATATAATCCATAAGATGTAAGGATGACTCTGTAATCAACCTGTCAGCATCATTTGTCGAATCAACCCCTGGTGTATCGACTACAGAGATGTGGGGAGGAAGAGAACTTTGTGGCCGACTTATTTCTATACCTGTAATGGTTTCTCCATCTTTACACAAATTTTGGATCGTACGCATATCCACTTCCTCTTCATACTTTACTGAGCTGCCGTTTTGAAAATGCACAACAGTTTTTATATCCCCTGATTTTAACTTAACAATATTGGCACTTGTCGGGATTGGGCTGGAAGGTAAAAGGTCTTCGTCCAATAACGTATTGATCATCGTGGACTTCCCTGCAGAGAAGTGACCAGCGAAACCAATGACCATTTCTTTGTTCCGTTCTTTTTCATATAAATCCAATAATTTTTCTCTTTGTACTGCAAACTCCTGATCATTTAAAAAACTGTATAAATTCCGAATTTTATTAATGCTCATATCTGTCATCTGAGTCATGTGCGGTCTCCTTTAGCGTCCATTGTTAAATCTTATTCTACTCCTAATCCTAGTCTGAGCTCAAGAATGTTTTTGAAGAGACTCTGTTTCTTATGGCACAACTCAAACGATGGGAAACTCTCACCTTCTGGATCTCTGTTCATACATTCATAAATTTCTGGGGGATATCAGTCCAAGTTTTTTCCAGTTCTCCTTCGAAAATTATGTAATGAAGAATTTACAGCGATTATCCTTTGCACGAGAATAACCGCTGAAGAGTATCTGATTTTCTCTAAAAGAGAAGGTTGACAGTGGTAGGTCCATTAATGCATCAGCTTTGACTTCTTTTATTTAAATAACCTTGAAAGTCATCTACTTTCAATTCATGGAGAAAGCGATGTTCTAAAGAAGTCAGGTAAGGTTCTGACAAGTATTTAGCACCGCCCCTAAGTATTTCTTCCGCATAATGGAAAGGTGGAGCTATATTCTCTTTCTTATCGATAACAGTAAAAGTAAGACCTGTATTCTTTTTTCATTATCCACCAATACATCTACAATTGTTGGACGGTAAACCTTCGAATCCACCCCTTCACGCTGGTACAAATAACTGATAGCATCTTCCTTTATGTTTTCATAAACGACACCTTCGAGCTTACTTCCTTTCTTTTCTTTAATGTCAGCTCTCGAACCGTCATTGTAATGACACGAAAAAGCAAGTTCATAATCGTATAAGACACCACTTCCTCTTACATCTTTAAATAACGATTCAACCCCATGTGTTGTAAGTCTATAATCATCCATACAGGAGCCATAAGCAAAATATTGAATAGAACCTTGGCGAAAATATTGATGCACTTTCCAATCGTTATTAGGAACAGGGCTGCCTTCTGGAGAATGAGACCAATAAAACACTTCTGCCTGCGTTAATCCCTGTTCCGTTAAAACCGTACTACTTTCTCTCTTGAATTGTGGATTTTTTTCTGCCACGTTATGGAGATCATCCAGTTCTCCCAGTTTTTCTTCATCAACCTCGTATAATTCTCCATAGCACATGTGCAACTCATCTTTGATAAGGTGAGGATTAACATAGGAATTGCTGAAGAGTCTTCCTTTCACAGAGGCTTGTTCAGACAAGCATGTATATTTCTCTATATAGTGATGATCCTCTTGATGTTTACAAAGCGAACCATAAACAAAAACATTCATTCTTTTTCCCCTTTCTTATGTAGATCACGTGCAGCAATGAATCCAGGCGTAGACGAAGCATGCCGGACTGCATTGATAATAGCTTTTTCTACACAAATGGTAGCTAATGTTCCAAGACTATTCAAGTCACATGCCCCTCCATCTTTATGTCCCATAAAAAATAATGTATCCCCATCCACAAAAGTATGAGAGGGACGTATGGTGCGAGCGAATCCATCATGAGATAAACTAGCCAATTTGTTTGCTTGCGGTTTGTCTACTCTTGCATTTGTCACCACTACCCCAATGGTCGTGTTTTGAGAAAATCGATTCGTAGACGTTGTCTTCATCTGTTCAATTAGTTGTTGTTCACTATTTAAAAAATTACCTCCTTTATGTAAACCAGCCACTACCTTTCCACTTTTTGGATCGATAACATCTCCAAAACAATTGACTGCAATCAGAGCTCCGACCTTTATACCTCCAATTTGACATGCATAACTTCCAATACCACCTTTCATACTATGGTGGCGACCGAGCGCTTTTCCTACACTCGCCCCCGCTCCTGCTCCGAAATTTCCTTGTTCGATTGAAGTATGAAGGTACGCTCGTTCTGCAGCCTGGTAACCCATCTCGGCATCAGGGCGTCTCATTGTTGGTCGACCCACTAAATCAAACAGTATCGCACCAGGGACGATTGGTACACGGGTGATATCGACATCAAAACCAATTTCCTTTTCTTCAAGGAACCTCATCACGCCTGAACCGACATCGAGTCCGAATGCACTTCCTCCAGACAGAAAAACCCCATGGATTTGTTGAACAAGATTATCAGAATGTAAGAGGTCTGTTTCCCTCGTCCCTGGAGAACCACCTCGAACATCGACACCGGCAATCGCTCCTTGTTTACTCAACACTACGGTACATCCTGTCAAACCATCCGGGCTTTCCGCCTGGCCGAAAGAAAAACCTTCAATCTCTTCAATTTTAATTTCATTCATTTGTAAATCCTCCTTTTAAATGTTTGTAATAAAAAGGCAGCGGGGAACATGTATAGAGAAAACGTTAGGAGGTGGATGTATGGAAAACCGGCAAATCACAGTTCACGGTCGTGTCCAGGGAGTTGGATTCCGAGCTGCTACTAAACAAATAGCCGATCAAATTGGCGTTAACGGTTGGGTGAAAAACCAACCAGACGGAACTGTTTTAATAGAAGCCGAAGGGAAACATGAAAAGATGGATGAATTCATTAAACAGATAGATCATGGACCTACGCCCTTCAGCAAAGTTGAAGCCCTGGATATAGAAGATAACAGGGAAATGAATCATCATAAAAAATTCAAAGTCGTCCATTAATAAAGATGACCGCATCATTGCGGCCATCTTATTTTATTGGCAAGGGGTACTTCAATATACTTCATGTGTATATAACATGGCCAGAAACGTATGCAAAGCCAGTCCCTTTCCACTTTCACCATAGATCCTAAATATCTCGGCCTTAGGGATAGAATAGAAGGATGGTAAAAAGACCGCCTCTTTAAAAAGAGACGGTCTTGGAATATGATACTTATTGTTCTTCAAAAAACTTACGGTTCAGTTCGATGTATGGAGTTTCTTCCTCAGGTACTTCGTCCTCAATATAAATAGCTTCAACTGGACAAACAGCTTCACACGCACCACAATCTATGCAAATCGCAGGATCGATATAGAACATATCTTTCCCTTCTTCAATACAATCAACTGGGCACACATCCACACATTCACCAGCTTTTTCATCTTTACAAGGGGATGTAATTACAAATGCCATCTTGATTTCTCCTCCTTTTTGTAGAATTAAGTGTGCTTATAATATAATATTCACCTTTAATGGCTAAGATAAACACCACAATATACTATAACGATTTTAATGAAAAATCGCAATTCCTTCAGTCTTTCGACTATTTTCGCAAAAGGGTCCATAAGAAAAGGAAAGAGACGACAGTCGTCAATCTTTCCAAATTCGTTCAACCGTATATTCTCCACCCTGCTTCTGTATTAAAAATACATCTGGGCGCGATAATCGCTTCCATTCATAAAAACCGATTTCACGGTTGTATTTTTGTAATAATAAAGCAAGTAAATTGCCATGAGTTACGAGGAGGACATTGCCACAGTCATTATTTTCCAACTCTTCGATAAGGGAAATCACCCGTTTTTTTGCTTCCGCAGAAGACTCGCCACCTGTAAATTTCAACTCTGGATCTTCAAATGTATCGTGGAGAACTTCCTCCCAATCATCCAACGGTTCTCTGCTGAGCACCCTTTCTTCCAGGCGGCCATCCAATTCAATTTCCAAATCCTTGTTACGGGCAAAAGGCTTAATCGTTTCAATAGCACGTAAAAATGGACTTGATATAATTTTATCGACTTGATGACCAGAATGATCGAAAAACGCAGCAAGCATTTGAGCCTGCCTGACGCCAAGTTTCGTTAACGGGGAATCCTCATGTTGACCAACTGTTTCACTGTGACGCACTAAATATAATTTATCCATCAGTACCCATCCTCCCCTTTCCATCACCTTATCTCCATTATGGCTGATGGAACGAGTATTGACAAGGAAAGTTGTGAAAACTCTCACTTTCTATATACGCACTTTCCTCTATGCCAAGTTTCAAGCACATTAATATCAGTCAAGTCCTTTGAGTCTACTTCTTTTGGATGTTTGTCTAATATTAGGAAGTCTGCTTGATAACCAGATTCTATTATACCCTTAACTTCATTTCTATATTCCAGTTCTGCGGGAGTTTTTGTGAGACAGAAATAGGCATCATCGATCGTTAACTTTTCTTGAGTCATCCAGCCCCCATCAGGGTTACCTTCTAGGTCAGTTCTATTTACTGCTGCTGAAATGGTTTGAAACGGGTCGAGGGCTCCTATAGGTAAATCGGAGCTCAACGTAAGAGGAATATGTGCCTTCATCAAATTATTAAACGCATCACAATAAGGAAGGAGACTCTCGGGGGACCAGTTTTGTTTTTTGTCCCATTCCCCCACGAGGAAAGAAGGCTGGGTTCAATATATGGTTTTACTTCTCTAAGACGTGCTATTAAATCTGGAGCGAGTGTCTGAGCATGGATGATTCGTTGAGGCAGAGGTTTTGTTCCTTCCGCCCTGAGTTCATCAAAGGCTTGGAAAAGATCTTTTTATATTGTAGATCCAATCCATCCCCTGTGGATCAAAGTACTTGGAAGACGAAGGAGAAAGTATAAAAAACCGAGGGGATTGCCCCTCGGTTCCATTAAATCAAACTTCTTTAAAATATTCCTTGTAAAAACCACCCATACGGCCTGAATTATCAATAACAAAATAAAACTCTTCACTTTCATTTTTAACATCGTAAACTTTACCTGGTGTTAGAACATTTTCTACGACGAATTTCTTTGCATCATTATGAACACATTCAATTTGTTTGATGGTTTCATTGTTTTCCCAATTTTTATGGATCATGACTAGTCCTCCTTGTTTCCCTTTGTTTTATTATCATACAACGAAACAATACTTGGACTCAATCATTCCTACTGTTAAAGTTGTTCCTTATACCAGGTTGCTGCTGTTTTCACTTCATTTTCCGTCAACTGGTGCCCCATTCGTTCCCAGTGTACTGTTACATTTGCACCTGCATGCGTAAGGTAATCGTTTAGATCCTTTGTTTCCTGGGCAGGACAAATAGGGTCATTTTCACCAGCCCCGATGAAAACAGGGAGTCCAGTTTGATTTGCTACTTCAATCCCTCTTCGCGGAACCATCGGATGATGCAATACAGCCCCTGCAAGACTTTTCTCATAATGGAATAACAGACTTCCAGCAATATTTGCGCCATTAGAATAGCCTACTGCAACGACGTTATCGCGGTCAAATCCGTATTCCACACTTGCTTCATCAAGGAATTCGTTCAGCTCTTTGGTTCTGGCAATCAAATCCTCTTCATCAAAGACACCTTCCCGTAACCTTCTAAAGAAACGAGGCATGCCATTTTCGGAAACGTTTCCTCTAACGGATAATACAGAGGCATCAGGGTCTATCATTTTTCCTACAGGTAATAAATCCTGTTCCGTTCCACCGGTTCCGTGTAAGAGTAGTAATACCCGGTCTGTATTACCTTTTTGAAAAATATGTTTCATATTCATAGTGTAATGCCTCCTAAATAATTTGTTTACATAATAATATTCCAGTAATCATTAACATTTTCTAACCTTATTTTATCTTTAATTCGAGATAAAGTCAAAATGTATTACTTCTCTCAGTTTAATCCCGGCACTTTTCTTGTAACCTGTTAATCCTTTTCAGCCACTCTTTGTCTTACAGACTTAAATTTCTTAAATAATAACGGGAGAATCACCACGATGGTAAGTAAACGAATCGTCTGTAAGGAGCTTACGATAGCAGGATCTGCATTTGCTTGTTCTGCTGTCACAGCCATTTCGATCAATCCGCCAGGCGCCAGGGCAAGAACGGCTGTAACACGGGCCATTCCCGTCCACCATGATAAAATGTATGAAAAAAGAATGCCAAGAGTGATGACAAAGGTAGCAAGAGTTAAAAAGTAAATACACGTTTTCCCTGCTTTGATGAGATCGTTGACAGAGATTGTTTGCCCTAAATAAGAACCAATTATAAGTTGCGCTCCTAAAAATACAACCTCCGGCAAATTATACATAGATAAACCAGCAGGCTGTAACCCACCAATAATGAGCATGGGGAGGATAACAAGCGAAGCAGGCACCCTATCTCTTGTCTTCCAACCAATCAGAAAACAAATCATATAAAGAATGATTGTCCAGTATTCCCCTTCTTGGCTAATAGAAGCTATTTCTGTATTTACCGCCGTATCAGGTTGTGTAACCCCATGAACCACATAAAAAGGAATAATACATAAGACACTGATCAACCTTAGTGTATGGAAAATTGTAACTAGTGCACTATTTCCTTTTAGGGACTCGCTGACAGCAATCATGGCTGACAATCCACCAGGAGAGCTACCTACTAATGCTGTTATCTTATCGATTGATGTTATTTTTGATATGTATGAACCTATTAGAAGACTAATCCCTATCATCAGTGAGGACAATAAGGTGTATGGAAACAAATACGGAATAATGGATGAAAAGGTATTTGCCGTAAATGTCAGACCTATTTGGACACCCAGTACCGTAAATGCAATATCTCTCGCTCCTGGAAGTGTTGCGGCTCGGTAACAAGGAAGATATTTTGATAACACCACAGCTGTAATCGGTCCTAAAATCCAAGGAATCGGGATATGCAGAACTAGGAAAAGAAGTGCACCAATAAGACCTATTCCATAAGTAGCTAATATCTGGTAAATAACAATCCCCTCCTTTACCTGTATTAAAAGACAGTAAGCCGCTCTTCCCAGCGGGAAAGCGGCTTACTTTTCTTTACCTACCCCATATTCAATCATATCGAACAATTGATCGGCCATTGCTTCCACCCCGATCTTTTGACGATTCGAAAACAAAATCGAATGGAAAATCATATCACCGATAAGTTCTGAGTTGCTGCTTTCTTTCCAGATTCCTTTATTCTTTGCTTCTTCAATCCATAGGATCATCTTTTCATACGTTTTCATAAGATCTTCATGCATTTTCGTGCGATAAAACATAGCAAGATTTTTATTGCTGCTTTGCAGTTCGCGTATCATCTGATCTATATTGTTTGTTTCTGCATGTTCTAGGAAGATGTAGAGTAAGCGATGCAGCTTATCATTTGGTTCCATTTCCGAAGGAAGGTCTTCGATTTTCTGATTCATATCATCCATCATATTTTTTAGATAGGAAAGGATGAGATCCTCTTTGTTTTTGAAATATTCATACAGGGTACTTCTGCTTACTTGGAGTTCATCGGAAAGCTTCTTAAAGTGCACACCATGGATGCCTTCCTCCTTGATGAGTTCCCCAGTAGCAATCAAGATTTCTTCTTTCGTTAAAATACGTTTTCTACCCAAACTCGTTCCTCCTCATTCAACTTCCATTATAACACTGTGTAACGAGGAACGAGATAAACTCAGGCATTAAATTCATTGGAAAAGATAGCTTAAATATCCGTATCCTTGTTCTTTCATATCGTCTTTTGGAATGAACCTCAATGCCGCCGAATTAATACAATACCGCAAGCCACCTTTATCGGTAGGTCCATCATCAAAGACATGTCCGAGATGGGAATCCGCTTTATCGCTTCGGACCTCTGTCCGGAACATTCCATGCGACGTATCGACTTCCTCATTGATCTGTTGTTTTTCGATAGGTTTTGTAAAACTCGGCCAGCCACAACCAGCGTCATACTTGTCTGTCGAACTGAATAAAGGTTCGCCAGAGACGATATCTACATAAATACCTTCTTCTTCGTGATCATGAAATTCGTTTTGGAACGGGCGTTCTGTGCCATTCTCCTGAGTCACTTTATATTGAATATCCGATAACCTTTGTTTTAGCTCCTCTTTGTCCTTCGGGTAGCTCCAACGCGCTTGGATAAAATCCGCTCGCCCAGAGCCTTTCTTATACCTTTTGTAGTGGTAACTATTCTTTTTGTAATAGTCCTGATGCTTATCTTCAGCCGGATAAAAATGCTCGGCTGGAAGAATTTCAGTGACGATTGGTTTTTTGAAAATACCTGTCCGGGCAATTTCCTGCTTGCTTTCTTCGGCAATCTTCTTTTGTTCTTCATTATGGTAATAAATGGCGGTTGTATAGGAGTGACCACGATCTGCAAACTGTCCTTGACCATCAGTAGGATCGATTTGTTGCCAGAATAGTTCTATAAGGCGTTCATATGGGAAAATTTCGGGATTATACGTAATTTGTACAGCTTCACGATGCCCGGTCGCCTCTGAAACGACCTCCATATAGGTCGGATTTTCTGTGTGTCCACCTGTATAGCCGGAAACGATGGATTCGATCCCAGGTCGTTCATCAAAGGGTTCAACCATGCACCAAAAACATCCTCCAGCGAATGTCGCTTTTTCCAATTTATTATTCAAAAATAAAACCTCCTGTAAAACGTAGGTAATGTTTCCATTTGTTTATTATGTCTTTATTCTTGCTAATTCAATAAAAAAAATCAAGCCACACGCACAGCCTAAAAAAATAATTTAGGCTGTGATGCACCTTGACCTCTCTTTTTATCTTTCTTGATGCTCTCCATCCTACTGCTCGATTCCCAATCCAAGGAGACAGATTCTCTGCTGCCACTTTCGGTGTCTACGTCATCACCTTCGTCATCATCCGGTTCATTCATGATTTTCATCATGTTGATCATGGCAGGGAGATTTTTCAACATCGGACCATATTGTTGCATCATCGGAGCTGCAGACTGCATCGCCTTTAATGCTGTTTGCATATGACCGAGCCATCCTGCGCCACCGGACTTAGCCGCTGCTCCTGCGGCCCCAAGGGCTTGCGATCCGAATCCGGGCCCAGAGGCCCCAAAGAAACCGGGAGCTCCTCCTCCAAAACCTGAATTACTAAGAAACCCCGGGATGCCACCGAAGCCTCCAAAGCCTCGACTTGCTCCATTAACCATTGGTGGAATGGAACGCATCATTTGTGGAGCAGCTGTTTGTTGAAAACCAGGGAATTGACCCATGGGAGGGAATGGTGGTTGACCTGTCGGAAACATGATAACCCCTCCGAAACTTTAGAATACTGTAGCATATGCCCTGGTATTGATTCTGGTATGGGCTCATCGTTCTGGTAAATTATCACTTAACCTCCAATCAATCGGTTCTTCTCCATTATCTTTAAGAAAACGATTGGTTTTTGAGAAAGGACGACTTCCAAAAAAACCTCGATGTGCAGCAAATGGGCTCGGGTGTGAAGAGGTAAGTACAAGGTGTTTCTCTGTATCAATCCCTGCCCCCTTCTTTTGGGCGTGCTTCCCCCAAAGTATGAAAACTACTGGTCTTTCGCGCTGGTTCAAAGCATGAATAATAGCATCTGTAAACACTTCCCACCCCAAGCCTCGATGAGAATTGGCATTGTTCGCCCGTACTGTTAATACATCATTAAGGAGTAAGACCCCTTGCCTCGCCCATTGTAATAGACTACCATGGTTCGGCGGATCAATGCCGAGGTCCATCTGCAATTCTTTATATATATTACGAAGGGAGGGAGGGATCCGATTGCCAGGAAGCACAGAGAAACTGAACCCATGTGCCTGGCCCTTCCCATGGTAAGGATCTTGTCCGATGATGACTACTTTCGTTTCTTCAAACGAGGTATAGTCCAAGGCTGCGAAAATATCCTCTTTTGGAGGATAGACAGTTCCGTTTTTATATTCTTCTTTTATCTTTTTTTGCAAATTTAAATAATAGTCTTTATGAAATTCCGCTTCCAATTGCGTCTGCCAATCATTTTGCATTACTGTCCTATCCTTTCATTTCCTATAATAATCTTTTATATTTCCCGGGCAAGCGCAAGAAATGACAATTGTCCTATACACAAAAGACTAATCTGGTACGAAAATTGACGAAGAACCAAAATTCGTGAAAAATAATCTCGGTTCTTCTTTGGCAATATTTCTATTATTCTTCTAAGAAGCTAATATTTCCTCTTTATTTCTCATTGAAATACAAATTCCACCGTAGAGCCTTTAGGCCCCGATTGAATTTGCAGTTTAGCCGGTATTTCTTCTTTTAACTGCGGCACATGGGATATGATCCCCAACATTCGATTTCCATCCTGTAAACTTCTTAAACATGCGATCGCTTGTTCCAGTGATATTTCATCCAATGTACCGAACCCTTCATCTATGAACAAAGTGTCAAGCTGGACACCCCCCGCGTGGGCTTGTACAACATCAGCCATACCAAGTGCAAGGCTTAGAGAGGTTTTAAACCCTTCCCCACCTGATAAGGTTTTGACTGACCGTTGTTGGCCAGTATGGTGATCAATCACTTCAAGATCAAGACCGCTTTGGGCTCCACGTTTAGCTATTGAATCACTGCGAATCAATTGATACCTGTGATCGGTCATCTGGTCTAAACGTAAGTTCGCTTGAATAAGAATTTCGTCAAGGAAAGATGCTAACACATAACGTTCAAGAGAAAGTCGCAAGTGATTATCGCCCCTGGCTAACTGGGCCAATTCTGCAATATCGTAGTACCGATCAGCAAGCTCTCCTTGCTCTTCAACGAACTTCTGTATATTTTCTTTAATGGTTTTATTTTGTTCCAGAGTAATTTTCAAGTTATTCACCATATCCTGTTGGACGTTCAAGTTTTCTTTTTTCTCGTTTACTTGTTCTTCTAATAATTGCAAATCAGGTTTTTCTTCATCGTTCAATTTCTCCATTAATTCATTCAGTCGTTCATTCACAATATTAACGCGTTGATGGAAATGCTGAATGGTATCATCCAATTGACTCAGCTCTTGATTTGTCCGGAGTGCTTCCCTGTATTCCTCATAGGAGTCAAAAGAATATTGAACAAGCGTTTGATCAAATTGTTCCTTTCGTTCCATTAATGCTTTTTCTACTTGCTCGATGTAAGCACGACCTTCTTCAACAGCTGTTTGAATTTGTTGCCATTGATCACGCTTCTTTTGATAGTTTGCTTGGGTATTTTTCCAATGGTCTTGTGCTTGTTTATATTGCTTCTCTAATCTAGCTGTTTCTTTATTCAAATAATCAGGGTCTGTAGAATTGAAGTCTAATGATGATTTTAATGTATCTAATTGAGTCTTAAGCTCTCCGTTTATTTGTTGTTGTTGGTAATACTTACTTTGATAAATCTCAATTTGCTCTCTAAGACTTTCCCACTTTTTTTCTGACTGATTCCATTTTTCCTGAGCTGTTTCTGCATTATTTTTCTTTTGTTCTAATTGAGACCATTCTTGTTTAACCTCATGTATACTATTCAGGCATAGTGTTAAAGCTTTTTGAATTGATTCATCAGAAAGCTCCTCTACAAAACCTTCTAAATCCTTAAAGATCCTTTCGGTAAGCTGTCGCTGCGCTTCTCCATTAGATTTCACTTGTACCATTTCCTGTTGAGCTTTTTGGAAATCTTCTTCTGCGCGTTTAGCATTATCCTTTAATTGTTCCAATTCATAACCTTCCAGGACATCTCCTGGTCGTTGGGCATGATGCGGATGTTCATGGGATCCACAAACCGGACAGGCAGAACCAGCTTCTAAGTCTAAAGACAATGTATAAGCATAATGTTTTCTAATTTCATCGATCGCTAATTCATACTTAGCCTTCATTTCTTTGTATTCTTTTTCGAAACCGATATATTTTTTTTTGAAGGCCTGGTAATCCGATCGCATTTGCTTTAAATTACTCCATTCTGTTTGGAGACGTGCTAGAAGTTCCTGTCTGTTTATTAGCGTTTGATAAGCAGTTTTTTTATCAAAGATGGTCTCAGCAAGTGATGACTGATGCTTAGACTGTTCTTTAAATTCTTTCATGTTTTCCGACACTTCTGCTTGTTCTTTTTTTGTGTCCAGGAGTACTCTTTCTTGAGACTCCATATCTTTTTTTGCCCTCTCTAGTTCTTTGGTTAATTTCAAGTACTTTTCAAGTAACTCTTTTTCTTCAAGCTTCTTTTGCCACTCTTGCTTCAGTTTTTCTCGGTGATCTTCTTTCTTAACTTCTTTATTGTATTCTTCTTCCATCTGCTGATATTGGGCAAGTACTTTCTGTTGTGTCTGTTCTTTTTCTTTTTGTGTTGTTTGAAGACGGGACAGTTCACTCTTCCGTTCGTCGTATTGCTTCTCGAACGGCAGAACTTCTGCTGCATTCTTTGCCAGGTTGCGTTCTTTTTCAACTTGACTGATGGCTTCTTTTTGGTCATTCAATTGATTTTTTTCATTTTGTAACTTTTCTTTTTCTATAAACATTTCCCGTATTTGTTTCGCTTTGTAAAAGGCATTTTGTAGTTGGTCTACTTCTTTTTGCAACTCTTTTAAATAATCTCTTTCGTTTGTGTACATTTCTTCTTGAGAAATGATCCGTTTATTTAAACGTTCCGTCAGTTTAGATAGTTCCTCATCCTCAAGCGTCTCATCATAAGCTTCTCCCCATTGAATCTTCTGCTTTTCTTGTGTGATTTTCCACTCAAATTGCTTGATTTCTGCTTCTAGATCCTTTGCTTGCTTCTTAAAGTGATCCGTCATAAGAGCGAAAAATTCTGTTTTAAAAATCCGTTGCAAAATCTCTTCCCGTTCTTTACTATTCTCTGAAATTAATTTTCGAAACTCTCCTTGGGGAATCATAATCATCTTTCTGAACTGTTCATAATCCAGCCCCATAACCTCTTCGATATGTTCATTCACTTCTTTAATTTTGGAAGCTACCAGTTTTTCTGAACCATCATGAATCATGAATACTTCAGCGCGGGCTGGTTCTTCCTTATACCCTTCGCCTCTTTCTTTCTTCTTCATTTGTTTTGGCATCCGCATGATGCGGTATGTTTTTCCGCGCAATTCAAATTGGAAGTCGACATAAGTAGGTTCAGATGTTTGAGCAAAATGACTGCGCATCGAGTCTTGATCACGATCACTTCCACTTGCACGGCCGTAAAGAGCAAAACACATAGCATCAAAGATGGTTGTTTTACCTGCTCCCGTAGGGCCTGTAATTAGAAAAATGGATTCTTCACCTAGTGCAGTGAAATCAACCGTTTGAGTATCGCGATAAGGTCCAAAAGCAGACATAGTCAAGGCTAATGCCTTCATAATTATTGCCCCCTTTCTTCTTCTTTCAAAATATCAATTGCATCATCGATCATCTTTTTCCGGTTTTCCGATATAGCTTCCCCTTTAATGTCTTCATAAAAAGATGCAAACAGTTCACCATGGGAAAGTTTTTGTCGCTCCCTTACTTCATTAAGTTCTTCCAGCTGTGGGTTCGTCTTAGAGCGTCTTCTTTCTAAATGGAGGATATTTGGATATACTTGTCGTAATTTCCCCATCGGATCTACAAGTTGTCCATCATCCAATAACCGGATATGCAAATAGTTCTCAACTTGCTCTGTCGCATTCCCTGCGAGCAATTCTTCAAAATACCCTTCAATGACTTGAAAATCCCGTTTAGGAATAAGGGGGATTTTTTCAATATTACACGAACCGCTTGTGTCCATATCAATGACGGTTACTGATTTCTCATGATTGACCTCTGAGAATGAATATTTCAAAATCGAGCCGCTATAGCGGATATAGTCCTGCGTGACACGCTGTGATTGGTGAAGGTGTCCAAGTGCCACATAGGAAAAATCTTTAAAGAGATGAGCATCTACATAAGGGCTTCCGCCAATCATAGATAGACGTTCCTCTGATTCTGATTCCATTCCTCCAGCTAAAAAAGCATGACCAACCCAGACATGTCTTTCAGAAAAGTCGAAACGCTCCTCAATATCCTCGATTAGTCTCTCGGCTGCCTGTTGGTGTGATTTGATTTCCTCATTTTCAAAAACATGCGCAACTTCTGCTGGTTCCACATAGGGAATTAAATGAAAGTAAACGGGACCATTGTCATCATGTAATATGACCGGCTGCCTGTCTTGTTGCAATTTTGTATCCAGGAATAGTCCTCTGCTGCGGAACAACTGGTTTCCGAATTCCAGCCGATCCGGACTGTCATGATTCCCTGATATGGCGAGGACAGGAATTTGGAAATCATTAATCAAAGTTGTTAATGTATCGTTTAATAGTTCGACTGCCTGCTTCGGTGGAATCGACCTGTCATAGAGATCACCTGCGATAATGATTACATCTGGTTCTACATTTTTTACTACCTCTATGAATTGATGAAGAATATGACGTTGGTCCTCTGTCATATGTACATAATTAACAATTTTCCCCAAGTGCCAGTCTGCCGTATGCACTATTTTCATTATTTCACCTCTTCCAAATCTATTGCTCTTCTACTTGATACTGTTCATAAAGCCTATCGAAAACAGCTAGAGCGTTTGGAAACGGAGCATTCCACTCTAGATAACGACTTATTTCATCGTAAGATTTTGCTTGTTTAGGGAAGCTATGATCCCTGAACATCCATTCCGCTAGTTGTTTTTCTTCATTATTTGTCTTGTTCCCTCTATATCTCATCATGTAGTGGTAAAACGATCTCATTCGTGTTTCCTCCTTACACTTTCTATCTTTAGTTTTATCATGAACTTCTTCATTCGGCAAAGCATTAACAACAGCCCCACTCCCGTCAAGCTTAAGCTCCCTAATATTGAAGACTCAGTTTCGAGACGTTTGGTTGTGAATATGGTAGGTGGGAAACCGAGTCGCTTTCCGTGGGGTTAGCGGCAAGCCTCCTCGATCTAAAGCACTTCGGGGTCCCGCCTGCTCATCCATCCCCACAGGAGTCTCCCCGTTTACCCACCCACCATGCGATAGAGAGATCTCGAAACTACCTTCACAGGAGAGGAGCTTTGGGTACAGTTATAGCATAATCCTTCCATCCACATAGGACAGGTTTACGCCAATGATTTTGATAAACACCTATGGGCAAGGGGCGAACCGTTTCCCGGAGCCCCTTAAGCACTCACAATATCTCCGAATCGAGTCTTACACTATAATGCCATATTGTTGAAAAGCAGTTTTATGAAATGCTGCAAGTAGTGATACTGACTTAAAAAAAAGAATCCTCAAGCGAGGATTCTTTCCATTAATCTTCAGATTCCATGAATTCACGATGATTCTGCAATTTTTTCCTGTATACAATTCTGGATAGGATAATACTCACTTCATAAAGAATAATCAGCGGGACTGCAACAACCAATTGTAAAATGAAATCTGGTGGGGAAATAATCGTACCGATGATTATTAAAATGAAGTAAGCATACTTTCTTACTTTAACAAGGAATACAGGATTAACGATTCCTAGACTAGTCAAGAACATAATTATTATCGGAATTTCAAATAATACAGCGAATGGAACCGTAACCCTGAATAAGAAACGGAAATATCGTTCTACTGTATATATTTCATTAAACATGCCATCGTTCAAGGATAATAAAAAAGGCAAAATGAATTCGACGAATATGAAATACCCGAATGTCAATCCGCCAAGGAACAATAAAAATATGGCGGGAATATAGGCTAAGGACACCCGTCTCTCTTTTGGTGTCAAAGCCGGTTTGACGAACAGCCATAATTGCAATGATAGAATTGGTAAGGTACCAACAATTGCGACTAAACTAGCAATTGTAAAGATGATCCAAATAATTTCACCAGGACTAGTCATATTCAATTCAAATGGCAAATCCTTAATGAAAAATGCCTGGATCTCTTCCACGTAAAGAAACCCCGCAATAAAAAAAGCGATAAAAAAGACTAATGTCCATATAATCCGTTTCCGTAATTCACTCAAGTGTTCCGTTACATTCATTTCAATATCTTGTGTCCTATTTTTTTCTGACAATAGCTTCACCTCCAGGCCTTTATGAGCCTGACAAAAAGAAGATGTAAGGGCTTCCCCTTACACCTTCTTTATTCATTTTATTCTTTGTTTTTCTTTTCAGCCTTACTGCTTTCATCATCGGACATAATATCTCCAGTGGCTTTCTTGAACTCCTTCAAAGAGCTTCCAAATGCTTTCCCGATTTCAGGAAGCTTTGAAGGTCCGAATACGACAAGCGCGATGATTAAAATCAGAATCAGACCTGGGACACCAATGCTGGATAACATTGTTGATCACTCCATCTGTTATGTCTTTGGATACGATTTTACTTATGTTATTTTTCTACTTTATCTTCTTTTGTATCACTCGTGAGATCACGTGCTGAATTCTTGAATTCCTTCAGTGTCTCACCAGCCGCTTTTCCGATTTCAGGAAGCTTTTTAGGACCAAAAATGACTAATGCGATGGTTAAAATCAAAATCAATCCTGGTATGCCGATACTCGACAGCATGTACATTCACCGCCTTCAATAGGTTCTATATGTCTATTTTACAGGAATAGACAAAGAAATGAAATAGGATCATCCGTCTATTAACACCCTAATCATATCATGTCCTATACTTCTTGTCTCTAGTTCCCATTTAATTTAAACATTTCAACTCATTTCCTGATCATTGGTCCGTCCATATTCAAAAAGGGCTGAGATCGAGACTTATTCTCCGTATATATATGAAGACGATACGGTCCACCCCTTAGAGAGTTTTCCTATCGTATGTACGGAAATAATAATCATATGGATTCTTATCATCTTTTTTCCCTTTTGTTTCTGATACTAGTGTCCACTCTGATTCATCGTACTCTGGAAAGTACGTATCCCCTTCAAAGCTTGCATCAATATATGTTAAATACATACGGTCAGCGTAAGGAAGCATCTTTTCAAAAAGCACACTACCCCCGATAACAAACCATTCCTTATCCGGTTCATTTTTATCCATTTGAAGGATTTCATCAATAGTATGGATCACCGTACAACCTTCTCTGTCATACTCTTGATTTTTAGTGATGACAATATGCTCTCGTTCAGGAAGCGGCTTTCCGAACGATTCAAATGTCTTTCTTCCCATAATGATAGTCTTCCCCCAGGTCATATCTTTGAAGAATTTAAAATCGTTAGGGATATGCCAGGGAAGATCGTTATCCTTTCCAATTAGTCGGTTGCGATCCATTGCAAAAATGAATGATATCATGTGTTCCACCTCTTCCTAAAATTTTAAACGGCTACGGGTGCTTTGATGCTCGGGTGAGGATTATAACCTTCAATGGAAAGATCCTCTAGTTCGAAGTCAAACACACTATTCTTCTCTTTATTAATAGACAGAACTGGCAAAGCCTTAGGTTCACGATTTAATTGTTTTTTAATTTGTTCTCTATGATTGGAGTAAATATGTGCGTCTCCTAAGGTATGGATGAATTCACCAACTTCTAAACCACATTCATGTGCGATTAAATGAGTAAGAAGTGCATAGCTTGCGATATTAAACGGCACACCTAAGAAAATATCTCCACTTCTCTGATATAATTGGCAAGATAGCTTTCCATCTGCTACATAAAACTGGAAAAGGACATGACATGGCGGGAGAGCCATATTGGACGGTACGTCCTCTGGATTCCAGGCGGTCACGATATGTCGTCTGGAATCAGGGTTTGTTTTAATGTTTTCTATCACGTTTTTCAGTTGATCGATGACCTCCCCGCGGCTCGATTGCCACTGGCGCCACTGTTTACCATAAACAGCTCCCAAATCTCCAAACTTTTCAGCGAAGTCATCGTCCTCTAAAATATGTTTTTTAAACTGGTCCATCTGTTGATCATACTCTGCTTTGAAGGCTTCATCCACCTGGCTTCTGCGACCGAAATCTGTCATATCCGGTCCATTATAATCTTCGCTTTCGATCCAGGATTGAAACGCCCACTCGTTCCAAATATTATTATTGTGTTGAAGAAGATACCGAATATTCGTGTCCCCTTTAATAAACCAGAGCAATTCACTTGCAATAAGCTTAAAGGGTACACGTTTGGTGGTCATTAACGGGAAACCGTCCTGTAATTGGAAACGCATTTGGTGACCAAACACGGAAAAAGTCCCTGTCCCTGTACGGTCTCCTTTCTCTGCACCTTCCTTCATCACATGATCACATAAATTCAAATAAGCTTGCTCGTTTTTCATGATTATCATTCTCCTTCTTTCCCTAGTTGTTGTTCACGATCAAACTCTTCTAAAAACCGGACCATAAAGTGATGTCTGTATTCAGCCTCTTTTTTCCCACTTTCTGTATTGATCAAAGTAGATAAATGAAGTAATTTTTCATGAAAGTGTCCAATCGAACTTTGACCACCTGAACTATAGATGGGCTGGTTTTGCGAACCTCCGTAAGCGAAAGCTCTGGCTATTCCAATCGCCCCTATAGCATCCAAGCGATCAGCATCCTGCACGATCGCCCCGATCAGGGAACGTGGATTCTGTCCTTTACTAAAGGAAACAGTTCCGATCGCATTACATATGGTTTCCACATCTTCTTCTGAAAATCCAACAGTACGTAGGAAATCGTCTCTAACAATAATAGCTTCTTCAGGTTTTTTAAAAAGTTTCCGATCTCCGATATCGTGCAGCCATCCAGCTACTTCACAAAGAAAGGGATCTTCGCCTTCTTCTATAGCTAAATTCCTTGCCCAAACTGCTACCCGTTTCATATGTTCAACATCATGGCCAGAAGAGTCTTGATTAAAATATTTCTTAACGAATTGTTCAACTTTTTCCAGCACTTGTCTTTGTTCCATAGTTGCCTCCTAAAAATTGAACATGTCCATTTGTCTTGGATTTAAGTCATCATATTTAATATTTAATAATTCCTGCATTTCCTTTGCGTTTTCGGCAGCATCTCCACCGGAATTGTTATTAAAAAGCAGAGTCACTTCTGGAGTTTTTTCTTCAAGCTTTATCACTTGTTCTTTCCATTCCTTTAATTCCTCTTCATTATACCGATACAGAAAGCGAACCTGACGCCAATCTTTTCTTCCATTCTTGTTCCATCCATGAACATTGCGACCATGGAACCGAACGAGTGTTTTCTCCGGATGCGTCGGGACGAGGACTCTAGGTACGGACCCTTCTCCTGCTTGTGGTTCATCACAAATACTGTGAATCCACTGTTGGTCTTTCATAAAAGAAAGTGTTTGCTGATAGTAATCCTTTTCAAACCATGTACGATTCCGAAATTCCAACGCAAGCGGGTAATCTTCAAGCCATTCTCGTATATACCGTAATTTGCGGATATGTTCTTTCCTTACATCGAACCAAGGGGGAAATTGAAAGAGTAAGGCATTGATTTGTCTTTTTTCCCACACTGGCTGAATCGATTCTTCATACCTTTTTATTAAATCCTTTGCTTCCTGCACGGACCTTGTTTCACAGTCATGGCCAGTCAGTTGCTGGAAGGCTTTGATAACAAAAGAGAACGATTCAGGAGTATCTTTAAGCCATTTTTCATAACGGCTGGGAGGTTGGATCGCATAAAAAGCGGTATCCACTTCCACTACAGGGAAGTGGGAAGCATAAGCGGAAAGCTTCTCCTCAGATCTTGTTCGATCAGCATAAAGGGATGGATGGTCCCCCCATCCAGTCAAACCAATATGAATCGGCATCATTTTCCCTCCTTAATCATATGTACCAAGATTATTGTAGCAAAATCATTAAAGGAATCCCAGAATGATTCTCTCTTCGACCATAAATCAAAAGCTGAATGATCAGGATGGTACAGCTTTGTTATTACAACACCTGCTAAGTCAATACGGATTCCTTCCTCGACAATAGCCTGTGTTCATGATTGTACCTGAATCATGCTTGAAGACATATCATCATTCATTTAAGAAGAGTTTTATTTAGTATAAATTTAATTAAATCAGAATATTGACGCTCCTTTTTTCATACGATATATTTGAACTAAGCAAATAACGTGATCGGAAAGATAAATGACAGGTAGTTCCTCATAGAAATGCTTCGGATTTTATTTTTCCAAGCTTCTGTGAGTTTTTTTCGGTCTATTATTTGTAATTTCCACGTCTTACGTGCAAGATTTAGGAGGAAACAAATCATGCAAAATGGTACAGTAAAATGGTTTAATGCGGAAAAAGGATATGGCTTTATCCAAGTTGAGGGTGGAAACGACGTATTCGTTCACTTCTCTGCGATCCAGGAAGAAGGATTCAAATCATTAGAAGAAGGTCAAGCTGTTACGTTCGAAATCGTAGAAGGCGACCGTGGCCCACAGGCTGCAAACGTTGTGAAAGAATAGATCATAATAAAAAGCAACCCCTTGATGGGTTGCTTTTTTTGTTTTATTCCTCTTTATAATACTCTTCAAAAAATATAATAATGCCCATGCCCCCTTCCTGAATGTATCTCACTTCCATCAATTTAAGTCAAGACTTCCTTTATTTTAAATAAACTTTGTGGAAAGACTAATTATCACCACTTGTCTTATAGTTCAAACCATCGTATAATGAACGGCTGTTGATTCTTTCACCCGCGGTTCGCAAATTCCCGCGAAACCAAAACTAAGGAGGATATACGATGAGTAATGAGTTACTTTGGATTTTATTTGCTATTATTAATTTTGGATTATTATTAACTGTTTACCGCATTTTTGGGAAACCAGGCTTGTTTGTATGGATCGGTATGTCAACAGTAATTGCCAACATTCAGGTCGTTAAAACAGTCGAAATGTTTGGGTTGAATGCAACTTTGGGGAATATTGTTTACGGGACTGCCTTTTTGGCGACAGATATCCTCAACGAAAAGTACGGAAAGCAAGATGCAAAGAAAGCTGTATGGATGGGTTTCACTACTTTGATTACAATGACGATCATCATGCAGTTTGTCCTGCTATTCCATCCAGGAGAAAATGATATCGCTCAACCTGCTCTTGAAACATTATTCGGATTGGTGCCAAGGATCGCCATCGGCAGTCTTATCGCATATATTGTGAGTCAATATTTTGATGTTTGGCTTTATGCAAAATTGAAGCAAATTTTTTCTTCTGACCGAAATTTGTGGATAAGAAATAATGGCAGTACAATGATCAGCCAGTTGGTAGATACATGCATATTCTGTCTTATCGCTTTTTATGGGGTGTACCCGCTTGATGTGTGGCTAGAGATTTTCCTGACTACTTATGTCATTAAATTCCTCGTAGCCGCTTTAGATACTCCATTCTTCTATCTTGCTAAAAAAATGCCGCATTCGGAGTGAAGGAGGTTTGATTCATGATTGAAGTTTATACCGATGCTGCCTGTAATGGGGACCCAGGTATGAGTGCTGCCGGAATTATAATTAAAAACAATCAACAAATAGAAGCGCACCAGTTTTCCCTCGGGATATGGACAAACCACGAAGCCGAATTCCATGCAATTATACGAGCACTTGATCTTTGTAAAGATAAATATCCTGGACAAATCATTTCTGTTCGATCTGATTCAAAAATTGCAGTCGATACACTGGATAATCAACATACGAAAAATGAAAAATTTCTCCCCTTATTACAAAAGGTATTGGAATTAGAAAAAAAGTTCTCCTATGTCTTCTATAAATGGATCCCGGAAAAACAAAATAAAAATGCAGACAAACTAGCAAAAGATTGCCTGCAAGCAGCACAAAGCCCGGATCAACCATGATCCGGGCTTTGCTTCTAGTCAGTGATTTGTTGTTTCGGCAATGGAGAGGCGTGATTCGATGGCTTCGTAAGCTTGACGCTTTTGCTTAATGTGAGGGCTGGATACATATTCCAAAACGCTTATAAAAAAACTCGGATCAAAAGATTTTTGGATTTTCAGCGTCATCCTCAAGGCGATAATCGTTTTCCATTCCGTAGCATTAGTAGAGTTCTTACCAAAATAAATAAATTGTACATCTTCATCGCTAAGTTTGAAACCTTTACTCCAGAGATCCTCAAGGTAATAAGCTAATGTATTTCTGTCCATAAGATGCTCCTTAACTAAACCTGCAATCAGCATGAAAAAGTTTAATTTTATGACATTTTCATCTTATCATAATCATATCAAAAAAGATCAGCCGGGTGGAGACTCACCTGGCTGAAATCGATTGTTCATATGTTTTTTTGGGGGAACGAGCAGACTTACCTCTCAACATATCCAGAACTGATTGAGCAGGGGCATTTCCGACTTTAGCCAGTAGATAAACCATCAAACTGCTATATACGGCCACGACTAGCATGATGATGATCAGCATAAATTTGCTCTCACCCTTCTAATTGAAACTGATTTTCATTACTAATTAGGATTATAGCAAATAACAATTCACACTGCAACGTATTTCGAATATTCAGACCCGCTCCTGAAGCGCTCTCTCTTCTGCTGGAATTCTCACTGCAAGCACTAATAAATGTAAAAAAGGAAACACGAGCGCTGTTGTATAAGCATGAAATAGAACCGGTATCACCAGTAGTTCGAAAAATACGATAATATAGTTAGGGTGGCGGATATATTTATATATACCCTTACGGATCGGCTCTTCGCCGGGGATTATGAGAATTCTGGTATTCCAACGCTTACCGAGTGTTGAAATACACCAGACACGTAAGACTTGCAATAGGATGAAGGCGCCAAGTGCAACATAAAAAACTGGTGTGAACAGATAAGAAGTCCACATGTATTCAGCCATAATGGAAAGGAAGAAAAAAGAGTGTAAGATAATAAATAAAAAATAGTGTCCTTCTCCCCGCTCTTTCGCTCCTCTCTCCAACATCCATTTGCGATTCCTGTTCGCCAGAGCAAGCTCCCCTAATCTTTGGAAAATGAGGAATGAAAAGATTAACCACAAAAGTATCTCCATCTACATCCACTCCAAGCTGACCATTTCTGAACTAAATCCAGGTCCCAGTGATGTCATAATAGTTCTGGTTCCTTTGACAGGCTGCTTTTTTAGTGCTTCATGTAATACAAAATGAACAGTCGGTGAAGACATATTGCCATGACGTTTCAAGATATTTTTTGAAATCTCAAGGGCTTGCTCATTTAAATTGAACGCTTCTCTATATCCTTCCAGCACTTTCCTTCCTCCGGGATGGGCTATAATAAAAGGGAATTCCGATATTTTCCATCCCTGATTTTCAGTGAATTCCCTGGCATGTACGCTCCAAAATTCCTTAACTAGTCTCGGTATGCTTTTATTGAAAATAACTTCAAAACCTGTGTCTATAACTCTCCATCCCATCACATTGGTGCTATACCGTTTCGTTCTTGAACTCGTCTTCAATATTTTAGCTAAAGGTACTTTTGCTTTTTGTCGTAATGGTGATTGGTCCCCGATGACAAGGACCGCTGATGCACCATCCCCAAAAAGGGCGGTACCAACAAAGTTACTCACTCGTGAATCTCCAGGTTGGAATGTTATGCTACATAATTCAACGCAGACAATTAGAACATTTTTTTCTGGATGGCCAAGCAACCATTCTTGTGCTTTCGCAACACCGCTCGTCCCTCCAGCGCATCCTAACCCGAATAAGGGCGTACGTCTGGTGTTTTCATCAAACTTCAGCTCATTCATTAGATAAGTATCCAGAGTTGGTGTCGATATTCCGGTTGAAGATATAAAAAGGATATGATCGATAAGCTCAGGAGAAATATTTACACTCAACATCTCTTCATTTGTTAAGCAAGACTGAACCGCCTGGGTACAGTATTGAAGTGCTTGAGTATGATATAACTCGTTCCGTTCTTGCAACCCATGTTCATCCTTAAACCAAGCAAGTGGAGCCGCAAATTGTCGTTCATTGATCTCTGCATTCTCAAAGATAGGAAGTAACCTCTTTTTTTCTTTTTCCTTTAGAGGAAACAAGTTATATACCAGCTTTTGTATATCAGATTGTGTAAATGAATGGTCTGCACAACGGATTCCTGTCGAGAGTATGTATGGCATCGTCATCCCCCTTTGTAATAATATGCGCAGCAAAAGGGATAATTATGACGGCTCCTGACGATTATCCGTCGCTTGATAGGCTCAGCAATAAACAACGAGTCTAAAACTATATAGTTTTAGACTCGTTTTTGTTATCATTCGTTATTAGATTTTTAAGCACCTTTTATTTCTAAGTTTTCGTTAAAAACCATATATAGTCATTCCGCCATCTACAAATAGCGTCTGCCCTGTCATATAATTACCCGCATCAGAAGCAAGGAAGACAGCGGCACCGCTTAATTCCTCAAGCTTACCAATACGGTTCAGAGGGGTCCGTTCGAGTATTGCTTGCACATACTCCTTGTCCAGTAATAATTTTTCTGTTAAAGCAGTAGGGAAATACCATGGACCTATTGCATTGACATTAATATTATATTTGCCCCATTCCAGCGCTAAATTTTTGGTCATCTGTATGAGCGCACTCTTCGTCATAGCATATACCACACCTGTTCTTAGAGCTGTGTGTCCGCCGACGGAAGAAATGTTAATGATCTTTCCTTTTCCTGCTTCCTTCATCACCGTTCCTGCATATTGAGAGAGGAAAAATGCACTTCTCATATTCGTAGAAATGATTTGATCCCACTCTTCTTCAGTTACATGCTCTGCTTCACTTCTTATATTCATTCCCGCATTATTCACCCACACGTCCAAGGAACGGCCTTCTCGTACTTTTTCTACTTCTGATTTAATTTGTGGGTATTCATTAATATCGTGGCAAATCGTAAAGGCTTTTCGCCCCAACGCTTCCACTTCCCCTTTTGTTTGTTGCAGATCCTTTTCGTTTCTTGCAATGATAATCACATCTGATCCGGATTCTGCAAAAGCTAGTGTTATGGCTTTACCAATCCCTTTTGTTCCACCGGTAATAACCGCCAGTTTATTATCTAACCTGAAGTCTGGTAAGTACATTAAAAATCCTCCATAAATAACATTGAATTTTCAGTATAGTATAACATTTTTGCAAATTATTTACATAATTATGTGCCTGCCATAGAATAATGTTTGTATACAGTAGAAAGGGGTCATAAAAATGAAGAAATGGATACTCGCCTTAGGAATTTTAAGTGTAGTAGCCGTCGCTGGTTGTGGAAGCGATTCAGAAGAAGGCACCAATGGAGAAACAAATAACGAAACAGAACAAACAAGCGAGAATCAAGAGATGGATGAGCAAGCGGTGAAGAAAGAATTACTTAATGTTCAAATGGACTTGACAAATACGTTCAAAACTTTCCAACAAAAAATCAATGCTTATCAAGAAGCTCTATCAGCAGAAGAAGTAGATGAACAAGCGATCCAACAAACTGGTGAAGAAGCGAAAAAAGCTGCAAGTGAGGGAGCTGCAGCGGCAGGTGATTATGCAGTGGAGGCAGATTTGCCAGAAGAGATGAAAACAAACATTGAAGAAACACTTCCTGCTCTTCAAGCTTATTATGAAGAAGTAGAAACTGCTTTGACAGACAACATGGAGAATGCTGATTTTACAGCTGCTGAAGAAAAGTTTACTGAATTCAACGATCAATTCGGTGAAATACTTCAGGATGCAGGCTTCCCAGCTACACCTAACTTGATGAAAGAAATGTCGTAATAGATACGATGATAAATTTAAAAAGCCCGACTGCAATGGCAGTCGGGCTTTTTAAATTTAATATTGCCTGCAAACTTCAACTATAATGGATATTTAGAAACCATAAATCTTTTTATACTTTTCAGTCAAGTAGTGAACAAGATAATCAGGATTCAATCCTTCTCCTGTTACATCATTCATAATCTCCAAAGGTTTTTTCATCTTGCCATATTGATGAACATTTTGTGTAAGCCAATTTTTAATTTCTTTAAAATCTCCAGCTTCAACCCATTTGTCCACATCAATAGATTCTCGCATTTTTGCATCTAACTGTGCAGCATACATATAACCTAAGGCATAAGAAGGAAAATATCCGAAGTCTCCCCCGGACCAATGAATATCCTGAAGCAATCCTTCTGCATCATTCTCAGGGACAACACCTAGATAATCTTTCATTTTCTGATTCCAAAGCTCAGGTAAGTCCTTCACTTCAATTTCGCCGCCAATAAGTGCTTTTTCTAATTCGTACCGTACCATGATATGCAAACAATAGGTAAGTTCATCAGCTTCAATTCGGATAAGAGACGGTTTCACTTCATTGACAGCCCGGTAAAATTTTTCTAATGGTAAGCTTTGAAAGCTATCGGGAGCGTATGTTTTGAATAACTCGTAATGGCTTTTCCAAAACCCTTTACTTCGTGCAATAAAATTTTCCCAAAACAGAGACTGTGATTCATGAATACCCATACTTGTCCCATCTGCCAGGGGAGTGAAAGCTAATTTCGAATTGATATTTTGCTCGTATAACGCATGCCCACCCTCATGAATCGTACCAAAAACTGCTGTTCGGAAGTCTTTTTCATCATATTTGGTAGTGACCCTAACATCATTCGTATTCAAACCGATAGCGAAAGGGTGCACAGTTTCATCTAAACGGCCTGCTTCGAAATCATATCCCATCCGTGCTAAAATCGCTTCACTAAACTGTGCCTGCTTTTCTTTCGGGAAATGACCTTCGAGAACAGAAGGGTCTGGTTGGATAGGAGCTTCCTGGGTCTGATTCAGTAAATCCGTCAAGGCTTTCCTTACTTTAGGAAACACTTCATCCAATACCTCGACGGTAACACCTGGTTCATAATTATGGAGCAGCGCATCATAACGATGGTTCTTATATCCCCAATATTCAGCGAACTTACGATTATACTCTACAAGCTGCTCTAGATATGGGCGAAAGCTCTCAAAATCATTGTTTTCTTTCGCTTCTGCCCACATCGACTCAGCTTTTGATTGGAGTGTGACATAAGCCCGATATTCGTCTGTTGGTATTTTTGCGGTTTTATCATAAGTTTCTTCTGCTTCCTCCAGAGCCCTCTCCAAAACCGAATCGTCTACATTCCCTTTCAGTTCATCGATATACTCACGCATTTCAGGGGATGTCTGGATTTCATGAACTTTTTGCGACAGGACACCTAAAACTTCTGAGCGACCTTCTATCCCTTTTCGTGGAGCTTTTGTCCGCATATCCCATGCCATCAATCCAATCGCTTCCCCATAAGCTGACTGTTCTTTTAAAAGATCCATGAATTTTTGTTCTGTTGTACGATTCAAAGCCATCTCTCCCTACATAAAATGATGCCTGCTTGAATGGATTAGGACGTTAAAAGCCAAAGCCTTTTCCATTATTCGGCTTAGACTTCAATTTCTTGCCGAAATATTGGTAGTAATCGGTCTTGATAAATCCATTAAAGAGCTTTCGTTTTTTTGTTGCGGATGCACCGTAAAGCTTCTCGAACCCTTCATGGGAAGTAAGGATATATACACTCCATGTTGGGTGGTCGCGCATAATAGAACCAAGATCACGATACATCTCTTCTACTTCTTCACGGTCACCCATTCGCTCTCCATAAGGAGGATTTGACACAAGGTAGCCATTTTCCTGCTTCGGATTAAAATCGCTTGCCTGCATTTGCTTCCATGTAATCAAATCACCGAGTCCTGCTTCCATCGCATTTTTCTTAGCAATGTCAATCAAGCCAGGGTCTATATCTGATCCCACAATGTTCAATGCTTGATCATAATTAGCAGATTCTTCTGCTTCCTGGAAAGCTTCGTCCCAAACTTTTTGGGAAATGAACCCCCAATTTTCAGAAGCAAACTCCCTATTGAAGCCAGGTGCAATATTCTGCCCAATCAATGCGGCTTCAATAGCAATAGTCCCTGATCCACAAAACGGATCTACAAACGGTTGATCAGGGTTCCAGTTCGTAACTTGTACAAGAGCAGCCGCGAGTGTTTCTTTGAGTGGTGCTTCTCCTTGCCCCACACGATAACCCCTCTTGTGCAAACCACTGCCTGACGTGTCGAGGGTCAGAAGGGCTTCATCTTTATGAATGGCTACCTCCACCCGGTAAAAAGCCCCTGTCTCTTCTAACCAAGTTGAAATCCCGTGTTTCATTTTAAGTTTTTCGACAATCGCTTTTTTTACAATAGATTGGCAGTCAGGAACACTGTATAATTTAGACTTTACCGATTTCCCGACCACAGGAAATTCTCCTTTTTCATCTATGAATGCTTCCCATGGTAAAGCTTTCGTTTTTTCAAATAGTTCATCAAAAGTTGTAGCTTTGAATCTTCCGACTTGTAACTTAACCCGATCTGCACTACGCAACCATAGATTAGCTCTCGGAATCGCAGACACATCCGCTTCAAAAACGACACGGCCATTCTCCACCTGGATATCTTCATAACCCAGTGCTTTAACCTCTTTCCCAACAATGGATTCCAGTCCCATAGCTGATGTTGCAATTAAAGTAACCTTTCTTGGCATTTTATTACCTCCTATTATGTAACAATAAAAAACCCTTCTAAAAAGCTTTAGGCTTTTCAGAAGGGTGTGAATTGTATCATTAGCGACCTTTGAATACTCTGTAAGCCATGTTTTGTCCCATTGTACTGCAATCGGTGGTCAACCTCGTACTCCGGTGGCAATCATCTATCTGCCGTTAAACGGCCTCTTCTCTGGTTCATTTCCCATTAAAAAGTGCCCCTACCTATATTTGGGTTGCTCGCTCGTGGGGTTTACCTCGTTCCACTCGAAGTATTTCTACTCCGACTCCGTCACTGTGGCACTTTCAAGGTATTCATTCCCTATCCGAAGACGTAGGAATTTTCCCTGCCGTAAGTTCTTAAGAACTCCCTTGACTTATGGTTTCGTCAAGCACGAACACTACAAGCATCTCAGCTTGTGCGAGCATGGACTTTCCTCTGCATGGTTGAACCAAGCAGCGATTACCCGAGTATTCAAATGTTTTGGTTTTAATGAAGTTAGGAACGTCATAATTGACGTGCTAATTCATTATAACAAATCGCCGAACCTTTGTCACATGGAAAATCCAGGTGAATCAATCGGCATATTTGTTTCCGAAAACAGCCTTTTCTAAATTAGATACACGCTTCAAAATGTCATAGTTGACTTGATGGTTATTCGTTGATGTTTGTGTTTGTCTCTGCCGCTGAGTCGACTCACGGGAGGACATCTTTTTCAGACGTTCATTCTCTTGCTCCAACCGTTCAATCTCCTGTTGAAAACGGTCGTAATCCTGGATAATCAAATCAAGGTACTCATCTACCTCTTCCTGATTGTACCCACGCATAGAAGTTTTAAAGTCTTTCTCCAGTATATCCTTACCGCTCAAATGATACTCTTCTAAGTTCATTTTTTTCACCTCTGTTCAACACATTATCTTTATTTTTTCAGAAGGTCGCTTAATTGTCAATTTCATTCTAAATTTTTATTGGCTCCAGTAATCGGGATCAGCCATTCGAAGTTCTTCGACCGTTTCATCTATATCTAAGGGAGTGATATATAATATTTGGTAATTTCCCTGTTCTTGAGCTTTTTTAGCCAGGCGTAAGAAGTATTGCGGGCTACCTTCCGTATCTTCATCATAAAGCACAAGACAACCATCGGAATGATCGATAAGAAATTGGTCTTTAGCCCTGAATTGGTATGGTCCTTGATAACCTTTCTTATATATCGGCTGATAAAAGTCAGCAAGCATGGACATTTCTTCGTAAATCAATTTCAAATCTTCCGGCCATCTCTCTTCTTGATTCTCAAATGGCGGGAGGACGCCCAGGTTAATTTCAAACTCCTCTTTTAAATCTAAAACAATTTCAGCTGTCCAAAGTTCCACCCCCATTTGTCCAGATATGAGCACCCACTCCAGTCCTTCATCTATGTATGATAAGAGTCTCTTTTTAATCGTTTCTTTAACAAATTCTACCTTAGGGTCTTTCTGTTTAAAAATCCCCATTTCCATCGGCTTGTATCCTGTTACCACCAGAGTCTTCATGTTGATCCCTCCTTAAAATGGGTACCTATTATTTTATAATGGATTGATAAAAAAAGAAATAAGCCACAACTAGTGGCTTATTATCCTTATCCGTTTGATCCAGGTCCCATCATCGGCATCTGGCCCTGCCCCATCATCGGCATCTGGCCCTGCCCCATCATGGGCATCTGGCCTTGCCCCATCATGGGCATCTGGCCCTGCCCCATCATCGGCATCTGGCCTTGCCCCATCATCGGCATCTGACCTTGCCCCATCATGCCTTCCATATCATCATCGTTCATCATGGGCATTTGACTTTGCCCCATTTCCTGTGGGTTCATATAGTCCATCCAATTATAATCCGGGGAAGACCCTTGAGGAAAAGCGAAATCCTGTGTCTGAAAATTGTTTTGTTCAGAAACCATATATGGGAAGTAATGGTTATTGTTCAACATGTGATTATTTCTTACTAAAATATGCGTCGGGTGGATATAATCCTGATTTTCACAGAAATAATTATCTACTACGCAGTTTTGGACGGGACATACAACCGGGCGGCGATTCCCTGCTGGTGACATCGGTCCACAACCGCAAGAGCCCTGCATAGATTGTTGATGCATTATGCTTTCACTCCTTGTTCTGTATTCCTTATCAGCGTATGTCACAAAACCCATGAATGTACTAGGCGATATCATCATATCCATTAGTTTATTAGAGTTAATAGCCTTTTTGGAATAAAGCACAAGCGCCCTGGCTCAAGAAAAGCCCATAAACAAAACGGATGGAGAAAGTTTGAGTTCCTTTTCCGAGGGAGGATGGATCCTGGCTCTGAAAATTATTAGACGAGCATTTTTCCTTCTTATATTTATCCTTCCACAGTTAAGCACAAAAAAGAGAGATGATTTTTCACCTCTCTTTTTTGTGCTTTCCTTATTGGTCTTCTGGCAAATCCGAGGGTGCAAAAGAAAAAGGAAGAATCTCTTCCATTGTAAAAGTCTTTGTTTCCCCTTGAAGGTTCGTAGTAAAAATCGTTACATCTGATCCGAAGAATTCACTCATGACCTGGCGACATGAACCACAAGGGGGTACAGGTCTCTGTGTATCAGCGACAACCGCAAGTTTACTAAACTTGAAGTATCCTTCTGTGATAGCTTTAAAAATGGCTACCCGTTCTGCGCAACAAGTAACTGGGTAAGCAGCATTTTCTATATTACATCCTGTAAATAGTGTTCCATCCTCCGTTAAAAGAGCTGCTCCTACAGGGAATTTAGAATATGGTGTGTATGCTCTCTCCCGAATTTTCTTAGCTTCATCTATTAATTGATTTTTTTCCATTATTTATCCCTCCCTATTCAATGGGATAGCAATTATATACGAGTTTTCTGAAAATGTAAAGCGTTTACAAGTTTATTTCCCTTCAGCACATTGAGCAAACAAATAATTGACACATGTGTCAGAAAAAAGTTTATACTGAAGAGGATGAAGTAACTGCAACAATAGGAGGAGAAAAAATGAAGACAATACTTACCTACAACAAAATCGTCTGGATGTTTGTCATTCTGTTGATATTCACAGGTATTTTTACTTATTTTCAACTACCTAAGAGAGAAATCCCTGAAATCAATGTAAATGTTGCGTCTATTTCTACCGCTTATCCCGGGGCCACTCCACAAGAAGTGGAACGAACGATAATCAATCCACTTGAAGAAGAACTTTTGGATACGGTAGGGATTGATGAAATTACATCGGCTTCCACTACAGGATTTGGAACAATAACTGCTACTTTATCAGGAGATGTAAATACCGAGACAACAAAAGCACAAATACGCCAGACTGTGTCGGATGTTTCACGTAATTTCCCAGATGAGGTTCAGAATCCGAGTGTTAATACAGATCTCTCCACATCAGCAGTAGCCTCTTACCACCTTTTAGCGGATAACCGTTCGTCATTGTACAATCTAAGAAATGTAATGGGTGAATGGGAAGATCAATTAACAAGTATACCCGGGGTCGATTCCATATTAATCAAAGGACTACCAGAAGAAAAAGTTTCGGTAACTTTAGATAATGATCGATTGAATGAAAACCAGTTAGCTCCCTTTTCGGTTATTAGCACGTTACAAGAAGAAATCAGTCCTTCAGCAATTGGTACAGAAAAAAACAATGGTGAAATCAAACAACTGGTTTTCACTAAGTACACAGACATTGAAGAAATGGAGAAGCTCAATGTTGGCCGATCACCTGAAGGAGAATCGATAGCCTTAAAGGATGTTGGAAGCATTGAAATAACAAATCAAAACGTGGATGATCTCATTTCCTATGATGATCAATCAGCCATATCTGTTACAATCCTTGCAGAAGAAGGAGTCAATATCAGTGCCCTTCAAAATCAACTGACAGACCGTATGGAGGGATTATCAGAAGAACTACCTTCAGGTATAACCGTCGATCGCTTTTATACCCAAAGCACAGTCATCGATGAAGTGTTCTCAAGTCTTCTTACTTCCTTTTCTATATCTTTCCTGGCTGTCATCATTATTATGATCTTAGGGTTGCCAATATCGTCCGCACTTTTGGTAGCACTTGCCATCCCGATTTCCATTATTATCGGTTTAACACCTTTACCTTATGTCGGGGTAGATTTAAACCAAATTTCCATTATAGGAATGATTATCGCTATAGGAATACTTGTGGATGATGCCATCGTCGTGAATGATAATATCCAACGTAGATTCCAACTCGGGGACGATCCACTTGAAGGAACCCTCAGGGGAGTCAAGGAAGTCGGAAAATCTATTATCACCTCTACCTTGATGATTATATTCAGCTTTTTTCCATTGACCTTTTTATCAGGGACAAATGGTGATTTCATTCGGGCTTTACCATCCGTTCTCATTTTTACACTCATTGCATCGACTATTATTGCTCTGACCTTCATTCCTACCGTACAGTATGTTAGGAAAAGAAGGCGGAAAAAGAGGACAAAAGCAAAAAACGGTATACTAGGCAAAGTCTTCGATCGACTAGAGGGTGTTTATGCGGACCGTATATTACCTTTAACCACCAAAAAACCATTCATTACAGCTTTCGCCGGTTTGCTATTATGTGTACTACTCGCTTTGTTAGTGATACGTATACCATTCGAGTTTTTCCCTGCTGCGGACCGTCCAGAAGTAACAATTTCTATAGAAAATCAGCAGGGAACAACACTAGAAGATACGGAAGAGCAATTAAGAGATATGGCTGGTTTTCTCGAATCAGCCGATGAGGATGTTACAGAGACAGCTGTATATGCTGGATCTGGCCTGCCGAATCTTTTCAGTTCTGGTCTTAACCGATCTGGAGAAAACACTGGCCAAGTGCTTGTTCGAATTGACAGAGAACAATCGAGTGCCACTGCATTTATGAACGAGTGGGAAGAACCGTTGAGGGAAAAGTATCCGGAAGCGGAAATTTTTCTGGAAACTATTGTATCTGGTCCTCCTCCCTCCCCACCAGTACAAGTGAAAATCCAAGGTTCCAATATAGAAACATTGATTGAGGAAGCAAAAAATGCAAGACAAATGTTAAGTGAAGTGGAAGGTGCCGAGATTGCGACAATCAATGCAGAAGTCCAGCCATTTATTGAATATAGGCCAGATCGTTCCGTTCTTACAGAAAACGATATCAATGTCGATCAAGTAACTTCACAAATTCAACTAGCTAACTCTGGAGTTCCTATTGGTACTTTTGATAATGGTATCGATCGATTACCAATGGAAGTAATCATCGATGATGGTGTTGAAGAAGGTGTAGCTCTGGATCAGTTGAATATCCTCAGCCAAAATGGAAATGGCCCTCCAGAAATTCTTTCTTTAAACGAAATCATTACGACAGATTCTACGGAAAGAATTGGCGTCATCCCCCATTTGAATGGGGAACGTACTATTACAGTAGAAGCATATCCAGAAGAAGGAATGGAACAGACATTCAATCCTTCCGCCAATGAAACGGTGGAAGAAATCGAAAACCAATTACCTGAAGACTATTCGCTTGTGAAAAGCGGAGAATCGGATGCTCGTACAGACTTCTTTGTCGAAGTCGCAAAACTGTTCGTCATCGTCCTGTTCCTCATATATTTGACTATTGCTATACAGTTCAATTCCCTTTTAATGCCTTTACTCATCACTGGTACGGTATTCTTAGCAGTTACTGGAGCAATTGTAGGGTTGTTCGTCTCAGGGGAACCACTCAGCTTTCTAGCTGTGCTTGGAATTGTTTCACTATCGGGAATCGTTGTAAGGAACTCTGTCATTCTTGTCGAATTCATGGAACAAAATCGTCATCTTTATAAAAACAGAGTGGAAGCAGTCATTGAAGCTGGAAGGACTAGAATGCGACCTATCGTTCTTACTTCCTTAACATCCATTGCAGCTTTGTCGCCTATTATCTATTCTGGAGATGTGTTGTTCAAGCCACTTGCAATATCGATTGTATCTGGACTGTTATTCTCCACTATTTTAACTTTACTTCTTGTCCCCTCTTTTTATTTGATAATTACTAAGCAAAAAAACTCAGAATGAAAATAAGAAAAGCTCCCCTTCACTGGGAGCTTTTTTCATTTTTTTCTATATCACTTAATATCATGTCGAGTACATAATGGGAGGATTGATACAGTTCTTTGAAACGTTTCCGATGGACATCTAAATAATAGCTGTGAAGAATAATCATTTCCATATTTTCATGCGTAGACTTCACTTGGTTTGGATGAACATTAGCTTTTCGGTTCTTCACAAAACTTTCTGCTGCTTCCATCCATTCATTATTTAGTTTAAACATAGGAGCTGTTTCTCTTTTCACCTCTTCAAAGAACTCATAACTTTTTTTATCCACAGGTCCATCCGTGTTTAAAAAGCGGAGATGTTGACGATCAATAAGTTCCTTCATCTCTTCCGTATATTTTCTTAAAGACATTGTTCCCACACCTTTCTTACTACACTTTACCATGAGGGAACAAAAATCAGCAATCAGCCAACCGAGCGGCGTTTCGCTTGTTGTGCAACTTTACCCAAGTAATCCTGGCGCCTCTCTTTTTTCATTTTCTTTAATTCATCGCGAAGATAAAAAACTTCATCTCTCAATTCGTCGATCTCTTTACGGTGGGAGACGGTCATTGTAAATACAACCTCATTAGCTTTCAACGTAAGGCGGCGTTCAAGCAAGGAGAATTTTTCCTGCAACTGAGACAACTGCTCTTCGAATTCGTTCGGTGTGACGACGCTATTTTTCATGATACTAATCCCCCTTTTTATGTTGCTTTATAATTTCTCGATTCCATGCATATCTCCTTCACTAATGACAAGACTAGAACTAAAGCAACAAAACAAGTCAATTGAGACTTTACCTTCGACAAAAAAGGAGAAATCCGAATGGCTAAGAGGAAGAATGAAAAGAAAAACAAAAAACCGACACCAGCGAAAACAGACAATCCAAAATTATCTGGTGAAAACCGTCCTTCAACATAAGTGGTCGAGAAGCTGTTGCTATTGTTTTTAGCGACAGCTTCTTTTTACATTAAAATTCTTTATAATATTTCCTTCAATAAATGGCAGGAATTTCAGATCGCCATCCTCAAAAAAGCAGAAGATTTTCCGAACAGATATATAAGTTTCAACTATAAAAAATTCGGGTAATTTTGTCGAGGACAGTTTAGGTTTGTGTCAATCTTGTGAACAGATGAAACTTTCTTGGTGTTCATACGTCTATTCTTAATGTGCAATATATATCCTTGGACATGAAATTTTGTTATGATACTTTCATGGTTATAAGGAGGGATGGATAGTGAATTATCCCAATGGGAAGCGTGGCTCAAGCATGAATCTCGCTCCTAAAGGAAAAAAGAAACCGGATTTCAGTAACCGTGGAATGACTTTAGAAGAGGATATTAATGTAACAAATGAATACTATTTACAGGCTGGAATTGCAGTCGTTCATAAGAAACCGACCCCTGTCCAAATAGTAAACGTCGACTACCCAAAAAGAAGTGCTGCTGTCATTAAAGAAGCTTATTTTAAACAAGCTTCAACGACAGACTTTAATGGAGTTTATCGTGGTAAGTATATTGATTTTGAGGCAAAAGAAACGAAAAATAAAACGTCTTTCCCATTGAGCAATGTACACCAACATCAGATTGATCATATGAAAGAAGTGCACAAACATGGGGGGATAAGTTTTCTCATTATTAAATTCACTCCCCTTGATGAAGTGTTTTTACTTCCTTCCCCTCTACTCTTTCAATATTGGGATGATCAAATGAACGGTGGGAGAAAATCTATACCTTATACTTATGTTGAAAAGGAAGGAATGCGAATCCCTTTGCACTACCAGGCAAGGGTCCATTATATTACTGCCATTGATAAGCTTTATTTTTGAAATGGAGGAAAGATAAATGGCAAATGATAGCCAGTCACGCACAGCAAGAAGGAAACAAATGAAAGCTTCAAAAAAAGGAAAAGGTACATCAAAGTTTAAAAAAGTCTTTATGACTCTGTTAACAATCGGTATCATTCTTATGCTGAGTGTAGGAGGATTGTTCGCCTATTATGTAGCAGCTGCTCCGGACCTGGATGAATCGAAATTATCCGATCCTTTTTCATCGAAAGTTTATGATAAGAACGGTGATCTTGTTGCCGACCTAGCGGGTGACGAGAGACGGACTAAAATATCTTATAACGATATTCCCCCTATTCTGGAAGATGCAGTTTTGGCAACGGAAGATGTTCGCTTTTATGACCATATAGGTATTGATTTCCGTAGAATTGGTGGTGCGATTATCGCCAATATCACCGGCGGGTTCGGTGCAGAGGGTGCCAGCACAATTACCCAACAGGTGGTTAAAGAGTCATTCTTAACTACGGACAAAACGATTAAACGTAAAGTACAAGAACAATACTTGGCTATCAAATTGGATCAGGAATATTCCAAGGAAAAAATCTTAGAAATGTATTTGAATAAAATTTATTATGGTGCCGGTTCTTATGGAGTAGCAGAAGCAGCGGAAACCTACTTCGGCAAGAAAGATTTGAATGAACTAACATTACCCGAAGCTGCTTTGCTTGCAGGCTTACCCCAGAGGCCAAGCGGTTACATGCCTTATGAAAACCCTGATTTAGCTAAGAAACGGATGAATATCGTATTAAACTTAATGGTACAACACGGCAAGATTACGGAAGAAGAAGCAGAAGAGGCACGTAACGTAGAAATAGAAGAAATGCTGGTGGAACGTCAACCGGAAAAAGAAACCCCTTATCAAGCTTTCATTGATGAAGTGGAACGAGAAGTTAAAGAAAAAATGGACGGTGCGGATATATACAAAGATGGACTGAAAATTCATACCACTTTAGATCCAGCGGCCCAAGAATATGTAGAAAAACTCATGAGTGATGAAGGCGGCATTCCCTGGCCGGATGAAGAGCTTTGGGCAGGGGTAGCTGTCACCGACACTCAGACAGGTGCAATCCGAGCTATCGGAGGTGGACGTAATTATCAAGAAGGAAACTTAAGCACCGCTTCACAAATAAACCGTCAACCTGGTTCGACCTTTAAGCCGATTACAGCCTATGGCCCTGCGATTGAATATAATAAAATGTCAACATATCATCAAATTAAAGATGAAAAAGTGGAATTTGATGTAGGCAATGGCTGGCAACCTAATAACTTTGACAACAAATTCCGCGGCTGGGTTTCTGCGAGATACGCGCTAAGTCGTTCGTTGAATATACCAGCAATTAAAACGATGGAAGAAGTAGGTGTCGATAAATCGGAAGAGTTTGCATCAGGATTAGGATTTAAGATACCTGAGAATGGGTTTCATCTTTCGGACGCTATTGGAGGAGGCATGGGGACCAATCCAAAAGAAATGGCTGCCGCCTATGCAGCTTTCGGTAATGAAGGAGTTTACAATGAACCGCATACAGTAACAAAAGTCGAAGTTCCTGGTGAAGGTACGGTAGACTTAACTCCTGAGCCTAACTCAGCGATGAACAATTACACTGCCTTCATGATATCCAACATGTTGAAAACCACTATGAGTGAAGGTACAGGTACAGCGGCTAACGTACCGGGACTTCATGACGCAGGAAAAACAGGTACGACCAACCGTGGTGGCAATGCTGTTGACTCATGGTTCAATGGTTATACTACCAAGTATTCGATTTCCATTTGGTCCGGATATGAGGAAGAAGATGGATTGTCCCAAGCAGCCAAAGACATTCCGAAACAAATATATAAACCATTAATGTCTCGTTTGTCAGAGGGAATTGATACCCCGGATTTCTCTAAGCCAGACTCTGTCACTTGGGTCGATGTTGAAAAAGGTTCACGACCTGCTCGACTTCCTAGTGAATATACACCTTCTGATCGAATAGTCACTGAGCTATTCCATGTAGACAATCAACCATCAAAAGTTTCAGAAGTGTATCAACAGCTTGATCCTGTCACTTCATTGAATGGAACATTCAATGAAGAATCTTCAAGCATCGCTCTGAACTGGAGCTATGGAGATTCTGAAGGCGTCACTTTCCGTATTGCTGCATCGATTGATGGTGGCGAGATGAGAGAATTGACGACCACGAAAGAAACTAGCGTCGAAATCACAAATATTGATCCAGGTGCTAGCTACGAATTTGCTGTTGTAGCCATGAGTGATGACGGGAATTCAGAAAATAGCGAACCCGCGACTGTCCAAGTTCAAACGCCTGGTTCTCTTGAGCCTGACCAACCAGATGAAACGGAAGATGAAGAGAACGAAGGAGACAATCCTTCTGAAGAAAATGATCAAGGAAACGACAACGAGAATGAAAATGGTCAAGACAACAATAATGGTAATGGGCAAGGAAATAATGGTGAAGGAAATGGCAATGGTAATGGTAATGGGCAAGGAAATAATGGTGAAGGAAATGGCAATGGTAATGGCAATGAAAACGAAGGAAATGACGAAGGAAACAACGAAGGCGGAAACAACGGAGAAGGTGAAGGAGAAAATCCTTCTGATTCTGAGCAAGAGGATGGTTCTGGTGAAGAGCCTCCTTCCTCAGATGAAGACTCCGAAGACCAACAAGATGCTGCCTAATTAAAAATGACCACCCTAACAGGTGGTCATTTTTTTATACATTTTTTCGCATCCTTTTTTGTCCTTCTCTACACAAACTTAAAAGCGGACATTCTTCACAATTCGGACGTTGTGCTTTGCAGTGATATCTCCCGAAAAAAATCATCCTATGATGAGTGACACTCCATTCATCCACTGGAACCTTCCGCATGAGTGTTTTTTCAACCTCTAGGACAGAATCTTTCCATCGGCATATGCCGAGGCGCTTGGATACACGCTCCACATGAGTATCCACAGCTATCGCGGGTTCATCGAATGCAACCGAAGCAACGACATTTGCCGTTTTCCTCCCTACTCCTGCCAGACTTTCTAAATCCTTTTGAGTGGAAGGTACTTCCCCACCAAATTTCTCTACAAGCGTTTGGGAGAGTTTTTTTATATTTTTCGCTTTATTACGATACAATCCAATGCGTTTTATGTCTTCTTGTAACTCTTCCAGGGGTACGGAGATGTAATCCTCAGGTGTTTTATACTTCTCAAAAAGTTGAGGTGTCACTTTGTTCACCAGTGCGTCTGTAGCTTGTGCGGACAACACCACTGCGACAAGAAGTTCAAAAGGGTTCTGATGGGTAAGTTCACATTCAGCTTCAGGAAACATTTCTTCAAATATATCTAAACAGTATCGAATTTGTTTTTTGTTCAGCATAGTCCCCTTTAGGAATCCTCCTCCAACCAGTTATAGTATAATGAAATATCCCGCTTTTTATTTTCTTGTTTCTGGACTCGGGGTGCTTGTTGGCCTTGCCTGAATTGTTTCCCCTGTTCACGGGCTTGTTCTACAGTACGGACGCCTTTACGTTTCCACTCCCGTAAAATACGATCGATGTATTTAAAGTTAAGTTTACTCATCAATACCGCTTCTCTGAGAGCTGCCTTGATCAATGCCGGGGACTGCTCTTCTTCATCCAGCCATATGTTAATTGTTTCAATCTCGAATGGGGATAAAGGACGCCCAAACTCCTGTTCAAACAATGGGAAGATATTTTCATCAAAACTTTTTTCATTATTAGGTTTTGATGAAAGGACCGTGAAAAGTTTTTCCCATAAAGGTTCTAACGAATAGCTTTCATTGAGTACACGATTTTCATTATGGTCCTGTTCAATGGTCATCAATCGTTTTTGTATCAAACTCCTCAGAACACGAGAACATTCCTGTGCTGAGATTGATAAATGATCAGCCAGTTCTTCAGGAGTCGGAAAGCCATTCCCCTCTGTACGGAAGCGATGGATTTGCAGAAGAACGACAAGTTCTGTTTCATTTATTTTCAGATTATTATAGTTCAGTAAAAGTTGTTTCGGAACGACCATTTGGTTATCCAGGATGTCTTGAAAACTTTGATATTTAGCCAAATTAATCCCTCCTTCATAAAAGATATCGACTGATAAAAACACCGATAGGCGCCCTTAGGCGAATTATCGGTGTTTCATCCTCAAATGATTAACAATTAAGGGTAAAGACGATTCAATAAACGTGGGAAAGGAATTGTCTCACGAACATGCTCGACACCTGCAATCCAGGCAACGGTCCTTTCTAAACCTAAGCCGAATCCAGAATGCGGTACACTTCCATACTCTCTTAACTGCAGATACCACTTGTAAGCATCTCCAGTGAGTTCGTGTTCTTCATAACGTTGTCTCATTAGTTCAAGGTCATCGATTCGTTGAGAGCCGCCGATAATTTCTCCATATCCTTCAGGAGCGATCAAATCAGCGCAAAGGACAACTTCTGGACGCTCAGGATCCGGCTTCATATAGAAGGCTTTAATATCAGCAGGATAGTTTGTTATGAAAACAGGCTTGTCGTAACTTTCAGCAATTGCTGTTTCATGTGGGGCACCGAAGTCTTCCCCCCATTCAATATCATCGAACCCTTTATCTTTCAATAGTTGAACCGCGTCATCATAACTGATTCGAGGGAATGGCGCTTGGATTTTTTCTAACTTATCCGTGTCACGACCAAGAGCCTCAAGCTCAATCTTGCAATTTTTCAGTACAGATTGGACAACATGAGAAACATATTGTTCTTGAACTTCAAGACTATCATTATGATCCATAAATGCCATCTCCGGCTCGATCATCCAAAATTCAATTAAGTGGCGGCGTGTCTTAGATTTCTCCGCACGGAACGTCGGCCCGAAACTGAACACTCTTCCGAAAGCCATTGCTGCTGCTTCCATGTACAATTGTCCACTTTGAGATAGGTAGGCATCTTCATCGAAGTATTTCGTATGGAAGAGTTCAGTTGTACCTTCAGCCGAAGATCCTGTCAAAATCGGTGGGTCAATCTTGACGTACCCGTTGGTGTTGAAAAATTCATAAGTCGCACGTATGATCTCGTTTCTAACTTTCATCACGGCATGCTGACGCTTCGAACGTAGCCAAAGGTGCCGGTGATCCATCAGAAACTCTGTCCCGTGCTCTTTCGGTGTAATCGGATAATCAACTGCTTCATGAATGATTTCGAAATCATTGACTTGCATTTCAAAACCAAGTGGAGAACGAGTATCCTCTACAATCACTCCTGTTACGAACAAGGACGATTCTTGCGTTAACGCTTTTGCTTCCTGAAATTTCTCTTCACCGATGTCTGCTTTCACTACAATTCCCTGCATAAATCCTGTGCCATCGCGCAGTTGAAGAAAAGCGATCTTCCCACTGGAACGTTTATTGCTGATCCAGGCCCCGATCGTCACTTCTTCTCCTACGTACTTAGCTACTTCTGAAATGGTTGTCTTCACAATATAACCTCCAACATTACTTATGATTGATGATTGTTTACAAAACGTTTGATTCTTTCAGCCGCTTCTTCCAATTGGTCCAATGATGTTGCATAGGATAATCGGACATTATCCGGACTACCAAAACCAGAACCTGGAACGAGTGCTACTTTTTCTTCATCCAACAGAGCTTTCACCCATGAATCTACATTTTCAAATCCTCCCGACTCTGCAGCTTTCTTCACATTCGGGAATAAATAAAACGCACCAGAGGGTTTTACACATTCCACTCCAGGGATTTCGATAAGAAGATTGTGTAGAACTTCTAAACGCTGTTTGAATGCGTCTTTCATTTCTGTCACTTTTTCGTCTGAGCCTGTGTAAGCAGCAAGTGCTGCGAATTGAGCGATTGATGTCGGGTTGGAAGTTGAGTGGGAAGCCATATTTGACATTGCTTTGATTATTGTTTTGTTTCCTGCAGCAAAACCGATCCTCCATCCTGTCATCGAATGGGATTTAGAAACTCCATTAATAATAACGGTCTGATGGTATAGCGCTTCAGAAATTTGAGCGATGGACACATGCTTTTCTTCCGTATAGACCAACTTTTCATAAATCTCATCAGATACAATAAGAACATCATGCTCAAGACATACTTCACCGATTGCTTTCAGTTCGGCTTCCGAATACATCATACCTGTCGGGTTGCTTGGTGAATTGATAATAACAGCTTTCGTTTTTGCTGTAATCGCTTGTTTCAACTGTTCTGGTGTGATTTTGAAATCATTGGACTCTTCCGCAGAAACAATCACTGGCTTCCCTTCCGCCAACTTAATTTGTTCCGGGTAGCTTACCCAATATGGTGCAGGGACGATTACTTCATCCCCTTCATTCAATAACACTTGGAATAAAGTGAATAATGCATGCTTAGCCCCTGTTGTCACGATTATTTGTTCATTCGTGTAGGTTAGACTCTGATCCCTTTTGAGTTTGGCGGTGATACTATTTTTCAACTCTGGGACGCCGCCAGCTGGTGTATACTTTGTAAGACCTTCATCCATTGCTCTTTTAGCTGCATCCAGAATATAGTTTGGTGTATTAAAATCAGGTTCTCCTGCACCTAGCCCGATGACATCATGTCCCTCTGCTTTCAATGCTTTGGCCTTAGCTGTAATGGCTAGTGTAGTGGATGGGGTTAAAGATTGGACTCGATCTGCTAATTGCATGAAAATCTCACTCCTTATAATCATTTTAATCATTTTGTCTGAAAGCAAAACGTTGATCGAATGCTTCACCTTCTAAAGTAAAGTAATCTAAAACGTACCTATTCTGACTATCAATATATGTCAACTGATAGACAGGTTCATCCTCTTCGTACCCATACTGGATATCTTTGAATTCACATTCCGAGCAAGTATCCTTCCATTGGGAACGCATTTGGTCGGAAGGAAGAACTCTTTCGGCCGATATTTCATCCAATATAATATTTTCTTCTAAATCAATGAATACTATTATCTCATCGCCACTACCGTTTGTCCCCTGGACGATTTGGGTCTCACCTTCTCCGTAATATGTAGTAACCGATTCGAATTTTGTTAGACCTGTCTGCTGTTTTGCAAAATCAATGGCTTCATCATGACCAGACGTCCGATCCTGATTGATATTGATGTACATCCATATACCAAAGGTTAAAACAAGAAGTAAAATAACACTAAGGATAAGAAGGCACCACTTCAACCAACTAGGTACGGTATATGGTGAAGACTGCTGTTTCCACATCGTCATCATCCAATGCCAATCCAAACATAAGGTTATTTTCTTTCAATGTACGGTTCAATGTATCAACGATTTTATATAAGTCATCAGACTTTTGTATTCTAACCGTTGAGAGTGTTTCTATTTTATTTTCCATTTTAAGACCTCCAATTGCGGCACTCCGCTTATTATTATAACAGGTACGTCCAGCCTTTTTTCTTTCCTTACAACCAATTCTCAATTTTATTGATCAATTGCCTGGTCGATGAGTACAAGACCGGTACCTCCGGCAAGGATGACAGAAAATATTTCCCGTACCGTGCTTCCATCAACCTTTGATCACATATGAAAACAATCCCTCGATCGGTATTGCTTCGGATCAAACGTCCGAATCCTTGCTTGAAACGAATGATGGCATGAGGGAGAGACTTATCCATAAACGAATTTTTCCCTTCTTTTTTCATACGTTCATTTCTCATTGATTGTACAGGTTGTTCTGGTGGCTGAAAAGGCAGCCGCACCATCATAAGACAAGAAAGATCTTCTCCAGGGATATCCACCCCTTCCCAGAACGAACTCGTCCCTAAGAGTATCGCCTGATCGAACGCTTGAAAGTTTTTCTTCAAGCGATCTCGGCTACCGCTTGAAACGCCCTGAGCAAAAATCATAAACTCGTTAGGATCGATGAATTCTCTCAGCAGACTATAGGTCTTCTTCAACATATCATAGGAGGTGAATAATACGAGCATCCTCCCTTTCGTTACTTCTGCAACAGAATAAATCGCTTCACTTAAAGCTTCAATAAAAGCTTCCTGGTCTTTTTTTATATCCGGAAAATCATTTGGCACCATAACTTGTACCTGTTTATCATACGAATATGGCGAAGGAATCAATACCTCTTCTGTTCGTGTATCATTCTCTAGCCCGACCGTTTGCCGAATGTATTTGAAGGAACCACTCGTAGCTAATGTCGCACTCGTCATAATGACGCTTGCCTTTGCATTAAATAAACGTTGTTGGAGGAGATGAGCAATATCGAAAGGCTCACTGAATAAATAGATTGAATTGGAAGCTCCTTCTCCCTCAATTTCCAGCCATTTCACTTCTTCTTTTCTGTCAAAATCAAAATAATGTATCAATTGCGCTCGTATTTTACGGCACAGTTCTATTTGATTATTCAGCCGTGCTATCAAAATAGGAATATTATGATCTTCTTTTACAGTGAGAATCATTTTCAACTGATCTTCGACTTTTTCCATTTCAAAGACCAACTGCTGGATGAGAGCCAAGAAACGATGGGACATTTCTTTTGCTGCGCTCATGAAAGAGGGCATTTCTTCATCCTTTAAAAGAAGCTGTGTCCGGCCTATATCACTTTTTCCTCTTCCTAGTCGACTTTCTTTCTTCACATTCTGATAGATAAACCGGGACAAGTTGCTCAATTCATCCTTCGCTTCATCAATCGTCTGCTGTCCTTTAAGTAGATTAGTACTGAATCCATCAGGAAAGGACCATTCTTTATATAGCCCTTTTTGGAAGCTTTCTCCAAATTGAGTCAAATATCTTTGGAGTTCACGATAATCCATTCGCACACCAAAATAGCGGCTAGCCACATTCTCTAAATGATGTGCTTCATCAATGATGACATGACGATAATCCGGTAACAGGGATTCTTCCTTCATGATATCCATACAGAACAGGGCATGGTTAGTTATGACAAGGTCCGCTTGCATCGCTTTCTCTTGGGCCCATTGAAAAAAGGAATCGTCCACATAGCCTAGCTGGACTGTTTTACTAGATTGTTCTGCTGATACTTTATGCCAGAATTGGCGTCCATTAGAAGGAAGTTGGATTTCATCGACATCTCCAGTGCGCGTATATGTCAACCAGACGAGAATCATCGCTTTAGTCAATGCTATATCATAGTTATCCTGGTAGGAGCGCTCTAATTCGTAATAAAAATGACTAAGACTGATATAATGACTTTTCCCTTTATATAAAACGGCTCTGATCGGACGTGGGAACATCCGCTCCACTTTATGGATCTCTTCTTCCAACAATTGTTTTTGCAGGCTGGTTGTGTGTGTTGTTATTACGACACGTTCCCCGGTATTCATAGCCTGATAAACAGCAGAAAGAAGGTAGGCTACTGATTTTCCAGTACCAGCACCAGCCTCTATTACTGCGTGTTTATTTTCAAGGAATGCCCGGTGTACTTCCTCTGACATCTTCTGTTGACCATGCCGCTTTTCAAAATTGGCAACAACACTTTTCAGACCGTTCTCCCCTTCATAGACTTGTTTTTTCCATTCTTGGAACAAAGGTAACTCGATCTGCTTTTTCGTTTGCTCACGAAACGGCTTGCGTACTGCTAATCCATGCTTAATCACTATGTTCTCTTCCCCGTTTTTCCCATAGCGTTTCTCATTAATATACTTCTGAAAAAATTCTCTAAAGTCACTCTTCAACTTATTTTCTATTTTCAGAAGTTGAGTCAACGTTCGTTCAGGCAGACTTTGGAGCTCTTTGAGTAAAAAGAATAATAAATCGGCAGTCACTTGTGCATCTGACAAAGCCCGGTGGGGGTGATCATGTCCCATATCCAATCGTTCTGCTAGCTGTCCCAATTTAAATGTAGGGGAAGTAGGTAAAAGGATCCTGGCGAATTCAACCGTATCAATGACCGGGTTATGTAGTGGCTGATAACCGCACCTTCTAAGTTCGTCGTTCAAGAAGCCGAGATCGAATTCTATATTATGCGCAACGATATAGGCATGTTGAAAAAGAGGATAAATATCCTCGACTATTTCAGAAAAAAGAGGAGCTTCAAGTACATCTTCTTCTTCAATTCCAGTCAGAGATCGGATGAACGGAGGAATATCCCTTTCTGGATAAACAAGGGAAGAAAACTTTTCGATAACTTCTCCACTTTCCGCCATTACAACGATACCAATTTCAATAATCCGATCGCCCTTTACAGCTGCGTTTCCTGTTGTTTCTAAGTCTACAATTGCAAATCTCGTCATGTTATCCCTACTTTCACCACAAAAAGGAAGGACCCAGCCGATTCATAATGGCATAGATCCTTTCATGATTCGCTAGTCTTTCTTCATAAAGGCAATGCTGTCAATGGCGGTTCTTCTTCAATGATTTCTACCACCTTGTTTTGATTATCCATCAAAGCGATTTTAGGTCGGAAACCGGCAAGCTCTTCCTCACTCAACATCGCATAGGAAACAATGATCACTATATCCCCTGGCTGTACAAGTCTAGCGGCTGCACCATTCAAGCATAGGACACCACTTCCTCTTTCCCCTGCTATCACATATGTTTCAAGTCGTTCTCCATTATTATTATTTACTATTTGCACCTTTTCATGAGGCAGAATCCCTACTTGGTCCAGCAAATTCTGGTCGATTGTTACACTACCGACATAATTCAAATTAGCTTCTGTAACGTGGGCACGATGTATTTTCGCTTTCATCATAGTCCGAAACATTCCTGCTCCCCCTTGCCGTTCAACCTGTATAATCTTCGCCATCTTCATAAAAAATGACGTTATCAATTAATCTCACTTTTTCATAGAATACAGCTACAGCTAAAATGACAGGTCGATTGATTTCCTCTATAGATTCTAACTCAGGATAGGATAATAACTCAATATAATCTATTTTACCATGAGTTCGCTGTTCAAGAAACTTCTGTGTAGCTTGAATCACTTCCGAAGGATCTTTTTGTCCTTCCTGGACAATCTGTCTACCAATTTGAAGAGATTCCTGGATAGCTGGCGCCTCTTTTCTTTCCTTTTCAGTTAAATGGATGTTTCGGCTACTTTTAGCCAGGCCATCCTCTTCCCTTACTGTTGGTACGGCAACTAATTTCACAGGAATATTGTGATCATTGATTAACGCATCCACTACAGCAACTTGTTGCGCATCTTTCATTCCGAAATACGTGTTGTCCGGTTGTGTTATATTAAAAAGCTTCGTCAAAACAGTGACGACTCCGTCAAAATGCCCCGGACGACTTTTACCACAAAGGGCTTCCGTGCGTTTTGTAACACTCATTTCTACCGTTAATGGAGAAGGATACATTGTCGCATTTTCAGGAAGAAAGACAAGATCAACTCCCTGCTCTTCCGCGATATTCCTATCGTGGTCCGCATCTCTTGGATATGTATCTAAATCTTCCCCTACCCCGAATTGAAGGGGATTAATGAAAATACTTAAAATAACCTTGTCATTTTCTTTCCGGGCTTCCTGGATGAGACGTATATGGCCTTCATGAAGAAACCCCATTGTTGGGACAAAACCTATGGACTTTCCTTTTTTTGTCCAATCTTTCACCACTTTTTGTACCTCATGTATTTCCTTTGATACTCTCATTCTTATACCCCTTACTCACCTGGAAGCATGTTAACATCCATTGTAAACGTATGTTTTTCTTCAGGAAAAGTCCTGTTCTTAACTTCATTGACATAAGATTGAACAGCTTCGCCTAAAATATGATTACTATCTGTGTAAGTTTTCACGAATTTCGGTACACCGTCTACCCCATATTGAAGAATATCATGATAAACGAGAACCTGACCATCACATTCTTTTCCTGCGCCAATTCCAATGGTAGGAATAGAAAGTCGGGAAGTAATCATTTCCCCTAATTGACGCGGCACACACTCCAGGACGATAGCCATCGCCCCTGCTGCTTCTATTTCTATCGCTTCTTCTAAAAGTCGTTCAGCAGTGACACGATCTTTCCCCTGAACTTTATACCCTCCTAGAACATTAACAGACTGTGGAGTCAGACCAATATGACCTACTACAGGGATACCAGCTTCAACTAAACTTTCCATTGCCTTCGTTACTTCCCCACTGCCTTCCAGCTTTAATGCCTGTGCACCTGTTTCCTGATACATTTTTCGAGCGTTTTGTAATGTGTCCTCCATTGAAATATGGTAGGACATGAATGGCATATCAATCACTTTAAAAGTATCTGGGGCTCCGCGGGTTACAGCTTTCCCATGGTGGATCATATCATCAATAGTGACTGGGATCGTGGAGTCATATCCTAACACTGTCATGCCAAGACTGTCTCCGATTAAAATCATATCCACATTCGCCGCCTCTGCCATTTTTGCAGAAGGGTAATCATAACTGGTGATCATAGCGATTTTTTCTTTTTCCTGCTTCATCCGCAGAAATTGACTTTTATTACGCATGATAACCTCCCTCTCCCCAATGAATTTCAGCTGAATATAACTTTTCTTCTTCCCCATCTTTTGATCTGGCCCGCAATGCACCATCCGGCTCTATACCAACAAGGATGGCCTCCCATGTTTTTCTCATTGTAGAGATTGTTACCTCTTCCCCTATACGATAACCGAAATGTTCCCAGTCCTTCTTAATAGCGCCAAACCCTAAACGTTCGTATCGTTCATAACTATCTTCAAATCGTCTTAGAATTTCCTGGATCGTATGTTGAATACTCCATTCTTCTGCTGATTCTATTTTTAGAGACGAAGCTTTATAAAGTATATCTTCCGGTATGTCCGATTTATCTTGATTAACATTAATCCCCATACCAAGTACGATATACTGGATTGAATCTTGTTCCGCCTGCATTTCTGTCAAAATCCCTGATACCTTCTTATGATTAACAAGCAAATCATTCGGCCATTTGATCTGAGGGTTAAGATCCGAGTTGTCCGCAATCACTTTTGCTAGCACGGTGGCAGCGAGCAAAGTGAGCTGCGGGGCTTGCATAGGTGGCAAATTCGGCCGTAGTAGTACACTCATCCAAATTCCTTTTCCTTTAGGAGAGTTCCAAGTACGAGCCATCCTTCCTTTCCCTTTCACTTGCTCGTCCGCTATGACTACTGTTCCGTGAGGTTTTCCTTGCTTGGCCATTTCATGAACAATTTCCTGTGTGGACTCCACTTGTCCAAAATGATAAAGATTATGTCCCAACCATTTGGTGTCAAGTCCCCATCTTAAAGTGTTTTCACTAATTTTATCAGGGGAAGACAGTATCTTATAGCCTTTCCGTTGTACGGCTTCAATTTCATAACCATCTTTTTTAAGCTCATTCATATGCTTCCATACAGCCGTTCTTGATATCCCCATTTTATCTGACAATTCCTGACCAGATATATGTCCCTCTTGTTTATTCAGAATTTCAATTAACTGCTTGCGGGTGGATTCCATTTTATCACCCATTCCTTTATTTTCTCATAATCATTAGTTACTTTCCCGCTGACCACGTAAAATTCTATCTCCTTCATAACCTCCGAGATCCATGGACCTTTTTTACGCTTACTGAAAATAGAAATTAAATCTTTTGCTTGAAAAGCCAAATCCTGAGGCGCCTGGATGGGGAGTGACCGTTTGATCGTATATAAACGATTGGTTAACTTATCATCGTCCCACCCTATAGCGAAAAGGATATTAACAAAAGATTCATACAACTCTTCAGGAAGTTGATATACAAGCCATGGTGTCACACTTTGATTCTCATCATACATTCGGAGCGCTTTGACCAAGTGTTCTGCTTTTCGCCTTGTTGCATTTGAAAGCTTCCATGATTTAATGAACGCCTGGATAGAGAGAGACGGCCGTTGAATCAAATAGTATGGAATGATTTCATGCCAATGAGATAGCGGGAATCCTGGAATGTCTTTTGTAATATTACTTCCCCACAGAATAGGCAGTTGATGGCGCAGCCCTGTTTCCTCTAAAAGCTTAATCCCAAACTTGTAATCGACACCGGCATAAAGTTTTTCCATTTCAATAGCAATTCTCTCGATCGATATGTGTGCTAATAATTCGGATTCTTTTAATAATGCATCTCTTGTCTTACCTTCTATATCAAAAGAAAGCTGGCTAGCAAAGCGAATTGCCCGCATCATCCGCAACGGATCTTCCCGAAACCTTCCTACTGGATTGCCTACCGCTATGACTTTCTTCTTCTCTATCGCTTCCCGGCCGTGAAATGGATCTACAAGGTTCCCATGACGATCCATCGCAATAGCGTTCATTGTAAAGTCCCTTCTAGCCAAGTCAAGTTTGATATCACGGACGAAGGTAACGTGATCCGGACGTCGAAAATCTTCATACCCTTCTTCGGTACGGTAGGTGGTAACTTCATAAGAACAAGAACGATGTCTCACTATGACCGTTCCGTGCTCAATCCCGACAGGTATTACCTTCTCAAAGATTTCCTGTATACGCTGGGGAGGTTCTGAGGTAGCAATATCGATATCGCCTACTGTCCTATTACTCAAATAATCCCGAACAGAGCCTCCAACGATATAAGCTTCTCCCCCGGCTTCTTCAATTTTATCTATCACGTCGAAAGCACCAGAAAAAATCTTATGCTTCATTGTTCAATACCTGTTCATACAAATTTTCGTATTGTCTCAGGATTGTCTCTGTAGCGAATTTGTCATTCACTACCTCTTTAGCTTTAATGGACATATTTTGGTGTAATTGAATATCCTCTAATATTTTGAGGGCAAAATAAGACATTTGCTCAATATTCCCAAGTTCCGCGATATATCCTGTATCTCCATGATCTATCACTTCAGGAATACCCCCTATATTCGTGCCGATACAGGGTACCCCGCAAGCCATAGCTTCTAACAGAACAAGACCAAAGCTTTCTTTTTCGGAAAGTAAAAGCTTTAGATCTGAGATAGATAACAATTCGCTCACATTTTCTTGTTTTCCTAGAAAAAGCACATCATCTTCAAGGTCCATGTCACTCACAAGTTGATGACAGACAGAATACTCGGGCCCATCACCGACAAGTAGTAGTTTCGCAGGCATCTTATCCCTTACGTTAGCAAAGGTACGGATGACATCTGTTACTCTTTTTACACGACGGAAATTTGAGATATGGATAAGGACAGATTCGTCTTCTTTTATCCCATAATCTTCTTTTAAATGTAATTCAGGCTTCCGGTAATATTCTCTCTCATCAACGAAGTTATAGATGACATCTATCTCCCGTTCTGTATGTAGCATTTCCTTTGTCTGCTGAACGAGACTATGAGAAACAGCGGTAACACGGTCAGACTGTTCAATACCGAACTTGATCATTTGTGTAAGACTTGAATCAATACCTAACACTGTAATATCCGTACCGTGAAGAGTTGTAACTATTTTAACATCCCTATTGCACATCTGTTTGGCTAAAATAGCACAAATCGCATGTGGCATCGCGTAATGGACATGGAGAATGTCGAGTTCTTCACGGTTAATGACATCAGCCATTTTAGCAGCGAGCGCCAAATCATACGGGGGGTGTTGAAAAACTGGGTAATTACTAACTTCCACCTCATGATAGTAAATATTAGGATAGACTCTATTTAGCCGGAAAGGTACTTGAGAAGCAACAAAGTGAATCTCATGTCCTTTCTCAGCTAGTAATTTACCAAGCTCTGTCGCAATAACACCTGAGCCTCCTACCGTGGGGTAACAGGTGATACCTATTTTAGCCATATCTACTCACTCCTGCTTTCTGTTCTTCTCAATGATGTTTTTCCATTCAAAATCCTTATGATCCAGTGCTTGAATCATGATTTCTGCCATAGCAAGGTTCGTCGCAACTGGTATCTGATGCACATCGCAGAGCCTAAGTAATGCACTGATGTCAGGCTCGTGAGGTTGGGCTGTTAATGGATCACGGAAAAAAACGACCATATGCATTTCCTCATTTGCAATTTTAGAGCCGATTTGCTGATCCCCGCCTAATGGACCGGACTGAAAGCGTGTCACTTTTAAATCTGCCTCATCGGCAATTCGCATACCCGTTGTTCCTGTGGCAAATAATTCATGTTTGGAAAGTACGGAATGATACTTTTGGGAAAATCGGATGATATCATCTTTCTTTTTATCGTGTGCAATCAAAGCTATATTCATCTTAAAGCTCTCCTTTTTAATCAAGTAAGTGTTCAAGACCATAAACAAGCACATCAAGATCCATAACACGTTCCGCTGCAAGTTTCACTCCACTCATAAATGATTCACGGTGAATTGAATCATGTTTTACTGTGAGCGTTTCGCCAAGACCTCCAAAAACCACTTCCTGGTGTGCAACAAGACCAGGGAGACGCATACTATGAATTCTCATTCCTTCCACATCGGCGCCTCTTGCCCCCTGTAATGTTTCTGCCTCATCTTCATGGCCTTGTTTGTGGCTCTCTCGTACTTCTTTAATCAGCTCCGCAGTTTTTACCGCTGTTCCAGAAGGGGCATCTAACTTTTGGTCATGGTGTTTTTCTATGATTTCCACTTCAGGAAAATGTTTGGCTGCCCACTTTGAAAATTGCATCATTAGTACAGCACCTATTGCAAAATTAGGGGCGATTACCGCACCTAACCTTTTTTCTTCTGCAAGTGTAGTCAATTCACTCAATTGTTCTGCAGTAAAACCAGTAGTACCTACCACTGGTCGCACACTATGTTCCAGTGCTAATTTTGTATGTTTATAACCGTTTTCTGGTGTCGTTAGATCAATCAGCACATCAGCCTCTACCTCACTTAGACAATGAGCAGCATCTGTGTAAATCATCGCATCAAAATTCGGAAGCCCTTCTATATCTTTAACCTTCAGTCCTTCATTTTTTCTATCAATACAAGCAACTAGTGAAAGTGTTGATTGTTTCTGAATCATGTTCAGTGCCTCTTTACCCATTTTACCACGCGGGCCAGCTACAATTACTTTTATATTATTCATCATTATTACCTCCGTTTTTTCGTGTCCATCGATTTTTATCCCGCGTTTCTATCTTGTTCATGGATTGCTCGAAAGCATCAGACAAATCCATGTCCAAGGAATTAGCGAAACAAGTGAGAACAAATAGAACATCTCCAAGTTCTTCTTGGAGTGCTTTATCTTGTTCTGTATTCTTTTTAGGTTTTTCTCCATATCGGTGGTTAATTTCTCTTGCCATCTCTCCGACTTCTTCTGTCAGTCTCGCCTGAAGACTAAGTGGGGAAAAGTAACCTTCTTTGAATTGTGATATGTAATCATCGACCCTCTTTTGAATCTCCTCAGTCGTATAGTTCATGTCAAACCCTCGTTTCGTATATGTACTCTCTCTAAATGTTAGCCAAAACATGTCCATTTGACAAATCTTTAATCTTAAACTGTCAACTCCCTTATTGAAACAACCATTATATTAGGGAATTGGATGACTTTTTCAGGTTGGAATAGGGCAAGGAAAGAAAGTCATTTTCCGTCCCCCTTATCGACTTATCCATACCTTGGAATCAGGTCTTCAAGTTGAAGGAGTTTTTTAAGGGAACTTCAAGCTGGTGTATTCATTGTTGCCGGCATGTGCAGCATTCTCTATAATAGAAATCGTGTCCATTACATACGGAGGTGACATAATGGAATATTACGGTTTAAGAATTAAAAATATTTTCTGGATTTTGATCGGTTCTGCCATTTTTTCTTTTGGGCTCATTCATTTCAATATTCAAAATGAGCTAGGTGAAGGTGGGTTTACTGGCATTACTTTATTGCTTCTATATTTGTTCCAATGGGATCCTGCTATTATGAATATCGTACTCAATATTCCTGTTCTCATTATAGGATGGCGAGTATTAGGACGGACAACTTTCTTTTATTCCCTTATTGGGATAGTGGCCGTATCTGTTTTCATTGCTATTTCCCAAAGATATATGATCGAATTTGACTTAGCCGAAGATTTAACTTTAGCTGCCTTGTTTGCTGGTGTATTTATTGGCGTAGGTCTAGGGATCATCTTCCGCTATGGGGGGACTACTGGAGGGGTAGACATCATCGCCCGACTTATCAACAAATACATCGGTTGGAGCATGGGAAGAGCCATGTTTGTGTTCGATGCTTTTGTTATTTTCATATCCATCATCACCTATTTAGACTACACTAGGGGAATGTACACACTCGTCGCTGTATTCATAGGGGCAAGAGTGATAGATTTCATTCAGGAAGGGGCCTACGCTGCCCGTGGCACAACAATCATTTCAGAGAAAAGTGAAGAAATATCGCAACGGGTAATGGAAGAAATGGACCGTGGAGTAACTATTCTTGATGGACGCGGATCTTTTTCTGGCGCAAAACGAGATGTCCTTTACTGTGTCATAGGAAAAAACGAGATCGTCAGACTTAAATCGATCATTGATCATATTGATCCACACGCATTCGTAGCAGTCAGTCATGTTCATGATGTTATGGGAGAAGGATTCACTCTCGACGAAAATAAAAACCCTATCCAATAAACGAAATAGATGCGAGAAATGAACAAAATCCAATATAACCAGTTTTTTACAATAAAACTAGAAAAAATCCGATCCTTTAATCAGGATCGGATTTTTTGATTATTCTTCGTTCATACCCATAAACATAAACACGAAACGTAACAATTCAGCAAGAGCGACTAGCGCACCAGCCACATAAGTCATCGCTGCAGCATTGAGTACTTTTTTCGTTTTTCTTTCTTCATCATTTCTGATGACTCCAGTTGAAACTAATTGAGACATGGCCCGGTTAGAAGCATCGAATTCCACCGGAAGTGTGATCAACTGGAACAGCACGGCTGCTGCGAAAAATATGATACCAACAAATGCAAGTTGCGCCATTCCTAATAAAAACCCACCAATAATCAAAAAGATGGAAATGTTAGAACCAAAACTGGCTACAGGTACCATGGCACTTCTAAATCGCAGGAAGGCGTAGTCTTGAGCATCCTGAATCGCGTGTCCCACTTCGTGTGCCGCAACCGCTGCACCAGCAGTAGAACGTCCATGGAAAATGTCTGTAGAGAGTCGTATTACTTTAGAGCGTGGGTCATAATGGTCTGTTAAATGACCACGAACTTCTTCGACGGAAACATCATAAAGACCGTTATCATCCAATATTTTACGAGCTACTTCTGCACCTGACATGGATGATGAAGTAGGTACTTGCGAATACTTCTTGTATGTCTTTTTCACTTTAGATTGCGCCCATATTGGTATGATCATGATTAGGGCGAAATAAATAATAAAGCTCATCATCTTTGGATTCCTCCGCATTTAGCATTTAATGTGTATAGGTCAATTTTAGTCAAAAACTTTAGAAAAATCAACTAGAACCACTCTTCAACTTGTGTCTATTTTTCGAACGACCTTGATACATTCTGGCCCCTACATAACTTAGTGTTAAAGTAATAGAGCCTCCAACAATTAGTGCCATCCAAAACACGGCTTCAGATTCATCTGATTTTAAAGGTTCCACTAGATTATTCAAACTGTTAATGACTGCTGTCCTTGAATTTTGAGAGTTTGCAATAGACCAATCACTTAGTGCTTCATCAACTAAAATGATATCTTCTTTTATAGTATAACTGTTTATAACAGGCTTAACCAACTTCCACTGGTTGATTATCTCACTAGAGGTGGAAGGCTCCTGTTCAACTTGACGAACCAGTTGATGTACCCTTTCCACTATGATTGCATTGGAATTATCGGAAGAAGTCACTTGTAGAAAAAAGAAAATCGTTTCTACATTAAAGCGCATATCGTGCTTCTTGTCATTCAGGTCCTCCGTTAAGGAACTCCATAAATTATATTCATCGGGAGTTAGCGTTTGAGCATATTTTTCCATTTTAGGATATGTGTTTTTCCACATGCGTTCTGCGAGCTCGTCCTTCCCATCCGATACTAAATGTCTATATTGGGCTATAAAGGATTCCCATGGATCGGGAGCTTTAGCCGCCCAGCCTTCAGTATTGTTTATTAATGTCAGTGTGAGGATAAGGGAGCTTAAGATTAAGATAATTGCCCGTCCCACCGTATTTTCTCCCCTCTCATTCGAGTCTTACATTCATTCTATGAGAGGTTCATAATATTTAGACCGATGGACGTTGAAAGCGCATAACATAGTAAGCAACACCAATACACCCTATACTTAACCAGAAGGTAAAGTATCCGATCGCTTCTAAATGGTCCATAATAGCAGGGTATACAGGCATTTGATTGAAAACATAGTCGATGACATCATTATGTAATGTCCAAACACCTGCAACCATAACATGCTTTAAGCGAATACGATAAAAAGGTGCATAAAGTAATCCTTGCACAGCCATAGCCCCATGCGAGATGACCAGCATATACCCAGTCCATGGTAAAGAGCCATATTCCAGCAAAGTAAGAGCATTCATCACTACTGCCCATATACCATATTTCAATAATGTAATAATAGCTAGCGCTTCAATGTAGGGAACATTTTTACCAAACAGATAAAATCCAAGAAATATAGTAAAAAAAAGACTAGCAGTAGGGCTATCAGGAACAAAAATGAGAAAAATGGGGTCCGTTATGGATAATTGTGGTTCATACCAAATGTAACCGTAAATCGTTCCAAGCAAGTTTATGAGAAATAAAAGTATCAAAAATGTCCTATTGAGCAATATGTAAGCTAAAAAGTTTCTCATGATCTCAAAGACCCTCCTCTATAAATCAAGCCGCGCTTATGGAAAGCGCGGCTTAACAGTTAATATCTTATCTAATTATTCATCGGAGCTTTCTTCAGATCCCTCTTCGGAGTTCTCTCCCTCTGACGATTCATCAGCTGTACCTTCTTCGGAAGATCCTTCCTCAGATCCACCTTCTTCAGAAGATCCCTCTCCTGATTCTCCTTCAGAACCTTCTCCGCCGCCAGCGTCACCGCCACCAGCATTGACAACGAATTCAGCTAATTGCTGAAGTTCCTCATCAGAACCACCAAAGATCCCTGATGGCATCTCACCGATTCCATTGACTGCAATATCTTTTACTTGATCGACAGTAAGTTCTGCATCAATCAAAGAAGGATAATTCCCTTGCCCTTGTAAAGCATCACCGTGACAGCTCAAACAGTTCGCTTCATAAACGGCATAACCAGGGTCTTCCTTGTTAATTGTAGATTCAACAGCCTCTACGTTAACCCCATACTTTTCAGCACGCATTTCATAATCAGCGTGAGAAACAGATTCATAAGTCAACCAGAACGTTGCAATAAATCCTAATAGCATCAACCCTACTGCAATTGGACGTTTATGCGGGCGACGTTCAGGGCCACGATCCAGGAACGGAGCTAGCAATAATGCACCGAAAGCAAGTCCAGGCATGACGATAGCACCGAGTACAATATAATCTCCACCTGCGAATTGGTACTTCAAGAATTGGTACAAGAATAGGAAATACCAGTCAGGTAGTGGAATATAGCTTGCGTTGTTTGGATCTGCTTGTTGCTCGAGTGGTGATGGGTGAGCAGCAGTCAGAATTAAGAATCCGATCAGGAATACAGCTCCTACTAGCCATTCCTTCAATAGGAAGTTCGGCCAGAACGCTTCCGTACGACCTGGATATTCTGAGTAGTCTTTTGGTAAATTGGCTTTTTGTTCTGCCGTGATTCGTGAATCACCGACGAACTTCATCCCTTTTCCCCTATGCACAGCTTTCCCTCCTTTTTTACATTACATCTTATAGTGGACCGGTAATACCTTGCTTACGGATTAATACGAAGTGGAACGCCATCAATCCGAACAATGCAGCCGGCAAGAAGAATACGTGAATTGCAAAGAAACGTGTAAGCGTTTGTGCACCGACGATCGATGGATCGCCTGCAAGTAATGTTCGAATTTGGTCACCGATAAATGGTGTAGCAGCTGCAATTTCAAGACCTACTTGAGTTGCAAAATATGCTTTGTTATCCCATGGTAGCAGGTACCCAGTAAAACCTAAGCCTAACATAACGAAGAACAATAGGACCCCAATGACCCAGTTCAACTCACGAGGCTTCTTATAAGCTCCCTGGAAGAATACCCGTAACGTATGTAAGAATAACATGACGATGACGAGACTAGCGCCCCAGTGGTGCATACCACGTACAATCTGTCCATAAGCAACCTCTCGTTGCAGGTAATAGACAGACTTCCAAGCGTTCTCAATATCAGGTACGTAATACATCGTCAAAAACATACCAGATAAAATTTGAATAACAGTAATGAAGAATGTCAATCCTCCAAAACAATAGACAAATGCTGAAAAATGGTGTGCCGGGTTTACGTGCTCTGGAACTTCGTGATCTGCAATATCACGCCATAATGGGGTGATATCTACACGCTCGTCCACCCAGTCATAAATTTTCTGAAGCATGTATTATACCCCCCCTCCTGTGTCTTTAGCTTCACCTAAATAAAGCATGCCTTCTTCGACTTTGAATTCAAAATGTGGCAATGGTGCCGTAGGCGGTGTTCCTGGAATATTCTCACCGTTCTTCTTATAACGGCCCCCGTGACAAGGACAGAAAAACTCGTTCGGGTATTCCTCATTAGAAGCCCAGTCTACCGTACATCCAAGGTGCGTACAAATAGGTGATAGTGCTACAATTTCATCATTCTCATTTCTGTACACCCAAGCCGTCTTTTGAACTTCCGATTCATACCAGGCATCGACTTGGTCAATCGTCCATTCGAAACGCTGCGGTTCATTCGTGATTTCATCGACAGAAGCTACGGAGACGAAATCTCCACTTTCTTTCTTCGTCAATACAGGATCGATTGCAAAACGAACCATCGGTGCAAGCATTCCTGCTGCCATGAAACCGCCTACACCAGTCAGTGTGTAGTTCAAAAATTGACGACGGGATACTCGTTTTTTATCGCTCATTCTTTTCCCCCCTCTATGCTGTAATCCATGCGACATGGATTGATTACACACAGTTTACTAGGACATTACCATGATAGCGCAATCTCAAGGCGCGGTCAATAAATTATCAAACCTTGTCGGAACTTTTAACCATTTACCAATAGGCCTGGATTAATTCACTGATTTGATGGGCTTGTTCACGCACAAAAGATTGGGTTTCCGTTGATTGTATGTCCCCTGATCCCATCCCCGGCACCCATAAAAGATGGCCAGCCAAATCATGTTCGAATTTTTTCCATTTACTATCAAACGTGAAAAGAAACACATGTTCAAAAGGTTGCTGTTTGAATTTCTCCACCCACGTATTCACTCTGGTTGTTTCCTCTTGATTGGTTTCACTAATATAGTAATATTCGGGAGCAAGGAAGATCCGTCCCGTATATTGTTTTTCAATTAGGTTAGTGAACACTTGATTCAATTCCCTTTGAAAGGCTTGCTTGACCATATGTTGGTCCGAAGATGGGTCAAATGGAATTAACGGAATTAAAACTGTGTCAATGTATTGTTTTTCTGGTAGATATTGAGTAGTATCTGCTTTTGTCCATCGCATAATTCATATCATTCCTTTTTTATGTAATCATTTTCTCCATTTTACTACATCACAACAAAAATAAAAGCCGGAGAATGCTCCAAGAGCTTCCCGGCTTTGAATATTCAACTATTGAATCCCACTATCATATGAAAGCTCCCTTATCTAAAAGGCTGGATGACGAATTTTTTTGTGAGGGGATAGGGGCGTCGGGGAAGGAGAGCCGTTTTTTCCACCCACCATCCCTTTCTGAAAATGAAAATGTCTTTGAAACTGAGTCATCATCAATCTTGCCTTATAACAGAATGGTTATTTTTCAACTTAGTAAAAACGTGTTCAAATCGTCTTTGACCTTTTCAAGTTTCGAACAAAGGGTCTTAAACACCTCTCGTTCCCCATTAATAAGTGCCTCATCGATACGTTCTTCGATACGCTTTTGTCTATGTTGCAGCAAACTGACAGACAACAGCCTCTCCGCCTCATTTTTATCACGATCATTCAAATAATAATCTTTAGGCAGATATGGGTTTTCCTCTAGAACCAATGCATACTTGGAACACTGCTGAGCATTGTCAAAATTCATTTGAATGTAAATCGGCTCTCCTTGATTCATTCTCAAATCGTGAAATGATTTTTCAGCATCATTCGTCATTACTTGGCCTTTGTAAAAACGGAAAGGTGGGTCTGAAACACCCTGTGCGCTTATTTCCATACCACGCGGACAAAACTTCACTTCCTGGACGAAATGGACACTGGACAAGAGAGATTCATGGTTCATCAAATAATTAAGAATCCAGACACTTTCTCTTTTTTTCAATTGAAATTGATTCAAAAACCAGCGGACAAAGTCTTTTTTCTCATCCACAGAGATTGGTGTTTGCATAGGCGCCCCTCCTGCGCTTAATTAATCAGCTCATTGTTCTCTCAGTCGCTCAACGAATTCTTCTATTTCCGTATCTGTCGGATCGATAGCTAAATACTCTTCGAACACTTGACGTGCTTCAGACATTCTACCTTCTTCCACGAGGAAATAGCCGTAAGTTTTCAGGAAATCTGTATCTTCCTTCAATGATGGATAGGCTTGTTTGTATTGTTCATAAGCGTCGCTGAACTTCTCTTCTTCTTCATAAGCTTGAGCAAGTTCCCATAAGTAATTCGGATCCTCTTCACCCAAGGAGATCAGTTCATTGATCAAGTCAATGATATTTTCGTGTAATTCGTCAGCTTTATAGTTTTCAATTAAGAAAAGGATAGCTTCTTTATAGCCTGGATCCAAAGCCACTGCTTCTCTCATGTATTGATAACCTTTGTCTTTTTCACCCTGCCGGTGAGATAGTGTTCCAGCTAAATGGTATAGTTCTTTATTAAATTCGTCCTTAGCTAGACCTTTTTTAGCCATTTCCAATGCTTCCTTTGGCATTCCTTCCGAATCGTAAGCTTGTGCTAAATGGGGATAAACAGACTGGAAATATGGATCTTTTTCAATCAATTCTTCCCACACGTGAATCGCTATATCGTTACGGTTGGCCTGGAATGCTACAAAACCATAGCGGAACATGACATCCGGATTTTCCTCTTCCACTTTTTGGAAAAACTCAAGGGCTTGCTCGAATTCACCGTTAGCCGCATAAGCTTCAGCCAGGCGTGTCGCCACTTCGATATCCCCGATGACCGGTTGGTGATGCATCGCGTTTTCATAATAAGGGATACTCTTAGAATATTCCCCGTTTGAGAAGGCAAGCTCCCCTAAAGCAAAGTCGATAATCGCAGAATTCGGTTCTACATTCTTAGCAGTTAATAGTTTTTGCTCGGCTACTTCAAATAAACCTTGTGCTTGATAAAGATCAGCCAGTTGAACAAGGGCTTGTAAATAATCCTCGTCTTCCGGACCGAATTGGTCAAGTAATTCAATCGCTTCATCATCTTCATCCAAATCGATGTGGATCTCTGCCATCATCACTTTCAATTCCTGTTCTTTCGGATAGCGTTGGATCAGTTCTTGAAGGACTAATTTCGCTTCCTCCAACATCCCCCATTGAATATAGAGCTCAGCTATCGTGAACCGTTCTTCTTCATCAGCTTCTGGTAGGTATTGTGTTAAAGTTTTTATTGCGTCTTCCGTCTTATGTGCTTCCATTTGACGGATAGCTTTTTGAATTTCCTCCATGATGACATCCTTTCCAAATTAGACAAAATGCTTGTGAATCTTAACTTTCATATGAGACCCTGACTCACGATCTATAATAATCTGATCGACTTGTTTTACTTGGCCATTCATAATCGTTACATTCGGAACAGCATTATGATATCTGAAATCTTCCTGCTCATCAAACGTTGGGCCCTGTTTCAAGTAGTAAAGATTATAATCTGCTTGACTTCCAGGGAGTAAACTCCCCTTCTTAGGATAGATCCCACTATCTTTCAGGTTTTGCAAAGATAACATGTCATCGTCCTGTACGTCTGTTAGCTTAATGATACCATATTGTTCGCAAAGTGATGACCACATTTCTGAATAGTTATCCGACGTATTTTCTGTATCTTTGACGAACAATGTCAATGGCATCCTTTTATATCCCTGCGCCTGAGCCACCCATTCCCAACATACTTCTGACAATTCCTCACCAGCCTGCACTTCTACACATAAAAAGGGGCTCCCTCTCCTGGCAAAAAAACGTACCAACTCAGGCCGTAGTCTTCTTGCCGGAACCACTGGAATTACCATATAGTCTACAGGTAGTTCCTTTAAACTTGTTAAAAAGTGGTCATAATGTGCTCGGTAATGACGTAAGCTAGTCACTAGGTGTTGTATGAGCAACAAGGTACACCCTCTTTTTATGTAGCCTTCTGCACTAAGTTTTGGGGAGTCAGAGGTAGCAATCGGTTCTTTTCGATCCACTAATACACGGCCAGGAGTAACGTAGAAATTTTCCAGCACCATATTCTTATAAGGTCCCTTACCAATTCGATCTCTGACAAACTTTTCCTGATATACGGTCCGTTCACTGAAACAAGGGCCTGTGTCTTGTTCTACATATCCTTGAAACCAATAAGCTCCCATACGACAAAACCTCCAAGTAGGCTTTTTATATCGTATGAGAGCTTTACATAAACTATGAAGTTAATTTAGCTTAACGTTTCATTTAAATGTTCAAAAAATGAAGGGTAAGATATATTGATACAATCTTTGTCTTGAATAGTAACCGGCTCCTGGCTGATCAAAGAGGCGATGGCACCCATCATACCGATTCGGTGATCCCCATAAGAATCGATTATACCACCTTTAAGTTGCGTTTTTCCCTTAATGATTATACCATCTTCTAATCCTTCTACATCCGCACCTAAAGATTGGAGCGTTTGAACAACTGCTTCAATTCGATCTGTTTCCTTGAAGCGGAGTTCTTTTGCATCTTTGATGACTGTCTCTCCTTCTGCTTGTGTTGCAGCTAGCGCAAGGATCGGTATTTCATCTATAAGGTTTGGGATAATGTCTCCTTTTAAGGTGATTCCTTTTAGCATCCTACCACGGATCCTAACGTCTCCCACCGGTTCACTTCCCACATGTGTATGTACTTTGGTTTCAATATCCGCCCCCATCTGTTTCATCGCCCGGACAATTCCATCCCTGGTTGAATTCAAGCCCACATCCCGAATCAGCAGGTCACTACCTTGAGTAATAGAAGCAGCCACAATAAAGAAAGCTGCAGATGAGATATCTCCAGGGACCTTAATGTTAGAGGCTTGCAGCTCTTGACCTCCTTCGATTTTTATCGAACGGCCATTGACCTTCAATTGGACACCAAACTCAGGAAGAAGCATTTCTGTATGATTCCTGGTTTCACCGAGTTCTACAACTTCGGTCTCCCCTTCTCCTAGCAACCCAGCTAGAATTAAAGCAGATTTGACCTGGGCACTTTTCACTTTCAATTCATGGCGGATACCTTTTAGTTTTCTTCCCTTGAATGCAAGTGGCAGAAGCGAGTGGTTATTTCTACCTGTAATTTCCGCTCCCATTTCTTTAAGGGGGACAACAACACGATCCATAGGTCGTTTGGAAAGTGATTCATCTCCAAATGCCGTTGTGAACAAAGGCAGCCCCGCAAGAACACCGCTCATTAAGCGGGCCGTTGTACCAGAATTTCCAAAGTTGATCGGATGAACAGGTTCTTTCAAATGGGTAATACCATTCCCGTGTACAATCAGCTGATCTTCTTTTTGTTCGATTTCCACTCCCATTAGACGGAAGGCTTCTACTGTGCGGAGACAATCTTCTCCAGTCAAAAAATTACTAATGTATGATGTACCGTGTGCCAGGGATGAAAAGATGACAGAACGGTGGGAGATGGACTTGTCTCCCGGCACACGCAGTTCCCCGTTAAGTCTCTTTTTAGTCGGCTGTAACTCAATACTGGACAAAATACACCCTCCTTTATTGTTGAATCATTACTTCGTAGTGATGATCAGCAAGAACTTCCTTGCTTATATTTTGCTCTTCACTTGAAGCAAAACTGATCCTTAATACGCCTGTAATGCCTTCTCGTATCTCCAAAATCTGTATGTTTTTAATGCTAATTTCTACCTCAGCAAGAATCCCGATAACATCATGGATCGCCCCAGGTTGGTCGTGTATATCAACATAAATATCGTAAAATGCAGGAATTGCACCTTTCTCTTTACTAGGCAGCCCATCCCTGTATTGTTTTGCATCCGATAGATACTGATAGGTACGTTCTTTCTCCCCGTTAGTCAGAAACTCTTTCACCTGTTCCATCTCACCTATCCACTCTTCTAGCATCGATATAAGAAGCCGTTTATTTTGAAAAAAGATATCCTGCCAAAGTTTAGGATTGCTCGAAGCAATCCTGGTTATATCTTTAAAACCACCTGCGGCTAGATGTTTAATATAAGGATGCCTTGCCTGCCATTCTTTCGCCTGGTGAACAAGGGAAGATGCGATCAAATGAGGAAAGTGGGAAATAACAGCCGTCATCTCATCGTGTTCTTCCGTTGTAAACGTAAGAAAACGTGCATTGGTTTCAGACAATAAATCCTTCAAACGCTCTGCCTCATTCTGATTAGCATGAACCGACGGCGTTAAAACATAAATAGCATTTTCAAAGAGGTGCGGCTTTGCTGCTGTATATCCTTGCTTATGGGACCCGGCCATCGGATGTCCACCCACAAATGATAAGAGTGGATGTTCTAATCTATTTGCCGCTTCCAACACTTGATTCTTGACGGACGAGACATCGGTTACTAGCAATGGCTTGTCCAAGTCAATCGACTGTAGTTGCTGTAGGTAATTAATAGTGATGGAGATCGGTGTAGCCAAAATGCATATATCCGCTTCTTTAGCGGACTCAGAGAAATTAAATGACGCCTGATCAATAACGCCTTGTTTTAAAGCCATGTTCAAAGTATCTTCATCACCGTCGATTCCGATAATGAAGACCTCTTCTTTTTTTGCTATGTTCATGGCTATTGAACCGCCTATTAATCCTAAACCGACAATCAGGACAGTCTGCTTCATTGTCTTGCTTCAGAAGCGACCTTCTGTTTTATCGCTTCTTGGATTTCCTTCATATCTTCTTTTTTACCAATAGTTAAACGAATGGTATTTGGTAAGCCAAGCGCTTCACCAGAACGCACAATAAACCCTTTCGTCAGGAGATATTCAAACATCTCGTCCCCAGTACATGGCAGTTGAACCAACAGAAAGTTAGCCTGCGTATCGTAATAGCCCAGACCATTTTCGTCACAAAAACGCATAAGCTCTTTTTTGTTTTGTTGATTCTCTTTTACTGTCTCTTCAATAAACTTTTGATCATCGAGAGCGAGGATTGCTGCAGCTTGGGCCACGGTTGATGTATTAAAAGGTTCTCTAGAAGGTTCAAGAATTTGGATGATATCCGGATGTCCCACCCCATAACCGATACGTAAGCCAGCAAGTCCATAGGCTTTAGAAAAAGTTCGTAAAACCATCAGATTAGGATAATCTTTTAATGCAGAGATAGAATCAAAAGCATCTTCTGCTTCTAAATATTCAAAATATGCTTCATCAATAACAACAAGCACATGATCCGGAGTTCGCTTTAGCACATTTTGTAATGTGTCTTGATCAATGTGTACACCTGTTGGATTGTTCGGAGTACAAATCCATAGTACACGAGTTTGATCATCAATGTTTTCAAGCATTGATTCTAAATCATGGTGGCCGTCAATGAGAGGAACTTCTCTTACTTCTGCTCCTTCAATCAGGGCATTATGCCGATATTGAGGGAATGTGGGGGTGGCCATAACCGTATTTGCCCCCGGTTCAAGAAACGTTCTACAAATGATTTGGACGACTTCATCGGACCCATTGCCGAAGATTAGCTGCTCTTCATCTACTCCAATAAATGCAGCAACTTTCTTCCGGATTTCAGCGCCATAACCATCCGGGTAAATTTCCAGATCCGATATCAGCTTCGGCAACTCTTTTTCAACGACAGGTGAAAAACCAAAAGGGTTTTCATTGGACGCTAATTTCACTATGCGTTCCAAACCAAATTCTTTTTTGACTTCCTCGATACCTTTTCCGGGTTTATATGGTTTCATATTTTTTAGTATATCTTTTGCTTTCATAGGATTAATCTCCTCTCAACGCTTAAGGTCTGGCCTTAACTTTTTTGCCTTATAGTGATAGATGTGGTGTATTTCTTTTTGTGATTTACCGGTGTTCACTGTAACCATTACACGGATGCATTTTTCCAGACTTCCCGGTACCGGAATTTCTCTCATACACATGACAGGAACATAGGTCCACCCTTCTACCATGCGTAAGGATTTCGCAGGAAAAGTAGCATCAATATCTGCGGTTACAGTAAAATAAACAGACACAACATCCTCTGCGGTAATATTGTTCAAGTTTATTAAATCCTGTAACATTTCGAGAGACTTCGATATTATTTCGTCATGCTCATTCTTATCTACAGTCGTTGCACCACGAACACCTCTGATCATATTCCGCTCACCTCGGCTTTTAACATATTCAATTGTTCGGACAGGTGCTGATTTGGAACAGGTTCGACACAAATGTCCCCGATTTTTTTGATTAAGACGAAATTAATACTTCCATCTACCGTCTTTTTATCCCATTTCATACGCTCAACGATAGCTTCTGTGTCAAGCTCCGATATGATTGATAACGGGTAATGGTTATTCTGTAACCATGTGAGATACTCCTCAACAGGCAATGAGACATTAAAAAGCGATTCACTTAATCTCAGTGTGAATAGTAGACCGATAGCTACAGCTTCCCCATGTGTAATTTCCCCATACCCTAACTCTGTTTCGATTGCGTGTGCGAGTGTATGACCTAGGTTCAAGTGTCTTCTGAGATCCATTTCTCTTTCGTCTTGCTGAACGATTGCAGCTTTTACTTGAATACCTTTCGTAAGATCCGATTCCAATTTGCTATCAGAGAAATCCAGAATATCTCTTTCCAAGAGTTCATTAAACCATACATCATCACTTAACATTGCATGTTTAACCACTTCACCATAGCCTGATCGGATTTCTTTTTCTGATAATGTTTCGATTGTTTCTATATCGTAGATCACTTTTTCAGGGTTATAAAAGCATCCAATCAGATTCTTGCCTTTGGGATGATTGATGGCAACCTTTCCCCCAACGCTACTATCATGAGCAAGAATGGTTGTCGGCATTTGCATATAGTCGACACCTCGTAAATAAGTGGATGCCACAAATCCTGCCAAGTCTCCGACCATTCCTCCACCTAGAGCGATGATCAAGGATTTCCGGTCAAGTTTCGCTTCTGCACAACTATTCAATAAATGCTCGTACTGCCTCATACTTTTCGAAGATTCACCCTGGGGAACCACTGCTGTAGACACATCAGCGATTCCGTTCAGGCTCTTTTTAACATCTTCCAGATAATATTTTTCGACTGCTTCATCTGTAATGATAAAGATCGAAGCATATCGCCCTTTGATGAATTCCCCTACCTTGTGACGTACTCCTCGCTCAACAAGGACATCATAATCATGGCTTTTCGCATGTATTGTAAGTGCAGCCATTAAAATTCACGTACTTCCTGACGGTAATCTTCAACAGCTCGTTTTAAGCGAGGGAAGTAATCAGATGGAAATTCTTCTGTAAGGGCTTTGGCGATTTCAAACGCTACGACATGCTCCATGACTACTGAGGCGGCAGGTACTGCACATGAATCGGAGCGTTCGATGCTTGCATTGAATGGCTCTTTTGTCTCGATATCAATACTTTGCAATGGTTTATACAACGTAGGAATGGGCTTCATTACTCCTTTGACTACAATCGGCATTCCTGTCGTCATACCACCCTCGAATCCTCCGAGACGATTCGTACGGCGGTAATAGCCTCTTTCTTCATTCCACAATATTTCATCATGCACTTTGCTGCCATTTCTTCTAGCGGCTTCAAATCCGATTCCGAATTCCACACCCTTATAGGCGTTGATGCTCATGACTGCACCTGCAATCTTGGCATCCAGTTTGCGGTCGTATTGTACATAAGACCCTAATCCTGGTGGCATCCCTTCCACATAAACCTCTGTTACTCCACCGATTGAATCTCCTTCTTTTTTCGCTTCGTCTATTGCAGACATCATCTTTTCTGCAGCTGCTTCATCAAATGTTCTCACAGGAGAAGCTTCAGATATCTCTCGTCGTTCCGCCAATGTCAAATTCTCGTCGACATCAGATACAATGCCGGCAATTTCCCTGACATACCCGGCTACTTCAATCCCTAATTCTTTCAATAACACTTTAGCTACTGCTCCAGCACCAACTCGTGCTGCCGTTTCTCTAGCAGATGAGCGTTCTAGCACGTTCCTCATATCTCTATGCCCATATTTCATGCCACCATTCAAATCCGCATGACCAGGGCGTGGTTTTGTTACTGTCCGTCGAATCTTTTGTGTTTCTTCAGGAAGAGGATCTTCCCCCATGATATCCGTCCAATGTTTAAAATCATCGTTATGTACAACGAGTGTGATCGGTGAGCCCAAGGTGTATCCATGGCGGACACCGCTCGTTATTTCCACGAGATCTTTCTCGATTTGCATACGCTTGCCACGCCCATATCCGCCTTGGCGTCGGAGTAATGATTCGTTTATTTGATCTTTGAGGAGTGGCAGATGAGACGGCACCCCTTCGATTATTGTCGTCAATTGTTTACCGTGTGATTCTCCAGCGGTTAAGTAGCGCATCAATAACGTACCTCCTATGTGTTAGCTTTTCAGTTGAATGATCAGCTGTTATAAATTTTAGATACTACTATATCATATGGATGTAGATTTGTGGCGTCAAAATATCGGAATTTTTATAAAAATGACCAGAAAGCGCTTTCTGTAAAACATTCTATACTTTTTTGTAAAAAAATGTATCATAAACTTCAAAGCCATATTTTTGTGGGGAAAAAATCTGCTCTGTACTACCAACGAAAAAAATACTTTCTTCATTCATAGCCTGACTGAAGTTTTGGTAGATGACTTGTTTCGCTTGTTCTGTAAAATAAATCATTACATTTCTGCAAACGATGAGATCGAAACCGCCCGGGTAGTTGTCCGCAAGAAGATTGTGTTCTTTAAATGTGACACTATCTCTTATATCTTTCCCAACACGGTAATAGGAGCCTTCTTTTGTGAAATGGTTATGTTTAACTTGCGGTGTAACTTCTTTCAGAGACCTTTCATGATACAAGCCTTCTTTGGCACGATCGAGAGCATTACGATCAAGATCCGTAGCAAGAATATCAACTTGATCAAGAGATATGTACCGACTCAATATCATAGCCAAAGTATAAGGTTCTTCTCCTGTGGAACATGCAGCACTCCAAATTTTCAATCGTTTCTTTTTACCCAGTAAATACGGAATCACTTTATGTTCAAGCACTTCAAAGCGTTTACGGTTACGGTAAAATTCTGATACGTTGATTGTCATCCTATCTAAGAATTCATCCATGAGCGAGGAGTTTTCCACTATAGCCTCGTAATAAGAGCCGAAGTTGTTATATCCTCTCTTTTCTCTTAATGACGTCAAACGCCGCTTCATCTGTGCTTCTTTATATTGGGATAAATCTACACCTGTCTTTTGATGGACTTTTTTTTACAAAACTTAAATAATCGTTACTCATTTCTGAATCTCCTTACTTTCCTGTCTGTTCCCATTAAGAGTACTCCAGCATGTCCCTCTTGTAAATGAATAAACGCTTGCCCAACACATTTTTAAACAAAGTCTCTCAGGAACGAATAGATGCTCTGAAAATACGAGAAGGTAAGCGCCGCTGGTAAAAGAGCCCTAATCAAAAAACTAAACAACAAAAAAACCACCCTCACGTGAAGGTGGTTGATCGGAAATCAGTAAACCCAAGTAGATTGGTCTTTTTCGTAATTAACGAGTTCGCTTGTTTCAAAGAACAAGCCGATCTCGCGTTCAGCACTTTCTTTCGAATCAGAACCGTGAATGACGTTCTTACCGACTGTGACACCGAAGTCACCACGGATCGTACCAGGAGAAGCTTCTGCAGGCTTTGTGGCACCCATCATTTTACGTGCTGTGGCAATTACATCATCGCCTTCCCACACCATAGCGAAAACAGGACCTGACGTAATAAAGTCTACCAGTTCTCCGAAGAAGGGTTTTTCTTTATGCTCACCATAATGCTCTTCAGCCAGCTCATTAGGGATGGCCATCAATTTCGCTCCTGCTAATTTAAAGCCTTTTCGTTCAAATCTTGCTACGATATCCCCGATTAGATTGCGTTGTACACCATCTGGTTTAACCATCAAAAAAGTTTTTTCCATGACAAACACCTCATCTTATGTATAGTCTGAAAGCGCTTTTATAAGTGCCATAAAAAAGTCTATCAAACAAAAGGAAGAAAGGCAATAGATTATGCCCTTCTTTTTCCAATATATCTAGCGATTCCTTTCAATGTCTGCTTGGAACGATTAGCTGGAAGTTTAGCTAGAGATTGATAGGCTTTATTCAAATATCGATCGCTAATTTCAAGGGAGCGTTGGATGGAACCATTGGACTGAACCATTGCAATCAAAGGTTGAAGTTCTTCAGCTGTCAAGTCCTCTTTCCGTTCAAAAGCGATTTCCAAATCATTTTTGAATTTAGGATCTTCCATAGACAAAAGAACAGGGAGAGTGATATTCCCCTGGAGCAGGTCGCTTCCTGCGGGTTTACCAAGTTCTTTTTCAGATGCGGTAAAGTCCAATACATCATCGATAATTTGGTAAGACATCCCAACATAGTAACCATACTGATATAACGCTCGTTCATATTCACTTTTCGTATGAGCAGCTATAGCCCCAAGGCGACAACTTGCAGCAATTAGTAGGGCCGTTTTCCGTTTAATCCTTCTTAAATATGTACGGAGGTTTTGCTCTGTATTGTATTTGTCTTTAATTTGTTCTATTTCACCCAGGCATAATTCTACCATCGTGTTTGCTAAAATTTGGTGGGCACGAGGGTTTTCAAGCACGGATAAATTCTCCAGGGAGCGCGCAAATATGTAATCTCCTGTGTACATTGCTATCCGATTGTCCCAACGAGATTTGATGGTCGGTTCGCCACGCCTTACCTCCGCTTCATCTATAACGTCATCATGAACAAGAGAAGCAGTGTGTATGAGTTCAAGGGAAACGGCTACAGCTTTCATCCGGTCTATATCATAATCGCCGAACTTACCACCGAGCAGGACAAATACAGGACGGATTCTCTTCCCGCCCGCTTGCAATAATTGGCTTGACGCTTCCCTCAGCACCGTATTGTCTGACTGAATCGTTTGATTGACAGCTTTCTCAATGACGGCTAAATCATTTTTTAAAAAAGAATAGATCATAGCTAGTTTCATGGTATTTCATCCTTAGTTATCGCTTTTCCCCCATATGCATGGCTGCAACGCCGCCAGTATAGGATTTAACTTTTACATTAACAAAACCGACATCTTCGAACATCGTTTTTAACTCTTTCTTCCCTGGAAAGTCTTTCGCTGATTCATGAAGCCAGCTATATTCTTGATAGCTTTTAGCGAATAACTTTCCGAACAGTGGCATTACATTACCGAAGTAGAGATAATATAATCTCTTGAACACAGGATTCGTAGGTTGGGAAGTTTCAAGACAGACGACTTTCCCGCCTGGTTTGACGACCCGGTACATTTCCTTTAACACTTGTTTGTAGTCAGGGACATTACGCAGGCCGAATCCTATGGTTACAAAATCAAATTGATCGTCTTGATATGGAAGAGCCATCGCGTTTCCATGTTGAAATTCGACTTGTCCTACTTTTCCGGCCAGCTTTTTTTTGATACCGACAGAAAGCATATTTTCACTAAAATCAAGTCCAATGACTTTGCCTTTAGTACCCACTTGCATTGCGAGAGCCATTGTCCAATCACCCGTTCCACAACAGACGTCCAGCGTTCGGTTTCCATTTTTCACATTCATACGTTTCATTACATCGTTTCGCCAAAGCTTGTGTTGTTGAAAAGAAATAATGGAATTCATACTGTCATAGCGGTTGTATATTTTTTCAAATACGTGATGTACTCGTTCTTCTTTCGTTTGTGGTTCCATTTTCACCCTTCTTCCGCAACCTTTCTATGGTTGAATTGATGGTGAATCGCAGTGTGCATGTACGATTTCAACCAATTGAAATGTACAGGGAGCTGAGTAACAGTGGTTTCCAACCGATGCACATGGTTTTGAATCATTTGTTCAATGTTCACCAATATTTGTGTACTGTTACCAAGTAATGACGAACGGTTGATCAAAGCGTCAATCAAGGGAGAAAAATTCCCTTCCTGATAGCTTCTTTTCTCTACTAGTAACTTTTTTGTGAGCAGCCATTCCCCTGCCATATCATTGATAGTTGTCTTTTGAACATAAGAGGCGACTCTCTGAATAAGTAAAGATTCAATTTTCTTCAGTCCATCCAAGAATTCCTGAAAGGATTCGACATCTTTATAGTAAAGTTCCATTTTCAATTCATTAATTTCTTTAATGGCACCAGCGAGTGTGTGGATCATCGGAATGTCATCCAATTGTGACAGCAGATAATAATACAGGCCACTGTAATAATCCCCTGCCAGAACAGTCAACTGCCTATTTCTTACCGTTTCCCGATCATCGTCCTCATCGGAAAGTGTAACGAGATCATGGGTGTCCAGTGCGACTTGCACTAGCATTGTCGTAATGATGTATTGCTCTTTTTTTACATCTGAGAGATTGGTGTGATCCATAATGGATGACAAGATGACAAGCTTATCTTCGTCGATTGCCGGCTCAGGGATGAATCGAACTAAATAAGGGTGGCGAACTTTCGATGCGATTTTCGTTTTAAGTTGTTTTATGTCGTTATCTGCAGTATTCAACATGATCACCTGGTCCCTTCCTGAACACTTTTTAACACTCCTATTATAGCATAACTCACCATCTACCGCTCGTTCGTTATGTATGTCTTCCTGAGGGAGGATCACTCTGCGTCGTTGTTCATCTCTCCATGGCTAGTCTGTATGACAGCTTTACCACGAACTTTGACAGCAGAAGTGTGCTCAGTGAATTGGGCAATCATGACCTCCCCTTTATCTAGCTTTTCTGAATGGTGAAACCTTGTATCCGTACCTCTTGTCAATCCAATGACATTCACCCCATCTTCAAGAGCTTTAATTACAAAAAAGTCATTATTGGATGTAGACATTTAGAATTGCCTCCTTCTATTTATCACTACTATCTCTTATTGTGCGGACTTTTGTCAAAACATCCACCTTGAGAGCCCATATTTCGAGCTGTATTACAACCAGTATGGCCATAAACATATTGATTTAATGGGAATAAAAAGAAAAAGGGTGCACATGCACCCTTTTTCGAAGCCCTATGTAGCTAATTATTTAACCGCATCTTTAAGGGCTTTACCAGGTTTGAACGCTGGTACTTTGCTTGCGGAGATTTCGATTTCTTCTCCTGTTTGTGGGTTACGACCTTTACGAGCCGCACGCTCACGTACTTCAAAGTTACCGAATCCGATCAATTGGACTTTATCACCGTCTTTTAGTGAATCCATGATAGATTCGAATACAGAATCTACAGCTTGTGTAGCATCTTTCTTGGAAAGATCAGCTTTTTCAGATACAGCATTGATTAGATCTGTTTTATTCATGACATTCACCTCCTCCCGAGAAGGTTAAACTCTTTCAAAGCAGTGTGAGAACCGCTTCAAATGTTTATTTAACAGTCATCATTTGATGACATGCCTTATCATAAACGAGTTTTCCCCGAATTTCAATAGATAATCCTTTGAAAATCGCGTAACAACGCGACTTCAGGGCTGAATACCCCTTCATTTCACATGTAGTGTAACAAAATATCGAGCATTACGCAAAAACTGATGAAGCCTGTCATGACGGGATTTAAGAGCATTTTCCCTTCTTCTCTTTGCTAATTACGACATCCATATGGAAAACTCCTCTTTATGAAGTAAATTTTGCTGAAAAAAATTAAAAACGGCCCCCTCGGAGCCGTTATAATATGATTGCAATCATACCACCAGAACCTTCGTTGATGATTCGTTCTAGTGTTTCTTTTAGTTTATATCTGGCATTTTCAGGCATCAAAGCAAGTTTAGCTTGAATCCCTTCCCGGACAATCGAACTTAAGGATCTACCGAAGATATCAGAGTTCCAAATCGATAATGGGTCCTCTTCAAAATCTTGCATCAAGTAGCGAACCAATTCTTCACTTTGTTTTTCTGTACCTATAATTGGGGAGAATTCAGACTGCACATCCACTTTCACCATATGAATGGAAGGGGCTACTGCTTTCAATCTGACACCGAATCGGGAGCCCTGTCTGATGATCTCTGGTTCATCAAGGGTCATATCCTCTAACGTAGGGGCCGCTATGCCATATCCCGTTTGTTTGACCATCTGCATGGCATCAGCCACTTGATCATACTCTCTCTTCGCATGGGCAAAGTCCTGCATGATTTCAAGCAAATGATCTTTGCCGCGTATCTCTTCTCCTACAATTTCCTTTAGAACATGGTCATATAAATGTTCCGGTGCTTGAAGGTCGATTTCGGCAATCCCTTCCCCAAGGTCCATTCCCGAAATGTGTGCCCCGGTGATGTATTCATATTGGTCGAAATTACCGACAACTGTATCTACGTCGCGGAGACGCTTTATATCCTTTACAGTTTCTTCAATTGCTTCCTGAAGATTGTTTCGCAGCCAGTGACGTGAATCCAATACCATCACCCAGCTCGGTAAATTCACATTAACTTCTAGTACAGGGAATTCGAACAGCGCTTCTCGGAGCACACTTTGGACATCGTTTTCCCGCATACTTTCAACGGAAAGGGCGAGAACAGGAATATCATATTTCTCAGAGAGTTTTTCTCTCAGCTTCTCTGTATTCGGATGGTGAGGCTGAGCAGAGTTGACTATCATGATAAATGGTTTTCCAACTTCCCGCAGCTCCTCCACGATTTTCTCTTCTGCTTCTACATAGTCCTCTCTGGCAATTTCCCCGATCGTTCCATCCGTGGTGACCACTATCCCAATTGTCGAATGCTCTTGGATAACTTTCTGGGTACCAATTTCAGCTGCTTCATGAAAAGGAATAGCTTCTTCATACCATGGTGTATGGATCATACGCGGTCCATGTTCATCTTCATACCCGACAGCACCGTTGACGGCATACCCGACACAATCAACCATACGTACTCGTATATCCAGATGATCATCGATGTTGATGTTAGCCGCTTGGTTAGGGACGAACTTAGGCTCTGTAGTCATTATTGTTTTCCCTGCCGCACTCTGAGGCAGTTCATCTAATGCTCGTTCTCGCTCTGATTCTTCCTCCATATTGGGCAAAACGACAAGCTCCATAAATTTCTTTATAAATGTGGATTTTCCGGTACGAACAGCCCCGACGACTCCTAAATAAATATCTCCATTTGTCCGTTTGGAAATATCACTGAAGATATCAACCTTCTCCAAAGGATCCCCTCCCAAATAAAATTTCACCATCATACAAGCCTAGACAATCTAATTCTATGACGTTGTCCTAGTGGATTATGCAAGAAATTAATAAGTTCGGAAAGGAGACCACTTAGGAATGGTGCCATAGTTCCTTAGCTTAACCCTATCCTCCTATGATCTTCATTAAGAATCTCGTTTAGGCTTCCTAGAAATCTATGAAAAAAACCGCTTCTCTATGCAAGAAGCGGTTTTAAATATCATGTAGATGGTTCATCACTCGTAAATACCGGCTCTCCATCTTCTACTGTATATGTCGTAGAATAAGCAGGAACAAAAGGTGTGTGATCCGTCAATAAGTAACGAATATCTTCTCCTGTTTCATAATTGTGTTCTTCTTCCCTGAGGTAAGTGTATAAGTCTTTTCGATAATCAATATATACTTGTCCCTGTTCGTCTAAAAAAACAGGAAGTTTATGCTCAGAGTATGGACTGTTGATCATAGGAGGTTCGTCCATACCCAGTTTTTCATAATCCAGCTCATAAACCCCAGGAGCTACGAAATCACCTAAAGGCGGATACCTATTGTTATCTCTATAAAACTTAACTTTCACTTGCAATGAGCGTACTTCTTCTGTTGTACGAAGATCAAGGACTTTGACGGTCGGATCCGTGTCTGGATGAATGATCACATATTGATAATGCCCTCCATTTTCAAAAGAAGTGCCTGGCAATTCCCCAATGAGGTTCAATTCTTTAAGCTTTCCAAACTCAACAGGATATTTTTGGAAAATAGGTGTATCCTGGTCTTTCGTTTTGATTGGCAGTAGGCCGTTTTTTCGTTCCTGATAAGTATCCACAGCATTTTGGACCATTTCCAGCTGCTGTTGATTCGGTATTTTGTTTTTTTGAAGTTCATTATTCGGATATAAACACCCTGTGAGCAACAAGGCGGTCAATGGTAGCAGAAAATATAATAGCGGTTTCATGCAGAGCCCTCCTTCCTCATGCTGTCGGCCCGCTCAAGACAATATAGAAAATAATAATACCACCGAAAATCATAAACAAGTAGGCAAAGGTAGCGACGACTCCAGCCAAAACTCCATTTAATTTATGTCTGCTTAAATAAATCAGACCAACCGCCAGGAACAAGGAAATAATCCCTGCGAATGATATGTACATTTTGAGCATTGATTCTGACAACGTTTCTTCCTCCTTCAAGCACATTTTGCTTAGGATATTATACCATAAGTCACTCTTCCCCGACAGAATCGACCGCTTTACATGAGCAGATGCAGATAAGTGTCGTTTTATTTGAAAAGAACAGTTAGAAAAGTTAAAGCTATCTTAACTTACTTATCTGCCTGACAAGAATAGCTGTCGTGTCCTCTTAAAGCTTGCCCCCAAGTCTTTATTACCGGGTAAAAGGGAAAATAGAGCAAAAAAAAAGCGGGGCAATACCCTTTGCCCCGGGTGACTAAACAATTCCCTAACTAGCTCATGTGTAATGATTGCTGCGTAATATCTTATGCATACGTTAGAAGGACCGCCTCCTCAGGCGCCTACTGGTTAGCATTTTATTTCAAAAATTTGCCTAACGTATTCATATCAAGAGGCATATTCTGCTTTGTAATTGCTTCAACGATTTTGTCTTCTTTTTGCTTCGATACATTTTTATTTGCAACTTTAGCTAATTGACGCACTAGCCGACGGACAGTCTTTTCATCACTGAAGTCTGCATTCTGCATAGAGTTCGCAACTTTGAACACATCATCCGGATCGATGTTCGCCTTTTTCTTCAGATGATCGAAAATATTTTTCTGAAAATCATTCATGAATCATTGACCTCCTCGTGCATTAGGTTCTGTGTAGTATATGCACGAGGGCAGATATGTGTCATTCATTCATTTTTTCATCTAAAATATTCGTCAGGTCCTCCATTTCATGACGGCGAATCCTTGTCATCAGCTGGTCTACAACGTCCCTTGGTTCCGCTGACTCAAATAAAATGCGATAGATACCTGAAGTGATCGGCATCTCTACATTCTGTCCTTGAGCAAGCTGATAGGCTGCTTTGGTTGTTCGCACCCCTTCTACGACCATCCCCATCTGTTCAAGTACATCATCCAAAGGGTACCCTTGGCCTAATTTATTTCCTGCACGCCAATTCCGACTATGGGAACTTGTGCATGTAACAATCAAATCTCCAATGCCCGTCAGCCCTGAAAAAGTCAATGGGTTTGCCCCCATGGATGTCCCTAGACGGGCAATTTCCGCTAACCCACGGGTGATAAGCGCTGCTTTTGCATTATCTCCATATCCTAGTCCATCTGAAATTCCTGCGCCCAGAGCGATAATATTCTTTAATGCTCCACCAAGTTCTACGCCGACCAAATCAGGTGAAGTATAAACTCTGAATTGACGGTTGATAAATAAGTCTTGAACTTTTTCAGCAACTTCGAGCTCTTTCGAAGAAACAGTCACTGTTGTCGGTTGCCTTAGACTTACTTCCTCTGCGTGACTTGGCCCAGACAAGACAACAACATCCTCATAAAGGTGTGAAGGTATCTCTTCCCGAATCACTTCGGATACACGTTTGAAAGTACCTGGCTCTATGCCCTTAGAAGCATGAGTGAGAATCGTTTTATCATTCAACACCTGTTTCAACTGACCGCAAACTTCTCTCATGGCTTTCGTAGGAACCACAAGTATAACGTGCTTTGCTCCACTTACTACAGATGCTAAATCATTGCTTGCTTTAATAGATGAAGGTAACTCTACATCATTTAAATACTTTTCGTTCTTATGTGTTCGATTGATTTCGTTTGCCAGCGTTTCTCTATGGGTCCATAAATGAACATCATGTTTATTATCCGCAAGAACAAGAGCCAGGGCGGTTCCCCAGCTCCCTGCGCCAAGTACAGCAACTTTTCCCATATTACCTACTCCCTTCCTAGATAACCATTCAGCTCCGTTTTCGTGCAAAGATCTTAATCGGAGTCCCTTCGAAACCGAAGGCTTCACGGATTCTATTTTCCAGGAATCGTTCATAAGTGAAGTGCATCAATTCCGGTTCATTAACAAAAACAACAAAACTAGGTGGTTTGACGGCCACTTGAGTGGCATAAAATATTTTCAATTTTTGCCCTTTGATCGATGGAGAAGGATTCATGGCTAATGCATCCATGATCACTTCGTTCAACACGTTCGTCTGAACACGTTTAGCGTGATTCTCACTAGTCTCTAACACTTTCGGAAGCAATGTGTGGATACGCTTTTTCGTTTTTGCAGAAAGAAAAACGATTGGAGCATAATCCAAGAAACGGAAATTGTCTCGGACTTTATCTTCGAACTCTTTCATTGTCTTTTCTTCTTTTTCCACTGTATCCCATTTGTTGACAACGATAATAACCGCTTTACCTGCTTCGTGTGCATATCCGGCGATTTTCTTGTCCTGTTCCTGAATTCCTGCGTCTGCGTCAATCAAGGTAAGAACCACATCCGAACGCTCGATGGCTTTCAATGCTCTCATGATGCTATACCTTTCCGTAGACTCATACACTTTCCCACGTTTTCTCATGCCCGCTGTATCAATGATGACATAATCCCGGTCATCTTTTGAGAATGGCGTATCAATGGCATCCCTTGTGGTTCCAGCTATATCACTGACAATCACGCGTTCCTGACCAAGCAGGCTGTTAACTAGAGACGACTTACCGACATTGGGCCTTCCTATTAAGCTGAAACGGATGGTGTCATCATCAATTTCTTCCTGGATTTTCTCCGGAAAATGCTTGACGACTTCATCAAGCATATCTCCAAGGCCTAAACCATGTGTCCCTGAAATTGGGTAAGGCTCTCCGAAACCTAAAGAATAGAACTCGTAGATATTTTCTCTCATTTCTGGATTATCTACTTTATTTACTGCGAGTACGACAGGTTTGTTTGATTTGAATAGGATTTTAGCTACTTCTTCGTCTGCTCCGGTTATGCCGTCACGTCCGTTGACCATGAAGACAATAACATCCGCTTCATCGATCGCTACTTGTGCCTGAGCTCTCATTTGGACAAGCAACGGTTCATCTCCTAGTTCAATACCACCTGTATCGATAATGTTAAACCGTGTCGTCAGCCATTCTGCCTCCGCATAGATTCGATCTCTCGTAACCCCTGGGGTATCTTCTACGATTGAAATTCTTTCACCGACCAAACGGTTAAAAATTGTAGACTTACCAACATTCGGTCGTCCTACGATAGCTATCACTGATTTTCTCATGAAAGGATCATCCTTTCTCTATTTCTATTTTTAATTATTTCATGTTTCGTCAGTAGTGAAAAGCAAAAAAATACTGCTCTTCTCCGGTGGCATGGTTAATAAGCCCATGATCCGACGAACAGCAGGAAGCCATTAACTTTCTTATCTTAGCAAATTTTACGAAAAGAAACAATTTATACTTCTAGTATTCATTCAATGCTTTACGATAATATATAGCTGATCACTAAGCGCATGAGCGATTCCATCTAGGATTGCCTCCAAATTTGCTGCTATAGCTTCCATCTCTTCTTTTGTCTCACATTTGAAAACAGCTGCACTCCCATGCACTTTACCCTCTTGTGTTGTTACGGAAGCTAAAATCGCTTTCTCCATTTTCATTTACATCTTCCTCCTACTATTTCTTTGTAGGCATCTGGATCGCGTTTTCAAGGACAGGGACATGCTCGATGATTTCTTTCGCTCTTTTTGGATCTTTGACTTGAGGAAGAATAAACACTCCTATCCTTCCGTCATTCAAATCCCTCTTGATAAGCGGAACAAGAGCAGGAGTCCCTGAATCGCGGAATACCCCAAGGGTTACAGAAACATCGTGGAGTATTGCTTGTCGCTGGCCCAGATTCGCTATGGTAGAACGGACACTAAAGTCTTTTGGAGTTAATATAAACCCCATCCCATATTCCATAACTTCCTTTTGCCGTTCAGGAAGACCGATGTTCATTATATAGATATTATCTACATACAGCCCAGCTCCATCAAAGGAAATCTGCGAGTGTTCCACTGTTACGATATCTGACAATTTAGAACCACTCATCAAGAAGTTTGAAATAATGAAACAGACGACCCCTGCCCCTATCGCTGCCCATATATTGAATGTTAAGTAACATAAAGTAACAAGGAAGGAGGTGAAAATCACTAGGTAATTTCTACTCTCAAAAGCGACGGCAATCCCCTCTATATAAGTATTCCCTCTCGGAACAAGCTCGTATCCATCCATTTCCGTCAACGTATTCCTTTCCATGTTTCTCACTTCCCGGAACTGTGATGCCGCTAACGTCAGGAATGTCACGGCGGTGAATTCTTTTTCCATAATGGATGGTATGGCGATAGTGCCAAGAGCTGCTGCGATAAAACCAAGAGATAAGTGGATGATTTTCCCATGCAAATAAGTAGGGTATTGCCGGTAATCCGTCCGCAGCATAAATAAACGCAATGCTGTCCCCACGAGAATACCGAAAAGGATTGGATAAGTATATTCATTCAAACTAAAGCAGCTCCTTTAGATGAGGATTTCTTTTTCTTCAGGTTGATCCTTTTTAAATGATCGATGCCATGAAACAAAAAAAGGACCAACATACCTTTTAAAACAAATACCATCATCATTTGACTCTCAATTAAACCTTCATTTCCATAGATGGCAAAAATACCGTAAGAAAACAGTGTGCCACCAGCATTTATTAACAACCAAATACCGATAAGGCCTTCAATATCTGAAATAATCATCCGCATTAAAATGATGGCAACCACTAATCCAACCGACACCCCTGGAAAGTTGCTCCAAACCGGGTGGATGACAAAAAACATGCTGATAGATGCGTAGCCGACACTTAATATAAATGGCCAAAAATGGTGGAAGAACGGCCTTTTTCTCCTGATCCATATATGAGTACCGAATAATAGAAGAAAGGAGACATGTATATATAAATGACTAGCTGGACTCCATGTCAAAAGCGTATATGTACACATTGAAATACCAGTGAAGATTAATAAGTCATGGCGTAATGTGCGTTTTCCAATAAAGAAAAACACGATAATCGTAAGAATCCAGGCATACCAGTAAAAAGTAGCTCCCACTTCTCCCCCTCCCCTCTATCACCATCTATTATGTGTGATTCCCACATCATTTAAACATACTCAATAAAAAAGCTAAGGGCTCCTCATTTATCCCGTTATAATAAGAAAAAGTCTATGACAAATCGTCATAGACTTATTGAATCCTTTGGTCATACCATTCTTTGGTATGTCCGAGCAAAATATAAGGTTGTCCTTTTAACTCATGTGGTACGGCAGCATTCATAAGCATCATAACCATCTTCATTTCATGGTGGATATGCGCTACTTCCTCTATCAGTGAATTTATACCGTCATTCACTAGTACTCTCAATAAACTTCCTGCCATCCCGAATCCCTCCGCTCCCAGGACAAGAGCTTTAGCTCCATCCAAACCATTACGGATGCCTCCCGAAGCGAATACATGCAAACCGGATCCTGCAGTTTCCAGAATAGACGCAGGAGTAGGGATACCCCAATTATTGAAAGATGCAAATGGGCGTTCCCGTCTCATATTTTCGACTTTCGAAAAATTCGTTCCTCCTCGTCCTCCTACATCGATGTATCGCACTCCGATTTGCTGAAGGGTTTCAATAGTTTCCATCGACATTCCGTAACCTACTTCTTTCACAATAACCGGCAGTTCTATTGAACTAACAATACGTTGAATGTTATCAAGCCGTTGAGTGAAATTACGATCACCTTCTGGCATAATCAATTCCTGTAATGTGTTCACATGAATTTGCAATGCATCAGCTTGTATCATATCTACCGCTTGTTCCGCTTGATCTAATGAAGCTTCACTGCCTACGTTCGCAAAAATGAAACCTTCTGGATTCATCTGTCGGACAATCGCATAAGTATGGCGTTCTTCCACATTTTTTATTGCAGACATTTGAGAGCCGACAGCCATTCCGATGCCCGTTTCTCTTGCTACTAGAGCTAGATCACGATTGATTGCTTTCGTCTCTTCGCCACCACCTCCAGTCATTGCATTAACAAAAAGAGGGGAACTTAAATTAAGTTCCCCTACTTTCATGTCTATACGCAATTGATTAAAGTCTAAACGAGCCAAACTCTGATGGATAATTTCAATATCATCAAAGTGATTATGCAATTCCCGTTCATGACTTAAGGCATGGCGGATATGGTCAATCTTTCTTTGCGCTCTACTCATACCCATCCCTACTTTTTACTTTTTGTATTTATCCAGCTTATCACCGATCATATCACTTAATGAGAAACCAGAGTTGTCATCTTCTTTCTCATATTGTTGAATATCGGCACGAGCTTCTTCACGCTCTAATTCTTTCATGCTCAATGAAAGACGTTTGGCATCTTCATCCACATCAAGTACTTTCACTTGGACTGTTTGTCCTTCTTCAAGTACTTCATCCGGGGTGCCGATGTGACGATTGGAAATTTGGGAAATATGAACAAGCCCTTCGACACCAGGGAAAACTTCTACGAAAGCTCCGAAGCTTACTAGTCTGCGTACTGTACCTTCGAGTGTCTCACCAGGGTTCACTTTAGCCTTGATGTCATGCCAAGGTCCTGGTTGAGTAGCTTTCAACGATAAAGAAATTCTCTCGTTGTCGCGATCCACAGAAAGAACTTTGACTTTGACAGCTTGCCCTTCTTCCACAACATCAGCTGCTTTTTCCACATGCTGATGAGATAGCTGGGAGATATGTACGAGTCCGTCAATACCTCCAAGGTTCACGAAGGCTCCGAAATCTGTCAAACGCTGTACAGTTCCTTCAATGACTTGTCCTTCTTCCAAAGATTGTAGCACTTCATGCTTTTTCGCTGATTCTTCTTCTTCAACAACAGCACGGTGGGAAAGGATTACACGGTTTTGTTCACGATCCAATTCTACGACTTTTAAAGAGAGGGTCTTCCCTTTATAGTCTTCAAAATCTTCAACGTAATACGTTTCGACCAAAGAAGCCGGAATGAAACCACGTAATCCGATGTCTACAACTAGTCCACCTTTTACTACGTCTTTGACTTCTGCTTCAAAGATTTCTCCGCTTTCGAATTTCGCTTCAAGGTCTTCCCATGCCTTATCAGCATCGACCGCACGTTTAGAAAGTACAATTTCATCATCTTCCACTTTCTTCACTTGCAACGTCAGTTCATCCCCTTCACTGACGGCATCTGAAGCTTTTTCTACATGAAGGCTGGATAATTCACTGATAGGTACAATACCCTCGACTTTATATCCAACATCTACAAGGACCTGTTTTTCTTCAATTTTCACGACTTTACCAGTCACGATGTCCCCTGCAGAGAATTCTTTCATTCCTGATACTTCCTGATTCATTTCATCCATACCAAGCTACCTCCTTCAATTTCCGACACAACCTAATAAAAACAGAAATGCCCTTTTGTCTAACTTCTAATATTTAGAGCATTTTGTCAAGTGATTACGCCTTATGATTGATGAATTTTATGCAATTGTCTGATTTCTTCCATGATTCGATCAGTCACGACTTGAGCAGAAGCTTTTTGTTCACGATATTCCGACATATCGATCGGCTCCCCATAAACCACTTTTAATGGTTTGAATTTCCTATAAGGACCAACAATAGCACAAGGGACGATGGCCGCTTCAGACCTTAAAGCGAAAAAGCCGGCTCCAGCGAGGCCTTTTCCGACCTCATTATTTTTTTGTCGGCTGCCTTCCGGGAATAAACCGAGTGCATGCCCCTCTTTCAAAACTCCCAAACCTTTTCTTAGAGCATCCCGGTCTCTCATGCCGCGTTTGATCGGAAAAGCATGGACTTTTTTCAATATACCCCCGATGATGGGGTTTTTAAACAATTCTTCTTTGGCTAAGAAATAAATATTTCGATTATTGGTTATACCCACAACTGGTGGGTCTATGTTGGAGATATGATTCGCACAAATAATGACAGGACCTTCGGCTGGGATGTTTTTTTTACCAATAACTTTAATGCGGTACATCGGGTAAAAAACAACACTGCATAAGAATTTTCCGAGTTTATAGAGGTTCATCCTTGATCCCCCTTCCTGGCTTTTTCTTTTACAATTCCCAGTATGGTATGGACAACTTCTTCAATCCCCATGGAGGTTGTATCTACCTCGATAGCGTCTTCCGCTTTCACTAGTGGGGAGACCTCCCGGTTCGAGTCAATTTCGTCGCGCTTACGGATCTCTTCTTTTAGCTGATTCAAGTCGGATGGGAAACCCTTCTCGATATTTTCTTTATGGCGACGTTCTGCTCGTTCATCAACAGATGCAATCATAAAAATTTTCACTTCTGCATCCGGAAGCACATGTGTACCGATATCTCGGCCATCCATCACTACCCCTTTGTCTTTGACGAGTTCCTGTTGCCTACGCACCATTTCTTCGCGAACTTCTTTATGTTTCGCTACGATTGATACTTGGTTCGTCACTTCTGCTGTACGGATTTGATCGGACACATCTTGTTGATCAAGAATCACCCGTTGACCAAGTTCATTTTTAATGAGATTCAACTCTGTGTGATTAAGAAGTGATTTTAGACCTTTTTCATCTTCAAGGGAAACTCCTTCTTTTATGGCTTTCCAAGTTAAAGCACGATACATTGCACCTGTATCCACATAGATGAATGATAGTTTTTCTGCGACTCTTTTTGCTACAGTACTTTTTCCGGCAGCCGCTGGACCGTCAATTGCAATGGTCATTGTGTTCATTATTCTAGTTTCCTCCATCTGTCTTCATCAAAGCAAAAACGCACTTTCAAAGCGCGCTTTTCTGATGCCTCATGTAAAAAATTTGGCTGATTTCCAATGTCAAGAATAACACAAATCGCCTCTTAAAATCCATGAAATGAAATACGTGTTCAATTAAGTGCCTTCATCCTTGACTGCATTTGTTGCTCAAAACAATAGCGGATAATCAATTGTCGGTCCTTTTCTGGAATTTCAATAAATTCAACCGATACACGTGCTGGTTGAGTTTCATTTGCTTCAATCGTCCGAATTACCTTTCCTGTCATTTCCCGGTAGTGGGTATCCCCTGAGTTCATCGGGACAACGACTGTCAATTGGATGATCTCCCCTTGTATCAGCAAATCACCTGCTGGTTGCAGGATCATCAGTCCACCTCCGCTAATGTCCTGGGTGACAGTAGGGAAAGCCGCATGTTCCCCTTCGACCGCCACATCCACAGAGGCTTCTACACGGACATATTTCCTGCGTTGGATGCGCCGCAATTCATCCATCCCAGGAAAAGGTAGAGCAATTACAGGAATATTCATTTTTTTTCGGGCAACGACTTTTGTCTTAAACCAATAAACAGATTGATCGCGCCCGACAAAGCTGGCATGAAATTGAGTCCCTTCCAAAAAGAAACCTGTCCTTCCTGTTTCCATATGTATAGGATAATCTATATAGATGTTATTAAGATCATAGTCCACGAGTTTACATTTGTAGCGATGAGATTCCTCTTCTTCCGGCTTATGGAGTTCTAACGTAAGAGGCGTCCCCACCTTTAAGTTCTGCACCGCTTCTCCCCCTTAAATCGTAACAATCTTTTGTCTATTATTATCTCATGCCTCTCAAAAAAAGGGAAGATGCTAGGTCTAAAGAAAGGGAAAAGGACCCTTAGTCAGGGCCCTTCTCTATCATATATCTTGATTGAACTTCATTTCTGCTTTTTTCAATGTCTCTACTTTTTCTTCATGTCCATTAGATGCATTAATGAATATCCGGTATGTCGTATTCTCCATCGTAGTCAAAAATTCATAACATAACACTTGTTCATTTACATCATTTTCAATGACTGACATGTGATGATCCTGGATTTCAACATTAGGGTTCACTTTCTTTCGAGCTTCTTCCAGAGAGATGCCAGGTTCATTCAACTCCCTGTCACTATGGAAGTTAAAATAATCCCTAGTCGACAAACCAAGTACTTCCCCATTATCTAAGGCCACTTTGACGACAACGGAATCAGGGTAAAAACGCACATCATTCTCTGTATATAGGAAGCGGAAAACGCCCATTTTATCATACTGGTTGCTTTCGACAAGTTCAAGATTTTCAATATCCAACCCTTTTACATATTCCTTAGCTTTCTCTGAAGCTTCAAAGAGGGAAATCTTCGCATCCCCTACTTTACGACTAATCATCACTGTCAGAGGATGTCCACCTTTTTCTGTAAGGTCGATGTACCCATTCCTATCCCCATTTTCAAAAGAACCTGTGTATGTTGGCACATCTGCGCCTTTCCCTGATTTAGTCAATGTCAATTTATCTGGGGATACCTTCTCAAGGAACTTACTTGCTATTTTTTTTGCTTGTTTCTCTGTTATTTTCTCTCCTTGAAGGTTACGGTAACTTTTTTCAGGTCCGGACGCACTAAAACCTGTTTGAGTAACAGAATCCTCAAAACCTTCCATCGATTTCTCAACAGTTTTAAATCCGTTGACGATGGTGTTATCCCCTACTTCATCATTCGTAGCTAGTGCTAGCTCTACATCCATCCATCTGAGATTATCACTGAGAACGACATTTTGTACTTTCCTCAGTTCCCCTTCGATTTCACCTGACTTTGTATGAAGCTCTTCTAAGAATTTAACTTCTTCATCACTCAGCGGTTTTTTCTCTAGATCTCTCACAGCTGTCCTATAAGCGAACTCTCCAATATCATACAAAAATTCTTCTGTTTTATTGAAAGGGAGAAGAGTCAACGGCAATTGACCAACATCAGAGTTGGCTTCCGAGGAAATTTTCCATATCTCTGCTAGTTGTGGTGACAAACTATCTCTTGAGTTCATCGCCAAACTGGAGCCGATTTTATCGTGTAATAGATCGATATTATAGGTCAGATCATGGAATGCTCGCTGATAACTATTCTCTGCTTGTATAAGCACAGCGTTTTTATCCTGGTTCTCCTTATATCCCCAGACTCCTGCACCGATAGTCGTAATACTTAATATGATGATGGCAGTCCATCTCAACATACGCCCACCTCCTATTTACAAAAAATATGTTTACCTATTTGTTTAATCTGTGGTCTTGACCAAATCCAATCCGAAGTCGCCGTTTGTGGGTTGAAATAATAGGTTGCTTGACCGGATGGGTCCCAGCCATTGATCGCATCCATGACCGCTTCTTTCGCTTGATCATTCGGCTCCAGCCAGATTTGGCCGTCAGCTACAGCGGTAAATGCACGTGGTTCAAAAATGACCCCGGAAGCTGTATTAGGGAAGGATGCACTTTGGATACGATTGAGTATAACGGCAGCGACTGCTACTTGACCTACATAAGGTTCGCCACGGGCTTCCCCATACACTGCATTAGCCATTAATTGGATATCATTTTGTGAGTAACCACTTGGTACGTTGACCGCCGAAGGCTCTTGTTGTTGTGGTTGTTCTTGCTGGTTTTGCTGTTGCTGGTTTTGCTCTTGTTGCTTTGGTTGTTGTTTTTGATCAGGCTTTTCTTTCGTTTGCTGCGATTTTGGTGTACCGCCATAATGTGTAAAATCATTACCTTTACGAATTTGTTCTTTCACATAACCTTCATCATAATTACTAGCTTTGTTCAGCTTGTTTTTCACTTCTTCGCCGACCAATCCATCAATTTCAAGCCCGAATTCGTACTGAAAATTACGGACTGCCCAGTAAGTACCCCACCCGAACACTCCATCTATATTTCCATTATAGAATCCGAGATACTGCAACCTGGATTGGAGCTCAATGACATCCTCGCCTGTCGCTCCTTGCTGAATAACCTGATTAGAAAACCCTTGGACAGGTTTGACGTAGGTCAACTCTGATAAAGGGAAAAGCAATAGGGCCATACCCCAAAAAACGACCATTGTCTTTTTCCATAACATCCAATATACACCCCTGACCCAATAGTTTAGTTATAGGGGTAGTTTTTAACAGAACCCGAAGATTATGCATAGAGAGGAAACATCGTTTGAATTCTTTTTTATACCAGAAAGCTGATTTATTTGTGTACTAAAAACCTTCTAGGTTCATCGGCCTGTGAAATAGAAAAAGAGACCGGGCACTAAGCATGCCGTAACGACATGGAATCAATCATCCTTTTTATATTTTTTCCTGCACAAAAAAAGACAGCTGATCCGCTGTCTTTACTGTGACCACATATTTTCATGATGTTGATTGGCAATCCTGATTTTTCTAAAGCCGATGACCCATAAAATAATCATGAATGGCGTGATCCAAAACATCCATGTCATTTCATTTATCGTAATGATATAGTCATAAATCGTATGGAAACCTACAGGAACAATTAATCCTAAACCAAGACACCACCTGGATCGAGTGGTTCGAAACTTTGCCTTACCCATATAAAATCCCATGATGATCCCGAATAACGCATGAGAGGAAACCGGAAAAATCGCACGCAACACCGCTATCTGAATTCCGTTCTGAAAGAGAAAAATAATATTTTCTATGGTAGCGAAACCTAAACTAACGGCGACAGCATATATGATGCCATCATAATGATGGTCAAAATCAGAGTGTCTATAAGCTACGAAAAGTAAAAAGAACCATTTAAAGAATTCTTCTAATAAACCTACCAAAAATACCGATTTCATTAGCGGATTATGAAAGACATTCTCTACTTCAAAAGCGTATTGAATAAACATGATGGGAAACACCATGATAACACCTATGATGAACATCCGAATAATCAGAGGTAATGGCTCGAGTTCAATTCGTTTGCTCAAATATATAAATGTCATAATGGCAACAGCAGGTGATATGGCAGCGGTCAATATGGCCATAAACCTCAACCCTTTCTCTTTCCTTCACACACTTTTCATCGTATCATGAAGGTATAAGAAAAGGAACAATTGAATGGAAGATGGTGACAGTTTATGAAACGAATTTTGGTGATCCACACAGGAGGCACCATTTCAATGAAAGAAAACAAAGAAACTGGTGAAGTGAATACTTCATCCAAACACCCCCTTGATGAAATATCGACGATGTTGAAAGGGGAAACAGAAATTGAAGATGAAATATTATTTCATCTCCCTTCCCCGCACATCCGCCCCGACCATATGTTAAAACTAGGTCGTGCGATTCATGAAAAAATGTCCAAGCGAAACTATGATGGAATCGTCATCACCCACGGCACAGATACTCTGGAAGAAACGTCCTATTTTCTTGATTTATTCCTGCAAACAAGAAAACCGGTAGTTGTCACAGGGGCGATGCGTTCCAGTAATGAAATCGGTGCTGACGGGTTATATAATCTACTTAGTGCTATCCGTGTAGCCAGTTGCGATGAAGCCCAAGAGAAAGGTGTACTCGTAGTAATGAATGACGAAATCCACACTGCTAAAAACGTGACGAAAACAAGTACGAGTAATGTAGCAACCTTTCAAAGCCCGCAATATGGTCCGATCGGTATCACCACTAAAAATGAGGTGTTTTTCCATCATAAGATGACCCGTCATGATTCTTACCCTATACAGCACATTAACAAACGAGTCGCTCTGATCAAAGCATTTGCAGGCATGGATGGCTCTTTGATCGATGCTGTAAGAGAAAGCAATGTAGACGGTTTAGTAATCGAAGCATTGGGGCAAGGGAATTTACCTCCCGAGACAGTAGAATCATTAAAGAGGGCAATAGAAGCTTCCATCCCGATCGTACTCGTTTCCCGTTGTTATCAGGGTATTGTCCAAGATACATACGGATACCCAGGCGGCGGTCGACAATTAAGGGATATGGGGCTCATATTTGCTAACGGACTGACTGGTCCTAAAGCAAGGATCAAACTTATGGTCGCTCTTGAAATGACCACCAATCTTACTGAACTGGAACATATGTTCAGTTACTAATTCATAAATATCTATACAAACGAAAAAGCTCAGATATCTCTGAGCTTTTTTTGCATATCTATAGATTTATTACTCCAAATTAACCATTACTTTTAGTTTGGGTCAGGAAGATCGGTCTTCTGCTTTTCACCTTTCCTACCCATGAGTCAGGTCGCGATAATCAACAGCTATTCGTTATGTCTGTATTTAAAAATTTTCATCGAGAAGCAATGGAATGAGCAATTTTACCGCCATGATGTCGACCGTTCTCAATAAAAATTTCATTGTTATTGTAACCAGCTGCAATGACCCCTGCAATATATATACCTGGTACATTCGTTTCCATAGTGTTCTCATCAAAAGCAGGACGCCCTGTTTCCTCATCCATTTCTACCCCCATTTTTGTAAGGAAGCTATGATCTGGACGGTATCCTGTCATTGCGAAGACAAAGTCATTCGCAATACGTTTTTCTTTCCCTTTACATTCATAAATCACTTCGTTCTCTGTGATTTCTTTAATGTCTGCGCAAAAATCCATTTGGATGATTCCCTTTCTGACTAGAGCTTCGAATTGAGGGAGGATCCAAGGTTTAATACTTTTCGAATAATCTTCCCCACGATATAATACGGTGATATTCGCGCCGGATTTTTCCAATTCAAGGGCTGCATCAGCCGCCGAATTTTTTCCTCCGATAATCACAACATCTTTATTATAGTAAGGATGTCCTTCTTTGAAATAGTGCATGACTTTAGGTAAATCTTCGCCTTTGACGTTCATATAGTTCGGTTGATCATAATATCCAGTAGCAACGACAATTTGTTCTGCTGTATACTGTACTTGTACTCCATTATCTTTTTCTGTATGGACAAAAAACCCCTTATCGGTTCGTTCGACACTTGTCACTCTTTCATAAGTGTGAACACGGAGTTGCTCTCGCCCAGCTACCGCGCGGTAATATGCTAGTGCTTCGTTACGGACAGGTTTTTGTCTTTCCGTTATAAATGGAATATTTCCGATCTCCAATTTTTCACTGGAACTGAAAAACGTTTGATGAGTCGGATAATGATAAATCGAGTTAACAATATTTCCTTTTTCTATGATCAATGGTTCTATGCCGGATTTCTGCAATTCGATGGCTGCACTTATCCCGCAGGGACCTCCACCGATGATTATGACTTTTTCTTCTTGTAGCACGAACAACACTCCTCTTTCGTTCCCAGAACATGACGGTTAGTTAGAAAAGCGCAAGCGACTTGCTCACCCCTGACAAGCTTAAGACAAGACTCGCCGTGACGTTCTTTGTCACAGATGATTAGTCAGAAGTTCGGTTAAGTTTGCCGTCCTGTTGCAACACCGAACAACCCCACTTCCTGTGTGGCCTAAGACATCGAGGGGGCAGGTGCTGGAGCTAGCCAACCTTCCGCAAAAATATACTTTCTTTACTTGTCTTCTAAAAAAATGAATCTCCTACCATAACTATGATAGGAGATTGGAATTGGAGAATCAAGTTAAATCCATCCACGGAATCTTGAAGCCTCCGCCATCTTTCTAACGCCGACCATATAAGCAGCAAGGCGCATATCCACTCGTCTAGTCTCCGATGTCCGATAAACATTATCGAAACCTTTGACAATGACTTTATGGAGCTTTTCTTCCACTTCTTCTTCTGTCCAGTAATACCCTTGATTATTTTGCACCCATTCGAAATAAGAAACGGTCACCCCACCTGAGGACGCCAGTACATCAGGTACTAACAAAATCCCCCGCTCGGAAAGGATACGAGTCGCATCCAGTGTAGTTGGACCATTAGCAGCTTCTACCACGATGGAAGCTTTTATGTTATAGGCGTTGTCTTCTGTAATTTGATTTTCTATCGCTGCCGGGACAAGAATATCACAATCCAGTTCCAACAATTCTTCATTGGTAATCGTGTTTTTGAACAGATTCGTAACCGTTCCGAAGCTGTCCCTGCGATCAAGTAAGTAGTCTATATCCAAGCCATCAGGATCATGTAACCCTCCATGCGCATCGGAAATACCAATGACTTTGGCCCCTTTGTCATGCATGAATTTAGCAAGGAAGCTGCCTGCGTTTCCGAAACCCTGGACAACGACTCTGGCTCCTTCTACATTAATCCCTTTCTTCTTAGCTGCTTCTTCGATACAAATGGTCACACCTTTGGCTGTCGCTGTTTCTCTACCGTGAGAACCACCGAGGACAAGGGGTTTCCCTGTGATGAAGCCAGGGTTATTGAATTCATCGATCCGGCTATATTCATCCATCATCCACGCCATTATTTGCGAATTGGTAAAAACATCAGGTGCTGGGATATCTTTTGTCGGGCCGACGATCTGACTGATGGCACGGACATACCCACGACTTACCCCTTCCAATTCACGGAAAGACATCTCTCGTGGATCACAAACAATTCCGCCTTTACCTCCGCCGTAAGGAAGATCGACAATCCCCGCTTTAAGACTCATCCAAATGGAAAGAGCTTTCACTTCTTTTTCCGTAACATTCGGGTGAAAACGTACGCCGCCTTTCGTCGGGCCTACTGCATCGTTATGTTGCGAACGATACCCTGTGAAAATTTTAATCTGATCATTGTCCATGCGCACAGGGATTCGAACAGTCATCATTCTTACAGGTTCTTTCATCAGTTCATACACTTCATTCGGATAACCTAATTTATCAAGTGCTTTTTTGACCACCGTTTGTGTGGACTTCAACACATCAAGTTTATCATTGTTTTGATTTGCAGAATCTGTTGGCTTATCGGCTACCATCCATTTACCTCCTATATCAATCCATTCGATTAGGACTCATTCTTCAGTGATTAGTATACACGTTCGTTACGGTTTAAGAAAGCCGGATGCAGTCATTTTCAACCGTTTTCACATTAAAATGTAAGCGATTACACCTTTTTCTCTTTATTACTTTGGGATAGCTCTACGAATTTTTCAATAAGGTCGTCATAACTTAATCCGATCTCTTGGGCTGAATCAGGAAATAGACTGGTCGGGGTCATTCCTGGAAGAGTATTTACTTCAAGTATGATCGGTTCGTTTTCTTCATTAATGATGAAATCTACGCGCGAATAGACATCACAATCTAACAATTGATGTGCAGTTACAGCATCTTCCTTCAGTTGTGTCGTCAATTTCTCATCTACTTTTGCAGGAACGATATGTTCACTGCCACCTGGTTTATATTTTGAATCAAAATCATAATAATCATTCTTCGGGATGATCTCAATAACAGGAAGAGCCTGCTCCTCTCCTTTTATCCCCATTACAGGAACGGTTACTTCTCTTCCTTTGACATAATCTTCGACTAGAATCATAGAGTCGGATTTCGCAGCCATCACGATTGCACTACGAATGTCCTTTTCGTTCTTCACGATACTTAAACCAAGGGTAGAACCTTCCTGATTCGGTTTTATGACGAATGGAAGCTTGAATGCTCGTTTGATCTCTTTTTCAATCCTATCAAACCGGGTCTCATCCGTAACATCATATACTTCGCTTTTAGCAGTATGGAGACCATTTAATGAAAAGATCTGTTTAGATTTCGCTTTATCCATTGCCAGCGCAGAAGCAAGTACACCAGATCCTACATAAGGAATTTCAAGCATATCCAAAAGGCCCTGTATTTTACCATCTTCCCCGAATCGACCGTGCAACCCGATGAATACAAGGTCTACCTTGAGCTTCAACACTTCCTCTATCTTGTCTGGGGAGAAATCGATCGGTGTAACGATGTGACCTTTGTTTTCCAGCGCTTTAATGATTCCCTTCCCTGTTGATAAGGAAACCTCTCTTTCACCGGATGTTCCACCATATAAAACCGCAATCTTCATTTGTTACACTCCATTTCCTACCTCTATAATTAACTTACACCAGTTATTATCTTAACATGTTCCGTTGGACGCTTCTATTAAAAATGAAAGCTACACCAGAACTTTTATTTTGTTTTTCATGTTAGAGGTATATCGTTTTTTTCAGATATATTCACCTTTATCTGAGTGTCCAGTCAATAGGGACAAATAAAAAGAACGAAGCTTTGAAAAGCAACGTTCTTGCCATTTTATGAGAAATATTTATAGATGGTTCTACAAGCATCTTTGTCCATGATCTGTTTGCCGTATTCGATTAAACGATGGGATGTGGCAGCTGTTGCGGATGCAAATTCAGACATCAGAGCTATGACCTGATCCTGGTCTAAATGAGCAATATCTTCATCTTCCAGCAACATATAATAATCTTCATTATAAAAATAAACACTGCCTCCGTTTACATCCAATTGGTTCAATTGGATCCCTGCCCGGATGACATGCTCAAATTCTGCAAATGAAAACATCATTTCATTACTTTCATCCAATGTAACTTTCATTTCAATATAGTCATCATCTTCCTCTATATCGGCTGGTTCTGTTTTTGTTACAACAACTAGCATGCCTTGAGCTTGTAACAAATACACTTGCACAAGGAGTACACCTGATAGTTCGACACCAAGTTCAATACCGGCATCATACATCATATCGCTGAATATACGATGGACTCTTGGTAAATCACTCCAAAGCTCTTCTCGAGACAAGCCCCGATCCATCAGGTCATCAAACGTGAGAAATATTTTGAATTTCTCATTCGTCATTCTTTCCACTCGCACATGATCGCCCCCCTGTCACGTGTGTTTTATCTATATCTTATGATGGCTGATGCGATTATGGCACCTTTTTTTCAAATTATATCGGACGATTTGGGCAGGGGCAAACATTTTCAAATCAATTGTGTATATGATCAACTACTTTGCAACCATCTTTCCCAGTCATTTTTTGATTTGCCTACGATAAATGGCTGGATACGTTTTTTGTCCAAATCTGAGAGACGATCATACGCATAACCGCCCAACCCTATTTTTATATCCGGGTATTGACTTCTTAAAGACTCTGCCAATCGGATAGTTGTCGGAATATTTTTCTTAAGGGTACAAGACATAAACATGTATGCTGGCTCGATTTCATCGATTACAATATCAATATCCCCACCTGCTATGCTTTGCCCGAGGTACACTACATCGTAACCTTTCCGTTTTAAGAAAAGCGCAAAGATCAGCAGACCGAGTTCATGCTTTTCATTCGGGCCACATACAAGAAGAGCTTTTGGAAGGACACCATCGGAAGGGATGGATAGAACCATCATACCAATTCTTGTCCGAATAAATTGGCTGGCAAAGTGCTCATGCGCACTTGTGATCTGATTCTTTTCCCACAAATCCCCGACCTTTACTAAGATGGGGCCAATAATGTCAATCGCCACAGTTTCCGGTGTAAAAAGAGTAAAAGCATGATCGAGCTGCCGTTGAGCTTCTTTTTCATTGAATGCCAACAAACATGTTAAGAGTTCATCACCAATCATATCCAATTGCGTTTTGTTGTCGGAATGATCGGGACTTGTCACCGTATCCTCGTTATTTTCTAATAAGGATACCGCTTGAGAGATGGTGAATCCTTTATCTACTTTCTCTAACAACCATTTTAAAACCTTGATATGATCATCTGTATAAAGCCGATGACCAGCTTCATTCCGTGAAGGACGGATCATTTTATAGCGGCGTTCCCAAGCGCGCAGTGTACCCGGTTGAATACCAAGCATTTGGGACACGGCTTTGATGTTATATTTAGCTTTTGTCGTAGCCATAAGTCTGCCTCCAGCTATTTATTCTTCATTATTATATAAGAGCTCGAGAGCCTATGTAAAATTTGTATATTCTTTTTATAATAATTTTTCAGGTTTCTCTTCCCCCAGGCTAAGATGAATGAGATGGGACTCTGCTCTTGTCCCTAAACGAAGAGGTAATAAGGATGTACCGTACCCCTCACTGACTAACAAAGGCTGATCTTCATCATTCAACCATCCCCCGCGTTCATAAGGCCCCAGACCAAATATTCGGATTTGTCCACCGTGAGTATGTCCTGCCAATACCAAATCGAAACGTTCCCTGTCTTCCTGGTTCATTCTTTGATAGACAAAAGGGTCGTGAACACAGAGAATTTGAAGAATATCGTCATCTTTTATTTGAGCTGATTTCCTGTTAGGCTTCATGAAGTATGGATCGAGTCCACTAAGGACAAACCCTTTGTTTTGCTTTAATTTTACATACTCATCTTCATTAGATAAGGTCTTCACCCCATTATTCTCCAACACGTCAATAATTGATCCGCTTGTTAACTCATGGTCATTGTTTCCAGGGATGAAGAAAATCGGTGCATTCCACTTCCTCAACAGTTGCAAATTGTCCAGCAAGCGTTGATGGGGGGTTCTTTTATCCACAAGATCGCCGCCTATAATGACAACATCTACTTGTTCTATATTTTCGATTGATTTTTCACGTACCTTTCGATTATGTATATCAGAAATGAAAAATATTTTGATGGAAGGCTTTGACTCCTTCACCTTGAAACGGTTATAAGAAAGATTTTTCACTTGTGTCTTGTCGGCCCACTCTGCTAATGCGAACATATATCCGACCATGATTAGACCTCCAGCCAGGATTAGTAGAAACCAAAACAATTTCATCCCTCCTTTTTCTCTTCTTTACACTTAATCTATTCAGAAAAAACATCAAAATAATCGAAACCTAATAGTATCACAAATACTCATCTAAAACATTACTGGTACTGGTACTTGGGGGGACAACGGTGGAATGGCAGTAGTAATTTCCCTCCCCTTTTGTTAAACAGACTACTGTTAAAGGGATTGTCCGTGAACTAGAACAGAATCCTGTAATTACTTCACTATCCAATATAAACCTCCCCGGATAATAAAAGGACGCATCGCTCACATAAAACCGCCCTCTATGACGCTCCTATATCCTCAAAAGGACTTAAAGACTCCATAAAGTTTCACAGAAAATACAAAAGGCCGCTATGCTCTAATGAGCCAGCGGCTTCTCCTACAAACGTTTAACACTGAGTATTCGGAACCCGGTTTTCTCGAGTTTTTTTGTAAAAGCTTCAATATTATCATTATCCTCAATTTTAAGAACAATCCTTCTCGCAAGTTTGTCCGTTTCATCGAAAGTAGCCAAAGAAATGACGTTTTCGTGATAGTGCTTGATTATGTCACCGAGTCGTTCAATTCTTCCCGAAGATTCTTCCGATGTGAATGCAATCCGTACGCCCTGTTTTTTCACCCCGAATGCACTTTCAAACTGTTCAATCACGTCGTATCTTGTAACGAGTCCGAGGAACTTATTTGTTTTGTCTACAACAGCCAAAACAGAAAAACCTTTGAACATGGGCAAAGTACGTTCAAATACTTCTTCATCATGAATGTTGAAATCTTCGTGAAGAGCAACATCGCCAGCCTTCACTTCTTTTAGAAACGTTTGCCTGTCCATCCCTTCATCTCCATTGAAATAGGCTCGGAAAATGATTTCTTTTGAGATCATTCCTTTAAATCTACCATCTTCTAAAACAGGCATGGCTTCGATATCTTTTTCATCCAGAACTTTCAGTACCTCAGCAAGTGTTGTAGAGACCTCTGCCGTAAAAGATTTATGTGCTGGTTTCATTATCCCTTTAACAAACATATAGTCACCTCTTTTTATTTAATACTCTACCCGTATTAACATTCGCTACAACATACGAAATATCCTGCAAGGGCGGAATAGGACAAGAATGCTCCACATAAAATCCCATAGAAAAGGATGTGATTTAAGTATGTACACCCCGATCAAGTGTTACCAACCTTATTACGGGCCTAACGATCCATGTCCTCCAATAGGGATAAAGTGCTATCAGACTCCTCCAAATCTCTATTTAGGATTTCAAGCACCTAATATGCAGCAATTTCCTATTCAAGAAGCTTTGTACAGAGGGACGCTTTGGCCAGTCTTGTATGACCCCTACCCGACCCCTATGAAGAAAGGAGGAAAATAATGAAACAAACGGCCGATACTGCCCAAGAACGTAATGCATTAATGGAAAAAATCCAAATGGTGGATTTCGCTTTAGTTGAACTTACCCTGTATCTGGACACACATCCTCAGGATAGTCAGGCTATACAGCAATTCAATCAGCTGGCAATGGAAAGCAGAGATTTGAAAGGAGCTTACGAGAAGCGCTTCGGACCTTTAAGGCAATTTGGCGGCAGTTTTTCCGGTTATCCCTGGAACTGGGACAATGCCCCCTGGCCTTGGCAATTATAATAAGTTATTCCTATTAAAGGAGGGGCGAATATGTGGTTTTATGAGAAAAAGTTACAATACCCTGTCAAAGTGACAGAATGCAACCCACGACTTGCGAAATATTTGATTGAACAATATGGTGGAGCGGATGGAGAATTATCGGCTGCTCTTCGTTACTTGAACCAGCGTTACAGCATACCAGATAAAGTCATCGGGCTCTTGACTGACATAGGAACCGAAGAATTCGCTCATTTGGAAATGATTGCAGCGATGATTTACAAATTGACTAAAGACGCCACACCAGAACAAATGAAAGAAGCGGGGCTTGGAGCCCATTATGCCAATCATGATAAAGCATTGTTCTATCATAATGCTGCAGGCAGTCCGTGGACAGCGACATACATTCAAGCTAAAGGTGATCCTATAGCTGACCTTTATGAGGATATTGCTGCAGAAGAAAAGGCAAGGGCGACATACCAATGGATCATCAATATGTCCGATGATCCTTGTTTGAACGACAGTCTGAAATTTTTAAGAGAACGCGAAGTTGTCCACTCCCAACGTTTCAGGGAAGCTGTTGAAATACTTAAGTTCGAAAAAGATCGGAAACAATTCTTCTAAAGTTACCGCTCTACCGTGACTTCTTCATGGTAGGGCTTTTCGATTTTCTTAATATCCGGGTCCAACGACTCTCCAAACCAATCATCCCAATAACGATAGGACAGCACCACTATTATCAATATAATGAAAATTACCAATAGAAACCGCATCCAGACGGTACTGAACTTCCACTTTGTCCGGTTCGTCCCTTGATGTACATCTTTCCTTGGCGGCAGTTCCAGCACATCCATTTCATAACTTTCAAAACTGCCCTCTTCTTTATAGCTTCTTAAGTTTTCAGCCTGGTCCTTCTCCTCTGGTCGATCCTTCATCTACTCACCCCATTTTCCTAAGCGAATCCAAAAAGCAAGCACAACATCTATGATGAAATGTGCAGTAATTGTCACGAGCAGGTTCCCCGTGAGTTCATACATGAAACCGATAAAAAAACTGACGAACAAGACAGAAATGAATAAAACGATTTTTGTTAAATAACGAAGGTGCATGACTGCAAATAATATACTTGCAATAAAATAACCAAATTCCGCATGCAGTACACCACGGAACAACATTTCCTCACTTATCGCGACGATCATTGTCAGCCCGATAATACTAAGAGCGGAACGGTTGCGGAACACCTTGATGTTCACGCCGCCGTCATCATACATCCTTCTAGGTAAACGATATAAGAGAAAGAGATCTATGAAAAGTACCAATAGTCCCGGTAAAACACCGAAATAGAAAATCTCACCGACATCTGGGTGGAGTTGACTAGCCCATCCTTCCAATAAATCATCAAATAAAAACACACTTCCAATAAGAGAAAGAGATAAAATGATCAATTGAGTAAGGATGAGCTGAAGTGATACTTCCCGATCACTCATCTGATTTAAAATTTCTCCCTGGGTTTTCTTTTTCATGAAGTTACTCCTTGTTGGAAAATCTGCCGTAAACGCTCTTCCCATGTTGCTTTATAGATTTTATCATAGGATTCATACAAAGAGAGATCATCTACACGGAAATCACAGGCATCACAACAGGGAACAAACGGGTCTCGAACCACTTCTTGAAAGGGGCGGTATAATTCTTTTCTGCGGCATCCTGAGTGATGGATCCACTTTAACATTTCCGTAAGCTTCCCTTGTTTGTAGATCCATCGTTCTTCCAAGAGACGTTGGATTTTCTGTTGAACAGAAGCAGAAGCTTGATGCATCAGCTGTCCTTCTATGACACCTTCTTTTTCTAATTGATATTTAATGAAGTTCCATTGCGATTCAGATAATTGTAAGGTTTCCTGAATCCTATCATCCTCTGGTAGAGGATTTCCCTGCTTTCTTAAAAAGGAAAACACCCGTTGTAAATCACTGGTCTCAGGGAGCTCACTATGCATCAGCATTTGTGGAAGATAATGATCTTTTTTTGTGAATAATACTAGACTGACAGCATCTCCACCATCGCGTCCTGCCCGGCCGATTTCCTGGATGAATGATTCCAATTGAGGTGGCAAATGAAAGTGGATGACCAGTCGTATATTCGGCTTGTCTACTCCCATGCCGAATGCACTCGTACAACAAATCACATCTAATTGATCGTTCATGAATTGTTGCTGAACAAGCATCCGATCTGTTTGCTCCATCCCCCCATGATAAAAAGCGATCCGTTTGTCCAGATGGTCCTTTAACTCAAAGCTTACGCGTTCTGCCCACTGCCGGCTGGAGAAATAAATCATCGTCGGGGCAGTATTATGCTTAAGTAATTGGAGAATTCTTTTCGTCTTTTCCTCTTCGTCCTTATGCTCCTCTACAGCAAAGCTGATGTTCTGCTTGTCCATCGGATACACCCTTCTTTTCATATGCGGGCGTTTCAACTTATCCATGATATCTCTTTGTACTTCAGGTGTAGCCGTAGCACTGAGTGCAAGGACCCTAGGATTTCCCAGTTCCTCTATCGTCTGGTAAAGTTTCAAGTAATCGGTTCTGAATTCATGCCCCCACTGAGATATACAGTGAGCTTCATCGATGACAAATAAACGGACATCAATAGAGGGGAGAGCTCTTTTCACCCATTCGTTCTGCAGCATTTCAGGTGAAAGATAAAGGAGTGAGTAGGAAGAAAGATTCTTCATTGCCTCCATTTTTTCTTGTCGATCCATGAAACTATTCAAAGCGATCACGGACTTATAGCCTGAAGCCTTCAGTTGTTTTACTTGGTCGATCATTAAGGAAATTAAAGGGGAGACGACAATCGTGGTCCCACCTAAAAGTTTTGCAGGTAATTGATAACATAAAGATTTCCCCGTCCCGGTAGGTAAAATTCCTAATACATCCTCGCCGTTCAATACATCTCTGATGACCTCTTCCTGTCCCTCCCGGAAGCGATCGAAACCAAAATGCTTTTGTAAAGCTGCAAATAGATCAATTCTCATACTCAGCCTTCCCTTTCCCCTCTTCATAAGGACTGCTCGCTAACGCAAGACGTAACTCAAAATAATCATATTTCCCACTAAAAGCTTCATGGATCTGTTTAAGCCTTTGAGTATCTAATGTTACGGCCATTTCTTTTATGTCTTTCACATCTTTTTCACTCAGGAATGAATCAATCGAAAATCCAGGGATAACTAATGCCGCTTCAACAATGTGATCCTGGATCGTACTCTTTTTAAGATTTCGTACCGTTATTATTTCCTCCATGGTTAAGCCTTGCTGGATATATTGAAAGGTTTTCCGTGCCGATTGAGTTATTAAGTGGGCGGCATCCAGACCTTTCGTACATAAATGGAGAACAGGAAAATCTTTTTTATTCTCCTTTGACTTTATAAAAAGGTAATACATGGTGTGGTGTAGCAGGATGACAACATCTTCATGACGAAGATCGTAATCCTCCCTCAATTGTGCTGTCGTCATGCCGATCATACCTCCTCCTGTAAGCCGGTGGGTAAGAAGCTCGGCTTCCAAGCGGGAATGTAATTTTAGAAGATGATAGATTTCTTCATATAAAGTTTCAAACAGTACAGGTAGCTTTTCATGAAAATTTCTAAAGACAGCTTTCACCCATCTTTGAACATCGGCATCTTCTACAATCGGCACATAATTCAGTATTCCTGCCTTCGAATTGGCCATTGTTTGAACAAGTAAATGTATTCTATCTTCATAGATAGGGATCACATCATGCCAAACCATCCCTTGGAAATATTGTAATGTCGGCCCCTTATAACTGGAGAGATGATCTTTGCCAAGAGAAGTCAGAAAAGGGAAAGATTTTTTGACTGAAATTAGTCCTTTCCCCTCTAAATCATCGATATGACTTTCCAGCTGAGCACGTGTCAAGTTCGGATAGATACCGAAGTAACCATGAACTTGGTACCCTTTAGCGTCTTGCATTGTCTGAGAGGAACGCTTGCCAGTCAGAAGGTTGTAAATCCCCGATACCGTCCGTTCCCCTTTAAAACGATGAATGCAATTCAAAATCAAATAATCGAACATTTCCTCCCTCCTTCCCCAGGGCGATTTATTAAAAGGCTCTCTATTGAAAACTATCGTCCTGCGTTTTACAATGAACCTTGTACTTATGTAATCTGTTGCTTACATGATAGATAGACTTTATAAGGAGGTCGAACATGGCCAAGTACACGATTGTTGATAAGGATACATGCATTGCCTGTGGTGCTTGTGGTGCTGCAGCGCCTGATATATATGACTATGATGACGAAGGGATTGCTTATGTGGTCCTTGATGATAATGAAGGAGTGGAAGAGGTTCCGGAATTATATGAAGAGGATATGGAAGATGCTTTCGAAGGATGTCCGACAGATTCAATCAAGATTGCCGATACTCCCTTCAACGGAGACCCTTTAAAACACGAAGAATAACAGAAGCCCCTAAGCACGGGGCTTTTTTATTTTACTAGTTCTTCAAACCGTATTTCAGCTTCTGTACGGTCTAATGTGGAATACACTCGGTAGTCTTCTGAATCTATAATACGATAATGATGACTGATGATATTTTGCTGGAGTGTATAGTTCTCAGCTTCGGCAATCGTCTGCCACCAAACTTTTCCTCCAAGTGTCTTCTTCCCTTGTGGCTCCACTTGCTGATGGGCGACTGTTTCAACAATCTCGACAGGGGAGTCCCCCAGTACCCCTTTCAAAACTTCACTCTCTTGAAATAGTGCACAGACGGCGACCGTAGTCGTCCACCCTGCAACTGTCCGCTGTTTTTCTATTTGGACGAGCGTTTTTTTTGATAAGCCGAGTACATCAGCCATTCTGTCCTGTGTGTAATCATGCTCCACACGGATCAACTTCATTTTCTCTGAAACCTTTTCCCTTAATTCAAGTTTTTCCATTCCCAATCGTCCCCTTTTACTACGTTCCTTTATTTTAACACGAGTAAGAAAGACATTCCCATCAAAAAGAATAACCTCCCGCAAGGAACACAGGAGGTTAACAATCAGTTGATGATCATCGGGTTGATCTTTTCAGGGACAGCAATCGGCTCATCAAGGTTATATGGGGAGAATTCACGAACATTAATACCCTCAAATTGCACCGCATGAAAACCAAATTGCTCAGCTGTAGCCAGAATAGCTTCAACCATCGTCAACAACTGCTGTTCACTGGCCCAGGCCTGGTGGTCCACGTTGATCGTTACAAGTCCCTCTTCTGTACTCACTTCTGTAAATTGGACATGGGAAGGAATCGCTGGTTTAACATAAAGAGCTTGACCTGATTCTTTCATAAGATGTAAAGCTTCTAAAAATGAAGGGGATGCTTCCACAGCAACTGGTGCTAGCAACTGTTCGTCAGATCCTTCATATTGATACAATTTAAAGACATATTCGCCGTTTTTAATAGCTGGAATTTCAGTCATCTCCCCATAATTCCCGAGGGGGACCGGAGCCCCAGATTCTGTCTGGATCATAATAGTATCCGTCTCCAAATGAGCGAGATCCCAGCGAATACTTTCTATGATAGCTTGTGTCCAGGATGAGCCACTTACACTGAAATCCTCGGGAAATATAACAGTGACAGTGTCCCCTTGTTCACTAATTTCATATTTCAAATCGCTTGTAGCTCTCTCTGCTAAACCATAGGAAGTTGAAGGTACCTGCTCCAGGTTTTCTGTGACTGGGACTAGAGGAAGGACTACCTCTCCGTTCATCCCCGGGTACGTAACCGTTTCATACTGTTCTATATTTGGTCCAGCGATCAATGAGTTAAAACCATTGGTATCCTCCACCGTCTGAACATTATTTTCTTCCGTTTTTGGTACTTCAGATTCTTTTCCATCGTCCTCAGCTATGGAGGCATCTTCCCTTTCATTATCATTTTCTTCTGGTCTGGCTTCCTCTACTTCTGATTCATCTTCCGCTGATGGTATCGCTTCTTCCGTCTCTTCAAATTCAGAAGAGGAATAAGTATCCGAAGTTGTATGCATTTGATCGGTAGATTCCTCTCCTGTAAACATTTCATTATTATTATTAAAATAGACGGGGATGAACACAGCTAATAGAACGACTGCTGCTATAGTGGCCATTCCCGGCAAAAGCCAAGGAGGAGTCTTTCTTTTCTTCTTATTGACCCTTGAAGAAACCTTTTGAAAAACAGCTTCCTTTGATTGTCGGTCCTCAATGGAAGGAAGCTTATTCAACAAGTTTTCCACATCCTCATCTTTGTGCTTCTTCATGTTCTCCCCTCCCTTCATCTATTTTATCTAATTTCGTTTTCAAAGCTTTCATACCCCTATGTTGAGTCGTCTTCACTTTGCTCTCACTCCAACTTAAAATATCAGCCGTTTCTCTAATCGACAGTCCCTGTATATACCGGAAGATCAATACACTCCGTTGGTCTACCGTACACTCATCCAAAGCCCGGTATACGTGCTGCATTTGATCATTCTGGACAGCAATTTCTTCTGGCAACTTTTTCTTATCTTGTAATTCTTCCCCTTTTTCCGTCCAATCAAAAAATTCCATAATTCTGTTTCGTTTTCGCTTTTGTTTCCGGAAGTGGTCAATGGCCACATGGCGTGCGATGGAAAACAGCCATGTCTTTTCTGTACTTTCCCCATTGAATGAATCATAGGACTTCATGACTCTAACGTACACATCTTGTACGAGGTCTTCCGCTAAACTCCGGTCTTTGACCATGTAAATTAGGAATTGGAAAAGGTCCTGGTGATAGTTTTCGTATAGTTCATCAAAGAACGTTCGCAATGGTCGTACCTCCTGCGTTATCTATATAGTCGTTTTATGTATGTTAAAAGTTACACTCTCTATCTTAATATGCAAAAAAAGAAAAAGGAACCTGTCTCTACTTCTTTATTAAAGATCATGGCAATATTCTTGAAGACTCGTTCCGAGCTAATATTGAGATTAAGAGGCTACAGGAAACGGCTCGATTTCCGTGGGGCGGGCGGTGAGCCTCCTAAGGCTAAAGACTTGCGGGGTCTCACCTGTCCCGCTAACCCAAACAGGAGTCTCACCATTCCCCTCCGCCCCTTTGCCATATGAGTATCTCGAAACCACTGCTGAAATAATCTTTTTACTAAAAGCGAGAGTGGAAGGATATAGACTTCCATGGCCTCTATTCTGGATAAGAAAGCTTGATATAAAGCGTTTTATGCCCAATTAAGAGTGGGGAAAGCACAGGCCATCTTAGTAAAGAGATTCGTTTCTATTCTGCATGTAATGGGGTGGTGGGGAAGCTAGGAGACTCCCGTGGGAGAAGGAGATAGGCGAGATCCCGCAGGACACAGTCCGAGGAAGCTCGGCGCTCTCCCACAGGAAAGCGAGTAGCTTCCCAACCACCCCTGACTCCAAATACGGCAACGAATCCTGGAAACATCGAATCTGTGTCTTCTGGATAGGGAGCTTTGGTGCATATAAAAAAGCTGCCCTTTTTTGCGGGGCAGCTAAGATAGTTTGGTTAATGCATTCCTTTTTTCATAACGTTGAAAAAGTGTCCCTAAAACAGGGGAAAGAACTAAAATGAATACAGTGTTCGATATGGCGTGATTGATGTCCATGGGAAGACCTGCCAAATAGTAAGCCCAAAATGGCTGACCAACGGCACGCATAGTAAGCGATAGGATCACCCCATATAAAATTCCACTTATAAACCCATAAATGGAAAGTCCCCATGCAGGTAGCTTCGGCCAATATTTACCTATAATCCCTGCAATGATCCCGATCAACGACCATGCTACAATTTGCCAAATGGTCCAGAAACCCATTCCTAATAGCATATTGGAAACAATGGTAGTTAATAACGCGATTAGGATACCAGCAACTGGTCCTAACCAGAAACCTGCTATGATGATTATAGCTGTCACTGGTTGTATATTCGGTAAGTTTGCTAAAGCCATCCGGCCCGCCACAGCCAATGATGCCAGCATAGCAATCAATGTCAGTTTATAAGTGTTCATTTACATCATTCCCAGGATTGATAATTAAAGGCGATCTCGTCTCCATCCTCTACTTCATATTCGTTTGCACCGACCATCGCTTCTTCTCCATTGATCGTGTACATCCATGCCATCTTTTCTTCTTCGTTTCCAGCAATACCTTCTATACTATTTATGAATCCTTCCGTTTGTTCCACTTCATAGTTTTCTTCCATCACTTCCATAAGTGTTGTGCCTTCTTCCACTGTCCACTCATCATCAGCAATCACTTCATCTTCCTTGCTATTAGCAATCTCAACCTGGACAGTCACCTCTTCTGCTTGCTCTTCCTCATTAGCGGAAGTATTCTCTTCTACTTGCTCTTCCTGATTGGAAGATGTCCCCTCTTCTTCTTGGGATCCGCAACCTACGAGGACTCCCACAGCCATTACCATTGCTAATAATACAGAATACCACTTACTCATTTTTCCCTCTCCTTTTTTTGTCAATTTGTTTCATTGCTTTCAGAAGAAAGGGGATCGACAACCAACGACAGATATGTAATCCTTCACAAGCAGTAATCCAATCAAAAAAGCTTGCCCCTAGCGAAGGCAAGCTTAAGACAATCCAATGGTTAGATTACACGTTCTACTATCCTATACCGATCGGTTGTCTCAAACGCTCAATCCCCGAAGCTTTGAAACATTGGTACAGGCAGGTCTACTGACTTGTGTGTCATCCTACTAAGAATCCTTCCCATGTCTTGGACACAGTGGAAATTCCCTTTCGTCTACACTTACAGTTGCGAGGACAGTTCTGGATTCGCACCAGATTCCCTTTTAAGTCTTCATCATACACCCGGACCTCTTCGTATGAAGTTCCATAAACAAGATTACATTAATTTTTGGAATATAGCAAATTATTTTTCTGATGGAGAATATGGAATTTTGAATGTGAAAGTCGTTCCTTCTTCCAGCTTACTGTGTACACTAATCGACCCATCATGAGCCTCTACAATGTTTTTAGCGATTGCAAGACCCAGGCCGGTACCTTTTTTATAATTCTTGTCCTTACGTTTCCTGGATTTATCCGCTTTATAGAACCGCTCGAATACAAAAGGCAAATCATCTTCAGCGATCCCAAGCCCTGAATCTTGTACACTTGCAACCCACTCCATGTCCCCATCTTCAATTGTCACTTTAACATTACCACCGGCACTTGTATGCCTTATTGCATTGTCCACTAAGTTCGTAAACACCTGCTCGATTCGATCTGGATCGAAGGTTAGCGTATGGAAGCTGGGATCGATTTCTAATTTCAGACCCACTGCTTTTTCACCTGCAAGACCGGAAAATTTACGGATAATTCTTTGCATGTAAGGTTCCATCTCTACAGGTTCTGTCGTCAGCTGAATGTGACCAGCTTCCATTCGCGCTATATCCAACAATTCATTTACAAGACGACCGATTCTCAATGATTCGTCATGAATAATTTGCGCCAGTTCGTTTTTGTCCTCTTTCGTTTCGGCGATGTCATCGACAATCGCTTCACTGTAACCCTGCAGCATGGAAATAGGAGTTCTGAGTTCATGGGATACATTAGCAATGAAATCTTTGCGTAATTTATTCAACCGGCGCTCCTCCGTCATATCTCTAAGAACTGCGACCGCCCCTCTCACTTTTTCACGATCATACAAAGGGGTCATGATGATCACCCAGGAACGTCCTTGCAAGGTCATTTCTGTCATGGACTCGTTTTCCTCAGATATAACGCTTTTGAATTGCTCCTGTAATGGTTGGGGTAAGCGAGCCTCCTGCTCAGACTTGGGAGTCATACCACTTATTTCGTACTCATATGTTTCTAAATATTGCTGGGCAGGTGGATTGGAAATAAGGACATCCCCCTGACGATTGAAGGTGATTACTCCATCTGCCATCGACCTCAATATTCCAGAAAGCTGTTCTTTTTCTTGATTCAGTGCATTGATATGGAATTTCAAATCTCTTCCCATTCGATTGAAAGCCATAGCCAGCTCACCAATTTCATCGTGCGTCCTGATGGGAATTTTCGTATTGAATTCCCCTTTGGCAAGATCCATAGCACCTTCCCGCATTTTAATCAATGGTGCAGTGATTCTTGTAGATAAGAAAAAGGCAAAAATCGTTGTCAAAATGATGGCAATACCTGCACCAAGGAAGATGATTTTAGTTGTTTGCTCTGACGTTTCTTCGATTGTGTCAAGAGATTGATAAACGAATACTGCTCCCTCTTGGTTGTTCAAAGGCGTGCCTACTACCATCAGACCTGACTCACCAGATCCCATATTTGCCACCTTCTTCACATCTTCTCCGTTAGTAAGAACGGTTGATAGCTCTTCATCATTTTCGAACCAAGAATAACCGAGTTCAGGAAGTTGGGAGGATTCACTATCTGCTTCTACTAACTCTTCAGAGTTTTGGACGATAACTGCACGACTCGCAGGATCCTTCACAAGTGCTGTAGTGGAAAGCAAAAGGTCTTCCTGTCCCTCATACCTGTCTACAACATCTGAAATTTTATCAGCCGTTTGTAACAAATGACTCTCTGCTTCCAGTACGTGGTAATTTTGGAAAAACTCCAGCAATAGAACCGTAAGAATAAAAAGCACAAAACAGACTAAAAGTAAAATGGTAAACCATAATTTTCCTACTACGCTACGCCAAAACATCAGTCACCAGCGACCTCGAATTTATAACCGATGCCCCACACGGTCACAATCATTCCAGCAACTTCCGCTGAGACCTTGCTCAACTTTTCCCGCAGTCGCTTTACGTGCGTATCCACTGTTCTAAGATCGCCGAAAAATTCGTACTGCCATACTTCCTTCAATAATTGTTCCCTGTCGAACACTTTGTCTGGCGACTGTGCCATGTAATGGAGCAATTCGTATTCTTTTGGAGTAAGCGCCACTTCCTTGCCGTCAGCTGTAACACGATGCGCATCATTATCAATGGTCATATGAGGAAAGACGAGTACATTACGAGCAGATGTCTCTGTTTCCAGAAACTTTGTAGATGAAGATCTTCTAAGAAGAGCTTTCACCCTCAAGACAACTTCTCTCGGGCTGAAAGGTTTAACGATATAGTCATCCGTCCCTACTTCGAACCCCTGGACCCTGTTTGCTTCCTCCCCTTTTGCTGTCAGCATGATCACAGGTGTTGCTTTCTTCTCACGAAGTTCTTTACACACCTCAATCCCATCTTTACCAGGGAGCATCAAGTCCAGTAGAATCACATCATAATCATTCTGTATCGCTTTTTGCAATGCCTCTTCCCCGTCTTCCGCTTCATCGATCACATAATCTTCTTTTTCCAAATACATTCGTATCAACCGACGGATGCGTTCTTCATCATCCACGACGAGCACTTTTGCTTCTTGTTCCATTGCAACCTACCTCCATACGACTTTGAATTTTAAACTTTCATAACCTGTAACCTGACAATTGAATATGTGCATTAGCCTATGTAAAGTTATCCCTATAACGCATAAGGGCGAGTCATCTTTTTTTGTATGACCTTTATTTAGGACAGTGTGGTACACCGGAAAAAATTTGTATACCATAGGCGTTACCCAGTTTTAAAGCCCTTTTTAAACAAAGAGCAGGTGGAGCTATGAATCCCCGCCTGCTTTTGTTGATTTAAGCATAAGAATGCAAACCAGAAATAATTAAGTTGACTGCAATCAAGTTGAACATAATAATGCCGAAACCACCGACCGCCAGCCATGCCGACTTCATTCCCTGCCAACCTCTGGACAGTCTTAAATGTAAATATGCGGCATAGAAGAAGAAGGTGATGAGGGCCCAAACTTCTTTAGGGTCCCAACCCCAAAAACGGTCCCATGCTTGCTGTGCCCAAATCATAGCAAAGATAAGCGCGCCAAGGGTGAAGACCGGAAATCCGATAGCTACAGCACGGTAAGATACTTCATCCACAAGTTCCGGGTTTACTTTCTTATTCAATAATGGCTGAATAGACGCCGCTATCCTTTTTCTCAAAATCAAGCGTGTTCCCCAATAGAGAACCACTCCGCCTAAAATAGCCCAAAGGAATGTGTTGAGTTTTTTCGCTGCATCTTCGCCCCGCATCCATTCCGGAGCTTGGAACAATGGGGCCATCCTATCATCCGAAATCAGAACGCCTTCATTAGGTCCGGCAATTGCAGGCATCTCGTAGGTGATCTCTGCCTGCTGGCCTTCTATAGGTGCTTCAAAGGTCGCTTCATAATTCATCGCACTGAAAGAGGAGGAAAGAACGATAAAAGCCAAGGTCACAGCGATTATATAGATAACAAATTCAAGCCAATAAGTATGTTTAGAACGTTTGCTCTGATCTACTTGACTGATCAGGAATACAAGCCCCGCTACAAAGCTCACCGATAAAATTCCTTGTCCAAGGGAAGCTGTCGTCACATGGATATACAACCAGTGTGATTGTAATGATGGAACTAATGGTGAAACCTCTGTCGGAAACATACTTGCAAACGCGATTAAGAGTAAAGCAATCGGCAAGGCAAATAAGCCAAGCAAATCTACACGGTAAATAAAATATAACACAATGAAAGCGAAAACGAGCATCATACCGAAGAAAGTGGTGTATTCAAATAGATTACTTACTGGTGCATGCCCGCTAGCCATCCATCTTGTAATAAAATAACCGATCTGTGTAACGAATCCGATAATCGTAATTGTGATTCCTATATTACCTGCAATCTTACTTTTCCCTTTCTTTTTATCACGGATCGTTCCAGCGAAAAAGAACGTCGCAATCAAATAGATGAAAAAGGCGGCATAAAGCAGGTTGCCACTAATGGTTGTCCAATCTCCCATTTTCCATCCTCCTGACTCTATGATTTCATTTCATATTGGTCCACTGGTGCCTCGATATTCGTATCTTCTATGGCTCTTTCGATTTCCATTCTCAAAGCATACCAATTTTTGTTCGTATGGCCGGCGATCCATACCCCGTCTTCTCGTGGTTGGAGCCAAATACGCCGATGGTTCCAATACATCCCCTGAATGACACCGATCATAAATATCGCACCGCCAAGGGAAATGATGCCAAGTGTGTGGTCCTTTTTCACCGTCAAACCGGTAACGTCCCTGACATTAAACCCTGTAAGACCCAATTTGTATTGATTATCCTCACTAGCACCAATGTTGGCACCAATACCGAGAAAACTTGTTTCAGCCTCTTCTTCTCCAGGTGGGTACACATTAAAGACAAAGGCAGGATTTCTAGGATACTTTGTTACAGATTCCGGCTGACCATCCTGCATTTCATAATCAGGGAAATAATTGACGACCTCGACTCTGAATCCTCCTTCTAATTCGTATGTAGATTGAGGATCTGTCAAATCAATTGTAAACTCTCCATGATTCGTTTCATCATCATCTTTATCATGGATTTTAAATGACATATCCTTGAATTCGTCCAGTTGATAGCTTGATTGATAAAGAGCATAGTCATCAAATTTCAATGGATTGTTCAAAGTCGCTGCCCCTTCTTTGACCGCTTCTAATTCAGGGTCAGCCCCTGTAACGTCTTTATTGGTACGCTCATAGATCGTGGCATCTGTCCGGAACGTTTTTGGTATTGGACCTTCTTGATTTTCAATTGCTTCCTTGAATCTTGCATCCTCAGGATCATCTTTATCATAGGTTTCCAGCGTGAAGTCTTCGTTTTTTATATAAAATTCACCTTCAGTACCGCTGATCAAAGCGGTTTCTCCTTCTCGAACCCATATGAATTCATCCACATAGAAGGCGGGTACAAAACGCAGTAACGCTCCTAAAAGAAAGATGATCAGTCCTATATGGTTCACATAAGGGCCCCACCGTGCGAAACGATTTTTCTCTGCCAATAGATGACCATCTTGTTCATAGATTTTGAATCGTCTTTTCTTCAAGTTCTCTTTAAAACGATCGATATCGATGTCTTCAGCTGTGGTCCTACCAAAAATACGTTGTTTCTTCATGAACAGTTCATGACGCTTCGGCTTCTGCTTTTTCAACGTTTTATATAGAGGGAAAAAGCGGTCAATACTTGCAATGACAATCGAAATTCCGATCATTGCAAGCAGGATCATGTACCACCAGGAACTGAACAAATCATGGAATCCAAGCTGGTAATAGATTTGGCCAGCTAACCCATATTGATCACGGTAGTGGATCGCTGGATCTACAGTGCTCTGAATGAATTCCTCCTGGGGGAAAATCGTACCGATGGCAGAAGCGATAACAGTAATGAAAATGAGGGTAACTCCTACTTTGACAGAAGAAAAGAAGTTCCACACTTTATCGACGATTGTCCGATTGTACGTTTGTGATCTACGGGCACTCCCATCATAACGCATGTTGAGGAGCTGCTTCTCATCATTGCCATCGATGTGTTGATTTTTTTCTATCGGTTTCCCGCATTCTTCACACAGAACCGTCCCCTCCGGGTTGATATGACCACATTCACAGGTAATTTCTTTCATAGTAAAACCTCACAATATCAAGTAGACTCTACTCCTCCGGTGCTATGTTCTGTAAGTGACCTTCCAATTTATCCAATGTAAGAGGACCGATCACTTGCTCTTCGATTTCACCTTCGGGATTGATGAATAGCGTTGATGGAATCGGGCCGATATTATAAAGCTCCATCACTTGACCGTCCTTATCCTGGAGTATAGGGAATGAAAGATCGTATTCATTCACGAAGCTCTCTACGACAAGTTCGGTTGAATCCAGGTTGACGGCAAGGATTTCTACACCTTTTTCTTTATATTTCGGGTACAACTTTTCCATATAAGGCATTTCATCTTTACACGGTTTACAGTAAGTGGCCCAAAAGTTCAACATGACCCCTTTTCCTTCCAAGTCGCTCAATTGAACCGTTTCCCCTGTTCCGAATTTCTTCAGTTGGAAATCAGGCGCCTCTTCCCCCTTAGCAACCACAGCCTTCTCATCCTCGCCATTGGCAACCAGAGCGAAGACAACCAGACCTACCATGACGGTAAGCATCGCAGTCCGGAAAATGAGCCGCTTTTTCTTTTTTTGGATGGTTTTTTCCTTCATCACATTCACTCCCACACCATTATAACATTGAATGAAAAAGTTAAATTTGAACGTTATTTAACATTTTTACCTGCCAGTTGACGAAGTTGTTTGACCTCAAATGGTTTCAGAGGGCGATAGTCTCCCGCATTCAATCCATGCAAGTCCAGGGAGCCGTATCTTTCGCGCTTCAATTTATCCAGAGGGAAACCAAGAGCATCGAACATCCGGCGAACTTGTCTGTTTTTCCCTTCGTGAAGAACGATCTGGACAATCGCCGTATTCTTCCTCGTATCGGTGGAATTGATTTTCGCATGGACCGCTTTTAAATATTCACCTTCAACAGTGAATCCTTTTTTCAATTGTTTTAATTGCTCAGGAGAAGGGATGCCTTTTGTTTTTGCAATATACACCTTGTCCACTTCATGACTGGGATGCATAAGCATGTTGGCAAATTCTCCATCATTGGTCAATAAAATCAATCCAGATGTATCGTAATCTAAACGGCCAATAGGGAAAATACGTTCCTTGACTTCCGGTAAATAATCTGTGACGACTTTACGCCCTTTATCATCACTCACACTCGATATGACACCACGCGGTTTATATAACAAATAGTAGACAGGCTCTTCTTTATCGATCGGTACCCCTTCTACTTCGACGTCGTCATTCTTACCCACTTTCGTACCCAGTTCCGTAACCACTTTTCCATTCACGGTCACTTTACCATCTGTGATTAATTTCTCAGCTTTTCTCCGGGATGCAACACCTGCGTGAGCGATCACCTTCTGTAGTCGTTCCATATCTGCCATACGACCGTCACCAACTTTCTCATTATACTTGCTTTTTTCATAACAGGGAGCCACGCTTACAAGCGCAGCTCATCATTTCATCTACATTATACACATTCTATAAAGATTTGAACAAAAAAAGTCACCCTATCAGCTGAATAGGATGATTACGATCACTATTGATGCTATTATACCAACTAAATCCGCCAACAGTCCAACTTTCAACGCATCTCCCATCCTTTTGATCCCGACAGCACCAAAATAGACCGTTATGATATAAAGGGTCGTGTCTGTACTCCCTTGCATAACAGAAGCCAGTTGTCCGATAAAAGAATCCGGTCCGAACGTACGAATCAACTCAGTAGTCATGCTTAATGCCGCTGTACCTGAAATCGGCCTGATTAAGGCTAATGGAAGAATTTCTGCTGGAGCTCCTACCATGGACATGAGAGGTTCAAACACTTTCAAGATGGCACCCATAGCACCTGAAGCCTGAAAAATAGCAATCGACACCATCATTCCTAATAAAAACGGAAGAAGTGTGATAGCTATTTGTATCCCCTCTTTGCTACCTTCCACGAAAACTTCATAGGAGGGAACTTTTTTTATTGTTGCCGTAACAAGGACGATCAATATTATCGAAGGAATTAGCCATATACTGATCATCCGTGCATCGCCCGCTTTCTTCGATAATAGAAATAACGATCAATCAGTAATGCTGCAACCGTAGAAATAATTGTTGCAAGGACTGTGGCTCCGACTATCGATGTGGGATCCGCGGAATCATACTTCATTCGAATCGCTAGGACCGTTGTTGGTATGAGAGTAAGAGATGATGTATTAATCGCGAGAAGAGTAATCATTGATCTGCTGGCTTTATCCGAACCTGATAACTTTTTTAATTCTCTCATGGCTTTAAGCCCCATTGGTGTTGCTGCATTACCTAATCCAAACATGTTAGCTGTCATATTAGACAAGATATAACCAATCGCTGGATGGTCATCAGGTATTTCTGGGAAAATCCGCTTTACTATAGGACGGAATATTTTTGCGAGTCCAGCAAGTAACCCTGCTTCTTCTGCTATTTTCATAAGTCCCAGCCAGAAAATAAGCACACCAGCAAGGCTGAGCGTTATCATGATAGCCTCATCTAAAGTTGAAAAAATCGCCTCATTCACTTCTTTCATCGTCCCATTAATGGCGGCATATGCAATTCCAACAACAGCAAGAAAGGCCCATATCAGGTTGACCATGGCGCCACCCCCACCATCCTGCTAAAAAAGCTTTTCACTTCAGATAAGAATGATTGAGAAGGACGCTCCTTCCATACAGGGGCCTCTACGACCGGCGTTTTTCCAACCATAAAGTAGGTTACACCAGCCAGGTCCGACTGGTTCTGGTCATACCGGTAAAAGGTTGCACTGAGATCCTCTTGTTCAGTCATTGTCAAAGGATAATAAATGTCTCGTGGAACGTAGTAGGTTTGGCCATTAGCTTCTACCACCCCTTCACTTTGAAGTTTGACTGTTTCAAAGTTTTTAAAACCCCATTCATACATCTGCGTATGGTCATTCCAGTCGTCAGGGGCGTTCAATGTCACAGCTATCAGTTCCATGCCTTCTTTTTCAGCACTCGTTACTAATGTCCTTCCTGCGGCTTTAGTGAAACCGGTCTTCCCACCTGTCGTCGGATCATAGTATTGAGTGAGCATTTTATTTTTGTTCATCCACGCGTAATCACGATTTTCCGACCGATACATTTCACTGCCTGTCACCTCTCGGAAAGTCTCGTTTTTCATAGAATACGCCATCAGTAACCCTAAATCGTACGCACTTGAATAATGGGTTTCCCCATCGAGTCCATGCGGGTTCTCAAAGTTGCTATGATTCATGCCCAACCAATCAGCTTTTTCGTTCATCAATTGAACAAACCCTTCCACACTGCCTCCGACATGTTCAGCAATCGCTATAGCCGAGTCATTTCCTGACCGGAGCATCAACCCATAAACTAAATCTTTCAAGGGAATTTTCTCGTCTTCTGTCAAATAAATGGAGGAACCTTCTGTATAAACAGCCCTCTTACTCACTTTCACCTTTTCTTCCATCTTCCCAGATTCAATGGCAATAATGGCTGTCATGATTTTTGTCGTACTTGCAATCAAAGTAGGATCATACGCATTTTTCTCATAAAGGACACGTCCAGACTCCGCATCCATCAGCACCGCCCGTTCTGCAGAAACCGATATATTAGGATTCGCCTGAACCCGATCGATTGTAAAAATCGGAAATAATAAAGTGAAAGTCATAAAAACCCAAAAACACCTTCTCAAGAGGACTTCCTCCCATTCTCATCGTTTGCTACAACTTATGCAAAAAAGTACAAGCTTATGATATTTTGAAGTGTGGAATCGCCCTGGGAGACTCGACAAGCATAAGACAAACGGCGCCGTGGGACGGTCTTCCCCACAGAGGCGGTTGACTTATGTCTCGAGAGTCTGGGCGATGCAACCGGATCATAAAAGAGAAATGCGGAAGTGCCTTGGTCAGCTCCGACAAGCTTAAGAACCCCAACGGGCTGAAGTGTTCTTTCTTCAGAATGATTATGAAAGAAGTTCGGTTAAGTTCGCAACGTCCTGTTGCAACACCGAACGACCCCACTTCCTGTGAGGCCTAAGACCTCGAGGAGCTAGGCACTGCAGCTGGACAAGTCGAAATGCGGAAGTGACCTGGGAGACACGAAACGCATAAGCAAAACGGCCGGAGGAAGGCGACCTGTCCTTCCACAGGACGGATTGCTTATGTAGCGAGAGTCTGGGCGATGCAACCGGATCTATATAACTGAACCACCTTACTTAAATCTAATAGTCTCAAAAATCATGATCTTGACAGAAAAAAGCTGTCCCTCACTGAGGAACAGCTTTAATATCAATCGTCTGCGAAAGGGTCTTCCGGAAACTTTTCAAAAAACAGATCTGCCTCACCTTCTTCATCTTCTGCTTGTTTAAGCTCAGATAAAGGCGGCAATTCATCAATGGATGTCAATCCAAAATAAATAAGGAATTCTTTTGTCGTGCCATAAAGGATAGGACGGCCGATCGCATCTTTTCTTCCCTTTTCTTCAATCAAGCTCCGGTTGACTAAAGTTTGGATGGCTCTATCACTTTTCACACCTCTTAAATCATCGACTTCGATTCTAGTAATCGGTTGCTGATAAGCTATGATCGCAAGCGTTTCAAGTGCAGCTTGAGAAAGCCTGGTCGAACCTGGTGAGTCGAGCAGTCTTTTGTAATAAGGTGCATGGTGCGGCTTTGTCGTCAAGTGTAAAGTGCCCTGTGAATCCATGATGGTAAGACCTCTTTGCGGTTTCTTATATTCTTCCATCATCTCATCCACTAGCTTATTAATTGTTTTCGCATCAAGTTCGAGGAGAATGGAAAGTTTTTTCCTGGTGATCCCTTCTTCTCCGGCTGCAAACAACAACCCTTCTATGATAGCTGTGTATTCTTCTATCTCCATGGTGCATCCTCCATCTTAAATACGATTAGTTCATCAAAGTGCTGTTGTTGAACACAGACGATATCATTACTTTTCATCAGCTCCAGAAGAGCCATGAAGGTAACTACTATGTGTGATCTCGTCCTTTTTTCAAATAATTGGTTGAAAGGGGTACCACCTGTTTGAACATCGATTTTCCCAAGAATTTCTTCCATTCTCATTTGGATTGGTATTTCATCCCGGCGGACTTTTGCTTCTTGGGGCTTTTCAGTTTTAGCTCGGTTCATCAGCTTGCCCATCGCCTGGATCATATCGTAAATCGACGCTTCTCCTGGACGGACTTCTGTTTTCACATCTTCCCAATCTTCCACATTCATAGGAGGCCGCGTATAAATCCTATTGGCATCGAGTTCCTTCCCTTTCAGTTCCTCTGCTGCCTGTTTATATTTACGGTATTCAATCAGACGTCTCATTAAATCTTCCCGCGGGTCCTCTTCAAACTCGCCATCATCCATATCTTCATCCATATTTTGATTAGGAAGTAACATTTGACTTTTTATCGCCAGTAGAGTGGCTGCCATGACGAGATATTCACTAGCAAGGTCCAGTTCCAATTCTTGCATGGTATGGATGTAATGCATGTATTGATCAGTGATTTGTGATACAGGTATGTTATAAATATCGATTTCATATCTGTTAATCAAATGTAAAAGAAGATCGAGCGGCCCTTCGAAGCCTTCCACCTTCACTTGGTAGCTTTTTTTCATATCATTCTTCCTTTACGATCTTTATTCTCTTTTCAATGGTATCAAAAAATAACCAGACCTGACAGAACAGGTTGAAATTATTCTCATTCCCCCCTGAAATTTGGTAATAATAACATAGGCTTGGGAATTTCAATAGGTGTATGATTTCGATTTTCAGTAGTTATAGGAAGAACTGATTCCGATACTCTAGTATAATGGAACTTTGATAACCCACCCTCTACTATATCTTAAACTTTGCTATTGATTATCATAAATCTGCTCTTCACCCACCGGCAGAATTCTGGAAGAACCGGTTCCGATACTTGTATTGCGTATAAGAAGCGTAAGAGTAACGCGAAATCACACTACAATTGCCCTGCCCAAGAGTATGAATAGCACCCCACGCTATTGATAGCACTTCCAGCTACCATAAGCTTCTTGTACATGAAGATGGTTTCGAACACTTTTCTACATACAGTGGTTGGGGAACTGGCGAGCTTCCTCGTGGTTTTCCACTAAGTGCTCTCGCTAACCTTTTTACCAAGTATGAGCGTCTTCCATCATTCCTCCCCCATGAGTATATAAGCTCTTTAGCAAGGTTTTCAACATGGGACTGAGGTGACAAAATACTAACACTAATTTTTATTATTTCTTAGAGTGGTTTCGAGTAACTTATATGAACAGGGGCGAACCTTTTCCCGAGCCCCTAAACTCATATAAAAAATCTCGAAACTGCCCCTTCTGTTTAGATGAAAATAAACAGAGTGAGAATCGGAGGTTTCACTTATGTATGCGAAAGCTTATATAGGATATTTAGCACACTTTCACGGAACAAGAGATTATTTTGAATGCCATGAAGTACTTGAAGAACACTGGAAAGCAGTCGATCCAAAAAACCGCTCTTCTGTCTGGGTACTCCTCATACAAATTGCTGTATCGATGTATCATGCAAGGAGGGGCAATTTAAAAGGAGCAAGAACACTGATGGGTCGCTGTCTTAGAAATATACCTGATCATACCGCTGAACTTGAAAAACTCGGATTGGATGCAAAACATCTCGAAAAACAGTTGAATACCGCCAATAGGCACTTTCTGCATAAGCGTCCTTATCGAAGTTGGAACATGCCCATTAAAGACCTCTACCTGCGAAAAGAAGTCCAGATTTTGTGCCAACATTGGAATGTCTCTTATGGTTCACCAAGTGATCTTTCCAATGACGATCTTGTCCACAAACATAAAAGAAGAGCATGAATCACCCAGCCCAGTATTGGATAGATTCTAAGACATAACAAAGGAGGTGTCACAGATGGACACCTCCTTTCGCTTTTATAATTGTGAAGAGGCACTTTCTTCATCACATTTCTCAATAAAGGACTCTGTTGCGACATCTGCACAAACATGACATTCATCTTTGAAATGGTCCCGGACACGGTGAATCATTTGTCTGCCTATCCCAGAGTTACGGTGGGAGGGATTGACCGAAACATGTTGAATGATGGCTTTCTCATCCTCCAACCGAACACCGACGGCCCCAAGGATATCTTCCTCTTTCCACAAAAACAGATTCCAATCAGGATTGGAATCATACTCCTTGATAATTTCCTGCAATGTTTTAACATCAGACACTTCAGGCATAAAAGAGAGCAATCCCATCGCAATCTTTTCGAATGATTTTTTATATCGAATTAACATAATAACCCCTCAATTTTGAAAATAACTTACTTACTGTTCCATGACCGAAAATAGATCAATACAGAATTTTTGTTACTTTCAACCATTGTCTACTTACATGACGATGCCGAACCAATAGTATAGACCCCAGCCCAAGCTGAACAACGTCAAGAACGTAAACAGCATCCAGTTTTTCTTCTTCATCTTACGTATCCCCCGGTATAAAGGTGACTTGTCCTGCTAAATAGAATATAGCAAAGTTCCGCATTATTCAACCCTCTTCCATATCCTTTTCAGTAACTGCCATACATGATAACCGTCAGACCCCTTCCCTTTGAACGAAAAGGGGATAAGGTTAACAATCGCAAGGTACAAATTAAAGAGGAGAAAAACTTTTACAAAGGGATTTTCCGCTTCAGAGAAAAACAAGGACAGGATCAATGCAAAAAGTCCATTTAGTAACGGACCGCCTATACTTATCCAGACTTTCTCAAAATTTGAAAATGCTGGGGAACGTTCGTTTATTGAATATGCTCCTTGAAAGAACCACACATGAATGGATAATTCCAGCTTCTTCCCACGGCAATGCAATAAAGAGGAACCACGGCCGATATGAATGTTACTTCGCTCTGAGCCGAAAAAGAGCCCTGGAAGAACATGTCCAAGTTCATGAACAAAAAGACTAATCGGAGCCATTAGAAAAATCAATACAATAATCGTTAAGATCATGAGTATTCTTCACAAAAAACTATTACTTGTCTTCTACTCGAACCTTCTGCATAACGTCTCCGACACGGACACGGTCGACAGTATCAACACCTTCTACCACTTTGCCGAACACGGTGTGGCGGCCATCCAAATGAGGCTGAGGTGAATGACAAACGAAAAACTGACTGCCTCCTGTATCTTTACCAGCATGTGCCATGGATAAGGATCCACGTTCGTGTTTGTGTGGGTTCCCTTCTGTCTCACATTTGATTGTGTAACCAGGTCCGCCAGTTCCTGTACCGTTCGGACATCCACCCTGGATGACGAAGTCAGGAATAACCCGGTGGAATGTAAGACCATCGTAGAACTCCTCATTCGCCAGCTTCTCAAAGTTTGCTACTGTGTTGGGAGTTGCTTCATCGTATAGTTCGACAACCATTTTCTCTCCATTTTCGAATTGAATCGTTGCTTGTTTCATTTCTCATACCCCTCTCATTTTTCATAAGACAAATCGAGTCGTGTCATTTCCTGATAACTCTCTCTTCTGACGACTAGCTGATGCTTGCCATTTTCAACGAACACGACAGCCGCCTTTTGAAAGCGGTTGTAATTGTTTGCCATAGCATAACCATACGCTCCTGTGCTGAAAACTGCAAGCTTATCGCCATGTTCAATTTTCGGAAGAGCCACATCCCATATTAGCATATCTCCCGATTCACAGCACTTCCCAGCAATAGAGTACTCTTTTTCTGCCGGTTCATCCATTTTTTCTGTTAAAGCGGCTTCGTATTTCGCCTGGTAAAGCGCAGGGCGAATGTTGTCTGTCATTCCCCCATCAACAGAAACATACGTCCTTACTTCCGGTACTTCTTTAATGGATCCGACAGTATAGATGGTCGTCCCTGCTTCTCCTACAATCGCGCGACCTGGTTCGACCCATATCTCCGGCATCGGATAATCGTACTGGGAAGATAGATCTTTGACTTCTTTGATCAATGCACGAGCATATTGATCCAGTTCTAGTGGAGCGTCCTCCTGTGTGTACTGGATGCCGAACCCGCCTCCGAGATTCAAGACAGATGCTTCGTATCCATAACGCTCGCGCCATTCTTTCAATGTTGTAAACAGCTTACGTGTCGCCATTTCAAAACCACTCGTTTCGAAAATTTGCGAACCTATATGGCAATGGAGACCAGCCATACGAATATTTTCATCATCTTGAACTTTCATGAATGCATCTTCTGCCTGGCCACTAGTCAAGTCAAAACCGAATTTCGAGTCTTCCTGCCCTGTCAGGATGTAATCATGGGTATGGGCTTCAATACCAGGAGTAACTCTGAGCAATACATCGATTGTTTTATTTTGTTCTCTTAAAATAGCTTGCAACAAATCTATTTCATAAAAGTTATCCACGACAATACAACCGATATTGTTTTTCACGGCCATTTCAAGTTCACGAATGCTCTTGTTATTTCCATGCATGTGAATTTTCTCCACTGGAAATCCTGCTTCAAGTGCCGTATGTAGCTCTCCTTCGGAAACAACGTCAAGGCTGAGACCTTCCTGGTGTGCAACTTGAAGGATGGCGACGGAGGAAAAGGCTTTACTTGCATAAGCCACTTGTGCCTTCACCCCGTTTTCTTCGAATGTCCGGACGAATGCTCTGGCTTTATTTCGGATTTTCTCTACATCATATACATATAAAGGTGTCCCGTATTGTTCGGCCAATTCCGACGCTGGAACTTGACCAATCATCAGTTGACCTTTTTCATTCACCTCATGATTCATTGTACCCCGCCTTTTTACAGAATATCGTCGTATGTGAAAAAGAAAATGCCCTTTGTAAGTCAAAGGACATGAAAGATTTATTTTAATTTATCACATTGCTAAAGAAGGGGCAATATGATTATTTCTGACGGTGATTGTTCTGAGGATGTACGACACTAGGTCGAACTTTTAATGACGGCATGCTCAAGCGGAAAATAATTTGCAGTGCAGCTTTTGCATTGAAAGGGAGAAATGGCCATAAATACGGTGTGTTCAACGAATTTGTTTTGGCTAGCAACAAAACATAACCAAGGAATCCAACCATCAAACCTTTGATACCGAAGATGGCGACAAGGATGACAAATACGATTCTTGCCATCTTATTCGCTACGGACAATTCATAACTCGGTGTCGAATAAGATCCGATCGCAGCTAGAGCCACATATAATATGACTTCCGGAACGAACATTCCTACATCAATGGCTATTTGCCCTATCAGGACGGCCGCGATTAAACCCATGGCGGTCGAGAGAGGTGTAGGTGTGTGTATGGCTGCAATTCTTAACATTTCCAACCCGAGATCAGCCAGCAGGATCTGGTAAATGATCGGAATGCTGCTTTCTTCATTTGGACCGATAAAAGCTAATGGTTCTGGTAAAAGGTCCGGTTGCATGACAAACAACATCCATAAAGGCAATAAAAAGACGGAAGAGAAAATACCGAAGAATCGTACCCATCTGACGAACGTGCCGACAGGAGGGGATTGACGGAATTCTTCCGCATGTTGCACATGGTGAAAATACGTTGTCGGCGTAATGATCATACTTGGCGATGTATCAACCATGATGAGGACATGCCCTTCGAATAAATGAGCAGCCGCTACATCTGGACGTTCTGTATAACGGACAAGTGGAAAGGGGTTCTTCCCTTGATTGACTAAATATTCCTCCAACGTTTTGTCAGCCATCGACAGCCCATCTGTGTCGATATTTTCTATTTCATTTTTAATTAAATCAATAAGACCCGGGTCTGCCACATCTTTTATATAGGAAATACAAACATCCGTTTTTGAACGATTACCAACTTGTAAAATTTCATGACGGAGCCTTTCATCTCGAATTCTTCTCCTCGTCAAGGCAGTATTTTCAATAATATTCTCTGTATAGCCATCACGAGAACCTCGAATTACTTTCTCTGTATCCGGTTCCTCTGGGGTCCTTCCAGGATAGGTGCGGACATCAACAATAAATGCTTCCGTTTCACCATCCACGAAAATGACCAGGAGACCTGACAACATTTGAGTGATACAGTTATCTAAATTCGAGGTCGTTTCCACCTGTTGGTGTGGAATTTCATCTTTGATCGTTTGAAAGGCAGATTTCACATCATTCTCGTTATCGTTCATTTCCATCAATTGTCTCATGACTTCTACGATCGTCGCTGTTTCTACAAGACCTGTCACATAATACAGGTTCACTTCATGATCGAGAAGATGTAAAGTGCGGAAACCGACATCGAACGATTGGTCTACGCCAACACGTTCGTTCATCATCTTACGGTTTTGTTCCAACTTCATGACAATCGGTGTTTCCTTTTTCTTTGTAGGCATAAACCTCCACTCCTTGGTCTGCGTTATCCTTTCGGTTTAAAAATGACTGCAACAATAAAACCGAACAAAATTGCTGATGCAATACCTGCGGATGTCAATTCAAAAATTCCGATGGCAATTCCTATGATTCCGTGCTCATTTGATTGTTCCATCGCACCGTGCAAAAGCGAATGGCCAAAGCTCGTGATAGGAACCGTCGCTCCTCCCCCGGCGAATTCAATCAAGTTATCATATAAATCAAAAGCATCCAGTACAGCTCCTGCTACCACAAAAGAGGACATGACATGTGCTGGTGTCAACTTGAATACGTCCAGAAGAATTTGACCGATGACACAAATCAACCCTCCAACAATAAAAGCCCAGAGAAAAGTCATGACCCACTTTCCCCTTTCGTCAGCACGACCGCATGGGCAATACCAGGAATCGATTCTTTCTGCTGTAACATCATCGGACTCATAAGCGCCCCTGTAGCTACGATCAAAACCTTTTGGTACTTACCCTTTATTAGATCCTGTACCAGTTTTCCATAAGTTACGACCGCTGAACATGCACAACCGCTACCGCCGGCGAACACAGGCTGGTCACTGTGGTAGACGAGAAGACCACAATCTCTGTGGACGTCACCGATGTCATACCCATCCTGTTTCATTAAGTCTCTAAGTATTGGTGTACCCACGGAAGAAAGGTCACCCGTTGCGATGACATCATAATCCCCCGGCACACGTCCCATATCTTCCAAATGGGTCTTAATCGTATCCCAGGCAGCTGGAGCCATCGCTGAACCCATATCGAACGGATCTTTAATACTATAGTCCATTACTTTACCGATCGTAGCGGCCTCCACCTGGATCTGTGATGGAGTCTTAGAAAGGAGAGCAGCACCGCTACCAGTGACAGTGAAAGTCGCTGTATCCGGTTTTTGACCTCCATATTCCGTCGGATAACGAAATTGTCTTTCTGCAGTACAGTTGTGGGAACTGACCGCTACGAGGGCCTGTTTCGAATACCCTGCCTCAATCAGTGCCGCCCCTGTTGCAAGTGTTTCCATACTCGTCGAACAAGCTCCGAACATACCTAACACCGGGATACCAAGTTGTCTTGCAACATAGTTGCCTGTCACGTTTTGATTCAATAAATCCCCTGCTAAAAATAAATCGATGTTCGATTGATCGACCCCTGCTTTTTGCAAACAAGAATGAACAGCATCTGTCATCAATCTCCGTTCAGCAAGCTCCCAATTATCTTCTCCGCAATGAAGTTCCTTATGAATGATGTCATAGGTTTCTCTGAGTGGACCTTCCCCTTCCATCGGCCCTACTGCTGTGCCGGTAGCCTGTAAATACACCGGGGTATTAAAAGTCCATGATTGTTTTCCTGTTTTAGCCATGTGCCTATCCTCCTAAAAAATGAACTTCCCGAGATAACGAATGATTCCGAGTATATATGCTGCTACAACGCCGAACACGATAACCGACCCTGCGAGTTTGAATAAATTGGTCGCTACACCTAACACGAGCCCTTCCGATTTATGTTCCAATGCAGCGGAAGTAATCGAGTTCGCGAACCCAGTTACAGGAACAGCCGATCCAGCCCCAGCAAATTGACCAAGTTTGTCATATACCCCAAACCCTGTCGCAAGAGCCGATAATAGAATCAATGTTGCCACCGTCGGATTGGTTGCGTTCTTTTCGCTGAAGTCAAACCAATGGATATACATTTGCGTCAACAATTCACCGAACACACATATCAATCCACCGACAATAAATGCCTTGATGCAATTCATTACATAAGGCGGTTTGGGTTGATACGATTTTCTCGCCTTATCAAAATTCTTTTCATTCATTGGTTGTTTCTCCACGATGTTTCCTCCTAAAAAAACTTGAATTACTTAACAAAGATGATCCATTGAAACAATGAACCGGCAATTTTGCCAAGAACTAGTGCCATCAATAATGTGAATAAAAAGCCATCTACACCAATGCGTTTGAACAAAAGGGGAAATACATTGAGCACCTCCGTCAATGCAGCCGCCAACATGCCAATGAAAATCCCATGAAATAATCCCCAGATGATCAGTCCGATTAAAGTTATTTTCACGGGTATATCACCAAACGATAAGTAAATGCCTGCAAAAACTCCTAAAATCACGGCCACTTCATAATGTCTCAGCTTCGACTCTGAATGACTGAGTTGCATAAGACGGGGGACGATGCCTAGCACAGTTAAAAAAGCTACGAACCCTGTACCGACAGCGATTCCTGCAGCCAGTCCTATCAGTGCTTCAACGATCCACATCCTGTTTTTCCACCTTGTTTTCTTTAATGGCTACATAATGATCAAGGTCTTCTTGATAATTGAATATCTCCACTTCCATCGGGCTCGGTTCTTCATTGAAACGTTTCTGGAACCAGTGATTAAAAAACAATATCATCCCAATACCAAGACCTATGGAGTATGGGACCTGGATCCACAATGGATGTTCGACTTCTTCACCTGTCAGCATGAAGTGTAATTTCTGCTGAACTTCCTGCATGCTGACATCATAGTGGAAGTTCATAATCGCCATCGCCGCCCCAATGAAAAGCAAAACCCAAATGCCACTGATCAATAAAGGCGAGGGTTGTTTTTGATGCTTTTCTACGTGGACGACACATTGATTCGGCCCAATTAATTCAATTTCTATTTCAGGAAATTTCTCAAGGATTTGTTCAATCATCATAAAAGAATCAATGACAACAATATTCTTATCCTTTTCAGATACCTGGTGCAACACCATCTGTTCTATTACGGGGATGTACCTTTTTTGCCCCGTAACACGCGCTACGTCCTTCAGACGAATTTCCGCTGACGGTGGAACATAGATCGACTGTTTAGTTCGGATATAAACAGGAGTCGCCAATACATTCGCCTCCCCTGCATGATTTTTCTTACACTTATTATGTGTGAGATAGAAGAAAACATACGAAGACTGTGAAACCGTTAAATAAACCTGAATTCCTTTTGCTCACCGATTTCCATACTAAAATGGAACAATACTACACAGGAGCGGATAAACTGCAGTACTCGATTTTCCTAACTCTTTATCCAATGAAAGTGCCAGGAATGACAAAATCATTCCTGACCCTTTCAGTTGCCCTTCATGTCTACAGTCCTGAGTTGCATTTGATTGTGCATTAGGTCACTAGAGGCATGATGTTGATTCGAGAACGAAAAAGAGCCTGTCCCAATTATTAGGGACAGACTCCTCTATTTAATACACATTTCCTTGTTCACTATTCACTGCTCGTTTACTGTTCATGGATTGATAACTGGTATTATATTTTCTGTTCCACTGACGGATGGACAGAGGTACAAGGATAGCAGTTAATATTACAACACCCAAAACAGCTAAGGAGAAATATTCAGAAACTACACCGTCTGTATATGCAACCCCGATTGGGGAGAAAACGATATAGACAATAGTAATGGATGCAAACAGTACAATGGACGTTGCCACACTATACTTCCACGGTGTGGTATCCACACTTGGGTTGGAAGGAAACTCAAATGGTGTCGTCCGCTGTTTAACAACCCCAATTGCTAGCATAAGAAGAAGTTCGATGGCGAACAATATGCCATAAATATGAATAAAGTGAATGTTTATTGGTAATCCGAATAGTTGCTCAAAACCCCAGACCATCATGTAATAAGCAAAAATGTGGAAAATAATCGCCACTTTGGGAGCGAGAGATGGAATTTTTCTTGAAAGCACAGCTATTAAGACTACCGCAATAATCGGGATATTAAAGAACCCTGTGAACTTACGAATGAGGTCCCAAAGTCCGTTCGGTGCATTCATCAGTAAAGGAGAAATGAAAAAGGTCACAATGGCGACCACACTTCCAAATATTTTACTGACTTTAATAAGCTTTTCATCACTCGCATCTTTATCAAACCCTGCTTGATAGATGTCGAGAGCAAACATGGTAGCTGCACTGTTTAAAAGCGAGTTATAAGAACTTAATACTGCTCCTAACAGGACGGCCAAAAAGAACCCTGATAAATAAGTCGGCAACACATTGGTAACTAGTGTAGGGTAAGCTAAATCCACAGAACGTAAATCATTTCCATATAAATGAAACGCAATAACCCCAGGGATCATCATGTAAAAAGGAACAAGTAATTTATAAAAGCCTGAAAACAGTACCCCTTTTTGCCCTTCTTTCAAGCTATTAGCTCCTAAAGTACGTTGAATGACATATTGGTTTGTTGCCCAATAGAACATATTGGCGAATATTAGACCCGTGAAAATCGACCCGAATGGTACGGAGTCATCAGGCCCTCCAATTGCATTTAGCTTCTCAGCGTTATTTGTGGTCAGTGTTTTCATCCCTTCGAAAAATTGTCCATCCCCAAGAGCAAAGAATCCAAAAATCGGTACAACTGCACCGATGATCAGTAAGCCAATTCCATTTAAGGTGTCAGATACAGCTACTGCTTTTAAACCACCGAAAATCGCATACAATGCCCCTATGATCCCGATAATCCAAATCACCAGCCAGACAGATTGCGTATAAGTAATACCAAACAATGCTGGTACATCAAATAGTTTCAATACCGCTAGTGCACCGGAATATAACATAGATGGAATGGTAACCAGTACATAACCTAACATAAACAATACAACCGTATAACGTCTTACTCCCTCATCGAACCTTTTACTTAAAAATTCGGGGAGTGTGGTAATTGAAAAATTAATGTATTTAGGTAAAAGAAATAACCCCATAAGAACGATCGCGATACCCGCTGTTACTTCCCAGGCCATATTAGATAAATTCGTCCGGAACGCCTGTCCATTTAGACCCACCAACTGTTCCGCGGACAAGTTTGTCAGAAGTAAAGAACCTGCGATAAATCCACCTGTTAATCCTCTTCCTGCCAAGAAGTACCCAGTGGAACTATCTGTATTCCCTTTTGTTTTTTTGTAAGATATAAATGCCACTAATGCCATGAAGAACACACACGACAATAGCGTGAACCAAATATTCTGTTCCATAATCTGCCACCTTTCTAAGTTGTTATTTTTGTACAGGTGATGATAACCACTTAGAAATTCTGTTAAACATATTTTGTCAAAATCTTTATTAGGTCCCTAACGTTAATAAACAGGTTTTAAAAAAATAGGCACGTGATAGAAAACATAAAGAAGCAATATCTTAGAAATGACTAGAAGGGCAGTATGAAGGCAAATCGGAGAGAGTTCGGAGAAAAAATCAAAAAACCATTAAGAAGAAGAATTTCATGGATGTAAAACAACCTAAGAGAACCTATTACTTCTTTCAATCCTTTTACTTTTCTTTCCTAAAAGAAAAAGCCGTACCTGGATAGGTACAGCTTTAACTCGTATCATTCATCGTTTCTTTCATATCAGCCAGGATCTTTTTCTCAAGCCTGGACACTTGCACTTGGGAAATCCCCAGCCGTTCCGCTACTTCGGTTTGGGTTTGGTCTTTATAATAACGCAAGTAAATGATCAAACGCTCCCGTTTATCAAGTTTACTCATAACATCCTGCAATGTCAGATGCTCGAACCAATTATTTTCTTCTTCTGCAATTTGATCGACCAATGTGATGGGATCGCCTTCATTTTCGTAAACCGTTTCGTATATGGATTGAGGGGTTCGTCCAACTTCCTCCGCCTGGACGACTTCTTCCTTTGTAAGCCCTAGAGCATCTGCAAGCTCCGTCACAGTCGGTGATCGACCATGCTCTTTAAGAAGCTCTTCTTTTTTCGCTCTCACTTTATGATTCAATTCTTTTAAACTACGGCTCACCTTTACACTGCCATCATCGCGGATGAATCTCTGGATTTCACCGATGATCATCGGTACGGCGTAAGTAGAAAAACGCACGTCATAACTCAAATCGAATTTATCGATCGATTTCAAGAGTCCGATACACCCGATTTGATACAGATCGTCCTGGTCATAACCACGCCTGAGATAACGCTGGACGACCGACCAAACAAGACGAGTATTCTTTTCAACCAGATAGTCTCTCGCCTTTTGATCGCCCGCCTGACTTTTCTTGATCAAGTCTTTGACATCTTTGTCGGACAGACGTTCTTTTGTCGTATCGCTCATAGGCGTACCCTCAATTACACAGAGCACGGGTTGACGTGAGTTGCTTCGTCATACGGATCGTCGTACCGACCCCGGGCTCTGATGTAATATCTACTCGATCCATGAAATTCTCCATAATCGTAAAGCCCATTCCGGACCGTTCCCATTCCGGTTTGGATGTGTACAATGGCTCTTTGGCTATATCAATATTTTCAATGCCCTGGCCACGATCCTGAATAATAATTTCAATTTCACCATCATCGATGGCACACGTAAGGAGTACCTTTTCATCCTTTTGTTCTTCATATCCATGGATAATCGCATTCGTCACCGCTTCGGAGACAACCGTCTTGATGTCTGTCAATTCTTCCATCGTCGGATTCAACTGACTGACGAATGCTGCTACCGACACACGAGCGAGTGATTCATTTTCACTAATGCTCGTGAATTCTAAGGTCATTTCATTTCGCATGATGCCACCCCCAACATCTCCAGCGCGGATGCCTCGTCATCCACAAGCTTCATGATTTTGAACATTCCGGACATGTCGAACAAACGGCGTACTTCAGGTGAAATCGAACAAAGGACCATTTCATTTCCCTTCGCCTGGACTTCTTTATAACGACCGAGCATCACACCAAGGCCTGAACTATCCATGAAGGACAATTTTTGTAAATTGACGATCACATGTTCCACACCGTTGTTATTCAGCTCTTTCTGCCATGATTCCCGAAGATTCGTAGCTTCATGGTGGTCTAATTCTCCCTCTAACCTTACGACCAATACATTTTCTCTGACAGCAAATTTGACTTGAAGACTCAAGTGAATTACCTCCTCTGACTTAAAAGAGTCACTATGTCTTTTCGTACTTTTTGCTGTCATTTCCTGCTTATAAACAATACTAGTGAGAAAATGCTAAAACCTCTGAAAGCTCGTCAAATTCTTCCATGAGCGTTGCCATAATGCAGGGAATCCAGCCCTATCCACTTCATTATTCGTTTCGAGCCGGACCTTTGCTACTTCCTCTTCTCCATTCTTCACGATTACCCATCCCATGTGTGTACCTTTTTCCAGTGGAAGATCTGATTTCTTGGACACTTTGATTTCTGTCGTGTAATCACTCTTCTTATCGTTTTTCTTCTTCAGAACTACCACATCTTTTTCAGGTGATAAATCTAAATGGAGCGGATTGCCTCGTGTCATTTTCATCGATTTCATTGTGTCATCTTTCGAGTACAATTTCACACCTTCATATTGACCGAAACCATAGTCGAGCAGACTCGTAACATCTGCATTCCTCTTTTTAGGATTTTCCGCCCCCATGACAACGGCGATCATATGCATATCGTTACGCTGAGCGGATGCAGTAAGGCAATATTTCGCTTCTGATGTATATCCTGTTTTAAGACCGTCCATCCCAGGATAAGATTTAATCAATTTATTTGTATTGACGAGCCAAAATTCATTCTCCTGTCCCTTACGGAGGTAGTCATCATAAATTTTGGTATACTTCGTCACTTCATCATGCAACAACAACTCACGCGCCATTACAGCCATATCATGCGCCGTACTATAGTGACCTTCTGCAGGCAAACCTGTCGGATTCTTAAATTGGGTATTCTTTAATCCGAGGTCTTTGGCTTTCTTATTCATTTGCGCGACAAAATCCTTTTCACTGCCAGCAATACGCTCGGCCATTGCTACACTTGCATCATTCCCCGAAGCGACAGCGATACCTTTCAATAAATCTTCCACTGTCATTTCTTCCCCTGCTTCTAAGAAAATCTGCGATCCACCCATAGAAGCTGCATGCTCGCTGATCCGGACAGTCTCATCAAGCTTGATCCCTCCCTTTTCAAGCTCCTCCATAATTAAGAGAAGGGTCATCACTTTTGTCATACTAGCTGGTGGCAATTTTTTATTGGAATCCTTATCATAAAGAGTCATCCCACTGTTCTTTTCCATCAAAATCGCCGACTTGGCAGAATTGACTATCTCAGAATTCTCTCTCTCCTCAGCCATTGTCATACTCATCGGAAAAAGAGAAAACACTAAACAAAAAGTGAGACACAAACCCATCAACTTTTTCATTTACCTAAACCTCCCATTGCTGTAAGTGTCCCTATCATTCCCCTACAAAGACCTTCTATACATAAATATGGTGTGGAGAGGGGCCGAAAGAACTGACACGCATAAGCAGAATATCGCAGGGAAGGATTCTTGCCTTGTTGATGGACTTTTGTTGAAAGTGTTATCTTCTTGAAATGGCTCACTAAAAGGATGCTTACAAAAAAATCGCAGACTACTTATAAAGAGCGCATATAACAAGAAAAAAACACTGCCTCGAGGAGGAAGTGCTTCATGTGCTTCATATGTAACGTTTATTTTCTTCTCTTTTAAGCCAATGACGAATGCCCTTACCCGCGTGAGGCTCATCATTAAAACGAGGAATGATATGCATGTGAGCATGAAAAATGTGCTGTCCTCCTGTTTCGTAACAATTATATCCGATATTGTATCCATCCGGGGCCATCGTTTCCTCTAACCAGCTTTTCACTTGATGGATTAAATCTTGTGTGTCTTTCCACTCTTTTTCGGATAAATCGAAAACTGTTACTTTGTGAGATTTCGGGACGATTAATCCTGACCCCTTCAAAATTCGCTGTTCCTTCTTCACAAAATAGCAGGAATCATTTTCAAATACGATCTCTTGCTCCTCGTCCAACTCTGGAGAACATAAAATGCATGTTTCCACCTTCATACCTCCTTATGTAATGGGAAATACCGTTTCAATACAAATAAATGCCATCATCGTTGATACTACAATTGTTATAGAACCTTGAATGGTATGATTACTTTTCAAAAAATCAACGCTTTGGGCGAAGAACATGACGGAAAGTACCGGGGCAAGCAATTCAAAAGAAATATCAAAAGGAAATATCCACGATGATATGAGCCAAAGAAGACAGAGAGTTCCCAAATGTGATACGTAGAATTCGTAACATCCTCACCCCACCCCACAAAATATTTCATTTACCATCTTATCATGAAGCGTATGCATAGAGACGGCTGAAATTTCAAAAAATCGCATTTTATATCCATAGAACGAGTAGCTCTTCTCAACCTTTCCTCACAAAAAAAAGCTCCAGACTTTGATCTGGAGCTAATCCTTATTTAATGATGTTGTGGATGAGCGTCGGTTTTTCGACTTTCTCGTCGGAGATGGTGTACGCCTCTTTCACTTTATTTATAGAATCATTTGGCTCCTGGTCCTCACTGATTAAAACAACAAGCGGTTCGCCAGCTTTGACAGGATCCCCGATTTTCTTTTTCAAGCTAATCCCTACACCATGGTTGATTTCATCTTCTTTAGTCGCACGGCCTGCACCTAAGTACATGGCTGCAACGCCGATAGACTCTGCGTCTATAGCAGAAACGAAACCATCTTTTTCTGCTTTCACTTCTATTTCATAAGCAGCTTTCGGCAGCTTATCCAAATCATCGATCATCGACACATCGCCACCCTGGGATTCAATAAGGGTTCTTAGTGATTGGAACGCTTTGCCATTTTCGATATTGGCTTCAATCGCCTCATAAGCTTCCTCATAAGAAGCGAATTTCTCTGCAAGGACAGCCATGTGGGAAGCGATTTCAAGAGAAAGCAAACGTAAATCTTCTACATTCTTACCTTGCAGGATTTCTGCTGCTTCTCTTATTTCATTTGCATTTCCGACTTCATACCCAAGAGGCTGATTCATGTCACTGATGACTGCTACAGTATTTCTTCCAAGATTGTTGCCGATATTGACCATTTCCCGAGCAAGGGCTTCCGAATCTTCCAGTGTTTTCATAAACGCTCCAGAGCCAGTCTTAACATCTAAAACAATACTGTCCGCACCGGATGCGATTTTCTTACTCATGATAGAACCCGCAATCAATGGTAAAGAGTTGACCGTACCTGTAACATCACGGAGAGCATATAGTTTCTTGTCTGCAGGAGCTAAATTACCTGTTTGCCCTGCGACAGCCAATTTGTGTGTATTTACATTTTCAATGAATTTTTCTTTGGTCATTTCGATTTCAAGGCCTTTGACGGATTCCAGTTTATCCAGAGTTCCACCTGTATGGCCCAATCCACGACCAGACATTTTAGCTACTGGGATACCGACAGAAGCTACCAAAGGTCCGACGATAAATGTAACTTTATCTCCTACACCACCAGTGGAGTGTTTATCGACTTTCTTCCCTTCGATAGCTGAAAGGTCGATCGTCTCCCCTGAATCTACCATTGCTTGTGTCAGAGTTGCCGTTTCTTCTGCTGTCATCCCCTGGAAATAGATAGCCATTGTAAATGCTGACGCCTGGTAATCAGGAATGTCCCCTTTTGTATATCCCTCAACGAAAAATTCGATTTCCTCTTTTGTCAGTTCCCCGCCATCGCGTTTCTTGACGATAATGTCATACATTCTCATCTCTATCACCCTTTACTATTTTCTTTGTTAGGAAAAATGGTGTAAGCGCCCTGAACGGACGCTTACGTTATACCGATCGTTTATGCAGGCAAAGTTTTTAAAAGTTCTTTTACAAAACCTAAGAAGTCTTCACGCACTTGTGCCGTCGTTTCGATGACTTCATCATGAGTGAGCGGCTGGTCGAGGATTCCTGCTGCCATGTTGGAAATACAAGAGATTCCAAGCACTCGGATGCCAGCATGGTTCGCTACCATAACTTCAGGAACCGTAGACATGCCGACTGCGTCTCCTCCCATTGTGCGCAGCATACGGATCTCTGCACCTGTTTCATAAGCTGGACCCGTGTTACCCACGTAAACACCTTCCTGGACTTTCAGGCTCAAGCGGTCAGCTGATTGTTTCGCATGGTTGATCAGATCGCGATCGTAAGCTTCAGACATATCCGGGAAGCGTGGTCCGAGTTCTTCATCGTTCGGTCCGATTAATGGGCTGTCCCCCATGTTATTGATGTGATCGGTAATGATCATCAAATTCCCCGGTTGGAAGGCTTCATTAATTCCGCCTGCCGCGTTTGTGACAAATAATGTTTCGACACCCAGGGCCTTCATTACGCGCACAGGGAAAGTGACTTGTTTCATGTCATACCCTTCATAATAGTGAAAACGTCCCTGCATAGCGATGACCTGACGCCCTTCCAACTCTCCAACGACCAATTGTCCTTTATGACCGGAAACCGTAGACTCTGGAAAGTGCGGGATTTCTGTGTAAGCGATCGTTGTTGGATTTTCGATTTCATCGGCAAGAACCCCAAGGCCCGATCCGAGAATCAAACCAACGGTAGGTTCATTCTTCAATTTTCCCTGGATGAATTGTGATGCTTCTGTTACTTGTGTTTGGTACATAATATTTCTCCTCCCTACTGGATATCTTTTAAAAAGCTTTTGCCATGTTCAGGCATTTTGATTGAGAAGTTATCAGAGACGGTCGCGCCGATATCAGCGAATGTTTTCCGTTGATCAAGCTCTGATCCTTCATTGATGCTGTTATGATAAACAAGAAGCGGAACAAGTTCACGTGTATGATCTGTTCCATGATGGACCGGGTCATTTCCGTGATCAGCAGTGATGATCAACAAGTCGTCATCCTGCATTTTTTCCAACACTTCCGGGAGACGCTCGTCGTACTCTTCCAACGCTTCTCCATATCCTTGTGGATCACGGCGGTGACCGAATTTGGCATCAAAATCTACAAGGTTCAGGAAACTCATTCCTTTAAAGTCCTTGTCCATCGATCTGACTAATTGGTCCATCCCATCCATGTTATCTTTCGTACGAAGCGCTTCTGTAACGCCTTCTCCATCATAGATATCAGAGATTTTCCCAATGGCAACTACATCTAACCCTTCATCAGCCATCTCGTTCATAACGGTACGTCCAAAAGGTTTCAAGGCATAGTCATGACGATTGGATGTCCTTTCGAAAGCCCCGGGTTCACCGATAAACGGTCGAGCGATCACACGACCCACCATATACTTTTCATCTTTTGTGATTTCGCGGCAAAATTCACAGATTTCATAAAGCTCTTCTGGTGGAATGATATCCTCGTGAGCTGCAATCTGTAAGACAGAATCGGCAGAAGTATAGATGATCAAATCACCAGTCTTCATATGATGTTCTCCGAGTTCCGTCAGTATTTCTGTTCCGGAAGCTGGTTTGTTGCCTACAATCCCTCGACCTGTTTTCTCTTTGATTTGGTTCAACAAATCATCTGGAAAACCGACAGGGAATGTCCGGAAAGGCTGGTCGATATAGAGGCCCATGATTTCCCAGTGTCCTGTCATCGTATCTTTTCCGTTTGATGCTTCGACCATTGTCGTGTAATGAGCTTGCGGCTGATCCGCTTTTTCTATACCCTGGATCGGACTGATATTGCTTAATCCGAGCGCCGCCATATTCGGCATGTTCAAACCGTTCATATGCTCTGCGATATGGCCAAGCGTGTGAGCTCCTTCATCATCGAATTGTGCGGCGTCGGGTGCTTCACCGATACCTACAGAATCCATTACTACTAAAAATATTCTTTTAAATGATTTCATCTACGATCCCTCCTATTGATTAATTTCCCAAATTCGTGCAAAACTACCCTAACTTTTGAGTTGTAGGATGTCAGACAACTGAAATTATAAAAGGAGTTTATGCCCGTGGATGATACGAGCGATAAACATCTTTCAAACGTGTCTTAGAGACATGTGTATAAATTTGGGTTGTTGAAATGTCTGCATGACCAAGCATCTCCTGGACCGCTCTTAAATCTGCACCATTTTCAAGCAAGTGGGTAGCGAACGAATGTCTCAACGTGTGTGGTGTTAATTCTTTGTTGACACCCATATCACGAGCAACCGCTTTCAGTATCTTCCAAAAACCCTGCCGTGACAAACTGTTGCCATGGTGATTCACGAAAAGTTCTTCCGTCTTCTTTTGCTTCACCAAAGCTCCGCGACCAACTTCCAAATAGGTTTCCACCGCGTCTTTCGCCATATCACCTAATGGTATGATCCGCTCTTTAGAGCCTTTCCCGAGACAGCGCACAAACCCCATTGTCAAATGCAAATCCGAGACTTTTAATGAGACGAGCTCCGTCACTCGTAATCCCGTCGCATAAAGCATTTCGAACATCGCTTTATTTCTCGCTGATAATGGATCTTTTGCATGAATGTTCAAAAGCTTGTCCACATCATCAGAGGAAAGGACTTTCGGGAGCTTTCTCTCTTTCTTCGGTGTTTCTATATGTAAGCTCGGGTCCTGTTCTGTCACTTTTTCCCTGATGAGGAACTGGTGAAATAAACGGATGGAAGATAACAGCCGAGCAACCGTCGCTGCCGAGCGCCCCTGGTCATTAAGGTGATGCAAATACTTCATGATATGTGAACGAGTGATTTCGCCCCATTGATGAATCCCTTGTTCCTTTTGCATGAAACCCTCGTACTGTGTAAGATCACGTTTGTACGATTGGATGGTATTCCGGGATAAACCACGTTCAACAGTCAAATAATGAAAAAAGTCTTCCAGAGCATATTGCATCGTCCATCTACTCTCCTAGTTGGAAAAATATTGACAGCCGATCCGTCCACTCCTGTTCTACGGGCTGATAGACTTTGATAGCCGTTCCCTCGGGAGGATCGTATCGATGTTGCCTCTCATACTCTTCGTGCACCATCCGTAAAGCCATATAAAATACACAAGTACAAACGGTGAAGACAATGAGGACTTTGATCAAATCTCTTAAACTGTTCCGCAGACGAGTCATGCAGCTCCCCTCACTTCCGTACCTTTTTGTAAAGGATATGCCTAAAATCCCTACAAATATACGTAGAAGTATGGAAGAAAACATTGCAAATGACACGTTTTCCAAAGAGATATGCCCCATCTAGCTTTAACCTACACGATTTTGGTCCATTTGTAAATAAAAATACAAGAGTCAGAGATTTAAGAAAATGCAGAATCACTTACTTTAGCCATACGAATGTTTTTTTGGGAACCACTCTCTCCGTGGGAGTGCGGTGAGTCTCAGTTGCCGCCTTCCCCGCGGAAAGCGACTCATCCCCCTCCGTTCCTTACTCTTATTATATCAAGAAGCGAGTTTGCGTGTTCTAGTATTTTCCAGAAAATCAGTAAAATAAAAAGCCACTATGTATGTTCATAGCGGCTCGCTCATTAATTTTCATTAGATTTTGCGGATGATGCAGCAACTGCCTGCTTTTGGCACACACGACAAATGCCGTGGAAAGTCAGGCGGTGATCTTTTACTTCAAAGCCCCATTGACTTTCAACGATTTTTTCAACATCTCCTAAAAGATCGTCTTCAATTTCTTCCACTGATCCACATTCGATACAGACCAAGTGATGGTGAAAGTGTTCGGCACCTTCTTTTCTCAAGTCATAACGAGAGACGCCATCTCCAAAGTTGATTTTGTCTACTACTTTTAATTCGGAAAGTAATTCTAATGTTCGATAGACGGTTGCTAGACCAATTTCTGGTGCTTTCTCTTTTACGAGGAGGTAAACATCTTCCGCACTCAAGTGATCTGCTTCATTTTCCAATAGTACCCGGACAGTGGCTTCCCTTTGTGGCGTAAGCTTATAACTCTGGGAATGCAGCTGTTTTTTGATTTTCTCTATACGATGTTCCATATCGTTCGTCCCTCCCTCGTAATACCAACTTCATTATAATCAGAGACAGAACGAGTGTCAAATTATAATTATTTTAATCTGTTAACAATAATCATTCTTATTTAATTGCTTTTATTTATATATCCATTTCACTACATATTCGAGAAAAGTGTTACTAATAAACACTTCAATAATCGAAGAAACCATCAAAATGGCCAGGAGTGCACCGAATAGTGCACTGTATCTTACGAACGCCTTCAGGATGGGTTGGTGGACCCGGCGGATGAACAATTGCTTACCAAGGGTCAACGAGAAAATCAATGCGAGCGATCCAGCGAATAAATACACAGGGATGATGACCAAATTTTGAGGGGCGATGGATACGGATGAAATCAACAATCCATACCATCCCATTTGGTTCACTAGAAACCCGACCGAAAATCCGACAACAAGACCTTTGATAAATAGGAGCACGGTTATGATCGGCATACCGATAATGGAGATCCCTAACAGAAACAACAACGACATGTACTTGAGGTGGTAAAGCATACTATCTTTCACCAGTGTCGCTTTACCTGTCCCTTCCATCATGGTCTGTTGTTCAAAGAATTGCTTCAGGTAAAAGAAAAGATCCTGTTTCTGTACAAAATTCATACTATTGACGATAACCGCTCCGAAAACCATCCCCATAATGAAAAGAACAAAAATGAACACGAAAATATTCATGTGTGCTCGAACATCGCTTTGTACCATCGGCATACCCTGTTGCATCTACTTCTCCACCTTTCTCTTCACCGGTCTATGACCACTCTATGAGAGAAAAGGAAAAAGTAGACCACATTTCTATTTCACTCTTCCATATCTTCCTCCACCACCGGGCGATATTTCCATCGTTCCATTTCTAAGTGAGAGAATGTTTTCCACAATACTCGGGGAGACAACTTTCTCTAGTTCTTCCTGAGTTGCTTCATGTAATATATTCATTTCTGATGAAAATCTATCTATCAATTTTTCATACGTGCGCGGCCCTATCCCAGGAAGAGAGGATAAAGGTACTTGATAGACATAAGGAGGACGTTTTCTATTTTGTGTTCCTTCTTTCAATTCATCAATCCGGTCAGCAACCCCTTTGACGATTTTCCGTGAACCACAATGGGCACACGATGCTTCATCTGTTCTAGTCAAGCATTTCCCACAAACGGTGAGGTGGTATTTCCCCATCTTAGGGTTCATGCCGTAATTTACAAGGACCCTTCTTCCTTCTTGTTCATGAAGGGCCTGACGAAGTTCTTCGAAGGTCAGTTCTTCCATTTGGATTTTCTGATATTCCCGGGCGAGGTTGCCAAGGGAATGGGCATCCGAATTTGTCACATATGTATAGGGAGAGAGTTCCCCAACAGAGTTGGCCATATCGGTATCTGAACTCAACCCAAGCTCCACCGCGTCAATCAGTTCAGGGTCCAATACTTCCCGGAGAGTCTTTCTTACACCTTTTCCATACAAGCTCTTGAAAGGTGTAAACATATGAGCAGGAATGAACAGTCCGTCATGCTCTTTCACATACTGTTGTAATTCTCTTGCCGTTCCATAAAAACGCTGAGAACTCAAGCTCACATTCTTCATCTTTTCCGCCAACCATGCAGAAAAATGCTCCATATTCTCTAATGTCGGAAAATAACACAACAGATGTACAGGCCCGGAGCAGGAAGCATCATAAACTTCAATTTCCGATCCTAAAATCAAGACGGTATCTTCAAAACGGATGCCGCCTCCGGATAATTCTTCCGCTTTTCCTATACGAATCAAATGTTTGATTTCTTCTTGTACAGCTGGTGATTGGGCATCAATGACCCCTACCATATCCAGCCCTTTCCGTCGGCTCGCTTCTTTCACTATATTTGTCAGCGTCAAGTTCTTTGAACCAGTGATTTTAACAGGTTTTCCATTCCAATCCCGACCAACATGAATGTGAAGGTCAACAAAATAAGAGGACATCATAACGCATTTCTCAATTTCAAATATAGAATGGCATAAGCAGTTTTGGCATCATGAATACGTTCTTCTTTTTCCAAAGCTTCTGCCTCCTCGACTGTCAATTCAATGAGTTCCACAAATTCATCCTCATCGCCCTCTGGCTGATTTTCTAATGGACGGATTTTATCTGTAAAGTACAAATGAACAATTTCGTCAGCAAAGCCTGGGGAAGTGTAAAAGGAAGTGACAAATTCCAAATCGTCCGAAGTATACCCTGTTTCTTCTTCTAATTCACGTAGGGCGCATGGTTTAGGAGCTTCGTTCGGCTCAAGTTTCCCTGCTGGAATTTCTACGATACTTTTTTCCATCGGCTTACGATATTGCTCGACACAGACCATCTTCCCTTCTTCGGTGAGAGCGATGACAGCTACAGCTCCTGGATGTCTGATCAGCTCTCGTTTAGATGTCTGTCCATCGGGTAAAGTAACACTGTCGATATCTAGTTGGACGATTTTCCCTTTATAGATGGTTTCCGATTCGTAGGTTTTTTCTTCGAATTTTTTCAAAATACTCATCCTCTCAAGTTTTCTATCGTCATTCTACCATAAGACTGGCGTCGACTTTGAATAATCCGATACACTATTAATTAGAAAGGATGATTACATGAACAAACGTCAGTTAGGATCTTCAAATTTATACGTATCAGAAATCAGTCTCGGATGCATGTCCCTCGGTACAGATCATGATAAAGCACGGGACATCATTGATCGAGCTTTAGATGCAGGAATCAATTACTTAGACACCGCAGACCTTTATAATTTCGGTGAAAATGAAAAAATCGTCGGTGAAGCTGTCAAAGGCCGCCGTGATGATATTTTAATCGGTACGAAAGTAGGCAACAATTTCACACCAGGCCAGGAAGGTTGGACATGGGATCCTTCCAAAGCGCACATTAAGGAAGGAGTGAAAGACAGCCTCCACCGTCTAGGCATCGATTATATCGACCTTTATCAACTGCACGGGGGTACGATCGATGATCCGATCGATGAAAGTATCGAAGCATTCGAAGAGTTAAAAGGAGAAGGTTTGATCCGTGAATACGGCATCTCTTCCATTCGTCCGAATGTTATTAAAGAGTATGTGAAAAAATCAACTATTGTCAGCGTGATGATGCAATATAACGCACTGGATCGCAGGCCGGAAGAAGAAGTGTTGGAATTGCTCTCAGACAATGGCATCAGTGTCCTCGCCCGCGGTCCACTAGCTAAAGGGATGCTGTCCTCCGATGGTCCACAAAAAGCAAAAACAAAAGCGGAAGATGGTTTCCTGGATTATAGCCAGGAAGAAGTTTTATCCATCTCTAAGAAATGGCAGGATTATACGAATAATGAGCGGTCCGCGGAAGCTCTTGCGTTGCAATATGTTTTACACAACCCGACTGTCGCTACGGCAGTGTTCGGTGCAAGTTCTGTAAAACAGTTGGAGGATAATCTACGCTACCTTGAAGCAGAGCCGTTAAGTGAGCAGACTTTCAATGAATTACAGGCGTTGACTAAAGCTATTACCTATCAAAAGCATCGTTCTTGATCAATAAAAGGTGGCGGGAATCCCTTCCCGTCACCTTTTACTTTCCCCAGCACTAAACCTCCCTATTCTGTAAGACTCCGTTTCGAGACTTAAGGGTGGGTTTAGGGCTCCGGGAAAAGGCTCGAAATCGCCTCATAAAAAGCTAGATTTAATCTTATTATCCTGCTTCACATAACCTATCCTACCCCCATGTTAAAAGCCTTGCTATAGAGCGTTACATCATCCTCATAGAGAACAGGGAACGGATATCGATTAGCTTCCCAATCACCCTTTGATAGAAAGGTACTTAAAACTATTTTCATTTACAGGAAGGTTGCTGCCGATGGATTTTCTGTAATAGCAAGCTTAAAATACGATTTCGAGAAACTCATATAGGCAAGGGAAGGTGGGGGATGAGGAGCCTCCTGCGGGAAAGGATAGACTGGCGAGACCCCGCAGGGCTGCTTTAGCCCGAGGAGGCTTGCCGTCTTCCCCGCGGAAAGCGACTTATCCCCAACCGACCCTTAACTACCCCCCGCATCTCGAAATCGAGTCTTACATTATCTTGCTATATAGGGGAAGGTGTTTTTGGGAGGAGGTATTAGTCTTTCCATATTTCTGAAAGGACACGAAGCCAGTTTTTGCAGGCAAGTTTCTCAATGTCCTCGTCACTCCATCCTTCCTTTTTCAGCTGGTGGAACAGCTTTGGAACGCCTGTGACATCTTTAAGCATCGTTGGTACTCTTGTGCCGTCGAAGTCTGACCCCAATGCAACATGGTCGATACCAATTCGGTCGACAATGTAATGGATGTGCTCCGTAATATCCGTTATTTTCGCAGCTTCATTATTTTTACCATCCGATGTAACCATATTTGGATTAATGCTGTACGTCACTCCTATGAGACCATTGGACGCTCCAATAGCATCTATCTGTTTATCTGTCAGGTTGCGGGTCACGGGACAAATGGCATGAGCATTAGAGTGGGTGGCAACAAGCGGGTGATCACTAATTTCAGCCACATCCCAAAACCCTTTTTCATTCAAGTGGGAGAGATCTATCATGATTCCCAGTTTGTTACATTCCTTCACAAGTCTTTTACCATTTTCTGTAAGACCTGGTCCGGTATCCGGCGAGGAGGGAAAGCGATAGGGGACTCCTTCTCCGAATGTGTTCGCACGACTCCATACTGGTCCCAAAGAGCGGAGGCCTGCCTCATAATAAACAGAAAGGGCGTCCAGGTTTTCATCGATCCCCTCTGCCCCTTCCATATGTAAGATTCCGGCCATCACATCGTCGTCTTGAATACTTCTTTCAAGATCTTTTATCGTCTTCGCCACCAGGAACCGACCATCAGATTCTTTTTCTAATTGAAAGAAACGGGCCATAACTTTGTTTGTATAGCGATAGGCATAAGAAAAATCAAGAGGACGGGGCAGCGGCTTTTCATACCCTTTTTTCGTTGAATAAGCGACAGGAAGTGGATCAGAATCCGGGTTCGGACAAAATACAGCAAAGAAACCAGCTGCAAATCCTGCCTTTTTCCCTCGCGGCCAATCAATATGACCTTCGTTCGTTCCTTTGAAAAAAGACCCGACCCCTTTTTCACACTTCATCAATGTATCGTTATGACCGTCTATAAATTTGTGTTTCACTCTAATTCCTCCTTCCACCCCTATCGATTGCAGAGGATATTGGATAATGATAGAACTACAAGCCGGAATTACTATATAAAACTTGATTCCCTCGAGGGCGATTAGGTATCCAACCTTACCTGAAGACATCATGGACATTACAATCCTTGTTATGATTCATATGCTCCCGAATACACCTCTAAGACTGCAGCTACATAGGAGCAGTGGATTTTCCCGCTACAGAGGAATTTTCCCTTATAAAAACGTCCCCAGGTTGAAGACATACTCTCCGCCCCTTCGTGGAATACGGAAAGAAAATCCCGCTACTATAGAAAAAGAAAAGAGCTTGGCAAGATGCCAGGCTCTTTTTCAGTTTTATAAAGCAGCCTTATTATTCCAGGCTCTCAATTTGGATCGTATCTGTCCACGATGGCTTATCTCGTCTTCCATCACATGAAACCAAAGGTAATAAGGATTATAACTGACGCCATTCGGCCATTCACGATTTTCATATAACCAGGCATCGTCTTTTTCTTTCAGCAGCTCGAGTGTCTGGTCCCGTATGGCTTCCATTACATCTAAATATTCATCGATCGATAAGGAATGGTATTTTTGTTGCGCTTTCTCCCCCAGTTCTAAGGCGGGGCCCCATTCCTCCATTTCTTCCTCTGTCAAATCCCTGTGTTCAAAGCTTATCACTTGATGAACATATTCAATCGCTGCGATATGGGAGAGAAGCATACCGATGGAATTGCCACCGGATTCACACTCATCAAGTTCTTCCTGTGTGAGCTCAGCCACTTCTGTAATGGTTACCGCCCTGGAATGCTCAAGCATACACACGAGTTCACCGATCTTGTCTGTAAAACCTTTTTCTGATTGAACTTGATAAGAAATCATCATAACTTCCTCCTTTTCTTTTTTACAATATTTCAGGTTTTGAGAGGAAATCCTCCAAGTTTTCCATCACTCCTTTAACATATTCGACAATAATCAGCCATTCCCTGCTGCCAAAACCCATTGCCATCGAATTTTGTAGATATTTTTGTTGTTTAAATTTGATGAAATGACGGTATATGCTAAGTATTAACAAAGCGGCCGTGAATGTTCGCCAAAAGCTGGTAAGTCCCATTATTAATAAGGAGGAAAAAATACGATGAAAATAAAAGTGGGCATTTGGAACAAGCTGACAAATCAGGACAAGAGAATTCTATTAAAAGCTGTAAGTCAACATTCTCTCACAAAAAAATCAGCATAAGTATGCAACAACTCCTATAAGACTTTCTTCATTCGAACTCTATACTTACCCGTAACCACCGCAGCAGTCCCCCCATATTCTTCTGACAAAACCTGCATTCGCAGGTTTTTTGTCGTTCCATATAAAATGAAATATCTGTAAAGATTCCCCCTCTTTCCTTCACCATCCGCATAAACCTTTTTTCTATAGAATAGATAAATAGCGAAGGTTCTGCCCTACTTTGCAAAGGAAAAGAGGTATAGGTATGAAGGTGGCGATTTTTACGGATACGTATGAACCCCAAGTCAACGGAGTCGCAAAGACGTTGAAACGCTGGACGGATTTTCTGGAAAAACAAGATGTGACTTACCGGCTATTCGCCCCTGACACCAGTGACCAACAAGACTACTCGGAAAGCATCCGCCGTTTTTTCAGTCTGCCTTTCTGGTTATATCCTGAATGCCGACTCGCTTTATTCAAGGTATCAGAAATTAAAAATGAATTAGAAGCATTTCAGCCAGACCTCATCCATATCGTCACCCCTTTCACTATCGGACTGGCAGGACTTTACTACGGGAAAAAGATGAACATACCGATCGTAGGTTCTTATCATACGCACTTCGATCAATACTTAGACTATTACAAACTTTCCTTTCTTTCCCCCTTCTTCTGGAAGTATATGCGCTGGTTTCATCAATCCTTCAGGAAAACTTTTGTCCCCTCCATCCAAACGAAAAAAGAACTGGAACAACAGGGGTTCCCTAACATCGCTTTATGGAAGCGAGGGGTAGATAGTGAGCAGTTCCAGCCAGTAGTAACAAATTCTATGAAGAACGATATATTCCCTTTTTCGGCTCCTTATCTATTAACCTATGTAGGAAGACTTGCGCCTGAAAAAGGGTTGGATATCCTTATGGAAGTCAGCAGGCGGATTCCTCCTCACCTCAATGAACATATACACTGGCTCCTTGTCGGGAATGGGCCTATGTACGGACAGCTAAGAAAACAAGCGCCAGCTAATATGACTTTTACCGGATACATAAGCGGAACCGTACTTTCTCAAATTTATGCCCGGTCCACCTTATTCATTTTCCCATCAAAAACCGAAACATTTGGAAATGTCGTCCTGGAAGCCCTCGCTAGTGGAACTCCCGCTATCGTATCGAAAGCTGGCGGTGTACAGGAAATCGTAGACAACGAAAAAACCGGGATCCTTTGTGAACCTGACCATCCACAAGCTTTCTCTGAAGCGGTCATTCACCTTCTTTCTAACCCTGTCAAGTTAACCAATATGAGCAAAAACGCTAGACAAGAGGCCCTCGGCCGTTCCTGGGAGGAAGTGTTCAAAAAGCTTCTATTAGACTATGAATCAGTTCTTGGGAACGAAACAATCACTACCAATCAATAGACCCTCTTTTTCCATTATTTTGAATGGGTGCTCATTGTTACGCTTTACGATTTCCATATTTTTGGTATGGTAAATGTACTATTCATGTAAAGGAGTCTTTCTTTGATATCACCTAGTTTACGTCTATTACTACTCAACATATTTTTCATCGCTTTATCCGCCTTCTCTCTTTATGCCAACTTCCATTATCTTTGGAGGGTAACACCTCCCATTTATATATTTTTACTTTTAAGTATCGCGTTATTAGTAAGGAGTATAAAAAATACTTCTACGGCAAAAGGTCGCAGTACCAGAATAATGACATGGTTTTCGATTACACTTTCGGCATTGCTGACGACTGCACTCATTCTTGGCAGCCTACTTACCATCTCCCTGTCTTCTTTGGGTGCTAAAGAAAAATTGAAAACAGTAAAGTCACCAGACGGAGCGTATGTCATAGATTTTTATCGCTTTGATGCTGGTGCAGCAGGTACTTTTGGAATTATCGGGGAATTAAACGGGCCACTCTGGTCAAAAAAGAAACTTTATTATCAGCAGCGTACGGAAGAAGTAAATGTAGAGTGGCAAGGCGAAGAAGTGGTCATTATTAATAACAAGGAATTGAACCTGAAAAAGGGAGAAGTGTACGGATATGATTAGTAAGAGGAGGTGAGGCCAGGAGCAAGCTCTCTATTACGGTTCAATATGGGAGGGTTACTGATTTACACTATATCCCATTTAAAGGAATGCGTGTTATACACGCTTAATTCCCGCTAAATTCATAATCTTATTCAATAAAAATTTAATTTTCGGTTTATATCGTAAGAGCTGATTTTCAGTAAAAATAAAATCTCCTTGCATTAACCTCCTAATTCTGGAACACACTATCTACTGATGTCGATGTTTTAGGGGGATGTTTATGAATTACGAGGAATATTGGGACCGGATAAACGACAAAAGCGAAGAGTTGAATTCAATCATCTCTTCTTATTGGAATACTTATTCCAACATGGGAACATGGCAATTTTGGATTGTCGTTTCTTTTTTGGTACTTCCCCTGATCCTGCTTTACTTTACAGTAGATAGAAAAAGAATGTTTGAGTTGTTTTTCTTTGGATACACCGTTCATATGCTCTGGACTTATATTGATCTTGCACTGGAAAGGTATGGGTATTTTATTCACACCTATTTTCTCACACCAGTATTACCGATGGCCCTAAGTATGACGTCTTCTGCTCTCCCCGTCGGTTTTCTACTTGTTTATCAATATTGTACTAATAAAAAGAAGAACTTCTATTTGTACACTCTATTATTAAGCGCAATGTTTGCTTTTGGCTTCGCAAGCATAGAAATCAAATGGGGCCTGTCAGAATTCAATAAAGACATGAATCAAACATACCTTTTCCTCATCGATGCGGGCATAGCATTTATTGCTTATTGGTTTACAAAATTAATTAGAAGAGCCGTAAATAAGGCAAAACAGCACGCTAAGTAAGTATTGCTTTCGTGCAACAAGGCACTTAATAAGAACACTTGGATTTTCAAAGTATTTGTCCTTTATTATCGTATTTTGAGACCTGAAGAACTGAATTTGTGACAGTTATTTGAACTTTCTTACTAGAATATCCCTCGCTTATCCAAATTAGTTATAATACTCATACAAAATCGATTTAGGAGGATAGTTATGAGTAACCGTGATATCTTAAAAAAGCAAATTGAAGAAAAAAGAGAAATGATGTATCATGCCTATCTAAATGGATCTAATTACAATAATGTTGTGAAAATATCTCAAGAACTTGATGCTTTGCTTAATAGATTAAACCGCGTTATTCTTTAATGACTCTAATAAGGCTATCACTGTAAGTATTGATTCTGTGCTAGCTAAGACGATAAATGATCTCCTCATGATTTACCAACGTTCCAACTGTAAATAACGGGGAACTATCTTTTTATATAAACAAACATTATTGAGAAACCAGGTTGTTAATCAAAAGGGTGATGGAGTTATTCTCCATCACCCTTTTGACTGTCATCCAGGTTTAGTTAAAATTTATTGATCCTTCTCTTTTCATTGCCTCTACTTCGTTTTCGTATGAATAATTCCTATATCAAGCTTGGAAGCTGCCTCTGCCGCTTTTTCGCACGCAGCCGTTACACTTTCTCCTTTGCTCAATACCACACCCATGCGACGGCCTACTTTAGTAGAAGGCTTTCCGAATAAACGCATTTGCGTGTGAGGTACAGCCAACGCTTCTTCCATGCCGGAAATTTGGTAGTCCTTGCTTTCTTCTGCTGCCTTGATTGCATGACTGGCTCCCGGGGAAATGAGTGAGATTTCCTCTATTGGAAATCCTAAAACCGCCCGGACATGAAGCGCAAATTCCGATAGTTCCTGGGTCACTAAGGTAACCATCCCTGTATCATGAGGTCGTGGAGAAACTTCACTGAAGTATACCCCATTTTCCGTAACAAACAGTTCTACACCAAAGAGCCCGTAACCCCCAATTTCATCGGTTACTTTTTTTGCCAGGTTTTCGGCTTCCGATATGTGTTCCATTGTCATGTCATGTGGCTGCCACGATTGAATATAATCCCCATCCTGCTGAAGGTGGCCGATGGGCGGACAGAAGAATGTTTCGTTACTAGAGCGAACCGTTAACAGTGTAATCTCCGAATCAAAATGAATGAATTCCTCCACAATCACCCGGGTGCTCTTCCCCCGTCCACTATCAAGGGATTCTTGCCAGGAAGTCTCGATATCCGCTTCTGTCCGGCATAGACTTTGCCCCTTTCCGGAAGAACTCATAATCGGTTTGATTACACACGGCGTACCAATCTTGCCGACCGCTTCTTTTAATTCCTCTAAGGAGTCGGCAAATTCGTATTTCGCTGTCGGAAGTTTCAGTTTTTCACTTGCCAGCCGTCGAATACCTTCGCGATCCATCGTCAATTTAGTAGCGTAGGCGGTTGGTATGACATTGTATCCTTCCTGCTCCAACTTCAGGAGTGTTTCCGTAGCGATCGCTTCTATCTCCGGTACGATAAAATCCGGCTTTTCCTGTTCGATCACTGTACGCAGCTCATCTCCATCCAACATATCCACTACATGAGAGCGGTGAGCTACCTGCATGGCAGGCGCACCTTTATATCGATCGACGGCAATGGTCTCTATCCCCAACCGCTGAGCCTCGATTATAACTTCCTTCCCCAACTCTCCTGACCCTAATAGCATCATTTTTTTCGAAAAAATCCCGTTCGGTGCTCCACACATATGACAATCCCCCTGAATGTTTCTGTTTAAAGCTATTCTATCGTTTCCTCCAGGGATAAATCAAACATTTTTAGCATTATAAGCGAACATTAACATCCATTTAAATCGAAATGTTCATATTCAAACCCTTCTATTTATTATAACGAACATCCGTGATGGAAAAGTAAGGAAAGTGGTTAGCTATAATATAGGATAAGGGTATCATTACTAGAAGATAGCACAGAAAGATTACATCAAATCCAGAAAAACCTAACCGATAAAAATACGTCCGGTTTACAGGGTGAGAAAAACGCTTGGCTTCCATGGCCACTGCAATCCGGTAGGCTCTTCTGATACTTTGGGAAAGAAGGGGAATGGAATAAGATTTTAGTTTGTTATAAAATCCTTTCACTCCTTTTTCTTCGTGAACACCGCGTACTTTCAGGGCATAGTGCAATGTTTGCATCTCTTCAATCATCAATGGAATCAACCGAATGGCAGCCATAAAGCTATAGGCATATTTCGGTTTCAGTTTCAATTGTTGCATTAAGGAATAAAAGAGGAACACAGGCCTGGTAGTCAGGGCGAAAACAATTCCTAATACGGCAAAGATAATTCCGCGAAAGCCTAAATGTAATCCCCGGAAGAAACTCTCTTCGGTAATATGGACCAGTCCCCACTCGGCCCATGTGATCTCCCCTTTTCCAAAGAATATCATCGATGTGGACGAGGTAAGGAAAATTAAGAGAAACGGAATAGAAATCACCAATAGACGCTTCCATGGGTGACCGGTAAAGAACAAGTAGAGTATAAGCATTCCTATCATATAATTGATAAGAATATTAGTATTATGAATGATCAATAGATGAATGAATAAGAGAACCATAAGGAGTAATTTCAAGCTCGGATTAATTTTATGGAGCCATGTTTCCTTATAAGAAAAGTCCATTGGCATCACTTCTCTCCCCTATGAGATAACTGCTCGTTGTAATGTTTCTATATAGTTTGAAGCAGAAGATTCTTTGACGAGTTTCCCGTTGTCCATCTCCCAGACTTTCGTTGCAAAGTATTTCACTATATTCAAGTCATGGGTCACCATGATAATAGTGGTCCCTTGAGCCCTCAACTGTTCTAACTGTTCTAAAATTGCAAATGTGTTTTTTGCATCTTGGCCGAAGGTAGGTTCATCCAAAAAGATAATTGGCTGTTCTTTCACTATCGAAGCAGCGACACTCAACCTTCGCTTTTGCCCCATGGATAACTGATAAGGGTGTGTTTGTTTATGCTCCTCCAAATGATAAATCTTCAGCATCTGATTGACGCGTTGTGAAATAGTCTCCTGCTCCCATTTTGTTAAATGAAGGCTGAAGGCAATTTCCTCATAGACAGAATTCGTAACAAATTGAAACTCAGGGTTTTGAAAGACAAAACTCACATATTCAGCCAAATGTTTGATCCGTTTATGATTTTGTTCAAGAATGTAATAAGTGCCGCTGGTTTTTATCAAATTCATCATGGCGAGCAGCAGAGTACTTTTCCCTGCCCCGTTTTTGCCGACCACCGTGATCCATTCCCCAGGATGAGCACAAGCCTCCTCCACATGGAGGGCTGGGATTTTTCCTCTGAAAGCTGAAAAATCGGATAAATGAACAGCCGTTTTTTCATTAGCTGTATTTATTGGTGTTGGAATATGCCAGTCCTTCTCCTGCACGTAGTCCTCCCAAACGCGGGGATACCAAATCCCCTGTTCGATAAGCATGTGGTAATGTTGATCGAACACCTTCTGTTTTGGCCCGTCTGCAATGATCCTCCCATTTTCATCGAGAAGGATGACACGATCGACAAAATCGACCACCTGCTCAATTTTATGTTCGACGATTATTACAGTCTTCTCTTCTCCTACGTTCTTGATCGTCTCCCAAACAAGCTTAGTACCTTCCGGATCCAGCATGGCTGTCGGCTCATCTAAACACAGCATCTCGGGTTCCAGAGCAAGCACAGAGGCAATAGCCAGCCGCTGCTTCATCCCACCGGATAACCTCTGGATTTTCGTATGGTTATCAGCAAAATCCAATCCAACTTGCTGGAGATAATAGTCAATAAAATGATCCATTTTTTCCCGGGGAATTTGAAGGTTCTCTAATACAAATGCGATCTCCTCATCTACATAGGGCATACAAAACTGGGAATCGGGATCTTGAAATAAAAATCCCCACGATTCTGGAATGATTAGTGCGTCTGCTTTCATTGGGACTTCCACCGCATTGGGAATCAGTCCAGTCAATACTTGTAAAAGTGTCGATTTACCAGACCCGGATGGTCCAAGTATCAAAACCTTCTCTCCCTTATCAATAGAAAGGGAGAAATCCTCGAACAACAAAGAATCCATTCCGGAAAACTTTAAACGCATGTTTGTCAAACTAGCGATTGTTGTCATACTGAGCCCCCTCTGCTAGCCTAAAGCCTGGTAATCTTCTTTAGTAGCTGGCCGTACAAGGCTGGTTACCCCTGTCTTTTCTAATGATTGAACAAGGAGATGAGCGAAAATACCAGAAATCAGAACCGCTCCCGCTATTCTTGTTCCAAATAAAATCAGCAAATTCCAAAGGGCCAAGTCCCCGATGTAACCGTAATAATAATCAATGCCGATAGAAGCGAACGCAGCTGCAACGCCTGCTAAAGATGCAATCAACATATCATAGCGCTTATACCGGAACGCAGCGAAAATTAATTCAGCGGCAAGTCCCTGCCCAAGACCGAAGATAAGAGTAGCCACTCCCCATTCTCCTCCAAAAATAAATTCCCCCTGGGCAGCAGCAACCTCTGCCAACAGAGCTACTCCAGGTTTTCGTATGACCAAATAGGCAACTACCGCCGCTATGAACCACATGCCATAAATCAGCTGCTCCAGATGAAGCCCCAATGTAGCAACTACTCCATATAGCGGTCCCCACAATTTATAAATAACCCCAAATATCAGAGCGATGATGATCGTTACTAAAATATCTGTCAATTTCAACCCTTTTTCCATGTTTCCATCTCCCTTGTTAGTGAATGTAAGTAAATTAGGTTCATTTTTACCAATTGTTTCAACTGTTCAGTAGACCCGAATCCTCCAGCCACATTTTCTTGTGGTAAGCCATGTCCCAGAATAAATATTCTAGTTTACTCGTATGAAGGAAGATTTCTTCTAAATGGGCTTTTTCTCGTTCTGGTTTATCATCCGCAAGTTCGTTCATCAATTTTTTTCATAGATTCCGCAAGCTCCGTAAATTCGTCCGAAGCGTACATCTTTATCCAATCACCATAAAATTCATGGTCACTTGCCCCCTCATTTTCGTTAAGCGTCTTTCCGATAACATTGTAGCTCCACGTACATGCAAGCACGCATACCGCCACCTCAGCCTCTGACCCCTGATGGGCCTTGTTCAGCATATAGCTCGTATAAGCTAAAAGTGTAGAGGAAGGTGTGGTGTTTTCTAATTCTTGCTTGCTGATTCCAAGTTTCCCAGCATAGTTTCGATGCAGGTCCATCTCTTCGTTCAGAGTAGAATGCAGTAAATCAGCAAACATGGTCATGGTATCTAAACGTGTCGCTTTCACGCTTCCTAACGCAAACACCCGGCAATAATCGATTAAATATAAGTAATCCTGCTCCATGAAGAACTTGAATTTTTCAAGCTCTAAACTTCCATCCCCAATGCCCTTTACGAAGGGGTGTTCGAGATAGGCATCCCATATCGGTTTAACATGGTTATAAAGACGATCGGTAAACATCAATCTCATCCTTTCACTCCGAATATTGAAACCAGTCATATAAAAAAGTAACCATTGTTTTGGTGAACCGTAGAAGCTGATCCCGGTCCAGCGACTCATTAACAGCATGTGCCTGATCTAGTGTGCCCGGGCCATACAGGACAGTAGGGATGCCGGCCTCCGCTAACCATCCCCCATCTGTAACAGTAGGAGACATAGAATAATCCACTGGAGTTCTGTGAATACGTTGATGTGCGTTGGCCAACATCTCAACCCCGGCATGCCTGGTGTCCACGGAAAATGCCGGGAATATTTCACCTTGTTGTTCTATCATGGACGTACCACCCCATGAAAATTGAGGTGGATGATCTCTTAACCAGGGATCTGCCTTTGCTGCATAATTGATGTGCGCTTCTATCTCTTTGATCACTTCTTCATAGTGTTCTTCCGGATAGTAATGGACGGTGATCCATAACGAGCAGCGATCGGCAATGAAAGCCGCATGACGGCCTCCCTCAATTACAGCAGGATTGATTGTATTGGAACCCGAAGGAAAACCAGGGCTCGATTTCGTGACTGCCCAATGCCGCTCCAACTCTTGCAACGCAGTAATTATTTTTGTCATTTTCTCTATCGCACTGGCCCCATGGACACCACCCCCAGCATGGATCATCGACCGCCTTTGGGCATCATGAAGTGTTTCTCTGCTTTCGATTGTTACCCAGCCAGTGATCACACCACCCTGCCCCTGGATATGACAGTCACTTGTATCTACTACTAACGCTAAATCAGCATGATAGCCTCTTTCACAGCAAGACTTAGTCCCTGCTTCTCCAACCTCCTCCCCAACAACGGATTGGACATAGAAGTTTCCTTTAGGTTCTACACCAGCTTCCTGCAATACCTGCAAGGCAAAAAGAACCCCAGCCATGCCTCCTTTCATATCTGCTACCCCGCGCCCGAATACTTTGTCCTTCGTTACCGTACATACGAATGGATCATAATCCCATCGCTCATTTTCCTCGATTGCTGCTACATCCAGATGACCGTTTATGATCAGACTCTTCGCCTGCTCTTGCCCCCGTTTAGTGCCTACTACCACAGGATCCCCTGGATACAGATCCCAGGACTCGGTGGAAAAGCCCAGACCTTTCAGTTTATCAGCCATGTACTCTTGAGCTTTCTCCGCATTTCTGGCAGGCGGACTCAAAGTTGGATAGGATACCAAATCGGACAATAGGGCCAAAATTTCTTCTTCTCTCTCTTCCACTTCATTCCATAACCGAACTAACTTGTCATCCATAATACTTGCTCCTTTCCCAAATAAAATAGCCCGCCCCTTCAAGAGAAGGAGCGAGCTATCACTTTTGAATATAGATATAGAAAGAAAGATTCCACCCGCTTCACTTCCCTCCGCTAGTATGATCTAGATCAGGTTATAAGGGTCAAAGCTTCCAGCTTCTCTCAGCCAATTCATGGCTCCCCCAGTGAAGTATTCTTATTAATTTGTAATATGGGTATGGACCTTAGTGAACGGCAATAAATACTGCAGTCTCCCAGCAGCATTTTCCAGGCATAAAAAATGCCACTTCCCAGAAAAGAAAAGTGGCATGTCCCATTATACATACTAGCAAGATGAAATAGATGGTTATATTTCATCTGCGCACTTTCACTTTCCTCTGCTGGTTGTTCAGCCAGGACAGGTTCAAAGAGTTCCAAAGTTATACTTTGATCTCAGCCTTAAAAGAAAGGCTCCCCTAGTGAATTCACTATTAATTTTTGTGATGATTTAATTTATACCATACATTATATTCATTTATTCGTCTATACTTGTCCGACTTTTTCCCATGTTTCTATATAGAAATGATACAAAACCATTTTAGTTAGAGGACAAATCTCTCCTTTAAAACAACTCCCCTGTCAAATAGAATCAGAGAATGGAACTCTCTTACAGAGGGGGATGTTGTCTTGGGCATGGTTATTTCCGACATCGTGTACATGAGCAAAGTAGTTGTACCTCTTAAAACAATACAAGTATAATGTTGAATTAGTTGATTCAAAGGAGGACGACTGCATGACTTCCACAAGCCCCAATAAAGTTTTAATGGCTGCCCTATTACTTGCCGGGTCATTTATCACCATATTGAACCAAACACTTATGATCACAGCGATTCCTCCAATCATGGATGAAATGAATGTGACCGCTAACTCTGCTCAATGGTTGACGACGGTTTTCATGCTAGTGAACGGGGTGATGATCCCTGTAAGTGCTTTTTTAATTGAACGTTTTACAACAAGACAACTTTTCATCGCCGCTATGAGCATTTTTTCGGTCGGAACAGTCCTTGGAGGTTTAGCGGTAAACTTCCCGCTCCTTCTTTTAGGACGAGTCGTCCAATCAGCCGGTGCAGGTGTGATGCTTCCATTAATGCAGACGGTTTTTCTGATGATTTTCCCTGTCCATAAACGAGGGACAGCGATGGGATACATCGGTCTTGTCATCTCATTCGCCCCTGCCATCGGGCCAGCACTTTCCGGTTATATCACTTCAGCATTCACCTGGAGATACTTGTTTTGGATGATTCTTCCTCTAGCTTTACTGATCATAGTCCTTGCTTCCTTTATCTTAAGAAATGTGACCGAGCTTTCTTATCCGAAGGTAGATCCGATATCCATCATACTTTCCTCCATCGGTTTTGGTGGGCTTTTATATGGATTCACCCTTGCCGGAAACCAGGGATGGACAAGCATTGATACGGTAACCGTCCTTATCATCGGTGCTATTACATTGACGCTATTCATTTTACGCCAATTACGCATGCACCATCCGATGCTCGAGTTCCGTGTTTTCAAGTATCCTGTGTTTGCTATTACGACCGTCATCGCGATGATCACCTTTTTAGGTCTGATCGGCGCTGAGACTCTTATTCCGCTTTATATGCAGGACATGCGGGACTTCTCGGCATTCGAATCAGGACTCGCCCTTTTACCAGGAGCTGTCATTACCGCATTCATGTCGCCCATTACCGGCCGTATTTTTGATAAAATCGGCGCCAAACTGCTTGCCATAGTCGGACTTACCATCATCACAGGAGCATCTCTCGCGTTTTCCTTTTTGAATATCGAGACGACGTTCACGACGATCACCGTCCTTTACTCGATTCGGATGTTCGGATTATCGATGGTGATGATGCCTGTTACGACTGCAGGTTTAAATCAGCTTCCTAAAAAGTTGATTCCGCACGGTGCAGCGATGAGTAACACGATGCGGATGGTAGCAGCTTCCGTCGGTACGGCGATACTTGTCACGATCATGACAACGACAGCCCAATCTGCACAGAACAACCCGGCCGTCGATCATCCTGCGATTCATGGAACAAATATCGCCTTCTTCGTTGTTACAGCTCTTTCTCTTGTGGGCGTTGTACTCGCTTTATTCGTCAAGAGGACATATCCACCTGATGAAGAACCGGAAGTAAATGCCCAGACTAGTGAAAACGTCCAGGAAGCAGAACAATATTAACATTTTAAAATGGTAAAGTCTGCTTGTTCACCATCTATACATCCAAATCAAGAATCGGTTGATGAAAAAAAGCTTCCCGCGGGAAGCTTTTTTTATAGGAATAAATGATCAGGTTTATAAGCATCTAAGGAAACTTGAAGTTGTTCTCCAGCAGCGAACTTAGCAAGCTGTGAACCCAAATAAGGGCCACTTGTTAGACCAGAAGCACCAAGACCATTAGCGATCAGTATATGATCAAAACCCGGGACCCTCCCGATGACAGGTAAAGAACCAGGTGTGAAAGGACGGAAACCAACGTTCGTCCCGACATACATCGCTTCCGCAAGCCCAGGTGCGACTCGGAGTGCTTTATCCATCAGAGTATGCACAGATCCGATGGTGACCCGCGAGTCAAAGTTGTCTGGTTTTTCCTTTGTTGCACCGACAACAATCCTCCCACCTTCAAAACCGAGCATGTAATGATTAAAAGGGGGCAGCATAACAGGCCACTTGCCGGTATCATACTCCGGCATTTGCAAATGTATGATCTGCGCTTTTTCAAACGTTACATTAGAACCGATTCCAAGAGACTGGAACAATTCATTCGTCCAGGCGCCGTTCGTAACAATCAGTTGCTCTCCGTAGATGGTCTCCCCGTTCACTCGCACCCCTTCTACTTCCCCATGATGGAAAAGAAAAGAAGCATCCCCCTTGATATATTGCGCCCCTTGTTTTTGCGCTGCTCGCAACAAAGACTCAGTGACAGCTCCCCCGTTCACTCTGGCTGCCCCTCTGATGTGGACAGCGCCGTAATGGTCTGCGACTGGAGGGAATAGTTTTTTCGTTTCTTCTGCAGACAGCTTTGTGATTTCGCCCATCTCCGGCGCTTCCATTTTTCGTTTATGAGCGACTTCCATTTTGCGATCCAATTTTTCTTCTGTATCGAATATATTGATCGCACCGACTTGACTATATCCTGTCTTCGTTTCCCCTTCCTGTTCAAGTTCGCTTACTAGTTCAGGATAAAAGCGAGCTCCTGCAATCACAAGTTCGTACCATGATTGGTTACTACGGTTCGTCAGCCATGGACAAACAATTCCTGCAGCATTTCTTGTCGCTTGACCTCGTTCTCCCCTGTCAATAACCGTAACGTCTTCTCCTTTTTTGGCAAGATGGTAAGCCGTGGAAGCCCCTAAAATCCCTGCTCCGATAATAATATGCTTCATTTGTATACACCTTCATTGATGAGACTTTAAACAGTAGCTATTTTACAAGATTTATAAGACCAGGTACAAGAAAAACTAACATAACCCCCTCCTTAATGTCGGTACACAACTGGATACTATTGACTTATTTAAATAAACCATGACTCCAAAATTTCAGCATTTGGCTCGGTTACGAAAATGAATCTTAATCCATACAATAAAGAAAAAGAGAGTGTCCACCATCTAAAGGAGTGATGATCAATGGATAACCTTTTTAACAGGAAAATCTCAAAAAAAGACCTGGAAGACTTTGAAATGATCGGTGACGGAAAAGACGGAGAAATCTACAAGGTAGCAGATGATAAAGTGTTGAAGTACTTCTTCAAGGAAGAAACGCATCAACGGGAATTAGAAGCGATGAAGATAGGGCAAACTTCTGACATAATGCCTCGTCTTTATGAATTCGGGGACAATTACATTGTCATGGAGTTTGTTCAAGGAATATCCCTCGCCCGCCATATGAAACGGCACGGCTATATTGATGAAGAAATGACGGAAAAAATCTTATTCGTTTTAGAAGAATTTAAGCGTTTAGGCTTTACGCGATGGGACACGGAAATTCGACACATGTTAATGGATGAAAATGGCGAATTCAAAGTGATTGATCACAAACGAGCGTTCACATCCAAATCCCCTGTTCCAACGAAGCTGTTAAAAGGAATGAAAAAATTCGGATTAACAGGCGAGTTTTTGGAAAATGTAAAGAACTTGAATCCTGAGCTCTATGATGCCTGGAAGAAACACAAGTAGTTCCATACCGAATGAAGTTCTCCTCTAATATATCATAGAAACGAAAACATTCTTTCCTCCGAATCAAGGAAAGAATGTTTATTTAAATACTTTTGGACATGCATATGGAATCAAAAAAAGATAGTACTCCGAACAAGCACTATCCCTGAAAGCATTCGTATAAAAAAAGCTGATTAGACTTTTTTCACCGTGATCCTATCCAAGTGAGTGAATAAAACATCGCCATTATCATTCGACCATATTAAATAATGATCTTCCGTTTTTATAAATGTTCCGTCACAGTCTATTTTTTCAGCTCCAGAAAGAACCTCTATTTTATCACCAAGTTTAAGAACTGAATTGAGTTGATTGGAAAATCCCATAATGCCTCCTCCTCTCCTTGTTTTCATACTGCAGTCCTATATTCATATTAAAAGATTACGAAAATCGATAGGGCTATTACCTAGTATTCTTCCAAAAAAATGACTGGATAGTTTCCAGTCATTTTTTCGGTTGAAAATAATAGCAACTAAACTTTACGAACAGTTACATTATTTAAGTTAGACGTGTTCATATGGCCATCGTCATCGGTCCATACAATGAAATTATCGCTCGCATAAACATAGGAACCCTCTTCGATTTCTTCGTCACCAGATAGGACCTCTATTTTATCTCCTAGAGACAAAATTCTGTTAAGAAAATCTGCCATATTACCATCATTGAACAAATTAGACATTATGTTTCCCCCTTTCGTGTATACTTTATTTTTATGCTTAACCGTTAAATGCGTAAAGGCAGATAACTAAAAACTATATTTAATTTTCAAGCGTTGATTTTACAGATTGATTATTTCTTACCATTTTGAAAGTCAGTTGATCGATGAATGACCCAAGTCTTCTTCTGATGATGTTTCCTCCATAATGGATAGAGTTTCGTCAGACTCTTGCCCTGCTACAGTGTCATCACCTATTAAAGTAGAATCAAAGTGATTCTCAGTTGTTTGGATGTTCCGTTCATCCTTCAGCAAATCTTGGAAGTCACTATCGTATTCAATCACTTTCTCCTCAATATCTTGGTCTGGTTCTTCCTCTACCGTTTGGACTTCATCCGGTTCTGATAGCACTGTGAGCTCCGCCTCTGAATCGGAAGAGGAATCTTCCATATATAAATGATTATTTCCTTCTTTTTCATCAAGTGGACCTTGGACGGAGTCACCTCCATCAATTTCAGGGGAATCCAGAATTTCTGTTGTCAGATTCTCTTTTTCATTTGTTTCATTATCCTGGTCTAATTGTTCAAGTATCAGAGGATCCTGGGAACCTTCCTCAAGCTTTACGAAGTTCAGCAGTTCTCCATTAACGCCGGACTTCCCATCCTTTTTTCGTGAACCTTTTTCACGCTTTTCCGCTTTGTTTTTTTTCTTTTTATCGTTATGATCATCACTTTTATGGTTAAAATTTCTGCTTTTATTATTGTGTTTCTGTTTTTTCTTTTTCCTGGTGCCCATTTTCCTTACACTGATCGGACCGCATAGATCTGTGATATTGGTGTTCCCATCATAATCCGCCCAAATGAGAATACTGTTGAAAACTGCCACAAATGTTCCCCCGCTGCCGATCCTTTCATCCTCGAAAAACACTTCAAGATGATCTCCGATCTGGAACATTGTCTTCAACACCCCTTCAACGGATTTACACGGAAGACTGTCACAATCCTGATTACAACAACGCTCTTCACGATTGGACTTGCAGCTCTCAACGGCATTAAAAAAATCTGGTTTTTCTTTATTTCCCTGCTCACCAGTTTTTCCAAAATATCTCCTGATGAAATCATCAAACCCTTCTTCCATAGATATTCCACTCCTTTACATTTTGTCTACAATTCATAATCAATATATGTATGTAAAAAAAGATTGTATAGCCTATTTTTATGGCATCATCCCAATTTCCGCTCACTCTAACCGGGCTTTTGAATAGGTTAAGAATAGATACAGAGACTGGGATGAAGCACATGCCAATGTATTATTTTTCTCGTTAACACATATGGGCAAGGGTCTTTTTTCTTTTATTTGGTTGCCTTTATGGTCCCTTGCCATAAGCCATCCGCTGATCGGGCATATTTCAAAAACATTTTGACAACCGAAGAGAAACACAGCATAGTACTTCCCCCGCTTTCTTAGCCAGGGGATCATAAAAGAAGCAGGAAATATCCGTACAGCCTGAGAGGCCAATCGATTTAATTTTCATAAGGGACTTCTCTGAAAAGAAGCTAGTGGATATTTGCCTAGAATATTAGAAGGAGTGTATATGGATGAAGAAAAACACGAGACATGGAAATGGTTATGCACATAACCCTAAGCATTCATACGATGAAACCGGGGCAAATACAGCAAAAACGGATTGCAAATCGAATAAAAACAAACACATCATAAAAGACGAAGTTAAAACGACAAAAGGTCATGATTTCGATATCTTACCAAAAAACTCCCCAACTAAAGAATCGAACGTACAACCATATCACCAGATAACGAATAAACAGATTTGTACAGTTCCCACTTCTACTCATAACGAGGAAAAAGACGGCTCCGCTCGCACGATTTTGAATAAATATTTCACACTTGGTGACAAAATCCACGTATATGGGGGGAGCAGACTACTCGATCAGAAAGGAACATTTTTAACTGCCGGACCTGATTATTTCCTATGGGTGGATGGGGATGGATATGTACGGTTACAAGTCCTCAGTGGTGGAATCAGTATTGGCAAAAGAGGAAAGAAAAACTAGGAAACAGACATTAGCCCTGTGCTAGTGTCTGTTTCGAAAATATAGAGGGTTACATACAGTAATGTAATTAAAATAAAAATGGAGTGAGGGGAATGAAAGAAACTGTATTGGTCATAGCAGCACATCCAGACGATGAACTACTAGGGTCAGCTGGTACGCTAAAAAGGTTAGTGGATCAAGGAAATAAAGTCGTATCGATCATTACAGCAAACGGAAGAAAAGAAGAGGCCCATCATATTCAACAGCTTTCCCGAAAAGCAAACAAAGAGATCGGGATAAAAGAAGTAATTTTTCTAGAGCATCCTAACCTGGAATTAGAAATGATACCTCTCCATATCTTTACGAAGGAAATCGAAAAACTAATAGATATCTATCAACCTACCAAAATTTTCACCCATCATTACGGGGATTTGAATATAGACCACCAAGTGACGTTCCAAGCAGTCTTAACAGCAGTTCGTCCTCTACCGAATAAACAACCGATAGAATTGATCACATTTGAAACTGTTTCCTCAAGTGAATGGAATACAGAGACGAATGATAAGCAATTTAAACCAAATTATTATGTGGACATTTCATCGGTGATGGATCAAAAAATTGAATCCTTAAAGCATTATGAAGTAGAAATGCGCGATTTTCCGCATCCGCGTTCCTATGATGGAGTCAAACATTTGGCAAGTGTCCGAGGAATGACGGTCGGGGTACCGTATGCAGAAGCATTTGAAGTTATAAGGAGGGTCTGGAAATGAAGGAACTATTTTTCCCTTATCCATACCTTGTTACTGCCCTCGATAAATATTATGGGGTAAAGTCAAAGCCTATGAGGGCAAAAATAAAAGATAAGGATAAAGATTCTAAGCGGAAAAAAGACCGCAAAAAGAAATCAAAAACTAAAAAGAAAAAAGGTAAGTCTGAGAGTAAGAAATTATCCATTCTGATAGCGACTTTTTGGGATTATCCCCATACGGGAGGACTTTCCAATTACATTACTACTCTAAAAGAGGGATTGAAGTCTTTAGGTCACAAAGTGGATGTCATATCTCCGAATCAGTTTTCAGCAACGAAAGTAAAAGAGCTGCGGGAGATGATCGTCCCGGAATTAAAGACTTTTTTTGAGCAGCGATACGGCTCCTACACAAGCAAAATCATACAAAACAGTCGATTGCTATACATCTATGAACAGATGATGAAATCTGTAAAACTGGAAAAATACGATATACTTCATGCCCAGGATTTATTCACTGCCAATATATTAGGGAGATTCAATGAAGATTTAGGTAAACCTCTTCTATTCACCCCCCACGGCATGTTCACCTTCAGCAGAGTCAAATTCAACCGAATTGAAAAAGGATCAGCAGAAGAAGTGTATTACAAAGAAGTTGAGAAAAAAGCGATTGAATATGCGACTCATATGGTGATTTTAAGTGATTCTTTCCGTGATCCTTTGAGTTCCCTTGGAGCTAAATCTGCGAATTTGACGACGGTTAATACCGGGATTGACTTTAAAACAAATGAGCGAGGCAGCACTAGTGGAAAAATAGTGATTTCATGCATAGCAAGACTTGGACCTAGAAAAGGACATACAGATTTATTTCATGCCCTTTCCAAATTGAAGGGAATAAGTAATCAGGTCGAGGTGCAAATCGTCGGAGACGGGGAAATGCGTGAAGCACTTGAAAATCAAGTCAAATCGTTGAATCTATCAAACGTACGGTTCTTAGGGAAACGCGATGACGTTCCTGCCATATTGAGTAAAACAGATATATTTGTTCTACCAACCCTCAATGACAACCTGCCCATTTCCATTATTGAAGCCATGCATAGCGGTACAGCCGTCCTGACTACCAATTGTGGCGGTATTAAGGAAATAATCCACCATAATGAAAACGGTATCATCGTTGAACCAGGCAATGTCAGTCAATTAGCAACCCAACTCAAACACTTGATCGGTAATGAAGCATTGCGAAAGAAACTAGGGGCCAATGCGTCCCAATATGCCAAAACACATCTCACTCAGGAAGCCATGGTCGGTAAGATTGAAGGGATTTATAAAAATCTGATAGCTGCAGGTTGGGAATGATGTCTTCCCATCCAGCTGTCGTCCTTGATCTAAGCGCTAATGGAGTTGGCATCATTCATGCCCTTTCCCGAAAAGGAATTGATGTATATGCCTTTGATACAGAAGGTCCCTATTCAAAAGGTAAATCAAGACTTGCAACATGTGGGATATGTCCAAGCCCCTTGAACGAAGAAGAAGAGCTGCTTTCCTTTTTAAAAAAGATAGCAATGGAACATGATCAAAAGCCTGTCCTCTACGCAGGCGCAGATGATTATGTTGTCTTCATCTCGAAATACAGGAGCGTATTATCCCAGTATTACCTGTTTTTATACCCTGATCATTCTTTAATCATGGATTTATTAGATAAAAAGAAAACCTATGAATTAGCATTGAAATATAATATCCCTACCGCAAAAACCTTTTTTGTTGAAAATGAAGAACAGCTCGATGAGGCGATTACTCAATTAGAATTTCCATGTATTCTAAAGCCTGTATACGGCCATGAATTCAGAAAACATGTAAATAAGAAAGCCATTCATATTCAAAATCCGATTCAGTTAAAGGAAATCTATCCGATTTATCGTAAATTCGGTGAGCTTATTATCCAGGAGATCATACCCGGAGATAACCAATGTTTCTATAAAGTGGCCACATTCTTCGATGAGGATTTGGAATTACTTGCTCTTTTCACTCTTCAAAAAAATCATCAATTCCCAGCACAATTCGGAACGGGAGCCCATATCGTAAGCAAACGAATACCTGACCTGGTCGATGCCGGGGTTCCACTCTTGAAAGAACTGGCACTAAAAGGTGTAAGTATGATCGAATATAAAAAAGATCCAAGGGACGGACAGTATAAACTCATTGAAATCAATCCCAGATTTTGGCTGACCCACAGCTTGACCGGCCATTCCGGCGTTGATTTTGCCCATCAATATTACCTGTATCTTACAGGGCAGCGCCCGTCACCAAAAATAAACCAGACAGACGGGGTTCAATGGATTTACCTTGTACGTTACTTCCTCACCTATCTTGAAAAAAGAAAAAAGGGAGAAATGACTTTAAAAGACTTCTTTCATGGTTTAAGAGGAAAAAAAGTATTCGCTCTTTTTGCCCTGGATGACCCTATGCCATTTATCAGAAGTACCACGTCCCATCTGTGGAATGCGTGGAAAAGAAAACGAAGGAGTGATTGAGAATGTATACACCTAAAGAACTGAATGCTATGTTCCATAAACATGGAATCGAAGAAAAACTCTCCACATCCCTCGGGAATAAAGTGACCATTCAGGCTTCCTCCATCCAAAACCTAAAGTCAACGAAGAGAAGCAGCATTTATCAGCTTCAGCTAAAAACACAAACAAACAGCTTCCCTATCATTTTTAAAATCTATCATTCCTCCAAATACAAAAATGAAGTCGAGATCAATATCTACAGTAAAGCCTACCCTTTATTAAAGGAGTTCCTTCCTGAAATCTACCTGATGGAGAAACAAGGAAGTGAAACTTGGGTGTTCATGGAGTATGTCCGTCAAATTCGTGGGCAGCTGACTTTTACTCCAAAGCATTTTGATTATATTATCCCAACCCTTGCTAAACTACACGCCCACACCTATGAAGAAAAATCCAAGAAAGAAATAAGCAATTTCAAAAATTGGGTTCCCATTTACAACTCGGTAAAAATGAAAAAAGATCGGGAAAAATTCATTTCTAAAACAATGACATTTCTGGACGATGTCAAGAAGGATAAACAATGGAAGGACATCATCAAGCCACATTACAAGTCATTAAATAAATTATACAGTGACGGTCCTGACTTCTTTCCGGAACTATCAGCCAGCGGAAATTCTATTACTCACGGAGATCTGCACATGCAGAATATCTGTTCTAAAGATGTCAGCAAAAATGAACCCTGGGCGATTCAATTCATCGATTGGGAGTCTGCCAAATTTGCTCCTACATGGTTTGACATGATCGTCCTTGTCGAAATTCTACTAGGTTTCAGGAAAGATTGGCAAAGCAATGCAGAAGAAATTCGCACCCATGCGGTCGATGTGTACACGAATGAAATGAAGAAATATGGGATCGAGTTTAAAACCAAACCCATTCATTTATACAAAATGGCATACCTTCAACGAACGCTTGAAAAGGGATTACACACTCAGCTGAGGCGTATCCTTGACAACCGTGGAGGGGAGCTCCTTCCTTACCATTTAGAAAAAATATCAACCTGGGGAAGCGAACTGGGAATCTATAAGTAGATACGAAAGGATGAGGAAACATGAGTCGAATGCCTCCTTTCAACATTCATCCCTCTCTTCTTGCCATCATGGATCAGTATTATGATGTGGAAAGAGATGATAAGGAGCCTCTCCACCTCCAACCATTCGGTCAGAAGAACAAAGGTGAACAATCAAAGCCGATGAAAATCTTATACGTAACATTTTTTCAATACCCTAATACAGGTGGATTATCCCATTACATCCATTCCATAAAAAAAGGATTTGAAAAGGCCGGTCATATTGTAGATGTCCTAGCGCCCAATCACATGCCTTCGGAACAGCTGGAGGAATGGATTCCTGAAGCGGACTCGGAAGCTCGTAAGTTCATGAAGGAACGCTACGGTGCAGTCAATGAAAAAATCGTTAAAAACCTTAGTTATCTGCATGTATTCGAATGGTTTCTGAAAGATAAAAATCTCGAGCAATATGACATCCTGCACGCTCAAGACCTATTTGCCCTCTTCATCCTTGGACATTTAAACCAAACGTACCAAAAGCCTTTACTGTTTACACCACACGGGTTCTTTACGAAGAGTCGCTTGAAATTCAACAAAATGAAGAAAGGTTCCATGGAAGAAGCCTACTTTACGGAACTTGAGAAAGTAGGAATGGAGGCAAGTACGGAAATCGTGATCATTTCAGATTCCTTTCGACCTGACCTGATCGATTTCGGTGCAGCAGATGAAAAAATGACCACCGTTCATACGGGCATCGATTTCACTCCCCTTCCTCATGAAAATCATGGAAATATTGTGCTGACGTGTGTCTCCCGTCTGTCCCCACGCAAAGGTCATAGATTTCTTTTAGAAGCATTGGCTAAGCTTCGTGAACATTTGACTAATGTAGAAGTATGGATTGTCGGAGATGGTGTCATGAAAGAAAAACTGATGGAACAGGCGAAAGAACTTGAGCTGAACAACGTAACCTTTTTTGGGAAAAGACACGATATCCCCTACATCCTTTCCATGTCAGACATCTACGTGTTAGCAACTGTGAACGACAACTTTCCCCTGTCCGTCCTGGAAGCAATGTTCTCCGGGCAAGCGGTCATCTCCACTACATGTGGCGGGATCCCGGAAATGATCCGTCACGAAGAAACAGGCATACTTTGTGAACCTGGGAATGTCGATCAACTGGCACATGCGATAAAGCGATTCTTAACGAATAAGGAAGAACGAGTCAGATTTGCTAAGGCTGCTGAATCTTACGCTCGCCAACACTTTACAAGTGAAGTGATGACGAGAAAAATAGAACAGATTTATCAAAAATATTTATGAAGAAAGGAGACTCATGTATGAGGGAAAATGAAATGATTCAGGATCAAATATGAAAATTTTAGTTACAGGGGGAGCCGGATTCATCGGCTCACAACTCGTGGATTTATTACTCGCTGAAGGCCACACCCCCATTATTCTTGACAACTTCTCTAACGGCAGGGAGGAAAACGTCCCAACTGGAGTTAAAACATATAAAAAGAACCTGTTATCCAAGAAAGTGGAAAAGATTTTCAAAAAAGAGAAACCTGAGATCGTTATCCACCTTGCTGCCCAAGTGAGTGTAGCTAAATCACTTGAAAATCCAGCAGAAGATGCGGCGGTCAATGTGTTAGGGACCGTAAAGTTGTTGGAATACAGCATTAAATATGATGTGAAAAAATTCATCTTCTCCTCTTCCAGCGCAGTGTATGGATATACAAACGAGGCTATCCATGAAGAGATTCCTACGAACCCGATCTCGTTTTATGGCACATCGAAATTAGTATCAGAAAACTATATCAAACTGTTCCATAGGCTCTATGAGCTTCCATACACCATCCTTCGTTACGCTAATGTTTATGGACCCAGGCAGCGATCGGATGGCGAAGGCGGAGTGATAAGTATTTTCATTGAACAATTATTAAGCAATGAAACACCTGTAATATTCGGAGATGGAAATCAAACCCGTGACTTTGTTTACGCAGGAGATGTAGCACGGGCAAATTTTCTTGCCATCACAAATGCAGACAATCAAACCATCAATATCGGCAGCAATACCCAAACATCCATCAACCAACTTTACACCCTGCTTTCCAATCATCTCCCCTCTTCGCACCAGCCAAGATACGAGGAGAAACGGGAAGGAGACATTTTACACAGTCAACTATCAAATGTAAAAGCTCTACAACACCTGAAATGGGAACCGCACTTTGATCTGGACGCTGGTTTAGGCACTACTATTGAATATTTCAAAAATAAAAAGGAAGAATGATTTTTTATAAAGCCCTCAGAGACCAAAGGAAAAGAGTTTGGGAAATCCCGAACTCTTTTTCGGTTTTCTATTGAAGGAACGAACCACTCTTTTCTGCCAGGCTTGGTGAGATATCCGCTAGTTCTGGAAAGTTATCCGCGACTTTTATCCATATATCCGCGGCTTCCTCCCGTATATCCGCGACTTCCTCCCGTATATCCGTGACTTCCTTCCGTATATCCGCGACTTCCTCCGTATATCCGCGACTTCCTCCGTATATCCGCGACTTCCTCCGTATATCCGCCAGCCATTACTTTAGCTAGTCCATGATTTGAAATCTCGAAATATGTTAATCTATTCTTGTAAGTAAAGGAGGCTTCATTGTGAACGAACAAATGAAAACAGGGATTGCCCTCATCGGCAGCTTCCTTCTATTAATGGTTGGTGTATTCAGGATATTCACTGGAGAACTGGAAGATGTTCCTCTATTTGTCGCTTACATACTCACCATTTCAGGTCTAGTCGGCATGATTACGAACGGATGGAAATGGAAGCAGCAGAAAGATTAGGATCCGACATAACTGGGATTCGTTGCCGTATAAAGAGGCAGGGTGGTGGGGAAGCGATTCGTCTAGCTCTATCTTCCAGACACTCGCGTCATAAGCAGAACACCAAAGGAATGAAAAAGCACATTCCGTTGATGTTCTGCTTGTACCAGTCGTGTCTAACAGGACGATTCCGCATTTGACCACTTTCCTGCGGTGGAACTGGCGAGCTTCCTCGGGCTTATCGCCCTGCGGGATCTCGCCTACCTCCTTCTCCCCTGAACGCGCTCCCGCGGAAAGCGAGCCATTCCCCGCATGGAGGAAGCAAGGTAAAAAAAGAACCTGCTTTGGTAGCAGGTTCAGGCCATAAGATCCGTTTTTTCTTGTTTGAACTTCTCTTTCATATACTCCACCATATGTTTATCAGAATCTACCGGATAGTAAAACGACTGCTGGTATGATTCATGACCCTTTCCTGTCACAATCACCCATTCATCCTTATCACTGTCCATGATCGCTTTTTCAATAGCTAGCGTCCGATCAGGGATAATCTGACCATCCGAATTTCCGAATTCTCTTTGAAGGTTTTCCAACGTTTCGATCATATGTTCATAGGAGGAGGTATTCAAATCGTCAAGAGTAAGAATGTAGGAATTGCTCCTTAGAGAAGAAGCCCCGATCATATCCGCCCTTTTCGTCTCATCCCGATTACCACGGAAACCGAATACATGCGTGATTTTTCGTGCTCCCTGCTGCCGGGCTGTATCTAAGATGTGTTCCACACTATCCGCCGTATGAGCATAATCGATGACAACTTTGGCTCCGTTTTCGAGCTCATATGTTTCAAAGCGTCCACGGATTCCTGGACAGGATACAAGTGATTCTGCCAGGGAACCAGAGGAAAAGCCAAGAAGACGACCAACAGCGTAAGCCTGGAGCGTATTGTAAACATTATGCGCACCTTCTATTGGTGACACAACATTCACTTTCTCTCCATGGTCATCGATGGATGCTGCAAAAGGCTCGGTGAAAATTTCGCGTATCTCCACATCACTCTCCAATGAATGGCCGACTGTCCAATGTGGAATCTGTTCGTGCGACAAGCGATCCGCAAGCTTCTGTCCCCATGAGTCATCCGTATTGATGACAGCCTTTCCTCCTGGTTTCATCATGAAAAACAACTTGGATTTAGCCGCAAAATAATCTTCCATCGTATCGTGGTAATCCAAATGGTCTTTATAAAGGTTCGTAAATACACAATAGTCAAAGGTTACTCCTTCGAGGCGGTGTTGTTCCAGTCCATGGGAAGATACTTCCATCACAACGACATCATCTCTGCTCTCCCGAAGTAGTTTCTGTAACATCGGTGCACTCGGTGTCGTCTGAATGCCAGGAATCACTTCTCCATTGACCACATAATCGATGGTTCCGAACATACTGCAAGAATAGCCATTCTCTTCACAAAGGTGTTTGATCATGTGACTGGTCGTTGTTTTTCCGTTTGTCCCTGTCACACCAATGATGATTTTATCCTCTGCAGGATGTCCATAGAAGGCGCTTGCTATTTTACCGAGGGCTCGCCTTCCATCTTCCGCCTGTAAACAAACGACATCAGGGTAATGGATATAATCTTCGGAAACAATAACCTTCGCCCCTCGATCAATCGCTTCCTTTATATATTGGTGACCATCGACACGATAGCCACGCACCGCAACAAAAACAAAGCCTTCCTCTACCTTGCGCGAATCATCCGTGACACCGGTGATTTTTTGATTTAGATCGTAGTTCTCTTCCTTCTGTTTCAAGTTCAGTATCGACATAAGCTGTTTTACTTTCATCGTCGGTGGCTCCTTTGACGTCTGTTTCTTATCGCATGCCCCATTTTAAAGGAAATCACACGTAAATAGTGGGATTGTCTTCGAGTTGTAAATGAATTTTAATAAACAGTTTAAGTAGTTGGAAATATGTAACGGAGCATCAAAAAAGTGTAGACCTTTCCTTAGATTTCTCATTTACTGAATTTCTATTTTTACACCTAAGTAATATTCCTTGTTCGATGGATGATAAAACGGATTTTTTGATTATCCGTTCACTTTATTTACATCACGGAACATTCGGATATTCTACGCTGCTTCATTTGCTTCCACACATTTCTGATAACCTCCTCCACTCCTTACCGCTGATAAAAAATTCTTCTGAAAAAATTGAAACCTGTTCAGCTTCCAGCCGTATATAGGAGTGTTCAGAAAGCATCTTTGTGATAAAGTAGGACTCTGAGCACAATTTGGAAAGGAGTTTACATATGAGCAAACGTATAACGGCCAGCATTATCGCAGCGAGTATTTTGATCATCGCCCTCGCCTTTCAACTCGTCGGTTTTTTCATGAACAATGACGACGCGGAAAATGAGACGATGGGTCTTTTTGCAAACAATGACCAATTAGAAGAAAAGGTAGTAGAACGAGGTTCAGGGAACAATCGGATTGTCGAGTTGAAACTAGAAGGCGCGATCATCGATAACCCGGGCACGAATCCGAACCCTTTCGGAGGTGGCGGCTACCAACATGATCGTTTCCTTAAAAAATTGGAAACCATCAAAGAGGATGCTTCCATCAAGGGTGTCCACCTTTACGTGAACTCGCCGGGTGGCGGTGTTTATGAGAGTGCTGAGATCCATGATAAACTCTTGGAAGTAAAAGAAGCAGGTAAGACGATTTACGTTTCCATGGGTAATACGGCGGCTTCTGGCGGGTATTATGTCTCCGCTCCTGCCGATAAAATTTACGCTAGTAATGATACCTTCACCGGGTCCTTAGGTGTGATTATGGAAAGCATCAACTATCAGGAACTTGCCAATGAATATGGAGTGAAATTCAACACGATCAAGAGTGGTGAATTCAAGGACATCATGAGTCCGACGAAGGAAATGACCGAAGCAGACCGGGAAATCCTCCAGACCCTTGTAGATGATTCTTACCAGCAATTCGTCGATGTCATCGTAGAAGGCCGTGATATGGAAGAAAGCAGGGTCAAAGAACTTGCGGACGGCCGAATCTACTCAGGCAGCCAGGCTGTAGAGAACGGTCTCGTCGATGAAATCGGCTTCCGGGAAGATGCTCTTGCTGCTCTGAAAGAAGAAATAGGCGGAAACCCGCAAGTTTTCGAGTATAAGAACAGTATGAGTTCCTTCTTCAACCTGCCACTCGCAGAAAGCTTGATGCCGAACAGTGAAGTCCGCTATATTGAACAACTGATCAGTCAACGTCAAGGGCCGACCTTGATGTATATGTACACAGACTAAGGAGGAGATTCTATGGATACGTTTACGAACCATCATGAGGAAGGACCGCTTGCGTCCATCGTAACGAAACAAAAAGATGACCTCCAAAAACTGCTCTATGCAGGATTCGGTTCCCGTTTCGTAGCCTATATTATTGACTTGATCGTCATTTGGAGCGTAAACACGATAATTACAAGGCCTCTGTTGAGGTTATTGAATTTACAAGATGCTCAATTATGGGTGCCGATGTTCAGTGCGGCGAACATTATGACATCGATCATCTTTTTCCTTTACTTCATTTTGATGACGAAGTTTTTCCGGGCGACTTTAGGTAAAATGATTTTTGGTTTATCCGTTGTTTCTTTCAAAGGGGAAACCTTGTCTAATAGTCAAATCATTTTCCGTGAATGTATTGGAAGATATATAAGTATGGCCGTGTTAGGCATCCCTTATCTGGTTGTAGCTTTCACTAAGCGGCACCAGGGAATCCATGATTTGTTCGCAGATACTTCAGTGATCAAAAACAAATTCAGGCAGCTGAACACGACCATCGAAAACCGCAACCAAACCGTATAAAAATCGAACGCCTGCTTCCTCACGGGAGCAGGCGTTTTTCTATGGGTTAACGAGATGGATCTTGCTTGCCTGTACCGTTTGTTTCCCCTTTTTCACGGCGTAATGCGTTCAAATCTTTTTTACTTTTGTTCTTCGCTTTTTTACCCATCTACAATCCCTCCTTCCTTGATAGTTTGTATCGTAAAATTAAATCCATGTAAAAAACAAACAGTAAATTAGATGCCCTTTACGTTTTAAATATACCCCGATCCCTGTTCGAAATACGGTAAACACGTCATACCGACGTCGCCCGGAATTGTAAAGGAGTGACCTTTATGTACAGTAAGACGATTGGAATTGTAATGAACTCCATAAAATAAGATTCCACTGGGTAATTCGTCTTTCCTTACACATAATAAAACGTAAATAGTGGATAGAGGGGTGAGAAAATGGAACAAAAGCTTAACATTGCCAAAATCCTTAAGGAAAAACAGAAAAACCACCATATCACCATTAAACAAATCGATACCGACGATCACCCGATCCACGTGTTGTACATCCACGGTATTGTCGACATTAAACAGATCCAGGATTCCATTATACTCCCTCTCTCCGAATGGGAACACAGGGAAAAAGCACCACTCCCTCACGCTTTCACTGCAGAACCTTTACTTCAATTGGAAAGTGAAAAGGAAATCGATCAACATCTCCTCAACGGCTTCACATTGTTATTTGAACGAGATGCCGCTTACGCTGTCGATTCCGCTCAATTCGCTTACCGTTCTGTTCAAGAGCCTGTCTCCGAGATGACATTACGAGGGTCCCGCGACGGTTTCATTGAATCTCTTGAGTTGAATATTGCTCTATTACGCGTCCATCTGCGCTCGACTGATTTAAAATTCGAAGAGTTCACCCTCGGTACCCGCTCTTTCACGAACGTATCGATCGCTTATATGGAAGGGATGGCGAATGAAGAACTTTTACGTGATGTAAGAAACAGTTTGAACGCGGTTAAAGAGGATTACATACCAGATGGCGGGGTTGTGGAACAATTAATTGAAAGGAACAACTATTCTCTTTTTCCTGAAATCCAGGAGACAGAGAGGCCGACAAAAGTTTCGAGCTCACTCATCGAAGGACGTGTAGCCATATTCGTAGAAGGTTCGCCTTCTGTACTCCTGGCACCGACCACATTAAATGCTTTATTTCAACAGGCAGATGACTACAATTTCAAATGGATTCCGGCATCCCTGATCCGCCTTATGCGATATATGGCTGCGTTTTTTGCTGTGATGCTGCCATCGGTCTACATTTCTCTTATTTCCTATCACCACGGGCTGATTCCAACGGACCTCGCTATGTCCATTGCTAAAACACGGGAAGGCGTGCCCATACCGTCATTTATGGAAGCACTGATTATGCAGATGACGATTGAGGTGTTGAGAGAAGCGGGCATCCGCCTGCCGAAGCCTATCGGGCCTGCCGTCAGTATTGTTGGTGCGATTGTGCTTGGGGAAGCTGCTGTGACAGCAGGCATTGTCAGCCCATTGATGGTGATTGTCGTTTCCTTTGCTGCCATTTGTTCCTTTACTATTCCCGATTACGCACTGAGCCTCGCCCTTCGAACAATTAGTTTCGTCATGCTTTTTGCCGCAGCCTTCCTGGGCATCTATGGGTTGATATTGATGATCTTCATAGTGAGTATTCATCTTATCCATTTGCAAAGTTTTTCCACCCCGTATTTGGAACCTTTTGCTCCCATTTACGTGAAGCGGTGGAAAGACTCTTTGATCCGGTTTAAGTTAAAAAAAGGAGGAGGTCGCATTGAGTGATTTAAAACAAATGACTATGCTTCAGCTGATCGTCGTTTTTATTTCCACCATGATAGGGATCGGCATCATCCTCATGCCAAGAGACCTTGCAAAAGCGGTGGATTCTCCGGATCTCTGGATCAGTATCATTTTTGGGGCTGTAGCTGTCTCATTCGTTATTTGTATATATGTTACATTAGCCGTCCGCTACCCAGGGCTGACATTCTTTGAGATGTCAGCTGTCATCATGGGTAAATTCATCGGATGGATCTTCAACTTCTTCTTTGTCTTATACAGTTTGATCGTAGCCGCCTATATCTTAAGAATAACGGCAGGTATTATAAAAAACTATTTATTAGACACTACCCCTCTATATGCGGTGGTAGGTGCTTTCCTGCTCGTAAGTATGTACTTGATCTATAACGGAGCAGGAGATATCGTCCGCTTTTTCCAGTTGTATTTTCCGATTATGATGTTCATGTTCCTCGTCCTTTGTTTACTGAGTATGAAAAACCTCGACATTCAAAATATAAGGCCCGTCCTGCAAAACAATATAGGATCCACACTCAGTGCTACGACTATCACGTTTTTCTCTTTTTTAGGGATGGAGTTCTTACTCATTTTCGCTAAGCTCATCAAAAAGAAAAAAGCCAAACATCTACTGATCACCATGTGGGCGAGCATCGGCTTCACAACCCTCATCTATGTTGCTTTTCACATTATTTCGATTGGTGTCTTAGGAGTGGAGGAATTGAAAGAAATCACTTTTCCGACGATTGAAATGGCTAAAAGTATCGAGTTTCAAGGTTTTTTCTTTGAACGTTTTGAGCTCATTTTCCTTTTCGGATGGTTGACCACTGCATTCACCTCATTCACAGCCTATACTTATGCTTCTACGTTAGGTTTGAAAAATTTGTTCAAGCCTTCCAAGTGGTTTCTCCTTGTTGCAGGGGTATTCATATTCACTTTTACCATGCTGCCTAAAGGATTGACGGAAGTTTTTCATTATTCGACCCATATTCAAGTGATTTCTTTCACAGCCATCGTAGTCCTTCCAGCCTTACTATTAGTTGTTTCGACAGTCAGGAGGAATACCTATGCATCCTCTTAAAAAGATTATCCCGTTCATGTTGATTCTCACTCTCCTCACTGGCTGCTGGGATATTGAAGAAATTGAAGATGTTGGCATTATCGTTGGAGTCGGCCTCGATGTTGACGGAGAGAATGACAATTTGACGATGATTAATCAATACGTGGTCCCGGGCAAAATTCCGACACAACAGGACAACGCCTCGCAAAGCGTTCCGTTTCAAAACATCAGTATCACTGGCAATACATTTTTTTGAAATCATCCGGAAAAATTCATTAGAAAGCAACCGCCGCCCCAACTATACACACCTGAAGTCTATTCTGACCTCTACAAAGCTGCTTGAAAAAGAACGTGCCGATCAGGTTCTTGATATTTTTATCAGAGACCACGAATTCCGGAGAACTACTCCCGTATTTATCACTCGCGATCCTGTTATGGATGTCCTTAACACGGAACCGGAAAAAGAAGTGTTTCCAGCGATACAAATAAAGGCCTTAAGCGATAACTATCAAATCAATAATACGAATCCGAGGAATTTGACCGTCGGAGATATGTCCCAATATATATCAGAGAAAAAAAGTTTCTTGATTCCGGGAATATCCATGATAGAAGGAATGGTAAAGTCCTATGGGGCAGGGATCATCGAAGCAAAGAGTTCTCAATACATTGGCTGGATCGATGTGGAAGATATGGAAGGTGTCCGATATATGCATAACAATGTCCAGGGAGGATTCATCAACCTTGATGAAGAAAAATTAGAAGAAGGACCAGTGGTGTTAGAAATAAAAGGAGCGAACACAACATTCAAAACCAAAGTCAGCGGTGATGACCTTGAAATGAAAGTACAAATAAAAATATCAAGTATGCTTGCAGAAGACTGGGGAGTTGGACGGAATGTGTTCAAGAAATCATGGAAAAAAGAGTTGGAAAAGGCCGCGAACAAAACCATCAAAGGAAAAGTGGAACGAATTCTCGAACTTGCCCAACAGGAATATCAAACCGACTTTCTCAATGTATCGAAATGGGTTTATATCCATGAACCAAAGTATTGGGAAAAACATGAAAAAGACTGGGATCAACATTTTTCTGAACTAGATATCAGCGTCGAAGTGAATACGGAAATTACTGATTTTGGGACACAGAATTTCAATGCGGAAGAAGGCGGGTGATTACTAGTATAGCATCCCCCTTCTGTCTTCTCTTTTCCAGTCGGTTGAGTAGCGGACCCAGTTTATTGATTGTAAAGGTATGCACCCTATAAGGAAAAAGATCAAATGAGGACAGCGTTGTCTGAATAAACGGTAATCAAAGCTCTTCCCGCCCTCCACTCAATCGTAAGCTTTGCGTTCCTTATAAAAAGGCCGTAAAATTTGCCATGATAAACAAAAAAGGAGATGAGAAGATGGCACAAGAAATCAAAGGAAAAACTGCTTATATCACAGGTGCAGGACGGGGAATCGGACGTCAGACTGCTCTGCAACTGGCAAAAGAAGGCGTCCATGTCGGTTTGATGGCAAGAACGGAAAGCCGCTTGAATGAAGTCGCGGAAGAAGTGCGATCGTATGGGGTGGAAGCAAGCGTTGCCACTGTCGACATAGCGAACATGGAACAAGTCGAAACAGCTGTGCAGCATTTAAGAGATGATTTAGGAAAAGCCGATATCCTTATTAATAACGCTGGTATTGGTGTTTACGGCAAATTTCTGGAAATCGAGCCTGAGGAATGGAAGCGCACGTTTGAAGTGAATGTTTTCGGTACGTATCATGTGACCCGTGCTGTGCTTCCGGATATGATTGAGAAAGATCAGGGGGATATTATCAATATCTCATCCAGCAGCGGTTTGAAAGGGACAGCGAATTCCACAGCATACAGTGGAAGTAAATTCGCCCTTCAAGGAATGACGGAAGCGCTTATGCAGGAAGTCAGGCGTAACAACATTCGCGTGTTCACCTTGAACCCAAGCCTTGTGGCTACTGAACTTGCGTTTGGAGATAAGTTGGAGGAACAGGATAAAGAGAAGTATATGCAGCCGGAGGATTTGGCTGAATATATGGTTTCTCAGTTGAAGCTTCATCCCCGGATTTTTATTAAGCAGTCCTTGCAATGGGCGACGAATCCATTTTGATCTTACCTATTATTGAGAGTAAGGGGCGGAGGGGGATAAGTCGCTTTCCGCGGGGAAGACGGCAAACCTCCTCGGTCTTTTCGACCTCCGGCGTCTCGGGACCAGTCTATCCTTTCCCGCTGGAGTCTCCCCATCCCCATCCCCCTCCGCCCCTTGCCTAATATAATTGTTCCTACCCTCATCTATAATATTAATGCATTAAATCTTCTAGCAGAGTTTCTTCACGAGAGCTCTGAACGGTGAATCTATGCGAGTCTTCCCCGCACCCCTTTCTCCCTACTACGATGAATCGCAACTGTAAGTTCCACAAGTGAATACTACTTATGAATGTATGTTCCCATAGGATTCATGACCTTTTTCTTCTGTTTATTTACATATACTTTTGCCTAAATAGATGCCGCTTGCTGCCGCCTGGGAGAGGGAGTGGGTTTCTCCGGAGCAGTCACCGATCAAGTAGAGTCCTGGGACGTTTGTTTGGAAGTTTTCATCGGTTTCTATTTTCGCTTCGTAAAATTTGCTGTCGAGACCGTAGAGGATGGTATCTTTGTCGATCGGCTCCTCCAATAACCCTTCTAAAGCTTTGAAAAAGTCGAGAAGTGCTTCGGTATATAATTCAGGTACTTCTTCTTTAAGATTGCCGACTTCTGCATCCAATGATGGTGTAATCGAATTGTGTCGGAGAGTTAGGGTCGGTGTGTTTTTGTATAAATCGTCGAGACGCTGTGCAACGATGCGTCCCCTTCCCCTATTGATGGCTCCTACCACAGATGTCGCCTCTTCCATCGCTTGTTTATGGCTATCGAACAGCCGGGGAACGAACAGGGTGAAATTAAGATTCTCACTTGGCTGATCTTCTTCTCTTTGGTTTTGGCCATCCGCCATGACGAGACCGTGCTGGTGTTTTCGGATCACTCTGCCACTCGGATTCATGCAGTAGGTTGTCGCAGAATAGCCTTCTGTCGTGTAGTTGAGCTTCGTTTCGAATGTCTCTTGTAAAATCGCGTCCAGTTGGTTTCCCTGCATTTCCACTCGCACCCCTAGATCCAACCGTGTCTGTTCTGGTTTTATGCCTAATTTTGGTGCGATCTTTGCTAACCATTCACTCCCACTCATTCCTGTAGCAATGATAACCTTTTCACTTTCATATGTATTTCCACTGGAGCGAATGACATAGGAATCCTCTCTTTTTTCTATTTCCGTAATTTCCACTTCGAAAGAGAACCGTATTTTATCTATCATTTCTTCGTACATGTTTTGAAACACTTCTTTTGCAAGAGATGTGCCAAGATGACGGACTTCTGTAGAAAAGACGCTCAACCCATACCGAGCCGCCTTTTCTGATAAACGATGATTTTTCGTGCTATATTTCTCTGTCCGTTCACCTCCGAATGAACAAAGGATCCGGTCCACCTCTTCCATCATTGCCAGTGTTTGTCCGGTACCGATTTTTTGACCGAGCATGCCACCGAAGTCATTGGTATAATTGAACTTCCCTTCTGATTTTCCTAAACCTGCAAAACCGACATATTTGTCACACGGACCTTCGCAAGTACAGGCTTCTCCCACTTCCTGGCCACAAAACCGTTCGGCAAGAGGCTTCCCCCGGTCGATTACGTGAACCGAGAGATGAGGATGTTCCCTCATTAATGTATAGGCAAGAAAAACGCCACTTACTCCTGCCCCGATAATTGTGACATCCTGCATACGATCACCTTCCTTTATGTACGGATTTTCGCATAGATACACGTATCTGTCAGCCGTTCTCCGTCAACGGAACGATCTTCATTCCTTAAAATCCCTTCGAGGCTAAATCCGATACTCTCTGCAAGGGAACGACTCTTGTAATTTTCAGACTCGCAGCGGATTTCCACCCTTGCTCCCCCGAGTCCATGCAATGCATAATCTGTCAGAGCAGCTACAGCTTCCCGCATATACCCATTCCCGCTATATCTAGTATCCATCCAATAGCCCAGCTCGAATTTCGGGACATCCCAGTCGATATTGTGAAAACCGGTGGACCCCACGAAAGTTCTGTCTTCTTTAAGAAAAACCAAGTAACGCAAATTTTCCCGTGATAAAAACTTCGTTTGGACTTGCCGTGCATTGATTTCCGTTTCTTCCACCGTGGGCGGCTGTTGCACGAATCCGAGCCAAGGCTTCAGTTCATTTAGTGACTCGTGGATAGAAGCGTTTATTGTCGCGCCATCCCCAGGTTCCGGCATTCTCAATAATAATCGTTCGGTTTCAATCGGCGACTGGACGTCCCGCATGATAGGATTCATAAACCCAACTCCCTTTTCCCAGTAATTTGTGAAAGATTTTCAAGAAGAATATTTCCATCACACTCTGACTATTCTTATATTCTATCAAACAAAACCTTTTCCTTTTTTTGCAAAATCTATATTCAAACCTCTTTCCTTTTTATATAATAGACGGAAATGTCCAGTGAAGGAGGAGGACGATGAATAGGAATACTGCTTTTATCATGATTTTTATCGGCGCATCCCTGTGGGGGATCATCGGCTTGTTCGTGAACGCATTATATGAATACGGCTTCACCCCTTTGCAAGTCGTCGCTTTACGTGTGAGCGCTGCTGCCTTCCTCTTGCTTCTCTACATAGGGATCAAGAATCATAAACTATTGAAAATCAAACCGGCCGATACCAGCTACTTTGTCGGAACAGGTGTCATCAGCATCGCACTGTTCAATTGGTGCCTGTTCAGCGCGATCGAGACCACCTCGATGTCGATCGCTTTTGTACTTTTATATACAGCGCCGGCCTTCGTCACCCTATTTTCGAGAATCTTTTTCAACGAACCATGGACGTTCAGGAAAATCATCGCCCTTGTGACCACATTCATCGGCTGCACGTTCGTGATCGGTTTGCTGCCTAACTTGAATGCTACCTTGACCGTTGCTGGACTTCTGTTCGGCCTTGGATCGGGGTTGTTCTATGCCCTGTACAGCATTTTCGGCAAAGTTATTTTAAAGAAGTACCGCTCGCTGACAGTCACCTTTTATACATTTTTACTGGCGACGATCGCAGTGGTGCCCTTCAGCTTCCTGTGGCAGGAAATCACCTTGCTTACAAGTGTGCGAGTATGGCTGCTCGTCTTCGGGCTCGGTCTTGTATCCACGGTACTGCCATTCATTTTATATACAAAAGGCCTTGAAACCGTAGAATCGAGCCGTGCTTCGATCATCGCCACCATCGAACCTGTTGTCGCGACATTGATCGGATACTTTGTATACGCAGAACAGATGACCATCTTTCAATATGGCGGGGTAGTACTTGTCCTGTTGTCGGTCATCATTGTTCAGGAAGCGAAGCGGAAACCAGGGAATAAACTTAAAAGCCATGCTTCATAAGAAAAGCGCATGCGCCCTGAAAGACACGACACCCATAAGCAAAACGGCTGAAGGAAGGTGACATTCCCTTCCGTAAGACGGATTGCTTATGTCGCAAGTGGCTGGGCGCTGGAGCTAGCCAGCACTTCGCAGAAATGTTCAAAAAACCCTATACTTTCTAATCTTTTATATAAAAAGAAGTCGGAAATCATCAGCCTTTATTTCCTTTGTTCTAATCCTTTCGGTTGTGAATACATTTTAGGAGGATACAACCGGAGGAGGATGGCTATGTCAGCTGCTCGGATTTTGATGTGGGTCACCGGTGCACTTGAAGCGTTTTTAGGTATTCCGTTTTTCGGCGGGACGTTCGTCATATCCCTATTATGGACCCCTCTAGCTGTGATGCTGGTTTTGCATATCGTAACCTTAGTTCTCGCACAACAAATAGGAAGAGAAACAAGAGGAAGTGTGCTGGGAATCATCACCTCTTGTATCGCATGGATCCCCATCGTCGGAATGGTGATGCACATTTTGACGGCCATCTTTTTGCTGATTGATGCAAGCGAAGCAGACCCGGAATTAGAAAAACAGCCAGACTAATACTATTCTATTCTATGAACAAAAAGACGATCACAACGGATCGTCTTTTTGTATTCCGTTCCATTTCTGGTGTTCTTTATCATAAGCCCTTAATAATAAGATAAAACTGATTTCCACAACAAACACAGCCCCTACTGCGACGATCATTGCCGGCAAAGCATAGGTATCGGGGGTATTGAAGAAAAATGGCAGCAGCGCATAGTATGCAAAATGGATGTAAAAGTAGACGCTGAATAATTTCTTCGCCCGCTTTATCAGTGCTTTTTCCTCCCTATCACTCGCCCAGTGGATGAGCATCTCGAAAAGAAAATAGACAAGAAAAAGTTTCAGTACGCCGAGCGCATGATGATAAAAGGTGAGGAGATCTAAATCCATCACTAACCGGTTTGTCGCAGGGGAAGGCTGACCGAGAAACATCGCAGGGATCGAGACCACCGCTAATAGGAGAGCAAGAACACGTGCGCTCCTCACCTCCCTCCACTCTAAAGGTAAACGAGTAAGTGCACCTGCGATGAGGATGTAGCCTATAAAATCCGGGAATACCTCCACTGGACCGATGTAGAAATCGATGAGGACAAGTAAAAATCCTTGAAATATTCGCTGAAATGGTCTCATTCGTCTCCCACCCTCTCTACAAGTTCGTCCATTTGGTCCGAGGTAAATGAAGGGTGGTTATAAACAAGAAAGCGCTCAACAAAATCTTTTCCATTTTCCATTGTTCCCGTTACTTTCAAAGGAAACCAGTAGGCGTTAAGAGCATCTTTGTTATGTTGAATCGTCTGCCTTATATGATCACCTTGCTCTACGATCAGCGGATAATCGATTGCAGGAAGGTTTACCCCGGCGACTTTTTCCCACTCCAAGTCCCTTTCTTTCTCATACCAATCAGGCAAATGCCCCTTTGTTGTTCTATTCCCATTTGAAGCTGTATGATGTATTTTAATCAACATCTCATCCGTCAATTCAGGGAAAGGCGAAGAGATATCCTCTATTTTTATCCTTTCCTTCACTGTATAAGACTGTGTCGAGCGTCCATCACTCCCCCCGGATGACATATCCTGTTTGAAAACACCACTTCTTTCTGGAGGTTCCTCTGTAATAATTGTTCCAATATCCGCTACAATCATTTCCCCATCATCCATGGTAATAATAGCTTCTCCTTGATGATCTATACTCTCCCTCGTTACCTCTTTCGTATCAAATTGGGCACTTGCCATCCAGTAATGTGTTGATTCACTCAGGACATTAAAGGTCATTCTCGGGTTATCCTGAGGGAAGCCAGTATTCTTATAATCAGGATACATGACAGTGCCATCACTGAATTCAATGCTTTGTACTTTTTTAGGGTCTTGTTTATTCATCAAATAATAAATTTCAAATGTATCGACCTCTGCATAATAGTGTTTTAAAAAAAGTGCTTCGTCTAACTGTTTCGATTGATAATACCAAAGATTAGCACCCCAGCTCACAACGATGACGACCAGGGCAATCATCAGTATCTTCTTATTCATATAAATCGTCCTTACCTTTGTTTTTTTGGCTCCATTTCAAATGGGATGAAACGTATCTTCCATCTTTTACGTAAACGTATGTGTGACGTTTCAAATTTTTAAAGAAAGAGAGAATACTATGCAGCTAACATCTAATTACTACAAACTTCAAAGGGAATCCATTCATCCTTATCAGAGTAGACAATTCGGGATTATAAATAAGGAAGACGAACGAGTCGCCACATTTGAAGAAGAGCCCTCCACCTCTTCCGACCTTGGGAATCAATTTTTGAACCTGATCAATCTGCATCCCATCTGCAGTTTCAAAATGAAGCTTTTAACCCCGAACCAAGAAGTGCTTGCTCGATTGATTAAGAAAAAAGGTTGGTACAATAGTATTCTTGTTCAGACAAAAGATGAAAATATCACGTTGCACTTCAAAGGGTCGATATCCCAAAATATTTTTGCAACCGATGAAAATGGAACTACTCTCTTCCACTGTACGGGAAAAAATATGGCTTCTGACTTTTCCATCGAGTCAGAGCAAGGGAAATTCGCTACTATCCATAAACGCTCTATTGCTGCACCAACCACTAAAGAAGCCTGGCTTTCAGAAGACCTGTATCATATCAGAGCTAACGAATGGACAAAAACTGAGGTCCTTGCCATTTTATCCACGACAGTGATGATCGATCTCTATTACCATCGCCGATAATCTTCTTCCATCAAAAAGCTCTATTAAGTATGGGTTCATTCTATTCTCCCATTGCAATCAATGTGTCTGGGAAGCGGCCATAAGACTATTCATTGTATGTAGTTTAAGGTGAAATTCCAGTGTATAAGTAGAGACATCCTATAATTATGTAAAAAATCGACCACTTTTTCCGACCTTCCCTGACATCCTGGACAGCTAACAGGAAAAAAAGCCCCGCCAAAGCATTAGCGATTATCGTAAAGTTAATTGTTACATACGTACTAAATAAATCTGCAAGAATCACAATCAAAGTTACAACCCCATAGATGCTAATAAAAACACGGAATATCCTCATGCAACTTTGTCCCTTTCCTTCTTGAATTCTTCAAAATAATGTTTCTTAGCTTTCCATTTTTTCGTGCCGCTGCGAAACCCTGTCACGAGTGCGATGATAAGAAAGATGAGAGACATGAAGGCAAAGGCATCAGCACTGAGGATTACCGGGATAAAAACTTGAAAACTTTCTGTAAGGGAGGAACGCAATTGAAAGAGTGTCTGTCTCCCTTCCCATCGCTCCTCCCATATGCTCCACAATTCTTCATTCGTTTTCCGACTCATGTATGTTTCGTATAAAAAGAAGCCATAAAAGACGAGAGCACCCAAATAAAACAGTCCAGGTACATGGCCGAAAAAGATTTGCCCGAAACCGATACATAAAGCCATCAATAAAAATAGATGCCATACCGACTTTCGGGCTTTATTTCTTATGTATTGTTGATTGGTACTTTCTTTTTCCAACTCTTCTTCCATCTTCATCCCCTCAACCGATTATTAATTCGTAAATTGCAAACCCCAACATGAGAAAAGCAAAACTGAAGCGAAAAATAGAACCGATCTTCTTTTTTCGCTTTGCGGGCATTACTATTGCCTGATCTATGATGATAGCTGGAGCTAAAAACAGCCATAGATACAGCCATGGAAAGTGATAGTCTGTAAATAAATTCAGTATAATCAATAAAGCTATGATTACACTATTAGTTATGTATTTGGCTGCTTTCTTCATAGGCACCTCCCTGCTGGATAAAATCCCCATCCATTGTAACAGAAAATTCAACCTTTATGGACAGTTGCCATATCGTTTAATCATTCCAGCGGACAATCCATCGATAATCAAACTATTCTAGAATCATATCCATACTCCAAACAATTGGATCAGAAATTAACAAACGGGTAAATTAACTATAATAAGGTTATGTAAACACCAGGTGTGTCACTAATCGAAAAAAAAGGAAAACTTCCCTTAATAAGAAGTTTTCCTTTTCTATTTTTGGAATGAATCAAGCCGCCAGGATCATATCCTGACGGCTTGATAGTTATTGGCCACCCATTCCGGTTAACAGAAGCTCTTTCTCTTTTGATTCCATAACCTTTTCCCTAATTGTCTTAACCCTGTAGTGAGAAGGATGACATGGAAGGTTTTCTTACCATTGTAATAAAACCGACAGCACCATTACGGAAGGAGCCCTTCTCTATGAACCCTAACTTTTCATAAAGGCGGATCGCCCGCTTATTGAAAGTAGCCACAGACAAACGGAGAGGAAGGCTTGAATCAGCCAGGGTATGGTCTATGATCAAGGAGCCAAAAGCATAACCGTTACCCTTCCCTGTCCATTCAGGATTCATTCCGAGTCCCAAATCAATCGCATGGTCTCTATAAACTCCTGCGTCTTCCCCGGCAGGAACAAGAGCGCTATGCCCTGTGCAAAAGAACCCAATCAATATGTCCCCATCCATCACAGTCTGGAAACTGCCGTCCAAACGCTCTCCTAACGTTTCTTCCTTGCAGTCCACATTATAAAAATCATAAGGAGGCTCATACTTCCATTGCAATGAATCTTTCGCTCTTTCATTCGTCATTTCCTCTACAGAAAGCTTCATTCGCTCCCTCCTCTCTCCAATTCGAACTAAGCGAGTAAACATTCGTGGTCATACAAATAAGCATAACGGAGATCTATGAATAGAAAGTGTTGATCCGTAAGCGGGAAGCTGAACGTGCGAACCATCTCTTTTGTTTCAATGTCAGAATAGAGGCCTGACAATAAACCTCTATTGAGCACCTTCATCTGCATGACGTTTTCTAAGAAATAAGGCCTGAAAGCCCAGTTGGACCCGCGCTTTTGGGGTTCGATCTCCCATGTGTCCTTCTTCTTCCTGAAGTTGGAGGACACTTGCTGGCCATCCATATGGCAGATGAACATCCGGAAGCTCTCTTCGTGAAATTGTTCGGTGACTTCTTCAATGAATGTATCCGCTTTCTTCGGACCTTCCCATTTAGACAGCAGCGCCTTCACCTTTCCTTCCCATTTACTCACAAGACCCAGGCGTTGTTCCAACAGGCTCTTTTCCCGCTGTACATAGCCGGCCATTTTTTCCCGGATGTCGATGGCGAGAGAATGTTCGTCGACGGGATGGAAAGACGGATAGGCGAGATAAAATCCCTGATAATAACGACTGCCGTGTTTCCATGCGAAATAAAGCTGGTAGTCGTCTTCAATGTTTTCAAAAAGAAGCGCTGCCCCAATCCGGTGTGCGAGCATAGATAAGGAAAACATGATGTCCTGAAAAACGTCCCCATTCTGCTTGCGGATGATTCCTGTATCAATTTTCAATATATGCGGTTCCAACTGACGGATTCTGTCTATGTTCGAACTCTTCGCCCCTACGTGATCGACGGCGATTTGAATGCCGAACGTTTTATAGTAAAGAAGCAAATGATTAAGAGATTCAAAGTCCTCATCAAAATCGTGTTCGGTCACTTCGATGACGACACGCTTCATATCGAAGCCTTTTTGATCGAAACTGAGCAGCGTCTGCAGCAGATCTTCCCCATTGTTGATCATCAATTGCTTCGCATTACGATTGATGAACAGGAAACCTTCTGTCTCCGTTTCTATCATTTCATCCATGGCAAGCTTCAACACATGCTGATCGACTTCCACTTTGAACTCTTCCGGAACATCGGGGTCATGGAAAAAGGGGCCAAGGCTATGCCACTCGCCCTCCTCTTCATAGCGCGCCAAAACCTCATGTCCGATGACGCCATGATTGATGGCACTGATGATCGGCTGGAAGACCGGCTTGATTTTATGTACGTTTCCTAAGATATCTAAAGGATCCATGTGTTCCCCTCCTACAATGCTCTTGCTTATCTTATTCTATTATACAATAACTCTTTCCCACCGCTAAACAAAAGAGTCTCTCCTACGTGGAAAGCGATTGTCTCCGCTCTTTTCCATTCCTATCCAGAAGAAGAAATAAATGATCCATTCCTACTAAGAAATAATGAGCATTCAACTATACGAGTTGTCTTATACTTCCATATAATAGAAAGAAGTCTAGAAAGGAGACTGTCTTATGAAAACTGTAGTTATAGACGCTGGACATGGTGGATCCGATCCTGGTGCCACCTACCGTGGATTCCAGGAAAAGACGTTCAACCTGTCCATCGCTTTGAATGTCCAGCGCATCCTTTCCCAAAATTATCAAGTTTCCATCATCATGACACGTACGACAGACACCAGTTTGTCACTCACTGCCCGGACGAATATAGCTAACCGTAACAATGCAGACTTTTTCCTCTCGATTCATAACAATGCGGCTGGTGGGAGCGGATTCGAGACTTATATATACAATGGCCCTTTGAGCCCGAACACACAAACCTATCAAAATATCATCCATGAATCCACCTACAACGCCATCGGTAACAAATACAATGTGAGAGATCGAGGAAAAAAACGAGCCAATTTACATGTGACGCGTGAAACGGATATGAGCTCATTGCTGATAGAAGTTTTGTTTGTCGATAACGATGGAGATCTTGCCCTTCTGAGGAATTCCAACTTCATCAATGATGTCAGCCGTGGAATTGCGGAAGGAGTCGCGGATGCCCTCAACCTGCCGAGGAAATCACAACCGGATCCGCAACCCTCCCCTGGCGATGATTCCTTGTACCGGGTGATTGCAGGTTCTTTCCGTAACCGGGAAAATGCTGAACAACGAATCGAAGCTTTATCGCAGGAAGGCATTCCAGGTTTTGTTGTACCGACGACCATCTCTGGCACCCAATACTTCCGCGTACAAACAGGCGCTTTTTCTAACGAGGCAAATGCCAAAGAACAAGTCGAGCGTCTGAAACGTATCGGCATTACCAGTGCCTTCATTATCCGGGGAGAAGAGTCTTCACCAGCCCCCGATCCTGAACCGGAAAAACCGACGGACGGTTTATACCGGGTCATTGCGGGTTCCTTCCGCAATCGGGAAAACGCCGAACAGCGGGTCCAGAGCCTTTCCCGCGAAGGTATTACCAGCTTCATCGTCCAGACAGATATTTCCGGTGTGACCTACTACCGGGTCCAAACGGGCGCTTTCTCTGAACAGGAAAATGCGCAGGAGCTCGTGGATCGTTTGAAATCGTTGGGCATTACCGATGCCTTCATCACAAGAGAAGGAGAAACACAGCCTGATCCAGATCCAGGGACACCTTCAGACGGGTTATATCGCGTGATTGCGGGTTCGTTCCGCAACAGGGAGAATGCCGAAAAGCGGATCGAACTTCTTGAAAGAGAAGGGATTGCCGGTTTTATCGTGCAAGCGGAGATTTCAGGTGTCACCTATTATCGTGTGCAAACAGGAGCTTTTTCTGAAAAAGAGAATGCCGAGGAACAGGTCGAACGTTTGAAAGCGATCGGTATTCCAGACGCCTTCATCTTGCAAGGGGAAGACGCTCCCCCGCCAGGTGACCCAGATCCTGACCCTGAGCCGCCGGCAGACGATGGCTACACGATCCAAGGGGACACGTACTTGACAGCCTGCCAAATGGATGATTATGTAAAAACCGTCAACCCTGATGCTCCTGAGCTCGGGAGGTTTTACGTCCAGTACGGAGAGGCTTACGGCATCCGCGGTGATGTCGCATTTGCTCAGGCGATCCACGAGACCGACTATTTCCGCTTCACCGGACTCGTGGATGCCGAACAGAACAACTATGCAGGCATCGGTGCAACTGGACCAGGAAACCCCGGCGCGGAATTTTCCACACCAGAAGAAGGCGTGCACGCCCATATCCAACATTTATATGCGTACACTTCGACAGAGCCGATTCCATCGCGTTTCGAAAAAGTCGATCCACGCTTCGATCTTGTCACACGCGGAATCGCTTCAAGCTGGTCGGGGCTGAACGGCAGATGGGCCGTACCTGGCGACAATTACGGACAATTGATCTTACAAATCCATGAACGGAATATAGAACATGCATTAGAAGAAATGGAAGAACAACGCGAGCAACTGAATGATGTTTTAGAAGAACTGTAATAGGAAAAGCCAGATCCTCACCAACGAGGTTCTGGCTTTTATTCATTGTCCATCCGGGCTACCCTTCTCTCTTTATCATGCAACTTTTTAGTTGCTTATACTTTACATGCAACCTGTTAGTTGCGTATACTTGATATATGAATTGGGACAAAGACGCTATATTCAAAGCACTTAGTGACTCCACTCGACGGCTTATATTAGACGAGCTATCCGAACGCAACGAGTTAACGTTGTACGAACTTACGGCACGTCTCATTATGAAGCACGATCTTTCCATTTCAAGACAAGCGATAGCAAAACATCTTACTGTATTGGAAGAGGCGAAGCTCGTTAAATCGAAAAAATCAGGGAAGTATCGAGTACTTATATTCCATAAGGAACCACTTAAAAATTTGCTGAAAGGATGGTTGGATTAAAACCCCTGAAACTTCTGAGGTTTTTCAAGGGCCCTGCTTCAAGCAAGATTTAACAGTCGAACACCAATCAACGATCACAGGAGGAAAACATTTTGAAGATTATTGTTACAAGTATATTCGTAGAAGACCAGGACAAGGCATTAGAATTTTATTCAGAAACGCTGGGATTTGTTAAAAAACATGACGTTCCTACAGGAGAATATAGATGGATTACACTTGTTTCTCCAGATGAACAAGACGGAACGGAGCTTTTACTCGAACCGAATGAACATCCAGCCGCAAAAGAGTATCAACAGAAGCTATTTGCCGATGGGATTCCAGTAACCATGTTCGGCGTTAAAGATATTCACAAAGAGTACAACCGGTTAATGGAAAAAGGCGTTACGTTTACTATGGAGCCGACGAATATGGGAGATATTACGATAGCTGTCTTCGACGATACTTGTGGAAACCTTATTCAGATCATACAGCAGTAATTTCATGCCAAAAGAATAGTTGTAAGAGGAAAGGTTTTGTCGGGTTGATGGTAAATGGGGAGCCTATGAAAATTACATTTACCAAAAAGGGAATAGATTGAATCTTAACTGGGACGGTGTAATATGGATAGTCAACTAAAATCGGATTTTGAAAAATCGAAATCAGGCGATAAAGATGAGCGGTATGAAGCTTATCAAAATATATTAAAGATAACGGATGAAAAAGTTGATTGGGCGTATGAAGTATGGGATCGACTGCTCGAGGACTTAACTCATAAAGATAACCACCAACGCTCTCGTGCAGCACAATATTTAGCTAACCTGGCTAAAAGCGATCCAGAGAAGCGGATGATGAAGGATTTCCCTAAGTTGTGGGAAGTCACCAAAGATGAAAAGTTCGTGACAGCCAGGCATAGTCTCCAATCGATATGGAAGGTCGGAATTGCTGGTCCATCGCAAAATGAAATGGTTATGGATTATATGGTGGAACGTTTTAAAAATGGTACAGATGAAAAAAATTACACTTTAATTCGCAATGACATACTTCAAAACATGAGAAATCTATATGACCATTTCAATGATGAAGCAATCAAACAAACCGCTTTAGATTTGATTGATACGGTCGATGACAAAAAGTATAGAAAAAAATACTTGGCCATATTTAAGTAGTACCTCTATTAGGAAGTTAGCTGGATATAGGAAGTATCTTCAGCTAACTGATTTTAAAACGGGAGATATTATCCATTAAAAAACAAAAGAAACAGCCCAGTAGCCGGTCTAATAGAAAATGGTCTTCTGATCTATTGCAACCACTAAAGAGGGCAGTAGAACATAAAAAGATGATTCCTGCCATTTACGGGAATCATCTTTTTATCAGGCTCCCTAGTTTTTTAAAATCTTCTGGATTTCAAAAGAGGTTCCTGCTTTTATTGGTTGACCCTCATCAGTTTCTTGTAAAAAGGGAATGGATGCGCTGGCTCCATCGCGGGAAATGGCGTTAGAGGCAGCTGACAGTTATCTCCAGTGCTTCTTCTGACCCCATTTCGTGATGAGCCTATCCCCTGCTTCCAATGAATCCAATACTCGAAAGGTTTGTTGTTCCGTACCGATGAGGAGGAAGAACTGATTTCGTTATTAGCCCAAGTATCGGTGGTAAAGCGTCTTTGCTTCTGTTATATCCTGCGTTCCGTGTATCAATGCACGACCGTCTTTGAACAGCACCATCCGTCTATTTTCCGTTGTAAAGGAAACGAGGTATGGGTTTTGTTCTACGTGTCCCTCTTGTTTGGCAAGCGTTTTGGCTACCTCTTCTAAACTCCATTCCCTATTTGCCGGAGGGCGGATTTGGACAGAATCACGCCCACATAATACGGCGGTTTTCATCTGTTGTTTGTATTCTAAAAATGGATAGACAGGATTTTCCCCACAGGAAGGGCAGCTGTCGTTTTTCATTTTAGATACGTTGATGGATGTATGCTGATTCTGCCAAAGATCGAAGGAGACGAGCTTCTGTCTGACGGCCGACCAATCTTCTACTAAAATCTTCATCGCTTCTACGGTTTGATGAGCCATTACCATTTGCACCGCAGGACTGATAATCCCTGCAGTGTCACAGGTCATACCACCAATGGGTACTCTATCAAGCAAGCAGTTCAAACAAGGGGTCTCACCCGGAAGGATCGTATAGCTGATGCCATAACTGCTCACACAAGCCCCATAGATCCATGGAATCTGATATTTTTGCGAGAGATCGTTCATCATCATCCTGCCATCAAAGTTATCGGTGGCATCCATCATGAGATCGACTCCATTTAACAAGCGTTCCATTTCAACAGGGTTTGCGTCCATGACGTAGGCATCGACTCGTACTTCACTATTCACTTCCATCAACCGTTGTTTGGCAGCTATTGCTTTTGGGAGACGGTCCTTGGCATCCCGTTCGGTATACAGCTGTTGCCTCTGGAGATTGCTCCATTCGACATAGTCGCGGTCGATCACTGTTAATCGCCCTACCCCTGCACGGACGAGAGCTTCTGCATTCCCTGTTCCAAGTGCTCCTGCCCCAAGAAGCAGAACGTGTTTGTCTCTGATCTTTTTCTGTCCGGCTTCTCCAATGGGAGAGAAAAGCGTCTGCCTGGAATAGCGATCATTCATGTCCGGCTCATTCCCTCCATCGGACTACTTGCTGTTGCATAGCGTTTCTTGGGAATCCTTCCTGCTTCATAACCGAGACGCCCGGCCTCGATGGCTAATTTCATCGCTTCCGCCATCTTCACTGGGTCTTCTGCTGCGGAAACTGCTGTATTCAATAATACGCCATCTGCGCCAAGCTCCATCGCCTGAGCAGCATCAGACGGGGATCCGATGCCGGCATCGACAATGACAGGCACCCTTGATTGCTCGATGATGAAACGGAGATTTTCACGGTTAATGATCCCTTGTCCAGAACCGATCGGGGAAGCTCCCGGCATAATCGCATGGGCACCAAGTTCTTCAAGCCGGCGGGCAAGAACGACATCATCGGACGTATACGGGAGAACCGTAAATCCTTCTTTTATCAGTTCCTCTGTTGCCTTAAGCGTTTCAACAGGATCCGGCAGTAACGTTTTGTCACAGCCGATCACTTCTACCTTGATCATATCGCAAAGACCCGAAGCTTTGGCTAACTTTGCATGTCGCACTGCTTCTTCCGCATTTTTCGCCCCCGCTGTGTTCGGAAGGAGAGTATACTTGTCTACATCGAGCTGTTCAAGGAAATTCGGCTGGCTCGGTTCAAAAATATTCATCCTTCTCACCGTAAAGGTAAGGATATCCGTCCCTGATACCTCCACAGCCTTTTTCTGTATATCAAAATCCGGGTACTTTCCCGTTCCTAACAGTAAACGGGACTGAAATTCCTGGCTACCGATTTTCAACATCTTCATCCGCCTCCTACAAATTGTACAATTTCAATGATATCTCCGTCTTGCACCTTGATTTCTGAGCGCGATTCCTTCTCGAGAATTGTTTCATTCTGTTCCACAATCACCACTCGCTGATCCAGTTGAAAATGACTTAGAAGATCACCGACCGTATGGATCGTTTCCGGGACGGTCAGCCATTCCCCATTGATTCGCAGTTTCATAGGTTCACTCCTCTGTGTGAAAAGTTTCCAGTCGTTATCCACTCATGAGGGACTTGTTTTCCTTCGATTAAGTCTGCAATTACTTTTCCGGTGATCGGCGACAATAAAATACCATTGCGATAGTGTCCGGACGCAATGAAAAGTCCAGAGTACTCCGGGTGTGGTCCCAGACATGGGATGGCGGCTTCTGTTTGTGGGCGAAGTCCTGTCCATGCTGTCTCCCACTCCGCCAACGCAAGTTCAGGCACTATCTGAGTCGCTTCTTTGATCAACGGAAATAATCCGCCAACGGTTACGGTTTCCTCAAACGTCCCAGGCTTCTCTGTCGCTCCGATCACCAGGCGCCCTCCTGCTTTCGGAACGATGTAACACCCTTTGGAAAAGAGAGTCCCCTGGATTAATCTGCGTCTCGTTTTAACAGAAAAACATTCCCCTTTTACTGGATACATATCCAGCACCGAATCCTGTTTTCCCAGCAGATCCTCGCTCCAGGCTCCGCAAGCGACCACTACATGATCCGCATCAAAGTCTCCTCTATTTGTTTTCACTCCTGTCACTTGCTGCCCCTCTTTGATCAAGCCTCGAACGTCTGTATACTCGAAAATCTCCGCTCCAAGCTCTACTGCTGACAAGGCAAAAGCTTTCGACAAATCAGGGGCGGAAACTTGGCCGTCGTTAGGGAGAAATAAGGCGCCACTGAGCTGGGAAGACACCGCAGGCTCTTTCCGTTGCAACTCTTCTGGCTCAATCCATCTGGCTTCTTCCCCCAGGTTTCGTTGGGCTTCTCCATATGCTAGCAGCTCTTCCCTTTCCCCTTCATTAGCAGCAATTTTATAAATGCCTTTTTGCTGCAATCCAATATCGATGCCGCTATATTGTTTCAACTCTTGTGATAGAGCCGGAAACATCGCCCGGCTTGCTTTAGCGAGCTGGAATAAAGAATCATCACCTTCCTTCAGTTCCGATTGGGCTCCAAGCATGCCAGCTGCGGCTGAAGATGCTTTACAAGCGATCGTCCCCCGTTCCAGAAGAAGAACACTGTGTCCCCGCTTGGCCAAATGATAGGCGATGGAACTGCCGATCACACCAGCACCGACAACAATCGTTTCATAATGCTTATTCATAACATCCTCCTTCATCGATTTCCGCCCGGTAAGCTTGAGCGGCTTTTACAGGATCTCCCTTCTTTAAAACGCCGGACATGACAGCGACTCCCCGGGCTCCAGTGCGAATGACATCACAAGCTCGCTCCGGGGTTATACCGCCGATTCCAACGACCGGGCATCCCACATGACGGACTATTTCACGTAAAGAGTCCAATCCTTTCCCCGCTTTTCCGGGTTTTGAAGAAGTGGGATAAAGATTTCCGTAAATCAGAAAATCCGCCCCTTCCTGATCCGCCACTATCGCCCCTTCTAAAGAATGAACGGATTTTCCTACATTCAGGGCGGGAAAGGTGTGTTTCACTTGGGAAACCGGCAGGCTGTGGTGAGTCAGCTGCACCCCGAAGCTTTGTGCCACGGAAGCTACATCGGCCCGGTCGTTGATGATGATGCGCTCCATCGGAAATCCGGCATTCGTCAATTGTTGCAGGCCGTCAAAAATTTCTGCCGCTGAGCGATGCTTTTCTCTAATATGGAGATAATCGACCTCCCGCTGTACCGATGTCACCATGTCGGTCAGTTCAGCAAAGGTCTGATCTCCTGTAGAAATCAAGTGAATGGATGGCCTCACCAGTTATCCTCCTTTTCCTGCCAATAGAGAAGTTCTCATGTCAAACGGCCATGCTTCCATTCTATAAGCCATTTCCCAGAACTGGTATTCATACTGACTGCTGATTACGAACAGTTCTTTCATCCGCTCGCGCTCTGCTTCTGTTTTCAATGCTGCCAGCTCATCGAGCCGCTGGATCTGCTCCTCTACCAATGTCCGAAACCAATCCCCGCCATAAGTGGCAATCCATTCTTGATAAATCGGTTCTTGTGGTTGATGCTCTTTCAAGTGCTCCCCGACCTCGTAATACAGCCAGTAGCACGGAAGAATCGTTGCGATGATATCACCTAAATCTCCGTGAAATGCTCCCCGGTACATATGGGATGCATACGCATATGCTGTCGGGGAAGGGGTGAACTCGTTGCGCTCCTGATCTGTTATCCCAAGCCTTTTTGAGAAATTTTCATGAAGCGCGAGCTCTGCTTCATAAGTACCCTGAGCATGAGAAGCCATACTGGCCATCGTTTTCATGTCCTCTGACTTAGCCGCACCCATCGCCTGCACTCTTGAAAAGTGGGATAAATAATAGGAATCCTGAAGGACGTAGTAGCGAAACTGCTCAAGCGATAACGTTCCTTCTCCAATCCCTTGTACAAACGGATGGTGAAAACTTGCCTCCCAAATGGGATCTACCGCTTTACGGATCTGTTGTGAAAATGTCATCGTCATTCTCTCCTCTTCCTGACGATCCACAGTCAAAAAAAAAAGACACAAAAAAACCACTTTCTTTAGGTGCGTAAAGAAAGTGGTTTCAGGTGTAAAATCTATTATGTAGCTTAAGATACACGCTAACTGCCACTTCCCTACGCTGGTATAAACCAGATCAGGTTCTAAGAGTCTTAAAGCTACACTTTAATCTCAGCCTTATGAGAAGGCACCCCTAGTGGATCGTCTATGAATTTAATGTTTTTCAATCATATCGTAACATGTTCAGAATATTTGTCAAAACATTCCTGGATGAGCTCAGTCGTATTAGTGCCTGACCCCCGCTTCGCTAAAGGGTTAACGGACTGGGGGTCAGGCACTTTCAAAGAGAAAAGAAAGAAGTTCATTACATCAGCTTCCTACAAACCTGCATATAGACTAACAGTTTGACTCATTTTCTACCCCATGGTTCCTACAAAGACTAACATACGCGAGCCTCTTTTTTAAACTCTACCACCAATCCATCGCCAGCTTCCTCTTTTTCTATCATCGTTTCATTTGGGCGTTAGGATTAGGTATTTTTATATCCAAAATTATCCCGCACAAAATTTTCCATTGGCAATATGATACCTTGAAATGTTTAATTTCCAAAATTTAAAAAAAGGGTGATCCAAAATATGGGGAATAAAAATTGTGGCAGAAGAATTGAAGTTCCAGGAAAATTACCAATCAAACCTAAAAAGCGTAAAAAGAAATGCAAACCAGAACAATGTCACGAAGATCCGAAACCTTGTACTTCTACTTGTAATTGCAACAATGAAGCCGCAGGTCCAAAACCAGCTCATTTAACCAATGATTGTGTATTGGTAAATTCATTAGTTGGTTCAAAAACCGTACAAAAAGTAGCAGAAACAACTTTGCCAATTTCACTTTTTGAGGGGTTAGTTGACTTAGAAGATATCGTATCTATAAATGTCGTGCCTAACTTAGATGCGATTACTCAAAATGCAAGAATTATTAGAGATAAAGTTGTAAATATTGGTCTCATACCAGCTACGATTACTATTACGATTGCAGGTATAGACTTACCGGTTACATTAAACACTACCATTCCTTTCCAAGAGCATACAGATTTCCCTGGAGCTTGTCCAGAAGACACGCTTCAAGAAACTCCGCTTGAAGTAGAGGGCATCTTTACTCAACCAGGCGTACCTGTTGTTGATGTTGCAGGCTTAACGCTTGTGGAAGGTATATTATTTAAAATCGTTTTACGTACAACAATTACGGTCACACGTCCAGTGATACAAGATCGCTTTGGTCAAGTGTGTGATGTGAATCCAAATAGATGTGATACCTCTACAACTGCTCCTTCTTTCACACTCCCTACACCAGAGAATGGTGGATTATTGGGTGGAGGTGGAGGCGGCGGAGTAGGCGTTTAATAAGTCTATAAATACAGCCAAAAGAGGCTGACACAAAACTCCGTCTTAAAATACAAGTAGAGCCTTACGAACCAAATGGATTCGCAGGGCTCCTTTTACATACCTTCCCTTTATTCAACCCCCACGCTAATTCACTTTCCATCCTATTTTTTGGCATATATAACGGATAAAAAAAGAAGCAAGCCCAAAAGGAACAACATAACAACAAATAACACGGCTTACTAGTGACCTTTTCAAATCACTTATCAACTTAGTAAACTATCAACTTCTTTCTTTAAATTACTATAGGTCACAGGGCTGCAAAATTTTTGAATCGTTGATAGTGATATCGATTTCTGTTCAAGAAAATTTTGATTAAGAAATGACGTTGTGAGGACGTAAAAATCCCAGCGATTTACATCTAAAATGTCATGATTTGATTTATCCTTATCAGTAAAGACACAAAATACATAACAATTTGAATTTCTTTGTGCCTCTGAGCTCATTTCTCCTGTGGAATAATCCCAAGCTTTTGCTTTAGATATACTAAAAACAATCTTAGAAGGCTGCTTTTGTTCCCAAGATTGGATATATGCAGATGACTTTACCTCTATAGAGTTTCCATTATAGACGAAATCCGCTTTATCCCACACCATCCTCGGTTCAGTTGTTAGTCCTAACGCATGCCCAACTAAAAATTCCGCTAATATTCCTCTATTCGTGTTACTTAATAGGTCTGAATAAGCCCAGCGCCAAAATTCAACAATTGTGGTCTCCGTTCCTTTTATTCGTAGATCTTCAGATATTTTAGAACTCATTCCATTACCCCTTTCTAAAGTTCAGAGCAGATGAATAGCCACCCCTTCCCCACCTTTCATTAATTGTACATATTGGCCTTAATCTTCCCGGATCTCATATAAAAAAGGAATAGAGACACTCGCCCCTTCACGAGAAATGGCAAGAGAGGCCGCTTTTGACGCCATTCTCAGCGCTTCTTCTGTCCGTTTCCCACATGCGACCATGCTCAGGAAGTAACCGAGGAATGTATCACCAGCAGCCGTCGTATCTACGACCTCTGTTGGAAAACTTTGTTGAGTGATCCTCTGCGATTCATCTTCATAGATCACACCTTCAGCTCCTAGTGTGAGGACGATTTTCAACTCTGGTGCTTGTTTTCTCAGTTTCATAAGCTGATTTTCCGTTTCTTTTTCTTTCATTAAAGTTTCCGCTTCCAGTTCATTCAGAATCAGATAACTCAGCTTTTTCAAATCCAGCTTTTTTAATTGGTCGGTCATCGGAGAAGGATTGAAGGCAAGGATCATCCCTTTTTCATACGCTCGGTCGAGAACCGTCTCGAGTACATTGAGCTCGTTTTGCATGACGAGCATGTCCCCTGCCTCAAAGTGATCCAGTACACGATGGATTTGTTCTTCTGTGATTTCTTTGTTCGCCCCGCCGAAAAGCAGAATACTGTTCTCCCCCGCATCCGTCACCTGGATAATCGCATGCCCGGTCACTGTTCCCGTTTCCTCAATGAATGTTGTATGTACGTCTTGGTCAGCGAGTTCCTTTTTTAAAAACAGCCCTTCAGGACCGATTTTGCCCGCATGAAACACATCAGCTCCCGCTTTAGCTAGAGCCACCGATTGATTCAGTCCTTTCCCGCCGGCAAAAACATCGTACCCACTGGAACTGAGCGTCTCGCCTTCCCTTACAAAATGAGGAACACGGTACACCCGGTCGATGTTCAAAGATCCGAAATTCAAAATTTTCATCTCATCACCTCAATTCTTTATATATATCAGCAATCGATCCCTATCACTCATTGTTCCTATCGAGGATTTTTTCTATTGCTCTAACCCCGCTACCCCGAAGCCACCGGCTCCAGAATGAGTCGAAATCATACCGCCCGCTTGGATCCATCTTATATTTTGGAATCCGTTTTCTTTGGCGATCTCATCCATCCGCTGCTTGATCCTTTCATCGAGCCCGATGGAATAGATAAAATAAAGCCGCTCACGATCGATATTGAATCCATTGAAGTAATCCCTCAAGAGTTTTTCCGTAGAACTAATCATTTTCCCGCGGTATTTCTTTGTAGAGATAAGCTTGCCATCCTTCAGCTCTATGCATGGCTTGATTTTCAACAAAGATCCAATCAGTGAAGCCATATTGCTAACCCGTCCTCCCGCTTTAAGGAACTCCAGGCTGCCTGGGATGAAAGCGAGCCTAGCTTTAGGAACGATTGCCTCTACTTTTTCAACGAAACGTTCTGCTTCCATATCAGGTTCTTTTTCCAAGACTTCAGCGGCATACAATACAATCCCAGCTAGTCCTCCTGTAACGTTCAGAGCATCTATAAGATAAATGTCTTCCAATTCTTCCGCAGCAATGACAGCATTTTGAAAAGAAGAAGACGCTTTTGATGTATAACCAATATGTATGATGATGCAATCGGGGAATTTCTCTCTTATAGATGCAAAAAACTCTTGGTACTCATGAGCATTCGTGGCAGTAGTGGAGGGTATTTTCTTCGTGCGTTCATAATAGTCATAAATGTCCTGGACCGGCAAAGAACCGTCTAAATAATCCTTTCCATCCATAATGATATGCATGGGGACTACTTGAACATTGTACTTTTCAGCTAAATCATTAGGTAAGTCGGCACCGCTTTCGGTCGATAGGATGATCCTTCGCATTCTATTTCCCCCTTGGTTATATATAGTTCCGCGTTCTCTCTTCCTGCTTTATGCTTTCACTATACAGGAGAATTCGAAATAAGAAAAAGAAGAATCATAGTTTGGAAGGGTCAACATTAGTGCCTGACCCCCGCTTCACTAAAGGGTTAACGCATCGGGGGTCAGGCTCCATCAAAATATGTTTAGGCTAATCTATTTTTAAAATATTTGGTTCACAAACTGAATCAAGAAATAAATACTGTAGCCTAGAACTGCCAGACCGCTTATTAAAAGAATAGCTTGTCTACTCTTTTTGTTCAGCCATCTTTCTCCAAGATGTAAAAGTATAGCTAATAAAACAAACCATAATAACGCACCAAATAAAACAGCTAATGGATAAACCATAGAGATGCTATTTCCATCATTTACGATTGGGGTAAGCAAGCCCATCCACCACAACACAGTAAAAGGGTTAAAAGTAGTTATTGCTATTCCTATCCAAAAGGCTCTAAAATAATGCCTTACCGGATTCATTAAATCCATCGTGCGTTTTTCTCCCACGCCTTGAACTGTCCTGATTTCTTTAAAAATACCCCAGGCAACATAAAAAAGTACAATACTTCCAAAAAGCCACAGAAAAGTGACAATGATAGAGTCTGATCCAATGAATGGCATGAGCCAAAGTAAAATAGCTGCTAAGACAATTGCATCCCCTGTGACAGCACCTGCCCCCACTAGGAGAGATGAAGCGAACCCATACTTCGTACCATGTTTTATTTCTTCCCCATTACTCGGGCAAGTGGGAGATGAGACAAAACCTATAATAAGGCCACTAAACAATAGTTTAAACATATACGAGCCTCCTATCATTTCTACAATTCTACAAATATCGAATTGTTATTAAAAAAATTATTCCCCCCCTTTAGATGTTTGAAAAAATTCAACTAACTGATCGATTGTTTTTTCTTCAACCCAGCACTCTATATTTTTGCCTTGGCGGTCCATGCGTATTAATCCCGTGCGCCTCAGTTCCTTAAGGTGATGCGAAACCGTGGAAGGTGCAATATTTAATCCTTCTCCCAATTCCCCCACTGTTAATCTCATTTCTTTCTCTGTGCTCAGTTCGCCAGGATTACAGTACTCGGCTAAATAAAGAAAAATATTTAACCGATGAACATTCGAAAGTGCTTTGAACATTTCACTAAATTGATTAAGATTTTCATTATTATAGTTCGACATGTTTCGAATTATAAAAGAATACTAAGTCATTGTCAAACTAACTCTTTATATAAAAGACCTCCGATAAGGAAACGTAACAATGACATAGCTTATTCATCAATTATTTTTGATTAAATTGTTGACTTTCTGACTTTTCTGACATACACTTTATATATCAAAATAAATTGATTTAAGGAGGAGATGATGTGGATAAATCCATTTCCTATACAGATGTCATTTCCTATACAGATGTATCGTTGAAAAATACTTTTAATCTTTATGAAAAGAAATTTAAAGCCTTAGCTGACCAAAAACGCCTTCATATTCTATATGAAATAACCCAACATGGTGAAGTCTGTGTTTGTGATTTATCAGAGAAGTTGCATCTTCCACAATCGAAATTATCCTACCATCTGAAAATCTTAATGGATGCCAAGCTTATTGAAAAAGAAACAAGGGGAACTTGGAGCTATTACACGTTAAACCATTCAGAAATAAATCATGTTTTATCTGAGGAACTTTGTTGTCTGTTTCGTCGAGACTAATTTTTTTAAACAATAAATCAAAAAAAATTGATTAATGGAGGACTGAAAATGAATGTACATGTAGGATTAAATGTAGTGGATCTGGAGAAGTCCATTGAGTTTTATAATCATGTTTTTGATGAAAAACCTGTGAAAAAGAAAGATGATTATGCAAAATACTTACCTGAGGGTCTTCAACTCAATTTCACCCTTAATGTAACACCTAAAGTATCTGGTAATCAGGTGGGCCATTTTGGGATTCAAGTGGAGAACCAAGAGGATATTGACCGGCATAAGCAGCGTCTTGAAAAACTCGGATTCTTCACTCGTGAAGAGAAGGATACAAACTGCTGCTATGCCCTTCAAGATAAATTCTGGATAACGGATCCAGAAGGCAATGATTGGGAATTTTTCTATACGAAAAAAGATGATGTTGGGAAAAATAAAGCTGAGCAGTCTTGCTGCAAATGAGGAGGAAACGATATGGATAACTTTTATGCTATTGAAAAGCGATTAGAAGAAATAAAGAGCAATAAAGCTAATATTTATTCTACCCCTATTCCTTCCCATAATAAAAAGGAATGGAACTTTAAAAAGCTAGTCTTTTGGAAAACCGACAATAGCAGTACTACCCCGTGTTGCACACCCTGCTGTTAACAATAAGGTAACCACACTTACTACAAGGGACTTTTGTTATTAAAGTTCCTTTTTAAGCCTGATCACTTTGTCTGATTGTTCTTTTGATTTACGACACATAATTTAGATGTATGGGGCATGAGTAGTAGAGTATTTCTTCTCTAATGCCCCATCTTTTTAAAACCAGAAATATGGTTGTTGGATTCGGAATACATCAATAGTAGCCTTACAACATAGGGTTTTGTCCCTTAATACTCGATACATTTAAATATCCTTCTTATTTCGGGCGACACCAGTTGCGTATGCTGCTTCAACAACTGCCTCCTTAATTTTAGGAACGACATTCTTGTTAAAAACCCCTGGGATAATATAATCTTCATTGAGTTCATCCTCAGGAATCACATCGGCAATAGCTTTAGAGGCGGCGAGCTTCATTTCATCATTGATGGTGGAGGCTTTACAATCCAATGCTCCTCTGAAAATGCCGGGGAAACATAACACATTATTCACTTGGTTAGGGAAATCAGATCTTCCGGTTGCCATCACTCTTACGTAGGGGTTTGCTACTTCCGGTGCTATTTCCGGATCAGGATTTGCCAGAGCAAAAACAATCGGGTCCTCGGCCATCTTTTTAATATCTTCTACTTGAAGGATATTGGCTGCAGCTACACCGATGAATATATCAGCATCCTGGATGACCGTTGGTAAAGGTCCTGTTTCACGGTTTGGATTGGTATTCTCTCCATACCATGTCCACATAGGGTTTTCATAATGCTCTTCCTTAGTGATTGCTCCCTCTTTATCTACACCGATGATGTTTTCCGCTCCTGCTTTTAACAGCATTTTGGTAATGGAAATTCCTGCTGCTCCGATGCCACAGACAACGATTTTACACTGCTTCAGATCTTTTTTCACCAACTTCAGGGCATTGATGACTCCAGCAAGGACAACGATCGCTGTTCCATGCTGATCGTCATGAAAAACAGGAATATCCAATTCTTCTTTTAGCCGTTCCTCGATTTCAAAACACCTTGGGGATGAGATGTCTTCCAAGTTAATGCCACCGAATGATGGACTTAATGATTTGACTATTTGGATGATATTTTCGGCATTTTCTTCATCGAGACAAAGAGGATATGCATTTATATCCGCCAATTGTTTGAAAAGCATGGCCTTCCCTTCCATCACCGGCATAGCTGCTTCCGGTTTCAATTTCCCCAATCCTAAAACAGCACTTCCGTCTGAAATGACAGCAACAGCGTTTCTTTTGATTGTCAGATTATGAGCAAGGGAAGGATCTTCATCAATCGCTTTACAAACCCTGGCGACCTCTGGTGTATAGACGTGGGATAATTCCTCCCTGTTATCAATGGAAAGCGTCGGTCTAACCTCGATTTTCCCACCAAGATGAACTAAAAATGTCCTGTCAGAAATGTGCTGTATAGTAACTCCGTCTAAATCATTGATCGATTGGACCATTGTTTCCTGATCCTCTTTGTTACTCACCTTAATCGTTAAATCCCTTATCGTTGTTTCTGCGCCTTCTTTGATGACATCAATAGCTGTTAAGTCCCCTTTGGAGTCACTAATGATGGTAGCAATCTCTCCAAAAGAATTATGATTTTTATTGATTTCCAAACGGAGAATAAGGTGCATATTCGATTGCGTCATAGTATTCATCCTTTCCTAAAGAGATGGGAGAAATCGTATGGTCCAGCTTTCCTAATAGTTGATGGAAAATGAATGCAATTCTTATTATGTGCCGTTACCTTAATAATATTTAGGACTAGACGAGTAACATGAGAGGGTGTCCCTCCTCCATTTTTTGGTATGAAAACATAGGCATTTCTTAGTGTAAAACTTCCATTTGTGGTATTCTTGAAGTAGAATGGAACATTTTATCGTGGAAAAAAGAAGGACCACAAAGGGGCTGACGAAGCATGGAAACCCTCTACTCTTCTGCACTTGAGAATTTGGAAAGAAAATTCATGCCACACACTTCCGAATATCAGCGCTACATCGACTTTCACACGATGAGAGATATGAAACAGGTGATTAAAAAGAAACGCCCTGTTTATTTCGATCTGAATATAAAAGAACTGGTAGAGATGAACAATCGATATATTTTGGATGCATTTTGGAACGGGGTCTTTTTCACCGCCGTCATTCCAACTTCCGACACGTTCAGGGGCACCATCGAAGTTTACGGGAAGCCACCGCAAACGCTGCTTGGACGCTTTGAAATGGGAGAAGAAGAAAATCAGGCATTTTCCCCTACGTTTTTAAAAGAAGAATTCACGAGAAGAAAAGGACTCGGAGACACATTGCGTAAATTTTCGAAGGTGTTGTTCTCGTATCTCGATTCCTATGTAGAGAAGAACAAGGAAAAATCGCGGGATGAAACAACTTCCGAACATCCCGGAGAAACGATACTCGAAGGCTGGGACTTCCCGTTCCTTGAGAACCATCCTGATCTTCAACAGGAATGGACATCTTTAAAAAAACGGACAGTGAACCAATTACAACGAATGGAAGAACTCGATATCGAGGAACACTACAGCCTTGAGACGATGGTGGAAAAAGACGTTCCTGACTTCATCGGATCGTTCCAGCGATTATCCGATGAGAATAAGGAAACACGGAAACATGAACTGTTGGAGACGATGTACGATTTGCATAAGTTCATCGAAACACTGGAGCAAAAAGAAGAAGAAAGTCATACACACAATTTTGCCAGAAGCAAAGGGATCATCTCTTCCAAGTACAACAAGGAAGAAGAGAGTTTCTTTTAAGTGTAGCAACCTGCCGTTTGTTTTTTTACAAACCAACGAATTTTCAGACAGGAGGTAGACACATGAGTGAAAAATCTTTGCATAGAGACAAAGAAGCGGAAATGAACCATCAGGACCTGAGAGAAGCGATGACGCTTATTGAAAAAGAAGACATCGACCGTCTGAACGAAGAGGCCGAAGCCTATGCAGGAAAGTTCGAATCGTCCAGGGACGCCTCCCTATCCGAAGTGATGAGAGAGCTTGGCGACCTCGGTGAAAAGGAACAGCGCGTCGCCGGGGAGACGATGGAAACGCTGAAGCACCCGGTAAACGACCTCATGACAAGAGGCAATAACGACATACCTGAATCGCTGAATGAACTCGAGGCGATCGTGTCGGACCTTGATCCAAAGCGCACCGAAGGCAACGGTGTGCAGCGGTTCTTCTATAAGCTAAGCAAAACAAAGCCGATCGACCGCTATATGAGGAAATATCAAACCGTCGACTCGAAGATTGATACGGTAGTTCGCAGTCTGCTGGCAGGGAAAGATCGGCTCGAAGAAGACAGTGTCGAGTTGCAGCTGATTAAAGAAAACGCCCAGAAGCGTATCTATGACCTGGACAAGCAAATCTACCTCGGGAAGAAGCTTTTTGAGCTTTTGAAAGAAAAAGAAGCGACAGGCGAATACGATGTGGCGCTGCTTACAGAAGGAAAAGAGAAAATCATCACGCGTACGAGGAACATGACTCAGATGAAAAGTGTCTTGCATCAGAGTATTTCTTCCGTCGATATCATCAAGAAAAACAATGAAAAGCTGAAAGAATCAGTCCGTAATGCCGTTACAATGACGAAAAATATCATTACCGTCTCCGCTTCGATCCAGCTCGCTTTGAACAATCAGCGGCAAGTGATCGATACAGTGAACGGCGTCAATAAAGCGACCGAGGAGATGCTGCTTTCGAACTCGAGGAATCTGAAAGAGAATGCCGAAGAAACGACACAGATGATGGAGAATCCGGCGATCAGTATGGAAGCTCTTCAAGAGTCTTTCGATAACGTATTCGAAGCACTGAAAACGACAGAACAATCGTCCGAGCGGATCATCGCTTCGAGTGAACAGTTCATTGAAGAGATGGATGCATTGAATGAAAATGTCCGGAAAAAGTTATCACAGAATAAACAAAGAGCGCTTCGTGACTGAAGCGCTCTTTTGTATGGGCTGTTTTGGACGTATCATGAAGCAAGAATAGATCTCCTGCCCTTTTATAAGCCCAAAATGAACTTTGCTTCTCTTTTACAGAGATCCTTTATTAAATTATTCAATATTTCCAATGACGCATAATCATGTACCATTTATATGCTTAGGAAGCGCGTACCCTGCGCTTCTAATTATTCGCCATAACCACTACGTGGAAGGTCATCCCAAAAGGACGTGTCTGCCTCATTAATAGAACCATCAGCTAGAGATTCAAGTGCTTCTTCCATTGCAGTAACAGCTTGTTGAATCAATTTCCCGTTGCTCTTTTGACCTAGGACATAATCATCGTATTCGTGATCGGCCATTCCACGCATTTCAAACAATAACGTGGCGATATCATATTCTACTGCAAGACCGTTACGACTGATCGTTTCTGCTGATCCACCAGGATACTTAGAAAGTAAGCCATACCCTTTATCACTTACAGCATTGTAAACAACAGATCCAAGCTGCTTCGAACGTTGAAGTACTTCATTATCTACATTTTCTGTCGTCGGATATAGAATAGAACCTGAAACAAGCTCATCTGAATCACCGAGGGTCGTTTGTGTACCCTGGTGGTGAAAATCAATCATGTAATCCGGACTGTACTTTTGTAAAACATTCTCATGAAAAGCCTTCGTTTCAGGCTGTTCGCGGTCCACATGGTCACGGTTTAAATCAACTCCGTTTGCGTTATAGCGCGTATGTGTGCCTGATACATAATCATCCAAAGAAAAATTAACATCTCCTTCTGCCCCATCAACATTCAAGCGTGGAGCAATAAGAACATTTACGTTATCAAGAATTTCTTGAGTTTTCTTACCGTTTGAAGTTAGTTTCTGAATAAGTTTAAGAGCTCCTTCTGTTGTTAACGTCTCGTTTCCATGCTGTTGTGTAAGAAATAATATAGTAGGGTTATCTTCATCAGAAGCGAACTTTGCTAAGTATAAGTCTCGTCCTTTTACAGACTCTCCGTAGGTTTCTAGCTCCATAGCTTCAGATTGGCTATCAGCCTTCTCCAATACTTTAACCATCTCTTCATAATTGTGAAGTCGTTCATTTTTGATCGTTTCGTTGCCCCCATAGTTTGGACCGTTGGCACTGTTGTCACCTGCTAATACTGTTCCTGTAGCTGATCCAGCAGCAAGTAAAGTACCTGCTAAAGCCATTGATAAGACTTTTTTCCTCATCAGTCATCATCCTCCTTCAAATTTTTATGTCTATTACCACTTCAATAACGAAAATTGGAAGTCCTTTCACTTTAAGGTAAATAATTACATGTGACTAAATGAGGCAGGTTATTTAAAGGAAGGGATAAGAGTTTCGGACCACAGTAAGATAGTTGGCGTGCATAAAGTTGTGGGTGAAATGACATAAATAATATGCTTCATCTATCTGATTAAGCGTGTTATTTATGCCATTTCCACTTTTGACGACGGATTCCCTTCGAAACGCGGGATTGGTCTAGTGCTTCCGCATTTCAACCACACATGGACATGAAATAGAAATGTTCTATTTTGAAAAACGTAACATTCATAGATACGGCGGATTATTTAATTAATACAATTACTTTCTTCTGGGAATACCCTTTAAATGCTAGCAGCACATTTTCAGGAAAAAAATTCTCCCCCCCTCCTCCTCTTTAGCACTTCCCCCACCATATAGACATACCGGTGGATGATAACCAGAATCCTAGTATTTTATGCAAACATCCTTAAGAAAGGTTGTAAATTTTCAGAGTATTATGTATAATCCTTGGAATAAACGATTTAATTAGACTACAGAGGTGACATACATATGAGTACTAGTATCGAGACTTTACTAGATGAATTGAAAGCTTTTTTAAGAGACGACCAAATCTCTACCAATGAAACGATTCTTGAGCACCACAGCAAAGATGAATCCTATCATGCCGGGAATAATCCGGACATTGTGGTTTTCCCCGAAAGTTCGGAGGAAGTAAGTGAGATTGTCAAAGTGGCGGATAGAAATGATACGCCGATCGTCCCTTTTGGACTGGGATCAAGCCTCGAGGGGCATGTCATTCCTTATGATAAGGGAATTACCATTGACTTTACATTAATGAACAAAGTCATTGAAATCCGGGAAAAGGACTTTCTCGTCAAGGTCCAGCCTGGTGTCACACGGTCGCAATTGAATAAGGAACTGAAGAAATACGGCCTGTTTTTCACGGTCGACCCAGGGGCAGACGCAACGCTCGGAGGGATGGCAGCTACCAATGCCAGCGGAACAACCTCTGTCAAATATGGAGTTATGAAGGATCAGGTGAATGATCTAGAAGTAGTGCTGCCGGACGGTGAAATCATTCACACAGGAAACATGGCGCAGAAGTCCGCTTCCGGTTATGACCTGACAAGCCTATATGTCGGTTCGGAAGGAACGCTCGGCTGTATTACCGAACTGACGTTGAGAGTATACGGAATCCCGGAAAATATTATGGCGGCAAGAGCATCTTTCCCGACTGTCGATGATGCTGTCGAGGCAGTGGTTTCGATTTTGCAGACAGGTGTTCCGGTCGCCCGTGTCGAACTCGTCGATGAAGCTTCCATCAGGCAAGTGAACAGCTTCAGCGGAATGGATTATAAAGAAAAACCTACGTTGTTCCTCGAATTTCATGGGAATGAACCTGGTCTCAAGCATGATGTCGATTTTATGGAAGAAATCGTCGCAGATCATCACTGTGAAGAAGTCCATTTTGAAAAGGATAATGCAGCCCGCACCAAGCTTTGGGAAGCACGACATAACCTAGCCTATGCCTATATCCATGGCAACCCTGGAAGAAAGCTCATGGTCACAGATGTTTGTGTACCTATCTCGGAATTAGCAAGTGCCATCAAACATGGAAGAGAAAAAATCGAGGAATTGGACTTCGAAGCAGGCATCCTGGGTCACGTCGGTGATGGCAACTACCATGCCTTATTGATGATCGATACAGAAAATCCAGAAGAAGTAAGGATGGCGGAACAATTCAATGAAGCCATCGTGGAATACGCTTTGGCACGCGGCGGAACATGCACTGGAGAGCATGGCGTCGGGCGTGGGAAAATGAAGTATTTGAAGCGTGAACATGGAAGTGCACTGAATGTCATGGGACAGATCAAATCGGCACTGGACCCGAAAGGAATCATGAATCCTCATAAACTTATAGATACGGAAGGAAGAGGCAAATGAAATTACTAGAGACGATCAGTAACCTAGCCGGAAAATACTTTGCATTTTTGGTGATCGGTGTAGCGCTCATCGCGTTTTTCATCCCGGAACCTTTCATAGGTTTGGGTGCGTATATCACGATTCTATTGGGAGTCGTCATGTTCGGGATGGGACTCACGCTTAAACCCGTAGATTTCAAGCTGGTATTAAGTAAACCTGTCCCCGTTATCATCGGAGTCGCTGCCCAATTCGTTTTAATGCCGTTAGTAGCTTTCATGCTTGCCTACTTTATGAATTTACCGGCTGAACTGGCAGCAGGACTGGTCCTCCTCGGTTCCGTTCCAGGCGGTACAGCATCCAATGTCATGGTCTACCTGGCGAAAGGAAATCTTGCCCTTTCTGTTGCAATGACTTCCTTATCTACCATGCTTGCACCGATTCTGACTCCGTTGATCCTGTTAGCCCTAGCAGGACAATGGCTGCCCGTGGACCCAGTCGCGATGTTCTTATCCATTGTCCAAGTCATCATTGTTCCGATCACCCTCGGGGTTTTGCTCAGAAGAATCTTTCCGGCAACCGTTGAAAAAAGTGCCACCGTCGTTCCGCTGATTTCCGTTCTCGCGATCATCATCATCGTTTCCGCAGTCGTAGCAGCGAACGTAGAAAGTATCACCACTTCCGGGTTGCTGATTTTCTCAGCGGTCATGCTTCATAACTTGCTTGGCCTTTTCCTGGGATATGCAGCAGCTGTATTGATGCGCTTGGATGAGAGTAAACGAAGAGCGATATCCATCGAAGTCGGGATGCAGAATTCCGGTCTTGGCGTAGCTCTCGCAACCGCTCACTTCGGACCATTAGCGGCCCTGCCTAATGTCATCGCAGCCGTCTGGCACAATATTTCCGGTCCGATTCTAGCAACCTTCTGGTCAAAAAAGCGGGTCACAGAAGGAAAAAGCATAAAAGAAACCAAGCCCGTCTCCAGACAAGCACAATAGTGGGGACAGTCCCACTGGCTTTGTAATATATTTAAACTCTCCCCGCACTCTGCTACACTAAAGTGCAAATAATTTGTGTAAGAAACGAAAGAGCCTACTCCTCCATAAAGGAAGTAGGCTCTTTTACCCTAAAAGAATTAAATTAGTGCAAGGACTGTCACACTTCCAGGTTAATGCTGTTTCCAGATGGATCAGATGTAATATAAATACCATTCTCCTCTTTGACAGGTGCACCAAGCTCCTCCAGACTAGCGACCACATTTTTTCTATTTTCTTCATCGGGTAAAATGATCGTAAACGATGCTAGTCCAACACTGTTTTTGGAAGGTGCCGGAGCTCCAACCCCAGCCCACGTGTTTAAACCAATATGATGATGGTAGTTACCTGTTGAAATGAAAAGTGCCTGATCGCCAAATCGGTTAACCACTTCAAACCCAAGACCTTTTGTGTAAAATTCCTCCGCTTCTTCTAATTGAGAAACATGTAAGTGGATATGCCCCATAATCGTACCGGCAGGAAGGCCATCCCATGGTTCTGTTGAATCCGCTGTTTTGAGCAAATCTGTAAAATTTAACGGATCAACTGTCATGGCGACTTCATTGTTCTTCCACTCCCACTCTGAAGGGTCACGGTCCACATAAATTTCAATGCCATTCCCGTCCGGATCATTTAAATAGAGAGCTTCACTAACTAGATGATCAGAAGATCCTATCCGAATCCCTTTCTGAATAAAATGATTTACAATGTTAGCTAAATCTGAACGGCGAGGGACAAGAAGAGCAAAGTGATATAAGCCGGTCGTCCTACTCTTCTTAGGTATCGCATCTTCCGGCTGCTCTATGGATAGAATACAAGTTTTCCCATCAGCTGTTAACTTAGCACCGTTTGTAGTTCGCTCTACAATATTCAACCCTATAACTTCTTGATAATATTGAAGAGATCGTTCCAAGTTTTGCACTTTAATGTTCACATGTTTTACAAACGTAACGGGCTTTTGATGAAATGACAATGAAATTCCTCCAATTATTGTGAGATTTCCCCTATTTGAAAAGTGCCTAATACCCAGCAGATATTAGGCACTGTTTTTTATTGCATATTCTTTTACGAGTTTATATTTATTGTAGTCAAAGGTTTTAACTAATTATTGCTGTTGTCCTTGTTTCACCCAAGTAGCGATGGTAACCGTCCGTTTTGCCTGGTGCATCACAGCTTCTTGTACGTCTTCCTGCATATTTCCTTCTTGATCCACCGTTACACTGACTCCATATGGATTTCCACCTGAAGAAAATTGAACGGCATCCGTATAACCTGGTGCAGCAATAATCGCTCCCCAGTGCATCATGGAGGTATACAGAGCCTGAATGGTTGCTTCTTGACCACCATGAGCGTTGCTTGCAGATGACATACCACTTACCACCTTATTGATAAGCTTTCCATTCGCCCAAAGACCGCCGGTGGTATCAAGGAATTGCTTCATTTGTCCTGGGAGATTCCCAAAACGTGTTGGCATACTGAAGATAATGGCATCCGCCCACTCCAGATCCTCCATTTCCACCATTGGTACATCTGCAGTTTCCTCTGCATGTGCTTTCCAGGCCGGGTTGGAATTAATAGCTTCCTGTGGGGCAAGCTCAGGAACTTTTACGAGTTTGACCTCTGCACCTGTGGCTTCAGCTCCCTCCTTCGCCCACTGTGCCATTTGGTAGTTAGTTCCTGTAGAGCTATAGTAGATAATGGCTAATTTAACGTTTGACATTGTATTCCTCTCCTTTTCCTGACCAAATAATTTATTGAGTATACCCATTCATTCCTCACCTTTTCTTTAATAATTTCCTCTCTTTAAGAGGCTTTAGATAACTTATCCTGTGTTTTTGAAAACAAGGCATTATCCAGTGAGAGTCCTGTACTATTGGAAAGGGCTATATAAATAGACATGCCTAGTAACGCCAGGTCCAATTCATATCCACCGAGAAACCCAGCAGAAAATTTAACCGTAATAATGGCCCCAAACATAATAATCGCAAATAAATAGGCAACGATCTTTGTGCCCAACCCTAAAACCATAGCGATTCCGCCAACAAGTTCAATGGCCGCAATAATATAAGCTGCGATTCCAGGTATTCCAACACTATCAAAGAACCCTACCGTATTTTCAATTCCTGACTGGAATTTATCCATTCCATGGAAGAAAAATATAACTCCTAATATTACCCTAAGGAAGGTAGCGCCCGCTTCCTGTTTGCTCATCCTTAATCACTCCTTTCTAAAGAGTATAATTTAAAAATGTAACTTAATTACTTTTCGTAAGTAAGTGTATACAAATAATTAACTTACGTCAACTCATTAATTCACATATAGTAATTTTGTTACCTTATGTTTACTTGTGATAAAATAAATGATAAGGAGTGGTCATTATGAATACATCTCAACTCTGTCCTAAATTTGAAAAAGCAATGAGCATTTTAAGTCAACGTTGGACGGGCTTGGTTATTTACCAGCTACTTTCAGGTCCACAACGTTTTTGTACAATTGAATCTTCCATTGGAATTAGCGGAAGACTGTTATCGGATAGATTAAAACATTTAGAGAATGAAGGAGTTGTAAAACGGGAAGTGTTCCCTGAAACCCCTATTCGAATTGAATATTCATTAACAGAAAAAGGGAAAGATTTAAGGCCTCTTATGAAAGAGTTGGAAAAATGGTCTCAAAATTGGATAGACAGTGAAGATACCCTAGAAGATTAAGGGAAGCCGTATTACTAAGAGAACCAGATGAAGAAACAGTCACCTGGTTCTTATTTAATAGCTATTGCATCACGGGGGTTTCAATACTAACTAACACATTAAAAATATGTAAAAGATGCGAATGTGTCGGGTACGATATTTGAACGGCTACAGCGCTGGAGTATTAATAAGAAATCATTGAATGAAGAAACGGTTCATAAGCGGCTATCATAGGGATTCAAAAGAAATTGAGTAAAGGGGTTCAGTTTTTCCGTACACATGTAGATATAACGCCTAGTTGCCGGGGATGAAATCTTTAATTATTGTGTAAAGTTTTGAAAGATATCGTTACCTTAAAACTTGTTCCTCTGCTAGGAAGTGTGGAGAAGGTTCTGGTTCTTTCTCCTTACAGTCCCGCCCGTCCACATGATAGTGATGTGTACTATATTTAAATATGCTCCATTCCTTTTGTGGCCTATTTTCGGATCTTATCTAAGGTCAGAATAAACATTGCTTCTCTTTTTACAGAGATTCCACCTTTAATTATCCAACATTTTTAACGACGAACAATTATGTTGTACCATTTCTATGCTTAAGAAGCGTGAGAACCTTCCCCACGCTTCTTTATTCTTTCTTTCTATACTATTGACTTCCAAATTCATAGCCACTAGAATTCATTGGGTATTTCTTTAACATGAATTGGAGTGGTATAATGAGTCGCTTGAAAAATTTATCAGTACTGTTAGTCGCCTCCATAATTTTAGGTGGAGCCTTCAACCTGTTTTTGCTTCCTAATGAAGTTTTAACTGGTGGGGTAACCGGTCTAGCTATGGTATTCGGCATACTTACTCCTATAAGTTCTGGTATTTGGTTAGTGCTGCTTAATGCCCCGATCTTTATTCTCGGATGGATGAAACTGGGAAAAGAGTTTATTGGGAATAGCATATTTTCTGTAGTTATAACCTCCATCACCATGCAATATCTCCCAGTCATTCAAGTAACAGAGGATGTATTGTTGGCATGTGTATTTGGAGGAGCAATTGCTGGTGGAGCCATTGGTCTTATTATCAGGTTTTACGGGTCCGGTGGTGGAGCAGATATAATTGGGCTTTTACTAACGTTGAAGCGGGATATCCCGTTAGGAATATTAATTTTTGCTATAAATAGTGTGGTTGTTTTTATATCTGGCTTTATTTTTTCATGGGAGTTAGCTCTGTACACCATGATATCCATTTATATTACTGGAATAGTTATCGACCGTGTTCATACCCGGCATGTGAAGCTTAGTCTAATGGTTGTAACCAATCGTGGGGAAAAAGTGAAAGCTGAGCTGCTTGATAATTTAATACGTGGGATCACTGTCATGGATGGTCAAGGTGGGTATTCAAACGCAGAACGAAAAGTGCTCTATACGGTTATTACGCGTTATGAGCTTGCGTTAGTTAAATCACTTATTACAAGTATTGACCCCAAAGCATTTGTTAGTGTCAGTGAAACGGTAGAAGTAATAGGAAATTTCAGAAGGTAAATATAAACTTTTAAAAATGCCTGACCCCCAACCTTTCTGGTAAAGAAGCGTGGGGACGGTTCTTTACCCACGCTTCCTATTTCAGTCACGTTCGTGCTATCTTACATTTCAAAATGATAGTTAGTTTAGGAAACGAAAGAACCTATTCCTCCATAAGGGAAGTAGGTTCTTTTGTGATAGCTTTATTTAGCAAGGAGAAAGTGTAAAAAGAATACCTTACATCATGCAGCCCATACCCTGAGTACATGAATTAATTATTTTATAAACTAAAAGTCCCAATTTCACCAGTGTTTAAACCACTATAGGTTAGATTATAAAATAGGCATAATTATTTATGAGCAATACATTCATGTAAAACCAGAGTGGAGTATACGACTTGTGTCAATTGCAAAACTAATAAAGCTACCACGAACACGAACCCTTTTCCAGACCATCCCCGCGCTTCTAATATGATAAAGTTAAGGTCAACCAGATATAGATCTGATTGACCTTGTTATTCAAATTACCTTATATAAATATTTATCTTATATGCGTAGCAGTTCAGGTTTAAACACGTCTTTCACCTCTTGGTGACCATCGCTCTCCTGATAAGTTTCTTCTCTCTCCAACCCGAACTTCTCCATCATCGGCAGATCACTTACTGTAAACAGGTACGTGTCATCTGTAGATGTGGAAACGTGCTCATGCCACGCCCAATTCGGAATGACTAGAATATCTCCTTCTTCCCAATCATAACGGACGTTATCAATCACCGTATAACCTTCCCCTTTAAATACATGGACCACGGTAGAACTTGTATGACGATGAGCTTTAGAATGGAATCCCGCTTCCAGCTTTTGAACTCTTGATGAAATGTTTGGGTGTGCTGTTTCCCCATTGGAAGGACTTAAATATTCAACAGAGTAGCCGTCGTAAGCGTCCGGTTCGAAATCCGACATGCTGTCCAGTGCCCTTTTCGTTTGCTCCCATTTATAAGCTCCAAGTGGAGTATGCGCGCTATCTCTGTCTTGAGGGGGTCTTACCTGCCCTCCAGCATATTTTCTGGCAGAATAGTTATCTGGAAGGGACGGATTCTCGAGACCATCCGGGTGTCCTTCAAAGAAGGAGCCGTTTAAAAAGTAAATGGTCGGGATATCCAGGACATCGATCCAGAACATCGGCTTATCCCCAGGCTGAGAATGTCCATGCCATCGTCCTTTCGGTGTAGAAAGGAAATCGCCTTCTTCCATGAATAAGCGTTCGCCATCCACAATGGAATATGCCCCGTCTCCTTCTTTGATAAAACGCAAGGCACTTTGCGTGTGCTTGTGGGAAGGTGCTGTTTCTCCCGGAAGAATCAGCTGGACAGCCACATACATGGTGGATGTCGTGGACCCCCATCCATAAGGCTCACGATTTTCAAGCCCTGGATTCTGTAGATAAATAGCCCTTCTTTCCCCTCCTCGCTCTGGAGTGAAGATCTCTGTAGCGTCTTCCAGCTTTTCTTTGATCAGCTTCCACTTCCACAAGTAAGGCTGGACCGTCTTATTCGGCTCTTTAGAAGCGAGCTTTGGAATCGCATGCCAGAGCGGGCCGAGGTGATGCTGTTTGATATCTTCATCAAATTGCTGGACTTCCTTACTTTTCATGAAATCGTTTTGTTCCATTTTAAAACTCCTCCTTATTGATGGACTTTCTCTTTATAATTGGCAATGTTTCTTTCGACTTGGGTGATGTGCTTTCCAATATGCTCGATAATGAAATGTTCGACCAGGAAAGATAAAGGTTTCACACCGAACTTTGGATTGACGTGTTCTTTTTCCTGCTTAAACACTTCTGAATCCATTTTGCCGATCTCGGTGAGGACTCTCTCTTTACTTGCATCAATTTCGTCACGAATGCCTGCAATATCAAGGTCCTCCACGTCTTCCACGGCTTTAAGACGCCCTTCATGTTTCAACGTACGCCCCCATTTCGCTTTTCCGTCCACAGCTTCTACAAGATCCTGGATCCAGAAATTAAGGGACTCATTCACGTGTGAATGGACTTGTAAAATTGACCATTCGTCTTCCGATGGCTTCCATCTCACAATCTCCTCAGAGACATTAGAGACCACCAAGTACGTGTTCACTTTGTCCTTGATTTGTTGTTGGTATTGTTCTGTCAGGCTCATACATGCACCTCCGCTTTTGCTTCATTCTTTACTACGTTTTCCAATACACCGACCTGATCGACGCTGATCGTGACTGTATCTCCTTCTTGCAAGAATTCCTGAGGATCACGGGCGACGCCTACTCCTCCCGGTGTTCCGGTAAGAAGGATATCGCCTGGTTCAAGGGTGATGAGGTGGGAGACAAAATCAACGAGACGATTCACATCAAAAACTAGATTCCCAGTATTTGATTTCTGCTTGGTTTCTCCGTTAACTTTTAACTCAATGTCAAGAGCATGCGGGTCTGGCACTTCGTCTTTCGTCACGAGCCAAGGGCCAAGTGGAAGGGTGCCATCCACACTTTTTCCTTGGAGCCATTGCAACGTACGTTTTTGGAGATCACGGACACTTACGTCATTCGCAATTGTATAGCCTGCCACATAATCAAGAGCATCTTCCGCCTTTACGTTCTTTGCCTGTTTGCCGATGACGAAAGCAAACTCTGCTTCAAAGTCGTATTGGTCGGATACGTCTTTTTTCACGATGGGATCTTGAGGACCTGAAATGGTGTTATTGAATTTTGCGAACAGTACAGGGTTTTCCGGAAGTTCCCGCTTCATCTCCAGAATGTGCTCGCGATAATTATGACCGACACAGATGATCTTGTTCGGTTTTCCGACCGGCGCTTCCAACTTGACAGATTCTTTATCAAATACGACCTCTCCATCTGCTTCAAGACCGCTTTCTAACACGTAGTTCACCGCTTCACTCGCTTCCTGTAACGTTTCTTCTCCACCTTCCAGCAGTAAAGACATATCTGAAGGGACATACACATCAGCCAGTTTTTTTGCCATCTGGCTTCCTCATGAAGCTTTGTGATTCTCATAAGCTCTGTTTAAATCAATAATCCGGCCATCCTTATAGACTCCTGTTCGCTTCTCTTGTTTGCTTGCAGTATAATTAACTAGTTTCATATGCTTCTCTCCTCCATTCAAATTTCATCCCGGTTAAATTTTTAGAAATATTCATTTATTCACTTCATACCTTCGATCCTTCATGACTGCCGTTCAAATCGTGATAGTGCTTGATCATTACGAACTTCATTTCTACTCTAAGCTGTCACTTCTCTTTAAAAGCGCTTTCAAATTTACAGAAAATATGATTTCATCCTGCTACTTAATTTCCACCTTCCATCCCATTTTCTGAGCCCGTTAACTTCCTTGAACTCTCTTACGACTGCTTCACCAGAGCAAGGAGAAATATGGATTCCGCTAATGCCACCATGACTTCTTGTTTTCCTACACTAAATAAAAAATATTTTGCTGCGGCCCAATAGGTAGGTGTCCTTCTTCCAATATATCAATCAGATAAAGAAATGGGTTGTTTTCCCATCCAGCCTGGTCTGCTATAACTTCCCATGTACAAGCCAGAAGACTGACATACAAGGCGTGCCCTACTACCAAGGAAACAGCTTTTTGATCTTGGTAGGTTCTATATGCCCCTTTAAATGAACCATGATAAACAAGCTCCGGTATATCACTGACTAACAGATCCAAAGCATCTTTTCTGCCAGTTTCTATACCCTTATTATTAATTCTCTCCGGTACCTCCTTTAGACGATCCCAAAGTTTGGTATCTTCTAAATTTAAATTACTAATTTTATCAGGAACCTCTTGTATAGAGACCCATTCTTTTTCATAGTCATATAAGTCAAAGGCTTCCATGAATTTTTTCAGTTTTTCTTCTACTTTTACATTCTTCGTTCCTATTTGATGATACCAATCCATATTTATCAGTCTGTCTATCAATGTCTTGACTCGTTTATCATTGGGTCCAAAGAGCTTTTTCTTCGGAGCATCTGATATTATTGCCATAGACCTCGCTCCCTTGATTAGTATTTAGTAGTCAATTCAGGTGGTCCAAATTTGGGACCATAAGGACCTTCATCCAGCCAGCGTCCCAGTTTAGGTGCTACCGCTGTGAGAGATGCTGCTACTTCCCTTTTCATATTCATTTCAGGTGATTCTCCTTGCAAGTGGTGCAAAGCAGTAGTAGAGCCGTCTCTATTCCATTTAGCAGCAATTCTCCGTTCCTTTGCTGAAGCATAGATGGCCTTTTGTCTCTCTTCATCACTCTTACTTTCCAAGGCTTTTTCAATACCATTTACTGCAATGATGGCATCAGGGACCCCGGAATTAAGCCCTCTCGCCCCAAAAGGCGCGAACAAGTGAGCAGCTTCACCAGCCAACAGGACTCTATGATTTTCATCCGTAAAAGAGTTAGCGACAACTTGATGAAAACGGTAAGAAGAGACCCATTTAATTCTATCTGCGTATTTAGAATCCATCACTTTAGGAAGCCATTTCTTGACACCCTCAACGTCTTTGAATTCTTCTGGATCATCATTTTCAAGTAACTGCAAATCGACTCTCCATCCTCCTTTGAAAGGAACGTGCATGACATTCCTTCCTCCCATTGCAGGATGTTGATAGTGAAAAATCCGCTCAAGTGGCAGAGGATTATCTTCGTCTTCTTCCAAATCTACAACAAGAAAAGTATCTTGCGTACGAGGTCCCTCAAATTTTAAACCGACTGAATTTCGGACAACGGATCGGCCACCGTCAGCCCCGATTACATAATCAGCTTCCCATACGTCTCCTGACTCAGTAGTGATTGTCACTCCTTCAGACGTGGTTTGACAGTCAGCCACAGGTGTTCCCCAGATGAACTCTACACCGGCATGCATACAGGCCTCATAGATATGACCTTCTATTTCATCCTGATGAAGGGCAGTAAAAGGAGGAAGCTTATGGGGATCATGAGTGTTCGTAATGCCGTAATCTTTTTTATACACTTCTTTTCCTTTGTAAAGGGTGCGTTTCACTGGCCAGACAATCCCATTTCTGGCCAAGGTAAATCCTAAGCCTTTATATTGACTTTCCAATAATTTTAAAGATGCATTGTGCAGAAAGATGGCTCGGCTTCCAGGGCGGGGACGATCTTCAGGATCCGCTTCTATCACCGCACAGGATATACCCCTGCTCTTTAAGGTAAGGGCAGCAGTTAAACCGACAGGCCCAGCACCTACAACGATAGCTGTACGCTTCTTCGTTTGTTCACTCATAATCAAATGCTCCTTTTTTTCAGATTATTTACAATTTTTATTGTGAGTTCAGTATAAAATAAAGCACTTGTCTATAGGAGAGAGTTATTCTTATATATGGAACACTAACGGAAAATTTAAAAGCAAATAATTTATAGAGAGTAAGAAAAGCTTTGTGTCCGATCGATCAACCATTACTCCCCGCTACAAAATAAAAAGCTATGTTCCAAAGCGAATTCAGAACATAGCTTTTTTGCTTTTTTTCAATCATCCAATAAAGTTTCTTGTACAGACTCAGGGATAGGAATCGCTTTTGGCTTTTCACTAGCTGTGGAGGTCCATGCTCTCAACTCATATCCTTCAGCAACCAGTTCTTCCTCCCTGAAAAACAGGTGTTCCACTTTAAAAATCTTTTTATTGATCTCTCTAACTTCTGTCTGAACGCTTACTTCATCTTCAAAGAAAAGGGGAGATTTGAACTGGCAAAAGGCTTCCAATAATGGAATGATTACCTTATCTTCCTTCTGAAGCTTAGATATACTGTAGCCTGCGGCTTCAAATAATTCATGGGTGGATTGATCCTGCCATTTATAATAATTCGGATAGAAGACAATGCCGGCTGCATCAGTATCCCCAAATCTAACTTTAAGATGATGGGTATTTTTCAATGGTTACTCCTCCTGGTTGCTATATTCGTTATAGAATTCCTGTAAAAAAACTCTGTTCCCATTTACTTCCTATAAACTCTAAACTTCTTACTCTAGAGGGTGTATTTTGTTATGACGACAGTTAAATCTTCTCTATTCTTTCTTCTTCTTGTAGATTCTCTTCGGACTGGGATTTTCTTGGGAAAATGTCTTCACGCTGGATGAAAAGATAAAGGAAAACACCAACTACCAATCCATAAGCAGCACCATATACAGCAAGGACGATCCCCATTACACCGGCTACCCCGATCTCTTTTTCATTATTCAATTGTTGAATACCGACTGTAATGCATAAGTATCCAGTTAGTATAAGAGTAATCGAGAGTGCTATGGGCAGAAACGGTTGAAACAAAGTAACGAGTGGAAGAATAAAAATTGCCAGTGCTAAAGAAATTAGCAAGGAGTTTGTACCTGAAAATATAGATTGCATCGCTTTTTTCCCGAACGTATACCTTTCCGCAACGGAAGCTGTTCCTGCAGTGAATATAGGACCAGCCAAGCCTGGATGAGGGAAAAACAGGGCATGGACGAAGTTCCGGACAAATGTCAACATATGAATTTGATTCGTATTGTATTCAATCTTTTCATCGGGCCTGAAAGTACTCGACCGTTCAATGAGTTTATCTCCAACAATGACATCCCCGTAGGCAATAATGTAGGCAAGGATAGCTGTAGGGACAGCAGCAATGAAAATATCCCACCCTGGAAAACCGATTGCAAATGGAGTGACATTCCACATAGCGGTTAAAGAAGGGATCGTAATTCCCCATTCCACTTGCGGCGAAGGATATTCCTGAATGATCCATCCTATTAGAATAGCCACGATGATAGCTGGCATTATCCCGTAATTGGCAATAAAACGAAGGAATCTATTATTATCATGAAGTTTGCGGAAGGACTTTGAAAACATGGTATATAAACATAGAAACCCACCTATTATAAGGGTGATCGGAGTTTCAGCAAGTCTTCCTCCAGGTTCAATTTCTGTCATTATTGCTGCTATTCCAGCACCAATCAGGATTCCTGCTTTTAATGAAGATGGTAGTTTTGTTACAAATATTCTCCCAAGCCCAGTGACCCCGAATAATAAGAAGATAAAGGCCACTATTAATTGAAGAGCTATTAATGCTTGTATAGCCTGTGCCCCAGGTTCAAACCCGCTTACAAACACAATAAGAACAGGGATGAGCGGAGTAATGAACCCAGGAACAAAAGGCACTCCTAACATCGGTGGCAACAGCATAAAGAACTGACCGAAGATAACGATAGCCAGTGCAGCGCTATAGGACATGCCAAGAGGACCAGTCATGATTTCGATCATACTTAATCCGATAGTAAATATCACAATTCCTTGAATTAATTCTGGAGTTTCCAGTCGATAATGAATGAAAGGCAGACGCATCTGATAGTTTCCTATTTTCCAATGGGACTGAACTTCAGGTTGCTTGTGTTTCTTCATCGATACCCTCCTCTTTTTTGTTGACCGTTGGTTTTAGCCATGTTTGGGGATGAGCTGTTTTTTAAGCTTTACTTTTTGAATTTTACCACTGGACGTCATTGGAATATGCTCGACATAAATTACAGAAGCTGGCGTTTTATATATAGCCAGGTGAGCTGATACATAGTCCTTCACTTCTTGCTCCGTCATCGCTTTCCCTGGATGAAGCTGGACGACAGCACACACTACTTCTCCCAGTATTTCATCTGGAAGGCCGATCACGGCTGCTTCGGAGATGTTCTCATGCTCGTATAGCAGAGCTTCTATTTCCTTTGGATAAATATTAAGTCCTCCGCGTATGATCACTTCTTTCTCTCTTCCTACATAGTGAAGATTCCCTTCCTCATCCATTAACCCCAGATCTCCTGTATAATACCAGCCTCCTTCTCCCAAAACTTCCTTAGTTTTTTCATGGAGTTTGTAATAACCCTTCATGTTTCCAAAGCTGTGAACGGCAATTTCACCTGTACTTCCAGCAGGAAGCTCCTCCTTGAATTCATTTACAATTTTAATTTTTATTCCTTCGAAGGGTTTCCCTAGAGTTTTCAATATGGAAGCTTCATCATCGTCATAACCATTAATGGTTACACCACCGCTTGTCTCGGTAGTTCCGAAAGACTGGCATAAATGAAAATCCATTTTTTCTCGAATCTTTTTCATCTGTTCTGGGGATATAGGAGCTGCTCCTACCATTCCAGTACGAAGAGACGACAAATCATAGTTTTCGAAACCCGGAACTTCAAGTTCTTTCAAAAACATTGTTGGAACCCCCTGGTGGACGGTAACTCTTTCTTGTTCTATTAATTCCAGCATCAGCTTTGGGTTATATTTCTCGACAAGCACCATTCTTGCGCCAGCAGCAACTGCTGCAATTAAATTGCAGGCGATCCCGAATATATGAAATAAAGGAGCAGGAACAATAAAAACATCATCATCATTGCACCGCATTTCATTTACTACCGCAGTAGAACACTTCGAAACGCTTCCATGGGAAATCATCACTCCTTTGGGAAGGCCGGTAGTGCCAGAAGTATATAAAATACAAAATAAATCTTCAGGAGATACGGCAGTTTCTGTGGAGCTCTTCCCTTCATTCATTTGTAATTCTTGAATGGCAATGCAATCACGATCATTAAAGCGAACTGAAATCACATGTTTTACTAAACTCAATGCTCTTGATTTTTCCATACTCTCACTAAACCTTTCAGTAATAAACAAAACTTCGGGTTCAGCATTTTTTAATATATACTCTATTTCATTTGAACGATACGTAGGGTTAAAAGGAACTAATACTGCGCCCAGTCTTGCTGTCGCAAAAAACACCACAACAGTTTCGTTCCAGTTAGGCAAACAGACAGCGACTCTGTCCCCCTTTTTAACACCTAATTTCCTGAGTCCTTCCGCCAGCCTCATGCTTTGCTTCCATAATTCAATATACGTCAACCGTTCATATTGATCGTATACAGCCTCCCTATCTCCGTAATTTTTCACTGACTCTTTTATTACGTCGTTTATTGTCTCTATGAATGGAGTCTTCACCATCATTTCACCTCTTTTAGAATTCCTATTTACATTCAGTGTTTTACCAACATTGACCTCCCAACGATTGTAATCGCTTTCAATTATAAGTAGACGAATTCTCCCGAAGCCATAGAATTTTCTCTTATATGGAACAACTGATTACTTTTTGAATTTTATAAAAGTTTTATCTGATAGTATTATTGCTCGGAGAAACAAGGCGAATCCTTTGTCGTTTTGGCTTACTAATGAACTATCTGGCTTTTTGGATAATTTGTAAAGATTTCCCGTATGAAAAGGCCAATGCACTAGTTTCTTTCAATATAAAACGGAAATCATTCAATCGAAATGATTTCCGTCCTATCACAGCTCCCCATAATACCCCAATTCCTCCGAGATATCGTCAGCTGTTTCTTTCAACCGATTTACATAAAACGAGATTTCCTTTGCCTTAAGCCGTTTGGTGGGACATATCATTGTCAAGGAGGAGACAACATTAGAGGAATAATCCCTTATAGGTACAGCTACACTGGAGAACCCTTCATAGTATTCTCCATCACAGACCGCAAAGCCCTCTTTTTCGATCGAATCAAGGCGAGTCTGGAGTTCCTCCGGGTTAGTTACCGTATGCGGGGTGTAACTTCGGAGAGGGTTGGATAAAACTTGCTCCTTGAATGCCGGGTCCTGATAAGCAAGCAGGACTAAACCAGCACTTGTACAATGGATAGGTCCTTTCCGGCCTTCATTTGTTACAAGATTTTCGGGTTCATTTCTGTTCTCACGATAATAAAATACTAAATGTTTTTCTTCAAGCAGACATATATGGCAAGTTTCGTCCACCTCTCTAACAAGTTGTTCTACGAAAGGAAAAGTATCACGATAAATTTCTTTATGCACAGAAATCACACCACCGAGAGTCAACAGTGATAATCCAAGTCGGTATTTACCATTCCGGGGATTCTGGGACAAAAAACCTTCTCTTCGCAATGTAGTGATTAATCTGTGGGCAGTACTTTTCGGCAAGTCAGCTCGGGTTGATATATCCGTCACACTGAGTTCTTTACTTTTGCTTGTTTTATATAGGTTGAGGATTCTCATGGCATTAATGATTGAAGTAAGCAGATATTTCTGTGAAGACATACCTATCATCCTTTTCTATTGACAGAAGCCAGCCGTTGTTTTATTACTTTTGACAAGTCCCTTCCCGCGGTGATCACTTTATCAATGAGACTATCTTTAGCCGGTTTCATTCTCTGCACAGGACCAACGATACTCATAGAAGCAATCACTGAGTTTTCCTTATTATATACAGGAGAGCTGATAGAGAAAAAATCTTTTTCATATTCCTGATCACTGATCGTAAATCCGGATTTCCTTATTTGAGCAAACTTTGCTTTCAATCTATCGGTATCTGTTATGGTGTATGATGTATGCGCTTTCATATCACAGGCCAGTACTCTATCCATTTCGCTTTCAGACTGATAGGCAAGAATAGTCTGACCTGCCCCTGTACAATAAACGGGATTCCTTTTCCCAAGGAATGTTTCTAATGGAGTATTGTAAGGACTTTCTAACCTTTGAAGATAAATAACATTTGTGTCCTCGATAATACTTAAATGTGCACTTTCCCCTGTCTCATCTCTCAGACGTTGGAGAATTGGGATGGACTCGCGAATAATATGGATCTGCTCCGTCACCGTATTTGTTAATTCAAGAATAGAAAGGCCAAGTGAATATTTTTGTGTCTCCCTATTTTTAACGATAAAGTTCTCGTCAGCTAATGATGCAAGCAGACGATGCGCAGTACTCACTCCTATATCCAATTTTTTTGATAGTTCACTAACACCCAGTTCCGGATTATTGCCGGAAAAGCTTTTTAATGCATACAGCGCATTTTCGAGGCTTGTATTTGTGCGATGACTCATCTTCTCCCTCCCTGAAGGACCAGTTTCTCCTAATATACGTTCCATATAAAAGAAAATCAACCTTTCCCTTCCCTATTCCGCGTCATAGAATAAAGACAATCATAGTGCAAGGAAAATCATCCAATAGAAATTATTCATAGTAGGAGGCAAAAAAATATGGGAAAGAAATTTAAGCTGGGCGTTGTTGGAGCAGGAAATATGGGTGCCGGGATTGCCCAGAAGATGGCTCAAGAAGGCCTGCATGTGATCTTAGTTGATCTGAAAGAAGAACAAGTAAATCGAGGAGTTACAAATATAAGGTCCACTCTTGAAGAAGGGGTAACCCGTGGGATTTTTAATGAAAACCAGGTAACCGAAGTAATGGATCGTATTCATGGCAGCACTTCCTACGAAGACTTAGAGGATGCCGATCTAGTCGTAGAGGCCGTTTTCGAAGATATAGGAATAAAATCAAGTGTGTTTCAAAAGCTTGATGCTATCTGCTCTGAGAAAACAATCCTCGCTACGAATACATCCAGTTTATTTGTAAAAGACATTGCTGAATGCACGGTTCGCCCGGATAAAGTAATAGGCATGCACTATTTCTATCACCCGGCTAAAAATAGACTAGTAGAAGTGATTCCCCATGAAGGAACAAGTAAAGAAACGATTGAAACCACTCTTTTGATTGGAAAACTTCATAATAAAACATGTATAACGGTGAAAGATTCCCCTGGATTTGCAGTCAACCGTTACTTTGTTCCCTTTTTAAATGAATCGGTACATCTGTTGGAAGAAGGGTTCGGGAATATTCCGACGATCGACGCCGCAGCAAAGCAAGCATTTGAGATAGGTATGGGACCTTTCGAATTGATGAATGTTACCGGACTTCCTATTGCTGAACATTCTTCGTCTCATTTAGCTAAAGAAATCAGTGAATTTTATGCCCCAGCAAACTTATTGAAAGAACAGGTAGAAAGTCAAAAAGAATGGGATTTAAACGGAGAAGTCCTGGAGGAGAATTTCGATGATATTAAAAAGCATTTGCTTGCTGTAGTATTTGGTATAGCATCAGCGCAGGTCGAAGAAGGAGTAGCAAGTATAGAAGACACAGATATAGGAGCTAAAGTCGGATTAAAATGGAAGCTGGGACCTTTCGAACTAATGAATAAAATGGGAATCAAGGAATCTTATTCCATCGTGAATGAGCTATATTCCAAACGGCCCTCCTTCCACCATCCATCTATGCTGAAAGAACAGGCAGAAAACAATAAACCATTTGCATTCAAATATGTAGATACAGAAGTGAAAAATTCCATCGCTTACCTTACTATCAATCGTCCAGAAGCAATGAATGCTCTAAACCCAGGGGTCGTCGAACAGCTGGAAGAGGCCTTTGAGAGCGCTGAAGAAAACCCAGATATAAATGGAATTGCAATACAAGGTGCAGGAAAAGCCTTTGTCGCAGGGGCGGATATTAAATTTTTTATCGACTGTATAGAAAATAATCATATTGAAAAAAATGTAGCTTTCACTAGAAGAGGTCATCATTTATTCAGAAGAATAGAAACATCTGATAAAAAGACGGTTGCCATTTTAGATGGTCTATCGCTTGGAGGAGGAAGTGAACTGGCCCTGGCATGTCAAGCCATTGTTGCAACAGATCAGGGATCTATGGCATTTCCTGAAAGCGGTTTAGGTATTTACCCTGGCCTTGGAGGTATGCTCCGTTTAAACCACCATATCGGGAAAGAGTTAACAAAATATTATGTTATGACAGGCAAAGCTATTAGAGCAGAAGAAGCGAAAGAATTAAACTTAGTGACAGAATTGACGAATTTAGAAAACATTCAAGAAACTGTGGAAGCAATGGTTAAAAAAGGTCGTTCGGATAAATATGAGGATAGAAATATTCCAAACACATTAAACAAATATAAGCAGGCATTTGCTGACCATAACGTTGAAATGCTGTTAAGTGGCAAAAAGCCTGGGGCTATAAACAAGGAAACAGCAGAAAAACTAATAAACATACTTAGTGCTAAAGGACCGATTGCATTAAAAACGATAAATCATTTAGTCAATAAACAAGCAGAGCTTACTATTGACGATGGCATTGAGCTTGAGTTAAACCACTTGACGGCAATCTTCAGCACGGAAGATGCTTTGAGAGGTCTTACCGCCTCTATCAGCAATACCCAACCGGTTTTTATAGGGGAGACTGATAATTATGAGCATGTTTAATAAAGCATATATACCTTATGGCGGATATTATTCCACTCCCTTCAGCAAATGGCAGAGCAGTTTTCAAAATGAAAATTCAATGGAGTTAGGAGCAAGAAGCAGTAAAAAATGGTTTGAATCAAAAAGTATTGATCCCAATGAAGAGTTAGATTTCCTATATCTTGGTATTACCGTTGGTCAAAAAGGTGTATTTTATGGTTCTTCCTGGGCAGCGACAATGATGGGTGCTCCAGACGTTCCAGGCCAAACCGTGATGCATGCCTGTGCAACATCATCCACTTCCTTATATAATGCAGCCGCTTCCATTGAAGTTGGAAATATGAATACAGGATACTGCTTATTAACAGACCGATGTTCGAATGGACCGCATACTATATGGCCTAACCCTAAAGGTTTAGGCGGGCAGGTTATATCGGAAAATTGGAACTTAGATAACATGGCTGCAGACCCTTCCACTGGACAGGGAATGATAATGACTGCTGAAAACGTCGCCAAAGAAAACGGATTTACCAAGGAAGAAGCAGATGAACTTATATTAAGAAGATACGAACAATACGAAGATTCTTTAAAAAATGATGCAGTCTTTCAGAAACGATATATGCAGCCAGTAGAAATCGCAGTCTCCAAACGAGAAACAAAGATCGTGGAAAGAGATGAAGGTGTTACCAAAACATCAGCAGAAGCCTTACACCGTCTGAAGCCGACAATAGAAGGCGGAATTGTATCCTTCGGAGGTCAGACACACCCGGCAGATGGCAATGCCGGGATTATCGTAACCACACAAGAGCATGCCGAGCGTCTAAGTACAGATCCAAGCATCCCTATTCAAATTTTGTCCTATGGTTATTCACGAGTAGAGAAAGCAAGGATGCCGGCTGCTCCTGTACCTGCCGTCAGGATGGCTTTAGAAAAAGCTGGGTTATCCATAGAGAACATTACGACTATTAAGAATCATAATCCTTTTATTGTCAATGATTTATATTTAGGGAAAGCATTAGAAATAGACCCTATGCATTTCAATAACTATGGTAGCTCCTTAGTGTTTGGACATCCCCAGGCGCCGACTGTCGGCCGTTTATTAATTGAAGCTATAGAAGAAACTGTAGATAAAGGTGGAGGATACGCCTTGGTCACAGGGTGTGCAGCAGGTGATAATGGAGCTGCGATCGTTTTAAAGATTGGTTGACAGTGTTTCCATTGGTTGGGAAGTACTAGTTAAGTTAATCCCAGCATTTCCTTTTCGTACTTTCTTAAAGGAAAAAAAGGCTGACACATACGTAAGAGATTTAACCCTAAAAAAGCTGTCGCGCTCGACAGCTTTTTTAGCTTTTAATGTGCTTTAATTCGCTTTTTACAGACTTCCTACCTTTTGACCCAACATTTCAAACGACGAACATTCCTGATCATTTATATGATTCCTTACACTTTCTCCTTGCTTAATAAAGCTATCACAAAAGAACCTACTCCCCTTATGGAGGAGTAGGTTCTTCCGTTCTTACACTTATCTCTACTTTAAACATCATTCAATTTCCACAATCATTTCAATTTCAACTGGTGTATTAAACGGTAGTTCATTTGAAGCGATGGCAGATCTCGCATGCTTACCTTTATCACCAAGAATTGCTTCCAACAATTCAGATGCTCCATTGATTACATAAGGTTGTTCTACAAAACCGGGAGCTGAGTTTACGAAAGCAAGAAGCTTTACTACCTGTTTTATTTTACTAAAATCTCCTATCTCAGCTTTTAGTACTGCTAAACAGTTAATCATGGTCTGTTGAGCAGCCTCATAACCTTGTTTTACTGTAAGATCGCTACCGAGTTTCCCTTCATAAAGAAGTTTGCCATTCACCCTGCAATCTTGCCCTGATGTATAAACTAATTTCCCTACCCTTTTAGCAGGCACGTATACAGCACCTGGTTTGGGGGCTTCAGGAATAACAATCCCTAATTCTTTTATTTTTTCTTCTACATTAATCATTTTTTCACCTCGCGAGAATAGTTGAATTTGTTTGTTTAATAAAACATCCACACCTTTGTGAATTATGATTCTTCTCATTCATTGTAAGTTTTCCATTCACAAAAACATATTCTATTCCTTCTGGGTAAACTTCAGGAGTATTATAGGTAGCTCGGTCATCTATTTTTTCAAAATCGAATACGACTAGATCTGCTGCATACCCCTCAGTTAATAATCCTCGTTTCCCTAGACCAAACCGTTTAGCTGGAAATGATGTCATTTTCCTAATCGCTTCTTCAATTGAGAGGACTTTATCTTGTTTAACATATTTTGAAAATACCCTTGGAAAAGTACCATAAAGCCTTGGGTGAGGTTTTCCTGTATAACAGGTTAAACTATCTGATGCTATTAAAGAGTTTTGGTAATGCATAACTTGTTGAATGTCTTTTTCATCCATATGGAAGAAAACTATTCCAATGTTTCCATTCTCCTCAATTAATAAATCAAAAGCCTGGTCAATTGGATCTTTTCCTGTTTCATGACTAATTTCAAGGATTGATTTCCCTTCATACCTCTTTAGGTTAATCGAGTTTACTGAAGATACAAAAACACTATCCCATCCTGTTGATACTACGAGATTATCCCATTCCTCTTGCTCGTGAATTAGTTCCTGCTTAATTCGATTTCTCTCTATTGGATCTATTAGTTTAGACAATACTGAAGATATCCCCCCCTCTAATGACCAAGGAGGTAATAAGGTGGTAAGCATAGTAGATCCAGCTGAATAGGGATAAACATCACAAGTTACGTCCATTCCATTACTTCGAGCATTTTCTATAATTTCCATAGCCTCTATCACTTTGCCCCAGTTTCGTTTACCAGCTGCCTTTAAGTGACTGATGTGAAGAGGAACATTTGATTTATTGGCTATCCATATAACCTCTTTTATAGAAGGAATTAAATTATTGCCTTCTCCTCTTATATGCGTTGAGAATAGTCCATTATATTTAGCTACGACTTCACATAACTCTGCAAGCTCTTCTTTCGTGGAATAACTTCCTGGAGAATATAAAAGTCCAATAGAAAGCCCAATTGCTCCAGCTTTCATTCCCTCTTCTAAAATATATTTCATCTCTTCCATTTCTTCTCTCGTTGGTGGTCTATTATCAAATCCCATTACAGCAATTCGTAGGGAACCATGAGCGACATAAGAAGCAACATTTTCTGAAATTAGACTTTTATCAAGCTCATTAAAGTAATCACTTATCGTCTCCCATTTCCAATCTTTGTTGGCTTTACCCAAAACTGGTTCTACGTACGTTTGAAGTGCTGCTTTGTGTAAAGGATTAACAGGTACAGGTGCGAGACCACAGTTACCCACTACTTCTGTCGTAACCCCTTGTTGAAGTTTAATTTCACTTTCAGGAAAATCAAGAATCATAAGGTCAGAATGGCAATGTCCGTCAATAAAACCTGGAGACACAATTTTCCCTTTAATATCAATAGTTTCTCTTGCATCATCTGAGGTGTTTGGTCCAACAGATACAACTCGCCCCTCCTTAATCCCAACGTTTCCATAAAACCAAGGGTTTCCTGTTCCATCGATGACCTTTCCATTCTTAATCACCGTATCTAGCATCACAATACCTCCTCACTGGATCATACCTCTTGCTTCTACCTTTAGTTTTTCATAATCGTTTTCTCCCTTTTTCAAATAAACATAGTTATGAAGATTAATGGTGCTACAAATGTGATTTGGTATAACACTTACCTTTTCCCCTATTTTAAGATCAGAACCATTGGTCATTATTACTCCATGTTCTTCATTCATCCGAGCAAATAGAGCTTTAGGATATTGTTGCATGGTACCAAACCCCTGCAAATAAAGCGGGGCATGATTCGGTTGCACATCCGTTGCAAAAGTTTTGCTGCCCCCATCAATAACAGCACGTTTATCAGAGGGGCGACTTACCACCGTACTAATCACTTTAGCCGCACAGTCTTCCCATTCACTAACTCCTAATTTAACTTGCATTGCATCATTAAATACATAAGTGCCTGGACGAATTTCTGTAATACCTCCCACGGTAACAGCCGAGGCTGCGGTTGGAGTAGAACCTACACTGATGTCGTCCACCTCAATTCCAGCCTCCCTTAACTGAGTAGCAACTTCTACCATAAGCTCTCCTTCTTCTCTACCAGCCTTTTGGACATCTGTCGTTGCCTCCCCTTTATATACAGGACCTTTAAAAGTAAAGATACCTTGTAAGGAAAGAAATTCAAGTTGGGCTAATTCTTTCGCCAAAACTATAGCTTTTTGAAAATCCACTCCCGTCCGTTCCAAGCCCGTATCAATTTCCAAGCGGACTTGTATGATCTGATTGTATTTATTAGCATATTCATTCAGGACTCTGGCGCCCTCGATACTATCTACTCCAACTATTAAATTAGAAAGCTCTTTATTTAACACACAAATTTCTCTCGCTTTCGCTCCACTGACTACTGGATAAGCGATAAAAATATCATTAATACCATAACTAGCCATTACCTTAGCCTCTGAAATTTTTGCTACGGTAATTCCAACCGCTCCTTCTGCTAACTGTAATTTAGCGATATGAGGGATTTTATGTGTTTTAATATGTGGTCTTAAATCAACCTCGTTCATTTTTGCCAATTTTGACATTTTTCTGATATTTTTATGCAAAATTTTTTCATCTATTACTATATAAGGCGTTTGAGACATTTTACCCCTCCTATTGAACATGTTTTTTATCTGGAATGATAGTCCCTTCGTCCAACCTAGTTCTTTCTTCTTCTAGTAAGCGAAGAGCCTCTTCTTTGGATATTTTTTGAGCTGGGGTTAGTAAACTAACAACGATATTTGCTACCAAAGCTACTAGAACTGAAGGAATGATAGGATTTCCCCAAAAAGTCATCATACTTTCATTGTTTAAAAGTATAAATGAAGTTGCAGATCCACCAATCAAGCTTGCTATACCACCTTGCCAGTTCGCCCTATCCCAAAATTTACCTAATAGAGCAGCTACAAATAAACCTGACATGACTGTTGAAACAAAGTTTGAGATATAAGTAATTATATTATTGGTAAATAATGTGAAAAACAATGCTAGTAGTAGAGTTAATACGAGTGAGATTCTTGATGAGAGAACCATCTTTTCCTTCTTCGGAAGTCTTCCTGTAAAAACTTCAAACACATCTCTAAGGAGAATGGTTACTGCAGCAATAAAATCAGAACTTCCAGATGACATGGTGGCGCTAAGTCCTGCAATAAGAACAACAGCTCCAATCCAGAGAGGAAATACTTCTGTGGCTAAATATGGAAAGGCATAACCGGATTCAAGTTCAGGATTAAGGATACTTGCAGACATCCCTACAATAGCTGGGAACAAAGAAAATAATGCAAATAGTATACCTGTAATTAAAAATCCTTTTCTTATAGTTAGTTCATTTTTACTGGAATAAATTCGATGTCGATATGATGGGGTGGCCAGTACCCCTATAGCAATAACTACTGCCAAGGATATAGCAGGAATAACTCCTATTTGCCCCAATCCTAAAAAGGAGCTCATCTCAGGAGTAACATTGGCATTAAGTTCCCCAAACCCTCCGATTTTTATAATAGAAAGCGCTGTCAATAAAATAAAACCTAAAAATAAAATTAAACCTTGTATAACATCCGTGTAAACAACAGCTAAATAACCTCCAATAAGCGTGTATAAACCGAAACCCACTGCAACAATTATTTTAGATGTAATCGGATTAAGGCCTGTAATCCAACTTAAGTATAAACTCCCTCCAATAATATGAGCTCCTAACCAACCAATACACGCCATATATAGAATAATAGAGGTTAAGCCTTTAACAAATTTATTGGCTCCGTAATAAAAGCTTAATTCTTCTGAGAAAGTCATAAAATTGTACTTTCTTACATCTGCAAACAAAACTAGTAAGAGAAACATTCCAATAGATCCACCTATGCCATAAAGAGCTCCCGCCCATCCGTTAGCAAATCCAAAACCTACAGCTCCCATACTTGACCCAGTTCCTACTAATGTTGCTAGAGTAGTTCCAATTAATAATGGTGTAGTCAAACCGCGACCTCCCATCAGGAAGTCCTCACCACTATTAACATTTCTACTCACAATAATTCCAACAGCTACCATAGCAAGAAGAAAACCAAGAAACACTAAAAAATAGATCAACTGCGCTTCGCCCATTTTTATACCTCTCCTTTAATATTTTTCTTATATAGTAAAACTACATATGAAAAAATATAATTTTCTTGGAGGAAAATATCACTTAGGGGTTTTTATATTTATCCACGCTCCAGATTTAGGTAGGGTAGTAATTTATACAATTTTTCGAGAACTTTTTAAATAGTTTGTATACGATTCGTATTGGGGTAAACCTTTGAAGATTTTCATTATTAGTTACTCCACTCTAGACTTTTCCAGGTAGTTATATAATGTATATTTTGAAATGCCAAAATAGGAACAAATCGTATCACCTGCTTTTTTTATCAAAAAAGCCCCCTTTTTATCCAAGTATTGTATGCCTTTCATTTTTTCTTCTTTATTCATATGAGCAACAGGTTTCCCGACATGTTCTTGTGCTTCTTGAATCAACATATCCAAAACATCATTTACATTATTCACGAATACTTCTTTAACCTCAGTATTGATTTCATCTGCCTTTGTAAATTGTCTTATAGTATTTTCAGCCATTACTAGGTCTGTAATATCTAAATTAATACAGATACAACCTATAGGTACATTTTGTGAATCACGAATATACATCGTAGTTGATCGTAGCATTTTCCCATCTTTGGTCTGGGTCATATAATTATGTTTATCCCCATCACTTTCTGTACCTCTTAATATTTCTAAGCCTAGATTTGTTCCAGTGTCTCCAACTTTTCTCCCAGTAATATGTCCGTTTTCAATAGCAACTATCAATCCACTTCCGTATTCCTCTGGATTAGATACATCTAATAAAACGGTTTCACAATTTTCGCCAAAATGATTAGCAATTCCCTTTATAAATGATTCTAAAAAATCCAGCTCCTCATTAATATGTTCCAAGTTGTTCACCTCCCTTTATATCTTCTGAATATTTTATACATTTAACTCTAAAGTGAATAGCCCATTTTGTCAACAAACTTTTTTTTATGCTAAAAAAAAATTTGTTTGAAATTATCTTTAGAATTCTAAAGCGTTAATCCAGAAGCCCACAAACCGTCCTCGCGTTTAAATGGTGAATCAACGTGCTGAGGGAAACATTTCCCTACATAAAAAAACGACTCTCATTTAATAGAGCCGTTCTTAATGATGGAAGGATACTTGGTTTTTGATACGTATTTTGAAACTGGGAAGTATGGTAGCAGTGACTCCCACCTATACTGAATGTTTGTTCTTATATGACCGCACTTAAAATTAACTAGGTAATATTATTCAAAAATTCTAAAAATTGTAACAGCTAGTTGAAATCGTTTACATAGGATTGTATGCTGATGATGTAATTAGTTTGCGCAAACGATTGCACATCATTGTTAATAAGGAGTTGGAATAATGAACAAAAAGAAATGGTCAGCTACAGCTGCATCCTTTATGCTAGCTGCCAGTCTGTCGTCTGTTGTCCAAGCTGATCCACAACCTAAAGTATCCAAAGATAGTCTTGATGGTGTCTTTTATGAAATCTATGTCAATTCTTTTTATGATTCAAACGAAGATGGACATGGTGATTTAAACGGGATTACAAAGAAGTTGGATTATTTAAATGATGGTAACCCTAATAACAAGAAAGACCTGCAAGTTGATGGTATGTGGTTAATGCCTATCAACCCCTCCCCCAGCTACCATAAATATGATGTGACCGATTACTATAGTATTGATCCTGATTATGGTACTCTTGAAGATTTTCAAAAACTAACAGAAGAAGCTAATAAACGGGATACGAAAGTGATTATGGACTTAGTGATTAATCATACAAGCAGTGAACATCCTTGGTTTGAAAGTGCTAGTTCTGATCCAGACAGTAAATATCGTGATTATTATGTTTGGGCAGATGAAGATACAGATCTCGATGAAAAAGGTCCATGGGGGCAACAAGTTTGGCATAAAAACCCAAATGGAGAAGGATATTATTACGGTACATTTTGGCACGGTATGCCTGATTTGAATTTTGACTCCCCGGAAGTTAAAGAAGAAATTAAAGATATTGGTAGATTTTGGCTGGATCAAGGGGCAGATGGTTTCCGATTAGATGCCGCTTTGCACATTTTTGAGGGGGAAACGGAAGAAGGTGCAGAGAAAAATATCGAGTGGTGGAATGAATTTAGAGATGCAATGAAAGAAGCTGACCCAAATGCTTATTTAGTCGGTGAAGTATGGGACGAGCCAGAAGTAGTTGCTCCATACTATCAATCTTTAGATTCTTTATTTAACTTTGATTTAGCTGAAACGATTGTAAACTCTGTTAAGAACGGCATAGATCAAGGAGTTGTTCCAGCTGTCAATTCTACAGATGAATTGTACAAGGAGTATAATCCAAATAAGATTGATGCTACTTTCTTAACAAATCATGACCAAAATCGTGTAATGAGTGAGCTTAGCGGCAATGTTGACCAAGCCAAAACCGCTGCTTCTATTTTATTAACACTTCCAGGCAATCCTTTTATTTACTACGGTGAAGAGATAGGGATGACTGGGGAAAAACCAGATGAACTCATTCGTGAACCCTTCCGCTGGTATGAAGGAGATGGAAAAGGACAAACGAGTTGGGAAGAGCCTGTCTATAATACGGGTGATGACGGTAGATCTGTTGAAGCACAAGATAAAAACAAAGATTCTTTATTGAATCATTACCGTGAACTGATTCGCGAACGCAAGAATCACGTAGCATTAGAAAAAGGAGATCTACAACCATTAGAAACGGATACATCTCAAGTTATTGCTTATTCACGAACCTATCAAGACGAAACTGTGAAGGTTTACCACAACCTCTCAAATAATTCTGTCGAACTTTCAGTAGGTAAAAAGGATAAATTGGTATTCACTAGTGAAAAAGGTACAAAAAAAGTCCAATCATCGCTAGAAGTTCCCGCCCATACGACTGTATTAGTTAAAAGTAAATAATAATACTGAAGAGACTACCAGCGAAAGGCTTATATATTGCTGGTAGTTTCTTCTCTACATTATTATGGATGTTTTTCCTTATACTAGGTTTTACACTTGTACCCCTGTTTGCAGGTTTTAAGACAGGGTTCTTTGTAATCGTTCGCCCATCATATTCCCGAATAGCTGCTTCCAAAATGACTTTAGAGCCACTAAACAAGTAGCACTGGGACGGTTCCTTATGCTTCCTCAAGTTCAATTCAATACAAAAGGAGAAAGTTTCATTCTGAGTACATAAATATATAAAGCAAGAATAAATTTTTGGACCTTTTCTAAGTGCAGAATGAACCTTAATTCGCTTTTTACATACCTTCTACCTTTTATGATTAAGCATTTCAAACGACGAACAATCTTGATCATTTATATGCCTTAGGAAGCGCAGGAACCGTCCCAGCGCTTCTGCCAGCGCTTCCCTGAAGACCAATAACTAATACCCGTAAAAGGCATCCTTTTTGATATTTTTCTTAGGAACCTGGTTACTCTTTAAAAAGTCGGATATTGATTTCACCATTGACTTAGATCCAGCAATAAAGTACTGACCATCCCCCTCATTTAAGGTGGTGAACGTATCTATCTCCTGATATAAACCATCCCTTGAGTCCAGGTAAGTGACACTTATCAAAGGATGGTTAGCAATCGCATCAAGTTCATCTTTGAATATAAAAGACTTATTGCTATCCAGATAGAGTAACTGCATTGGCTTCTTGATGCCTTTTTCTTCTAATTCTATTTGTTTTAAAATTGATCGAAATGGTGTAATACCAATTCCACCTGCTATGAGAAGGGAAGGTTTGTTATCTTCCGGGTTAAATGACCCTAAAGGCCCGGTCATGTTTATTGTCATTCCCTGTTTCAGTTCTAGCATCGCTTGTTTAAACTCACTTGGCTTTTCACTAATACGCGTCGATATTCTAACCACACCCTCAGCAGGAGCCGATGCGACAGTGAATGGGCGTGTTTTGTTTTTAATTTTCTTATGAGTGATCGTAAACAAACCATGTTGCCCAGCTTTCCAATTTAAGTCGTTCTCTTTTTGAAATAGGAAGGTATAAACATCTTCTGTTTCTTTGTAGCTTTCTAAAAATAATAAATCTCTCTTCTTAAACATTGCTAATGCATCTTGAAAAAAACTCATTCGTTTGCACCTTTTTCTTCAATTTCCATCAATACTTTTTTAAGTTCTTCCACTTTATACGCCCAACCATATTTCGCACCGTTGAATGCCTGGTCTTCTTTGTCGAAGCCTGTATGGTCGAGATGTAAATATGTAATTCCATCCTCTTCCTTTAATGTCCAGGTGACGATTGTTTTTATGTGACCACCTACCCATGTGTATGATAATTTATGAGGTTCGTCCACAACTAATACCTCACTATCTACAATTAAATCTATTTCCTCATTACGAAACTGACATTTGAATCCGACAATGGGTTTAAAATTATTTTCCATTACCCATTGTGCAAGAGTATCTGAATTTGTTAAGGCTTCCCATACTTTATTGATCGGACTCTTAAATTGAAAATCCAATGATAGATCTGCCATTATCTATCCCTCCATATATGATTTATAAAATGCTAATCATTCAATCCTTTTCCATCTAAAATTTTCTGCGTATATTTTTCAATTCTTGAATTTCTGGTTTTAGATTGTTTGGCTCCAGAAAAATAAAAAAGATACGCTCTTTGTCGTCCAGGCGTCAACGATTCAAAAGCTGTTTTCAATTCAGGCATTTCATCAAATTTAGATTTTAATTCCTCAGGAACGGTATATTCAGAAGTTTTCTTGAACTCTACTTCCAAACCTGCTTTTTCTACTTCCATAGCATTATGAATATAGGTTTTCAGGGTCTTCTCCATGTCCATGATTTCCTGAACATTGGTGAATCGAATTTGGCGTGCTGCCTGCGTATTCTCGGTTTGTTGGATAAGTATTTGATCAGGATCTTTTAACAAAGCACCTTTGTGAAACAAAAGAGCACAATATTTTTTAAAGCCGTGAATTAAAACAATATTCTTTCCATCTAACGTATAACAAGGGTGCATCCATTTAAAATCTTCTGTTAGACCACAATCCAAAACTATTTGTCTTAACTTTTCAAATTCACTCTTCCACTTTTTTTCTTTTCTTAAAAAACCATCAACCTTACGACTTTCTTCACTACTAGTCATTCAGAAACACCTTCCTTCAACTTTTCGAAGTCACATCCAAGAGCAACCTTTTCTTTGAAAATTCCTATACAAAATCTGAAATTTTTTATTCCTCTACTATATTCTTTAGTAATAATGCCTTTTCATTCCAAAACTTTTCATAAAAGGATAACCAATCTTTCACTTCCTGTAAGGGGGTTGCATTTAGCCGATACCTTGTTTCTCTACCTATTTTACGGTTGGTTACTAAATCTGCTTCTTTTAGGATTGATAAATGTTTTGAAACAGCAGTACGACCCATTTGGAAATAAGGAGTTAATTCATGTAAAGGTAACTCTTCAGTACTTGCCAACAGATGTATTAATTTTCGTCTTGTAGGATCTGCAATAGCTACAAAAACGTCATTCTTTTGGTAAATAGTATTCAAGCTCTTCTCTCCTTCATTAAAAATAGGACACCCATCAGTGCCCTTTATTATACGACACCAAAAAGTGTCCAGTCAATATTAAGTATAAATTGTACCCGTAACCAGCCACACCTTAATCCTGCTATGACCACAACTTAAGAAGTGAAATAACCCTTCTAAAAGAAAAGTTTCAGGTTAATATCTCGCATCTGAGTCTTCCACAATCCTACTACCATATACTTGAAGACTCAGTTTTGAGATTGGCAATGCACTTCTTACAAATTCAAGAAAAAAAGAAAAACCTCTCATGAGTTTATAAACTCTTGAGAGGTTATAAGTTAAGTTTTAAAAACCAGTCAAAACCATAGCCCAAAACGCTTAACCAAAACTAAATCTAAACGTATGAATCTAGAAATAATGTGTAACCAAAGGTAAAAAAATCCGAAATTGAATTGTATACCTATCTATCCCTACCCACCTTTCTATAAAAATCCTTTAAAAACTATCCTATACTTTAACCAAAATTGCATCTGAAAGTGAGTCTCTCTACATCAATAACGATTTCTTTTTCCCTACACAATTGCACCCAATCCAAGACACGTGTCACATTCACACATAACTGCTCTTCCTGCTGGAGCTCCATTTCATTTCCTCTGGCTGCACTAGGAAATCCGCTTAAACGGACAGTCGCTCCGGTTTGTGTTTGAAGATTATTGTTCAAAAGCAACCGTAGGATGACGGAAGTTAAGCTTCCATTTCTGCATTCAAGATCGACTGCACAATCACTTAATTCCACGGAACACGCAATAACGGTAGCCGGGGGTGCACATATGATCACTTGATCGTAAATCGTCCACTCCACAGGGCCACTTACACAAACTCCATTCGTACCTTCAATCGTCACGGTCACCTCGAAAGTGATGGCTACATGGATGAGCTGCAATTCTGCCTGCTCTCCATTCGGCAGCTGCATCGTAACGATTTCTCTGCGATTTGGATCGCCCACCTCCCGGCATGTGAGATTTTCTATGGTACAGAAGCCTCTTCGATCATCAAGCAGACACGGATCTCCTCCTGCGTCCAGTTCAATAAGAACATAAGTCATTTCCCCGTTTACTACTTCAATGGTTAGCCATTTGATGGATTCACCAATCAGATATTTCCTTTAAAAATGTATTGAAGAAAAGTGGAAGATAGAAAATCCATAAAAAAATCTCCCTTAAGATTGATTACTTTATGGGAGACTTTCAGCTATTTTAAATTTCCAAGAGAAATATCCAGTCAAAACTATTTAAAACCTAGAATTAATCTGTTTAGAAAGATATTAAGTTTTTGGGCAAGGAGTTCAATAATATAATATCAACTCCCCCTAAAACTATTTAGTGGAAATACTGCAAGCGAATGGGCCCTAAAATGCGTCGATAAATTGCAGGACTGCAGGTCCAAGTAAAATAATAAATAAGGTTGGGAATATAAACAAAACTAGCGGAAACATCATCTTAATTGGCGCCTTCATAGCTGCTTCTTCCGCTATCTGCCTTCTTTTCTCACGGATTTCCTCCGTTTGAACTCTTAGCACCTTAACCATTCCAACGCCAAGTTTTTCTGCTTGTACGATGTTATAAATGAGTGACTTTAATTCCTCAGAAGATAACCGATCAATAATCGCGTTTAACGCTTCTTTTCTTGTCTTTCCTAAACGAATCTCTTCCAAACAACGGTTGAATTCTTTAGAAAGAACACCTCTTTTTTTTGAAACTACTTTGCTTAAAGCAGAATCAAAACCTAAACCGCCTTCAAGGCTGATCGTCAAAAGATCAAGTGTATCAGGCAGCTCTTTTACAGCAAGCTTACTTCTGTTATCTGCTTTTAATTTCAAATAATACTTAGGAAGTATAAAAGCTACCACTGTTCCTGTTAATACTAGTAAAGTTGTTAAAGACATGCTCCCATTAAGGAAAAAGGAAAAAGCTCCACCAATAAACGGTAAGATAAATAATAAAATCCGCTGGAATATTTTAAATTCGACAGGAGACAGCCCAAAAGGCTGACCAGCTTGAAGAAGCTTGATTTCAAGCTGGTCAACCTTTTCCTTATTCCATTTTCTTTGATACTTTCTTTTCATATTCTTCCATAAAGGGGCCAATACGCGGTAAGAGAATGAAGGTTCTTCTTCTCCTTGGATAGGATCGGACACTTGGTAAGAGGATGTAAAATAAGCCTTTATTCTTTTCGTACGGTGTGCAGCTTTTACTGTTCTAAAAGTAAGAAGAGAGTAAACTAATAGACTGATAAATAGAAAGAAACTAATATACAATAATAGCATCGATTCACACCTCTATAGTCGTTATTTTCCGAATTAGTATAAAGCCAATGATCCCACCTATAAGAGCTGCTGCGATCAATACTTGCCCAATAGGATTCGTAAATAATGTAAGGATATATTCGGGATTCATTAAATAAATGAGCCCCCCTAGACCAACAGGCAAAAGACTTATGATCACCCCTGACAAACGTCCTTGAGCAGTTAATGTTTTAATCTGATTTTCTATCTTTGTACGTTCCCTCGTTGTTTCTACTATTTTGTCGAGGAGATAGGCAAGATTTCCTCCTACTTGTCTTTGTATCAAAATCGCTTCGACTAATAAAGAGAGATCTTCGCTCGGCAGCCGCTTTTTCCACTCAATTAAAGCCTCTTCCAAACTTGTCCCGTATTGCATAGATTTTAATACAATCTGGACCTCATCTTTAATCGGGGAGTAAGACTCTTCAGCAACCATTTGCAAGGATTGGGGAAAACTAAATCCGGCACGCAAGGAACCGATAATAGAAGTAATCATTCCTGGCAGCCCGTTATTGAACTGCTTAATTCTTATCCTACGCTTCCTTTTCAACAAAAAATGCGGGATAAAAAAACCGATAATTGCGCCTAATATCAGCCCAATAATAGTTTGCAGTATAAGGTAAAATAAGCCGCCGCTTATAAGACTGACAATCCACCGAAAAGCAATAAATTCTTCGGCTTTCATACTAAGACCTGCTCCGCTTAGCTGCTCCTCTAATTGATTTCTTTTTTTTGTCGGCTTTTTCTTTCTGATCAACATCATTTTCAGGCGCTGGTTACTTTGTCTTAATAACTCTTTAGCTGTCAAAGATGGAGTTCCATCCTCCTCTTCCCCAACTGTAACTGGACGTCTGGTGCCAAGCGCCAGTAAAAAGAGAAATATAGTAAGAAATACAGCTCCTACGAATAAGATAGTCACTCGAATTACTCTCCCTTTTCGATAAAGATAGAGGCGGGTAAGTGTATGCCCTCATATTCCATTCGTTCATAAAACTTAGGCCGCACCCCTGTTGGCACTAACTTTCCAATGATTTTTCCTTCCTGATCGATACCCGACTGCTTAAAAGTGAAAATATCCTGAAGTACAATGATATCTCCTTCCAATCCTTGAACTTCGGTAATATTCGTGATCCTGCGGGTACCATCCTTTAATCTCGATTGTTGAATAATGACATCAAGAGCACCAGCAATTTGTTCGCGAATTGCTTTGATTGGAAGCTCCATTCCAGCCATCAATACCATCGTTTCCAAACGGGCGATCATGTCGCGCGGACTGTTAGAGTGGCCAGTAGCAAGAGAACCATCGTGTCCCGTATTCATTGCTTGCAGCATGTCTAAAGCTTCTCCGCTCCGGACCTCCCCAATCACAATACGATCGGGGCGCATCCGAAGAGAGTTTCTAACAAGATCACGAATGGAAATGTTTCCTTTTCCTTCAATATTTGGTGGGCGGGTCTCAAGTGAAACTACATGCTCTTGCCCTAGTTGAAGCTCTGCAGCATCCTCAATAGTTACTATACGATCTTTATTAGAAATAAAAGAGGAGAGGACATTTAGGGTTGTAGTTTTACCCGATCCTGTTCCGCCGCTTACAAAAATATTCAACTTTGCTTCTACACAAGCTTGAATAAAGTCCGCCATCTCTTTTGTCAATGTCCCAAAACGTATCAAATCTTTTATTGTAAATGGATCCTTTGCAAACTTTCGAATGGTAATCGTAGGACCGCCTAAAGCTAATGGGGGGATGATAGCGTTCACCCTTGAACCATCCTGAAGTCTAGCATCAACTATTGGACTGCTTTCATCAATTCGCCGTCCGAGAGGGGATACAATTTTTTCCAAAACCGCCATTACATGTTCATTATCACGAAAAGTAATATCCGTAAGCTCTAACCGCCCGCCCCGTTCTGCATACACTTGAAAAGGGCCGTTCACCATTACCTCGGAAACGTCCTCATCAAGAAGTAATGGATTGATCGGACCATAACCTGTTAAATCATTAGCTAATTCTTTCTTTAATTTATCTAAATCTTCTATTTTAGGATTCATATCATTTTCAATGATGATATTATTGATAATTTCCTCTAAATCATCGACAATCTCTTCAACATTTTCGTCTTTCCGTTCTTTTAAAATGTATTTAAACGTCAAACTCTTCAGTTCTTTATTAGGATCTGGTTTTATCTCCGGCTTTTTATCCAACTTTTTCTTCTTAGGAGCTGGTTGAGGTGGCGGCTGTATTGTTCTATCATTTTCTGCCACTTCTTTATTCTTATTTACATCAGCTTCTTCCTGAGTCTTTGATTGAAGTTTTGCCAATAAACTCATGCCTGCTCCCCCTTGAACCTTTTAATCTATTAATCACCTTGTTTACAACACTATACTTTTCTCTTTTCATTTGTATAGTTGGGAAAAGCCCCTCTGCCAGCTGACCGATTTGGATTGAATAGGAATGCTTTGGATGGCTTTCCACCAGTGGGATTCCTAAATCCAGTGATTCGGATATACCCTTGTATTCATATGGTAAAAAATGTATATTTTCTGTTTGTATTAAATCTCTAATTTCACTTGCTTTCATTACCGACCCAGTAGTGAACTGATTAACGATCACTTCAACTTTATGTTTCATATCGAGCACCTGGAGTGTCTCTACCATTAACCGAGTATGTTTTAACGCCGCCATCCTCGGCGTTGTAACTAGCAGAATACGATCAGCCTTTTCCATTACTTGCAAACTACTTTCCGTTAAGCCTGCTTCCGTATCCACTAATAAGATATCGGAATCGGCCTTCACTGATTCAATCAGCGAAGCAAGCATATCAGCCGTAAACAAGTCCGCATGTTCAGGTCGGTAGGGAGCTGCGAGCAGCTCGATCCCGGAATCGTGTACTGTCCAATAATCCTGGAAATCCCTTTCGTCTACTCTTTCGGCAATGTCCTTCAACGTCTGCGGCGGCTGTAGATCAAGGGCTAAAGCTGTATCGCCAAATTGTAAATCTCCATCGACAATCCGTATGTTCCTTTTCTTTTTAGCTAAAGAGGCTGCAAGATTAACAGTGACAGATGTTCTCCCCGCTCCCCCAACAGCACCGCACACGGCGATCATTTCATGTAATGCATGCGTTCCTAATGTTGGATTTTTATAGTTTGTCACTGTTTCTCCACTTCCTTTCAGTTATTCATTTACCTGTTTAAGAATCCGGCTGCTTATCCATCCTTTTTTCTCCCCGGGTGTTTCTACAAACATCCACATCCGCTCTTCATCGTCTGTTTTTTGTTCATTCAGATTTTTAAGTTTTGAGCCTTTAGAAATAACATCAGACACGGGGTAATCCAGTCCTGGACCTTCTCGCAGAAGCGATTGTTCAGGTAAGGTGATATAGGATGAATGCTCAGTTGTCTTGTTTTCCGTATCCGGTGATGCTCCTTCCTTCTCCTCCCGTTCTGATATTTGTTCACTCAAAAGGACAAGTTGAAGGTTCCCTCTTTCGCTTCCATTAACCAGCTTCACGGCTTCCTCTTGTTTCAGTTCCAGAGTTACAGCTGTATACTCCTCCTCTGGTTCATCAGATTTCTTTTCTACCATTCGCTGTCCTACGGATAGTACACGTACATTTTCCAGAATAACTTTAGATTCTATCGTTTCTCCTTCAGTCCCTTCACTTAGCACAACATCCACGAAGTCTTCTGGTTCTACCAAATTGGATACAGACTTAACGTAATCCACACTAATAGAAACAGCCCGATGTCCTTCTGTCACTTTTTTAGTAACAAATTCATCTTCATCTTCGCTTGGCTGAACACGGTGCAGCATGACTGACTCTCCTTCTTTTATATCAGCAGTAGCAAAGAGCCCCACTACATCTGATGCTTTCCTCGCTGTTTGGGCGTGTACTTGATCCTCTGGCATTTGTTTTCTTGTCAGTAATTCCTCGGTTATTTTTTGATTTTGTTGGATATCTTCCCTTGCAACTATTACTTCAGCCATCATCGCTTCCTCCCCAGATGCACTGGATATTTGCTTATTCATAATGGTGTAAAATAGAAAGGTTGTAATTAATCCAGAGATAACAGCCAGCAATAATATTTTTTTAGGTTTCATTCAAACATCACCTACTCTATTAATCTGATTGCATACGCACCGCGATCGGGTGTGGCCTCTTCCCCGACTGTCCCTGCTCCCGCACGTTTTATAAAAATCCCGCTGATTGAATCATCGTTTTGAGCCATTGGTTCGGTAATATAAAAATAAGCAAAACCAGTAATTTCTACACTTTTCAATTGATTGCTGGATTGGCTGTATGGTTTATACACAATGACTAACATGACCCTTGAGCAATCTCTTTGATTGACTTCTCCATCGGGGCAGTTAGTAACTCGGTAATCAATTCCGTTCCTCGTCGGTCCAGCTATATTACCGGTCTGTGTACTGACGATATCTCCTACCTTTAATTTTTCATCAAATCCATAAGTTAAACTTTCTTCATAAGATTTAGCTCCAGGACCTTCAAGTGCAAGCACTCCAAAATTCCCAGATGTTGAGTCCCCTGCGTCCACCTTAAGCTGATAAGTCTCTCCGTAATATAATGGGACGGATTCATCGATACCTAAAGGCACGACCCCTTTTGCTTCCCCCATTGGATACAAGCCAGCTTTTGCATCCACGTTCACACGTATATGACCCATTCCGAAAAGGGGAGAGAAAAACAGCGGAACTTCTTTTTCAAGCTCTACGTGCAATTCTTGATTATTTTCCACTGTCGATTGCAGCAGACTTTCTGTTTCTCCATGGGACTCTAATACATGGTTAACAACCGAATCTACATCATCCTGGTCATTTACAATTTCTTGTGCTCCTGATAAGGCTGCTGCATTGGCAGTCTTTTGCAGATGACTTTTGGACATAAATAAATGCCCTCCGTCAATCACCAGTCCTGCAAGAGTCAGTATCCCTCCCATGGCTATGGCCACGAGGACAACAGCGTTTCCATTTTCTCTACTTTTTAAGACTCTAAAAAATCGCTTCATTTTCCTCTCCTTATTCAACCCGGATCGTTGAGCTGGTTTCTATCATGTAAGGAATAGACGCGCTACCTAGCGGCTGCAAGAAGCTCTCAGGATAAGAGATTGAAACCGTCACATAATCCCCCGTCTTTCGGGTACTTCCTGAAGGGGTGATCGATACATCCAATTTAGAGGAGTCACCCGCTTCGAAGTGATTCGCTGCATAGGCACGGATAGCTTCATCATCTTGCCCCAGACCCCCAAGCCGAACGGACTCCTGCGTGACAAGCTCAAGTTGAAGATGAATATAAAGTACCCGACCGAAATCAATGATACCTATAAGAAGTAATAATAAAATTGGCAGGACAAGAGCAAATTCCACAAGGGACTGACCATCCTCTTTTTTTACCATAAAGGGAAATTCCCTTCTGTCATTACACGAATTGTTGCTCCAAGGGCGATTGCTACACCATAAGGATACGTTGCTGTTAAGGAACCTTTAGACATACCACCCGGAAGTCTGATCCCGCTTTTTAAACTAGCAAAGTAGTATACGATTGATTGCAGGACCCCGCGGCGAAACAGGATAATGGCCAACGCTATCATTGCCCCGATAATGGACATATATAGGAAAGATTGAAAAACAAAAGCACTTCCTTTAAGAGCACCGATTAATGCAAGCAGTTTCACATCTCCTGCCCCCATCCCCCCTAGAAAGTAAGGGATCAGCAATAAACTAAAGCCAATCAAAAAACCAAGGAAAGAATGGCTTAACCCTTCCCACCCATGTGTGGTGAAGTGAAAGATAAAAGTGAACAGCAAAGCAGGATAAATAACTTTGTTATAAATTTTTCTTTCTTTAATATCTGTAATGACGCAAATGAGCAAAATGAAAAATAATAAAACGTTAATCACATGGTCCATCCTTTCCTTCATTTTTTGATTTTATGAAAGGACCCTATTTGAAAATAGGGTCCTTTGTTTATTTTAAAAGCTTAAATCTTACGCTCCAGAGGTTGGAAGCTTACTTGTTAAATCAGTAAACACTTGTTTAATTTGGTCCCCTAAAGTAATTAATACAGTAATGACTCCAACAGCGATAAGCCCTAAAATTAACCCGTATTCCGTCATGCCTTGACCTTCTTCTTCGATAAATAAACCTTTTATTTTGTTTACCATTAAAATCTCTCCCTTTGTATTATTAACTATGAATATAGTGCTGGTGTTTGATTAACTCACTTGCTCATTTTCCCCATTTACAAAAGCCAAGGTTTGTCCTACAGTGATCGAGACTTTTTTTATTCCTCCTGCAGGAAGCTCGATAACTGATTCCGCTTCTGAAAACCTTTTGCCTAACCTACCAGGACTTAGATTTTCTTCGGTTCCAATGATTTCTTTTCGTTCATTAAGATAGATAACATCAATGCTGTATTTCATAAAGAACGTATGAATCGACGGACAAGGTGCAATGTGCAGACCATAATTGTCTGGTATGCTTTTTGTCATCATTAGTCCCCTTAGCCTTGACCAAAAGGTGTAAGCTGTTTGTAAATCTTTTACTATCAATTGGTTGGATTGACGATCAATTACCTGCAACGAGTCACCTCCCAGCTTTTGTTCCGGTTCGTTGAACTCTTGAGCGATCAACTTACAATCCCTATTATGCCGCTGTTCATTATAATAAACTATCCCCCTCTGTTCCTGTTATGGAACATCCTGCCGCAATGAGAAACCTTTCCTATATACTGCTCCATTTAAGGATCCTTCCTATAGGAAAACCAGTTTAGTCCGATTGCTCCTATTCTTTCTTCAACTATGGACAAAAGCGTAAGCGCTCCGAAAGCCACGACATGGATAAGTTAAAACAGCCAGAGGAATGTGGTCTTCTTCACACGACGGATTGCTTATGCCACTAAAAAAATTAAATCATCTACTTCATAATTTTTCTGACCAATAAAAAACCTCCCTGAATGGGAGGTTTTATTGGTTTAGGAGTGTGCATATTTTAATTGATAAACCTTCGATATAGCATGGGCACGGTCAGGCACATCAAGCTTTTGGAAGATCTTCGTTACATGATTTTTTACGGTGTGACCGCTTATATACAGTTCCTCTGCAATTTCTCTGTTGTTTAGTCCTTGAATAACTAAATTCAGGACTTCTTGTTCCCGAGGAGAAAGGTTCGCCTGCTCCTTAATTGTATCAGAGAAAGACGTAAGTTCCGGCTCCTCCAGATCATCTGATAGCGAAATTTCCTGTTCCATCACGTGCGTTTCTTTAATAAAAGATATAAAATCTTGAAAAATAGCGGCTTCCCCGCGTTCGAACAATTCTATGCTCCTCTTTCTTTCATACATGAAAACAATTGCAAATACTTGACTGCATATGTTTGCTTCTTCCCACTCCTGAAGCGGTTTCCCTATTAGCATTTTCCCTTCTTCGACAATCCAGGGAACCCTACTATCAGGGAAAAATTGTTCAAGAAACGAACCAGTATAGAAATGAAGCTGACAAGCACTAATAATATCTTTTATAATTGGCGCAGGTAAACCTAGCTTAAGAGCAAACTCACTGGCTAACTTCCCGGATTCTCTTGCAGTCATATAAGCTTCTTCATCAAATTGGCCAATAGCTTTGTGTAAAGTCTCTACTTGTCCCGAAGTTGTTCCTTCATTTTCTACCTTTGCAAGATGTAAGGAAATGCCCCCGATAATACCCAAAGTATGCAGGAATGTTATATGTTCCTTCAGCTGTTGTGCAGATAACTGCTCTACTCCTACACATAAAACTCCCAACAGTTCACCCCGATTAAATAAAGGGCACTCAATCACAGTCCCGCCCCAAGGCGTTACATTTTCTTTTGGCAGGGAGTCGTCGGAAGTATCTTTACTAGACTGTCTGTAATAACGGTTCACTACATCTTTCACATAATCTTTAGCTTGATCGGTCATATCGCCTCTTGCAACTATCTGAGCTTTTTCATCATCTTTGTCTTTTAACACAACACACGAAAATGGTCCTTCTACCAAATTCAAGCTGATATCTACGAGGATATAAAGAATTCGTTTTGTTTCTGGAGTAGATGCCATCAACTTACAAATTTCAACAAGAGAAGAAAGGCGATTGAGCTGCTCACTATTCTCTTTTTGTAGATTCTCTGTTAACAGTTTCATTTCTAAAACATTGGCAAGGGCTTTCCCTAAGTCTAAACTTCCTTTAGGAATCTCCCCGTTTGACAAGCTTCCCCCGAATAGAAGTGATAAAGAACCATCATATCGTTTGATAGGATAACAAAAAAGTGCTCCAGGGGAGAGCGAGAACCTGTGAAAGAAATAGGATCTTGGGTCTCTTTTAATGTCTTCCCAGTAGCCAGCCTTTCCACTTATAAGCACACGGCCGAGGAATCCTTCGCCTAAGAAAAAAGGTGCGCCCCGCAAAGAGGCTGCCCCTTCTCCCGCAATATGTGTAACACGGTATTCCTCTCCATCCACCTTTTCAGCTATACCTAAAAAGTCGTGGTCGTGATGATGGGCAACAAGTTTTTCTATAATACCTTCCGTTTTATTGTTCACAGCTTGCTGCAGTAAGAAGCTATTAAAGTCAAAAGAAGCCTTCTCTCTATCAAAACAAAGAGAAATGATCTTAGCCAGTTTACTCACTAGATTAAGCCATTCCTTTTTATTTCCTGAAGTAAGTACAGGCGTTTCGTCAATTACACATTCCCAGGAAACCCCTTCATTAACATGCTGGTTCAGTTTTTCTATAACAAATTGGCGGCCGTTCTCTTCCACAAAAACTCCGGACCACAAAAACGCCTTATTTCCTCCTGGAATCTCCAGGGGGACTACTATCATATGGATTCCTGGTATAAGATCATGAGTAATGGGAGAAGAAATCGTTCGTATATCGTTCAAACTTTCTTTTATTTTCCCCATTAAATTCTCATGTTTTTGAGCAAATAATTTATTACAAAGAGAATTTTTCCCTTTGATCGGAGTAACTGCTTCTCCACTTTCATCTGTAACCATTATAGTAAGATCATAGTGACAGGCATAGGTTTCTTGCAATTCCTCTAATAGTTCCGCATTTTCTCTCATGAACGATCCAACTCTTTGGTAAAATCCAATTCAGTAGTGACTACTGGCTCTTTGTAGCGGAATAAAGGAGATGCTTCATCCCCTGACTTCTGCAGAATACCCTGCTGCACCAGTGATTCTACTATGGATTGAAGGTCTTCTGTTTTTCTCCCTAAACGTGTTCCTATACCTGTAATTGTTTCACTCATATAAGGATTTGTTTGAAATAACATAGTGCATTCCAACTGTAATGATAATTCTTTTTTCACTATTAAACTCCTCCTCTCTCAATGGGTTCGTAGGTCCTACCCCTCATTCTGTAATTTTTGGAGACGAAAAGTTTTCTTCCGCTCCTGTAACTGCTTTGTTAAACTTTCGGTATTAACCTCTCCCCGCCAAAGAAAAAATCCTGGCTGCATTACTCTTTTTAAGATCAAGGTGTATCCATATATTATCCTAAAAGCTAGAATATCTATATCCCCTACTGTTCCCGTATTAAATTTTATCCTTATATCCTTTTAAAACCTATGTATAATGGATAATTTCCCAATACCCCATTTTAAGTAAAATTAACCAAAATAATCCTCCAATTTAAATCTTTAAGCTCTCTTTTGCTATAAAAAGCGAACTCGATTAGTGTTTTAAGGAAGATAGTATGCATTCCTATAAATATAAGTGTAAACTTCAGCATGAATAATTTATTGCATTATTCAAATGTTTTCACTGTCCCATAGCAACTGGTGTTGCTGTTTCTGTAATACCTATGGCATAACTCCTAAAGTAAAACACCACCATAAAAAGAATATTTCCACATTAATATTTTCTCCAAAAATCAATACTCCTTCCCTTCCTTAACAATGAAAGTGGGGTAAAGTTTTTGCTTCTTAATTTAATACTCTCCGCCATCCATTCTAATCACTCCTTTATAGATACCCAAAATAGAACAATAATTCATAAAACTATCGAAATGGATCGAATAATGAAATTTCAAATATATGTTTATTTAAAGATAAGAACTCCACCATCAATTTTTGGGGGGGTCTTTCGCGTCCTACCTGTACTGAACCAACTTGAAATTTAAAGAAACTTTCCGATATATAAACCACTATATCAATTTATCAAATTAAAGCTTTAAATTGGTATATTGTCGCTGTTGGGAGAGTTCTGTGATGCATTTTTTGTTTATATTTTCAAATGGGAGGGGCTCATGTGGAGGAGTACACTTTACAAGATATTTCTAACTATGTGGAGAAAAGTCCTAATATTATTGAAGAATGGTTTGAGGAATTGAAAAATAGACTAAACCACACTGTTGAGATAGAAAATGATGAAGGCATTTACGACGAGGAAGATTTAAAGATTATTCATTTTATTGCAGAACAAAGAGAAGAAAGAATTTCATATGATGAAATATTTAATAAGATAAATTCACTTTTTACTATTCGCACAAAAGCAGACCTCCCCGAGCCTGACACAACTTTTATGTTTGATAAATCTACTCAAGGTTTAGGAAAAGACCCTGAAACTCTTTTCTACGAAATCGCTCAGGATAATGAAGTCATCCAAATGTTTAAATACCATTCTCTTCGAGTTATGTTCCTCTCAAGTATGTTAGCCAAAAGAATGGATTGTTATGATGAAGACTTACGTGTAGCATCTTTGTTACATGATATCGGTAAGGTGGGGATTGCTAAAAGCATATTATTGAAACCAGGAAAACTGAGTGATTTGGAATTTACTATTATTCAAAGTCATTCCCATGTGGGCAATGTAATTGTTCGAAAGCACCTCGGTTTGACCAGGGCAGCTAAGTTCATTAGAGATCACCATGAAAGATGGGATGGAACCGGCTACCCAAGACGATTATTAGGAGATGAAGCAACTATTCAGGGGCGTATAATTGCTATTTGTGATGCATTTGACACCATGACTATTGATAGGCGCAACTATCAGAAAGAGACCCTAAGTTACGAAGATGCATTAAAAGAGTTACAAAGTTGTGCTTGGGCCCAATTTGACGGGAACCTAGTAAACGCCTTTATAGGAATGATGGAAGAAGGAGTTAAAATTCCTGATTATATGCTACAAGAATTATAAACGAAAGCTATCCAGTTAGAAAAAAAGGCTCCAGATTTTGCTGGAGCCTCTACACCTTTAGCTATTCCGTTCCTGTCTCTTACGTCTTTCTCTAATCAGATAGCATTGCAATAGTACTCTTATTTACTAATTTAAATTACATATTTCAATTGCTTTTTCTTGCTGACTCATTCTTAACTGATATTACAGCTTATCAAAAAGACCTCCAAACAATTACAACACTGTTATTTATCATATCCGTGATTACAATTGCTATATACTGTAATCGTCCGTATAACTGTTTTTCCGATTTAATTTTATTAGGAAAAACCTGAGAAATAAACGTATGCCAATACCCGGGATCAAAAATAGGATAGGTAACCATACAGGACCAACCCTTATACATGAAACTTGAAAAATTGGAGACATTATCAGCCCTACTGTAACGAAATAAACTGCCCCCAGGAATGGAAGAAAAGCTAAGATAGGCGTCTTACCTTGCGCATCTTTATGAAAATCCCAAGCTGCAAAACAGGATAAACAAGGATAAAACATTAACCACCACGAATAATCTGCCTGTTTTATGGCCAGATCCATATTTCCATAATCTGATTGAAATAGGCTTGAACATTAATAACGATCTCTAAGAAGATAAAAAGAACCCTTTTACGCGTTTTTGGTTTAGTACTTGTCCAAAACCAGGGAAAGCCATGCTCCATAAGAGTTTCTCTAACTTATCGTTTTTGCTCCTATTCATTGGCATTTCCCTATCTGCATTTTGATGATGTTCTCACTCTACTGGAGTTGGTGATTTTTCCTTCCATTTTTCATTATTATGTTAGCCCCATTATCTCTACGTTTTTTCTCCTTCAGCTAATGCCGTTCTATCTTCCATTTGTGGGGGTTCCTCTGCCCAACCGTATTTAATCATTAGATCCCCTCCATCAGTGGCAAAGTCATAAACATTTTTCGCCACCTTGGCCATTTTTAAAGGCAGATCTTTTCGTAGGCTGAACGAAGTACCCAGTGCATTGCTTCCTAAACCAAAGCTCGTTAAAATGGAAGTATTGTACATCATTAGCTTATCCGAAAAAGGGGACATCGTTGAATCTGTAATTCGCCCCCCAGACGTAGCGGGTACCACAATGTCACTATCTAATAACATTTTACTGAAAGTGTTAATAATATCTTTAGAAATATTCTTTCCGCGGATAAAATAGTCTTTGACTTCTCTTTCTTGTGCTACTTGGGAGAAGCCAGTCATTAACTTCATTCCAGTAATATTTGCTTCGATTCCCTGGTATAGATAAGCAACTTCGATTGTATTTAAGCTCCTTCGCTGCCCCATGGGTTTGAACCCCGCCCTATAGTCTTTCTCTTTCGCAAATTCAACTTGCTTAGGTGGTGTAACAGCAGGAGATTTTGGGAGCACACCTTTTTCCAACAAGTATTGGCTTGTTTTTATATATGTTTCTTCAGCAAACACCGTGAAGTTTTTATACAGTTCCAAAATGTCTTTTCGATAGGTCATTGTCATATGGAGGGCATGAAGACCTGTAGCAATTTTCGCCATCATTCGTAAATAGGAAATATGATAAATATCATCAAATAATGGGCCGACATCGTGGTTTACATCATTTTCTGTAAAGCCAATCGGAATGGCAACACTGCCCTGTTCTAAAATTTGTTTTATATCATCCACACATCTTTTCTCTTCCTCATGAAAATCCTGCAGCAATTTTATTGCTCCGGGGTCCTGACTTTTTGCCAAGAAATGCTTCGTAACTTGTACCATCATAGTCTTTTTCTGATAAGCAATCCAAAGCGTTGCAAGTTCGGATGACGCTATGGGTTTACGAGCAGTATCCATTTAAGCACTCCTTTACCACCTTTGACTAACTAAATATAGTAGTATGATTCCTTTTTATCTTAGGAAGTATTCAATACTGTGTAGAGAACGTCTGAAAAAGCTCCTCCTTCAAATCATCCCATTCAACAAGGAGGCCTTATGTAACTTCTGGTCTAAACTAGACAACTTGTTATGGTGCTTCTTATTCTTGTCCTCCGTTTTCCGGCAAAATTTCTAAAACCTACATAATTTTAAGCTCAAACTGGGTAAGAGATTGCCATCCTAAAAGTGAAATGGAAGAATGGATTACCTAAAGAGGTGGTTAAGGGAAATATTTTATATCGGACAGATAACAAGTTATAATGAATAGGAACTCAACTATGTTTGTCCTGCGAGGATAAATAGGAGGTACGTGCCATGTCAAAATTGACTAAGGTTGCAAAACTGCTGAATAATCCTAAGGTGAAAAAAGCGGTTAAAGAAAAAGGGATACCGATGATCAAAAGGGAAATGGAGAAGAGAAAAAACAGATCAAAGTAAGGCGAGCGCAGGTTGTTGCGATTGTCTTTTTTTGTGGGGAATATTAATTTTGGTACCGGTGCTATATAAGGGGTACTGCAATCAAAACACGGAAATCGTACGCTTAGTATTTCTTCATTTGTGCAAAATACAAAATACAAAAAGCCAACCAATACCACAAAAATCGGTTGGCTTTGTTATAATCACTTATTCCAAGTTGCAAAATTGAGTTGACTTGAGGTGTAGGCCTAATATAGGTGGACTCACTTGTTATCCTTCAGTTTTTCAAGTAGTTCATCCAATTCATTTAAAAGCTCGTCTGACCTATGAATAAGATCCTTAGCAGAACTGGTCTCAACTTTGCGAACTTTAGATACTGGAAATAAAGGAACTATTTTTGGCTGGCGCTGCTCTTCATTCATAGGATCGATCCTCTCCTCTAATTCTTTAGCATCCCGCAATATATCCTTGCACCACGTTGGGAAACAATTTTCTGTTATGATATATATTTTATACATACCTTTTTCATCTAAATAGGCCCTAATTACAGCCCGATCTTCTTGAGATTCCTTTAAATTATCCAATTCTAATTTTCGGGAGTTCTCGAAAGACCATGATTAGCATCAAAAATGGGGTGCTTCCCTCTCTGCCTACAAAAAAGAATTTCATTCGGTAGAGTCGTTTTTAAATGATTGCTTATCCATAGGACTGAGTCATGACTTCTATCATTTCCTCTGGAAAATCTATAAACGGATTGCGGTTCCCTTGAATGTTGTAAATGGCCTGGTTACGATGGTTTTCATAAACATCTGGCGGGAACTTTTGATGCCAGTCTATCAAAAGCTCAAGGTCGATCTTTTTCTTATAAGATGGATCCATTTGATGTGGATAACGGACTAAGAAATAAAGCATCGCTCTTGCTGCTGTGCCTTTCGCGTATTCTGGTTCAAATAAACCGTTGTCAGCTTTGCCGCACGCTTTTTCGATTCGATTATATTGGATTCCTTCTGGTCGATAGTCCTTAAAATCATAATATGGATAGTTACTCCGGATGGAATTACAAGTAGGTTCACACGTAAAAAGATGATGAAGATCGCCCCGCATCGGCTCTTGTCCATCAAACCACGATTGAGGGACGGCATGTTCGCAGTTATATTTAAAATCACTCACAATCCGGGCCACTCGATTTTGATCACTCGTCTTTTCCATTTCTGACTTTCGTTTTAAGGATGTTTCATAATCCTCTTGTATGGCAGCTTCCGGCTTTTTCTCTTGACCAGAGTATATACTTTTCAAGTTTCCGTCCGGCCTTAAATCAACCCAGGGATATACATGTTCACTGGGATCATACCGCACTGGATCGGTATGAGTTTCCATAAGCAATTTTTGCAGAGATGATAATAAGGAAGCGTCATCGTTTTTAAAATCAATGGCATTGTAATACTGAGCTATTGCTGCCCTATTTTTATCTTCATCAAAATAGGCCCTTTCATCACTTTGGATTTTTTCTTGTGTTACCTTCAATTGCGATAGAATGGTTTGGATACGTCCACGATTAGTGGTAACGGAAACCACTTCTGAATTACCGTTCATGAAATTCCTCCTCCGTTTCTTACGATTCTAATGCTCTTGATCTACCCTGCTTTCTCCAGAAATAAAACGGCATAAAATGCTTTTCGGGTAATAAAACAAAAGACCATCTTTCTTGAATAACATTAAATGGAAAGTTTCTCTTCCATTTCACTATATCAGTATGAGGTTAAACTCACATCCAAAAGGATTAAAAAAGTTGGATCTACCGTCAATTTCTGTCTTAATAAAGATGACTATTAGGACTGGAAAATATTTAACCTCATCGTTTTTCATATATGGAGCAACCTAAGTATGTCGGTATTATCTTTAGGAAGTAAGGGAAAGGCGGGATTTTTGTGTTCAATATATCTTGGAATATATTTTGTCAGACCGGAGACATTGAGGCGTATTTATTAATGAAGGAACTGGATATATTAAGTGAATCAAAAGATACATCATTAGTTCCCGATTTAACAGAACAAGAAGAGCAATAGAAAGGAAAAGGAAAATCCATACACATTATTATCTAAATAAGGAGGGAAAGTCATCATGCCAATTGTCAAAATTTCCTCTTCGTTGTCGACGTACTATGAGTCCTCGGGGACAGGCTCTCCCGTTGTATTTATCCACCCGCCGCATATGGGGCAGAATGTCTTCAAGTACCAACATGAACTTTCGGACCGTTTTCGGGTAATTACATATGATATCCAGGGTCATGGCAGAAGTGGGGTTAGTGATGAAAAGGTGACTATTCCCCTCCTTGCCGCAGATTTATCGGGTCTTCTAGATGCGTTGGGGATTGATCAAGTTACTATTGTTGGTTATTCAGCAGGAGGTTCAATTGCACAGGATTTTGCACTAACCTATCCGGAGCGTGTCAAAGCGCTCGTGCTTTCAGGGGGATTTCCGGAAGTAAGTACCTTAGCTTTAAAAAAGCAATATCAATTCGGTCTGGCACTAGTACGCTCTGGACAAAGTGAGCTTTTAAGTAAACTTTTAGCATGGTCTCATAAAGTAACGGAAGAAGACCAACGTATTCTTCTTGATGAATGTTTACGAGCAAACCCCCAAAGCGCTTACGATTTTTATGAACAAAGCATGAACTATAAATGTACCCACCTTTTGCACAAACTTACCTGTCCATTGTTTCTATTATATGGTCAATTCAGCCATATACGCCCGTATGTAGAGCTGTATAAACGGCAAGTCCCGCAAATGGAAAGTGTACTGGTCGGCAAATCTTCTCACCAAGTACCAATCAAAAGTTATCGTTCATTCAATCATGCACTTTTTAGTTTTTTAAAAAATTTATGATGTTGCTGGTGTCGGTGCCTGACCCCCGCCCCTCTACCACGTTGAAGTGATAAGAAATGAAAGAGCCTACTCCCCCATAATGGAAGTAGGTTTCTTTTGTTTGGTAGATTCCCTTGGTCCATGAAATTATAATTAATATAGAACTGAAGATGTCTATGTGATCAGGGTTTTAACCTAAGTAGATTTAAAATCAAATAAGCAGCTTTAATTATTATTGATGAACAACAGCCTTCTGATTGGTGATGTGGGACCTTACACGAACGCTAATTCTTTTTATACCCAGTCTCCTCTTCCACCGGCAAAAAGTCGAAAATCTCCCCGGACTCGATGGAATCGGACAGCCGTTCGAGCCACTTGCAATATTTGCGATAGTCTTCTAGCTGTTCATAATCAATCTTCGCTCTTTTTATCGCCTCTTCCCCTGATTCCTCATCGTCCAATACTTTTTTAAGCATCTTTTCTGCATCCTCAATTGCTGTGAGATTCAGCTTGGCTTCCCGCTCCCACTTGCTTCCAAAAAAGTGGGAGAAATATTTGAAAAAGTCCTTCTCCGCCAGGAAGGAATCCTTGCGGGAGCCCCTCTGCCAAACTTTCTGGACAATGCTGACCTCCTGAAGGTTCCGGACAGCGATACTCATGCTCGGTTTGCTCATTCCGAGATCTTCCTTCATGTCATCGAGCGTCATCGGCTTTTGCTTGAAGTACATCCTTGCGAATAATCGCCCTGTTGTCGGTGTGATGCCATATAAGTCCATCGTTTCAGCGATTGAATTGACGACGGCTCCTTCTGCCTCTTCAATCAGTTCTTCTGTCTTTTTCTTCAATGAATCGCCACCTCTCCTACTGGTTTCTTCTATTAAACATAGATTTCCTTATGATGACTCAGGTTAAAACGTTTTTTTCATCCAGCCTGATTTTCGCAGTTTTTTCTGCAAGCATCCGTAATTCCCGTTTTTTACTTTTGTCATAGTTACTCATACTGTCCGGGATCGGGGGTTCAATACCTTCGCCCCATGTTTGTCCTTTGAGACCTGCATAGTAACAAGAGCTCTGCCCTCCTCTTTCGCTCTACTAATTCATTTTGTTAAATTATTTCTGAACGTTTTTAATTAATTTGATGATACTATAGGGAGTTCTTGTTGTAAACTACTACTCCTCCTGCTTTTTAAAACAAGGGGGAATTCGAAAATGAAAAAACAAGTCGAAACCGTAATTACGCGCCTTATCTCACACTTTTCTAAAATCCGTCCATCCCTTGTCGCTAAAAGTCTGAGCCGCAATTTTCCCCAAAAGTCGAGTTGACAAACATTTATTCTACGTTAAGGTAAGTGTTGTTATCGTTTAATAATTATTAAATGTTTTTAATCGATTAAAAGAACCGGTTCTGTTGCAAGCTTTACATTTTTAAAAATCGATTTATTTACTTTCCAAATCAATCCATAACTAGACATAGAAGTAAAAGGAGTGATTGCGTGCAACCGCAACCATCTGCAAAGCCAGACAGGAAGCATACTGAAAAAAAGCAGACAAATAAAAAGCAGGATAATAACGTTCAAAAAGCAGGCTTATTTGGTTTTTTAGGGTTACTTTTCCTCGTCGCAATATACGTAGGATTTACAGGTAACGATATCAATTGGGGAGCATTGGCATTTATGTTCATCTCCTATGCTGTCATCTTCTACATCGGATCCATCACTGCAGGGAAGAAATCGGACAGCGCCAAAGATATGATGGTCGCCGGCCGGTCCATGCCATTATGGGTCGCCATGTTCACCATGACCGCGACTTGGGTCGGTGGCGGATATATTGCCGGGACAGCCGAGACGACGTTCGCCTCAGGTGTCGTCTGGGCTCAGGCGCCTTGGGGATACGGGCTCAGCCTTATCATTGGCGGTATTTTCTACGCCCGTAAAATGAGAAGGTACGAGTTCACGACGATGCTCGACCCACTGGAAGTACGTTTCGGAAAAAAAGTCGCAGGGGTTCTTTACTTGCCTGCATTACTAGGCGAACTCTTTTGGAGTGCTGCGATTCTCGTTGCTCTCGGAACAACGTTCGGCTTGATTCTCGGACTGGACTTCACCACATCCATCATCATTTCCGCCATTATCGCCATCGCCTACACTTTTGTCGGTGGTATGTGGTCCGTCGCTCTTACGGACGTAGCTCAAATCATCATGATCATCATCGGGCTATTTCTCGTCGTTCCGTTTGCACTCTCGGAAGTCGGAGGACTCGGCCAGGCATGGGGAGCGTATAAAGAAGGGATGGACGGATTTACGAACCTCCTTCCGCCGCTTGATGGCTGGAACCATCCGGATTGGGGAAATTATTACTGGAACTGGTGGGACTATGCATTGCTGCTTATCTTCGGAGGTATTCCTTGGCAGGTTTATTTCCAAAGGGTTCTTTCTGCAAAAACGGAAAATACAGCGATGTGGCTTTCGATTGCAGCAGGTATCCTATGTATCATTTTTGCCGTACCGGCCGTCATGATCGGTGTCGCAGGTTTCTCTGCTGACTGGGCGAGCTACGGAATCGAAGGCCCTGGAGCCGCTTCCGAGATTCTCGCTTACGTCATCAACTATATGTCGCCATATGTCATCTCTATCGTCGCACTCGGTGCCATAGCAGCAGCGGTCATGTCATCGATGGACTCATCCATCCTATCAGCATCTTCCATGGCCGCATGGAACATTTACCGACCGCTTGTGAAACCGAAAGCGAATGGAAAAGACATTAAACGTACAATCCGTGTTTCTATTATCATCATCGGACTCACAGCAACCATCGTCGCCCTGAACATCGACAGTGTGTACACCCTTTGGTATCTGTGTGCCGACCTCGTCTACTGTATGTTATTCCCTCAGTTGACGACAGCATTGTTTGATAAAAAAGCAAACACATACGGAGCGATTGCAGGACTTTCCGTTTCCTTCTTCCTTCGTTTCGGAGGGGGCGAACCAGCTCTAGGATTACCGGCATTCCTACCGTATCCGATGGTCGAAGAAGGCGTCGTCCTCTTCCCATTCCGTACGCTCGCGATGGTAGGCGGACTGCTGACCATCATCATCGTTTCCCGTCTTACCCAGAAGGCTTGTCCACCACAGCCGCTCCGTAAGCTGAAAACAGAGATGAAAGAAGGTTAAATTTTAAATCGGGCAGCTCTTTATAATGAAGAGCTGCTCTCTTTTTTTATATAAAAGAGTGCCTGACCCCCGCTTCGCTAAAGTGTTAACGAACTGGGGGCAGGCACTTTCACAAGTGAGCAGTTCATGGAAAAAATAATTGCTTTGAACAAAAATGTCCGGAATAAATCACCCTAGACCCACAAGGCATAAATAAAGAGCGCTTCGTGACTGAAGCGCTCTTTATTTATGGCGAAAAATTGCGGGAAGTGCTTTCCCGCATAGTAAGATCAGAAAACATAGTTACGGTAAATTATTTAATTAAAGCCTCTACATTCTTCTCGTAATACCCCTTGAATGCTAGCACGCCTATCTCCTGCTCATTTTTCTCCTAGCTCGTACTATTAATTGCCAACAAGAGGAGGGACCCCTCTTTTATTGGCTTCTTTAGTTAATTTTCACGAAGTTCTACCCATTTTTCTTGAGAATCATCAATCATTTCTTCCCAAGTTATTTTACCACCTAAATATTTTTGCATATTAACAGGGAGCGCTCCACCTGGCCAACTAACAGGGAATCCATTAAATACCCACCCCATTACTTCACCTGAGGCTGCATATTCATAAATTTCCTTAGAAATTGGGTCAGATATCATAGATGTTTCATAGCCTTCAAAGGCTGGAATAAACTTGAATTCCTCCATCACATACTGTTTACCCGTTTCAGAAGTATTCATCCAATCCAGGAAATCTTTACTTGCTTGAATTACTTCTTCATCTGCTGTCTTATTTACACCCCAGTACATCGCTACTCCAACCGGAATGGTCCCTTCAAATCCTTCTACCGGTAAAGGTATGATTCCAATGTTGTTCTCTGCGAATTCAGGATCAATTTCATAAATGGAGTTGTAAACCCAGTTACCCTGTTTGATCATCGCAACCTTCCCTAAAGCAAAGAGTTCTTCAACTTGTTGAGAATAGCTAATACTTAAAATTGGTTGTGCCCCATATTCATTGATTAAATCCAGCATTCTCTTAAGTTCGTCTCCTCTTTCAAACTCAACTGTTTCAGAATTGTATGCCTCTGAAATATCATTATTAAACTCTGGAGCTAAGTAAGAATTTGCTAAATGGAAACCCATTGGCCATTTTTCCGCCCCCGGTTCAGCAAACACAGCCTCAATACCCAAACTATCTTTTTGTTTATCAATCGTTTCCGCAGCCGCTTTTAAATCCTCATATGTTTTAATACTATCAGGATCAACACCAGCTTCTTCCAAAACTTTTTTGTTATAAATTAGGCCATAACCTTCTTGGTTTAATGGGATTCCCAGGACTTCTTCCCCATCCGTAACACCATTTAGTGTTCCATCGAGCGCTGTTTCTACAGATTTTGTATCAGATAAATCAGCTAAGTGCTCACGGTAATTTGCTACCTCTGAAGGTCCGGCAACGTTAAAGATGTCAGGTTCTTCAGAAGAAGAGAACTTTGTAACAAGAGACTGTCCATAGTTACTACCTCCGCCAAGAGTTTGCACATTAATTTTGACGTCTGGATTTTCTTCTTCATACATTTTTGCTAATTCTTCTATTTCCTCTTTAAGTTCTACCTTGTATTGAAAAACGTCAACCGTAATTTTATCTTCCGAGCCTGCACTTGTTGAACACCCTATCAGAGTCACCATTAGTAAAGAAAAAGCCGCCAGCAGTCCAAAGTGAACCTTCTTTTTCATTTTTCCACCCCTCAAAGATCATTTGAAATACTCATTAAGTGTTCCTAAAGCGCAAATTATTCCCCAAAACTTTTTGCTAGTTATATTCAAGAAAATGGACAAATTAGCAAAGTATACTACTTTACTGAATTTAAAGAAGAAAAATCTCTGAGCTCGTAAGATGTATACAAAGGATTATCTCTATAGGAAACTATCATTTTATATGCTAAAGCTAACTTCAAAAACTTAATTTACATCTTACATATCAGACAGTCGAACGGCTGCTGATAAATGATGTCCTTCTAAACCTTCTACATTTGATTGTTTAGTAGAATGATCAGCTAAATATTCAATTCCCTCACCAGTGATTTCCTGGTGTGTGGCTACCTTTACATAGTTTCCAACCCAAAGGCCTCCCGTATAGCGAGCCGCTTTCTGTGTCGGTAATGTGTGGTTCGTTCCAGAGACTTTATCAGAAAAAACCACAGAACTATCTGCACCAAGAAAGATCGATCCATAGTTAGTAAATTGATCCATGATACTTCTACTATCTTTTAGATGTAAATGAAGATGTTCAATAGCTATTTCATTACAAATTCTTATACCCTCATTCATAGACTCAGCATAAATCACTTCTCCCATATTAGCCCAGGATTCGTGAGCAGGAGAATCTGAAGAGAACTCTTTAAGATAAGTGTTAACCTCTTCTATTGTTCGGGTCGCTATTGTGCGGGAAGTAGATACTATAATCGCTCGTGCATTTGGGTCATGTTCGGCTTGAGCTAATAAATCGGCCGCACATTTTTTAGGCTCAGCAGTCTCATCAGCAAAGACAAGAATCTCGCTTGGACCTGCAATTAAATCGATACCCACCTTGCCGAAAACTTGTCTTTTAGCCTCAGCTACAAAGCGATTACCCGGCCCTCCAATAACATCTACCTCTGGGATAGTTTCCGTCCCGTATGCCATTGCTGAAATAGCTTGCGCCCCACCAATGGCATATATATGATCAGCACCTGAACACTTAAGTCCATACAGGACAGCGGGGTGAATTCCCCCTTTGTAGTTAGCCGGGCTGCAGGCTACAATTTGTTTAGCTCCCGCTACCTTTGCAGGGGCAACTACCATCGGACCAGACGAAAGGAGAGGAAAGCGCCCTCCCGGAACGTATGCTCCAACCTTCTCGATTGGTATGATTTTGTGTCCCATACGAATTCCTGGTCCAAATTCTTTCTCAAAAGGAGTAAGACATTCAAGTTGCGCCTCCGCGAATGAGGATACTCTTTCTACCACACGCTCTATTAGTGTTTTTATTTCTGGAGAAAGTGAATCTGTACTCTCTTTAATTTCATCTTCCTCTACCTTCAAGGGCCGGAAAGAATTACTTAGTGTTTCCTCATATTTCTTAACCGCTTCGTCTCCATTAGAGCGGACATTGGAAATAATGTCTTTTACAATTTTCTCCGTGTCTGCCGATTGATCACTTTCTTGAATTTCAGCTTGTTTTAAGAATTCCATATCTATCCCTCCATTTTTTCTCTTATTAATCATTTGATTAGGAGACACCTGTGAAATTTCCATCTTCACTTGTATTAACACCGTCTTCCTGGTCTTCATCCTCGTTTGTCTCCATGTGAATTTGTCTTAATACTTCCATGCCATCAAATAAAAACCATTCTTCGGTTATTTTTTCATCTTTAATCTTATAGTGGTTGATCCCATATATTTCGATAGGTTTCCCACTTGGTGCTCCAAAGTATCCAGTACCTTCATGGATTCCTTGAATTCTCCAACGTACAGCAACATCATACTCTCCGTCTGTTTCTCGTCTGTTACAAGTAACACGATCTATTAGTACTTTTGCATTGGGTACGGAAGCGAAGAAGCTGATGAACATACCTTGAATTTCATTGAATCCAACTAAGTCTCTATTACAAACAAAATGTAGTGTAGCATTATCTTCATAAAACTCTTTAATATAATTAATTGATCGTCTTTCCCATATGCGGTTAAAAACTTGCAGCATAAAATCACCAATTTCAAACCCTTTATGCTCAGGAACATAAACTTTAGGTGGCAACCCTACTTCTGCAGTTTCCGAAAGACCAAAGTTCAAAGGAGGAGCTAGTTTTTTTGTATTTTTAGCCATTATTTTCGCTACTTCAATTGGGTCATATCCCAACTGCAGAACGAGATGATACGTATCCATTACTAACCATTCTTCATAAATTTTATTGGAATGTATAAGGCAATCAGCCGTAGTCCGGAACATGACTTTTTTTCCTGTTGCAGGTCCGTAAAAGCTATCACCTGTATTGGTAGCTATGGAACGACCACGGTGGGATGTGAAGAAACCATCTTTATCATTACCGGACCACACTACACTCCAGCCTGAGCCCTTCCGATCAGGAAATGCCTGTAATGTCTGCAACGTACCGGAAATCACTTCATTCACCCCATGGCTATTAATTCTTCCTTTATGAATTTGTATATCGGTACTATACGTGTCATATATCAAACCGATATCTTTTTCCTTCCAAATCTGCCTGGTAATCTTGACGATATAGTCGACAATGTTGTTGTATTCATCGTCAAAACCTTCCATGCTTTGCTTTTTCAATTCCTGCTCGTTCATGTTTAAATAATCTTGATTATCTCTGTGATCGATCCGATTCACTTCTCTACTATCCGCATAGAAAACTTTATTACGTAAGGAGACTATTTCATCCTGGCCTTTTTCTCTCCGTTCTTCCTTATCCTTTAAATCTTCCATATTAGTTCTTTCCTGTTGACCATCGCTTTTTTTTACCATTTAAAACCCATCCTTTTTAGAAATATTTCACATGTTATTTACTTGATAGAACCTGAGGTCATCCCTTGAACAAATTGCTTACGAACCAATAACATAAATACCACAGTAGGCAAAATGAAAAGTGTTCCAGCTGCTGCCATTTGGTTCCATATCACACCTTCTTCTCCAATGAAAAACTGTAGGGCAACTGGTAACGTAACTGCTTCCCGATTGGTCAGAATTAATGCAAACATGAATTCATTCCAAATAATAACGAAGCAAAATACAGAGGCTGTTATGATTCCAGGTTTGGCAAGAGGTAATAGAATACTCCATATAATCCTTAATCTGCTAGCGCCATCAATACTGGCTTGTTCTTCAATAGCTATAGGTATCCTGTCCATAAATCCTTTAATAAGCCATATTGCGTAGGGAATGGTATGGCCTAAGTTCACAATAATCAGACCTAAGGTTGTGTCTAAAAGACCCAAATTCCGAAACATGACGAAATAAGGAATGACATTAATGATTAATGGAATGAATTGAGTTGCCAATATACCAAACATAATTATTTGCTTTCCTGGGATATAGAATCTGGAAAGACTGTAAGAGGCTAATACACTAACCACTAATGTAATAAGTAATGTGACAACAACTACAATCGTACTGTTTGAATAGTACTTCCCTAAATCGAAGGAGGAACTGAAAACAGCCAGATAATTTTCTAATGTAGGTTGAAAAAATATACTGGTAGTAAAAACTTCCTCATAAGGTTTAAACGAAGTAAGGAAGATCCAAAATATCGGTACAAAAAGGAAAAGTACGATCAAAAGCACACTTATATTCTCCAGAATAGAAGGAAAGATCTTTCTTATACTTCTACGGTTTTCTGCCTTTTTTGGTTGTTTCTCTAGATTCATTTGGGAATTCATTAGTTCCACTGGTCTCCTTTCACAAGCCTTCTCATATAAACAATAACGACTACCATCGTTATTCCGGCTAAGATATATCCCAATGCTGCAGAATAACCCAAATTAAAGAATTGGAATCCAGTTTTATAAATGAAGAAATTTAGAACAGAGGTTGAAGCTCCAGGTCCTCCTTGTGTAAGTGTAACTATTGGATCAAATGCTTTTAATGTAAACATTGTAGTCAGGATCGTTGCAATAAGAATGATCGGTTGTAACATAGGTAACGTAATACGGAAAAAAGTTTGCATCGAGGAAGCTCCATCCACTTTTGCTGCTTCAAATACTTCCTTTGGCATCCCCATCAATGCACTGATGAACATCAGGCTGATAAAAGGCATGAATATCCACACCACTACAGATACAAGAGCAACCATGGCTGTTGCTTCGTGCGATAACCAAATCACATCAGACAAGGCTGGTATGAAAAAACCTATTATTCTATCAAACAAACCATAATCTGGATTGAGCATGAACCGCCAGGAATAGCCGATTAAAGCTGGACTGACTGCAAATGGAATGATTAATACAGCCCGGATAAACGATAAATGTTTTTTTTCTTTACTGAGTAATAAACCCACAAGTATACTTAATACAATCGTTGTAATGACAGTACTTCCTGTAAAAATAAGGGTTGCCTTTAACGTATTCCAAAACTGATAATCGGAAAAAGCGTTTAAATAATTATTAATACCAACGAACGGACCCATTTCAGCGGTCTCTTTTAAGTCCCAATCATGGAGACTGATCCAAAATGACCTCACAAGAGGATAAAATGTGGTCAACGCTAACAAAATAAAAGCGGGGATCAGTAAGATATATTTAAATAACTTGTTTTTCAACGTCACTCCCCCTATGTTTATTAATTAAGATTTGGAAGAGTAAAACCTTCCAAATCCCAATTAATAATAAACTTTTCAATCACCATTATTCATAATAGCCTTGTTCTTTCATCAATTCTTCAATTCTTTGTGCAGCTTGATCCAAGGTAGGCTTAACCTCTTTACCTGTGGCCATCTCGTTCATGGCCGTGCTAAGAATATCAGCCACTTGTGGCCATTCCGGGATGGTAGGAAATGTTTTAGCGCTTTGGAAATTTTTAAGACCTACATTATAAAAGTTGTCGGAAAGCTCGTTTAATTTTTCATCTTTTAAGTTAGCTTTCTGTGTAACAACAATGGAATGTTGTTCAGCTGGAGACTCATTCGTTAGAGTGTCCATCACAATATCTTTTTCCATTTCAGGTTCCGCCAGCCATTTAAGGTACTCCCAAGCAGCATCTTTGTTTTGAGATCCTTTGGTCATTGCCATTGGAAAAGAACTAACGTTTGAAACACTTTCTTTTCCGTCCCATTTAGGAACTTGAGCAAAACCTACATTATCCGCCAATTCTGAACCATCACTATTGAAACCACTGTATGCCCACCACCAGCCTATCCACATAGCTGATTTACCATTTTGGAAATTAGTTCTAGCGTCTTGTTCTCCAAATGTTTTTGAACCGGCTGGAGCGATCGTATCTAAAAGACTAATGTAACGTTCTGTTGCTTCGACCCCGTTCTTATTGTTAAATACGGGTTTCATATTTTCGTCAAATATCTCCCCTCCATTACTCCATAAATAAGAAGTCCACATATAGAGGTTTTGTCCATTATTCCCTGCGCCGTAATACGGAACAATTCCTGATAGATCTGTATTGTCCTGGACTTTTTGTCCAGCTGAAACTAGTTCTTCCCATGTTTCCGGGCTATCGATGTTTAATTCTTCAAATATATCTTTGCGGTAAAACAGCATTTGAACATGTGATCTTACTGGTAAACTATATACTTTATCATCATAGGTCGATAGATTAAGAACAGCTTCCGGCCATCGGTTGAACTCAAAATCGTCTTCTTCCGCATATTCATTAAGGGGTTCAAGAAACTGTTGAATAGAAGGGCCCATAGTGTCCAGGTATGCGACAACATCATACGCGCCGCTACCTGAGATACCAGCTGTAGTTATATCTTCCAACAAATTTTCGTAGGGTACTATAATATACTCCACTTCAATGCCTGTCTCTTTTGTAAACTCTTCGGTCCTTGCTTGCCAGGCATTAAATTGTCCAACTTCTCCTGCTGAAAGAAGGACAGAAATCTTATTATCATCAGAGCTTCCTCCACTGCTTGAAGAACTGCAACCCGCTATCAAAAAGGAAAGAATTAAAAGCATACTGATTATCGTCGAGACATTTTTCCTTTTAATCATTCCATCAACCCTTTCTAAAGGTTTATTACGTTCATCCTATAGGGACCACGGTAGTTTAGCCGTTATTTTTGAATAAAAGACAAACTCATAGGCTCTCACATACCACCACCTAAATTTTACCGAATACGTATTCTATAAATGGATTCGATAGTGCTTCAATCTTTTCATTTATCACTAATCTTAGTGAGAGGTTAAAGAATTTCTCAATTGATAAAAGTCATTCAAGTAATATTTTTCATACATGTGAGCTGCATTCATTAATACATCTTCTTGGTAATGGTTTGATATAAGCTGCAGACCAACAGGCATCGAGTCATTAGTTATACCACAAGGAAGAGACAGGGCTGGGTGACCGGTTATATCAAATAAACACGTGTACCGAATCATACAATCCCCTACTTTTTCTTTTGAATAACCAAAATCCACTTCACTCTCGCCAAGCTTTGTCGTTGGCACAGGGAGAGTGGGGGTAGCGATTACATCGATACTCTCGTATAATTCACTTACTTTATGACTCATTATCTCCCGTTTTTTTAAAGCTTCAATATACTCAAAAGAAGAGATGGACCGGCTCTTATCAAACGTTTCTTTGGCACCCTCCCCGTAGAGATCAAGCGACGTTTTTATTAACTCATTATGTGTATAACCGACTTCTGCAGTGGCAATTGTAGTGGCGATGTCTATTGATTCCGTAGCAAACGGCATATCTACCGCAACAAGTTCAGCTCCTATTCTTTCATAATCTTTAAGAGCTTTATGATATAACGTTCGTATTTCTTCATTTAACCCTTCATTAAAATGCTGATTAGGAACTCCGATTTTTAATCCTTTTATGCCTTCCTTTCCTGACTTCTTATAAGGCCTTTTAGTAAGCGCCTCCATAACAATATTTAAGTCACTTACGGTTTTTGTGATCGGTCCAACGTGGTCGAGTGTCCATGACAGCGGCATTACTCCATTCATTGGAATCAGGTTATATGTCGGCTTTAAACCGATCACACCACAACAAGCTGCCGGGACGCGAATCGATCCTGCTGTATCCGTACCTATCGATGCCATACTAAGGTTCGCTACTACAGCTGCTGCAGACCCTCCACTGGAACCACCAGCCATATAATCTGTATTCCACGGGTTTTTAACTGGGCCGTAGAAAGGGTTGTCAGAAGTAATTCCAAATCCATATTCATACATATTGTTTTTCCCGAGATTTAAAGCACCGGTTTCTTTTAATACCTTTACTACGTTTGCATCCTCAGTCGCGATACGATTTTTGTGAATGAGGGAACCATTCGTCGTTCTAATTCCTTCTGTATCAATAGAATCCTTATAAGAGATGGGGACTGCTTGAAGAATACCTTGTTCCCCTCTATTATTCATCATGGTAGCTTCGATTCGTTTGGCTTCACTCAAAGCGCTCTCTTCACAAATAGTAATAAAAGCGTTGTATTCAGCGTTATAGATTCTACATTGATCTAAGTGTTTATTGGTTATCTCTACCGGCGAATACTCCTGGTTCTTGTAACCCTTAACCAATTCTTCAATCGTCATATTTGCCACATCCATCCACGCTCCAGTTAAACTTTTCCTATTCTTTATGGAAGGCGTACTAAAAGGCCTCTATTCATGAACCAACTTGTCCTGTGTCACAATGACAAGTTCAATCGTAATTTTCCTTTGTTTGAACTGCCTTTTCCAATGCAGCCATAATGAAAGAATTAGCTACGACTCCCATATAAGAAGCTCCTTTCAAGTAACCTTCTTTTATTCCTTTTTCATTACCTGATACTGCGCCCATTCGTACCCCGTTCTTCTTTCCTTTTTCAAACAACTCTTCCATAACTTCTTGCACATGTGGATGTGTTATATCTCCTGCATAACCCATGTTAACCGATAAATCGGTCGAACCGATAAAGGCTATATCGATACCGGGTACGTCCATAATCTCCAAAAAATTTTGTACAGCTTTTTCCGTTTCGATATGGACTGCGATTAATACTTCATCGTTTGTTCTCTCTATATATTCTTTGCCTTTATCCTTACCAAACTTAGCAGGACGGATAGAAAATGCTGTCCCTCTGTTCCCCAGTGGCGGGAATTTCACCTTCTTGACGACTTCTTCCGCTTCTTCTTTACTGTTGACCATAGGAACTTGAATACCTTTTGCCCCTCGATCCAGAGCTTTTTGAATACTTGAGGGATTGTAGGAAACGCGGACAACAGGAGTCAAATTCACAACTTCTGCAGCCCTGATCATGTGTTCCAATTCGGAAGAACTGAAGCTTCCATGCTCATCATCAATGATCAGAAAATCAAAGCCAGCGTATCCTATCATTTCCACCAGGGAAGGAGCATACATGTTAATAAAGGCTCCCATAACTCTTTCGTCATTGTTAATTTTGTCCTTTATGTGATTACTCATGGTATAGTTAACTCCTTTTTAAAAAAGCAAATACGTACCAGCTAACATTGGAGCCAATATTGAAGGACAGCTGAGACCGCTTCTGGTTGCTCCATGCTACTTAAATGACCACAATGATCAATCGTTACAAGCTTCGAATTCTTTATATTCTCAGCCAGTTCCACATGCATATCCATTGTGCATACTGTGTCATTTTCTCCTGTCATCACAAGTGTTGGACACCCTATTTTGTTCAATGCCGCGCGCCCATCCGGTTTACTTATTAATGCTCTCATTTGCCGAACCATTGCAGACTTTCCAATGTTGTCTGCCATTTTTACTATCTCAGAAGTCAGTTCCTCATTTTTTTGACTGTCAGGATGAATCAATACGGGCAACAAGTAATCCTTTGTGATTTGCCTGAACTCCCCACTTTCAGCCATGTCTATGAACTTCTCCCAGGTTTCCGCTTGTTCTTCCCGGGGAGATCGCGGGTTTGTATCCAGTAAGGCAAGCTTTAGAACTCTTTCCGGAGCCTGCTTCACAATTTCTAACGCTACGATGCCCCCTAAAGACAAACCAGCAAGTGCAAAACGCTCGGGTGCTTCCTTCAGTACTCTACGGGCCATATCTTCAATAGAATCATCTTCCGTTAACATGACTACGGATACGTCCGCTAAGCTGGAGAGATTTTCAACTTGGTGCTGCCATAACCTTTTATCACAAAGGGTACCAGGTAATAAAATAAGTGGAGGCTTATTCATCTCGTTCAACCTTTCCATGTACAATTAAAAATGACTAGCCAAAATTAAACCCTACCATTTTCAAGTTCAGCATTTCTTCAACGGAGTATTTGATGCCCTCTTTACCTATCCCGCTATTTTTCACACCTCCATAAGGCATGTGATCCACACGGAAGGAAGGAATATCGTTGATCAATACCCCACCGACTTCCATTCGTTCCGCAGCATCAAACGCTTTTTCCATTGAAGTGGTAAACACACCTGCATGTAATCCATACGATGAATCGTTTATCATCGTAACTGCTTCCTCCCACTCCTGGTATGGTTGGATCGTCACAATTGGGGCAAATGCTTCATCTGAATTTATGGACAGATTGGATGAAGCTTCCGTAATAATAGTAGGTTCGAATAAGGAGCCTTCTCTCGTACCACCGCAAAGAATCTTCGCATTTGAAGTTTTTGCTTCTTCTATCCATTGCTCTATTCTTTCCGCTTCATTAAAATGGATCATCGCAGAAATATCGGTATTTTCATCTCTAGGATCACCTGTCACCAATTTTTTCGTTTGCTCCACAAATTTCGAGACAAACTCATCATAAAGCCTCTGCTGAACATAAATGCGTTGGATAGAAATACAAACCTGGCCGGCAAAAGCAAAAGATCCTACCACACTTTTTGCTACAACCTCATCCAAATCATCCGTGCTATCTACAATTAAACCTGAATTGGAGCCAAGTTCTAATGTTACTTTCTTTAATCCTGCTTTTGCCTTTATACCAAGTCCTACTTCTAAACTACCTGTGAATGTAACCATATTCACCCGGGGATCTTGTACAAGAATATCTCCTATCATACTCCCGCGTCCTGTCACCACATTCAAAACACCTGGAGGTAAACCAGCTTCTTCGAAAATTTCTGCTGTTAGTAATGCAGAGAGAGGAGTCTGATAGGCTGGTTTCAACACTACAGAATTACCACTTGCGATGGCTGGTCCCAATTTATGGGCAACAAGATTAAATGGAAAATTGAATGGGGTAATAGCAGCGATGATCCCCAAAGGTTCTTTTCTCGTATAAGCGAGTCGCCCCGCTCCGGAGGCTGCTGCATCCATCGGAATCGTTTCCCCATGAACCCGTTTTGCTTCCTCTGCGGCAAACTTATACGTTTCTATCGTTCTCCGTATTTCTCCCCTTGCTGATTTAATAGGCTTGGCATTTTCCAGTGTCAGTATTTGGGCGCATTCTTCCAACCTCTCTTCAAAAATAGCCGAAGCTTTTTCAAGAATTTTTGAACGTTCAAGGGAAGTCAAGTTTTTGATTTTTTCTTTTCCTCTTTCTGCACTCACTAATGCTTCTTCCACCTCTTGTGGCGTAGTAAGAGAAACTTCCGTAATAAAATCACCATTATAAGGAGATTTCAACTCATAATAGTCGCTCCCCTCTTGCCATTTTCCGTTAATGTACAGTTTGGCCTGTCGTTCTTTCAACATTCTGTACCTCCTCCCTTCTCATTTGTGGCAAACCATGATAGGCATTTTGATAAATTTTAGTTATCTTATCCTTTGATAAGTTAAATGGAGTATTGGATAAGAGTCTCTCCACCTTCGATGCCTGATCGGCCAGCAAATTCAAGGAAGCTTCTTCTACACCCAGTTCTGATAGAGAACTAGGTAAGTCTAACTGGTCCAGTAGCTCATACAAATAACCAACTACTTCATCCAGAGCTTCATGGGGGTTTTCATCATAATCTCCCAGTTGAAGAAACTTTGCTATTTGAACCATTTCTGTAGCACAAGTCTTCCCTGTCACTTCCAATACATAGGGTAAAAGCAGCGCGTTCGCTACCCCATGTTCAATTTTATATTTTCCACCTAAAGGGTAAGCCAGCGCATGCACAGCACCTACCCCTGCATTTGCCAGCGAAATCCCCCCGAATAAACTGACCAGGCTCATCCCTTCTCTGGCTTTTAAATCCTTATCGCCATTATGCACGGCCCTGTGGATGTTCGGTCCAAATAATTTCATCGCTTTTTCCGCATACATCTTTGTTAATGGATTTGCTTTTACAGCAACATAGGACTCAATAGCATGAGTAAAAGCATCTACTCCGGATGATGCTGTAACTCTTGGCGGACAGGATATGGTCAATTCAGGGTCGACAATGGAGACGTCCGGTAAAAGAGAAGCACTGACGATGCCACGCTTTAATTGTTCTTCTTCATCTCCAAATATAGCATTCATCGTAACTTCCGAGCCTGTACCAGACGTGGTAGGGAGAAGAATACTAGGAACTGTTCTGGACTCGATTGTTAACTCACCGTTCAAGTATGGGGTGATATTTTCCTTATCCATTAAGGCAGCGGTTGCTTTCGCTACATCTAAAGCACTGCCTCCCCCGATTCCGATAATGAGATCACACGCTTCCATTTTCATTTTCTCTACAACTTCACCCACAAGCTTAAACGTCGGTTCCCCCTGGATATCCGTAAATGTGACGATAGAATCTGGAACTTGATCAATAGAGTCTACTAATCTATCCACCAGGCCTGCCTTCTCCAACCCTCTATCACTAATGACCCCTACTTTTTCAGGATGAAATTTTTCGACTTCCTCTGCCAATGTCAAGAAGGAACCTGCTCCCGTTCGAAGTACTTTGGGCATATGAAAATCAAACACATTTTGAAGTGTCAAGGTATCTCCTCCTCCTTCCTATCATTTGAGTTATCGTTTCAAAACCGCAAAGGTAAACGCTTACTTTTTACCCATTCGAAGTTTCTCAGCCATTTGTTTTTCTAATTCTTTAAAGTTTTCCGGTGGAATCATTTTACCTTTTTCATCTGCATTAAAGTTATGTTCGGCCGCTCTTTTAACTATCTGCGGTGCCCACTTGGGATCCCGTTTATCAAAAACTTCATGTTGTTCCAAAACAGCAAAGCACCATGCATCTTCATCACTGATATTCTCAAAACCTCTATAAAGGTGGGGAGGCAAAGATATAAGATCCCATGGTCCAATAATGGTTTCCCCTTCAATCTCATCCGGGCTGTTCCCCCAATAGAAGCGCCAATCTCCTGTAAGAGGAAGGAAAGCTTCAATATAATCGTGCGTATGGTAAGCCGGACCGTTTCCTGGCGGGGCTTTCACCATCCCAATCTGAAAACCATGTGGTTCCGTAATGATCGGGTTATATTCTGGATTTTCGCTTGCGGTATCCCCAACTAATGCATAATTGAGACGCTGATGACCTGGTAAAATGCTGTCAATAAACATTAAAGGAATGCCTCTTTCCTTCATTTCGTCGAACCGTACAATCCAGTTGTTTTCCATTTCTTCATTTGTAATGTTAGTTTTTTTGGTATCTTCCATCATAATTCCCCTTCCGATTTTTGGAATACGTATTCGATAAAAACTAAAAAAATATTCTTTTTCCCATTACCATACCGTCCAGCCGCCATCGACACGGATCGTATGTCCTGTAACCATGCTTGAAGAATCTGATGCTAAAAAGAGTACAGAACCATATAAATCTTCCGTCTTTGCTAACCTGCCTAATGGAATTCGATTAAGAATTTCCTGTTTGAAACGATCATCTTCAAACATAGGTCTTGTCATATCCGTTTCAATAAACGTTGGGGCTATCGCATTTACATTGATTTGGTCCTGCGCCCATTCAATGGCAAGGGATTTCGTCAACTGCGTAACCCCTCCCTTGCTGGCACTATAAGCGGTTCTTTTAAAATAGCCGACGAAGGCCATTTGAGATGACATATTTATGATTTTTCCATATTGCTGTTCTCTCATATAATGTCCTACTTCTTTAGATAAGAAGAAAACGCTTTTCAAGTTAATATCCATCACTTTATCCCAGTCGTCCTCTGTCACACTTTCTGCTTCTTTTGGAATATTCAATCCTGCATTATTGATTAGAATATCAAGGTGCCCAAAATAATCTATTACTCTCTTTACTATTGTCGGAATGTCATGGATGACTGACAAATCAAAAGGCAGAATGAATGCATCTTTCCCCAATGCCTTTATTTCAGCTGCAACATTCTCCAGTTCTTCTTTGTTTCTTGCTACGAGGGCGAGATCCGCACCAGCACGGGCTAGAAGTTTTGCGATATCTTTGCCGATTCCTTTACTCGCCCCTGTCACCATCGCAACCTTACCATCCAACTTGAATAGATGCTCAGGTTCCATCCTCTATTCCCTCCCTCCTGAAGTTACTTTTTATTTGGTGCAGAAGTGGTCTTACGGACAATTAATTCAGGCTTCAAAGATAATTGAATGGATAGAGCATCTGATTCTGTTTTTTCAATCAAAGATATCAGTTTCTTGAGAGCAAGTTCTGCCATATTTTCTTTTTGTTGTGAAACAGTTGTGAGACCAATGTATGCGTTTGCAGATATACTCATATTGTCAAATCCAACGACTGATAATTCTTGAGGAATACTAATCTTTCTACTAGCAGCCGCGTCCATGACAGCCAGAGCCATCTGATCAGATGTGGCAAAAAAACTAGTCGGCCGATCAGGGGAGCTAAGTAAATTGTAAGAAAAATCGTAAACTTTCCTGTAATCATATTCCCCATCATAAACATGATCTGTGTTAAGGACCAATCCGTGTTTCTCAAGAGCTTCCCGGTAACCTAAATAACGTTCATAGGTTGTTAAATATTTTGTAGGTCCTGCAATAAATGCAATGTTTTGATGCCCTAATCCGACTAAGTGATCGACAGCTAAAACGGCTCCTCTATAATTATCAAGGACTACGGAATTAGAAGAATCCCCTTCTACTCTACTGTTGTACAAAACAATTGGGAATCCGTTTTCATGCAATTTTTTTATTCTCATGCTTGACCTGCTGATAGAAGAAATGATAATCCCATCCACACGCTTAGAAATCAACGTTTGAATAGCATTCTCTAAATTTTCATCATCATGATCTGTGTTACTGATGATGACATCATACCCCTTCTCCTGAGCTTTTCCGATAATGATCTTAGCAGATTCTGCAAAAAAAGGATTGGATATATCACCTACAATCAACCCTAAGGTATTGGTTTTATTCGTAACCATGCTTCTGGCAACAGAATCCGGTGTGAATTTCAGCTCTTCAATGGCATCCGTAACTTTTTTTCTTGTGGATTCTTTTACCCCCGAATAGTTATTAAGTACTTTTGAAACAGTGGCTTGTGATACATTTGCGACACGCGCGATGTCATGAACTGTGAGCCTCATTTGGATAAAGTCCTTTCAACTAACAGCTATTTCCCATTCTCTCGGATAAAGCTGTAATGTTATAGAATACGTATTCGAAACAATTCCAAGTTTAAAAGAAGAATCCGTTTTTGTCAATGTATTCTGAAAATTTATTCTATTTTATTTATTTTTTCGACATCGATTTGGTTATATGACCTCTCTACAACACTGAACATATATGCGCCATTGCTGAAAATTTGGAAGAAAAAAAACCTCTCAATAGTTCTGTGAGCTAATGAGAGACTAACTAAAATAGGATACTCGGTTTTCCAATGCCCAATATATATGGTACCCCTATGTCCATACATCAGATAAAATATTCCAATGTAAACAAAAATAGCTGATCTTAATTTAGAGTCAGCCAAACATTCTTTCTGAATATCTTTTTTCATGAAGGGTGAATAACTGGATTAAAACCACCTAGTTCTACTGTTTCATTTTTACCATCTACGGTTACTAAGAAAAAATCTTCTTTGTCAGTACAGGCTATTTCTTGAACAGTCAATCCTTTACTTGAGTAAAAGCTTATAATTTCATTCCGTACTACTTCAGAAATTTTTACATCATTATCTCCCAGAAGATCACTAATATTTAAGTTTGATGGAGTTTCCTTAACAGAAGAATTTGTTTCAGAGAGGGAGACTTCTCGTTGATTATATATCCCTTGTAATAATTTGATAACTTCAGAAAAACCAAAAAATACTATCCCCCAGACTACACCGTTAATAAATAAAGTTAAACCGATAATACCTTGCAAGGCACCTAGAACCATAAACTCTTCATTTAACCCATAATATAACCCTGATAATATCCCCACCGTTATCGCAGAAATCCCAATGATATAAAGTGCCGAGGCTACAGTATTTTTTTCAATAATATCCCTCCTCTTAATATATGTATTTTATAATTCGTTATATAGAATTTTAATCCTTTTAAAAAAATACATGATTGGTTAAAAAATTGTTTTACGGGTAGAAATACAAATTTTCGATCAAGATAACCAGTTGGTATAAAGGTGACATTAATAAATGGATGGACAAGCAAGAATTTTTTAACACCCTGGCTCTTCCTCCAAAAAAATGATCATATGAAAAAACCCTTCAGGAAATAAATCCTGAAGGGTTGACGGTTGATGTGGCGGCGTCCTACTCTCACGGGGG
>NZ_FOSB01000004.1 GCF_900114165.1 Halobacillus dabanensis
AACCAAAGAATTTAAAGAGATATACAAAGAACGTGCAGCACAAGAACGAAAGAATGGGGAAATGAAGAATTTCCATGGTTTAGATCGTGCCGAAGGGTATGGTCTAAGAAGTGTGTCTTCACAAACCAAGTTAACGGCAATAGCGGTTAACTTGAAGAGGATAGCGAAGATAATATCCTCTACCTGAGGCCACCAGCCTCTCCCAAGATCCATTTTTATGGACCTTGGGAGTTTTTTTATGGGCTGAGCCGTATTCTCACAAAAAATACCGTACTTTTTCAGTGGTCTCGGAATGACTCGCTTTCCGCGGGAGCGCGGTGAGCCTCCTCAGGCTAAAGCCTTGCGGGGTCTCACCAAGCATCTTTTTCCCGCAGGAGTCTCGCCATTCCCCACCACCCCTTACTCTTCATACGGCAACGCATCCCGGTTATCTCGAAATCGTGTCTTCTAGAATACTGCCATATTGTTGAATAACACTTTCAAGAATAGAAAACCGCTTCCTTTGAGAGGGAAGCGGTTTTTTGATTATCCTGCTTTCGGTGTAATAATCTGTTCTTCTTTCCGGCCTTTATGTTTAACCAACTGCCTTACGAACCAAGTAACAACAATCAGCCAAATAACAGCACCAATGATCATAGACGTAGAATACTCCATCCCAAACCCTTCAGGGGCATAAAAGATATAAGAACTTACCACTGCTGTCATGAATAACGCTGGAAGACTACAAATCCAATGAAATTTTTGATTTTTCACCAAGTACATAGCGCCTGTCCACAACATGACGGTAGCTACTACCTGATTTGACCACCCAACATAACGCCACAGGAAACTATAATCCATTTGTGTAAGCATGAATGTCGGGACTGCGACAGAAATAGCAAACACTAATGGCGTCCATTTACTTTCGAGTTTCTTTTTACTTACCTGTCGCGCAAAATCGACAAGCATCATCCTTGAAGAACGCAGTGCTGTATCCCCAGTCGTTATCGGTAAAATGATTACACCAAGGATTGCTAGAATTCCTCCAAATGTCCCAAGTGTCGTACTACTGATTTCATTTACAACACCAGCCGGCCCTCCTGCATCAAGGGCAGCCTGAAGCTCTCCCGTACTACCAAAGAACGTCATACCAGCAGCCGCCCAGATCAATGCAATAATTCCTTCTGCAATCATGGCTCCATAAAATACTTTCCGTCCTTCACTTTCCTTTTTCAATGTACGTGCAAGAATTGGACTTTGTGTACTATGGAAACCTGAAATCGCTCCACAAGAAATCGTCACCATCACCATAGGCCAAACCGGTAATTCTCCCGGATGAAGATTACTTACAGTCAAATTGGGTATGGAATGGTCGAAAAAGAACATTCCTATTCCAATGGAAACCGCCATAAAAATTAATATTGCCCCAAAGATTGGGTAAACCTTTCCGATTATCTTATTGATGGGTAACAAAGTTGCTGTCAGAAAATATGCAAATATGATTAATATAGATGTAAAGAATCCTAGTGGCGTAACTTCAGCCATCAATTGTGCTGGCCCCGCTGTAAAAGCAGCAGCAACCAATACCATAAGAGCAACAGACAACAGGTTGATGACCGATTGAGCTGGACGGCCTAAGTACTTTCCGACTAAAGTAGGGTACTGAGCTCCGTTGTGGCGTAACGATAGCATGCCAGAAAAGTAGTCGTGGACAGCTCCTGCAAATATCGATCCAACTACGATCCAGATAAATGCAATTGGTCCGTAAAGAGCTCCCAAAACCGCTCCGAATATAGGTCCTAGCCCAGCGATATTAAGTAGTTGGATGAGACTCGCTTTCCACCAGCTCATCGGCATGTAATCAAAGCCGTCGTTCTTTTCGTATGCAGGGGTAACTTTGTTGTCATTGATTCCGAAAATCCGTTCAACCACCCTTGCATAAAAAAGATATCCGACAATAAGTAAAACAATAGATGCGATAAAAGTAACCATCGCTGAGCCTCCTTTCAAGATTGAATGTAAGAAGTATTCTAGCGATGAATTTGTCGAATCACAACCCAATTTCTGAATATTTATATTTTTATCTTTTTTTTCTTAAAAATAAAGCGATTACATGATAATTAAGTGTGGAGACGGCTTGATCAGCCCTGACAAGCTTAAGGACAAATTATTAAAAGATATAAAAAACCTCCCACAAGCTAGTAGGAGGTGTATGTATTAATATATTTAACCTGCCATCCTATAGAAATGGTTAAGTTTCCCGCAGTCGTTTCGATTGCTAGGATGGCATTGGTTTTAAATTATCATAAAAGAAATGGCTCTTCAAGTGGAGCTTAGAATCATTATGTACTTTTTTACTGCCCTGTACTTTGATAGCGATTATACTTTCTGAATTTGTTCAATAAATCATCCAGCTCCTGTGATATTCTGATTAGTTCCGCATCAGTAGGATTGCTATCATAAATATCATACATACGCATTCTTAATTCCTCTATTTGTTGCTCCAGTCTGAATTTATAGTTCATTTTTTCAACTCCTTCTCACGTACGATACCCAAAAAACCTTGAGCTAAACTGTTATCTTCTCGAAATTACCAAGTTCTTCTCAACTTTTATATCGGTTCTAGTAAATTCAACATAAGCCTTTCTTACCGATTTGTTGATATTGCTCGGGAAATGTAAATCATTTCTCAAAGGCAAGAAACATGATAGGATAAATTCAAACAATACATAGGAGGATATACAAATGTTTAAAACAATATCAACAGATCTAGCACCAAGTGCAATTGGCCCCTATTCCCAAGCGACCGATTTAGGTAACCTAGTTTTCATTTCTGGACAAATCCCTTTGGATCCAGCAACAATGGAATTCGTGTCAGATGATATAAAGGAGCAGACCTCCCAAGTAATGGAGAATATTAGCGCCATCCTAAAAGAAGCGGGATTGAGCTTTAAAAATGTAGTTAAGATGAACATTTACCTTGATTCTATGGAAAATTTCTCGATTGTTAATGAGATTTATGCCAGTTATTTAAGTGAACCCTATCCAGCGCGTGCAGCTGTAGAAGTCAGCCAATTACCAAAAGGGGCTAAGGTAGAAATCGAAGCGGTTGCCACTAGAAACTAACGTGCAATACTCCCCATCTTCCATATAAGCTCCTTATTCCGTAAGACTCTGTTTGGAGATGTTTCCGGGGTTTGTTGCTGTGTTGGGCGTCAGGGGTGGTGAGAAACGAACCCCTCTCCCAAGACGGGCCGTCTTCCCCTCCCTCATAAGTAGATATAAAGCGATCTATATCAAGCTTTGACGCTTGGGATGACCATTGGGGCGATTTATCTCCTCCCCTCGCTTGAGCATATAAGCAGATGTGAACAATCATTAATAAGGTTTTTGTATAAGCATACTGATAACAAGCAGAGCTTCCAGCTCTGCTTGTTTTGCGTTCAATCTTCATCTTTTACGTCAGGATCTTCCGGAAGAGGTTCACTCAGGTACTCCTGGATTATTCTTCTGTACTTTTCCATTTGCTCCATGTGACTTTGAAACTGATCTTTGTTGATCAAATATTGGTCTCCGTCATGAACTGTTCTAATTTTATTATGAAGGATCAAATGATGGAGATATTCTTTAGGGACTTCTAAGTATTCAGCAGTTTCTTTAATTGTCATATACATAGATGATCACCTTCCTTTTAAGTGTGAAGACGTGTTTGTCAGGCCTTGAAAGCTTAAGGACGGTAGAGATGTGCAACACTCTTGTTTACGTTTCTATTTCATTTAAGACCGCAAAAAGATACAAATCACAACAGAATGGTTAACTAAGTGGTAGTACCTATTATAATATCTATTTTGTATTTAAGTTAGAGTTTCTTCTTCGGAGACAAAGGGAAAAGAAAAAGGCACTTATCCTAATGAAAAGCGAGAGTGAGCATAATGGCTTCTTCTAATCCTGCAAGCCCAGACCTGAAAGAAACAAAGGAAGAAATCAAACCATGGGTGCGCAGATTTGCTAGATTTGGTTTTATGACAAAAGGGACAGTATATATGTTAATCGGAATTTTGACACTAATGGCATCCATTAGTATAGGTGGTGAAGCAACAGGAACGAAAGGAATGTTCCGCTCCCTTGCCGGAGTCCTTTTCGGTGAAATCCTCCTTTGGATCATTGCTATAGGACTGTTCGGTTATATTTCTTGGCTGATTATTAAAGCCGTGGTCGATCCTTTGAATAAAGGTAAAGACGGTAAAGGATTGATTTCTCGCATCGGTTATCTCGTGGGTTCCATTATTTATGGAGGTTTAGCATTGAATGCTATCAAAATCGCCCTCCACACCAGGTCAGATGGAGGCGATACTGAACAAACTTTTTCTGCCAGACTATTATCTCAGCCTTTCGGACAATGGCTGGTAGGCCTAGTTGGAGTCATAGTTATCGGATACGGTATTTATGAGTTTTACCATGGTAGCACCGGAACTTTCATGAAAAGAATGCGTTTAGCTGAAATGGAAAAACACAAAAGGAAAGTGGCCAAGCACACTGGTCAATTCGGATTATCGGCTAGAGGAATTGTTCTCGGTCTCATTGGCTTTTTCTTCATACAAACTGCATTGTCAGCTAACCCGAGTGAAGCCAAAGGGTTGGATGGTGCATTATCGGAAATCGCTCAGCAACCACATGGCCAAGTCTTATTAGGTGTTGCAGCTGTCGGTTTAATTTTGTATGGAATTTATCAGATGGTTCGTGGACGATACACTCACATGAATTTTGGTGAAAAATCATCACTATTCTAGTTTTCGTGAATAACAACAAAAAGGCCTTCCCTCTGAAAGAGGAAAGGCTTTCGATTTTTGTCGCGAATATACCGACGACCACATTCGTCGTTTAGCTTCCTAAGAAGCATGTACTTCGTCTTACACAAACAGCTCATCGCTAAATCAATATACCATTTACCGCGTGGTATTGCAAGACATTTCAAGTAAGGTCTTTGTGCTATACTAGGGCTACAAAATTACTCAGGAGGCTCTTATGCTTACATTTGAAGAAAAACTAAACATCATTGAAGAATTCCCAGAGCTCGAAAAAAAAGAAATTTCCCTCGGTCGTTTGAATTTCCATTTTGAAGGAAGTTTATACGATAAGAAAATTGTCGTATACCGGCTACACCCGAATGGAAACGGCTTCGTTTATGCAGGAGAAATCGAAGACTATCCCACAGATGAAAAGGGAATGGTAAACATAAAAGATATGAATAAAGAGGAATTACGTTCGTTAATTCGTGAGGCAATCGATTCCTTATCTCTTTCCCCTGCAGAGAAAAATCCAGTTATGGAAGAGTGGTTAAACAAAAATGATCAAGCGCTTGTCTTGATGCGTGAAGAGGATGGCTTCAACGTTTACGCTGAGGAACAACTGGAGGGTACCTTCAACTCCTATGAAGAAGCAGTCAATTTTTTGGAACAGGAAGGGTTCAGCCGTCTTTAAATTTAAAAAATGGTTTAAGAGAGTCGTTAATACGGCTCTTTTTTATATTCATGGCCTAATGTCACCTATCCCCCTTTCAGCATAAGTTATAAAAAAAGGTGGAGGTCTCTATGTACACGCACCCTTATTTTTATCGTCAGCAAGCTTCAGGAGTATCAAACATCCTCTCATTTGCTCAAGGAGATGTGAATGGTGACTATATGGAAGATCAAGTTTTCCTAATCGGTCAACAAACATCCGACAGCCCCTACGTTACAAATATTACGCTAGTCATCCAGGATGGACAGACAAATATCTTTTATTATGTTCCTTTAAAACCCAATATGGGATACCAACCCCGTCTTTTCCTGGCAGACTTCACCGGCGATGGGGTAGATGATATTCTAATCAGCATCGATTCAGGTGGAAGCGGCGGGTTCGGATATTATTATTTGTATTCCTTCTTAAACAACCAAGCAAAACTTCTGTTTGATTATGAGAACTTTGATGGTATGTTCCATTACAAAGTAAACTACAAGGACCAATACAAAGTGGAAGTCATAAACAAAACACTACAACTCTCCTTCATCATAGACCTTAGTAATCGTGACTCTGAATATTTATCGGAAATTTACAATGAGAATGGGACATTAAAGGGACCATTACAAGGTTCCGTGTTGGGGTTAAACACCCTCTATCCCATTGATTTTGATGGCGATGGCGTCTATGATCTGTTCGCTTTCCAACGGATCATCGGACAATATAATGCTGATGGACTAGGGTTGATCCAAACGCCTCTCACATGGAATGGTAAACAATTCGAGACGCTATTCCAAAATCAATATGTTGCTATACTTGGGATGGATAAGGATCCTGACTCTTCTCATTAATTTATTCTTGGCCCATTTTTCCGTACCCGGTACAGGTGAATAGTAATGCCAGCTTTTTTAGTATCGGAACGGATTTCCCTCCTCATCTACCTCGGTCTGCATTTTAATATCCTACAATTTGACCTCATACCTCCTTTCATAACATGGAAGGAGATTTTTTTGGTAAGATATTTATAAATAAAGAGATAATAGTTATATTCGTATAGAATCGGGAATAGGGAAGTTAACGTTATGGAAGGGAGAACGGTATGGAAAGTTTAAGTAAGCGGTTAGCCAAATATCTAGAAAATAATCAAAAAACATTAGTCAATGAGCTTTTACCCCATACGTTGGACGAGCTTGAAATCGTTTATACAGATGAGGATTTGAATTACCATTTTGAAATGCTACGTCTGCTCCTGGATAGGGTAGCGAAAAGTCTTTTGCAGCACCCTGGCGAAGTAAGTGCGGCTGAAATTGGCTATGACACGGAAAATTATCTATATTCACAAGGAATTCTCTTAAAGCAGACGGTCGATGTACTTACTATTTTCCGGTTATCTTTGATCAAACATATGCGCAATTCGAATATCATCAAAGAAGCGAATATTGAAGAAGGCTTTGTCGTGACAGAAGAAGTAGTAGCTGCTTTTGATGCTGCAATCCGGGCTACTACGGAGAGCTATAATAAGATGAAGGTGAAAGAGCAAGAAAAAATGGAAAAACATTTGAACGCTGTGTCCTCTCCTGTCGTTTTAATTGACGAATTCCAGGCCGTACTTCCACTTGTAGGAGAATTTTCACCAGAGAGGTTTGATGTAGTCAAAGATCAAACATTACATAAAGTCAAAGAACATGGTTTACGACTGTTATTCATAGATTTTTCAGGTATTGCGACATTTGATGAAGTTTTCATCAACGACTTGTTCAATTTGACGAAAACCATAAAATTACTCGGTACAAGAACCGTACTGACTGGTATTCGTACAGAAATGGCGATCGCTGCAATCCAATCCGAGATGAACTTCGAAGAACTTGAAACCTTCAATGACCTCAAACAGGCCCTGATCACGATTAATGACAAGCAATAAGGAGTTGGTTAGTGATGATACGTGTAGCTTTGTTAAGCAAGTGGCATGTACATGCGGCAGATTACGCACGTGAAGCAAATGAAAACCCTGGTGTGGAGATTGCAAAAGTTTGGGATGAGGACCCAGAGCGGGGACAAGCATGGGCGGACGAACTGTATGTTCCTTTTGAAAAAGATTTGAGCAGGGTTTTCAATGATGTGGAAATCGATGCTGTTATATTGACAAGCGCAACAGAGCGACATACAGAAATCCTTACGCAAGCAGCCCGTCACGGAAAACATATATTCACAGAAAAAGTATTGTCTCTTACACATAGAGACAATACGGAAATCCTGAAACATATTGAGGATGCAAATGTTAAATTCATGATTTCCTTACCTCGCTTAACATCCGATTATTATCTTTTCGCACAGAAAATGATGGATGAAAATACGCTCGGTACTGTCCATATGATTCGTTGTCGAGTAGCACACAATGGAGCAGTACCGACAGTTGATCATCCCAGGGGTTGGCTGCCTGATCGCTTCTTCGATAAAGACCAATGCGGCGGCGGGACACTGATCGACCTCGGTGCTCATCCGATCTATTTGGCTAACCGCCTAGCTGGTAGTCAGCCAAAAGCCGTTTTCGCTCGCCTTCAGTCCCTCATGGACCTCGGTGTCGACGATCATGCGGTAGCAACGGTAGAGTATGAATCTGGCTTACTCGCTATCCTAGAGTCCAGTTTTGTTTCTTCAGGGAGCCCTTTTCAGCTGGAGCTTTATGGCACAGAAGGCACGCTGATGATTGAAGGAGACCAGGTGAGGGTGAAAAGCAAAACACATGGACTGAACGAGTGGACACACCCTGAACTACCCTCCCCATTGCTATCACCCCTTGATCAATGGGTCGAAGATATTCAAAACCGAAACACACCAACTATCACGAAAGACGATGCCAAAGCTTTAACACTCGTCAACGAAGTCGCCTCATTATCACATGAAAAAAGAAAACGAATCGAAATTAACGTATAAAAGCGCAAGCACTTTGGTCACACCCGATTAAGCTTAAGACAAGACTCGACGTGGCGTTTTTGTCACAGAGATGATTGCCTTAAAACCTCTAGGGATTAAGTAATGAAATCTGTGCTCACAATGGTATAATTTCTCAGATAACTAAAAAACGCCCATTATATCTTTAAGATATCAGGGCGTTTAGTTTAATTCTTTTTTCAATGTCACCAATGTACGAGGCTTCCCTCTAAACCATTCTTCTGTTCTCTCTCCAGTCGCTAGAAATCCATTCTTAGCAAAGAAACGTAAGCTTCCACCATTATCTTCATATACTTCGGCAAAAATTGTGTCCACACCTAATTCTTCAGAGATGTATAGCAAAAATAAATTCAGCGCCTCTGTCCCTACCCCATGATTTCTTTTTTGGGCAATGACTATTCCAATATAGTCCCGCTTTTTTGTCCGATAAAGTTCAACTTTTCCAATAAGGCGACCATCCAATTGAATGGCTTTCAACAATAAATTTGGTTTTTCACCGTTGAAATACGCCATGTAAGACTTGTTAAATTGTTCATAAGTCCGCGGAACATCAACCCCTGTCTTTATTTGCAATTCCGCATCCAACTCCCATTTATGCAATTCTTTTAAGTGGTTTGTATTGATATCTGTAATCTCTACCTTCATGACTGCTAAAATCACCTCTTTAATAAACAAGTACCAGGATTAAGTGACCTGGTACTTGGGAATATTCCCTCTCTTCACTTTACTGAACCGTTAATTTCGAATGGTGAATTTTGGATACCGTAACAGAATCGCGATAAAACCTGAAAAAGCCAACAGGATCGGATAAAAACAGAACGGTACGATACTGATTGGGGAGACACTTGCAACACCTGCCACAGATAGAATTTGTGCCCCATAAGGTAACAGCCCTTGGACAGAACTGGAGAATATATCTAAAATACTTGCTGAACGTTTCGAATCGATATCAAAGCGGTTTGATATTTGTTTTGCCAGCGGGCCTGCTGTCATGATGGAGATAGTATTATTGGCTGTAGAGAGATTAACAGCACTCACTAACCCTGCAATACTATACTCTCCTCCTCTGCTGGAGTGGGCGCCCTGACTAATTTTGCGAAGTAGAAAATCGATTCCACCATTGTGACGAATCAATTCAACGAGACCTCCGAGCAGAATCACAAGTAAAGACAATTCCTGCATCCCAGCAAATCCATCTCCTATGAGCACTACAAGTTCCATGATTGTGAACTCGCCCATGAGAAGACCCATCAGCCCCGCAAAACCAATCCCTCCCATTAATACATAAATGACATTGATCCCAGATACAGCAAAAATAAGCACACCAAGGTAAGGAAGCACCTTTATGAAATCAAATGGATGTTCATCTGGAACTGTAGATGCAGCATCAGCTGTAATGATGCCAAAAATGACCGCTGTTACAATAGCAGCAGGCAAGACGATAAAGAAGTTGGCTTTAAATTTGTCCTTCATTTCAGTTCCCTGGGTACGAACAGCCGCAATCGTCGTGTCTGAAATAATCGATAAATTATCTCCGAACATAGCACCACTCACTATTGCTCCCATAGTCAAGGCGACCACCACGTCTGTCTGCTCAGCAATGCCCATACCGATGGGAGCCAGTGCCACAATCGTACCGACAGATGTCCCCATTGATATAGAAATAAAACAAGAAATAAGAAAAAGACCGACAATCAATAAATTGCCAGGAAGAATACTCAAACCCATGTTGACCGTTGAATCAACAGCTCCCATTCCTTCAGCCACTGTGGAGAAAGCGCCTGCTAAAAGGAAGATAATGACCATCAAGATGATGTTTGAATGTCCTCCCCCCCTCTGTCAGTTGTCGTAATTTTGTTTGAAAATCTGTCTTCCTGTTCATAAAAAGAGCGATAAGGATCGCAGCAAATATAGCGACAAGGACTGGCATTTGATAAAAATCCCCTGTCAGTATCCCCGATCCGATGAAAAGTAATATAAAGACACCAAACGGAAGCAGAGCCAAACCATTCCCTTTGGTCGTTTCATTTTGTTCCATGAAAACTCCTTCTTTCTTTTATAAGCTCTTTCATACTCTACAACACTTACATAGGCCATATCAAGTTGTTAAGCCTGGAGAGAAATAGGTCCAGGGACGTAGAAGAATTACATCTCCAGCTTAAGGGCAGACCTCTCCGAACAGATTATGATGGATAGGTACCAGAAGAAAGGTTAATTTCCCCACCTAAGTATATAATGGGGAATTTCAATTGAAAGAACATAAAACACAGCGCGCATTGTTCTCCCCGGATAGTTTATGTCGAGGCGTTTTTTTAAAGAGGGTTTCCTTGAGACTTTGAGGAGCCCACTACTAGGCAGAACAATCATGGATTATCGACAAAGAAAAATACTCATTTTCTTATGAGTTCACAATATATTTATTTTTGTGTGGTTAAAAAGGAGGAAGGAAGAAATGAAAGGTATCCAATTTATTTTGCAAAGGAAAATTTTAATCGGCCTTGTGACTACTCTCATCTTGATTCTCGGTAGCTATGCGATGATCCACATGGATGAAGAGCTCATGCCACCGCTTTCCATGGATGGCGGCTACATTAATATTGAAGCAGCAGAACAACCAGCAGTCGAAGTTGAGCGCACTATCACAACACCGTTAGAACGGCAAATAGAAAGTATAGAAGGGATCAAAGAGGTGCGTTCAACCTCTTCGGATGGAAGGACCTCCCTCCAACTCGCCTTCGAACGCGGCAAGGGAGACGAAGCCATTAAAGAAGTGGAGTCTCTCACTAATCAGCTCACTTCAACGTTAAATGTCGACCGTGTCGAAGTCGGTCAGTACGGGACCACACAAAATTATCAGTTTTTCCTGGATCTATCCGGTGGAGATATGGAAAAGATGAGCGAATTCGCTACTAACACATTGGAGCCAAGACTTGAAGAACTGCCCGAAGTCCGTGACGTCGACATCATTGGTATACAAAATAATGAAATGGTGGTCCAATTTGATCGTGAAAAACTACAGGAAAATGGATTACAAATCGATCAAGTACTTCCAATACTCCAACAAATAGATGAAGAAGCTACCCTTGGGGAATTGTCAGGAGAAGCCGGTGATCTTCCCCTCCGTTGGGACTTATCTATAGATAATACGAGCGATTTGGAAAATCTCAGTATCCCTACTCAGTCAGGACCCATTTCCCTCCAGGACATCGCAACTATTACTTTGCAACCTCAAGAGCAATCATCCTATGTCTGGAAAAATGGGGCAAAAGAGTTTCTTTTTGCTCAAGTAGGAGGATCTGCTAATTTTACAGATATTGAAACAGCCGGGGCGGTACGAGAAGAAATCAAAGCGATGGAAGACGAAGGTTTGTTTGATGGGTTTAATTTAAATGAAGTTGTAGCTCAAGCAGACTATGTCGAAGATTCGATTAACGGTGTCACAAGCAATATCCTTATCGGAGGTCTGATCGCCATAGCTATTCTGTTGATCTTCCTCCGCAATCTAAGAGCAACCTTCATTATCAGCATATCTATCCCGACATCTATTTTACTCACCCTCACATCTATGTGGATGTTTGATTATAGCTTGAACATGTTGACACTCATAGGACTCGGCCTTGGAATTGGTATGATGGTCGATTCCTCTATTGTCATATTAGAGTCCATTTACAATAAGAAAGAAAATGGGCTGATAGGAATGGAAGCTGTAACTTCAGGTATTAAGGAAGTGGCTACTGCTGTCATTGCCTCGATGCTTACGACTATAGTCGTCTTCTTGCCCATCGGCCTGCTCGGAGGAGAAATGGGCCAATTTATGATTATCCTGTCCATTGTCGTTGCTATCACCTTAATCAGTTCTGTCGCCATATCCTTTACTTTGATTCCATCCCTTGCAGTGAATTTTTTAAAACTCACGAAAAATAAACAGAGGAGAAAAAATGGACCAATCTTGAATTTTTATGAGCGCTTAGTCTCCTGGATTGTTAGAAAAAAACGATACAGTCTAAGCATTCTCGTTCTATTCGTAGCTATGTTCGCCGGCTCCCTTTTGCTAGTCACAAAAATACCGATGACTATTATGCCGGACGTATTCAATCGTTATGCGGAATTGATGATTGACGTCGAAGAAGGATTATCACAAGAAGATAAGCAGGAAATCGTTCGTGCAGTCCATGATGAACTAAACAAAATTGATGATGTAGACTCGAACTATGTAATGGATAATGGTGGGATGATGTACACCATCATCAATATGACAAAAGGTGATAAGATCACCACAGAACAAAAAGAAGTGAACGAACAAATTTTCAAGTCCCTTCGTTCCCTGGAAGAAGAGCATCCCATAAATAATGTCGCGAGTGTTATGGAAGCAGGCGGAAGTTCACCTGTCCAAGTGAACATAAAAGGAGAATCTTTCGAACAATTACAGGACTTAGCGAAAAGCTTCAAAGCAGAACTTGAAAAGATCGATGGAATCGTCGCTAGTCAAACATCCATCGACCATACTATCGAGGAACAAATCATCGTCTTAGATCAAAAAGCTTTAAATGAGGCTGGAATCAATCAAATGCAAGTTCGCCAAATAATCGAGCAATCTTTCCTGAACCAACCAATCGGCGAACTTCACATCGATCAACAAGACGTTCCGTTCCTAGTAACCTGGGATAATCCAACAGATTCAAAAGAAGCTTTTTTTGACATTGACGTACCGACAGCTTCTGGGAATGAAAAGCTATCGAGCTTCGTTTCATTAGAGACCGTGGATACACCTAATGAAATTAATCATGTAGATGGGGAACGATACATTTCTGTGACAGCTGATATTGAAGGAAGAGATCTTGGTTCCATCAACCGCGATGTCCAGAAAGTCGTCGAAGATTTCAAGATTCCATCGGGATATGATGTTACGACCGCAGGAGACTTGGAGGCACAACAACAAGTCATTCAAGAGATGCTTCTTATTTTGGGGATAGCCATTTTCCTCGTCTACCTTGTGATGGCGGTCCAGTTCAACCATCTATTCCATCCACTTATCGTCATGTCTGTCATCCCAATGACTGTTGTTGGCGTTATTCTCGGCTTATTCCTGACCCAAAGAGAGCTGAGCGTGATGTCTGCTATGGGTATTATCATGTTGATCGGTATTGTTTTAAATAATGCGATCCTTTTCATTACAAGAACAAACCAGTTAAGAACAAACGGCATGGCTGTTGAAGAAGCGCTTATACAGTCTGGAAAAGACCGGATCCGGCCAATTTTCATGACGAGTTTAACCACTGCCGGAGGGATGTTACCACTTGCCCTCGCCTCAGGTTCTGCCGGCAACTATCAGGCTCCAATGGCGACGGTCATCATATCCGGTCTATTGTTTGCAACATTCATCACACTGCTGCTCATCCCGGCCATCTATCGACTGTTCAGTAGAACGAAGAAAAAACAGAAAACAAAAATAGAAAGTCCGGTGGGAGAAACAGCCATGTAAAACCCCCATAAATGATAAAAGCAGGGCGAAAACTATAAAGTAATGACCTCCCCTATTGTAAAATAATTAAGGCGTAGCTGATTTTTCAGCTACGCCTTTTTATTTCCTCCAAGCAGAATAATAAAGTTTGAAGATACATACCTTCCAATCATGCCTACCCTTAAAAGAATAAAATATGGGCGAGCAATGCTGCGATTGGCAAGGTTATAATGGTACGCTGCAAGAAAATAATGAACAATTCCAAAAAGTTGATCGGTATTTTTGATTTGATTAAAAGAATGCCGATTTCTGACATGTAGATCAATTGAGTCAACGACATGACACCGATAATGAAACGTGTCAACTCAGATTCAATACCACTTCCAACTACAGCAGGCAGGAACATGTCAGCGAATCCGACGATCATCGCAGGTGCAGCTTCTGCTGCTTCTGGGATTTGCAGGACATTCAATAATGGAATGAATGGATAGGATAACCATGTGAATATTGGCGTGAATTCAGCAATGACAAGGGCGACCGTTCCAAGCGCCATCACGAGGGGAATCAACCCGAACCAGATGTCTGTTACATTAAAAATCCCTTTTTTCACCACTGATCCTGCGCTTTTCACTTGATCAGCTTTACTAACGGCCTGGTCCAGTCCCCAACGGAATGTGGAGACCCCTTCCGGAACCACTTCATCGATTTTCTTCCCTACTGGCTCATAATAAGATTCTTTTTTCCAGGAAAGCGGTGGAATTCTCGGACAAACGATAGCAGCCACGATACCACACACAACTACGGTGAAGTAAAAAGAAACAAACATGTGATCAATAGATAGGAACTTTGCGATAACGAGACTGAAAGCAATAGATGCGATGGAAAAGTTACTCGCAACCACAGCCGCTTCACGTTTTGAATAATAACCATTTTCGTACTGTTGAGTTGTTAGCAGAACACCTACGGTTCCACTCCCCATCCAGGAAGCCATGGCATCAACCGAAGAACGACCAGGAAGTTTGAAAAGTGGATGCATTACTTTTCTTACCACGGTTCCAATGAAATCCATCAAACCAAACTCTAGTAAAAGCGGCATGAATAAACTAGCGAATAAGAACCAAACCATCAGGACAGGGATTAAGTCAAAGAGAACGACGCCACCTGTAAGCTCGGAAGATATGTAGGAAGGTCCTACTCCCGCAAGCGTCATAATCGCAAATGCTGCTCCAAGAAAACGCAAAACAATCCAAAAAGCGCCAACATCGAAAACATTAGATATGAAAGGATGACTTCTGAACTGACCATTGGTCGCTTTAACTGCCAAACTACCTACGGCGGACAAACTGATGACTGTTGTCATAAAGAGAGGGATATAGGCCCCTATAGCTCCTTGCAGACCTTCCGCCATTACACCCAGACCGATTGTAACGCGGCCATCGACTGAAATTGGTATTAGAAATAAAAGTACTCCGATGAAGGAGGGGATGAAAAACTTCATCCATTGCTTTGTTGTATACGATGTTGATTCTTCTAGGGTGGTGCTCACTTTCGTTTGTTGAATACTCATGAATGATCCTCCTCGTCATTATTATGCATATAATAGTATAAATAAACACCATTTGATAGTTAATAACTATACAATCTAATGCATTAAAATTCAATAGTTTGCAGAAAGATTTCGAAAACAGTTTACCTTTTCATAGAAAAAGGAATGTGGAACATTATAAGGATAGTAATAGAGGAGGCCTACATAATGACCGTTAACGTACCGAAAGACAAAACGATCGATAACACGCTGGCGATTTTCAAAGATGGATACAACTTCATACCGAAGCGAGTACAAAATCATCATTTGGATGTGTATGAAACAAGAGTTCTCGGAGAAAAAGTAGCTTTGTTAAGTGGTATAGAAGGGGCGAAACTGTTTTATGATACCACCCGTATGAATCGAAAGAACGCACTTCCCAAACGTGTATTGAAGACACTATTCGGAGAGAATGGCATACAGACGATGGACGGTGAGGCCCACAAACATAGAAAACTGCTTTTCATGTCACTGATGACCCCTGAAGCATTACAAGAGTTATATGAAATCACCACTAAATATTGGGCGCATTTCACTAAAAAGTGGAGCAAAATGAAAAAGGTCACTCTTTATGATGAATCGCGTGAGCTTTTGTGCCGAACCGCCTGCGAGTGGGCCGGTGTACCGCTAAAAGAAAAAGAAGTACAAAAACGGACACGTGACTTGAGCAACATGATTGATGGTTTTAGTGCGATCGGACCGAAACATATGGAAAGCAGAAGAGCAAGAAAACGTACAGAGGCCTGGATTGAAGAATTGATTTTGAAGGTACGCGAAGGAGAGCTGGAAGCGGAAAAAGGGAAAGCGATCTATGAAATGGCTATGCATAAAGACTTGGATGGTCGACCTCTGGATGCACGAATGGCTGCTATTGAATTAATAAACATCATCCGCCCTCTTGTTGCTATATCGAAATTCATTACTTTCGGCGCTGTCGCACTTCAGGAATATCCTGAAACAAACACCCGGGTTTCCTTAGATGATGAGTATTTATTTATGTTTTCTCAGGAAGTAAGACGCTTTTACCCTTTCGTTCCATTTCTTGGTGCCAGAGTCGACCATGATTTTACTTGGCAACAATATAATTTCGAAAAGGACCAACTTGTGCTCATCGATGTATATGGAATCAACCATGATCCAAAAGTTTGGGAGAATCCGGATGAATTCAATCCTGAGCGCTTCGTTGATTGGGATGGAGGTTTATTTGACTTAATCCCTCAAGGTGGTGGCGGCTATTATTCAGGTCATCGCTGCCCTGGTGAATGGCCGACGATTGAAGTGCTTCAAGCAAGCTTCCGCTATATGACCAAACATTTAGATTATGATGTTCCGAAGCAAGACTATTCTTACAGTCTCAGGAAAATGCCTTCTCTACCGAAGAGTGGTTTCATCATGAGTAACGTTCATTATAAAAACTAATTCTTCACACAAAACGCTTCATTATCTGACAATATTCTGGAGGACTTGAATTCGAGACTTTTGTTGTGAATAAGGGAAGTACACCACATGCCGGTAAACGATCTGTTTCCTTGACACCATCCCCGCAGACAAAAGTTTCGGACTATGGCTTCTGGAACAGGGAGCGTTTGGTGAGAGCATTGCGATAATGCATACAAAAAAGGTCTAGGGAGTGTCTCCCTAGGCCTTTTTAGATTATGAAGAATCTCGTTAGGTTATCCATGCTCTTTAGGAGGGTGGTACAGGCGGTAAAATTCATAGCCATGCTTGAGCAACACTTTCAGTACTGAATATGTCGGCACAGCTATGATCATCCCTACTATTCCATATAGCGGAGCAGCTACGACGAGTAAGAGAATAACCGTCAATGGATGGATGTTTAATCGTTCCCCAAAAACTAATGGAGCGACAAGATTTCCCTCCAGTTGCTGCACTACAATGAATGTTACAATGACATAAATAGCCAGGGTTGGGTCCTGCATAAGTGCAACAACAACCGCAGGTGTCGCTCCAATTATTGGGCCTACAAAAGGAATGACACAAGTGAAAGTCACAAATATACTTAAGATCAACGCATAATCTAAACCGATAATTAAGTAACCGATATAGATCAACACTCCATCCACAAATGCAATCGTCGCTTGACCAACTATATAAGAGGAGATGGTGTAATCAAGATCTTTCAGTAGTTTCTCTCCTCTAGGCTTATGCTTTTCAGGTATGGCCTGTTTTAAAAATGGAATAAGCCTGTGACCATCTTTCAATAGAAAAAACAAAACAAAAGGGACAATGATCAACACGGTCGTCGCTCCAGCAATCGTTGAAAATATTGTAGTGATATGATCACCAATCTGTTGTGTCAAACCACTAAAGTATTCTGTCACCCGGTGCTGAATAGAAACTCCCGACATCATCCCCATATCATTTTCTTCTAACTTCTTCCTCGCCTCGTCGGCTGTCTGTTTCAATTTCTCCGGCATCCCGGATAGATCAGTCACTTGCTGTTGGATCTTATCCGATAGAAAACGGATTCCACCATAAATCAGTCCACCAATCGCAGCAAATACAATTAAAATAGCTACAGAGACGGGTATATATTTTACTTTTCCTAGTGAATGAACAACGGGACGCAAGATATAGAAAAGGAATCCCGCGATCAAGAAAGGGTAAAACAAAGTACCAAAAATCGTCTTGACTGGTTCGAGAAGATGTAATTTTTCCAGAAAGTAATAGAGTATCAGAATGAGAATAGCTGCTGTAATATATTTGAAAAAAGATTGCTTTATCCACATGTTCCTTCACCATCCTTTTACCAAATCCATTCACTAAAAAAGCCTTTAATAAACAAATATAATAAAAAAAGCACAGGTGCCTTGCTTACCCCGACATGCTTTTAATACTGCTTTGTGGGGGCATCTTTAAACAGTAAAAGTGGATTTAAGTCCTTATGAGCATGGAAAGTTGAAGCAGTGGAGATACAATTATGGACATTCTATTCTGGTTTAGGAGCGAATGATTTTTTAAAAACAAAAAAAGCTCGCCCTTTGGCAAGCTTCAACGATTATAGGAAAGAATGTATTGCAACCCTGCATGAGTGTTTTTGAATGTCTTCATTCCATGATCAAAGTATTCAAATGAAAGTGCTAGTTTCGGTGTAAACCCCACTACAAGACATTCCGTACCGACAAGTTGCAATGACTTGTTCAATTGTCTCAAGTGATGGCTGATCTGTGCGTTGAACGTACTAATACCACTCAAATCTATGAGAGCATACTGAATATCTACCTCTGTACATTCCCTCAGCAAGGAGGAAATAAGCTGCTCTAGCCGACTATCATCGATATCTCCGATCAAGGGTACAGCCACAGCATTGTCCCATATTTTTAAAATTGGAATGGATAAAGATTCAATTAAATGATCTTTACGCTCATCTTCTTCTGCCTTTGTCGTCACATCCATAAGCATGACGATGTAGTAAAGTGTCTCTTCATTATCGTCATTTAGAGGTGTAATTACAATGTCAGCGATAAATTTATTTTTAATATTGATCCGTACTTTGTGTTTATTTGTCAAGTTTTCCATAATTTCGCGTTGCCTTGAGGGTGTTTTATGGAACGTGTCCATATTTTTTCCGATTAAATCTTCTGCCTCATTATAACCGAACAAAGGAGCGATTTTTGCGAAAAGCTTTTCAGCCTCATCATTCATCCATACCAGATCATAATTTAGATCTGCTAATAATATGTTCTCCCCTATACTATTTAGCGCAGCTGTCATCGTTAGATCTGTCTTTAATGCAGCCATCAATGTCCCACCTTATCCCATTCTTTTTACTTATTATTATATTATTATTTTTTCTACAGTCATAGAGAAAAAAACAGGGAAAATATTCATCTGTATGTCATCAAATTTAACAAACACAAAATTGTATGTTAGATTTTCTTACATAAAAAGTGACTTGATTGGATTTTTAAGGTATTCTTTATTTACCAGTAAGAATAGGAGGAGAATTCAGGGACGTTTTTCTTGTCAGCCAACCTTTTGTGCCAATGATTAAGACTAAATTTCACATCTACGGGAGTGAACCTTAATGAAAAATCACTTGAGGAACGCCGTTGAAAGTATGAAAGAGCATTATATACAAAAACTTATACAAGCTGGGATGTATCAGGCTTCCGATGATTCATTAAAGTCCCTTACTTTGACGGAACTGGAAGCTTTAGTGGCCAGAATTAAGCCTAGCAAGGGTGGCACAACACCGCCAAGGGGGAAAAGTGATGTCATCATATAAGCATAAAAAAGTGATATCCATCGGCACAGTTAATGAACTGACCGGTCTCTCCCTCAGGCAAATCCGTTATTATGAAGAAAGAGAATTAATTTATCCCGAACGAACAAAACGAGGAACAAGGAAATACTCCTTTTCTGATGTAGAAACCCTTCTGCAAATTGCTGATAAACGGGAAGAAGGCGTGCAAACCTATGAGATCAGAAAAGACTTACAAGGGTCGGATAAGAAAGTGATGGAACGAATGCTCCGCGGGCAACTGAATGCCCATTTTAAAATGAACAAATGAATTTACTTACAGGCAATCCTGGACTCCCTAGGTCCAGGTTTTTTTATATTCCTTTTAACTTTCACAATTTCTACTCTCCCACAAAAGCTCCCTATTCTTGAAGACTCAGTTTTGTGATAATCCGGGGATTCGTTTGCCATATTAGGAGTCATGGGTGGTTGGGAAGCTACTCGCTTTCCTGTGGGGGAACTGGCGAGCTTCCTCGCTATCGCCCTGCGGGATCTCGCCTACCTCCTTCTTCCACGGGAGTCTCCCAGCTTCCCCACCACCCCATACGCTGGAGGTGAGAAACGAATCCCTCTACTAAGATGGAGTCTTCCCCTCACTCATAAGTAGATATAAATCGCTCTATTTCAAACTGTGGCGATTTATATTATCCCCTTCGCTTGAGCATACAAGCAGAGTCCCCCAGAAGTGGTTTCGAGATACTGATATGGCAAAGGGGCGGAGGGGAAGGGCGAGACTCCTATGGGGTGTGTGGGACAGGTGAGAACCCGGAAGGCAAAGCCTAAGGAGGCTCAGCGCCCACCCCATGGAAAGCGACTTATCCCCCACCGACCCTTATTCGCAATAAAAATCTCGAAATCGAGTCTCCCAGAATACTGCCATAATATGCAATAACCCTAATCCCCAAAATACAACTTCCCACTTTTAATTACCTCGATGTAAAATATCTTGACTTCAAAATAAATAGAGCGTATAGTTTTAATTAGAATTCAAAATGATTTTATTAAAGGGAGAGATAAAAAATGACAAAACTAACTTTAGATCACGTCCACAGTAGCTTGAACTTTCAAATCAAACATATGATGGTTTCAAAAGCAAAAGGAGAATTCGAGTCCTTTGACGTAGAATTCTCTGGCGATTTGAATGATCTACCATCTGCTCAAGTGGTGGTGACTATTCCGGTAACATCCATCAACACAGGAAACGAACAACGTGATGGACACTTGCGATCTGGTGACTTTTTCGAAGCAGATCAGTATCCAAACCTTGTGTTCCGTAGCACATCCATCGAAAAAATTTCCGAGGAAGAATATAAAGTCACAGGTGATTTTACTATCAAAGGCGAAACACGTGAAGAAACATTCACCGTGGAATACAATGGCACTTCGAAAAGCCCACTAGACGGTAGTACTGTTGCCGGTTTCGATGTAAGCGGGAAAATCGATCGTGAAGCGTACGGTCTAACATATAACGCCGCTCTTGAAACAGGAGGAGTTTTGCTTGGTAAAGATGTAAAATTCGAAGGAAACTTTGAATTTGTGGTCTCCGAATAAAATCGTTTATGCTTCTATTCGGCGCCGGCACCCTAGAAAAAGCTGAGTCCACCGGACTCAGCTTTTTATTTCAGGTTAATTTCCACCTCTTTTTCTACCCACTCTGGATACCGAGAGAATTCGATTCGCACTGGTCCCTCTGCCTCCTCATCAAGTTGTGTGTATATTGTTTTAGGTCCTTCCATTGACATTTCGGTCTGTTGGCTCGCCATATCCAGTGAATCACCATACTGATCTTTAATTGAAGAAAAACCAATCGATTCCGCCACTTCCTCATCCATCACTACCTCAAAAGTTGCCTCAGAGGCATAGGTTAATTCTGCAAAATCGGACGGTTGATAGATGATCTCTTCTTGCTCCAGATCAATCTCCATATATTCTTTTTCCGGATTCACTACCATTACTTTAGAAAAAGCGAGTGTTAAAGATTTTGGATCTTCGAAATAATTGCTTTGCAAGTAAAAGGTGATAGCATCATTTTCTGGTCCCCCAGTTGCACTGACCCCATTGCTGATCGAAGTCCAGACCTCTCCATCTTCTCCTCTCAATTCCAAGTCTTCAATGGAAAGCATTTCTGTTTGATTATCAGGATGCTCGCGAACTTTTATAGCCGTACGCAGCGGGTGAACCGTCACACTCTCTACAATGAACTGTTCACCTTCTATCGACACTGTCTCATCTACTTGGTACTCTTTCGATTCAGCTTCATTAGGAGCTTCAAAAGTTATGGAGAACTCTTCACTCACAAATGAGCCATCAATGATTCCACTGCCTTCCATGGCAAGCCTGAAATCTTCTATCCCTTTCATTCCATCCTGTGTATATACTTCCATCATTCTCATATTGTCATTTTCTTTTACATGCCCCCCGCTATAAGAAACCGAGCTTGCCGGCAATTCGTCTCCGTTGCCTGCTGTGAACATGGGGTTTTTCAAAAGAAGATTTCTATGATCCCCTTCTGCCTCAAGAGAATAAAAAATCACCATCCCGTAATTATCACGAATGACTCCTTCCACCGTCAAAGTCAGATCACCTTTCTGCTGGGTAATCCCAAGTGGCTGAAAGTGATTAGCATCAATTGCTGCTCGCTTCCCTTGATCGCCCTGAATTAACTGAACGATTTTTTCCATCCCAGGAACTTGAGAGATTTTTTCAGCGAATGCTGGCGAAACGCGAACGCTACCGAAGAACAGTAAGAGGACGGCAATAGCAGAGAGGACAGGCCACATCACTTTATACTTACGCTTCGGTTGCTGCTTTGTAGCCTGATGAAATCCAAACTCCACCGCATCCTCTAAACGCGCTTCCTCCATATGTATTTTGTCATACCTTTTTTTCCATTCATTTATCTCCTGATCAAGCTTTTTCATGATGCTCCTCCTCTCCTAGTTCACGTTTCAACTTGGCAAGCGCTGTATAAAGACGAGTTTTTAAAGTACTTTCTTTTTCCTTCATCAGGACAGATAGTTCACGGAAGGTGATCCCATGGAAGTACTTCAAATAAACAAGTTCCTGCTCTTTCGGCTGGAGGGCGGAAATCGCTTCTTCTAAAACGATTCGGTCTGTCTCATCTCCAAGCGCTTGGTCAGGTTCGACTTCTTCCCGCACATAGACCCGCTTCTTTTGCTTACAAAGGTCCTGGCAATAATGAATGGTAATTCGGACGAGCCATGTTTTGGCGTATTTCGGTTTTCTCAACTGGTGACGTTTTTGATACGCTCGAACTGTCACTTCCTGCAAAGTTTCCAGGGCCTCTTCTTTATTTTTCAAAAAAGCGAGTGCTGTTTTATAAATATCGTTTTTATAGGTTCCCATCATGACGAGAAATGCCTCGTCATCACCACTGATCGCTTTCTCTATGATGGCAATTTCCAACAATTCTCCCTCCCTTTTTTCTTTTCTATGTATTAGACAGTGTTTTCGCTAAAAAGTTTGGAATCTATTACAAGTAAATTTATTAAGGTGGTTAAAATCATCGTGAATCCTCGTTAAGTCACTTTCCCTCGTAGTAAGGGAACTTTCAAATAGAGTTAGGACCCTATCCACCACTTTAACATGAAAAAAATCCGCCCCCTGAGAGGACGGAAGGTTACATCTCAAAATATAGTGGATAATGGAGACTGCATTTTTCATTGAATACATGCTTACACTGTGGACACTGAGTGCTTTTCATATATTCATCAATGGACAGTTCACTTTGGCAGTTCCCGCAAAGAATGGCTTTTTCTCCCCACTTTTTCCGCGGCCATTTCATTGGCTGATGATTGGTTTGTGCTTCATGACAATAATAACAAGCATAATAGTCTTGGCAGCAATAAAACTTAATCGCAATAATATCTACGTCGCTATGGTAATGGGCACACCGCGTTTGTTCATCTACTCTTACTCCTTTGACGGATGGGCTTTTTTTCATATTTTCATCCCTTTCCCACCTCAAAACTTAAAAGGATCATCGTCTTCTCCCTTCGACCTCCATAAAGGAAGGGATTGTTGCAAATCATCGTTCAACCTTCGTGTTAAAGGTTCAGAGGGGACTTCTCGATCAGGTGTCCATTGCCCTTCTTCCTCTATTTGCTGCATAACGACCATCCGACTGTCTTCCTCTGGAGCTACTCTTACCGCCTTGACACATCGCGGATAAGCCATAAGAGGTTGAGGCTCTTTCACCTCTTCTAACTCGATGAGATGCTCCCAATCGTCGCCTAAATCATAGATGTAAATGGCTTCATCCCCTGGGTTAAGCATCCACTCACCGATCTGTTCCTCTTCATCATCGTAGCCGTCGCCAACAGGTTCCAAAATAGAATCTGGAAATTCAGGTTTAATATCAAACATCTTTTTACTTTTACCGGGCTTTTTAACACGGAAGGTATGCAGATGAGAACCTTCCCATTCCATCACACTTTGAATGGCATCATGGAGATCAGCAAAGGTGGAATCACTCCGAATTTCAATCCTTCTCCAGATAGCAGGCTCAAATCCTACCAACGTTATTTTCATTTGATAGATTTTCATTCTTTTCTTTCCTCCTCTTGTATTCGATCCAATTTTTCATGCATTTGATCCAAGGAAACTTTTAATTCATTATGCTCAACTTCCTGTTTATCTAACATTTCTTCTAAGTTTCTAACTTTAAAAAACAAATAAACGAGAATAACAAATCCCGCTATGTATAACACCAAACCCAATGGCAAACCTCCAAAATCATTCTCCACCTATTTTAACATGAAAAGAGCAACACCCAATATTAGACACACCAGGTCATCCAATATTTGGATGACCTGGTGTGTCTAATATTGGAAAAAGGAGCACCTCATCGAGATGCTCCCTTGTTTTAAGATACCTTTTTTAATTTTCTTGTTTTCTTATGAACTGTAAATTTCGGATAGCGGAACACGATTGCCAACAAACCGGAAAGTACTGTCAACATCGGATAGATGCAAAACGGTACAATGGCTACAGGCGATATACTCGCCACGCCGGCAACTGCCAGAATCTGCCCTCCGTATGGAATAAGTCCTTGAATGGAACTTGAGAAAATATCAAGAATACTCGCCGAGCGACGCCCTTCTATTCCATATTCATCAGAAATCTGCTTCGCTAAAGGTCCTGCTGTAATGATGGAAATCGTATTGTTTGCTGTAGATAAATTCACAGCTGCGACGATTCCTGCAATGCCGAACTCTCCTCCGCGATTAGAGCGGACTCTTTTACTCACGGCTTGAAGTAAAAATTCGATTCCACCATTTTTACGGATTAGTTCTACAAGGCCACCTAACAGGATCGCGATCATCGCTAAAGTCTGCATATTCGCAAACCCGTCACCAACTAGTGTGACGAACTCCATCCCGGAAAATTTGCCAAGAGCAAGACCGACAGCCCCTGCGAAAATAATCCCCCCAATGAGAACATAAATGACATTGATACCGGCAATCGCAAACCCGAGCACCCCTAAATACGGAAGAATTTCCACAAAGCTGTACGTATAGTTTTCCTCTAACGTTGCAGAGGCATCTGCTGTTATGATTGCGAAAATTACTGCTGTAATTATAGCTGCAGGTAAAACGATTAAGAAGTTTGCTTTGAATTTCTCTTTCATTTCTGTCCCTTGCGTACGAACAGCTGCAATTGTGGTGTCCGAAATCACAGAAAGGTTGTCCCCAAACATCGCCCCACTAACGATCGCTCCCATTACTAGAGCTAATCCAAGATCCGTCTGTTCTGCGACTCCGACACCAATCGGAGCGAGTGCTACAACGGTACCTGTCGAGGTTCCCATGGATATCGAAATAAAGCATCCGATGACGAACAGTCCGACAACCATCCATCCGCCAGGTAAATAAGTGAGTCCAAGATTGACCGTGGATTCAACTGCTCCCATCCCTGAGGCAACAGCCGCAAAAGCCCCTGCCAGTAAAAAGATGACCACCATCAATATGATATTGGGGTGCCCTCCCCCTTCGGTCAGTTGGGATACCTTTGTTTGAAAATCTGCCTTACGATTCATCGCAAGCGCCACGAGGATCGCAACAAATAGTGCGACAAGCACAGGCATTTTGTAAAAATCCCCCGTAAGGATCCCTGATCCGATAAAAAGCAGAATAAAGATTGCAAATGGAATAAGAGCCAAAGCGTTACTAGATGTTTTCCCCATCTTCTTACCTCCTTTAAATATTAAACTCATCCGAATAGTTGGTTTTTATCAATAGAAGTGTTCCTTTAGATTAGAAGGTTATACTGAAACAATAAAAAAGAACCTTCTAACATAAATAAGAAGGCTCTCTGTCATATCCGTTCATCCCTTCTTATCTCTCAAGTGTCACTACTTGCTGGAATTAGCACCGGCCAACCGACGTTGGTGGTTGCTGAAGCATCACAGGACCAGTTCCTCCGCTTCTCTTGATAAGAAATATTCAATTGAGTTAATCGTTACTTTACAATAAAAAGCTTCATCTGACAAGTACTTTTCCATAAAAGTTACCTCTCATAACGACCTATCACTTCAATCGCCTTCTCTGTCATCGAGGTATCGATAGCATGATCAAAGTCGACATCTCCACGGATCGCATCATTTGCATCATACATTTCAAATTGTTTCTTAATATCATCCACGAACATTTCTCCATTAGGGTCAAGACCAGTGACCCCTACTTTTTTCCACACCCCTGGATCTTTCAATGCTGTATGCTTCGTCATAATATCGATGACTTCATCCAATCCTTCATCATATAAGAAGGCATCATTGTAATCGCGGACCCCTTTTAAATAAGCCGCCATGAATCTTAAAGAAACGTCCGTCTCTTCTTCAATGAACGATGGAGATCCAAGCACCATCGCGATTTGAGCGTCAGGAGCAAAATCTGTGGCATCACCGAATCGTACATGCAAGTTTTGTGATTCACCTTGCGTGATTAATGGCTCAATTTGCAAAGCAGCGTCGATGGACTTGTTCCCCATCGCTGCCAACATGTTTCCGAAATCGGACATCAAGACAAATTCCACATCATCTTCTGTTAGTCCTGCATGTTCAAGCATACGCTGAAAAATGTAATCATCGACAGCATTTCTTGAAGATACTGCAATCCGCTTTCCTTTCAAATCACTGTAGTCTTTGATCTCTTCCTGCAAATCTTCCCGGATAACGAAACTGAAATAGGAGTTGCCATCATAATAGTGCCCTTTATCTGCAATGATTTTTACATCAATTCCCTGAGCAATGGCATTGAAAAAAGAAGCTGTAGACACTCCTCCGGCAATATCCACTTCACCAGCTGCTAGTGCCGGAAGCATATCATCACTGTTGGCAAATGTGGTAAATTTAATGTCGATATTGTAATCATCAAAGTAGCCTTTTTCCTCAGCAATATAAAAACCAGCCCCCGAGGCAGCACCATCTTCAGCGATCACCACCGTCGTTTTTTTCTCTAAAGGCGCAAGATCCCCAGAAGGTGCATCTTCACTCACAACCTCATCTTCCTGATTACTGGATGCACACCCGAACAACACTAAAGTCAATAGTAAAAAAGAGAGCATATGACACGCTTTTTTCAACATGGGATTCCAATCCCCTTTCTCCATCTAGTTCCGTGACCGTTGAACCTCATCCTGAAGATGATTCCAGATTTCCACAAAATATTCAGCCATGGAGGGATCTGCCCTGACTTGTTCCATATTTCTCGGCCGCGGCAGGTCGATATGTTTCTCATTGATGATGGTCCCTGGCTGCGAACTCATCAGGAGGATTCGATCGCTAAGTAGGAGGGCTTCATCTATGCTATGGGTGATGAATAATACCGTCTTCTTCGTTTCCGACCAAATATTCAAAAGCTCCTCCTGTAAAATGAATTTATTTTGTTCATCAAGTGCACCAAAAGGTTCATCCATCAACAAAATTTCCGGGTCATTCGCGAATGCACGAGCGATACTGACACGTTGTTTCATTCCGCCGGATAATTCCTTCGGATAGAGGTTTGCAAAACGGTCGAGCCCTACTTTTTCTAAATAATATGCGGTTCGTTCCTTGATGACGTCTTCAGGTAAGTGTCTCATCTTCAGGCCGAAACTGACATTGCCTTCCACCGTAAGCCAGGGAATGACTCCACGTTCCTGAAAAACCATTGACTGAAGAGGACGTTCTTTTTTACTTTTGGCAATAGTAAAAGTTCCGCCACTCGGTTTTTCTAAATCTGCAAGAATGCGTAATAAAGTCGTTTTCCCGCACCCACTTGGACCGACTAAACAGACAAATTCTCCATCAGCGATATCCAGCGAAATCCCTTCCAGTGCTGTCACGCGACTTTCTTTTTTGTAAAACACTTTCGTCAAGTCTTTGATCGCAATCTTTGTTCCCATTCCATCCTCTCCCTTCTCCCTCTATCGCCATGGCAGTAATTTAGTTTGAAGGCCCCTCAGCATCAATGAGAACAAATAACCGAAGAATGATATCAGCACAAGACCGACAAACATTTCTTTGATCAGAAAGGCTTTATACGATGTCCAGATCAAATAACCGATCCCCGAGTTCGCCCCCATCATCTCAGCGGCAACGATCGTCAAAAGAGCGATCGCCTGCCCCATCTGTACTCCTTCCAGCATGACTGGCAGAGACCCTGGCAAAGCGATTTTGAAAAAGAAGTTCTTCGAATCCGCTCCATAGTTCTTTGCCACATCCAAATAAATACGATCAATGTTGATGACACCCGCGACCGTATTGATGACGACAGGAAAAAACACACTCCCCGCAATGGTGACCACTTTCGAAACTTCTCCAACTCCAAACAAAATAATGATAATTGGCAGAAGCGCAAGGGTAGGAATCGGCATCAGGGCCATGATGAGCGGGGACAGAAAGTGACGGATAGGCGAATAAAGCCCCATCAGAAGACCAATCCCGATCGCTGGGATGACCCCGAGTAAGAAACCTGCAAAGATTCGATATAACGATATACCGACATGATGAAACAGTTCTCCACTCATTCCCATCGCCCAAAACGTTCCGACAATCTCCGTCGGCGGCGGGAAAAAACGAGCATCAATCAATCCTGTTCGCGATAAAAGCTCCCACAATAGTACGATGAAAATCGGTGATGTAATCGTCAATAATTGTTTGAATCGGTGTTGTAACTGACGTTTTTTCCATTCTTGTTTTTCCATTTGTAAAGGGTCGATGACAGAATCCCTTTCATGTTCTTTCATCCTCACCACCTCTACAGCTAATTTATGTGTGAACGCCTATTTGTGTGAAAAACTTATACCCTTGCTTCACGATGTACATCGTATTACAATGTTAGTAACAATTATTGGAAAGGTAGTGTGAATATGGATCGTGAAATTATGAAGGGAAGTATAGACATCCTCATGCTCAACCTTGTCAATCGCCGTGACATGTATGGATACGAAATCGTGAAACACTTAAAAGAAGAAAGCGGTCAATTGTACAACATGAGTGAAGGCACACTTTACCCCGCTCTCAAACGTTTGGAAAAGAAAGAATGGATGACTTCCTACTGGACAGAAACCGAACATGGACGACGGAAATATTATCGGATTACAGAGGAAGGCAGGACGATTCTCCAGCAAAAGCTGGAAGAGTGGAAGAGTGTGAATGACCTGATCACAAAAACGACTGGGGATCTCACATGAAAAAGTTCGAAAAACATGTCAGTCGAATTTTGGACCAGATGCAAAGCCCACCTGACGAACGCGAGGAAATTAAAGAAGAGCTGTTGACCCACCTGGAAGCTGCCAAACAGAACTACATCAACAATGGAGAAACAGAAACTAAAGCAGAAAAGCGTGCAATAAGAGACTTCGGGGCTCCAGCTATGATTGGGGATGGATTACAGGAGAGCCTTTATCCCTTTCAGCGCGGACTTCTTTATGGAATAGGAATTGCAACACTATTATTAGGAGTATTCATTTATCTGATCATGACTTTTTCCTTCGGGGAACCTGAACCGATTTGGCTATTTATCCAGCTCGTATCCGGCAGCCTGGTAACTTTAGTTGCCATGAACATTTCCTGGATAGGAAGACACTTTTGGTCTATTAATGTCATCGTCTTCTTAACAGCTATATGGAATGGCTTCAACCTTGTAATCACCACACAGTTTTATTCCCTGCAAGCCATCTTGTTCATGGCTTATATATTCATCCTTGTGGTCCTGTGCCTGATTTTCATCGGTCGTAATTCATACTTTGCCTCATTAAAAACAACTACCGATTCCAAGAAAAGAACGATGACGAAGATCAGTCATATTCTAAATATTATTTTTGGCGTCATGATTTGCGTGGCAGCACTATTTATGGTGTGGGGTATGTTAGTTTTCACAGGATTTACATGGAGAAGCCTTCTCCCTCTAAGCGTCATTATCGCCTGGTTGATTTTCTATAAATTTCAAATGGCACTTATCGGAAAACACCCTATTTTAGCTATTTTTACTGGTTTATTGTTCATGGGCGCTGTAGCGGTCTCACCATTTACCATCTTGACAGCATTTATGTAAAGGAGGAGATTATGAATGGAAGAAATCCTTGAAATTCTCATGTGGCCGGTATTTATCGGGTTCTTAATCACCCATGTTACCCTACTCCTGTTCAAACGGATGAAAGCTGTTCTTCTTACTAGTGGATTAATGGCAGGGGTTGGAGCCCTTTTGATGGTCATCGGGCTGATTCAACACCTGCTGTTGGGTGTCTATGGGGTGATCTTCATGCTCTTTGGTATCGTCTTCAACTTTCTGACTAAAGATCACATAGAAAGCAGGTGAATGCATCAATGTCCTTAAAAAAGAAAAATATCCTATTTATTAGTGGCGTGCTTATTCTTTTTCTCTCCCTCTATTGGACCGGGACGTTCGCGGATTCTCAAGGTGGTCATACAGGACTCGGACATGATCCAGCTCTGTCTCCGAACGACGAGAAAATCGCTTTCACTTATTTCGAAAATGATCATGGCACTCTTTACACAGCACCTGTGGAAGGGGGCAAAGCAGAACGTCTCCTGGAACCGGAGGAGGGAAAAGATGACCTGAAACCCGCTTATTCTCCAGACGGAAAATCGTTAGCTTTTCTACGCGAGTGGGACGGAGAAGAGCATTTGCATAAGCAATTGATGTTTTATGAAGGCGGGCATGCCCGCCCGCTGCTTGATAAAGAGGAATATGTCCCTTTTGCAGATTTCGCTCCGGATGGAGAACACCTGTATTTTGTAAAAAACAGCAAGTATACCGAAACTTATAATGATCGAACACAACCAAACGGTTTCGATATTTATAAGATGAATATAAATACAGGAAATACCGAACAAATCACGGATATGAATTCTGTTTCCATTTCTTCTTTACAAGTGATCGAGGGTGGAGAAAAACTTATGTACAGCACAAGCTACGAAACTTCCAGCATTAAAATTCTTGACCTTCAATCAGAAGAGACAAAAACCATCCTCCCTGAATCATCGGACTATTCAGAAGCTCAAAGCCCAGCGTTGTCGGCACCTAGATTATCTCCGGACGGAAAAGTCATTGCCTTTGCCGACGTCGCATCAAAAACGGAGAATGGGACATTTCAATATGAAATCTTCACCATGAACATGGATGGGGAGAACATTACCCAAGCGACCAATGTTGACGATTATGCCAGCAACCCACTGTTTTTCCAAAACTCTCAACAGCTTCTCATAACCGTCGATCGCAATTTTGCTGGAAGACAACCAGATTATGAATACTGGATCGTTGAACGTGATGGGTCCAATAAGAAAGAAATTCATATCGAAATCCCCGAACATGAAACAGGAGCACCATAAAAGAGGTGCTCCTTGCTATTAATCTTTTTCTTGATGGCTTTCTTCAAGATCGGTCGTCAATTCTTCTAACTTTTTTTCCAACACTTTCATAAAAGCGACTTTTCCTTCATTATTATCCGTGCATTCTACTGATTCGCCAAATAGATACTTCATGTGTTCTACCATTTGAGAGAAGAATTCCCCTTCTCCGATTTGTTCTAAATAAGGAGGTGACTGAAAAGCAGCCAATTCCTTTTTCAACTTTTCATTTTCTTCACGCTTTTCCCCAGATTCACTTGCGATTTTCTTCATTTCTGTTCGCAGTCTATTTTGTTCAGTCTGGTATTGAGAGTTGGACGTTTTTAGCTTCTCCCTTTCATCTTTTAATGATTGGTAATCTTTCTTCAGCCCATGCACCGTTTGCTCTGCTTCTTTCTTGAAAGCTTCATGCTCGGATTTTTCTTCTTGATATGTTGATTGTAATTCTGAAAGAGCTGTATCCGTGCGTGCCAGACGCTCGTTTGTTTCTGAGAGTTCTTTTTCAATTTCCCGAAAACGTTGCAGAAGTACCTCGCTTTGTTTTTCCAGGTCCACACACTTATTCTTGCTATGTTCTAGATCCTCCAAATACTTCTCTTCTTTTTTAGAAAACGTACCGCGGATGGTCTGACATTCTTTTAGTGCTTTCTCTTTAAGCTCTTCCTCCTGTATTCTTGCCTTCCTTTCATTATTAAAGGTATTTTGCAAAAATGTGAAATCCTTTTTGTATTGTAGTAACATTTGCTCCTTTTGGTCTAACGCTTCCTTTAACTGATTGCGCTGATCCTCCAAGTCTTCCAATTCTAAAGAAAAGGATTTTTTAGTATCTGCCATAGTGCTATTCAGCTTTTCAACTTCCTGAACAGCTTTCATCCGCGCTTCTGTTTCTGTCAGAAGTCTCTTTTGTATTTCTGCATAACTTCTTTGCAACATAGAAAGGTCTCTTTGAGATTGCGAAAAACGTCGCCGAGTCTCCTTCAGTCCCCCGTCCAAATCGTGGATTTGACCGGTTAGTTCTTCGTTCTTTCTTTCCACTTCATTGAAGCGATCCTGCCAATCTTTTATTTCATTCTTATATTTTTCTTCTTGTTCTTCATACTGCTCCACTTGCTCATCAAAACCTTGAACTCTACGGGATAATTCTCCTTTTAAAACGGATTCCTGATTATTTGATTGCTCTATTTGATCCAATAATTCTGCATTCTCTATTTTCAATTTCTCCAGTTGGGAGTAGTGATAATTATCCTGGTAATCCTCCACTTTTCTCTTATATTTGTCCAATTCAGCACGGTAATAAATCAATTTTTGCTCAAGTTGGATTATATTTTCCTTCACATCCTTCGCCCCCTTATCACAAAAATTCAATGGTCCATTTTATGATAGGAATTCACCATTTATCACTTCTCCAAAATGGAATCTTAGAGAAAGTCTAATGACTATTCACATACCTGGGTTCTAGATGTTTTATAGAAGACACGAAATGAGCACAACTTATTGAGCGACAAACGTTGCTTTTTAGATTTCACATCCAATTGTTGAATTTCATTGTTTCCTAGCTTACAAAGAATCTTGAAGCATAGACTTCAAGCTTTTCATGATGGCTCCACGATCGTGTAAGTATATTCATCCTCCTCTAAATCGATTCGAGCAGGGATGCGTATATAGAGAGCAGCTCCGTTCCAATGTGAAACGGTGGAGTCTGCCCAATGGGCTCCCTCCTCACTGAATTGATTGAAAGGAAATTCTGTACCGAACATTTTGTATTGCAGATGATGGGTCGTGCCTGGATAAACCACCAGCGCTGTCGTTTCCATGTTTACATCGGGATGGTACGCTTTTTCTACTTCATAGCCATTCACGACAATTGGCGTCTGGTAATAGCTCACATCAATAGAATCTTGGAGTTCTTGAGTACGTTCAACGAATATATTGACCCCGTTCACATCATTACTTGGAGCGTTAATGAATAGCTTTTCTTTGTCATAGGAGAAAGACCATTCTTTTTTCAGCCATTTATCTGATAACTGTTCAAGGTTTCCTCCATGGACTGCCTCATAAAATTCATTGGCTTTTTTCTCCCATGCTTCGTCATCCTGCTTCGCCTCAAGCTCTGTCTTCTCAAAAGGAAGCAAGAAGAACGTAGTGGTGGCCAATAAAAGCAATCCACCATAACCAATCAACATCCACTTTCCAGTTTTCCCACGACCTAATCCGATTTTCACACTTTTATTATTAAGAACCGTAAGCATTGTGACAATTGCCAATAACATTAATATGGGAATGAACGCTATCATAATCATTGCCTCACCTCTAAATGATTGGAAATCAGGGTGGCAAGAGAATAAAAGATGGCTGAAAACGCGATTGTTTTCAGTGTAAAGATAAGAAAACTACTTTCCTCGAAAATAAATTTAAAGAATTGAACCTGGATTGGATAATCGCCTTTTGAAAACAGAAACATCGAGCCAAACAATAGGATCGGCAACAAGATCACAAACATTTTGTTCCATTGAATGATCATCCCCGCCAAATACCCCATACTACTGAACATAAATACCAACAGAAGGGTAGCCAACATGCCTGAAAACCATACTCCTGGGCTTTCTGCGCCACTGAGGAGAAGCTTTTCTTCCCCAGGCAGAAAAATAAACGCAACAACTTTTAGTAAAAAGCTGGATAGAAGCGCTGTGATCGATGCAATACTACATAATAGAAATAAATAAATAATAGTAGAAAAGGTGCTGCTTTTCCGATTAGTTATAAAAGCAAAATCATCTTCCCGATATGCTTTCGTTGTCAAAAGGAAGGCGGTAATGAACCCCCAAAAAATCGTGAAACCTATGACGATATCAGCAGTAAAGTAACTGATACTAATGTCATAGCCTGTTCTGCCACTATTCATAGATCCAGTGCCATTCAGTGAAAAAAGTACCCCGAGGAGCTGGATGATGACAAGGGAGGTAAAGACACCGGTATAGGCCCTCCACTTATACCCAATCTGCCGCTTTACAATTTCAGCGGTCTGCACTTCGTTCAAAGACATCATCCACACTCCCCTTTCCACTTGTTTCACTCGTCATATAAACACATAAATCACTTGCAGATACCGGACTCGTGATAATACCCGCTTGCTGCATTTGTCGATATTCACCGCCGGTCAAGTCATTTCTGATAACAGCATAACAATCATCCACGGCACGGTTCTGCTTGTAAAGTACATCTCTGCCTTGTAAGAATGGTTCCATTTCAGAAATTTTTCCGGATAGCCCCACACTATATTCCTTCAAGTCATCCATGGACATGTGTAAATGCAAGGAACCTTCATGCAGGAGCACCACCTCTTCCAAAACATCTTCCATTTCTTCCAAATGGTGGGTCGACAATAAGATTGTTCTAGGATGTGCTAAATAATCCTTTAACAATGCCCGGTAAAAATCTTTTCTTACAGCAGCATCCATCCCTGTCGTCGGCTCATCAAAAATTGTAAGTGGGGAACGAGATGCAAGGCCCACTATCATGTTGAATGTACTCTCTTTCCCTTTTGATAATTCATTGTGATGCTGTTTCCTATGGAAACCAAAGTATTCGAATAACCGGAGGGCAAGGTCATGGTCCCAGTTATGATAGAAACGGCGTCCTTCTTCCAAAATCTCGTTCAACATCAAGGTTGTCGGAAAATTCATTTGATCATCGATATAGATCGTGTTCGCCGAAACAAAAAGGTTATTAAAGGGCCTTCTCCCATATACTTCCACAACTCCTGTTTTTGCTTTTGAAAAGCCAGACAAGATCTTCATCAACGTCGTTTTTCCTGCCCCATTACGACCAACCAATCCGACAATCTTATTCTCTTCTACAGAAAAGGTAAGATCGTTGAGTGCTTTTTTTCTATAATAGGTCTTGGTCAATGCTTCACATTTAATTGCCTTCATCCTTTTTCTCCCTTCCAAGCTTCCCTTACAAGTCGAATGACGTCCTCCTCCGACAGTTCCAAATACCCTGCCTCCCTGACGAGGTCTTCGATTAATGTTTTAAGCGTCTGATTTTTCCGTTTATCCATGATCATCTGTTTGGCATGTGGAGACACAAATTTTCCAATCCCACGCTTGTCGTAGAGGATTCCCTCTTCTGCAAGCTTTGTCAGCCCTTTAGCTGCTGTCGCTGGATTGATGTTATATAAATCTGAAAGTTTATACTGGGAATAAACTTTTTCATCTGCTTTGAAGTTACCATGCAAAATTTCGCTTTCCAGCCATTCTGCAATCTGGACGTAGATCGGTTTCATGCCGTCTGTATCGAGAATCAAAATATCGCCTTCTCTCCGAATGGGTACATTAGTGTTGTAATGTAGTATATTACTTTTTCTAACTTTTGACAACAACATATCCACTTTCAGGCTGTTGTACTACCAATATTTGTATGACCTGGTACGGAAATCCTTTCCGCACCAGGTCATACAAATATTGGATATTGAATCGAAGAATCTAGCATTTCTTTTAAACCATATGTTTCAAAAACCCAATAAAAGGAAAGAGTTCCATACAACATAAAAAGGAGGATCAACATGAAAGGCGTTACCTATCAAGGAAAAGAACAAATGACTGTAAAAGAAGTAGAAACACCAAAAATACAGGAAAATAGTGATATGATTGTGCGCATTACCGCTTCAGGGATTTGCGGATCTGACCTCCACTTGTATAAAGGCGGAATCGAACCTCAGGAAGATTATGTCGTTGGTCACGAGCCAATGGGCATTGTGGAGGAAGTCGGTCCAGACGTAAAGAATTTAAAAAAAGGCGACCGTGTCGTCATTCCATTTAACGTCGGCTGTGGCGAATGCTTCTTTTGTAAAAATCAGATGGAAAGCCAGTGCGATGAATCCAATCCCCACGGAGAACCAGGTGGCCTCTTCGGTTTCACAGAAATGTTCGGAGGTTATCCAGGTGGCCAAGCCGAATACCTAAGAGTTCCTTATGCAGACTTCACCTCTTTTAAAGTACCGGAGCAAAGCGAATTGGATGACGAAAGTGTGATGTTTTTATCTGATGTCATACCAACAGCGTATTGGAGTGTAGAGCATAGTGGAGTTAAACAAGGCGATACTGTTGTGATCCTCGGCAGTGGACCTATTGGACTCATGGCTCAAAAATTTGCCAAGTTAAAAGGTGCCGAACGAGTGATTGGTGTTGACCAGATTGATCACCGCCTAGAACACGGCAAGCGCACAAATAATGTCGAAACTTTCAATTTCAAAAAAGAAAATGACATCGGGGCACTCTTGCATGAGGAAACGCAAGGAGGAGCCGATGTCGTCATCGATTGTGTAGGCATGGACGGTACCGTACCTCAAGATGAAAAATTCGGTTCAGATTTCGATAATCAGTTTGGAACAATCAGTCCAATCAAAACTGCTTCTCAAGCTGTGAGAAAATTCGGTACGGTCCAATTGACCGGTGTATATGGAACAGAAGCGAACGGTTTCCCTATTGGTGACTTTTTCTCCCGTAACGTGTCACTGAAAATGGGTCAAGCTCCCGTCATTCACCTAATGCCGAAATTGTATAATATGGTCGAAAATAATGAGTTCGACCCAACAGACATCATTACTCATAGCATGCCATTGGAAGATGCCGCAAAAGGATATGACATTTTTGATAAAAAAGAAGATGGAAATATTAAAGTTATTTTGAAGCCATAAACTAAAAAACCAGGTCGTGGATATACGACCTGGTTTTTTAGCGGTTACTTATGGAAAAAAATGTATGACCTGGTACGGAATTTTCATCCGTACCAGGTCATACATTTTTTTCCACACTATACATAAAGAAAGACTGGATCTCTGTTATGAGATACAGTCTTTCTTTCCTTCAACCTGTTTTATTGCTTTTGTTATGCTGGTGATCTTGTTTTCGAATCATTTGTTTCAATTCATCCAAATCGTTCATAACCCTTTGCATATCCTCACTCTCTTGTCGGGCATGCTCTGAGAGCTGTTGAGCGTTATTGACGATTTCACCAACAATCAAATTCAATATGATGAACGTGGATACAACAATGAAAGACACAAAATATAACCAGGACCAGGTTACTTCAGCAAATATAGGGCGAAAAACGCCACTTGCCCAACTTTCTAATGTGAAAACCTGGAATAAAGTCAAAACACTCAGGTCCACATCCCCGAAATACTCCGGTGAAATGTCCCCAAAGAAACTTGTCCCGATAATCGCATAAACATAAAAAATGATGCCCATGAGAATCGTAACGGATCCAATCGCAGGAATCGCTAAAAATAGTGAATTCGTCAAACGTTTTAAAGATGGAACAATGGAAATCGTCCTTAGCACTCGTAATACTCGCAAAATCCTTAACACCCCAACAAAATGAGTGTTATATAAGACGAGGCTACCGAAAACGATGACAAAGTCAAAAATATTCCATCCTTCTTTGAAGAATTCATGGCGATAGACTACTAGTTTAAGAATAATTTCAATTGTGAAAATCGATAAAATCAATACATCCAAAAAAATAAATATGGATTGATAGTTTTCATAAATCACTTCATCGGTGGTGATACCGATAAGAACTGCGTTAAACAAAATAACAGCTAAGATAAATCGCGAAAAACCTTTATGTTCAACAAAATGGCGCAGTTTAATTCCCTTCTCCCCACTTTCTATTATCTTACTCTCAATAATGTTCTATTTCTCTCTCGTCTTTTATATAGTATTCAGTTCCAATAGTCAATAAAACAATTAAGTGAAAGCTTTCGAGGTTATGCCCATTTTTGCACATCGACACACAATTGTTGATAAGTCTTCGATTCCTGTATCATCTGTTTATCTGCATAAACCTTTGACAACCAGCGTAAAGGTTCCGGGTCACTCGGTTTCAATTCCATTTCCATTTGAAAGCATTCGAGAGCGCGATCTAACTGATTGAATTCATAATATAGTTCTCCTAGTTCCTGCATACAATCAAGATCCTCTCTAATTTGATTCATTCTCTCTATTTTTCTAGCTAAAGGAGATTTTTGCGGGAACTCTTGAAGTTTATTGTGTACATCTTCTAGCTCCAAAACCTCTAAAAGGCCAGCCACATACTTTTCAAAAAGTACTCCTGCTTGATCAGGATTTTCCGAGTACAACCGCTTCATAATCGGAGAGAACTGTTCTGGATTTGTACGGAAACCATCTTTCTCAAGCAACAAAGCCACCTTGCCTAGCTGCTTCTCATCCAGGACCACGTCACGCTCTTTAAACAGGAAGGCAATCTCTTTCAACTTTTCATCTAATAAGTACTGTTGCAAAAGGTCTTCCGTCACTCCTTCCAAAGCAGGAATGGACCGAGAGAGCTGTTCAAGTAACAAAGCGCGACTGCCCGGATCGAAATACTTTTGTGTAAAATTTCTATACGCTTGATACCTTTCACTTGTAGGATGATCATAAAGGGCAGCCATTAAGTACGCACTCACTTCAATCCACCGTTTTTCTTTTTCCAAGAGAAGCAAGCGGTCATCATAGGCTGCTTTCGCTTCTGCAAATAATGAGTCACGTTCGAAGATGGTTTTTGATTCTTCTAAGTATAATCCTTGAATTTTTCTGAAGGACAAATCGTTTGCCACTTCTTTGACGAAGCGATTATTCGGTGCAAAATCGATTAAAACCCGGATAATACGATAAGCTCCGGACATGCTTCCTTCTCGGCGATAGTGATAGAAGATTGCTTTGATATCCTGGAATAATTGTTTCTTAGGAATGAATGATTCAAAGTAGGTGAGGATTTTCGCTTGTTCCTGTCTGGAAAAATCACGTTCCATTTTCTTTTTCAACTGAGGGTAGCTGATTTTTCGGAGTGGGGTGTTGGAATCAACCAATGCTTGTAAAAATGGATGTGGGGCTTCATAAACGGTCCCTTCCCTGAATGAGCGGGCGAGATAGGAATGAACTTTCATCCGCTTTGTTTTCACAGCTGTGAGGAACTTTTGCTTATAAAAAAAGAGCATATAACATGCTGCTTGGTCATCGTAAGTTTCTATTACTTGCATTTGTTCATAGAATACAACACGGGCGGGTGTCAGGCATAGGTCGTTTTTCTTGTGCGAACTGCTTAAGAGAATCGTTTTCATCATACCAGCCTCCCTCTTTCTTTAACTATACCACACGTGGAAACGTCTTTAAAAAGAATTCCTGAAGAAGCACAGCACCCTTATCTGCCACTCCTTTCCTAGAAAGAGCTTTAATATGAAACTAATATTTGTAAAAGCCCTGTCACACTCGTAAAAAACATACCTTGTTAAAAAGTCTGTCAACCCTATTTAACTAACAAAATATTTTTCCGTAGGATATTCATTCCAATTCAATGCAAACAGTCTCTTTCAGAAAAGTGCTTTTATTTCAGGGACTAAAGTCGGTTCTTACATTACTTATTTCCTTCCTCCATCATCACATGGAAAAGATATCCTCCATTGTTACAAGAGTCCGATGGTACGATTAAGTCGTTCCAAAAAACAAAGGTTTCAAGGAGGAATTTTTAACATGATGAAAAAATCATTGATTATCACAGGAGCAGTTGCCCTATCCTTACTAGCTTCTCCAGCTACGTCTCTAGCATCAACAGGAGAAGTACAGCAAAACGTACAAGTAGAAACAAAAACTATTCAAATAGATTCCGGGCAATTGAACGACTGGATCAGTAAAAATGAAAATGCTTTGAAGAGCAATAACCTTCAGCAAGAAGACTTCCAATCTTTCATTGATCAATACGTGCAAAAATATCAAAAAGCTCCAGAACAACCGAAACAAGAACAACCTGAAAAAGAAACACCTAAACAAGAAGAACCTGCTCCCCAACCAGAAGCTGAACAAGCCCCGACACAAGAGCAGTCTTCTGATGAGGAAGTACAACAAGAAGAAAACACACAAGAACAAGCAACTTCTGAAGTTTCCGCTTTTGAAAAGCAAGTCGTTGAATTGACAAACCAGGAGCGTGAAAAACAAGGACTAGCGCCACTGAAATTAGACACGGAACTAAGTACAGTAGCGAAAGACAAGTCTCTCGATATGCAACAAAACAATTACTTTTCTCACAACAGTCCTAACCACGGTTCTCCATTTGACATGATGAATTCTTATGGCATAGACTACCGTACAGCTGGTGAGAACATCGCGATGGGACAAACATCCCCAGAACAAGTTGTTGAAGGCTGGATGAACAGTCAAGGGCACCGCGAAAATATCATGAACCCTGACTTCACACACATTGGAGTGGGTCATGCCGAAAACGGTAACTACTGGACTCAAATGTTCATCGGTAAATAATAGATGCTTTGAGCATGAGCCACCGGGCCCATTTCCGGTGGCTTTTTTTGTTCCTTCCTGCTTTGGTGGGAAAGGTCACCCTAAAAGGTTGTTTGTAACAGAATTGTGAACGGAAAAGTTTTTTTCTTTTTTATATGTATAAAATCTATTGCAATTAGTCTGAATATTCCATAAAATCAATCATAATTTAACTATATCAAATCAGAAGGAAGTGTTCTTTTGAATACAAAAACAGTGAGCCACCTTTACAACGTCTGCCCCCTTTGCCACGGAAACGGTGCCTACCTGGAATATGACGACAGCAAAGCAAACATGATCATGGATCATTATCAACGCACCAATCATGCCAATGACACGCACGCATGGAAGCTAGCGATTGAAGAAACGAGTTACAGTACGGAATGCGGTCGTTGCCACGGTAATGGACACGTGTTGAATGACGAAGGTAAGGAAATGTATCGTGCATTACAACAGTTTGCTTAAATGAAAAGAACCGCCCCTCTATGGTGGGGCGGTATCATATTTTGGAGCAGCAGAAGCATTTACTTAAGCAACAAAAAACTACACAAAGGCGTGTTAAGCCGAAAATTCACTCCATATTCTTATTCATCACTAATTGAATCATCCTCACCATTTTTCTCTATCAGCAAAATTTCTTCCCCTAATTGCTCTATTTTTTCTTCCAGCGTCTTCATGAAAACCATTTTAGAGTCCAATTGTTCTTCATATTCAAACGTCTGGCCTAGAATATTTTTCATTTGTTGATCTAAGAGAGCAAGTAGATCGCCCGACTCCCCCTCTACATCCCCTTCGGAATAGATCCCTAAGATTTTTTCATTTTGCCTTTTCAGTTGTTCATTCGTTTCCTGAAGAATAGTTAGTGAATTAACTTTCTCTTTTACCTCCTCTTTCAAATCTTCTTGTTTCTGTTCTAAGGCTTTCTTTTCTTCGCTCCATGCCTTTTCTTGCTTTTGAAACGTTAATTGTTTTTCTTTCCACTCATCAAGGGTATTCGTTAGCTTTTGATTCCGTTGCTTCAGTTGATTTATTTCTTCATTTGCATTTTTAATAGTTTCTGTTTGTAATGCTTTTTGTTCGTTTGATTCCTCTTCTGCTTCTGATAATAGTTTTTTCAAACGTTGAACGTTTTGGTAGAGTTCTTCATTTTTCTGCTCTAATTGTTTCTTTCCCTCATTAATATACTCCAATTGAGTCTCTTGTTCTTGTTTAATAGTTTTATATTCCTTGATAGTTGCTTCCAGTTCATTTATAAGGCTTTTCAAACTTACTGATTCTTCTTCATATTCATGTATGCATGATTGATATTCTGCTGCTTTTTTGTTGGACTGTTGTTGAAGGTTCTGCAATTCTCCGTCTCTTGTTTTTAGTTCCTCTTGTTTTTGTTTGAGTTGGTCCTGCAAATACGACGATTCCTTTCGCAGCACAATGACCCTTTGAGAAGCATCCTGATAATTTTCTTGATACTGATTGGCTTTTTCTTTCCAGAGTTTTGTTTCGTGTACCTGCTCTTCCTTAAGCTTAACTGCCTTCGCCAATTGTTCTTCTAAACCTTGAATGCGCTTATTCAATTCTTGAGAGGTCACATTCCGATCTTTTTTCAATGCGTTTTGTTCTTCTAACAACTTTGCATTTTCCTTTTTCAACTTTTCTAGTAAAGCGTAATGGTAATTTTCCTGGTAGTCTTTGACTTTTTCTTTATATTTGGCTAGTTCGGATTTAAAATGGATGATTTTTTGCTGTAATAAGATTGTATCTTTCTCCATACCCAAACCTCCTCAAACAAATTATCCACCACGTAATCTAATACGATAGAAATCATCTACTCTAAAAGGTCAAGAATTTGTTTAAAGCCTTGTTCGGTCTCCTTCATGACTTGCTCCCAATCCTCTGATGACTCAGAAGAAGACATCTTGTTATCGCCTTCTTGTGTCTGGTTTTTGTTCATCATAAACATCATCAACAACATTTGTAGTGTACGGTCGTCTAAAAAAGCGAAACTCTGATTATTTTGATCCTTACTCGTTTTTAAATCATCTACTTGTTGGCTCATCCACTCTTTAAGCCACTTTTTCAACAAGAGTTGAAGTTCGCGGTCATTCATTAGATTTTTCCTCCCGCCCCACAGGTGTCCCACTAACATTAATATTATTCAGGGCAGCAATGCCACTTGTTTCTTCCTCTCCATAGGTGAATCCCATCATGCTTCCTGCGTATTTTTGTTCAGATGTCCACTTTAATTGGAAATTGGAAAAAGTCAGTGTCTCACCAGGTTCAATGCTGTCTTTACCAGAAGGTCTCAACCAATATTCTTCTTTTTCTGTCGCTTCGTTCAAACGTTCCCAAGCCCCTGACATTTTCATTTTTTGAATGGAATCCTTATACACATACTTTCCTGAAAAATGAAAAGGAGATTCAGGAGAGATTTTCAAACATATATATGGCTGTATAAAAGGCCGATCACCAAGATTTTGAACATGGTAACTGCCGAAAATCATACTTTCACTGCTGGAATCATAGAAAAAGTGAGTCGAATATGTAAAAAAACTGATCACCTTCAATCCTCTTGTCTGCTTCTTTAATTGAGAAATCCTTTCTTTTATTTCCTCTATATGATCCATATTCTTCTTTCTCCATTCCAATAATTTCCTTGAGGTAGGGTCCATTTTTTCACCTCCAAAAAAATAAAGAGAGGAAAGAATCCTCTCTAAAATCTTATGCCGATTGATTATCCAATATCACCGTTATCGTCATCCCCATTAGGGAACAATACCGGGCATTGTGGCGGGATTGTTGGGGCAGGGCAAGGTGGGATCGGAAGAATGTCTCTTGGCTGACAGAAGTCTGCTACCAACTCTAGAGTCACATCAAATGTGGATTGGATGCTTTGGCATAGACGGACAGTAACAGTTACGTCAAGTTCATCAGCTTCTGTCCCGTTTTCTACACAAGTAGCTGTACAAACAAAGCAGTCAAGATCAGTATATGTGACGTCGACATCTGTTCCTTCCGGTGCACAAAGAAGCACTTGTTCACAGCGTGTAAATGTAGCTGTTCCTACTTCAACTGTTCCTCCACCCAATTCAGGTACAAGATCGACAAAGATCGTTACCTCGAAATTCTTACGGATATTGACAATTTGTAGTGTCAACAACGTACCGTCTACCATCAGTTCTTGATCTACGCGCCCTAGTACTTCGATTGGATCATCTTCTGTAGGTGCTACTGTACATGTTACCGTGTCAATTTCAATATCGTCACACTCTAATGGTGTGCCATCAGGACCGACTGGCAACTCTAAGTCATCGACAGTAAGATCAAACGATGCCTCATTAATAATCCAATCATAAACTTTCTCTGTGTTGATACAAAGGAGCTCTTGACCCCCAGTTAAATTTTTTGCTTGCATGATTTGCAAACACCTCCGAATAAGATTTTTTCTTTCATTCGTAGCATATGAACGGATATACTGTTGGGTCTAGTACTATCGCTGATATTTGATTTTTTTTTACATTTTGTGCGAACACCTATATTAGATGCATTACTCGGATTTTTGTGAATCCTTCCCCCGGAAAACGTCTAATATTTAAGATGTTCAAGCATAGAATGATAAATAAAAGGAATGGACGGATCACTTGTTAGTAAGGGATTTAAAAACCGGCACATTTGTCACGTATTGGTGAATCATCAATAGTATATTAATGTGCTGCAAAAGGGTGATGAGTGATGGACCGATACAGATTGAATGATACGGAAGAACTCACAGCAATGAAGGAAAAACTAAATATTTATAAAGGGATGTTGCGCTCAATAAAGTCAGGAAACGTACTTGAAGACTACCTTCTATCAAAAACAGAATCATACGAATTTAAAATTATTTCAGAAGGAGTAATGAAAAAAATGGAGGATTATCATTATGGATCTGAAGAAAGGACAAAACAACTGTCTGCACAGATTCAGTCTGTCACTGAAACCGTAAGTGGTTTGAAAAATGATATTGCTTTAATAAAAGAAAAAATGGATCGTCTCCAAGTCCACGATCTCATAGGAAAGATGAATCAAATCATAGACACACAACAGCATCCCGTGAAAAATGAAAAGGAATATGAAGTCGATTATTTGAAAGAAGAACTCGCAAAATTAAAAAAGGAAATGATCTCTACTCACCAGCAAGCGACTGCTCAGGAAGCGTATATACAGCAGGGGCAAAAAACTTCATCAAAAACATCCGATTTCCGGAAACTTCAAAATATGTTGCAATCATCCAGGCAATTTAATCCTGGAAAAAATGATTATTACCCGACAATGAATCAAAACCGTTCCTACAATCCTAACCAGCCAACTTTCCAACGAAAAAACAAAAACCACACCGAACCACCAATTCCTAAGTTTGGAAAATCGAGGGGTTCGACAAGCAAAAATCGCACATACATCAACCCTCAAATGGAAATGTATCAAAATAGCGTCGTCCGAACGGATTCAAAAAAAAACGTTGAGGAATCCGCCCAGGAATTAGATAAACCAGTAAGCCGCTCTATTGATAAAAAAGAGGTCAATGTACAATTCAAAAAGCACAAGGAATCGGAAAAGGAAACGGTCGAGTGGAAGAACGAGGACCAAGATACCTTCTCACAAAAGAAAGACGATGAACCCACTGAGCCACTAAAAGAAACTAACAATGTTGATGCTGAAAAGTCGGGCTCAAATGAGGTTATACCAAGTAATGAGAATAAGAATACAAGTACGATGGAGACTTATTCAACAAACGCTCAGGAGAAAGAAAATAAAGCCATTCTAAAAGAGGAAAATATTAATTCAAACCAAAACCCGGTTGATGCGGAATCCACGGTAGCGTATGAATTGGAAGAGGAAAGCAAAGAAGCGATTGAAAAACCAGCAAAAAAAATGGAATTCCCCTCATTCTTTTCGATTTTTCAAAAGAAGAATTAAAGAGGGATGAACATGAATATTCCAAAACCTCTTTACGATCAAATGATTGATCACGGACACAAACAATTACCGTATGAAGCATGTGGATTGCTCGCTGGAAATGACCAAAATGATGTTTTGTCAGTCTGGCCACTTGAGAATGAAAATGAATCTCGAGTTCGTTATTATGTAAGTAAGAAGGTAGTCAGCAAAACGTTAAAACAAATTGCATCAAGGGGACAAAAGGTGTTGGCGATTTATCACTCACACCCTACGACAGCACCTTATCCCTCCTATACAGACATTCACCATCATCCCGATGAAGACATAAAAATGATTATTGTATCGTTCAAGAAAACTCTTCCTGAAGTAAGGTGCTTCACTATTAATGCTCCCACCTATGAACAATACCCATTTTCCATCATAACTTCCTAATAGCCCTTCCCTTTTAACCAAAAGTACTTATAATACATTATAAAAGAAAAGGAGAGATATTCTTGAAGGCAAAAGAAGTGAAAAAACAGGGACGACTCAGTCCAGTGAAAAAGTCAAATGAACCGATTGTTATTAATACGTCGGCATCTAATAATAAGCGTGCCGTTAAACGGGGCGGATGCTGCGGTAAAAAGAGATCCTAAACATTTTCTCACCTCCGAATGAGAAAAATGATCGTTTAAATGAAATTATTATATGAATTATAAATATACTCCTGATTCAACCAAGAGGAGTTTTAATATATAGTATTGGTCAATTTACGTGGTTGAAAAGGGAGGAAATCACGGGCAATGCAGGATTCTGATAAACGAAAAACGATGGATAACGATCAAAAGTTAAACCCTCAGAAGAACAAACGAGCTGCCCTCCCTTCCTTTATAAATAAAGTTACCCCTTAATCCAGATGGATGGGGGTGATTTTTATATCAGCCTTCTACTGTTAAGTTCTTCTCAAATGGGCTGGTATTGTTTCCGCACAATACATCACCTTCTTGATATCTTCAATTGTCCTCAGTGAAATTCACCCGTTGGAAAAATCGATGTTATCGCGATAGTTTGCAAGGATATCCTAATGGACGAGCCTTATTCTGCACTCTGTCTTACATATTATGAAGGTAATGAAATCCCCTTTCCCTTCCCTGTTTCACAACCAACTTAATTTCTGAAGAAAATTTCTATTAATTTTTATCCTCACATGGGTGCAGGTTTATAGAAATCCATCGGATGGGTACTCTATTTTAAGGAGTAAGTGAGCAATTACTTTGAAACTGAGACAAAATAATTTTATGCTGAAACAGACAAAGAAAGGAAAGGTGGATGCAGCATGCTTTTTGATTCCTATAAATTAGACAATAAACAACTGAAAAACCGTTATGTAGTTGCACCGATGACCCGGATCAGTGCAGAAGCAGACGGCCGTGCCAATGATCGGATGAAAAAATATTATCAGCGTTTTGCTAAAGGTGGCTTTAGTACCATCATTTCAGAAGGGATTTATCCAGATACATCCTTCAGCCAGGGGTACAACAATCAACCTGGATTGGCTACAGACATCCAGGCAGACGCTTGGAAGCCGGTCGTGGAAGCGGTCCATGAAGAAGGAAGTCTGATGATTGCCCAACTGATGCATGCGGGTGGGCAAAGCCAGGGAAATGCTTATACCGATGAAACCATCGCTCCATCTGCCATTGCTCCAAAAGGGGAACAGTTAGGCTTTTATGGAGGTTCTGGACCATTTCAGACACCAAAAGCGATGGATGATCAGGATTTCCTCGAAGTAAAAATGGATTTCGTCAACAGTGCCCTTCGGGCGAAGGAAGCAGGTTTTGATGGAGTAGAACTTCATGGAGCCAACGGCTATTTGCTGGATCAATTTTTGACAGATTACCTGAACAAGCGCGATGATCAATATGGAGGATCTGTTGAAAACCGCTTGCGCTTTATACTTGAAGTTATCGACGAAGTGATTGCAGAAGTCGGTGAAGACTTTATCGTTGGTATTCGTATATCCCAAGGGAAAGTTGCCGATCAGGAACACAAATGGGCCGGTGGCGAAAATGAAGCAGAAGAGATTTTCGGTACTTTAGGAAAGACAGGACTAGATTACATCCACGTTACAGACGGTGATGCGACGGCTCCTTCCTTTGGTGAGGGATCCAAAACACTTACCGGCGCAGCAAAGACTTATGGCGGGATTACTGTCATTGCCAATGGACAATTGCAAGATCGGGACAAAGCAGAAGGTCTTCTCGATTCCGGGCAAGCAGATCTCATTGCAATCGGAACCGGGGCTTTAGCGAACCCGGACTTACCCCACAAAGTAAGAGATGGCGAAGAACTGAACGCATTCGATTTTGAAAAAACATTACTGCCTCAAGCAGAAGTGAAAGATCATGAGTTGAATGCTCCGGTTAAAAAATAAACAAGAGAGCCAAAGACCCGAGTGCATGGGAACAGCACTCTGGTCTTTTTACTAACCTACTTTATGATTTGGACTTTCCGGAGCATGCGTCCCTCTATTTCCAGTACCTTGAAGGTCAAATTATTACGCTCCAGTACATCCCCTTCCTTCGGGAATTCATTGAACTCTTTTAATAAATATCCAGCTAGAACATCCTCTTCTTCTGGAATTTCTGTGTCAAAAATAGAATTCAATCGGCGTAATGTGATTTTTCCATCACAAATCAATTCTGTCTCCGATACTTTTTCAATAATCGAATCACTCTCTATGTCCATTTCGTCTTCAATTTCTAATCCGATCATTGCTTCAATAACATCCTCGTGAGTCAGTACCCCTTCTGTGCCGCCATATTCATCAAGAACGATCGCCATGTGCTTTTTCTCTTTTGTCATTTTTCGGAAGACCCATTCAATTTTATGAAATTCATAGACAACTAAAGGGTCTTTGTACGTATAATTCTCCAGAGGTTTTTCAGGTTCCATAGCCCAGGAGATCAAATACTTGGAGTGAAAAACAGAAATGATATCATCCATATCTTTTCCGTAAACTGGATATCTTGTAAACGGGTGTTGAATGACCATATCACGGACTTCTTCAAATGTTGCTTCACTATCAATAGCGATTACATCCACTCTTGGTGTTTTTAGAACGTCTTTCACATTCAAGTTATAAAAGTCTAGTACCCCTTTGATTCGATGGGATTCTGCTTCATTGAAAGTCCCTTCTGAATCCGCGATATCGACCATTGTCCGCAGTTCTTCTTTAGAGATGGACGTTTCATAGGACTGCCCTTTAGCTAAAGCCCTCGTAATAAAGCCAGTCAACCAGTTCAATACGACAGTGATCGGCTTGAAAATAAAAACAAAAAAACGAATGACTGGGGAGACTGCCATCGCAATCCGGTCAGGAAAGGCAGCCGCGACAGACTTCGGAATAACTTCTGAAAAGATGATGATCATCACCGTTAATACAGCAGAAGCAATTCCAACACTGAATCCATATTGTATAGCCAATGTAGTCACTAATGTCGGTAATAAAATGTTTGCGATATTGTTACCAATCAAAATCGTAGTAATGAATTCGCTAGGCTTTGATATTAAAATTAATAGTTTTTCCGCCTTTTTATCATCTTTTTTAGCTTTAGATTGAAGTTTCATTTTATTAGCTGCTGTTAGCGCCGTTTCACTTCCGGAAAAGAAAAGCGAAACAAACAATAGTAAAATGATCGCAATGATCACGAGTGAATTCCTCCTTGATTATGTATGTCAATGTTTTTTGCCAGTCTATTTGTAGAATGATTGTACCCTTTCCTACTCCTTTTGTAACATGAAGGATTTTGGCAGGATAATGTCCTAGTTCTCTGCACCTTCATCTTACCGTTTCTATTAGCTAAGGCGGAGAGGTAAGGGGAGGTTATTAGTATCGGGCACTTTTTTACGTAGAGTATATTACATGAAACGTGTGTTCGTTTTCAGCGAATCGTATTCAATTTTAATATAAACCAAGTGAAATAACTAGCTACGCCAATCATAAGGATCTTAACGAATAACAATGGAACGAAGAAAATTGCCGAAGATAAAATAGAGATCCACAGTAAACTGATTCCCATCCATTTGGCTCTCAGTGGAATTCCCCGGTGCTCACGGTAATAACGAATGTATTTGCCGAAATACTTGTTTGATAGCAACCAATTATACATACGGTTAGAACTACGGATAAAACAAGCAGCCGCTAACAGAAGAAGCGGTGTTGTCGGAATTAGAGGAAGGACAATCCCGGCTACTCCTATTGCAAAGGATAACCAACCGACGACTATGAGCAATGCTTTTTTCAATGTTTTCATCACCAACCTCCAAACTCCTATTATGTACATTTAATCAGGGAAAATAACATCTTTCTATATCCTCGTAGTAATTCCCCTATGTTCTAATACACATTCCAGAAACATCCTGATATAAGGAAATGTTTAATGTCGATCCGCCTTTTCATGGTCTTCCTTCTACTATTTACGAGCTTTCCATGCCTTTTAAATGGTTATAAAACAGCGGGTCCAAATGTATAACTATTTGTATTTTACCAAAACTGTCTCGTGCACTGGTGGATGACTTACTAAGGGCGGCAGAGAAGTTTAATATCGTGTGCGAGTGAGCAAAAAATCCCTTTCTTACTGATCGTGTGGGCTTGCCATTAGCGACCTGTTAATCCAGTACTTTTCCAGCCTGATCATCCCTTGTATTACTTACTTGCCTCTTTATCCTCCGGATCCCAGTTGGTGCCTTAGTATCCCCCCGGGTCCTAAGGGTCGACTGTTTTGAAACCTTTTTTCGATTTCGAACGTAGATAAAAGGGAAAGCAGGTGACGTTAATGAAAAAAAGGTTAGGCGCTTTTCTGTTCATCCTCCTTGTCTTCTTCCCGACTCAGGCTTTTGCGGTTGAATTCACGATTGCGGATACAGATATCCATGCTAAGCTCCTTTCAGACGGAAATGTCGAAGTGAAAGAGACCCATACCTACAAATTCGACGGAGAATTCAATGGGATTACCAGAACGCTGATTCCGAAAGAAAAGTCAGCAATTACAAATGTGCATGCTTCGGAAAATGGAACAGAGCTTCCCGTTGAACAAGAAGAGAATTTGTATAAAATCCACCGTAGTGGTTCAGATGAATCCATCACCATTGAGCTGTTTTACACAATACAGAATGGTGTAGAAGTATTTGAAGATGTTGGACAGTTTTATTGGCCATTTTTTGATGAAAGTAATGAATCCTCTTACCAAAATATGACGATTACCATAGAGCCACCCGAGCCTGCGGATATAAAGGCCGCTTATGGTTTTGATGCAGCCTATGAGACTGTTTCAACGACTGAGGACGGCAAGGTCGTTTTTCACTTAGGAACAGTGGACAGTGGAGAGAATGGAGATATTCGTGCAGCATACGATGCTGCGCTTTTCTCTAACGCTCCTGTTAAAAGCTTTGAACCGATGTTAGAAGAAATTCAAGCAGACAAAAAGCAAATGGACGAAATTATAGCCGCACGCGCAGAGACGAGTGAACGGTGGGGAAACTTTGCTTTATACTTCAGTGCTGCCCTCTTTATCCTTGTCCTCACCCTCTTAATTTCAGCTGCAAGGAAACGGAGTGAAACAGGACGGGAAGTTGATAGACGAAGAAGAAGTGTGAGCGGATTTCCTAAAGAAAAGATGAGTCTACCAGCGATGATGTCATTCACCAACCATGGTCATCTGCCGACTTCTGCTTTGACCGCATCTCTATTAGACCTTGTGCTTAAAGGTAACATTGAAAAGGTGACAGAAGAAGAATTTAAACTGGTCCACCGGGATACAGACTATAAGCACGAACACCGTCTGATCACATGGCTTTTTGATGAGATAGCTTCTAGTGATACACTTCACCTTGAAGACGTTGAAACTTATGCTGAAGATAAAAGTAATCATGAAAAATACCAATTAAGGATAAACGCATGGAAAGAAGAAGTGAAACAGGAACTTCAACAATATACTTTAGTAGAAAACGCACCAGTGCCCCGGTTTACTGCTGCAATAGCGGCACTAGTAACTCTTCCATTTATCTTTCTGTTTCCTTATTACGACTTATTTTTATGGATGTTCGTATCCATTTCACTCTTTTTATTTTTTACCGGATTCAGTATCGCTTACCGTCCGTTGAATGAGAAAGGTCGTATGATTAAAGAACAATTATATCCAATAAAGATCAGTGATGATTGGAAATCGTGGGAAGAAGAAGACCAAGTTCCTGCCCTGTTGTACCAGATCGGGATGGGAAAACGTGATCTTTTAAAAACCACCTCCCCTTCCCTGGCCCCATCTAACGGGGATTGGATGATGTTCCTCATTCTCGGGGCTTCCATACAAGAAAGCTTTCAATCAGCAGATAAGCATGCAACTGTTTCTGCCTCTTCAGGCGGAGTGAGTGGTGGCGGTGCTGGTGTAGGGGGAGGCGGTGGCGGATCTGGTGCCTTCTAATAATTAGAGAAGCTTGCCATTCCCTACATTAAACTATACCATGACATTTGTTGGAACAGAGAATCCCGATACAAGACACCAAGCTCCTTGAATTCAGTAGAACTGAACATTATTAAAAACGTCACTACCTTGATTAGGTAGTGACGTTTTTGTTGTTCATAGCAAAAAATAAAAATAATTTACCATAAATTGTAAGACCTGGTCACCCATTTTATGGGTGACCAGGTCTTACAATTTGAGGAAATAACATACTAAAAAAAGCCAGACCTCCGAATGAAGGTCTGGTTTAAATAATGCTTTATAGATTAACGGTTACGTCTGCTTCTTCGCGCAGGCTATCAACAAGCTTTTGCGTAGCTTGGCCTTCTTTCTGACGAGTCAACTGTTGTTCAATTGTTGGTTTAGCCTCTTCGAAAGATGGTACTTCTTGCTCTGTGTCCATTTGTTTTTGTTGTTCTTTCATTTTATCGTAAGCTTCTTTCATCTCTTCTTCAGAAGGTTGGACATCTCCAGCTTCCTCTGCTACAAGCTTATCGATTTTAATTTGAGATTGCAGTTGGCTTCGCACTTCTTCTTCACCCATGCCTTGTTCTTCCAAAGCAGTAAGGAATTCTTCCGCTGAACCTGCCTGCTGTTGCTTTGCTAGGTCTTCCAGCATTTTGTTAACTTCTTCTTCAGAAGCTTTATATTCGCGCTTTTCTGCTTCTTGCATCAGCAATTCCTGACCAACTAAATTTTCTGCTACCTGCTGTTTCAATTGATCTTGGTCCAGTTCTTGACCACTCATTTGTGACTGCATAGCTGCTTGTTGGAATTGGCCCTGATACGTCTTTTCAAACTCTTCTTTTTTAATTTCTGTACCATTTACTTTTGCTACGACATCTGGTACGCCTTTAAGATCCGGCTTAGGTGCTTCTTTTTGATCACCAGATTCAGATTTCTCTTTTTCTGTTTCCTCTTGTTTTGCTTTCCCTTCTTGATCTTCTGATGCTCCTTCATCACCATTACAGGCAGCTAGCAAAGAAACAAACGCCACAAATACTAAACTTAATAACCATTTTTTATTCAATGTCATTTCTCCTTTTATTCATCGTTGTGTTAGCCATTGTAACACGGTCCCCTATTCTGTAAACACTCCCTCCCCCTGCAAGAAGACAGGAATCAAAAGAAGAATATATCATAACCCCCGTCATGACAGCATTTTTAATTGTGTTTAGAGAGAAAAACAGAAAATGTGGAAAATTTGTGGAAAGTATCTGAAGAATTATTCACCTAATGAATGGCGGCGCTGAACCACTGATCCAATCCTTGATAAAAGGGGCTTGATGCGGATTCAGCTTCTCTTCAAATATTTCTTCTTTACTGAAAAACCGTTGTTTTTGACTCTCATGATTGATAGTTAGCTTCCCTTCGAATCCTTTGGTGCAAAAAATAATTTGGAGACTGAATACTCGATCACCATTTTCGTAGGTAGCATAACCTTTCTCCCCTGAATAAATACCGAAAAGCTGCAAATCCCGAAGCATTAACCCCGTCTCTTCTTCTACCTCTCTCTTCACTGTAGATTCGAATGTATCCCCAATCTCTAATAGCCCCCGGGAATGCCCCATGTACCACGATCTGTTCTTTTTTGTAAAAGGATTCTGCCATACTCATCTTCCATAATCGCTCCACATCCAACAGTCAGCAAAGTTTCAGTACCAACCATTTCACGCATCCTTTCAATATATCCGGTCATTCTCCCACCTCCCTACTTCAATCTTATAGTATAAATCTGTTGCCTATTTCGAAGCAAAGACAAGGTGGAGGATGCGGTTGAATTGATGGGTTTCCACCCTGTAATCGCGATCAATCAGCCAAGACACTAACCTGGATCGATCAGCATAATACTCATCATTTATCGCATCAATGGCTTCATCATTTCCCTCATCTAAGTATTGTTGCAAAATAGATTTTTTCGTGGCTTGATTTTCGAACATCAAATCAGCAATCGCAAGCCGGCCTCCATTTATTAGGACGCGATCCATTTCCGCCAGTGCGAGTTCTTTTTCTTCATCAGTAAGGTGGTGGAGAGCATAACTAGATACAACAAAATCAACGCCCTTATCACTTACAGGCAATGACAAAAAATGACCCCGTCTAGCATCGATATTGGGATGCTTATTTAGACAGACGCGCAGCATTCTTTCTGATTGATCCACCCCGATCATCTGTGTACCTCTATCTAAAAAGAGCTCCGCCAAATTCCCAGTTCCAACTCCAATATCCAGTCCTAGCTCATGACGTAGTGGATTAATACAATCTCTGACCCTTGTCAATGCTTCCTCATACTGCTGATGGACATTAAAGCCATAGCCTGTTGTTTTAATATTTTCATCGTATTGCTCCGCTTGAGCATCAAAGTCCCAGCGATCTTTCCAATTCTTTCGCATCTGTTTGATTTCCTTCAACTTTTGTGCAAGCTCCATAGTGTCTTCGGAGCCGGTCAAGTCTCCCTCCATCATCTTATCCAATACGCCAATCATGTCTCTGATTTGAATCATTTCTTCATATAAAACAGATCTCTGCATATCAAGAAAAGAAAATTGATCGACTTCTCCTTTTAAAAACTTTTTGATTTGCACCGTCGACATTCCTACTTCCCTCAAAGCCAATATTCCTTTTAGCTCTTTTACATCTTCTTCCTTATAATTTCTGTAATCATTTGCACCTTTTTCTGGTTTGACTAACCCTTTTTCTTCATAAAAGCGAATGGTCCTTGTTGTCGTGCCCAATCGGTTTGCCACTTCTTTAATTCTCATCGAATCACCTCTCCTAAGTCCACTTTAAACGTTGACGTAACGTAAAAGTAAAGTTATTTTTGAAATAGACTTATAATTTTTAAGTGGAAGACATAAGTTTTAAAGACTTTAAGGTGAATGTTTTTTTATTTCCGGTTAGTAGTTGAAAATAATGGGTAGCTTTTATAGTATAATGGTAACAAACAGTTTGATAGCTTTGATATCCGTAGAGGAGTGAGCAAATGTTAAAGGAAACTGATTTTCCCACAGAAGAATTGAAAGGGCAATGGATAAAGGTACGGAACAGAAAGTTGGAGGAAATGGCACAATTCATCCAGCGATATTTCCACCTTACTAAAGTCAGGGAAAATGCAAGCACGTATGAGGTCCAGGGATATATTTATCAACCGGGCTTCGGTGAAGTGAGGATGGCGTTTGAATTTAGTTACGAGAACGTCGCCAAATTCACGGACTTATTCGATGAACCCATTGAAAAAACAACAAAATAATAAAAAGAAAAAGGACCTCGATGCAGGTCCTTTTTCTTTGGATAAGCTGTTATTCAATGTATGAGTTACCCAGAATTCACGGTACTAATGTTTTAAAGAGAGGGGATATTCTGCTTATCCAGTCATGTCTACAACGGCGATTTCCGCGGGCGTTTGCTGAACCTTCTCAAGCTACGCTCCCCCACCTTGCCATAGGGAAGGTCCACACTCATTATTCTTTCCACCTCGCACCATACCGATGGAATACGGAAAAAGGTTTACCACCGAGTCTTTTTATAAAAACTCCTATCTCTTTTAATCTACCTTATCCAAATTAATAGGATGTGAAGAAAAAGGGAAATCTTTCCCTAAAGAAAAATCTGCACTCCATAAGAAGTCCTTCTATTGAACACTTTTATTCGCGTAAACCGTTGGGGACATTTCTGCTTGTGCGACTAATACAGGCCACCAGAATGGTGACCCGCGCCACCCATGCTCTTTCTTTCCTTCTTGACGAAGCATGATTAAGGCGGGAAAAGTTTGTGCTACCTTCCTGGCTAGCGTCAATTCCCCAGTTCCTTTACCAGGAGTGTCCGGGGAATTTTCATATTTACCATCTTTTTTAAAACGCCGTATCTGACGTTTGTGCCTTATGAACAGCCAAACGTAAGCACCTTCATCGGATTGTGAACTCAAATAATTGAGAACCCCTTCGTATTCATCAAGCTGGAAATCGTATCCTTCCTCCATCTCTAACGTTTGGTGCACAAGCTTCAGGAGCTGCTTAGCCACTGATAAAGGAATTAACACTGCCCCTTCTTTTGACTCCACTGCTTTTCTTTGTACTTGTTCAACTATACAGTCAATTTCACGGACCGTCTTATGAATATGTGTCTTATATCCTGTCTGGAACCCGACTGGTAACATTCGTTTATGAGGTTTGAGCATGGTTAGGCTTGAAAGCAAAATTTTGTTCGGGCTGCATGGAAGGATAGAGTCCCCCGAATCTCGTTGAATGAATACGACACCACGGTGATGGCCGCCACGTTCAAAGGCTCGGCGTAGTTCCCGGTCAAATTCATGAATCCGTTTCATCACTTGATAGATCTTTGCCGTTGTATAAAAACGAGTCACTGCAAGATCTGCGACAGGTCTTGCTCCGTACATCCGCGAATGTTGAAGGACCGTGTCTTGTTGGAAAGACTTCGGGTTTCTTCCATAAAAAAAGCCGATTAAATTGTGAATCGTTACCCCACGATCGAGAATTTGACCTCCGATAAAAATATTCATCGGCGCACGCAACTGCAATTCTCCTTTGTAATCCAGCAGTTCATTCACATCTTTTTCGGAATTTACAATGCTGCTAACCATATACTCTTCATCCAGCGAATACCGTACCTCTTTATATACTTCATCAAATTTCGGGGCAGGTGTTTTTTTCAATGTACGAACAGACCGGATAAGATCGTGGTAGGATTCTTTAATCAGTTCACAGAAATCATCTGTCTCGTTTCGTGCCGCTTCAGTCAGTAAACGCTCGAACCCCTGGATAAGTTCTGCTTGCCAAGCATGAGCACTCTTTCCACGCTCTGTATGAATGATGAAGGAATATTTCTGCTCCCGACGCCCTTTGGCTCGTTGTTGATATCTACGAATACATGCACCCACAATGAAATTGACGATCGCCTTCCGGATGTTTGCAATATTTTTCTGGTTAAGCAGACGGTCCATCTTCACCCGCCGTCCATCCATCTTTTTCATTACCTCAAGCTCTTTCTCCTCCACCTCGTGAAAAAAATAAGAAGCAAGATGACCCTCGATCTCACTTTTATCAAAATACACGTTTCCCCCAATATAACGATCATGGACAGGGACAAGTTCTGTAAATGCAGGGCGAATAGGTTCGAACACTTTCCCTTCATGGATGGTCATATCTTCAGGTTGCAAATACAGGGAATACGGAGTCGCTGTCACCTGTAAAAAAGCGGAACGATGGAGCACCTCACGAAAGTGGTTGATTTTTGATGCGATGACACGCATATGCTTCACATTCTGCTCCCGCTTATATTCGTATGCCACACTAGCAAAGTCCGCTTCATCATCGATAAATAACACACGTTTATCCTTCCACTGTGGATACTTCTCTTGAAAAGCCTCTCGAAGGCGGTCGAGATTATTGGTCTCTTTTTTAACAATTAAAGCTAGCTTTTGTGATGTTTCATATTTTCTAAGATTGTCAGGCATTGTCATAATATCATAGACTCTGATGGCATCATGCTCAATCAGTGGTTCAAACTCTTCTTGTAACCTTGCGTACGTTTGCTTTACTAAGGCATTTGTCCCTTTGGTCAATAAAACAACCATATCGAAGCCGTTATCGTAAGCCAATCCCATCACACCAATGAATGTCCGCGTCTTTCCTGATTGAATTTTCCCTAGCAACATTCCGGGTCTATGCTCAGAAGTCTCCATATCCTGTAGTTTAGTCATCGTCCGAAACATACATTCTCGTGCGGGTTGTTTATATTGGTTTTTTTGATTTAAATGCTGAAAAAAAGCCCCCTTTGTTGTTATGTTCTCCATTGCTGTAGGCATAGACATTTCTCCTTTTTCACAAAACACACCTATTATACATCAATTTACAGAAATAAAAAAAGCCTGATCATCTCCTATGACCAGACCATTTTCCTTACACCTTGCTCCTTTCCTCTGTAGGGTCTTCCAGTTTTTCTAAATCTACATCATTTCCAAAAAATTTCACTAACTTAGCTTTCGCTTGCCCTTTCACATCTTCATCAATATGGGAAAGGACTTGATAGACTGCGTAAATAATAACGGCACTATCATCTGCAAAACCGACAACAGGGATGAAATCTGGAATCACATCTAGTGGTAAAATCAAGTAACCCAGCGCGCCTGCAATTGTCAGTTTTGCTTTCTTTGGTGTGTTGTGGCTTTTGAATGCATAATAAAGCAACAAGCTATAATAGACGATTTTCGTTCCGATTTTGCTTCCATATTGTCGTAGTTTCTCTCCATATTCCTTTTCCGTAAAATGAGAACGCCCTCGTTCAATCGCTTTTCGCGGATCGAGTTTCTTCAATTTATCTTGATACGTCTTCTGTTCCGTCATAAAACACCATCCTTTTTGGGTACTTTTGACGAAAAATATGTTTTTTAAACCCAAATGTCGTTTGATAAGGGAAAGCAGAAAAGAAACTCTCCTATTTCCCGGGAAATTTATCACATAATGGCACTTTCTAAGAATGGTTGAACTTCGTAGAGGAACTCCCTGCAAGTAAACTGTAAAATAAACACTAGTTTTGTCGAACGCCTTCATAACGCTTACAGTTTTCGTCCTATTCTGATACTTTTAAAATAACAGTGTCATAGTTTTTAATCCTCATATATTCACTGACAAAGGAGAGGTTCGAAATGGAACTGGATCAACTTGAATTGAATACGACGGTTGATGAAGCCGAAAAAACAAAACCGTATTATACCGCTTTAATAGGTTGGAGTGTGCAGGCGATAGAAGCTGCCGCTCGAATGAATCGACCGTTCATCGTCGTCGGACCGTCAGAATTCGAGTCGTATGCAGAAAAGCATGATATACCGTTTGTAGGTTGGGACTTCAATAAACTCAATGAAGGATCTGATCAGCTGTACAAACAATTAAAAGAAATGGGTGCAGAACTTGCCGTTCCATTATATGAAGAATGTGTAGAATGGGCTGGTGCGTTAAATGCCCGTTTCCGTGAGGATCCTCGTGTTTTCAACCGATCCCTCTTGCTTCGTGATAAAGGAATGATGAAACGAAAAGCACAAATTTCCGGCATCAAAGTCGGTGTCTTTGAAGAGGCACACGACAAAGAAGATGTAGAACGCTTCTTGAAACGTGTGAATGAAGCATTGTTGAAATTAGAAGGCGACCACCTTGATCCCATTCATGTCAAGCCGCTCGATAAAGCCGGTTCTGTCGGTCACCTAGCCATATATAACAATGAAGATATCGAACAAATACAAGACACAGATTTTCCCTTGTTGATGGAAAGTCATCTGGATGGACAGGAATTTTCCTGTGAAGCATTCATCCATAAAGGGAAAGTTCGTTTTCTTAATATTACTGAATACGTCAAATTGGGATACTCAAACTTCGTACCTGCCTCTCCTGCCCTTGAAGAAAAAAGGCCACTGATTGAACGTGCTGTGCAGCAGCTTGTCGATGCCTTTGAAATCGAGTACGGAGTCATTCATCCAGAATATTTCATTACCCAGGACGGGACGCTTCACTTTGGGGAAGTTGCTGCCCGAGTACCTGGTGGGCACATTTTCGAACTGATTGAACGCGCCTATGGGTTTAGTGCGTATGAAGCACAAATCCTTTGCAGCGATCCCAATACGACAGAAGAAGAAATCCAAGAGTTGTTCCCGGATCCATATGATTATCAAAACTATGCCGGTTGCCTGATGGTCCATCCGCATGTTGATTATGTAGAAGATTTAAAGGTCCCGGAAGAACTCGAAGATCACCCTTATTTCGAAAAACACGATATGTTCACCCCTCCGCAAGGGAAAGTAGCTGAACGTGTCGGATTCGGCAACCACTATGGCACCATCTTTTTCTATGGCCGTGACAGTGAAGAAATGACTGATTTGCTTAAAACGTACGAGCAATACAATTTCTATGTATAAGCACAAGCGATAGAGAAAGGAGATGGATTCATGCCCCAAACGACGACTGCCCTTGTCGAACGTTTCTTATTTGCTCTCGATGAATTAGACAAAGCTCCATCTTTCGCAAAACCGAAGTATCAAACCGACGTCTACCAGGAGGCCAACAGACTGATTGAAACGGATGATGGTTTAGAAAAGTTATTCCAGCATGCGGATCGCTTTGAAAAAGCAGGTGTATTTCAAGATGGCCCCTGGGAATCAGCAGAGAAATTACAACCGCCTCTCGTGGCAGGTTCATTAAAAGCGAAAGGCCTGCCAATGATCATTGAGGTATTGAGCGAACTGCGGATGCTCGCTATTGCTAAAGGAAAAGCGACGAATCCGAATGTGTCGGCTCAAATGGCAGAGGAATTTTTAAATGAAGTGATGGTCTTGAATTTGAACCTCTTATTTCCTGACGCTAGCGAAAGCTCACGGATAGAAGAACATGATAACGATGAAAAAACGAATAAACTCTTTCAATTCCTCTCTAACCATTTATCGTCAAGTGCCTTGGTCCAGACACTCATTTATGAAATTAAACGTTTGACAGCTCAACGACCAATCATGGTTAAACGGATTGTTTCCATGATTAAAATGGCAAAAGAGATGCTTGATCACGATTCCGAAGACAAAGATAAAACAGAATTGAAGCAATTTATCGCCGCCATTGAAGGACCATCGACCTTAAGTGCCCAATACAAAGATGTGCATGCTTATTGGGCACAACTTAAGCTTCTGACTCGGACAGATCTTATATCAGAAAGTGTTTCCTTAGCTCAGTCGATGCGTGATACAGGGCTCGTATCTCCCCATCATGCGACATTAATCCGTTTTTTGAGCAAAAGGAACCCAGGATTGCTTGCCTACGCATTAAACTTGAACAGTAAAGGAAGTGCCAACCTTGAGGAGCATCGGGAGCTCGTCATTCAGCTGATTCGGGCCTCGATTTTCCCAGGGACCCGTCAGGCGATTTACGGACTTTCCATGTTGCTCGAACGTGGTGTCTTATCTCACTCACCAGTCGCTCCCGGTTTACGAAGGCTGGTCGAACTCGACATTCGTCCAGATGTGCGTAAAGCCTTATATTCAACTACGAATACCGGTGAAGGTGTGACAGCAAATAGTATTCTTGTTGCCGGGGCCATTCAAGTGCTCGGTCAGCCATTGGGAGTCGGCCAAGGGTTCAATCCTACCTGCCAGGCAGCTCGCGGCATTAGCTTGTGGGCTCAACACGCGCCCGGTTTTTTACTTGAAATCATCCCGCGCGCAGCTCGCGATGGAGATTTAGATTTCACCTTCGAAGGGACACCTATTCACTCTAAAGATTTAAAAGGTGGACTTGCGCCTGAATTGCATAAAGAACTCGATCCTGTTTCTCTTGTCCTCGTTCCCCACCTTGATAAAATTTACAGTGAAATGATGACACGGGTCGCTTTGAGAGGTGAAGACGGTCACCGCTGGGTTAACCCTGCCTTTTACGGGAACTGGGTGCAAAAAGGATTCAGCTCAGTCTTCGATCCTATCACAGGGTATGTGCTGGATTATAATGGGTTCGTCAAACTCTTTTATGCCACCCATCACCCTGAGTATAACGATGATTATGAACTGATCTATCCGAACCCTGTCGGCATTTTCATTACGAACGTGCACGGCAAACTGCTTGGCCTTCATGCTGTATCGATTACGAGAATAAGCAAAGACCAGAGTGGCGAAGAACGGATTTATTTTTACAATCCAAATAATGATGGATCGCAAAACTGGGGGCAAAACATCGAACCCAGCGTCAATGGAAATGGAGAAATGGAAGGAGAAAGCTCCCTCCCCTTCCATGAATTCGTCTCTCGTCTGTATGCCTTCCACTATAACCCATACGAACAAGGGGATGCATACGCTGTAGAAAACACAATCGTCCAAAACGTCCGTCAGCTTGCTCAGGAAAGCTGGGGGAAAGACTATACATGGGTGTAATGTCTATAACAAAACAAATGGAATAGAAATACAAAACGCCAGTCCTTTTTATGCGGACCGGCGTTTTTCATTCCTATATATACTCATTATAATCAGTCACTTCGGGGATACAATGATAGTTTCTATAAAAACATCCGCCTCTCACCCCCGTTTCGCATCAAAAAAAAGACTCCCAATCAAGTTGGAAGTCTTTTTAATATTACTTATTTTTGAACGTTAGCTGCTTGAGGTCCACGGCTTCCTTCTTCAATTTCAAAGGAAACTTCCTGGTTCTCTTCTAGAGTCTTGAAACCTTCACCTTGAATAGCAGAGAAGTGAACGAATACGTCGTCTTGACCTTCTACTTCAATAAAACCGAAACCTTTTTCTGCGTTGAACCATTTAACTGTACCTTGTACCATAGTTGTTGCCTCCTGCGTGGATCTGATCCACAATGTATTACTATTATTGCTCTGCATATTCATTCAAGACGAAAGTCACTCTCTAGTTACTTTAGCTATCATTCGTAGACGAACAAGAATAATTAATTTTTATTATAACCCCTCCTGCCCAAACTGTCAAGCTCCCCTCCCAATTATTTTCAACAAAAGCTCCCTATTCTGTAAGACCCAGTTTCGAGAATTTAGGGGGAGTTCAGGGTTCTACGGGAAAAGGTTCGTCCAGTTCCATCGCCCAGACACTCGCGTCATAAGCAGAACATCAAAGGGAAAAAAACATTCCGTTGATGTTCTGCTTATGCCAGTCGTGTCTCCCAGGGCGATTCCACATTTGAACACTTTCCGTGGGGCGGGCGGTGAGCCTCCGCCCCTTTCCATGATAAGTATCTCGAAACCATCTTCAAGTAAAGGAAGCAGCATGATGTAAGTGAAAATGCGGTAATCCCAAGCTTGAAGTGCTATTCTCCCTCTACTTATGGCGGGGTTATTGTTAGGCGATTTCGAGTAACTCTTACTGCAAGGGGAGGTGGGGGATGAGGAGACTCCTAATGTGAAAGCGGAAGTGCCTTGGGCAGCGGCGTATGAACTGGACTGAGCTGGAGGAGATAAAGGAAACACGAAGAGCATAGCGATTCGATGTTGACTTATCGTACAGAAGCGAGGGAAGTCTCACTAGCCGCTAGGCACTGGAGCTGGATAGCACACATATGGCTTATGTAGTCCTTTTGAATGTAGGTCCATTCAGGTATAAGAACAGGAATGGATAGACTGGCGAGACCCCGCAGGTCATGAAGTGTGAAGTGACCGAGGAGGCTTGCCGTCTTCCCCGCGGAAAGCGACTTATCCCCCACCGACCCTTATTTGCAATAACAACAAGGTGGATCATCACAGCAAACAAAAAAAGACTCCCGCAAATGCGGAAGTCTTTTTGTTTACTTATTTTTGAACGTTAGCCGCTTGTGGGCCACGATCGCCTTCAACGATTTCAAAAGAAACTTCTTGGTTCTCTTCTAGAGTCTTGAAACCTTCGCCTTGAATAGCAGAGAAGTGAACGAATACATCGTCTTGACCTTCTACTTCAATAAAACCGAAACCTTTATCTGCGTTGAACCATTTAACTGTACCTTGTAACATGTTGTTACCTCCTGCGTGGATATCTGGACCCACATTGTATTACTATTATTGCTCTGTCTATTCATTCAAGACGAAAGTCACTCTCTAGTTACTTCAGCTTTCATTTCTAACCGAACAAGAATAATTAACTTTCATTATAACCTCTTATCATACTTAAGTCAATACGTTATCAAACCTTCTATTATTTTTCTGGACTCCATGTTTTATTGGTAAAATCCACCCAACATCGAAAGTTTCATCTATCCAAAATAAGTATACAACAGCTGCCGAAGATTTAAGCCTTCATATTTCATGCTCAACTGTTCTTCAAAACTCCCTATAGAAAACCTTCCTCGCAACTCCAAGGCAGGCGCTGTCATATCCATGAAAGCTGCAAGAGCCAGTAACTCTACATCTGTAAGAGCCAATGTCGAAACTGCTCCCACTGCCTCGCCATTGGATTCATATTTGATTCGGATAGCACGGAGGAGTTTATCATAAGGACCATTCCTAAAGTACGTTACCGCTCCCTCTATATGAGCACCCACCATCGTAAATCGACCACCTAAGATTTTTATTATATATAAATATGTTTCCACATGTTATCTGGTTAAAGGTAGCTGACTCATACTTGTTTTAGAAAAATGTCCAGCTTTCCGGGGGGTGCAATTGTCTAAATAGTTTTATACTCCCATCACTCACAGCCGTCCCACCCCTTAATAAACTCTCAAGGGAAACACAGCCCATCATTAAGGACGAAAAGCTTGCGATATCTAACTCAACCTTCACTTCTGCATCTCCCTGCGTCAGCGCTGGCTTGCCTTCAGTAAACTGCCATACCGCTTCATAAGTTTCATCCAAAAACGTGTCTGTCACCTTCCAACCGATTCGAACCGTTTCTGTACCGAAAGAAACATCAGCTATTTGATCAAGAAAACCAGGGAGATCTATGATTCTATACATTAACCCCTGCCCTTCTTCACTAACTTTATGATAAATAGAGAATATAAGCTTTTCATCCAAATGGACAGGATCACTCAACATATGAACAAATTCTCGATCGAAGGTGGGGAAATAAACCGAACGCACCTGATCTTTCTGGTTATGCAGGAATTGAATCAAAGTCCGATACGCTGCTGTTGTCGTATAAAAAAAGTTCGTCACATAAAGATCATTTTCCAGAAAGTGTTTACCTGGTTTGAACTCAAACGTTAGATACCCTTCGATTACACCATCCTTTCGAACGCCGAATGTATGCAAATGTTCTTTTTCCAAAAATGAGAAGCCATACTCTGGTATTTCTGTCGCTCCGTGGGTCTGTGCTGCCCAAGTGTGATAGCAGTCTTGAACTTCCTTCTTGTTGTTTCCTTCTAATTCTTCCATAGACAGTGTCTCTTTATATTCAGGCAATTGGGATGGATGGAATTGATATGTCGAAAGACGAGGCCCCAACCCAAAACCCATTCGCTTATAAAAAGATGGCTGGAACGGATACAAGTGGGTAACAATTTTCCCGTCTTCCCGTGCATCATACAGGAATTTCTGAATGATGTGTTTGGCATTGCCCTGCTTTTTGTCAGGAAGATCAACAGCGACTGTCCCTATTCCACTTGCAGGAACCTTTGTACCATAGACATTCATAACATGATCATAGGAAATATAAGCTCCGGCCAACTTTTCTCCTTCATAAAGGCCGATGGTATGGATCTCCTCTTTCTGTGCCATTTTCTTGCGATGATCCGTGTAGCGGTTCTTTTCCTCTACCGACTCCAGTTTCATCCCGGGGTAACAACGCTGTGACAAATTCGTGAAAGCCTTAAAGTCCTCCACCTCTTTGAAGTGCATACTATTTCCTCCTTTAAACTATCCTTCTGTTCAATCCATTAAATCAAGTCTAGCATTTCCCATATTTTTCATCTATTCTAATAGATAGAACCTGTTCTTAAGTCTGGTGACATAAGAACTATAAATCCATTCAAGCAGGTGATTACTTTGGATAACCCCGTACCTTGGGGAGAGTTAGAACGGAAATACTCCCAAGCTTTACATGCGATCGTTCCTGTTGTCATCGAAGACCATAAACGCGATATGCGGCACGTGAAAGAGTTTAATTCTTATATTGAACACTTTCCTGATTACTCCACCCATTTAGCAAAAACGTTACACCGGTCCTGTGATGCTTTATTCCTTCCAGAAGAGGAGTATAACAACTATATGGAAGAAGACCATAAAGAAAGCGTTCTAGTAGGGATTGCTTTTGCTGAACGCAACTATTTTACGATCGATTTGATGCTTCAACTGAACCATAGCACAAGGATGAGCAGTATCCACAGAGTGCTCGAAATAATTAAGGAAATGATGGGAATCCTTCTCCAATCATTGAACGTTTTTTTGACCTTACAAACAAAAGACAGAACTCTTTTTTTCAGGGATACATAAGTGAACAGAATAAAAAACTGAGAGAGCAAAGTATAAAGGACCCTTTGACATCCCTTTATAACCGAAGGCATTTCTATCCATATGTAGAAGAAAAAGTGAAAGCGGCTCAACAAAAGGAAGATCCTATATCCCTGATCCTGATCGACTTTAATAATTTCAAAGATATCAACGATCATCTTGGTCACCAGGAAGGAGACCAAGTATTAAAAAGTTTTGCAAACCTCCTCCTTGCCATCCGTAAAAACTTCGATGGAGCTTTTCGATTTGGAGGGGATGAGTTTGTACTAGTAATCCCAGGATGCGGTGAAGAAACGGCTGAAGAAATAGCAAGAAAACTAAACCAGGACATTAAAAACCTTCACAAAAAAGCTTCCATTTCTTATGGGTTTATTGAATTAACCCACTTTGATGAATCTGATAGCATGAGTATCGACAACTATCTCAATATAGCCGACAAGCGAATGTATGATAATAAAAACTACGCAAAAAGGTGAATGAAAAAACATGGCCCTATTGCTAGCGATTTCTTTATTGGCAAGCTGATGGCTGATGACAAGGCACTACGCCAATTCAAGGCGGGTTGCTGATATCTTAAGTGCCTGAGCGCTGGTACTAGCTTACGCTCTCAAGGGAATTTTAAAAATTCGTTGAAAGTAGAGAAAAAACATGTTCCTTCCCCCTACAAAATGTGTAATAAAAACGCGTGAAATCTAGATTTAAATCTGATTTCACGCGTTTTTATTACAGTTCATATCCTAGATAATATTTCTATTAAACCGCTGGTGGACCAAACTTACCCTGGCGGAAATCATCATATGCTTGCTTGATTTCCTCCATTGAATTCATTACGAAAGGGCCATGGGGGACGATTTCTTCACGGATCGGAGCACCCGAATAGATGAGTACTTTCGTACGGCGTTTTTGCGACTTGATTGTCAGTTCACTCGTTCCTTCACCGTTTTCATTAAATGACAGGGTCCCGACACCGTGCTTCTTCATATTCACTTTATTTACCCCTGCTTCGATTTCTCCTGCCAGTACATATAAAAAGGCGTTATGATTTTCAGGCAAATCGAGGGTGAATTCTGCTCCCTTTGCTAAAGTTAGTTCACTCAACGTAATCGGCACAATCGAATCTAACGGACCAGTGACTCCTGCAACACATCCTGAGAAAACTTTTACCGACCCGCCATCAATGGGAACGACTGGTGCCTCTTCTCCATAAACATTTTGATAAATGGTCTCCGAGTCCTTCTTATCTTTCGGCAAATTGAGCCAAAGCTGTAATGTATGAGCGACATCGTCTTCTACTCCATCTTCAGCGTGACGGGCAGCCCAGCCAGCATTCATATATTGAACATCACCAGGCTCTAAGATATCACGGCCACCTGCATTATCAATATGTTCCAAACGCCCATCAACAACATAAGTGACCGTCTGGAACCCACGGTGTGGATGGTCAGGAAAAGTTCCCTTTTTGAACCAATCCTCTGCCATCAATATGAATGGATCGAAATCCCGCCAGCGATCTGCAGGTAAAACCCATCCTTTTTGAATAGCAGGAAAACCCATTTCATTGTACTTTACGTACCAACGATCTTTCACTTCTCGTTGAAAACGCTCTGCCATCAGACTCATCCTTTCCATAAGTTAGTTGCTATATCTACTATTTGCTCAAAAGAAGGACTCCTCACCCTTCAAGGTTTTTTTGCATTTTCGTAAGGAGCCTGTCTAATTCTTTCAATTCTTCATCACTAATGCCATCCGTCACTACGTCATTAAACCTCTCAGCAACAGGTACGACCTGCTCCTTCAACTCCCCGCCCTTTTCTGTCAGATAAAGCTCCAGCGAGCGGCGGTCTTCACTACAAAAATTCCGCTTGATGAATCCCTTATTCTCAAGGTTCGAAGCCATCCGGGCAATATTCGTCTTATCTTTACCTAAATACTGTGCTAGTTGGTTCTGTGTTAAACCATCTTTTTCCCAAAGAAGCATCATGATCAAGTTCTGTTCTGGGGCTAAGTTGTACGGTTGAAGCCTGGACTTGATATAGCCCGTCAACTTCAAATCTGTTTGATGTAACTTAATACTGATATAATCCTGAAAACTCAATCTCATAAATGGTCCCCTTAAATAGTTGCTATACATACTATTATAATCAGACAAAAGTACCCTGTCAAAAGTCTTCATTCGTTTTCGTTACAGTCAGTCTTGATTCTTCTGCATTAGATTGCTTTCCTTCTCTGTTAAGTCACTTTCCTCTTGTATTAGGGCACTTTCCCTCTCCCTCCAAGTTCCCCATCAGCCTAGCTACTTGTCAGGTTCCACAAAATGTCCGATAAGGTTGATCGGACGGCTCTGGCAGTTCCGCATAAGCTTCCTGCTCTTCCGAGTAAGCATAAGGATCAGCCAACACGGTAAGTAACTCTTTAACCACACTGAAATCATCATTGGTAACTGCAGCGGTTAACGCTTCTTCCACTCTGTGATTCCGGGGAATAATCGCTGGGTTTGTTTTTTTCATCACCTCACGCACCTTTGCTTCCGATGCGTCCTGACGTTCGAGGCGTGATTGCCACTGCTTATACCATTTCGCGAACGCTGCTGTTCCGTACATCGCCGTTTGGTCAGGTCGACCGAGCGTCAATGCGCGGAACGTGTTCGTATAATCAGCCTCGTGCTTCTCCATAATTTCTAACAAATCATCAATCAAGGGCTGGTCCTGCGCTTCTTGGGACACCATTCCTAATTTTAATCTCATGCCAGAAAGCCAGTACGATTGGTAGAAGGAGTCATATTTAGCGTGTGCCTCCTGCGCCATTTCTACTGCTTTTTCCTGGTCTTCATGAAAAAGGGGCAGTAAGGCTTCAGCAAATCGCGCTAAATTCCACGCTCCGATCGGGGGCTGATTTTTGTAGGCATACCGTCCTTGCACGTCGATGGAGCTAAAGACTGTTTTCGGATCGTACTTGTCCATAAACGCACATGGTCCATAATCAATCGTTTCCCCACTTATCGTCATATTATCCGTATTCATCACGCCATGGATGAACCCTACGAGCTGCCACTGTGCAATCAGCGATGCTTGTTTTTCTATTACTTTTTCAAAAAGATCCACGTACGGCTGCTCTGTTCCGGCAAGCTCAGGATAATGACGATCGATGGCATAGTCAGCTAAGTCTTGAAGGGCCTCCTTATCCTGTAGCCCGGCAGCATATTCAAATGTTCCGATTCGCAAGTGACTGGAAGCTACTCGTGTTACAATTGCTCCCGGCAAATCTGTTTCGCGCGTAACCGTTTCGCCAGTCATCACGACGGCCAGGCTCCGGTTGGTGGGAATCCCTAACCCGTGCATCGCCTCGCTGATGATATATTCTCTGAGCATCGGGCCCAATGTTGCACGACCATCGCCCCCTCGAGAGTAAGGCGTCCTCCCTGAACCCTTAAGTTGAATATCAAACCGCTTTCCTGCAGGAGTGATCTGCTCTCCTAAAAGGACAGCGCGTCCATCTCCAAGCATCGTCAAATGTCCGAATTGATGTCCTGCATAGGCTTGAGCAATCGGCTCAGCTCCGTCTGGTATTTTGTTGCCCGCAAACACACTTACATCCATATGTTCTTCTATCCCTAACTCTTTCGCTACTGTTTCATTGTATAGAACTAGCTCAGGAATTTGCACAGGGGTCGGTTCCGTTTTCGTATAAAAAACCTCTGGCAAAGAACTATAGCTATTTTCTAAGTTCCATCCTTGTGTTGTCATGATATTCTCCTTTATCGCTTTTGTAGTTGTCTCCACCATATCATAAGAAAGCCTCTTTTTAATTTAATCTGTCCGAGTAGAGCGATAATCTTGCCTCATTAATGAAAAATCTTTCCGGAAAAACTTTGATTCTTGCCAAGTTGTTCCTTATTCTGTCCAAAATAGAGGATAATTTGTCCACAACACAAAAGCCCGCCAACAATAGGCGAGCTTTCTCTTATAACATTTCTTCTATTTTCGGAAAAACATTGACAGCATTTTTATAAAACACATTCTCCATATGAGCACCAGGAATGAACGCTGCAATGAAATCCGCATAAGCCTGGATGGGAACAAGTGGCCAGTCCGAACCGAATAGTAGCTTCTCATAATGGTCGCAATACGTAAGTGCGTGACGGACATGATCAAAATGATTATCGACCAATCTTGCATCGAGCTGCTTTTTCGTGCCGACGAGCCAACCGGATAAGTCTGCGAACATATTTCGATTTTTATAAACTACTTCCGCTCCCGTCAATACCCAGGGATCTCCGAAGTGGGCCATCACAAAATTGACATCCCTTCTCGTCACTGCCAATTCATCCAACGTTAGCGGGTGGGAGTATTTCAGCAGACCGCGCTCGGAATAAGTATCCCCCGTATGCAAAACAACCGGAACGGAGTAAGCAGCAGCAAGGTCATAGACAGACTGATAGATTCTATCATACGCATAGTGAGGGTAATAACCTAAATAAATTTTGATTCCGACGACTTCTGCTTTTTTCAGCTCTTTCTCCAAACGGTCTAAATCCGATTGGTTTAAGTGATCCGGATTAACCCCTGGACACAACGCAACCCGGGGTGGCAATTCTTCTTCCAGGTCAAGCATCATCGGTGTTCTCACATGACGATCCGGGAACTCCTGGTCCGTTGTTTCGGCAACGCCCATCCCGATAGCAAGGGAGATATTCGCTTCTTCCATTTCTTTTTGCAGCCCTTTTCCTGAGTAATCGACACGGGAATACTCTCTTCCCGTGTCGCGAAAACTTTTGATATCAGAAAAATGAATATGAGCATCAATGACTTTCATCTTACTACTCCTCGAAAGAGATGTTGTGAAAAGGGTTCTGCTTTAGAGGACGATCGTTTTCGGCGACAAAAAGAAAGGTAGGCTTTACAGAAACGGTATCGCCGCAGGCAGCGGACCATTCTTGGATCGCTTCTATGAAAAATACCTCCTGGTTCATATATAAATCCGCACGTTGTTTCGCCTTCGGATGAACAACCGTCAAGTTCTCTTTCTGGTCGTCTACACCAATGACTAAGGAGGAGTCCGCTTCTATATCATACTCCTCGACCCCTGCATAATAGGTGTGGAATACGCCTTCGGTTGGAATCCGGGCAAAACAGGAGGACAACTTCTCTTCAGGTTTGAAAAAGGCCTCCAAGCCAAGCTTTTCATTTGTGAACGTTCGAGAAGCTTTTTGGTCAATTTCTGCAAAGAATGAAACGATAGGAACTTCTGGAAGTGTCAAAGCATACTGCTTCAAGGTGACTCCTTTCATCGTTTCATGTTCAGTAAATGTCGTAGCCAGACACACCCCTGTCCAAGTATTTCCTTTTTGATCGATCTTTGTTACAGGGTCGACTTCCGTCCTCTCTTTCATCATCGAATAAGGACTCACCTGTGTAGGCGCATAACGTATTCCGCCTCCCCATGGGTTCCACCAACTCTTCGGCCCTGCCTCTGGATACTGATGATGAAGGAACTCACGCCCTTTATACTTCAAAGAATAAACGCCTGGAAAGTAGGAAGGTGCAACAGCGAATTGGAGAGCCCCATTATCAACTATCCAGCGATCTTCTATCTGGTTTACTTTCACCTTTTCCTTCCCAGTCACAATGTGGTACTGTTGAAAGTCAGCTTGTCTCCCTGGAGTACGGAATCGCCCCTCCAAATGCTTGATTCCAGGCCTTTTATGGACGATAGGAATGGGGATCTCTGTCACCCCTTCCTCCTGTTTGACCTCTTTCACCAAACGCTCTCCCTCGTTTTCGACTGTCAATTTACCGTGAACATACGGTGTCAAGAGCGAGCGAAAAGAATGGGTCACCTCCTGGTCTACGGAAGAAATCAGTCCACTGTCTGCTTCTAATTCAAACACTGGTTTTTCTTGCACAGACGGTGCCTCTTCCCCTAAAACCAATTCCCGCCATTCCCGCCAATGCGGAACGGTGTTCACGCCTACTTGAATCGGCCCTACACATACTTTTCCGGCTGGTTTTATATCATCTAGGCTGTATTCAATGGCAAAACGCCAGTCGTCTTTACGACCTACCGCCTCTTCTGGCCACGCTAAGCCAAATGTTTCCCCTTCCCTGTTCGTGGTGAACATCCACCGTTCAAATATTTTTTGACCTCGGAAGTATTCAACAAAAGGAATAAGCGCCTCAGAACCGACCATCACTCCGTCCTCTTCCGGTAGTGCCACTGCCTTGAATTTAGGGAAAATCGGTTGCAATAAATGCAAATTTGCATACTCTTCTGTCCCTTTATTAACGATTTCATGATGAAGCTCAAGTAAGCCATCTCCAAAAATTTTATAATAGCTATTCAGCCAAACACCTGCGAATGACTCAGATTGTAAGGATGTTTTTACGACAAATGCCTCAGCAAGCTCGATGTACTCTACAACTGTTGCTTCTTTTTTCGAAAATTCTTCACTAAACGGCTCACCTAGCTTGGCTGTCATAAATTGGAGCGGATCTTCTTTGGACCGGAATGATCCGACTTCCACACTGTTATTACGCTTTTCAATCTTCACAAAATGCGGCCCATTGTATCCATACCAGTGTGTTTCACTCTCTCCTCCGAACTTCCCACCATAACCCGGAAATGCAATCGACAGGAATGATTTGAATGAAAATGCATGTCCCGATTCCGTCTCTACCTCTACTGCAACTTCTTGATTCAAAAAGTCATTTTTCAATAATTTTATAGCTACAGGGAGGGACAACCTCTCTTTCCCCTGGACTGTCGCTACCCGTGATGGTTCGCCCCACTCTACTACCCCTTGCTGTGGCAAACTGAATTTCCATGTCGATGTTTCTTCAAGTTGGCTCACGAGATCTACGTAAATGGTCCCTGTTTGTCCTGCACGCCATTGTTTTTTCACAGCTCGGACTTCTACTTTTCCAGCTTTAATAGGAAAAATACCCAATTTCATCGGGATTCCTGCACCGTTTATTACTACGTCGCTCTCAATGACCGGATGTGTTTTCCATGGGCTCGGTTCTCGATTTGGTACTTGAACAGTTGTCGGCACAGTAACCTTCCATTCCTCTTCTACCATGTTGCTAACATTCAAATCATGATGGGTTATAGAGGAGGACTTTCCATTCACAGCGACCATCATAGGTTCTTCTTTATGATTGACAATTTGGTAGAATACTTCATGCTCCTCTTTTTCCCGCAGTTTGAAAGAAGGCGCCTTCATTTCAACCAGCCAATCATTTGTCTCTACTAAGCGGATCCCACGACCTGTACGTTCAAACTGGATGCGTACAAACTCATCTCCTGCTTCCCAACGGTACTCATAAAACGTGTACCCCTCTTCCTTGATGCCATCAGGCTGCACTCCAATCGAACGCTGACTCGTTGCGTACCAGTCATGTTTTTCGAAGAAGGGACGCAATGCATCCATTTGCAGCACAAGTGGCATGAAGTTCATTAAGTGGGTGGCATCATCTCGCTCTTCCCAAAAGAATCCGCACTTTTTATAGAGCGGAACTGCTTTCGTATTGCCCGGCCATGTAAACAGATCAAGCCTAGGCCAACCATATTCCACCGTCTTTTCAATCGCACGGATCAAAAGCTGTTTGCCGATTTTCAACCCTTGATAATCTGGATGCACATTCAACAATGGGATATATAAAGCTCCTGTATCTTCCTTATATTCAGAAAGGCCGCAGTATCCAACCACTTCCTCATCGACAATAGCTAACAGCAAGTTCAAGTTAGTAGACTTTGCTTCCTTGTCGATCACGTCCTGTTCAGTCACGACTACCGCATCTCCACCCCAGTTGTCCCGACTTTCGTTCCACATCTTCGCTACACCGGCAGCCATACTTTCTTCATATTCGACAATTTCGACTCGCTCTAACGTTTTCATAGCATTTCCTCCATATTATGTAATGGAAAACAAACCTTCTTCTCACAGTTTATGATTTTATGGTCTTGAAGTAAAGAATATTCAGATAAATGCATGGATGAATCTACCAGTACTAGTGTTATGAATTCTTTAGCAAACAAAAAATCACAAGAAAAAAAGCCAGGCAATGAGCCTGACTTTCACTTCCTTATCCGGTTTAGAAACTGTTGTGTGCGCGGTTCCTGTGTATGTTGAAAAATCTGTTCTGGAGGCCCTTCTTCAACGACTGCTCCTTGATCCATAAAAATGACTCTATCCGCGACTTCTTCGGCAAAACTCATTTCATGGGTCACGACTACCATCGTCATGCCCTCATCCGCGAGCTCCTTCATAACATCCAAAACGTCTCCAACGAGTTCTGGATCGAGCGCAGATGTCGGTTCATCAAACAAAATCACTTCTACTCCGGTGGCAAGAGCACGGGCAATGCCCACACGCTGTTGTTGACCGCCCGAAAGTTGATGAGGGTAAGAGTCCAACTTTTCACCAAGTCCAACCTTAGTCAATATATCAGCCGCTCTTTCTCTCGCTTTCGCTTTAGAAATCTTTTGGACGGTCACTGGACCTTCCATGACATTTTCCAATGCGGTGAAATGCGGAAATAGATTATGGTTTTGGAACACCATGCCCGTTTGTTTCCTGAATTCGACCACCTGCTTTTTCTTTACAGGTTTGGAAAAATCGATAGACTGATCACCAATCGTAATTTCTCCTTGTTCCGGAGTTTCAAGGATGTTCAACGAACGAAGCAATGTCGTTTTCCCTGACCCTGATGGACCGATAACGACAACGACCTCACCGCGGTCCACATTCATATTGATATTTTTCAATACGTGTAAATCTCCAAATGACTTATTCAACCCTTTAACTGTAATCATGCCAGCCTCCTATTTTGCGACATATTGATCTAACCGGTTCTCGACACGATCCTGGATGAAGGATAATCCTACACAAATGACCCAATAGATAAAGGCCGCTTCTGAATAAACGAGCAGAAACTCGTAATTGTTGGCGGCGATTTCCTGTGATTTACGGAACATTTCTGTGTATGTGATGGTGGATGCCAAAGATGTATCCTTAATCAAACCGATGAATGAATTCGATAAAGGGGGGATGGATACCCTCGTCGCTTGAGGTAAGACAACTCTTTTCAATGCTTGAAAGTTCGTCATCCCGATCGAATGCGAGGCCTCCCACTGCCCTTTTGGTATGGATAGAATAGCCGCACGGATAATTTCCGAATTGTATGCACCCATATTCAAGGAGAACCCGATAATCGCTGAATAAAACGGATTTATTGTTACACCGATGGATGGCAAACCGAAAAAGATGATGAACAGTTGTACTAGTAAAGGCGTACCACGAATGATCGATACATAAGACCTGGCTATCCACTGGAAGGCTTTTACATTGGACAACCTCATCAATGCTGTCAGGACTGCCAGAACGAGTCCAATCGCAAAAGTGATCAATGTCAATGGAATCGTATAATAGAAAGCCCCTTTCACCAAAGGGAGAAAAGAGCTCACTAATATATCCATATACTTGTCTTGCATTTCAGGGTTGGTAAAAATGTTACTTAGATACATCTTCACCAAACCACTTCTCAGAAATCTCGAGATACGTACCGTCCTCTTTCATCTCTTGAAGCGCCTCATTAACTGCTTCAACTAACTCCTCATTCCCCTGGCGGAAAAGAAGACCACTTTGAGAAGCTTCATCCTGTCTTGCAGCAATCTTCACAGGAACGTCCTCACGTTGCTGCATGTAATCAAGCACAGACAAACGGTCGTTGACGGTCGCATCGACACGTTTTGTCGACAGCAACTGCATCGATTCATTGAAACCTTCGACACTTTCGATTTCTGCACCATTGTTTCTGGCAATATCAGCATAGTTGCTTGTCATAGATTGTGCAGCTGTAACACCTTCAAGATCCTCGAAACTTTGAATAGAGTCATTCTCTTCATGCGTAACAATGACAGCAGAAGACTGAATGTATGGATCAGAGAAAGAATATTTCTCCTTGCGATCTTCTTTGATTCCTACCTGGTTTGCAACCATATCGAAACGTCCTGCATTTAATCCTGCAAACATGGAGTCCCATTTCGTTTCATTGAAAACAGCTTCTACTCCAAGACGATCTGCAACCTCTCTTGCGATTTCCACATCAAATCCTGTTAATTCATCGTTTTCATTATGGAATGTATAAGGACGATAAGTCCCCTCTGTTCCGATAACTAACTCTCCACTTTCCTGGATTTGTTCAAGCAGAGTCTGTTCTGTAGAACCTTCATCGGTTCCTTCGTCTGAAGAAGTTTCCCCATCTTCCTGGTTCCCCTCTCCACATGCGATAAGTATGAAAGCTAAAAAGCTTAAAGATAAAAGCAATGAAAGTTTTTTCATGTGTATTCCTCCTAATACCGAGTAAACTCATATGTTTTATGACTTTTATGATGTTATAGGATGAAGGGAAAGATGTCAACAGTCAACACCTCTCCCTAATGGAAGCCCTCACCACGAACGATTCAGAAAGCTTCCAGCTGCTACCCTCATAAAAGACAGGTAAGCTTTTTTTCTATTCTTTTTCAAAAGAAACACCTTTCATATAAGGGCTGCCTATTTAGTGTTTAATCGTCTGAGGCGGTTCCTCCATCCAACCTTGACCGATCATGATTTTCGCCCCTTCATGAGCGAATTCAAAAATATCCTTCATGAAAACAGAAAGTTTCGTCGGTAGATCATTTCTTAAGCTGAAGGCAGTTCCTAAAGAGTTCCCCCCTAATGAAAAACTGCAGAATAGACTTACACAATACATCATCATCTTATCTGAAAAAGGAGGAATTTTAGAGGTAGTGACGTTACCTCCAGCAGTAGCAGGAACCTGGAGATCGTTTTGCAAATAGATTTCACTCATCTCTTTGATAATCCCTTTGGCTAACTCGCCACCTTTATAAAAATAATCAGCCGCCACTTTGTTCTCCGCGGATTGGGCAAAGCCGAAAATCATCTGCATTCCTGTCACATTCGATTCGATCGAGTGGTGCAAATGTGCCAATTCAACTGTATTCAGTGCCCGCTTTCCTTTCAAATTGAACACCTAAATAATTTGTCCCTTTTACATGCTCCACCGGCTTTTGAGTAGCCACATAGGGGGAACGGGGAAGCAAGCCTTTTTCTAATAAATATTGAGTGCAGTCGTCATAAAATTTTTGGGTATTTTGAGTAAGTTCCCGGAACATCATAGTTATGTCTGCACGATAAGTCATTGTTATATTGAGGGTGTGCATCCCCATGCTGATCTCTTTCAACATTCGTAAAAGCATAATGTCAAAGCCATTATCATAGAGCTTGGGGACTTCTTTGTTGACATCTTCCTTTGTGAATCCAATAGGGACAGCAATATTCTCAGCCTTAAATAATTCTTCAATCTTCTGGATATAAGGCTGGATTTGTACCTGCACCTCTGTCATGATTTTTTTTGCCTCTTCGTCATCTGCTTTTTCAATAAAATATTCCAACATCATCAGCACCATTGTCTTCTGTTGGTAGGTCATCCATAATATCCCGATTTCTGATGATGAAAGGCGAGGGCTTTCTGGCATTTAGAACTCCTCCATTTTTGGGACTTCATAATAGGTATTTCCGGAAAAAAACATTGCTTTTCCTTAGTCTTTTCAACATTAGGGTATTCATTCATAAATACGATTTGGTAATATCACGCCATGATCACTCACATATATCAAGGAATATAGGAGAAATTATAAAGGCAAGGACTCATTAAAAAAACACCCATAGGAGGATGTTCATGAGTAAAAACAATCAGAAGAAAAACAACCCCAAAGGAAGAGACCGAAAAGTAACAAACCATCCTGTCAATAGAAAGCATGAAAGCCAAACAACAGAAGGATGAATGGTCCGCTATGAACTACAACAAAGCAAAATAAAGGTTTCTCATCCAACATGACAAGCTTCAACCATCATTCATAAATATATAAAAGCCTGTCCCAATTGAAAGGACAGGCTCTACCTTCTTTATAAAAGATTATCTGGCTTTGCTCCATTACCCCACTGAAAACCTATGCCTTCCCATCCCCCTCCATCTGGGATTCAATCGGGGACATAGCCGACTACATCCATTGGATCTTTTAGTGAGTCTGATTTTGATTTGCATTTGCGAGCATCTCTTTCACTTGATTGTAGGATAAGCCCGAGCGTTCATTTTGCCTTTTAACTTCGCTGATGTTTGTTCCTGAGCTTGAGATAATATCTTTATTAAGGTTTTTATCAGGCTGATGAGACGTTTTCATGTCCTGCACCTCCTGCTTTTATCCTTTTCTTTCTAACGATGTTTTATCCCTCAATCCTGGCAGAAAAATAACCTAAGGCCGCTCCGAGAATTGCTCCACCAACGACCTCGATCGGCTGGTGGCCTAACAGCTCCTTCAGTTCTTTTTCACGCTCGACGAATTCAAAGCTAGGAAAATCTCCTTTGATTGCTGCAAAATTATCTTCTAAATCATTGACCAATTGTGCAATTTCCCCAGTGTGACGACGAATGCCTTGCGCATCATACATAACAATGACACCAAAAATAACAGCCAAAGCTGTTTCCGTATGACGCGATCCTTTGTTTGCTGCTATATAGGTCGCCAAAGCAGAAACCCCAGCAGAATGAGAACTTGGCATACCTCCAGTAGTGGAAACTTGGCCCACGTCCCATTCTCCTGACACTTTCTTGTGGGTAAGTATCTTTAATCCCTGGGCAATCCCTATGGCGGCTAGTGCTGTAATGACCCCTCTATTCATCTTCTCCATTTTTCACCCTCCAGTCCAAAAACATCTATTAATTTCATTACCCGTTGTGGATGTATTTATGCAGATTGTTACCTATTTTGGTGCCATAGAAATAAAAATGTTCTCTATAAAAAAGAAAGATCAGGGAGAAATGGTTCAACTCCTGATCTTTCTTTTCATTTTAAAATACATTGTAAATCTCATCACATTCCCCTGCGATTGGTTCATAAAAACAATGCGCTTTATACCTTCCTACAAGGCTTTGATCATACCATGTCGGTGGACAATCACCCGCCGGACGGAAATACCATAAGCTGTACCTCGCCGGCCAACTCCTATACCCTTTCACATTCCTTCGTGCCAGCCGCCTCTCACTTTCCCGTGCCCTTTGATAGTACATGCCGTGCTGAAGAGCTTCAAAAGCGGTCGGTTGATTGATGACACGAGGGAGTGTATTAAGCCCTTCAAAATCCGAACAGTCCACTCTCACGCGGTTCACCGTTACAGCTCCTACATGCAACATTCCCTGTTTACCTTCACCGACAGCTTCTGCTCGGAGCAATCGTGCTAGCATGTCGATATGCTTGCTCGGAGCCTTGATTACGGCCATGTCGTCGCCCCCTTTTCGCTCACTCTCTTATGTATATTCAAGGAATGGAAGCTACATGAAAAAGCCTAGCGTCTACGTCGGCTCCAGAGTATGATTTCAAGAGCTGTTAGACATATCATCAACCAGGCTAGACCGAACAAATAACCTGCAATGATATCTGTGAAAAAGTGGACGCCAATATATAGTCTACTAAAACCAATCAAAATAATGAGAAGAATCAATGCTATATTAATTAGCCATTTCCATTTTGGTTCAAGTTTACTCCTCATAATAAGATAGATAAGAAAACCATAAAAAACAAGCGCTCCTGATGCATGGCCGCTCGGGAAGCTCGACGTAGCCCCATGGAAATCACCCATGAATTCTGGTCTGCCACGATCAGATAATGATTTCATTCCTTTCGTAAGAGAGCTGATGCCTCCCATGGCAAGTATAAAATGTATACCCACCCAACGACTGAGCGGCGAAAAAAATAACAGATATCCTGCGAGGAGAAGCGAAACAATGACCATCACAATAACCGATCCCGCCTGCGATACCCCCTTTGCTAAAGGTCCCACTCCTGAAAAGGAAGTTTTACGAACGATCTCAAAGGCTCGCTGATCGATAGCTAATTTTTGTGTTTGTAAAACACTCCTGCTCAATTCAATGAAAAAATAAATGCTAAACCCAAGTGTTATAAAACCAATTAAAAGCAGTAGCACCGATGTGATGGAAAAATCAGACATTTTCGTTTTAGAAAACAACATCAACAGGCACCTCATTCATTCTTAAGTGTTAGTAATTTCCCTTCACACTTTTCTTATAAACAAGTGCCACTAAAGAAGAATTTAGAAGCTTTGTCCAATAAGAAAGAGAAAATAAAGCCGGGATACTTAGTAAATATCCCAGCTGTTCGAAACCCTATTCTTCATAAAATTGGATACCTTCTTCTTCGCACCATTCCCTTGCAACCTCCATATGTTTGGAATCACGGTACCTATACCAGTCTTCCAATAAACCAGAATTCTCTACCTGTGACCGAAAGCGGCGGAACGCCCCCCGTCCACGAATGGCATGAAGTAATTTTCCCTTCACTTTTTCATCCTTAATTGAAAAAGTGAAGTCTTCCATAATGCTATAATCCTCTAAGTCTCTCTTTTCGGGTAAAACGACGAACCTTCCCTCGCAATCATCCACAATTATTTCCGCTTGTTTTCGCTCTTCTTGGCGCCATTCTGGTAAATGATCATAAGGTTCTCCATCTTCAGCTCTCTCTAGCGCACCTTCTGTGAGTAAGACAATTTTATAGGATTGTTTATCAAAAAACATCTGATAATCTGACTCATGCATATCTATGTTTTCAGCTACAGTTGATAATTTTACTTTCACGGTATCCTCCCTTTCGATTTATGATCATACGATTTTCCATGAAAGAATTCTAACCTACCTGCTAAATTTATACTAACATGTGTAAAACATCACTTTTTCCCATATAAGGAAACGATAAACAAAATCCCCATACAAATCTAGCTTTATCATATTTTATCCACATTCTTATAGTCTTTGATATGTTATCCTTGACCTACTGCTATTATAATAATAGCTTAAAATTTAGAAAAATATGAATCTCTGCTTTGTGGGTCCATTTGTTTTAGAGAAAACTTCTTTACTTTAAACCACGAATTAAAACAGAGAAAATGACGATATAAAAGACACATCAAGGGAGCTAGACAACATGAACATTTTGATTACTGGCGCCACAGGTTTTTTAGGAAAACAACTGACGCTGAAATTGCTCAGCGAAGGTCACAGCGTTTATGCACTAGCGAGAAATAAGCGAAAAGGGGAAAAACTGAAGCAGGAAGTGCCTCCTCATTCTCAGCGTAACCTTACGATCATTGAAGGCAATCTTTCAGAGAGACATGCCGGGATCAGCAATGAGCAGCTCCAACTCTTGCAAGGTGAAATTGACACCGTCTACCATAGTGCCGCTTATCTTTCGTTTGATGATGAGGAGCGTGATAAAACTTTCCGTATCAATGTAGAAGGAACACAACATATGATTGAGCTGGCTGAAGAAATCCAGGCTCCTAATTTCTTTTATGTAAGTACCGCCTATACGCTCGGGACGAAACTGCATGCCACAGAGACACTGCATTCTAAAAACCAATCATTTGTGAACGCGTATGAAGAAAGCAAATGCCATGCCGAACACCTTGTACTCCGTTATAAGAATACCTTCCATATAAAAATCTTCCGCCCTTCTATCATTATAGGCGATTCGAAAACAGGAGAAGCGGATACAAACTTTGCTCTATATGGCATCATACGCGGACTGGAAATCCTAAAAAAGCGAATTGCTCGAAATAAAGAACTGCAACACAGAACGTACAAGTTTCTATGCACAGGAGATACGAGTCAAAACTTCGTCCCTGTCGACTATGTTGTGGATGTTCTAACTACTGCGTTGAAAACCGATGATACAAACACCATCTATCATATTACCAATCCGAATCCACCAACGAATCGATTGTTATTCGAAATGGTCAAAGAAAAACTAGACTTTCCGAACATCGAAATGGTGCCTTCTGATTACGATGGTGTCCTGACAAAAGAGGAGCAAATGTTCAATGCACCCTTGAGTGTCTTCCGTCCGTATTGGAGTAAAAATATCAGTTTTGATGACAAGAACACTCAGAAACTACTAAGGAAAAACGGCCTGGACCATCTCCATATGGACAAAGCAATGGTGGAACGTATCCTTTATGGAAACAGAGATAAAGTTGAAGTCTAGAAGCGATGCCCCAGGTAAGGCAAAGCAGGAACCGACCCTGGATTATAAAGCATTTTTAAATGAACAAACCAATGAATGGGTTGTATTCCTACATGGCTTTGGTGGCAATCATACTATTTTCTTCAAACAGATGGACTATTTCAAAAAGCACTTCAATCTCCTGTTCATTGATCTGCCGGGCCATGGCCAATCGCCTTTCCATGCAGGAGTCCCATGCCTATTAACGGGAACGAGCCAACATGTTATAAGTGTTATGGATAACTTATCAATCGAATCTGCGCATTTCCTTGGTGTATCACTTGGGACAATCGTTATGCAGTCCATAGCGTTGGAATATCCCAAACGAATCAAATCAATGACTTTAGGGGGAGCAGCAGGTAAATGGCTGAAATGGGGCGAGATTTTGGGGAAGATTACCGTATCTCCTTTATTCCGACAAACCTTGCCGTATATGGTCCCATTTCAGACATTCGCACATATTATGATGCCAAAACGGAAGCATAGTTTCTCCCGTAATATTTTTATACGTGAGGCCCGCAATCTTGGTCAACATGTCTATCTTGGATGGGCTTCTGTAATCAGAGACTCCCATAAGGTCTATGATCGTTTGAGAAAAAGCACCAATACAATCCCTAAGCTTTATGTCTCTGGAGCAGAAGATTACATGTTTCTCCGCGGCATCACGAATCATGTAAATAAAGAAACTTCTGCTCGGCTGCACATTATTCAAAAATGCGGGCATGTGTGCAACATCGAGAAAGCTGCTGAGTTTAATGAAGTAGCATTGGATTTTATCAATATGGTTGTCCAAACAGGAGAATATGGTGATGTATCATAGAAGAGGAGCATTTGCTTCTCTTCTTTTTCGTCTGTGTTCGTAGCTTCTATTCGAAGACGGGTCACGGGGACGGTTCGGCATTCTGGAAAGATATCCGCAACTTCTGTGAGCATATCCGCCAAATTCATAAATATACTCGGCAAATCGTGATTATTTCTAATAAAATACCTGCCCCCTTATGTTTTAGCGTAAGGGGGCAGGCACGAAATTCTTTTATATTACTCTCTTTCATGCTTTCCACTTATCAGATAGTTTCCTGATATGCTCAGGGTTCGTGCGACAACACCCACCAATGATGGATGCTCCTCTTTCTATCCATAGTTCGGATTGGGATTCGAAACTGTCCGATGAATCATCTCCATGCCAAGTATTAGTCTTCGCGTCATACACCTCACCAGAATTCGGATACATTAAGAGCGGTTTTCTTGTGAACTGACTCAGCACCTGCACTGCTTCAGCAGCCGTTTCCATCGAGGAGCAGTTCACACCGATGGCTGCTAATTGATCTTCCCCATTGAATCCCTCTGCACAAACTCTCAGACCTGTTCCATCGCTGATTTCCTTCCCATTTTTCAAAGTGAACGAAAGCCAAGCATAAGTTCCTCGAAACTCTTTTAATAAGGAAACTAGTACTCTCGCTTCCTGAAAAGACGGCATTGTTTCCAATGCTAATAAATCGGCACCTGCTTCTACCAATGCTTTCATTCTTGGACGATGGAATGCAATTAATTGTTCATCACTTACTTCGTAATTGCCGGTGTATTCTGACCCATCTGCAAGATAAGCGCCATAAGGCCCTACAGATGCGGCTACAAGTGGCTTGAAGTTTCGCGAAGATGCTGATTCCTCCCAAACCTCATCCCTCGCCTCTCTTGCAAGTTCGACGGTTCTCTTGATTAATGCGACTGACTCCTTTTCGGACAAGCCTCGTTCACCAAACCCCTCCACTGTCGCCTGGTAACTCGCAGTGATGGCACAATCTGCTCCAGCCCGAAAATAGTCCTTGTGCACTTGGACAATCGCTTCGGGATGTTCCAGTAAAACCTTCGCTGACCATAAGGGATCGTCCAAATCACATCCATAAGCTTCTAATTCCGTCGCCAGAGCACCATCAAGAATCAAAACAGATTGCTGGTTTAAGATTTCCTCTATAGGATTGCTTTTATGTATGTTCATTATCATCGCTTCCTCTCTTCTTTCACCTACATATTCACACCTAGCGTATATTCCACTGTTCGACAGTCTTGTATCTTTATCCTGCTAACCTTTCAAGCACAATAAAATAACAAACTAAAAGACCACCTCCCATGTATCAATTGTGAGATGATCTTCTTAATCCCTTTTTAAAAGGGGGTTCCATTTTGTTATTTAGCCATTTTCTCCAGCTGTTGTTCCGCAAGTTTTCCGGTGATAGGAAGGTGATATCTTTCTCCCTGATATGCTTTAACCATCAAAACGATCCATAAAATGAGTGTAACAGGAGCAATCAATAAACTGACAAGAAGGCCAATAATCGGAATGAAATTTACGACAAAACCTAAAACGAAGAAGGACCCAAATAAAATGATGGATTGCATCGCATGAAAACGGACAGTTTCGTTTTCTTTTTCAATTAACAAGAAGACAATCCCGCTTATGAACCCCAGTAAATAAGCAAGAACACCACCGACATTCTCATCTAAACCTGTCGAAGATTTTTTCCCTTCTGCTACTTCTTCCTTTTCGGCTGACTTTTGTTTCATTTTTTCATCCACCCTTTGTCCCCCCTCCTTTCCTTATAAATGTTATGGAGGTTTTCTGATCCAAAGTCCCCCTTCCTTTTTACTTATACATATCGCTTCGGTTAAATAACATGACAATTGTTTATAAAAAATACTTGATACCTAATTGGAGTGTGGTTATTCCGATTTCTATTTTTCTTAATATGAAAGGAAGAGACACGATGTAGAAAACAGTCAATGTTGTCGGCGATTCCATCATTCCAATAATTGAAGATTTCGAAATCAAAAAAGCCAGCCTCATGAGAGACTGACTTTATACTTCTTCCTTAGCTTTCCGCAGCAATCCATTATCCAGACAAACCTCTAACAACAACTCTTTATAACCAGTCTCCGCAAACTGAATTCCGATTTGGTCCCCTCCATATGCTTTAATGACGCCAGCACCAAATGTACGATGCTCAACCATCTTCCCTAGCTCCACTTCATCGATCGTCAGAAGACTTTCATCAGATAAATCAGCGGTCGGTCTTTTACGCTTCTTAGAATTTTTCTTTTCACCCGCAGGCTGGACAATCCTTCTTACGTTCATGACAAAAATGGATTCTGTCACCCGTTCTTTTCCTTTATAGTTGTAAGTTAATAACTCAAGATTCTTTCTCGCTCTTGTCATCCCTACATAGAAAAGGCGTACAGCTTCTTCCATAGGCCCTGTATCTTTATTTCGGTAGGTTTCCATATCATCCTTGGAGGGGATGACGCCATTGATGAGATCGATCATATAGACTTTGTCATATTCCAGCCCTTTGGCACTATGAAAAGTTGTCAGAGTGAGGGAACTTTTATGTTTATTGAACTTCGATGTTTGAATCAGGGTCTCTAACTCTTTTAGGCGATCTGCAAAGCCTTTGAGAGAGCCGAGACCTTCTGCTATTTTTTCCAGTGTGTCTAAAATGCTGAAGAGGTGTTCAGAGTTGAATCCGAATTTCTCACACATTTTATTGAGCGCATGGTCATACCCGAGCTTTTCGCGTATCGTGCGGATTGCTTTGGCTGGCTGCATTTCATTGATATCTTTAAACAACTTCTTCGCTTGCTTGATGTTTTTAGACTGATAATCAGGCAAATCCCTTTTCAATAGCGTATCAAAGACGGACGTCTGGTCGTTCTTCTTTTTCAAATATTCAATTTGTTGTTTGGATATATAGGCATTGAACTTCGTATGAATTCTTTCTAAAATATCGACACGGCGATCGTTATATGAAAAACGCATAAAGTTCAGCATGTCTTCAACGATCCAGTGCTTAAAGAACTTTGCATCAATGTCTTTCATATAAAAACGGATCCCCGCTTTGTCCAGCTTATCTGCAAGCGGGACTGCCGAAGAATTGTTCCGATACAAAACCGCTACTTCTTCGCCAGGCGCACTCTTATTTATTTCCTCACACACATACTGTAATTGCTCTTCATAGTTACTCAAAGACTTCAGCTCGACCGGTTTGTGAGAGGCATTGTCTGTGAACATTTCCTTTTCATAACGGTTTTTATTACGCTTGATGAACTGATTCGAAGCCTTGACGATTTCTTGGGATGAACGGTAATTTTGTGACATTGTCATCACCGCACCATCAGGATACGTCTTCTCAAACTGCAATAGTTTCGTCACATCGGAACCTCTCCACATGAAAATGGACTGATCATCATCAGCCACCACACAAAGGTTATTTTGCGGTTTGGATAATAGCTCGACAATTTCATGCTGAACAACTGAATTATCCTGACTCTCATCGGTCAAAATGTATGCATATTGTTGTTGATAATTGGATAAAATCTTTGCATCCTCCAGCAAGATTCGGTGGCAGTATGTCAGCATATCATCGAAATCCAACAACAGTTTGCCGTGATGGTTTTCCTTAAAGCCCTCATAGGACTGATAGATGGAACTGGCGTTTTTGACGTTGCACGGAACTTGAGCAAGCTCCTTTTGCCCGATCATCCGGTTCTTGACAAAGCTGATATACGTCATCAGTTCATCTATTTCATCATCCGTCATTTGCGTGCCATTGGTATCTTCATATAGTTTTTTCAAAATGAATTTTTTGTGTAACGGAATGTCCGGACCGTTCCAGCCTTTTTTCAATTCTTCCTCACTAATATTCCCCTCGATCAATTGGAAGTCCTGTCTGTTGTTTCTAAACCATTCACGGACTACTTTGAAAGCGAAGCTGTGAATCGTCGAGAAATGGACTTTTTCGTTTGTGATATTAGAGAAAAATTGATCAAAGCGCTCTGACATATCCTGTGCGGAGGCTTTGCTGAATGTGATTGCCATGATGCGGTCGGCTTTCACCTTTTTCTCGAGGAGAAGATAACCGATTTTCATATTCAACGTCGTCGTTTTCCCTGAACCTGGCGATGCAAGAAGAAGCAGGGGTCCATCCGTATGCAGGACTGCTTGTTTTTGGACCTCATTCAGGCGGACACCGGTTTGTTTTTCCATTTGTTCAAAGAAATTCATGATCGTCTTCCTCTTTCCTTTTAGTCGAATCTAATTTTAAAAGCGCCAGTGTCCCTTTTTTGACAGGAACACTGGTGGTGAATGTCGCTACTACATTTGTCCCATTGTTTAATTCAAAAATTTATCAGTTTAAGAAAAAACAGATGGAAGAAGCATGCCCAGCTTCTTCCACCCAGTCTTTTTTTCCTCTTTTATTATACCTTCGATGAGCGATTGATTCTAGATGATTTTCTCTTCTCTTACACATGAGAATTTCTATGATGTTTCATACTAAGGATTGAAAAGGAGGTGGCCACATATGGCGAAGAGAACGAAGAAACACGATCCACAACAAAAGAATAAGAAGGGTTTTGACCCGAAAAAAGCGGATACTGAGTTTTCAGAAGAATTCGGAAGTGCTGCAGCCAACAAGGCACATAAAGAAGAAGCAAAACGGGCCCGCAAATCCAAAAAAGCTAAGCAAGATAATTAACTGAAAAGGATTTCTTCACTACGAAGAAATCCTTTTTGTATCCGCTAAGAAGCTTTATCTTAAAATAAGAAAAACAGTCCAAAAAACAACATCAGTGTCCAAAAGAACGTTAAGTGAATGGTCTTTTCCGTTGCTTGTGCTGACCGGTTCCGTTTGTGCTCAAAAGAAAAAATAAATAAAAAAATCAAAAAGAGAAAATATGCCAGAATTAGATAAAGGAGTGAACGCATCTGTTCGACCCACCCTCCAAGCGGGCCTATCGTACCCCCTATTAAGAAAAGAACGAATGATACACCCCCAATCGCCATACAAAGTTGAGGCATGTAGATCCAAACGGGATGTTGAAATCTATTCTTTTTCTTTTTCACCTCGAATAAGAAAATAAAGTAAAATCCAGTTATCAATAACCCGGTTGCCAAAAAAGTCAACAGCGGTGAATTGACAGCTGTCCACTCACCTGGAGGTTGTGCTATCAAATTTTCATTATTGATATTTTCCATACCCCACATGAAGAAGGTCACACCTATCATTACTAATAACTGATAAATAGTCCATTTCATTCTGTCACCACCTCTTTCCCTTTACGTAAAGAGGGACTCTTTTGTTTCCTTCCGTGAGATGTTTCTATTTTCTCTATGTTAAAATAAAACAATCAAGAAAACGATACATCAACATAGGAGTGACGATGGATGGACAAAAAAGACATAGCTGGCATCCGCAGACAATTGAAAGTGGAAAATGACTTATTGAAGATCTCGAACATCTTCAACGTCTATATAATGAAGGAAAGTACAGAGATCTATCATCACCAGAGCCAGCCATTTGAATTACTCGACAAAGATCAACAGGAGCTTTTCATGAACAATTTCAAAAAGCTGCTGACAGGTCAGCTCGATGAGAAATTATTTGAACTGAAATTCCAGCGTGAGGCAGAAGATCATAGTCAGCTTATATTACATAAGGGCCTGTTAAGCAACCATGTCGATGATTGGAAAGATCAGATGCTGTTGATGACAGAAAAAATCATCAAAGATCATCCTTATGAAACAGATGTAGTTATCAGCTTCATTAGGGCCGAATACATGAAACCGACACGGCGCCGCAGCGAAGAATCAGAAGAAAGTGGACGCGATGCCGTCTATTCCAATCCTTTTATTCTTTGCAGCATCAACAAAACCGAAGAACCTAAAAAAGAAATCCAATTCGATTATGTCGAAAAAGAATTCAAATACAAAATTGAAGTCGATCCCATCATAGACCTGAAAAATCCGATGACAGGCTTCCTTTTTCCAGCGATTACAGAAGGTACTTCCGATGTGAACCATGTGCTCTACGCAGCCGGAAAAGCAAACGAACCAGACTATCGATTTATTGAAGACGTACTAAACGGCGAAGAAATTATGACAGCAAAAGAAGACAAAGCTGTGTTCGAGGAAGTCATTCGTGATGTCGTCGGTGACCAGCTCAACCCCTCTACCCTCGCTAGTGTTTATGGGGAGATTAACCGTGTTGTCGAAGAAAATGAAGAAGACGAACCACCAAAACTCGATTACCGCGACGTGGAACGTGTCTTGAATCAAAGTGGTGAACAGGTGGAAGGAGAAAAAGTGAAGCATGCCTTCCAGCAGATCACAGACAACGAAGGGTATGAGCTTAAAGCAAGCAGCATTGTTCCAAAATATAAATCAAAGTCCATTAAAATCAACACGAAGGTCGCCAACATCTCCATCAGTCCTCAGGATTTGGAGTATGTCAGGCAGGTCAATTACAAAGGGAAACGTTGTATTATGATCGAAATCGAAGAGGATGCAGAGATTGAAGGATTCAAGATGCTGCCAGAAGCTTTCGGAGAATAGTGGAAGTTAACTGTCTATTAAGAAAAGCCTGTACGAGAGAATGTATGGGCTTTTCTTTAATTTTGTAAGCATGCCTGAATAACAACCCCTCCCCCTGTCTGCCGGCCGGTTCCAAAGTACATGCATGATCCACGTAAAACCTTAACGGTGCCCCGTACCATATTTCCACTATTCTTCTGCAGGAACATCAAAAGCGTTCACGACCTCCATTTCATTGATTTCTTTGACCATCGCATAGTATAAGCCTTCCCCAAAGAAGTTTAATTACTTTTTCCAGAGGTTAAGAAGGAAACATACACTTAAAAACACATGTCGTGCATAAAGAATCAGCATGCAGAACCAATCGCCTGGAGGAAGGTAACCTTTCTCCAGACATGTTATTTACGTCTTATTTGGTGGCCGAAGGAGGTTATAAAAAAAACTCTCCAAAGTCGTCGATTTTTTTCTTATCTTTAACAAAAGGAGGGATTACGTTGTCTATCACACAAGGAATTTTATTATTATTCATCGGTTTCTTTATTTTTACTCTCGATAAAAAACAAGAGAACGTACCTGTGCCGACCGTTCTTATCTTTATTGGGATCGGTTTATCTTTCATCCCTTATTTCTCTTCCATAGAAGTAACAGAGCATATGATTTATCATGTTTTTCTTCCTGCCCTATTGTTCATTTCTGCCTACCAGTTTCCGGCAGATCAATTTAAGAAACATATGGGGTTAATCCTTTTTCTCGCTACCATCGGGATTCTGTTGACGGTTGGGATTTTAGGGGGAGTTGCTTATGCTGTCAGCGGGCCTTTCCTATCCCTCTCTTTGATTGGTGGTTTACTACTCGCCTCCATTTTAACTCCGACGGACCCTGTTTCTGTCGTATCTATTTTGAAAAACTCCACGGGGGACGAAAAAATAGCGGATGTCGTGGAAGGAGAATCCCTTCTCAATGACGGGACAAGTATCGTTATATTTACGGTGCTTTTAGGAATTTTCACCAGCAATCATGATTTCTCAATTCTCTCTTTCATGCAGGAGTTTTTAGTTGTTTCCTTAGGTGGAGCCGCTTTAGGCATTGTTTTTGGCTGGTTAGTGAGTAAGGGGATTCACTACACGCATAACAAAGAATACCAGGTGATGTTAAGTATTGTTCTTGCTTACGGGGCCTTTAACTTGGCAGAAACGGTTGGGGTCTCCGGGGTTCTTGCAACAGTATCAGCTGGTCTCATGCTCTCCTTCGAATACGGAAGGACGATTAAAGAGGAACACTTCAAAGAGTCACTGGATGGTTTTTGGGGGATTGTAGAAATTTCTGCGCTTTCTTTACTGTTCTTATTGATTGGCATTGTAGCTGTTCCACATTTAAGCACACCTGCTTGGGGATTCGCTTCCCTCCTATTTCTACTATCATTAGTCGTCCGGTTCCTCATCATCGGAGGCAGTACAGCTCTTTTTCCACGGTGGCGGAATAGTATTTCCTGGCGGGAATCAGCCATGATTTCATGGTCCGGCCTCAAAGGCACCATGTCTGTCTTTCTTATCTTAAGTTTTCAAGTCAAACAATCAGGCGACAATGAAATGTTATTATCGTTAGCCTTTACAACGGTATTGATTTCACTAGTCATTCAAAGCTTAGGCGTTTATCCATTATCGAAAAAACTTCTATAAACCTAGTTCGACATAAAAAACGCTGATCGAGACATTCTCGATCAGCGTTAATAAATCAACAAGGTTAATAATGCTACCCCTATCCCTAAAAAACCTAGCAAGACACTATATGGTAGATTTCTCAAAACAATTTGGTACGGATTCATCCGTAAAGCCACAGAAGTGATCGTGACGATCAAACCATAAGGAGCGGATGGAACGGTGGCAATCGCACAGGCTGAAAGAAGAACCGTCAACGTCACAGGGGGAAAAGCCCCGGTCAACAATCCACTGACACCACCGAATATCCCCATCGTAGCAATCGGATGGACACCTAATATCGTCAATCCTAAAAAAGCAGCTTGAATGAACAGCATGATCAACAGCGGACTTCCTTCAAGAGAAACGAGAGGGTCTTGTAAGTATTTTAAATAGGGAGATGCATTTAATGTCCCTGTAAAAAAAGAGAGCGTTGACAACAAGACGATGAAATTGCTCAAATTATTCGTTTTCCATTTCCATGTCGGCCAGCCGATTTTCATGAAGCTCTTTCTACGTTTTGCAAGTACCGCCCACCCTAAAGCGAACGGAAAAATAGAAATAGTGACGGCAAACAAGAAGTCCAGTTGTATGACATTGCCTAAAAAGACGACAACAGATAAAAAGAGTACCAGTGCAATGATGAATTGGATGAGCTTGCTTTTGCTTTGCCCTGCCCCTTTTTCCATAGACGGAGGCGCCTCGATCTCATATTTCCTGAACATCATTTTTCCAACCAAAGAATCCATGGAGATACCGAGAGCTGCAATCAATAACATCCAGGGCAATACTTCTAAATAATTTGCACCTGTAATGAAAATCGAAGTGGCGAGCAAAATTTCAAGCGGACTCCAAAGCAGTGCGAGGGAATAACCACGCAAGGTCGCCATCAAAATAAAGCTGTTCTTTACCTTCGTTTTTACATCCTTCAATTGTTCTTTCAACAAATCCTGTGAAATCGTAGCTGATGACAAGTTCAAAAAGGCCGCAAGCGATACCATTGTAATCTCACTGCGCACATACAAGGAGCCTAACCCTTTTGCATTATTTCCAAGCAGAGACTGAAGAAGTTTATTATACCTCCCCGCCTTCACCACACTATTCATCCATGGAAGCATCGACAAGAGAAAAAGAAGTCCAATGTTACCCGCGAAAAACACTGGAATATCTGCAACAGTTGCTTCACTGGAAATAAAGAAAAAGGTCCCTACAGACAAGAGAACGATTCCAAGAATTTTAAACACCCGGGTTGCACGCGGAAAGCTGATTGCCGTCATCACAATTCCAAAAATCCCGATGATAGAGTATAAGATGGAGTTATTCCAAAACACATGAACAACATTCAGGATAAAAACAAATGAATAAAATATGTATAAATAGTTTGATATATGGCGCACATCGATTCTCCTATCTAGTGAGACGGTTTTCATAGTTGTTTGGCGTGCTTCTAAGTAATACAATCAATGATTCTATCCTATACACTAATGGGGGATTTTTCAATGATCCACACTTGACTAAAAGGCAAAAAATATCGAGGCTCATGACCTGGGTATTTGTGTTTAACTCCCACTATCTTGCGTATAATTCCAGACGAGTATTTCTTAACACCGGACCTTCCTTCAAATCGATTACAGATAATCCCTTAAGATACATGATAAGGCTCCAAGACATGGGCATTCCGTTTCCCGGGATGCTCTAAAAATAACAGGACCCCTATTTTTAAAGGGGAAACATGTGGACAGTAAGCTGATTTTCTACTGCTCCCTCATTATTTTAATATCTAATGAATTAGAATCAAGAAGACTCTCTCATTCTATAATTTTTTTGAAAACTAGTGCGTCTTTCTTTCCAAGCATGGACTTTTTTATTATAATTATAATCTAAGATAAATTATAATTTTTTCACAATTAAACAAGGGGGCATCACAAATGGACAAGAATGAAATGCATGATAGCCAAGCTGGGAAATGCCCAGTATCCCACGGGAAAACTAAGGAAGAAAGTGCTGTTACGACTACAAAAGTCGGTACAACCAATAAAGATTGGTGGCCAAACCAACTGAATTTGCACATTTTACGTCAGCATGATAAAAAAACGAATCCAATGGGGGAAGATTTCAATTATGCTGCAGAGTTCGAAAAACTGGACTATGAGGCTTTGAAACAGGATCTTCATAACTTGATGACAGACAGTCAAGACTGGTGGCCGGCAGACTATGGACATTATGGACCACTATTTATCCGTATGTCATGGCATGCAGCCGGAACTTACCGTACTGGTGACGGACGTGGCGGCGGTGGGTCAGGTAACCAGCGTTTTGCCCCACTGAACAGCTGGCCAGATAATGCAAGCCTTGATAAAGCCCGCCGATTGCTATGGCCGATCAAACAGAAATATGGCAACAAGATTTCCTGGGCCGATCTTCTTCTCCTGACAGGTAATGTTGCGCTGGAATCGATGGGATTGAAAACATTCGGTTTCGGAGGGGGACGAGAAGATATTTATCACCCGGAAGAAGACATCTACTGGGGTCAGGAGAAGGAATGGCTCGGTGACAACCGTTACTCCGGGGACCGGGAGCTGGAAAACCCACTTGCGGCCGTTCAAATGGGACTGATCTATGTAAACCCTGAAGGACCAAATGGAAACCCCGACCCACTCGCAAGTGCCCGCGATATCCGTGAAACATTTGCCCGCATGGGAATGAATGATGAAGAGACAGTTGCCCTTATTGCCGGTGGCCACACATTCGGTAAAGCCCATGGTGCAGGAGATCCTGAAAAAGTAGGACCATCACCAGAAGCGGCACCCATTGAAGCTCAAGGCTTAGGCTGGCAGAGCTCTCATGGAAGCGGAAAAGGCCGTGACACAATTACGAGTGGCGTTGATGGAGCATGGACTGCCAATCCGACAGTTTGGGATAACGGATATTATGATCTTTTATTCGGCTATGAATGGGAGCTTACGAAGAGTCCAGCAGGCGCCAATCAATGGGCACCGGTAAACCCTAAAGATGAAGATCTTGCACCGGACGCTGAAGACCCAACTATCAAAGTTCCTACTTTCATGACTACAGCCGATATGGCCTTGCGCATGGATCCTGAGTATGAAAAAATATCACGCCATTACCATGAGAATCCAGATGAATTCGCAGATGCTTTTGCACGCGCATGGTTCAAATTGCTTCACCGTGACATGGGTCCTAAAGATAGATATCTCGGACCTGAAGTTCCCGAAGAAGATCTAATTTGGCAGGATCCTGTTCCATCGGTTGATTATGATTTGACAGACACTGAAATCGCAGACTTGAAAGAAAAAATTCTTAATACAGGGTTAACTGTTGGTGAGCTTGTGACAACAGCCTGGGCTTCTGCCAGCACGTTCCGCGGCTCGGATAATCGTGGTGGTGCCAATGGTGCCCGCATCCGTCTGGAGCCTCAGAAAAATTGGGAAGTCAACGAACCAGAACAGCTTTCAAGAGTGCTTTCTGTTTATGAAGACATTCAAAATGACCTTGATAAGGAAGTATCCCTGGCTGATTTGATTGTCCTTGGAGGTAGTGCAGCCGTAGAAAAAGCAGCCAAAGATGCCGGAGTCGATATCACTGTTCCATTTGCCCCTGGTCGCGGAGATGCTACCCAGGAGCAGACAGATGTAGAAAGCTTCGAAGTCCTGGAGCCGATGGCTGATGGATTCCGTAACTATGAGAAGAAAAAATACACATTGAGTCCAGAGGAACTCCTCGTAGATAAAGCACAGCTTTTAGGACTCTCCGCACCGGAAATGACTGCCCTTGTCGGCGGAATGCGCGTCCTTGGGACAAACCATGGCGGAACAGAACACGGCGTATTCACAGACAAAGTCGGAACACTGACCAACGACTTTTTCGTCAACCTGCTGGATATGAATATTGAGTGGAAACCATCTGACTATAACGAATATGAAGGACGCGATCGCCAAACAGGCGAACTCGTTCGTACAGCGACACGCGTCGACCTTGTCTTCGGTTCCAATTCTGTCCTGCGTTCACTTGCCGAAGTTTATGCTCAAGACGACAACAAACAGAAATTTGTTCTCGCTTTCGTAGCCGCATGGGTGAAAGTGATGAACGCGGACCGTTTCGATTTGAAGAAGAACAAAGATTTGATGTACCATAACGCATAAATCAATAGCACAATCCTCTCAATAGAAACGGAACACCTCAGCAAAACAGCCCGTAGGAAGGTGATCTTCCCTTCCTCCACAAGACGGATTGCTAACGGCGCGAGTGACTGGATGCTAAAGCTCGGTGATACCCAAATAAATATAGGTATCCACAATTATTATTTTATTTCGTAGAATCTCAAAAAGCAGGAGGCTGGTTTCAGCCTCCTGCTTTTCTTTCATTCATCCATCTCTATTACTCTTCCTAATTTATTCGACAGTTTCTGCATTTTCATATGCTAAAATACTTCCTTTCGCCGCTTCCTCTTTACGGCGTAGTATTACTAGCCGCATTCTGCCTTTACACTCTACTATCCACTTCCCCACCTTCATTGATCACTTTACGAAAATCCGAATGATAGACCGTATGTCTCCTCTTGAATTTTGTCGGTGAATCTAGTCCAGCCACTGCTGCCAGATCGAATAATCCTTGGCGCAATGCAATCAAGTAATTGGTCACCCGGTATTCTTTTTCTTCGATAACAAGGGCCTCTTGTAGTTCATCATCCGTGGTCGCCACTCCTACTGGACAAGTATTTTTGTGGCAGACCTGGGACATGATGCAGCCAACACTCATCATGAATCCGCGTGCAATATTAATTAAATCCGCTCCCAAAGATAACGCCATCGCAATTTTGTCAGGTGTCAGCAGTTTACCTGATGCAATGATTTTTGTGCGTTCTCGGATGCCGTGTTTTTTCAAGGTGTCGTCTACCATCGGAATGGCAGAGAAAGCAGGCAAGCCCACAGAATAAGCAAGGCCATAATACGAGGCTCCTGTTCCCCCTTCTCCTCCATCGATCGTAATAAAGTCAGGCACAATGTCTTCCTCCACCATAGTTGAAATCAACCGTTCTACCTGTTGTTCGTTACCTACCACAATTTTCACCCCGACAGGTTTACCACCAACAGATCTCAGCTCATCCAAAAAGTGAAGCAGCTCAGCAGGGGTATCGATCCCGGGGAAGCGGTTTGGACTATCAATATCTTCTCCCGGCTCGACTTTTCGTATCTCTGCAATCTCCTCCGTAACCTTATCTCCATCTACGTGGCCACCACGAGTTTTAGCGCCTTGCGCTAGCTTCAGTTCGAATGCTTTGATTTGTTCATTCGATGCCTTATGGTTAAAGGCTTCCCAGGAGAAATCCCCGTCTTTTGTACGAACACCAAACAGGCCTGGACTGATCTGCATGATGATATCTACGTCCCCTTTCAAATGATAAGGGGATACACTGCCTTCACCAGTATTCATCCATGTGCCGCCCGCACGTCCGAGTCCTTTCGATAACGCTGTAATGGCATGATCACCAAGGGACCCGAAGCTCATGGCAGATTGACCAATCAATCCCTTCAAACGAAAAGGCTGATCGACCGTATGCTCCCCAAGCACTACACAATCATCGTCATGTAAATAAACAGGGTCAAGCTCTGATTCGAAACGATGTTCTTTTCGTTTAAAAAGTTGCTCTTTATCTATTTCGTAAAGTTTCGTCTTAATTGTTTCACTTTTATCCACTCGTAATTCTTCATCTTGAACTGGAAACATATCGTTCACTAAAAACCAGCCGTCTTGGGTAAAGTCCCGTTCCGCTCCATAACCCATCATTCGCGTATTATACTTTCCCGCTTTATTGACGTATTCAAATTCTTTACGGTTGAACGGCCTTCCTTCACGGTCGTTATGAAATAAATATTGGCGGAACTCCGGCCCCATTTTCTCAATGATGTAACGGAATTTCCCTAACAATGGATAGTTTTGCAATACAGAATGTTCGTTTTGCTTTTCATCATGAACATACAACCAAAAGACTAGAATTAGCGGAATGAAGGTGAATAGCCCGAATAGAGTGATTAAAATGATTAAAAGTACGCTATCCAAACTGTTCAACTCCTAACTGATTAAATATGGTAGATAGACAATGCCGATAATAAAAATCCAAATCAGATCGACAAAGTGCCAATAATAACTAAAAATCGTCTGCTTCTCTTCATACAAACCTTCCGGCAAGGAACGGAAACCTTGCTGTATCAGCAGGTTTGATAACCACCCTACGCCGAAAAGTACATGGGAATAATGCAACCCGACAAGTACGTAAAAAGAAGCCATGAATACATTAGAATCGATCAAGTAGCCTTCATGAATATACGTATAAAATTCGTGACCTTCTGCTACTAAAAACCCTATGCCAAGGAGTAAAGTGAGCCAAACTCCAGCTCTTAACGCACCCTTCTTCCCTTTTTTTAAACCGTACTCGGCAAGAAGCATTGTCAAACTGCTCGGTAACAAAAATAAAGAAGAAATAATCAGGGTCCGGGCCTCAAAAACTTCTTCTGGTTTTGGACCTGTCGGAGCAGGGGTGAACATAACATAAGTAGTAAAAAGAATTAAAAACATGATCGAGTCGATCACCAAATAACTAAAGAATCCTGTACGCTTATCGTGTAAGAGCTTCTTCAAATCCTCTGGCTTATAGCGTTTTTGTTTATAATGCTCGATACGCTCGTCCAAAAATGAACGTAGAAACAATAAACCAAAGCCCGCTATGGCAAATACAGCAGCCAGCCAGTACCATTGATATATCATTCCCATACTGAACAGGAACAAGGCGCCAGCGAATAAGATCGGAATAAAGCTATTCGTCGCAACAGGGCCAGGGCGAGTACTTTTTATAAACTTGAGTTCCTTTTCTCCCATTTTCGACTTCCACAACGGATCGGAAGCAAAAACTTCAGGCGGTCTCTCAAATGCTTCCTCAGATGGAGGGGAAGATACAGCCCATTCCAGTGTTCGTCCATCCCATGGGTCCGCAGAAACTTCCTTAGATGATTTATGAGTACGGTAAATATTCCAAGCGAAAAACAGCATGCCAACGCCCATCAAGAAAGCTCCGACCGTACTCATTGCATTAAAGGTGAACACTTGATCCTCTGCTATATAGGTGTACGTTCTTCTCGGCATTCCCTGGAGGCCAGAGAAATGCATCGGTAAAAACGTTAAATGGAAACCGACAACGAACAGCCAGAAATGCCATTTCCCAAGTTTTTCATCAAGACTTTTCCCGAACATTTTCGGATACCAATAGTACATCCCTGCAAAAATCCCCAGCACCGTTGCCCCAATGATAGTGTAGTGAAAGTGGGCAACGACGAAATGACTATCATGAAATTGAAAGTCTGCAGCGGGAATGGCCAGCATGACCCCGGTCACTCCCCCCATTACAAAGGTAGGAATGAAACCAAGGGCAAATAGCATCGGCGTCGTCACTTGAATCCGCCCGCCACGCATTGTGAATAACCAGTTGAACACCTTTATCCCTGTAGGTACAGCAATTAACATCGTCGTAATCGCAAAAAAAGTATTCACCATCGGTCCAAGACCCACTGTGAACATGTGATGGACCCATACCATAAAGCCTAATAATCCGATTAGTCCTATTGAAATGACCATGACTGTATAGCCGAAAACCACTTTTTTAGAAAACGTTGAGATGACATCTGAAAAAATACCGAATGCAGGCAGTGCTAAAATATACACTTCAGGGTGACCAAAGATCCAAAATAAATGCTGCCAATAAATCGGATTTCCCCCTTCACCCATGAAAAAGGTTGTACCAAATAACCGATCAAACATCAATAAATACAGACCGGACGATAAGGCAGTGAAGGCAATTAAAATTAAGAAAGAGGTGATTAAGGTCGCCCACGGGAACAATGGCATTCTCGTATACTTCATGCCTTGAGCACGATGTCTTATAATCGTCGAAATCATATTAACCGCCGTAAGTAATGTACCTAGTCCAGAAATTTGAATACTGAAAATATAAAAGGAGTTTCCTGGGTCTTTTGTAAATTCATCGAGTGATAAAGGGGCATAGGCCGTCCAGCCAGCCGAAGGAGGTGTTGCAAAAAAGAACGATAAGTTAAATAAGACCGCCCCACTGAAAAACAACCAAAAACTGAGTGAATTCAAAAAGGGGTACGCAAGATCCTTCGCGCCAATCTGGAGCGGTACCGCAATATTCATCAAACCGATCAATAATGGCATTGCCACAAAGAAAATCATAACCGTCCCATGTGTGGTGAACACACCACTATATTTATCCCCCTGGATCACCCAAAATTCAAACTGAGGAAAAGCGAGCTGAGTACGAATTAATAAAGCATCCATCCCCCCTCTGAAGAAAAACAGAAGGCCGCTCAACATATACATGATCCCGACTTTTCGGTGATTCGTTGATTGAATATAATCCATGATTAATGGCCATTTCTCTTTTTTAGTAATGTAATACAATAGCCACCCCCCTGCAAGGAGCGTTACAATCCAAGCGAGTATGACATCAGACTGTTGATATAGCGTATCTTTGGAAATTCCAAAAAGCATGCTTATCCCCCTTCCTTCATCAATTTTCTAACCATTCACGGTATTCCTGTTCTGAAACGACATGCGTAGTAAACCGCATTTTCGTATGATATGTACCACAGAATTCGGCACATTTGCCCAGATAGACACCTTCCTCCACATTTTCGATTTCATAGACATTGTCCTTATGAGGAAGCACATCAACTTTACCGCCTAACGATGGCACCCAGAAAGAGTGGATGACATCTTTGGATCTTAGTGTTAGAACTGCCGTAGCGCCTTCTGGCAAATACAAATCCTCTGAAGTTTTGCCGTTTTCATAACGAAAAGTCCAGGAAAACCGTTCAGCCTCTACTCTCACGTGTACTTCTTCGCCAGTGGAATCTTCAGCTGTACTTATCGCCTCACTATTCGGGGATTGATTCATTGTGACAATCGTTGTCGGCACAGCTAGAATGATAACGATCAGAATCGGTATTACGGTCCAAGTGATTTCTAGTTTCTTATTTCCTTCGGTTTGGGTGGGGAGGTAATCACTAGAACCATCATCCCGATACTTTTTTACGAACCTTGCCATAAGACCGAAAACGGTTAGCAGCACGAGCACCATAATACCGAAACTAAAATAAATCAGCTCCGTTTGAACTTTCGCCGTATCACTTTGCGGGTCGAGCACTCGTATCCCGCACCCACTCACCAGCATGAGTAGAACGATGAGTGGCGCCCAGCGAATTCCCATAAAGCCATCTCCTTCCCTATTGATTCAATAATTTCATAATTGCTTCCAGACATGGTAAAACATTTCTTTTCCGAGTTCTTTCATATTTAAATACAGTATTTTAGCAACATAGGTCTTTACCCTGACAACTATAAACAAAACTTAAATTTTTGGTTCTTTTTAGGTGTCTGACTCCCGCAACACTACTAGTTATCGAAAAAGACTACTTCCCGGTAAAGGAAGTAGTCTTTTGTTAGTAACTTATATCCTGCATCTTAAGTAAGGACCATACTTTATGTTTTCATCTTACACAGTAACGGGTACACCAATAAAAAACAGAAAGGAGTGACTGCATGTTAACTACTATATCGTGGATAGCATTAGCTATTGGGATCATATGCACTATCATTATTGCAATTGATGTCATCAGACATCCACAAATGATGAGAATCATGAATATTGTCTGGCCAATCAATGGTTGGTTCTTTGGCCCCTTTGCTGTGTGGGCATATTTCAAATGGGGTCGTTTGAAAGCCAAAGATGCTAACAAAGAGGATGATCGGAACAAATCTGCTAAAGTCTTTGTTTCCGCCAGTCACTGTGCCGGTGGATGTACATTCGGAGATATAGTAGGTGTCCCTATTGTTGCGATGACTGGAATAGCGATCGCAGGTTCTACCTTGTTTGCCCACTATCTGGTGGAATTCATTTTAGCCTATCTATTCGGTATCGCGTTCCAATTCCTCGCGATTTATCCAATGGATAAGGACCAAGGAGTAATGCAATCCTTTAAGAAATCCATTAAGGCAGATACCTTATCCGTAATCACATTTCAAATCGGTATGTTCGGCTGGATGGCAATTGTGCACTATCTATTATTCACGAATCCTCCTAACCCTAGTGAACCTTCGTACTGGTTTATGATGCAAATAGCGATGATTATCGGCTTCCTGGTTAGTTTCCCGCCTAACTGGTGGCTTGTAAGAAAAGGTATAAAAGAGGCTATGTAGCTCCCTGACCGGCCAGGGAGCTGATTGTTCCTCTTCATTGGTCTGTAGTGTTTATCCAACCTCTCTTTATTCCCCCTGTTTTCTCCCACTCTATGTCCCCCTCAGGTTTCTATTTCTACAATGAAATGAATTCCGAAAAGTCCATATATCACTGACCATACCTATGTAAGAAAGAAGGATGACCAACATGCTACAGATGATAATCGATCATATCCCTTCCAGTTTACTCCATGCATTAGCAGGTGCCTTAATAATAGATATTTTCTTTGGGAGTAAACTTCCTGTAAAAAGGCGCTTATCCATTATCCTATTAGGCAGTCTATTGGTTTTTATATTAGATATCCCTAAACTGTTTGGTTTTATTTTTACTCATTCGCTATTTTTTGTACCCTTTATTGGTGCAGGAATTGCTTTGTTGACAAGAAAAATGATTACAGAATCTTTTATTATGCAATGGATCGGAATTATGTGCGTGTTATTGATTGGTGGTATCTTAATAGACTTTCTTGGAAATGGAGCACACCTATTCTTTCCTATAACCGATAGAAATTTCTCCTATTCCATTGTAACCAGAGAATTTTGGCCAATATTAATTTTAGGTTTCATCATTGTCATCCGCTTAATTACTTCCCGTAATAAATAATTTGAGGCTTATCACTAACCAGAAAAAAATAACACGCAGGCTGCCTTATTTATTCACCTTCAGATATTCCATTCCAAATTCCAACAGTCAAGAAGATAACAGCTGGGCCTTTTTCCTTGTAATTATTCAGTTAACCTTTTATACAACGTTTTGACCTTTCTATGTTACCTTTCCTTTTGCAAGCTTCAAACCTCCCTTTTATAGATAAAACCCTCCTGAGAGCACACATCGCTATTTCTCATTCAAATGCCATATTGTTACTTGGTACCTCCAGTCATTATTTTTTATGAAAGAAATAAATATAAAGATATGGAGGGATGACAGTTATGATTCTAAAAATGATCGACTTAAGTTTAATGGCAGAACACTTGACCGTTCATAAAGCTGAATTGGATAAATTAGCCACTTTCATTTGCAGCATCCAAGAACCGGAGATCAAACAGGTTGCGACAGAGCAATACATGATCATGAAGAACCATGTGAAAGTAATGATTGCACTTATGAATCCCGCTCAAAATGAAACCATCGGCATCCAAGATTTACACAAGTGGGAACCTGTTCAGATAGACTGTCAACAAATCTCCTTAGGTATGAGTCAAGAGAATATATTAACAGAACTCAAAACCTCTGCGGAAACAATGGCGAATAAAAATTTCAATTCAGGATTAAGGATGAAAGCTGAAAATGTCCGTAATATTCATATACATATGGCCCTGCAGCAAACAATGCTTCTCAATCGTTACATTGCCTTAATGGATAAATTCATTAAAAACACGGCTCCTGAGAGTTCACGAGAGAAACAGGAAGAAACTTTTCAGACATTCAAAAACATGTTTAACATGTGACAAAGAAATAGAGCTTTCCGTATTAAAAAACAAGCTGGGCAATAACCCAGCTTGTTTTTAATACCTTCTAAATTCACACCACTTCTTTCCTTTCAGTGTCCCCCTTATGAGATTCACTTTCCCTGTTATAATAGGCATGTTTTTCCTGAACAAACAGAATCGATACTCCTCCGAGGACGGCGGCCATGGCGATAACAGTGAAATTCACCTGGGGAGACATGTTCAACGTCAACAGAACACCGACAAACGTAGGAGCGAAGATGCCGCCTACCCTCCCGAAGGCCATTGCGGCACCAATACCGGTGGAACGCATGGAAGGCGGATAGTATTGGGAAACAAAGGCATTGCTAATATTCTGGACACCAACAGATGCAGCCCCGATCATCCCTATTAACAGATAAGCCAATATAAGCTTCTGCGTCAGTCCAATACTGGCTAGTGCAATCGCCCCGACAATATAAAGAGGCACCATCACTTTTTTAAAGCCCCACTTGTCCGCCAGTCTTCCAAAAACCACCGTGCCGACGATGGCACCGACATTCATCATAGCGACGAACACTAAACTCGAACTTAAACTGTATCCCGCATCTATCATCAGTTGTGGTAGCCAAGTATTCATCGCATAAATCAGTACAAAACAGGAAAAACACGAAATCCAGAACATAATTGTGCTGATGGCACGTTTCTTTTCAAAAAGTTTCACCAATGGAAGTCCTTTCCTTGCAGGCTCAGGTTTTTCAAAGGAAGTTCTGTCATCCATTCGTATTTCTGGATCGATTCTTTGCAGGGTTTCCCTCAACTTTTCTTCCTTCCCTTTGGCTAACAAGAAGCTTGCTGATTCTGGAAGACTTCTTGCTATAAAAGGGATCAGCAATAACGGCAGACCAGCAATCCAGAAAACCGGCTGCCAGCCAAGCGAAGGCAAAATGGATTTACTGAACAGGGCTGCCGCAATAGCTCCGATCGAGTACCCGCAAAAAATAAAGGAAACCATAGCAGCTCTGATTTTTTTCGGGGCATATTCCGTGGATAGTGCGATAACGTTCGGCATAACACCACCAAGCCCCAATCCCGCAATAACCCGGAAGACCGTAAATATCGTTGGTCCTGCAGAAAATGCCGACAGTGCGGTGAATAAACTGAATAGGACGGTGCATAGCAGGATGACATTCTTCCGGCCAAGTTTATCTGCCAATAATCCGAAAAACACAGCACCAACAGCCGTGCCAGCAGCGGTATAGCTCCCGATTGCCCCTGCTGTCACGGAAGATATATTCCACTCTTCTATTAATGAAGGTACAACGGAGCCATAAATGACCACATCATATCCATCCATAAGAATGATGAAGAAGCACCAGAAAATAATAGAAAAATGGAAGGAACTAAAACGGCTATTATCAATAATCTTTCCTGCATGTATAGCTTTCATGGAATCCCCCCTATCAAAATCAAATTAACGCGTTTAAGCGCTAAAGTACAAAACTAAAATAAACCTATATTTCAAAATCTACAATAACACTGTCTTCCATGCCAATGTTATTCAAATAAGAAACAATTTCCTGATGGGCAGGATGTGGGCCATAAGTCTCCAAGGCCTCCCTGTCCTTGAACCGCACCGTCAGTCCTACTTCATACCCCTGGCTGCGATTGGAAAAATTGATCCCCTGCTGAATATCAACGATTCCCGGGATAATATTTTTCAACTCCAGTGTCCTGCGGATCAATTCCTGCTTTTGTTCATTTGTTGTTTCCTGAGAAAACTTGACCAATACAATGTGTTCTATCATAGTTGCACTCCCCTATTTACTATTTAATGTCTCCCGGTCGAAGCCGGCAAGTTTTTTATATTTATTAGCAATTTCCTCTAGATCTTCATACGAAATCACATCGTCCAACTTATCAAAACCCTCAGGTGCCCGATCTTCGACAATCTGCATCACTATTTCTGGCCCATTCTGACGATTTGTCCGAACGATATTGGCTGTTGGTTCCAACCTCGCATATTCATATGCTCTTAATGCAGCCTCTGTATGCGGCTGTTCTACTAAGGCATGTGCTAAAGCATCAGCATCAAGAATTGCCTGTGATGCACCATTTGATCCAATCGGGTACATAGGGTGAGCTGCATCTCCGAGCAACGTTACACGCCCGAATGTCCACCGAGGTACCGGATCACGGTCCACCATCGGGAATTCATAGACAGCATCTGTTTCATCAATCAATTGAGGTACATTCAGCCAGCCAAAATCCCAACCAGCAAAATGAGGCTCAAATTTCCCCTTATCAATTTCCCTATTCCAATCTGCCCGTGAAACCAATCCGTCATCCACTTTCAGTTCAGCAATCCAATTGACAAGAGACCTTCCTTTTTCATGTGCATCCGGACATACTGGATAGGCAACAAACTTTTGATCCTGGTAACCGGCCATAATCATTGACTTTCCTGTCAGAAAAGGAGTGGATTCTGTGATACCACGCCATAAAATCCTGCCACTGAACTTCGGCTCCCCTTCATTTGGATAGTAGAATTTACGGACAGCCGAATGAATACCATCCGCTGCAATCATTGTATCAGCGCTATATGTACCTGCTTGTTCCCCTGTTTTTTTATTTATAAAATGAGCGGTTACCTTGTTACCGAACATACTAAATGAAGTCAAATGATGACCCGTATAAACCGCATCCTCACCAAGCCTTTCTTTGACTGCTTTCAGTAGAAGCATTTGCAGGCGGCCGCGATGGATTGAATATTGGGGCCAATGATAGCCGGCATTCAGCCCTCGATCCTCCTGCCAAATCTTCTTGCCGAACTTATTCACAAACATAAGCTCTGCAGTCGGAAGCCCTATCTTTTTAAGCTCATCATCCAGACCCAATTCCGTCAGAACCTTCACCGCATGAGGCAAAAGGTTAATTCCGACTCCCAACGCTTTAATTGTTTCTACACTTTCGAAGACACGCACTGACACGCCAACGCGGTGAAGTTTAAGAGCAGTAACAAGTCCGCCTATCCCCCCGCCGACGATCATCGCCGTCCTGGTATCAGACATCTCGATTCCTCCCTGGTTAAAAAATAATAATATTGTATTTTTTCTAACAATTTAATCTGTTTTACTATTATTACATAAAAAATTAAGATTTCAATATTAAATTTACTTGTATGGAGTCCCAGTGCCTGACTTCTACCAATAAAGCAAAAACAACTAAACGCGACATGAGACAACAGACCATACTTTAATAGATATCTGCTATCATGGTATGGGGAAGACTACTGCTGAGGGTAAACGACATAAAAACGTGCGCCACTCACAAAGGAGGTATGCTGTGTGGACCGGAGCAATGAAGAAGAAGTTATTCGTAATTATCAAAAAGGCGAAAAAATGATGATTTTGCTTTTTGCCCAGTGGTGTATCAATCATGAACTGGACCCTGTAGCCATTTATAAAAAAGCCTATCCATATCAGGATAAAAATAAAGAACTGGTCGATGCCTTGGAGTTGACCGTCCCGAAAGAGGAGTCCGATCACATTGATTCTGAGACTTTGCTTGAAGTGTTGTCTCTCTATGGAAATGACGACCTCGCTTTTGTTGTATCTGAGTTAATAAGCCATAGAAATTTGAAGTAAGCCTTTTTGATGGTGTCTGCCCCACTCCGTTAATTCTTTAACAATGTGGGGCAGGCATTAAAATATAAAAAGCATAAGTGTAATGTCGATGAACACTTTAATATCTCAAGTAGACTAACTATCCATCATTTATATACCTACCCTAGAACCTCGTACCACCAACAACCCTCTAATGCTCTCTGAATCTGCTCTTTTCTTTCTATTAGAAACGAGTCATCAAAAGGTTCGTTGCCTTCCAGTACACTTATCGTCTCTCGAATAGCCGCACGAACTTTTTTATAATCTACTTCTCCCCATAGTTGTAAATAAGGAATGAACGCTTTGTTGCGAGATTCTTTGATTTTTTCAAGCATTAAGAGAATCATCTGTCTGTTCCGATCCTTCAGGTAGGTCATATCCGGATTCTGTTTTCCTTGTTCGAGCCACTCTTCCCATTCACGAATCAATTTATCTGCATATTGATCAGATTGAATCAGCCACCCCCTGTCAGTGAAAACAATCAAAGGAAGCCTCCCGAATTTTTCGAGTTCTAAAAAATCACGTTTAATCATCCAATTGATCTTTTTTGTAATGTCATCAAGGCCTTCGTCTTTATAAAAACCATAGCCAGGATTTTTATCCAAACCAAGCTCCAACAACTTCTTCTCCTTTGATCCCTTCAGTATCTTGGCAAGTTGTGTCCTTCCACCCTGAGCTATAATTGAATCTGCTGTAGCCAGGATAATCTTTATTTCTTTGTGATTTAATGGAGTAGTTGTCATTGGACACACACCTCCGAATTATTTAGTATACTATTTATTCTCTAACCACGTCACACACTCCACATGACTTGTCTGTGGGAACATATCGACAGGCTGGACTTCTTTCGTTTCATATCCGCCATCTTCCAATACCCTTAAATCACGAGCAAGCGTGGAAGGATTACAAGATACGTAAACGATTCGCTCTGGCTCCATATCGAGCATCGCTTTCAGCAGTTCTTCATCACAGCCTTTTCGTGGCGGGTCGACAACGATGACGTCTGGGCGTAGCCCCTGGTTGCGCCACCATGGCATGAGTTCTTCGGCTTGTCCGACATAGAATTCGGCGTTTTCCATTTTGTTTAGGCGGGCGTTTTTCTTTGCATCTGTAACAGCTTCCGGCACGATTTCAATTCCATATACTTTCTTCGCTTTCTGTGCGAGGAATAATGAAATGGTACCGATGCCGCAGTATACATCAATGACGGTTTCGCCACCTCTTAGATCAGCGTACTCAAGCGCTTGGTCATAAAGCTTTTTCGTCTGTGTGGGGTTCACTTGATAAAACGATTTTGGGGAAATCATGAATTTGATGTCGCCGATTGTGTCATAGATATATTCATCTCCCCAAAGGATGTTCGTTTCTTTCCCCAGGATCACGTTCGTTTTTGCACTGTTGACGTTATGGACGATTGATTTCACATTCGGATAGGCATCGCGGATTTCATCGATCATTTTGTCTTTGTGTGGAAGTTTCTTCGTTTTCGTTACGATGACAATCATAATGTCCTTCGTATTCTGACCAGTCCGTACCATGATGTGCCTTAAGACGCCACGGTGTGTTTGTTCATCATAAGCATCAATACCGTGCTTGGATGCGATACGACGGACAGTTTCCACCATGCGGTCATTCATTTCATCCTGGATCAAGCAAGTGTCCATATCGATGATGTTATGACTTCGCTTTTGATAAAAACCTGTCATTAGCTCCCCGTCATCTTTTTGACCTACAGGAATTTGCACTTTGTTACGGTAGCGCCACGGATCATCCATCCCTATGGTTGGATGGACGGGGACGTGTTCCAAGTGTCCGATTTTTTTCATGTTGTCTTTCACTTGCTTTTGCTTCATATCAAGCTGCATCTGATAACTCATGTGCTGAAGCTGGCAGCCGCCACACTGATAGAAAACATCACAAGGCGGCTCTACGCGATCGTCACTCATTTCTGTGACATTGATCAGCTTGCCGAACCCGAAATTCTTTTTCACTTTGATGACTTTCACCTCAGCCTTTTCACCAGGAAGGCCATACGGTACGAAAAGTGGATAGCCATCGACTTTCCCTACCCCATTACCTTCATGTGTCAAATCTTCAAAGCTGAGTTCAATCGTCTGGTTTTTCTGCACCGGCGGTTTTGGTTTCGCCATCATTCATCCGTCCTTTTTATATATACTCTATACGTAGTTTATCATATCCTTAAGTGCGAAGTCGCCCTGATAGCTGCGACAAGCATAAGAACAACGGAGCTGAAAAATGCTTTTCTTTTTCAGAAACGGTGGTCTTAGGCACTAAAAAACAAAAGAACGCCACTGTCATCCACAGCAGCGCTCCCCATTATTCCACTTCTTCTTCCTTAAACTTGTCTTCCGGGACAAAAAAATCCAGGTGCTTGTACAAATTGACAAATTCCCCGGGCAATAATCCACCAAATTCCCCGTCAATATTCAGCTGCATCTTCTCATCTGTCTTTACTTTCACCCGGCTAGCCGTTGTGTGAATGAACTTCGGATGGTTTAGATGGTTGCCTTGAATAGCGAGCGTGGCCAGCCGGACAAATTCGGCAATGTTCATTTTTTCAATGATCATCAAATCAAAAAGGCCGTCGTCCATGCGTGCTGAGGGAGCTAATTTTTCCAGCCCACCGACAGAGTTAGTATTACTGACAAGAAAAAGCATGATCTCGCCTTCATACCATTTCCCATCATATTCCATTTCCACCCGGGTCGGTCGGATAGAAGGCAGCATTTCGATTCCTTTTAAATAATAAGCGAGCTGACCGATCATCGTCTTCAGCTTACTTGGCACTTCATAGGAAATTTCGGTGATTTTCCCTCCACCAGCAATGTTCATGAAATACTGGTCATTAACGCGGCCGATATCGAGGGCATGAGTATAACCTTCTAAAATAATATCGACAGCTTTATGGATGTTTCTTGGTATGTGCAATGCACGGGCAAAATCGTTAGTTGTCCCGACTGGAATAACACCGAGTTTCGGCTTGTGAGGTTGCTCGGCAAGTCCATTGATCACTTCATTTATGGTTCCGTCTCCTCCGGCTGCGATCACGACGTCAAACTTACGATCGACAGCATACTGAGCGGCTTTGACGGCATCGCCAGCACATGTGGTCGCATGGGCGGATGTTTCATATCCGGACTGTTCGAATCGTTGCAGAATGTCCGGGAGAACCTTACGTATGACTTCTCTTCCAGAGGTCGGGTTATATATAATTCGGGCACGTTTCATTAGATGACCCCCTTTTATTCCAAGCGTGTTCCATTCTACATCATAGCGTGTTTTCCTGAAATTGCAAACTATTTATATATTATATGATAGGAAGTCCCAAACCATACGAAAGCACGCACTTGTGTCACTGTGCGTGCTTTTTCGTGTATATGAGAAGCTTTAGCGTTTTTCCATTTCAGCAAGGATGATTTTGTTAACCATCGGTGGGTTCGCTTGCCCTTTTGTCTCTTTCATCACTTGACCGACTAAAAAGCCGAGTGCTTTGTCTTTACCGTTTTTGAAATCTTCTATGGACTGTGGGTTGTTATCCATAATGTTAACAACGATTTCTGTCAATTGACCTTCGTCAGAAATTTGTACGAGTCCTTTTTCTTTGACGATTTTTTCCGGCTCGCCACCATTTTCGACTAGCTCAGTGAAGACTTTCTTCGCAATCTTCGAAGAAATCGTACCATCTTCGATCAGTTGGATCAATTTGGCTAGTGATTGTGGTGTAAGTTCAAGCTCATGAAGTTCCTTATAGTGCTTATTCATGTAAGCAGAAACTTCCCCCATCAACCAGTTGGATGCTTGCTTGATATCTGCATCTTGAGCGATCGTCTCTTCAAAGAAATCAGAAAGCTCTTTGTTGTTAGTCAGGACCATTGCGTCGTATTCTGGTAGCTTCAACTCTTCGATGTAGCGTTTCTTACGGGCATCCGGAAGCTCAGGAATTTGCTCATAAATGCGTTGTTTCCACGCTTCATCGATGTGGAGTGGAACAAGGTCCGGCTCTGGGAAGTAACGATAATCATCAGAACCTTCTTTTACACGCATTAAAATTGTTTCCTTGGTCTGCTCATCATAGCGGCGTGTTTCTTGAAGAATCTCCCCACCAGAGAGCAATTCTTTCTGCTGACGTTTTTCCTCGAATTCGAGTCCTTTTTGTACGAAAGAGAAGGAGTTCAAGTTTTTAAGCTCTGTCTTCGTACCGAACTCTTCCTGACCAATCGGGCGGATGGACAGGTTAGCATCACATCTTAGAGACCCTTCTTCCATTTTACAGTCAGAAACACCAGTGTACTGGATGATGTTTTTCAATGCTTCCAGATAGGCATATGCTTCTTTCGGTGAACGGATGTCCGGCTCTGATACAATTTCCACAAGTGGTGTCCCTTGGCGGTTAAAATCGACAAGCGAATAGCCATCATCACTGTGTGTCAGTTTACCAGCATCTTCTTCCATGTGAAGACGAGTGATCCCGATCCGTTTCTTTTTGCCATCCACTTCTATATCAATGTACCCATTTTCACCGATCGGCTTATCGAATTGAGAAATTTGGTAAGCTTTCGGATTGTCTGGATAAAAATAGTTTTTACGATCAAACTTCGTATCAGTAGCAATATCACAATTCAGGGCCATAGCAGCCTTCATTGCGAAATTGACAGCTTCTTCATTCAAGACAGGAAGAACTCCAGGGTATCCGAGGTCGATCGGGTTGACGTTTGTATTCGGGTCATCTCCGAACATGTTCGGAGACGGGCTGAAGATTTTAGAATCAGTTTTTAGTTCTACGTGGACTTCAAGTCCGATAATCGTTTCAAAATTCATGAGCGCGCACCTCCAAGGGACGGGCGTTGTTTATGATATTCAGTTGCCTGTTCGAAGGCGTGTGCGGCACGATAAACCGTACCTTCATCAAAGTGCTTCCCGATGATCTGCAATCCGATTGGAAGTCCATCACCAGAGAACCCACAAGGAATAGAGATTCCAGGTACACCGGCAAGGTTTACAGGAATCGTCAAAATATCGTTGGCATACATCGTCATCGGATCATCCACTTTGTCCCCGACTTTAAAGGCGGGTGTCGGCGTTGTCGGTCCAATGATGACATCATAATCTTCGAATACTTTTTCAAAATCGTTTTTAATTAATGTACGTACTTGCTGAGCCTTCTTGTAATACGCATCATAATAACCAGAACTCAATGCGAATGTTCCAAGCATGATTCGGCGCTTCACTTCATCTCCGAAGCCTTCTGCACGGGACCGCTTGAACATATCAAGCATTGTTTCTGCATCTTCGGCGCGCTTGCCGTAACGAACACCATCGAAACGGGCCAGGTTAGCGGACGCTTCAGAAGAAGAGAGCAAATAGTAAGTGGATAGCGCGTACTTAGAGTGAGGAAGGGAAACTTCTTCCCATGTAGCGCCCATTTTTTCATATTCCTTAAGAGCAGCTTGCACCGCTTCTTTTACTTCCGTAGAAACACCTTCAGCGAGATATTCTTTCGGAACAGCGATCTTCAGGCCTTTTACGTCACCTGTAAGAGATTCTGTGTACTTTGGAACTTCTACATTCGCAGAAGTCGAATCCATTTTGTCGTGTCCTGCAATCGTCTCTAGTAAAAAGGCATTGTCCTCAACGTTACGAGTAATTGGGCCGATCTGGTCTAGCGAGGACGCGAATGCAATCAAACCAAAACGGGAAACACGACCATAAGTCGGCTTCAACCCTACAACACCGCAGTATGCAGCTGGTTGACGGATTGAACCACCAGTATCAGAACCTAAGGAGTAAGGAACTTCTCCCGCGGCTACCGCAACAGCCGAGCCACCACTTGATCCACCTGGAACATAATCCGTGTTCCAAGGGTTGCGGGCAGCTGCATAGCTGGAGTTTTCATTGGAAGAACCCATCGCAAATTCATCCATATTCAATTTACCAATCGTGACGGACTTTGCATCGTTCAACTTATTGACGACCGTCGCATCATAAAGTGGCTCTTCAAAGTTAGAAAGGAACTGACTTCCTGCTGTTGTCCGCAAACCTTTAGTAACGATATTATCTTTTACACCGATTGGAAGACCAAACAACTTCGCATCAGCATTTCCTCGTTCTTGATCAAGCTCAGCCGCCTTCTGTTTCGCCGCTTCTTTGTTCAAGGTGATGAACGCCTGGACTTCTTCGTCTACTTCTTCAATTCGCTTATAGGACTCTTCCACTAGATCGGTCACAGAGATTTCTTTGTTATGTAGCTTCTCTTGAAGCTCACGCAATGTATAGTCAAATAAAGACATCGTCGAACCTCCTTATTCCAATACGGATGGCACTTTGAACTGCCCATCCTGTTTGTCTGGTGCATTTTGCAGTGCATCATCCTGTGTGATCCACTTCTTCGGCTCGTCCTTACGCATAACGTTCTTCAAGTCAAGAACGTGTGTCGTAGGTTCAACGCCGGTTGTATCGAGTTCATTCAATTGTTCGGCATACGTGATGATGTCATCAAGTTGTTTTGTGAATGTTGTTGCTTCTTCTTCCGTGATTGCAAGACGCGCAAGATTCGCGACATGCTTCACTTCGTCTTTGCTAATTCTGGACATAATGCGACCTCCATTTCGATCTCACATAATATATGATCATACCAAATTTCAGAATCCATTTTCAACGTACGTTGCACACCTTTCTTATCTTAACATATCAGCCTGGCGCTGTCTTATATCGGAACAAGGAGGATTTTAATAAGCCTCGTTGTTCCGATATATGGCAGCATTTGGAGAACTCGATTTCGAGACTTTAGTGGGAGTTTGGGGGCTACGGGAAAAGGTTCGCTTTCCGTGGGGCGGGCGGTGAGCCTCATCGAGCTAAAGCTCTGCGGGGTCTCACCTGTCCCGCAGATCCCACAGGGCGCACAGTCCGAGGAAGCTTGCCGTCTTCCCCGCGGAAAGCGAGTAGCTTCCAAGCCCCCATTCGCACTTCAACAGATGTCTCGAAACGGAACCTTCAAGAATAGGGAGCTTATATGGAAGAGTTGACGAAAGAAATCCTCGACCTTTGGGGCCGAGGATTTCTTTCTTATAAATTAATGATTTTTAGCTTTGTTGAAAGATTCAACTACAGCTTTTGGTGGTGTACCAGCTAAACTTATAAGAATAGCAACAAGACCACTCAATAAGAAACCAGGTACGAGTTCATAAAGATCGAAGAACCCGCCACTCAAGAAGTCTCCCCATACAACGACTGTAACAGCACCGACGATGATACCTGCGAGGGCACCATTACGTGTGATTCCGCTCCAGAACAAGGACAAGATTATGATCGGACCAAATGCGGCACCGAAACCTGCCCAAGCGTAAGATACAAGGCTAAGAACGGTACTGTCTGGGTTACCAGCAAGTAGAACAGCAATCAAAGCGATTGCAGCTACCGCAAAACGACCAACCCATACCAATTCTTTTTCTGATGCATTCTTACGGAAGATTGCTTTGTAGAAGTCCTCTGCAAGTGCTGAAGAAGATACAAGCAACTGAGAGTCAATCGTACTCATGATGGCAGATAGGATTGCTGCCAGCAAGATACCTGCAATGACAGGGTGGAACAAGATTTGTGAAAACGTAATGAAAATTTTCTCAGAGTCGGCAAGCATTTGGATGCCGCCTTCTGTTATAACTTCTGCGTTAAATGTAGAAAGATCGGCTACATCTGCTGTGTTGATATAAGCAAGTCCGAATAGACCTGTGAAAATTGCACCATATAGACCTAGAACCATCCAACCGATACCGATCAGTCGAGCTTTCGGTACATCTTTAGCTGAGCGTAGAGCCATAAAACGAACAAGGATATGTGGCTGACCGAAGTATCCAAGCCCCCATGCAAGGGAGGAGATGATGGCCAGGGCACCGACACCTTGAACCATGTTCAAGTAGGTTGGGTCGATTTGAGCAACTGCATTTGTCGCTTCATTCCATCCACCTAACTCAGATACAGCAACGATCGGCACTGCAATCAAGGCGAAGAACATTAGGATACCTTGAACAAAGTCTGTCCAACTTACCGCTAGGAATCCACCTAAGAAAGTGTAAGAAATGGTTACAATTGCGCCTAACCACAGCGCTTGTGTATAACTCAATGCAAAAGAAGCTTCGAACAGCTTCGCACCAGCGACCATACCGGAAGAGGTGTAGAAGGTAAAGAATAATAAAATAACAGCTGCAGAGATGACACGTAAGATATGGGAATGGTCTTGGAAACGGTTCTCAAGATAGTCTGGAACAGTAATGGAGTCGTTCGCAACCTCCGTGAATATACGCAGACGACGCGCTACAAACTGCCAGTTTAAGTATGCACCAATAGCTAGGCCGACACCAATCCAGGCTCCAGATAGACCACCTGCATAAATGGCACCTGGTAAACCTAGCAGCAACCAGCCACTCATATCAGAAGCACCAGCTGATAGTGCGGCTACTCCTGGACCTAAACGACGACCACCTAAGACATAATCTGATAAATCAGATGTTAGACGATAAGCTGCAAAACCGATCCCCAGCATACCGATTAAATAAACAATAAACGTTATTAACGTTGCAGTACTCATGTTTTGTTATTCGCTCCTCTCAGTGAATAGTGTAATGATAGATAGAATGATTAAGATTGGCATTGGGACAAATAACCAGAACCATGTTGCCCCAGCGATTGATGCTGATGTTGCAGTAGCGAGTTCAAACACATTTCCACCTCCCAGGCCTTAGTATATACAATCCTATGCAATCGCACCGACGCATGATTCTTAAGTCACAAAGACTTAAAAAATCCAAACACAGGTACCACTATATCATATAACTTTAATCGGAACATTGCAAAAATTTAGATATTTTATCATATTTGAATTTTTATACATATAACCGGTATAAAAATACACATATGTGACATTTTTATGATAAACATTCACAAAATTTATTTTTTAAATTTTTATATGGATGTAAAAATGGGGAATATTCCCCTTTTCGAGATGTAGTTAGTATGTTCCATTCCCTATAAAAAAATCCCCTTTCTCTTTGTGGGAGAAAAGGGATTTTTTCAGTCCGTTCATTATAACATTTCGGAAGTGGTTTTTCCTTGCATATGATGGATCAAATAATCAGGACCACCCGCTTTGGAATCAGTACCGGACATGTTGAATCCACCAAATGGATGATAACCGACGATAGCTGCCGTACACCCGCGATTAAAGTACAAGTTCCCGACATGGAAGTCTTCACGGGCCATTTCAATGTGCTCACGGTTATTGGAGATGACCGCACCTGTCAGACCGTACTCTGTATTATTAGCAATTTCAATCGCTTCCTTAAACGACTTTGCTTTCGTAAATCCGACAACAGGACCGAAGATTTCCTCTTGCATGAGGCGAGCATCCGGGGCAAGGTCAGCAAAAACGGTCGGTGCGACAAACCACCCTTTGCTGTCATCCCCTTTTCCACCTGTCATCAGCTTACCCTCTTTCTTGCCGATTTCAATATAGTCCATAATTTTATCATAGGCGCTCTGGTCGATGACTGGGCCCATATAATTGCTATTATCAGTCGGATCCCCGTAATTGACTTGTTCCTTCGTTTTCTGGACTACTCGGTCTAGGAGCTCATCGTATACTTCTTCGTGGGCAACGACTCGTGAACATGCCGAACATTTTTGACCAGAGAAGCCAAACGCGGAATACGTAATGGCATCTGCTGCAAGCTCAAGATCGGATTCACTATCGACGACGATGGTATCTTTCCCTCCCATTTCAATGATCGTACGTTTCAACCACTTTTGACCTTCATGGACTTTTGCAGCACGCTCAAACAAACGGGTACCGACTTCACGAGAACCAGTGAAGCTGATAAACCGTGTGCGCGGGTGATCGACAAGATAGTCGCCCACCTCTTTCCCGCTGCCAGGAATGTAGTTAATAACCCCATTCGGAAGACCTGCTTCTTCTAACACTTCCATCATTTTATAAGCAATGATGGGCGTTGCACTGGCCGGCTTCAGAAGCACTGTATTTCCAGACACCATCGCTGCGACCGTTGTTCCACACATGATCGCAAAAAGGAAATTCCACGGGGAGATGACTACTCCTACACCCAGAGGGATGTAATGGAAACGGTTATTCTCAATTGGACGAGAATTGATTTCCACCCCTTTATCGATTTCTAACATTTGCCGCCCATAAAATTCCAAAAAGTCGATCGCTTCTGCGGTATCCGCGTCCGCTTCTTTCCATGGCTTTCCACCTTCTTTTACAAGATGAGCGGTAAACTCATGCTTGCGGCGACGAACGATTGCGGCCGCGCGGAACAAGATGTCTGCACGGAACTGCGCTTTCGTCTTGCGCCACCAGTCGAACGTTTCGTCTGCTATCTTATGAGCTTTTTCAGCTAGATCCTGATTCGCTTTCGATACATAGCCAATCACTTCTTTTTTATTGGCAGGATTCACAACTTTAATTTTTTCATCTGTCATGATACGCTCTCCGCCGATAATAAGTGGATAGTCCTTGCCAAGGTCTGCTTCAGCCTGTTTAATTGCAGCTTCTAGAGCCTTTCGGTTTTCTTCCACTGTGAAGTCAGTAAATGGTTCATGTTTGTAAGGGACCACCATAAAAAACCGCCTCCTTGAAAGTAAATGGGTGACGCTATGTAATTTTTAGAAAATTACCACATTAAGCGTTTCCAAAACTATTCTACCGTAACTTGAATGTAACTTCAAATCAATATGCCTCATTTTAGTCCAAATATCACTTTATATATAATTTATTATCTTAATAATACTATATAGTCTTTATTCCTCGTATTTTTTCTTATTTTGTCGAAAAATACGATCAAGTTTCTTCCATATAATAAGATACGTATACAGGTACTTATTAAAAACCACAAAAAAATCTTGATAATAACAAACCGCCCAGATAATCTGGACGGTTTGAGTTATTCATACACATGCACAAACGGTTCTTGCTCTCCTGCTTTTTTGACAATCAAGCTTTCCGTTTCATCCATACTATGAATATTTATCTGGACATTATAATGGTCAGCAAACATTTCGTTGACTAGACTATAGACATACTGGGTAAAACCAACGACTTCCGATTCTGACTGGAACTGTATCGGAATTTCGATGGATATGTCGCGCAAGTTGTTATCCACATAAAAGCCATTTCCGATCATCCCTACGAAATTAGGAAAGTAATCAGATACCTCTTTTCTAAAGTCGGAGAAAATCTGAGCGTCATCGAAATGATTCTCTTCTGCTTCATCTGATGGAAAAAGAACATGTTTTTCATTAATCGAATTCCATCCGCTGACAGTACTAGACGATTCATCGACATATGCTTTGCTTAAAAACTTGCCTGGGATTTTGGAACTTGCTTCTTCCTCTTCGTACAGCGCGAATACGACCGGAACATCTTTCAGTTCTTCTCTCTCACGAATTCGCTGTAAGATTTCATCTGCGTACTCTTTCCCTTTTTGTAGAAGTTCTTCTGTCGAATGGTCTACAGAATAACTCCGATCATCTGCCGTAAAGTTGTAGACAGTTCGCAAGGAAATTCCGATAGTGACACCACTTAGCTCCACGACGTTCTCATCTTTTTTCACTAAGTAATTTTGTTCGATGATATTGGAGATATATCGAGGGTTTTCCCGGAATTCTTCCTCACTCGCCTCCTCTTCATTCAATTCAGGGTTGAGACCGTCTTCTACATCTTCGGGATCCTGGTCTTCGTCAGGTTGTACGTTGCCTTCACGTCCGAGCCAGGTGAACAAAGTATCCCCATCCAGGTATTGCCCCGGCTGGAAAAAATAATCATCGGGACTGAAGTATTCTTTCGAATGACGCCTTAGTCCTCGTTCGAATTCATCGATATCCATCCTGTTTCCCATTTGATTCGTCGTGACAGTCCGGGCGCTGGACACCTTGGGACTGCTTTCCGTTAAAATCATCCGATAATCTTGTTCCGACATATTGTAGTTCGGAATAATGGCGGATTGGTTGTTGCTTTCATCCTTTGTTTCCTGGATGACTTCTTCCCTGTTGTCAAAAACAGGCGTACACGCGCTTATGACGAGCAGTGAACTTAGTAACAGTGCGTGCATCTTCCTCATGCTTTCCACTCCCTTAATAAACCTAAAACTGACCTACTGATCAGGATAGAGCATTCCTGAACTGCTCTTCATCCCAAATTTCAATCCCCAAATCTGATGCTTTCGTATATTTGGACCCGGCATCCTCACCAGCAATCAAGAGATCTGTTTTTTTACTGACGCTGCCTGTCACTTTCCCACCAAGTTCTTCGACGATTTTCTTCATTTCTGAACGGCTGTACTGCTCCATTTTCCCTGTCAAAACAATTGTTTTATCGATGAACGGAGAATCTGCTGGCTGGTCGCTCTTTTTCGCACCTTTGTATTCCATATTCAAACCGAGCTGTTTGAGTTCTTCCACTAACTGAATGACTTGTTCCTTGTCGAAATAGCTGGCAATCGAATCCGCCATTTTGCTGCCAATCTCCGGAATAGCTTCTAGTGCAGGCGCATCTGCTTGTACAAGTGCATCCATATGTTCGAAATGCTGGGCGAGCGTGCTTGCTGCTTTTGACCCGACATAACGAACACCTAGTCCGAATAGCAGACGTTCTAATGAATTCTCTTTAGATGCTTCTATTGCGTTCAATAGATTATCGACTGACTTTTCCCCCATGCGATCAAGCTCTAGCAACTCCTCTCGCTTGAGCTTGTACAAATCAGCAATATTATGGATCAAATTTTCTTGAAAAAGTTGTGCAATCACTTTTTCTCCAAGCCCCTCGATATCCATAGCATTTCGGGAAACAAAGTGGATCAACCCTTCCCGCAATTGAGCCGGGCAGTTCGGATTGATACAACGCAATGCTACTTCTTCATCAAGCCGGACAAGATTGCTGCCACATTCCGGACATTCCTCTGGCATTCGATAAGGTTCTTCTTCGCCTGTGCGCTGGTCTTCTAAAACACGGACTACTTCCGGGATGATGTCGCCTGCTTTTTTTATAATGACCGTGTCGCCTATACGGATATCCTTCTCCTTGATTAGATCTTCATTATGCAAGGAAGCACGCTGAACCGTGGTACCCGCCACTTTGACAGGTTCAAGAATCGCCGTCGGGGTCACAGCTCCTGTACGTCCGACACTCAATTCAATCTCGGTAAGTTTCGTAACCGCTTCTTCTGCTGGAAACTTATATGCCGTCGCCCAACGCGGACTTTTCGCAGTAAACCCTAGATCCTCTTGTTGATCGAGGTTATCGACTTTGATGACGATTCCGTCAATCTCATAGTCTAGATCCGGACGTCGTTCGACCCAACTATGAACATAGTCGATGACTTCCTCCATATCGTTACACTTTTTCCACTCAGGATTCGTCTTCAAGCCAAGTGCTTGCATTTTCTCAAGACGTTCACTGTGCGATTCGGATGTATCGTTTTCCCACACACCGATCCCGTATAAAAAAATGTCCAAATTACGCTTAGCTGCAATTTTAGGATCAAGCTGGCGCAGGGACCCCGCTGCTGCGTTCCGAGGGTTGGCAAACGGTTCGTCTCCGTTGGCTTCTTTTACTTCGTTCAAAGCGAGGAAAGATCGCTTCGGCATGTAAGCTTCCCCACGAACTTCCACTGTGGCAGGCTCTTGCAAACGGAGGGGGATATTGCGAATGGTACGCAAGTTTTTTGTAATGTCTTCTCCTGTTGTCCCATCTCCTCGAGTTGCCCCGCGAACGAACACACCATCTTCATATTTTAAAGACACAGCAAGACCATCGATTTTCAGTTCACACACATAGTTCACGTCTGTATCAGTACCATTCTTGACACGACGATCGAAATCGCGTAATTCTTCATCATTGAACGCATTGCCAAGACTGAGCATCGGAATGTCGTGCTGTACTTTTTCAAAAGCATCCAGAGGTTTCCCGCCAACACGCTGTGATGGTGAATCAGGGGTTTGTAAATCTGGGTACTCTTCTTCAAGCGAGATGAGTTCCTGCATTTTTTTATCATATTCATAGTCCGACACACTCGGGGTGTCTAGCGTATGATATTCATAACTATATTGCTCGAGTTCTTGTCTGAGTGTCTCTATTTTCTGTTGAGCTTCCGTTGCGTTCATATCCATCCACTTCCTTATACTTTCGTAATCGGAGCAAATCGGGCAAGCAGGCGTTTGATGCCGGTTGGTGCAGGAAAGGCGATATCAAGCTCCATGCCATCTCCTTCGCCCTGTACTTTAACAACCGTTCCTTCGCCCCACTTCTTATGCTGAGCTTTGTCTCCAGGCTGCCAGCCAATCTTTTCGCCACCTGTCGAGGCTTTTTTCTCCGGTTTCTTTGCTGCACGCTTTTTCGGTGCCGCCTGTTGTGGCTTAGCATCGAACGGATTTGCTTCCCGTTTTTTATTGAAAAATGGCAGTTCCTCTTTTTGCTCCTTGCCTTCAATCAGTTCCTCGGGAATTTCGTTGATAAACCGGCTGATCGGGTTCATGTTCGTGCGGCCATATAATGTACGCATTTTCGCATGAGAAATATATAATTCCCTTTCTGCCCGGGTAATCCCTACATAAGCAAGCCGGCGCTCTTCTTCCATTTCTTCTTCATCCATGAGAGCGCGGCTGTGCGGGAAAACATTCTCTTCCATGCCAATCAAGAAAACAACAGGGAATTCGAGTCCTTTCGCCGAGTGCAGGGTCATCAATGTAACAGTATCATCACTACTAGGGTCTTCATTCATAGAATCGATATCCGCAATCAACGCAAGGTCTGTCAAGAAAGCGACAAGTGTTTTATCTTCTGCATTCTCTTCAAAATTCTTCGTAACCGACTTAAATTCCTCAATGTTCTCCAATCGGCTTTGCGCTTCGATACTTTTCTCATTTTTCAACATTTCTTCATAGCCTGTTTTATCGATGACTTCCTGAACCATGTCTGTAGCCGATAGGAACTCTTGTTGATCGCACCAGTTCTGAATCATTTTTCGGAAACTCATGATAGCTTTGGCTGCTTTGGCACTGACACCGACAAAATCCACCTCTGCTGCCGCTTCGTATAGAGAAATGTCATGATCCGCCGCATAGGCGAGCATTTTGTCCATACTCGTTTTTCCGACGCCACGTTTCGGTTCGTTGACGACTCGTTGAAAGCTCAAGTCATCATTCGGGTTAGCAATCAAACGAAGATATGCAAGCATGTCCTTGATTTCTTTTCGATCATAGAATTTTGTACCGCCAATCATTTGATAAGGAACGCCTGCTTTGACGAACGTTTCCTCAATCGTACGGGACTGTGCATTCGTACGATACAGCAGTGCAACGTCCTGATAGCGGAATCTGCCTGCGCGCACCAAATCTTCAATTTTATCAGTCACAAAAAGGGCTTCCTCCCGTTCTGTTCCCGCTTGTTTATAATGGATTTTCTCGCCACCTTTGTTATCGGTCCAAAGGCGTTTCGGTTTACGCCCGCTGTTTTTATCAATGACATTGTTTGCCGCGTTCAAAATCAATTCGGTTGATCGGTAGTTTTGTTCCAGCAAAATCGTTCTTGCATTCGGGTAATCATTTTCAAAGTTGAGGATGTTCTGGATATCCGCTCCGCGCCATGCATAAATCGACTGATCCGAGTCTCCAACAACACAAAGGTTCTGATAACGACTAGCCAAATGTTTGACGAGCTGGTATTGTGCGTGGTTCGTATCCTGATACTCATCCACATGGATATATTGGAAACGGCGCTGATATGTTTCTAATACTTCCGGCACTTCATCAAAAAGGCGGAGGGTCTGCATAATCAAATCATCAAAGTCGAGGGACTGGTTTTTCCGCAGCTTTTTTTGATAGCCTTTATAAATTTCTGCAATTTGTTCTTCATGCATATTACCGGCTTGCTTGGCATAGTCTTCTGCTGTCATCAATTCGTTCTTCGAATTACTGATCGCTCCAAGCATCGCGCGTGGGTCCCACTTTTTCGGGTCAAGATTAATCTCTTTCAGTACTTGCTTAATGACGGAAAGCTGATCGCTTGAGTCCAGGATGGAAAAGTTGCGATCATAACCGATGCGGTCGATGTCACGCCTCAGAATGCGCACACACATCGAGTGGAACGTCGACATCCAAATTTTTTCGCCATCTTTTCCGACAAGAGATTCGACACGCTCTTTCATTTCACGTGCCGCTTTATTTGTAAACGTAATCGCTAGGATATTACGGGGAGCTACATCTTTTTCACTAAGTAAATAAGCAATGCGGTGCGTCAAGACTCGAGTCTTTCCACTCCCGGCACCTGCCATGATCAGAAGCGGGCCTTCCGTGTGGGTCACCGCGTTCTTTTGTTCTGTATTCAAGCCTTGAATCAAAGCATTCAATGCCTGGGTCATGAGGGGCCACCATCCTTCATTTTCATTGATTTAGTTGCTTCGACCGTTTCGAGAGCAACCTCTAGGTTATCATAAATCACGTCACCGACGACGATAACATCCGCAAATTCAGCCATTTGTTCGGCTTGTTCTTTTGTCCGAATGCCTCCGCCATAAACAAGGGTCGTATGGTGACATTGTCTTGCGACCTTTTTTACTAATTCCGGATCGCCGTACGTGCCACTATATTCCATATAAAAAACGGGCAGACGGAATACGTGCTCCGCCATCTTCGCATAGGCGAGGACATCTTGTACATTTGGTAAGGTGCAATCCGTCTTCTGATAGACTTTCGCTTCTGGATTGAGTACGCAGTATCCTTCTGTTAGCATATCCTGCCAGTCAATCATATCTGCATATTCCTTAATCGCCTGGTGTTGTACATCAAGCAACCATTTTTTATGACGACTGTTCAGCACTAGCGGGATAAAATACGCATCAAATCCCGGTACGACTGCCTCAAGGTCCGACACCTCAAGAACTGTACTAACATTGTAAGGCTCCAGGCGCTCCAGAAGATCTGCGACATTTTCGAACGTCACCCCATCCGTTCCACCGACGATGACTGCATCTGTTCCTGATGTGCACACTTTCTCTAACGCTGCATTGGTGATCATTTTATTCGGATCAAGCTTGAATACATGATCCCACTCGCTTATATTGTACATTTCCGTCCTCCAAAACAACAATTATCCATCTACCCATTATAGCAAATTTTTGCCCCGGGGTTGAGGGCTGGACAATGAGAATTCTATGACCAATTTGATTGCACTTACTGGAATAATTTGTAAGACCTGGTACGGTAATTTTTGTATGACCTGGTGTGGGAATATTTGTAAATATTTTGATTGCTTCACGGACGCAAAAAATCCGCTGTTCTGTTTAAGGAGCAGCGGATTTTTATGAAGGATGTTCAGGAAGGAGACGGGAAGATGTGAACGTCATCGTTACGAGGCCGACACTTAATATGGTAATAGCTGACAACAACAATGTTTCCATTGAAAATAAATACCCGCTCGCCCCAATGATGAGCGCATCGATCGCTAAAATGACAAATCCAACATTCACTTTGAACCAATCGGCAATCATTTGTGCCAATAAGTCTGTCCCCCCAGTGCTTGTATGGACCCGAAGCATCAATCCAATGCCCCCTCCGACTAGCGCTCCTCCTATAATCGAGCTGATAGCAGGATCGAGCGGCAGATGATATGCCCTCAATCCTTGCAAAACGTCAATAGAGAACGAAGAAATCAACAATCCATGTAAACTATTGTAAAAGTAACCCCTGTAGAAGAACCAGGCGAGTGTAAAAATCGGAATACTAAAACAGATAATCGTGAGGCCAACTTTCAGCCCCCATATATAATTAGCAATCATACCTATACCAATGATCCCGCCATCCAGGACATGATCCGGGATTAGGAAAAAATTGATGCCGAGAGAAAGGATCAAACTGCCGCTTATGATCATTGCGCCTTTTTTCATCATCTCTTTCATCGGACAGGTCCCCTTTCTTAATAAAAGGTTATGCCTGTCCTCCTCCATATAGAATGAAAGAATTGCCTATAACATGCTCGTAATGCCTACAGAGTAAAATTGAATATAGGATATTCCATATACAACAATAGATGATCACAGCGGGCCGGAAAGTACAAAGCCATAAAAAAAGACCGCCACATCCCTTGCGGCAGCCTATCTCCACTATTCGGTTCTCTTTTCCTGGACACGATCAAGTGCTTTCGTGTATGCGTCATTTCCGTAATTCAAACAACGTTTCACACGGGAAATCGTCGCTGTCGACGCGCCTGTTTCTGTTTCAATCTTATGATAGGTATAGCCTTCACGTAGCATGCGGGCTACTTCTAATCGTTGGGCAAGTGATTGGACTTCATTCATTGTCGCTAAGTCATCAAAGAATTCATAGCATTCTTCAACGTTTTGCAGTGATAAAATCGCTTCAAATAGCTGGTCTAGCGTCTTCCCTCTCAGTTTATCGATTTGCATGCCAGTTCCCTCCCTTACTCATTCTCAACAACCGCATTACCTGGAATAATGTTCACCCACGTTTGACCAGGAGTGAACGCGAGCGGCTCATTATTCTTAAACGGAAGCAGTCGCCCTTCGACGTTTTTCCATTGTACTTCTTTCATTTTTCCATCTTGTAAAAGAAAACCATTCCCACCTGAAGTGAGGTCGATATCACGGCGGCCAGCATTATCTATAATGCGGTGGTCCGCTTCGATGATCCATACATTCTCCACACTCACACGCTCGTCATTGCTACGGTCCATCGTCGGTTCTCCGTCACTCGAGCGCAGAAAGTGTCCTCCTTCTTGGTCATACGTAAAACTTACATTTGTATGAGCCCCATACGAAATTGATACTTCATCCACAGGCGTACCTGCCGAATTCTCGCTATCGGCAAAGGGCAGAGCTTCAACTTCCTTTGTTGTTTCATAACTTTTCCTTTCCATTGCCTTTGCCAAACCTTCCGTCAAAAGATAAGAATTATGCGGGGCGATTCGGTCTGTGGAACGATCGAACAACCAACCATTGTTGTCATATAACGCGCCATCTAAATAATCGATCCCACTGTTCGCGACCTTATGGTTAATAGCTGTCGAAGCGCCATGATAGGTATATACAGCATCATAACCATCAGCAATCTGGAAATAATACGGACGGGCACTTCTTACTGGCCCAATTGTATCAGGAATATCACTATGGAACAAAGCAAGGAAACGGGTGATTTGCCCTTCTGCTAATACTTCATAGACGACATCCGCCTGACTCAAACCTGACTGCGGCCGCGCTTTCGGGTGATTATTGACCATGACAGATAGGATGCGACCATTCGTCCCTTCATCTGTCCGTTCCCCAGTCAGTGGAAAAATCTCAAAATCCTCAACAGTTTCCTCATCTTCAACGGTCACTTTTTCTTTTGTCTCTTTTTCTACGACCTCTGTATCTTTCTCTGTATTCTTTTCAGGTTCTGCTGCCCCGGCTTCTTCATTACATGCAGCCAAAAAAAGGACAACAAGAACACTGAAAAAAGTGAGCTTTCTCATGTAGCACTTCCCCTTCTCAATAATTCCTCTTCTATTTTAACGCATTATCGAAGGAAAGAGTACCTCTTTCTTTTTCACATCCATAATGCCAAGAGGTGTGATTCGAATATAAGGCAAATGCATGGATGATAAGAAAAGTAATGTATAGACAGGATCGGAAAAAGCAAACCCTTCTTCCTTCAGATATGCTTTCAACTTCGCTTCTTCCTCTATCAAATCACGCATTGGAAGATCTGACATCACCCCTCCAAGAGGTAAAGAAAGTTCAAAGAGAATTTCTCCTTCATTGACGAGGACAATCCCTCCCCCAATTTCCTTCATCCGATGAAATGCCTTCTTCATATCTTTACGCGACTTCCCTGTCAATATGATGTCACCTGTATTGCTATAAGAACTGACAAGCGCCCCAAGCGTCTTGGTGAAACCTTTAAGCAATGTATTGACCATCCATTCTCCATCACGGTCCATTAACATCAAAAATGATTCATCATGATCATCTGAAAGGCGTTCCGCAGCAGACTCAGTATAAATTGCATAAGGCTTCATGATGACATCATTCACCATCTCAAGTCCAACCGGCATGGAAAATTGCATATCCCCATCCGTCACTTCCCAATCAAGTGCGAGCGGCTTGATTCCATTCTTATTCCATTGAATGTGGGTGGTCGGTTTCACCGTTTTATCATCACGCTTGATCCACTCCCCCTTGGCGATGACAGAATGAGGGGTAGGATTTTTTGGATCTGATAAAAAGTTCAAGTGAGCCACACGGCCTGCATTCAAGCTTCCGACACGGTTTTCGATCCCGAAATGCTTTGCTGCTTGATATGTAGCCATCATATAAGCTTCTACTTCCGGCACACCTGCTTCAAGAGCAATTTGGACACATTGATTGATCAGTCCTTCACGATAGAAGCCAGGGGTCGATCCATCTGTCGTGTACATGAGGTGGTCAAAGTGACGATGTCCTTTTTCTATAAGTCCCTGCAGAATTTGTGGAAGATCCGGACGGATGGAAGAATACCTTAATCCAGTCTGATATCCGATCTCCAGCCGTTGCAGGACATCCTCTGCTGTCATCGATTCATGTTCTGAATCCATGCCAAGTAATCTCATTTTCACAAGCGTCTGCTCAGAAGCACCAGGCAAATGAGCTTCCAGAGGTTTTCGGGAACGTTTCGTCTCCTGCATATAATGCAAAATTTGCTCATCCCCTTTATGAAGGACATCAGGCCAGGCCGTCAATTCTCCCCCCTGTATTACCGCATCATGGTCAATCCAATCTGGAATTTGCTCATCAAAAGCTTCTCTATCTTCTTCCCTGAGTACCGTTTGTGGATCAAAGCGCGCCCACCAATACATTGTGGCAGGCAAATTCATGAATTCTTCCAACAAAGAAAACGCTTTCTCTTCTTCTGTTAAAAAAAGCCACATCAAGTTGTCATTGACGAGGGTCGTCGTTCCTGTCTCAGCCGCATATTCAGCTAAGCTTTGGGGATTATATAACTGAAATGGATGGGAATGAGGTTCCACATAACCCGGGACGATATAACTGTCCTGTCCATCTATCATTTCCGTGCCTTCCGTATTAGAAGGTAGTTCTTTACCTGTATAAATAATGCGATCTTCATATAGCCAAATATGGCCGGTCATCCATTGTTTTAAATAAACATTCAAGTAGGTCGTATTTTTGATTAGTTTTGTCGGCGCCGTTTTGCCATCGATTACAGCTGCATGTTCTCTCAGCTGCCGGTTCCGCCAACGAAATCGCGTTTCATTCATGGAGCTTCCCTCCCTGATTTCATTATCTTCTATCGTAACACAGGATATTCCAATCTGGTAAGGAGGAACATTATGAAACCAAACATCGGAATTGTAAACAGTATGATTCGCATCACTGCCGGACTTAGTATGCTCACCTATTTGACCATTCGCGGGGCACGTCATGAGAATAGCTCCTCTCATCCATTGCTGATCATACTCTCCGCTTTAAAAGTCGCTGAAGGGATCGTCCGTTTTTGTCCCCTTACTGCCGTTTATGAAGACATGGCAGCGGAAACAGACGGAATAGAGGAAAGCTGGCAACAAGACATTCCGCATAATCAATGAAAAAAGTCCTCGGTCAGACGATGTTCCATAGAACTCCACGTCCTGCGGCTTCTGGCAAACTAAAGCAGACTTAGAGGTGATGTCCTTTGCCAAAACAGGAGCTGCTTATGACCTTGAGAGGGACCAAGTGTGCTGGATAAAAGTAGAATGATGAGGGTTTTAAATTTAATGGGTAACCATTTTAGTAATAACAAAGCATGGAATTATTTCCTGCCCCAATAATAGTAAGAGAGCGGGGCCTCCCCCGCTCTTCTAAAAAGGATGAATACTATGGAATTTTTGGAGTACTTTACAGATGTCGGATTCGTTATTGCGATCATTATCGGATCGGTTGCAGCTTTATTTTTTGTCGGTATGCATAAGCGACGAAAGGATTGACCGACCGATATCCCGGCGGTAGAAAAAGTCATCCGAATCATCGAACACATGTAACGACTGATACGTCTGATCCAGAGCTTGCGCTAAATCGCTACCTTTACTGCCGACCAATAGGACGCGCCCGCCACTGGATACATACTCCTCATCGGCAAAGGCTGTTCCTGCATGAACTACGAACACTTTTTCATCTACGGACAGTTCGGGGAGAGGACGTCCTTTTTCATACTCCCCTGGATACCCCTTTGATGCGACAACGACACCCGCACAAGTTTCGTTCGACCACTCTAAACCAGGATCCTTCCCTTCCAAAACATCGATCACCACCTGTTCCAAATCATTTTCGAGAAGTGGCAGCACAACTTGTGTTTCAGGATCCCCAAAGCGAGCATTGAACTCGATGACCTTTGGACCGTCCTCTGTTTCAATGAGGCCAGCATATAATATTCCTGTAAACGGCCGCCCTTCCTGCACCATCGCCTCAGCAACAGGGCGGACAATCGACTCAAGGGCAGTTTCATAGGAGGCATCTTTCAAATCTGCCACAGGAGCAAATGCCCCCATGCCACCTGTATTCGGACCTTGATCCCCTTCCAATGCCCGTTTATGATCTTTCGCGGGGATCATCGGGTAGACGTCCGTCCCGTTCACGAACGCCATTAATGAAAATTCATCTCCAGCTAAATATTCTTCGACAACGATTTCCCGACTCGCCGCACCAAATTGACCATGTTTCAGCATTTCGTCTACAGCAGATAGAGCTTCATCCTCTGTTTCTGCAACGACCACTCCTTTACCCGCAGCCAGACCATCGGCTTTCACGACAATTGGGGCCCCTTTTTCTTCTATATAAGCTTTTGCAGCTTCCACCTCTGAAAAAGCTTGGTACTCTGCAGTAGGAATTTCGTATTTTTGCATGATTTGTTTAGCAAAATGCTTACTTCCTTCAAGAAGTGCGGCTGCCTTTGAAGGACCAAAAACCAACAGACCTTCTGCCAAAAAACGATCGACAAGACCATCAATCAAAGGATTTTCAGGACCCACAATTGTTAAACCGACCTGGTTATCTTTCGCAAAAGCGACCAGAGACTCATGATCATTTTCATCGATATTGATACACTCAGCGCCCTTCTTGATTCCAGCATTCCCTGGAGCTGCAAAAATGTGCTTCACCTGCGCACTTTCCGACAATTTTTGAACAATGCTATGTTCACGACCGCCACGTCCGACTACCATGATATTCATAGAACGCCCACCCTTTCGATTAGTGTTTGAAATGACGCATTTTTGTAAAGACCATCGCTATGCCATGCTTATTACAGGCATCGATTGAGTCCTGATCCCGTTTTGATCCTCCGGGTTGAATGATCGCCGTGACACCGGCTTCAGCGGCTGCTTCGACAGTATCCGGCATTGGGAAAAATGCATCCGAGGCCATAATACTGCCTGCCGCCTTTTCACCTGCTTGTTCAAAAGCGATTTTTGCCGCTCCGACGCGGTTCATTTGTCCTGCTCCGACCCCAAGTGTCCGATCGCCTTTTGCTACAACGATAGCGTTCGACTTTACATGCTTTACAACTTTCCAGCCAAGTTTCATATCTTCCATTTCTTGTTCTGTCGGCTCACGCTCAGTCGCCACTTCCAGGTCGACTCCGTCAAGCGAACCCTCATCTGTGTCCTGGACAAGCAATCCTCCATTGACAGTCGCAAGCTTATGAGCAGGTCGGTCCGCTTTCTTCATATCGACTTTCAACAGTCGCAAGTTTTTCTTCGTTGTCAAAAGGTCTAACGCCTCTTGACTGAAGGATGGCGCGATAATGATCTCAAGGAAAATCTCCTTCAATTTCGCAGCTGTTTCTCCATCGACTTCACGGTTCAAAGCAACAATACCTCCGAAAATAGAAACAGGGTCACCTTCATAGGCTTTTACATAGGCATCATAAAGATTTTCTCCAACACCCACACCACAAGGGTTCATATGTTTCACGGCGACAGCTGCGGGTTGATGGAACTCAAGGACCACCTCTAACGCTGCATTGGCATCTTGAATATTGTTGTAAGAAAGCTCCTTGCCGTTCAACTGCTCTGCTTCAGCTAGAGAAGTTCCTTCAACGTTCGCTTTTTTATAAAAAGCAGCACTCTGGTGCGGGTTTTCTCCGTAACGGAGGGACTGTACTTTTTCATAGGTGACGGTATATGTTTCCGGATACGGTTCTTCGGTCAACTCGGAAAAATAACCAGCGATCATCGCATCATAATTCGCAGTATGACGGAACACTTTAGCAGCCAATTTACGTCGCGTTTCAAAGGAAAGTCCGCCCTCCTGTATACCGGCGATCACTTCTTCGTAATCGGATGGATTGACAACCACGGCTACATCTTCAAAACTTTTGGCAGCAGCACGAAGCATGGTTGGTCCGCCAATATCAATGTTCTCTATTGCATCCGCTTCGCTTACCCCTTCTTTTGCAATGGTTTCTTTGAAGGGATACAAATTGACAGCTACTAGGTCGATCGTTTTGATATCCAGCTCTTCAAGTTGCTTCATATGACTCTCATACGAGCGTTTCGCGAGTAACCCACCATGGACCGAAGGATGAAGTGTCTTCACACGTCCGTCCATGATTTCCGGAAATTCGGTCACTTCAGAAATGGATCGTACAGGAATCCCTGCTTCTTCAATCGTTCGTTTCGTGCCACCTGTCGAAACAAGTTCATAATCGAGGTCATGCAGCTGTTTGGCAAATTCGGTCAATCCTAGTTTATTGGATACACTGAGTAGGGCACGTTTTTTCATAGAGATTCCTCCTTGATGAATAATGATTGGATCACTTCTGGATAGAGACGGTGTTCGACCGCCTGAATGCTTTGTTTCACATCTTCTGCTGTAGCGTTTTTTTCAATCTTGATGGCTTCTTGAGCGATGATCGGTCCTGTATCCATTCCATCATCGACGTAATGGACGGTGACCCCAGTGACTTTCACTTTTTGCGCAAGCGCCTGCCCAATCGCATCTTTACCCGGAAAAGCAGGCAGCAAAGATGGATGGATATTAACGATTCTTCGCTCATACGGTTTTAGCAATGTCGGACCGATCAGTCGCATGTAGCCAGCGAGGACGATGAAATCCACATCGCGTTGTTTACAGTCTTCAAGAACCGCGGTTTCGTATGCTGCCTTATTTTCAAAAGATTTAGGACGATAGACGACCGTATCAATTTCATGATTTTGCGCCTTTTCGATTACCGGTGCACCGATACGGTCACAGACGAGTAAGCGGACTCGTGCGTCCAGGATTCCATTTTCAATCGCATCGATAATTGCGTCAAAATTGGAACCAGTACCGGAAGCGAAAACAGCGATGTTAGTCATGACCATTGCACTCCTTCTTCTCTCGTTACCTTTCCAATTACGACAGCATCTTCTACCGTCTCAAGTACTTGGTCAGCTTCCGCTTCATCGACAACGACGGCCATTCCGATCCCCATGTTGAATACCCCGAACATATCTTCTTCTGTGAGCGAACCTTTTTCCTGCAAAAAGCGAAAGATTGCCGGCACTTCCCAACTGTCTTTTTCAATAACGACTCCGAGTCCTTCAGGAAGAGCGCGAGGGATATTTTCATAAAAACCTCCGCCAGTAATATGAGCGACACCCTTAAGGGTAAGTTCTTTTTTCAGCGTTTGAATTGCCTCCACATAAATAAGAGTAGGCGTAAGCAACTGTTCACCGAGAGGCTTCTGTAACCCTGGGTACACTTTTTCCAAATCAAGATCTGCTACCAATTTCCTTACGAGAGAAAAGCCATTGGAATGGATACCCGAAGAAGGTAAACCGATCAGGACATCCCCTGCTTGGACCGACTCTCCGGTGATGATCTTCCGCTTATCAGCCATCCCGACAACAAAACCTGCGAGGTCATACTCACTCTCCTCATACATGCCGGGCATTTCAGCCGTTTCTCCACCGACAAGGGCAGCTCCTGCCTGTTCACAACCATCCGCAATACCTTTGACGATTTGCTCAATACGGGCCGGATCATTCTTTCCACAGGCGATATAGTCTAAGAAGAGAAGAGGGTCGGCTCCTTGTGCGACAATATCGTTGACACACATGGCAACCACATCTACACCTATCGTATCATGACGATCGATTTCGAATGCGAGCTTCAGCTTCGTTCCGACCCCATCCGTACCAGTGACAAGTACCGGCTCTTCATAAGTCATGCCACTAATGTCAAATAAACCGGCAAATGATCCGAGACCACCGAGCACTTCTTTGCGCATCGTCCTACCGACATGTTTTTTCATACGTTCGACCGCTTCGTATCCTGCTTCCACGTCGACACCTGCTTGTTTGTACGATTGACTCATCTCTCTTCCCTCCTATGCCTTTTCATATGGATGCATCGTATTCGGATAAATTTCTGTCGGGTATTTGCCTGTAAAACAAGCCATGCAGCCACCATGTTCAAGCGACTCCTCCCCCTGATAGATGCTGTCATTCAATCCTTCTACAGATAAAAAGGAGAGACTGTCGGCACCAATTTGCGTCTCGATTTCCTCTACGGAATGATTGGCAGCAATCAATTCCCCGCTATTGGACGTGTCGATCCCGTAATAACAAGGGTTTTCAATCGGAGGGGAAGCAATTCTTACATGAACTTCTTTCGCACCTGCTTCTTTCAGCATTTTGACGATCCGCCGACTTGTCGTACCTCTTACAATGGAGTCATCAACCATCACGACCCTTTTCCCTTCGACAATTCCCCTTACTGCAGACAATTTCATTTTTACTCCTTGCTCGCGAAGCTCTTGGGACGGCTGTATAAAGGTTCGACCGACATAACGATTTTTGATCAAGCCGAGCTCATAAGGTATTCCTGAAGCCTCTGCATAACCGATAGCTGCTGAAATACTTGAGTCAGGCACGCCTGTCACGACATCTGCCTCAACAGGAGCTTCTTCTGCCAGCGATTTGCCCATTCTTTTCCTTGATGCGTGTACATTTTTCCCGTCCAGGTTACTGTCTGGTCTTGAAAAGTATACATATTCCATCGAACAGAGCGTCCGTTGAATAGGGGCGGAAAAGCGTTTGGATTCGATGCCTTCATCAGAGATGACGAGCAGTTCCCCTGGTTTAATTTCCCGCTCATATGTCGCACCGATCACATCAAAGGCGCACGTTTCCGAAGAGACGACCCATGAATCACCAAGATGGCCGAGGCTAAGCGGGCGTAACCCACGCGGGTCATTGGCGACAAACATCCGATCTTCTGTCATCACTAAAAAGGCATACGCCCCTTTAATCATCGACAAAGCTTCCATGATCGCTTGTTCAAGCGGTAAATGACGGGCCCGCTTGATTAAATGGGCGACCACTTCTGTGTCCGATGTCGTCTGTAAAATGCTTCCTTGCGCCTCCAGTTGATTTTTCAAAGCTTGCGCATTGACGAGGTTTCCATTATGAGCAAGGGCGAGTCCACCTGTTTGGGAACGGAAATGGAGCGGTTGAATATTTTCATATCCCCCGTCTCCTGCGGTCGCATAGCGAACATGACCGATGGATCCATGGCCATTCAAATCTTCGAGACGGTGTTGAGAAAAGACTTCATTGATCAAACCGTGACCTTTGGCAAGCTTCAACTGTTCTCCATCAGTCGTGACAATGCCCGCCCCTTCTTGTCCGCGGTGCTGCAGGGCGTGCAAACCATAATACGTCAACTGCGCTGATTCTGAATGCCCCCACACACCGAAAATCCCGCATTCTTCATTTAAACCTTTGATTTCACCAAGCATGCAATGGCTCCTTTCCACGCTTCTTTGAGCACTGATGTCTTTTCTTCCAGCACGACTTCTTTCTGGCGAATTCGATAGATGCCATCATCCGTTACGGTTCCAATTGCACGTGCATCTGTGACTGCCTGTTCGAATGCTTGTTGATGTGCCGGGTTTACGGTGACAAGGAAACGGGATTGCGTTTCAGCAAAGAGTTCGGAAACTAGCTCTCCACTAAGAGTTACCTCACACCCAAGTTCGTCATGGAACAACATTTCTGCAAGGGCGACAGAAAGACCGCCTTCTGCGATATCATGTGCTGACTCTACAAGACCAGAACGGATAGCTGTAAGCAGTTGCTTTTGTCTGATAGCTTCTGTTTGTAAATCAAGAACCGGCGCCTGGCCGAAGTGTCCGCCTTCTAGTACCCCCTGCAATTCACTGCCACCAAATTCTGGTTTCGATTCTCCAATCACATACAACAAGTCGCCTGCTTTTTTAGCGTGTGAAGTAGTGATATGTTCCACGTCGTCAATTAAACCTACCATGCCGACTACCGGTGTTGGATAGATCGCTTTTCCTCCGAAAGATTCATTGTACAAGCTGACATTGCCACCAATAACAGGTGTTTCGAGTTCGCGGCATGCTTCACTCATGCCCTCCACACTTTTCTCCATTTGCCAGAAAATCTCCGGGTTCTCAGGAGATCCGAAATTCAATCCATCTGTAATTCCGAGTGGGCGGCCACCAGAACAAACGATATTCCTTGCTGCTTCGGCAACAGCAATTTTTCCGCCAACTTCGGGATCGACGTAAATGTAGCGGGAGTTACAGTCTGTTGTCATCGCTAACGCTTTTTTCGTTCCACGTACCCGGAGAACTGCTGCATCAGATCCAGGAGTGATGACCGTATTCGTCTGAACCATCGAATCGTATTGATCATACACCCATTCTTTGCTCGCGATGGTTGGTTGCTTCAGTAAATCTAGTAATGTTTCGCGGTAATCAGTAACGGAAGGCAGGTAGTTTTCCATCCGTTGAAACGATTGATAATAGTCTGGAATGCGGGACGGCTGATGATAGACAGGAGCATCTTCCGCAAGCGAATCGACCGGTACGTCAGCGACTACATCCCCGTGGTGCTCAAGACGGAAACGTTTATTGTCCGTCACTTCTCCTACGGCTACCGCTTCCAGGTTATACTTACGGAAAACACTCGCAATCTCATCTTCCCGTCCTTTTTCCACAACAAGAAGCATACGTTCCTGAGATTCAGAGAGCATCATTTCATAGGCAGACATGTTTTGTTCCCGCTGTGGAATAAGATCGAGGTTCATCGTCATGCCTGTACCTGCTTTACTTGCCATTTCACTTGCTGAAGACGTGAGCCCTGCTGCACCCATATCCTGAATACCAACGAGGGCATCATGCTGGATGACATCCAGGCAAGCTTCGATGAGTAATTTTTCCATAAACGGATCCCCAACCTGGACAGATGGACGCTTTTCTTCAGAAGCTTCCGATAATTCTTCTGAAGCGAAGGTCGCACCGTGAATCCCATCACGTCCTGTTTTAGCACCGACATACATGACCGTATTGCCAACTCCGGCCGCGATCCCCTTTTGTATATCTTTGTGTTCGATCAACCCGACACACATCGCATTGACAAGCGGATTACCGTTGTATGCATCGTCAAATTGAACTTCGCCACCAACCGTCGGAACACCGACACAGTTGCCATAGCCAGCGATTCCGCGGACAACTTCTTCAAAAAGGTATTTCACACGGGGCTGTTGCAAAGAACCAAAACGTAAGGAGTTCAGCAAAGCAATCGGACGGGCTCCCATCGAGAAAACATCGCGTAAAATTCCGCCGACACCTGTTGCTGCCCCTTGATACGGTTCTACAGCAGATGGATGGTTATGACTTTCGATTTTGAAAACGACAGCCTGTTCATCTCCGATATCAATGATTCCGGCACCTTCCCCGGGCCCTTGCAACACATGTGCCCCTTCTGTCGGGAATTTTTTCAAAAGTGGCTTCGAGTTTTTGTAGCTGCAGTGTTCGGACCACATGACCGAGAACAAACCTATTTCCGTGTAATTCGGACGGCGACCGAGGATCGAGCGAACCGATGTGTATTCTTCGTCTGTCAGCCCCATGTCTGCATAGACACGCTGTTCTTCAATCATTTCTGGACTGATCTCAAGCATTGATGGCATGTTGTTCCCTCCAGTTTGTCAAAATCGATTGAAATAACCGTAAGCCGTCATCATGACCGAGCAGAGCTTCTACAGCCCTTTCCGGGTGAGGCATCATCCCAAGCACATTGCCCTTTTCATTGACAATACCAGCAATATTGCCGACAGATCCGTTCGGGTTTTCCTCATAAGTGAAGACAATCTGATTGTTTTCACGAAGCTGCTGGAGCGTTTCTTCATCGCAAAAATAATTCCCGTCTCCATGAGCGATTGGAATTTCGATTTTTTCCTGTTGTTCGTAATGTTTGGTGAAAATCGTATCTGCGTTCTCAACGTTCAGTGTTTCATAATGGCACATGAACTTCAGCTTTTCGTTCGGCAGCATGGCGCCAGGTAAGAGGCCCATTTCGAGAAGGATCTGGAAGCCATTGCACACTCCGAGGACAGGCTTACCAGCTTCTGCCGCTTGGCGGATTTGCTCGACCACATTTGAAGTGGATGCAATCGCCCCTGAACGCAAGTAGTCTCCATAGGAGAAGCCTCCCGGTAATAGAATGGCATCATAGTTTGCTAGATTCGCTTCCTTATACCAGACAAGATCTGCTTCTTCCCCAAGCTGATCTTTGGCAGCGAAGTACATATCACGGTCGCAATTCGAACCCGGAAAAACAATCACAGCGAACTTCATGTTAGACAGCCTCCTCAATGGTATAGCTGTAATTCTCGATGACAGGATTTGCAAGGAGCTGGTCACACATCTGGTCGATTTGTGCTTCGATATTTTCCGTATCTTCTACCAGTACTTCCATGTATTTTCCGACACGAACTTCCTGGACATTGTTATATTCGAGGGATTTCAGTGAATTCTGGACCGCTTTTCCCTGAGGGTCAAGGACTCCTTCTTTTAATGTGATATGGATCTTTACTTTACGCATACGCTCTCCTCCAGTCGATGTAAGATATTCTCGTACGTATCAATCAAATTGCCTGTGCCTTCACGAAATACGTCTTTATCCAATTTTTCTCCTGTATTCCTATCCCAAAGCCTGCAGGTGTCAGGAGATACTTCATCTGATAATACGATAGATCCATCAGCGAGACGGCCGAATTCCAGTTTAAAATCGACAAGCGTCAGCCCTGCTTTAAGGAATAGTTGTTGTAAAGTTTGATTGATTTCAAGTGCTTCCTGTTTGATGAATGTGAGTTCCTGTTCCGTGATGTCCGTCAGATGATATGCATGGACATCGTTAATGAGCGGGTCATTCAATTCGTCTTTTTTGTAAAACAATTCAATGATTGGTGGGGTGAAGCCCGTTTTCTCCTGGATTCCAAGCCGGCGGGTGATACTGCCAGCAGCCTGGTTGCGGACGACTACTTCAAGAGGAATGATTGTCGTGCGTCTGACCAGTTGTTCGGTCTCGTTCAAAGCTTCGATAAAGTGGGTCGTGATGTTGTGTTGATGTAAATATTGAAAAACTTTCGAGGTGATCAAGTTATTGAGGCGTCCTTTCCCCGCAAACTCGCTCTTCTTCTCGCCATTGAATGCTGTTGCATCGTCTTTATAAGATAAAATGAGTTGTTCAGACTCGTCTGTTGTATGATAAACTCGCTTCGCTTTTCCTTCGTATAATAATGAACCCTTCATAGAAGAAACACCCCGCTTAAGAATTGGATTTTTTTGTAAGACCTGGTACACCATAAAATGGTGTACCAGGTCTTACAGTTTTTACCATTACAGTCCGATACGGTCGAAGATGCGGTCGACTTGTTTTAGGTGGTGCTTGTAGTCAAAGCACGCATCCAGTTGTTCTTGAGATAAGGTGGAGGTAATCTTGTCGTCCGCTTCAATCAAGTCACGGAACGGCACCCCGCGCTCCCACGCTTCCATTGCTTTCGGCTGAACGAGGTCGTAGGCTTCTTCCCGCACCATTCCTTCATCGATCAACGTCAGCAATACACGCTGGGAGAAAATCAATCCATAAGTCTTCTCCATGTTTTCCTGCATACGCTCAGGGAAGACAGTCAAGTTCTTCACGATGTTACCAAAGCGGTTCAGCATATAGTTCAATGCAATCGTAGCGTCAGGCAGAATAATACGCTCAGCAGAAGAGTGGGAAATGTCACGTTCATGCCACAGAGGAACATTCTCAAATGCTGTCATCATGTTTCCGCGCAACACGCGCGCCATCCCCGTCATGTTCTCGGACCCGATCGGATTACGTTTGTGCGGCATCGCAGAAGATCCTTTTTGACCTTTAGCGAAAAATTCTTCCACTTCTCTTGTCTCCGTTTTTTGAAGGCCGCGAATTTCAACAGCGATTTTCTCTATAGAGGTCGCTACCAAAGCTAACGTGGATACATAATGAGCATGGCGATCCCGCTGCAGCGTCTGAGTGGAAACTGGAGCAGCTGATAGGCCAAGCTTTTCACACACATACTCTTCTACATACGGGTCAATATTCGCATACGTACCGACAGCTCCTGATAGCTTCCCAACTTCCATTTGCTTCATCGCAAGGTCTAAACGCTCCAGGTTTCGCTTCATTTCTTCGTAGTACAAAGCCAGTTTCAAACCGAACGTTGTCGGCTCTGCGTGCACCCCGTGCGTACGCCCCATCATGACTGTGTGTTTGTGCTCGCGTGCTTTGTCAGCAAGAATCTCAATAAAGTCCACTAAGTTTTTGCGGATGATTTCGTTCGCTTGCTTTAATTGATAGGAAAGTGCCGTATCAACGACATCCGTCGAAGTCAGTCCATAATGCACCCATTTCCGCTCATCCCCGACTGTTTCAGAAACAGCTCTTGTAAAAGCGACAACATCGTGACGCGTCTCTGCTTCAATCTCATGAATTCGTGAAATGGAAAAAGAGGCTTTTTCACGCAATTTCTCTACATCTTCTTTAGGAATGACCCCAAGTTCACTCCACGCTTCACAGGCTAAAAGTTCTACCTCCAGCCATGCTTGATAACGATTCTCTTCTGTCCAAATCGCCCCCATCTCAGGGCGTGTATAACGTTCTATCATTGTCTTCCTCCTACCATAAATGAATCTGATTTTGTGATATTCGTTCGTCTATCTCTTCTAAATTTTCTCCTATAAAAGTGAGGTGGCCCATCTTTCGATTCGTCCGCGCTTCTTTTTTTCCATAATCATGAAAATGGAAGCCGCTATACTCTTCTAATCGATCCACGAGAATACCACGGTGTTTACCGAGCATGTTCACCATCACCGCTGCTCCGAAAGAATGGACAGGAAGAAGAGGCAGGCCACAAATAGCGCGGATATGCTGTTCGAATTGCGAAACATTACAAGCTTCAATAGTATAATGCCCGGAATTATGAGGGCGTGGTGCCATTTCATTGATGAACACATCTTCCCCGCGGACGAACATTTCCACAGCAAATGTGCCGACAACACCGATCCGCTCCGCCAATGCCTCTACCACCTGACGCGCTTTTTCCCGAACATTTTCTGGCACAGCTGCAGGTACCCGCGTTTCATGCAAGATATGGTTTTTATGAATATTTTCTGCAAGTGGGAACAGTTCGATTCGTCCGTCCATCCCCCGGGTAAAAACTTGAGAGACTTCCAAATCGAAGGATAGCCACTCTTCAACAATATAAGTATCTCCATTTTCCATAAACAAACGAGCATCCTCTAAGTTATCCTTCTGCTCGATTTTCAATTGACCTTTTCCATCGTATCCCCCGCTTACCGTCTTGATAACAGCCGGAAAACCAATGGCATCAAGCGCATCCACTAATTGGTCAAAACTATGAACAATACGATAAGTCGGAACAACGAGCCCTGCTTCGACCGCCACCTCTTTTTCCTTCTCACGATTTTGGGTCACTTCCAGGGCGAGAGATCCTTGGGGCATTTTCCTCTTAGACTCAAACAATCGCGCCACTTCAAGGTCGACGTTTTCAAACTCGTACGTAATCACATCACTCAAGCGACTTAACTGTTCCGCCGCTTCTAAGTCATCGTACGCAGCGATAATCTGTTCATCAGCTACCGATGCACAGGGGCAATTTTCTGTAGGATCAAGGACAGCTATCCGGTACCCCATATGTCTGGCAGCGACAGCCATCATTCTGCCAAGTTGTCCTCCACCAAGAATACCGATGGTTCTTCCTGTACGGACCACATTATGTTTCAAGCAAATCCCTCCTCATTCCATCGACTTTTTCTACCATTTGCTGGCGGTAATCGGAGAGCCTTGAAGCAACTTCCGAATCGAAGGCTCCAATCATCTCTGCAGCGAGCAAACCTGCATTTTTCGCTCCAGCCTTCCCGATAGCAACGGTAGCTACAGGAACCCCTCCTGGCATTTGAACGATTGACAAAAGGGAATCCAATCCTTGCAATGCTTTCGATTCAACCGGGACACCTATAACAGGAAGCGTGGTTTTCGCAGCCACCATACCTGGCAAATGAGCCGCTCCACCTGCACCTGCGATGATCACCTTCAAACCTTTTTCACGGGCTGTTTCAGCGTAAGTAAACATATCTTCAGGCGTACGGTGCGCAGAAATAATTTCCTTTTCATAACCGATTGCCAATTCGTCAAGAATATCGCACGCGGGTTTCATTGTTTCCCAGTCTGATATACTCCCCATGATCACGCCAACACTTGTCATCCAATCCCTCTTTTCCTATAAAAGTGATTTAAAACATAAAAAAACCTGTTCGACGCCCCTCTATAATGAGAGGAGTCGAACAGGCATACGTGTCTCCGGCCTGAGAAAGCTTAAAAAGCTTAAACTCCCCTCATAGTCCGGAAATTTACGGTTCCCAGGTAGAGACGTACGGGCCATATCCCCGTCATATATGAGGTCGTCTATGCAATTCTGCCTTCATCTTATCAAGACTGACTAGCAAATGTCAACGCTAATATCGAACATTAATAGAAACTTGATAAATAATTGTTCGGTTTTATTCTTTCACCGCTTGAAAAACGATGGTCTTCCCGACAGGCTCCATCACTTTTTCTCCATTCCGTGTTTCTTCACGGAATATCGGTTCTTCCGCTCGCCTGATCGGAGTGTACCCTTCTTTTTTCATTCGATCGAGACATTGACCGATCGTTTCTTTTTCACCGACTTCAAAGCGCTTCTTGTTGTTCTTTTTGGGCATCGCGAATCTTTCCTCTCTTTACAGATTTTGCCCAGAACCCACCATGGATTTGCTTTGGCTCATAAGCCACGATAAATGCCTTCGGATCGATGTACCGAATCGTTTCATACAAAGCAAGCTCATATTTCCGTGGAGTCAAAATTTGCATCGCCAGGCGGTCACCTTCCATACCATAAGCATACCAACTCGTGACACCGTACCCTTTCTCACGGAGCATACGGGTAAATTCGATGTCTGGGTCTGAAGATATCACATTAACTGTAATATACCCGAGTGCGAGCTTCTCTTCAATCTTCATCCCCACAATTACACCAAGGCCATACCCGACGGCGTACGCGATGACGTTCTCAATTTGATCCAAACGGTCAAGCACCAAACCGAGACCGTAAATGTACACGACAATCTCAAACATGCTGATGAATGCGGCAAAATAACGCTGTCCCTTCAGAGTGAAAATCATCCGGAGGGTAAAAAACGAGACATAAACAACATTGACAGCCAAAATAATCGCAATAAGCATTAATGGGTTTTCTAACATAGATGCAGCCTCCTACGCCAGGGGCATCCACAAATTAGGACATTCACCTAGACGATGTTCTTTGCATAAACTATAAACCATGAGAAGAGGCATGCACAATAAGTTTTCATCGCAATCTATGACATTTTTTGGAGGCTGATCAAATGAACCAGTTCAAAGATTGGAAAGGCAACCTCGATCGCTTTTTCGGCCAGGATTTTTGGGGCGAATTCGAAGGAATGATGAAACCATCCATTCCAGCCATCAACTTGTATCAGTATGACAACGAACTGCTTTGTTTTGTGAACATCCCCGGCATGAATCACCCGAAAAACGTGGACGTTCTTGTGGACCATTCTACGCTAACATTACGTGGCAAGATTGAGATCAACAACCGTGGGGGACATCAGATTAAATCAGAAATCGCAGATGGAACTTTTGAACGCAGCATCGATCTCCCCTTTCCAGTAAGGCATGATAAAGTGGAAGCGACTTATAAACATGGACTGCTCATTGTTCAGTTACACCGCTACATTTCTGATTCGACCCGCCAGCGTCCGATTACCATTCGCCACCTTGAAGATGAATAAAACCGGCAGCCACATAGGCGAACTGCCGGTTTCTTTTTTCTTTTTGCATTTGTGGATATATCCGCCGCTCCACCTGATATATCCACTACTTTTTTAAATATATCCGCCACTTCTTGCGATATATCCGCTACTTTATATATATATCCGCTACTCGCCCTATTTTATCCGTATTCCCTACGCCAGGAAGATAAAGTACAAGATAAAAATGACGAAAAGGAAATACATGATCGGGTGAATCTCTTTAGCACGGCCTTTTAACAACATTGTGATCGGATAGAAAATGAAGCCGATCGCAATCCCTGTTGCAATACTATACGTCATCGGCATCGCTGCAATAGTGAGGAATGCAGGTACCGCAATTTCAAACTGATCCCAGTCGATATTTTTCAGCGTAGAAGCCATCAACACACCGACAATGATCAACGCAGGGCCGTCACCTCTGCAGTTACCACAGATAATAAAGGTGAGAAGAAAAGAGCCAGAATGAAAAAACCAGCCGTTACAACAGAAGTAAATCCTGTCCGCCCACCGGCTCCGACACCCGCTGTCGATTCGATGTAAGAAGTCGTAGTCGATGTTCCGACAACCGCACCTACAACAGTTGCTGCAGAATCAGCGAACAATGCACGATTGGCACGTGGCAATTTATTGTCTTTCATAAATCCTGCCTGAGTCGCTACGGCTACTAGTGTTCCTGCAGTATCGAAAAAGTCGACGAACAAGAACGTCAAAATAACGACAAGCATTTCAATCGTGAAAATATCACCGAAATGAGTAAATGCTGCGCCGAATGTTGGCGCTACACTCGGTGCGGAACCAATAATATCCCCCATACCAGAAGGCGGAGCGATCAGCCCTGTCACCATTCCAGCAATCGCAGTCAATACCATTCCGTAAAAGATGCCACCTTTTAATCCCATTGCCAACAACATTACACTGACAATGATCCCGAAAATCGCTAGCAGGGTCGGACCAGCTGTTAAATCACCCAACTCCACCAAGGTTGCATCACTATTTTGGACAATTCCGGAGTTTTGAAAACCGATAAAAGCAATGAACAATCCAATACCAGCTCCAACCGCAAGCTTCAAGTTGGCCGGGATAGCATCAATGATCAACGTACGCAGGCCGGTAACTGTTAATACAATAAAAATAAGTCCAGAAGCTAAGACGCCTGCGAGGGCCGTTTCCCATGGAATACCAAAACCTAAAACAACCGTATAAGCAAAGAATGCGTTCAATCCCATTCCTGGAGCCAAGGCGATTGGATACCTTGCGAAAAGACCCATGATCAGCGTACCGATCGCAGCAGCAATCGCTGTCGCCGTAAAGACCGCTCCTTTGTCAATTCGCGTCACCCCGTCTGGAAGCTGTTCGATTCCATCCAGTGCTAATGTAGATGGGTTAACGAATAAAATGTAGGCCATTGCTAAGAATGTTGTAAGACCCGCCATGAACTCCCTGCGATAAGATGTTCCAAACTCCTTAAATTTAAAAAACTTACTCATTCCTGTTTCCTCCCCTTTTCCCTCTCTCTTTATTCGTACCAGGCACACTCTCTCTCTATTTTTCATACCTGGTAGTCTACCGTCTGTCCGATATCTTTATTCTGTTTCTTATACCGGTAACAATTCATTGGATGCCTCTAAAATAAAAAAGACACTCATGGAAATTCCATAAGTGTCTACATATATACGAAGGAAACGGACGACAGACAGACCGATTAAAGATCCATCATCGTCTATTCACCAACGTAGTCAGACCGATTTACGGTAGCCTGGTAGAAACTCATGGGCCATATTCCCAAAATTATACGACGGTGTTGCTTTATTAATTTGTCTTTATATTACAAGGTTCGACAACTTTCGTCAACCCTAAACACGAACATTTTAATTTTAAAATGTTATTTCGTCCGATTATTCCCATTCAATTGTCGCAGGCGGCTTGCTAGTTACGTCATAAACTACACGATTAATATGGTCGACTTCATTCACAATACGTGTCGAGATTCTCTCCAAAACATCCCATGGAATACGTGCCCAGTCAGATGTCATTCCATCAATCGATGTGACAGCACGAATGCCGATGGTATAGTCATAGGTACGTTCATCACCCATGACACCAACCGAGCGAATATCAGGAAGTACAGTAAAGTATTGCCAAATGTCCCGATCCAAACCGGCATTTTTGATTTCATCACGTAAGACTGCATCTGATTCACGGACGATTTCCAGTTTTTCTTCTGTCACTTCACCAAGAACACGAATGGCAAGGCCTGGACCAGGAAATGGTTGACGCCAGACGATATGCTCCGGCACACCGAGCTCTGTCCCAAGCGCACGCACTTCGTCTTTAAATAAAGTATTGAGCGGTTCAATCAGGTCAAACTGCATATCCTCCGGAAGTCCTCCGACGTTATGATGCGACTTGATCGTTTGCGCTGTTTCTGTACCACTTTCAATAATATCTGTATAAAGCGTCCCTTGAGCCAGGAAGTCGATCTCTTTCAATTTATCTGCTTCATCATCAAACACATAAATGAATTCGTTCCCGATGATTTTACGCTTTTTCTCGGGATCCGAAACACCTGCAAGCTTACTCATAAAGCGTTCTTTGGCATCGATTTTGATGATGTTCATGTTAAAGCCGTCTCCAAGCGTCCGCATGACATCGTCCGCTTCATTCTTTCGCAGTAAACCGTGATCGACAAAAATACATGTCAGTTGATCACCAATCGCACGGTGAATTAAAGCCGCTACCACAGAAGAATCGACACCTCCACTAAGCGCACACAACACTTTGCGATCTCCGACTTTTTCGCGGATCTTTTCTACTTCCATTTCGACGACGTGCTCCATCGTCCAGTCGTCTGTCGCTTCACACACGTCAAAAACAAAGCTGCGCAAAAGGTCATTGCCGTATTCCGAGTGACGGACTTCTGGGTGGAACTGCACGCCATACATACGTGCTTCGTCATTACTGATTGCCGCAACAGGACAAGATGGACTTGTTGCATCCACCTGGAAACCTTCGGGTGCTTCGATGACTTTATCACTGTGGCTCATCCACACCGCCTGTTCACGAGGAGTTTTAGCAAAAATGACCGGCTCTTTAGCGACATTGATGTCCGCTTTTCCATATTCACGTTGTTTGGCACGTTCTACTTTTCCACCAAAATGATGTGTCATCAATTGCATGCCATAACAAATGCCAAGCACAGGAATTCCTAGTTCAAAAATATCCTCATCGCAACGGAAACTCTCTTCCCCATATACACTATTCGGCCCACCGGATAGAATAATTCCACTTGGATTCAGTTCCTTAATTTCTTCTATGCTCATTTTGTGAGAGTGAAGCTCACTGTACACTCCAAATTCCCGGATTCTTCGTGTAATCAACTGATTGTACTGGCTCCCGAAGTCCAGAACAAGAATCATACCTTGCACTTGTTCCATACTGTTCCACTCCTCGTCTGATAATACTTTTATTGTTCAGTGATCTTCAACTATTGTATACCTTTTTCAAAACAAAAAATGGATGGCTTCTACCTTGTTCAAAAAACGACGAAGGCAGAAATCCATCCATGTACATACATGTCACGTGATTCCCACCTTCATAGTCAGGGCGTTTACGGTGCCCCGGTAGAGACTCTCGAGCCTTATTCTCGAGGATATACGAAGGAAGAATGCATTTGATAATTTTCATTCATTCTATCAATCGCATGAAAAGGAATCAAGACAATGTCTTTTTAATTAAATTTTCCCATAATTCAGTGACCTTTGGCCAATGCGAGTATTGGGATTCATTACGATAAATCACACGTTCGTAATGGTTAGTGAGACGACGCATATCGTTAGATTGGTAATGCCGGTCCACTTTATTAGCGTAATCACGAAGCGTTTGCTCCGGTTCTCGTTTAATCCCTTTATGGTGGAGCAATTTCAGTAGATAAAGATACGCTTTTTCATACGTATTCTCATCCTTATTTTTCCGGTACTTCCAGATCAGGAAGAATGACATCCAACGGAAACGGGTCACATAAAGCACAAGCCCTGCAACACCTACTATAGCAAGCATCACCCACAGCCATGTATAGTTTTGATCAGAAGAACCATCTGCACCCGCACTATCTGAGTTTTGCTCTTCTTCTTCCATTTGCTGAGGGTTCCCCATGTCATTCTCCGGAGTCTCATTTTCTTCCGGTGTTGCTACTGAGTCTTCACTATCATCTGTATCGATATCTGTATAGAAGTCTGTAGAGTTCGTAAACCCTTTTGTCGGTTCAAAAGGAACCCAACCGACATCAGGAAAGTACACTTCGACCCATGAGTGGGCATTTTCACTCGTAACCTCATACACGTCTTTGACTCCATCCGTAAAAGACGTTTCACGAGAATCTACGCGTTCACCACCAGTAAAACCTTTCACCCAACGGGCGGGTATTCCTTCCGAGCGGAGCAACACAACCATCGATGTTGAGAAGTTGTCACAATAACCAAGTTGCGTTTCAAACAAGAATTGATCGACATAATCCTCATCCCCACTCGGTACCGCTACATCTGTCGTCGAATACTCAAATCCATTCGATGAAAAATAGGATTCTACCGCTTTTGCTCGATCATACCGATTTTCCTCTTCCTGAACGATTTCACCAGCCAGATTTCTTACTCTGTTCGGCAAATCGTCCGGGAGCTGTAAATAGCGATCTCGAATTTCTTGAGGATCATCATCTCCTGCTTCCCTCAGTTGATTATATTCAAATGCAGGAAAATCGTAATTGATAATCGCTGTATTCAATTTAGCCGGAGAATCACCTTTAACCGTATCCATTTCTCCTGTGTTTTCGTGTACAAGGAGATCATAATTCGCAGGATACCTAATCAGAGAACTTAAGCCATACGGATAAACCAACTTACGAAAGGACGCTTGATCCGACATGGTTATGAGGGCAGTCTGCTCCTCTACTTCCACGGTGTCTGCGAAGGTTTCATAGGTGATATTCCCGGGGTCCATGTTTGTCACAGGCTCTTCGAGCGTGTCTTCCCATCCTTTTCCTGTGTATGTGTCTTTTGATTCAATACGCCAGTACCGCTCCCCATCAACCACAGCTTCAAACACAGGCGTATCATCCTGGATGAACGAACCTCCGAGTCTGCTATCATCTTCCCCATAACCTACTTTCTGAACCGTTCCATTCCCCTCTCCGCCAGGACCAGGTCCACCTGTTGCACTCTCTAAGTACGGCACAGGGTCCGGCCATTGCGGTGATAGTTTTGGCGACGCATAAGCAGCAGCTGATGAACAAAGGATAATAGCAAGTAAAGGAAGCGCCCACACATGTGCTTTTTGTAACCCTTTAAATGCAATCGATTCTTTATCCATTTCTTTTGCAAAACTTGATAGACCAAGAGCGACCATTCCTAAAATAAAGGTACGCACAATGGCCCACTTTCCATCATACAGTGTGAACGTATCGGTGACGGTAACAAAGATAAGCGTCAATAATACGAAAAAAAGCATTCTTCCTGCCACTACAAACCAATAGTAGAGCAAATAACTCATCAGCCATAGAAGAATCAAAAACAATAAACTGCGGAACAACGGTGTCATCTGCCACCATTCCTGAGATTGGATCATCTGGATGTTAAATACGATTTGCTCAAAAATGACAGTGAACCAATCAGGAGAAAAAATCCTCTCAGCGATGTATAACCCATCGATGATAAAGGCAAGTCCAAGCCCTTTTAGCGGGATGGATAAATACCAGGGGATCTGCAAAAAGGATACAAAAAAGCAGAACGTTGCATAGATGAAGAAAACGGTCACATCATTTGTTTCCGATATAGACTCCAACGGTCTAAGCCACTCACAAAACAATAGGAAACCCGTAATATACAAAACAAGCTTATAGATGAACGTTTGTCGCTCCTGCATCACGTGTTCACCTCGAATTCTTGTTGCGTTAATTGCTCTTCATTCAAAACATTGACGATGATACCCTGGCTTTTCAATTGCTTCACATTTTGGTGATCCTGGAAGGTCATCTGATCGTGAGGGCGTACATAAAAAAAGAGGAGGCGCTTACTTTTTTTCGCCAATTTACTCATCGCCGTTTGAATATCATGATCTAAATGATGACTGACAACCATCAACATTACACCGCTGGGTATCGACGATTTTTCCCTTTCTAACTGTTGAGCAAAAGGAATCCGGCCGACCGGACGAATCTTCGCCAAATGGCCTTGCATTTGTTGTTGATGTTGATAGTCCTGATGAAAAGGAAAATACCTCCGCTCATCACCAAGGGACATGAATGCCACTGGGGACGAATTTTTATGACATTCTTTCAGCAAAGAAGCGGTAAATTCTACCGCACCTTCAAAACTCAACTCCCCCAGGTCCGGATGATAAACAGCGTTCAAAATGAGCATCATATCAACACTTTTTTCCTGTTCAAACTCTTTGGTCATCATTTCGTTTTTCTTGGCTGTCGTCTTCCAGTCCACCCACGCAAACCGGTCACCCGGCATGTAGTCACGGACACCTGAAACAACATTCGTATTCTTTTCATTAAGCTTGAACGAAGGACTTGAGCCTTGCTCAAAACTGTACACACGTTCCTTCATTTTGACAGGACGCAAATAAGGAAAAACAAGCAGTTTACTTTCCCGATGATAAACGTGCTCTTTTTTTACAAAGCCGAAAAAGTCTCCTGTTTTAATACGAATCGACTTTAATACATGTTCTCCACGTGGCAGTTTCTCTAAGGAATAGCGATATGTGATTTTCTTGCTGAACCATGGAAACACTACTCGCTTTACTTTGCGAGATTCATTAAAATGATTCTCTTTATCCATATCCTTGAATTTCTCAAGATGTTCATCCACTTTCTTCAGTGACTCTGGCAAATACTCTTCAATGACACAATAATAGATAGGAAAGGGAATGTTCCGCTCCATCGTCACCTCAACATCTACGGTTTCACTGCCCATCGCCATCCGCTTCGAAAGCTTTCGGTCAATCTTCCAGTTGTTAATCGGATAAAAAAGAACAGCTATCATATAAACGAGGAAAGGCAGGAAGGCATAGAAGAGAAACCAGCTAACGAAGCCACCCTGGAACATGGCATAAGAAAATAGGACAGTAAACAACATCACTACGACACAACATTTGCCAATGAATCCTAGCGTTCGTCTCATTCACTGATGTTCCTCTTAACTGGGATGGAAGTTGAAGATACAAGACTATCAATGATGGACTCCGAAGTGTGCCCTTCAAATCGTGCTTCAGACGTAAGAATCATCCGATGGGACAACACAAAAGGAGCCATATACTGGACATCATCCGGTATTACATAATCACGATCATGGACAAAGGCATAGGCTTTTGCCGCTTTCATTAATGCAATCGACCCACGAGGACTCACACCTAAATAGACAGATTCGTGTGCACGAGTACCTGTAACAAGATCAATGATATAGCGATTCACGGTTTGATCGACATACACTTCTGCCACTTCTTTTTGCAATCCTACCAACTCTTCACGAGTAAGCACAGCAGAAATCTCTTCGATCGGATGACCGTTGGAAGTCCTCGATAACATTTCCATTTCCTGTTTCGCACTCGGATACCCCATCTTCATTTTCAGCAGAAAACGGTCGAGCTGTGCTTCAGGCAAAGGGTAAGTTCCTTCGTATTCAATGGGGTTCTGCGTAGCCATGACAAAAAATGGATCACTAAGCGGAACAGTATTCCCATCCACTGTGATACTCGTCTCTTCCATGCCTTCTAACAAGGAGGACTGAGTTTTCGGAGATGTACGATTGATCTCATCTGCTAAAACTATATTTCCAAGGATAGGCCCTGGACGGAACTCGAATTCCATGCTTTTCGGATTATATATGGATACACCCGTCACATCAGAAGGGAGTAGATCTGGAGTGAATTGGATACGCTTAAAATCGCAATCCAGTGATTTCGCGAGCGTCTTTACCAGCATCGTTTTTCCAACGCCAGGAACATCCTCCAATAGAACATGTCCTTTTGCGAGTAATGCCACGACGCTTAGCATTGCCGCTTCTTCCTTTCCGATCATGACTTTTCTTATATTTTTAAGTACATCCGATATTTTCGGTTGATACAAAAATGTTTGCTGAGTCATTTGGTGTACCCCTTTCTCCCTGAATTACTGTTTTCAGAATTATCATGCTTATTATAACTATACTATAAGGTGGAAACATCGACAAAGGATGTGACCCACTGGGTATTAAAGGAAATTCCGCCATATCAACAATACATGCAACAGAAAAAATTGTCGAAGAGCCCAAATTGAATTGGAAAATAAAAGGTTATTTTTTCAATAAATGGTTAACTTATGTTACATAATATGATATCTTTAATTTGAGCCATCTTAATTAGAGATATTAATAAAAAGAGACGAAAGTTTGTATAGGTATAGGTGGCAGGGGCCTCAGCTTGAAAAGCTGAGGCTTTTATATTTGTGGTCTTGGGAATGCGATGCCAATATCGGCTTCTGTCCGGTTGAATAATTTCTGATGCCCGAGGAAACAGGTTTGTGAAAACCAGGACAAAAAAACAAAACCCCCTTTATCCGGAAAAGTATCCAGTAAAGGGGATGGCATTAACCTTTCTGATTATTAAAATACATAAGAGGACGCTTCCCGAGTCCCCTGATATTATCCGTGTACGCCAAAATTTCAGGGTGTTTACCCATTAAAAGATCGTTAATTCCTTTCACTGTATAATTTCTATATCCACCTTTCGCTTCTTCCTGCGCCGATGATTCGATAAAAAGATGTTCCGAATGAGCAAAAAGCACATCAATGACTTCCTCATAGTTATCGAAATGGTGCAGGACACTCAAAGCGAGGACTACATCAAACTTCTTTTCTTTACAAAGTTCCTTCAATTCTTCAATATCCACCCTTCTGTTCATAAGCGTCACATAAGGATTTTCATTCATATCATAAATTTTCCGGGCTTCTTTTTTCTCTTCTATCATAGTCACAGGTACTTTAAAGTCTTCAGCTATCCGGAAAGAGAAATATCCATTGTTAGCTCCGAGGTCAAGCACGGTAAATGGATCATCCCATTCCATCATTTTCTCTTTTATTTTTTCATACCTGTTCACACACTCCCTCAGCCCTTTCTTGACGAGTTTCCCTTTTACCCAAATATCTTGATACACGAACCGATTCCCCCTTAAAAAATAATTACTTTCATTCATGTTTGCCAGCCCATACAAGAACGCTTTTTCCCTTCCGTTTGCCTCAAAGTACATAAGAAACACATGAGAGGCCACCTCTGGTGGATAATTCCCGTTCACGACTTGTTCCCATTCCATCATGTCATCTAGATTGATGATTCTCTTTCTTCGTGGTGGAATTCTCGCCAGAATAGAGTCATATCCTAACAAGGACAAAGCAGCTATCCGGTGTTGCCCTCCCGTGATTAAAAAACGGTAATCCTTTCCCTTCTTCAAGAAATAACCTTTTATGAACCCATCATGATATTGGGTAGGTTGATACCCTTCTACTTTCATTTTTTCGTAAACATAAATTAATCTCTTAAACTCTTTTCTTATGAATGTGTTCGTATTCGGGCCGTAATGTTGGTTCCCTTCTTCCAGGACACGTCTATGTCCCATTCCCCAGGGCAAAGGTACCCACGGTCCATCTCCGTTCAACGGATCATACGCATCCTCACACATAAGACATTCAAACATCGATTTTGGTTGATAAAGAGAGTAGTATTTATACAGTATTGAGTTCCGATATTGAATTTTTGGTTTCTTTTTATATTCTTTGATCGTCTCACACAAATAGTGCCAACCTTGCGCCGTATAAGTGAACCCTTGCCAATCCACACACTTGTTCAAAGGCACCTTAACAGTTGGAGAAGAACTATCCAAAGCCTCCGCCCCCGATGGTATCGTCATATCCCAGATTTCTCCCCCCTTATAGCAACCCGTATTTTTTTGCTTTTTCTATTCCTGTCGTTTCAAAATAGAAGTTAAATATTTTTCTAGCTGCCTCTTCACTATAAGTTCCATTTTTGACATGCTCCCAATGATGGATGTGCTGGATATCGATGACTCTTTTCCAATCCGGCTGGATTTTAACATGGAGATCTTTTTGACCGAGCACTCCTAATGCAGCCATTCGATGTTGTCCCCCGGAAACTTTGAATCGATAATCATCTCCCTTTTTCAAAAAATGTCCACGGATATATCCATCTTTATTTTCCTGTGGCTGATATCCTTGACTTTCCAACCTGTGATAAAGCGAAATGGTCCGCACAAACTCTTTTCTAATGAAAGTATTGGAATTGGGACCGAAATGCTGATTATCTGAAAGCCTTATTCGAAAGGCGCTTTCCCATGGAAGCGGCACCCATGGGGTAGAATGCCGAAGCGGATCATACTCTTCTTCACATAAGAAACATTCAAACGTGGAGTATGGCTGATACTTGTCATAATACTTCTTTAAAATAGATTTTCGGTAATTGTTTTTAGGTTTCAATTTATACTCTCGCAGCATCTCACATAAATAATGCCAACCACTCATTGTGTAGGTGAATCCTTGCCAGTCACAGCACATCGATAATGGCATATTGACTATCTCTGCAGAACTTTCTATGGCACTAAACCCTCTTGGAACATCCACAACCATCCACCCTTTTTAAATTCATCTCCTTCACAGCCTTTCTTGTTAGCGAATTAAGGATCGCCTTTCTGCTTGACTTGACGATTAATCTCCTGCCAATCGGGGTTCTTTCTCAAGACTTCCAGTATATCTTGAAATGTAAAAGTTGGATTTGTCGGATACAGTCTCTCAAGAACCTTCGATACGAATTGAAAATCCTCCGGTGTGTCCACCGTCCAGCGATGATGACTTTCATCGGAATCATGCAATACCTGGGCTATACTTGCGTCTCCGATCCGTTTCATAATAAAAGGGGTGACGTGTTCAAGGTCGTGAGGGGAATTAGCATTCATGTAGGCATCTTTGAGAGCTTCGTATGTGAACACTTCGGTATCCAACCCTCTAGGATACGAGCGTTTTCTTGTGTTGGAAACATACATGTATCGGGGATATTTTTTTAAGAAGTAGTGGATGATTTTATCGATGACAGCCGGATCGATTAATGGACAATCTGCTGTCAGCCTGACAACAGCGTCTGCCTTATAGTACGCACATGTTTCATAGAACCTTCCTAAGACATCTTTCTCCGACCCACGGAATGTATCGACTTTCAAACGCTGACACAACTCTATGATCGGATCGTCCAAGGACCTCCTCGATGTGCTGACAACGAGCTGGTCGATTCTCTCCGAGCGCTTCATCCTCTCAATCTGGTACTCTAGCAAGGGTTTCCCATTGACTTGTCTTAAAACCTTTCCCGGAAGCCTTGTAGATCCCATTCGCGCCTGAACAACAGCGGTGACTTTCATTGGTTCACCTCCTTCGTTAACCAATCAGATCCCATGACATAGGAGTCCCCCTTTTGACATCAGCATTCACTTTTTTCCCTAAAAGCAATTCATAATATTTCGGGGGTAATCCATATCCTGGCCGGATCGCCCGAAAATTGCTTTCCGTCAATGTATCTCCTGACTTTAAATCTTCCGTAATGTACAAGGACCGGCGGTACTTCCCTGATTTCTTTTCACTGGCTGTTGGTCCGTAATTCACCTTTCCAAGCGATTGCCAAGCACGTTCGGTTTCCTCGACCAGCTCCTTCATTTCCTCCGGCTCCAGTGAAAATTGTGCATCAACCCCTCCATCTTTCCGTGCTAGTGTAAAATGTTTCTCGACGACAGTTGCGCCGAGGGCCACGCTCGCAACTGCCACACCTGTGCCGAGGGTATGATCAGACAAACCAATTTGGCATTGAAACAGATCTTTCATATGAGGGATGGTAACTATATTAGAATTTTTCGGCGTGGCCGGATAACTGCTTGTGCATTTCAACAAAATAAGGTCCTTCCCTCCCGCTGATTCGAAAGCTTCGACCATCTCCGTAATTTCACCCGCAGTCGCCATTCCTGTCGAGATGATTACAGGCTTCCCTGTCTTCGCAACTTTCTTTATTAAAGGCAGATCTGTATTTTCAAAAGAAGCGATTTTATACAGGGGAACACGGAGGCTTTCTAGAAAGTCGACTGATGATTCATCAAACGGTGTGCTGAAGCCGATCATGCCCAGTTCACGGCATCTTTCAAAAATCTTCTTATGCCAATTCCATGGGGTATAGGCTTCCTGATAAAGTTCGTAGAGACTCTTTCCTTTCCAAAGACTCTCAGCATCTCCGATATGAAATTCGTCACTTTTATGATCAAGAGTCATGGTATCTGCCGTATAGGTCTGGATTTTCAGGGCATGAGCGCCGGCTTTCGCTGCCTGCTCCACGATTTCCAGGGCACGATCAATGGACTGATTGTGATTGCCTGACATTTCAGCAATGATGAATGGAGGATGGTCAGGGCCGACCCTCTGCTCACCGATTTTGATCTCCATCAACCTTCCTCCTTATAATCTTACGTCTCTCTTCCCATACTTCATCAAACAGCGCCATAGGGATAATATCTACGAGCCTATCCCCACGTTTCATTTGTGCCGTAAACCGCCCTTCCTGCACAAAACCGAGTTTCTTATGATAACGGTGACTCATTACATTGAAGTCCAGTACTTCTGCACAAACTTTTCTCATGCCTAACTTATCGAAAATAAAATTCAGAGCTAATAATCCCATAATGGTACCTGCCCCTTTTGGAGCATTTTGCTCTCCGATGTAGAAGCCCCATTCGCAAGTCCCGTGTTCAAGGTCAACATTCGTGAATCTCACAACCCCGAGCGGACGATCTTTGTGGATGAATAACTTTGCGTAAGAAGATGGGTTTTGCTGTTCCTTTTCAAACCATGCGATATGATCTTCCCACGGAATCCATTGATCATTATACATATGCTTACGTATATACTCTGAGTTTCGCCAATTCCATATCACAGGCAGATCCGCACGCTCGATGTCACGCAAACGAAACTCATCCATTTGCAGCACCACCCATCATCAATTTAGAAACTCCGTAACGCTTATGATTTTTCATCACTTCTTTCACAGAAGCCCAGGCATTCTTCATCTGTGAGGGATTTCCCATTAATTTTGCAAGACATTGTGAAAGGTGCTCTACATTTACTTCAGCACTTTTACCCAAATAGAATATGGCCCCCTTTTCTAGTAAAGAAGAAATGACTTCTGTTTGATTGGGGGCTGTTTCAATGATCAAAGATGGAAGCTCCATGTAGCACCGTTCCCACACAGAACTCCCCCCAGCCCCTATAGCTAAATCTGCACATTCCATATGCCGGGCCATTTCTTTTGTCTGGATATGAAGCTCCATCTTGTCATTTCGATCACAAAAACGAATGATGGCTTGTTTGTAAGGGTGAGATTCGCCAATAACCACATCCACCTCTGGAGTGATTTCAAGCCTCTCAATCGCCTGAAGAGTTTTCAATGTTTCATTCGTTGGATCACTACCCCCAAAAGACACTAAGATTCTTCTTACTGTTCCATCCCTCTCCCTTTCTAGAGGAGAAGCTTGCAAAAACTCCCTCCGCAAAAGTGTGTAAGCTGGCCCTAGAAGAAGCGTGGCCCGTTCAGGAACAAGCCCTGTATACCTTACCTCCATTTTCTTATATAAATTTTGATCGAGCAGCAAATCACAATCGTGCGGGCGATCCGCAAGATCATCAATCACCATCAGTTTTTTGACGTGGGGCCTTATGGCCTTCTCCCAGCGTGCATCCAGTTCATAATTGTCGACCACAAGCCAATCCACCACCCCTGCATGATCCAATATCTGTATCACGCGCACAGCATCTTCTTCCCAGGATACTTGGTCTGCCCCTGTCATTTCGTAAACGGGATAACCCTGATTCTGGATGAACTCAACCAAATCACCCGGACGCCTTCTACACATAAAAAAAACTTCCGCCCCAAGTTCACGAAGCTCATCAGCAAGCGTGAGGCAGCGCATCACGTGGCCTGTTCCATCATTGATAGAAGCATCCACTCTAAATCCGATTTTCATCCATTTCCACCCGTAACCGCTTCATAATGAGCTATTACTTTTTTAACGGCTTTCACCACATCTGCTACATCCTCTTCCGTCATTCCTGAAAATAGTGGCAGACTGATGATTTGTTCATATACCTCTTCCGCGACAGGGCACATCCCTCTTGTATAGCCACGATCTCTGTAATAGGGTTGGGTATGGACAGGCATATAGTGGACATTGACCCCGATATTCTCTGCGCGCAGTGCTTCAAAAATCTCTTTTCTTAATCCTTTGAGTGGACCTGACAAGCGGATAATATAAAGATGATAAGAAGAAGTCGTATCAGGGAGCTGGGCAGGAATGATGACATTCCCCATCTTGTTAAACGCCTTGTTATAAGCTTCCACATACGCTCTTCGTTTCGCCACAAAAGTATTTAATTTTTTTAGTTGACTGCTCCCAAGGGCAGCCTGCAGATCTGTCATTCGGTAATTGAATCCAAGAAATTGCATTTCATATTCCCATGAGTGTCGATTTTCTAAATGTTGAGCTGGGTCCCGGGTAATTCCATGTGTACGGAACATCAATAATTTCTCGTAATAGTCTCGATCGTTTGTGGTAATCACCCCTCCTTCCCCTGTGGTAATGTGCTTCACAGGGTGAAAGCTGAACATGGTCATATCACTGTAGGACCCTACTTTTTCCCCTTTATAATCAGCTCCTAATGCATGGGCGGCATCTTCGATGATGACAATCCCATGCTTATCGGCTATCGCTTTTATCTGCTCATAATCGGCCGGCTGCCCTGTGAAATCCACCGGAATAACTGCTTTTGTTCGTGGTGTGATTAATGATTCTATCGAAGAAGGATCAATGTTGTACGTCTTCGGGTTGACATCCGCAAACACCGGTTTCCCCCCTGTATAAAGGACACAGTTCGCACTTGCAACAAAAGTTAATGGGGTCGTAATAACCTCATCACCTTTTGTAATTCCTGCAGCAAAGCATGCCGCATGTAAAGCTGCTGTGCCATTGGAAAAAGCGACCGCATACGCAGCCCCTACATGATCAGCCAAACCCTTTTCAAAAGCATCGATTTCAGGCCCGGTGGTAATATAATCACTCTGCAATGTGGCCACAACCGCTTCAATATCTTGATCATCAATGGACTGTCTGCCATAAGGCAACAACGTATTTCGAACGGGTTCCCCCCCAAATATCGCTAACTTATCTCCCACTCTGATGTACTCCTTTAAATTAATTTCGTATTCTCAATCCATTCCTCTGTCCTTTTAATCCCTTCTTCTAATGTCACATCAGGTTCCCAGCCCAATAATCGCTTAGCTTTGCTATAATCGCATAATAATTTTGGTATCTCGCTTTGCGGATGTATATGTTCGATATGCTTAATCCGGCTTGAGTCATCAACAATCAATTCAGCCAACTCATTAATCGCTATATCCCTCCCTAGACCAGCATTCACAATTTCTCCGTTAACTTCATCCCGGTAACCGGCCTGCACAACAAAACGTGCGCAATCTTCTACATATAAAAGGTCCCGCGTCTGCATGCCATCACCGTAGATTTGTAACGGCAAACCATTCAATTTATTCTTAATGAAAATGGCGACTACTCCGCCTTCTCCTCCCGTCTTTTGAAACGGTCCGTACGTATTAAAGGGACGTATAACTGTCATTGGAAGGTCATAGGCATGATAGTAGGACAAGACCATATTTTCAGCAGCTATTTTTGCTCCCGCATATGGAGAAGCTGGCTTGATTGGATGTTTTTCAGAAATACCTTCCTCATCACCGGCTCGATCATAGACCATGCACGTACTCATAAAGACCATTTTCACTTTGTGCTTCCGACATTGCTCAAGCAGGTGGAAGGTGCCGATGGTATCATTATTGAATGTGGTTTCTGGATCATCGATACTATCCTGTACATTGATGCTTGCAGCGAGATGGTAACAAATATCAATTCCAGGATAAAAAATACTTTCAATCGTTTTCTCCTCTTTGATATCTCCGTGGATAAATGCCCTGAAATTTTTGTGTGAAAGTAATTCCTCAATATTCTCCACTCTTCCATTCGATAAATCATCCACCACCCAAACTTGGTGCGAATCATCCAATAATTTCTTCACTACCCAGCGGCCGATGAAGCCGGCGCCTCCTGTTACGAGAATATTCACGGACACACCCCTCCCTTATATTCACCATTCTTATTTTTCAACGGGTGACAATATTCTTGATTTCCTTCATCATAGCCATCTCTTCAATAAATTCATTAATCGTTTGCTTGATGACTGTTTCGGCTGATAGTTGTAAAAAACAAACTCTTTCACTGTTCGATCCGCGAAGGTCTTGTTCTTATTCGCCCGAATATAATCGGAGAATATAGTTGCCAATTTTCCGGGGTCTTCTTGTTGAAGTTTATTCATTCTTGAAAAATAGCCGGAATATCCCCCAAAGGGACTGTCCAAAATAAACACTGTTTTTCCCGCAAGCATGGCTTCTAGCGCAACTGTAGAAAAGTAGGTCACCACGACATCAGACATATGAATCAAGTCATACAATTTATATCCGGCGGAGTTGTGAACATAGGAATGGTTTTTAATAAGAGGATGATTACTATGATTTGGGAAGTCTTTTAGGACTATGTTGACTTTTTGTTTAACGGTGAGTTTCTTCAAAAATTGGTCCCACTCTTTGTATTTTTTCTGTCCGCGGACGATTAATAAGACATTCTTTTTGGAAGAATTCAATCCAAGTTTCTTTGTCAAATTCGCCCTACTGACCGTTGGTTGTTTATTAATTAAATCAAATCTTGGATGTCCGATAATTTCAGTTCCTGTTGTGGCTCCCTTCGCTTTAAACCAATCCCTTTCGAATTGCCCATAAACAGCGTCTATATCTGCTATTTTTGGCAAATAACCGAATTCTCCGGAAATGATTCCATGCTGCATACAAACAGTCGGGATACCATATTTGGCCGCTACCATTACTAATGTTCTCGATTCAGGATAATGCGTAGAAGGAACAACAATAACCGAAACATTCACACGTTTGAACAAACGGATCGATTCGTTAATCCGATTCATAATTTTTACAATTTGAAGCATAAATCTCTTTTGGAATATTGGGTTGGTATACATGGGGTGCCCAGGATGGGAGGCGATCATTTCTCTTGCTTTACGTTTAACTTTTTTTATCGCCTCTGCTACGTCGACACTGTACTGAGTGAAATATTGATATTTAAAGCCTTTTGCCCGTGGGAAAGATTCTTTTCTTTTTTTCCTTCCTTTTTCTTCAAGGATGAGAGTCCTCGATTTATTAAAATGATTTTGGAGCGTTTCCTCTGGAAAACGAAGCAAATCATAGACATCATGGAGAACGACTTTCCCCCCCTTTCTCTTCTGCTGCTTTTTCTTGATAGTTGCTTTGTAGTTATTGAACTTCGCTTGGACGGCTGTAGGTTTTTCCACTCTATTTTTTAGTTTTTTTGTAAAGGCAGCGGATTCAAACTTCCCCATCAGCTTCTTGTTGCCACTAATTAAACTTCGGTAGTGGCACAAATAAGCAATAGAGTAACCTTGATAGATCAACCCTTTGAACTCATCTAAGAAATCAAGGTATAATCCCCAATAATTTTTGGAGAACGTATCCATCATCTTCCTCCTTTCTTTTTTCTTATATTAAGTGCTGATTTTTCAACAGCTGATACAATTGATCTAAGGTTATCGGAGCGATTCCCGAAGAACTGTACATTCCAGGCGTAGCTTTTCTGGCGTTCTCATAGGGAACATCCTTTTTAAAAGAATAAGGAATGACATACATATCGGGCAGCTCCCAAGCCGACAGGGACTCTTCATGTGTCATCAATTCCTCATACATTTTTTCACCGGGGCGCAAGCCGATTTCCTCGATAGTTATTTCTTCAGGGTCCTTATGGATTTGTCTGCACGTTTCTTTAATGACAAGGGTTGCTAGATCGTTTAGAGAAACAATAGGCATTTTCAAGACAAAAATCTCTCCGCCCTGTGCTTCCTCCAACGCTTTGATTGTTAAAGATGTCGCCTGTTCCAATGTCATCATGAACCTCGTCATAGTGCGATCGGTCACCGTGATTTTCCCATTATCAAGGATCTGTCTCTTAAAAAGTGGGATGACAGACCCACGTGATCCCATGACATTCCCGAAACGTACACTTGCAAACACCGTCTGTCCCTCTCCTTTACTATATTCAGCTGCCGTGATCAGACGCTCGGCAGTGAGTTTGGTCGCCCCGTAAGCATTGGTCGGGGAGATCGCCTTATCTGTACTTGTGAAAACTACTTTCTTCACATTTTGGGACAGAGCTGCCCGCACCACATTATTCGTTCCATGAACATTCGTGAGTACGGCTTCATATGGGTTGTATTCACATGAAGGGACATGCTTCATTGCAGCTAGATGAAAGACATAATCAATGCCTTGCATCGCCGTATACACCCGGTCATAATCTCTGACATCCCCGATTAAATAGCGGACGTCAATCCTTGAACCTAGGTGATTCTGTAACTCGTGCTGTTTATGTTCATCTCTGCTGAAAACCCGGATGACTTCTGGAGAATCCTGAAGGAGCGTCTTTACAATACTTCGCCCAATCGTTCCCGTACCTCCTATGACTAATACCTTCTTTCCTTTGAAAAACACTCGATCCCTTTCCCTTCTTTTCCTAATCTAGTTCCTCCACCCAGCAACTATGAACCACTCTAATTCACGCTGCTGATTAGTATATATATTCAAGAACTAGAATTCGGTGAAAATAATAGATTAGTACCTAGCAAGCTTTAAGGGAGGACCGCCGATATCTTTTTCCAGCCACCAAAAAAGCGTCGACCTACCATACGCACATTAGTCACGTATGGAATCGATCAACGCTTTCAAGAGAAGAGTAGATTTTTGATTGGAAGGAATGTAAAAATTGGGACGAACCTGTTTCGAGAGCTTATCCCCATCACTTGGGTTCCTTTCGTTCATAAAGGTCAGCAAGTCATGAACAAGAAGATCCTCTTTCTGATAAGTGGAAACAGGTAACTGATTAAAGTAGTCCGTTAACCCGGACTGATTTAGGTTCCATACAAACGTTTTTTTGCCTAATAAAAGGGATTCCAGCACAACGGTAGACTCGTAACTGATTACAGCATCCACATAAGCTAGCAAGTCATAGAGATGTACCCGTCTTACTAGATGGACCCGTTTATGTTTCGCGTACATATCAAAAGTCCCGCCCCCTTTTTGAACTTTAATAACCAAGTCCAAATCCGGTGCATCTTTTAACAAAAGCTTTATGACCCTATGAATCATAGCTTTATCTGTATGGTGGTCTATGAGCAGAACCTTTTTTTCAGCTTTCGTTTTTCTATCGAGCTGTGAAGGGGGGAGGGGTTTTCTCGTTACCATTTCATCAAAGCGTGGATGCCCGATCATCGGCACAAGTTCCCGATCTATTCCCCGCTTTTCAAAAAGCGTTTGTTCATACCTTCCGTAAACGCCTTGATAATCAGCCACTTTTGGAAGATAACCAAATGAAGATACCATGGCACCATGCTGGAGACAGATGGTAGGGATTCCCCTTTTTCTCGCTGATAACGTGAGTGCTCGGGTATCGATACTGTTCGTTTCTCCAAGGACAATAAGGGAAGCCTCTTCTTTCATAAGGAAACTTTCCGATGCCTCTACAAAATGAATGATTTTAGCTATTTGCTTCTTCATCGCTGTTAAGAATTGCCGTTTTCCGAACAAAGGGTGACTTTTATAGGCACCTGCGATCTTGGTAAACCTTTTCTCCTGTTTCCTGACCTGCCCATCAACATCCTTCCCGTATTGTTTCAACCCCCTCAAAGTCGCCCCAGGAACTGGATGGGCTATCATATTTGTAACCTCCGGTTTAAGTAAGACCGTTTCCGTTAGAGGGGAGAGTTCCTTATAAAATGGATAAGGGATACGCAGCAATTTGTCATAATAAATGACTTTCCCTCGACAGATTTGTCTTTGATATGCAGGGAGATAGGTTTCAAACCGTCCCTGTAAAACGGACTTATCTGCCCACAACTTTGAATAGGATGGTTTTATGATCGACTTTTCCAAATTCGGTATGCTCTGAACCAGACTGTAAAAATGGGTACACAAAGACAAAGAGATGCCCTGATAGTCCCAATCCTTAAATGCGGCTAAGAAGTCCATGTAGAGGCCCCAATAGTTTTTTTCAAATGTATTCATTGCCCCTCCGCAGTCAACAGGAACAAGCGATCTGCCAGTGGAATGGTTTTGATAAGCAGCCCCTCCTGCTCAATTCCATTTAGTTTATTGAAAAAAGATTGAATTTCACTTTCTGTTAAAGAAGGGAACATAAAGCGAATTTTTTGTCTACTGTCTTTTGGATAGCGATGAGCAATCGGTTGAACAGAGGGATGGGCTTGGCTACCTTCTTTTCTTATATGATTCAGAATAAGCAGGTAAGCATACTCTCCTGCTTTTAAATTGGCATAATGGTCTCTGAATAAAGACGATGCCGGCTTCTGTGCTCCTTCGTCCTTTTTCCAAACTTCTCTCAGCTGACTTAATAATTCTTCAGGCTCTTTTATTCTTATACTTACATCCTGGGTAAGGGGGACATCATAAATAGGGGAGGTAATAGGTTCATAGGAAAAAACAGGTTTTTCAAGCAGGTATGCTTCAATTCCCGTTGTACAGCCATTATGGACAAGTGCTTCTGCCCCCATGAGCCAATGAATAACTGGTCCTTCATTCTTCACCAGCACATTCCTGCAATCCCTCAAATCTTCGATATAACTCCCTTTCCTCTCTGCAGGGTGGGGACGGACGATGATCACCCCTTCAGGAAATTCCTTACTTATTTGTTTAACCATATATATGAATTGATGATAAAGATTCCGTATATATCTTGCATGGGGAGTTAAATCTTTCTCTTTTTTACCTTTGATGGCATTATACAAAGTGAAACGTGTGTTGACCAATATGTAAGGGCCGATCGTCTTCTTCAACCTGGTCGCTTCCTGCCGGTACACCTCCCTATACTTAGGGGTCAACAGATCGAACCGCGGATTCCCTGTCGGTGTGCATTTACCCTTCATTTCAGGATAAGCCTCTTCAATCATTTGTTTCTGTTTCTGTCCCCAGCAATACACATGATCATGATATGGCATCCACTTCCTGTTCATCCTAGTTTTCAAGTACAAGGCCGAGTCAGTATAAATCAACCCTTCCTCATCCAGATTAGTAACCATATGGCCAGCCTGTTTAGCAGGGACGACTACTCGCTTCATATAGCCACCCGGATACCCTTTGCATAAAAAAACACCGGTTGGATAGACTTGAGCCGCCTCTTCCACTTTACTGTGCTCCCCGATGATTACACTGTCCCCTTGAAATAAAGTATGATAAGCAAGAAGAAGCTTCCCATGCAGTTCCCTCGATTTAATTTCAATCGGCAAATAAAGCATCATCCCCACCCCTTTGCTTCACTTTATGAGTAAAAAATACAATCTTGCCTAATTCTTCATGGAAAATAAGGAGCTAAGCAACATACACAGCGTTTTGTAGGTGATGAATAAAAACACGCAATAATCTTTGGACACAAAGAAGGAAACGGAAGAATTCAAGGAAAAGGAAAAACGTGATGAACCAGAACCATCACGTTTTCCTTACGATTTCGTCATCTCTCCAATGAGATCCAACAGTTTCTGTCCGGAAGTTCTTCCATTTGGATAAGCATAAGCAAGGAACTTCTTCCGCTTAGAGGAAACTTTCGCACGGAACTTTTCACTATTAAAATACCGATGCACAAGATTAGCCAAGCCTTGTGGATCATCTTGAACCATTTGTCCCAGCCGGTCATAATAACCGGAATACGTTGGAGCAGGGGTGGACATTAGAAAGACCGGCTTTCCAGCAAGCATCGCTTCTAAACCAACCGTGGATAGGTAGGCTACCACTACATCCACATGAGGTAAAATAGTGTACAAGTGATAACTCTGGGAGGAGAAAGCAAACGCATAATTTTCAGTCAATGGGTGGGGTGTCCGAACAGGGAAGTCCTTAATGATTACATTATAAGATCCGAATTTCTCAAATTCATCCATCAACTTACGCCAATACTTCATATAAGCATTTCCTCGTACAATCAATAAAATTGTTTTCTTCTTGGGGGCAAGACCTAGCTTTTCAGACAGTTCTTGTTTTGGGATGGTTGAATTTTTACTTATCAAGTCAAAACGGGGATGACCGACAACTTTCACTGCCTCACTGGATATACCTATTTTTTGAAACCAGTCCACCTCAAATTGCCCATAAACCGCATCAACATCTGCAATTTTAGGCATATATCCATTCTCACTGCCCACAATCCCATGCTGCATACAGATGGTTGGTATATTATATTTCGCCGCTACTACACAAAGTGTCCTGCTTTGGTAATAATGAGTCGAAGAAAAAACAATACACGAAATCGGCAATTTTTTGATCATGTTATACGATTCAACAATACGGTGAGCAATACGATCAATTTGATTGTTAAATGCCATCTTAAATGTGGGGTGGTTAAACAATGGATGATCCTTATGTTTGGCGATAATTGCCGCTGCTTGTTTTTGAATCGCCGTTACATGATGATCAATCGATTCATCATAATCTATCAAGTAGTGAGCGGTGAGCCCTTCTGCCGTCACGGGATTCGCCGTTGTTTTCTTCCCCCGAATATCGCGAATAACAAAAGCATTCTCCGGTTTAAAATGCTTTTTTGTAATTTCGGTTGGGAAACGAAGAAGATTAGCGGCATTATATAAGGCTACTTTTCCATTCGCTTTCCTTTTTACATTTTTATTGGTATGCAAAGCTTTAAAGTCTGTAAACTGCTGTTGGAAGGAACGTTTATCTTTAACTACGTGGAATAGTCGGTGAATCATTTCTTCAGTGGAGAGGCTTTTCTTCAATTCATCATTATTAGAAAAAAGACTGCGAAAGTGACACAAATATGGAATGGAAATCCCTTTATACTTTACTTCTTGGAAGACTTCAATGAAATCCAGGTATAGAGACCAAAAATTCCTTTCAAACGTTTCCATATTTTCACCCCTTATTTTGTAATAGAATCAACCAATGCTTTTAATTTCGCACTGCTGGTTCCTGACTTATGCGGGTAATGTGTGGAAAGAAATTTTTGGCAACGCTTTTCCCAATTTTTATTTCTCTGAGCATTCATAACAGCAATCATCTGATCGACCAGCGTTTGAGGGTTGTCGTGAATATACATATGAAGATCCTCATAATAATTCGTTGAACTTGAATGCAGACTTTTCAGCCTCCATATATAGACAGGTTTCTTGGCAAGCATTGCTTCAAGAACAATAGTAGATTCATAACTTACCACAGCATCCACATTATTCAACAAATCGTAAAGGTGCATATCATCCGCGAATTTTAGATGTGGGAACTTTTTTTGTAAAGCCAGTGTCTTCTCTGATTTCCTTTGTTTCCCGTTCCGTTGCTTAATGATGATATTGACACTGTCTTTCTTATCGAGATTCTCAATTATGGCTTCCGGAAATTCTGTTTCGATATGATGGATGACCATTAATATCGTCTTCTTCCCTACATCCAAATTGAAGTGGCCGGCAAAAGCTTTCTTACTCAATGTGTTCCTTGTTACCAATTCATCAAATCTTGGATGACCAATCGATTTTAATGAATCATCTGACAGCCCTTTCGTTTTATACCACTCAATGTCTGAAGGTCCGTAAACCGCCTGGTACGTAGCGACCCTCGGGAGATAACCAAATTCGAGCATAACCACTCCGTGCTGAAGGCATATACTCGGGATCCCTTTAGATGCAGCAACTAAAGTGAGGATCCTTGTATCACTACTGTTCGTGGTTCCTGTCACTAGACAGGAAACTTGATTTTTTTCAAAAAAATTCTTCGCAGAAAGAATCTGTATCATCATGCTGGGGATTTGCTTAATAAACTTCTCGCGGAACCCTTTATTACTATAGATGGGATGTTTTTTGGCTTTTTCAAAGTGCACCATAGCCTTCCGCTGATAGGCATTAATAGTATTCTTTTGGATTTTTTGATAACCTTCCAGACTATCAACGGCAATTTCATTTTTGGAGCTCGATCCATAAACCTTTGACTTTCTCTTCAGCATAATGCATTTGGATGGCGTAAAATTTGCTCTCATGAGCTGTTCAGGGAACCGGAGAACATTTTCATAGAAAACAACTTTCCCTTTGGTATTATTAACCTTCTTTTTAAATGGAGCAAAGTGCTTATCAAACAACGCCTGAATTTGACTTTCGCTGGTTATTTGAGTATTCATCACCGTGGACTTACCTTCCAGTTTTTTTAAAACTGCTTCGTTCTCATTCACCAGCAAATAGTATGGACAAACTAAAGGAAGTGGTACACCCAGGTAAGAGAAATGCTTGAAAGCATTGATAAAGTCCAGGCAGGAGGCCCAGTAATTGCGTTCGAAGGTGTTCATTCTAATCCCTCCTTATGTCTGTAAGATAGGAGATCTCGTCGGCATAGTTCTACCCTGAACCATCTTATGTTAGATGGTGGAGAAAAATTAATAAAAGTAAAAGGCCAAGGTGCATCCATGCACCTTGGCTTCCATTTACTCATATTCTTTTTCTATGGTCTTCGTACTTCTCACTGTATCAATCGGACGAACGTAGTTTTCGATTTCTTCACGCTTCGGTTCCAATTTCGGCGGTAAAGCCAGTTTTTCCCCGAGCGTTTCATAAGGTTCATCGCCCATGAATCCTGGTCCATCTGTTGCGAACTCAAATAGTATTTGTGGTGCGACTTGAGCATATAGTGATCCAAAATAAAATCGGTCCACAAACCCAGATGTACGGAATCCGAATTTCGGCAAACGATCAATCCACTCTTCTAATGCGTCCCGATCTTCCACACGAAATGCAGCATGGTGGACAGTTCCAAATCCTTGTCGAGCAGGAGGCAAAATCGCATTATATTCTACAATGACTGCCGCTCCATTTCCTCCTTCGCCCACTTCAAAACGAGTAAAAGATCCTTCTTCACCGACTTGGTGGAATTTCATCACTTTTTCGAGCATCTCTTTAAAGTATTTTGCATTATCGACTCTCACATACAAAGGGCCAAGTCCTGTAATGGCATATTCCAAAGGGATTGGCCCATTTTTCCAAGGTGTGCCAGAAGCTACCCCCTCATCATTTTCATCTGATATAAGCTCATATGCCTGGTCATCAAAATCAACGAAAGGTAAAACTTTCTTTCCGAATCGTTCCTGAATGTCTTTGTGCTTCACTTCTAAACGATCGAAGCGTTTTTCCCAATAATCAAGCGCAGCGTCACTCGGTACCCGGAAAGATGTTTTCGCTATTTCATTCGTCCCGTGCGAGCCTTTTGGAATGCCAGGAAAATCAAAGAATGTCATATCTGTCCCAGGGTTCCCTTTATCATCTGCGAAAAATAGATGGTATGTTTCGATATCATCTTGATTGACTGTCTTTTTAACGAGGCGCATACCGAGTACATAAGTGAAAAATTCATAGTTCTTCTCTGCACTGCTTGTTATAGCTGTAACGTGGTGGATTCCTTTCAATTCATTCATGTAATCCCCTCCGATTTCTATATTCTCCGTAAATTATCTCAGTTTCAAGATAAATATAATATATATCACTCCCCTTGTCAATTTATTGCGATTCCATTCTTATTCTTAACCAAAGAAAGCTCATTCACCAAAATGCCATTTGGAAATAAATGTATGACCTGGTCACCCAAAACTTGGGTGACCAGGTCATACATTTATTTCCATTCATTGATACGAAAAAGGAGCCCTCCACAATGGAGCGCTCCTTTTTGCATCTATTCTGCTGTACTCACATCATCCATACCATCTTGATTCCCGATTTGCCAAGTCCCTAAACGTCGAGGGTCTCCTCCTCCATACATCTGGAGGACATCACCATTCGTACGTATACCAAGCCCCTGGATTCCACCATAAAATACTGGAGAATCATGTTCGATCACTGAGTATCCTTTCATATCGCGCAACCTGGCAATCGGTGCCTGCTCAATCAAATTTTCAACATGGACTACATTGTCTTCTGTATAGAAGCGACTACGGCTAATAGCTTCCTGTAAAGTCAATTGTTCGCCCGTATCCTCATTAATTCCATACTCATATTGAATCAACGTTTGGATCAACATTGCAGGAATTCTCTTTCCGCCTGGCGAGCCTATACCAAGAACCGCTCTTCCGTCTGATTCAAAAATCATCGGCGATACAAAAGAACGCGGACGCTTCCCAGGTTCATAGGAATTCATAGCATCCTCGGCCGTATCAAAGTTGTTCATTTGGTGATTCAAAAAGAAACCATCAACATACAAACCAGAACCGAAGAATTTCCCAAGAGAATTTGTTGTCGATACCATCATTCCATCTTTGTCAACGATAACAAAGTGCGTTGTATTCCGGTTATCTTCTTTCTCACCAGGAGCGGTATAAAGATCTGCTGAACTCGTCAGGTTGTCCTCTCCTAAGGAAAATTCCTCTTGAAATAATTCTTCTGCATATTCTGTGGAAGTCAGTTTCTCCTGGTCTACTTCTTCAAATGCAGGATCGCCCAGTGTATATACTCGATCCGTGTATACACGATTGACTATTTTGTTAACTAAATGAATATAGACATCTTCATATTGAGGATCATTAACGATTTCCTCCAGGCTTTCCGGTACATTCCCATTTAAAAATGCTGGCCAATCACCACCTGGTAAAGCGTACTCTTCTTTCAACACTTCCTCAAGGTTGGATTCCAACTGTTCCAGCATTTTCAGTGCTTGAATGACGATGATGCCTGAGGTGGGCGAAGATCCTGCATAGAGGGTCTGCCCTTTGAATTCTCCCTTTGGCGCTGTACGTTTTCCAACTTCATATGCTGCCAAATCCCCAGGTTCGAATCCCAGTTGTGAAGTAAGAGAATCGGCAATTTTCCCTTCATAAAAAGCCTCCGGTCCGTTTTCCTGCAAATCTTTCAATGTTGCCGCAAGTTCCTCTTGGACGAGCATATCATTGATTTGTAGAGGTCTGTCTTCCGGATAAAACATACTATAAATCTCTGGGTTTTCGTTACCAGACTGTATAAACCGCTGTGAGTTTTGCAATTGTTCATGAAAAATCCGACCTACTTGAATTCCTTCTTCACTATGAGTTACGGCGTCTTCAAGTAACGCACTCCACTCCATTTCATCTCCATAGTCTTCATAGACCGCTTCCATCCCTTTGACAAAACCAGGAACCGCAATCCCTCTTTGTGGGCGTGCCCCACTAATAGGTGCCGCTTCCCGATAATCATAAGTGATAGCTCCTTCATCCGGTTCGTGCACGATCATTTGACCGCCACCACCAATGCCTGACCCATATGGTTCAACAACATTCAATACGAAAGAAACAGCAATAGCTGCTTCTGCCGCATTCCCTCCTTGATTAAGGACCTTCATCCCTGCTTCAACCGCAAGCGGGTGGACAGCACTTACACCGTATACAAAAGCTTCTTCCTCACTTGAAGTATCCACTTCCACCGTTTCCTCACGATCCTCAACAGTATAAGGCTCCCGGAACTGGTCGAACTCTTCCTCAAAATAAACGTTCCACCCAACTAAACCGATGAAAATGATACCCGCAAGTATATAGGTCACTTTCAAATCATTCAAACCGATAGACCTCCTATCCCCCTATAACGCCCGCTTTTTTCAAATCAATGACGAAACGGCCATCTTCCATCCGCCAAAATTCTGAATCAAGCTCTTTACGTAATGTACGGAAAATACGATAGTCACGGAAAGGTTTTAAAATACCATCCGTTTCCCGTGGTCTCGTATCCGATATTTGCATAGGTACAAACGACAATTCCACACCGTCATCATTTAAAAAGTCAAGCTGAGCCATGGTTGAATCCTTCGTTCTTGACCAGCCCTGGTCAAAAACAAAGTTTCCAAGACTATTCATAACAATCGATGTTTTATCTTCACTATCAGGATCTTCAGGATCAGCTTCGATATGCACCCGGGTGACAGGCTCAAGTACGTGAGAGTGGTGACCGATAATAACATCCGCTCCCATATCAGTCATCAAATACGCAAGCGTCTCCTGTGTATCATTCGAGCCAACCTGGTATTCGTCTCCCCAGTGGGCATGAACCATAACAATATCCGCCTGTTCTTTTGCCTCACGAATACGACTTTGCAGAACACCAAGACCTGCGTTCGTCAGCACACCACCCACGTATTCACTCGCGCTATACCCTTGAACAAAAACATCCGTGAACCCTAGAATGGCTATATTTCTTCCATCCGCATCAAAATAATGGATTTCCCCAGCATCTGTCATAGTTTCCTCTTCGTCAAACATTCCTTCTGCTGGATCCAAAGCGCGGCCTATTCCTAGTAAATCAACGTCCACATTTTCCATATGCTTCAGCGTCTCTTCTAAAGAAAGGTTTCCATAATCGAGCATATGATTATTTGCTAGATTCACTGAACTGAACCCTGCGTCTTCAATGGCTTGCTCTGCCCCTTTTTCCGCGTATAAATGGATATCTTTGTTTCTCAGCTCGAAGTCTTCCATTACACTTTTCACTTCTGGATCTTTCGCATCAATGACAGGGTTCTCAAAGTTCCCTGTCACATAATCGGATTCCTCAAAAAATGGTGTTACATAATCGAACACTCGTCCGATCGGTTCTCCACTTCTTACAGCAGCATCCCGCACGTGACGACCGAGCATCATATCACCCACCATCGAAATCCTGAAATCCACATCATCCGGACGTGTATCTTCTGGAAGCGAAGGCTTATCAATCCACTGATGGCCGAAAAAAGGCACAGCTAAAAGGGCCGCTAGCACCACTGAATGGAAAGGGGCTTTCTTTTTGTGCTTTTTCGTCCATACTTTCATCTTATATTTAAGATCTTTTTCCATTGAAAAATCTCCTCTAAATCAAATGATACGCTGAAATCAATACAAAAGTCACAAATGCAATAAGGAAAGTGGCACTGAACGTAGGCAGAACCCCTTGCTTTTGTATAGAATTTGCAATCAATCCGGGAACAATGACACCGATCCCCCGTAACTCCATAACAGGAAAAGGGGTGAGCGGATATAGATAATCCATCGACATCTTCATCAAAACCCCGACGGTCAACATCGCAGCAAATTTACGACGGCCGTAAAGAACTGTGAACCTTGCGAGAACTTGAGAAACGAGTAAGTATGTAACAAGGCTGATCAAACCGACAGCCAATACGTACATCACTTGATCGAATATCAAAGCTATGTAGCCCGGGACAACCAGCCCCGCGGGTACAATTCCAGTTTTCTCCGCATACAACAAACTTAATAAAACACCAAGGACAATCGCTATATATAAATCAGTACCGAACACGTGGACTCCAACTCCCTACCATTATTTGTTCGTCTGTAGAACCTTACGTGAAAAAGAACGGCTCTCTTCCACCTCTTCCACTTCATCCCAGCCGATTTCTCCTCGATAAGACGGTTGGAACTCAAGCTCTTCTACAGCAGCGGCCACTTTTTCGCCCGCTCCGACAATATTTCCAATTCCATAAATAACACTATGATCGGGAAGCTCTTTCAAATGATCAACAATAACCTCTGTCGATGCTTTTTCCAAGTTTATGAGATTCAAAGGCCTGATCTTCCCCTCTTCATAGGCCTTCGTAACCGGCCACACACTCTCTCCCATGACAATCAACCGCTCCATTTCAATATGGGGCAGGACATTTTCTGCGAAATCGATGGTCCGCTCTACCCTGTCACTACGACAGCTCATCACTACTGTTCGTTCATGATCAGGGTAGTCCAATTGCTGGATCCTCTCCCAAATATTCAATGTCGAAGTCGTATCGTTGGCAGCAAAACCATTAAAGAAGTACTTAGGTGCTTCCTCTTTACCAAAGCGGTGCACACGCATAGCTCCAGGATCTACAGGGGCTTGCAACATACCTTCCAATGCCACTTCATGATCGATATTCAAAATGTCAGCCACAGCCATAGCCAGAGCAGCATTTTGAGGAAAAATCATGAATGGGAACTTCTGTAGATACGTTTCATCTATCCAACTTTCATCCGCAACCACGACTTTTGAATTCTTCTGGCGGGCGACTTTCTCGAAGTATTTCTGATAAGGTGTTTCCGGTATAATGACATAACCATTCTCAGGAATCGTCGAGCTGAACGCTTCTGCAATATCATCCAATGTCGGTCCCATGACGTCCATATGGTCTTCAATTACGTTGGCAATGATGGTTATATTCGCCTTCACAAGCCGCTCCTGAAACACTTTCTAATATTCAGGGTTCACGGCCATACATTCACTCACAAACGCATCCGCCCGCCTTTTCACCACTTTGTCCGTGATTTTCATTTGTTCATTAATATTAGGGCCTTGCAGACCACGGATGATTGGGTCCTCTTCTTCTTTATCCCAATAAAACATCCGGGCTGAAGTCCCTGTCGTTTTCCCGATAACTTTCCGCCCGTCTTGTTTCAATATCCCCATAACAAGACGAGTGACCGTCGATTTCCCACGGATTCCATTCACTAGAATCCTTGTCGGAATTTTTTTCAAGCGACGATCAAGCTTATATTTTTCCCAAAGACCTACTACAAGTACAAAAACAAAAAAGATCATCAGGTAGGCTAACTCATCCACAAAATTTCACATCCCTCTCTTGTGAAAAAACACTATTACTCTCTAAAACTATCAGATTATAACATAAATCGCCACCGTCCAACAAAAGTACCGCTATTACTTACATACCCTATTCATAAAAAATTAAATAGATTTTTCAAAAATATTTCAAAAATATACGCGGTATAATTATTCGACATTAAAATACATTTTATGACTTTCAATCTCCCGATAAATATTCAAAGAGATATAGCCAACCCTCTCTACAAAAGGATTCTCCTGTTAATTTCCCTCCATACAAAAAGAGGTCTTGTCCCTTTTTCGGAACAAAACCTCTTTCATTTAACTTTCTGCTGTTTTTCTATCGATCCTCCTCTGAGTACTATTGTTAGAAATTCAGCAGAAAGACCGTACTTCCATTTATTTTATGGTTTGGAAAACATTTTTAACTTTTGGTACAACGGTATGACTTCCCTCTTTAGCATCTTCAATCATCATGGATACTAATAAATCCTGAGTCTCTGTATCCCATGCGACAAACCATCCATTCTCCTGTCCTTCTTCACCCTGGGATTGTTTCAGTTCCGCTGTGCCCGTTTTACCTGCCAAATCCAATCCTTCTATGTCAGGATGATGCGCTGTCCCTGCAGGATTATCGACAACAGCTTTCAAACTTTCCTGGATGATCGAAGCCGTTTCTTCACTCATCACATTCTCATGCCACACCTGTCCTTCTTCTTTCTCAGCAACCATGGAAGGCTTGATAAGGGAACCACCAGTAACAAACGGAGTGTATGTCATAGCTAAATGTAGTGGACTCATCTGAACTTGACCTTGCCCATATCCTGTGTCAGCAAGTAAAGCATCACTATCAAATGAGGAGTCGTTGAGGATTTGAGAGCTTTCGATAGGGAATTCGACAGGCAGTTCTTCTCCAAACCCAAAATCTTTGGTTGCTTGAAGGAATTCATCACCACCAATTTCAAGAATTTCCCTTGCAAAGTAAATGTTGTCCGAGCGTACCAGAGCATCACGGAGATTCACTTGTGTCTCACTGGACGCCCCTTCGACCCGCGTCACTTCATGGCCACCCACATTTTCCGTTTCTCCGCTGATTGTCATGTCTTCCGCCGGATCTATAACTCCACTCTCTAAGCCGATAGCTGCAGTAATCGGCTTAAAGGTCGACCCAGGGGAAAAAGTACGGTTGAATTTGTTCAACGTCGTTTCCTCACCTAATCCTAAAGTTTTAGCATTCGGATCATAAGCAGGTGTACTAACAAGAGCCAGGACTTCACCCGTTGTCGGATGGATGGCAGCGGCGGCCCCTGAGTCATCTTTCATTTGTTCATAAATAGCCTTCTGAACATCCACCGCAATAGTCAAGTTGACATCTTGCCCATCTTCTTCCGCTTTTTCTGCCAGCACTTCTTTCCTTTCCCCTTCTTCATTGTAAACAGAAATGTTCCACCCGGTTTCCCCACGTAATTCCTTCTCCATCACTTTTTCTAATCCGGATTTCCCAATTTTGTCAGTTGCTGAATATCCTTCGTGTTCTTCTAATTCCTCTGCCGTTATATTCCCCATATAGCCAGTCAAATGAGCTGCAGCTTCCCCAAGTGGGTAAACACGCGATTCCACCCCTGGATCAATTAACTTCCCTCCAGGTAAATTATTGATGGCCTTTAGTCTTTCCTCCTCATCATCTGGGACTTTAGCCAAGGGCACGAACGTTTCTGGGCCGACCCACGACTGGTTCAACTTCTGATCGATTTCCTCTATCGACATATTCAATATCTCTGAAAACCCCTCTTTCAGTTTTTCTTCATCCTCCATCTCCCCTGGCACGATGCCAACTTCATTGACGGTCCCGTTTATTGCTAGTCCCTGCCCATCCGCACCGAAAATTTCTCCCCGTTCTGGGAAAAGGGCTGTTACTTCAACTGTATCCCCTTCTTCCATTTCCGGGAAAATCATGGATGAATTCCAATCGATGGCCCACCGATTCTCTTCTTCCCCTTCTTCAAACACAAGGCGGGCAGCATGGGAAAATTCAATCGTACCTGCTAAAGATTCCAATGATGCATCATACTCGAAAGAAGGAGTATCTTCCGCTTCATACTCTTGCTCCTCTTCAGGCAAATTATATGTAAATTCGAGTTCCTCTGTCCCCATGTCCTCATATATGTTTGTATAACGTTCTACGAATTCTTCCTCAGATATCACATTTTTAGAAGATTCACTCAAATGAGCATACATATCTGAAAAATTTTGCTGTTCCCAATCATCCATATAAGCTTTGAATGTCTCTTCAGGCTTAGGTTGATCAGAGCATGCGGCGAGCATAACCAAAATAAATGAAAATAGTATCCATCTCAGCATTTTCAATATACTCTCTCCTTTACTTACACAAGTAGACAATTTCTTCCTTCTTTCATAATAATATATCTATCACACGTTGAACAGCGGAAGACTCGGCTCGGAGATATTGGGCACAAGATTATTGTTGATCCATGGATTTTTTATATACATAGTAAATCAGGAGTGTAACTTTTTATTGTAATTATAAATCACCACGAATCTCGTTTAACAAAAGAAGTTTAAAAGATACAAATTCAAAATCGTTACGGTAAGCTGGGACTCAATGTCGCTCCTGCAAAATACGAAATAAAAAACGTGTGAAATCAAGATTTTGATTTCACACGTTTTTTGTTCAGGCAGAATCTCTTTCTGCTTTCTTCTTCTTGTCTTCCCTTATATTATTGTTCCAGGCACGATCTTCATCCATCATCTTCTTCGCAGCATAAATGAGAATAAACTGGATGATAATCACCGGAAGCCCCATCATTCCAGAAATGACTTCTAGTGGAGGCAATCCCCCGATTCTCATAAGCACTAAAGCAAATGCTGTAATAATAGCTGCAATAATAATCCTTAATATTTTCGGAGGTTCGAATTTACTCATATCCCTCGTGCTTGTATAAGCTGCTACCGTGTATGTGGTTGAATCAAGTGTCGTAGTCAAGAAAATGAGCGCAACAACCATAAATATAATAATAGCTACCTCACCGAACGGAAGGGTCGAAAGAATATCCGGAATAGCCGCCATACGGTCATTTTCCTGGACAAGGTTAAGAATGGACATATCACCAGTAAGGTAACGATGGACACCAAGTCCGCCGAGTACTCCTGTAGCTATCCAGGAAATGAGAGTAGGCGCCAGCAGGTAGGTGAGAATCATTTCCTTAATCGTGCGTCCTCTGGATATTTTCGCAGCAAACACACTGTGAAGCATCGCCCATGTGGCACTATAGGCAAACCAGAATACCGTATTACTTTGTATGTGGGATGCTTCCCCCTGATGCACGGAATCTGTATTCAGAGACATATTCAAATAGTTGGACAATAGGAATGACACACTATCTGAAAAATAATTGAGGATGAATACCCCTGGACCTCCGATTAATATAAATACAGCAAAAAGACCTGCAATATACATGTTCCATGTACTTAATCTCTTTATCCCTTTTTCAATACCGAGATAAGCACTTATGGAAAATAAAAGTACCCAAATAATCGTCACGGTGATAGTCAAGGTAAAGTTCACTTGTATCCCCATTAAATGGGATAAATTTTGGGTAATAATCGGCGCACCAAGTCCCAATGTAACAGAAGCACCTGCAAGAATACTAATCAGGAAAAGAACATCAAGGACTTTTCCCCCGATACCATCTGTGAACCGGTCTCCGAACAGGACACGGCATGCTTCTGAAATCCTCATTAAAGGACGTTTACGAACATGGAGAATATACCCCATCGCAGGAGCAATCATGACGAAAATCGCAAAGACTTGAAAGCCCCACAAAAACATACTGTAGGCATTTCCCCACAATAAAGCCTCCGGAGAACCTGCTTCCACCCCTGCTGGTGGATCATTGGCTACAGATGTCCATTGCAACATCCCTGTCCGCATAATCGTCGATCCGACACCCATTGCGATCAGGATAGACGCATACTCAAACAAATTGAAGCGTGGTTTCTGTTTAGGGTCTCCAAGGACGACCTGACCATATTTAGAAAAAGATAAATACAAACCAGCCACAACCAGTATGATGCCATACCATAAGTATCCCCAACTAAAACTCTCAACAATGGCAGCGAATATGGAGTTCAGCAACTCCAATGATTCGGTTTCATATAAGGCAAATGGAATGCTGATCGCGATCATGATAATAATTGCTGGAATAAATATCTTATAATCAATCAAATTCTTATTAAACATCCAATCCTCCTAAGCTATGTGACTTTCTTCTCAAACAATACCCGCTCCCCCCTGCCCCATAACATAAAAAGGATGAAATTTTTAATAAATTACTATATCAGGAATTTCCCAATCACTCAGACAAATGCTACGGAACTATTTTGCTTTCTTTAACATCGTGGTTCCCTCTTCTTCCTCTTCTTGCTTTTTTTCTTTCTCTTTTTCAGCTTCTTTGATTTGTTTGTAGCGTTGCTGCTGCCGATGTCCATAAGTGGAAGACAACACAACCTCTTCTTTCTCGAGTGCTGATCCTAACGCACCGATGATTGTTGAGACACTAGTCGCTGTCCATGCAATATAAAAATAATTCACGTATCCTACATCTCCCGATAACTGTGATTCCAGCATCCCCATTGGAATGATTGCGATGACAGCGACTGAAAATAAAAGGAATAATAAGAAATAATATAAAGTGACAGTAAGAAACAAGGTAAGAACCGTTGCAATGTTATATAATTTCCGCAGATAATCAGCACGTTTTTCATTTGGCTTTTCCCATAAATTGTGAGCGAGGATGATCCACCAGACCATTGCAAATATGGAGACAATGGAAAGCATGAACATACGCCAGATGCCATAACTATCACTCAGCATCCATAATGTCGGGAAGACGAGCGCATAGGTCCCTGTTGTAAAAGCAAAGATAATGACCTTCATAAATGCCGGGAACATCGCCCACGGCCTATTGGCACGTACCATTCCCGTCAACAGCCTTAATGCACCGCTGACTTGTGATCTCACCGTAAACCGGACATCAATATTTGTTTCATCCCCATCCGGGGTTTCCCGCTGAATAGGAGAAAATACTTCAAAAACTCTCTTGCCAATCAACCTTTTATAACCTTTATTTTTCAGTTCATCATATTTCCCATCATCTTTTGACTGGATTCTATTCTTTGCATGTTCCCTGTCTTTCTCGGAACTTCCGAAATACATCTCATTGACCAACTGGAGAATCGACTCTCTGACGCGCTTCAACATAGGAGTAGAACCTAAGCCAGGAAGACTTATTAATGCGACGTTCCCCTCTTCGTATGCCTCTGCGATAATCGGCCTTTTTCCTTTGAATAATGGAAGGTCCGTAAGACAGACTGCAAAATCCCACTTTTTCTCAGACTTTTTATCCATAGTTGCACTCAATACCTCGTTAGATTCTTCCGTCACCCCTGTCAGTGGATCGACAATGTACTCCACATCCCAGTCGAAACGATCTTCCACATAATAGCTCAGCAATTCTGGCAGTTGTTTATTTAATTTTTCTCCTAGTTCATTCGGGTAACCTGGTGCTGTAATTAACCCTATCTTTATCGTTGACTTGTTCATGACCTCACCTCCACTCCTTTGAAATTACTGCTAAAAAATATATAACCAAAAATATATTCTTTAAACGGATATTTAAGAGGGTTTTACAGAAAAATTCTTTAATGGAAAAGATCAGCTGTAAAGACCAAAAAAAGCCCAGAGTAACCTCTGAGCTTTAAACGTTTATTGTTATTTATTGAATTCAATTACATTGCCATCAGGATCACTGATATACACTTGATGCCATTCTGTCTTATTTTCAGGTTTATTCAATATTTCTACTTGCTTTTCTTTCATTCGTCTGATGAAAGCTTCGATATCCTTCACTCTAATCGCAAAGTGACCATCACGGGAATCGATCGTTGTCGTCCCACGGAACGTTCGGCCTTCCTTGTATTCTATCAGGTGAATCTGGGTAGATCCGACCTGAAACCATGCACCAGGAAATCCGAAATCCGGTCTATCGGGGCTTTCTTCAAAACCGAGCACCTCTTTGTAAAAATGCTTCGCTTGTTCTATATCTTTCACTAATAGAGAAACGTGATGAATGCCTTCGTACATGCTTCCACTCCTTTTTCCTTTCCTCCAGTGTACTTGATATCCAGTAGAGTAGCTACCTGAACCACTCGACGACTCCAATCATACTAAGAAGTCCCAGGAGAAAAGAAAATGTAGCCAGACGCTCATAACCATGGCCATGTGTTTCAGGGATCAACTCTTTATAAACGATGAACAACATCGCACCAGCGGCAAAAGCTAGTCCATAAGGAACGAGGAATAAGGAAACTTGAACCAAATAGAAGCCAACCAAACTTGCGAAATACTCGATTAAGCCGGTAAACACAGCCATCATGATTGCAAATAATTTATGAACATCTTGATTGACTAAAAACAAGGCTACAAGAAATCCTTCGGGTACGTTCTGTAAGCCCATAGAGAGTGCAACGACAATTCCCAGATTCTCTACCTCACTTACTAAACTTGCCCCTACAGACAACCCTTCCGGAATATTATGTAAGGTCATGGCAGCAATAAGCATGAGAGACTGCTGAGGCAGAACCACGTCACTTCGCTGGTGATCAAAATCGATGTGAGGAATGATATATTCAAGAAGGTTTAATAATAAAGCACCTATAAGAACCCCAAAGCATAGTACGTACAAATTGGTCAATTTTAGTGATGCAGGTATCAGTCCATATGTAGAAGCAGCCACCATGATTCCGGCCGTATAAGCAAGAATGCTATCCATCCGCCGGTGAGATATCCCTCGTATGAACAAAACAGGTATCGCTCCTAAACTCGTCGCCAGAGCAGAAACCACCATCACCCACATGTTCCACTCCATACCATCCCTCCACCGATGTCTTTTTTTCAAAGATATGTTGAAAAGCTATCAAAAAGACGCCAATACCTCTTAGGCGAAAATAAGAAGGGTTGATATCACGAATTTGAGCCTTCAAGGGTACTGCCATAAAATGTATTAGCAAAAAGTTAAGTTTCGTGCAAGAAAATAGAGATGCCTCTATAAAGGAGCATCTCTTGATTCTTTAGCGCGATGTTTTTTCAGAAGCGGTTATTAACTGTTTGAGCAATGACACTAATTCCCAACGTTCCGCGCGCCCATATTATCATTCGAAAGCTGCCATTTCTATGTTTATGATAAAATTCGCACCCTTTGTTCCGAGTAACTCCCACCATTCACAATTGACCAGATATCTCGAAACTGAGTTTTACAGAAATGGAGTTTATTTGGGGAAGATTAAAAGTTTATATGGTTACATATTGCTGTTGCAGAAGATTGATAACGAGCTGAGCTGTCCCATGGATATGAAATTTTCCATCAGATAGAGACTCATGATGGCTCACGACCCTCACACTTTTCCCTTCGCATTCTATAGGATCGATGAAAGTTTGGTAAAATTCCATATGGGGGTTTGATTCTTGCCCACCGTCAGCCCCAAAATAATACTCTTTTTTATTGGAATATGGTAATAATGGCTGTTTTCGCCACTTAACAGGTACTACTTTTTCCAATGGAATCGGAAGTTTCAGCAACTGCACAGATGTTCCATTATTATATTGGAGCTCTGCTCTGATTACACCACTAATAAAAGCATAGCAAGATGGAGAAACCACCTTTGTTTCAAGAGAGTGTAAAGATAATTCCATATCGATCATTTCACAAATGTCTGTAGGTACGTCTAACGTTTCCATGAAATCAATGTCCACCGTTACACAAGATAATAAAACTGGTACTTTAACGACTGTTTTTTCTGAAGGATCTACGTATTCCTCCTCTGAAAGCTCTTCCCCTGAGGGGGAGCTCTCTTCTGATTCAGGAAAGCAAAGAGAAGCTTCTGAGGAAGACTCTTCTTGCCACTCCTCTTCCTCCAAGCATTCATGGCTCTCTTCGGGGGATGAAGACAGATCTCGACTTGATGGGCCACTTTCCTCATACTCTTCTTCCAGTTCATCTATCAAGGGACTCGGTTCATCAAACATGGATATAATATCATTAATTAAAGAAGAACTTTCTAAGATCGATTCATCATCTTCCCCGTCCCCCTCTTGAGCGGATGATTCGTCTTCCAGAGAAAACTCATCAGAAAAAATGAAATCATCCTTTTCCATATTGCTGTCATGGGGAGTATGATAGGGATTTTTGAAACCACTTTGTTCATCCAATGAAGCAGCGATATCTGTTAAGATGGAATGTTCTTCGAAGGGGTTCTCTTCCTCTTTTGTATCGGTTTGTTCTTCTATAATGCTCCATTCTCCACTTTGTGATTCCTCTAACATAGATAGAATTTCAGCTAAAAATGGGTTTCCTTGTTTTCCTCTCTTCCAACCTGTTCCCTTTGCTTCTTCAGACGATTCAAAAGCTGATTCCTCATCTACACTCTCATCCGAATGCTCCTGCATGGGCGCTGCCTCTTTTCGGAAAGATGACATACGTTTCCTACTTTCAGCTAACTTAGCATCCTCTTTGTCTTTTATAATTTTGGAAGGTAGTGAAATGATGGGACGGGGTATTTCTCCTTCAGACTTATGTGGTGTATAAATCTCCTGATTAGGAGAATTTTCCTTACTTGGTTCTTCTTCAAGTGAGAGGTCGTCAAAGAGTGAGTGAGTGTTTAATTGCTCATCGGAATCTGGGTAATGTGTTTTTCGATGATCTCGTTTACTCCAACGTTTTTGGTAGAACTTGATTTCATCTCTCTTCATAGCCTTCCGAAAGGTGCTTGCTTTTCAGCATCCTTTCTCCCCTCCTTTCTGCTTTTCCCGCTCATTCAGCAATCATCATTAGAAGATGACGAAACACGGATTTGTTGATCCTGGATTACCTTTAAACAAATATCCAACACCATCTTTTCTTCGATTTGTGTGAAGCACCCTTCGTTAAATGGGGCGGATCCTGGCAACGGCTGACGGTCCAAGGCCTCATCCCATTCTATAATTTTGCTTGAAAGCAATTCACAATAGGGCAGCTCATTATAAAATTGGCAACTCTCCTGATGGAACTGTGATAAATCGCTCGTTAGCAGCTCATCTGTTTCAGGAAATCCTGAAGGCAAGGATTGAGATACGGCAAAATCGAATTCTTCCCGTTTGTTATTTTTCGGCATGACCGGCATGGAAAGGAAATCATCAATCTCGATGACCTTATCAAATGGTAGATCGACAGTGAAGGAATGGATATCAGAAGCGACGGTAGTATCAGTACTCCTATCGATTTCACATGCCGGGCTTGCGTACTGTATATTTTTTCGAACGAATCCTTTAAGGAATAATTTCTTTGTAGGTAGAAGCAAACGGCATTGAGTCAGAGCGACACGCTTCTTAATATCTTTAATTTCAAGAACTGGTTCAGGGAAGGTGATCGTTTCATTCATGTGCAACTGTACCTGGAGTTCTGCCAACACCACTGGAACCTTTGCCGTTATTTTCCCAATACTTACATGCGGTTTACATGGCTTACAGAACCCTTTATCACATTCGTAGGAATCGTTATATTGGTCTGTCATTCGATTTCCTCCTAAACAAAAGATACCCTCATCGTATGTAGGATAAATGACTATGTCTGGGCTCTTATCTCGAAATCAAGATATCAGGAAGTGGAGAGGCCTAGAAAAGTATGAACCACCTATAGCCCATGGCATAAAATAAGAAAAGCGCAAGACGAATTGTTAGCTAATCCTGCGACAAGACCCGCCTAACATAAGAAATCGTCCTTGAGTAAGGAATGGTTCCTTTCCTCCAGCTTACTGCTCCTTATCATAAAAAACACGACACTTGCTAGAGTGATCGTGTTTCTTATAATCATTTAGATACCATTAATATTAACTTGTTGCTTTTGTAACACTTTGATACGGAATCTGAGCACCATTTTTTCAACGATGTGTTTGAAACACCCTTCATCGACTGGACGATCAGCTTTGCGGTCCGTCGCTTCATCCCACTCGATAATTTCACTTTCGATAAGTTCACAGAATGGAATCTCATTATACGCTTGTGTACTTATTTGGTGAAACTGAGAAAGATCGCTGGATAGATGTTGATCTTTTTCAGGAAACCCTGGCCCTAAATCTTGAGCACGGAAGAAGTCGTATTCACTACTTGTGTTTGCCACAGGTAGTTGGACTAAATTATCAAGCTCCACTGTAGTCATACACTCAAAATGAACTTTAGTTGTCAGTGACTTGATGTCAGATGAAATACAATCGCCTCCAGCACCGTGAACGGGACTGGCATATTGAATGTTTTTGCGTACATACCCTTTGATGAACAATGGGAATTCTCCACCACTGAACAAATCTCCACTTCCTTTTGAAGTTCGAGTTATCAGACGGCATTGAGTTATGACAACTCGCTTCTTGATGTCTTTGATTTCCAGGACTGGATATGGGAATGAGATGTTGGCTACTAGGTGACTCGTAACATCATAAGCTCCCAATTCAACAGGTACTTTGATTGTAACGCTATTGGAAGGGGTGACCAGTGCAGCTATTGGACCAGTGTTAGTACATTGTCCAATTGAAGCGGACGTATTAAAGTTTACACAATTACCGTGACATTTATTATTCCTCATCACTTTTCCCTCCTTTTTCTTAACCTCCCTGTATTGTATGCAATAGGCGCTATTAAGCATGGTCAGGTGATGGAGTATAAACATGTAACTTTAAAATATTCGTAGAAAATCAATAGATTCTCCCCCCTGTGAACATGGGTACTAGCACAGGTGCCCTCCAGATGCATAGGTTAAAAAACGAGGAGGTAGAACATGAACAGAAATAATTTTCTTGCCGTAGATGTCGGGAACAGTTGGTATAAAGTCTTGGTATCAGACCAGGGAGAGATCGCAGATTACCAGGTCCCTAACGCTATCGCTTTATTTGATGAGGAATTCTACGAAAAACCTTATGATGAAGAGGATGTAGATCTTGAAGAGAATTTGATTGTTGAAGTCAAAAGTCCCTCTGTTATCGACAGACGCGAAATTTTCTATATTGGAAAATCAGCGATGAAACAGAAGAACGTCAGCTTGACCTCTTTCAATAATCAAAAAACTGAAGAGGAACGCACTTATATCCTGCTTTTCGCTACAGCTGCTTATCATGCCTTACTGACAAACCCTTCAAAGGGAGAACTTCACTACACGATCGATCAGCTGGCTGTCTCTCTTCCCACCACTCAGTACAAAGAAAAGAAAGAGTCATTCAAAGAGCGCCTGACGGGAGATCACACCATCATTTTCCATAAAGTCCCTGGGGTAAAAGAACCAAAAGAAGTGGCTATAAAAATACACATAAATGATGTCATCGTCGGTGCTGAAGGGGCTCTTGCTTATTTAGCGTTAACACGAGATCAGGAATCATTAATGATCAAAGACGATTCTCTTGTGAAGGATTCTCAGAAAGGAATCATTATCGGAGATTTGGGTGGAGATTCCGTGGATTTTGTTGGGATCAAGAATAACAAGCCGGTCGCTTCAGTCGAAGGGGAACCGTTCGGCATCAATCAATTCCTCGATAATATCATACAAAAAGTAAGTAAAAACGAATTGTATAGCTTCAACTCACGTTCTGAACTCGAAGAAAAACTGACAGCAGGTCAATCAGAATGGTATGTTGAGCCATTCGCTGGTGTGAAAAAAGACATCAGCAAGTACGTCACTCCTCAACTGCGTTTGATGGCAATCAAATACCTTGAACATTTTGATAGAGTGAGGAGCAGTTCGAATGAAATCAAGGGTGCAGCCCGTTACATTGCCGTTGGGGGGGCTGCTGAGATCGCCGAAAAACAAATTAAAGAAGCTGCAGTTAAGTGGAGCGAACGCGGACGCCCGATCGAGTTGATGTTTCCAGAAAACATGTCTCAATTAAATGTCCAGGGGTTAATGATCCTTGCTAAAATGCAATGGATCAGCAAAAACCAAGAATACGCGGACGATTATGCTTATACCAAAAGCTAGAGGGTGAGGGATATGCAAAAAACATATAAAGATTACTTTCATCAAAACGTGCTTACCATTCCGGATACCTTTATTGATGTAAAAACAGGAGATCATCAGAACGTCTCTCCTAAGATCCTGGAGGAAATCAAATACCATTCAGAGAACAACACGTTAAATCATTTGATCTTCTCTGCACTTCATGATTATTTTCATAAAGCATCCATTCCCCAGGAAGCTCCGAGCGATTTACTCACAGAATTATTGGAAATAAAAAGGATGCTTTATTCAGGGAATGAGGTCCAAACAGCCAGTCGCCCTTCTGTTTTCAAAAAATCATTTCCAATCCAAGAAAGGAACATGAAGGAAATTGCCGACGTGCTGGAAGCGTTCGGAGGGTAAGCACATATGTAAAGAAGGCAGGCCTATCACAGAGGTTTACCTTCTTTTTTTTCGTTCGCTCAAATAGTTGGAAAGGAAATTCTCATGAAAGTACATACGCCGTGCAGGAGGAGATAGAAAGAAAAAGTAAGTCCCTGTTAGATAACATTCCATTTTTATAAATGGACGGCTGGTAAACAAGTGATTGCACAGAAACAAGATAAATCCACATTGATGCAAATACCCGTACCAACAAGGTCACCTAAGCTCTTATGGTCGAGTTGATGGCAGGCAGAATTTCCATATTGGCCGTGACAATGTTTTGGTTCCTTTTTATCTTTCAAATCAGATTTGAAAACAAGAAGTTCGAGAACCGCACATTCTTTATTCAATTCTTTTATCTTGAAAATATGGGTATGGATACACTTGATTTTTTCTGTCTTTGAATGACAAGAATAAGTCGTCACACCTGTTCCTTTGAATGGTTCACATCCACAAAATAAAAGGAAAGGGATGGTGTTTTTCTTTACCCGTTTTGCCCCTAACAGTTCACTGATTGATTGTTTACAAGACGTGTGACAAACATCATTCTTCACTTTCTTTTGTGCATATAGGATTGCCTCTAAAACATCTTCCACACAATTTTTATAATGGCGCATTTTATGCTTACTGTCTTTTTTTCCACAACATTTATCTTTCTGACCATGATCGTAGTCATAATCATACTCATTGAAGGACATTCTTTTTTCACTCCTTAGTAGTTCAGTTATCGTATTATACGTCCAGAAGTGATTTTCGTTTGATATGTGCGCCTAGGAGAATATAATATTTCTCCAATTGCAGGGAATAAGGATGGATATGATCGTATAGTACCTTGGTTACGGTCCATTTTTCACTTATAATATGTATAATAGATTTTCGAAAGGGCAGTGATTGATCAAATGCTATATATTTGGAATATCGAAAAAATCATTCAAAAAACGTTAGAAGAGCTTCAATTGAATATCGGATTCGAATTCAATAACAACCTCCCTGCCCCAATGAGCTATAACGTCTCGACCAATACAGTAAATTTTAACTATCTACAAATCAATGGATATATGAGTAAAATAAGAGTGAACGAGACAGAAGAGGATTTCGTCAAAATTATTCTCTATCATGAAATCGGTTATTATCTCACATTCAAAAAACACAAACATGATTTGAGAACGCTTATGTACGGGGAAGATGAAGAAATTGCAGAACTCAAATCCGTCATCGAAACAAATGCCTGGGAATATGGCCGAACACTTGTCCCAAAGCACCTTCTTGATTCTTATGACTATGTTCGCGAACAAGATGAACAACTTCTGCAAGGATTGAAATGAGTGCGATCAGACAAATATCCAATCATTTCTTCAAAATGTTTACAACAACGGAAGGTAATTTACGTTTTTTGTAGAAAGTATATAAAAGAACAACATCAGTAGGGTTACTAAAAAAGGAAGGTGGATGGCATGTTCAAGAATCGTTTATTCAAGAATGTTCTATTCAGATGGATGCCCCACAAAGAGCAGAGTATCTGTGAAAAAAGACTCGTTAAAGTCATCAAGCGTTTAAAAGTTCAGGATTTCAATTTCAATTGGGATCGCAACAGTTGTTTTGTGGAGTTTACATACCAGGGTGAAGGTTATCGGTTAGAACACTCTGTAGAGAAGGCCAAAGAAAAAGGCATTATCTTGAGAAACGGGTTGGACTGTTTAAATGAATTGACGCAGTCACTCGAGGACTTGTGCATGATCATCGATCGGGGTATGTATGATTTCGATACATGGATCGCCGGCATGAAGCAGACGCCTTCTACACCTGAGACACCTGAGGTTCGTGAGGAAATTCATTTAAAACGGACAGCTGTCGGAAAGCAGCCTTCGGAAGAGCACTGGAGGGAAGAGACGATTCCTCTTAAGCCTGATACTTCATTCGATAAATATGATGAAGGAAATCATAAGAATCATAATATTAAACGGACACAGTTTAAATAGACAACAAGAAAGGTACAAGCAACTTGCAAGCTTAAAGAGAAATACCTGCTTTTTCGTCCAACGAAAAAGCAGGTATTTTTATCAGGATAATAATTGCCATATTATGGATGACCTGGTACACCAATTTATTCCAAATGGAAACCGCCTGCTTTGTTTAAACAAAGCAGGCGGTTTATTTAAGCCGATTCACTTATGAATTAGTAAGCGAGAGCGAAAAGCCCTTTGATGTGGGAAAGGTAACGGACGTTACTTGCCTCTTTCATCATCGAAGCAGGGAAACCTTTCAAGGATGTTTGATTCGCACCAATGGAAGCGACTGCATCTTTGCGACCAAGACTCGCCAATGTACCTGAATTCACTGGTTCGAACTCTTCAAAATCTTTCCCTTCAAGATAAGCGTAAAGGTTATATCCAACCGTTTCACCCATTTGCCAAGCGATTTGAGCTGTTGGTGGTTGTGGACGCTCTTCCCCCGGTTTGAAGTAAACAGCACTGTCACCGACAACAAACACATCTTCGTGCGATACCGATTGCAAGTAATTGTTGACAGTTGCACGGCCACGGTTGACTTCAATACCTGACTCTCCAACTAATGGATTTCCTGCAACTCCACCTGTCCAAACAAATGTATTAGCTTCAATCTTACGTCCATCTTTAAGTTCAATGGAGTTACCTTCCACATTCGTAACAGGAAGATCAGTCAAAAATTCAACACCGCGCGCTTCCAGGCTTTCTGTCGCCCTTTGAATCAATTCATCAGAAAGCATTGGAAGTATTTTCGGCATGGCCTCTACTAGTGTAAGCTGAATATCATCAGGGTTAACTCCGTATTTCTTAGCCATTGCTGGTGTTTCATCAGCCAGTTCACCGACAAGTTCGACACCTGTCAGTCCACCGCCACCGATGACGATACGAGCATCTGCTTCATTTTTAGTGTTTGCGTAATCACGAATACGCGCTTCAACATGTTCACGAACCTTGTTCGCATCTTCCGCAGATTTCAGTACCATACTATTTTCTTTAAGACCAGGAATACCGAAGTAATTCGTTACGCTACCAAGAGCGACAACCAATGCATCATAAAATAGCTCTGAACCGTCATCAAGAACGATTTTCTTGTTATCGACAGAAAATGATTCAATCGTAGCTACTTTCAAAGTGATATTCTTGCCTTTCAAAAGCTTTTTAAGCGGAAGAGCAGCTGCCTGCTCAGAGATGTTCCCCGCAGCCAAGCGGTGTAATTCAGTGATTATTTGGTGTGTCGGCGTTTTGTTGACGAGAGTTATGTTTGCTTCTGATTCATCCATGTATTGACGGACAGACAGAGCAGAAAGAAGCCCACCGTAACCGCCGCCTAGTATGACGATTTCTTTTGACATATCGATTCCTCCATTTCCTACTCTTTATGATTACGTTCAGCAGAGACTTTCAAGTATGCATTCATAAAACGGAACATCTTTTGTGCCTGTGGATCTTTCAACATCTTCATTAATCCAAAGACCCCGATAACTTCCGAGCTTTCCTCTGCTTGATCTTTTGCTTCAATTGCATTCTGTGCGAATTCTTTGACTGTATCTCTCATAGGCTCGGCCACTTCAGAGATGAACTCAGCTGTATCCTTTTTCAGTACTTCATCTGTTGCAATTGATTGAACGGTATCGTATGAGCTGGAAAGGATCTTAACCAATTCTGTCAACTTCGGTAACTCTTTAACCAGGACTGTTAAAGATTCCTGTACTTCCGGCTGCAAAAGCTGGTCGAGCAGTTCACGCTCATCCCGAGCGACGTTTGCTTCTACGTCTTTTTCTGTTGTGAATGACTCTGACATATCCACTTCTCCTTTTTACAAGCAAGATAAAGCTTGTTATTTTATAATAAGTAATTAATACAAAAGCAAATGTCTCTCCCTGTTACAAAACAGAGTTTAGGTATTATTTTATATCTGACTATATTAGAGTAAAATATAATCTTGTGAAGCACAACACATTCGGGCAAAATAAACGTTTATTAACCTAATTTTTTTATAAAACAAGGAAAAGCGACAATTTTTTTATTAGTTATTAGCCTATTGGTCCTTTATTAGCATTTACTCGCTTCACAAAAATCATCCAAAAAAGCCCCAGGTCTGAGCACGATATATGATGGTTGATTAACAAATCATTAGACAATTCCAAAATAAGGTGTACCAGGTCTTCCATAATATGGATGGCCTGGTACACCTTATTTTTCCAACTCCTTTTGATTTTTACGTTATGTATGGTGGGAGATAGGGAAAGGTAATAACGGAATCTTTTTTCACACTAGAAAAGGAGTGAAAAGCATGAATAATAGCCAATTCGATAAGATCAAAAATGGAAAAGGGTTTATCGCTGCCCTCGATCAAAGTGGTGGAAGTACACCAAAAGCGTTAGCAGAATACGGAGTACCGGAAGATTCTTATTCTGGCGAGGATGAAATGTTCGACCTCGTCCATCAAATGCGGACGCGAATTATCACTTCTCCTGCATTCAATTCTGATCAGATTCTCGGTGCCATCCTGTTTGAACAAACGATGGATCGCGAAATCGAGGGCAAATATACAGCAGATCATCTTGCCGATAAAGGAATTGTCCCTTTCCTCAAAGTCGATAAGGGACTAGCTGATAAGGAAAACGGTGTTCAGCTAATGAAGCCGATTGACAACCTAGATGAAACACTACGTCGTGCAAATGAACGAAACATTTTTGGTACGAAAATGAGATCCGTCATTCATGAGCCAAACGAAAGCGGCATTAAAGAGGTTGTCGAGCAGCAATTTGATATTGGTAAACGCATCATCGCTTCCGATCTCGTACCAATCATAGAACCAGAAGTGAATATTCATAGTGAGAATAAAGAAAAGTGTGAGGAAATATTAAGGGATGAGATTTTGAAGCATTTGAACGGTCTATCTGAAGATGAAAACGTGATGTTGAAGCTCACTATTCCAACACAGCCGAACACTTATAAAGAATTGATCGACCATCCACGTGTCGTGCGCGTTGTCGCTCTTTCCGGTGGCTATTCCCGCGATGAAGCGAATGAAAAATTGAAAGAAAACGAAGGTCTTATTGCAAGTTTCTCCCGCGCTTTGGCAGCGGATTTAAATGCAAATCAGTCAGAGGAAGAATTCAATAGATCCTTACAAAAAGCGGTCGATACCATTTACGATGCTTCTGTAAACAAGAAGTAAAAATAATCGTAGAATAGGATTTGCCTCCCTACCCTAAACAGGACTCCAAGAGATTCTTCCGTCATAGATTGTCGCATAAAAGTGGAGAACCGGCGCTAAACCTGCTATTTCCTAATAAGAGGCTGGGAAAAAACCATTTCAAAATGAATAAAACGCATGAAATCTGATTTAAAAATTTTGATTTCATGCGTTTTTCATTTTCACGATTTGCAGTTTCTAACTAGTTGTTTTGGGCTTATTCCCCCACCATCTTTTTATTCCTCACTATTCTTTCCCCCTTTTTCCTAGCTGATCACGCTCGGGTGCAGATGGAGGTTCTTCCATCCATTTATTCTTAATCATGAGTTCCGCCCCGTCTTTCGCAAATTGACCCACCTCCAGCGATAGACGCTCATAGTTCAATGCCAAATCGCTTCTCTGACTCGCAGCTGCCGCTGTTGCATAATTACCTAACCCTGCAGAATTAAGAAGACTGACTTGAAACATCATCAATTTATCCGAGAAAACAGGAATGGCACTGTCCGTCACTGCATGGTCCGGAGAAATAGGGGCCTGAATATCATCACTCAGTAAAACCTCAGAAAGAAGAGCAATGTGTTTTTCGGAAATCTCCTTCCCCCTCTTCATAAACTTGCTCACTTCTTTAGATTGAGAAGACTGCATAAAACTTGCCATAAGCATAAACCCGATCTGATTAGTCTCTATGTTCAAGCTTAAATGAGAAATCTCCACGGCATTTAGTATACGGTTCTTCTTTAAAGGATTGAGGCCACTCAAATAACCAACATCATTAATAAAAGAATATTGCTTCGGATAAGGGATATATGGGGTTTTTAAGAACAGCCCCTTTTCTAACGCAGTGTCGGAAGCCAACCGGTATAAATCCTGAACTTGATGTAACCCATGTCCATAGAATTCCTGAATGTCCCTTCTGGAAGCTACCGACAAGTTGGCGGTCTGAATAACCATCCCTACTCGTCCCATATGCAGCATATACGTGAGTTTGAATGTATCTGTATAAAGGTCCGGGGCCTTGAGTTCTACATCTTTTTCAGTGAAGCCATATGGAATCGGCATATTTTCCTTTTGAAAAATGGACTCCATTTTACGGACATGCTGTTCAGCTATCCTCAATGCTTTCTTAACGACCGGTTTGACTTCTTCATCTTTCACTTTTTCATACATATACCGAACCACTTGGAGAGACATACTGTCGTATAAGTAGGAGGTCCACAAGCTTCCAAGTTCAGAAACTGTCAGGTCTATTTTTTTATTACTCATTTGAATGCCCCTTTATATACTTTTAGCGCTATAATTCTTTCCTTAATGTGAACAAATGTCCGGCTATTCATACACCTGGAACAAAAGCGTATGAGACTTCCTCTTCCTATCTAAGCTGAACTAAAGCTAAGCCTCAGAAGGACGTGTTGCATCTCAAAGAGAGCTATTCACATAAAATAACCCTGATCCCCTCTCCACTGAAAAGCAGCTTTGAGACAATCAGGATTTCGTTGTCCATATTTAATTTTGTGCAAAGAAACTATTTTCAGCCTCCATGCTAAAGGCTTATTAAATGAAGGCTTTTTCTTTCAGTTCCCTTCTTCGTTTATGCAGAATCGGTTCTGTATAACCATTCGGCTGCTTGGTCCCATCGAAAATCAGGTCCCTGGCCGCTTTATAAGCAATCGATTGATCGTAATCAGGAGCCATTGGTCTATACTGCGTATCATCAGCGTTTTGTTCATCTACTACCTTCGCCATCTTTCTCAATGTTTTTTCCACCTGTTCTTTAGTTACAATTCCATGATGGAGCCAGTTGGACATATGCTGACTTGAGATGCGGAGGGTGGCGCGGTCCTCCATTAAGCCGATATTATTGATATCAGGGACTTTGGAACAACCGACCCCATGGTTAACCCAGCGCACTACATACCCGAGGATACCCTGGGCATTGTTTTCAAGTTCTTCGTGAATTTCCTGCTCATTCCAATCGGTCGAAGCGGCCACAGGCACTTGGAGAATTTCATCGATTTTATCTGTTATATTCTCCATCAGTTTTTCCTGTGTCGCTTTAACATTAATATCATGATAATGGAGGGCATGTAGGGAGGCTGCGGTTGGAGATGGTACCCAGGCTGTATTCGCCCCCGCTTTCAATTGACCACCTTTTTGCTCCATCATATTGTTCATCAACTCCGGCATCGCCCACATCCCTTTGCCGATTTGAGCTTTTCCTATTAGCCCTGTTTCCAATCCAACGTTGACATTAGACTGTTCATAGGAATGCAGCCAAGTAGAAGTTTTCATTTCTTGTTTTCGAATCATAGCTCCTGCTTCCATTGATGTATGGATTTCATCCCCTGTCCGATCAAGAAAGCCAGTATTAATAAAGACGATTCGCTCTTTCACTGCATGGATACAATTTTTCAAATTGAGAGTTGTTCTACGCTCTTCATCCATTACCCCGATTTTAACGGTATAACGGTCAAGTCCGAGCATATCTTCAATCCGGTTGAAGAGTGTATTCGCAAAAGCAACTTCTTTTGACCCGTGCATTTTAGGTTTGACGATATAAATGGATCCTGCATCAGAGTTCTGGTATTTCCCATTTTGAAGCAGGTCATGCTTAGCCAGGAGACATGTGACAATTCCATCTACAATTCCTTCAGGCACTTCTTCTCCGTTTCTATCCAAGATAGCAGGGGTTGTCATCAAGTGACCAACATTACGAATGAACATAAGAGAACGACCTTTTAGTACAATTTCGCCACCATCAGGTGTAGTATAACTTCGATCGGGTTGGAGATGACGGGTCACTTCTCTGCCTCCTTTGTTAAAGGAAGCTGTCAAATCACCTTTCATGAGACCGAGCAAATTTTTATAGACGCGAACCTTATCCTCTGCATCTACGGCTGCGACTGAATCTTCACAGTCCATGATTGTCGTTGTCGCGGACTCGACCAAAATATCTTTGACCCCTGCCGGATCGCCTTTTCCTATCGGGTGCTCAGGGTCCAGTTGTATCTCTAAATGCAGTCCATGATTTTCAAGCAGGATGGCTGAAGGGTCCTCTGGGAGACCATGGTAGCCTTTGAATTTCTCAGGCTCTGCCAATTTTCTTTCTGAGCCATCGCTAAGCGTTACCACCAAATTTTCATCCGTAACTTTATATGTAACCGCATCTTTGTGGGAGGATCCTGTTAAAGGGACAGCCCTATCCAAAAATTCCTTGGCATAAGCGACCACTTTCTCCCCTCTTACTGGATTGTAGCTGCTTCCCCGCTCGGCCCCATCCTCTTCACTGATGACATCCGTGCCATACAACGCATCATATAGACTTCCAAACCTTGCATTTGCGGCATTCAATGCATACCTGGCATTATCTACAGGAACGACTAATTGCGGACCAGCTTGATGAGCAATTTCATGATCGACATTTTCAGAAGTGATCTTGAAGTCATCCACTTTCGGTTCAAGATATCCGATTTCCTCCAGAAAGCCTTTGTATTCTTCAAATTCATATCCTGTTGAATGGTCCCTGTACCAAGTATCCAGCTGATTTTGAATTGTTTTGCGTTCTTCTAACAAAAATCGATTGGCTGGCGTCCATTCATTAAGTAATGTTTCAAAATCACTCCAAAATTGTCCGTCCGCCACTCCACTCTCTGGAAGAGCTTCAGAAACAATGAATTCATACAAGGCCTGGTCCACTTTCAAATTTCCGATATCCACATATTGACTCATAAGTTCTTCCTCCTTATTTTTTTTATTATTGCACTCTCATAAACAGCATTTCTATAATCTTACCGCCTATATAAACCCCTGCTACACCAAGCACACCAGCGAGCACAGGAGGGGCTGGTAAAGGAAGTTTGATCAATTTAAAAACGACTCCAATTACGATTCCTGCAACCATCGCGAGAATAGCTTCTTTTACCATGTCAGTTCCTCCTTGCCGGCTTACTGGGAGACTTTATTCCCTTGTGCATTCACCTTAGTCAAATTCGTTGAAAAAGGGGCGGTAATCACACCTTTTTCTGTAATGATTCCGCTGATTAACTGATTCGGCGTAATATCAAAGGATGGATAAAGGGCATTGGTTCCTTCAGGGGCGATCGCGATTCCTTTCAAGTGGGTTACTTCACTTGAATCCCGCATTTCCACTTCAATGTCTGCCCCTCTCGGAGTTTCAAAATCAATCGTATGACTGGATGTTGCTGTATAAAACGGTATTCCATGCTCTTTAGCTGCTAGCGCATGCATGTATGTTCCTACCTTATTGGCTAAATCCCCATTTGCAGAAACACGATCTGATCCAACAACAACCTTATCAACCCGGCCTGTACTCATACAAAATCCGGACATATTATCAGTGATTAACGTATGAGGAATACCAAATTTCTTCAATTCATAAGCTGTGATACGAGCCCCCTGTAAATATGGCCTTGTTTCACATGTTATGACATGGATATTCTTCCCCTGCTCGTGTGCTGTACGGATGACAGATAAAGCTCTTCCTCCATAACCGGCTCCTCCAAGTGCTCCGGAGTGACAATGAGTCATAACCGTGTCACCATCCTCGATCAAAGCGGCACCATGTTTCCCCAGTTCATATTCAAAGGCAAGCTGGCGCTCCACAATCTCCACAGTCTTATCCTCCATCTTATTGATGAGGACCTGTCCGGTTCCCTTTATGGAGGCGATCATTTCATCAACTGTTTTCATTAAGTTCACAGCAGTCGGGCGTGTCCTCTTCAATAAAACTCCCGCTTCCTTCACAACTTCCGGATCTCCATCTGAGACATAAGCAGCTAAGTAAAGTCCGTAGGCACCGCAGATCCCAATTGCTCCTGAACCGCGAATCTGCATCGAACGAATAGCTTCTCCCAGTTGTTCGACCGTGGCACATGTCATAATCTCTTCAGAAAATGGCAGCTTTGTCTGATCGATGACTTTCAACGTCCCTTCTTCGAACCATATCGGAAGAGCGAGATTTTCTTTTTGATAATGATGCACTAATTGTTGAATATCCGTCATAGTAATTCCCCCACCTTGTTAGTTTGTCACTGGAACACCTGCGCGTAATTGAGATAAAATGAATGCCTGCTTGGCTGTTGCTTCCGCAAGATCGACGACATTATAGGCTGCTTCAAGTGTTGGTCCGACAGAACAGACACCATGATCCTTCATTAAAGTAATTTTAATGTCCGGGTACTGAGTGAAGACATCTGTCACATGTTGAGCAAGTTCTTTTGAACCGGATGGTGCGACGCCCGCCACTGGTACGTGGCCAAGTAGTTTCCTTGCTGTCACGGTAGGAAGTGGAAGTTCTTCTCCTAAACAAGCATAACCAATAGCATAATTCGGATGACAATGGACGACTGCATTTACGTCAGGGCGGACTTTGTATATTCCGAGATGAAAGCCGATTTCTTTCGAGGGCTTCCCTTGACCTTCGATGACTTCCCCCTCCATATTTACTACTAGTGCATCTTCCCTGCTCACTTCTCCCAGACTGACCCCACTTCTTTTAATAAGCACATAATCTGTACCCGGGATTCTCACACTGATATTTCCGCCTGTAGCCTGGGTAAACCCTTTTTGATAAACCTTATGGGACACATGTTGCAATTCTTTTTTCAATAATTCGTAACTCATCTCTCATTCCTCCCTTTATAAAAATGATGGTAAAACTTCTCCACATGAACGCGTATTCGATCAGCTAATTCAACAGCTTCTGCACTATTTTCACGGAGTGATGCTGCTCTTTCCTGTACCCGTTCGATCACTCGGCATTCATCAAAGGTTGTAATTTCCCCATTCTTCATCACCCATTCCCCGCGAATCATTACTGAATCAACGGAGGAACCATTTTCATGGAAGACAAGTTGTAAGATTGCTTCATGTGTATTCGACCATGTCGTTGTGTTTTTTTTAAGGAATACAAAATCGGCGTCAAAGCCTTCCTGAATTTTCCCTTTTCGATTTTCATTTCCTATTACACGGGCCCCATGGAGTGTTGCCATTTCAAAGACTTGTGAGGCATCCAGCCACCTCCCTGGCTCCCTCTCGCCAACCCGTGACATCATGGCTGCCAGTTTCATCGTTTCAAAGTGACTGTGAGTGGTTCCACAATTGGAAGCATCCGTTCCTAACCCAATGGAAAAGCCTTTTTGTAAATAATCAAAAACCGGCGCTTTTCCACTCCCCAAAATCATGTTACTTGCTGGATTATGAACAATTGATACTTCACGCTCCTTGAGAAGGTCCATTTCCCAATCTTCCAGCCATATGGCATGAGCAACCGTTAGGCGACGATCAAGCATGCCGGCTTGATCCAAGTGCGCAAGGACCCCGCCCCCACCATAATGAAGCCTTCCGTAATCTCTTTGTATTTCCGTTTCCAGGAGATGGGTGTGAATCGGAAGGTCATAGGTGCTGCTGAGGTGATTACATAACTCCAATGCTTCAGCGGAACATCTTTGGGGTGCATTAGGTCCCACAGTCAGCTGAATCCGACCACCTTTTCCGTGCCATTTGCCTATCAATCCCCTGTAAAAGTCATTCATTTCTGCTGAAGATCGTGGAGCGACTGATTCCACCCGCCTTCTTATATCATCCGGTAAATCCAATTGAAGAAATTGATGATCAGGCACATCGTGAATCATGGGAGCAAAGGATACATGCATTCCAGAATCGAGGTAAGCTTCCAAAGCACTTTCAGCTCTGGTAATATGCGGGAAATGGTCCAAGCAGGAAGTGATCCCACTACGAATCATCTCAGCTGCTCCTAATAAAATGGCCAAATATACATCTTCATTTGTTAACGAATGGCCATATGCCACTGTATATAATGACCAAAGTTCTAAAGGTAGATCGGTTTCTGTACCTTTGAGCAAGTTAGAGTACGAGTGATAATGCGAGTTCGTCATTCCAGGGATAATCAATTGACCCCCGGCATCCACCATTTGGATTTCAGCGCCGGAAAAAGATCCAGAAGGAAAAATCTCCTCAATTTTCCCCTCTTTTATCAAAATGTCTCCCGTCTTCACCGAACCTCCACTGTCCATCCATTCCGCATTACTAATGACAAAGCCCATCTTAAGCTTGAGTCACTTCTAATTTATCAAGCTTTTCTTTACGGGCCTTTAAAGCTCTCGCATAAGCTTCATGTGCAATAGATGGTTTATCATCTTTCGCAAGTTCAATAGTCTTCAAGAAAAGGTTTCTGATTTTTCCCTGGTTATCGATGACAACATTTTTATGTGTATTTAAATCTGGCGGAACGTCCGTTGTTCCTGCCGCGAGGTCTGTAGACATAGTGACGACCGCATAAGCAATGCCCAATTCTCTGGCAAGAATCGCTTCCGTGGCATTCGTCATGCCGACAACATCCATCCCCCATTGCTTATAAATGTTAATTTCTAAAGCCGTTTCATAACGAGGACCATCGACACAAATATAATTCGCCTTTGGTGTCACATCTATGTTCAGTTCTTTGGCTGCCTCTAAGAAGGTTGCATTCAAATCAGGACAGTACGGCTGTGTAATTTCTACTGAATATTTGTCATAAGTAGACACACGCTTTGTAGTGACATCCATGAATTGATCTAGGAGTGCAAGCGCCCCTACTGGGATATCAGGGTTCAAGGATCCAACGGCACACATCGCAAGCACATGATCTGCACCCAGCTTTTTCAAAGCCATCATGTTTGCACGATAATTGATTTGGTGAGCAAGACTGTCATGCGACTTTCCATGCCTTGGGAGGAAATAAATTTCTTTTCCAGCATACTCCCCTTCGTATACCACGACAGCCCCGTATTCTGTAGATACTTGAACTTCTTTCATTCCATCAACTAAATTGTAAAAACCTGTTCCCCCGACGATTCCGATTTTCATAAGAAACTTCCTCCTCTAATTATGTTTTTATTGATTTAATAATGATGGGTAAAAGTAAGGCTTACCTGATGCTTTTTTCAGTTCATCCCAGTGGCTTAGGATTTTGATTGCTTCTGTCGCCACAGCGATAGATTGTTCTACCCCTTCACCTTTATACTCGAATTCATCTTTCACTCTATTGGCAACCGCTGTAAAAATAGCTCCCGCTCTAAGATTGAATAAACTGCTCAACGTCAAGACTGTCGCTGCTTCCATTTCGAAGTTGAGTACACCGGCACGCTGCATATCATCCATGATCGTATTCATCCAGCTTTGATTATAATTATTGAACCCAGGACGTCCCTGGCCGCAGAAGAAGGAAGCTGCTGTGTAACCAATGCCTACATGATAGTTCACACCTAAGCGTTCTGCTGCCTCAATCGTCGCCATCACCACTTCCTGATTCGCAATCGCAGGAAACTTCTGATCGACATACTGATCACTTGTCCCATCATAGCGGACAGCGCCTGCACATATAATCAAATCCCCCGGGGATATATCCTCCTGCATAGCACCACATGTTCCAACACGGAGGAAGGTTTCCGCCCCTACTTCCGCCAACTCCTCTAAAGCGCTGGCCGTTGATGGTCCACCCGCTCCTGTCGAGCAGGCTGATATTCCTACACCGCCAACTTTCCCCGTATATGTAACATGTTCACGGTAAGTGGCAATATGTTCCTTCTCATCCCATAGCTGAGCCATCTGCCCAACACGTTCCGGATCTCCTGGGAGCAATACATATTTTTCTACATCACCGGGACGGCACCTAATATGATATTGTGATTGATCTGCTGATTCTGGTCGATTTGCTTTTGCTTTCCATTTAAGATCCTGAGCCAATTTGAACAGCCTCCTCTTTCTTCTCTTTATTTTCTTTGATCCATGAAAGAATGGAATCAACCGTTAAATAAGTTTTGCTTGAATCAAGGTTCGATAAATCATTTGCAAAGCTGGTGATTTGCGGTGGCTGAAGCCCCGCCTCTTTCATAATTCCTTTGTGGGAGAAAACGATATCGGCCTGATCATCGGCAATCTTTCTACTTTGGTTCATGACGATGGTACGGCAATTCAGCTCACCAATCAGATGCATGTCATGAGTGATTAGCACAACAATGTGGCCATGTTCTTTGAACATCCGCACTAAATCCAGCACACGTTTACAACCTTTATGATCCTGACCAGTAGTCGGTTCATCCAACACAATCACTTTAGGTGAAACCGCCATAATGGAGGCCATCGCTACTTCTTTCCGCTGACTTGAATTCAAATCAAAAGGGTTATCCTCAAGCTTATCTTCCAGTTCAAAAAGCTCAATGGCTTTGTTGACCCTTTCCTCCATCTCGCTTTCAGACATTTTTAAATTTGTACATCCATATTCCAGCTCTTTCCTCACGGATGGAAGAAACGTCTGGTGATTCGGATTCTGGAAGACATATCCGACTAAACTGGACAGCTTTGATATTTTCTCCTTCTTCGTGTTTAACCCACCTACTGTTATTTCCCCTTTCGTAGGTGTTAACAGCCCGTTGAAGTGCTTAACGAGTGTCGTTTTACCAGATCCATTACTTCCTAGAATCGCAACGACTTCTCCTTCATAGATATCCAAGTCAATATCTTTGACTGCCGTTACACCGTTCGGATAAACATGAGAGACATTCTTTACAGACATATATGGTTGCATAGTTTCTGCCCCCTCACCGTTATTTGTTTGCGCTTTCATAAACTTCCACAGCTTTTTTCACAGTTGTTGCCAGATCCAACTTACCATCGAACTGCTGATTGTATTGGGATAAAAATTCTGTCACTTGCGGGGCGTGCAGGGTCAATTCATGCAAACGGTCGATCTTAGTGAAAACTTCTTCCGTTGTGCCGAACATTTGGACTTCCCCACCATCTAAAACTAGAACCTTATCGCAATAGGCAGCGATTCTTTCTACCTCATGATCGATGATGATTCCTGTCATTCCATATGCTTTTAAGTTCTTCAAGACATCATAGACTTCATTCTTACCTTTCGGATCAAGCATAGATGTCGGCTCGTCCATAATCATGATGGTAGGTCTCATCGCTAACACAGCAGCAATAGCCAACCGCTGTTGCTGGCCTCCAGATAATGCAAGCGGACTGCGCTCTTCGAAACCTTCCAGACTAACTTGAGAGAGGGCATCTTTAATTCGGCCAAGCATTTCTTCTCGCGGGACCCCCAGGTTACCCATGCCAAAGGCGATTTCTTCTTCAATCGTCATCTGACTCAACTGATTCTCAGGTTCCTGAAAAACAAAGCCGACATGTTCAGACATCGCAGCCACATTACTTTCATGTACATTCATGCCTTTGACTTTTATATCTCCTTCCATCTCTCCATTAATAACTTGAGGCACAAGCCCGTTCACACACATGGCTAATGTTGATTTGCCGGCACCTGTCGGACCGATGATTCCGAGAATTTCCCCATAATCAATAGAAAAACTTATATCCTTCAATACCGGTTCTTCCGTATCCGGATACTCAAATGTGAGATTTGTGACTTCGATCGCTTGTTCTGCCATTAATTCACACCTCCGACTTTCCCCTGGACTCTTTTGAATAGAAATTTAATTAACATGAACCCACATACAACCCAAGTTCCGATAAGGGAATAGGTTAGTAGAGCATCTGTTGTAAGCTGGAGGGATCCCATCATGAATAATTTCAAGTAGATTTCAAAGACCAATACTGCAAGCATTCCAAGTAGGAAAGAATAATCCAGCGATCCGATATTCGTCTCGCGGAGGCTTGTTTTGTTTCCTTTTCTACTAAAAGCTCTGCATTCAAGAACGTAAGAGAGTTGATGCACTTTCATAAATGTAATGATGAACAATGGAGCAAACATGGGGACTAAATTCTTCACACGTTGAATAATATTTCCTTTCACATCCAGGCATCTGGCCTGTTGAGCTTCCATGACGATTTTCGCCTCACGTGCGATGATCGGAATGATCTGGAAGGTTGATAATAATATAAACGCAAAAGAATGAGGGACTTTCCATTTAACAAGCGCTGAAGCCATATCTGATGGATGGGTAGTCATGACGAAGAGGACAGCACCTGTACCGATAACCAGAATTCTGAAAGACATGACAGAAGCATACACCATCGATTCATACTTGAACGTCAATCCTCCAAAAATTTCAAAAACAGGGGTGACACCTATGGGGTTATAGATTCCGTGTACAGTCATGATCAAGACAGCAAAGAGGAGCAGGAATTGAATGGAAATCAAGTATGGCTTTACTAGTTTCGCTATAACGACTAACGGGAAAAGAGCAACCAACAGTAAGAGCTGGAGGGCCGGGTCATTCATGATAAATGAACTGGCAACGACAAAAGCTACAAAAATCATTTTCGTTCTCGGGTCCAAGCTGTGAATCAAGCTATCTTTAGGCATGTACAAACTATTCACGCTTTTTCCTCCTTCATAAATTATGATGGATATTTTTCTACTACATACTTTTCATTTAGTACAGCTGTTGATCCCCTTTCAATCAGAGTCGGCTGGAATGTAATCGTTTCTTTGAAGTTCTTTCCTTCTTTAATAATTTTGGCAACCAATTCCACCGTCTTCTCCCCCATATCCGCAATAGGGGTACGGATCGTCGTCAATTCAGGAAAAACAATTTCCGCAAATTGAGAATCATCAAAACCAATGACAGAAAGTTCTGTTGGAATAGTAATGTCTAATTCTCTCGCTGCCTTGTAAACTCCGACCGCAATGGCGTCATTTGCAGCAAAGATTGCGGTGGGACGATCAGGAAGCGACAACAATTCTTTCCCTTGGTTATATCCACTTTGGATTTTAAATTCATCCAGCCTCACATAAAGATTGCCAGATTGAACACCATAGTCCTCAAGCGCTTTCGAATACCCTTTGTACCTTTCCACTGTGGCATAAGATTCTTCCTGGCCACCGATGTAACCAATCTTACGATGCCCAGACTCCAAAAGGTGCTGGACTGCTTGATATCCTCCCTCAAAGTTATCGACAAGGACTTCATCCAAACGCACATTTTCCACTTGACTCCCTAATAGAATCATAGGAAAGTCTGGTCGATCCTTCATCACCTCTTTGATGTTCTTATCATTAATTTCAGGTGTAGAAAAAATGATGCCATCAATTCCTTTTCTAAGCAGGAAGTTTAAGTATTCAGCTTCTTTATCCAAATCATTGTCGGTATTACATAAAATGACATTGAAACCATATTGGTGAGCTTGATCCTCGATCGCCCGAGTCAATTCTCCATAGAAAATGTTTTTAATATCCGGAATAATCAACCCAAGAGTCGAAGTCTGTTTTTTAATCATGGCTGTTGCTACCATGCTTTTCTGAAACTTCAGCTCTTCTACTGCCTTATACACTTTTTCTTTCGTCTTAGCACTGCAATATCCACTATTATTTAAAACTCTCGACACTGTGGAAATAGATACATTAGCCGCTTTGGCTACATCTTTAATCGTTGACATTGTCACCACTTCCTAACTTTATGGAAACGTTTTTATGCAGAGAGATAAAAAACCTTCTCCCACCTTCCCAAGCAAGTGCATGCAAACGCTTTCTATTTCCACTTATTATACTCTACAGGAATGGTCCAATTCAACAATTTTCAGAAAATAAAGATATCTATTTTTAAAAATCCTTTTTTGATTATGGAAACGTTTCTATAGATGGATTAAATAAGAATTTAGGAAACAGGTGTTATCTGCTTCGCCTTCCTTACAGAGTTCTTCAGTGAGCCAATTCCATCGATGCGACATTCTATTTCATCATCCTCCTTTAAAAACTCAGCTCCAACGGGGCTTCCTGTAAGAATCACATCCCCAGGCTGCAGTGTCATCACATGACTTAAATACGAAACCATCCGTTCGATCGTGACGATCATTAGATTTGTTGGACTCTTCTGCTTCAACTCCCCATTATGAAAAGCTTCTATTACCGCTTTTTCCTGGTCAAACTCCGTTTCCACTACAGGACCAAGAGGTGTGAAGGTATCAAATGATTTTCCTAGTGTCCAATGACCGTTTTCGTGGAAATATTGAGGGGCCGTCACATCATTCCCAATTGTATATCCGAAAATATGATCCAGTACTTCCTCTTCTTTTAGTCCACTAGCTTCTTTCCCAATCACAACAGCCAGTTCGGACTCAAACTTCACTTCTTCGATGGTTCCAGGTATTTGAATATCGTCAGAGGGACCGATGACAGAGCTGTTCGGCTTGAAAAAGAAAACTGGCATATCAGGTCCTTTTTCTGGTAGGTCATCCAACTCCGCTGCAAAATTTGCCCCAATCCCTATTACTTGATTTGGCTCTAAGGGAACCAACCATTCAATTTCTTCTGTTGAATAGGTTTCACCTGTATACCCCCAGGCTTTAAAGATATCACCTGAAATTTCTTTTACTGCTCCATCTTCAAGCACCCCTAGTTTCTTCTCCCCTTCGATCGTAAAACGCAAAAATTTCATCGTTTAACCTCCACCCTATCCGATATTTTAATCTTTCTAGCTACGCCGCTTCGTATGGCAGCATCCGCTACGGCTCGGGACACTTCATCAACGACACGCCCATCTAATGGATCTGGGATTACGTATTCTTTACTCAATCGATCGTTATCAACTAAAGCCGCAATAGCTTCAACAGCAGCAATCTTCATCCCTTCATTTATTTCTTTAGCGGATACACTCAATGCACCTTTGAAAATTCCTGGAAAAGCTAATACATTATTGATTTGGTTCGGGAAATCAGATCTCCCAGTCCCCATCACCGCAACACCTGCTTTTGAAGCTTCCTCAGGCATAATTTCAGGAATTGGGTTTGCCATTGCAAAAATCACAGGATCACGGTTCATCGCAGCCACCATTTCTTTTGTTAAAGCTCCCGCAACAGATACACCGATAAAGACATCCGCTTCTTTCAAAACCTCTGATAAATTTCCTTTAACCTTTGCTTTATTAGTCATTGCAGCGACCTGTTCTTTAAGAGGATTCATTCGGTAATTACGTCCCTGGTATATCGCGCCTTTCGAATCGCAAAGGATAATATCCCCAACGCCCATATTCACAAGCAATTTGACTATCGCTATACCGGCCGCTGTCACTATCGCAGTCCCATGCTGATCATCATGGAAAACAGGGATGTCAAGATCTTTCTTCAGTGTTTCCTCAATATAAAAACAATTTGGAGCAGAAATGTCCTCGAGGTTTACTCCACCAAAAGTCGGTTCTAAAGCTTTCACTGCTTCTATGAAATCATCAGGGTCCTTGCGATCAATACAGATCGGAAATGCATCTACATCAGCAAAGAGCTTGAATAATGCAGCTTTGCCTTCCATCACAGGGTAAGAAGCGCCAGCCCCTATGTCTCCAAGTCCTAAAACCGCGGTCCCATTTGTTATGACGCCAACTAAATTTCCTTTAATGGTGTAGTCGTAGATGGTTTCCTCCCTTTCATGTATCTCCTTACAAGGTTCCGCAACTCCTGGAGAATAAACTAAACTCAGGTCTTCCTTACTTTCCACAGGTACTTTTACTTCCACACTCAATTTTCCACGATATTTCTGATGGAGCTCCAAAGCATCTTTACGCAAATCCAAAGGCCACCCCTCCTCAAATAGTTGGAATAGGACCCAATATAAAATACACACATTAGATCCTCTTCCATGCATTCAACCAAGTCGTATCTTTTGAATTCTTTTCTTTTTTTCTATATCCTCTAAATAAATTAAGTAAATGGAGCATCAAACAACTCGTTTTCCCCAAAGTTCAATTGTATTGATGTTCTTTTTTATGCCGTTTTCTTTTTGCCCCCACTATTTTTCGGCGCTATCCCAATCTTCTCTCTTATGTCTTTAGCATTCGGAAGGAAGCGAACCGGGAAGATTTTAAGGATCATCCACACGATGTAGAACGTCAGTAATTTATCAGCTACCGTGCCCGGAATATTGGCAACAAAAGCTGCGTTGAAGATTTCCTGTCCGGAAGCGATCAAGCCTGCGGTCAATACATCCACTGTATGTCCAGAGAATCCCCCAAAAGCATAAACCGATATGACTGTCGCTACTGCTGAGGCTAATATTCCTGTCACGGCACCTGCTGTCATGACTTTCCAAGCTTTCTTAAACCATCCCTTTTTATAAAAGAAGTAGGCTAAAAAAGCCACAAATATTCCGACAAGGGCAAAAGGCAAATACGTCCATCGAACAATAAGAGCTAATATTACGTTGGTCATCAAAGCGGTTGCTGCGCCCCAAAGCGGGCCCAACACTATGGCATTTAATACAGTTCCGATATTATTCAGAAACAATGGTAGCTTGAGCATTTCTACAATGGAGTTGGCTACCCAGTTCAGTGCTATACCGGCAGGAATCATCGCAACTATGAAACTGGAATTCTTTTTCATCATAATTCGTTATGTCCCTCCTCTTTTATGAAAGCTAGACCTTTAAACTGCCTCCCTTCTTCGGAAGTTCACCTCCCTTAACATTTATTTCAAAAGCACCACAAACATAAAAACGTTTCCACAAACAGGTTACTGTAATCCTATTAAGTTTTGTGGAAACGCTTTCTTAGACTGAATTATACATAGAGCGCCTAATAATTTCAACAATATTTTGAAAATAATGATATATTCAAAATATTACCTGTAGAGCTTCGACAAGACCACGCAAAACTCTACATAATTCGTCATAACATTCCCTTTCAAAATATCCAAAACATGCGTCACCTTATGTCTACAAAATTTCCCCATCATGCAATGCAAGAAAATGGAAACCTTTCCCTATTCTGATGAATCCACTATTAAAACAAGGAATACATTCAACCTTTGGAAAAGTAGATATCGGGGATCAGTCATTACCTCCACTGGAAAACTACTTTCTGATAACAAAAAAACCTTCTCTCTATTTCTTGTGAGAGAAGGTTTTCTGTGTTATCTGAAGAGGTCCAACAAACGATCCCAGAAATTTTTCTCTTCATCTTCCTCGGGAGCTTGCTTTTCTTCTTCTTCTTTTTTAATACTTTTTTTTGATGACAAATTGTACGGAACCTACCTTTTCATTTTGGGAGGAAACAAACGAAACGGGTTCGAAATCAGATTTATCATACTCTTCTACCATCTGATCGATTTCAGAGTCCATTTGACCAGGTAAGTCGCTTGTCGATGAAGCTAATTCTGATGTCCCATTATGGAGTTCAGCTGCACCATTTTTCAACTGATCCGATCCATTGGTAAGACCCGCCAACCCATTGTGGAGTTCTTCATAGGATCCTGCTAACTGATCTACACCGCCAGTATAGTCAGTGAGTCCAGCATGGAAATCGTTATAGTTGGATGATAGTGTCTGTAACCCTTGCTGCAATTCTTCCATCGATTCAGCTACATCCATGTTGTCGAGACTGTTTCCCACTTGATCAGCCATTGAATAAAGGTTTGCACTCATATCACTCAAGGAGCCGGCACTCTTTTCTAAAGCTGGGCCGACGGCACCAAAGGCCTCTTTTACATTCGCATAAGTTTCTTTGGTTGCAGCTGCCGCCTTGTAAGTTTCCACGAGTTGACCGACAACTTCCTTATCAGCCCCACTCTCATACAGAGCCTGAATGTCTTCTTCTGAAATTTGATAACCAGGGATCGCCTCGATGGACTGACTTAATGCTTGTTGAGCTTTGCCATACTGATCCTTCAAGCTAGTAAGCCCGCTTTCCGTTTCTTCCAGACCTCCTGCAATCTGCCGTAGTCCTTCTTCCATTTTCACAATGTCATTGAGGTTCATCTCTCCAGAGCCAGAGCCGACCGATTCGCTCATTTGTTGTAGAGCTTCTTTGATAGAGGACGATCCACTGACAAGTTCCGATGATCCGTTACTAAGTCCCTGAATACCGTTATTATATTCTTCCGATCCATCATAAAGGCTTGCGATTCCATGGTCTAAATCTGCTATACCATCCTTTAAATCTGCTACGCCTCGATTGATTTCCGCTGTGGCATCAGATAAAGAACTCATCTCATTCTTCATGCTACCGATATCTGGAGCATCGATAGACATGGAAGAAGGGACCGCCGCGAATTCGATACTTTCCATTTCAAAATCAGTAACATTCGCATTTAAAATAAAGCTTCCTTCATCTTCAGGCATGACGGTGAAAGTCACTTGTCTATTCTTCCCGGCATTGGCTATGGTTCCTTCTGGTGCTTGTATGTTCTCATAAATGGAAGAGTCCAGCTGCAGTGTGATTTGCATTAAATAATTATTGAAAAAACTTGCATCCGCCTCTTCATTTTTCTCTGTTTCGATTTGTAGTTGAAGCTCTCCATCTTCCCCAGCCAATTCCTCAGGTGCTATCGTTTTCCCATCCAATTGATAAGAAACATGGATGCCCCATGGTAAGGACTGCCCTTCTAAATTTCCTTGGTAATAAAATTCGTCTTCTTCGGCAGTTATAGCGACCTCATCATCTTGTTGTTCCATTTCTGTCAGATCTGTCAAATTCTGTATGCTCGTATAAGGGCCATAGTCGACAATACGGCCAGGTTCTTTAATATTGAAGTTATTAACGACATACATCTCTTCTTGATTTCCGGCAGCATCCAGGGTGGCATACACTACTTCATGCTTTTCAGAATAGGAACCTTTTTCCCTATTTGTTGTTGCTTTTTCGCTTTCTTCAGCGGATACCGGAAATGTTCCCATCACAAGAAGAAACGCTAGGAAAACCGGTGTCACACGTTTTATTCTCATCATCATTTCCCCTTATAAAAGTTTGGCTTCCACGTAGTTTTTTCGATGACCCAATCCAAAGCGACCAACAACGCTGGAAGGACGAAAACAACCATAATAAATGCCAACAATGCTCCGCGCCCCAGCAATAATCCTATCGAGGATACAATCGGGTTAGAGGAGGTAATCCATAAAATGAACCCGACACTTGATAGAATGGATGCAGATACAAAAATCGCGAAAATTTTATCATCAATGGTTTTCTTAATCGCCTGTAATGCCGGCATTTCTTTTCGCAAATGATTGTAGTTTTCCGTAAATAATATCGCGTAGTCAACAGTCGCTGCCAGTTGAATCGTGCTGATGAGCAGATAACCGACATAGACGAGTGGTGTATCCATAAAATACGGGAAGGACAGGTTGACCCAAACTGACGCTTGAATCGTCAATAACAAAACAAGCGGTATCGATATCGACCGGAAAGTTATCAATAGTACAGCCGTTACGGTAATGATCGTTAGCCAATTGACCAATTTATTGTCTTTCTGGACGATATTTTTCATGTCGTACAAAGTGACACTTTCACCAAGCAGATGTGTCTCTTCATAATAGGAGTCAGCAGTTTCCTGTACTTTTTCAATAAGCGAAAAAGATTCTTCTCCTTCTGCGTCCGTTTCCGTGTATAAGGTGATCCGTGCATAGTCATCGGAATAAAAAGATTCCGTCATTGATTCATCCAAATACCCAGGCGGTATCGCTGGACTAACCATATTGACATAAGAAAGAACACTTGAAACTTGAGGAAGACTTTCTAAATCCTGGACCAATTCTTCCTCTTTTGCCCTGTCCCCTTCAGGCACAAGTAATACCATCGGCATATTCTTCCCGAATGCTTCCTGTATAGCTGTTACATCCTGACCAGCCCGTGTGTTTTCCGGGTGTTCACCAGTACCGTATATAAATGATGTATTACTTTGAGCCAAAAAAGCTGGTACGATGATCAATAAAACTAAAATCAAGCTTGGAATTCTGAATTTCATCACGTGTTTGCCGATATTTTTGAAATCAGGCACAAACGACCGATGCTGGGTCCGATCGATCCAATGATAAAACATCAATGTTAATGCAGGTAAAAAGACCATCACACTAATGAAGCTCAACAAAATACCTTTCAACAAGTTAAGCCCTAAGTCTGCACCGATTCCAAAGTCCATAAATGTCAAAGCTGTAAAACCGAAGAACGTCGTCGAAGCACTCGCAACGATTGCAGGAAACGAGCGTTTCATGGCAAGCTGCATGGCTTCCTTAGGATCGGACACTTCTTTACGATAGTCGGAAAAACTATGCAGCAGGAATATCGCATAATCGAGTGAGACCGCCAATTGCAATATGGGGGCCACGGACTGAGTTACAAAGGACACTTCTCCGATAAAAATATTTGTTCCTAAGTTAATCAGTACAGAGACGCCGATTGCTGTTAGAAAGAAAACCGGCTCCATCCAGGAATTCGTGGATAGGACCAAAATCAGGATTATAATGGGAACGAGCAAAGCTCCCGCATACATCGATTCACTGCCGGCCATTTTTTGAGATGTTGCAGTATTGACGGCTTCACCCGCGACTGCATTTTCTTCTCCTATCAAGTCATAAATTTCATCTGTAACTTCCACTTCATAACCTTCTGCAATATTCAAAGAAAATAAAGCAGCTTTGTCCTGATAATAAGACTCAATGGTATCTGAATCGCCCATTTCCAGAGGTACTTTCAAATCAACAACATCATCAAGCCACATGACTCCGCTGATCCCTTCAATTGCTTCCAGTTCCTCTTTATATGTCAACGCCTCAGTAATCGAGACATCTTGAATCATTACACGTGCATTCTCTACCGGTTCATCAAATTCTTCCTCCATTAAATTCATCGCATTCATTGAGGGCGAATCCTTCGGAAGATAATCGACCATATTGTAATTGACTGAAACGGCAAATTGTGCCACCGTGCTTAATATCGTAAGGATCATAAATATAATGACAATGCTTTTCTTATGTTTAATGATTCGAGCTATCAAATGAATAAGGCCTTCCCCTCTCTTGCATATCCTTTTCATACACTCTATTATTTTATTGACACCGTGTTGGATATTCAACAAACAGTTTTCTAAATAACGTCAGTTAACCAACACACTCTTATGATTGTGTTGGATTGTCACATAAATTTAACAAAAGGGAGTTTACGAATGAGCGGGAAATTAGACCGAAGAAAAAAATACACACGAAGAGTACTGAAGGAAAGTCTGATCACTCTACTGTCCCAGAAACCAATATCAAACATCACTGTGAAAGAAGTTTGCGAAGTGGCTGATATCAATCGCTCCACATTCTATACCCATTATTCCGATCACTACGACTTACTGAGCAAAATGGAGAAAGAAATTACGGAAGATATGAACCAGTACTTATATAGTTACAGCTATGAACGCGAAGAAGAATCGATTCAAATGACAGAGAAAATTTTAGAGTACATCACAGAAAACAAGCTTATGTTCCAAGTCCTGCTGAACAAAAAAGCTGTCCCTACTTTTGAAAAACGCATGATGGACCTGACAAGGGGGTTTATGATGACCAACTTGATGGATGGTCATGTGGTAAACAAGCAGGAATCCGAGTATTTGAGCTCCTTTGTGATCAGTGGGGCGATTCATGTGATCAAGGATTGGATAGAAAAAGATATGGATCGTTCGCCGAAGGAAATGGCGGTAATGATTAATAGTTTCATTAATTATGGATTTTCTTACTTAGAATAATGACCGGATCGAGGAGTAAGCCAGGCGCCCCCCTCTCCAAAAATCTGGATAATAGAGAAATCGCCAACGTTATGGAACAATTCGACAAAATTATTTTAGAATGTTGTACAGTAATTTCAGAATACGACAGAAACATGGAAGAATGAAAAGCAACTATTTTAGTATTCGACAAATTACCCCATTACTCCAACTCCTAACATTCGTTGCTATATAAAAAGAGCTTGCAGAAAAACACAGGGTTTCTCTGCAAGCTCTCATTTATATCTTTATTCTTGTTGTTCAGAAGAGTCCTTTTCCTCAATCAATTCCGTTTGATCAAGATAACGAAGCAGATCTCCATATACGACAGAGTCAGAAAGAGCGAGTTCTTCTTCTGCTTCTTTGAAACCAGAAGCACAAGCCTCTCCTTCTACCTTCTCACCTGTTTCTCTATCAAAACAGCTTCCTTTGACACCCACATATTCTTCATTGGCAAAATCACCATCACGGGTGATCATCATTTCACGACGATCTTTACTGAATAGGTCCTGTCCGAATTGAATGGGGTTTTCATCTTCGACACCAAGTAGATTCATAATCGTTGGACGTAAATCAATTTGTCCTCCGACAGTATCATGTTCTTTTGGTTCAATTCCTTCTCCGATCATGAGTAGAGGTACTCGCTGAAGCTGGAATTGTTCATAAGCATTAATATCTTTATCCAAATACTCACCCATCGCTTGCTGGTGGTTTTCAGAAATCCCGAAGTGATCACCATAAATTACTAGGATCGTATCTTCATAGAGATCAGATTTTTTGAATTTCTCAACGAACTGTTTTAACGCTTCATCTTGATAACGAATCGTCTGGAAGTAACGGTTCAATGTGGTACTGGATGTGTCTCCTTCTTTAATGAATTTTTTATCTTCAGGAAGTGTAAATGGATGGTGGTTCGTCAACGTAATCATTTTGTTATAAAATGGCTGCTCCATCTGTTCCATTTTCTCTAAAGCATCACTAAAGAAATACTCATCCAAGTAGCCCCATCCGTAGGACTTCTCTTCGGTAACGTCAAAATCTTTCTTAGAGTAATACTCATCATAACCAAGGGACTCATACATCACATTACGATTCCAAAATGTCTCATCATTGGCATGCATCGTTGAAGACGTGTAGCCTTTTTCACCTAACACTTCAGGGGTCGCTTCGTATTCATTACCTGAATGCGTAAAGAATGCGGCTCCCCGGTTCAGTCCATACAATGAATTATCAAGCAAAAACTCTGAATCGGAGGTACGCCCCTGTTTTACCTGGTGATAGAAGTTGCTGAAATAAGCTCCTTCTTCTTTCAGGTCATTGAAATACGGGGTAAGCTCTTCGCCGTTCAAAGTATTGTCCACGACAAAGGTTTGTGTACTCTCAAGGGATAAAAGAATAACGTTTTTCCCTTCCGCTACTCCAGTCATCTCACTGTTCGGCTCCGTTTCTTTCTCATTCAAATAATTCAACACAGGAACAAGTTCATTGCTGTCGGCAAATGTTTTCTTCGCTTCCGTTTGTCCCTGCAAAACAATATCATAGGCGTGGAAATTGAGTACGCCGATATATTTGACCAGCATGTTGCGATCAAATGCTCGTTGTAACAATTCTGTACGTTCCGTTTGTGCCCAACCCAAGTTAACTAAGAACAAAGGGATGGCGATAACAGCTAAAATCAACCCTTCTTTCCGTTTAGGAACGAAACTCTGCAATCGTGCCGGTTTTAAATAGAATAGTAGAAACACGGCAACAAATACATCAACAAACAAGAAAATGTCTGTCACAGCCAAAATTTTTGTAATACTTCCACCTAAACCAGCCAAGTTGGCAGCTTGCCCCAACATAGGTATAGTCAGGAAGTCATGATATTCCCGGTAAAAAAGCACGTTTACATACAATAAGACCGAACCAAGTATATAACTGGCCAGGAGGCCTTTTCGACCTGCAAGCAAAATCCCCACTCCGAATAAAAGGAAAATACTGCTTATTGGATTAAAAGCTAAAATAGCCGCCTCATTGGCATTTTCTATATCCAGTGTAAAAATACCACCTTGAACAATGGACATCTTCGCCCAGAAAATCGCCATCACAGCAGTATAAATCCAAAATTTCTTTTTAAACGCGGGGTCATTCATTTTTTTTCTAAACTTTGAAAACATGATAAAACCTCCGTTGATTAACCTGTATCCACTCTTTCATCATTCTTTCCATGATGAAATCTTGTATACTAGCTATTTCATAATCGTCATGTGTATCACGACGAGATTCATCATAACATATTTACTATAAAAGTCACCTATTATAACTCAACTGTTATATTCATTTAATATGATTACATATGTATTACGCATAAATTAAAAAACAATGATATAAACTTATAGATTATTGAAAGGTTCCTTCCATTTGAAGTTCCTCAAATATATTTCAGGATCCGAAGAAGTGCAATGTCTGACATAGAGAGGAAATATGTCCTTTCCTCATGTCGTGATTATTGTCTAAATGCCCCTGAAAATCATAGGGATCGGCTATTCGTCGCCATCTGATCGTATGCCGTACCACCGTTGAAGATAGGCTATTTACATAGTTGTAAAAATGTTCAGGCGTAATCTCTCACCATAAATACTGATTCTTAAGTCCTGATTCCATCACAAAATGGTTACTGACTTTCATATCGGGTATCGACTATTAAGAGAAAATATAAAGGAGGATTAAAGATGGATACAAGAATTATAGGTGGCGTTTTTTCTAAAGTCGGACATGCTGAGAAAGCAATTAATGATCTACAGCATCACGGATACGGTTCCAATGATATTTCCGTTTTTGCCCGAGACAAAAGTAAAGTGAACGTATTAGAAGAGGAAATGGATACCTCTGTAACCTCCAATAAAGGCGGCCGCGGGAAAAACGCTGGAAAAGGAGCAGGATTAGGAGCAGTTTCCGGAGGAGCTTTAGGTGGAATTGGTGGTCTGGTAACTGGTTTAGGTCTTCTCGCCATCCCTGGTATCGGCCAAATTGCTGCAGCTGGTCCAATAGCCGCTTCTCTGACTGGCGCAGGCGTTGGCGCAGGTGGAGGGGGAATTGTCGGCGCCCTTGTTGGTGCAGGCATGCCTGAAAGAGATGCCCGTCAATACGAAGATCATTTGAAAGCTGGGAAAATCATTGTCATTGTCGAAGCTACAGACAAATTGAGAGATAAAGTCTATCGTACATTCCTTTCTAACCATACAGAGAACAAGTCGATGTATCCGGATCATTATCAAGACAATGACCACACTTCTCACCAAAACTCTTCCGAAAGACAAACAGTCGAAACTGAAGCCTTTACAGGAAGTTCAAGCAATAACCATCCTACGAACAACACACGTTCAAGAACGGAAGAAAGACAACATTCTACGACTACAAACCGTCGATACTCTTAATATTTATTCATCCAATAGAGAAACGGTCCCTGTTGTGGCGTGTCTTTTATAGAAAAGATCCCATTCAAAAAAGAGGTCAGACCGGTATGGTTTGACCTCTCCCCTTATCCTCTATATTTGATAGTCAATCCTTTTAAGAAATTCCTCGCGTATTGATCACCAAACTGTCGATAATTCTTATGGCCTTCTTTCCTTAGCAAGCCGCTTAATTCCCCTTTAGTGATCGAAACCCCAGCGTTATCTAAAATATCGATGATGTCCTCACTCGTTAATTTCAATGCAATTTTCACTTTTTTAAGCATGACATTATTCACACTTGAGTGATTCCTGATCGACCGGTCCGGCTTCATTGGTTCTCCATCTTTTGTTTTTTGAGGCCCTCGCTCAAACGTAATCAATCCATTCAAAAAAGACTCTAACATACTGTTTGTACATTTAATGTGTTCCTCATCTTCATATCCCTCATCATCTTCCGCATCATAACTTTCCTCTGACTTTGTGAGGACCTTTTGAACTTCTTCTTTCGTCAGCTCTACCCCTCCAAGCTGGAATATTTGAATCATATCTTGATCTTTTATATCCAGGGCATATCTTAGTCGAATTAATATATCATTATTATCCATTAATAATACCTCCTATATATGTAACTACCTAAGCTATTTCTTTTAAATTCATCAAGATATCCATCATAACATGTTCAAGTATAAGCTAGTCTAACCGAATTGGAAATTTCTTAAGCGAATAATGGAAGCTTGAAGAAAGACAAATTTTCTCTTGAGCTGTGTTTCCTTAAAGGTTCTATCTAGATTCTCTTCTTCAATTAATATAAATGGGAAGACCGTGAAGTCGCTCTTCCCATTCCCTTCCTGTAAGTGTGTATTTAAAGAGGATATCAATGCATCATCATTTCATGAGCAATTTCATGGCCATATAAATCAAAAGGGTAATATGTCGGCCAGTTCGTTACTTCTTCCAATAAAGCTTCACGGTCATCTCCCCAATATAAGTGATAATGATCCGCCTCTGTAGGATCAATGCTATGGTCACTGAATTGAATGTAGGAAGGGAGCCCTTCCACTTCTTCGCTTCGTTTAAAGATGTAGCGCACCCCTCTATTTCCAGCTTCATATGTCAATATCTCGTGCCCATCATACTGATATTCTCCAGAGGTTTCTTCTCCATTTTCAAAGAAGGATACGTTTTTGCCCTGGATGACAATGCGATCTATATTCGTTTGGTAACCTTCTTTGTAATACTCTTTATATTCTTTCGCTGTTTTGTCTCCATCTTCTGCTTTATGTTCGAATACTTCATCAAGCGTACCGTCCTGAAGATACGGATAAACCGATTGCCAGTCTCCTTCCCAATCTGACAAAGGGCGATCTTTCACTTGACTGTCCTCAAAATAACCTTCATAAATTTTTTCAGTTACTTCATCATGTGAATGACTATGATCATGGGTATGACCATGGTCATGATTCTCTTCATGTTCATGCTGTTCTTCTGGATCAGAGACATCTTTTGAAACAGATAAAGACTTTGTCAGTTCTTCCAGGTTGTGTTGCATAAGTGTAAAATAGTCTTCGTTATTTTGAATATCTTCCTCTGTAAGAACCGATAAGTTGTGAATACGCAAAGCCTCGGCGCCTATTTCTTCTCTTACAATATCCCCTACTTTCGGAGTCACATTCTGTTCAAAGAATACATGCTTCAATCCATATTTATCCGCGGTCTCAATGATTTCTTCTAACTCTTTTTGAGAAGGTTCATTTGTTGGGCTCAAGCCTGATATGGCAAGTTGTTCGATTCCATATGCTTGCTCCCAATAACCATACGCTGCATGAGAGACGATAATTTTGTTTCCTGGTAAACTTTCGATTTCTGTCCGAAATTCATTATCCAGTGCTTCCAGTTCTCCTTTCAAAGTTTCAAAGTTTTTGTTAAACGTGTCTTCTTTTTGGGGCATTAACTCCACCAATGTTTCTTTCACCTGTTCTGCCATTTGTATGGAACGGATAGGATCCAGCCACACATGGGGGTCCTGGCCTCCGTGATGATGCTCGTCGTGATTATCGTTATTGCCCTCTTTCTCTCCATGGGCATGTGCATGGTCATGACTATGTACATGCTCCTCCAAATCTATTCCTTTAGATGCTTCCAGGATCTGCACATCTTCAGATTCAATAGAATCAGAGATTTTTTCAGCATAAGATTCTAAACCAGCTCCATTATAAATGAAGGCATCTGCTTCTGCGATTTCTATCATTTCCTTTGAAGTGGGTTCATACGTATGTGGATCCGTTCCTGGTGGCAAAATGGACTCCACGTCAGCCTTATCACCAGCTATTTGTTCCGTAAAGAATTGTAGTGGATAAACAGTTGTAAAAACTTTTATTTTTTCACTCGATTCCTCCCCGTCTCCACTAGTCGATTCATCTTCCCCACATGCAGTCATTGCTAAAAGAACGACTATCAAGCTGAATAACCTTGCAAAATTTTTCAACATCCTTTCTCCTCCTCTTTCGAAAAGCAATTATCGTAATGATTACTGTTTGTTCACAAATATACTATCGTAATGGTTACATTTTGTAAATAGTAATAATTACGATTTGTTGTATTGCTCTTGATAAAAACCTTACACTCTTGGAAGTTTTTATATTCTAGACATAAAAAAAGGCCGCGAGCAGCGGCCTTTGGTCTACACTATTAAATGGTATAATGCGGATAAAACATAACTTTAATAAAAGAACCGTTTTGATTGATCAGATTTTCAAACGTGGATGGGCCTTCTTTCAATGATAATCGATGAGAAATTAACGGTTGTATATTCAACTGCCCGTTACTCATATAATGAAGTGTCGATTGCCACTCTTTTCCTGGAAAAGGAGCGGAAATAGCATTCCAGGACCCGATAACTTTTAGTTCATTACGGACGATTCTTTCAAAATAAAAACGCTCGATTTCTATGTTAGCATAGGGGATTCCCATATAGAGAACCTCCCCTCCCTTTTTAGGAAGGGCAAGCACTTGTTCTGAAGTTATCGGAGAGCCTGCACATTCAACAGCTAAGTCCACCCCTAACTGTTCTGTGACTTCGGATACGCGTTTATGAGGTGGATGGACAGTAGGATTAATCAGCACATCCGCTCCCACTTCCTTCGCTATTTCCAGTTTCTGATCATCAATGTCAATGGCGATCACTTGCTTAGCCCCAAAGATTTTCGCCCATTGAACAGCCAATAACCCTATACTGCCACATCCCATGATGGCTACCGTCGATCCTGGTTGTAAACTCGTTCGATAAAATCCGTGAGCGACTACAGACGACGGCTCAACCATTGCTGCCGCTTCATAATCAACATTGTCAGGAAGTCGAAGGACATGGGTAGCGGGAAGACTGACGAATTCAGCATAAGCTCCTGGGTGACGGGCTCCGATCAATGTTAATTTTTCACATTGGGATAAGTTTCCCTTCAAGCAGCTATGACATTCTCCACAGTAGAAAGTCGGGCATCCTGCCACACGGTCTCCTACCCGGATATTGTCCACCTTTGATCCTGCTTCAACAACCTCACCAGAAAACTCATGGCCAAAGGTCATTCCCTCCACATAGGGGCCAAGCTTCTTATATCTGGAAACATCTGATCCACAAATACCAACGGCCTTCACTTTAATAACAACTTCCTCTTCCCCAGTCAGAACGGGGTTAGGCTTTTCTTCGTATCGTAAATCCTGTGTCCCATAAAGATTCAATGTCTTCATGTATCTCACCTTCTATTTCTACACATTTTCCGTTTCTTCCGCAGATTCGGAATGGGAAGACGATCTTTTATTCATTAATTTCCAGCAGGCTGCACCTACAATGATGGAATTGAAAATCATTTGGTTTTCAAAATAAACATCTCCAATAGATCGCATCGGTCCTAACATGAATTCAAGAAATGCATCTACCATTTAAAACCCTCATTTCTTTTTCTATTCGTCCACCGGTGTCAACAAAACTTTGATGGCTTCTCCACTTTTGATGGCTTGATAAGCTTGGTCCCATTCATTAATTGGGAATTCATGTGTTACTAGTGAGCGAGCGTTCACTCGGCCACTGTTCATAAGATCTAGAGAAGGTTCCCAATCGGCAGATTTCTGACTTCTACTGCCCACGACCCGTATTTCTTTTTGGATGATTTTTTCTAAGTTGAACTCGATCTCAGGCTTCGCAAAGATACCGACTTGTCCATACTGTCCTTTTTTCCTCAATAGATCCAAGGCTAGACTAGCGGCTGGAACAGCTCCTGAACATTCGTAGACGACATCTGCTCCATACCCATCCGTAAGTCCATTGACAAATTCTTGAAGGTCCTGCTCCTGAATATCTATGGCATAGTCAATACCAAGCTCTTCTGCTTTGCTCAACCGAATTTGGTCATGGGACAACCCTGCAATGACAACTGTCGCTCCTCTACTTTTAGCGACTTGCGCGGTAAACAACCCGATCGGCCCTGGGCCAATGACGACAACTAAATCACCAGGATTGATGACCGTTTTTTCGACGGCATGGTAGGTGCAAGCAAGGGGCTCTGTCATCGCACCAGAGCGGTAATCCACTTCGGGCGGAAGATGATGAACACTTTCTTTACGTGCAATCAGATACTTGGCGAACCCACCGTCCTGCTGAGTACCCAGCCCTTTACGATAGTTGCAAAGGTTGTAATCCCCGCTTTTACAATATTCACATTCTCCACATACATAGAAGGTTGTTTCAGATGTGACACGATCTCCGATGTTAAATTCTGTAACGTCATCTCCAACATCGACAACGACTCCTGAAAACTCATGCCCGAGTGTGACAGGAACTTTCACTTTATAATGGCCTTCATATGTGTGGATGTCGGACCCGCAAATACCAGTATATTTCACTTCGATCTTAACCTGACCTTTGCCGACTTCTGGTTCCTGTTTATCTTGAATTTCTAAATTTCCGTATCCAAGCTCCGTCTTCACCAGTGCTTTCAATCTTATCCCTCCAATTAATTGAACAAGCTAAATACTTTGAAGATGATCCAGTTGACCAAGTTTCCGCCCTGGTCGATACTTGAGATTTTTGCAGACCCTTCCGGCATATCAAAATCAGCATTTACAGCCATTTCTGTGAACACAGGCGCAACGTCTGTAGCCATGTAAAGGGATAAGGCAATCATCAATGTTCCGACGATTACGGAATGAACGATATTCCCCCGTGCAGCTCCAACAATAAAGGCGACAACGAATGGGATTGTGGCTAAATCCCCGAACGGAAGAAGGGAATTCCCTGGCAAGATGACTGCTAGAACCACTGTAACAGGCACTAGAATCAAAGCCGTGGAGATGACAGCAGGGTGACCTAAAGCAACCGCTGCATCTAATCCAATATAAATTTCCCGATCTCCAAAACGTTTCGATAACCATTCACGTGCAGATTCAGAGACAGGCATTAATCCTTCCATAAGAATCTTGACCATTCTAGGCATCAGAACCATAACTGCTGCCATAGCCATTCCGATTTCAATGACTTCCCCTACACTGTAACCAGCAAGGACTCCAATAGCAGCTCCTAAGAACAAGCCGATGAAAATAGATTCTCCGAAAATACCGAACCTCTTCTGAATCGTCTCCGGATCCGCGTTCCAATTTTTCACGACAGGGACCTTATTCAATAACTGAACTAAAAAGATCCCAGGAGCATAAGAGATGGTACTTCCTGTAGCAATCGAAACACCAGGAAGATCAAAGAATTTACTGACCATAGGTGCAGTCCAGTCTGCCACTTTAAGACAGACCACCTGGAAAATGACCGCCGCAATCAACCCTTGAATAATACTTCCAGATACCGCATAAACCATTGCGGCCATAAATGTATAATGCCAAAAATTCCAAATATCGACGTTCATCGTCTTTGTCGTTTTTGTCAAAAGCATGATGACATTGACGAGAAGACCTAATGGAATAATGAATGCCGCTACAACTGATGCCCAGGCGATAGAAGACGAGGCTGGCCATCCTACGTCGATCACATTCAACTCCACACCTAAACGATCGACCATACCTTGTGCTGCTGGACCTAAGTTATTGACAAGCAAATCAACAACTAAGAAAATCCCCACAAATGCTACACCGATCGTTAAACCAGATCGAAAGGCTTTCCCTGGTTTCTGGCCGAATAGCAAACCTAATAAGAAAATGGCAACAGGCAAAATGACAGTTGCCCCTAAGTCTAAAAACCCTTGTACGATGTCGACGAAACCCTGCATGTATAGTCCTCCCTCGTTCTAACAGGTGACAAAATTGTGTTGTTCGTTTACTTTTGAAGTTCCTGTAGAATTTCTTTTTTTGTCTGTTCTGTTCCGATACCAGTCAAAAATGTCCTTGCATTGATGACTGGAAACGGAAATTCTTTTTGAGTCATCGCTGTCGTAACCAACAAATCCGCTGTATCTACATATCCGCCTACTTCGGAGATTTTAATTTGGACAAGATCCACATCCAGGTTATTCTCTTTTGCCATTTCTTCAATAGCTCCATTTACGACCGTAGATGTTGCGATTCCTGCTCCACATGCGACCAATACTTGTTTTTTTGCCATAATAATCCCTCTCCTTATTTAATAGATTTTTATTTTTGAAGCGCTGTCAAAATTTCTTTTTTCGTAGCATCTGTTCCGATTCCGGTTAAGAAAGACCGTGCGTTGATAACCGGAAATGGGTATTCTTTTTGAGTCATCGCTGTCGTAACCAGCAAATCCGCTGTGTCTACATATCCGCCTACTTCGGAGATTTTAATTTGAACGAGATCGACGTCCAGATTGTTCTCTTTTGCCATTTCTTCAATAGCCCCGTTCACGACCGTAGATGTTGCGATTCCTGCTCCACATGCGACCAATACTTGTTTTTTCGCCATTATTATTTCTCTCCTTCAAGGACACCGAAGTCTAGCTTTTCTTCTAAAAGACTTCTAATGTTCGTTTTATTTTCTTCTTTAAGAATAGATAATAGAGTTTCCTCCGTTTGAAAAACACTCATTAACTGCTGAAGTAAGGATAACTGCGAATGGGCTTCATCCATAGCTAGCATAAAAACAATCCGCACTGGAATCGTTTCCTTATCATCACCCATGACACCAAATTCAACCGCATCCTTCAGCACCCCTATACTGATGGTTTTGCGTTGGACATGCTCCACATCCGTATGAGGAATAGCCACCGCTACTCCCGCTGTCGGTAGTCCCGTCGCATATTCTTCTTCCCTTGCGATAATAGCGGGAATAAAACTCTCTTTAACTAAGTTCTCATCGATTAGGTTACGCCCCATTTTTTCTAGTACTTCTTCTTTGGAAGCTGCCTCCACGTTAAGTAGAATGACAGATTCATTAAAATAGATATTGCTCATCATATTCACCACACTATATAAAATATTTGCACCATTCATTCAGTGGAATAAGTTTGAATCAGCTCATGGATTTCTTCTGCTTCATCCGCTTGAATGAGTTTGGTTCGGTCTAGTTCTGAACCCGCTAAGTTCATCAATTGCATTAATCCATGCATATGCTTTTTCTTATCCTCGGCAGCTATGACGGCAATGACATGAACAGTCTCATCTTCATTAAAGGAAACTCCTTGTTCCACTTTCAATAAACTCATCCCCGCTTTTATCACTCCATCCTCAGGAGCTGCATGAGGGATGGCGAAATGAGGTGCAATGATGATATATGGATCTCTTTCCATCTGATGAACCATTGTATCCACATACCTCTGCTCCACATACCCCCTTGTAACCAGCGGTTCAGATGCGATTTGAATAGCTTCCTCCCAAGAACCGACCGAATCTTTAACGGTAATGTGATTCAAAGGAATAAGTTGATCTAAGTGAAGGGCCCGTCTTTCCAAACTTTGTTTAATGGAAGACTCTCCATCACGGTGGATATAAGAATTAAGCTCTTCGACCAACGCTTTTTCATTATGGATGGTCGTGTGATTCCTAATGATATCCATGAGATGGTCGACATGAATATCATTCAATATATATCCCTGTACTTCCATCATGACTTGTTTCCTTAAGCGCAATCGGTCGTCACGATTGAGGAAAGCCTGACATACGATCACTCTCTCATCTTCATCGCTTTCCAACGGAATCGTGGAAAATACAAAATCATAATCCAACTCATATTCCATGTATTCACGCTTAGATAAGGAATCCAGGAAGACGAATTCAGGGAACAGCTCGGTCAACTGATTGAACAACAACCGGGATACCGAAACACCTTGCGGACAAACGACAATGGCTTTGACTTTCTTTTCAATGCTTTCCCCTTGTCTTGTCATCCACCCACCGATAAGCATCGTCAAATAAGCGACTTCATTATCCGGGATTTCTCTTCCAATGAAACCTTCCAGAGGAGCAATGGAACGTTTGACAAGATGGTGGATCTCTTTGAGCTCATCTGCAATAGAAGATTGAATGACTTGTGTCTCTGTGAGCCCATACTTGATACGGTAGTAGGCAGGTCTGATATGTTGGAAGAGCTTATCGACCAGTTGCTCCCTGTCCTGAAAATAGATACAGGCACTTCTTTCAAAAAGTTGAAGCATATGCTCAATGATCGGAATCAAATCTGACATCGACTCGATATCTGCTAGTTCCTCAGACCGATACACATTGGTCGTCAATAAATGGAGGGTCATGAATAAACGTTCTTCTTCAGGAATGTCCATCGATGCAAAGATCTCTCCCATGACCTGGTACTCCTTCGTACTCGAAACATCCTCATGCTTCAATGGGAAGTTGGAAATGACGTAGCCTCTCTCGACCCTTCTTAAAATCAAGGCAAGAATATAAGGCATCATTTCTATTTTTTCATCCGTGAATTGAATATTAAGTTTTTCTTCGAGTTTCTCAATTTGCTGCCTGAATCTAGTCAATTGCTCCGAAGAGAGTAGAGACAATTCTTTCACTTTGCTTGCCCCAGTATGCATCAGCAATTCATAAGTGACCTTGATTAGCACCCGGCGAATTTGAAACTCCTTCCCCTCCAACATATAGCCTGTCTTTCGGGAATATTTAATGGTGATCTCATAAGGATCCAAAAAGGACTGGGCTTCTTTCAGGTCATTCAAAATGGTATTTTTACTAAAATCCAGCTCGAAGGTAAAATGGTTCAAGGACAATTCTTCTCTGCATATGAGCATCAAGATAATCAGATGAACCCTTTGTCTTTCTGATAGTACTATTGTTTCAACGCTTGGCTTATGTTCGCCATTCACGCGGACAAAGATCGATCGGTCAATGATGAATTGCCCTTGTCTCGTTCGCTCAATTTCAGGAAGGTTGTGAGACACCAACCAATTGTTGATTTTGTTGAAACTGTAACCAAGTTGTCTCCGTGTTAGATCATATTTCTTCTCAAGTGTCGTACTCGTGATTTTCGGATTAACAACTAATTCTTGGAGTATTTTATTACTTCTTTCGTTAAGTTCCACTCCGTCTGTCCCCCTTCCACATTTTTATTGTAGCACCCACAGAACCCTTAATGTATACGCTTTCATCCCAAGATGGTGAATATACAATGTACATCATAGGGATTTACTTTTTTAAAATTCAAATATTTAGAGATAAAAAAAGTAAGGAACCTCCTTTATGGAAGTTCCGATTCCTTGTGTATTATTGATCCAAGAGATGGTTTCATTTGATCATAGTAAGGCCTTCACTCGGTCAGCAAGATCCACTCCTTCGATCAATCTCTTGCCGCCTCCTTGTACAAAATTCGGTTTTCCACCACCTTTTCCTTCAATTATAGGCAGCACTTGTTTCGCGACTTCATTCATATTCCGGTCAATATCTGACCCACAAGCAAGCACGAATTGTAATTGATTTTCTTGTTCACTGATCAAAATCAGATATGCCTCAGGAGTTTTTTCACTGATCGCTTTTCCTAGAGATTGCAGCGTCTTGATGGGACGGTTCAGGAACACTCGCTGAATCACATTCTCTTCAATTGAGTCTTCAATGATTTCCCGCGCTTCATATTTATGAAGTTGTTCTTCTAGTTCAGCGATTCTCTTATCTTTTTCTTTACTAGCCTTGATCAACTCCTGGACCTCCTCGACAAGCTGTTGCTCTGGTTTCGGAACGATCTGCTTCATTTCCGTTAGTATTTGGTGTTTTTGACCCAGCTTATCCAACACCCGGTACCCGCAGACAAATTCTAGGCGCACCTGTTTTTTGTTTTTCGTCCATCCTAAAAACTTGGCAGCCATCACCTCTCCTGTAGCGTTAGGATGTGTACCTCCACACCCGTTGTAATCAATTTCCGGAATTATGACAAGGCGGACTTCATCTTCAACGGCCAGTGTTTTTCGTAAAGGGTATTGCTCCGCCTCTTCCACAGACACCCATTTCGTTACTACCGGGTAGTTCGCACGGATGATGCGGTTTACTTGGTCTTCTGCCTGTCCCAAAAGACGATCGGATAGCTTTTCTGTATCCAGATCGATCGTCACCGTATCTTTTCCTAAGTGGAAGCTCGTTGTCGGTACCCCGAAGTCATCATGGAAAACGGCTGAGATGATATGTTGGCCAGAGTGTTGTTGCATATGATCGATTCGTCGCGCTTGATCGATACTTCCATACACCCTCCCATCCCCGTCCGAAAGCCGTTCTCTCGTGTAATGTCGTACCTCGCCGTCGAGTTCTTCCACATCAATTACTTCGATTCCATTCAGTTTTCCTGTATCATGCGGCTGCCCACCACCCGTAGGATAAAATGCTGTTTCTTCAAGTACCGCATAACTTCCACGCTCATCTTCATCTATGTTAATAATGGTAGATTCGAATTCCATTTGATATGGATCCTCATAGTAAAGCCTTCTTGTCATTGTAAGTCCTCCTCTATTTTTCTAACGATATCGTAACATGTTTTCATTATACGGAGGGGATTCCCAATCACAGACTGACTTGATGGTAAAATATGTATGACCTGGTCACCCATTATTTGGGTGACCAGGTCTGTCAATAAATGGTGATTAATGTTGATGAGTTCTATTTGAACTAGAATAAGCTCCCCTTCTTGGTAAAGCCAACGAGGGGAGCTTAATTTAATCCTTTCTATATTATAAAGGATGTTATTAATATAATAGGACCAATCATGTAAATGAGGATAGGATTTTAAAACCAGTGAAGCGGAGCTGGGTTTGTGTTTTCATATACATGCTTCACTTCGGTATATTCTTCAAGTCCCTGCTTTCCTAGTTCACGACCGATACCAGAAGCTTTATATCCTCCCCATGGAGCCTGGGCAAAATAAGGATGGAAGTCGTTAATCCAAACCGTGCCCATTCTTAACTCGCTAACGACACGTTCTGCTTTCCTGATATCGGTTGTCCAAACAGCTCCAGCTAGACCATACTTAGAGTCATTTGCTAATTGCACCGCTTCTTCTTCCGTGTTAAAGCGTTCAACGGTTAATAGTGGACCAAAGGTTTCTTCTTGGACAATGCGCATGGATGTTTCGCATTCGGTAAAAATCGTTGGTTCAAAAAAGAAGCCTGCCTGCAATCCTTCCGCTTTCGGTCGTTTGCCGCCTGTAATCAGATTAGCTCCTTCTTGAATGCCGATTTGTACATAATTTTCCACTTTTTCACGATGTTCTTTGGAAATAAGCGGCCCTGATTGGGTGGAACCATCAAAGCCATTACCGAGTTTGATTTGTTTCGCACGCTCCACCAAAGCTTCAATGAATGGATCATGAATGGAATCTTGAACGAGCAATCGGGCACCTGCTGAGCATACTTGACCGGCATGGAAAAAGACAGCGTTCAAAGCCTGGTCTACCGCTGTATCGAAGTCTGCATCATCAAAAACAATGTTAGGGTTTTTACCACCGAGTTCTAGAGCAACCTTTTTAAAGTTTCCTGTAGCGGCCGTCATAACTTTCCTTCCTGTTTCGATCCCCCCAGTAAAGGAGATAAGATCAACGGAATGGCTCTCAGCAAGCAGCTGGCCCGTTTTGGCGCCTGAACCTAATACTAGGTTTGCCACCCCTTTAGGTACCCCTGCTTCTTCAATCAGCTCCATCACTTTAATTGTGGTCAAAGGAGTGATTTCACTCGGTTTAATGATAAGAGTGTTACCTGCAGCAAGTGCCGGTGCCAATTTCCAGGAAGCTTGTAAGAGCGGATAATTCCACGGTGTGATCTGCCCGCAAACACCAACAGGCTCGCGAACGACTTTACTTCTGGAATCAGGAATCGGGGATTCGATCACCTCTCCACCATCTTTGTCAGCAAGACCCCCATAATAACGGAACACTTCCGCAATGGTTTTCATATCATCGATGCTTTCTGTCAGAGTCTTTCCTGAATCCAATGTTTCAAGTTCAGCCAATTCCTGTTGGTCACGTTCAATCAACTCAGCAACTTTCTGCACAAGTTTCCCTCGTTCCGTTGCAGAGGTATGACGCCATTCTCCATTGTCGAAAGCTTCCCTTGCTGCAAGGATTGCCGACTGTGTATCCGTTTCATCCCCTTCTGGAACTTCGGCAATCGTCTCTTGGTTGAATGGATTAATAATCGTACGTGTATGACCATTAGTGGCTGCGGTCCATTCACCATTGATGTACATGTTTTTCTTCATCATTAGTCTCTTCCTCCTTTAACCATAAATCAAAATCCCTAAAATACCGGAAAGGCTGATCACCAAAAGCGGTGATACTTTTTTATACAGCAGAATCACCGCTAATAACATAATTGCATACTGAAAAGTGTCCACGGATGTTGTAAAGAGATCATTTTGGATTCCCATTCGGATTCCGGCATACAAAATCAACGCCGTTATCACTGGGTGAACTCCATATAAGCTGCGACTCAATAATGGAGTTTGCGCATGACGAGCCAGCAGTTTAGTTAATAAAAGGATTACGAACAAAGAAGGAAGTAAATTACTGACGGCTGCTATGACCGCCCCTCCTACCCCTGCTGTTTGATAGCCTATAAACATGGCCGAATTGGTTGCAATTGGACCTGGAGCTGACCCGGCAATGGCAATAATATCAGTGAATTGTTGGGGAGATATCCATTCATGTTTACGGACCGCTTGTTCCATAAGTGGAATCATCGCATATCCCCCACCGAATCCAAACAAGCCGATTTTAAAAAACTCGATAAAAAGATAGAACAAGAGCATAATCGTCAGCTCCTTTTAGGATGCCACGTATGAGATAACCATCCTGTTAAGGCACCCCCGATGATCAGGAACACCGGGGAGATCGATAAGCTGAAAAGCAGGCTGGTGGCGATTATGAATAACAACACGGTAAAACGATCTTTTATCGCTCCTTTGCCGATTTTAAAAGCTGCAAATAATATAAGTCCGACAATGGCTGGACGAATCCCCTGAAAAGCACTCTGTACAAAGGATAGGTCTTGATAGGCCAAAAAGAGATAGGTTAACCCAAGAATTATTAGAGCGGAGGGAATCAACATTCCGATCATAGCAGCGACGGCACCACCTATCCCACGAACCATGTAACCGATATAAATGGCTGAATTAATAGCAATCGAACCAGGAGCCGATTGGGCGACCGCTAATACATTGGGCACATCTTCTGTCGCAAACCACTTCTTTTTGTTAACTATTTCCCTCTCAATATGAGGAATCAAAGCAATCCCACCCCCAAAAGCGAGGGGGCTGATCCTCATAAAGGTTAGAAACAGGCCAAATAAAACGCTTATATAGTTGTCCGCTCCGTCCGTCTCTTTAGCTTGTAATAACAAGGAATTACTCTCCACCTAACACTCTTGTGCTGTGAGGCGGCTGAACTCTTGTTTTTGGATCAATATAATGTTTTGCCTGGCTGATAGCTGTCGGGGCTTCCCCAAACCCAGTTGCAATCAGCTTCACTTTCCCATCATAGGTGGTAATATCACCGGCGGCATAAATTCCTGCAATATTCGTCTCCATTTTCTGATTGACTACAATCGAATTTTTCTCAATCTCAAGCCCCCACTCTTTAATAGCGCCAAGACTTGATAGGAACCCGTGGTTGACAATTAAGGAATCGATTTCCAAGTTTTCAGTTTTCTCCCCCTTGTTTTCTTTTAAAACCACTGACTGTATGTGGTTTTCTGTACCTACGATATCATCGATCGCCATTGGGGTTTTGATTTGAACATTTGTCTCTTTCAATTGATTGATACTATGTTCGTGGGCCCTGAATTGATTACGGCGGTGAACAAGGGTCGTTTCTGCTGCGATTTCTGACAGCATAAGTGCCCAATCGACAGCTGAGTCTCCTCCGCCGGAAATACATACCCGCTGTCCTTTATGGGCCTGCAAGTCTGTGATGGAATAGAAGAGATTTTTCCCTTCATACTTATCCGCAGATTCATGCTTCAGACGGCGTGGTTGAAACGCTCCTGCGCCACTCGTGATCAAAACTGTTTTCGCATAGTGGACCGCTTTCGTTGTCGTTACTTTGAAAAGGTGCTCCTCGAGCTTTTCTACATTCTGGACGTTTTCTTCCAGGCACATTTCTGGATCAAATTGATTTGCTTGTTCTTCCAGCTGGTGAACAAGGTCTTTGGCTAGGATTTTTGGTGATCCAGCAACATCGTAAATATATTTTTCAGGGTATAAAGCCATTAATTGACCGCCCGGTTGAGGTAAGCTGTCGATGACTTTCACTGACATTTCCCGCATTCCGCCGTAGAAAGCAGCAAATAAACCAGTAGGCCCTCCCCCAATGATAATCACGTCAGATATATTTTCTGTTTGATTTATATTCATGTGTACATCACCCTCTTTTGTGGTATTTGGATTATTTATAAACGATGACATCTTCATCTTCGACCCGTACGTTAAAGCTCGGAAGCTTTTTGTCAGGGTTGGCCAGCATTCGTCCTTCATTTTTTATGTCAAATTCTCTCCCATGCCACGGACAACGAAGGATTTCGCCTTTATGACAGTAATGGTATTCTCCGGGTTCACTCTGTTCAGTCGTTGCACCACAAATCATCCCCTTATGAAGAGGGGCACCTTGATGGTTACATTGGTTCATAAAGGCATAGAACTTACCGTCAGGGGTACGACATATGAGGACATTTTGTTTTCCGAAGAAGGATTCCATCATTTCTCCCGGCTGGATATCCGTTGTCTTACAAACCACTTGTTCCTTCATGTTATCTCTCCTTTGTGTCTGGAATTTTAGGATAAAAATTCTTGGCATTTTCAAAGTAAATTTTCTTTTTTAACTCTTGATCCAAGTTTGGCAACGCCCGATGAGGGGAATCGTAGTCCCAGTGAGGATAGTCCGTTGCAAAGCAAATCATTTCTTCTGTTCCCATTTGTTCAATGAGCGACATAAAGTCTTTTTTATTTAACTCTTCTGATGGCTGGGTACAGAATCGGACATGTTTTTTCATAATGTCACTTGGCTTTCTTTTCAGCCATGGTACTTCGTGTCGTAAGTCTCTAAACTGCTGATCCATCTTCCACATCATATGAGGAATGAACGTGAATCCGCCTTCGATCATCATAAGTCCAAGATTCGGAAACTTTTCGAACACACCGTTAAAAATCATATTGGTGACTTGTTTCATATGGGCGGTAGGGATTAACGTATGCCATTCGATAAAATATCTTGGCCATTTCCCGTAATAAACAGGTGGTTCATTGTGGTGCATGCCAATCATCAAGTTGTGCTTCTCAGCGGCTTCGAAAATCGGGTGATAATACGGATCGCCCCACATGATGTCATCGATTGGAAGTAAGACTTGTACCATTTTCGGATGGTTTCCTACTCTTTCAATCTCTTTCACCGCTTCGTCTCGATCCTGAGCAGCCACATGGACCGATCCATATAAACGTTCGTCTTTATCTAACCATTTATCGATCTGCCAGTCGTTGTAAGCAGAAGCTAGAGCTGCGGCCATCTCGTACCACCCATGCATGGATGATGGAGACGGATCCAACGCTCCTGTCAATATACCGAACTCGTGGCCGATATCATCTAAAAGTTGTTCCTGCATGAATGCTAGATCTGATCCAGCTGGTCTGCCGTCTGGAACAACTGCATCGGCACGATCAACTCCGGCTACGGAAGGTTGGGTATAAGGCATATGTTTCTCTTGAATCCAGTGGCAATTTTGGATGTAATGTTTGAACGGCTCGTCCAAATACTCGAGGAGTTCCTCATATTGGACGCGCTCGTGAATGTCTGTATCGACGAGTGGAATTTGTTTCGGCATATATTAGTCCTCCTTGTGGGCTTGTTTCGCTAGAATAAATCTACCAGCAGATCGTTAAAGTCACCAAATCCACTGAGAGCCGTTGAGTACCACTCAGTGAGCTCAGTTCGTCTCAGTTCTCCTCAGTGAAGCTCAGTGATACATTTTTAATCTTTTAAAATGTAAAAAAATCCCATTTATATTTCAGGACTTTTGTTTAAGATAGTGGGCCGAGAAAACGATTCGCCTTTCTTTGGTGACTGATGGGTCTCCCAGTGGAAAGCGGCCATCCATGGTTTCATCAAAATCTCAGAATGTAGACTTCCAGGTATAATTTCATTGGTTGAATCAGTGAACAGAATGGAGAAGGGTAATCTTCCAGAGAAGAAGGGTATGTGCATTTGCTTTTAAGAGAAGTAGATTTGCAAAGGATAAGATTCATATGTAACATAAAAAAGGTGTTGAATTTTTCGAATTTCGACAGAATCTTACATAAGGAGCGAAGATAGATGAAAAAAGTTTCATGGGTATTTTGGTATGGTCTCGGGATTTGCGGCCTTTTTGTACTATGGGGCGTAATAGGTCCTGAACATCTGAAAACAATGACTTCCAATGCAACCGCTTTTATTTCCACTCGGTTCGGTTGGTACTATTTATTAATTATCATGATCATGCTGGCATTTTGTGTGTACTTGATTTTTTCCCGTTTCAATCAAATTAAACTAGGTAAAAACGATGAAAAGCCAGAGTTCAGCCTGGTTTCATGGTTTGCTATGTTATTCAGTGCCGGAATGGGGATGGGCTTAGTATTTTGGACTACCGCTGAACCTATTTCTCATGCCTTCAAAAGCAGTCCAAACGCAGAGGAAGGTAGTGCTCAAGCTATTAAAGAATCGCTGCAATTTTCCTTTTTCCACTGGGGTATACATGCCTGGGCAGTCTATGCACTCGTTGCCTTAGTACTTGCTTATTTTAAGTTTCATAGAGGATATGCCGGATTGATCAGCGCTACTCTTATTCCGATCTTCGGAAAAGAACGGATGGAAGGAATTCTAGGAAAAATCATCGATACGTTAGCTGTCGTTGCTACCGTAGTTGGTGTTGCTGCCACTCTTGGGTTCGGTTCTGCCCAAATAAATGAAGGACTTGCCTTTCTATTCAATACCCCCAGCACTTATGGAGTTCAATTAATAATATTGATTATCTCTACTGCGCTATTCATCTTTTCAGCCTGGTCCGGTGTCAGCAAAGGAATTAAATACTTGAGTAATATCAATATGATGCTTGGATTCCTTCTGATGATTCTCCTCTTAATCGTCGGCCCGACATTGTATATTTTGAATATGTTCACCAATTCCCTTGGTGGTTATATTACGAACTTTTTCAACATGAGTTTCCGTATCGCACCTATAGATCAGGATAGCCGTGCATGGATCGATAGCTGGACTATATTCTACTGGGCTTGGTGGATCTCCTGGTCCCCATTCGTCGGAATTTTCATTGCGAGGATTTCACGTGGACGAACGATCAAGGAATTTATGCTCGGCGTCTTATTTGTCCCGGCAATTGTTTGTTTCATCTTCTTTGCCGTGTTCGGAGTATCAGCTCTGGACCTTGAGCAACATGGACTCGCAACCATTTCTAATTATCCAATGGAAACAGCCACTTTTGCGATGCTGGAGCAATATCCACTCGGTATGTTGATGTCCTTTATCACGCTTTTTGTTATCGCCATCTTCTTTATTACATCAGCAGATTCAGCCACCTTCGTCTTAGGTATGTTATCAACGAAAGGCTCACTGAACCCATCAGGTACAGTTAAAATTATTTGGGGATTGTGCTTATCCTCGATGGCTGCGATTATTGTATATTTCGGGGGGACCGGAGGATTACAAAACGTCTTGATTATTGCAGCCTTCCCATTCTCAGTCATAGTTCTTCTTATGGGCGTTTCTTTCTATAAGTCTGCAAATGAAGAGATATGGTCTAAAAGACGGAAAAAGAAACAGCAGAAAAAGGTTAGCTGAGATTTTCCAGACGAATAATCCTGCACAGTGACCTCGGTATTGAACCGGGGTCACCTTTTTTTATTGGTCCTTACCTCGCCAAATAGTAACTTGAGCGACCGAGGTATTTTTTCCTATGAACATAGTTTTAAATATTATCGTAAGGGAATAATTTCTATGTGATTTTCTTTACAGGAGGTATATTTGTGAAACGATTAGATGGAAAAGTAGCACTCATCACTGGCGGAAGTGGTGGTATTGGGAAAGAGACTGCGAAACTGTTTCTGCAAGAGGGAGCTCGCGTTGCCTTAGTTGATTTGAACGAGGATGGACTCGATGAAGCAAAGAAAGAGCTGGCTGATCACGGTGATGTGCTGACTGTCTCAGCAAATGTCTCCAATGAAGATGAGGTTCAAAATTATGTCCAAAAGGTGCTCGATGAATTCGGTACCATCGATGTCTTTTTCAACAATGCTGGTATTGAAGGAAAAGTGGCACCGATTACTGAACAAACGGTCGAGGATTTTGATAAAGTGTATGGAGTGAACGTTCGTGGTGTATTCTTAGGATTGAAGCACGTCATGCCTGTAATGATGGAAAAACAAGAGGGAAGCATTATTAATATGTCTTCTGTTGCAGGCCTGATGGGATCTCCAGGAGTAGCACCATATGTATCATCCAAACATGGAGTGGTTGGATTAACAAAAGTTGCTGCCCTCGAAGCAGCAGATTCTACGGTACGCGTCAATTCTATACATCCATCTCCCGTAAACACGAGAATGATGCGCTCCCTTGAATCAGGATTCAACCCTGAAGACGCTGAAAGCGCAAAAACACAGCAAGAACAAGCCATACCTCTTAAACGATACGGAGAGAGTGAAGATATCGCTAAACTAGTCTTGTTCCTAGCCAGCGATGATAGTAAGTTCATCACTGGAAGTCAATACCGTGTCGACGGTGGTATGGGTGCAACTTAAAGCATCTTCCCTCCACAATCTCTTGTTAAAATGCATATAAAATCGTCTGAAAGCAGCCCATCCAGCTTTATCTTGGATATGGCTGCTTCTCTTTATTTCTAAGGAAAACAGATGGTACAAGCTATACTTCATGTTAGCTTGTAACCTATCAGGTTTCGAATATTTCCACCTAAAAAAACGCCTGCCCTTGTTAAGAAAGGGAAGGCGCTTTTATTGGAATGTACTCTTGAGCATATTAAAAACTGCCCGTAACAGAATATACTCGGAAATCTTTTTGGCATTGTCCCTTTCTACCTCATATAGACAATCTCCCGGATAAATCGTACATACTTTCATCAATGTGCCGCTCTTGTGTAAAAACTTCTTCAAAGGAATAACTCACTGGCTTGCTGTCTTTCAGTGCTACTAATTTTCCTGATTCCTGATTAGAAAGCAACTCGATGGCGTAAGCTCCTAAACGACTAGCCAACACTCGATCTCTGGCGGTAGGAGCCCCACCACGCTGTGTATGCCCCAAAACGGTCACACGTGACTCTAAACCTGCTTCTTCCTTAAGCCTGGCATTGAGATCGATTCCACTCACAATTCCTTCTGCAACGATAATAATGCTGTACCTTTTGTCTCTTGAAGGGCCACGCTTGATTTGCTCTACAATTGTCTCTACGTCATCTTTCTTTTCTGGTATTAAAATATTTTCAGCCCCGCCTGCAAGCCCGGACCATAAAGCTAAGTTCCCTGCATCTCTCCCCATCACTTCAATAATGGAGGATTTCTCATGGGATGATGCTGTATCACGAATACGATCCACATAGTCGATGATTGTATTTAGTGCTGTATCAAACCCTATGGTCTCCTCTACAAACGGAATATCATTATCTATAGTGGCCGGAATGCCGATACACGGGAATTCTTTTCTGGCTAGCTCTGCAGCGACTTTTAATGCGTCTCTTCCCCCAATAATCACGAGGCCCTCTATCCCGTTTCTTTTTAAGTTATTTATCGCTTTCTGCTGTCCTTCCTCTGTAGAGATCTCTTCACTCCTACGCGATTGGAGGATCGTTCCTCCGCGTTGAATAATCGAACCTACAGAAGCTGCCTCCATCTGTTCCACTGTTTCATCTAAAATCCCTTGGAATCCATACTTGATCCCAACCATCTCTATTCCGTCATATAGCCCTGTTCTTACTACGGAACGTATAGCTGCATTCATTCCTGGAGCATCTTCTCCACTGGTTAAGACACCGATTCTATCCATTGTCATCACTCACTTTCCTACTGATCACCACTATATATTCTATACCCTTCCAATGACAGTCACAAGTGGGCCTTCTTGAGCATAAAAGCCATACCTATCAGTTTCAAGTGCTGGTGAACGCTTAGCGAATGGAAAGCATGATTTTGGCAGGTCCAGACCAACCATGTATAGAATAACCTTCTCCTAAAAAGTTCATAATGATACTAATGACAGATAAAGGAGGAATCAGCAATGAAATCGAAAGCCCAAATGGCCAAAGAAAAAAGAAGTACGTTAACTAAAACGCAACAAGTGAGATTTCAGCAAGACTTTAAAAGAGCGAACAAAATAGTAGAAAACACAAGAATGAAATAGTGGTAGTTAAAGCTGCTCCCCTTACTGTCAAAAAAACACCTGCAATTGCCATCCTATGGCAATTGCAGGTGTCTCATTTAGGTTCATCTTTATCCATCCAACTTTATACCATTCGCTTCCTTACCTATACTGTTTTCTTCGCACCCACATCGTTGCTGCCCATTTTTCTCCGGATGTGACCGGCGAGCCCCCGTGAAGGGTCCGTTCATTGATCACCGGATCCGAATAGAAATACTCGAAATAGACACCCATACCTTTATGTGGAGATACAGAAAGATTCATGTGTGGAAAGTAGGTTTCCCCTCCCTCCTCTACATCATTTAAGTAAAGGACAAGTGTGCTGATTCTCGGGTTATTTGTCGCTTTGACTTTTGACTTAAAATAATCATAATGTGCTTTATATTCTTGACCTTGTTTGTAATTCAAGATGTGAAGTCCTTCTCCATGTTCGATCGGTACATTCATAATATGTGCCAACCGCTTTTCAATTCTGGTCGTGACATCGTCTTCAGGAAGGAATGTACTGCTGCTTGTCCGAATGTCGCTTACTTCATGGTGTGATCCGATTTTCGACCGGTTCATCCGATTTTGAGAAAGACGGATAAGTTCATCACACTCAGCATCACTGACCACATTTCCCAATATAGCAATCTTAGGATCTTCCATTTTAGCAATGATCGCGATTTCACGGTCCTCTGTCAAAATTTTGTTACCTGTGTGGTCGAAAATGGAAGCTTCTTTCACTATTAATGTCAACTTTTCATCAACCTCTTCTGTTTTTTATAAAACGCTTTCAATAAACCGTATATCCTCGAGGAATGGTAAGATATGAGATATATCATACCATCTTTTTATGGTTTATTCTTAAATTTTATAAAAATTACAGAATTGTTCACAAATGTTAGAAGTTTACTATTTTTTTAGACTCCCTTTTAGAGATTTCACCTAATAAAAAACACCATCCCCTCATTCTTTTACATCGTGAGGAGATGGCGTCCTCGCCTAGCCCCATAAGGAGTGGCGAGCACTAAGTCTAGCTTCTTGCTTCCGTTTTTTTATTAAAATCGAACTTAATTTTATATTCTTCGTCTAATGTTAAAGCAGTGCTGAACGTCTTCTTTCCCTTAAATCCTTTTAACACCTTCGTCCTCTTCTTTTCGCAAAGGGTTTTAATCATATTTGGTGTCAGTGTTTTTCCAGCCAACCTCTTCGGGAAACTCACTTTGCACCCTTTTTTGTACTCGGAACAGGCATAAAATTTATATCGATCCATGATGGCACCTGTCTGGCACGCAGGACATTTGGCAATTGGCGTATTCCATTTTTTCTTTTCATCTGTGGTTAGGATTTGGACCTGTTGAAGGGAACCAGGAGTCTCTTGAATCAGCTTTTCAATGAACTGTCTCGTCTGTTTGATGAACATTTGTTTCGACCCTTCTCCGCTACCGATCTTCTTCAAATACGACTCCCACTTGGCAGTCATGGAAGGGGATGATAACAGTGTTCCTTCAATCGCTTCACAGAGCATGATCCCCTTAGCTGTCACATAGACGTTGTTCTTTTTCACTTCAATGTACTTTTGCGCCTTGATTGTTTCAATGATGCTTGAACGGGTGGCTTCGGTACCAAGGCCTTCGACTTCTTTTAGAATTTCCACATCTTCTTCATCATCCATGAGTTTTCCACACGTTTTCATCATATTGATCAACTGGCCTTCAGTGTACGGTTTCGGTGGCTGCGTCATACTTTCTTTTATATCGAGGCGTGCACCCACCTCCTCCCCTTTCTGCACATTCGGAAGGAGCGCTTCTTTGTCTTGCTTCGCTTTTGATGGCTTAGGAAAGAGCTCTTTCCAGCCTTGCTGCACTTCTCTCCTCCCTGTCGATTTGAAAGGCAGTTCTTGAACATGAGTGAAAATCGTCGTTTCTTCATATACGTAATCATTATGGAACATCGCTAGCGTCGTCGCCATGACTTCGTTATAAATATTACGCTCTTCCCGACTCAGCCCACTCAGCTTTTTCTCCGTCGGGACAGACTTCGTCGGAATGATCGCATAGTGCTCCTGAACTTTCTTACTGTCGACATACCGCTTCCTCGGTTTCAAAGACAGAGGGGTGAAGGACATATCTAACGTATCCTGGTAAGCCTTCAAGTTATTCACTAGATAAGAGAATTCACTTTCAGTAATATAATTACAGTCTGTTCTTGGATAGGAAACGAGTCGTTTCTCATAAAGTTTCTGTATTGTCTTCAATACTTGCGACGGCGTATATTTCCAGCGTCTATTCGCAACACTTTGCAAAGTGGACAGCGAATGCAGCTTCGGTGATTTTTGGTGTTTGGTCTTTTTGTCTACACGTTGGATCATCCCTGTATGAGCTTCTTTTTCTTTCAGCCCATGCTTGTCCATCAGCTCCTGAACCTTCACTTTATCTTTTTCCTTAATTTCAGCTAAGCCTTTGTAGGAACCTGTCGCTGATTGAAAAAGCCCCTCAATTTGGTAGAAAGGCTCTGATACAAAGTTCTCAATCTCTTTGTGCCTCTGATAAATCAAGTAAACCGTAGGCGATTGTACACGACCGATCGACAAGTAGCTTCCGAAGCCTTTCTTTTGCAAATGTAATGTGAACAGACGGCTGGCATTAATTCCTACCATCCAATCACTGATTTGACGGGCCTTCGCTTCATCAAACATCCGCAAATCTTTTTCATTGTTTTGTAGATTATTAAATCCTTTGCGCACTTCGTCCTTCTCAAGAGAGTTGATCCATAGACGGTGAATAGGTTTACCCTTCACGCCCGTTAAACGGAGAATACTGTAGAATATGTTTGACCCTTCCCGGTCGACATCAGCCGCATTCACGAGCACGTCCGCTTGTTGGAACAAACGCTTGACCTCTTTAAACTGGTCCCACTTCCCTTTCGATACTTTTTCAAGAAATCGATCAGGAACGATCGGCAGCTGATCAAGCTTCCATTTCTTCCATTCCGGCTTATAGTCATGAGGTTCTTTCAATTCCACCAGATGGCCGACTCCCCATGTGATGGTCGCTCCATTCGGGAAGGTATCATCCGGTTTTAAAGTAATGTATGTTTTTGTTTTTTCCTGTATTGTAAAAGCCTCTGCATAAGCTTTTGCCTGAGAGGGTTTTTCGGCTAAGATGACCACTCGTGTCATGGTCTCCCACTCCCTTCATTGAACCCCAAGAGTACTATGAGACGAGATGGAAAGCAAGGGATTTACAATAGAATAGAAAGCCCTAAAACGTCCCTGAAAAAAGGGGGACCAACCCTCTCATAGAGAGAGGAGAATATGATTATCACCCGGACACCTAGAATTGCTCCTCCCCACCGCACCTTTTTAAATATCCTTAACGGGTACCTATTCCATCCCCTAGAACATCTAAATCATTACATAAAAAAAGAAATCGCAGGAAGGTGTGTTGAATAAGATTTAGAAAACTGTTTCGTATATTTATAAAATGGGGAGGAACACAATGAAAACTAAGGAAGCTTATATTGAAGTGGATCCAGGAGTTGAATTATATGTACAGGATATCGGCACGGGAGACCCTATCGTATTCATCCCAGGTTTTACATTTACTACCGAGGTTTTCACCGAACAGGTGGAGCATTTTTCCAAAACGCACCGAACCATTGTGATTGATCCTCGAAGTCATGGACGATCTACTATAACCGTTCAAGGAAATGACTATGTTACTCATGGGACAGATCTGCAAAAAGTGCTGAATGCGTTAAAAGTAGAGAATGCAACATTTGTAGGCTGGTCATTCGGATGCTTAACGGCATGGGAATATGTTCGCCAATTCGGTACCGATCACATCAATTCCCTTATTTTAATTGATATGCCGCCGAAATCATTATCCCTTCAACAAGACGAGGATTGGGTGGAAGGACCACTTGATGATCTCGCAGCAGCTTATACGAACTATCTGCGAAATCCGCAGGGGCAGCGGGATTTCATTTCAGCCTATGCCACCGGAGTAATGGTACAGCGAGAACTTAAAGATGAAGAATTAACATGGCTCGTGGAGCAATCCTTAAAAACACCGTATTATATAGCCGCCAATTTATTCGCTTCCGGCCTCTTCTCTGATTATCGGAAGGAAGCTACCCAGAGTAGTGAATCTGTGCCGACTCTTTTCATTGTCGCTGAGCACTGGGCACCTACAGCGCATACCTATCTAAGAAAACTGACTCCCCAAACATCAGTGAAGACACTTGGTGGCCACCTCATGTTTTGGGAACATAGTGAAAAGTTTAATGAGCTCATGGATGCTTTCTTGGAAAAGAATAGATAACACCGCTTTTTCAACCTTAAGCTGCACCGAAAAGACTACCTCATTTACTAACGAGGTAGTCTTTTCGGTGTTGTGAATGTCAATCGTAAAAGAAAATAGGAGTCCTTCTTGTGCAGGATTCAAGATAATTCAGCTTCCATGTGTTACGATGTGTAAGTTAAAACAATGCACTAAGATTGGAGTAACAACAATGGTACAACTGGCCAAACGAGGTTATACCTTATGTATTAGTTTATATGTGATTATGCATTTTGTCGTTTCTTTCACACATGGAGAAGAGCTTTCGACGATTATTTCCTTATTCGGGTTGACTGCTTTTATCATTGGGTATCTTTTCTTGCCTCTCAAGCAAGCATGGATCTCCCTTTTACTTGTTGTAATCGCCCTTATTGTCCATATATCAGCCGGAACTTCTCTTATAGAAGCAAGTGTTTCCGGCTTTACCGTAATGAGTGGGCTGATCGCTCTCTTGCTCATCGTTCCTATGATTAGCTGGGTTTTAGAAGAAAAGCCATACATTGCATCCGTCATTAATTTCGCTCAAAAGCTTCTTAATACAAGTCGCAAGTTTTATATTGGGATGATGGTGATTACGCAGATCATCTCGTACTTCCTATTATTCGGCTCCATCCCTATGGTATATGGGATGATCAATGATTTCTTAAGCAATCAAAAGGGGGAGGTATGGGAGAATTATAAAGGAACAGCGTTACTTAGGGCGTTCGCCTTAACAACATTGTGGGTTGTCAGCATACCGAGTTTTATTTTTGCTGTGGAGGCCCTGGGTGCATCGTTAGGGTTATCGATCTTGCAAGGTTTCTTCATCTCTTTCGCTGGAATTTTATTATCTGTTCTCTTCTCCTATTTTCAAGAACGTCATTATGGAGTGGACCTTACAGCAGGTATTCAAGAGCAACTGGCTAAGATTACAGAACAAAAGAAACAAGATACACAAGGGAATCGAGATGCACGCGAATTCGGCCTTCTGTTTGTGACTTTATTCGGTTCCATTTTTCTTCTTAACGCATTGTGGAACGTGGAATTACTCCTCATTATTCCGATCGTAATCATAGCGTGGGTCCTACTCTACTTTATCATTCGCCGAAGAAGCGGGGCGATTACGGAAAATGGAAAAACTTATATAACAAAAAGCATTCCAAACAAAGCGCAACAGTTCTCGATTCTATTGGCGGCTGGATTTTTAATCGATGCGGTGAATCAGTCAGGATATGGCGAGTATATTATTGATGGTCTCTTTTATGTATCCGATGCCGTACCATTTTTGAACTTCCTATGGGTACTTCCTTTTGTCGTGATCATTTTAGGATTTATCGGACTTGGTCCCCTGACGGTCATTGTCCTTGTCTCAGGAATTTTGCAAGGGGTCGAACTTCCCTATCCACCGGAGATCGTCGTTCTTGGAATAACATCAGGAAGCGTAATTTCGATTATGTTATCCCCACTGATTTTACCATCGATTATTCTAAGTTCTGTGAACCGACTCAGTATCGTTAAGAATGGCTTACTATTCAACTACAAATACGCCATTGCCTTTTATATTATGGTCCAAATTTATCTTCAACTGTTTGTTTTGTTGTTTTTATAAAGAAAATTATTTTTAAGAAGATGGTGAGAAACTGCCGCCATCACTTTTTCAAACACCTTCCCACACAAAAAGTGCCTGTACCTCAAAGAAAGGGTACAGGCACTTGAATTTTTTGGGAATTTTATTATCCGTTACCCTTTACGCACTAACTTTGCAACCGATTCTACATGATAGGTCTGCGGGAACATATCCACGGGCTGAATTCCTTCAACTTCATATCCATTCTCCACTAAATATTTCAAATCGCGAACCTGTGTTTCCGGGTTGCAGGAGACATACACGACACGCTTCGGATGCAGCTTCACAACACTTGATAAAAATGCTTCATCACTTCCGCTTCTCGGGGGATCCATGATCACCACATCGGCTTTATCCCCGCGCTCTGCCATATCTACCATGAATTCTCCTGCATCCCCCTGATAGAAACGCGCATTTTTCACACCGTTTCGTTTGGAGTTTTGGATAGCGTCTCGAACCGCATCCTTGTTAACCTCGACGCCGATGACCTTCCCTGCTTTTTGGCTGGCAATAAGACCAATCGTTCCAATCCCGCAGTAGGCATCGATTACAGTTTCCTTCCCTGTCAATTCGGCCATCTCAATCGCTTTTCCATATAATTTCTCCGTCTGTGCCGGATTAATCTGATAGAAAGATTTCGCCGAGATTTCAAACTTCAGTCCACATAAGGTATCTGTAATCGTTCCTTTACCGAACAATACGTCCTCCTGATCACCTAGAACGATACTTGTTTTCCGTTTATTCACATTCAACAGCATTGTCGTAATTTCCGGGTGTGCTTTTCGTAAAGCTTTCACAAAATTCTTTTTGCCTTTAAATTCCGGAGATGCAGCGACCAATACCACCATGATTTCTCCACTGACTTTGCCAACTTTAACTAGTACATGCCGTAAAAATCCCTGTCCAGTGTCTTCGTTATACGGCTGCATTTTCGAGTTCTTCATGTAGTCTTTGATGGTCGCTGCGATATCATCTGCTTTCGGATCATGAATGAGACACTTATCGATCGGGATGATTTCATGCGTATGTGGACCGTACAACCCGCCAATCACTTGACGCTTATGATTGAGACCGAATGTCATATGGTTCTTATTCCGGTAATCATACGGGTGATCCATCGTCATAATAGGTTCCGGCTCTCCAAACGGCTTCATCAGACGATTTATCGTTTGCTGCTTGAAACGCGATTGTGCCTGGTTGCTCATATGCTGGAGCTGACACCCTCCGCACTCATAATAATACGGACACGGCGGGTCGACCCGTTCTTTTGCTGGATCGATCACGCGTTTCAACTCTGCCGTTACAAACCGTCCCTTCTGGGAAATGGCCACCTCAGCCTTCTCACCAGGCAACAGAAGTGGCACTTCCAACTGTTTTCCTTTCCACTCAGCAATGCCTCTTCCTTCATCAGTCAAGCCTGAGCAGGTTACCTCGGCAATGACAGATTTCTGACCTCGTGAAGGTTTATCAATCTCTTTACGCTTGCCTTGTGGAGGCTTCTGTTTCCCGGATCGGTTCGGTTTATTTTTTGTTTTCTTGTATCCATGATTCTTTCGTTTACTCATAGGCACTTCCTGTCTTTTGTTAATTTCCCCTCATTATAAACTACCCAAATCCAAGGGTAAAACAACCAACTACATTTCAGTGCCAAAAACAATTGAGTCCCATCCTATATACCTGGGGTGTTTATCGCTTTAATTGTTATGCAAGATCAAAGATATCCATAACCCAACTTACCCTCTATGAAACTAAGATAATGAATGAATTTTAATCACAACCCTCGTGAATATTCAATATTTCTTAGTTGGAGGAGTATCATACACATCCTCTGGAGCAGGCAGAAGTTTGGCAGGGCCGCCATATGGTCCCGGATTAGATATATATCTGAATTGCCCTCTTCCATCAGGGGCTATACCTTGAGCCCAAGGGCCATTAGCATCCGCTTCTCCCCGTGAAGTGTTATAGAAGTCATAGGCAACTGCCTGTTTCTCCTTTGATCTTGGGAATGTAGTCGGAACCACAACGTCCCCGGATTTCGATTCAATTTCCCTGATCGCTTGAATCCATTGGTTTTGATGAGCTGTGTCCCTAGCTAACAAAAAGCTTAATGTATCTTTAACACAGGGATCATCCGTTAACTCATATAGCCGTGCTACCTGGAGTCTGCCTTGGGATTCGGCTGTTAAATTTGCTCTAAAATCCGCTAATAAATTCCCACTGGATATGATATAATCAGCCGTCCAACGGTTCCCTACACTATCTGCAGGCATAGCTCCTAACCCCGAAACGATCGCATGCTGCGGATTCATCCCTCCCATAATTGCAGCTATAGCTGGGTCTGATTGATAGGCACTTTCTTGTTGTTCAAGGGATGTATTATCTAACAGCCGCGCAATTAGTGTAGCAAGAATTTCCACGTGTGCAATTTCCTCTGTACCAATATCCATCAATAAGTCGCGGTATTTTTTATTCCCACCTCGAACGTTCATCCCTTGAAATAAATACTGCATCATGACTGAAATCTCTCCCCACTGACCTCCCAATACTTCTTGCAACTGCTTAGCAAAAATCGGATCAGGCTGAGAAACCTTTGCTTCGTACTGCAATTCTTTTACATGGAAAAACATTTTATTCCCCCTCTGTACTTCAAAGTTACCATATGCCCAGATCTGCATCCTGTGCAAGAAACCATTACAAAAAAGCATTTAAAACACGAGCCTCCAAAACGATAAGGATATATATACATTTACTTTAGGAACAAATCGCTTTTGTTCCAAATATCTTTCGGTGTGTGAATGGATAATAGGTGTAATGGGACTCTAAGTAGTGACCACATGAACCCGAAAAAGTAATTCACTTTCATACTTTATTAAAGGAGTTAATTGAAATGAGCACCTCTGAGATCATATGGAGAGTTTGTTTATCATTTGTTGTACTTTTTATCTTGACAAGAATCATGGGAAGAAAAGAAATTAGTCAGATGACTTTCTTCAACTTTGTTTCTGCCATTTCGATTGGATCTATCACTGCCAACTTGGCTGTGAATGGAAACTTGAGCGTTCAAAACGGTGTCATCGCTTTAGTCTTATGGACTGTTTTCACCCTTATTGTCGCTTTTATTGATATCAAGTCAAAAAAAGCCCGGAAATTCACCACTGGCGAACCTGTAATCGTCATTAAAGAAGGAAGGATAATGGAAGACGCTCTTAGGTCTACACAGCTTGATATCGACGCTCTACGAACATTGCTACGTCAGAAAAATGTTTTCACTTTTAAGGAAGTCCAATATGCTATTTTTGAGACAAGCGGCCAACTTTCTGTATTGAAATATGAAAGCAATCAGCCCGCAACAAAAAAGGATCTCAACATTATTCCCAAAGATAATATTTATCCTTTAGCAACCGAAGTAATATCAGACGGTAAAATAAATACGAACAACTTGCAAAGGTTAGGAAAGAATGAAGATTGGCTATATCAACAGCTGCAGAATAGTGGAATTAAGGATATTAATCAAGTTTTTTATGGAGAAGTACTTCCTAATGGAACGTTGTATATTGATAAAAAGGATGATCCAACCTAATAGTTTTTTATAGAATTTCACATTAAAAGCATAATTAGGAATTTTTTTCGAATAATAGGAATGATTAATGAATAAGGAGTGATTATGGAATGGGTATTTTGAGTGGAAACCAACAGAAAGAACCACTTCATTATGGAGAAGTTTTCAGTCTCTGGAGTTACCTGGGAGCTTTAAAAGGAACAGATGCAAATTATCAGACAATGTACAACCATGCAGGAGATCATGACTTAAAAATGCTTTTAGAAGACCTTGTTCGAGGGATTAAACAAGAAAGTGAAGAAGTTGAAGGGATACTAAAAATGAATGGTGTCGTGCTACCTCCTTCTCCTCCTGAGCGCTCTGTAGCAAATTCAGAATCTATACCTGCAGGTGCAAAATTTAATGACCCTGAGATCAGTGCAGCTATTTCTATGAATATTGCTCAGGGGCTGGTGGCATGCAGCCAAGCTATTGGGCAATCTACTCGTGAAGATGTAGCCATGTTATTCGGGAAATTCCATATGAATAAAGCACAGGCTGGCGCTAAAGCATTAAGACTCAATAAAGAAAAAGGCTGGTTAATAACTCCACCTCTCCATAAGAATAATTAACCACTACAACAGACACACCTATCATACACTGGTGTGTCTTCTTTTTAAATAATAACTATTGAAGTCAATGATATGCCATCCAATTATACAAAGTACAATCTCCCATGTTTTTTGGAAAACAGTAGTTTTTCCCACAAAAAAGGCGGCTTATGGGAGAAGTTAGAATGCTTTAATATTACCATTCCAACTCGTCCATAAACCACCGCACACTTCTTCACCTATTTTTCTTCTTTTTCAGACGATTTCCTATTCGTAATCGTCAGGGTTCTTTTCGCTTTCTTTCTTGTTCTTATTCTCCACTTCCCGTTGGGGATCGATATCACGGTTGGGATCTTTCTCTTTCAATTTCTGTTCAGGGGAAATGCCGTCTCGTGTGTCTTGTTTTTCATTCTTTTCAGCCATACATATCCTCCTTTATATCTCTATTGACTGTTTGCTGGCATCTTAAGCGCTAAATCTGCCTTGTCCAGGTCATGGTTAACCTGTTCTTTCACATCATAGGCATGATATAACTCGTTATCAATCATATAAGTGGCAATCTTATGGTGGAGGTCAATCGCATCATTTAATTGTTTCTTCAGGACTTTATGAATTTCAGGGCTTGCGGTTTCTGTGATTGCTACTGAATAATTTCTAACTGCTGCTTTTGCCGAGACAAGTAAATCTGTGGCAATGACTTCATCATTAATCAAGTCTTTATTGTTGATTTTATCTAAAATTCCAGCCATGTATATCCTCCTTTATTTAGCTCCCTCAAGAATACCTTTCAACTCTTCTATCGCTTCCTGGGCAACTTTAGCATCCTCTTCCAACAACTCTTTTAGTTTGCTATCTGTTGCTAACCCCTGCATCAGGGAGGATTTGGCTGCACAGGCTGATTTCACTGTCAGCATCTCATGTACTTCCAAAATTTCATGTTGAGCATAATTGTTACTTTTAGCCATGTAAGTGCCTCCTTTTATTTAAAAATTCCACTCTTTTCTTTTTTCTTTGGTGGTGTACCGTGCATATAGGAAGGAGCTGGTTTCAACTCTTGCTTCCCACCATGTGCCTGGGGTTCTTTTACATAACCGAACTCACCTTCTCCGTCCGGGGTTTTTCCGGATGTCCAGCTCCCCTCTTTACTTTCTTCTCCCTCTGAGAAGTTAAGCAGATCATAAGAGAAATCAGTTGCTTCCCATTCTTTCGGTACGCTGGAAGGCACGGTTGTTCCGTGTTCTTCTTCTAGTTCCTTGAGGGCCGCTATCCATTGATTTTGGTGCATAGTATCCCTTGCGAGCAAGAACGAAAGCATCTCTTTTACGCCTCGATCATCTGTCATTTCATATAAACGGGCCACCTGGAGCCTTCCTTGAGATTCTGCATTTAAGTTTGCACGTAAATCTGTAATCAAGTTACCGCTCGCTACAATATAACCACCGCTCCACGGTACTCCGGTACTGTTTTCCGGCATAGCACCCAGGCCTGATACAATGGCGTGGTGAGGGTTCATACCTCCCATGATCGCTCCAATGACCGGATCCTCTGCCGCTTTCTCCTGTTCATTTACAGGGGCGTCGTCTAGCAGACGTGCGATCATAGTGGAAATCATTTCTACGTGACCCAATTCCTCTGTCCCTGTATCCATGATCAAATCTTTATAACGTTCATCTCCCCTGGCATTCCAGCCCTGGAAAAGATACTGCATCGCAACAGAGATTTCACCAAATTGCCCTCCAAGGATTTCTTGCAATTTTTTTGCATACATAGGGTCTGGGCGTTCGGGTTTCGCATGGAATTGAAGTTCTTTTCTATGGAAAAAGATAGTCAACACTCCTTCTTAGATTTATATATAGCTAGTTTGCGAGATTAAATTTGCCCCTCCTTTTAGAGAGGGGCTTGATTTTAAGATGATTTTACCCAATAAGCTGCATCATTATCTGCTGGAGATGGTGGGAATTGGTCTCCCTCACTCAGCTCGATGGTTTGCTTATTTTTACTAGAGTTACCATTGACGAGGCTGTCTACTTTATATGTGCCACTTTCTGGAGCTTTTTCACCGGTCTTGAACTGCTCTTTCTTTGCCATATAAAAACACCTCCGTTATAATAGTCGTATCAATTAAATAAAGTTACCAGCTTTATTGTGTGCGAGCGGCTGAAATTTAGTTATTGTTAGAACCATTACCTGAATTTCGGCCGCCTTTTTTACCTATTTTCTCGTAATGTTCTTCTCCGTACTTACTACTTGTAGTTTCTCCGCCTTTTTGGCCAATCTCTTCATAGAACTCCTGGTCATGTTCTTGAGCGGTAGTTTCTCCACCTTTTTGACCAATCTCTTCATAAAATTCTTGATCGTGATTCTGAGCGGTAGTTTCTCCGCCTTTTTTACCGATCTCTTCGAAGTGCTCCTGGCTATATTCATCGGCTACTTTCTCTCCGCCTTTTTTACCGATCTCTTCGAAGTGCTCCTGGCTGTATTCGTCGGCTACTTTTTCGCCGCCTTTTTGACCAATCTCTTCAAAATGCTCCTGGTCGTATTTACGGGATGTTTTTTCACCGCCTTTACGGCCAGCTTCCTCTGTAGTCATACTTCTTTTTTGATTATTTTTTGCCATGTTGATGGACCTCCTTTGCAATTTATCATGTCACATTAACTTCTATTCTCGTTTTTCACCTAAAATAAACCATTTTTCCTTAAAAAATTTATTGTTAACCCGGTTTTAATAGTTTCATCATGTAATGCTAACGGTCTTTTCATCTTTTCCATAACGCCAATAGTATTTTTAGGATTTCGTGACTCGATTTAAATTTTTCAAATAGTGGAATTATTCCAAATTAGGAATTAGGAACGGAGCCGTTTCCTGAGTTCCGGCCACCTTTTTGTCCGATGTCCTCATAATGTTCTTTCCCATATTTTTCGCTGGTGGTCTCCCCACCCTCTTGACCGATATTTCCAAAATGTTCCTGGCTATATTCGCCGGCTACTTTTTCGCCGCCTTTTTGACCAATCTCTTCAAAATGCTCCTGGTCGTATTTACGGGATATTTTTCCACCGCCTTTACGGCCAGCTTCCTCTGTAGTCATACTTCTTTTTTGATTACTTTTTGCCATCTCAAACGACCTCCTTAGCAATTTATCGTGTCACATTAAGTTCATTTCTCATTTCTCGGTAGAATAAACTGTGTTAGAACACTATGAAACATCACTCTTGTAATATCAGGAACTATCATGTAAAACTTACTTTCACGTTCTCTTTTGCTCCCTTGAAGTTTACGAAAGGAAATGTCCGGTTATAGAAACATATAACCTAATATGAAAGGGGAGTTATAACTATGGAACATGTTAAAGCTTTAGCAATCAAAAGCGTCTTAACATTGATTGTGCTTTATCTCGTTTTAGGAATTGGTTATGGGGCTTCCTTTGGAGGAGTATTGCTGCTCACACTAGTCTTGGGTGCCATATCCTATCTGTCAGGGGATCTTTTTATTCTTCCCAAAACGAACAATTTACCTGCCACAATTGCTGATCTTGGTTTAACTTTCCTCGTCGTATGGGCGGCTGCCAGTTGGTTCATGAGTATCGACGGCTCCGCATTACTTGCGGCATTAATCTCAGCAGTCATTATTGCAATAGCAGAATATGGATTTCATATTTATTTAGCTTCACATGTTTTACCGAAGAATAACCGTGTACGATCCTATGCTCACTAAAAAATATCAGCAAATAACCAGCTCCTAAAACTACAAGGGGGCTGGTTTTTTTATTCTTCTCTTCTCCTAGGTAATAAGGGAAAGGTACCCCTGTTGCTAAGAGAAAAACCCCTTTAAAAATCATTTGGAACTCTGTTTATTTAAAAATATGAGGGGTAATAAAGTTTGTACTTGATTTATTCGGGGGAGTTTGATGGAACGCACTCTGCTTGGTGCCCTGTCTTTGTCGTTAGCCGCAAGCATATGGGGAGGTATGTTTGTCGCAAGTAAATATGTGTTAGAATATATCCCTCCTTTCACTTTAATGGTTATTCGGTATTTCATCGGAAGTATTGTCCTCTTCTCTTTACTGAAATGGACGCAAAAAGACAATAGAGCAAAGACAAAGAAAGACTGGTTTCTATTACTTTGGATTGGCTTTATCGGTTATCTGGTGACTATTTCATTTCAATTTATTGGAGTAGAATTATCGAATGCCCACACAGGATCACTACTTACTGCTACCACTCCTATCTTTCTAGTATTATTCGCCAGGATAATTCTGAAAGAAAAGATTACGGCAAGAAAGGCCGCCTCACTTCTGTTAGCTATAACAGGCGTTACAATTGTGATTGAATGGGATACTGGGATGGGTGATTACTTAACGGGAAGTATTATCCTAGTTATGGCAGCCATTTCATGGGCTTTACTTTCGGTTTATGTAAAAATTGCTGCAAAAAAGTTCTCTTCATTGGAAATAACTGGATATGGTATTTTTTTTGGAATGCTTATGACTTCCCCGTTGATGGTGTGGGAATTGCAGTCAACTATTTTGCCACTGCCAAATGGGAGTATTATTGTAGGGATTGTATATCTTGGTGTGGTTTCAACAGCAGGCGGCTTTTATTTCTGGAATAAAGGTATGGAACTTATGGAAGCAGGTGTAGGGTCATTATTTTACTTTTTTCAGCCATTAGTAGGATCTTTGTTTGGTTGGCTACTATTAGGAGAATCCTTAAGCCTAAATTTTTTTATTGGCTTTGCAATCATTATGCTCAGTATTATAGTGGTGACAGTTAAGCCATTCCGAAAGCAAAGAACCCGTTACTTGCAAAATAAAAAAGCCCAATAACAAGAAGCTTCCTTAAAAAAGGAAGCTTCATTTAATGATTTTTATAGGCCAAAATAAAACACGCTTCTCAGGTGAATAATGAAAGAGCACCCTCCCCTTCCCAAGAGTTTCAAAATCAAAAGGAGTCAACTGATAGGTCTGGATGTTGGCCTCTACTTCCTGCACCTGCCAGGGCATATGGTGTATACCTACTTCCACGGTATTATTTCTGTTGGTTTTCCAGGCATAGTATCTTTCAAGCAGCCATTCATCAAGTGAACCTGACTTTGAAAAGTAAGCGGAAGAATGAGGACGGAAGGATGCCCGCAGACTAGCCTTTGATTTCCCCCAACGCTTACTTTTATAATGAATATTATTTCCTTCCCGCCACATACCCATTTGAGCATAGAAATAAGGGAGAGTCGTTACTCTTGCCCCTAAAACAGCCATCAGTTTGTTAGCATCCAAGCTAAAGAAATACAATCCCGGCAAGCCATTCTTCTTTACATATGTTCTCACATTGAGCTCTAAGTAGGAATGCAAGTAGGGGATGGATGGTGTCTTGCGGAAATGCATGTCCGTCACTTCAAATGGCAGAATTGTCACCCAAGCTTCTCCTTGATAGCAATCAACAACCATTCCTTCCGGAAGATGTGCTTGTAGCGCTTGTTTAGATACGGTGAAATGCATAAAAAGGAGGTTTTCCCACTTTTGGCTCATCACCCATGGGCCATGTGGTAAAGGAGTTTGGCGATGATCTGTTTGTTCGAGGATTTCTTCGTACATAACCTTACCTCCTAAAAAAGCGCAGTAGAAGAAAAACTTCTACTGCGCTCTCTTCTTTATCTTTTTAGTTATTTGCATAGCCTTTGGAAACTTCACGCACAATGTCACCAGCGACATCGTCGGAACCTTGGGCACCTACATCTCCAAGGGAGATAACACCTTGAATGGAATCATTTTCTACAACTAAAAGTCGTTTGATTTGATGTTCCTGCATTAAACGAGCTGCCTCTTCCGCGTCCATATCCGGATAACCCGTAATAATTTTTTCTGTCATTACATCGGAAGCTTTCACATTATCAGATGACCCTTTGGCAAGCCCTTTGACAACAATGTCACGGTCTGTAACGACCCCAACATATTTGTCACCTTCTACCAGCGGTACAAAACCTACATCCTCTTCTTTCATATGCTTGGCGACTGTGACCAAATCATCTGTAGCATTGCATGTAGCCAAATTAGTGCTCATCAGCTCATTTACTACTGTCATGGTTCCAACCACCTTTCAAGTAAAATTTTTAAATTTACTTACATTCTCCCAATTGCCATGATTTGGAGGTTGTTAAACATGAAGTTGAAAAATGATCCAAAATCCCTTGGTATAGAAAATAGAAATCATGCCTGATAATTTTGGTATCTTGGAAAAGCTTTTTCCTATATAAAAAAGATGATTTCTCTTGTAGGTATGGCTCAAAAAGACTGAGAAAATATGTATCCAATATCATTGGATCTTACTCTCCACTCTCTGTAGAGTGGAGAATTTTTCTTATAAAGGATGGATAAATTGGGTGTATATTATTAACCCATTAGTCGTTGATTACATAGAATCAACATTTTTGATTGGAGCTGGTGGCTGGGGGAGGGTCACCTTTCTATTTACGGTTTCTCTAAGCAATGATATCAACCTCTACGAATAAAAAACAATTACCGGTGGATATTAAAAGGGTTCGTAAATCCCTAAATAAGGGAAAAAATAACTTTTACTATAATAAAGGAGACGATGACATGAAACTTGCTTCACATGAATTGAACGATTTAGCCGAATTAACTATGGGGTGCTATAATACAATCGGTTGTATGGCAAGCTTTATTCAACAAGCTCAAGATCCCGAACTCAAGCAGATGCTCACTCGTCAGTTTCCCCTACATGTCGCTGATTATAATTTGAAGGTCGAGTTCTTACAAAGTCAAAGTACACCGGACATAGATAAATTTCAGCCTGATCAACAGGTACGGAAGCTTAGTGATTTTACTTCTAATGTAGGCACACCTCAGCCAGGTCAGCCAAGAACAGAAGTACAAACCCATACTGACAGAGAGATTGCGACTGCATATTTACTAAATCAGAAAGGTTCAGCTAAGAATTATGCTGTAGCTTCCGTGGAATGTGCGAATCCAGATTTAAGACATTTTCTAGAGAAAGCCTTTCTAAATAGCAACCGGCATGCTTATGAAGTATGGCAATATATGGTTCAGAAAGGATATTACCCACTGTTACCAGCTTCTGAAGAAAGCTTAAGTTCCCTCAGCTCTTTCTTCCAACCCGTTCAGCAATAGAAATAAAAGCACTATATTAGAGAGCTCCCATGCGAATTCGGGAGCTCTTGTTTTGCTGTATGTTTTATAAAAGTAACATTTAAAACCTGTATACTTTCCCTCTATAAGAGAATGATAAAGTTATCTAATCATTATGGGGGTTTTTTCCATGCAAGGTGAACATAAACCAAGGTTGACATCATCAGAATTTTCCATAGTATGGAATAGTTATCAACAAAACAGTTTTTCCATATGTATGCTCAAATACTTTTTAGCAAATGTTGATGATCAGGATGTTAAATCAGTTTTAGAATTCGCATTATTTATATCAGAAAGAAACTTTGATATAAGTCGTGAGTTGCTACAAGAGGATAATCAACCAATCCCTGTCGGTTTCACAGAGGAAGACGTATGTGAAAGCGCACCACGCTTATATTCGGATACCTTTTACCTCTACTACCTTAAAAACATGGCAAAGGTTGGTTTATCTGTTTATGGTGTAGCTTTGGCAGCCTCTGCCAAATCAGAGGTTCGGGATTTTTTAAGTCAAGCGATCCAAACCTCGACAGAACTATATAACAAAACCACAAATGTCTTATTGTCCAAAGGAATATTTATAAGAGCCCCTTTTGTGTCAACAACTGATACTATTGATTTTATTGATAAAAAGAATTATTTAGGTGGCTTTTTTAGCAATAGACCTATAAATATAATTGAGATCACCCATATACAGGCAAACAACGAAACGAACATGATTGGTAATGTTCTTTTAAAAGGTTTCGCTCAAGTGGCAAAGGATAAGAAAGTTCGTGCCTATTGCATAAGAGGTGCTGAAATAGCAAAAAAACATGTGGAAGTTTTTCAATCCATGTTAACTAAGGAGGATATTCAACCCCCAGCGGCCTCTGACCTTGAGGTAACTGATTCTACTAAATCACCATTCACAGACAAACTGATCATGTATCAAACATCATTATTAATTTCATCAAGCATATCAAATTATGCCACAGCTTCAGCAGCGAGTTTAAGAACGGATATTGCCACATCTTATGTTCGTTTAACAACAGAAAATGCTCAATATGCAAAAGACGGTGTAGAAATAATGATTAAGAACGAATGGTTAGAGCAACCACCACAAGTCACCAATCATAAGGGATTAACAAAAGGGTAAGCGTAAAACACTTGATACCCCCCTGTTTATTCATTTATAAAATGCCTCGCTCAGTGTTTAAAATCACCTAACTACATTCTGTATTTTAAAAACTTCAGGTATTAATGCATGATGGTCAACCAGTTTTCCAGGGTTGGCCACTTTCTTTCCTCCAAATATGGAAGAAGATGTTGTTGTAAAGGGGGCTGCTGTTCGCAAGGTTAAATTTACTTGTTCTAGGAACCATTGCTATCCTAGTTAAAAATAGAATCAGATAAAACTCTACTTATATTAAGAAAATATTACAATCAAAATTTATGTTTGAATTCCATTAAGCTGGTGGTACATATTAATATATCAATAAGATAGGAGGTAGATGGAAATGGCTAAAAACAATAAACAAAACAAAAACCAAACAATGACTACAGAGGAAGCAGGTCGAAAAGGCGGAAAAACTACCGCTCAAAATCACGACCAGGAATTTTATGAAGAGATCGGTCAAAAAGGCGGAGAAACTACCGCTCAAAATCATGACCAGGAATTCTATGAAGAGATCGGTCAAAAAGGCGGAGAAACTACCGCTCAAAATCATGACCAGGAATTTTATGAAGAGATCGGTCAAAAAGGCGGAGAAACTACCGCTCAAGAACATGACCAGGAATTCTATGAAGAGATTGGTAAAAAAGGCGGAGAAACTACCGCTCAAGAACATGACCAGGAATTCTATGAAGAGATTGGCCAAAAAGGCGGAGAAACTACAAGTAGTAAGTACGGAGAAGAACATTACGAGAAAATAGGTAAAAAAGGCGGCCGAAATTCAGGTAATGGTTCTAACAATAACTAAATTTCAGCCGCTCGCACAAAATAAAGCTGGTAACTTTATTTAATTGATACGACTATTATAACGGAGGTGTTTAATGATGGCAAACAAACAATTTAAAACAGGTGAAAAAGCTCCAGAATCCGGCAACTATAAAGTGGATAAACTTGTAAATGGAAATAAAACAGATGATAATACTGAAATCAGCTTGAGTGAAGGAGATCAGTTCCCACCTTCTCCTTCTGAAAACGAAGCTGCTTATTGGGTAAAATCATCTTAATAAATTTACAAAAAAGCACCCTGCCTTGGAATTATCCAAAGGCAGGGTGCTTTTTTCGATTATTACAAAACAAGTGGTAGCAATTTCTTGTTATTTTTTACTAGAGATAATATCCGCGCCCAAATATAGTCCCTAGTAATTTCCTAGTTTATATTCGGATCCGTCACTGCCTGCCCAACTCCTGTGTCTACTTCTGGAGAGATGAACGAATCATCATCTATCTCTCCATCCGCTCCTGAAATAGTGATATTACTGGGAGCAATATACAATGAATCCCCAAAGTTCACTATACCTCCACTCATACTATTGATTCTTATTCTTCCTATTATTATACAAGGCATAAAAGCCCCACCTTTTAAAAGTCTTATATGTTTACATATGCTGGTTCACTAATATTGTATAGTTAAAAAGTTTAGTTATAGTTTTTAACTTACTTTTCCTAATAACACAGAACCTCTAAAATCCATCTATCCTTTTACTCTCCTATTACTTTATGGATTTAGGAAGATATAAGCCTTTCCCTTCTTCTATTTTCTTCATAGTATAAAGTATTGTAAGAAAGGAGGTGGCATTATGGGTGCAGGATATGGAACAGGATTCGCCTTGATTGTCGTTCTGTTTATTTTGCTTATCATCGTTGGGTCATCTTACGTAGGTGGCGGCTACGGCGGTGGATTTGGCGGAGGCTACTAATATCTAAACGTCCAACCACTTTATCCTTTCTTATCTCCCTTTACGATACAGAGCGATAATATTACCCTCCCTCTGTATCGCTACATATCTATTACCTACAAATCAAAAAGAAGGGTTGTTCAAGAGATATTCTCCTTATTTATATTCGCCTCAAACACGGAAAATATAACAGTATTCCTTTTTAAAGCATGAATCACCTACTCAAAGGGAATGTTGGAATTGAGACCACCAATGGTTTCATCAAATCTACTAACTATACTACAAGAACAAAGGAGAGTGAATACTCATGAAAAAAAACAAACAGGATGGTATAAAAAATCCTATGGATAACAAACCTCTTCCACTGTTCTCTTTAACAAGTGACATGGCTTACCAGGTACTCCCTGATCTTTACTGTTACCCAAACCAGATTGTAAATATATGTTGTGTAGAAAACTCTAAAAAAGCAAACGATTGGGTGTTAGTTGACACGGGCATGCCTAAATCAGCCGACAGTATTATTAAAGCTATAGAAGAACGGTTTGGTGAAAATAGTAAACCAAAAGCGATCGTACTGACACACGGCCACTTTGATCATGTAGGAGCCGTGGTGGATTTAGTTGAAGAATGGGATGTTCCTGTGTATGCTCACGAAGCTGAACTCCCTTTTTTAACTGGGGAATCAAGTTACCCAGAACCGGATGGGTCAGTCGAAGGCGGCTTAGTGGCAAAAATGTCTCCAATGTTCCCAAATGAGCCGGTTGATTTGGGTAATCACGTGAAGCCACTTCCTTCAGATGGTACTGTTCCCCATCTTCCTGATTGGCGATGGATCCATACACCCGGGCATACCCCAGGCCATATTTCCTTATTCCGTGATGAGGACCGTGCGCTGATTGCGGGCGATGCTTTTGTCACGGTAAAACAAGAATCGCTTTATAAGGTAATCACGCAACATAAGGAAATTAACGGTCCTCCGAGGTATTTGACCACTGATTGGGAAGCAGCAAGAGATTCTGTGCAAAATCTTGAAGCGTTAAACCCATCTGTCGCGGTGACCGGCCACGGGAAGCCAGTATACGGCAAAGAGCTTTCGGACGGTTTGAAGAGGTTAGTACAAGATTTTGATCGGATAGCAATTCCAGATTATGGGCACTATGTGAATCGCAAACGTTGATTTTCTGTTACAAATGGACTCGAGGGCAATAAAAGACCTTAAGCCTTTTTTTACGTGAAAATTAGCCAACCCATATATAATTTAAAAAAAGAAGGCACTCTATCGTAAATGTATGATTCACAAATACATTTTTGATAGAGCCCTTCTCAAGGAAAATATTATTTAGTTACTGTGCCTGCATCAGCCGGATGTACGCCATGACGATAGAAGTCGGCATCAATTGGATCCAGGGGTTTACGTCCAAGGATAAGGTCTGCAGCCTTCTCTGCCAACATCAACACAGGTGCATGGATATTGCCGTTCGTAACGTAAGGCATGGCAGATGCATCGACTACTCGTACGTTGTCGAGGCCGTGGACTTTCATTGAATTCGGATCTACGACAGCCATTGGGTCTGAAGCTGGTCCCATTTTTGCCGTGCAAGACGGATGAAGTGCCGTTTCCGCATCTTCTTTCACCCATTCCAATATTTCCTCATCTGTCTGAACAGTAGGACCTGGTGAGATCTCCCCTGCATTATAAGGTTTCATTGCTGGTTGGGACATAATCTTACGGGTGACTCTTACTGCTTCCACCCACTCACGTTTGTCCTGTTCAGTAGAAAGGTAATTGTAGACCATGCTCGGATGCTCTTTAGGGTCTTTGGAACGAATCTTCAATGATCCCCGTGCATCAGAATACATAGGTCCCACATGTACTTGGAATCCATGATCTGTCGGTGCTTTTTGTCCATCGTACCGTACCGCTACTGGGAGGAAATGATACATCAAATTCGGGTATTCGACGTCTTCGTTTGAACGGACGAAACCTCCTCCTTCAAAATGGTTGGTCGCTGCTGGTCCAGTACGTCCGAACATCCACTGCAAACCGATCCATGGCATGCGAGCTTTATTTAAGTTAGGCTGTTCAGAAACAGGCACCGGACAAGCGTGTTGAATGTATACTTCAAGGTGATCCTGGAGGTTTTCTCCCACCCCTGGAAGGTTGACTACCGGTTTGATTCCAAGAGAGCGAAGGTGTTCAGCCTCTCCTACTCCTGACAATTGAAGAAGCTGCGGCGTATTAATGGCACCACCTGATAAAATGACTTCCCCTGCTTCAACTTGATGAGTTTTTCCGTTTCGTTGATATGTCAACCCTTTGGCACGAGTACCATCAAAATCGATACTCTTAACGAATGCACGAGTCCTTACCGTTAGATTCTCACGCTTCATTGCCGGATGCAAATAGGCACGGGAAGCAGATAAGCGCTGGCCTTTATACACATGCTTATCAAATGGTCCGAATCCCTCTTGACGGAAACCGTTCACATCAGGAGTTCTTGAGTAACCAGCTTCTACACCCGAATTAAAGAAGGCTTGGAATAATGGATTTTTAGCTGGTCCGCGTTCCAATTTGATTGGTCCATCATGGCCACGGAGATCATCATCCGGAGAGCCTAATGCATTTTCCAGACGTTTAAAATATGGAAGGCAGTGGGCAAAATCCCAGTTTTCCATACCTTCATCTGCTCCCCAACGTTCATAGTCCATCGGATTTCCACGTTGATAGATCATACCGTTGATGGAACTGGAGCCTCCAAGCACTTTCCCTCTAGCATGTTTGATTCTGCGTCCATTCATATAAGGTTCCGGATCTGATTCATATTTCCAGTCATAAAGACTTTTCCCCGCAGGAAATGGTAATGCTGCCGGCATTTGGATCAATAAGTCCCAAGAATAATCACTGCGTCCCGCCTCTAAAACAAGTACACTTTTCTTCCCATCTTCACTTAAACGGTCTCCGAGTACAGAGCCCGCACTACCGCCTCCAACAATGACAATGTCATATCTTTCACTCATCTTCTGTTCCTCCTCGTGTTGAAATGAAGGAATAGGGATTCAGCCAATACGAAAAGCATCGCTCAAGTACCTTCCTCCATTTATCAAACCTAGTTTTTTTATAAAATCACTTACACCAATTCATTAGATAAGTTTTGCACTTCTCTTTGAGTGGTTCTGAAGAAAATAGATATAGATAGTTGGCTTAGAACCAATTAATAGGTTCAGGTTTAAGGTTTTGGAATATATGTTTTGTTTCTGTATATTCCTCCATTCCGAGTTTGCCTAGTTCGCGTCCAATACCAGACTGCTTAAACCCACCCCATGGTGCGTGGGGAAAATAAAGGTTGAATTCATTGATCCATACTGTCCCCATGCGCATTTTTGCTGCACAGCGTTCCGCTTTTGCAATATCGTTTGTGAACACACCACCAGCAAGTCCGTAGATTGAGTCATTAGAAAGCTTTACCGCTTCTTCTTCACTCCGGAATTTTTCAACTGTGATGACAGGACCAAACCCTTCTTCCTGGACAACTTTCATGTCTGTTGTGCAGTCTGTGAAAATCGTAGGTAAGTAGAAAAATCCTTTTTGCAGTTCCGGATCTTCTGGGCGTTTGCCACCAACAGCTAAAGTGGCCCCTTCTTCGATCCCTGCTTCTACATACTTTTCTACCTTCGCAAGGTGGTCTGCTGAAATCAGCGGTCCCATTTGCGTATCCTCGTCAAATCCGCTTCCCAGCTTGAATTTTTTCACTCGTTCCACCAGTGCGTTCACGAACTCGTCGTGTATGCTTTCTTCTACTATAAGTCTTGTACCAGCAGAACAGATTTGACCTGCGTGGAAAAATACGCCGTTTAACGCTTGGTCGACAGCTAAATCAAAATCAGCATCAGCAAAAATCACATTCGGGTTTTTACCGCCAAGTTCAAGTGCGAGCTTCTTCACATTTACGCTTGCCGCTTGCATAATTTTTTTCCCTGTCGCAATGCCGCCCGTGAAAGAAATAAGATCAACATCCGTGTTATTGGACAATTCTTCTCCAATGGTATCGCCTGCACCAAGGACCAGGTTGGCAACACCAGCCGGCACTCCTGCCTCTTCCATCAGTTCAAATACTTTTATAGTGGTAAGTGGTGTAATTTCACTCGGCTTCATAACCAAAGTGTTTCCAGTCGCAAGCGCTGGGGCCAATTTCCAGGACGCTTGAAGTAAAGGGTAGTTCCATGGTGTGATTTGCCCACATACACCAACCGGTTCGTGAACCACTTTACTGATAGAGTTCGGCACAGGAGAATCAATGAGTTCTCCGCCATCTTTATCTGCAAGTTCCCCATAATAACGGAACACTCCGGCTATATCTTCCATGTCTCCCCGGCTTTCTTCTACTGTCTTACCAGTATCGAGAGACTCTAAATATGCCAATTCTTCTTTGTCCCTTTCAATCAATTCAGCAATCTTCCTTACGACAGCCCCTCGTTCTGTTGCTGGAGTAAAAGCCCATTCTCCATTATCAAATGCTTCTCTTGCTGCAGCGATGGCCGCTTTTGCATCTGATTCATCGCCTTCAGGAACTGTGGCGATAATTTCTTGGTTAAATGGATTAATAATCGTACGCGTATTATCCGATTTCGCGTCCACCCATTTGCCATTAATGTATTGTTGTAGTTTAAGATCCATATCGATCAACTCCAATTTGGAAATTTAAATTAAGTTTATTAAAAATTTATTTAACGTTTTAAACACTAACATGTACTTAGAGGGATGTCAAAATTTAATCCAAACACGAAATAATGTGTGAATTAAACATATTTAAAATGGTTATGATTAATATGGTGTTGGACATTCACAGCCCATGAAAACCAATCGTCACATTTGACATTTGATTTGTACGCGTTAACATTAAGTCCGTACACAATATTTGATTTAATTTTAATACAGTTTAATTTGTATTGAAGGAGCGACCCAATGAGTGAGTCTACTGATAGATCCAAGAGAAAACTAGAAGAAGCTAAAGATAAAGTCATCGGTACGATTGCGGAAACGATGGATTTATATGGGGTAACACCAGCCGCTGCAAATTTATATGCGACAATGTACTTTAAAGATCAAATGACGCTTGATGAAATGCGTGAGGAACTTGAAATGAGTAAACCTAGTATGAGTACGAGTGTCCGCAGGCTCCAGGAAATTAAAATGGTAAAAAAAACATTTACGCGGGGTTCCAGGAAACATACGTATGCAGCAGAGAAGAATTTTTTCCGTTCCTTTATGGCGTTCTATTGTCAGATGTGGGAACGCGAATCGAAAATGAATTTGGAAGCCATTGAGGAAGCACAAGAAGATTTCATAGAAGTCATCAAAGATTCTGCCAGTACCCCGGACATTGTTGCCGAGGCAAAAGAATACTATGATCAATTAGAAGAATCCAAAACATACTACCGCTGGCTAGGTGACTTAGTTGCAAGTATAAGAAGTGGTGAGATATTTGAATTCTTGCCGACAGATCAACAAGATTAAGCAGGAAGTCATCAGGTAGTCTAAAGAAACTAATTTCAGACTAGCTAATTATACGAACGTTAGACTCTTATAAAAAAGAGTAAGGTTCGTATTGCATTTTTGTTAAATAAATTCTTAACATACTTAACGTTCGGGGTTTGTTGGAGTTATATATAAAATAATAAAGGGAGTTTTTCAACATGAAGAAGTGCAAAAAAGTACTTAGTTCTATTTTAGCGATTCTTATGATTTCTGTACTGACAGCATGCGGAAACGCTAATGGGGAATCAAAAAGTGAACAGTCCGATTCAGATACAGAATCAGTAACGATTGGCCAAATTAACTGGGCTGAAAATATTGCTGTCACAAATATGTGGAAAGTGATTCTGGAAGATGAGGGTTACAATGTGGAGTTAAACAATTTGAACATGGGCAGTACAATGAGGGCGCTGGAAAATGGCGACCTGGATGCTAGTTTAGAAATTTGGTTACCTGTTCAGGATGCGAATTACTTGGATAAATACCAGGATACGGTTAATTTCTCTGATGCTACATGGTATGACAATGCAAAAGTAGGACTTGTTGTTCCCTCTTATGTAGAAGAAGTAAACAGTGTTGAAGACTTGAATGAACATAAAGAGTTGTTCAATAGCGAAATAGTTGGTTTTGATCCGGGTGCAGGTACGATGGAAGTAACGGAACAATTAATTAAGGATTATAATCTGGAGCTTGAACTATTACCAAGCTCTGAATCTGCGATGTTAGCGGAAATCGGTAATGCAGTAAAAGAGGAAGAGCCTATCGTAGCGCCACTTTGGAGCCCACACTGGATATTCTCCAAGTACGACTTGAAATTTATTGAAGATCCACAAAACACATTCGGTGGAGTTGAAAAGATTCACCATGCTACAAGACAAGGCTTTGAAGAAGAATATCCAGAAATCAGCGAATGGTTTAAGAATTGGAAGATGGATGATCAACAAATCGGTAAGCTTATCGAGTATGTGGAAGGTTCCGAAGACCCACTTGATGGTGCTGAGAAATGGGTAGAAGAAAATCAAGATCTAATTGATGAATGGGTAAAATAAAAGCATATTTTTAAAAGAAAAGAAGGTAGACTCTACTTTTGTGTAGAGTCTACCTTCTTTTCTTTATGTAAAAAAATTGCTCATTAAAATGAGCAATTTTTTTAACGGACTAATGAAGGCTTTTTCGGATCAAATGTCCAGTTCGGAATGAGATACTGCATAGCCTTTGCATCATCCCTCGCCCCCAAATTCATTTCCTTATATACTTCGTGAGCTTTCTCCACTTGCTTCATATCAATATCAACTCCAAGACCCGGTTTATTTGGGAGCTGAATTTTCCCGTCGATAATTTTATATGGATTTTTAGTCAAGTGCTGCCCATCCTGCCAAATCCAGTGCGTATCGATCGGCGTGATTTCCCCAGGAGCCGCTGCAGCAACATGAGTGAACATGGCTAAGGAAATATCAAAGTGATTGTTGGAGTGGGATCCCCATGTCAGTCCCCATTCGGAACACATTTGTGCCACACGGACGGATCCGCTCATTGTCCAGAAGTGGGGATCCGCTAACGGAATATCAACGGAATGCAGTTGAACCGCATGCCCCATTTGCCTCCAATCTGTTGCAATCATGTTTGTCGCCGTTGGAAGGCCTGTTGCTTTCTTAAATTCTGCCATCACTTCGCGTGCAGAAAAACCCCCTTCATCCCCACAAGGATCTTCTGCGTATGTAAGAACATCGTTTTGTCCTTTACACAGACGTATAGCTTCCTCCAAAGACCACGCTCCATTAGGATCTAGAGTGATTCTTGCATTTGGGAAACGTTCATGGAGAGCAGTGACCGCTTCCATTTCCTTTTCCCCTTCTAATACGCCTCCTTTTAGTTTAAAATCATTAAATCCGTAACGTTCATAGGCTGCTTCTGCCAAACGTACAATTTCATCTGCACTCAATGCTTTTTCATTTCGAATTCTAAACCACTCATTATCCGCTTCCTGTTCCTCACGATAAGGAAGATCTGTTTTCAAGCGGTCTCCAATATAAAATAAATAACCCAAAGTCGGAATCTCTTCCCGCTGGATTCCCTCTCCTAGCAATGCAGCAGCTGGCACATTCAGAAACTTTCCTAGTAAGTCTAAAAAAGCAGATTCTAATGCTGTGACAGCGTGGATGGTCACTCTCAGATCAAACGTTTGGTTTCCTCTACCTGAAGCATCACGTTCGGCGAAAGTTTGCTTTACTTTCTTTAATATATTTTTATAGTTACCGATTGTTTGACCTTCAATTAACTCCCTTGAATCTTCAAGCGTCTGTTTGATATTTTCTCCACCAGGAACTTCTCCTACTCCAACCTCCCCTGTACTATCTTTCACTATGACAATGTTCCTGGTAAAATAGGGGGCATGAGCTCCACTTAAATTCAACAGCATGCTATCCTGACCTGCTACAGTATATACCTCTAAACCCGTGATGACCGGTGTTTCTTTTTTAGTTTTAATTGAGTTCACCTTTAATCACTCCTGACTTCATTTTTTAAGCAGCTTCCCTTGTCTCATTTTTCTTGGATCTCAGATTATCAAATATCGCATAAGCTAAGGCAGCAATAATCAAAACCCACAACCCAATAGCAACCGGTCCATTTGTAAAGAAGATCGTCAAGTCTCCCCCACTTCCTTTTAAACTATCGATAAAATACTTCTCGCATTGGGCTCCTAAGATGAAACCGATCAAGAATGGCGGGATTTGAATACCAATTTTCATAAAAATGTATCCTGCAAGACCGAATAATAGAAGGGTCCATACATCAAACATTACCCCGTTGTTGATCGCATAAGAACCTACTGCACACATCACAATAATAATTGGAAATATAATGTACTTCGGGATGTATACAATCTTGGCAAAATACCTTATAGAGAAAAACATCAAAGCAAACATCACAATATTCGCTAGAATCAATGCAAAGATAATTCCGCTCCACAAATCTGGATTTGTTGGAATGAACAGCGGCCCAACTTCAATACCTTGAAGCAAAAATGCACCTATCAATATAGCTGTCGTACTATCGCCTGGAATACCTAATGATAATAGAGGAATGAGCGCTCCACCGGTAAGACCATTGTTAGCTGATTCACTTGCGATCAGACCTTCCGGCTCTCCTTTTCCAAAATTACCAGGTTTTTTCGAGAAACTCTTGGCTTGAGAATAAGCAGTGATAGAAGCAGCGCTTCCTCCTACTCCTGGCAAGATACCAATAAATGTGCCTAAAACAGATGACCGGCATAGATTGACAATTTGGTTTTTGAAAACCCGGAACTTGAACTTACTCTTTTCACCTTTGTTCAATTCAATATTTTGGTGGGTCGCCGGTTTCATTCCCTCTTCCGCTTCTATCAACATTTGCCCAATAGCAAATAATCCGATAAGAACAGGCAATAAGGAGAAACCATAGACAAGCTGGTCTTCCAATCCAGGCGGTATAAGCCTCATCTCGTTGTTATCAGCAAAAGTCCCTATCAGACTGATAAAAACCCCTAGAATTCCACTGAACATTCCTACTAGTAGACTTCCTTTCGATATGGAAGCGATGATGGTCAATGCGAAAATGATGATCAGGAATTTTTCTACAGAAGAAAAATCAATAGCTACAGAGGCTAACAGAGGGGCAAAGAAATATAGGATGGTAAGACTGAGAAGTCCTCCAATAACAGAAGCGGTAATACCCACTTTAAGAGCTTTCTCCCCTTGTCCATTTTGGGTCATAGGATAACCGTCAAATGTAGTACAAAGGGAAGAAGGTGTACCCGGGATATTTAATAATATAGCTGGAACTAGACCGCCACTGATTCCCCCTACATATAAACCAATCAATAATCCGATTGAATCTATCATATCGAGCGCATAAGTGATTGGCAGGAAGATGGCAATGGCCATCGTTGCGGTCATTCCAGGAATGGAACCGAAGATGATACCGATCAATACCCCTAGGAAGCACAGCATGATGGACATTGGACTTAATATCCCTATCAACTCCAAACGAACTCTCTCCCTTCTATGGCAAAGTTATGTCGAACACTTGACCAAATACATACCAAACTACAAAAGTAGTGGCTAATGCATTTGTCAAAGATGTGAATAATGCCTTCTTTTGAACCTTTCCTATAAAAAGTAATGTAATCACAAACATAAATAATATGGTCGATATCAGAAATCCTAGCAGTTCCATCATAAATGGATAGAGAAAGAGAAGGATCGCCGAACCGAAAAGTTTAGATTTATCATAGTTAGCCATAAAAAAAGAGAACTCTCTTTTTTTTGAACTACCTTGTTTCACGCGCTTATAAAAGTATCTAAATACAATCATCGCTCCTAAAATCAATAAAATAGTAATGATTATTCTAGGAAAAATAATATGATATTCGCTGAATGTGAGTTCAACAGTAAGTAAATCCTCCATATTCCCACCTCTTTGATTGTTAGTGAGAGGGACCAGGTGCTACTTCAACACCCGGCCCTTTTTTGAAAAAATTATTGTGCTATTTTATCCAAATCAGGCGCTTCCTCAATAATTTGGTTGACTTCTTCACGTTTTTCTAATAAATAATCCGTGGACTCCTTGGCTGGAATATAATTAGTGATATAGGCGTTCTTTTGTAGGTCTTCTTGATAGTTCTCCATATCTACGACTTCCTGAACAGCCTGGTCCAATTTGGTAGCAAACTCTTCATCCACCTCTTTAGGCATTAAGAAGAAAAATTCTTTATCAAACGTAAACTCTTTTCCGTTTACAGTAATTCCTTGTTCAGCCATTGTCGGTATATCATATCCCTCTACACGCTCACTGGCTGTAACACCCAAAAACTTCATTTTAATCTTGTCTTCTACTCCTTTTTTTGTATACTCGGAGTTAGATCCAATAGAGCCATGAATGATATCTGCGTTCCCATCCCATAATGCTTGGTTTTTATCTTCTTGGGACCCTGTCACATATACATTAATTCGGTCAGACACCCCTGTGCCAAACTCCTCTTTGGCCCATAAATAATAACCGTCGAAAACAATCTCAGAGACACCACCTGCTTGAATAGCTACCGTAATAGTTTCTTCAGGATTTTCATTCAACCATTCAGCAGATTCTGCAAGCGTATCATAGGGAGCATCGCCACTTGTTAAGAAGGCATTTCCTGGGTTGATCGCTACTACAGGACCGATTGTCCAATTTTCCAGTTTGTTCTCTTCTTTAAAAGATCCATACTCTACACCTAAATAAGCCATATCGTGAAAAAACATAACCGTGCTTCCGTCGTCTTTAGCTGTAGAAAGTTCGTCAAAAGCCTTTACTGCACCAATCGCATCCACTTTCATATTCGTGCCCAGTCCATCTTCTAAATACCTGCTTACGGCTTCAGCATTTTGATAAGTATCTCCACCAGTAGATGAGGAACCGATCACCACTCGAACTCTTGACTGATCGATACTATTTTCACTATCCCCACCCGAAGCAGACTTACTTCCACAAGCTGAAAGCAAAAGAACTGTCATTACTATAAATGTCATCCACGCAATATTCTTCACGCATCCACCACTCCCTATATTAGTATCATTAAATTAAACGCTTACATTTTAAAGCTTTTCAATAATGGTCTATAGAGCAAACAACAGCGGTCTATTTTACGAATACAGTTTTAATGGAAGTGAAAAATTCTTTAGCTGCTTGCCCCTGTTCCCGTGAATGAGAACTGGACTGTTTCATACCTCCAAAAGGTGCCTGAAGTTCTACGCCAGCACTTTCAGCATTAATTCTAACTAGTCCAGCGTCCATATCTTTAATAAAAGAGAGCATTTGTTGGATATTTGTTGTGAAAATAGAAGCACTAAGTCCATACTCCACATCGTTTGCTAGATCGAGAGCTTCTTCTAAAGAATCTACTTTCATCAAAGCTAATACAGGACCAAAGATCTCTTCTTGTGCAATTGTCATTTCTGAATTCACATTTTCAAAAACGGTAGGTTCAACAAAATAACCCTTTTCACGTCCATCATCTTTTAGTTGTTTTCCACCTGCGAGGAGTTGGCCGCCTTCTTCTTCCCCTTTTTGGATATAATAGAGTACGTTTTCCAGCTGCCGCTCACTTACACAAGGGCCCATCCACGAGCCATCCCGCATTCCGTTTCCAACACTTATCTCTTTTACTTTTTCTAGTAATCTTTCTTTGAACTTATCATAAATTCCATCTAAAAGGATGACTCTGCTAGTAGCCGTACATTTCTGTCCAGTAGATTTCAGTCCACCACTAATGGTCGCATCGACAGCTAAATCTAGGTCAGCATCCTCTGTAACAATAACAGGATTCTTGCCTCCCATTTCTAATTGATATTTTGCCCCTCTTGCTAACGCCTCATGGCCGATCTGCTTCCCAACCTGATTAGATCCTGTAAACGTAATTCCATGGATATCCGGGTGTTCAGCAATGGCTTGTCCGATGACAGAACCTGGCCCTGTTACCATATTGACAACACCTTTAGGTAAACCAGCTTCCGCAAAGCATTCTATGACCTTAGCACAAGTTACGGCTCCTTCCGTCGCAGGTTTTAGGACCACGCTGTTTCCATAAATTAAAGCAGGTGCTGACTTCCAAATCGGAATGGCTACCGGAAAGTTCCAAGGAGTGATGACGCCAACAACCCCAAGCGGTACCCGCGTCGTAAACATCAATGCATCACTATCTGTAGATGGAATGACATCGCCAACCGCTCTCATGCCTTCTCCTGCATAATATCTTAGAATGGCAACCCCTCTTGCTGTTTCTCCTTTCGCTTCAGGGTAGGTTTTGCCCATTTCCCGGGTCATGCATTCTGCGATTTCCTCCAAACGACTTTCCATTATATCTGCTACTTTGTAGAGATACTGGCCTCTTTCTGCGCCTGAGCGGCCTTTCCACCCTTTAGCAGCTGTTTTTGCCGATCTAACCGCTTTATTCAAGTCCTCTTCTGAAGAATTAGCGACTTCCCCCACAACCTCTTCATTATTAGCTGGATTATAATTTACAATCTTTTCTTCATTTACAGCAGAAACCCATTCTCCGTTAATAAAGTTTACATATTGATTCGTTTGGTTAGTTTTTGTAGTCATATATTGCTCCCTCCACATTGATTATTAAGAATTTCAGCTCAAAAGTAAGTTCTCACTCTCATTTAACGTTGATTATCCTGGTTTTTGGCGGATACTTATCTAACACTTTTGTCAAAATTACCTTCAGCTCTTCATAATGTTCACTAGTCACTGGAGCTACAGGCGCGCGTACAGTGTTTTCTACAGGGAGTCCTACGATATTCATCCCTGCTTTTATAAGAGATATAGCGTACCCTTTTCCTTTTCTCCTTATATCATTAATAGGGAGAATGACATCTTCATAAATTTCGTTTACCGTATCTTGATCACCTGATTGCAGAGCATCGTTAAACATTCTTGAGATATGTGGGATGTAATTGGAAATAGCGGAAGAATAACAATCGAATCCTAGAGGTTTATAGGCAGGCATTGTAACTTCTGCCATTGGCATACCATTAAGCCACCCTAGGCGGCTGCCAAACCTCTGCGTAAGCTCAACGTTTAATTCCATATCTCCATGTCCATCTTTTAGACCTACCACTTGCTCGTAATCCAAAAGCCCCTCCAGTGTATCCGCTTTCAAAATTGCGTTATTTCTTTGATAGAGGATTGCGTTAAGGTCTGTACTACTGACAATTGCTTTATAGTATTCATATAAACCTTCTTGCTCCCCTTCTATTAAGTAAGGAGGCAGGATCAGGTATCCATCTACCTTTTTCTGTTCGGAAATCTTCGCTTTTTCTAACGCTTCACTAAGATTCCCTCCTACACCGGTGTAAAGGGGGACTTGACCATTTACAGTAGTTAAGGCAATGTCGATCATCGTTTCATATTCTTTCTTGCTTAAGCTATGAAACTCTCCTGCTCCACAGGCGATGAAAATTGACTCAAGCCCCTCTTCTAAGAGGAACTCTATATTTTTCTTCAATGCTTCTTGATCCAGTTCATTTTGGTGATTGAATGGGGCTACCGGGAAGCCGGATATTCCGATAGGCGCTTTTCTGCTTTTACTCATTTAACCTCTCCTCATTTTTTAAATTAATAGCTGAGCCTTTCTCTAACATAAACTAAATGCTTGTGCATGCTTGCGTGAGCAGCAAGTGGATCTCTGTTCTTTAGTGCTTCATATATTTCTCTATGTTGTTGGACCGTTTTTTCTTTGTCGCGATTTTTTAATGGGATGTTCTCTAGTGTCTTATCGTACATATTTAACAATGGGTCAATTATCCCCTCTGTAATTGGATTGCTCCCGCTAAAGGCAATAATTCTATGGAATTCACGGTCAATCTCTGTATAATCACCTTCCGCTTTTTCCATTGCGGTGATATTTTCTTCTAACCTCTTCAAATCTAATTCTGATATTTTCTCCGCAGCTAAGGCTACCAAACCTAATTCTTGAGATAGCCTTGTTTCAATAATAGATTCCATGTCTCCAATGGAAATGGCTAACATAATTCGATAAGGTTCGCTTCCTACTCTGTCTGTGAAGAAAGTTCCTTCCCTTGTTTTTCGGTGCACTACCCCAAGTGTTTCCAATGAAATGAGGGCTTCTCTAAGTACAGGTCGGCTGACATTCAACATGTCCATCAGCTTCATTTCTGAGGGAAGTTTATCTCCTGCTTTTAATTGGCCACTCATCAGTAAATCAATAATCTGCTCAATCACTTGATTGGAAAGAGTTTTGCGTTTCACGGTCTTCATATTTAGATCCTTTCGCAACTCGCTCATCTTAAATAACCTCCTTTCTTCTAAATTTATCTAATTATCATTTGTCAAACAAATTGTAAGACAAATGAATTTATATGTCAATTCTTAATTTTAAGAAAATTTATTTGTAAGACAAATAAATAATGAAGAGTCGTGATGGGGGAACTTCTAGTGATCCCTCTTACATACTTTTGAATAAAAACAAAGGCTAGACTCCTTCCCCAATTAAGGTAGGAGTCTAGCCTTTGTTCAGTAGCTTTATTAAATGAAGCAAAGCGATCGTTTTCTTTATTCGTCATACGAATTTAATGCATTAACACTGTGCGCAAGAGCTGAACCTGCTTTTAGAGCAGTGGCAACAAAAATGGCCTCTGCTACTTCTTCTTTTGTCGCTCCCTGTTTTTTAGCACCTTTGGTATGCACATCAATGCAATAAGGACATCCTGTTGTATGTGCGACCGCTACGGCAATGAGCTCTTTATCTTTAGCTGGAATCGCCCCTGCTTTCATTGATTGTTGATCAAAATCCACGAAAGCATGAAACGCATCTCCATGCAGCTTGGACAGTTCTTCAAGACGACTGAAATAAGATGCTTTATACAAAGCATCGTCTCCACTTTCGTCATATGTATTCAGTGCGTTAACACTGTGTGCGATGGATGAACCTGCTTTTAGTGCTGTCGCAACAAGGATAGCTTCTGAAACTTCTTCTTTTGTGGCTTCCTGTTTTTTAACATTTTTCACATGAACATCGATACAATAAGGGCATCCTGTCACATGAGCAACAGCTACAGCAATCAACTCCTTCAATTTACCGTTCAGTTCACCCGGTGCAATAGCCTTTTGGTCAAACTCTACAAAAGCTTTGAATGCTTCTGGGGCTAAATCACCAAGTTCAGGCAGCCTCTCAAAATATGATTTTGCATATAACACATCATTCCCCATTTATCCTCTCTCCTTCGTCTCCTTTAGTACACTACAATGATGAATTTTACCATTATAAAGACACTGCGTAAATGAGAAGAGAATGAATTTTCAATCTTTTATGGCTATGACTATTTCCCTAAAAAGAATTGCTGCTAAAGCACGACAGAAAAATGTTCACGCTTTTTCTAACTTTATAGATGAATAATCAGAATGTTGCTGCTGGCTTAGAAGTTTAAATTGCTGTAGCCGATCACGGAAACGGACCACCTCGCCAACAATAATCATAGCTGGATTCTTGATGTCTGCTTTCTCGACGAGATGAACAATAGATTTCAATGTTCCTGTGACGACTTGCTGATTTTCTGTTGTCCCCTGTTGGATAATCCCTACAGGGGTGTCCTCTTTGTACTTTAGCAGCTGTTCGCAAATGTATGGAAGGTTTCCAATCCCCATATAGATCGCTAATGTATCCACACTCTTGGCTAAACTTTCCCAATCTATATCCTTAGGTTTCCCTTTGGGGCGATGCCCTGTCACAACCGCAAAGGAACTTGCCAATTCACGGTGAGTGACAGGGATATCGGCATAGGCTGGGGCAGCTATCCCAGCTGTAACCCCGGGAAGGACCTCGTAGTCCAGACCTCTCTTAGCCAATGCCTCCGCTTCTTCCGCACCTCTTCCAAAAACGTATGGATCTCCCCCCTTCAGTCTCGTCACTACTTTACCTCTGGAGGCATATTTCACTAATAGATGATTGATCGTCTCTTGTTTCATCGTGTGTAAGTTCGGCAACTTACCACAATAGATCAAGTCGACGTCTGGTCTTGCTTCCTGCAATAATTCTTTATTGACTAGACGATCATATAAAATAACATCCGCTTGTTGAACACACTTTAATGCTTTTACAGTAATCAACTCAGGATCCCCGGGACCCGCACCAACTAAGTAAACCTTCCCCATTCTTCTTCCTCCTCTATGCTTGTCCGCGCTTCGTATTGGACATCCTAGCTTCAGCTTTCGATAAATCGAATATCTTCGGCTCCACTTTGTGATGGGTAAAGTATAAACCCAGCCCTGTAAAGATCACTCCACTCACCAAATTACCGAACAGAACAGGAATCTGGTTCCACATCCACCAATCTGCCATAGTAATATCAGCACCAAGCATCATTCCGGCCGGGATTACAAACATATTGACAACGGCGTGTTCAAACCCTTGGGCAAAGAATATTAAAATCGGCAGCCACATTGCAGCAATCTTTCCGATAGTCGAGGTAGACATGAATGCCAATACTGCTCCTAGTGTGACCATCCAATTACATAACATCGCTTTGACGAAAACAACGATTAGTCCTTCCCCACCAAGACTTGCATATCCTAATGTCTTCGCTTCGGCTACAGCAATCAGTTTTTCCGCTACTGCATCGTCAGTCACATGCCCTAACTGCGAGACAGCAATAGTGTATAGAAAAGCGTATAATGCTCCTCCGATCAGGTGACCGATAATCACCCAAAACCAGTTGTTAAGCATGCTCCCTATAGACACCCTTTTCTCGAGGACAGCTAAAGGAATTAGTGCAAAGCTCCCTGTTACGAGTTCCAGCCCTAATAAAATGACCATTACAAAACATGCAGGAAACAATAAAGCTCCAAGTACACCCAATCCTGATTGAACTTCCGTCGTGAATGCCAACGTCGTACCAAAGCCAAGGAGAGCGCCAGCAATGACGCCCCGAATGAGCATATCTTTAACAGACATCTTCGCTTTGGTTTCACCAGCATCAATCATATTTTCCATTACTTCGCCAGGCTTAACGTAAGACATAATTCCCCTCCCTCAAATGATCATTTATACATTTACAAGCACATATACAAAACCATTTTTGATTTCCACATCATACGTATCCACACACCCCTCATCCGGTGCCTGTGCCTGCCCGTCATTTACACTTATTTTCCAGTTATGCATCGGGCAAAATACATGTTCTCCACTGATCATCCCTTCAGCGAGAACCCCACCTTTGTGGGGACAGCGATTTTCTATTGCACGTATCTTCCCGCTCGCTAATTTAAATACGGCAATCTCTTTATCGGCGATAATGACCGTTTTTCCTAGACGTTCTGGCAACTCAGAGTAATTTCCGATTAATACTCTACTTAAAGTTTTTTCCATTTTACCCCTCCTGCTTATGGTCTTTCATCAAGTTAAGCATTGACTTTCTCATATAATTCTTTTAACAAGGTTCCATTATTGATCGCTTCACTCCATGGTTCCTGAATAGCTGAAAGAGCCAGATCCATGCGTTCATTCAACTCAGCCCGCTTCTCTTTATTTCCAACGACTTCTTGAATATGTTCTATCCCCATCCGCTCGACCCATACAGACGTACGATCTAAATAATTTGCTGATTCTCTGTAGTATTGTAAAAAGGCCCCTGTCCATTCAAGCACCTCATCACTTGTCTCTACTTTGCATAACAATTCCGCCTGCCTTAAATCCGTTCCACCGTTGCCACCTACGTAGATTTCCCAGACACCTTCAAGACCAACGATTCCTACATCTTTCACTCCACCTTCTGCACAGTTCCTCGGGCAAGCAGAAACACCCATTTTGAATTTGTGTGGTCCTGATAACCCTTCAAATTTCTTTTCGAGCGCAATTCCAAGTCCTGTGGAATCCTGGGTACCGAACCGGCAGAATTCAGATCCGACACATGTTTTCACTGTGCGAAGCCCTTTTGCATAGGCATGGCCGGATGGCATATCCAGTTCTCCCCAAATACTAGGCAAGTCTTCTTTATTGACGCCTAATAAATTGATGCGTTGCCCGCCTGTCAGTTTAATCATGCCTACCTCATACTTTTCTGCCACATCAGCGATCTTCCTGAGATCTTCCGCATTCGTCACGCCACCATACATTCGTGGTACAACGCCAAAGGTCCCATCTTTTTGAATATTGGCATGTAATCTCTCATTAACAAAACGGGACTCTCTCTCATCTTCATATTCTACCGGGTAAAGCATTCCTAAATAATAATTCAATGCTGGTTTACACTTAGCACAGCCTTCTCCATTCTTCCACCCCAGCACGTTCATTACTTCCCGAGTGTTTGTCATCCCTTTTTCTTTTATTTCTTCAATCACTTCATCCTTAGATAATGTAGTACAGCCGCAAACTGTTTCTTTTTGATTTTCTTCATATTCTTCTCCAAGTGTATACTCTAATAAATCCGAAACTAGTGATTTACATGTACCGCAGGAACGAGAAGCGTTCGTACAGCCTTTCACTTGTTCAACAGAGTTCAACCCTTGCGTTTCGATCGCATCAACGATTGTTCCTTTTGTTACTCCGTTACAGCCACAAATCAGTTCATCATCAGGCATATCGGCAACTAAACCGCACCCCGATTCCTCGTTTTGGCCAGGATCCGTGTACTCCTCTACAGCTGCTCCCTTTTTAATAAGGCTGAGAAGACGGTTTCCATCTCCTGTATCACCAAACAAGACGGAGCCTGTGATTTTTCCCTGTTCGACAATTATTTTTTTATACACGCCGCGCCAATCATCAAAAACTTTGATGGACTTTGTATTTTCGTTTTCCGTGATTTGCCCTGTGGAAAATACATCAACACCCGAGACTTTCAGCTGGGTCGATACGACAGATCCCTTGTAAGCCTCCCCTTCCATACCACAAATCCTTTTCGCTAACACTTGGCCTTGTTGATAAAGAGGGGCGACCAATCCATACACCATTTTCCGGTGTTCCGCACACTCTCCCACCGAGAAGATATTTGGAACATTTGTTTCCAAATAATCATTCACAACAATTCCTCGGTTGACTTCGATTCCTGTTTCTTTCGCCAGTGTAACGTTCGGTTTAATCCCAACAGCCATAACGACCAAATCCGCCTCCATTTCTTCCCCATCATTGAACCGGAGACCAGAGACATGGTCATCACCTAAAATCTCGCTCGTCTGTTTTTCTAATAAAAAATTCATCCCCTGTTTTTCTAACTCTTCTTTCAGGAGTGCCCCTGCTTCTTTATCTAACTGTCGATCCATCAAAGAATCGCTCAGATGCACAACATCTACTTCCATTCCCAGGTTGAGCAGACCCCGAGCTGCTTCAAGTCCCAGTAACCCCCCGCCAATCACGGCGGCTTTTTTATATTTCTTGGAGTAATCGACCATTTTTTCACAATCTTTAATATCACGAAAAGCTGTCACGCCCTGTTTGTCTGTACCGGGTAAAGGCAAGATCACCGGGTCCGATCCTGTAGCGATAATCAGCTGATCATAAGATTCTTTCCGCTCTTTATCCGTATAGACGATCTGTTGATCCTTATCAATGGTCGTCACCGTTTCACCCGGATAAAGTTTAATGTTATTGTCTTCATACCAATGCCATTCATTTAATGTAATATCAGAAACGGAAGTATCTCCTTGGAGAACCTTGGATAATTCAATACGGTTATAGTTTGGATAAGGCTCCTTCCCGAATACTGTAATATCAAATGCATCCGGGCTCAGTTTCAAAATTTCCTCTAAAGTTCGAATCCCAGCCATTCCATTTCCGATCAATACAATTTTCTGTTTTGCCATGGAAACCCTCCGTCATTTATTTGTTTTAATTTTCTAAATTATATGTCAATGATAGCTGTGAGAAATTTCTATTTCAAACAAGATGTGAGAAAATCTAACACACTTTTTTCATTTCACAGGAAAAAACTCCTTAGACAAGCTTAATACAGCTCTCTTCATACACCTATTTAATTATAGAAGTGCTCAACTGTATTCTTTAAAAATCTTCCGTGTTAAAAAAGTTTACATTTCATGTTTTACACCATTGGGGACAACTTCTATATAGATGGAATTGTCAACTTCCTACCTAATGCAGGGACTACCATACGTTCCCCTATAGAAAACCTATTAGCACGGCAAGTGTTCGTGAACAACCTCCTGCCAATCCGTGATTGAATCCAATGCTGATCCCCCACCCCAACTTCATGCTAAAACGCACAAAAATGAGGGTTATAAAACAAAAAAACTATTTCCCTATAACAGGAAATAGTCTTTTGTTAGCGGCTTTATTATGTAAAAGGGGATATAGAAAGAGAACTTCATCATGACCTAAGCTTACCTTGAGCAAATTTTTTAATAGTGATATTCTCTTTTAAAGTTAAGTAAAAAGATCCATCATTTAAAAATGGCGCTTTCCTATTTTAGGAAAACGCCACTCTTTTGCTAGAATTTCATTCCCCTTATACTGCATAGACTTGGTGGGAAGGAAGTTCTAAAATAGTCAATTTACCTCCATAAACAGCCCCTGTATCAATATCTACTTGATCTTCATAATAAGAAACATCTCGTACAGGTGTATGACCGTGCACCACTGTTTTTCCGAGTCCAATTTCTTCCGTATGGCGGGTCCATAACATCGTTTCTTCTTGTTGTCTTTCTAAAGGAATATTAGGGTGAAGTCCTGCATGTACAAAAATGAAGTTTTCTGTTTCATAGTAAAGTAGAAGATTGTTTTCCAGCCACTCGCGGTGTCTTTGCATTCTTTCAAAATCGCCGTTATAGGATTCACGAGTACTATCTGCTCCATTCAATTCCCATATTCTTCTTGTTGATGTATCATCTTGAGAGCGAATGAATAAGTCATCATGGTTTCCTTTAATTGCAATTGCCCCATCCTCTTCCACAAGCTTCTGGACCTTATCTACAACCTCTTTGGAACGAGGCCCCCTATCAATATAATCTCCCAACATGATCAACTGATCTTCTTCCGGATCATAGGAGGCTTCTTTAAGAACATTTTCGAACTTCTCAATGGCTCCGTGGATGTCTGAAACTACAAGATAACGCATGAGAATCCTCCCTGAAAATTTCTATACTATAATTATTTCTTTTTCAAGGAGGTGTCAAACATTCTGTGTCAGAAAAACACCTCTCTTCTATCCCAGTGTTAATCATCCACTTCACGAATGGCTTGGAGAGATACCCCCCACGTTTAAAAGTCCCTTCCTATGACCATCATAAAAACAATAAGGATTATGACGAGGGGTTCCGATGAATATATGGAATAGATATAAGAAAAAAATGCAAAGAAATAAGAAAAAAGATCAAGACGCATCTAATGAAAATGAAAACTCTATTGATAAAAACTTATCCGTGAATATAAATAAATTGAAACAGGATCTTGGCGATAGTAGCGATTTGGTCATTCGCCATTTTGAGATGGGCGGAGAACCTTTAGTAGAAATCGCAGCTGTGTATATGAGTGGATTAGTAGATGAAAAGAATGTGAATGAATTTGTTTCCGGAGCATTGAATGTCGAGGCTTCTATTGAAAAGAGGGCGCAGGAATATCGCGGAGTCAATAGTTTTGATTTTATTAAAGCCCATGCTCATTCGGTTGAAAAAGTTACGGTAGTTTCTGAATGGGACAAATTATTATTAGCTGTTTTATCCGGTTACACAGTCATTTTAGTAGATGGTTATGAGGAAGCAATTTCCGGTGACACACAAGGCGGAGAAACGCGTGGTGTCACGGAGCCCAGTACTCAACTAGTCATCCGTGGCCCGAAGGTTGCGTTCACTGAGTCTCTTGGAACGAATATATCCCTGGTCCGACGTTATCTGAAAAGCCCTGATCTCCGGTTTGAAACCATGCAGGTCGGTAGTATAAGCAAGACGGATGTCGCTGTCATGTATATGAAAGGAATCGCTAGTGAGAAAGTGTTGCGTGAAATCAAAAAAAGGCTGACCAAGATTGAGGTCGAAGATATCATCGATTCCGGCTATATTGAACAGTACATCCAGGATGCCTCCTTCACCCTGTTTCCGACCATCTATAATTCAGAGCGTCCGGATGCCATAGTAGGCAACCTTATGGAAGGACGGATTGCCATTATAGTTGATGGGACACCATTTGTATTAGTGGCACCTGCCCTATTCATACAGTTTTTTCATACTCCTTCCGATTATTATCAAAACTTTGTGATCAGCTCATTTTTACGGTTATTAAGGGTGATCTCTTTTACAATTTCCCTGCTGACGCCGTCACTTTATATAGCACTGACGACTTTTCATCCACAGATGATCCCTACGCCTCTATTGATAAGCTTTGCCGCCCAGCAAGAAGGCGTACCATTTCCGCTTTTCATGGAAGTACTGATCATGGAATTCACTTTTGAAATCATACGTGAAGCTGGACTTCGTATGCCGCGAGCCGTAGGGCAAGCGGTTTCTATTGTTGGAGGGCTTGTGCTCGGGCAAGCTGCCGTACAAGCAGGGATTGTTAGTGCTACGACGATAATAGTCGTAGCACTAACCGGGATCGCCAGCTTTGCATTTCCTTCTTATAACATGGGGGTCGCTCCACGTATCCTGCGTTTTTCGTTGATGATCATAGCGGGAAGTTTTGGTTTGTACGGTGTATTAATGGCTCTGTTTATTCTCATTGCTCATATGAGTAGTCTCCGTTCTTTCGGGACTCCTTATTTAAGTCCATTTGCACCGTTTATTTGGTCGGATATCAAAGATTCCATTATTCGCCAGCCTTTATGGTCAATGATTACCCGCCCTCGTCTCATTAGCCAGCAAAATGTCCAACGACAAGAAAAAGGACAAAAGCCAGCCCCGCCGGATGCTGTTGATTCTAACTCAAATAAGGAAAAGGGTGATTAGATGAAACAGAGGATTTTATTTATAGGGCTGTTTTCTGCGCTGATTCTATTAGCGGGCTGCTGGGATCAGAATGAACTAGAGGATATAGCTCTTGTCATGGGAATGGGTATCGATAAAACGGAGGATGGCTTATATGATGTTTCCTTCCAGATCGTGAACCCAGCCCAAGTAAGTGGCGGAGAAATGTCTCAAACTTCTAAAGGCACAGCGGTCACTACATACAGAGAAACGGGCCAGACTTTATTTGAGACCATACGGAAAATATCTAAAGAAGTACCTCGTAAGCTTAATTTCTCCCATATGGTTGTACTTATTATCGGGGAAAGTTTAGCAGAGGACGATGGGCTTTTTGAAGTAATGGATTTCACCGAAAGATTTTATGGATTCCGTTCGACTGCAATTGTGCTCATTTCAAAAGGTGGTCCCGCACAACCTATATTAAGTATCCTTAACCCAATGGAAAAAATCCCGGCTATGAAAATTCAGGAAGCCTCAAAGAAAACCGCCGAGGTGTGGGGGGAGACTACTGATCAAAATATCAATGATGTCATTCAAACACTAACAACTAAAAGCGGGGGAGTATCCTTGAGCGGAATAGCCCTCCTCGGGGATATGCAGGAGGGTCAAAATTCAAGTATTAATGAGCAAGCTGTACCGTCCACTTATATTAAACTCAGTGGCTTAGCAATTTTACAGAATGGGAAGTTAAAAGGTTGGCTTGAAGACACGGAAGCACGGGGTGTTTCGTGGGTGAAAAATAAGATCCGAAAAACAGTGGTCACGTCTACTTGTGAGGAAGAGGAAGACGAAGGAATGATAGCTGTTGAAGTCCGGAATGCGAATACCAAACTGAAGCCCACTATAAATGAAGGGAAACGGAAAATTACAGTCAATATTAAGAGCGAAGGGACTTTACAGGAGGTTACGTGTCCGCTGGACCTGACCGATCCTCAAGTCATTATCGATTTGAATAAACAACTAGCAAAAGTAATAGAAGAAGAAGTCAGCACCACTGTAAAGACCGTACAGGAACAGGAAACCGATATTTTAGGATTCGGTGAAGCAATGAATCAAAGGTATCCAAAAGAGTGGAAAAAAATGAAGGAAGAGTGGCCAACCACCTTTAGTGAGATGGACGTCGAGATCAATGTTGATTTTTTCATTCGTGGTACAGGATTAAGGACAAAACCTTTAATTTTAGAAAAAAAATAATAGGAGGATTAAGCCTATGATGGCAATCCTCCCAGACAAACTACTAAGGGAGGTACGGATGTCGTGGAAAAAGCCAAAGTAAGCGGCTGGCAGTTGTTTGTATTAATGCTTTTGTTCGAGCTTGGCACAGCCATCGTAATCAATCCGGGGCTCGATGCTAAAAAAGACGCATGGCTGGCTGTCCTCTTGGGAATGATTATCGGCCTCCTCCTTTTTGTCGTATATTTCGCTCTTTATCGCCTATACCCTGACCTCTCCTTAATCGGCTACGGGAAGAAGATTCTCGGCAAATATGCAGGAATGAGTCTTGGAATCTTGTACTTGTTTTACTTTCTATATATTGCAATAAGGGATTTGCGGGACTTCGGTGAACTGCTGACAGCATCTACGTATATCTATACTCCGATTTTTGTGATTAACACGATCATGATCCTGTCGGTCGCTTTTGTACTGTGGCACGGGATAGAAGTATTAGCAAGAACAGGGGAATTTTTCTTTGTTATTTTGATGTTGGTCGGGGTAGTAGGGACAAGTTTGGTACTTTTCTCTGGTCAAATCGATATCAATCAATTACGTCCCATACTGGAAAATGGGTGGATGCCTATAATCAGTACTCTCCCCGCCACAACTACCTTTCCGTTCGGAGAAATCATTGTTTTCACCATGTTACTCCCTTATTTGAACCATCCGCGGCTATGCTTGAAGGCTGGTTTGTCTGCTATGAGTATTAGTGGCGTTTTGTTAACATGGGTTGTAGCTATGGATATAGCTGTTCTTGGCATTTATGTAGCGAGCAGATCCGCCTTTCCGTTGTTATCAGCCATTGGTTTGATTGATATGGCAGGGCTTTTCCAACGGCTGGATGTTGCAGTTGTGTTGACACTCATCATCGGAGGCTTCTTTAAGATCGCCATCTTTTTTTATGCCGCACTCATAAGTGCTACAGAATTATTTCATGTTAAAAAATATACATCACTAATATTTCCGCTAAGTATTATCGTTTTATTATCATCCATGAGTGTGGCCAGTAATTCAGTCGATCACATTAAAAAAGGAGTCGAGCTCGTACCATTTCATATCCATCTTCCCCTTCAGGTGGGGGTTCCAATAATCCTGCTCGCTATCGCCCTCATTCGCAGACGCATGAAATCACACTAATCTTTTTGCCTATTTTTAATGGCCTGAATGATGAGGACAGCTATAGACAATAATGTTAAGAGGATTAAAAGTAAGTACTCGAAAGGTTTCATCACCCAGAAAGGGTTGAAGAGGTTGGTTATCGCTACTTTTTTATCGTTCAATAATAATAGGTCCATTCCGTAATTAATCAGGACCATTCCGATACTTATAAAAAGGAAGATAAAAATGATCTTCATGAAGAAACACCTTCTTTTTTATAGTATGTGTGAGTGAGCAAGACCCTATCCCGGAACCATATTTTTGGTACCTGACCCCCGGCACAGTACCATACCAAAGTGCACAATCATTAAAGTTAGAATTAAAAAAGTTTCTCTTTGTAAAGAGAAACTTTCCCAAGTAATACTATTGAGGTTTTATAATAGGTTTAACAAAACTACCACTAAATCTCCGCTTTTTCCCGGATGTAATTTCGAGCGATAATAGCTTGTTCTAGAGGATTGGCAATAGAAGGGTCTTGTTCAGCTTCTACTAGCATCCAACCTCTGTATTCCTTATGTGCTAAAGTTTCAAAAATCGGCCCAAAGTCTATATTTCCGTTTCCTGGAACGGTAAACATCCCCTCTTTTACACCATCAAGAAAGGCTGTCTTTTTCTGCCGAACCTGTGCTGCAACATCATCTCTAACATCCTTCAAATGTACATGTTTTATTCGGGGGAAATGCAGATTTAATACCTCCATAGGATCTTCACCAGATAAATAAAGGTGTCCTGTGTCAAAAAGAAGAGAGACCTTGTCCTCATCTGTGATATCCATCAGCTTATCAATTTCTTCTTTTGTCTGCACACCTGTCCCCATGTGATGATGAAATACAATATCCATCCCTTTCTCGCGAGCAAGCTCACCTAGAAGATTTAACCCTTCAGCTAAAAGTTCCCATTCCCCTTCACTGAAATGAGGCTTAGCTTCGAATAAAGGGACATCTTCTTTTTGAATACTGCGGCCCTGTTCTGATACCACAATAACCTTAGATCCCATTTCATAAAGAAAATCACGATGTTCTATGAAAGCTTCCTTTGTCTCCTTAAAAGGGCGTGTGGTGAGGAATGAACTGAACCACGCACTGGCAATTTGCAGTTGTCGTAATTCAAGCGCTTTCTTTAATTTTTGGGTATCTTTTGGATATTTATTACCTACTTCCGTTCCCTCAAACCCTGCTAGTGCCATTTCACTGACACACTGTTCAAAAGTATTCCCACTTCCTAATTCAGGCATATCATCATTGGTCCAGCCGATCGGGCAAATCCCCAGTTTAACCGTATGATCTTTAAACATTTCCATTAGCCTCCTCCACTTATGTAAACACTTACAAAATCAGGCAGAAAAAAAGGGAGATTGCCCTCCCTTTTTTCAGCTGACTTATACCCAGCGAGTAGTCATAACTTTTTTACGGGTAAAGAATTCTACCCCATCCTTGCCATTGGCATGCAAGTCTCCATAGAAGGAATTTTTCCATCCAGAGAATGGGAAGAATGCCATCGGTGCTGGAACTCCAATATTGACACCGAGCATACCTGCATCAATCGTTTCACGGAACTGACGAACACTGCCTCCATCTCTAGTGAAAATGCAAGCTCCATTGGCAAATGGAGATTCATTTGTGACTTCTACAGCTTCATCTAAATTCTTAACACGTACAATAGAAAGAACAGGTGCAAAAATTTCATCTTGCCAGATCTTCATTTCTGTTGTTACGTTATCGAAAATTGTTGGTCCAACAAAATAACCATTTTCTTGGGAGGTATTATCTTGACGACCATCTCTTATAAGCTTGGCACCTTCTTGTTCACCCTTTTCAATATAGCCGATTGTACGTTCTTTATGCTGTTCACGAATAACTGGTCCTAAAAAGACATCATCTTCAAGACCGTTCCCGATTTTGATCTCATCTGTTTTCTTCTTAAGCTGCTCGATAAACTCATCAGCTACAGACTCTTCAACGGCAACCACAGAGGCAGCCATGCAACGCTCCCCTGCTGAACCAAAGGCTGCATTAAGAATCTGTGTAGAAGCATTATCCATGTTAGCGTCATTTAGAACGATGGAATGGTTCTTTGCTCCAGCCAGAGCTTGGACACGCTTAAGATTTTCTGTACCGCGTTTATATACATATTCTGCTACCGGTTGAGATCCAACGAAGGAAATGGCTGCAACCTTCTTATGGTCAAGCAGTCCGTTAACAACATCATGTGCGCCATGAACGATATTGAAAACGCCTTTTGGCAACCCTGCTTCTTCTAATAACTCAGCCAAACGATTGGCCAAGAGGGGTGTCCGCTCAGACGGCTTCATGACGAAAGAGTTACCAGTGGCAATTGCCATTGGGAACATCCAGCATGGAACCATCATCGGGAAGTTAAATGGTGTGATTCCTCCAATAACGCCGATTGGATAGCGTTGGACACCCGATTCAAGACCTTTCGCAATTGACGGTAATTGATCGCCCATCATAAGAGTAGGGGCACCTGTCGCAAACTCAACATTTTCAATTCCCCGCTGTACTTCACCCTTAGCTTCTTTCAAGTTTTTCCCATTTTCAAGAGTAATCAATTCAGCTAGTTCATCCCAGTGTTCAACCAGAAGTTGCTGATACTTAAACAAGATACGAGCCCTTTTCGGCACCGGTACTTCTTTCCAATCCTCGAAAGCTACCTTAGCAACGTTAACTGCATAATCTACATCTTCTTTTGAGGAAATCGGTACCCTAGCAATGACTTCTCCCGTAGCAGGGTTATAAACCTCTTCTGTTTGATCACTTTTCGCCTCAACCCATTCGCCACCAATATAGTTTTTTAGTGTTTTCACTTCACTTGTAACATTACTCATTTAATTTTCCTCCTTAAAATAGTGATGATAATTATATAAGTTGCTTTCCATTATAGGTAAATCATGAAATCTCCTGTCTTTCGGCTTTTGCTTTAAAATCATCAATTTCCTTAGTTGTCGGCATGGCATCTGAACAACTGTGTCTTGAAATGACAATAGCGGCTGATGCACTACCGTATTCCATTGCTTTTGATAAGTCCCAATGTTGAAATAGACCATAAATGAAGGCGGATGCATAGGAGTCACCAGCACCAAAGGTTTTCAACACTTTAGTTTTAAAGGTACCGCTCGTATGTGAGTTTCCGTCCTTGGTATAAGCGAAAGAACCTTTGGATCCGTGTTTAATCACTACGATTTCAGCGTTATGACTAAACCACTTTGAAGCAGTCTCTTCATCTGTTTTCTTCTCTTTTTCAAACTGTTCCATCATATCGAACTCATCTCTTGTGCCGATAATAACATCACACTTTTCAGCAGCAAGGTTATAATACGTAGCTGTTTCTTTATCGTTGTTCCAAGTGTACGGACGGTAGTCGATGTCAAAAATAACTACCACCTCGTGTTTCCGAGCGTATTCCAACGCTAAGAAGACAGCTTCTCTCGATGGACTTGCCGCAAGTGCCGTACCAGAGATATGGAGGGCCTTTGCATTTTTTATATAATCCTCTGAAACATCATCTGTGCTTAGTTTCAGATCTGCCACGTTATCTCGATACATTAAGATACTGCAATCTTCAGGACTCTTAATTTCAGTGAAAGCTAAGCCTGTAACAGCTCTTGTATGATCAACAGCTATATTCGTTGTATCAATATTGTCCCCTTTTAAGTAATCCACGATGAAACGACCCATTTGGTCATCTGAAACCTTACCTATAAACCCTGGTTTTAGACCAAGTCTCGCAGCACCAATTGTAATATTGGCCGGGGAACCTCCTACATACTTTGTAAAAGATTTGGTTTCTTCCATTGGACGATTAAATTGATCTGCATTTAAATCAATGCACAATCTTCCGACTCCAATAAGATCTAAGGGTCGATCTTCTTTGAATTCCAAGTTATACATGTGATCCCCTCCATTAATTCTTAACTTTTAAGAATAGTAGACTCACCTTTTACTTTTTTAGATTTGAAAGCGTTTAAATATCTTAATATTACAATATAATACTCTGAACAGAATTGCAACAGAATGTTACAAAATATAATCAAAAATTAACCTAAATTTACTCAAAAACCAACTCTAAAATTGGTCGGTTTAGCTTTTCCCCTCTAAACTTACTCATAACAGAAAATAAGCTGTCACTATTCCGATAGATCCAAAAATCAAAGTAAAGGGCAAGTTGGTGACTGTAATTGCATATGGGTTTTGCTGGGTATTTATAGATGTCAGGGTAACAACAATTCCATAAGTTCCAGAACTCGCCGTTGCCAAAGCTCCTACAATCAACATCACGCCGATTCCCATTGGGTTGAAGACCTCAAAAAGTGGCTGTAAGATTTCAAGTAATACACCAACCGTGGCAATGGGGTGAACTCCCAAAAGACCCAGTCCTATGTAGGTAAATAAAATTAACCCCAGTATGATCACAGGATATTCTTTAAATACAGTAAACAGATATTGAATCCACGTAAGGGCTTCTGTTTGATTAAGACTTTTCGAAAAAAGTGATAGAGAAATAAAAAGTACAAAAAAGTTCTGCAAGTGATTTGTTTTCTGGCGCCAGGTTTTGTATCCAATTCTCAAGAAAAGAAAAACTTTTTTCATGAAGAACGCCCAAACGAAAGAAAACGGGAAAATGACCAACGTGACAGCAAGAATAAAACTAAATTGCAACCACTCACTCGTTATCATCACCGCAGCTAAAAACAACCCTAAAATCATCAACAATTTGAACATTTTCAAATAGATTTTCTTCTTAGCCTGGTACCCATCCCCTATTTCATAACCTTTGTATGGAATGGATTGAAAGGCATTTTTTTCCATCTGTAAATCAAGGATTAGGACTGTGAACGATACCAACAAAAGCCACGGGAGGTAACTTAAATAACTAACCCCTGTAGCATCAACAACAATACCGACCATTATTTCCATCGGACTCCATATCATTGCCAATGCATAAGCCCGTATTGTGGACCTTGCAATAAACCGATCACGGATTCTTTTTTTTACCCCTTTTAATGAATCTATCAATATTCCCTGAGATAAATTCACAGCTGACAAATTTAAAAAAGTCATTAAAGTTCCACTTGTAAATACACTTTTAGGGTACAAATCACCTAGATGGCGAACATTCACTTTCATAAGACCTTTAATACTCTTTTCATACCGCCCAATATAGGCAGCACTATTGATCCACGGCAACATGCTTAAAAAAACAAGGAGATTCATGTTAGATATAAGGTACAAAGGAAGTGTGTGAAAATGAATGCCTGCTGAAAGGAACATAAAACTTCCAGTAGTTAGAAAGATACCTCCCAAGACTTTAAACAAACGGGTCGCATAAAAGAAAGAAACCAAAAGCGTTGGAACAGCTAAAATTCCTACGATCCATTCAAGGTAAGATAGCTCTAGGAAAACATTTATCAAGTATAAAGCTAAAACTACAGAATATAGAATAAACAGTCTATCAGACAGCCTAAGCTTCATAGAGATCTCTCCAATGTGTCAGGAGTATGAATAAACAAATACACAAGGGAGAGGATCCTCCCTCTCGCCTTTTTAGAAGCTAGGCAAATAGTTTGTCAATCTCATGGAATTCTTGTTTATTCATATTGACTTTAAGCGTTTTTAGATTACTTTTCACTTGTTCTCCATTTTTTGCGCCTGGAATAATAACATCTATGGCTTCATGTGCCAGGTACCAGGAAAGTACTAAATGAGGAATTTCAACACCTTTTCGATTCGCTATCGTTCGTAATTGTTCTACTTTTTCAAGGTTTTGAATGAATGCATCTCCTTGAAAATGAGGCATGCTGGAGCGCAAATCAGATTCTGGGAACGTCGTATGTTTATCGTATTTCCCAGCAAGGAGACCTGAAGCTAATGGGAAGAAAGGTACAAACGAAATTTCATTTTCAAGAATATATGGAAAGAATTCTTTTTCCGCATCTCTCTGTAGCAGGTTGTATAAGCCTTGAAATACATCTACATGCCCATCTTTATTGGCTTCTTTCAGCTGATCAAGGTTCATATTAGAAACGCCAATGGAACGTATTTTACCTTCGTCTTTTAGTTCTTTGAGAGCCCTTATAGCTTCACTCTTCAGGGTGTTTTCATCAGGAAAATGAATGTAATACAAATCGATGTAATCAGTCTGGAGACGCTTCAAACTATCTTCTACTGATTGCTTAAGAAAGATAGGGGAGTTATCCAAAACTTCCTCACCATTAACAAACTTTTGGGCACCTTTCGTAGCTAGGACAACTTCATTGCGATTGCCCATTTCTTTGATGGCCTTTCCTACTAACTCTTCCGAATACCCAGGCCCATATATAAAAGCGGTATCCAGAAAATCTACACCATTTTCAATTGCTTCTTTTACCATATCCACTCCTTGCTGTTCATCAAGATTTGGATACAAGTTATGGCCTCCGACTGCGTTTGTACCAAGTCCAATGGGATTCACATGTAAATCCGTTCGTCCAATTCTAGTTTTTTCAGCCATTTCCATGTTCCCCTTTCTTAAAAATATTTATATTCGTTTGAAAAGGACGACCTATGATCGCCCCTCCTCTTCATGCTTTTTTACTGCTCATAAACTCTCTCATCTTACTTTTAGCCATTTCTTTCATCGCCTCTTTAGCCGGCGTATGAATAATTCTAGGTTCATAGACTTGTGCATCAGCGTTAAGAACTTCCCTTACAGCATTTGTCCACGCTTGAATACACTCTGTATTGACATTTATCTTAGTATGTCCAAAGTGAATCGCTTTTTGTAATTGATAAATAGGGATCCCAGACCCTCCGTGGAGCACCAGTGGGACTTGGGTCATTTCAGAGATCTGTTTCATCTCTTCAAATCCTAATTTCGGCTCCCCCTGGTAAGGACCGTGCACAGATCCAAGAGCAGCTGCCAACGCATCAACATTCGTTTCCTCAACTAGTTTCAAACATTCATCAGGATCTGCATATTTAACACCACCGACTACGCCATCTTCTGTTCCGCCGACTGAGCCAACCTCTGCCTCCACGGAAACCCCTTTAGAATGAGCATAAACCACAACTTCTTTTGTCATTTTGATGTTTTCATCAATGGGGAAATGTGATCCATCGATCATTACAGAGGTGAAACCGGCATCCACAGCAGCTTTACAACTCTCCACGCTCTTGCCATGATCGAGATGTAAGGCAACCGGCACAGAAATAGACATCTCTTTAACAAGGCTTTCCACCATGGAGACTACTGTTTGAAATCCGCCGAGGTAATCTATTAATCGGTCAGATGCTCCTAGTATTAATGGAGAACCTTCTTCCTCCCCTGCAGCTAGAAAAGCTTGGATGGATTCCAGGTGGTTAATATTAAATTGCCCAACAGCATAGTTTTCCTGTTTTGCTTTTAACAACATATCCTTCATAGATACCAGGGACGTCAGCACGTTTTCCTTCGTATTCATAGGTATCAATCCTCTTATTTATATTGGTTGAGTATCGTAGTGCTTGGAAACTACATCAAGTGTTGTATCCTTAGCCTTTTTAATCACATCTTCTGCATCCATTTCGTAATATTCAGGTCTGAACAACTCAACGGATACAACTCCATCTTCATAACCAATCTCTTTCAACGTAGATAAAAGCCTGTCTAAATCAATCGCACCCTCTCCAGGCCAGACACGGTCTTCGTCCCTTAATAAACCAATTGGGAAGTCTTCTGTATCATCAATATGAAGAATGAAAATTTTCTTTCCATTCGCTTCTTTTAAAGCTTCATAACTTGAACCCATAGCGTGAAAATGGAAGCAGTCAAAGACGAGTCCTACATTTTCACGATCTACCTTGTGCACAATATCGTAAGCCTGCTCAAACGTATTAATCGTGCACTCTGGGTGGCCGACAAATTCGAGGGCAACCTTGATACCGTATGGTTCTGCAATACTTGAAAATTCTCTAAGCATTTTAACGGAACTTTCTTCAATGTCCTTCAGCAAAATTTTTTCTTCTGTTACAAGTGGAACCGCGACGATATATGGAACACCTAGTTCACTTCCTGTTTCAACCATTTGTTTAAACTCATTTAAAACTTGTTCTTCATTTTCACGGTTATTAAAAAAGACCAAAGCATTTAAGGCTAGCGGTTTAATATGATGGTCTTTAAAGAAAGTCTTTAAATTCTCTAAGGAATGGGACTCCAGATATTCAGGAAGTTTATCCATCGCCCGTATTTCGATATAATCATATCCGTGCTTGTCACAATAATTTAAGTCTTTTTCAAGGTTTGAGTTTTCAAGCGTAGTCGCCTGATTAAAACATAATTTCATTCCCTATTCCTCCTTAACCATTAGAAGAGCTGCGTCACATAGCAGTGGCTTATGTGACGCACCCACTCTTGATGATGACCAGGTGTTTAATTCCTCACGTATTTTCCATATCCTTAAAAAGGATGAGTGATTATATATTTAAACCCTCTTTAATGGATTTAAGGGTTATTTCATTGGACCATTCTGGTTTATCAGGGTAGGAGAAGACTGAATTTGTAACAATTCCATCAAACTCCATTTCTCTTAATTTACGATAGAGTGCTTCAAAGTTCACTTCCCCTTCACCTGGATTCAAATGTTGGTGAACCGTAACGTTTGCATCAGGTGGATTCACAATATATCGCAGTCCATATGCCGCTTTATGATTAAGAGTATCCGCAATTAGAACATGATCAAGTAAATCACCCGCTTCCTCCAGGTGTTGTTCTACATCGCCAATTCCATCATCATAAAAGAAAGCGTGTGGAACAGAGTAAACCAACTTAATCCACTCTTTATCTAATGCTCGAATCATTTTAATAGCTTCCGTGTTCAACTCAATAAAATCATGAGGATGAGATTGCAAATTGAGTTTAATTCCCTCTTTTTCAAAAAGTGGCATGAGCTCATCCATGGACTTCACAAAAGCAGCTTCACTTTGAACCGGACGGCTTTTGTCACCGGCAAATTCGCTGTTCATTAAGTCCACCCCTAATTCAGAAGTGACTTCTATACAGCGCTTCCAATTTCTCACTGCGGCTTGGCGTTCTTCTTCAATGGGGGAGGACCATTGTTGGACAGGAAGCACAGAAGAGATTTTGACACCGGCATCGGAGCAATATCTTTTTAGATCTTTGATCAGCTGCTTATCAACTTTCGGGTATTCATTAAACCAAATAAAATCTTTACGCGGGGATAACTCAACGTATTCGTACCCTAATCTAGCAACTGCGTCGATCGTATCTTTTAAATTTGTATTATCACGATAATGTGACGGATCATATGCTAAACGCAATGGAAACATCTCCTTTTTTAACTGTTTGGACTTAACCGATATCTGCTACATTACCAGCAGGTTTTGAATATGAATCTTCAGGGAAATATGAAGGTTAGATCCTCCTACTATTTTAGGAAGGGAAGTTTGTTACGGTCATATGTGTCCCATACTCCCCCAATTAGATTAATAATGTATTTGTTAAATGTTAATTACGTACAGCCACTTGTTTTTTATAAAAATCAGGGGTATCTTGAAGCTTAATATCTACTTCTTCTCCAGTTTCTTGAGCTTGCAGACAAGCATCAGCAGTAACAGCTGCAATGTATCCATCCCATGATGTAGGACCTTGAGGTTCCCCATATTTCTCCACTGAATCAAGGAAATTTTGTAGTTCTTTGTTGTAAGCATCCATAAATCTTATTTTCCAATCGTTCAGGATATTAGAGCTCAGCTTAGATTCTTTACGAACAACTACGCTAGCTACTTCTGGCAGTTTAGCAATCCCTTCTTCTCCCATAACTTCACACTGGATATCATAACCATATTTACAGTTCACAAAGACTTCTGCATGGATCAACACTCCTCCTTGTGTTTTAAGTGTAAATACCTGAGGGTCTTGTAATTCCGCATGGGAATGCTTTGTTTTTCTAGGGAAATCTACCCTGACGGATTCATAATTGTCATCAATAAGCCAGTGAAGGGCATCAATTTCATGGATTAATGTTTCCGTTACTGCCATATTGGTTTTGTAATTTTCATCAACACCTGGATTTCTGTGGGAACAGTGAATCATCAACGGATCGCCGATTTCGTTATTGTCCAAGGCCTCCTTTAGCTGCACGTATCCTTCATCGTAACGGCGCATAAACCCAACTTGGACAAGACGTTTCCCTTGCTTTTGTTCCGCATCGACTATTCTCATACACCCTTCAGCAGATGTCGCTAACGGCTTTTCACAGAATACATATTTCCCTGCTTCAATAGCTAAGAGAACACTTTGCTCATGTGCAGGTCCCCAGCTTGTCACAAAAACGGCATCAATGTTTGGATCCCCTACAAGAGCTACATCATCAGGATAGACCGTAGCATCCAAGTTATAGTCCTTCACAGCTTTATAAGCAGACTCCTGGTTCACATCTGTAACCGCTTTAACTTCACCACCAGATAGAATGTTTTCTATTCGATCGATATGTTCTCTTCCTATCGCACCTGTTCCAATAACTCCTATTTTGATCGTCATAATCATCCTCCTCTAAGTTTATAAGGCTTTTGTTTTTACATCTTCTTTTTGATTTTCTCGTTTTTTGAAATATGATTCAATTTCTTCTAATGTTTTACCTTTGGTTTCAGGCAAGAATTTGATAACAAATGCAATTGCTAACACTCCGAGAGCGGCAAATAAAAAAAATGTGGAAGACAATCCGATTCCAGCAAGAAGAATAGGAAAAACAAAGCTGACTCCGAAGTTAACCATCCAGAGACAAAATACAGATAAACCCATTCCCAGTCCGCGGAGTCGCAATGGAAAAATCTCTGCAAGCATCAGCCAGGTAACTGGAGAAATCGCGCCTTGCTGGAAACCTAAAAACATAACTGTCAAACAAATAACGACGTACGGCAAAACGACTGTCCCTTCCAGAACTAAAGATGAAATACCTATCAAAAGCAATGCCGTTAATGTTCCGAATTGACCAACGAGGAGCATCGGTTTGCGCCCGACCTTTCCTAAAAGCCAAATTCCAACAAATGTAGCAAGAACGGATATAACCCCATTTGAAATATTTGCTGTTAATGCCGCATTTGTACTAAAACCAGCATCTCGCAAAATCTCTGTCCCATAGTACATAATGGAGTTGACCCCTGTGATTTGCTGAACAACAGCAATCCCTATACCCAGGAACAAAATATAGCGAACCCATGGAACCGTTAGATCCTTGTATGTGGCCTTATCTAACTTTTCCTCCATAATGACGGTAGCATCAATTTGGTTATATTCACCACGTACTTTAGATTTTTCACGAATTTTGTGCAGCACGCCCATTGCCTGGTCTTTTTTCTCATTTTTCATCAGCCATCTTGGACTCTCCGGTAGCGGCAGCATACCAAAGAATAATACTACCGCAGGAACAGCAGCAATCAATAACATTATTCTCCAGACACTGTCGTTCCCTTCTGACATGTTCCCTAAAATAGCATTGATCGTAAAGGCTAGTAGCTGTCCCGTCACAATCATCAATTCATTTTGTGTCACCATCCTGCCACGACTTTCAGATGGAGCCATTTCCGCTAAGTATGTAGGAACTGTCACGGATGCTCCTCCAACCGCAAGACCAAGTAGGAACCGGAAAATGATCATCAATGTCACACCAGGCGTAAAAGATACCCCTAACGTTGCAAAAAAGAAAAGTACCGCTAAAAAGATAATGGTTTTCTTGCGGCCGATACTATCAGAGACCCTACCTCCAATAATCGCTCCGATAGCTGCCCCGAATAAGAGGGAACTAGTAACTAACCCTTCAAGGAATGGGGTTAGATTAAGCTGACTTTCTTTAGACATGTATGGCAATGCACCATTAATGACGCCTGTATCATAACCAAACAAAAGCCCACCAAATGTTGAACAAACAATGATAATAAATAAAAACTTACGTGGGGTCATATTTTTTTTCATTACCTCGGCCTCCAGGTTATAACTTTTTTTAATAATCAAAAAATTGTGATTGTAACCGCTTGCTAAAACTATGAATATTGAGGAGAGTGGAGACTTCCACCCTCCCATCTTCAGTTTTTACCTTAAACTCTAATACTGCTTTGCTTCCTCAAGCATCTTCATTCGATGATCGTGAGCTTTTTGAACGCTTTCCTTTTCTGATACTTCCGCTACTCCGACATTCCACCAGCTTTGATAACCATCAGTCATAGTCTTTGGTAACACTTTCATGTCGATCAGAGTGGATACGTCCTGTTTTTTCGCATCTTCCAATGCTTCTTCTAACTCTTTTAATGAATGTACTTTATAGGTTTTAGCGCCATAACCTTCAGCCACTTTGGCATAGTCGATATTCATGACCTCGTTATCGTCTGTTCTAAATTCACAATAGTAACTGCCACTGCCATGGTCCATTTGTAAATTGTTGATGCAGCCATAACCAGAATTATCGAACAGAAGGACATTGATTTTTTTATTATATTGAAGTGAAGTAATAAATTCTGAATGAAGCATTAGAAAACTTCCGTCTCCAACGATGGAATATACTTCTTTATCCGGGTTCGCAAGCTTCAAGCCAAGTGTTCCGGATATTTCGTATCCCATGCAAGAATAACCATATTCCAAGTGGTAAGTATTCGGTACGGTAGAATGCCAAAGCCTTTGCAGGTCTCCTGGGAGAGAACCTGCCGAACAAATAATCACACTACTCGGATCAATCGTTTCATTTATCTTTAATAGGGCTGTTGTCTGAGGGAGCTCTGTTTTCAAAGCATCTGCATATTCATTCAGAACTTCCTGTGAAAAGTGGTTTTTAATCTCAGGATTAAAGTCTTCTCTACTGTAAACCACTTCACTCAAACGTTCGCGTTCTTTTAACCATTCAGATTTCAGCTCTTGTATTTCTGACCCGAATTCCGTTTCATATCCCTCTAGCAGCGGCTGCAATTGCTCTAAAGTAAGCTTCGCATCGGCCACTACTTGAAATCCATCCATTTTATAGGACTGCATACGATTGACATTTATGTTGAGAAAACGAGTATTTTCAAAGTCAAAAGCGGTTTTTGAAGAGGTGGCAAAGTCCGTGTACCTTGTTCCTACCCCGATAATGAGATCCGATTGCTTGGCTGCTTTATTAGCAGCAAGGGTTCCTGTAATCCCCAGACCACCTAAATTATTTTTGAAGTCTGATTCTACTGTAGATTTTCCTGCCTGTGTCTCTACCAAAGGAATATTATGCTTTTCAGAAAGCTCCATTAGAATTTCACGGGCTTGAGAATATTTCGCACCTCCACCAACTAGAATGACAGGCTTTTTACTATTGCGGATTAACTCTTCCGCACCTTTCAGCTCACGTTCACGTGGAATCGGGCGGTCCATATAATGAACCCGTTTCTTGAAGAAGTCTACATCAAAATCATACGCTTCCCCTTCAACATCCTGAGAGATTGAGATAGTTGCTGGACCTGCCTTAGCAGGATCTGTCATAACTTCAAAAGCTCGAATCAAGCTGCTCATTAACTGTTCAGGCCGTGTCACACGGTCCCAATATCTCGAAACAGGCTTCAAGGCATCATTGGTTGTTGTTGATATACTGTTTTCTTGCTCAAACTGCTGAAGAACAGGGTCTGGCTGCCTTGTAGCGAATGTATCACCAGGCAGGAACAAAACCGGAATATTATTCGCCAGCGCTGTTGCAGCTGCAGTAACCGTATTTGCAGAACCAGGACCTACGGACGTTGTTACAGCATAAATTTTTTGTCTAAGTTTTTCTTCGCTATAAGCAATGGCGGCAAGTGACATCCCTTGTTCATTCTTTCCTTGGATGACTTTTAGATCTCCAGAGTTTTGCTCAAGAGCTTGCCCAATACCGAGAACGTTCCCATGCCCAAAGATATTAAAAATACCTTCTACAAAGGGGAACTCTTCTCCATCCACATGAATATATTGATTATTTATAAATTTAATTAGTGCTTGAGAGGTTGTTAAACGAATCGTTTCTTTCATATGAGGCCCACCTTTATATTCTTTAGGTTTCATATTCTTATAGATTCTTAATCGCGATTTACAATCCATTCATGATCTTCATCATTATTGAACTTCCACTTCCGGACAGGTCCAGCCATAACATTCAAATAATAGGATGTATATCCATCAGGTACTCCAACTGGGTGGTAACCTTTTGGCACAATGACAACATCCCCATTCTCAGCTGTCATAGTTTCATCTAATGAGCGATCATCCGTATACACACGCTGAAAAACAAAACCTTGTTGAGGATCCATTTCGTGATAGTACGTTTCCTCTAAAAAGGATTCTTCAGGTAAATTATCTTGGTCATGCTTATGCGGTGGGTAGGATGACCAATTTCCGCTCTCTGTATAAACCTCAACGACCAGAAGGCTGTTAGCTGAAGGGTCAGAGTCCGGAAGAATATTATGAACTTTCCTTTTGTTGTTGTATTTCCCTCTATGTTCTACATCGATCGAGTCAGCTTTAATCAGCTTAGTGGGAAGCTGTTCTGAGGAAGGTGAATAGCATAAAGCAACACGAGCATCAGTAACCGCTTTCACTTCATATATGCGATCGTTAGAGACATACACACTATCCGTGGGCTTCTGTTCAAACACGTTGTCACGGGTACCGAGATTCTCAAAGATTTCTTCCCCTTCCTTGACATCAACCCTTCCGGTTAAAACAACTATACAGCATTCCAAACCATTCAATTGTTCACCATAGAATGAACCTTTTTCCAAATCCACTACTTTAAATCCTACATATTCTAAGTTGTTTTGCTCTCCTGTAATGTCGTGGACTATGGTTACTCCTTCAGATTTCACCACATGTTGGGGCTTTTTAAGCAAATGGCTCATTTCCATCCCTCCATCAATTCATTTAATTAACAAACGCTTACAAAATAATTGACCAACAGTTACCCTTCAATAAATATTTCAGGGAGATTTTTTCTTTTTTGAAACCTTTTATGTTAACTATTGGTTAACTAATTGTTAACTTCTGGTTTAATCATATTACTTAAAACGCTTTCAGTCAACCTTTTTTCAGAATATTACCTCCACTAAATTGGTTAGACTTGAATTAGGTTAGGGAAAAATCAGCTTTACATTATTCTTTTCAGCAAATTGTTTGTATTTATCTTCTGGCATTTCATCTGTTACTAAATAGTCGATATCCTCCATATCACAATACGTGGTTATAGAGTAATGATCGAACTTACTGTGATCTACTAAAAGGTAGACCTCTTCACTTCTGTCGACCACCGTACTTTTAATTTGCGTTTCTTGAGGAGAAGAATTAGTTATACCATTCGTTAAGGAAATGCCTGTAGAAGCCATGAATGCTTTACTAAAGTTATAACTTTTGACCGCCTCTGCACTTTCCAGACCTGCATAAGACTTTGTAGACCTCTCATACATCCCGCCCGTTGAGTAAATTCTTAAGTTGCTGTAAGGAGTAGCTTCAAGCGTAAAATCCAGATTGTTCGTAACTATAATGAGATTTTTATCCTTTATAAATTCTAGCAATTCTACTGTTGTCGTCCCTGAATCAAGAAAGATAATGTCTCCATCTTTTACGTAGGAAGCTGCCATTTCTGCAATTTTAATCTTTCCTTCTTCATTTTGTACTTTCCGGTCATGGTAAGGTACTGTGGAAGATTTATTGGCCGATACTCCCCCATAAACCTTTTTAAGTTTTCCTTGATCCACTAATTCTTGCACGTCCCTACGAATGGTATTCTTAGAGACATTAAATTCATTGACTAAATCATCTAAGGAGACAGTTTGCTTCTTCTGCACATACTGAAGCACCTCATTAATCCGCTTAATTTTTAACATAACAAATAGCCCCAATCTAGTTTGTTGTTGGTTCATTATTAAATAATGGTTGTATAATCCCTTTACTCCATATTACCAAAACACAACCAATACTTCACCACTTTATGCATTATTTTTTGATAAATTGTATTTATTTTTTAAATTTTATGGTATATTTTTGGTGAATTTAATCAAAGGAGGAAAAGGAATGCCATTAGTTCGGTTCGATCTAGTAGAAGGAAGATCTAAAGAAGAACTGCAGTCTTTATTAGACGCTTCACACGAAGCTATGGTAGATGCTTTCCAGGTTCCAGACAGTGACCGTTATCAAATTGTACACCAGCACCCAGCACATGAGATGATCATCCATGATACGGGCCTTGGGTTTGAGCGCACCAAGAATGTAGTAGTGATTTCTTTAACAAGTAGACCTAGAACAGAAAAACAAAAAGAAAAGCTTTATCAAAATTTAGCTTCTTTCCTTGACGAACGTTGCAACATCTCTCCTGAGGATATCATGATATCTATAACAAATAATGAGGATGCAGATTGGAGTTTCGGAAATGGAGAAGCCCAATTTCTAACCGGTAAGTTATAAGCGACTAAAAAATGACCCAGGGCTTTACCTTGGGTCATTCCTTTTTCTATCATTTCTTCTTTAATGGACATTTTCCTTAAGCTCTCTTATTTTTGCTTTTTTAGTCTATTCCGTTTCGTTAAAAGTCAATATTATAGCGTAACTCTAATTGAAAATCACCTTCTCCAGTTAAGTTTTTATTCTTTAAAATCGGCATCCATTGTTACTTCCTTCCAACTTTCTATATCATTTAGTAGATTGGTAAATTTCTTAGTAGCTATTTTGTAAGCATCCCCGCCGAGTAATAGTCTTAAGGGTGGGTTTTCAGAGTCAGCTACCGTAATGACCGCATCTGCTAGTTTTGTTGGATCTCCCGCCTCTTGACCACTTGGTTGATCAATTCTTCTTCCCACTGTTCCTCTATACCCTGGAATAGTAGTTTGTGTGCGATTCGCTGAACGCCCAGCCCAATCTGTACGAAATGAACTCGGCTCAATAAGCGTTACTTTTATCCCTACAGAAGCGACTTCTTCTGCAAGACTTTCAGAAATTCCTTCGACTGCATATTTAGTTGCGTTATAATAGCCCACTGCTGGGGAAGATGCTAACCCGCTAATAGAAGAGAGATTGATAATATGGCCTGATTCTTGTCGTCTGAAATGGGGGAGTACCTCATTTGTAACGTTCATCAACCCCCAGAAATTTATTTCAAACATTTTTCTTGTTTCTACTTCGATGCTTTCTTCAACAGAACTGAAATACCCTATTCCAGCATTGTTTACCAATACATCTACACGTCCAAATTTTCCCATAGTTTGAGCAACCGCTTCTCGAACTTGGTTTTTATCTGTAACATCTAATTTAAGTATCAATACATTTTCTTTATTATCCGGATTCAAATTTTCTATTTGAGTAATATTCCTAGCAGTGATCACTACGTTATAGCCTGCTGAAATAACCTTCTTAGCAATTTCACGCCCAAAACCAGTAGAACAACCTGTAATAAACCACACTTTTGATTTTTCCATATAATATCATCCCTTCTATTTACTAGTAGATCACATCAATTTTTATCTTAAAGCATACTATAAATCAATGTGATTTCAACTATAGATACGAAGAGGGGCCCAGTCTCCATTTGAATAGAAAAAAGACAGAAAGTCATTCTTTCTGTCTTTCATTCAACCTAGCCCGGCCCCTTCATTTTTTGAAGAAATCCGAAGTCAGGCTTTTCTTTTCCATTCCTACATACTTTTTAGCATCTCTTCAATCACATGACTGGAGTTCTTCGCTGCTTCTTCCACAAAGTTTTCTTGAATTCCAGCAGCTTCTTCCCCAGCATCATCAGAAGCTGAGCGAATGACTACGTATGGGATTTCATTTAAATAGGCAACTTGTCCAACAGCCGCTCCTTCCATTTCAACTACATACGCATCAAACGTTTCATAAATCCAGTCTGTTTTTTCTTTACTTGCAATGAATTGGTCTCCTGTAGCAATCGGACCCTTGAATACATCCACGTAATCAGGAAGGCCTTCCGTACCTTGCTTAGCTAACTGAATCAGTTCTTGGTCCGCTTCAAAATACCTTGTGTCCATGTATGGAATTTGCCCTGGCTTAAAATCTTTAGCCGTTTCGTCCATATCATGATGCACGGTCTTCGTAGAAATAACGATGTCCCCAAGACCTAGATCAGGATGAATCCCGCCTGCGACACCGGAGTTAACCAATACATCCGCATCAAAGTCGCTAATGAGCATTTGGGCTGCGGAAGCCGCATTCACTTTCCCTATTCCCGACTTCACAAGTACGATGGGCTGGCCTTCTAAAGTCCCTTCATAAAAGGTTAATTCCCCTTTTTCCGTAGTCTCTTCCACTTCCATATGAGAATGAAGAATGTCAATTTCCACTTCCATTGGACCTATGATTCCTATCACTTTTTCTTCCTCTTTGTCAGCAGCTCCCGCCTCCTCTGGCTGGTCTCCACAACCGGCCAACAAGAAGACTAAAATCACGCCCCCAATTAAATAACTGAATCTTTGTTTTAAACTCATGCTATCTCCCCTCCCATAAAATACGAACATTAATTTATTAATTATCAATAATGTACGTGTATTATTCTACACAACTCACTATCTCTTGCCAACCTTTCTTTTGAAATTTGTATAAAACGAATTTTAATCCGTAAAAGCAAAACCAGATGCTATAGTCCATGACACTTGATCCTTAGCGTTCGCGATACCAAGACAAGCGATCGTGAGGAATTTCTTCCATCCAAGAGGGCATCTTAAATGAATGACAGACACTTAGGCTAGGCAAAGAAAAAGAGGATGCTTCCTTTACGATGGAAGCACCCTCTCTTTCCCTATTCATCGCGCAGCAAAAATGCTGGAACTACGCGAATGTAAACAAGCTCACTTATAAGTTCGATAATTGTTTGGGCAATGATTACAGCTGCAACTACATTCCCTATCTCCGGTAATGCCAAAGCTAGTGGGAGTACAACTAATGAATTCCTTGTTGATCCACTAAAAATTAGAGCCCTGCCTGATTCGGCCCCTAATTTAAACCATTCCGCTACATATTTAGCTATGATAGGCATAATCACCATAAAAACAATGTATAAAGGAACCACTTTCATAATCTGGTCTGCGTATGTAGGCAATTTAACAATTTGAGAAGCCACGACGATAAAAAGGGTCAAAGCCATTAAAGGAACAGGTAACCAGGCAGATCCGTCCAATACCTTTCTTCCAAAAGCTCTCCTTTTCGCTGCGATTTGTAATAACAAGGCAGCACTTAGAGGTAGAACAATCAAACCGAAAAACGCTTCTAAAAACGGAGCAGGCTCCACGACTCCTGCAGCGTTTCTCCCCATAAAAAGCCATAAATACACGGGTAGCAGTAACATTTGCGTCACAAACAAAATGGGAGTAAATGTTAAAACTAATTTTTCATCCCCTTTCCCTAAGGAAGTAAATACGATGACATAATCAATGCAAGGAGTTAATAGTACCAAATAAAAACCGATCAGCAGTATTGGACTCTCAGGCAATAATTGAGATAACAACCAAACCACGCAAGGTACAATTATAAAATTAATGGTTAGTAAGGCTTTGATGTATTTTGGATTTCCAAATGCTTGTTTCAATGATGTAAATGGAATCTAAGAAAACATACTATACATCAACAATGCAATAATGATAGATATAAAAGCCCCTAAGCTTTCCGCATATCCAGGCATGAGAAAGCCGAATACCGTTGCCATCAATAAACTAATCATATAAACCCATACTTGTTTATTTTCAAGTTTTTTTCTAGTAAACAACAGTAATCTCCCCTTCTTATCTCCAGGTACCTCTTTCCAGGACATACAAAAAGAGGTTGGACTATGCAAAACAAAGGATTGAATATCGACACCTTTAACGATTGTAAATAAGTATCATTTCATCTTTCCATTGCAGGAAACAATCATATATTACCATAACTCCCCTATATAGATTACATATGATTGACTTAAATTCTTCCCACTTGTTAACATGTATATATGATTATGTGTGCATATAATGGATTATATCACCTGCCAAAGATGGTCGAGGATTTCCATGTTAGTTGGGATTAGTATGGTTTATACGGTGAACAATGGTTTTAAGACGATTATTAAAGGAGGTATATCATGGGATACGATCATGGTCATGATCATACGCATAGAGCTAATAAGAAAGCTTTATGGTTAAGTTTTATCATTACCACTACTTATATGATTATTGAAGCTATTGGAGGGTTTTTAACCAATAGCCTGGCTTTATTATCGGATGCTGGCCACATGTTAAGTGATTCTGTGTCTCTAGGTGTAGGGGTAGTAGCATTTATTATGGGAGAAAAGGTAGCGAATTACAGCAAAACCTATGGGTATAAACGATTTGAAATTCTTGCGGCACTATTCAACGGGGTGACGCTCGTTTTAATCGCTCTATACATTTGTTATGAAGCCTACCATCGTTTCATGGATCCACCAGAAGTGGCTTCCGTTGGAATGTTAACCATCGGGATTATCGGACTCCTGGTGAATATCCTTGTCGCGTGGATATTAATGAGACAAGGAGATACCGAAGACAACCTGAATTTGAGAGCTGCGTTCTTACATGTACTTGGAGACTTATTGGGTTCTGTAGGTGCTATTGTCGCCGCCCTTCTTATCATGTTCTTTCATTGGGGATGGGCTGATCCATTGGCAAGTGTGATTGTAGCAATATTGGTGCTCATTAGTGGCTGGCGAGTAGCCAGAGATTCTATACATGTTCTTATGGAAGGAACACCGAAAAATATAGATTTAGAGGAGATCGTCCAAACCATCCAGAGCACAGACGACATAGAAGACATCCATGACCTGCATGTTTGGAGCATTACCAGTGGTCAAAACGCCCTCTCCTGTCATGCGGTAGTTACAAAAAATCTTACTATCAAGGAATGTCAAGACTTGTTAAAACGAGTGGAGAACCAGCTTCGTGAAAAGGGAATCGGTCACGTCACTATACAATTAGAATCGAGTGAACATTCACATGAAAATACCATTCTTTGCGCAGAACAAAAAGATGAGCATCACAACCACTCACACTAGCCACTTCTCTTCCGACTAAAATATCCGGGGTCAAGCATGTGGAAATTATTAAAGAAGACTTCAGGAAGAGCGCATTGTGCCTTAGAATGCCATACTACTTTATCGTTATTTGTTTCAATCAGGTTGGACCACTAGTTTCTTTATAGAAGACTCTTATGTTGGTGGATGGAGGGAAAATCGCTTATCTCTTCACTCGTACGTGATAACTGCCTCTGTCCCTGTTTGAGTGACTTCCTTCTCAACGTTAAACTGATAGTGTAATTTTAATAAAAAGGAGAACAAGCATGGATCCACTTTTTATCTCTGTAATTCTCATGGCAATGACTATAGCTGGGGCATTTAGCGCGTTTGTAGTCATTCTTCTTATTAGAAATAAAAAGAAATAGTCATTTTTTATCTGCTGATAATATGAATATGCGCTCATATATGCGCATTGAGGCGTTACATTTATATGTTCCAATGGATAATGAAGAAAAACTTATATAAAACCATTTTAAAATGTAAAAGAAAGATACCACCTCTTAAAAAAGGGGTATCTTTCTTTGTGGGATTTATTTCTGCCTTAACAATCTCATACTATTGAGAATCACTATGAGAGCAGCACCGGTGTCACTTAACACAGCCATCCATAACGTTAAAAATCCTGGGAATATTAAGAGCAACGCTGCCAGTTTCGTAAGCAACGAAAACCAGACGTTCTGTTTAATGATGTTCATGGCTCTTCGACTCAAACGGATCGTATGCGGAAGTTTCTCCAAATTATCTGCCATAAGTACAATATCAGCAGTTTCCATGGCTGTATCCGTTCCTGCACCACCCATAGCAATTCCAAGATCAGCTGTCGCAAGGGCCGGAGCATCATTAATCCCATCCCCCACCATCGCAACACTCTTCCCTTCATCCTGTAATTTCTTCACGGCGGTAACTTTATCTTCAGGCAATAACTCAGCGAAGTAGCGATCGACACCTGTTTCGTCCGCGATTTTTTTAGCTGTTCCTTCATTATCACCTGTCAACATCATCATTTCTCCCATTCCTATTTGTTTGAGCTTTTGAATGGATTGAACAGTAATGTCACGAATGGTATCCGCAACAGCAATCAGACCTAGAATCTCCGTTCGAGTACCTACCACTACAAGCGTGTTTCCGTGGCTTTGTAATGAATCCATACGCTCTTCTATTTCATGAAGAGGAACCTCCATGTCATTGAACAATTTAGGATTACCAGCAAAGTACTCTGTCCCGTTAATTGTAGCCTGCGCACCTTTACCTGCTATGGCTTTGAAGTCTTCCCCTTGTTTCGTACCAATATTACGCTCTACAGCATAACTGGTGATGGCTTGGGCGATAGGGTGAGTGGAATGTTCTTCAATGGTTCGGGTGATACCAATTAACTCTTCTCGATTGTTTTGAAGAGAAATCACTTCTGCAACTTTTGGTTTACCTTCTGTCAGCGTCCCTGTCTTATCAAAAGCAATCGCTTGAATAGCCCCAGCCTTCTCTAAGAAGGTTCCCCCTTTGATAAGCACACCATTTTTAGCTGCATTCCCAATCGCAGATACAATGGCCACTGGTGTAGATATGACCAATGCACAAGGACATGCTACGACTAATAACGCAAGGCCTTTATAAAGCCACTCTCCCCATGATCCGAATCCAAATAATGGTGGTACCACCATGATAAGAAGTGCAAGAGTAAAGACAATAGGAGTGTAGACACTTGCAAAGCGATCAACAAATGCTTGGGTCGGAGCTTTTTTCTCCTGAGCCTCTTCCACAAGATGAATGATTTTAGCAATCGTTGTATCTTCCACTAATTTTGTTACCTTAACTTCTAAGGAGCCACTTTCGTTGACGGTACCTGCATAAACCGTATCTCCCTGCTGTTTATCTACTGGCAGTGATTCTCCGGTGATGGGTGCCTGGTTGATACTTGAGGTACCTGTTAACACTTCTCCATCCAAAGGAATTTTCTCTCCGGGTTTGATGACGATAATATCATTGACTCCTACCTCTTCTACTGGTTTTCGGATAAGTTGATCCCCGGACTTAACGGTGGCTTCTGATGGAGTCAGATTAATGAGGCTTCGAATCGATTCTCTTGTACGCTCAATCGACCTGTTTTGTAAAGTGTTCCCTAAGGCGAAAAGCCATACCACCGTCGCCCCTTCAAACCACTCTCCAATGAGGGCTGCCCCAATGGCTGCAGAGGCCATGAGCACATTCATGTCTAAGGAACCACTTTTAATGGCATAAAAGGCACTTTTCGCTGGCTTAAATCCTCCGATAAGAATAGATGCAGCATATAAGGCCGTAATTAACTCAGGACTTACATTTGTAAAAGAACCTATAAAACCAAGCGCCAGGAATAGGCCGGATATGGTGGTGGTTGAGTTTCCCTTTTTCTTTTTTTCAGAAGTCCCTTTCCTCTGGTTACTGATTGAATCTAGGGAAGCATCAAATCCAGATCTTTGGACCTCTTTGATGATTTCATTTTGATTCGTCGTATGAGCCACATGCATTTTTCCCGTTGAAAAATTCACCTGGACATCTTGAATATGTGGGTTTCTACTTAGATGCTTTTCAATCGTCATCGCGCAGGAGCCACAATCCATTCCTTCGATTTTATATGTCTGCCTATTATTGTATTTATTTAAAGGCTCCGCTTCAAAGCCTAATTTACGAACCTGTTCAGGGATGTCATCGTGTACAGAAAGCTCATCGGCAGCCACAGTCATTTTCCCTGTACCATAATTAACCCGGACCGTCTGAATTCCTTTGGTCTTTTGCAACCCTTTCTCAATGGTTGCGGCACAGGAAGGACAGTCCATCCCATGAATCTTGTATTCCAAAGGTTTTTGCCCTTCCGGCTGGCTATTTGCTGCATCCATTTCTTCCTTTTTACTTTCTCCCGTACTGCAACAGGATGAAGAGCTTTCTTTATGTTCTTTTTTCATGTTTGTGACCTTTCCACAGCATGTTGAAGGGCCAGTAGTTTCTTTTTCGTTCGTATCCGTTTCGCAACATGTTGATGTGGCGGCAGCTTCTTTCTCTTTGACATCACTTCCGCAGCATGTTGAGGTAGTAGAAACTTCTTCCGCCCCCTCATTAGAACAGCAGGAACTTTCTTGTTTCGTTTTATGGAATTCCGACTCACCATGGCTGGAACAACAACTTGACTGTGATTCTTTTTCTATACGACTCATGGTATCCCCCCAATCCATTCAGTCACCCTTCTTTCGAGTGTAGTAAAGCAACCGACACTAACTGATGAACATGATCATCAGCTAACGAATAAAAAACCAGTTTTCCTTCTTTGCGATATTTAGCCAACTTCATGTTGCGCAACAACCTTAGATGGTGAGAAGCCGTAGCCGTCGTTGAGCCGATAATATTGGCAACATCACAAACGCAAAGCTCCTTCTCCAGTGTTAAGGCATATGCAATTTTCATACGTGTGGCATCCGATAAAGCTTTAAAAATCAACTCTACGCCTTCCACTTTCTCGATTTCAGGCTGTACTCTATTAATAATTTCTTCATCATAACAAAACGTATCACAAGTATCCGATGTGTTTTTCTTCAAAGTTCCACTCATATTCGCACCTCATTCAAACATTCATTTGATTATTTGCATATAGTGTATGCTTCTGTAACAAATGTGTCAATGTTATCATTCAAATAGTCACTTGAATATTGGTCTGCTTTTCCATAAACTAAACCTGTGCTACTTTATGATATAGAACATATATAAAATAGGAGTGAATCAAATGGGAGAACAGAAAAAAGGATCTATGAAGTTCATCGTTTTATTAACGGTTTTTGTTATCGGTCTAGTTACCGTCTTTGTTGTCCTGGATAATAGAGGAGAACAATCAGAAGTGACTGATACCAGCGCCAATCAGGAGCCTATATCTACGGAAAACCAACCAACGTTAGGGGATGAAGATGCTCCTGTTCAAATTGTTGAATTTGGGGACTACAAATGTCCTTCGTGCAAAGCTTGGAGCGATCAAATTTATCCTCAATTAAAGGAAGACTATATTGACACGGGCGATGCAAGCCTTTCATTTATCAATGTATTATTCCATGGTCAAGAATCAGCATTGGCTGCTAAAGGAGGAGAAGCAATTTATCAGCTTGCTCCTGAAGCGTTCTGGGATTTTAATAAAAATTTATTCTCGGAGCAGCCAGAAAGCCACGATGAACAATGGATTACAGAAGACAAGCTGGTGGAAGTTGCTAAAAACAGTGTGGAGAATTTAGATGAAGAAAAATTTAAGGAAAGTCTCACCACCGATGGAGTAGAAGAAGCGGTAAGCATCGATGAGGACTTAGTGGAACAATATGAAATCCAACAGACCCCTACTGTCATGATTAACGGGCAGATCTTAGAAAACCCCTTCGATTATGAGAAGATTAAGTCCGTAATTGATGAAGAACTTGAGGACAAATAATGAATACAGGAAAAGACGGAGCTAGTAAAAAATCTTATCACTTGTACTTTGCATGGTTGATATCCGTTATCGCAACATTAGGAAGTTTGTATTTTAGTGATATAAAAGGATTTATTCCATGTGAATTATGCTGGTATCAGCGTATCTTTATGTACCCCCTAAGTATTTTGTTGGGGATCGCCACTTTCTTTAATGAAAGGCAAATCATTAAATATACCCTTCCTCTTTCCATTATCGGAGGAGGGATTTCCCTCTTTCATTACCTGGAGCAAAAAGTCCCTGGTTTTGCTGCCATAAAACCATGTACTCAAGGAGTACCATGCACAGCAGAGTATATCAATTGGTTCGGGTTTATTACGATTCCTTTTTTAGCTTTAACTGCGTTCATTTTAATTACAGGAATATTATGGTTAGGAAGGAAAGCTTGATGTTCCCTTTCTCTTATTTTTGGAACATTCGAGAATGCAAACATTATATATCTATGAAGATGTTCCTGTTTGGTTAAAGAATAGATACAGGTTAAATTAGATAACCCCTACCGCACCTCTTAAAGAAATATCGTATGCGAAAAGCCTCTCGTGAGTTTATGAACTCTTGAGAGGTTTTTTATTTTTTCAAATATAAAAATCTTTCTGTTGTCACAAATCAAAAACAATGATACTATACATTCACCCTAATAGTATGTCATTTTTATTTTAAAAGGATTAATAGTATGACATAATTGACAAAAGAATGTATCATAGAGGGAGGCGAGCAAGAGGAAATATATTAGATCAATACTTACACAAGCCGATTCATCCGGCAAATTCCAATACTAATAGAATAGGGAGATGGATAGTGACTAAAAAAGAGACTGTCTATATCGTGTCAGATTCGGTCGGGGAAACAGCGGAAGTCATGGTAAAGGCTGTAGCAAGCCAATTTTTTGAGCAGGAAATTGAGATTAAGCATTTTTCTTATGTCGAGGACAAGCAGGATATTAATAATGTCATTACTGTGTCGAAGTATAACCATTCCATCATTGCTTACACCATTGTCCTTCAGGATTTAAAACAATATATTGACCACAGAGCAAAAGACGAAGGAGTCATTGCTGTCAATTTGATGTATCCCCTGATGGATGCATTCACTCAAAAATTTGATATGCAACCTAACCATCAACCAAGACAAATGAGAAAGCTGGATGAGGACTATTTTAAAAGAGTAGAAGCTATTGAGTTTGCTGTGAAGTATGATGACGGACAGGAAGTACGGGGGTTAAAACAAGCAGACATCGTTCTCATTGGAGTTTCACGTACATCAAAGACCCCTCTGTCTATGTATTTAGCCAATAAGCAATTCAAAGTAGCCAATGTACCCCTCATCCCAGAGATTCCACCTCCTCAGGAACTATTTACAATCCCAAGGAAAAAGTGTGTTGGATTAGTGATTTCACCTGAAAAATTAAATGAAATCCGCAGGGAACGATTAAAGGGTCTGGGGTTAACAAATTCAGCAAACTATGCCTCATTAGATAGAATTTTTGAGGAACTAACTTGTGCGGAAGACATTATGAAAAAAATCGGCTGTCCAATCATTGATGTCTCTCATAAGGCCATAGAAGAGACGGCTGATCATATTTTAGCTATGTTTAAAAAAAGGGGGAGCTTTGCGTAATGGATAACCAATTTGTATTCATGTTTGATCAATCGGAAGGTGGAAAGAAGGAACTGTTGGGAGGAAAAGGAGCTAATTTAGCTGAAATGACCCGGATTGGTCTACCAGTTCCTTACGGTTTTACGATTACCACTGTTGCTTGTAACGCCTATTACGATGCAGGGCAGATTATCTCGCCAGAGGTCGAATCTCAAGTATTAGAGGCACTCCGGAACCTTGAATCCAGAACAGGGAAACAGCTGGGGGATCTGGCAAATCCACTTCTTGTTTCTGTCCGCTCAGGTGCCGTACACTCGATGCCTGGAATGATGGATACCGTTTTAAACCTTGGGATGAATGATGAAACGGTAAAAGGGATGGCAGAACTTACAAACAACCCCCGATTTTCTTATGATTCCTATCGCAGATTCATCCAAATGTTCAGCAATGTCGTCCTCGATGTAGATAACTATATTTTTGAACAACGGTTAGAAGATATCCGTGAAGAAAAAGGTTACCATTCCGACACAGAATTGCAAGCAGATGATTGGAAGCAAGTGATTGAAGAATTCAAATCCCTTGTGTATAAAACTAAAAAAAGAAGCTTTCCCCAAGATCCAAAGGAGCAACTTTTCCTTACCATCAATGCCGTATTTGACTCCTGGAATAACCAGAGGGCGTTTTTATATCGCCGCCTTCATGATATTCCTGGCCACCTTGGTACAGCAGTCAACATTCAAAGCATGGTATTTGGAAATATGGGGGATGATTCTGGTACAGGAGTAGCTTTTACCCGCAACCCATCCACCGGTGAGTCTAAACTTTATGGGGAATATTTGATTAATGCGCAAGGGGAAGACGTTGTGGCTGGTATACGCACTCCTCAGCCGATTGAAAGCCTCCAGAAGGAAATGCCGGATGTTTATCAGCAATTGGTGAATACTTGTGAGCTGTTAGAAAACCATTATAAAGATATGCAGGATATTGAATTTACGGTGGAACGCGGGAATTTGTATATCCTCCAAACGCGGACTGGTAAACGAACCGCCCAAGCAGCTATTAGAATCGCTGTTGAAATGGTAAAAGAAAAAATCATGGATCAACGGGAAGCCCTTTTACGTGTGGATCCTGATCAGATCAGCCAATTGCTCCACCACCGAATCGATCCGGAACAGAAAAGAGAACAACTAGCTGTCGGCTTACCCGCTTCCCCTGGTGCAGCCACAGGTCAAGTCGTCTTTGATGCAGATGAAGCCGAGGAGCTTTCCAAGGATGGAAAAAAAGTCATCCTGGTTCGCCCTGAAACAACACCGGATGATATTCATGGAATCGTGGCTGCCCAAGCAACAGTTACCAGCCGCGGAGGTATGACAAGCCATGCCGCTGTTGTAGCTAGAGGCATGGGAAAAGCTTGTATATGCGGTTGCGACTCCATAAAGATCCACTTAGAGTCCAACCAATTCATCGCAGGGCCTACGACTGTAAACCACGGGGATACCATTACGATTGATGGTTCCACAGGTGAAATCTTCCTGGGCGAAATTCCAATGATCGAACCAGAGCTTTCAGAAGAATTCCAATTACTGCTTAGCTGGTCTGATGAAGAAACAAACATGGGGGTCAGAGCAAATGCTGATAATCCAGTCGATGCTGAAAAAGCTCTAGAATTTGGTGCAGTAGGGATTGGCCTTTGTCGTACAGAGCATATGTTTATGGACGCCTCACGCATCCCAACGGTACAAAATATGATTCTATCTGAAACTACCAAGGAACGGAAAGACGCTCTAGCTCAACTCCTACCTATGCAACAAGAGGATTTTGAACAAATTTTTGAAACGATGCAAGGATATCCGATTACTATTCGCTTATTAGATCCACCACTCCACGAGTTTTTACCGGACAAAGAAGAACTGCTCGTTGATGTGACAAGGATGCATCTTGAAGACCCTCATTCATCCGAGCTACAAGAAAAGCAAAACCTCCTACGAAAAGTCAGGCTATTAGAAGAATCAAATCCTATGTTAGGGCATCGGGGCTGCCGCTTAGGTATGATGTATCCGGAGATTTACGAAATGCAAGTCATGGCTATTTTTAATGCGATGTCCAATGTGATGGATAAAGGCATCGACGTTAAATCCGAAATCATGATTCCTTTAGTCAGCCATGTGAATGAATTGAAAAAGATGCGTCAACTGGTGATTAATATCGGTGAGCAGGTTCAGGAAGAAACAGGACATGTTTTCGACTACCTTATTGGAACCATGATTGAAACACCGCGAGCAGCACTAACAGCGGATCAAATTGCCGAAGAGGCAGACTTCTACTCTTTTGGAACCAACGATTTAACTCAAACAACGTTTGGATTTAGCCGCGACGATGCAGAAGGCAAGTTTCTTCAGCATTATGTGGAAAGTGATGTACTAAAAAGGAATCCATTTGTTTCGTTAGATCAAGAAGGTGTTGGTAAACTCGTAGAAAGTGGTGTGAAACTGGGACGAGAAGCAAATCCTACCCTAAAAGCAGGGATTTGCGGTGAACATGGCGGAGAGAAAGAATCCATTCAATTTTGTTTTGACTTAGGAATGGATTATGTAAGTTGTTCCCCTTTCCGTGTTCCTTCTGCACGGCTTGCAGCAGCTCAGGCCACCATACGGAATGAGCGAAAGAATTGTCTGAAAGAGCCTCAATATAATTAAAAGGGCGTAATAAAAGAAACCTCTAAAAAATGAGGAAGGAACTCTTAACTCCCACTTCTGTGGTATTTAGAGTTCCTTTTTCTGTATGTATCTGCCCATAAATAATACCATTACCCTATTCTGTAAGGATTATCCTCAATAAAATTTAAAAGGACCTTCCTTCCAAGAATTATAGTTGGATTACACTCATTCCTTTCCTTCCCCTTTTCATAAAATGCCTCACTCTAACTTACAATTTTTAACACTTATGTGAAAATGAAAGGATACTGGATCATATGGAATCTTGTAACGATTGTAAGCGTTTAAACAAGAGATGTTACCGCTTCCATAAAGCTTGCAGACTATTAAAATATACTTAATAATCAGAATAGTCAAATATATTAGGAGGATTGATTAATTATCAGCATCGCAATCAAAAATGAAAAGAAAGTCTATTCAGTTTCTGGAAACGAAGTCCTTGGCTCTCTTCCTTTGATGTCCCAAGAGGAAGTAGACGATAAAATAAAACAGGCAAGTGAAGCCCAAAAGAGTTGGTCCGCTACAGAGGTATATAAGCGGGCAGATATTTTACACGAGTGGGCAGATCGGTTAGTTGAAAAACAAGATCAAATCGGAGAGGTAATTTCTAAAGAAGTAGGTAAAAACCTGGCTTCCGCTATCAAAGAAGTTGTACGGACAGCGGATTTAATCCGTTACACCGCCGAGGAGGGTTGCCGCATCCACGGTGAAATGTTGAAAGGGGATTCTTCCAGAGGAGGATCATCAAGCAAACTGGCCATGGTAGAGCAGGAGCCACTCGGTGTTGTCCTCGCCATATCTCCCTTCAACTATCCGGTTAACTTAGCTGCTTCCAAAATTGCTCCCGCACTCATCTCCGGAAATGCCGTTGTCTTCAAACCAGCTTCCCAAGGGGCATTGAGCGGTCAGCTGATGATCGAAGCTTTGCTGGAAACAGACCTGCCTACTGATATAATCCAATTTGTATCCGGAAAAGGTTCAGAGATTGGTGATTTTCTCGTTACACACCCGAGCATTGATATGATTACATTTACTGGGAGCACAGAAACAGGACAAGCCATATCCCAAAAGGCAAAAATGGTTCCTGTCGTATTAGAACTCGGTGGTAAGGATCCAGCGATTGTGCTGGAGGATGCTGATCTTGATCTAGCAGCTGAACACATCGTCAGTGGTGCTTACTCTTATTCAGGTCAACGTTGTACAGCGATTAAGCGTGTACTAGTAGCTGACACTATTGCTAACGATCTCACAGAGAAAATTAAGCAGAAGGTTGAAGCTCTCTCGGTCGGATCTCCTGAAGATAATGCGACAGTGACTCCCTTGATCAATAACGATGCAGCTGACTTTGTCCAACATTTGATCGATGATGCGTTGAACAAAGGTGCAGAGCTCATTACAGGCAATAGACGTGAAGGTAATTTAGTTTATCCAACGTTATTAGATCAAGTAAATTCGAATATGGATGTGGCATGGGAAGAACCTTTTGGCCCAGTCCTGCCGATCATTCGTATTAACGAAGAGGAAGACTTTGTATCGCTTGCCAACCAATCAGAATATGGTCTGCAAGCAAGTATTTTTACTAAAGATGTTCAAAAGGCCAGAGAAATCGCTACAAAACTGGACGTGGGTTCCGTGCAACTGAACGCAAAAACAGAACGCGGTCCTGACCATTTCCCATTCATCGGAGCAAAAAACTCCGGCCTCGGATCTCAAGGTATACGTCGCAGTATTGAGTCAATGACCCGCGACAAATTATTCATTTTGAATCTCTAATATCCATCCCACGGTATCTGCTAAGTATATCTATAGTTAGCAGGTACCTTTTTCATTTATTAAATAAAACCAAAAGACCCTCCCTTTTAAAAGAGAAAGGTCTTTGGTTATTATTCCATCCAATATGGAGGCTTATTGAATGCTTTAAATACCGATTCTTCATAATCGCGATCGATGGTAAGATCAGGATGATAAGCAGGCGCTTTCACTAATGATTCTTTTTCCACGGAGATATGAAGGCTCTCATCCGCCCACCTAACATCTGTAATCCAGTCCGTAGACACCAGAAGGAACTTCTCTTCTCCTTCAATTTTGGAGCGTATGACCACATAACGGATTTTCCAAGTTTTATCATCTATAAGAAAGCTATCGATTTCTCCTGCCTCTCCATTATAAGTAAAAACGCGATACCCTATTACCTCAGAAGTCTTTCTAACTTGAGACACTTCTGCTTCTTCCTCTGTCATTTCATTGAACTCCTGCTGCGCCAACTCATATGGATAAAAGCCTGGCCCCCATACTCCTGGAGCTCCCCAATAATTCCCCCATCCGAAATACTGGTTCATTCGTACTTCCTGGGCGCGGGATACAGGTTGATCTGCGTCAATATCTGGACTATTTTTCACCTGTTCTTTAGTCAGACTGAAAGAAATATGGTCCGCCTGGTGATTGATATTTTGAATGGAAATTGGCGATAGAAGCACCTTTCTTCCTGGCAGCCATTTTCGTGTATCTGCTACCAGGTAACGGATAGCCCAATTTTCATCATCGAATAAAAATGCATCCACCTTGCCCAGTTCATCGTCTGTTGCATGGATTGTATAACCTTCTATATACTTTTCATTATGAATCATTCTACCCCTCCTCCTTTTTATGACTGATTCCCACAAGTGCTTTCAATAAACTTATAGATTTGTATCTCTTCTTTTGCAAATACGGGGGTTTTTCTGCTGCAGCAGTATATTAAAGTACTGGTTCAATAAATAAAAGCGGAGAGGTCGATACCTGAGACCACTCCGCTTTTTAAATAAGAATCCTGCAATTTTTAAAATTGGACATCTTCTTCATTTGTTACGACCAATAATGTTTTTCCCTTTTCTAATTCTTTGTGTAATTCCTTAGCCTTGGATTGTTCGAACCCAATCTCTTTCATCTTGGAAATCAACTTATCATCTTTCCCACGGAAAACATTCTTTGTCGCTGTACCGAGCCCAGTTTCGCTTACACCGATCTTATTGGCATCTGTTTGTCTTTTCGTACGTCTGACATGGTCATTGTCATGAGAGAGAATGTAGATGTTATCTTCATCTACTCCGTGTTTTTTAATTCGGTCGATAGATTCACCCATTTGTTCATCATCACCGAAAATTTGATAGTTCGGTTGCATTGATATCGCCTCCTTTAGAAAGAAGGTTCCCTTATGGAGGAACAACCTAAACGATGAAGAAAGTCCTGTTAAATTATCATAGGTTCGTATTTTGCTCTTGATATTAGAAGGAAGATCGTTATATAACACCGGTTTTCGAGATGAAAACTAAAGTACGGGCAATTAACTCACTCCTACTGCATTCTCATTCTATTATGACTTACCCAATAATTCCTATGAATAACAACCTTTTGGCCATTATCGGCTTTTATCATTGCTTCAGCGCTTGATAATCCCTTAACTTCTAATAATTGATTGGAAGAAAAATTCACACTACCTTTTCCGATTAGTTCCCCTTGAATGTTAACTACCTCCACTACATCGTTGGCCTTGAAATCACCAATAATATTTGTTACACCAGCAGGCAGGAGACTTTTACCATGTTTTAATATAGCAACTTCAGCACCCTCGTCCACTTCAATTCTTCCACTGGGAATGGAATGTAGCGCTACCCATTGTTTGGAATTATTCATACTAACCTGTGAGCTGCTACCGATATATGTTCCATCCCCTTTCCCACCTAGAATATCAATAAGTTTTTCACTCCCCATCCCAGACCCAATAAATACGTGCACGCCTAAAACCAATGCTGTACGTGCTGCCTCTAATTTTGATTTCATCCCACCAGTTCCTACTTTTGAACCAGCTTCAGAAGCCTCATTTATTAAATAATCATCAATTTCATGAAGGAAGTCATATTTTTTCGCATTTGGATGAATTCGTGGGTTTTGATCATAGATCCCATTGATATCCGTTAATATCATTAAAAAATCCGCATGTACAAGACCACTAACCAGCGCGGATAACATGTCATTATCACCAAAGGTCAATTCTTCAATGGACACGGAATCATTTTCATTAATAATAGGTGTTACATTGCGCTTCAAGAGTTCAGTTAAGGTTGTATGTGCATTTTGATATTGTTCTTTGTACAAAAAGTTTTGTCTTGTTAACAATAATTGAGCTGCCACAATGCCATGTTTTTTAAACGCTTCTGTATAAGCTTTTAATAATTGTCCTTGCCCTACCGCTGCGGCTGCTTGTTTACCGGCAATCGTTACAGGGCGTGAGGAATAGCCAAGATCTGTAAAGCCGGCTGCAACTGCTCCGGATGATATCAAAATCACCTCATGTCCAAGCTGCTTCAAACGTGATATGGCATCTACGTGCTCACGTAACTTTTCACTATTCAGCCCACCATTGGAATTTGTTAAGGAGCTACTACCTATTTTGACAACGACCCTTTTCTTACTCATTTTTCATTCACCCTCCGCTTTTTATGTATAAAAATGCTCTTCCACCCTTATACAAAGGACGGAAGAGCACTGTCTCCGCGGTCCGCTTTTATTGATGTTAGATACACCAAATTCCCACTTATTATCCTTTAGCGGAGAAAAATTGGTTAGAAGGTTGCCTAACAACTCAAGGGACAGGTTCCATAGCTTTTTTCAGTCGATGAATACTTCTCTACTTTATCTGGGCCTATTTAATAGTTCTCTATCATTACTTTCAACATTACACTTTTACTTGTTCATCTTCTATATTAATAAATTATTATGAGATAAATTCAATTAGGAGTCAATGTGAAAACAAACGGAAGTTGTTTAAAATACCAAAACGACTGACCTTTGCCATAGGCATTTCGTTTGGTGCTTTTGTGTAACAGAACAATGCCTGTTACGAGATTTCTCTATATCTACTAGGTGAAAGCTTAGTGATCTTTTTAAAATTCCGATTAAAAGACCGCAAATTATTATAACCACAGTTCATTGCAATCTCACTAATGGTCTGCTGACTATTCTTTAACAGATAACAAGCTTGTGAGATTCGGTATTGAGTAAGGTATTCGGTAAAGGATATGTTCGTCATATGGACAAAGAGCTTGGATAAATAGGCATAATCATATTGCAGGTCTTTAGCAACAGCTTTTAACGTGCAATCATAACTATATTGTTTGTCTACGTACAGCAGTATTTTATAAAACACCTTCGTTTTTGAAGAATATTCAACTGGGGTCAGTCTCGTATGATCAACTAATCTTCCACATATGTCATAGAGAAAACTCTTCTGCCAATAAATGGAGTTCAATGTATCCAGGTCAGGGACTTCCCTTAAATGAATGACATTATTTTCTGGTATATATCCCTTGGCGTTCATAAAAAAATGCCCAATTAATTCAGGTGAAAAAATTACGATGGTTATATTGGAATGATTTACTGTCTTAAACTCATGGATCTGGTTATTAAAAATAAAAGCCACATCATTTTGTTGTAGTAAATATTCTTTTTTATCAACGGTTACGAGTAATTCTCCTTCATTCACGATGATGAGCTCATACGCTCGGTGAAAGTGGAGAGGAAAGTTCTCATTAACTAGTGTGAAAAACTCAAACGATTCTTTCTCTTCTACTCCATGATCCTCAAAGAAAACCACGATTTTTTCCTCCCACCAAAAACACTAATATTGTCTTAAATTATACTATATTTTGAATAGTATCTAAATTTTCCAATTCTTATAATAATTAGAGAGTTGCTATAAAGGAGGAAAAGTAAAAATGACTTTTGAATATCATGTAGCAAAAAATGGCTCGGATCTTAATGAGGGAACGAAACTAAATCCATTCTTAACTATCAATCAGGCAGCATCTGTTGCAACAGCTGGCGATACGATCATTGTCCATGAGGGAGAGTACCGGGAATGGGTGAAACCAAAAAATTCAGGATTAAGCAAAACACGAAGGATCATCTATAAAGCCGCTGATGGAGAGAAAGTTGCCATCAAAGGCTCCGAGAGAATTAAAGATTGGCAGCAAGTAGAAGGAACTGTCTGGAAAACCACTCTGCCAAATGCTTTCTTTGGTGACTATAATCCCTATAAAGAAGAAATCTTTGGTGACTGGGTTGTATATAATCCAGGGAGACATCTAGGAGATGTTTATTTGAATGGGAAGTCATTTTATGAAGCGGAAAACATGGAACAAGTGAAAAACCCTACTGTTCAAACAGAAGTATTGGATCACTGGACAGATAAGGTTGTCCCTGTCCACAATCCAGTCCAGACAAAATATGTCTGGTTTGCAGAAACAGATGAAAATACCACAACGATTTATGCTAATTTCCACGAAGAGGACCCTACTCAAGAATTAGTCGAAATAAACGTACGAAAATGTTGCTTTTATCCAGAAGAAACGGGAATCAATTACATTACCGTCCGCGGTTTTGAAATGGCCCAGGCAGCGACTCCATGGACACCACCCACTGCTGATCAACCAGGTTTACTGGGCCCCCATTGGAGTAAAGGATGGGTTATCGAGGATAATATTATCCATGATTCCAAGTGCAGTGCCATTAGTATCGGTAAAGAAGCTTCCACTGGAAATAATTATCGTTCGAAAAGAAAAGATAAACCAGGCTATCAATATCAGTTAGAGTCTGTCTTCCTAGCTGAACATGCCGGCTGGACTAAAGAGAAGATTGGTTCCCATATTATCCGCAACAACACCATCTATGATTGTGGACAAAACGGTATTGTTGGACATCTGGGATGTGTGTTCAGTGAGATATATAATAATCATATTTATCATATCGGTTTAAAGAGAGAGTTTTATGGACATGAAATAGCAGGGATAAAGCTACACGCACCCATTGATGTACAAATCCATCACAATCGGATCCATGATTGCTCTCTAGGAACATGGTTAGATTGGCAGACACAAGGTACAAGAGTAAGCAGTAACCTTTATTATCGAAATAACCGGGATTTGTTTGTCGAAGTTAGCAGTGGCCCCTTCATCATTGATCACAATATTCTAACAGCGGATTATGCCTTAGATAATCATGCTCAAGGGGGCGCCTATGTAAACAATTTAATTCGCGGGAAAATGGTTCATCGGAAAATGCTTGATCGACCAACTCCCTATCATGTCCCACATAGTACGCAGGTAGCTGGGTTTGCTGCTACCTATGGAGGGGATGATCGCTATTTCAATAATATTTTCATAAGTGATGAAGGTCTGGAAAATGTGGGCACTGATCATTACAATGGTTACCCCACCTCATTAGAGGAATACATTGAGATAGTACATGAAAACCCTGGAGATCATGAAGCATTTAATAAAGTAGAGCAGCCTGTTTATATTAACCACAATGCTTACTTAAATGGTGCGAAATCCTTTGAAAGAGAAGATGGAAAAATAACAGCAGACCAATTTGACCCGCAATTAAGTATTACCGAACAAGGAAATGAAGTTTATCTTTCTTGCGTGCTTCCAGACGATTTCGAGAAAATGCTGGGAGAGGTTCAAACTACTCAAACCTTAAATAGGGTACGTATAGTGGATGCAGATTTTGAAAGTCCAGACGGAAGCGAAATAACATTGGATACGGATTACTTAGGAGATAAAAGGTCAGAAAAGAGTGTATTGGGACCGATCAGTAAGTTGCAAAAAGGAAAAAATCATATAAAAGTATGGGGGTAATAATTGCGGTGTCTGACCCCTGCCACTCTACTAAATTAAAGTGCGATTTATTTTTATTGTAAGGAACGAAAAAAGAGCTTATTCCCTCATCAGGAAGTAAGCTCTTTTGTTTTGCAGCTTTACTACGTAAGAGGAATGTGTAAGCTAGACCTTAGATCATGCTGCCCATTACTCGGATATTTAATAGGACAATAATAAAGACCCATAGAACCTTGTTATACTAAGGTTTCCATCAATTTGGTTCCTGGGTTCGACAGGAAGAAAAACGTAGCTCGGATATCGACATCGCTATCGAATCGTACTCCCCGATCTCTCCTTCTAAATGGAATAAACTGATCGAGCAAATCGAAGAGTCTACCATTCCTTACAAGATAGATGTGGTCAAGTAAACACGCGCTTTTTCCTTACTGGAGTTGTTCATTCAAAATAGATTTTAGTTGTTCTAATATTTGTTCCCGAAAATCTGCAGGACCTCCCATAATATCCCTTCCTATTTTTTGTCCCATTATAGCATATGTCCATCATATCTATTATGGGTTTTCCTTCTCCACTTCCCCCAACCAGAAAATGGATCGCTATCAAGACCCTTATTAACTACACCAGAACCTAAATTCAGCTTGCTCTATTTCATAGATAAGCCTCCGTTTTTATAAGACTCGAATTCAAGATAATCAAAGCCATGGGATGGTTCATATGCCTTTGTCGGAAGTGCTAGAACCGGCCACTTGCTTCCCGTATTGGAAATATAGGAACTATTGAAGTACCTTTAATGATAATTTATTCAAATATAAAATACATTACTACAATTACTTTTCATCAATATCGTAAATCAATTGTACAACTCCAGATGAAAACGTCCTTGAATTAACCAACTTTAAGTTGAACCTCTTCTTTATATCTACAAATAAAGGTCTTCCTTCTCCTAAAACAACAGGATGAACAGATAATCTAAATTCATCAACAAGTCCCAAATTCACAAAAGTTGTAATAAGACTTGCTCCTCCATAAAGCCAGATGTCTTTTCCTGGCATATTTTTTAATTTATTCACTTCTTCAAGAATATTATCGTTTATATATATTGCTTTACTATGAAGCCCTTTTTGTGTTCTAGAAAACACATACTTTTCTTTACTCTGGATTAGTTCCCACAATTCTTTTTCTGGCTCAGATTCTTCTGACGCATGATACTCCCCCCACAAATCATAGCTTTTTCTACCATATAAAATTGTATCAATTCTATTTAAAAAATTTGTGAACTCCATCTCCGGATCCATAATACACCAGTCTATTTCACCATTTTTCCCTTCCACAAAACCATCTAAAGTGACTGCTAAATCTAAAAGTACTCTTCTTTGTCTTCCGTTAGTGGACACAATTCTTCATCCTTTCATAAGCTTATAATTCCCTTTATGCTTCTATTACTTATCTGGCAAAAGTTTATTATTAAAATAGTTGTGTGATTTTCTAAATTCTTAGTTCCTCCCATCCTTTCTTTCCATGTACCTATATATTAAATTAGATATATGACATCTAATGTCATGATTAAAGAAATTAAGGAGAATAGCTGATGAGAGCTGAAAGGTTAATTAAGATTTTACTTCTTTTACAACATGGCGAAGTCGTATCTGCTCGAGAAATATCAAAAGAACTTGAGGTTTCCGAAAGGACCATCCATAGGGATATGGGAGCATTAAGTGCTGCTGGTATCCCAATTTATGCTGAAAGAGGACAAGCAGGAGGGTGGCGGCTTGTCGATAACTGGAAACAAAAATTAAGTTGGTTGAAGGAAAAAGAAATACTATCACTATTTTTGCCTCATGCTGAAAAGATTATTAATGATTTGAATATGGGTCCTTCCTCAAAGGATACCAGGGATAAACTACTATTGTCCTTACCAGAAGAAACCAAGCAAAGTGTGGAAAAACTTTGGGAAAGGGTCCATGTGGATATGGGGAGATGGAGGAATAATAAAATTGAAATAAACCCTGCCATGAAAGTAATGAAAGAAGCAGTTATGAATAATAAAAAAGTGAAGATTATTTACCAAAAAGCAAATGCGGAAACAAAAGAATATGTAATCAAACCACTTGGACTAGTTGCCAAATCAAGCACTTGGTATGTGGTATCAATGAATAGCTCCGATGAATTTCGCAACTATAAAATCACGCGAATTACTGAATGTGAATTAATGGATGAACAGTTTAACAGGCCTCGTGATTTTAACCTTTTTGACCATTGGGAGAACTCCAAAAAGCAATTCGTGCAAAGTCTACCTGAGTTTCGTGTGAAAGTAACAGTTTCTCCTTTTGCTCTTGAACGAATCAGGTTTACTGGACGCTTCGTTCAAGCAGATGATGTGAAAGTTAGAGACCATTACTGGACAGAATTAGAATTGACTTTCAATACTGAAGATGAAGCTGTTAATTTTATAGTAGGTTTTGGTAACCAAGTGAAAATTCTTTCCCCATTGAATTTAATTGATAAAGTTAAAGATAGAGCAAGAGAAATACTTGTTTTATATAGATAAGTATTCAATAGATCCCCAAGTGAAAAGGCCATCTTTTCTTATGTACAGGGGGGTTGCAAGTATAAGGACGCTTGCTTGCTGTCATCTACGCAGGATAACAACGAGTGGATCCCCCAACACTTGACTCTGAAGAAGGCAACGGAGCCCGTTTATCTGGAAGCTGAGTCTTGTCCAATCCTACCCTTCACTTGAAGACTCAGTTTTGAGATTAATTGTCTTGAATAACCATTATTTCAAAAAATCGCCCCTTTACCACATGTATTTTTACAAAGAAAAAAAGCCTTCCAAAAGTTTATAAACTCTTGAGAGACTTGTAAGTGTAGTTAGTAACCAGTTAGAATCCAGTCATGTAAAAGCAGAGTATGCTACTCATTGAAATAGCAGGAACAATAACATTCCACTTATAAAAATAGCAGCCTTCTGAAAGCTAATAGAAATTCTTTTGTCTCTTTAATTTTCTTTTCCACAGCGGGCTCTCTCAAATTATTTTTACCCAACAACTGATACTTCCTACACTATAGGACTTAAATAATATAATTTGACTTTTTAATAATACCCTTGCTTTTCTGCATCTCAGCAATTGATGTTTTCCGATCTTTTGATGATATTTCATCTCTCAAATACCTCTTTAATTCCGACTAATCTGTTATCCTTTGAACACTATTATTATCTGACCAAACATTTAAAATCCTCTCTTTGTAATTAAAGAATACAATTGTATGTATCCATCCGGGCTTAATAGTTTTACTTTTTAAGTAATTCGAGAGGATTAGCTGACTGTTACACCTGATTAACATACTTATTAACCACCTCACCCTGATAGCCCATTAAACAGTCAATTTTCGGAACGGGGTTTTTCCATTCTCGTAAGCTGTTAGCACTTTTTGCTCGAACGTAAACTATAGGATTTTTTTACATATAAAAATCCCTTTAGATAAAACCAACTGGTTTTATCTAAAGGGGAGCGTATTATATTGACAAGCTAATATATAAAGTTAATTTATTAATATTGGATATAGACGGCATGAGTTTGCAAAAATTCTTCCAGTCCATGTTTCCCATCGGCCCCACCAATACCCGATTTCTTCCAACCCGCATGGAATCCTTGGATAGCTTCAAAACTTTCACGGTTGACGTAAGTCTCACCGAATTCCAATTCGTTGCTTGCTCTCATTATATGATTGATGTCCTGTGTAAAAATGGCGGAAGTTAAACCATATTGACAATCATTAGCAAGTTCGATTGCTTCATCCAATGTGGAGAAAATAGAGATCGGTAAAACAGGGCCGAATATTTCTTCGCGCATGATTTCCATACTGTTATCAACGTTGACCAATACCGTCGGTTCGTAGTAATAACCTTTTGTATCGTCTCCACGCTTTCCGCCTGTAAGGACTTTGGCGCCTCCTTCAACCGCACGTGCTACCATATCTTCCACATTCTTCAAACCACCTTCACTGGAAAGTGGTCCCATGTCCACACCTTTATTTTCTAACGGATTACCAAAGGTGACTTCAGACATCGCTTTCGTAATTTTTGTTATGAATTCATCTGCTACATCTTCATGGACATAAACACGCTCTGTACAGTTACATACTTGACCTGTATTAATCACACGGGAGTCGATGACTGATTTAACGGCTAAATCAATATTCGCATCATCCATGACAATGGATGGTGCTTTTCCGCCCAATTCCAAAGAGACATTTGTAATGTTTTGAGATGCTTTCTCCATCACTTTCGTTCCGGCATCTGTACTTCCGGTCAGACTGATCATGCTAATTTTAGGGTTTTTGGAAAGTTCTTCACCCACTACTCTGCCTGCCCCTGTGACAATATTGATGACCCCTTTTGGCAGCCCTACTTTGTCAAGAATTTTCGTAAATTCCAAGGCATTATTTGGAGAAATACTGCTCGGCTTAAGTACAATCGTATTGCCGGTCAATAGAGCTGGTGCTGCTTTTCTTGCTATTAGGAAGAACGGGAAGTTCCACGGTAAAATCCCGGCCACCACTCCGATCGGTTGTTTGTAAATTAAAATGTTTTCGTTTTCCCGGTCACTCGGAACGATTTCCCCTTCATACTTGCGCGCCCAACCAGCAATGTATTCGAAATAATCTGCCGTTACACTCACTTCAACCTTCGCCAGGTCCAATGTTTTCCCCATCTCTTCCGAAATGACAGCAGCTAGCTCGTCCACATTGTTGCGAAGCTCATTACAAATCGCAAATAGATATTTGGCCCTCTCAGAGGATGATTTTTTTCTCCATTGTTTTTGTGCTTGTTCGGAAGACTCAATGGCTTTTTGCGTGTCTTCCAGGGTTGCTTTTGGCACGGTAGAAATGACCCTCTCAGTTGCAGGGTTTGTTACTTCAATCTTTTCCTGATTACTCGAATCAACAAATTCCCCATCAATATACATTTGATATTCTTTTGTTAACGCTTTCACTTCTTTCATGTTATCCTCCACCCTTTATATTGAATTGGATTTTCTTTTATCATCATAAAATTGCAAAAGAAATAAGTCAACAAAAACAAAGAAATAACTTTTATTTTGTTTTGTTTTTGTTGACTTGTAGGGGGTATGACTTTATTATGTAGGTAACTTTCAAAGAATCTATGAGGCAATAGGACTTAAATAAATGAGGTGAAAATATGTTCAGAAAAGCATTTATAATGAAAGTTTATCCAGACCAACAACAAGAATATGAAAAGAGGCATCGGGAAATCTGGCCGGAGATGGTAGAAGAACTTCGTAAGCACGGTGTGAAAAGTTATTCTATTTTTCTAAACTCAAAGACGAGCGAACTGTATGGGTACCTTGAGATCCAGGATGAGAAGTTATGGAGTGAAATGGCGGAGACAGAAATTAATCAAAAATGGTGGAAATATATGAGTCCTGTGATGGAAACGCATCCGGATCATCGTCCGGTTTCCTTTGATTTACAAGAAGTGTTCCACCTGGAGTAAAAGGAATGTATGGCAAACGCTAGAGCTTCGAGCGTTCTCCACGGTAATGACTAACCTTTCGATCTTCAGATTTCATCCTGTTCCAAAAGAAAGGATAATCATCCCACCAACCATTTACAACAAAAAGGCAAAAAACGACCTTTTTTTGCTTTTGTTTTTGTTGATTTAGAGGGTTAATCAAGGTTATCATGGAGATAGATATTACCAGTTGTGGTTTAAAAAAACGTTTCCACCAGAAGGATTTGAAGATTTTATAAGGTATCTCCCCGTATTTTTTTAAAAGAAAGTAATGCTTTTCATCCCAATCCATTTGGGTGCTTGTCCATATACAATGGCTTTTCCAAGAGGGCTAATGGGATTAATGGATATCAAAAATAAATAAAGGCTTTAGTTAGCAGAAAGGATTTACAAGATGAGTGTTATGAACAATGTACAAATAAATCAAACCATTTTAGACGCACCTTTTATACAAGATATGATGAACAATACCTATGATATGTGGAATCGTGGATGGGATGAGCTGAATGGCGGAAATATCAGCTGCCTATTGGATGAAGGAGAAGTCTCGAACTACTTAAATGTAAATCATGTACTACGAACTATCGACTTAGCTTTCCCGGTACCTGAACTTGCCGGTAAATACTTTATCGTTACAGGGTCTGGGAAATACTTCCGTCATGTACGGGAAACCCCGGAAGAGTGTCTCGGAATTATACGTGTAAGTGCCGATGGTGAAAGTATAGAATTGTTATGGGGACTGCGCGACGGAGCTCCGCCTACAAGTGAACTGGCATCACATTTCATGAGCCATATCACCCGTTTGAAAAAGGATCCCTCTCATAGGGTCATCATGCATTCCCACACGACACATTTAATCGCCATGACCTTCAACCATGAACTGAATGAAGTCTTTTTTACAAGAACGCTCTGGAAGATGTGCACAGAATGCCTCGTGGTTTTTCCGGAAGGGGTAGGGATTCTGCCATGGATGGTGCCAGGCACAGATGAAATCGGACGGAAAACGGCTGAGAAAATGACGGACTTCCGGCTAGTAGTCTGGCCGCATCACGGGATTTTCGGTGCAGGTAAATCCTTATCAGAGGCATTCGGACTGCTCGAAACCGTTGAAAAAGCAGCGCACATCTATATGCTAACAAGTGCCCACAAAGAAGGAATCAGACAAATGATCACAGATCAGGACTTAAAGGCACTTGCTAAAAGGTTTTCGGTAAACCCGCCTGAAAAGTACTTCACCGAATAAAGAAAGAGGTTTTTTCACCGATCATATATGCTATCCTTAAATTCAAACAGGCAATTTTCCTCGATCTATAGAAAGTTGGTGTGTAAATGCTCATAGCTGAAAGACAGCAAAGAATTGTTGAACTTGTTAATGAACAAGAAAGTGTAAGGGTTTCGGAATTGAGTAAGATTTTTTCTGTTACAGAAGAAACCATCCGAAGAGATTTAGAAAAGCTGGAAAAGAATAAAAAGCTGGCGAGAAGTCACGGGGGAGCCGTTAGCCTTCAACCTTCCGATTCATCAGAAATCCCTTATACCAAGCGTGAAATCATAAATATTAAAGAAAAAAAGCTGATTGCTCTGGAAGCTGTAAAGCATGTTAACTCTGGGGACAAAATCTTATTAGATGCCAGCACAACAGCCTGGTATATGGCTAAAGCTTTACCTGATGAACCGCTGACCGTCCTTACCAATTCCATTAAAGTGGCTCTGGAATTGAGCGACAAGAAAGAGATTACGGTCATTTCAACAGGGGGAACATTATTATCTAAATCGCTCTCTTATGTTGGTCCTTTAGCTGAAGCTTCTTTAAAAACCTATTTTGTTGATAAAGCTTTTATTTCATGCAAAGGGCTTCATACAGAACGTGGGATGAGTGAATCCGATGAACATCAGGCCATCATAAAAAGAACGATGGTGAATAGTGCAGAACGGACGTATGTTTTAGTCGATTACAGCAAATTTGGTGTTCAGGATTTCTCCCGGATCGATCAATTGGATGTCATTCACCGGGTAATTACCGATCACAATGCCTACCCTTCCGCCCTGCAACAACTGGAAGAAAGAGGTATAGAAGTCACAGTAGTCGATACAGTTTCTCAACAGGAAGTCATTTGAGGGAAAAGGGATAGAATTTAACCCGAAATCTATCCCTTTTCTCTCGTACACAAAAACATCCACCACTGAGGGGCTTCAGTGGTGGATGTTTTATATTGAAAAGCTATACGTACTCGTTTTTCAGGATCGCTTGGATAGAACTTCTTCCTCATATTTCCGGACATCATTCAACCATGTTTCTTTGACAGGAACATCCATTTCCTCGCAATAATAATCCCAGATAGCACCGAACGGATACGTCTTGAACTCCTCCATCAAGGCTAAACGATCCGTGAAATTCCCCGCTTCCTGCAGTTCCTTCAAATGGTCATTTGGAAGCAGCAGACCATATAATAAAGCTTTGAGCATATTCCGTGTACCAATCGTCCAGGCTGCGACTCTGTTAATGCTTGCATCAAAGAAGTCCAGCCCTATACGAACCTGATCCAGCGCATCGTTTCGGACAATTTCCATTCCGATTTCTTTCAGTTCATCATCCAGTGCAACCACATGATCACTATCCCATCTTACAGGTCTTGAAACATGGAGAGCGACCTGATCGCTGTATAATAGCATAGCCGAAATTTTATTCGATACGACTTCTGTAGGATGATAGTGTCCTGTATCCAATAAGCATAATTTGTTGTTCTTCAAGGCGTATCCCATATAAAATTCATGAGAACCTACCACATAGGCTTCCGATCCAATTCCGAACAGCTTACTTTCTACAGCATCCACATTGTATTGTTCATCAACCTTATCTGCAAAAACCTTATCCAGTGATTCTTTCAATCGTTTCCTTGGCGTCAGACGGTCACTAGGAATATCTTTGTACCCATCAGGGATCCATATATTTGTCAGGGCAGGTGTTCCTAACTCTTTTCCAAAATATTCTCCAATTTTACGACTGGCGATACAGTGACGAATCCAAAAGTCTCGGATAGATGGATCCGGGTGGGACAACGTTAACCCGTCATCCGCTTTCGGGTGGGAGAACAGGGTGGGATTGAAATCCAGGCCAAGTTTATTATCTTTTGCCCAATTGACCCAGTTTTCAAAGTGTTCTGGCTTCAGTTCATCCCGTTCAACTACTTCCCCTTTTGTTTCCCCATAGATCGCGTGAAGGTTGATCCGATGGTGACCAGGGATCAGGGAAAGCGCCATCTCCAAATCGCTTCGGAGTTCGTCCGGAGTCGATGCTTTACCCGGATAATTTCCAGTCACATCGATTCCTCCCGAAAGCTCCTGCTGGTTCACTTCAAACCCTTCGACATCATCCCCCTGCCAGCAGTGAATCGAAATCGGTACGTTCTTTAATTTTTCAAGGGCTCCCTCTACATTAACGCCCCATTTTTCATATTCTTCTTTCGCCCATTCAAAATTTCCTTTAATGGTCATGTCCGTTCCTCCTCTTTTTTTTATACGGAAACCTTCACATATTCCTTAATAGAAAAGGATCGTCTAATAAGGTCCCTGGCCTGATCAATGCTCTCCAATTCCTCGAGAGAGAGTAATTGTGAAACAATATTTCCGATTGCCGTAGCCTCTACCGGTCCGGCGAGCACCTCTTTCCCCGTTGAATCTGCAATTAGCTGATTTAACATTTCATTCTGGCATCCACCACCAATGACATTAATCGTGGAGAACTCTTTTTCAAAAATCTCTTCAATTTGCCGGATCGCTTGTTTATATCGATCTGCTAAACTGTCAAACACACATTTAGCGACTTCTCCCGGCGTTGAAGGAGGGGCCTGATCCGTTTCTGTACAGTACTTCCGAATTTCTTCCACCATATTTTCCGGTTTTAAAAAGCGTTGATCGTCCACCTCGACCTTAGATGTGAAATGCCTCGCCTCATGGGCTAAGTCTACAAAGTCCGCGAAAGAATAGTGATCATGGTAATTCCGCTTGACCTCCTGGATGATCCAAAGCCCCATAATGTTCTTTAAGAAGCGAAAGCGATAATCGATTCCCCCTTCATTCGTGAAGTTGTAATCCATTGCCTTTGGGACACAAATCGGGAATCGATTTTCAACTCCGATGAGAGACCAGGTTCCTGAGCTGAGATAAATCGTTTCATCGACTGACGGGACAGACAGGACAGCTGACCCTGTATCATGCGTCGCTGGTAAAATGACCTCCATATCAAAACCGAATTCATCAGCCAGCTCTTTTCTCAAGGGGCCAAGTTTTGTTTTAGGAGGCTTTATTTCGTGAAACATGGAAGAATGAATGCCTAACTGTTCTATCAATTCCTTATCCCACTGCTTCGTAAAGGCATTCACTAACTGGGTGGATGTGGCGTTCGTATATTCATTGGCTTTCACACCCGTTAGTAAAAAGTTCAAATAATCCGGAATCATGAGAAATGATGTTGCCTTATCCAATATTTCCGGGTGATTTTTTTTCAAGTAATAAAGCTGATAAATCGTATTGAATGTTTGAAACTGGATGCCGGTTTCGAAATACAATGTTTCCTTACTCACGATTTGAAGGACTTCCTCCATCATCCCGTCTGTCCTTTGATCACGATAGGAGACAGCTTCCGTCAACAATTCATCATTCTCATCCAACAGAACAAAATCAACAGCCCACGTGTCAATTCCGATACTTACGGGTTCTATTTCAGCCGTACAACACTTCTTTATCCCGGCTTTGATTTCATGAAAAATCTTCTCCATATCCCAGCAGAAAAACGCTCCGTTTTTGCTAATCTTATTTTCAAAACGGTGGATTTCCTGAAGGGTTAACCTGTCCTCTTCCACCTTGCCCGCCATTAACCTGCCGCTGGAAGCTCCTATGTCCACGGCTATACTATATTTACTCACATCATCACCTCTTCGTGTAAGCGCTAACTACGTTTATCATAAAGGGTTATCCCGTTTCTTAAAATAACGCCATTCATTTAATTATTGTCCTTATTTGCAACAGAAAAAGATGTGAAATGTGTGGAACAGCCAGCCCTGATTCGGGATTCTCCCTCTTTTCAGGCCATTTTCTATCCTTTTTTGGCACATAAAAAAAGAAGTGGGGCACTTGATTATCGCCACACTTCTAGATCTCTCCAAATTGGTCCCGGTACTGTTTCGGAGTTACTCCGTATTTCTTTTTGAAAATCCGGTAAAAGTAACTGATGTTGTCATATCCTACCTGTTCCACAATAGAAGAAATGGAGAGATGATTGATTTTTAATAGATCCATCGCTACACTTAATCGTTTCTCCTGTAATAAATCTTTAAAGTTTTTGTTCGTTATTTTTTTAATGTTCTTGCTGAGCCAATAATGAGTTTGATTCAATTCTTCTGCCAGTTCATATAAATTGGCCGTCCGGTAATGCTCTTCAATATATTTTAAGGCTTTCATGATCATCTGATGTTCAAGATTCCCGTCGTTAAGCTTTTTCAGTTTATCAGAATGTTTGACGAGCTCAATCATGAGTAAACCCATATACAGCTTGATTGAAGACTGAGACAAGAGGCTCGGCTCCATAATTTCCCTAATCACCTGTTTGACGAGCTCCTGGATGGACTCCACTTCAGAAACGGCAAAATAAAGGAACTGTCCATTCTGCGTATGTTCAAATAGACTGTTTATCAGGAAATCATTCATTGTATTCTCTGTATTATCGGTCGTCAAATAGGTGAAAATATATTCAAAGAACTTGGGGCGGATGATGAAGTTGATAATGATATCTTCTCGTTCACATGCTTTTATTTCATGCTCAATAAACTGATTCAGCAGAATCAATTCCCCTTGTTTCAGCCGAATCGGGGTCTCCCCTACGGTTTGCTCGAGTTTGCCGCTGTATACATAATTCATCTCGATATAGTCATGCTTATGCTTCGGAAAATCCGCATATCTTGCATGTTTCCTGATCATGATCATTTTATCTGAATCCATCAACTTCTCACTTTGAATGATAAAATCCCCACTATTTGTATAGAGGTCTTTTTTCACTTGATTGCTTTTCTGTAACAGTGATTTTTCTTCCTCTGTTTCCTGAAGTAGCTGATGTAGGATATCCACTGACAATTATCGTTCACCCTCTCCCTTATGTAGTCGACACGAGAGGTATATGGATTTCCGCAGCTCAATCTCGCTGCGGAAAAGAAGGGTTATGATCTCGCTTCTCTTACGGCTTCGGTATAGGATGTAGCCATTTGTTCCAATTCAGCAAAATTTCCTTCTGCAATTAAAGTATGATTGACAAGGTTTCCACCTGCCCCAATAGCAACTGCTCCAGCCCTTATAAAGTCTGCCGCATTATCGAGATCAACGCCACCTGTCGTCATGATTGGAATTTGAGGTAACGGTCCTTTCATGTTCTTAATGAACGAAGCCCCTACGGAAGAGGCCGGGAAAACTTTCACCATGTCGACTCCCATCTCATAAGCCGTAATGGCCTCCGTCGGCGTCATGACCCCTGGAACAGATAGTTTGCCATATCGAAGCGTCGTTTTCACAACGTCTTCGTTCAACACCGGGCTTACAATGAATTCAGCCCCACTATCAATCGCCTGTTTTGCCGTTTCACTATCCAGGACAGTTCCCGCTCCAATAATCGCCTTACCTTTGAAGGCAGTCGTCAGTTTTCGGATAGCAGCGAGTCCATTCGGATCATCAACGGTTACCTCAAGGGCATTTACACCCCCCTTAATCAGACTTTCACAAACCTGTTCAACAGCATGTTCCGGTACTTTACGAATAACAGCCACGACACCACTTTCTACTACCTGATGGAATAGAGTAATTTTATTGATCATCACACACACTTCCTAACGAGAAATTATTTGCTGAGATTGGTCAGGGTTAACTTGCCCCCAGAAAGGATAGCCTTCCATATCTCCTTCCACAGATAAAGCGTAACTCCGATTCGGTTGCCGAACTTGACAGCTTTCTCATAGTCCCATCCACGTAATAGCCCTGAAATGAAACCTGCTGCGAAACCATCTCCTGCTCCAGCCGTATCCACTACTTCGTCTACTTGATACCCTGAAACATATGCATTCTCACTTTCTGTGGCAAAATACGCTCCTTCACTTCCAAGCTTGACTACGGCAACTTTCGCTCCCTGATTTATGAAAACTTCGGCGATTTCTTTAGGGTCACTGGATCCCGTCAGAAGTTTGCCCTCTTCTATGCCTGGTAACACAATATCCACCTGCCCGGCAATTTCCATAAGTACTTGTCTGGCCTTTTCTTCCGACCACAATTTCAAACGTATATTCGGGTCGAAAATAATGGTCTTCTTATGTTTTTTTGCCAGCTTGATCGCTTCATCCACTGTTTCTTTACAGCTCTCACTTAAAGCTGGAGTGATTCCGCTCAATGAAGGTATTTGGCCGATTGAAGATAGTTTTCGTCCAAATCATCAGGAGATAGCAAACTCGCTGCGGAATGGTGCCGGTAATAGTAAATGTTTGGATCCTGATTGGTCATTCTTTCTTTAAAAAATACAGCCGTAGGAGCCTGGTTATCGAAAGCTACGCCAGAAGTGTCCACCCCTTCTCCCCGGATGACATTCTGGACATACAGCCCGAACTCATCCTGACCGAGTTTGCTAATCCAGCCTGCCTATCTGGTGATCGAGCCTTGTCAGGGCAATAGCAACATTCGTCTCCGCCCCGCCCACTGTTTTCCTATAAGAATCTACATATCTGAGCGGACCTGTCGAACCCGGCTTGAATAGAACCATACTTTCACCAAGAGTTATAACATCCATGATTTCGCTCCTGTTCATCATTTTGATCTTCCAATGGTCAGATTAAAAAATTCCCACCAGAAGCGAGAGAGTACCTCCCGCTTCTGATGGTTCCCTGATTACCTTTATTTTAACTCTTCCATTTTCACGTGATCCATATCATCGAATGTATAATTTTCTCCGGCCATGGCCCAGATAAAGGTATAATTGTTTGTACCAACACCTGAGTGGATCGACCAAGGGGGAGAAAGAACTACTTGTTCATTTTTCACCACTATATGACGGGTGTCATCCGGCTTGCCCATGAAATGGAATACACGGGATTCTTCGTCCATATCGAAATATAAGTAAGCTTCCATACGGCGATCATGCACGTGCGGCGGCATCGTATTCCACATGTTGTTCGGGGCAAGAAGCGTCATGCCCATCATCAGTTGACAGCTTTGCAAACCATCTCCGTGGATATATTTATAGATCGTACGATTGTTAGATTCCGCGTCAGATCCTAATTTCGTAGGAGTGGCATCTTCAATCGGAAGTTTTTTTGTCGGATATTCCTTATGAGCAGTTGCAGAGGCTAAATAAAAACGGGCAGGCTTAGAAGCATCGACACTATCCAACTGCACGTCTTCATTTCCGCGACCGACATAAAGGCAGTCGCGTTTGTTCAGTTCATAAGTTTCCCCATCGACGATGACTTTCCCTTTCCCTTCAGAGATATTGATGATGCCGATTTCTCTTCGTTCCAGGAAGAATTCAGTTTTCAGAGTTTCCTGATCTTCTAGTTTCAGAGGTTTCACTGTCGGGACAGCACCCCCAGTAATGACTCGATCATAGTGAGAATACACCATATTGATTTCACCTTCTACAAAAAGGGACTCTACCAGGAATTCACTTCTTAATCTTTCACCATCATACTGTTTAACATCTGTCGGGTTAGTTGCATACCTTACTTCCATTTCCATTCTCCTCTCATTTTTGAATCTTTCTATAAATTTATTAAGAGCTCATCCATCCACCATCAACGCAAAGGATGTGGCCATTCAAGTAGTTCGCTGCATCAGAGGCGAGGAAAATAGCTGCTCCCTGTAAATCTTCCGGGGTTCCCCATCTGCCCTGAGGGATTCTTGCTTCAATAGAGGATTTACGCTCTTGATTTTCACGAATCGGCGCTGTATTATCTGTCGCAAAATATCCCGGGGCGATAGCGTTTACATTTAAGCCTTTACTTGCCCATTCATTGGCTAAGGATTTAGTAATCCCGGCCACAGCATGTTTACTGGCGGTATATCCCGGAACGGTCAATCCTCCCTGAAAAGATAGCATGGAAGCGATGTTGATGATTTTTCCAGATTCCCGCTCCAGCATATGCTTTCCGATTTCGCGTGATAAATAGAAAACGGAGTTCTGGTTAATGTTGATGACACTCTCCCAATCCTCGTCTGCATGCTCCGTTACAGGATTGCGGCGAATGATTCCAGCGTTGTTGACTAAAATATCCACATTTCCAGTTAATAAGGTAGCCTGTGAAGCCAGCTGTTTGGCTGCTTCAGGATCCGTAAGATCTGCCGTTAATTCATAATATTTCGATCCTGAACCCTCAACAAGCTCCTTCGTGTCTGACTTACTATTTCCAGAACTTACACCGATAATGTCTGCGCCAGCCTTTGCAAGACCGACCGCAATCCCCTGTCCCAGCCCTCTGCTGGAACCAGTCACTAATGCAACTTTTCCTTTTAAAGAAAAAAGCGATTCTATCAAATGATTTACCTCCCTGAATTGAAAGTTCTCTTTTGTTTGAAAATGTTCGTTACAGTTTGTATATTACCATTTGATTTCGGAAAATTCAACCTTTCCACACCATTAATCTACTATTCTTTTATTGCAACCCTAACATTAACGCCTTTATCCTCTATCTCTTTTATGGCAGAGTGGTCTAATTGATCGTCCGTTATAAGTTCACTTACATTTGTTATCTCGGCAAATTGCACCAAAGCTACTTTTTCGTATTTCGTAGAATCTGCTACGAGAGTGACATGATCGGCACAGTTTATGATCTTCCTTTTCCAGTCGGCGTGCAGGCTATTAAGTACCGTTAAACCATGCTCAATAGAAAAGCCTGTCGTTCCAAAGAAAAGACGATTCACCCTCAGCCTTTTCAAAGCTTCTGTAGCCTGATCTCCGAGCAATGAAGAAGAATGATGAATCCGGGTGCCCCCTAGCACAACAAGCTGGACATTTTCTTTATCATAAAGAATGTACGCAATTTTGATATCGTTGGTAATAACGGTTACCGGGAAGTCACCGAGCCTTTCCGAAATCGCACTCGTCGTACTTCCTCCATCCATTAGAATCGTTTCATGTGGTTCAATCATCCTTACAGCTTCCCTTGCGATGGCGTCCTTAATTTCTGTCTTGCTGGATTGCCTCTCACTGACAGGTAGGATTTCCCCTTCCTTGTTCTCCAACATAGCACCACCATGGATCCTCTTCAATAATCCCTTTTCCTCCAAAGCTTCTAAATCGATTCGTACGGTTTTTTCCGTTACACCAAGCAATTGGCTTAGCTGGGAGACTTTGACCGTTTTGTCCGTTTCTAATTTATTTAAAATGATTTCATATCGTTCAATAGATAACATCATTTCATGCCTCCTTATTTCTTCACACTCCTCATTATAATATATAAACGAACAAAAATAAACATTTACAAACCTTCATATCCTTAAAGGTAAGAGGGCACCGGCTACACAATAATCGGCATCCACTCTTCCTTTGAGGTCGATAGAAAGACCGCCCCCAGTCACCTGTAAGACGGCCTACGGATGTTTTATCTTTTTGTCCTACTTATTTCCCTTCTTTTCCCACTGATCGGTTAAAAGTTGAACATAATGGGTCAAGTTTCTTTTAGCCTGGGGAGAGATGTATTTCTGCTTCGTTTCATCGTTAAGCCGTTCCTCATACTTGTTCAAAAATTTGAGCGCCTGCTTTTCCGATCCCTTTTCCAAATGGTGCCTCACCTGTTTCAAAGTGTTCGTTAACTGGTAGAGTAAAGGACCCGTTAGTTCTCCGCTTTCCTCATATTCACCCATCCTGTTTTGTAACACCGAGAGGAAACTGGAAGTCGATAAATCTGGAACAGGAACGCTATTCCAGTCCATATCCGATCCGAGATAGAAGCTAGTGTAGGTAGGCTGGTTATACGCCGAGTTTTGTCTTGCGATTCCCACCCGATATTGCGGGTTGTGCATTAATGTATATAATTTGTGATCCGTCACCTCTGTACTGAGATACATCCGAATGGAAGAACTGTCCTTTGTTCGCAACAGCAATTCTTCTCTCCAATCACCGAATAGATCGGCTACAAGGGCAGGGTTCCCTTTTGTACCATTGTTGGTCAACGTATCTGTAGCTGTGAGCAGATTCCCTTCTTGCCAGTCTTCAATGGAAGGCGTGTCCTCCGATGCACCTGTAACGATTTGTGTCGTCATATCCGGAGACCACTTGATGTTCATGTTTGTACCCGGTGTTTCCGTACTGATTTGTTCACCATCTGCCGTCCATACTCCAACTGCCCACGTTTCCAGGCCTCTCCGCTCAGGGTCAATGTCCCCGATCATTCCGCGACCGGTATCTTTCCCTGTGTAGCCGCCATAAATCGCTTCACCTGTCCCGGAGTCCCGTAAAACATATCCATACGGAGCAGTGGCGCCATTTTCATGAACAGAGAATATCTCTAATCCCGGTCTATCCGGGTCGATATCCGTTACGTGCATCGCATCTCCATGTCCCAGTTTAGCGTCAGTCCCCGGTGCTGCACTTTGGGCCGGTAATGTATCCTTTGAACTGTACATCAACGTACCATCATGATCAATTGCGGCTCCTCCATAGATCACTTCCTGCTTGCCATCATCATCTACATCCGCCACACTCAATGAGTGGAATCCCTGATTAGTGAGGGAGCCGAATTCAACATCCGTCCCTGATTGATCATGGGGCCGGTCATTGAAAGGATTGCTCATCGGAGTCCAGCCACTATCCACCGACCAGTGTTCCTCAATCCGCTTCCCGTCCCAGCTGTAAGACACAAGGGAAGCTCTCGTGTAGTAACCACGCGCGAAAATGGCGTAGGGTTGTTTCCCATCCAGGTAACCGACTCCGGCGAGAAAACGGTCGACCCGGTTACCGGGCTCAATTCTCGACATCGCATAGTCTCCCCACATAAGACCATCATCATGGCGTCCCGGCTTGTAATGGACCGTGTCCATTTCATCACCCGTCGCCCCGTTAAATACGGTCAAATATTCCGGCCCTTCCAATATGAAGCCTTCAAATTCCCTTAAGTTGTTACGGCTGCTTCTACTTGGAGCATACTCATCCATGAAGTAATCTGTCAGACTTTCCGCATCTTCTCTTGATAACGGATAGCTGTACCGTTTCTCGATTTCGAAAGCTTCCTCAAGCGTCTCTGGCCAATGACCACTTGTCACTTCCTCATGCTCATGCCAGTTCATGAACATTTCTACAACGTGCTCATAATAATCATCACTGCTCATCCGGTAATCGTCCTTATGACTGTAGCCATTTTTCCTGTCTTCTTCAGGCATGGTGATGAATTCCTCCGATGTTACATTCCCCGCATCATCGTACTGAATAATCTTTGTACCGGGAGCCGTTTTCAGCATCAATTCTGATTTTCCGTTTCCGTCAAAGTCATAGACTAAGAACTGCGTATAATGCGCCCCCGACCTGATATTCACTCCCAAATCAAGGCGGTAAAGGAGAGTTCCGTCAAGCTCATAGACATCGATATATGTATTTCCGGTATAGCCTACCTGGGAGACGTCTTTCGAGTTTGATGGATTCCATTTCACAAAGTATTCATACTGTCCGTCGCCATCCACATCACCTACGCTCATGTCGTTAGCGGAATAAGTATAAGTTTCTCCATCAGGTGTCGTCCCATCTTCCGGTTTTACAAGCGGCAGTTCATAATACTGATTTTCCCATGGAGAAACGGATGAACTTTGGTCGATTTCTTGCCCGTCCCTTATAGCTGTGACATAATATTCCGATTGATCCGCCCCGTCCTTGTCCAAATAGTTCGTACTGTCTTCCACTGTGGCAATCTTACTTCCGTTACGATAGACTTGAAAAGTTGTACCCGTCAGACCTGTACCGGAAGAACCGGTCACCTCGTCAGCCAACAGCCTCCAGCTCAGGAATACCCCTTCAGAGGTAGACGCCGCAACCAGTCCGCGGTCGAGATATTCCAACTGCACACCTTCCCCATTTCCTGTTCCCTCGTGTTTTTTCCAATCAGAGGCGGAAGCACGGAACGTTCCCATCATCAGTAGAGGGACAACTAAAGCGATCATACATACCTTTTTAACAAGAGAAGATTTATTCAAATACATGTTTCATCACCTTTTTTGTATTATTTGAAATCGTTGCAAACGGCTATCCAAATAGATTATAAATTAAGAGAAAATTCAGTTAATTAGAGAGGGTCTATGGAAAGCACACCATGATTGATGACGAGGTGTGCTTATGAGTTATAGTCCCAGCAGGTTCGGTAAGAATAAGCTGATTTGCGGAATGTATGTGACTAGCATAAGTAAAACGAAAATCGCTGCATAAAATGGAAGGAGTGGCTTCAGTACTTGTTCGATCTTCACTTTCCCTACACTCGATCCTACAAAGAGTCCTGTTCCAACCGGAGGTGTAATGGTACCAACGCACAAGTTGAGAATGAAGAAGATTCCAAAATGAACAGGGTCTATACCAATACCTGTAGCAATCGGCATAAAAATCGGGGTGAAAATTAGAATCGCCGGCGCTACGTCCATAACCGTACCGATTAACAGCAGGAGAAGGTTCATGACAAGCAAAATGATGATCGGATTATCAGAAATGCCTAACACCAGGCTGCTCAGCGCCGCCGGAATACCTGTGAAAGCCATAGCAAATGACATTAAGGAAGAAGCAGCAATCAGAAGCATGATCACTCCTGTCATTTCAACGGCCTGAGCCATCACATGTGGCAGCTGTGTCAACGTGATCGTCTTATAAAAGAAGAAAGCCAAAATGAAGGAGTACACGACAGCAATAGCTGATGCTTCAACTGCCGTAAACACGCCAGTAAGTATTCCGCCGATAATGATAAAAATCAAGAGGATACTCGGAACAGCTTCCCAAACGATTTTTTTCACATTCAAATTGGATTTCTCTGTCACAACCGGATATTTTCTTTTCTTAGCAATGATGTAAGAGACAATCATAATCGCGAGAGCCCAGAGGACACCGATTACATATCCGCCCATGAATAGAGCTGCGATCGAAGTCCCTCCACTGATAAGGGAGAAAATGATGAAACCGGTGCTTGGAGGGATGACCATTCCAGCCGGCGCTGAGGCAATATTGACAGCCGCTGCAAATTTCCGATCGTATCCCTCTTTTTCTTGCAGCGGGACCATGACCCCGCCGATAGCTGTGGAGGCAGCGATTGCAGAGCTGGAAATCGAACCGAACAGGCTGTTTCCGATAACGTTCGTATGGGAAAGAGAACCCGGGACCCTTCCCGCCAACAGCTTAGAAAAGTCCACCAACTTCGCGGCAATCCCACCGTTATTCATAATAATTCCAGATAAAATGAAAAATGGAACCGCTATCAAAGAAAAGCTGTCAATACTGGCTATCATCTTTTGCGCTGAGGAGAAAACCGCTATATCGATAGGCAGGATCAGTAAGATGGTAGCTAAAGACGCAACGGCAATACTGATCGCTATCGGTATACCTACCGCCAGTAGAACTGCAAAAACAAGGGCCAAAATTAAGCTAGCCTGTAAGATCATAGAACTTCACCTGCTTTTTCGTATTCCACGCTATCCCATTTTTCCATAGGCGTAGTTTTATCTTTTTTTAACAACTGAACCATATTCACGATACTGTAGAACGTGATCAACAAGCCTGATACCGGCAAGGACAGATACACGTATCCCATCGGTATCCCTAAGGAAGGGGACAGTTGGGACATCGTAATCGAGATAGCTTTCCCTCCCCCATACGTCATGATGGCCAACGAAAAGAGTAAAAAGGCGGATTGTATGAAAAGCTCTAACCCTACTTTGTTCTTTCCTTTGAACCGGTCACTGATCATCGTGAATGCGATGTGACTCCTTTTTCCAACGACATACGAGGCGGCTAACATCGAAAGCCAGATCAGACTGAATCGTATAAACTCCTCCGTGATAGTACTCGGGTTGCTCAGAACATATCGGGCAATGACCTGCCATGTTGTAACCGCTACCATAATAAGGAACAAAGCAGCCGTTACACCCAAGAGTATTTTGTCCACGTACACTTTCACTGTTTCCATTTGATTCCCCCCTTACTTATTGACCGCTCATTTCTTGAATCGCTTTATATAGATCCTTGAATTCTTCATTATTTTTGAATTCGTCGTGAAGGGGCTGTACGGCTTCTTTAAATGGTGTGTTATCCACTTCATTAAATTCTACGCCGTGCTCCTCTATCGCCATCTGCTTTTCTTTTTCAACGGCGGCTTTCCATACTTTCTTCTCGTATACTGTTGATTCTTCCGCCGCTTCATGAACCGCTTCCCTTTGTTCAGGTGTCAATTTATTCAACGTGGCTTCATTCATGACCACAATGTCAGGCACTCTCGTATGCTGATCATAAGAATAGTACTTCGCCACTTCTCCATGTCCAGCTGTCACTAAAACGAATTCATTATTTTCTGCCCCGTCAATAATCCCTTGTTGTAAAGAGGTGTACACTTCTCCACTGCTCATAGGTGTCGGGGAACCGCCGAGCAACTCGATCATTTCAATGGCCGTCTCACTCTGCATCACCCTGATCTTCTTCCCTTTAATATCTTCCGGGGATTCCACAGGGCCGTCTTTCATATAGAAACTTCTCTGTCCAGAATCATAGTATGTCAATCCAACAAACCCAAGATCTGAAGTCGACTGATAAATCGGGTCCATGATTTCTTCATTTTCCATGACATTGTAGAAATGTTCTTCTCCATCAAATAAATACGGGATACCAAAAATCGAATAGCGGTCAGAAAAACTTTCCAGAGCAGATCCACTAACCTTAGTGATGTCGACCGCCCCCGTCTGAGTCAACTCAATTAATTCCCTTTCCCCGCCTAGTTGGGAATCCGGATAATATTTGACGATGACTTCCCCATCGGTTTTCTCTTCAAGCAATCGACCAAACTCTGCCATCGCCTCTTTGACAGGCGGTGCATTACTGGCATAAGCAAAACGTAAGACGACCTGATCACCTGCTTTAGCATTCAAGCCACAACCAGCAATCATCGTAAGGACACATGCACCTACTAACAACAAGATGACATTCCTCTTCATGCTCTTTCCTCCTCTGTAAGTTTTAAAGGCTTACACGGACCACCATCATGATCCGTGTAAGGATTGTGAAGCTTATTAGATATACGTGTGCAGATATTCCGTCAGGCACAAAACAGCCAGAGACTGCCCGTACGGCATCGTCGTCGTTTTGATTTCTTTGTAGAATTCCAGCGTGTCCCCCATGCCCGTTCCGACAGAAACTTTTTGAACGGCTCCGTCTTCATTGATTTCGTTTACGACACCCTGAATCGCCTGGCTGGCGACTTCCGCGTATTTTTCATCAATGTAGCGTTTTCGGACAGCCTTCAATATTCCATACGCAAATCCAGCTGTTGCGGATGCTTCCAAATAGGAATCCGGATCGTCAATCAGCGTATGCCATAAACCGCTTTCATGTTGGTGTTCAGCTAACGTTTCAACCTGACGATTCAAAGTCTCGAGAAGAAACTCCCGGAAAAAATCCCCTTCTTTCAAGTCCAGCATTTCAATGATTTCCGGGATGGCGATAGTGATCCAGCAGTTCCCCCTGCCCCACAAAGCATTCGCAAAATTGTGGTTACCTTCAAATGTCCAGCCGTGATACCATAACCCTGTCTTTGTATCGCATAAATATTTCGTGTGAATTAAGAACTGCCTTTTCGCTTCTTCGATATATTCGGGCTTGTTCAAAAGCTGACCAATTTTGGCCAGTGGCAACACCGTCATCATCAGCGTGTCATCCCACAACTGTTCGGTATTCGGCGGACCATAGGTCATATGCTGCAAACCGTTCTCTTTGGTACGAGGCATATCGTACATAACCCAATCGGCCCACTTTTCCAAATAAGGGACATAGGTTTGATCACCGGTGTCCTCATACATATAAGCTAAGGTAAGAAACGGAGCCATCGTATTGACGTTTTTCGGCGGGACCCCTTCTTTAAACCTCGCGTCAAACCATTCGTTTACCGTTTTTAAAGCCCTTTCATTTTTCGTCAGCTTATATAAGTTGTAAATCCCATACAAACCAACACCCTGAGGCCAATTCCAAACATGCCAGCTTTTGTCATCCACCACAAGTCCATCAAAGTTTAAGAGAAATTCACCTGTGTCATCCTTTATTTGAGCCAGGTTTTCTATAAGGGAATCAATGTGATCCAGTACGGTTTCCTTCTTCAGTGTCACTTCACTCTGTATCATCTTTACCTCCAAGAATTATCATTTTTTTGATATTCTGTTTTTTGACTGCGCTTTCATTATAAAGATAATTCAAAAAATAATCAACATAAGTAAAAATATTTTGGGCTAAATTCCAAAAAAAACAACTACATTCTTTTGTTTTATTGGTTTTATGCCTGCTTGCATTTGTTTGTTAAGTAGTCGATACTTTCGTTGATATACGGTTCTTTCGTCTCTTCCATCAAAATGTTGACGAACGGTTTCTTTCTCTTCATATACTTAAACACCGCGTCGTAGTTTAATAGACCTTTCCCCACTGGGACGACCTGGAGTGTACCGTCTTCAATTCGGAAATCTTTCGCATGCATAATCGCGATTCGGTCCCCGAATAGTTCGAACGCTTCCTCAATGATCGCTTCCTGCTGCTCGTAGTTTTCGCCGGTCAAATAGTTTACAGGGTCATAAATAACTTGAAGATTATGAGAATCCACACAATCCAACAACCTCTTCATAACGGCTGGGGAATAGATCGGGTGATTGACTCCCCCTTCAATTCCGACTATCACACCGAATTTTTCGGCTTCTGATACAAGCTCACGCACACTTTGTACGACGTCCCAAAAAGGCTGTTCATGAAAATTTTCTTCTGTATATTGGATTTCCGGATGGACATTACCCGTTTCCGTCCCTACAATGCTGCACCCGAAATCACGGGCATAGCGGATATGCTCTTTGAAGCGTTCCAGCGCTTTTCTTCTTTCGTCATAATAAGGGTGAATCATATTGATATAACAGCCAAGAACGGCAATTTGAACACTCCTGTCCGAAAATGTCCTGCCTACGTAGTGAGCGAAGCCCGGACTCAAACTGCCTGTTTCCGTACTTTCCTCCCCAATCGATTTTGCCAAGGCAAGCTGAACGGATGTTAACCCTTTTCCGGAAACCCTTTCGACTAATTGTTCTAAAGGTAAACGTTCAAGGTCATGTGCTCGAATACCTAAATTGATCATCTGCAGTCCCTCCATGTGTCGATTTATTTATAATCAAAACCTGTCTTTATTGATTTGGACAGGCGCTTTCTATCATTGCTAAAGCCTCTCCATTGTGACCATGATCCTTACAAACATTTATCCCGCGTAAAATGCGGATTTTTTAAGAAAGCCTGTTCGTCATTATAGGAATATATTTCGGATAAATATATAACCCTACTTATTTTTTTATTATCCTTATTTGCCTAATTATATTAATCCCAAAGATTCTCTTGAAAATCACGTTCGATTTGAACATAATGAATATACTTCTATAACACTATGAACTGTGCTGGAAATGCCGCTCAACATAGATGAACCATATTACTTGAATTCCACAGGAGATTTCACAGAGGCAAATAATAAAAGAGAGGTTGGTTGGAATGGATGAGAAAAAAATGAATGCCGGGCTGAATGTTGCAAAGGGATTGGAAACAGGTTCAAAAGAAAGCAGGAAAGTGCTAAACATCGTTCATACGGCAAACAAGTTTGATTCGAGTATTGTGTTACATACTCCCCACAAAGTCATTGACGTCAAAAGCTTTTTAGGATTAAGTGTGTCGTTATCTGATAAGAACGATTATAAGCTGGAAGTTCATGGATCGGATAAGGAAAAGGCAGAAAAAGCAATGGTTGATGTATTTACAGAAAATGGCCTCAAGGTCCATATCATATAAGAAAAAGGCTGGGTAGGGGGTCCATACTCAGCCTTTTTCTAAGACCTCGATTGAATTTTCAACACAAAACTAGACGATCTTTTTAAAATGTTTCTGCTTGAATTTGATTCGGTTGAGATAGCCTGGAGTTCCATAAATTCGGTGTGATTATACCAGCGGACTAACTTTTGAATGTTTCTCCATAGACAAACTCTGAACTTTCAAAGGCAGACACCGCTTTTTCTGCCGTTTCTAATCGGTGATGTAATCTTTCCAAAATCCACTCCCCTTTCACTTGTTGGATTAAAGCGTCTTTGGCATCATATAAAAAACTACTATATCTACCTTGTAGGGAATGGTAGACTTTTCGATCACAAAAAACTTTATTTAGAAAGACTTTTTATCCTTAAAGAGTGGATGAGGATATTTGAAAAAAGTTAAAAAAGGCAACGTGGCATAGCAATAAAAGAAAAGCTTCAAGGAGGACGCAGCTGCTAACAAGGTACGTAGAGGGAAAATACCCTCCACGGTTGTGTAAAAATACGATACTGCCACTGCCTGTTTAATTATAAGAAGGAGGAAAAACATGAATCATAACCACACATCAACTGACGTCATCCTTATCGGTGCCGGCATCGTTAGTGCGACACTAGCTACGCTTTTGAATAAATTACAACCGGAATGGAACATCACTCTGTTCGAGAAGCTCGACTCCGCCGGACAAGAAAGTTCAAATGAATGGAATAATGCCGGAACCGGACACGCGGCTCTCTGCGAGCTGAACTATACCCCTGAACAGTCGGACGGCTCCCTGAACATCAGCCGGGCGGTGGAAATTAATGAACAATTTCAAGTTTCCAGGCAACTCTGGTCGTACCTTGTCGAGCGGGGTGACCTTCAAAATCCCGAGGAGTTCATCCGCCCCTTGCCTCATGTAAGCTTTGTTTACGGAGAAGATCATGTGGAATTCCTGAAAAAGCGGTTTGATGCTCTAGCTAACAATCCTCAGTTTCAGGGGATGGAGTTTTCCGATAATCCTGAAAAAATAAAGGAATGGATTCCTTTAATGATGGAGGGCCGCTCCTCCGCAGAACCGATAGCGGCAACGAAGGTTGATCATGGAACAGATGTTAATTTTGGGGAATTGACACGTCAAATGCTGAACAACTTAGAGCAGCAAGACAATGTAGAGATCCGGTACAATCATGCGGTAGATGATATGAAACAAAGGGAGGACGGCTCATGGGAAGTCAAGGTACAAAACCTTGAAAAAGGAACGCTCGAGGAGCATACGTCTTCCTTCGCCTTTATCGGTGCCGGGGGCAACGCCCTGCCATTACTGCAAAAAACGGGGATCCCCGAAAGCAAACACATAGGAGGATTTCCGATTAGCGGCCAATTTCTCGTTTGTGATAATCCGGAAGTGGTTGAACAGCACCATTCCAAAGTTTATGGAAAAGAACCAACTGGTACCCCGCCGATGACCGTACCGCACCTGGACCGTCGCCATATTGAAGGAAAAAATACGCTATTATACGGACCTTTCGCCGGGTTTACGCCAAAATTTTTGAAGACCGGTTCTCCGATGGATCTGTTTGGCTCGGTGAAGCCGACGAATGTTTTGACGATGCTCGCAGCCGGCGCAAAGAATACATCCCTGCTCAAATATTTGGCGCAGCAGCTGACCATGTCCAAAGAAGATCGAATGGAAGAACTTCGGAATTTTGTTCCGAACGCTTCAAATGAAGACTGGGACCTGCTTGTAGCTGGACAGCGCGTACAATTGATTGAAGATACAGATGAGGGCGGACGTGGAGCTCTCCAGTTTGGTACCAAATTGATTCACGCAGAAGACCGTTCCATGGCGGCACTTCTGGGCGAATCACCGGGGGCTTCCGTTTCCGTTTCGATTATGCTGGAAGTCTTACACAAGTGCTTTCCTGAGTATCAAAAAGCGTGGGAACCAAAGCTCAAAAAAATCATTCCTTCCTACGGCGAGTCGCTGGAGGATCATCCGGAGCTGCTTGAAAGGGTTCATGATTCTACCTCACGCACCCTTGGTTTGATGGAGCCTGTAAGATAAACAAAGCAAATCCGCATAACGATAGAATGATTAACCAACGAAGCATTGAGCCCAAATGGCGCACGATGCTTCGTTTATTTTTGGTGTCTTAGATTTAGCATATAAGAGCTTTTTAAAATACAAAGGAAATATGATTGCTCGCTTAAATAAAATTATTATCATTTGATATTTGAAATGACACGGTTTGAACCGAAAGCCATCGATTTCACCCTCTAACTACATGTAACTTACAAGTATATGCTATTATATTGGAAAAAAATTTGGAAACCACATAACATAGTGAAACGGACGAGATGTGCACTTTATTTGATATATACTCTTGAGAGGCTTTTTAATAGATGGCAGTCATTTATAATTACATAAGCCGCTAGCCACCAGTCATTTATCCTTGGAAGGTTTGGATGATAATAAAGATAAGCTAGAAGTGAAACAACCTAACCTATTAGGGTTGAGGGAGAAGCCTCTCTGAGGGTAAAGCGAGTTTAGGGAGAGTTGAGGGGCTAAAAAGTGAGGGAAAGTTTTTTCAAGTATGGGCGGCATGATGTGATGACGCCCCGAACCCTTTCAAAATAGGGTTTAAGGATAGATTGACGGGATTATGACTGGTTTTAAAAATCGCTTACTAAATTAAAAAGCCTCTCAAGAGTAATTTTCCGATTCGTGAGGTTTTCTGTGAGGTTTCAAAACCTCACAAGTCAGATACTTTTTAAAGCAAGACCCAATTTCGGTAATCGTTATGGATGATTTTTTAGTCCCCAGCCTCTTTTTCAAGTTCAATAAACTTGTTAACTGATTCCATATAAGTGGCCAATCCAATTGTACTTACTTTTTTACTCTCTGGAAAATCAGCTTTTTCATAATGGTTACCTAACTGCAATAGCATCTGTTTGTCCTCTTTAGAAATGGGTTCCTCAGAATGATTTATTTTCTGCACAACTGGTATATACTTCTCATTTAAAATTCTTTCGAAATCAGTTAATGTCTTGGTAACTTCCAGTGTAATTGGTGAATCAACTTCATATAATTGAGTGGCATAAGAGACACCCGAGGTAGCAACAGATAGTCTATGGAGCATCCCAAGCCTCTGACGGGAAAATATAGAATGGTCATCAACACTGAATGCTTTCAAGTGTACCGTTTTATCTAAAAAATCCATGTGTTTCTGTTCAATAATTGACGCTTGTTGCTGCCACTTATAGAAAAACAACACATTTCCCAAAAGAGATATAACTAACAAACTAATTATAATTTTACGCTTACTCATCATTACCTCCTACATACATCGCATTATTTCATCCCTCGTTACTTTTCTTGTGACTTTTAAAAAGTCACATTCTCCTTGATGAATTGGTTTGAATTCCGGCACAAAAAGACCAACAGCTTAGAAGGCTATTGGAGTGGGTATGATTGTACATGATAAACTAATGCAGAACACTATTAAATCAATGTTCTTTAGGGTTGTATGGCTAAGACAAATAAAAAGGGGGGCAATAATAATGAAATTATGCCCCACTTTCTGCCCCAATAATAGATAAAATATTAAATTCAAGTTTCTACATTATAATGTAGTCTCATTTAAATAAAGCAATTAACCATGTCGCCCTTAACAAATCTATATCATAAACTTACGGACTTGCTTATTTAAGTCATCCGCTAATTCCGACAACTGGCTTGCGCTATTAGAAACCTCTTCCATGGAGCTAATGCTTTGTTGCGTAGAAGCTGCAACCTGTTGGACTCCAGCTGCCGCCTCTTCAGATACAGAGGCGATTTCTTCAATGGAAGTATCCATCTTCTGACTATCGTTTGCAATATCGGTTAAGTGTGACGCAATTCCTTGTATACGTCCAGCCATCTCACTTACAGAAGAATGAATTGAATTAAAGGTCCTGCCTGTTTCCTCAATTTGTTTAGAACCTTGTTCCACTTCCATATAACCTGCATCTAGGCTATCCGCAACAAGACTTGATTCAGTTTTAATCTTATCAACAATTGATGTTATATCAACAATTGAATGGGATACTTGCTCTGCTAATTTACGGACTTCATCTGCTACTACAGCAAAACCTTTCCCATGTTCGCCAGCTCTTGCTGCTTCAATAGCTGCATTTAAAGATAGCAAATTGGTTTGATCCGCAATATTTTCAATTACTTGGACAAGCTTAGTTATTTCTTGTGATTGTTGATCTAATCCGCGTACCTTACCAACTGACTCTTTAACAATCATATTAATAGTGTTCATTTGATGAACTGATTCTTGCATCATACTTTGACCTTCATCTGACATTGCAAGAACCTCTTTAGAAGTAGAAGAAATACTTTTTCCGTTCTCATTAGCTTCTTCAATTTTACGAGCAAAACCTTTCATTATTTCAGATAAATCCGTCGAACTATCTGCCTGAGCCTCAGCTCCTGAAGAAATTTCTTGCATTGTAGAAGCTACCTGCTGGTTTCCTTCTCTTACTTCGTTTGCTGATTGTGTCAATTCTTCTCCCTGAGCCGTTACCTGATTAGATGAATCAAGTACTCCTCCCACTAACGATTTTAGGTTATCTTTCATTTTATTTATTGAATCTGCGAGTTGGCCAATCTCATCTTTGCGATCCACTTGGACTTGTGCAGTTAAATCCCCATCACTTACCCTGTTAATTGATTTCAACAAGGATGTGACAGTTCGGTTCAATTTATTCCCGTATAAATACGCTAATAAAGCTCCTAAAATTAAGGCAACTACTAAAAATGCAATAAGAAAGAAGTTAATGTTCCTTTGTAAATCAGTCACAAATTGAGTACTCATATCCACTCCAACAATAGCTTCTGAGTTTTCCATGGGTATAAAAATAGATTTATGTACTCCCCACTCGTCCTCATATATTGAGGTGACTACTACCTCATCATTGTTAAAGGCTTGATTTTGCTCATCAGTAAAAGGAGACTCAATCATAACGTCTTCACTTCCATTCAAGCCCACGATGTAATCGGTGTCCGCTTTCTTCGTCAAAATATATGCATATTCGAGACGTTCTTCCCCTTCCATAAATGCGTCTAAGGAATTGATTATACCTGATGGGTTAGCTTCGGGGTTGTTAATGACTTCATTAACCTCCTCTACATCGATTGAACGGACCAGTTCCTCACCGTTTGTTTGAAGAATTTGTTCAAACTGAGGAAGCACATAATCATTAATAATATGTGAGGAAAGGATTTTAACAAAGACAAATACCAATACACCTAAGATTATAATAGGCGTGATAAAGTTTAGAAATAATTGAGATTTAAGGGATTTATTTGGGTTAAGTTCTTTTACTTTATTCATTTGACTGCCTCTTTCACTTTTTTTAAATTAATATATGATGATAAGTCAAGCTGCAAAAGACGATCAATTTCTTCTATATTTCTTGCTTTGAAAAAAATAACTGCAAACGTGCGATCAGTTGTTGATTCAATTTCACGGTATTCAAGCACTTCACTGAACTCTTTTTCTAATGATGTATGATTGATACTCTCTACAAGATTAATACTTATATTATTTGGTATTTCCGCACAGAAGAAACCATATAAAGATTGATCGGGTCGGTTAATAATAGGTTCCCATTCAGGCTTAGCATCTAAGAAATAGCTTTCAGAAGCGTTTATATTAAAAGCATGATAACTAACATCAGTTGTGCCTACACCAGCAAAACGAAGTGGATTCATCTCGATTGGCACAATTCCTTTGCGCGTCCTGCGCACCTCTATATGAAATGGATAGTTTTTTAATGTAATTTCTTCATTTAATTTCTGAAGGTATTCTAAAGCTTGACCTTGCACTTCCTTTATAATTTCACTTGATGTGTAATAAATACGGTCTGATGTATCCTTATCATTGGCGAAACGCCTTTTGAGGATGTTTAGGATTACAGGTATACCTCTATTATCGAAATAACAGTCTAATGCATATTCGTCCCCTTCTATCCATTCTTCTATAATAATTTGGTCACTATCAACGACCGTGTCAGAATAAATATTTTTAGCTAATAAGATGTCACAGTATAGGTCTTGAACAGCTTGCACCCAATCATTTTCCTCTTTTACTATGTAAACTCCTACACTCCCATATCCCTTATTTGGCTTAATTACAACTGGATATGGAATCGACTCCTTATTCACCTTCAGTAATTCTTCTATACTAAATAACCTGTAAAAAAAATCTTCATTAAGAGATGAAGAGATTTTCCTGAATTCGGCTTTATTTTTAACTAACTTTGAAGCTCTAACATTAGGGTGATTAGAATCATTCTTTTCCAGGAGGTCTAGACAGTCTTCCGAGGTGGTTAACATCTTTGAATTGACCTTAAGGTTTAGAGGACGCTCATCATTTAAATAATATATGGGAATGTGATTCGACAAGGCCGTTTGAACCAGGACTGGGGAAACAATTTTCCCATCAGTTATAAGCATATAGTATTACCTCCAAAATAGTTATAGTGCTAAAACTTATTAGCACTCTCTATATATCGGAAGCCTTCCTCTCATTTTTAGGGTGTAATTTAAGCAATATTCATTTGAGTAAAAAAGACCTAAAAATGTTCAAAATAATTCCATGTTAAAAAATTTAGTAATTGTAATTGTTTTTTTGAAAGAGTAGTTAAGTATAAATGAAAGAAGATTATTAATGTGTACCGGTCTCATATATGTAAATGGGAACAACCTAAAGTGAAGGTACTGTCACTGAAAGTGTAACTAAAGCATTTGGTGACCTTACTTTTTACTTAAAACGAATGTTTTTTGGGAATGCACCTTAAATAAAAGCTGAGGCTAATCCACAAAATGTAAACCTACAAGCAGCCTATACAACTCGGACTGGCTGCCTGTTTTTACTACAAAACCTTAACCTCAAATATGTCATCGAACTCAATAGTTGTAGTCAGCTTATCACACAGGTCTATGCATCGCCCTTACGAGTATTAGGATCTATGGAGTCGATTTTCACTTTTATGTAACTAAAATCAAATCCATTGTGGTACTGAATGTTGATGGTAAGGTCATCTTTAATAGCTAATTTCAATGCAAATTCTATCTCTTCAGCTTTTTGCTTATCCAGTATAGGTTTTTCTATACGTTCATCTTCTTTCCAGACTTGCTTGATCATCTCCACGTGTTCAGGAAGCATTAATGAAGTCCATTAAATTGTTCCTCGATCACGATTCCGATTATCCATTGACGACATCTTTCCTTTCTTTGTACGGGTATACCGACATTATTCCATTTTTTCGGAATGAACGTACTCTCATTCGATTGTAACAATAAGCAAGAACATGATTTTCACGTACTTCTACAACACGCATTCTTCGCTTACTCATGCTCCCTCTCCCATCTACATAGATCATTTCAAGATGTTCTTTAGTATCTACTGCTCGATTCAATGCTCCATTCATTTATCGTCACTCCTCTTTTCATATGAGGGGTGGATAGGCTACGCTTGATTGGACAGTTTCGTTAAGGTCCGGTACACTTTACTAAATATTTCAGTCGGGGAGAGCGGACCATGACCAAAAGAAACCGTCGTACGTTTACGGAAGAATTTAAGAAACAGATTGTGTAACTTTATGAGAATGGTAAATCTAGAAAAGAGATTATCAAAGAGTATGAATTGCGTCCTCTTCTTTTGACCGATGGATTAGTCAGTATTGGCAATCCGGTTCATTTAAAGAAGAAGATAATCGCACACCTGAACAAAAAGAACTCATCCAGTTACGTAAAGAGAACCAGCGACTGAACATGGAAAACGACATTTTAAAGCAAGCGGCGCTGATCATGGGACGAAAGTAAGTGTGATTCAGAACTACTGTCACAAATACTCGGTATCAGCAATGTGTGCCGTCCTTCAACTTCCAAAAAGTACGTTTTACTATGAAGCATCAGACAAAGACACATCTGAAGAAGAAGAGATAACCACTCTTATAGTCGAGATTTTTCATGAAATTCGGCAGAACTATGGAACCCGAAAAATCAAGCACGAGCTATATAAGAAGGGCTTTCAAGTTTCTCGTCGTAGGATTGGTCGAATTATGGAAGAACAGGGGCTTGTCTCTAAATATACCGTGGCACAATACAAGCCGGTGAAAAGCCCGTGTAACGAGTCGGAACAGGGAAACACGTTGAATCGTCAATTCTCTCAAGACCAGGCTCGTAAAGTTGTGGTGAGCGACCTGACCTACGTACGAGTCCGTTCGAAATGGCATTATATTTGTACGATTCTGGATCTGTATAACCGTGAAATTATCGGTTACAGTTCTGGTCCTCAAAAAGATGCCCGTTTGGTTCAGAAAGCTTTTGCCTCTATCAATGGAAATTTACGTGATTTAGAACTTTTCCATACCGATCGTGGAAGTGAGTTTAAGAATCAAGCCATTGAAGAGTTACTAGAAACCTTTAACATTGACCGGTCTTTGAGTATGAAAGACTGCCCTTATGACAACGCGGTCGCTGAAGCTACATATAAAGTGATTAAAACAGAGTTTGTTTATGGAGAAACTTTCGCAACCCAAGAACAATTAAACCTGTCTTTATTTGACTATGTCCACTGGTACAACCATATCCGTATTCACGGAAGTTTAGGCTATTCGAGCCCTATTGAGTTTAAAAAGAAGCACCTTAACAAAGTTGTCTAGTTCTGTGTTGACAATCCAGGGGCCAGAACAACATTAGGCAAAGAATATAACGGTGTACCGGGGGTTCTGGATTAGTGACATCCAGAATAGCCATTGAAGGGCGGTAACGTTCTTGAAGATCTATATTTTGTAATCGATAAAAATCTTCTACATTATTAAGTGTTTAGATAAACTTTTGGTTTAAAGCCCAATATTCTTCCTTGAGTGTTCGTTTTGAAGTTCTTCCCTTGATTTGGTAGGCAGAATTTTGAAAGCTTTCATGCTGATCAAGCAAAAAATAATCAGTTAGTAACTCGGGTTCTACTACCATCGCTTTTGTTTCTTCCAATAATATTAAACATAGTTTCATGTCTCCTACGTTTTCCTCCGATAGTGCAATAAGATGTTTCAAATGTGATTGAGAAACTCCTCTAACTACTCCTTCTTTTCTTAACCTTTTAGAGGCCTCAATTGCCATTTTCTTAGAAAGAAATAAGGGGATAACATTACCCTCCATTCTAATATAATTACCGTTCACACCTTGTTCATAACCTGAATCTTTCTCCATAATTGTCCAGAATGGTTCCCCCATGACAGACTCGTCAGGTAATAGTTCAAAAAGAGATTCTATCGTTTTCTCTATCCATTCATCTCTATTTTTCATAAATATGTTTCCCCTTTCATATATACAATAATTTACAGTTTTAAATTTGACTGTTTCTAAGATCAGACAAGTGAACAGGTTATGTAGTGTTTACTGCTTTCCTATCCCTAATATGCAGTTTTGATTAAATGGCCCTGTATAAATTCAATAGCTGATCCGGCTCTTGACTACATTTAACAGCCTCTTTACTTGTGAACCCCTTGTCTAAAGCTAACTTATTCATTTTCTGTCTTTTTTTACCTATACACTGCAATAGCCTTTATTCCACCTTCTTCAAAAATATAAAATCCTCCTTTTTTATTGAGATATCATGAGATTTATTATGGAGGGATTTAGTTTTATTTGAAATATCTTAGACAAGACTAGTCATGACTAGACAAAATCAGATTAGAAAAAGTCTCGAAAATACAAAAAAAGTAAAGAGGAATTAAACCTAAATGAAATAATAAAATTGGATCGGTCTAGCTCTTCACGATGATCTGCTTTCATTTATGTGAGCTTAATTTTGTGAACTTCGACTCTTTCGGTATGGTCATGCTTGGAGCACACAAAGGGTATGATGATTGACAAATTAATTTAAAGAGCATAAAAATTGAGCCCCACAAGGCATCAGATTTGAGTGAGTACTAGATACTCCTCTTCCAAAATTTCGATGCAATGTAGGGCTCTTCTCGTAATTAAATATCTTCCTCTAATTTTATTACATATGGAAATAATTCATCGGTGAGATATTGAATACAGTCATTCTCCTTAAATTTATCATCTTCAGCCTCTTCATTTTTAAAAGTTAGCTCATTACCGTTCAAATTCAGATAAATTTCAATAACAGCAAGGGCTATCCTGTTATTACCGTTATGAAAAATATAACCATTTCTAGCGATAGAATAAAGTAGCAACAAGATTTTAATAACTGAAGGGAATTGTTCCTCTCCAAACAATTTTGTTTTTTTTAGGTCTTTAAAGTCTACAAATTTGGTGTAAAAGCACATTCATTCAACCCCTGTACTATCAAGGTATAAATAGTCCATTCAGGATTGGTCAATCTTTTTTCTCCTTAAATAAAAAATCTCACCCTGGTCCACCTTAAAGAAGCGTAGTGAGTTCTGTAAATCATACTTTACAAATAATGCTTCACATTGTCATTCTTTTTTTAGATGGCTTCCTTTAGTGAACAAGATAGCTGACCTTTTCAATGTATCCACTGATTATCTTTTGGGCCGATCAGATATTTCAGATCATCAAGATAATAAGCAATGAATTTGATTCCATAAAAGAAGTGAATAAATTGATGGACCAATACGGAATCGAAGACGCAGATTTTTTTTGACTTGGAAAAGTGGAAGTCAATGAGTCCGGAGCAAATAAGGGAATTGGAAAGTTACTTTCAATATTTAGTGAAAAAACCTAAAGAGATCGAGGAAAAAGAAAATAAATAAAAAGCAGGGAACTTCACTTATAGGAAGGGTAGTGCCCCCTAAAAGTTAGAGTTTTTATTATGAAGCTGATTGGCAGGTTTGAGTCCGGTATTGGATGGGACTTAAACCAGCCAATTCTGCTTTTATGCGTTCATGATTGTAGTAGTCCATGTATGCTTCTAGTTTTCTTTTAAGCTCTTCATAAGAAACCAGTTCTTCTCCATAATACATTTCCTGTTTCAGAATCCCGAAAAAATTCTCCATGGCCGCATTATCTGCGCATTCGCTTTCCTGGACATACTTTGGAAGATGCGATGTTTCTTTAAGGTTTTCACCCACTTGTTGTGTTGGTAATGCCAGCCTTGATCGAATGGATGGTTGTCCGGTATTCGGCTTCCGTTTGGATAGTTTCCAATACTTCATTCAACGGCTTCAGAACAAAGTCCAGGGTTGGTCGTTTGGAAATGCCAAAAGAGATGATTTCTCCATTGAATACGTCCATGATCGGA
>NZ_FOSB01000008.1 GCF_900114165.1 Halobacillus dabanensis
TGTATATTATGAACATAAACAACGCCAGGAAACCAAAGAATTTAAAGAGATATACAAAGAACGTGCAGCACAAGAACGAAAGAATGGGGAAATGAAGAATTTCCATGGTTTAGATCGTGCCGAAGGGTATGGTCTAAGAAGTGTGTCTTCACAAACCAAGTTAACGGCAATAGCGGTTAACTTGAAGAGGATAGCGAAGATAATATCCTCTACCTGAGGCCACCAGCCTCTCCCAAGATCCATTTTTATGGACCTTGGGAGTTTTTTTATGGGCTGAGCCGTATTCTCACAAAAAATACCGTACTTTTTCAGTGGTCTCGGGAATGTACTCGCTTTCCGCGGAGATACGTTCAAGCTCCCTCGAACACCGCTCTGTGGGATCTTGAACAGTACACTACTTCCGTAGGAGTCTTGCACATTAACACCGTGCATGCTTTTTAGACACATATGAGAATAAACCCAAGAGTGTACGTAGGAAAGTTTAGTATCTACTTATAAGACTGCAATGTTTTCCAGCTCCAATAGAAGTAAGAGAAATGATTGATTCCATTTGAATATTTGGTATAGGTCGTGGGGAAAGGGGAGACTCCCGTGGGAGAAGGAGCTAGACGAGATCCCGGAAGGCGTACCTGAGGAGGCTTGTCAGTTCCCCCACAGGAAAGCGAGCCTTTCCCCAACGACCCTTAAATCCCACTAACATGTCGGAATCGAGTCTTCATGAATACTAAACATTTAGTAGAGAGCAGATACGTTTAGGAGTTAAAGAGGAGGGGAATCCGAATCATCGAAACGAAGTTTCGTATCATAATAAAAGATGCTTGCATGACAAAAGGCATGCAAGCAAAAGATAATCTTATCCTACATATAGAAGGGTTGGCTCCTAATGAAAGAAGTAATCTTAGCACTGATAACAGGGTTCATTGTCGGCATTATCTTCGCCGCGTTCAAATTACCAATCCCGGCTCCACCTGCATTTGCGGGCGTCGCTGGGATCATTGGGATCTATCTGGGTTTTAGAGTTATGGCATGGATCGGCCCTATGCTGCCTGAATTTTTCAAATGACTGCTTGGATCTTCGTTATCATGGGTAGGTTCATGGAATGGCTCTATATACCTGGAGGCAATGGGATCTTCAATAAATTTACAAACATCACGATTTAGACGCTTTTACAATCCCCCCTTAGACTTAAAGATCCTTTTATAGGAAAGGTCTCAGGAGGATGGCTATTTTTTGGTTCAGTCGTGTGGTGAGAGAACGTTGATTGAGCCAATGATCATCAAATGGTATAGCATCTGCAACATCTTCCATGTAGCCTTTTTTTAACTCGCCGATAAATGCTTCATCATACACATAAGTGTTCACTTCTTTGTTCAGAAATAAGCTGCGCCGGTCGAAATTGGCTGTTCCTATGTCTGCAAACTGCCCATCCACCATGATGACTTTCGAGTGATAGAAGCCGGCGTCGAACAAATAGATCTTTGCTCCCAGCCGGTACAGTTCCTCCAAGTAAGGAATAGCTGCAGGCTTTACAAAAGGGTGATCCGCTTTCATCGGTACCATGATGATGAGGTTGACTCCTTTTTTTATTGCTGTTTTTAAAGAGTTTTGCAAACGGTCCGTTGGAATGAAATAGGGGGTGCCAATCAGGATTTCTTGCTTGGCAGACTGGATGATATGATCGAATTCTCCTTCCAGTTCTACCCCATCTGTGGGGATAATTCTCAGTTTATAGTTGCCTTCTTCCTTGGGAGGAGGGCAATGATCGATTTGCTCTCCTGTAGCGAGGTACCAATCATCCAACAGGATTTTGTGCATATCAGATACGACTGGACCTGTTAACCTTAGATGATAATCTCTCCAATTTCCGAACTTGGCAGACTCTCCGATATAGTTTTTTCCTATGTTAAACCCACCTACATAACTTATTTTCCCATCAATAACTGTAATTTTTCTGTGATTCCTTCGATTAAATCGATAAAAAAAGAAGGGAAAACCGGGCGTTTCAGCGAAATGAAACTCAACACCTGCTTCTTTCAAATCTTCTCGGGCTTTTTTATTGATCTTATATCCACCGATCCTGTCTACCAGTAACCGTACAGACACGCCATTGCGAGCTTTATTTTTCAAGATTTCCAGGAAGTTCTCGCTAATATAATCACGATCTATCAAGAAGAAGTAGACATCGACTTGTTTCTCGGCATCGGCTATGTTCTGAAACAATTCTTCAAAAAGAACGGAACCGTTTTTAAAAAGTTTATAATTACCGGTTGCTTGCTGTGAGGGAAGGGTCCGAGGATTTTTCCGGTGCTTCGCCCGTCCTAACTTGAAGTCGATGAACAGTAATAATATCAATAAGATAATTAATAAAATAAAGGTGACGAACATTTTTCACCCCTCCATATAAGTTTCTTCCCCCTAGTTTCCCCGTTTCTTGAAGTTTAAAAAGGGAAAAAACGAAAATGTGTTGACTGAATGCTCATTCATAATTTATAGTAAAGCTATAAGATTCAGAAAATTTTAAGATTACCTGTCAGATTTTCTGATCGGAGAAAAGGGAAGTCGCCATCGTGCGCGACAACAACAAAGAGGGGGAGAACCGATGAATCCGTTGTTGGTGGCAAACTGGATTTTGTTTCTGGGTGTACTAGTGTACGGCCTGTACTTATTCGTCCGTGTCGTTCAGACTCGAGTAGCCTATATCAAATTAGGAAAGAAATTCGAGTATGACAGACGGTTGAAGAGACGTTTACAGAAAATATGGATTTATGTCTTTGGACAAAAGAAGTTGTTAAAAGATAAAAAATCAGGCATCATCCATGTGATGATGTTCTATGGTTTCATTCTGGTTCAGTTCGGAGCCATTGATTTTATTTGGAAAGGACTGGCTCCAGACTCACACTTGCCTTTAGGGCCTTTCTATCCTGGCTTTACATTTTTCCAGGAAATCGTGACATTGACTATTTTAGTTGCGGTCATCTGGGCATTTTATCGTCGCTATATCGAGAAGCTTGTTCGTTTAAAACGCGGTTTCAAAGCGGGCCTTGTTTTAATATTCATTGGAACATTGATGGTAACAGTACTCGTCGGAAATGGAATGGGTATCATCTGGCACGGCCATGAAGGTGCATGGACGGAACCAGTTGCGTCCGGAATTGCAAGCGCTTTCGGTTGGCTGCCTCCGGTGGCAGCAGCAACTGTCTTCTTCATTATGTGGTGGATTCATTTGTTGATTTTGCTGACATTCTTAGTCTATGTACCACAATCCAAACACGCCCACTTGCTTGCGGCTCCAGTTAACGTTTTCTTAAGCAGAGAAGAGCCTCCAGGGAAACTTAAACCAATTAACTTTGAGATGGATGAAGACGCGGACGAAGAGGATGTTTCGTTTGGGGTTGGGAAGATTGAAGACTTTAATCAGCTTCAAATGATCGATTTTTATGCTTGTGTGGAGTGTGGACGTTGTACAAATGTTTGTCCGGCTTCCGGCTCAGGGAAGATGCTTTCGCCGATGGATCTGATCATCAAACTGCGCGATCATCTAACAGAAAAAGGAGCGGCAGTTACGGGACAATCCCCTTGGGTTCCTTCTTACGCTTTTTCCGGAACCGAAGGGAATACATTGGCACAAATGTCACGATCCCAGGGGTCAGATGAAGCAGCAGCTACCCTGGACGCTGTTAATAGCAAGAGTCTGATCGGAGATGTCATTACAGAAGAAGAACTTTGGGCGTGTACGACATGCCGAAATTGCGAAGACGCTTGTCCTGTCATGAATGAACATGTAGATAAAATCATCGACCTTCGCCGTTACCTAGTTCTGACGGAAGGAAAGATGGATGCAGATGGCCAGCGTGCCATGATGAACATTGAGCGTCAAGGGAATCCTTGGGGGCTTTCCAAGAAAGAACGTGAGGATTGGAGACAGCTTGATGAAGATGTCCACATCCCTACAGTAAAAGAATTGAAAAAGTCAGGCGAAGAATTTGAATACTTATTTTGGGTAAGCTCCATGGGATCTTATGATAACCGCAGTCAAAAAATCGCCATGGCATTTGCAAAACTCATGAATGCTGCGGATATTAAATTCGCTATCCTTGGAAATAAAGAACAAAACTCCGGCGATACAGCCCGTCGTATGGGGAACGAATTCCTATTCCAGGAACTTGCAGAAAAGAACATGAAAGAATTCGAGAAGCATAATGTGAAGAAAATCATCACAATCGATCCGCATGCGTATAACATTTTCAAAAATGAATACCCTGATTTCGGGCTTGAGGCAGAAGTATATCACCATACGGAAATGCTGTCAGAGTGGTTGAAAGAAGGACGCTTAAAACCTGAAGGGGTTGTAAACGAAAAGATCACCTACCATGATAGTTGCTATCTCGGCAGGTACAATGAAGTATATCAACCACCACGTGAAGTGCTCGAAATGATTCCGGGCGTGGAAGTGGTCGAAATGAAGCGTAACCGCTCCAACGGGATGTGCTGCGGAGCCGGCGGCGGTATGATGTGGATGGAAGAGAAATCGGGTAACCGTGTCAACGTAGCACGTACGGAACAGGCCCTGGAAGTAGAACCAACGATGATCTCCAGTGGTTGTCCGTTCTGTCTGACGATGCTTTCTGATGGAACGAAAGCGAAGGAAGTGGAAGAAGAAGTCAGTACAATGGATATCGCAGAAATCTTAGCCAAATCGATGTTTGAGAAAACAGAAGAAAAGACGGCTTAATCAAACGTTTGATTAAGAAAAGCGCAAGCGCCCCGAAAGACACGAAACGCATAAGCAAAACGGCTGGAGGAAGGTGACCTTGTCACAAAAAAGAAGTTCGGTTAAGTTCGCAACGTCCTGTTGCAACACCGAACGACCCCACTTCCTGTGAGGCCCGCAAGACGGATTGCTTATGTCGCGAGTGTCTGGGCGCTGGAGCTGGACAATAGAAAAGCGTAAGCGCCCCGAAAGACACGAAACGCATAAGCAAAACGGCTGGAGGAAGATGACCTTGTCAAAAAAAGAAGTTCAGTTAAGTTCGCAACGTCCTGTTGCAACACCGAACGACCCCGCTTCCTGTGAGGTTCGCAAGACGGATTGCTTATGCCGCGAGTGTCCGGGAGCTGGATATGGCGGCATGAAGTTCATTCATTTTAGTGCGATCAATTTTATACTTTCTTACTTTTCAATAAAGGAAACGTCGAAAACTAAGAAAGTGATGAAAAATAGTGTGAAAATTGTGGAAAGTGTACAGTGTTTTATGTACACTTTCCTTATGGGACGGTTTCGAGCGAGCGTTCAATCGTCAATTATGTAAGCGTTAACATAAAAGAGGAGGAAAATATATGCGTAAAACTGTAATTGTAGCCGGAGCTCGTACACCTTTTGGGAAATTCGGAGGGTCTCTTGCACCATTGACTGCTGCACAACTTGGGGGAATCGCCATCAAAGCAGCACTAGAGCGTGCGAATGTTAAAGCGGAAGACGTTGACGAAGTAATCATGGGGACAGTCTTGCAGGGCGGTCAAGGACAGCTGCCATCTCGCCAAGCGTCAAGGGAGGCGGGAATTCCGTGGGATGTGAAAACAGAAACTGTCAATAAAGTTTGTGCCTCAGGCATGCGTAGTGTGACGATGGGGGATCAATTCATCCGTTTAGGGGAAGAAGAAATCATCGTTGCTGGAGGGATGGAAAGCATGAGTAACGCACCATATTTTATGCCAAAAGCTCGTTGGGGTTTGCGGATGGGAGATGGTGCAGTCAAAGATATGATGGTCCATGACGGGTTGACCTGCTCTTTTGAGAACGTTCATATGGGGAATTACGGCAACCGCACAGCAAAAGAATTTGAATTGACAAGAGAAGCTCAGGACGAGTGGGCTTACCAAAGTCATCAAAGAGCCGTGAAGGCGATTGGTGATGGGGTGATGGCAGAGGAGATTACTGCTGTGGAAGTTCCTCAACGTAAAGGGGAACCAAAAGTCATTGATACAGATGAAGCCCCGCGTAAAGATACGACCGTCGAATCGCTAGCCAAACTTCGCCCGGTTTTTGATCAGACAGGAACCATCACAGCTGGCAATGCACCTGGAGTCAATGACGGAGCTTGTGCCATGTTACTGATGTCGGATGAAAAAGCGGAAGAACTAGGAGCAGAGACACTTGCTACGATTTTGGCGCACGATGAGATAGCGGTCGAAGCACAAGACTTTCCTCAAACGCCTGGCCTTGTCATCAATAAATTGCTGGAAAAATCAGGAAAGTCCCTGGACGAGATCGATCTTTTCGAAGTGAACGAAGCATTCGCTGCTGTTTCCCTTGCAAGTGGGAAAATCGCTGGACTTGATCATGAAAAAGTGAACGTTAACGGTGGTGCTGTGGCTTTGGGTCATCCGATTGGTGCAAGTGGTGCCAGAATCATTCTTACACTTGCTCATGAATTGAAGCGTCGCGGCGGGGGCCTTGGCATTGCAGCCATTTGCTCTGGTGGCGGCCAAGGAGATGCTGTATTGATCGAAGTACCGAAACAATAAGGAGGAACGTGTCATGACAATCAACCGAGTGATGGTCATAGGTGCGGGACAAATGGGAGCGGGAATCGCTCAAGTCTTCGCCCAGGCCGGATTGAATGTAAAGTTGAACGATATGAGCCAGGATGCTTTGGATCAAGGTTTGTCAGGAATCGAAAAACGCCTTGCACGGGCAGTAGAAAAAGGTCGGATGACTACAGAAGATAAAGACGCTGCCTACGCGCGATTGACAGGGACGACGGATTTGAAAGAGGCATCGGATTGTGACCTTGTCATTGAAGCGGTTGTGGAGAAGATGGATGTAAAAGTGAGCGTCTTTCAACAGTTGGACGAAATTACCCCACCTCATGCAATTCTAGCTACAAACACATCTTCTTTACCGATTACAGAGATTGCAGCAGCAACAGAGCGCCCGTCACAAGTCATCGGCATGCACTTTATGAACCCTGTTCCTGTCATGAAGCTTGTCGAAATCATCCGAGCCATCCAAACGAGCGATGAAACCTATCAATCCATTGAAGATATGACCAAGAAATTAGAAAAAACTCCTGTTGAAGTGGAGGATTTCCCTGGTTTCGTCTCCAATCGTATTTTGATGCCGATGATCAATGAAGCTATCTATACGGTTCACGAAGGAGTTGCATCTCCGGAGGATGTCGATGCAGTGATGAAGTTAGGGATGAACCATCCAATGGGACCACTCACACTTGCCGACTTCATTGGTTTAGATACGTGTTTATCCATCATGGAAGTGCTTCATGATGGATTCGGCGATAGCAAGTACCGTCCATGTCCGCTTTTAAGGAAATATGTGAAAGCAGGGTGGCTCGGTAAAAAGGCAGGGCGCGGTTTTTACACCTACGATTAACGTGTAAAGGGGAGAACGATAATGAATTTGCAGTTCACTGATGAACAGGAAATGATGAGGAGAATGGTCCGTGACTTCGCGGAAAAAGAAATAGCACCAGCCGTAGAGCGTATGGAAAGTGAAGATCGTTTCCCTTCTGAGTTGATTCCGAAAATGGGAGAGATCGGATTGATGGGTGTGCCGATTCCAGAGAAATATGGCGGGGCAGAAATGGACTATATCTCGTATATCATTGCCATCCATGAAATATCCAAGGTTAGCGCTACCCTTGGAGTGATTTTATCTGTCCACACTTCTGTCGGTACAAATCCGATTTTATACTTCGGAACCGAGGAGCAGAAGGGAAAATATATCCCTAAACTCGCAACGGGAGAGTATTTGGGTGCTTTCGCCTTGACGGAACCAAGCGCAGGGTCAGATGCGAGCAGCTTGAAGACTCGCGCCGAAAGAAAAGGAGACCATTACGTCCTTAATGGCTCGAAGGTGTTCATCACAAATGGAGGGAACGCAGATACATTCATCGTTTTCGCTCGTACGAATCCTGGTGTGGATACAAAAAAAAAGGTTGAGCGCGTTCATCGTGGAACGGAACACACCTGGCTTTTCAATAGGAAAAGCGGAGAAGAAGATGGGGCTCCACGGATCGAGTACGGTTTCCCTCAATTTCGATCAGTGCGAAATTCCTATAACTCAGCGGTTAGGAGCAGAAGGAGAAGGCTACAAAATTGCTCTTGCCAATTTAAATATCGGAAGAATCGGCATTGCTGCCCAGTCTCTCGGGATTGCGGAAGCGGCCCTTGAACACGCAGTCGCTTATGCGAAAGAACGGGAACAGTTTGGACGTTCGATTGCACATCTGCAAGGTGTTTCTTTCAAACTGGCTGATATGGCGACAGAAGTGGAGGCATCCAGGCTGCTAGTATATAATGCTGCCTCTCTCCAGGCTGCAGGTAAAAAGTGCGGGAAAGAAGTGTCGATGGCTAAATTAATGGCTTCGAAAACGGCGGTGAAGTCAGCGATTGAAGCGGTGCAGGTTCACGGAGGCTATGGCTTTACACAAGATTACGCTGTCGAGCGATTCTTCAGAGACGCTAAAGTGTGTGAAATTTATGAAGGTACGAGTGAGATTCAACGTGTTGTAATCGGAAATCATCTGCTTAGAGACTAGGAGGCTGTCAAAAATGAATTTTACTTTAACAGAAGAGCAGGAAATGTTGAGAAAAATGGTCCGTGACTTCGCTAAGAATGAAGTGGAACCAACAGCTGCAGAACGTGATGAAGAAGAGCGTTTCGATCGTGGAATATTCGATAAAATGGCGGAATTAGGTTTAACAGGAATACCGTGGCCCGAAGAATACGGGGGAATCGGTTCTGATTTTGTCAGTTACGTCATCGCTGTAGAAGAGCTTTCCCGTGTTTGTGCATCAACAGGTGTTACTCTATCTGCGCACATTTCCTTAGCAAGCTGGCCGATCTTCAAATTCGGTACGGAGGAGCAAAAGAAAAAGTATCTGACACAGTTGGCTTCAGGAGAAAAGCTCGGGGCCTATGCGCTTTCTGAACCCGGAGCAGGCAGTGACGTTTCTTCCATGAGGACACAGGCGAAGCTTGAGGGCGACCATTATGTGTTGAATGGAAGTAAAGTTTGGATTACAAACGGCGGAGTAGCTGACATTTACGTCGTATTTGCTAAAACAAATCCAGACGAAGGAAACCGGGGAATCAGTGCGTTCATCGTCGAAAAAGATACGCCAGGATTTTCAACAGGGAAGAAAGAAAAGAAACTCGGCATTCGTTCATCCCCAACAACGGAATTGATTTTCGAAGATTGCAAGATTCCGAAAGAAAACATACTAGGGGAAGAAGGAAAAGGCTTCAAAGTAGCGATGATGACTCTGGACGGAGGTCGAAATGGAATTGCTGCTCAAGCGGTAGGAATTGCTCAAGGGGCTCTCGATGAAGCTGTCGGTTATGCCAAAGAACGGGAACAATTCGGGAAGCCGATCGCCAGTCTTCAAGGTATTTCTTTCAAGTTAGCGGACATGGCAACAGAAATAGAGGCATCTCGGCTGTTAACATACCAGGCTGCTTATTTAGAGTCCGAAGGCAAGCCATATGCAGAGGCATCAGCCATGGCGAAATTGTTCGCAGGCGATACAGCAATGAAGGTCACTACCGAAGCGGTGCAAGTCCATGGTGGGTACGGTTATACGAAGGATTATCCAGTAGAGCGATACATGCGTGATGCGAAAATCACTCAAATATACGAAGGAACACAGGAGATCCAGAGGCTCGTAATCGGGCGCATGGTTACGAAATAGAGAGTAAGGGCTATGCATTCACTTGCCGAACGTATACAGAAGCAGGATATGAGGGCTTTGGCCCGTGCGATTACGTTGATTGAAAATGATGATGAAGAAAAGCTGGCATTGATGAGCGATATTTTTTCTATCCAGAAGCAAGCCCATTATGTCGGCATTACAGGATCACCAGGTGCTGGTAAAAGTTCACTGATAAATCAGTTGCTCACCTATTTAAGGAAGCAGGATCTCACGGTTGCTGTCATTGCTGTCGACCCGACGAGCCCATTCAGCGGAGGGGCTCTCTTAGGAGATCGTACGAGAATGAACCAGCATTTTATGGATCCGGGGATATTCATTCGTAGTATGGCAACAAGAGGGAGTCTTGGAGGTCTGGCGCGAGCGACGAAGGATAGCATCCGTGTTTGCGATGCGTATGGCTTTGATGTGGTATTAGTTGAAACGGTAGGCGTCGGGCAATCAGAACTGGACATTATGAAAGTGGTAGATACGACGGGACTTGTCATGACGCCGAATAGTGGCGATGTACTGCAAATCTTCAAAGCCGGGATCATGGAGATTGCAGATCTATTCATTATTAATAAAGCGGATTTACCAGGAGTCCGGAAGCTGATCTCGACACTTAAGGAATACATGATGATTGTTCAACCCGAAGGCTGGGAACCTCCAATCGTCCAAACGGTATCCACAAAGGCTGAAGGAATGCCTGATTTATGGAAAAGGATAAAGGATCATCAATCTTATTTGTACCAGACGGATAAAGGAGCGGAACGTAGAAAGCAACAACTTCAATTGGAAGTCTATGATTTAATTCGCGAAGAAATTTGGCGCGAAGTCAAAACGGAAATGGAAAAGGACCATAAAAAAATGGAGATTTTCCAAAACCCAGATGCAGATCCTTATCAGTTAGCGCGATCCTGGTTTCAGGAATGGGCGAGGAAGGATGAGTGATGTTGGCGAAAAGACAGGTACCTTCAACTATCAAAGATGAAGCGCTCGTCTCCAAACGGAGAAACCAAATGATCAAAGGCGCCGTCACACTTTTTATGGAAAAGGGATTTCATAAAACAACAACCCGTGAGATTGCTAAGGCCTCAGGATTCAGTATCGGCACCCTTTACGAATATATCCGCAAAAAAGAAGATGTGCTGTTCCTTGTCTGTGATTCAATCTATCAGCGGGTAAAAGAGCGTATGGAAGAGTCCATAAATCCGAACCAAACGAGTGCAAACAGCCTTGTCCATGCCATCCGTTCTTATTTTCAATTGATGGATGAGATGCAGGATGAAGTTCTCGTCATGTATCAGGAGGTAAAGTCGCTCTCCCGTGATGCTCAAGATTATGTTTTACAAAAAGAACGCGACATGGTGGCAATGCTGGAGCAGGTGATTGTGAACAGCCTCCCCGGACAGCTGACCGAAGAAGAAGTGAAACTTATGGCCAATAACATTTTCGTGCAAGGCCAAATGTGGGGATTCCGCAGATGGATCCTCCAACGGACATTTACGATTGATACTTATACCGATACGCAGATTCATTTGTTGCTGAAAGGCCTCGATCGTGAGGTAGAAAGCACACTTCAATAGAAAGGAAGATCGGATATGGAACAACCGACAATCTATAAGCCGAAAAACCCCGTCCGTTTTGTGACGGCGTCCAGTCTTTTCGATGGCCATGATGCATCGATTAACATTATGAGACGTATTTTACAATCGACTGGGGGAGAAGTCATTCACTTAGGACATAATCGCTCGGTGGAAGAAGTAGTCAATGCAGCTATCCAGGAGGATGCTCAAGGAATCGCGATTTCTTCTTATCAAGGCGGGCATGTGGAATATTTCAAATATATGGTCGATCTCTTGAATCAAAAAGGGGCGGGCCACATCCGTGTGTATGGCGGCGGGGGTGGCGTCATTATTCCGCGAGAGATCAAGGAGCTGCATGATTATGGAGTCGCTCGTGTGTTTTCACCGGAAGATGGTCGATCTCTCGGTTTGCAAGGCATGATCAACCTGATGATTGAAGAGTGTGACTTTCTCCCCCCACTGGATGTCGAGCAAGGGGTCAAAGATTTATCTGCAGGAAATCATCAAGCAATGGCCCGTTTCATCACCTATGTGGAAAATACTCCGAAAGAAGAACGGGAAGCGGTTGCTGCTTTTGAAACAGCTGTCGAAAAAATGCAGGAAAAGACAATTCCTGTCCTGGGTATTACCGGAACAGGAGGTGCAGGTAAGAGTTCATTGACCGACGAATTGATCCGCCGCTTCATCAACGAAGTGCCAGACAAAAAGATCGCCATCCTGTCTGTCGACCCTACGAAAAAGAAAACGGGTGGTGCTTTATTAGGTGATCGTATTCGTATGAATGCAATTTTCAATCCGAGAGTTTATATGCGTTCCTTAGCTACAAGGGATGCTCGTTCGGAGCTTTCTACAGCTGTAGAAGAAGCGATTCAAGTTGTCAAAGCGGCCGGTGTCGATTTTATCATCGTCGAAACAAGTGGAATAGGGCAAGGGGATGCTGCCATTACGGACATTACGGATTTATCCATGTACGTCATGACTGCGGAATTCGGTGCCCCTTCACAGCTGGAGAAGATCGACATGATTGATTTTGCTGATTTTATCGTTATCAATAAGTTTGAACAAAAAGGTTCAGAGGATGCTTTTAATCAAGTGAAAAAACAGTACCAGCGCAGTCATATGCTTTTCCATGAAGATGACAGCAAGTTCCCTGTTTACGGCACGATCGCTAGTCAATTCAATGACCCGGGTACAAACACATTATTCGCCGCTTTGATCGATAAGTTGAATGAGAAATTCGCCTGGCAGGATGAGACATCTTTTTCTGTTGTAGATAAAGTAGAGAAACAAAATGTCATCATTCCGAACGAAAGAAAACAATATTTGCGTGACATTGCCCTTGCGGTACGAAATTATCATGAAGATACAGAGGACCAGGCGGAAAAAGCGCGTAAATTGTACCAACTGAAAGGCACTGTAGAAATGCTTGAGGAGGAAGGTACAAAAGAAAGCCTTCATCGTTTGATAGAAGACTATGAACGTAAGTTGTCACAAGAGGCGAAAGATAAACTGGACGACTGGGATGATCTTCACGAGCGCTATAGTGGAGATACTTACAAGTTCAAAGTGCGAGACAAAGAGATTACGATGGATATTACGACAGAGAGTTTAAGCGGTACGAAGATCCCGAAAGTCGCTTTGCCGAAATATATGGACTGGGGTGATCGGTTAACATGGTTACTCAGTGAAAATGTCCCTGGGTCTTTTCCATTCACTGCAGGAGTCTTTCCGTTTAAACGGAAGGGAGAGGATCCGAAGCGGCAGTTTGCAGGAGAAGGAACACCGGAGCGGACGAACCGGAGATTTCACTATTTATCAGAAGGGGACGATGCGAAGCGTCTGAGTACGGCCTTTGACTCTGTCACACTGTACGGGGAAGACCCTGATGAACGCCCGGACATTTACGGGAAGGTAGGAGAAAGTGGCGTCAATATTTGTACACTGGAAGATATGAAAAAACTTTATGATGGTTTTGATCTCGTGGCCCCGTCCACATCCGTGTCGATGACGATCAATGGACCTGCACCTATCATCCTTGCAATGTTTTTCAATACAGCGATCGATCAGCAATTGGAAAAATTCAAAGAAGATAATGGTCGGGAACCGAATGTTGAGGAAGCAGCATCGATCAAAGCAGAGACCATTCATACGGTCCGCGGGACTGTTCAGGCGGATATCCTGAAAGAAGACCAGGGGCAGAATACCTGTATCTTCTCCACAGAATTTGCGCTCCGAATGATGGGCGATATCCAGCAGTATTTCATCGACAATGAAGTGCGTAACTATTACTCTGTTTCCATCTCTGGATATCATATTGCTGAAGCAGGCGCAAATCCGATTACCCAGCTTGCGTTCACACTTGCCAACGGTTTTACGTATGTCGAGTATTACTTGAGCAGAGGCATGGACATTAACAAATTCGCACCAAACTTATCGTTCTTCTTTTCTAACGGACTGGATCCCGAGTATACCGTCCTCGGGCGTGTCGCCCGCCGTATTTGGTCCGTAGTCATGCGTGACAAATATGGAGCAAACGAACGGAGTCAGAAATTGAAGTACCATATTCAGACATCCGGACGCTCTCTCCATGCCCAAGAAATCGATTTTAACGATATTCGAACGACATTGCAGGCTTTGATTGCGATTCAGGACAATTGTAACTCTCTACACACGAACTCCTATGATGAAGCGATCACTACACCAACGGAAGAATCGGTTCGTCGGGCGATGGCGATCCAAATGATCATCAGTAAAGAATTCGGGCTTACAAAGAATGAAAACTCCTTACAGGGATCCTATATCATCCGCGAGCTTACAGACCTTGTAGAAGAAGCGGTTTTACAAGAGTTCGAACGCATCAACGACCGCGGAGGCGTCCTTGGCGCGATGGAGCGTCAATATCAAAGAGGGAAAATTCAGGAAGAGTCCCTTTATTATGAAGGGAAAAAGCATTCAGGAGAACTGCCGATCATCGGGGTGAACACTTACCTGAATCCGAATCCACCTTCTGAGGAACAGATTGACTCTATGGAACTTGCCCGTGCATCCAAAGAAGAAAAAGAACACCAGATCACAGAATTGCGCAACTTCCAGAACTCTCATGAAGAGGAAGCAGCTCAAGCATTGAACCGCCTGCAGCAAGTTGCAGCCACTGGTGGCAACATTTTCGAAGAGCTTATGGAAACCGTCAAAGTAGCAAGCCTCGGCCAAATCACAAACGCCCTCTACCAAGTCGGCGGACAATATAGAAGAAATATGTAATCTTAAGTTAAGGGATTTCTTTGCCGTAACAGAGTAAGGGGCGGGTTGGGAAACCACTCGCTTTCCTGCGGGGGGCCTGGCGAGCTTCTGTACCCCTCAAAATGATTAAGAAGGTCATAGAAAGTTAGTGATTTCCCTGACCTTCAAACACTGGTGAACAAAACGGAATCAGGTTGAATAAATAAAGCCCTCGCCTATTGGAAAGCGAGGGCTTTTCTATTAGTGACCGCCGACCTGGTCGTCATCATGGGCCTGATTCACTGCTGTTACATAAGGTTTCTTCATCCCGTACCATTCATACGTAATATTGTATGTTTGTCCTTCTTCCAGAAGCATCCATGTACTCGTATCTTTCACATGTACTTTTTTATCCTCGACCTCAATAAAGTAACCTTCATCATTATGAGATTTCGTGGAAACTTCTGCTTCTTCCATATGCTCTTCGTGGATCATGCCGTAGCTTGTGAAAAGCCATATGCCAATAGCCAGAGCTGCAATCGTTGTGGCAATCCAATTGAAAGGGTGATTTTGCATCCTTCGTCTCTCCTTATTCAACATTTTCTACCTATAGTTTAAATTAAAATGGCAGGAACACCAAGATTTATGTCTAATCTTTATTCTATATGGAAAGTTTATTTTCATGTAAGTTTGGTTAGAAAATGGAAGAGGGCATGGCTCTATTTGATTTTTGTTATACCAAATCATATAATGGATGGTATGATTAAATGTGATTCGTATGCCTATGAGATTATTTATTCTATTTTGTCTATATAAAGGAGTGCTGGACCGTGAGCTTAAAAGAAATGAGCCGTGACCAAATTCAAGAAATTTCCATGATTGACCTTGCGACTACAATCCTGGAGGAAGAACGTGAAGCGATTGACTTCAACGAAATTTTCCATCGCATTGCAGAGATGAAAGGTTTCACAGAGGCGCAAAAAGAACAGTACATCGCACAGTTCTATACGGACATGAATATCGACGGTCAATTCATGACTATTGGAACGAACCGTTGGGGACTGAAGAAATGGTACCCTGTGGAACAGATGGAAGAGGAGATCGCCAACCTTCCACAAAAGCGTAAAAAGAAAAAGAAGAAGAAGCCTTCCAAATTGCTTGAAGACGAGTTGGGTGTTTCTGAATACGATGATGCAGATGAAGATGAGCTGGAAGATGATCTCGAATTGACGGATGAAGATTTGGATCTGGATGACGATGATGACGATATTGAAGGTGATTACGAAGAGGATGATCTCGACGAAGAAGAGGAAGAAATGGTCGAGGATGACATCAGCTTCATTGGAGATGACGACGAAGAAGATAAATAAGATGTTGACTTTTAAAAGTCATAAAAGTAGAATCTTATTTGGGCTCTTTAATTTCCTGAAACGAAATTTCCAAACGCTCCCCGAGAGAGGGGAGCGTTTTTTGTTTTTTATATGAAAATGGTCGGCGCCTTAGTTTTGGCTAAGGCGCCTGTGCTGTTGCATGATCAAGCTTCCAGTTTTTCTTCGATAGAGAAATGTTGTGGAAACTCATGCTTTTCTGTAAAAGCCTCTTATCAAATGAGATGGATTAGTGAATAACTAAATAAGACAAATAGAGAAAGAGGGATTCAACGTGGCAACAAAATACATTTTCGTAACTGGCGGTGTCGTATCATCTTTAGGTAAAGGGATTACGGCTGCATCATTAGGTCGACTTCTGAAAAATAGAGGATTAAAAGTAACCATTCAAAAGTTCGACCCTTACATCAACGTAGACCCAGGGACAATGAGTCCATACCAACACGGAGAAGTTTTCGTTACCGAGGATGGTGCAGAAACAGATCTTGATTTGGGTCACTATGAGCGATTCATTGACATCAATTTGAACAAGTTCAGTAATGTAACGACAGGTAAAGTCTACTCCAATGTAATTAAGAAGGAACGTCGTGGCGATTACTTGGGGGGGACGGTACAAGTCATTCCGCATATTACCAATGAAATCAAAGAGCGTGTATTCCGTGCGGGTCACGAGACTAATGCAGATGTCGTCATCACGGAAATCGGCGGTACTGTCGGTGATATCGAATCCCTTCCATTCCTTGAAGCGATTCGTCAAATTAAGAGTGACATTGGACGTGAGCATGTCATGTACTTGCATTGCACACTCGTCCCTTACTTGAATGCGGCGGGTGAAATGAAAACAAAGCCTACCCAACACAGTGTCAAAGAGCTGCGTTCTCTAGGAATTCAACCGGATGTGATTGTCCTGCGTACAGAAATGGCGATTTCTGAAGATATGAAAGAGAAGATTGCCTTGTTCTGTGATATCGACAAGAATGCGGTCATCGAAGCACGAGATGCTGACACACTATATCAAATCCCGATTACGTTACAAGAACAGAAGTTGGATGAACTTACATGTAACCATTTCGGTCTCAATTGTCCGCCTGCAGATATGACAGAGTGGAACAAGTTGATTGATCGTGTGAAAAATTTGCAGCATAAAACGACGATTGCTCTTGTAGGTAAGTATGTAGAGCTCCCGGACGCCTATATTTCTGTTGTCGAATCACTGAAGCATGCTGGGTATAGTTATGATTCTGATGTGGAAGTCAAATGGGTGAATTCGGAAGGTTTGACTCCTGACAATGTTCAAGAGGAGCTTCAAGGAGTCGATGGTATTCTTGTTCCAGGCGGGTTCGGAGACCGTGGAATCGAAGGTAAAATCGACGCGATCCGTTATGCACGTGAAAACCATATCCCATTCTTAGGAATTTGCTTAGGTATGCAGCTGGCGACCGTCGAATTTGCTCGTAATGTTCTCGGCTTGAAAGGTGCACACTCCGCTGAGATTGATCCAGCAACCGAACATCCAATCATCGATCTTCTTCCAGAGCAAAAAGAAGTATCGGATTTGGGAGGGACTCTTCGCTTAGGAATCTATCCTTCTCGTCTGCAAGCAGGTACGAAAGCGATGGAAGCGTACGGGGAGGAAGTTGTATATGAACGCCACCGCCACCGTTTTGAATTTAACAACCATTATCGTGAGCAGATGGAAGCGGCAGGATTTACATTCTCTGGAACAAGTCCTGATGGACGTTTGGTGGAAATCATCGAGGTGGAAGATCACCCTTGGTTCGTTGCCAGCCAGTTCCACCCGGAATTCAAGTCCCGCCCGACACGTCCGCAAGAATTATTCTACGGCTTTGTCGGCGCAGCAATGAAAACTCATCAATAATTTTTCCAACCCAAAGAGGCGATGTCCAAAAAGACAACGCCTCTTTTTCTATATCTTCAACAAAATGGCAGTATTCCGTAAGACTCGATTTCGAGATAAACGGGATCCGTTGCCGTATGAAGGTAAGGGGTGGTGGGGAAGCTACTCGTCTAGCTCTATCGTCCAGACACTCGTGTCTACCAGGACGATTCCGCATTTGAACACTTTCCTGTGGGGGACCTGGCGAGCTTCCTCGGGCGGTCTGCCGCACTACGGGATCTCACCTACCTCCTTCTCCCACAGGAGTCTCGCAGCTTCTCCACCACCCCATTCGAAGTTAATGAGAAACGAATCCCTTTACCAGGAAGGTGCGTCTTCCAGCATCCCTGTCTTATGGGAATATAACGCTCTATAGCAAGGTTTCCACCATGGGAATACCTTATGCTCATCAGCCCGGTCCCAATATTGGAGTGGTTTCGAGAATCGATTTTCGCAAGGTGCAGAGGGGAATTGCGAGACTCCTAATGTGAAAGCGGAAGTCCCTTGGTCAGCGGCGTATGGACTGGACTGAGCTGGAGGAGATAAAGGAAACACGAAGAGCGTAGCGATTCGATGTTGACTTATCGTACAGAAGCGAGGGAAGTCTCACTAGCCGCTAGGCACTGGAGCTGGATAGCACACATATGGCTTATGCAATCCTTTGAATGTAGGTCCATTCAGGTGTAAGAACGGAAAAAAGTGCTTGGTGAGACCCCGGAAGGCTTTGGCCTGAGGAGGCTCACCGCGCTCCCGCGGAAAGCGAGTTATTCCCCGCCGCACCTATCCACCCATAAAAAGTCTCGAAACGGAGTCTTCAAGAATAGGGAGCATTTTGTGGAAGTTGGGGAGGGTGGAGGGGGTTTACAGAAATTTTGACAAATAGAACGTATGTGCTGCAGGAATGCGAGGGGTATCCCTAGAAAATACATATTTAGAGAAAAAGAGGTATAAGGTTTAGGTGTTGGAAACTTATTTAAAGAAAGGCGGGAGAAAGCATGGCTAATAAAATCCTTATCGTGGACGACCAACCAGGGATACGTCTTCTATTGGAAGAAATTTTAAAAACAGAGGGTTACGAGATAATTACTGCCAAAACAGGAAGAGAAGCGTGTGATCTGGTTGAAGAAGGAGACCTAGACCTCATCATTATGGATTACAATCTACCGGTCATGCATGGCAAAGATGTTCTGCTTTATTTAGAAGAAATGGATTTCAGCTCACCTGTAGTGGTTATAACGGGAGCTTCCAAAGAATCCATTGAAAAAGAAGTCGATTTTCCTTTTGTAACTGATATCATAACCAAGCCATTTGACATCCATAATTTGAAAGAATTGGTAAACGGAACCCTTGTTCATAGTCGTTCATGACTTTTTTCTTAATGTAAGCGTTATATAATTCTCCTGATGTTGCACCATAGAAAGGGTATTGGTATTCTAATACTGTAACCAAACTTACATGGTGTGTTTTCGTATGGGAACAGACTTGTAAATAAGGAACAGTACGTTAACTAAAGGAGGATTCTTTCATGCCACTAGTATCAATGAAAGAAATGCTAGAAAAAGCTAAGGAAGAACGCTACGGCGTAGGTCAGTTCAACCTTAATAACTTAGAATATGCTCAAGCCATTCTTCAGGCTGCTGAAGAAGAGCAGTCCCCAGTAATCTTGGGTGTATCTGAAGGAGCAGGCCGCTACATGGGTGGTTTCAACGTTGTCGTCGACATGGTGAAAGCACTAATGAAGTCTTATGGTACAACGGTACCTGTTGCGATTCACTTGGACCACGGTTCAAGCTTTGAAAAATGTGCAGAAGCGATCCACGCTGGTTTCACTTCTGTCATGATCGATGCTTCCCACGATCCACTGGAAGAGAACATTGCTGTTACTCGTAAAGTGGTTGAACTTGCACACATCCACGGAGTATCTGTTGAAGCAGAGCTTGGCCGTGTAGGTGGACAAGAAGACGACATCATCGTTGACGATGCAGAAGCAGCGTATGCTATCCCATCCGAATGTAAGCAATTGGTCGACGAAACAAATGTTGACGTATTTGCACCTGCTCTAGGTTCTGTACATGGCCCTTACAAAGGTGAGCCGAACCTTGGCTTTGATCGCATGGAAGAAATTATGGGTCTTGTTGATAAGCCACTTGTCCTTCACGGTGGTACAGGCATCCCGACAGCTGATATCAAGAAAGCTATTTCTTTCGGTACAGCTAAGATCAATGTAAATACAGAGAACCAAATGGCTCAGGGTAAAGCCGTTCGCCAAGTTCTTGCTGAACAGCCGGAACAATATGACCCACGTAAATATCTTGGACCTGGTCGTGACGCGATCAAGGAAACAGTTATTGGTAAAATGCGTGAGTTTGGTTCTTCTCAAAAAGCATAATAACAGGGAAACAGTAAACCGCTACACCGTAGCGGTTTGCTTTTAATTTATTCATGAAAACGCCATCATTCGACATTTTTCATCAACTTGGAGCATCAAAATGAAGCGAAGAGGAGTGGGGATATGAAATTTTTCATCGATACAGCGAATATTGAGGATATAAGAGAAGCGAATGCATTAGGGATTCTGGCAGGTGTGACGACTAATCCTAGTCTTGTAGCAAAAGAAGGGGTCTCTTTCCATGAGCGACTCAAGGAAATAACTGATGAGGTGGACGGATCCGTCAGTGCAGAGGTTATATCAGAAGATGCAGAGGGCATGATTCAAGAGGGGAAAGAGCTCGCCGCTATCGCCCCGAATATCACAGTCAAAGTTCCAATGACAATGGAAGGGTTGAAAGCGGTCAAGGCATTCAGTGATTTGAGCATCAGAACGAACGTGACCCTGGTTTTCTCGGCAAATCAAGCGTTGATGGCTGCGCGTGCAGGGGCTTCCTATGTCTCGCCATTTTTAGGAAGACTTGATGACATTGGCCATAACGGAGTAGAACTCATTTCACAGATTTCCGAGATTTTTGATCTTCATGCGATTGATACCGAAATCATCGCCGCCTCTGTCCGCCATCCTGTCCATGTAACGGAAGCGGCCTCTCATGGTGCGCACATTGCTACGGTGCCGTTTAAAGTATTGAATCAAATCGTTCAGCATCCTTTAACAGATCAGGGAATTGAAAAGTTCCTGAATGACTGGAATCAACAAAAATAATAGGTGTGTTATGGAAAAAATTGCACATACTATAGACATAATCTTCACCTTAAAGCGAGGAGTTCTACATGAATAAACTATTAGTAGAAGGTGGAAGACCTTTAAGAGGTCAGGTTCGGGTCAGCGGTGCTAAAAACAGTGCCGTTGCTTTATTGCCTGCCGCCATACTGGCAGAATCGCCAGTTACAATTGAGGGACTTCCGGATATTTCGGATGTAGGGATTCTATCAGATTTATTAGAAGAAATCGGTGGATCGGTACGTAAAGATGGAAGAACTGTACATATCGATCCTTCTGAAATGGTCGACATGCCTTTGCCGAATGGAAAAGTCAAAAAATTGCGAGCCTCTTATTATTTCATGGGTGCTATGCTCGGACGCTTCAATAAAGCCGTCATCGGTTTACCTGGAGGTTGCCACTTAGGTCCAAGGCCTATTGATCAACATATCAAAGGGTTTGAAGCACTTGGCGCTAAAGTGACTAATGAGCAGGGGGCCATCTATTTGCGTGCCCGGGAGTTACGCGGTGCGAGGATTTATCTTGACGTTGTGAGTGTAGGAGCTACAATCAACATCATGCTCGCTGCTGTACGTGCCAAAGGGAAGACTGTCATTGAAAATGCAGCCAAAGAACCTGAAATCATCGATGTTGCTACACTCTTAACGAGTATGGGCGCCAAGATCAAAGGGGCAGGCACAGACGTCATTCGGATTGAAGGTGTGGAAACATTGAAAGGGTGCCTTCATACCATCATTCCAGATCGTATTGAGGCAGGTACCTACACCATTATGGCCGCCGCTCAAGGAGAGGAAATGATTATAGATAACGTTATTCCTCAACATTTGGAATCTCTTTTAGCTAAGCTGAGAGAGATGGGGGTCACGATCGAAGAAAATGACGAGCAACTTTATATTCGACCTGGAAAAGAAATGCGCAGTGTCGATATTAAAACACTCGTCTATCCCGGCTTTCCGACGGATTTACAACAGCCGTTCACATCACTGCTCACTCAAACCCAAGGGACAGGGGTTGTCACAGATACGATTTATCAAGCTCGCTTTAAACATGTGGATGAGCTGAGACGGATGAATGCGTCCATCAAAGTGGAAGGTGGCTCTGCTATTGTAACAGGACCATCGAAACTGCAAGGAGCGAAAGTGAAAGCAACGGATTTACGTGCTGGAGCAGCGCTTGTCATTGCAGGTCTTATGGCAGAAGGAGTCACTGAAATCACAGGTGTCGATCATATTGAACGAGGATATGAAAATATTACGAATAAGCTGATTGAATTAGGTGCAAAAGTCTGGTACGAAGAAATGTCAGAAGAAGAAATCGAGCAATTCCAAAATTCATAGTCAGATAATCACCTTTAGTTATGCGAGTGGGATTTTGGACCGTTCCTGTTTTATTGATGAAGACCACAATCATAAGATAAAGCCGGATTAGTGATTAAAGCTTAATCGTAAAGGATGTAAAAAGAAGACAGAAAATTTCTTCAACACGAAGGAGGAAGTTGCAGACTCGTAACTTCCTCCTATTCTACAAAAACCACCCTCTCAAACGATTTCTCAAATTAGCATTGAAACTGTTCATGGACAGGAGTACAATAAAGGTTGTTTGATAAAGGTAGAACATAACGACGCCATGTCTCCTATGCTTCTATGTAAGTACTTCACGTAACTTCTCCTACTTCTTCTATTAATAAATTCATTTAAGAGAAGTCTTTTTATTTCAATTAATTAATGATTTGGTTATGTATGATTTTCTCGTAATGGGATCCTCAAGCCTTAATAGGATTCGTTTGCTTAAATAACGGTTTAACATAACAAGTTTGAGGTAAGAGTGAACGGGGCGAAGCCAAAATAAAGAAAACTTAAAAAGTGGTGATTTTGTGGCAGATTTAACTATCTCCAATTTAGAAACAATGACATTGAAAGGGCTTTATGCGAAAGCCAGACAGTATAAAGTTTCCTATTATGCAAAATTGACAAAGCGGGAATTGATTTTCGCTATACTGAAAGCACAGGCAGAAAAAGACGGATTTTTATTCATGGATGGAATTCTTGAGATCATCCCGTCTGAAGGTTTCGGTTTTTTAAGACCGATTAATTACTCTCCAAGCGCAGAGGATATTTATATTTCTGCTTCTCAAATTCGCCGCTTCGATTTGAGAAACGGGGACAAAGTATCTGGTAAAGTACGCCCTCCTAAAGAGAATGAACGTTATTATGGCCTTTTACATGTGGATGCGGTGAACGGAGAAGATCCAGACTCTGCAAAAGAAAGGGTTCACTTTCCGGCGCTGACTCCTCTCTATCCTGATCGCCAAATGAAATTGGAAACAGAAACGAAGAAATTATCTACAAGAATCATGGATTTAATGGCACCTGTCGGTTATGGTCAGCGTGGATTGCTTGTAGCTCCACCGAAAGCTGGTAAAACCATGTTACTTAAACAGATGGCGAACAGTATATCGGCAAACCATCCAGATGCGAAGCTTATTATTCTCTTAGTGGACGAGCGTCCGGAAGAAGTTACTGATATAGAGCGATCCGTAGCTGCGGATGTCGATGTAGTAAGTTCAACTTTCGATGAAGTGCCTGAAAACCATATTAAAGTTTCTGAACTTGTCCTCGAAAGAGCGATGCGTCTTGTCGAGCATAAGCGTGATGTCATCGTATTAATGGATAGTATCACTCGTCTTGCGCGTGCTTATAACCTTGTCATTCCACCAAGTGGAAGAACATTATCTGGTGGTATCGACCCTGCAGCCTTCCACCGTCCGAAGCGATTCTTCGGTGCAGCTCGTAATATAGAAGAAGGTGGCAGCCTGACCATTCTTGCTACAGCATTAGTGGATACAGGCTCTCGTATGGACGATGTCATTTATGAAGAGTTCAAAGGAACCGGGAACATGGAACTTCACTTGGATCGGAGCCTTGCAGAACGTCGAATCTTCCCGGCAATTGATATTCTTCGTTCCGGAACGCGTAAGGAAGAATTATTGTTGCCTCAAGCACATCTTGATAAAATTTGGGCGATACGCAAATCCATGTCCGACTCACAAGATTTTACGGATCGATTCTTGCGTCGCTTGAGAGCATCGAAAAACAATGAAGAATTTTTTGATTTAATGGATAAAGATATGAAGGGGAAAGCAACCCCGGCCCGCCGTTAAAAAGGTCAGTTCGTAGATGCATCGGAAAAAGCAGTAACTATAAACTGGATGTTGCATCAAGGGTTTGCCCCTGTTATAATCATTCTATGTGAGTTTCAGTACAAGGTGTTATCACGAACCTTCGACGGCTCTTACAATAACTCTGTTTCTAAAGGATTCAGGGCAAAAAGGAGTGGAAGAACATGAAAGCAGGAATTCATCCAGAATACCGTAAAGTTGTATTCCTAGACACAAGTTCTAATTTCAAGTTTCTAACAGGGTCTACTAAGACTTCTGAAGAGACAATCGAGTGGGAAGATGGAAACACTTATCCATTGATCCGCGTAGAGATTAGTTCTGCGTCTCACCCGTTCTACACAGGTAAGCAAAAAGCTGATAAAGCTGGCGGCCGTGTGGATCGATTCAAGAAGAAATATAACCTTTCATAATAATGATCCTTCTTCATGTGAAGGAGATTTCATCATTTTGAACAAAAACAGGCAAATTGTCTCAGAGGTTTGCCTGTTTTTTTGTCAAAAAATAGGGGTGTATTAGTAGTGCGATGCATACAGCTCTTATACACCATAAGAATTTAATGATAAATAAGGGGAGCTGTCCTTGGTGAGTCTGGCTACCGGTGCATCGGGAGCTGATCAAGGTAGCTTTTTTTTGTTAAATACAGACAAGAGGTTGCAGGATTGTCCTGCACGTTTGGAGTTTGACCGAGTGAGAAGGGAGCGACAGTGGACGTGTATGTAATGAAACAAAGTGGATGGGTGGAGCTCATTTGCGGAAGTATGTTCAGTGGCAAATCAGAAGAATTGATTCGTCGTGTGAGAAGGGCGACTTTCGGAAACTTGACTGTCCGTGTATATAAACCTGCGATAGATGACCGCTACAAAGAGGATGCCGTCGTTTCTCATAATGGCACTTCGGTGATGGCCAGACCGGTCAAAAGCTCTTTGGACATCCTTCAACATGTTTCCGATGAAGTCGATGTCGTAGGAATTGATGAAATTCAATTTTTTGATGAACATATAGTAGAAGTAGTGGAGTGTTTGGCGGATCGAGGCATACGCGTCATAGTCGCTGGACTTGATACAGACTTTAGAGGAGAGCCATTCGGGAAAATGCCTGATATGATGGCATTGAGCGAAAGTGTAACAAAATTGAATGCTATCTGTCCGGTTTGTGGATCACCGGCAAGCCGTACTCAACGCTTGATCGATGGCGCTCCTGCTTCCTATGATGATCCTATAATCCTTGTTGGTGCATCCGAATCATACGAACCACGGTGTCGCCATCATCATGAGGTGCCCAATAAACCCAGGCAAGAAGAAGTGAAAGCTGTATACGCAGAAAACACTAAATAGATGAGGGAAGGCAGCTGTGAGAACGGCTGTCTTTTTTGATTTATGTCTTTAGTTGTCTTCTTTATTCTCCCGAGAGAACCTTTGCTACTTTTATGGAAATTCAAGAAATATCAGAAAACGACTGGAAGATGATGGTTAGGGGGTTTTATCTTTTCCTGTTTTCTACTACAATGAAGATGTAGGGGGTTATATACTTCGCAAAATGGAAGGATGCAATTTGTCCGGACAATCGAGTCAAGAAGATTAGAGAAGTGGAAAAAACTCTAACTCCGATCTTAACCTTTTGTCAGCTTTTAGCTAGAAAGGGGAATGTATGTTATATCGTATTGTCGGCAAAGAGGGACCCCGAATCGTTATTCAATTCATGAAGAAGAACGTGGAATTGACGTTCCGAACTTATCGTGAAGCGGAAGATTATTTAGAAAAGATCAGAAAAGAAAAAGTTATTCCCGGTAAATATAAACTAGAAATCGTCGCGTAACACTTCTAAAAGTCTAAGGCTGCCTCCTGAAGGCAGCCTTAGACTTTTTTTATGAATTCTCCGTGGCAAGAGAAGGGGAAGGTTGGCAACCTGTCCTGTGGGGTCTCGCTATGCATGCTATTCCCACTGGAGTCTCATCGTTTCCAACCGTCCATTCACCTTATTTTACACTTGAAAATCAATCAACATGCTATTCACTTTGTAAAGGTATCCAACCAATGACCTCTATATGTATGGGCGTTTCGAATTCCTTCTTAAAGAAATGGGTGATGGGAAGTTGCAAGACACACTCCTGATTTGAAAACGGTGACACCTCGCGGAAAGCGAGTGGCTCCAGAACCGATTCACCTAGTGCCGATGTGGAGTCTTTTGGGGAAGGAGAGGTTCTTACATAAACTTTTTATCTGCGGAGACAATAACGGTAAAAAGAGATGAGGTGTGAGAACGATGAATAGATGGACTATATTTATGGTGCTGACTATAATGCTTTTAACCGCTTGTGGGATGCAGGGGGAGAAGTATCAAGGGATGACGAGCCGGGATGACGTGGAGAACATGGGTTATAACAATGAGGTGACAAGAGGGCAAGAAAACCCGCGTTCGGTGAACAAAGTCGGAGATACGTGGGGTTTGAAGCAAGACCGGCAAATGATCAAAGATGCAGCACAGGAACTTCCAGGCGTCCAAGTGAAGCGTGTCATTTTAGAAGCGAACCAGGTGTGGGTGACCGTGGATCTTGAAGGGGAAAAGGATATGTCTAAAGAAGAGAAAGCTGATTGGGAATCTCAAATTCAAGAAGCGATCTATCAGGCTGTCCCCCGTTATGATATTCATGTGAAAATAAAATAATTCTTTTACTGACATCTCCCGATTCGGGTGGTGTCAGCTTTTTAACATGAAAATTGCTCCCTTCCACCAGGTTTTGTGGTTTTTCTCCTATGACAAGATGGTGCGCGGTTGTAACGGTGACCGCTCTATAATATAATTAGAATGTTATGGAGAAAGAGGTGCATACCATTGATCGAACGTTTACAAACACTTGAAGATCGTTATGAAAAACTGAATGAATTACTAAGTGATCCGGAAGTTATTTCTGACACTAATAAACTGCGTGAGTATTCGAAAGAGCAATCCGGGTTGCAGGAAACAGTGACGGCTTATCGTGAGTATAAAGAAGTCACTGAGCAGCTGGATGATGCTAAAGCGATGCTTGATGATAAGCTTGACGCGGAAATGACCGAAATGGTTAAAGAAGAAATCAGTGAGTTGTCCACACGTAAACAAGACCTGGAAGAGCGTCTGAAAGTCCTTATGCTTCCTAAAGACCCGAACGATGATAAAAACGTCATCATGGAAGTCCGCGGTGCTGCTGGAGGAGACGAAGCGGCATTATTTGCTGGTGATCTTTACCGTATGTACGCCCGATACGCGGAGGCTCAAGGGTGGAAGACCGAGGTTATTGAAGCGAATGCCAATGATGTCGGTGGCTACAAAGAAATTATTTTCATGGTGACTGGGGATATGGCCTATTCCAAAATGAAATTTGAAAATGGTGCGCATCGCGTCCAACGTGTGCCAGAGACAGAATCTGGCGGTCGTATCCACACGTCGACAGCTACTGTTGTTGTCATGCCGGAAGCGGAAGAAGTGGAAGTAGAAGTTCATGACAAAGATATTCGAGTAGATACTTTTGCCTCCAGTGGACCAGGTGGTCAGAGTGTCAACACGACGATGTCTGCCGTCCGTTTGACTCACGAACCGACGGGAATAGTCGTTTCATGTCAGGATGAAAAGTCACAGATTAAAAACAAAGAGAAAGCGATGAAAGTACTTCGGGCTCGCATTTATGACAAGTTCCAGCAGGAAGCGCGGGCGGAGATCGATGAAAGCCGTAAATCTGCCGTCGGTACGGGAGATCGTTCGGAACGTATCCGTACGTATAACTTCCCGCAAACGCGTGTCACCGATCACCGCATCGGTTTAACGCTGCAAAAACTTGATCAGATTTTGCAAGGGAACCTGGGTGAAATTATCGACGCTTTATTGATCGAAGAGCAAACGAAGAAATTAGAGCAGATTGGTGAATAGTATGCAACCTACTTTTACGTCGATTCGGGAAGCCCGCCGCTGGGCTTCTCTTTTTTTACAAGAGCACAACAGGGAAGTGCGTGTGGCAGATTTGCTGCTCGAACATTTTCTCGACTGGACTCCGTCCCGAATTCTTGCTTTTGATGAAGAGTCTCTTCCTGATGAGATAAGAGAACCTTTCATCAAAGCTATAAAGAATCATGCGGAGACAGGGATCCCTGTCCAGCACCTCCTGGGGTATGGTCACTTTTATGGTCGGGAATTTCAAGTAGACAAACATGTCTTAATCCCGAGGCCGGAAACCGAAGAGCTGGTGCTGGGAGTCCTGGAATATGTGCGCACAACAAAGTTGAAAAAGCCGAATATAGTAGACCTTGGAACAGGCAGTGGTGTAATCGCCATAACCCTGAAGGCTGAACTCCCTGAAAGTAATGTCACTGCAGTGGATCTTTCCGAAGCAGCCTTACATGTAGCTGGGAAAAATGCAAAAGAGCACAACACAGATGTTGAGTTCGTTCAAGGGGACTTCTTAGAACCACTCCTTGATGAGTCAATAGATATTGTCGTGTCCAATCCCCCCTACATCGCATACTCGGAAAAGGAAATGATGAATGATACGGTTCTGAACTTTGACCCGAACATGGCTCTATTCGCTGAAGAAGAGGGTTTGGCTGCTTATAAGGTGATTGTTCAACAACTATCAAAAATGAAGCAGCAGCCGAAATGTATCGCTTTTGAAATAGGGTATCAGCAGGGATTGGCAGTGACCAGGATCATTCAAGAGTATCTGTCTGGTTACGAATGTGAGATTCGGAAAGACATCAACCAAAAAGACCGCATGGTTTTTGCTTACTTGAATTCCTGAAAGAAGATTACTAGATTGATTGTTTAAAGTTGAGATTCCCTGTCCATACTAGCGACTAGTAGAGGGACAGGGAGGAATCATAAATGAAAAACAGTTGGCTTTTATTATTATCTTTATCCATTATTATTGCGGTTCTCCCGTGGGGGCAACAATCGAAAGCACAACCGGAATTTCAAGTAATCCCAGATGAAGCTATTCGTCTTCGGATATTAGCAGACAGTAATGATGAAGCTGACCAGAAAGTGAAGCGCAAAGTAAGGGATGAAGTGAATGCTGAAATTACAGAATGGGTGGAAGAATTAACTTCCGTTGAAGCGGCAAGGGAGTTGATTCAAAGCCGATTGCCTGAATTGGAAGCAATCGTCGGTCAGACCCTTGAAAATGAAGGATTAACACAAAAGTATCGAGTGGATTATGATTCGAATGTACAATTTCCGACAAAATTGTATGGTTCATTTATTTATCCGGCTGGTGAGTATGAAGCGATTTTGATCACTTTAGGAGAGGGGAAAGGGGATAATTGGTGGTGTGTATTGTTCCCGCCCCTATGCTTCCTTGATTTCTCCAACGGTACAAGTGTGGCGGAAGCGGAAGAACTTCCGGAAGATGAAACAGTAGAAGAAGAAAAAGAAGAAGATAAAGAGGTTGAATTCTTTGTCGTGAAAATATGGGAAAGTATCTTTTCCTAGCATATCATCCACACCCTTTTTCATAGAGTAACATCAAAGGGGTGTGGATTCTATTATGTATATCGAACAAGTAGAGGACGAGTTGTTTCAATTAAAAAAAGAGAACGGACCAGTCGGTACCTTCAAACTCATTGGCTTATCCAACGGAGTCGTTAAATTAGAACAATTGCAAGTCAAAGACCACATTTCACCAGGGAGGATTTTAGAGGTTTTTGAAGTCATCCTATCTCATGTAGAAGCCGCCGGGCACAAAGAGCTTTTGGTGGAGAGCCATTCAGATGCGCTCGACTTTCTTTTACAATATCAACAGTTCAAGAAAAAAGATGTCGAAAAAAGATTGTGGATATATGAAGTTAACCACAAATAACTGTGCATAAGTATGCTGGTTATTCACAATAAAAGAATTTAATGTGAATAACCTGTGAATTAAATTTTTTAAGTGGATAAAAAACTAACGGAAACTTTGGATATGTGGGTAAAAATGTGGATAACTTGAGGACATCCTGTGAATAGTGTCTAAATTTGCGATATTTTGTAGAATTACTCATAATAGTAATCGACATTTATCTGGAAAAAAGGAGCAACTACGATGAGCAAGGAAACGTTGATGTGGAAAAAACTGAATAACCCTACCGAATCACATTCTTCTATTATCGAGGCAGCTCGTTTGTTGAGTCATCAAAAAGTCGTCGCTTTTCCTACAGAGACCGTTTATGGTTTAGGGGCGGATGCGACGGATGAGTCAGCTGTCCAGCATATTTTTGAAGCAAAGGGACGTCCTTCTGATAATCCGCTTATTGTTCATGTAGCAAACGAAGATCAAGTGAAAGAGCTAGTTTCAGAGATTCCGCCTGTTGCGAAAAAGTTAATGGACGAGTTTTGGCCAGGCGCCCTCACACTAGTCCTCAAAAGTAACGGTGTAGCCGCAAGTAATGTGACTGCCGGGTTATCCACAATCGGAATCCGAATGCCTGACCACCCGCTGGCACTAGCCTTGCTTCGTGCCACAGGTAAACCGCTAGCTGCGCCTAGTGCAAATCGTTCAGGAAAGCCGAGTCCGACTACCGCTCAACATGTCTATCAGGATTTGAATGGAAGAATCGCCGGCATTCTTGATGGAGGACCGACGGGGGTAGGTTTGGAGTCGACCGTCCTTGATTGTACGACAGAAATACCAGTTATATTACGGCCTGGTGGGATAACGAAAGAGGACTTAGAAGAGATTCTTCCTCAAGTAATGGTTGACCCAGCACTTGCAGATGAACAGCATCAACCAAAATCGCCCGGGATGAAATATACTCACTATGCACCGGAAGCTCCTTTATGGCTGATCGATGGGGAAGATGAGTTTTTTCAACGTCAACTGAATCACCTGATAGAAGACGGGAAGAGGGTCGGCGTTATTGCAAGTGATCAATTAGCTGAAAAACTCGATTATGAATTTTTGATTCGCTGTGGCTCACGGAATCATCTTAGTCAAGTGGCAGAGCGTCTTTATGGAGCTCTCCGTGAATACAAAAAAGCGGATATCGACGTCATATTGTGTGAATCATTCCCTGAGACAGGGGTAGGTGCGGCAATCATGAACCGTTTGAACAAAGCAGCTGTAAAAAAGATCCAGACATACTAACATAGTTTCCCCTTCCCATGCATACGATGATACAGCATGTCCGAGGAGGGGGATTTTCCGTTGGAGCAAGTGACTTCGTTAATATTGTTATCGATAGCTTTAGGTTTAGACGCTTTCTCTGTTTCATTAGGAATGGGTTTGCAAGCGATAAGATTGAGGCATGCTTTTTTTGCTGGAATAATAATCGGTGCCTTCCATATTTTAATGCCGGGACTCGGGATTCTCCTTGGGAATTGGCTGTCTGACAGTGCGAGCGAGTGGGCCACTTTAGCAGGTGGTGTGATGCTGTTCGGACTGGGGGCGTATGCTGTGTTCGCTTCTTTTACAGACAAACATTCCGTCTCCTATAGGATGACAGGGATCGGTATATGGCTGTTTGCTTTGAGTGTAAGTATCGATAGCTTCCCTGTAGGCTTCAGCTTAGGGTTAAGGGAAGCGGAAGTCCTTATTTCTGTGTTCTCTTTCGGATTGTTCAGTATGGCACTGACTTGGACAGGTTTTATCATCGGTCGTAGAGCTGGTGGGCTTCTTGGGACCTATAGCGAACTGCTTGGCGGAAGTATTTTATGTGCACTAGGATTAAACGCTATTTTTTGACATATTTCCTGTCTGCCATAATCCTATGATATTATAGAGATAATGGACTATGGTTTAGGAGGAGGTTGGTTATGAATATATTATTTGTATGTACTGGAAATACTTGCCGAAGTCCGATGGCGGAGGCGATATTAAAGTCGAAGCTGCATCAGGGGGATGTGCGCTCTGCAGGGATTTTTGCAGGAAAAGGAGAACCTCTGGCTAAAAATTCAGAACTCGTTTTACAAGAGATTGATTTACAATTAGATCATAAGACGAATCCGGTTGATGAAGAGACGCTTGCTTGGGCGGACCTGGTACTTACCATGACCGATCGGCACAAGCAAACATTGGCCTTACAATACCCAGGTTATCAGGATAAGTACTTTACGCTTAAGGAATATGTCCTATTGGATGAAACTCAATGGACAAGACTGAAAAGCTTGTATAGCCATTTTGAAGAAAAGCGTTCTTCTTTGCTAAATGAGTATCAGGGTCAAATGAATGATGAGGAACTTGAGCAAAAGCTTTTTCAAGAATTAGAATCCGATATCAGGGAAATTGAACAGTTGGAAAAGGGGCTGCCTGATTTAAACATATCCGACCCATTCGGTGGCAATATCTCCATTTATCGAGATACTCGTGATGAGCTTGAGGAACATATAGAAAGACTTGCAGAAAAACTTCGCGGCGAGGAATGACATACCATAGCGGCAATAAATCCATTTCTCGTCGCTTGATCGCTTTTATTACATAAATAGCAGTAAAGAAATAACGTGAACAACAAGCACAAGCCCTTGAAAACTCGCGGGGCTTGTGCTTGTTTTTACGCATCGATAATAGGTGAAGGACATGATCTTTTATAAGGAGAGAGGAAGCTACGAAATGGAGTCATTTTTGTTTGTAGTTTATATTGTAAAATGAAGGATCTAAAGCGTTGACAGCTGAAAGGGAACCTGTCACGATAAAATAGAAATTGAATCGAAGACGGGAGTGTCAGTAGATGAAAGTGATCCTTGCCTCCGATCATGGTGGTGTGAATTTACGTAAAGAAGTGGCCGAAGTATTGAACGACTTAGAGGTAGAGTTTGAAGATATCGGTTGTAATTGTGAAGGTTCAGTCGATTATTCCGACTATGCGTTCCCTGCAGCTGAACGTGTTGCGAGTGGGGAATTCGACAAAGCGATCCTCATCTGCGGGACAGGAATCGGTATGTCGATAGCTGCCAACAAAGTCAAAGGTGTCCGTGCTGCATTAGTCCACGATCTATTTACAGCAAAAGTGACACGAGAGCACAATGACTCGAATGTCCTTTGTATGGGGGAACGTGTGATTGGACCAGGATTGGCAAAAGAAATCGCAAAGACATGGGTATCTACGGATTTTGAAGCAGGTCGACATGAAAGACGTGTAAGTAAGATTGCCGAATATGAAAATAAGTAATACAATGAATGATAGACGAGCAGAGGCTGAAATAAAGCTGAAGCTGACAACTGAAGGAGGAGCCGAATAGCTTCTCCTTTTTTTGAAAATATGAAATTTTATCATTGTCTTCCGCGAAATGTTGGATATCTGCAGACGCCAGTCCTCGAAGTTCAAAGTCTATACTTTATGGTGGCAAAAAACGTCACGATTAGTCTAGTCTCTTACGCTTTTCGGGGGCGAGGCAAGGGCATTCAACTTTTGTTTTCATAAAAGCAGTTGGCGGGGGCAGGTTTGGCCTGCCATCCGTTTGTGCAACTACGAGGAGGAGGGGATAACGAGTGACGGATGTGAAGATGATCCAAAAGGATGTCCGCTCCGTGGTTGATCAGTTGATAGAGGAAAAGGCTATTACAGGCGGACTATTCGTTATTGGCTGTTCTACTAGTGAAATCGCCGGAGAACGCATTGGAACTTCAGGTAGTGAAGCGATTGCTGAAGTCGTTTTTAGTGAATTGAAGAGGCTGGAGGATCAAGCAGGAGTCAAACTCGTCTTCCAATGTTGTGAACACTTGAACCGGTCGTTAGTGGTAGAACGATCTGTCCTCGATCAGCAACGCTTGGTAGAAGTTGCTGCTGTTCCTGTGGCAAAAGCAGGTGGCTCCATGGCTTCATTTGCCTACAAGCATATGCATGATCCTGTCTTAGTAGAGAGTATTGAAGCACATGGTGGTCTTGACATCGGGGATACTATGATAGGAATGCATTTGAAAAGGGTAGCAGTGCCGCTTCGAATTCCACAAAAATCGATAGGTCATGCTCATATTACAGCAGCAAAAACTCGACCTCCGCTCATTGGTGGCGCACGTGCGATGTATGTAACACAACCGGAAGAAGGTTCTTGTGATCATTAGGAATGGAAAGGGGAAACTAAACCATGAATCATGTTAAATCAGCAGATCCAGAAATTTTTGCAGCCGTTCAAGATGAGCAAAAACGCCAGCAGGACAATATCGAATTGATAGCTTCAGAGAATTTCGTATCAGAGGCCGTCATGGAAGCGATGGGTTCCGTACTGACCAATAAATATGCGGAAGGTTATCCTGGCCGCCGCTACTATGGGGGATGCGAACACGTCGACGTCGTCGAAAACTTAGCTCGTGATCGTGCGAAAGAACTTTTCGGCGCGGACCATGCGAATGTTCAACCACATTCCGGGGCACAAGCAAACATGGCTGTCTATTTCACTGTCCTCGAACACGGAGATACAGTGCTCGGTATGAACTTGAATCATGGCGGACACCTTACACATGGAAGTCCTGTCAACTTCAGTGGTAAGCTCTACAATTTTGAAGAGTACGGAGTTACAGAAAGTGACGAAACGATTGACTATGAAGCTGTATTGGAAAAAGCGAAAGAAGTTCAGCCGAAGCTGATCGTTGCTGGTGCTAGTGCTTACCCTCGTGAAATAGACTTTGCTAAATTCCGTGAAATAGCCGATGAAGTCGGAGCATACCTCATGGTAGATATGGCTCACATTGCTGGTCTCGTTGCGACAGGCCTTCATCCGAATCCGGTTCCCCATGCCCATTTTGTAACGACTACAACACATAAGACTTTGCGCGGTCCGCGTGGTGGCATGATTCTTTGTGAAGAAGCTTTCGCTAAGAAAATTGATAAGAATGTGTTCCCAGGCATGCAGGGTGGTCCATTGATGCACATCATTGCAGCAAAAGCTGTATCTTTCAAAGAAGCTCTCCAGCCTGAGTTCAAAGAATATTCCCGTCAGATCATAACGAACGCCCAGCATCTTGGTAAGTCCCTTTCCGAAAAAGGGGTGGACCTCGTTTCTGGAGGAACAGATAATCACCTGTTGCTTCTTGACTTGCGCAGTAAAGGCCTGACCGGAAAAGTAATAGAAAAGGCTTTAGATGAAATCGGACTTACAACAAATAAAAATGCTATTCCATTCGACCCTGAAAGTCCATTCGTCACTAGTGGTATCCGTATCGGAACTGCAGCAGTGACAAGCCGTGGTTTCAAGGAAGCAGAAATGGAAGAAATTGCAGATCTGATCGCATTCACGCTTGAGCATCATGAAGATGAAGCGAAGATGAAAGAAGCAGAAACGCGCGTTCGCGAACTCACTTCCCGTTTCCCGATGTATCAGACACTCAATTATTCTGCCCTGTAACGAATGGACCCAAGAGCCACTAGACTCCACTAGTGGCTCTTTATAATACTTTTTAAATTATGTGGCAGAATCCTGTAAGACTCGATTCCGAGATAAACCAGGGTTCGTTGCTGTGATGAGCGTCAGGGTTGGTGGGGAAGCTACTCGCTTTCCTGTGGGGGACCTGGCGAGCTTCCTCGGGCTAACGCCCTGTGGGATCTCGCCTATCTCCTTCTCCCACGGGAGTCTCGCAGCTTCCCCACCAACCCATTCGGTATAGGGGAAAAACGAACCCCTTTATCCAGCAGGGGCATCTTCCTTTATCCCTGCCCTATAAGTGTAAAACCTCTATAGCAAGCTTTCAGCATCTAAATATCTGCTTTAGAAGTTAATATTTTCCCACTTCTCTTGAGCTAGAAAGATGGTTATTCTAGCAGCGGTTTCGAGACACTTATATAGTAAAGGGGCGGAGGGAAAAGGTGAGACTCCTGTGGGCTCAGCGCCCGCCCCACGGAAATAGAACCTTTTCCTGTAGCCCTAAACTCCCACTAAAGTCTCGAAACTGATTCTTAAAGAATAGGGAGTTTTGGTGGAACGATTGGATGGGAAGTAAGGTTGCGGTGAGGTTTCTTTTTCTGTACAATTTAAAGGATGTAAATTTTCAGAAGGAGTGAATGGCAATGGCAAACGTTTATGTACTGGATCACCCTTTGATTCAACATAAGTTGACGTATATACGTAAAAAAGAGACAGGAACAAAAGACTTCCGTGAACTGGTAGATGAAGTAGCAGCACTTATGGCATTTGAAATTACGCGTGATCTGCCGCTTGAAGAAGTATCCATTGAAACACCTGTCGTACAAGACGCAAAGGCGAAAGTTCTGACAGGAAAGAAAATCGGACTTGTTCCTATTTTACGAGCAGGCCTCGGAATGGTGGACGGAATTATCCAGTTGATTCCTGCAGCGAAAATTGGACACGTAGGTCTCTATCGTGATCCAGAAACATTGCAACCTGTCGAATACTATGTGAAGCTGCCGAGTGATATCGAAGAACGTGAACTGATTGTCATCGACCCGATGCTCGCGACAGGCGGTTCCGCCAATGAAGCGATCCACTCCTTGAAGAAACGTGGCGCCCGTCAAATTCGATTAATGTGCCTTGTTGCAGCACCGGAAGGCGTTGAAGCAGTACAACAAGAACATCCGGATGTAGATATTTATCTGGCTGCTCTTGATGAGAAGCTGAACGAAAAAGGATACATTGTACCAGGTCTTGGAGATGCAGGAGACCGCCTGTACGGAACGAAATAATAGATTTTCCTCGAAAAGGAGGAGCACATATGCCAGAACCAATCAAAGTAATGACGATTTTCGGAACAAGACCAGAGGCTATTAAAATGGCACCGCTTGTACTGGAATTGAAGAAACGGACGGAACAGTTTGAGCCGATTGTCACTGTCACCGCTCAACATAGGGAAATGCTTGATCAAGTGTTGAACATTTTTGATATCGAACCCGATTTTGACCTTGATATCATGAAATCTCGTCAATCGCTTGCCCAAGTGACGACGCGCGCATTAGAAGGTTTAGATGAAGTGATGAAAGAAACGAAGCCTGATGTCGTTCTCGTCCATGGGGATACAACAACAACGTTCGCAGCATCATTGGCGGCTTATTATAATCAAATACCTGTCGGGCATGTAGAAGCAGGGCTGCGCACGTGGAATAAATATTCTCCGTTCCCTGAAGAAATGAACCGTCAATTGACAGGGGTCATGGCGGACCTTCATTTCGCACCGACGAACAAGTCTAGAGACAACTTGCTTGCAGAAAATAAATCAGAAGATCATATTTTCGTCACAGGTAATACAGCTATTGATGCGCTGCAAACAACAGTGTCGGATGACTATACATCCCAAGTACTCGAGGAAGTAGGGGGCAAGCGTCTTGTGTTGATGACAGCCCACCGTCGTGAAAACTTGGGTAACAACATGCAACAAATGTTCCGTGCCATCAAACGTCTCGTTCAGGAGCACGAAGATATCCAAGTGGTTTACCCTGTTCATTTGAACCCAGTGGTTAAAGAGACGGCGGATGAGATACTGGGCAATGATGACCGAATCAAGTTAATCGAACCACTTGATGTCATAGATTTCCACAATTTCGCCTCTAGAGCACATCTCATTTTGACTGACTCGGGTGGGGTACAGGAAGAGGCACCATCTCTAGGAGTTCTGGTTCTCGTACTGCGTGATACAACGGAACGCCCAGAGGGTATTGAAGCTGGTACATTAAAACTTGCGGGCACGGAAGAAGATCATATATTCCATTTAGCTCACGAGTTATTATCTGATGACACAAAACATGAAGCGATGGCGAAAGCATCCAATCCCTATGGAGATGGACAAGCGTCTGCAAGAATAGCAGAAGCTCTTCGTTATTTCTTCAATCACCGCCAGGATAAACCAGCACCATTTGAAATTGAATGATACGTTCACAGGACGAGGTCAACATGACCCCGTCCTTTTTTATATTTCCCCATCCACAAAAGCTCCCTATTCTTGAAGCCCTAGTTTTGAGACTTTTTATGGATGGATAGGTGCGGCGGGGAATGACTCGCTTTCCGCGGGAGCGCGGTGAGCCTTCTTAGGCTAAAGCCTTGCGGGGTCTCACCAAGCACTTTTTTCCCGCAGGAGTCTCGCCATTCCCCTCTGCACCTTGCGAAGGTCGATTCTCGAAACCACTCCAAGAAAAAGCAGGAATTAATGGGAGGGGGCTGATGAGCATAAGGTACCCCTATGATGGAAACCTTGCTATAGAGCGTTATATTCCCATAGGACAGGGATACTGGAAGACGCTCCTTCCTGGTAAAGGGATTCGTCTCTCATTAACTTCGAATGGGGTGGTGGAGAAGCTGCGAGACTCCCGTGGGAGAAGGAAGTAGGCGAGATCCCACAGGGCACTAGCCCGAGGAAGCTTCGCCGGTTCCCCCACAGGAAAGCGAGTAGATTCCCCACCACCCCTGACTCTTCATACGGCAACGGATCCCGATTATCTCGAAACTGAGTCTTCCGTAATACTGCCAGTTTGTTGAATATAATCTTGGGTTATCGTTCGCATAAATATGTGGTTGTGGCAAAGGATAAGGAAAAAAGGAGCACAGGCAAATGCGCTATCTTTTTCTCACCATCATAACCACATTAATAATGACCGGATTCAGTGCTCCTGGACCAGACGAAGAAGTGACTATCATCGTTGAATTAGAAGAACCATCAGAAACTTTCATTGCAGAAGTGGAACGAAGACTACCTCGCCTTGAAATAGTAGCAAGTTACGATACTATTTTTAATGGCGTAGCGATTCGCGGAACAGCAGCTGAACTGGAAAAAGTCGCACGGATGGATGTAGTGAAAAATCAGTACCCTGTCCATCAATATGAAGCTTTGAAAGAAGAGGGTCCTACCTTCTCGACAGAAAAAATAAGAGAAAGTTTCCACCACCCCCAAACAGGCGAAGGGGTGAAAGTGGGAGTGATTGATACAGGGATTGACTATAACCACCCAGATTTACAGAAAAATTATAAGGGGGGCTATGATACCGTCGATTTTGACGACGATCCGATGGAGACAAAAGAAGAAGGGGCAACCTCTCACGGCACACACGTTGCAGGGGTGATTGCAGCGGACGGGGAGATGGAAGGAATTGCCCCTGATGCAGATATTTATGCTTACCGTGCTTTAGGGCCGGGGGGAGTTGGGTCATCTGTTCAAGTAATTGCTGCGCTCGAAGAAGCGGTTAAAGATGGAATGGATGTGATCAACCTATCTTTAGGAAACGATGTGAACGGTCCAGACTGGCCTACGACCCATGCAGTAAACAAAGCCATTGAACTAGGATCGACTGTTGTGGTAGCGGCAGGTAACTCTGGTCCTGATGCCTGGACGATCGGTTCTCCAGCAACATCTACAGATGCAATCACTGTCGGAGCTTCAGCGTTGGATATGAATACTCCTTTTTTACAAGTGGCAGGAGTGAAAGAAAGAATAGGGATTCTGCTCATGGCGGGATCAAAGGAGTGGGATTTAAATAAAAAATATCCTGTCCAATATGTCGGAACCGGGGAAAAGGAGATTGGTGATCTAAAGGGGAAAATAGCGCTTTTTGAAAGAGGGGGCATTCCTTTCAGCCATAAGGCACTAAAAGCCTACCAGCAGGGCGCAGTAGCTGTGCTCATCTATAATAACGAAGAAGGAGCTTTTCAAGGAGGCATGGACGGGGTTAATATGCCGATCCCTGTAGCTTCTATATCTAAAAAAGCAGGGGAGTGGCTGAAAACTGAAGCCATTCAAGAAAACCAATGGGTAGAAACAGTAAATCTCTCATTAGGTGATCAAGTAGCCCCGTTCAGTTCCAGAGGACCAGTGACAACAAACTGGCAAATAAAACCTGATGTCCTTGCACCAGGTGTAGACATATACAGCACAGTACCTGGTGGTTATGAGTCACTTCAAGGAACGAGCATGGCTGCTCCTCACGTTGCTGGCATAGCTGCGTTAATGAAAGAAGCTCATCCGGATTGGGGACCTTCTGATATTAAACAGGCGATCACGAGTACAGCGGACCCTGTTAAAAATGGAGAAAAGCCTTTTCCGCCTACAGAACAAGGAGCGGGTTTTGTCGACATGAACGGGGCCCTCACTCCCTCTTTAATGATTGACAAAAGCTCGCTTAGTTTTGGTAAGACAGAGGATCGATCGTTTAGAAAAGAACTACCATTAACTATCAAAAATCTTTCAAAGGAACCCTTGAAAATCACGGTGGAGAAACCTGAGCGGATAACAGGAGAATCATGGACGATTCCGATGCCTTTTGAAATACCGGCCCAAAGTGAAAAAGAGATGTTTGTAGAGTTACGTGTTTCTACAGCGTTTCTAGACGATGGAGTTCATGAGGGTTATCTATCCTTACAAGCGGGGGAGGAGCAATATTCCATCCCATACGTATATGTGAAAGAACAATCGGATTATCAGAAGGTTTCGGGCTTTGAATTAACACAATCCTGGCAAGGGGCCCGTAATGCGGCATACAGATTTCATTTAGCCGAAAAAGTAGAAAAGGGGAGGGTCGACCTATACCGCGCTGGAACAATGTTGAGTGCCGGAACCATACTAGAGTGGAAGGGAGAAGAGGTAGAAGCAGGGTTGATAGAAGGAGAAATAGACCTGACAGGGAAAGCGTTAGAGGGAAATTATATAGCAATAGTAAGTGTTGAAACAGAAGCAGGGGAAGCAAGCTATCCATTTCCTGTTTATATAGAAGGAATAGAGTAGAGGTTGACAGCGTCGCAAATCATCAATTGCGACGCTTATTTTATTATCAATAAACAGGATCTTCGCCCTTTTATTTGCGGGCTGTATAAATGTGGCACAATTGTGACGAAAATGTGATCGAAACATGTCGCTCATTTGTATTTTTGGTCACAAACTCATTGACATCAAACTACCCCTATTGTATTCTTACATAGTGTGGAATGATAAGGTTTTCATAGGAGTTGACATAGGTTTTCAGCCAGCTGATTTGATATGGAGGAAAGGTTTATGAAACATAACGAATCCCCTTTCAAAGCTATGGCTTTAACCAGTAGTATCGTTTCCCAACTCGCAGGCGGTCCACTCGCAGGCGTGTTCCTCGGGAAATGGGTCGACGAGCGTTTTTCCACTGAACCCATATTCTTAATCATAGGATTATTCCTTGGATTAGGTGCAGGTACATATGGAACTATTCATTTAGTACGGACGTACACGGGAGACGATTGACATGCAAGTATATCAACAAATGATGGCCCGTCAACGCAAATGGATGTTCTACCTTCTGGCTTTATTGGTACTTGGTTGGGGCATCACCCCTTGGGAACCGATTTTCCTCGGACTTCTGCTAGGAAGTGCACTGAGCTTTTACAACCTCTGGCTCATGCAAAGAAAAATCCGCAAGCTTGGCGAAGCTTCTGCAGAGAACCGCTCTGTAAGAGGGATAGGTACTTTTACGCGATTGGCTTCTGGCGCACTAGCCGTAGTCATTGCCCTTCAGTTTGAAGAATATTTCCATTTAATTTCAGTAGTTTTGGGCTTAATGGCAGCCTATTTTGTCATTTTAATAGATTATCTGTTCAATAAATCAACAGTTTAGCATGATGGAAGGTAGGTGAACAGTTTGAATCACGAAGCACCGATGTGGGAGGATGCGTTTGGAATTTCTTGGTTGGATTTCAACTTATCGAACGTATTGATGATGTTTGTCGCGTCATTGATCGTATTCATCCTCGGCGTAGCGGCGACAAGGAACATGCAGCGATATCCGACAGGTTTTCAGAACTTCATGGAGTGGCTGATCGACTTTATCAAAGGGATCATAGGATCCAATATGGATTGGAGAACAGGTAGGTTATTCTTGCCTTTGGGACTAACATTATTCGCCTACATTTTCGTAGCGAACATGCTTGGGGTTATTACCAATGGCGTTGTTGGACATACCCTTTGGTGGAAATCACCGACAGCCGATCCAGGGATCACTTTGACACTAGCAACACTAGTTGTTGTTCTGTCCCACTATTATGGAGTGAAGTTGAGAGGCGGTAAGGAGTATGCAAAAGGATTTGTACGTCCATTGCCATTCTTATTACCATTTAAGATCATTGAAGAATTCTCGAATACGTTGACTCTTGGTCTACGTCTTTACGGGAACATCTACGCAGGTGAAATTTTGCTGAGTCTGCTCGTTGGTCTTGCAGCGACAGGCGTTGGAGGTTTCATTGGAGCAACAGTTCCGATGATAGCATGGATGGGCTTTAGTACTTTCATTGGTTTCATCCAGGCATTTATTTTTGTTATGTTAACGATGGTTTACTTGTCTCACAAGGTGAGCGAAGACCATTAATATAAAGCATTATAAATAATTTTTTAAAAATATTGAGGAGGATTTTCATTATGGGTCTTTTAGCAGCTGCAATTGCAGTAGGTTTAGCGGCACTAGGTGCTGGTATTGGTAACGGTCTGATTGTAAGTCGTACAGTAGAAGGGATTGCGCGTCAACCAGAATTGCGCAGTGCACTTCAAACAACAATGTTCATCGGTGTTGCCCTAGTAGAGGCGATTCCTATCATCGGCGTTGTTATCGCATTTATCGTAATGGGTCAATAATTAGGACGAGCATATACGCTTTTGGCGAAGTTCAACTCCATCGATCTTCGCCTTTCCTTTATACCTTACGAAAAGTTTATACCCGCAAGTCATGGTAAGAAAACTTCGACGGATGCTGTTTTCAGCTGAAGCCGGGTTTTTCGCTTGTCTAGCCGTAACGCTATATAGTGAAAATGCGGAATCTTTGAAGTAATAACCTGTTACGAGATGGTGTGGAGAGGAGTGAAAACTGTGCAAGGATTCACAGAGAGTCTAGTCCTCGGAGCCGGAGGACTTAACATAGGTGATATGATCATTCAGCTTGTTTTCTTCCTTGGTCTACTTGCTCTTTTAGGTAAGTTCGCATGGGGACCATTGATGAACATGATGAAAGAACGTGAAGATTACGTAGCAAATGAAATTAACACGGCAGAAAAAAGCCGTGAAGAAGCACAACGCATGCAGCGGGAAGCTTCTGAAGAATTGAAAGCAACTCGTCAAGATGCACAGAATATCATCGAGGATGCTCGTAAAACGGCAGGCCAGCAAGAAAGAGATATTCTGGAATCGGCGCGTGCAGAGGCAGAACGTATGAAAGAATCTGCTCGTCAAGAAATTGAACAGGAGAAAGAAAAGGCTGTCCAAGCTCTTAAAGATCAAGTGGCTACAATGTCAGTCATGATTGCATCCAAAGTAATCGAAAAAGAACTTTCTCAAAAAGATCAAGAAGCATTGATCAACCAATATATTGATGAGGCAGGCGAAGAGCGATGAGCCAATCCATCATTGCAAAACGCTATGCGGACGCTCTTTTTCAACTTGGAAAAGAAAAATCAAAATTAGAACAGTTTGAATCCGAATTGCAAATATTACGTGATGTATATCGCAGCAATAAGGAAATAAATACATTCCTTAAGCACCCACGCTTTTCCATCGAACAGAAAAAAAAGTTGGTCGGCGATTCTTTCCAGTCTTTTTCTGTAGAAATCGTCAACACTTTGAAGCTGATCGTGGAAAGACACCGGGAAGATATCATTGTTGATATGATCGATGATTATATCGAAATGCTCAATGATGCTAAAGGAATTGCAAATGCGGATGTTTACTCCGTACGTGAACTTTCTGAAGCTGAAAAACAGCGCATTTCAGAAACCTTCGCACCTAAGGTCGGTAAACAATCCTTGAACCTCACGAATATCGTAGACCCTTCGATTCTCGGCGGACTCCGTTTGAGGGTAGGTAATCGCATATTCGATGGTTCTGTCAGTGGAAAACTTCGACGCATAGAGCGGCAGTTAGTTTCTGCGAACAATAGATGATAGGGGTGAAATGGCATGAGCATCAAAGCTGAAGAAATCAGTGCGCTGATTAAACAGCAAATTGAAAACTATGAGTCAGATATAGAAGTCAATGATGTGGGAACCGTAATCGAAGTTGGTGACGGTATTGCCCGTGCTCATGGTCTTGATAATGTCATGGCTGGAGAGCTCGTTGAATTCGCTAACGGTGTCATGGGATTGGCACAGAACTTGGAAGAAAGCAACGTGGGTCTTGTCATTCTAGGACCATATACAGATATTAAAGAAGGCGATGAAGTTCGCCGTACAGGACGGATTATGCAAGTGCCTGTCGGAGAAGAAATGTTGGGACGTGTCGTGAACCCGCTCGGACAACCAGTCGATGGACGTGGACCGATTGAAACGACGAGAACACGCCCGATCGAATCTCCTGCCCCAGGTGTTATGGACCGTAAATCCGTAGATGAACCACTTCAAACAGGAATCAAGGCGATCGATGCCCTTGTACCAATCGGACGTGGACAACGTGAATTGATCATCGGTGACCGTCAGACAGGTAAGACGTCTGTTGCAATCGATGCGATTTTGAACCAGCACGATCAGGATATGATTTGTATTTATGTAGCGATCGGACAAAAAGAATCTACCGTACGTGGAACAGTAGAAACTCTACGTCGCCATGGTGCACTGGATTACACGATCGTTGTAACGGCGAGTGCTTCTCAACCTGCCCCACTTCTATACCTTGCTCCATACGCAGGTGTATCACTGGGTGAAGACTTCATGTATAACGGCAAGCACGTGCTTGTAGTTTATGATGACTTGTCTAAACAGGCAGCAGCCTACCGTGAACTTTCTTTACTACTTCGTCGTCCACCAGGCCGTGAAGCCTTCCCAGGAGACGTTTTCTACCTACACTCTCGTTTGCTTGAGCGTGCAGCGAAGCTTAGTGATGCCAAAGGTGGCGGCTCATTGACTGCACTACCTTTCGTTGAAACACAAGCAGGTGATATCTCTGCATACATCCCGACAAACGTTATTTCCATTACAGATGGTCAGATCTTCTTGCAATCTGATTTGTTCTTCTCTGGTGTACGACCGGCGATTAACGCTGGTTTATCCGTATCCCGTGTTGGAGGATCAGCACAAATCAAGGCAATGAAGAAAGTAGCCGGTACTCTAAGACTAGACCTTGCCTCCTACCGTGAACTAGAAGCATTCGCTCAGTTCGGTTCTGATTTGGATAAATCTACACAGGCGAAGCTGAATCGTGGTGCTCGTACGGTTGAAGTACTGAAACAAGGTCTTCACCAACCACTAGCCGTAGAGAAACAAGTTATGATCATTTATGCCCTGACTAAAGGTTTCTTAGATGATATTCCAGTTGAAGATGTTACTCGTTTCGAGTCTGAATTCCACAACTGGTTGGATAACAACCGCAAAGAGCTTCTATCTCAAATCCGTGAGACAGGTAAGCTCGGTGAAGATGAAGACATGAGTGGTGCTGTGAAAGAATTCAAGAAGACTTTTGTCGTTTCTGAATAATTAGATCATAGCTAGAAAGGGTGGTGAAACAGCGTGGCATCCCTTAGAGATATTAAAGGTCGGATTACGTCAACGAAAAAGACGAAACAAATCACGAAAGCGATGGAGATGGTGTCAGCATCTAAGCTGAACCGTGCTGAACAGAATGCAAAGCAATTTGTTCCTTACAGCGAGAAGATCCAGGAAGTGGTGGCCAGCATCGCCCAAGGTGGCGGTGATGCGAGTCATCCGATGCTTGAAGCCCGTGAGGTCAAAAAGACAGGCTATCTTGTCATCACTTCTGATCGTGGTCTAGCAGGAGCCTTTAACAGTAGCGTTCTCCGTAAGGTTTATCAGGAAATCCTTAAGCATCATACGTCAGCAGAAGAATACACATTGATCACGATCGGTCGGATCGGACGTGATTTCTTCCGTAAACGTAACATGCCTGTCGATATGGACATTACTGGTATATCAGATCAGCCGGATTTTGCGGACATCAAAGATATCGCTGCCGATACGATCCAGTTATATACGGATGAAAGAATCGACCAGCTTTACATCTATTACAACCATTACGTTAGTGCGATCACTCAAGAAGTGACAGAGAAGAAGATTCTTCCACTGACTGATTTTAATACAGAAGGTAAAGCGAGCCAAAGTTCATATGAGTATGAGCCGAACCAAGAAGAGATTTTAGAAGTCTTGCTTCCTCAATACGCAGAGAGCTTGATTTACGGAGCTTTACTGGACAGTAAAGCTAGTGAGCACGCAGCACGTATGACGGCCATGAAGAGTGCGACAGATAACGCTGATGATCTCATCGGTGATCTTACTCTATCTTATAACCGTGCACGTCAAGCTGCTATTACCCAGGAGATTACCGAAATTGTCGGCGGTGCAGCTGCCCTAGAATAGGAATCCTCGGATTTTTTGAACAGTAAGTTAGGAGGGAAATCGATGAGTAATGGACGCGTGACCCAAATCATGGGGCCCGTTGTTGACGTAACGTTCGATGATGGACAGCTCCCTGATCTTAATAACGCATTGCACGTAAGCTACGAAGCGAAAAATGAAAACGAAAATAGCGTCGATCTTACATTAGAAGTTGCCTTACATCTGGGTGATAATACCGTTCGTACTGTTGCCATGTCATCCACAGAAGGTGTTATGCGTGGTACTCAGGTTACAGATACAGGTAAGCCGATCTCTGTACCCGTTGGTGATGTGACTTTAGGGCGAGTATTTAACGTAGAAGGTAAGAACATCGATCTTGATGAGCCGCTAGGTGATGATGTACGTCGTGACCCGATTCACCGTGAGGCTCCTAAATTTGAGAACCTGGCAACAGAGACAGAGATCCTGGAAACAGGAATCAAAGTCGTAGACCTTCTTGCCCCTTATGTTAAAGGTGGTAAGATCGGTTTGTTCGGTGGTGCTGGTGTAGGTAAAACGGTATTGATCCAGGAATTGATCAATAACATCGCCCAGGAGCACGGTGGTATTTCCGTGTTCGCAGGGGTAGGAGAACGTACACGTGAAGGTAACGACTTGTACTATGAAATGACTGATTCTGGAGTTATCAAGAAGACAGCCATGGTATTTGGCCAAATGAACGAGCCACCTGGAGCACGTATGCGTGTGGCACTTTCTGGACTGACGATGGCAGAATACTTCCGTGATGAAGAAGGACAAGACGTACTATTCTTTATCGATAACATTTTCCGTTTCACCCAAGGTGGTCTTGAAGTATCGGCCCTTCTTGGTCGTATGCCATCAGCCGTAGGTTACCAGCCTACATTGGCTACAGAGATGGGACAACTGCAAGAGCGAATTACGTCAACGGACAAAGGTTCTGTAACTTCCATCCAGGCTATTTATGTCCCTGCCGATGACTACACAGACCCGGCTCCTGCGACGACTTTCGCGCACTTGGATGCAACAACGAACCTTGAACGTAAACTTTCAGAGCAGGGAATCTATCCAGCCGTAGATCCACTTGCTTCCACTTCCCGAGCTTTGGACCCTGAAATTGTTGGGGACGAGCACTATGAAGTGGCACGTGAAGTTCAACGTACGCTTCAACGCTACAAAGAACTTCAAGATATCATTGCTATCTTAGGTATGGATGAACTTTCTGATGAGGACAAATTGACTGTATCCCGTGCACGTCGTGTTCAATTCTTCCTATCTCAGAACTTCCACGTTGCTGAACAGTTCACTGGCCAGCCTGGTTCTTATGTGCCTGTATCAGAAACGGTTAAAGGCTTCAAGGAAATCCTTGACGGCAAATATGACGACCTTCCTGAAGATGCGTTCCGTCTCGTCGGACGAATCGAAGAAGTTGTTGAAAAATCAAAACAAATGCAATAAACAGGTCTGAAGGAATGAGGTGTTCATCCACTAGGGCAGCACCTCTTCCTCCTTCATGATCAGCCAAGGAGGAATACGTATGAGCACACTGACGGTGAGTGTAGTCACTCCTGATGGCCCGGTGTTGGAAGATGCATTTGAAATGGTTAGTTGTAAGGCGGAAAGTGGAGAACTGGGAATTCTTCCGGGACACATTCCGATGGTAGCCCCACTAACGATCAGCGCTGTTCGTCTTAAAGGCGAAGGGAAATCCGATCGAATCGCCGTAAGCGGAGGGTTTTTAGAAGTTCGTCCTGAAAAAGTGACGATTCTCGCCCAATCAGCAGAAAAGCCTGCTGATATCGATATTGATCGTGCCCGGATGGCCAAAGAACGTGCGGAACGTCGCCTACAAGATAAACAAGCCGATATTGATTTCCAACGGGCTGAAATGGCACTCAAGCGAGCCATCAATCGTTTGGACGTTTATGAGAACAACTTTTAAACTGCTTTCTTTCACGAGAGCAGTTTTTTTGTTGGTAAGGTGAACCCGACAGCGTCCAGTTCCAAACGTCAAAGAAATTCGTCTTGCGTGAAGTCACTGATCATCTGCCGCTAACATTTCCTGTGTAAGGCAGGAAAGAATAATGAACATCAGCGACTTGTTTCGAGTGACGAATGCTACGTAAAATAGGCTATCCAAGGGGAATGTTTGTTATTACCCGGGAAATAGAACGAAATATTCCTGTTTTATGTCAGTTTGCCTGTTTTTAAAAGCACTATTCGACAGTAGAAGAAGGAAGGGGTTACACAAATGGAACAATATTTTGCTGAAGAAGCGATTCTCAGCATGACTTCGCATCTGATTTTCATCGTGATTACATGGAGAGTTTTACAGGCTGTCAACTTTGATGCGTTTTTTAAGAAGAATCGTGTGTTTGAAGCTAGAGCATTGTTGATTATGATCACCATTGCTTTAGGGACAACAGTGAGTAACTTTTTCCTTGATTTCATCACTTGGTCGAACAGTCTTGTCTATTTATTTTAATGATTTGTTAAATGTCTAATGTTGTAAGGAATTGTTTCGTATGAATGGTGTCTTCCTAGGTCAAACTTATAGTAATACAATGCTTGGGGAGGCATTTAAATATGAAGAGTGTTTTTGCTGGAATCATTGCTTTACTTATTATAGGGACGGGTGCTTATCCACAGGAAATGACAGGCGCTCAAGCTACATTGATGCAGTTCGCGTCATTTGCTGCGGATAAGCAGCTGGAAGTGAATGGCTGGACGATTACGATGAAAGAAAAAATAACAAGAAACGAAGCCGATCGCATGAAACAAAAACTGCAGAAATACTTTAATGATCCTGTCATTATCAACGAAACGACAATGAATGCTGAAAAATATACCATCTCAGACAGTCAGAAAAACAAAGATATTGCCGAAACCTATAGCATGATTTTTCCCGAAAATAAGCTCAGCGATGTAGAAATGGTTTATACCGTTGAAGGACAGGGAAAACCTTCTTTAAACAAGTTGAATCAAAAAGAATTAAACGAAGAAACTCGTCGATTTTTCTCAAAAAATGTCACTATTTTCACTTGTATTAAAACAACGTATAATGGTATCATTGATGATGTTTTAGTGTATGAAAAATTCGAAAAAGCTTTCGACGTAGTAACAATAGATGTAATCGACGAGAACGGTTGGACTAGCAGAACCGGATACACAAAAGAATGGGACCAATCTATACCTACGAAGGATCGATTGATGAATAGTCAGTTTGCTACCCGAACTTTGGGCGGTAAGACAAACATCACTATTGGCACACCCATTATAACTGCTGAATATTAATAATAGTGAATATGGACGCGGAGGAGAATGAACCTTGGAAAAAATCATCGTCCGTGGTGGGAGGCAGCTGAATGGTACAGTGAAAGCTGAAGGTGCCAAGAATGCCGTACTGCCTGTCATCGCAGCAAGTATTATCGCAAGTGAAGGAAAAAGTGTATTACACGAAGTACCCGCTTTAGCTGATGTATATACAATAAATGAAGTAATTCGACATATGAATGCAGATGTCAATATGGTGGGTAATACTGTCACAGTGGACGCTTCCAGCGATTTGGAAACGGAAGCTCCAATCGAATATGTCAGAAAAATGCGTGCCTCTGTCCTCGTATTGGGACCACTTTTGGCCCGGTATGGCCATGCTAAGGTGGCTATGCCAGGGGGATGTGCAATCGGATCACGTCCGATTGATCAACATTTGAAAGGCTTCGAAGCAATGGGAGCACAAGTAACTGTTGGCAATGGCTATGTGGAGGCTGAAGTTAACGGGCGTCTGCACGGAGCAAAAATCTATTTTGATGTTCCGAGCGTAGGAGCCACAGAAAATGTAATGATGGCAGCAGCCCTTGCAGATGGGAAAACCGTGCTTGAAAATTGTGCGAAGGAACCGGAAATTGTAGACCTTGCCAATTACCTGAATAAGATGGGTGCGAAAATTGTCGGTGCCGGAACAGAGACAATTCGGATTGAAGGAGTAGAGAAACTTATCGGAGCAACTCATACTATCATTCCAGACCGAATTGAAGCAGGTACCTTCATGGTAGCCGCTGCTATAACCGGAGGTAACGTACTCGTGCAAGGTGCTATGCATGAACATTTGCGCTCTCTAGTGTCTAAGATGGAGGAAATGGGTGTAATTATTCAAGAGGAAGAAACGGGTCTACGAGTCATTGGTCCTGATATCTTGAAAGCAACAGATCTTAAAACGATGCCACACCCGGGATTCCCGACAGACATGCAATCGCAAATGATGGCTCTTATGCTTAGTGCTACAGGTACAAGTGTCATTACAGAAACAGTATTTGAAAATCGTTTTATGCATGTCGAAGAATTCCGTCGCATGAATGCAAACTTGAAGATTGAAGGTCGTAGTGTGATTGTGGAAGGGCCTTCCTCCTTACAAGGTGCTGAAGTTGCTGCAACGGATTTGCGAGCAGGTGCAGCTTTGATTCTTGCTGGTTTAGTTGCGGAAGGCTACACAAGAGTAACGGAGCTTAAGCATTTGGATCGCGGCTATGTGAATTTTACGGAAAAATTAGCCGGCATTGGCGCAGATATTGAACGTGTCAAAGAAGAAGAAATTTATTCTGAAGATCACGAACCAAGCGAATCTGTATCGACATTATAATATATACATCATCATGGCTTGCCTGTTTCAATATTTTTGAAATAGGCAAGCTTTTTTTGTTCTATCATCTTTCATTTATGGATACATTTTAGTAGAGGGATCTACTTTGTGACCAGGAGGATGCGGATGAAAAAAACAATGGAATTGGCTTGATTGCTGCATGTGGATTATTTGTAACTATACTCATACTACCTACTGTGATTGTCGTCCCGTTTACAAATTCCGATGATGCTGAGAAAGTGGAGGAGACTCCCCGAACAGAGCAAGTCGCGTCAGTAACAGAGTCACCATTTTCAGTGAAGGTGTTAAGAAGTGCGACAGAGCAGGTGGAAGAAGTTCCACTAGAAACTTATGTAGCACGTGTTGTGGCATCGGAAATGCCTGTTAACTTTGAGGTGGAAGCATTGAAAGCTCAAGCTTTAGCAGCGAGGACCTATATTGCTCAACACATGATGGGAGATCAAAAAGTCTCTGCTGAGGCTGATGTGACGGATACGGTGAACCATCAAGTGTATAAGAGTGAGAAAGAACTCCGAAACCTCTGGAAAGATGCTTATGAAGAAAATATGAGCAAAATAACGGAAGCTGTGAAGGCAACGCAGGGTGAAATTATTACTTACGATCATGAGCCGATTACAGCTGCTTTCTTTTCCACAAGTAATGGCTACACAGAAAATGCAGGTGATTATTGGGAACAGGATATCCCATACCTTAAAAGTGTAGAAAGCCCATGGGATCAAGACTCCCCTAAATTCTCTGATCAGAAAATCATTACGCTCACGGAGCTTGAACAAACGTTAGGTGTGTCCATTGGTGATAATATTCAAAGAATGACGATGACGAAAACAGAAGGAAACCGTGTGGATGAAGTTCATTTTGGTGAACAGTCTTTCTCAGGTAGAGAAATCCGGGAAAAATTCGCTTTACCTTCCAGTGACTTTTCCATTCAACAAAAAGGAGATCATGTCATCTTTACAACGAAAGGTTACGGGCATGGGGTCGGAATGAGCCAATATGGAGCGAACGGCATGGCGAAAGCAGGGAAGGGTTATAAAGATATTATCCATCACTACTATCAAAACACAGAAATCGCACCAGTCAGCACACAAACAGCCTCTCTAAATACTGAAGGATGAATCCATAAACTAAAGAGCTGCCCAAAGCAGCTCTTTAGTTTTTTTATCATCATCAACTCTAGAGCAGGTAAACAGATGATACGCTTCCGTAATGTTAATATGTGTTAGGAGCTTCGGGAAACGATTCGCTTTCCGTGGGGCTTGCGCTGAGCCTCCTCAGGCTCCGTCTCCTGGGGTCTCATCTGTCCCGCAGATTCCACAGGAGCCTCATCGTTTCCAAACTCCCATTAAGCTTCACATGGCACCGAAACTGTTCATATAGTCTTTAAATATTATAATTTTTTCCTCTGGATGTATATAATCCCACAGAAGTGTTCAGAATGGTTTTTGAGGTGATGAACATGAAAGAGGAAGGTAAGAAAAGCGTGACTAAATTAAAGTTCAAACGCTTGATGCGCAAGAAATGGTTGTATCCAGCATTGTATTTGTCAGTAGCTGCATTGGTTCTAGTCGGAGTGTTCTGGTATCAGCAGGGGTCAAGTGATTTAGAAGATCAAATCGCTGAACAGCCCGAGTCTGAAGTTCAAGATGAATTTTTGACAGCAGATAACGAGAAGGAAACTGCCCCAGTAATGGAACATCAGGAAAACTTGCAAATGCCTGTGGCTGACGAAAAAGCCGCATCCATTGTCACTAAATTCTATGATTACGACGCTTCCGAGCAAGACCAAGAAAGTGCACTGGTCCTATACAACAATAAATACTACCAAAGTGAAGGCGTAGATATTACTAGAGAAGATGGAGAAGCTTTCGAAGTCACAGCAGCTCTGTCAGGAACAGTCACAGAAGTGAAAGAAGATCCGCTATACGGCAATGTAATTGAAATCACACATGACGAAGATGTCACAACTGTGTATGCTAGTCTAGAAGATGTCGAAGTTCTAGCAGGATCTGATGTTTCTCAAGGCGATGTTCTTGGTGCTGCTGGAAAAAATTCTTTCGGGCAAGCAAGTGGGGTCCACGTACACTTCGAAGTTCGTAGTGATGGCCAACCTGTTAACCCAGAAGATTTCTTCGGTCAGCCGATGAGTAAAATCCTCGAAAAAGCTGAAGATAAAGCTTCAGTAGATAAAGCGCAGGAAGAAGAAGCTCCACTAGATGATGCAGGGGAAAGTGAAGAAGTACCATCAGAGGAGCCTCAGGAAGATGCGGAGCAGCCATCAGAGGAAGAAGAATTAAATACGGATGAAGATCCAGCTGGTTCAGAGGATGGAGAGCAAACACCAGATGAAGATAGTGCCTCTTCCATCTCTAATACACAAGCATAAAAAATGAGGGTTCTGCCCTCATTTTTTTGTTGTCTAAAAATTCTAAAACTCCAAATTTGCAAGCAGCCTTTCCCTTGAAATAGGACGACAACCGTATGTTGATCAAACAGTGCATGCTAGTAAGGAGCAATGACATGCCCTTTGCCCTGATGACATCAGAACTTAATTCAACACATGGGAAGGTTACATAAAACATATCTCTTAGAGGTTCTTCCATCCATTTAGAACTTGATCCATTCCTATAGGGGAAGTAGTACTATGTGAACTTGAATATCTTCATAACAATGGATGTTTCTTAATATCCTTTGAATTTTGTGCATAAAATTACAGAAATCTTAGGCAGGTCATGCATCGTATGACATATCTTAGAACTTTTATTAATACAATGAGGATAACCGAGCACTCGGTAACATCCAGGGTGATCCATCATGAATGAACTTCCAGAGCAAACACCCATCCATAACATAATAAGCGCTTTCCTAATGATCCCACCCCCTTGGATAGTCAATCACAGGAGGCGAGTGGAGTGCATGATTACATCAAAGAGAGGACTATCAAGATTGGAGAGCACATTATTGAAACGAAAAAAACGGTAAGAGTCATCGCTAAAGAATTTGGTGTTTCGAAAAGTACTGTACACAAGGATTTAACGGAGAGACTTCCAGAGGTGAACCCGGAACTTGCTAAGGAAGTGAAGAAAATCCTTGAACACCACAAAGAAATCCGCCATTTAAGAGGTGGGGAAGCGACACGTAAAAAATACAAGTCGCAATTGGTGGATGATCAACCTGTCCAGCCCCTGGCATGAACTCTGTTTTCCTCCCTTTGTCACATTTCCTCGATATTTGGTAACTTTTTTCATCTCTCAAGAGACGGATGTCGTAATTTTGTGATAGAATATAGTACTAGATGTGTTTGATTTATTTAAAATATTACGTGAAACAATAGGGAAACATAAGTAAAAGGAGTTTACTCCATTGCCTTGCAACGTAACGGATTACGAGGGTCTTTTTGCGTTTTAGGGTAATTATGCTTTTTACAATAGGGAGGATCTACAGAACATGTTTGCGAGAGATATAGGGATTGATCTTGGTACAGCCAATGTGCTGATCCGCGTAAAAGGTAAAGGTATAGTTTTGAACGAGCCGTCTGTGGTTGCCATGGACCGGAATACTGGTAAGGTTCTTGAGGTGGGTGAAGAAGCCCGCCGAATGGTTGGACGTACGCCGGGAAACATTGAAGCTATCCGCCCGCTCAAAGATGGGGTTATTGCAGACTTTGATGTAACGGAAGCGATGCTCAAACATTTTATTCAAAAAACAAATGTAAGAGGTTTCTTATCTAAACCGCGCATGCTGATTTGCTGTCCTACGAATATCACGAAAGTGGAACAAAAAGCGATCAAAGAAGCGGCGGAGAAATCCGGTGGTAAAAAAGTGTACCTGGAAGAAGAGCCTAAAGTAGCAGCGATTGGTGCTGGCATGGATATTTTCCAACCGAGTGGAAACATGGTTGTCGATATCGGTGGAGGTACAACAGATGTCGCTGTTTTATCGATGGGGGATATCGTTACTGCTTCCTCAATAAAAATGGCGGGGGACAAATTCGATCATGAGATTCTCCAGTACATTAAGAAAGAATATAAACTCCTGATTGGAGAACGAACGGCTGAAGATATAAAAATAAGTGTAGCGACTGTTTTCCCAGGTTCAAGGAATGAGGAAATTGAAATCCGCGGACGAGACATGGTGTCCGGTCTTCCACGTACGATTTCAGTCAACTCTACGGAAATTGAAAAATCACTGCGTGAATCTGTTCAAGTCATTATTCAAGCAGCTAAGCAAGTGCTGGAACGTACCCCACCTGAACTTTCTGCAGATATCATCGATCGTGGTGTTATCATGACAGGCGGAGGAGCTCTGCTTCACGGTATCGACCAATTGCTGGCAGATGAGTTGAAAGTTCCTGTCCTAGTAGCTGAATCACCGATGGATTGTGTAGCGACAGGGACAGGTATTATGCTTGAAAATATCGACAAGCGGATTTCTACGAAGCTTTAATAGAGAGGTTCGAATGGGAGGAGTGAATACACCTTGTTAAGAGGATTTTACACAGCCGCAGCCGGTATGATGGCTAACCAGCGAATGCAGGAAACATTGTCAAATAATATGTCGAACGCGAACACACCAGGATACAAGGCCGACCAGGGGACAATGCGGGCTTTTCCGGAGCTGTTGATACAGCAGATGGGAAGCAAAAATATCCCTACCACAAGTGGGTTCAAAATACCTGATGGTGGTCATGTAGGGTCCCTTAACACGGGTGTATATATGCAAGAGTCCATTCCTTCATTCAAACAAGGAGACTTGAAGGAAACAGGTATCGGGACAGATTTGGCGCTTGTACAAAATGCTGTACCTGATGAGACAGGTTTTCTCTTTTTCCACGTACAAGATGATGGAGGAGAAGATCGATATACAAGGAACGGGAATTTCACGGTGGACGGGGAAGGGTTTTTGACGACCAACCAGGGGAACTATGTGTTGGATGAAAATGGTGACCCCGTAAACACAGGAGGGCTGGAGTTTGCTGTAACTGCAGACGGTATCCTGTCTGTAGAGAATGGACAAACCTTTACGCTCGGTTTATCCTACAGCCCTGATGCTGGGGATATGGTGAAGGAAGGGAACGATCTTTTCCGCCTTTCTGAAGAAGGAGCTCCGTTAGAAAATGCAAGGGGAAACGATGCTATCTCTTTTTCCATCCAACAAGAACACCTGGAGCGATCGAACGTTGATGCAAACCGTACGATGACAGAAATGATGAATACATATCGTTCTTTTGAAATGAATCAACGTGTATTGAAGGCCTATGATCAAAGTATGCAAAAAGCAGTAACAGAAATCGGAAGAGTAACTTAGGAGGAGAGCTAATCGTGATGAATCGATCAATGATCCAGTCAGCGGTAACGATGGGACAATTACAAAAGAAATTGGACGTGATCGGAAATAACTTGTCCAACAGTGAAACGACAGGTTACAAGAGTCGAAACGCTGATTTCTCCTCATTACTCTATCAACAAATAGACAACCAGTCGCACCAAGCGGCGGAAACTGGTCGCAGCACTCCGGAAGGGATTCGCATCGGTTCAGGAGCAAGACTTGGACATACAAACATTGACTTGACACAAGGAAGTCTGCAGAATACGGGAAGAGACCTTGATGTAGCTCTTCTGGAGGATAACCACCTGTTTGAACTGCGTGTTACAACAGAAGCAGGGGAAGAGACCCATTATACAAGAGCCGGAAACTTTTATTTGAACCCAGTGAATGATGGACGATTGATGCTGACAGATGCCAACGGCCACCCTGTATTGGGGGAAGATGGGGAAAATATCTTACTTGAAGATAATATGCAGCATATTTCCATCGACAGTCAAGGAGCGATCCTTGTGACTCGTGGGGAGGAACAATTCGTCGAAGGCCGGTTGAATGTTACGGAAGCCGTCCGTCCACGTATGTTGGAATCCGTGGGGGACAATCGATTCCGTATGCCTGATGGGATGGATCCTCAAGGGGTGCTGGAAGGTGTACAACAGGGTGACGTTCACTTACAAGCGAAGACACTGGAAAGTTCCAATGTGGACATTTCAAAACAAATGACAGAAATGCTGATGGCTCAGCGTGCCTATCAATTTAATGCCAAATCTATTTCCACAGGAGATCAGATGATGGGGCTTGTGAGTCAACTTAGATCATAAACGTAAGGAGTTTGACGACCATGGCAACAGATCCTAATTCTAAAGGCAAAAAGCCAAATAAAGATAAAGAAAGAGAGAAAAAACGGCAAGCTCTAGATGAAGCCACAAAGCAGAAACCTGCCAAAAAATCCTCATCTAAAGAACAGAGCAGCGAGAAGAAAGAAAAAGCTCCGAAAAAAGGGCGTCGCCGAATTCTGCCGATATGGTTACGGATTATTCTTGTCCTTCTTTTCAGTGTGGCTGCCTTGGTGATAGGATTGATGATCGGTTACGGCGTCATTGGTGATGGTAATCCGACAGATGCGCTTGAGATGGAAACATGGCGCCATATTTGGGATATCGTTATGAAAAACGAATAAAACGGATGGATGCTTGTACTTCATTCTATGTGCAAACATCTTCTATATGCAAAACACGAGCCAGGTTGGTCCGTGTTTTTTTGTGCGCTTTTTTCTCTTTATGAAGGACCAAACAGTCTGGTGCTAAAACTTCCTGCCATGAATGGAATTAAATCCGTAAGAAAGTGTACCTGGTCCCCTCCCGGACATAATGCCGGGAAAACTAACATTCTCCCGCATCACAGGGACATCCGAATGTTTCCACTCTGTGAATTAGGGAATGAACACCGTACAGAGAACTAAGTGACAGGGAGGGATCAAAATTTTGAAGACAGATGTATTCATTGCAGGAGGCGGAGTAGGAGGACTGGCTTTAGCTGCCAAGCTTGCGAGCCGGGGGGTGCACGTTGTCATCGCCGAGCAATTGAAGCGGGAATCTCCTGTATATAAAGGAGAGTTATTGCAACCGAAGACACTAGCCATATTGGAGCGGTTGGGTGTTCTGGGTGAAGTTGAAGAGAATGGACATGTCATCGACCAGCTCCGTTTTCAAGAAGTACAACGTAACAGGGGAGCAGCCCCTGATGAAATCAATCTCACAGAACTTGATTATGGGCGAGTAGCGAGTGTATATGATCATGCTTTGATGGTTCCCCATGAGAAGACGAAAGAAATACTCAGAAACAAAGGGAAATCGTACGAGGAATATTTTCATTATTTACCTGGTACCCGATTTGTAGGTTTTGAAAATGGTATGGCAAAGTTGAAGCGGAAGAAAGAAACGTCTTACGTCCATGCTCAAGTATACATAGGAGCGGAAGGGCGTAGCTCACCTACAAGAGATGCTATGAATGTAACGGTCGACAGAAAAGATTACAATCACCATTTTCTCACGGTAACGATCCCCAGACCAGAAGATTATACAAAAGGGAAAATCATTACAACGTCCAGTTGTTTTCTTGGACTTTTTCCATTGCCTAACAAGGAAGTTCGCACCGTTTTCCTGATTAAAGCAGGGGAATATAAAAGAATTCAGGAAAAAGGGCTGGAGTCCTTTTATCAGGCATATAGTGAGCTTGAACCAGCGCTCTCTGAAGGGGTAAGAACAATTGAAGATTGGAAGTCTGTCCAACTGATGATTCCTTTCACGTATCATGTAGATCGTTATTACTCTGGAAACTTAGCCATCATAGGAGACGCTGCCCATACCGTTCACCCAATGGCAGGAGAAGGGATGAATCTCGCTATCCAGGATGCAGACATTCTTGGTGAACTATTAGCGTGGTGTAAAGAGGAAGGGGAAAGTTACACCGACTACTTGCACTACTATGAAGATATTAGAAAACCACGCGTGGAATTTTTACTGAAATTGAGTCATTTATCGGCCCTCGTCTATTCACTTCCGTACGATTGGTGGCGCAGGTTCCGTATGCGGGCAGTTCAACGAATATATGATGATGATTACCTTCACGTCAAACAGATGTTGAATATATCAGGCCTTGGGAGGTGGGATTTCCATTTAATCGACCGCGCCATTCAAGGAAGCATACTACCATCTCGAAGCAAAAAAGTTCCTGACCAAAAACAGCAGCAATACCTATTCTCTGATGAAGAAGACTACCCCTGGAAAAAAGATAGAAAGGATGGATCACATGAATGAATGGATCACGGCCATGCAGGCGAGGAAATGGATGAAGAAAAATGAATCGTTTTTGCCGAGCTGGCATGCCTATGTAGGTTCAGAACTCGGCCTGTTTGATGAATTCAAAACAGCTAGAACAGTAGAAGCGATTAGTGAAAAGACAGGGTACCCTTACGACCTCCTAGCTTCCTGGGTGAAAGTAGGGGTGGCTGTCAAGCATTTGAAAAAGCGCCCGAATAACCGGTATCGTACCTCGAAAAAGAAGTGTGCAAGCTTAATGGGAGACAACCAATCTCCAGGGGTAAAAGCATTGTTGAAAGAAATGATGGAGCTCCACCTCCCGACATTATTAATGTATCCTGATATTATGAAATCACAGGAACGAGCGGAATTCAATCATGATCGTCATGGAGAAGTGGTCGCAGAGACATCAGCACTCCTTGAGCATTTCGCTATCAAAAAAATCAAACGAATGATCAAAGATAAAAAAGTTGGGTCGATCGTCGATCTTGGCTGTGGCCATGGAGGCTATTTAAGAAAACTAGCCTTTGAATTCCCTCACGTTGAAATGATTGGTGTGGACATCAACCCAAAAGTAGTAGAGCGTGCGAGAGAGTTATCTTCCCAATTTCCGAATATAAGCTTTCAAGTAGGAGATATCAATAGTTGGAAGCCTGAACAGGAGGAGAAAGTGGATGTCGTGCTCCTTCACAATATTTTCCACTATATCCATCCGGCCGATCGAGGGGAATTGTTGAGTCATCTTCATACCTATGTTCATAACCAGGGGCTGATTTCAGTCATAACCCCAATCAATGAAACAGAACACGGAGAAGCATTTTCTTCAGCGTTCAACAGCTTTTTCGTTGCACACTCTAATCTTTTTGCATTGCCTAATAAAAATGAATTGAGTGAGGTCTCGCAAAATTGCAGGTATGAACTATTTGATTTGGATCCAATCATCAAAGAAGGTTCCTGGTACACCTGTTGGTTGAGTCCTTCCAGTCCTGTCAAAGAAATGAGTCACACAAAAATGGCAGGCAGTTCGGAGCAAACACTTGCTGCTAATCAGACAACAGAACTCACGCGCAGCTCCTGAAACTCTCTTAAAGTAAAAAAACGCTACGGAATGATCCGTAGCGGTTTTCCTGTTGAAAGTAGTTATAATCGACCCCGGCCTTGCACCAGGCGTACAATCAATACGACAAGCGCAACTACCAATAGAATGTGAATCAAGTTACCGGCAATCCCTCCAAGGAGACCGAGCAACCATAAAACAAGTAGAACAATTAAAATAGTCCAAAGCATGAATTTTCCCTCCTTCGTCCGTATAATAAATGGATGTAATGGTATAATTTCCGTTTTTCTGTTTTTCAAAACAAAGATACAGGAAAAACTTTGTCCAACTGCTCTGGTTCTTTTATAATAAGACCATGAAACACGAAAGGAGCTTAATCATGCTAGACATACAACAAATCAAAGAAATTATTCCACACCGTTACCCATTTTTATTGATTGACCAAGTAGAAGAAATTGTAGAAGGGGAGCGTGCTGTTGGATATAAAAACGTGACAGCGAATGAACCATTTTTCCAAGGGCACTTTCCGGATTATCCAGTTATGCCAGGAGTTTTGATTACGGAAGCGATGGCCCAGATGGGAGCCGTTGCTATGTTGAAAAAAGAAGAGAACCAGGGGAAACTTGCCTTCTTTACAGGAATTGATAAGTGCCGCTTCAAACGTCAGGTGAAACCAGGAGATCGATTGAAACTCGAAGTAGAAATCGTTCGCCTGAAAGGGCCTGTTGGAAAAGGGAAAGCGACTGCATCTGTAGATGGCGAAGTCGCGTGTGAAGCAGAAATTATGTTCGCCCTAAAATAGTATAAAAAGAACCCGGCCAACCGCCGGGTTCTTTTTATACTATTTTCTTCACCTACCTGCCAGTATTCCTGAAGACTTGATTTCGAGATATTGGGGGGGTTTAGGGTCGTGGGGGAAGGGCTCGCTTTCCTGCGGGGGAACTGGCAAGCCTCTTCAGGCTATGCCTTCCGGGGTCTCGCCTCGCTCCTTCTCCCGCGGGAGTCTCCCCCTTCCCCCACGACCCTTGCCTTAAGAGTTTCTCGAAATCATTTCCGTGAGAACCTGTCCTATTTGGGTGGAGAATCAGGACTTCATGCCTTTGCTATAGAATTTCCAGTCGTCAAAGTTCCTATTTTTAAAAGATAGTTTCGAGAGTATTTTACCGTATGGTGCCTGGGAAACAGGGAGACTCCCGCGGGAATGGTTTGGCTAGCGAGACCCCGCAGAGCTTTTAGCTCGAGGAGGCTTGCCGCCATCCCCGCGGAAAGCGAGTAGCTTCCAAGCCCCCATCCGCACCACACAAAAGTCTCGAAAATGTGTCTTCAAGAATAGGGAACATTAGTGGAGGATGGGATAAAAAGAAAGTAAAAAAGAAAATGATGATAATATGGATGAATTTCCTCAAAATGGACAAACTAGATTTCGTAATCATCAAAAAAGGAGGAATCACCAATGAAAGCATTACTATTGAAACTGTTGGTCGCATTCTTTGCTGTGTCATTGCTAGGAGCATGTGCTGGTGAAGAAGAGCCAGCGGAAGAAGAAAACAATACGGAAGAACAGGAAAACACAGGAGAACAGGATCAAATGGACGAAGGTAACCCTGATGAAGGAAACGGAGAAACAAATGAAAATAAGGAAGAAAAAGAACAAGACGATATGACTGATGGTGAAAATGGTGAGAACGGTGGTAATGGAGACGGCATGACAGATGACGGTGCCACAGAAGACGAAGAAGGTAATCAATAAATAAAAGCCGCTCCTTCAGCGGCTTTTTTTCATGGACAGAAACGTGGAAATGACCAGCATACATATGCCGCCAATAGTAAAAGTCGGCACGAGGAAATGGGATGAGAAAAAGCCCTATTCCTGTCATGAACATAGTAAAGCCGGTGAACGCTAATAGCTTTTCGCTACCCATCATATCATTCCTCTCCAATGAGAGAGACAGTGGTAAGGTAGCCACTGTCTCGTTGTTAACAAAAGTTTACCCTTTTACATCGATTCGGTTCCCGAGGTTTGGGTGAGGTGCAGATTGTTCAAGCATTTCCACCATTTGGTTTCCTTGTTGTTCCGCTTCCCCTTTCACTTTGTCCATCATTGCTAATCTGGACTGTTGTTTCAGTTGTGTGGTACTCATAGCCATGGAGATTGCAGCAATATCCATCCTATCCCTCCTTCCCTTATACCATCGGATCAGGTCCGTAAAAACTCAAGCAAGAATACGGACTCGCTTTTTCTTAGTCCGTATCTTTGAAATCCTTTGGAAAACGCACGAATGTTATGTAAAATGGAATTAGTAATATTCATGCAAACTTGGTAAAACAGAAGTTTTCCGGTTTCGATTGTGTGGAATAAGCGAATAGAGGTGATTAATGATGAAATACAGGACGTCGAACGACTTGAAAGATTTGATTCTGGAAGATTATGAAAAAGTGGTCAATAGTATACCACTCGAAAAATTGGACGTGTATTTATATCTTCATACGGTCTTTCAAGACACTTATGTTCCCGATGACACGTTGTATCAATTCATTTTCCGTCACTTTTTCCGTTTGGATAACCCGAGTCTGACGAAGGAATTTGAAACTTATTACTTCAAGGTAATGGAAGAGCAGCGTGGATATGATCGTCCAAACATAGTACAAATCACAAAGAATTTGTACGAAGTGAAGAACCATAAGGGAAATCATACGATGCAATTCCCTCTTGCAGCTGCGATGCTGCATACAATGAATCCAAGCTTTCCTTCGTATGATAGTGATATTGTTAAAGCGTTTGATTATTCATCTACTTATCACTTATCCGGTTTTGATAAGAAGATGAAACGGTATATTGGACAATATCAGCATACGTTCAAAACTTATGAAGAGCTATTGGAAGATGAGGCGCTAGAGCCGGTTTTCAATCATTTTGATGAACGATTCCCAGGCTATGAGCTCCCTAAAGTCAAAAAGCTGGACTTAATTGTCGCGCAGTTGGGAAATAATTTGCAATAATAGAGATAACTGAACCTCTCGTTGAGGTTCAGTTTTTTTGTTGCTAAGAATGCCGACTTTCCCCTGCGTGAATTATGTGAATCCTCGCCGGCACTAAAGGAAAATCAAGACAATTTATAGGTTTTGTGCCGGTGTGGTTCTATATTTTTCTGTATAGGAAGTCCGTCATCTTACATAAAATGTCATAATTTTGTCGTTTTCATCTGAATACAACAAGTTGCATTACATTTTGCAGTTTAGTAACATTAATCATAATTGTGACTACATAGTCAGAACGAAGAGAAAGCCATACTATTATCCGTATTTCATCCTGATTATAGGAAAAAATAGAGCAAGGAATAGAGACACGTGGAGGAAATGAGAGAGTCTTATATGGAGAGGAAGTATTGAATGAAACGGTTGTCCATATTAGTGTTTTTACTCTTCTTTGTAACCGCTTGTATGCAGGACGAAGCAAGTGAAGAAGTAGAGGAACGAATCACACCCGTGAATGTGGAATCTGTAAAGAAAGAGGATTTTGTCATTGAACGGAAAATTGTGGCTCGTGCGACATCAGCAGAAGCTTCTCCGGTCATTTCAGAAACACCAGGCGAATTAATTACATTGAATGTAGCGAAAGGCGACCGGGTCGAAGAAGGTGAAACTCTTGCTGTTGTCAGTCCAGGAGGAAATGCGGAAGATCAAATCGAACTTCAGCAAATTGCAGTACGTCAGGCGGAAAAACAGCTTGAAAATGCCCAAATATCTGAAGATCAGGCAGCACAAGGCGTAGAAAGTGCCAAAGAGCAGGTGGAGTTAGCGAAGCAAGCTTCTCAATCAGAAGAAAGCCAAACGGCCCAGGCATCTGAAGCGGCCAAACAACAATATGAACAAGCAAAGCAACTGGCGGATCAGACAAAAAAGCTGGCCGATGAAGGTACAATCCCTGACGCCCTTTTCCAACAAGCGCAAAATAGAGCTGACCAAGCCTATGCCCAGTATCAACAATTAAAAGGACAGCAGCCTCAATCATCTTCAGCAGTAGCCCAGGCAGAAGCGCAGGTCGATCAAGCACAACAACAACTAGAACAGGCGCAGGTAGCCGTGGACCAAGCAGAACTTCAAGTGGAGCAGGCAAATGTCCAATTGAACCAGGCACAGAACCAGGCAGCAAACGAAGCGATTCCTGCTCCGTCGACAGGGGAAGTTTCGACATTGGACGCTGGAGAAGGAGATCTTGTCACAAACCAGCAACCCTTTGCAACCATTGTAAGTTTAGACCCGATGACGATCACAGCATCGGTCACAAGCGAGCAACTTTCTCTATTCAATAAAGGGGATGAACTGGAAATTGAGCTTCCTTCATTGGAAGAACAAGTGACTTCTACCGTAGATTATGTTTCTTCCGTTCCTGATGATACGGGGCTTTACCCTGTAGAAGCAACAGTCAGTAACAGTGATGAAAAAATCAAACCAGGCATGATGGCGACATTTTTGCTTCCTGAAAACATAGTAGAAAACACACTGATTGTGCCGACAGATAGTCTTGTCGAAGAAAATGAGGAAGCATATGTCTATCAGGTCGTCGATGAAAAAGCAGTGCGTGTGGATGTATCCATTCTTGAATCCCAAACAGAATTCACTGCTGTTTCAGGAGATCTTCCCGAAGGGGCCGATGTGATCACAACAGGACAGCTGACATTATCTGATGGAGATAAGGTCACCATCATGGAGGAGGATTCCTGATGAAGCTCGTAAATCTGTCTGTCAAAAGACCTGTTGGAGTAATCATGGTGGTTGCCGCCATTTTGGCTCTGGGTTTTGTGTCTTTGCGCAGTTTAACCATTGATTTATATCCAGAAATCGATTTGCCGATAGCGGTCGTTTCCACATCCTATGAGGGAGCGGCTCCACAGGAAGTGGAAAAACTCGTCAGCCGGCCGGTGGAGTCATCGGTCAGTAGTATCGAAGGCTTAGAGGTGCTTCAGTCTCAATCCCAGGCTGGAGCGTCTCTTGTTTTGCTTCAGTTCAATACAGGAGTGAACTTAGACAGTACACTTCTCCAGGTCCGGGAAAATGTCGATCAAATAAGAGACCTCTTGCCAGAAGGAGCATCAGATCCGAGTGTTTTACGATTTGACCCTCAACAGTTACCGATTATGACAGTAGGTTTATCCGGAGATACACCGGAAGAACTCCAGCAAGTGGCAGAGGACCGTCTTGTTCCATTTTTGGAAAGACAAGAGGGAGTAGCTTCTGTAAGTGTGGAAGGTGGCCAATCGAAAGAAGTCCAGGTCCTTGTCGACCGTGCCCAAATGGCTACATATGGTTTGGATTCCCAAACAGTGATGCAGTCTTTGAATGCGTCGAATCAATCCGCATCTGCCGGGAAGATAGAAAAAGGGCAGAAAGATTTGCAGATTCGTATTGATGGGGAGTTCGGCTCGATAGAAGATGTCAGGAACACGATCATCCAGTCCCCGTCAGGAGCACAGGTAACACTCGAGCAAATTGCAGACGTAGAAGAAAAATTGACGAATTCCAACACAGTCAGCAAAGTCGACGGCTCGTCCGCTGTCGTTCTGTCCATTTTGAAAAAAACGGATGCGAACACCGTGGAAACGTCGAATAATGTCCGTGACGCAATGGATGAGCTAGAAGAAGATTTACCCGAGGGAATCGGCACAAGCATTGTTCTGGATACTTCAGAATTCATTAAAATATCCATCAATAGTGTCGTGTTGAACATCATCCTTGGTGGTATTTTCTCTGTCGTTGTCTTGTTGTTATTTTTGAAAAGCATTCGGGCGACACTCGTCATCGGATTGTCGATTCCAATCGCGATCATCTCCACGTTCACCCTGATGTATTTCACTGGAGAAACGTTAAATGTTCTGACAATGGGTGGTCTTGCCCTTGGAATCGGTATGATGGTCGACAGTTCGATCGTCATATTAGAAAATATTGTAAGTTACCGGCAGCGGGGATACTCTATGGTCGAAGCCGCAAAGGAAGGGGCATCGGAACTTGCGCCTGCCGTGGTTGCATCTGCTACGACAACCTTAGTCGTCTTCTTGCCGATCATTTTCGTTGAGGGTATCGCGTCTGAATTATTTACCCCTCTAGCATTGACGATTATGTTCGCACTCATCGCTTCCTTAGCCGTTTCTGTCACCTTGATCCCAATGCTGTCATCGAAACTTTTGACAAAGTCTCTGAAGGAAGAGGGAAGACGCTATTGGTTTAACCGCTTTTTAGAAAAAGTGAATGATATCTATCGCTCGATATTAAGATGGGTTCTGAAGTTCAGGAAGACGACCATGGCAATTACGATCGCCTTAATCGCTGGAAGTTTTGCGCTCATTCCGTTAATCGGTACAGAATTCATTCCACCGTCTGATCAGGGACAAGTCGAAGTTCGAGTGAATATGCCTGAGGGTACATCATTGGATGAGACGGAGAATCTTACCGGGCAAATCGATTCAAGACTTGAAGAATTCGAGGAATGGATGGATGTCAGTTACTTGTCTATCGGTGGGGGTAGCATGGGGAGTGTCGGCAATGGTTCTTCTGATTTTGCTTCCTATACGATCCAACTGATAGAACCTGGAGAACGGGAAAAAACAACCCAAACAGTAATGAAAGAAATCGATGAAGCTCTCTCAGATATTCCAGGCGCAGAAATAGAAGTGAGTGAACTGGATGCAGGACTAGGAACAGGGGCGCCATTACAAGTTCAAATCAATGGGACGGAATACGAAGTTTTAGACGAGTTGGCGGGACAAGTCGCCTACTTGATGAACGAAATTGATGGTGTGGAGAATGCTGCGTCATCTACAGACGAAGGACGACCGGAAATGCAGATCGAAGTCAACCAGGATAAAGCGGCTCAATACGGCTTGACCGATCAGCAAGTGATCGGGCAAGTTCAGCTCGGTTTTAATGGGCAGATCGGTACACGCTACCGGGACGGATCCGACGAAATCGATGTACGGTTCATTTTACCGGAAGACGAACGACAGACGATTGCTGACCTTGAGGGGATGCCGATTCAGACTCCGAATGGTGCCCTGATCCCTCTTGCGACCATCGCAGAGTTGAATCAAGTCCAGGGTCCTGTCTCTCTATTGAGACAAAATCAGCAGCCGCAAGTGAATGTAGAAGCGGAAATATCAGATGTTGATTTAGGTACAGCAACAGAAGAGGTGAGGGCTGAGCTCGAACGGTTGAATTTCCCCGATGGCTATTCTTACAGTATCGGAGGGCAGGCTCAAGATATGCAGGAGGCTTTCGGAGACTTATCACTGGCATTGATTTTCTCGATTTTCCTCGTGTATGCGGTCATGGCGATTCAATTTGAGAATTTCTTGTTCCCATTCATCATCATGTTCTCCTTACCAGCAACGATTATCGGGATATCTGGTGGACTGTTTGTGACAGGGTTACCATTCAGCTTACCTGCTTTTGTAGGTATTATCATGCTCGCGGGAATTGTCGTCAACAATGCCATCGTGCTCGTCGACTACATCAATATATTACGTCGAAAATCATATGATCGGTATGAAGCGATTTTAGAAGCGGGACCAAATCGCTTACGTCCTATTTTGATGACGACGTTAACTACAGTACTAGGTATGGTCCCACTAGCACTCGGGATAGGCCGCGGAGCAGAAGCGCAGCAACCGTTAGCTGTTACGATCATCTTCGGGTTAACAGTTTCAAGCTTCTTCACACTCGTCCTGATCCCGGTCGTGTACACATACCTGGACGACCTATCCAACAAAATCACAAGTTTCTTCCGCAGAAGAGCTGACAAAACCTAATCATTTACATTTTTTGGTGTACCAGGTCATCCAAATATTGGATGACCTGGTACACCATTTTTTTGCATTACGTAAATGCTATAGATGACAAATAAAAAAGCCTCCATTACGGAGACCGGGTGGTTTGCTCATTTTTATCTGCTTGCATCGATTCGCCAAGCTCCTGGATAATGGTTTTCAAGCGATCAGGGAATTCGAACACATGGATTCCACATGTCATTTCATTCTCTTCGACTTTCATCCAAATTAAACGTCCTTCAGCTGTGAATGTTTCATGTTCATAAATGAACGAAATTAATAATTCATCTTTCATAGACAAACCGGGTTGAACAGCACACGAAAAACGTAACCCGTTCAAACTGATGTCTTTGACTTTCAACGGACCAGAGACGTTTTTACTGGATTTTCTATTGTAAAATCCGGGGAGGGGTGTTTCGAATGGATAGCGGAAAGGCTCATTTCTGCGTTCGTTCATGTACACACCCCTTTTCAAGCATTGATGGTTCAATCATATCCTTTCATATCGTTAGGTTCAACATTTTCACATATAAATCTAAAAAATAGTCAGTCTTCCTCATCTTCGCGCCGATCTACTTTAATTAAATCCCAAGTAGTAACGATACCTGCAGGAATGTCGTCAGAATTCCCCGATTCCGTAAGTATGACTGCCTTCAGCTTTCTGTTTTCATCTAAGCTTCTTTCAAAACGTTCTTCTAACTCAAAAACAGTGGCGGATGATTGTAAAAACTCCACGCTTTTATTTTTTTCAGAAGTAAGGATGTGCGAGGCGTTCACTTTTTCAAGCTCTGCTTTTCCGTTATGGGTGTTCTGGGATAACCAGCGAACAACCCCATCATTAGTAAGCAAACCTGCAAATGAATGATCCTGGTTATAGATGGGAAATTGGGAAATCCCGTGTTCTTCAAATGCTTCTATTATATGAATGAGTTCCGTGTGTTCTTTGAAGAAAAGCACAGGACGAGTTGCGAATTCCAAGGCTTTTGGCGGTTGATCAAGCGTTCGTTTAATACGTTTCAACTGTTCGACGACGTCTGTGTGAGGAGTTGCAATAAAGTAGTCTCCACTGATCCGTTCGTGGACGATGGCGTTTCTCAACTTCGCATACTGTTTAAGCTGATCGAAGTGGACGCGGATGACGCTATGCTTCAATTTGGAACGCTGTAGAAGTTCTACGAAGTTATCATTTTTGGGATAGCCGTTCAGTTCCTTCAAATGTTGATGGATCTGGTTGAATGTAATTTCAAACTGTTCCACAATGTCATTCATGTTGTTCACCTTCTTCATCGTTTATGACTAGTATATCTTTTCTAGTCATTTCTCACTCATTTTCACAAAAATCCTCTGGATAGCTAAAGAATTCGAATCAGTGGACGATAATAAAGTGTGGGGCATAGGGATTATGCATAAAGTGGATGTTATTGATTTTGTAGGACTCCATAATGAATTTTGTGCTTTAAATAGAACGGAATGATGATATGTGCTATACTCGAATTATGATGAAAGTAGGTGAGATTATGATCGGTGAACGCATACAAAAAATCCGTAAGGACCGTCATATGTCGCTATCCGAGTTAGCTGAAAGAGCAGGAGTGGCTAAGTCGTATTTGAGCTCGATCGAGCGAAATATCCAGACGAACCCTTCCATTCAGTTTTTAACAAAGATCTCCCAGGAGCTGGATGTCTCGATAAACTTCTTGTTACATGGAGAGAACGAGCCGAAGGATGAAACGCTAGATGAGGATTGGATGAATCTTGTCCAGGAAGCGATGAACTCAGGAATTTCCAAAGAACAATTCCGGGAGTATTTAGAGTTTAACAAATGGAGAATCCATAAGAATAAATAAAAATCCTGACTCAATCAAAGAGTCAGGATTTCTTTTGTTTCTCTATTTGTTCTGCTATTTCTAGAGATGACATTGTTTATTATTAAAAAGGAACAAGAACCTATCAAGGCACCGGTAACAACATCGGAAACGAAATGGTGACCAAGGTAAACTCGAGAGACAAGTACAAGAAGGGCGATCACAACTCCTGGCCATTTCAGTGCCCCTCCGAAAAACCACAAAAGAGCGATAAATCCCCCCCGCAATCAATCCTTGTTCACTTGGAAAAGAGGCACTTGCCTCTTTCGCAATGAGGGCAGGAATATCTTCAAATACAACAAAAGGCCGTTCTCTTGGCATCAAATATCGAATCGTCCGGGTAATGATAAGGCCAACGACAGTGCCTGCAATAACAGCTAGTCCTGCTTTTCTAGTCCTCTTCATGATGGCCATCAATAAAAATGCAATAATCATCCCTTTATATCCCCAGGAAGAAAAGAAAATCATGATCTGGTCTACCAAATCGACTTCCGAAAAATCATAAATCCAGCGTAATAAAACTTCATCCATTTTCCCAATCCCCTAACATACAAGTCCTATAAATTCTTTAATAAGAACTTTTACCTCCCCGAGCTTCACACTACGGGGCCTCACCATATCCCCTCCGCCTTTTCTATATAAGTGACTCGACACCGCTTTAAGAAAAGTGAAAATAGATGTCAGTATGCGTTTCAAAATATACGTCCCTGCCGTAAATTTTGCTATAGCAAGTTTTATTCTCTTAGGAAAGGGAGGGGAGAAGATGCTCCTTTTTGGTAAAGGGGTTCGTTTCTACCTTACTTTCGAATGGGGTGGTGGGGAAGCTGGGAGACTCCCGTGGGAGAAGGAGGTAGGCGAGATCCCACAGGGCGATAGCCCGAGGAAGCTCGCCAGTTCCCCCACAGGAAAGCGAGTAGCTTCCCAACCACCCCTGACTCTTAATACGGTAGCGAACCCTAATTATATCGGAATCAATTCTTCCATAATCCTGCCATTTATTGAGGAAACTTTTCTTTCAAATAATTCATGCTGATTTCTAAACTTTCTAAAGGCGTACGACGACTTTCATCTTGTTCCACAACCCAATATTCCACGCCTGCCTGCTCTCCTAAGACAAAAATAGTATCCAAATCGACTCCACCAGTACCTAATTCGGCAAAAAATTGCTCCTCATCCAGTGTCATATCTTTCAAGTGAACCAATGGGGTTCGTCCTTTGTAGCGATCGATCCATGTCGAAGGCTGTTCGCCTGCTTTTTGTAACCAGTAAATATCAAACTCCGCTTTCACTTGATTTTCATCTGTTTCCTCAAGGATGACATCGAGAGCTTTTCTTCCATCAGATAAAGGTTCCAGTTCAAAATCATGGTTGTGATAGCAAAGCGTCAGTCCTTCTTTCCTGCATGCATCCCCGATTTCTTTCAAGTCTTCAATTAAAGCAAGGTAATCCTCTTCGCTTCGGTTCTCAATGTAAGGACAAACAATATAAGAGCTTCCGATCGTTTTTTGGTCTTGGATGGTTTGTGGAAGGTTATGCTTCAACTCTTCTAACGGGATATGACTGGAGGCTGCCTTCAGGCCCAATTCATCAAGAAGGCTTTTCACTTCCTCTGCTTTCAAATCACCAAAACCTGCAAATTCGACAGCATCAAATCCAAGATCAGCCACCTTTTTCAACGTGCCAGCAAAATCGGCCGCTGTTTCGTTTCTTAGTGTATAGAGTTGCACGGCAAATGGTATTGGAGTTTTCATAAGGATTCTCCCTTTCTCTTTTTAATGCTTCACCATACACAATTTAGACCTTTCGTGTCGAATCTCCTTCCAAAATATAAAAATTGTCGAGAGAAACATAAATAGTAAGGTAGGTGAAGAGAGAAAAGTAGATATTTGCTGATTACCCTGAAATAAATTCTTCCTTTAAAATCTAATCATTAAGAAGAGAGGAGTGCTTCAAATGAAAATAGAAGATAATTTGCGGATGATGAAGGAAATCCATACCGTATGTTGGATTTGTAAAACGGAGCTTAGAGAAGAAGAAGTATGTAAAGTGACAGATGGGCAATCCCTCTATGTAGACGTCTGCTTTGATTGTTATGGCATCAAAGGTCGGATAGGGGGCTTTGTGGAAAAGGCACATTCCAAAAAATCCGGAATAGGATATCACAATAAAAGGTGAGGTGAATGGGTATGCCTGTATCTGTCGTTTTTAACCAGATCGCCGTCAACTCTGTCAATGAAAATGGAGTCATCTCCACAGGTCAAAACAACCAGCCTGACTGGTCGTGGCAAGGGAAGAATAATAATGCTGCAGGAATTACGGTCGGATTTTTCATTGCCACGAACAATGTGAATACTATTATTGATAATGATGTGACCGACACACCAATAGTAAACCCTACGGTTAATAACCCTCAGCCGAACGTCCAGTATTAGGAGGGGTCGTATCCATATTCAATTTGATTCGATAAATGTCCAGCAAATGACTACCAATTCTGGCATTTTCATCGGCCCTAACACGCAGACACACTGGGAGTCACAAGAAAAACAAAACACTGCACTTGGCACTGTGGTCGGCGATGGGAATATTATTTCCTATAACATCAATATCGTCCATGACAATGATCTTATCGATATGCCGGTCACCAAGCATGCTGGAGCAGAAACTAAGAAAAAAGAGAATGGAGACAATCACTCTGTGGATTGATCATCCATTCTCTTTTCCATCATTTTTTCTACCCACTCAGGAATTTCATGCTCTTTCTCCCTTGTCATTAAATCGAGAATCGCTGCATCACTCAAAACCGATCGCAAGCCCTCTAGAGTGTTTCCGTCTCCATGTACCGTGCCGAAACCTTGATTCAGCTTTTGATGACTTTCAAAACCTGTGGGAAGATTATTACCCATATTCAGACAAGAGGCATTTTCAATGGTGCCAATACGGATATTTCCAATGAAAAAATTAGGGGATAACAAAGACATACTAGTCCTCCTTTGATTGGAAGGTGAACTTTAATCCCTGATCTGTCTTGCTTAACTCTGGTTTTGATGATCCTTTAGGTTTCACATGAACGCCGAAGTTATTCCCGAGGTTCAATGCACCACTCAATTCATCGATATCTAAATGATCCAATTGGAAGGTAAGCTGTTCAAGGTTCGGGTCATGGATATCCACTTGATCTAAGTGGATGTGATATTCCACATGCTTCCCCTGTAAGTTTTGGATCGTCTGTTTAAGTTCTTTGATTTCTTTATATAATTCTTCAACCTGACTTTCGGAAATACGGCGTTTTTTAAAGAAAAACATAATCTTTATTTCCCTCGGCAATCAGGTCTTTTGATAATCAAGTGTTTATTATGTTGAAGGAGGTTCTGGTCGCCGACAATTTTCCCATTTCCCTCAAAGCGTCGTTCGTTTGCTTTGTATTTGGATTGGATGTTCGTTCCTGAATAAATACCGGAAGCGTCGCGAATCTGGTCTACCGTTAAATGTTTGAAAATGATCTGGGCCATCACTTCACCTCCTATCATTAAATGTATGAAAGGAAAAGATAAGCATGAAGGACTTTATGAATTGGTTCAATCCTTTGGGACAAAAAGGGTCAATGCTCCCGGATCCCCTCATGGATATGACAAAGATGAATGAATTTGTTCAAAAATCAATAGAAGAAGCTTTGAACCCTTCACAGCAGGGGGAAGGACACTCTCCACCGTTTCAAGAAAGGGAAGGAGATTATAAAGTGGTAGAATTGATGAGGGAAATAGTGGTGACCATTCAAAAACCAATCGAAGTAGATGTCGAGTCGATTAGGCTTAGTGTAGGGAATGGGAAACTTTTTGTTGATGGGATCCATTACGGAAGGATGACCATCCCTTTACCTGCTCATACGAGTCGAAGGAATATTTATGCTCAATATAGTGACGGAATAATTGAAGTCCGTCTCCCGAAGAAAAACTCTGATGAGAAAGAGATTTTTTTGCACTACTGATGATCGAGCTCGACAGGGATTTCATTATTATCGTGTCTTTTAAAAATCGTAACGACAAGTAAACCGTCGTTGTAGGAAGTGACGATATCATCCGAGGAAAAGTGAAATGGAATCGGGATGACTCTTTTGAATTTGCCCTTCATTCGTTCATTGTGAAGTAATTCATCTGTTGGTACAGGGTAAGGAGGAGTGATTTCCCCTTTGAGGACGAGGAATGTTCCTTCTTGAACTAATTGGAGCGGATCGTCCTTCGTTAATCCAGGCAACTCGATGATCAATACCCCTTGCTTCTCGGTTTGAAAAAAGTCATAGGCCGGGCCGCGTTTTGGAATGACGTGGTGCATTTCGTTCCAAAAGTCCTCTCCCAACACTTTTTCGACATTATCGGAAAAAGCTTCCCAATTGAGCTGACCTTTTTTTCTTTTCATGGATTTTCACCTCACGTTTTAAAATATGAAAAAAGTAGGAGCTTCATGACAGAAGAGCAATGAAACATAGAATCTGTTATGTAAGCGCTGTCTATTTGTAGAATTATTTGAAAAAAAGTGTTGTCTTTGGATAACCCCCGTGTTATGATTTACTCAACTTCATTAATCAATGAAATTTATGCAAACGTATTCACTGGAAATCACAGGACTTTTATAACTCATTTGTAGACAAGCTGATGAGTTTTTTAACTGCCTTATGCGCAAACGTATGCGCATGAATTGCACCAAGTTAGAAAACTCGTTTTTTACAAGTGGTATGTAAGCGGATTCATTGATTGATAGATAAAATAGGGGTGGATGAGATGAAAAGAAACAAATTTTACTCAGGTATTGCCACAGCTTTATTGGCTTCCACTGTAGCTCTTACAGGATGTTCGTTTGGGTCTGACGATAGCAGCAGTTCGGATTCAGGCGAGGCTTCTGGAGATGGTGTCACAGTTGATGTCTTTCAATTTAAAGTAGAATTCAAAGATCAGTTCGAAGAGCTTGTTTCTATGTATGAAGAAGAAAATCCAGACGTCAATATCAATGTCAAGACAGTCGGTGGCGGTAACGATTATGGAGCTTCCCTGAAAACATCTTTCTCTTCCGGTGAAGAACCTGACATTTTCAACGTAGGCGGTCCGACGGATGTAGATGAATACGAGAAATATTTAGCTGATCTATCAGATACGGAAGCAGCAGGAGCCGCTCTTGAAGGTACACTATCAGGAGTTTCCCGAGATGATCAAATTCTTGGACTTCCATTCAACCAAGAGGGTTATGGACTTCTCTATAACAAAAAAGTGTTTGAAGAAGCAGGAATCAATCCAGAGGAAATTACCAGCTTAGACGCACTGGAAGAAGCAGCTCAAACGTTGGAAGAACAAAAAGATGAGCTTGGTATCGATGCACCATTCGCATTCCCTGCAAAAGAAAAATGGGTCATTGGTAACCATGCTGCAAATGCTTACCTTGCCGATGAGTTCAACCACGATGTTATGGAAGCGTACGAAGCGGATACTGTGGAGTTCACTATGGGTGAGCAGTTGAAACGTTACATCGATATACAAAATGAATACTCTGTACAACCGACACTGAGCCTTGATTACTCTCAACAAGTAGAAGAAAACTTCTCTCTTGGAAAAGTAGCATTGATTCAGCAAGGAAACTGGGTATACAACACGATTGAATCTATGGATCCTGAATTCGCAGAAAATAATGTAGGCCTTCTTCCAATTCCTGTAGAAGGATACGAAGACAGCATCCCAGTCGGCGTACCAAACTACTGGGTAGTCAACAAAGAATCTGGAGACGAAGTGGTACAAGCAAGTAAAGACTTCCTGGATTGGATGTACACTTCTGAACAAGGGAAGAAATTCGTAACAGAACAATTCAAATTCATCCCAGCTTATGAAGGTTATGAAGATCAAGAAATCGCTGACCCGATTTCACAGGAAATCTATGAATATGCCAATGAAGGCAATACACTTGGATGGGTCTTCCTTGGAGCACCAACAGGGTGGACAGAAGATGCATTCGGAGTTGCCGTGCAAGAGTACTTGGCTGGTGACATCAGTTGGGAAGAAGTAGAGCAAAGAGCTACAGAAGATTGGGAAAGTTCTCGTCAATAAGTCACAATCAGTTCATGAAGCCGGTGAGGGCGAAAGCCCTTACCGGTACTATAAAAAATCCCCTCTATTAGGATATTTAAATAATGCTCTTTGAAATCTAGATGCATTCAAGCTTGGAATCCCTCTGTGCATAAAGAAAAAACAGAGGTCGAACCATAAGTATTTTAATAGATGGGATGTTTTATTCCGATTGTATGAAATCGATATCATAACGGCGGAAAATTCCGCATAACGCATTGGAGGAGTTGTACATGCAGAATCGAAGTTTAGCTTTCTGGCTATTTCTTACACCAGTCATTCTCGGTTTAGGAATTGTTGTCGTCATTCCGTTCTTCTATGGTCTTTTTTATTCCTTTACTGATTGGAACGGGATTACAGCGAATGAGTTTTTAGGATTTGAGAATTACATCAAGCTTTTTCAGGAAAATGAATTCATGAGTTCGATCTGGTTTACGGTGAAATTCGCAGTCGTCACTGTCATTTTATTGAACATTATGGGTCTTGGTCTAGCGTTATTGGTAACCCGTAATATCAAGTCAAGCAATCTATTGCGTACGGTATTCTTTATGCCGAACTTGATTGGTGGTTTGATTCTTGGATTCATCTGGCAGTTCATCTTTATCAGTGTTTTCGGTGATATAGCAGGTCTTACAGGGATTGAAGGCTTGAACGGTTGGTTATCTACGACGAATACAGGCTTCTGGGGTCTTGTCATCCTGACTGCATGGCAAATGGCCGGTTATATCATGATCATTTATATCGCTTATCTTGAAAACATTCCTAAAGAATTGATTGAAGCAGCCAAAATTGATGGGGAAAGCAGCTTCCAACGCTTTAAGAACATTACGTTTCCACTAGTAGCACCAGCTTTTACTGTCAGCATGTTCCTGACATTATCCATGGCTTTCAAGATTTACGATCAGAACTTGTCACTGACAAACGGTGGACCGTTCAACTCGACGCAAATGGTAGCAATGGAAATCGTTCGAACAGCATTCTCCGATAATCAAATGGCATATGCTCAGGCCAAAGCTGTAATTTTCTTCTTAATTGTCGCAGTAATTGCAATGACACAAGTGTATTACAACAAGAAGCGGGAGGTTGAGATGTAATGAAAAAGAATAACGAAAAAAGAAATCTCCTTTCGATTGAAATTCTCGGCCTTCTGCTCGGTCTGATCTGGATTGCTCCTTTCTACTTGATGATCGTTAATGCTTTTAAATCAAAGCGTGATATCTTTTCAGGCGTGCTCGGTTTCCCGGAGGAAATTGTATTCGCAAACTTTGTAGAAGCCTTTATTGACTTGGAATTTTTAAAGTCCTTGTTCAACTCTGTTTTGATTACTGGTTTGAGTATCGCCATCATCATTCTGTTTTCTTCGATGGCCGGATATGCACTAGCTCGTAATAAAAGCAAACTAAGTGGCATCATTTTCTTCATTTTCGTCGCTGCCATGCTGATTCCTTTCCAGTCGGTCATGATTCCGCTCGTTTCCATTTTTGGACAGGCGGACATGCTCAATGCGGGCGGATTGATCTTCATGTATCTCGGGTTTGGATGTAGCTTATCTATCTTCCTATATCATGGCGCGATGACAGGAATTTCAAAATCGATGGATGAAGCAGCTATCATTGATGGAGCCAACCGTTTCCAAACTTTCTGGTACATCATTTTCCCACTTCTTAAACCGATTTCTGTAACGGTCGGTATTTTGAATGTCATATGGATCTGGAACGACTACCTTCTTCCTTCACTTGTTTTGAGTGAGTCCAATGCGACGATTCCGTTGAAGATGTTCTATTTCTTCGGTCAATATACGAAGCAATGGCACCTGGCACTGGCCGGATTGACGATCGCGATCATTCCAGTGATTGTTGGATATTTCTTCGCCCAAAAGCAAATCATCAACGGAGTATCCGAAGGCGCTGTTAAGTAATTTTCATGTTAATCATTCTACTATTTGGCAGTATCCTTGAAGGCTTGATTTCGAGCTGTTTGTGTAAGTGGATGGGGCTGCGGGGAATGACTCGCTTTCCGCGGGAGCGCGGTGAGCCTCCTCAGGCTGACGCCTTGTGGGGTCTCACCAAGCACTCTTTTCCCGCAGGAGTCTCCCCATTCCCCTCCGCCCCTTGCCAAAAATATTTCTCGAAATCAGCTAAGTAAAAACTTGCCATATATTGAAGGAGAATTATGCTTGAACACTGCCTATAGCATTTTCATCCGCAAAAGTTCTTTACTTGTGTTGGGGTTTCGAGCGTCCATTTTTTATATGGTGTCAGGGCAAACGGCGAGACTCCTGTGGGATGAACATGATAGGTGAGATCCCCGAAGACGAAGTCTGAGGAAGCTCACCACATGCCCACGGAAAGCGAGTCGTTTGCCCAGACACCATACTATCAAACAAAAATCTCGAAACTGAGTCTTACACAATATAGGGAGCGTTTGTGGGGGAGGAACAAATGAATAAATACTAATGTAGAAATAGAAAAGGAGTGGATGAACGTGTCTGTCACAATAAAAGATGTGGCCAGAGAAGCGAATGTCGCTCCTTCAACGGTATCCAGAGTCATCTCCGACAGCCCAAGAATAAGCGAACAGACAAAGTGTAAAGTCAGAAAAGTGATGGAGGAACTAGGGTATCACCTCAACTATAATGCACGCGTCCTCGTCAGTCAGTCGACACAGACCATCGGAATTGTGACCAAAGTTTCTTCTGTTCACTCGTTCGATAACCCATTTTTCTCAGAACTGTTAAGAGGGATCAGTGATGCTTGTCATGAAGAGGATTATAGCATCTATCTGACTACTGGCAATACAGAAGAAGCTATTTATAATGAGGTCGTCAAAATGGTACAGGGAAAGAGAGTCGACGGAGTCATTGTCCTTTACTCAAGAGAAGACGATAAAGTTGTACCATATTTAAGAGAATGCCAGTTTCCATTCGTCATGATTGGAAAGCCTGTCAGCCAGACTGGTGAAACGATGTTTGTCGATAATGACAACATCCAGGCAAGCAAGGAAGCGACCGAATATTTGATGAATCTCGGTCATCAGAGAATTGGTTTCATCGGAGGAGATTCACATTTTGAAGTCGCCAGGGACCGTTTAGAAGGATTTCGACAAGCTTTGACGAATGGTAATTTAGTGGAAGATGAACGATTACAAAAAAATATCCAGTCTGGTTTCGCAGATGCAGACCAGGTTGTTGAGGAATTGCTCAGGGAGCAGGAACCGCCTACAGGCCTTGTAATCACTGATGACTATAACGCTTTGACAGTCATGAGATCTTTGACAGCAAAGGGCATAAAACTTCCTGAAGATATGAGCATTATCGGATTCAACAACACGATGATCGCTCGTTTATCCAACCCCGCACTGACAACGGTCGATACACAGTCCTTTCAGTTGGGGCATGAATCAGCTAGAAATTTAATTGAATTATTGAACCGTCCGGATATGATCAAGAAAAGTGTGATTATCCCAACGATCATTATTGAGAGAGACTCGTGTCACTCCATAATTCCAGCTAACAATTGAACAATTTTATAAAGTTCAGTAAGCGCAATTCACACAAAAATAAAGAGAAAAGAGGAATGAAGATGAACGTACTTGTATGGAATGAAAACCGTCACGAAAAAGAAAGCCAGGTGGTAGCAGATGTCTATCCGGAAGGAATTCACGGAGCTATTGCCGACTTCCTTGGAGAAGATCATGAAAATGTAAAAACAGCAACTTTGGACGAAGAAGAACACGGCTTGACGGATGAAGTTTTAGCAGAAACAGATGTCCTCGTCTGGTGGGGTCACAAAGCGCATGAAGAAGTTCGGGATGAAATTGCAGAGAAAGTGAAACAGCGTGTCCTGGAAGGCATGGGGCTGGTTGTCCTTCACTCCGCCCACTTCTCTAAACCGTTCAAAAAGTTGATGGGCACATCCTGTGATCTGAAATGGCGCGAAGCGGATGAAAAAGAACGCATTTGGGTTGTGGATCCGAGCCACCCGATCACAGAAGGAATCGGGGAATTCATCGAGATTGAAAAAGAAGAAATGTATGGCGAGCACTTTGATATCCCGACACCGGAAGAATTGATTTTCGTCAGCTGGTTCGAAGGTGGCGAAGTGTTCCGTAGTGGAGCAACTTTCCGCCGTGGCAGAGGAAAAGTCTTTTATTTCCGTCCAGGCCACGAAACGTACCCGACTTATTACAACAAGGAAGTACAGAAAGTCATCCGTAATGGCGTCAAATGGGTGAATAACACAGAAACCCCGACACCTGTTTACGGAAACGCTCAGCCTTTAGAAGAAATTTCAAACAAATCATAAAGGAGCTTGTACCATGACTACATTGAAAATTGCTGTAATCGGATGTGGAAGTATTGCGCAAAACCGTCATTTGCTTGAGTATGACGCAAACGAGCAAGTCGAAATCACGGCTGTATGTGACATCGTCGAAGAGCGAGCACAAGAAATCGCCAGAAAATATGGTGCAACAGCATATACCAGTTATGAACAATTATTGAAAGAAGAAAATGTGGATGCGGTCAGTGTCTGCACTCCAAACTACTTGCATGCCCCGGTTTCTATAGCCGCACTGAATGCAGGAGCACACGTTCTTTGCGAAAAACCGATGGCCACTTCCAAAGAGGAAGCGGAAGATATGATTGCTGCTGCTGAAAAGAATGGCAAGAAGCTGATGATCGGCCACAACCAACGTTTCGTGCCGTCTCATGTGAAAGCAAAAGAACTGATCGAATCAGGAGCTTTAGGGAAAGTGTACAGCTTCCGTACTGCCTTTGGACATGGCGGACCAGAAGGCTGGAGCGCAGAAGGGGAAGATAGCTGGTTCTTCAAGAAAGACCAGGCATTCATCGGTGCAATGGGGGATTTGGGAGTACATAAAGCTGATTTGCTCCGTTACATCCTCGGGGAAGAATTTGTCGATGTAGCTGGTTTTGTCGAGAACAATGCAAAAGAAAATATTACAGTGGATGATAACGCTGTCTGCATTCTACGTTCCCAATCCGGCATTGTAGGAACAATGGCTGCAAGCTGGGCGTACAACCCGAATGAAGATAACTCCACTGTCATCTACGGAGAAAAAGGAACGCTGCGTTTGGAAGATGATCCCGAATATTCGCTTGTAGCCCAATATACGAATGGGGATATCGTGAATTACCAACTTGGGAAAATCCAATCCAATGAAGAGGGCGGGCAAAGTGATTCACATGTCATCAATCATTTTGTCGAAAGTATCCTGAATGATACACAACCTCTAATTACGGGTGAAGAAGGTATGAAATCGCTGGAAGTGATTCTCGGTGCCGTCCGCTCAGGCGAAACGAGACAAATCAGCAGTTTGGAAACAGTTACAAAATGACTCGTTTGAAAATGGGAATCATCGGAGTAGGGGGAATTGCCCAGGGGCGGCATATTCCCTCTTTCCTTGAATTGCAAGACAAAGTCGATTTGATTGCTGTACAGGACGTAAACGAGGTTCGAGCGGAAGAAGTAGCCGAAAAATATAACATCCCACACGTTTTCAAAGATTATCAAGATATGTTCGAAAAAGTGGACGCGGTCACGATATGTACGCCAAACAAATTCCATGCGGAAATATCGATAGCTGCATTGGAAGCAGGCGTCCACGTACTATGTGAAAAACCGATGGCTATTACGGTGGAAGAATGTGAAGCGATGATAGCAGCGGCAGAAAAGAATGAACGCTTGTTATCCATTGCTTATCATTACAGGTACACCCCTGAAGCAAAGCTTGCGAAAAAAGCAATCGTCCATAATGAAATCGGTGATCCTCTAGTGACAAGAGTTCAAGCGATGAGGCGCCGTAAAGTACCAGGATGGGGCGTCTTTACAAATAAAGACTTACAAGGCGGCGGCAGTTTAATTGATTTCGGATGTCACCTGCTTGATCTTGCTTTATGGCTCCTTGACGACCCCGAACCTGTCGAAGTAATGGGACGTACCTATGATCGATTAAGTAAAACGCCTGGTCTAGTGAACGACTGGGGTGTATTCGATCATGAGACATTCAATGTCGATGACCATGTGACGAGCTATATCACTTTTAAAAATGGAGAATCGATGCAGTTCGAATGCTCCTGGGCTGCGAATATTAAAGAAGATTCCACAACATTGACGATTTCAGGGGCCGATGGCGGCATCAGTGTTTATCCATTTGAACTTTATCAGGCGAAGTATGGAGCATTGCTTGATAGTACAGCTAAAATTCGTGATGGGGAACCGACGCCAGGCCTTAGCCAGGCTACGAATTTTGTTGACAGTTGTTTAGGGGAAGATGAACTTATCGTTAAGCCAGAGCAGGCACTAAAAGTGACGAAGCTTATTGAAGCAATCTATCAAAGTAGTGAAAAAGGAACGAGTATAAAACTATAATGATGAGTGGAGGAGATTCATAATGAAACTGGGTGTATTCACTGTTTTATTTTCCGATCAATCCTTTGAAGAAATGCTGGATCATGCGAAAGAAGCAGGTTTGAAAGCTGTAGAAATCGGTACAGGCGGCTATCCGGGAAATGCCCACTGTAACGTCGATGAGCTGCTTGAGAGTGAAGAGAAACGGAATGAATATTTAGAAAAAGTTCATGAGCGTGGCCTTACCATCAGTGCATTCAGCTGTCATGGCAATCCAATTTCCCCAGACAAAGCGTTTGCGGAAGAATCTCATGAAGCTTTTGTGAAAACAGTAAAGCTTGCCAGTCTGATGGACGTCCCAGTCGTGAATACTTTTTCTGGTACACCGGGTGGACACGAAAATGACACAGCACCGAACTGGCCTGTAACTCCATGGCCGCCGGAATATTCGGATGTACTAGAATGGCAATGGAATGAAAAGTTGATTCCATATTGGAAAGAGCAAGGGAAATTCGCGGAAGAGCATAACGTAAAAGTAGGTCTGGAACTGCACGCTGGTTTTCTTGTCCACACGCCTTACACAATGCTGAAGCTGCGTGAAGCGACGAGTGACGCTATCGGTGCGAACCTTGACCCGAGTCATCTCTGGTGGCAGGGCATCGATCCTGTTGCTGCAATCAAAATTTTGGGTAAAGCAAATGCCATCCATCACTTCCATGCGAAGGATACGTATATAGATCAGGATAATGTCAACATGTATGGACTGACAGACATGCAAAATTACGGCAACGTCCAAACACGTGCATGGACTTTCCGTTCGGTCGGGTATGGACACGGCGTTGAAGAATGGTCTAATATTATTAGTGCATTAAGAACCTACGGCTATGACTATGTCGTAAGTATTGAACACGAAGATCCGATCATGTCGATCAATGAAGGCTTCAACCAGGCAGTCAAGAATTTGAAATCTGTATTAATAGAGGAACCTGCAGCAGAGATGTGGTGGGCCTAACAGAAACAAGGGAAACCTTCTCTACTATGGAGGGGGTTTTCTTCTATAGGAAGGGGAAGATTATGAGTCAGACATCAGGAATTAAAGGTGGACTTTATACCGTCAGCGAGTGGATTTCGAAGTTTTCACTCACAAACTTACAATGGGCGCTGTTCAATTTGCCAGTCGCGCTGCTTCTGTTGAGTGTATTGAATATAGGAGATAGACAAGAGCTCTGGTATTTGCTCCCACCGCTCGTCCTACTCTTGCCATTCATTTTCTTCCCAGCTACTACAGCCTTGTTTGCAAAAGCACGTGATTGGGTGAGGAAAGATCACAAAGAAACAGCGGACCGTTCATACATCAGTTATTATAAAGAAAACTATCAAAACAGTTGGAAAGCTGGGATCGTCCTCACGGTATTGTGGGTTGTATTGGCCCTTGATCTGTATTACTTTTCTACAGCGAATTCCCTGTTCATGAACATCTTTCTCATACTGGGAATCTTACTGTTTGTGTATACCATTAATACTTTCAGCGTCCTTGTGCATTTTGATATGAACGTGAGAAGTGTAGTAAAAAAATCTTTTCTGATCACCTTCGTGAGTCCCGTGCTATTTATAACTGTTGCGATCAGCTCTGGATTCATCCTTGCGATCAGTCTCTATATCTTTCCTTTGATTATCCCGATTTTCACAGCATCTATCATCGCTTTTCTCGCATTTTCCGCTTTTTATAGACTTTATTTGAAATTGTCGACATAACAAAGACACCTTCCATCGTTGGAAGGTGTCTTTGTTTAGGAATAATAGCATTCCTTTGAGAACCAGCCTCTCTTTCGTAAGATGACTGAAATCTCATGCTCACAAGATGAGTAGAAAAGAGCCAGCTATGATGAAAGTGACCCCTATGACTTTTTTAACTGTAATGATTTCATTCAAAAAGTAATAGGAAATCAACAATGTCCATACGTACGTAATGGAAGTCAGAGGAAAGACGATAGTATAAGGTAAAAACATTAGCGTTACAATGTTCAAAATCGCTCCTATTCCATAAAAGAAAGCTCCAATGGTCAAGTGTTTGATAAAATACTTATTAACTTGAAATCCGTCATTTGTGGCTTGTTTGAAAAAATAACCTCCAATGGCTCCACATAATGTAAAAATGGCTACTAAGACGACCCACTTAATGATCACCACCACCAATTAAAGCAGCACCAATGATAATAAAGGATGTACCAATGACATTACTTGTCGTTATGATTTCCTGCAAAATAATTGCTCCAAAGAATAGAGCAAAAACGTAGCCGATACTCAATAAGGGATGTAAAACCGACAAGCTTCCAAACCGGAAAGAAACAATCATTAAAACGGCTCCCAAGGAATAAAGCAGAAAACCGACGAACAAGTATAGATTCAGCTCACCATTCGACATTTTCCAAAACATTTGACCTAGTGCAGTTTGTAAAGAGGCTATTACCATAAGCGCGATTCCTAATCTATTTTTCTTAATGGATGCGAAAAAATCATTCATGACGAACCTTCTTTTCCTTGCTTTCAAATTTTATGAATAATATCCCAACGACGAAAAAGGTGACTAAGACATTCGCAAACTGATACCTGAAATCCTGAGCTGGAGTGGCGAGCAGCATTACCCCAGTATTAATGAGTAAGGGGGTGATGACCAGTAATGATTTTGCGCCATTTCTTAATGCGAGAACAACCCCTGAGAGAAGTATAATCGCAGTATAAAAAGCGGGCCTTAATAATGGTTCTAATAGGTTGTTTTGAAGTGATTCAAGCCCCCTGTTAACAAAATTATAAACAGGCTTACTAAGGGGATCCGTCTTCAAGTCGTAGTCGTTGTATAAATAAACGTTTCTTGCATATGTGCTTGTATAACCATCTTCAGGTTGGTTGATTTGCCATAAGATCGATGTCTGGTGTAAATAGGCTTCAACAGCAAGACTGAAGTTTTTGGACACAACAGAAGCCCAGGTCGATAAGTAATAACCAAAATCATCAAAAATGACTTCCTGGTCGTAGTGACCGTCAAATTTAATAGGATTCGTCAAATAGGGATTGTAATTTTCTTTCCATATTTCCAATGGAAGTATTTCCCCAAGATACTGGCGCTCTTCTGCAGTGAGATCTCCATCTTCAGAAATGATGTGAGCGAATTGCTGGGTCGGAATGCTTAAAGCCTCGTTTGGGCTGGAAGGCCTTACATCCATATACGTGTAGAATGGTCCGGTTATCACAAAGTATAGAATAAGGACAGAAACGGTGGTAATAACAATCTTTAGGAATTGTTTACGGTACGCAACGAGTAATAATATAGCCGTCACTAACGTAATTGGCAAACCATTTGTCCTCATTAAACTTGTGGCTAAAGCAGTTAACCCTAATAGAATCAAATGCACATTCGAATTCAGCCACTTCCCATTAGATGCGACAATGTTATAAGTCATCACCGTAAATAAGAAGAGCAGACCACTAAAGAAGATGTCCTTCCAAATGGCGATCGGGAAAATTCCATTAAGCGGATATATGGAAAAAAGGACAACACCCATCCATACCCATTTTGTCGAGATGCCACTTTTTTCGATACTATACGCCGCATACCCTCCAAAAAGAGCAAGAATAACAATTTGCGAAAAGGCAACGATGGCTGGCGATTTCCATATGGACGTAAGGAACATGATATACCAAGTGTATACGACAGGGTGCCAATTACTAAAATCGAGGGTATGGATTTGTTCCCAATGTAAAAGGGAGTCTGGTGTCATGGTCCCTGGAAAATAAGCAACTAAATAAATCGACCAACAAATGATCGGTAAGAGAGCATAAGCAACTATCTTCCATTTCGGCACTTTCGTGTATTTTCTTACTATGGAAATATTCGAAAGGGAAATCAACAGCCAGCAGACGATTAAAAATAACGTCAAATACGATATGACAAGGACAACACTTCCAATGAAAAAGGAGCCTTGTATGGGAGCGGCGCTTGGGTCTTTAAGGCTCCACAGCAGGATAAAAGAAAAAATGGTTCCGAACATTAATATTGGAAGACGTTTGAAATTCCGTAAAAATACTGCTGGATTATTCCTGATTGATATAAACATTCGGAATCCCAGGAGAGAAAAGACAACAAAAGTAAAAACAATGACAATCCATAAGGTATGGTCAAGCTTCTGATACCATGATATAAGAGATATAGTACTCAAGGCACCAAAAAGAATACTAACGATTAAAGGTGCTAAATAGCGGTTCATTTTAAAATTCCTTCATATCTTGTTTAATATTATTTAATTCCCATTCAAATTGTTTTTTGAAATTAGCTGCAACGGTATCCAGTATAAGCCCGCAACCAAAAGATAATACGGAAAGAATGACTAGACCTACAGCAAGTATCGCGGAAGGGATTTTAGTGATGAATCCTGTATCAAAAAATTCAACAATGACAGGAATCCCGGAAGCTAACCCAAGAACTAGGAAAAGCACAGACCAAATGGAAAAGAACATCATTGGCTTGTACTCTTTAAAAAGAGTGAAGATTTTGTTCAAAACCTTGAATCCATCACTGAACGTGTTCAACTTGGATTCACTGCCTTCAGGCCTGTCTTTATATTCAATGGGAATTTCCTTGATAACGAACCTTTTATCTAATGTATGGATCGTCATTTCTGTTTCAATTTCAAAACCTGGGCTCATGACGGGCATAGATTTAACGAAAAGGCGGTCAAATGCACGGTAACCTGTCATTATGTCTTTTAGATCGCTTTTATATAAGAAGTTGATCAGGCCACGTACTAGATTGTTACCGAAGTTGTGGAATTGTCGTTTGTTTTCTTCTACATAAGTACCGTTGGAAAGACGGTCCCCTATAACAATATTGGCTTCCCCTTGTTTCAACGGCTCCAATAATTGATGGACAAAACGAGCAGGATAAGTCCTGTCCCCGTCTGCCATTACATAGTAGTCAGCATCAATGTCTCTGAACATGGAACGGACTACATTACCTTTACCTTGGCGAAACTCTTTCTTTACAAATGCCCCATGTTCTTTTGCGATTTCATAGGTGCGGTCTTTGGAATTATTATCATACACATAAATGTCAGCATCAGGTAATTCTGCTCTGAATTCTTCGATTACTGCCCCGATCGTTTGTTCTTCATTGTAGCAGGGCAAAAGAACGGCGATTCTCACTTTATAACTCTCCTTCAAAATAAAGTAACTAAAATTATCCACCACATAAGTTTACCAGCTTCTTAACGTTAATGTAACCAGAAGTCGTCACAATTTACATACCCATATATAAGAAGAATATTGCGAACAATTAAGAAAGCGGTTACAATTTAAGTAGTGATTAGTTAGCAAGGCTAGGGAAGTGTGGGGAGTGTATGTCACAAACGATCAAAATCGGGAAACAGGCCATGTTGTTGGCGACTTTGAGCGAAGAGGAGCTGGCGATGTTTTCGGGTGGTTTCGAGAATATCGAGTTTTGCCAGGGCAAGGCTGGCTCCATGGAAGTCCAAAAAGTGATTGCCGCTGTAGAAACGGCAGCGAAACGTAATGGAATCATTTCAGAAGATGTTTACCGGGAAACGCATGCCCTTTATCATGCGATCCTGGAGTCATTACAGGGCGTGACACGAGGACAGATCGGCGTCGGCAATATGATGAGGACGGTTGGACTGAGATTTGCCGTCGTCCGGGGAAAGCCCTACAGCCGGCCTGAAGAAGGGGAATGGCTGGCCGTCGCTTTTTACGGAACCATCGGTGCACCTGTAAAAGGTTTAGAACACGAGACATTTGGACTGGGTATCAATCATATATAAAGAATAGGTGGCCTATAGTCATAAGTTATGAGGAGGCGACAATGGTATTTCCCATGCCATTGTCGTCTCTTTTTTTAGAATTTCCACCACAATCTTTCCAATTAGAAAGGGGGATGTGGATGATTGAATTGAATGGAAGTGACTTGTCGGTCGAGCAAATGGAGAAGATTTGTTACGAACGAGAAACAATTGTCTTATCAAAAGCGAGTTTAATTGACGTAAGGGCAAGCAGAGAGACTGTCGAAGAAATCGTCGCCAAAGGTCATACGGTGTACGGGATTAATACGGGGTTCGGGAAATTGAGCGACGTTCGGATTGCTTCTGAAGATGTCGATGACCTGCAACGCCACTTGATCCGTTCGCACGCCTGTGGAGTTGGGGAGCCATTTCCCGAGATCGTCAGTCGGGCCATGATGACATTAAGATTGAATGCTCTTATGAAAGGTGTTTCCGGTGTCCGCGAAATCGTCGTCCAAAGGTTGCGTTACCTGATTAATGAAGAAATTCACCCCGTAATACCGTCCCAGGGATCCCTTGGTGCTTCGGGTGATTTAGCGCCACTTGCCCATTTAGCCCTTGTTTTAATGGGAGAAGGAGCGGTTTATTATCGTGGGGAACTGCGAACAACGGACGACGTGTATCAAGAGCTGGGGATCCAACCCATCCACTTAAAAGCGAAGGAAGGATTAGCGTTGATCAACGGCACCCAGGCGATGACCGCTGTCGGTGTGATCAACTATATAGAAGCAGAAAAAAACGCTTTGCAATGTGACTGGGTGGCAAGTCTGACATTACAAGCATTAGAAGGTATACGTGATGCTTTTCACCCAAGCATCCATGAGGCCCGTGGTTACCCGGAACAGAGCGCTGTTGCAGCACGGATTCGTAACCTTATTCAAGGCAGCCACCTTGTCACTTTTCAAGGGGAAAAAAGAGTACAGGATGCTTATTCACTTCGGTGTATCCCTCAAGTGCACGGCGCGACGTGGCAGACATTGAACTATGTGCGGGAGAAATTGACGATCGAAATGAATGCGGCAACAGACAATCCTCTCCTCTTAGAAGGAGGGAAAGTAGTGGTATCCGGTGGCAACTTCCATGGTCAGCCGATTGCCTTTGCGATGGACTTTTTAAAAATTGCCATGAGCGAGCTTGCCAATATTTCCGAGCGGCGGATTGAAAGGCTGGTCAACCCGCAATTGAATGACCTGCCGCCTTTCTTGAGTCCTAATCCAGGATTGCAATCAGGGCTGATGATCCTTCAATATGTCGCGGCTTCATTAGTTTCCGAAAATAAAACTCTCGCCCATCCTGCAAGTGTCGATTCGATTCCGTCCTCTGCCAATCAGGAAGATCATGTGAGCATGGGTACGACGGCGGCTCGTCATGCCTCTGTGGTCATCGATCACGTAAGAAAAGTCCTTGCCATTGAATTGATTTGCAGCTTGCAGGCGCTGGAAATGAGGGGAGAGGAGCGTGCTTCCCCGTTAGCTCAACAGTTATGGAAGTCTGCCCGGACAATAGTTCCGGTAATAACGGAAGACCGGGTTTTCTCGAAAGATATAGAAAATATGACCTCATGGCTGAAGGATGGTTCTTTTGACTGGGGAAAATGGAGTTCCGTGAAAGAAGGAGGAGGAAGTTCTTATGTCGACAACTCGTAAGGTGAAAGCAAAAACTGGTTCAGTCCTCGAATGTAAAGGGTGGGAACAGGAAGCGGTATTAAGGATGCTCTGCAACAACCTTGACCCGGATGTTGCAGAAAAGCCGGAAGAGCTCGTCGTTTATGGAGGAATCGGCAAAGCAGCAAGGAACTGGGAAGCATTTGATGCGATTGTCTCCACGTTAAAACGCCTCGAAAAAGATGAAACGATGCTTGTGCAGTCAGGGAAACCTGTAGGGGTGTTCCGAACGCATGAAGCGGCACCGAGAGTGTTGTTGTCCAATTCTGTGCTTGTCCCGAAATGGGCGGATTGGCAGCATTTCCATGAGCTCGATCGAAAAGGGTTGATGATGTATGGCCAGATGACGGCAGGAAGCTGGATCTATATTGGCACGCAAGGAATTTTGCAAGGTACGTATGAGACCTTCGCTTCTTTAGCGGATCAGCATTATGGAGGGTCATTGAAAGGGACGATTACATTGACTGCCGGTCTTGGCGGTATGGGAGGTGCGCAGCCGTTAGCTGTGACGATGAATGAGGGTGTCGTCATTGCGGTGGAAGTCGATCAGGACCGGATTACAAAGCGGATCCAGTCCGGCTATTGTGATACCATGACTTCCTCGATCGATGAAGCCTTCCTGTGGGCAAGTGAAGCAAAAAAGAAAGGCGAAGCGCTCTCCATCGCTCTTTTAGGCAATGCGGCCGAGGTGCATGAAGAGATTTTAGCACGGGGTCTGGACATCGACATCGTGACAGACCAGACATCTGCTCATGACCCGCTTAATGGCTACATTCCTGAAGGTTATTCTATCCAGGAAGCGGAACAGCTGAGGAACCAGGACCCTGATCACTACGTACGTCTCGCTTCGGCATCGATGGCCAAACATGTCGATCTTATGCTCCAGTTTCAGAAAAAAGGGAGCATCGTCTTCGATTATGGGAACAACATCCGCCAGGTGGCCTACGAAGAAGGGGTGCAAGACACGTTCGATTTTCCTGGATTTGTGCCGGCCTATATCCGACCGCTTTTTTGTGAAGGAAAAGGGCCGTTCCGTTGGGCGGCATTGTCAGGAGATCCGAAAGACATTCACCGGACAGACCAGCTGATAAGAGAGCTTTTTCCAGACAATGAAAAGTTGCTCCGCTGGATCGATATGGCTCAGGAAAAAGTGCAATTCCAGGGTCTTCCGTCGAGGATCTGCTGGCTAGGATATGGAGAAAGACAGAAGATGGGACTCGCCATTAATGAATTAGTCAAAAAAGGAGAACTGAGCGCTCCCATTGTGATTGGCAGAGATCACCTCGACTGTGGATCTGTCGCATCTCCCAACAGGGAAACCGAGGCGATGAAAGACGGCAGTGATGCAGTAGGCGACTGGGCGATTTTGAACGCACTCATCAATACAGCGGCGGGTGGCTCGTGGATTTCTTTCCATCACGGTGGCGGTGTCGGAATGGGTTACTCCCTTCATGCCGGAATGGTCGCTGTCGCCGATGGTACGGATTTAGCGAAAGAACGACTCACACGCGTGCTCACAACAGATCCTGGAATGGGCATTCTCCGTCACGCGGATGCTGGGTACGAAAAAGCGATAGAGAAAGCGGAAGAACATGGAGTCGATCTACCCATGAAGAGGAGGGAGCAATAGGGATGTATGATACAGTAATTGAAAATATCGGGCAGCTTATTTTACCTGCAGATGGTCCGATAAAAGGGAAAGCAATGAACGAGCTGGAAGTGAAAGAAAACATGGCGATAGCGATTAAAGGGGAAGAAATCGCCTGGATCGGCACGCATGAAGAAAGCAAAAAACTGAAAACAACAACCCGAGTGGATGCACTGGAAAAAACTGTATCACCTGGTCTCGTCGATCCGCACACCCACCTCGTTTTTGGTGGGTCGCGGGAAGGCGAGCTCGCTTTAAAGCAAGCGGGCGTTCCTTATTTGGAAATATTAAAGCAAGGGGGAGGCATCCTATCGACGGTCAAGGCGACTAGGGAGGAGTCAGAGGAAACACTTTTTCTTAAAGCGAGAAAGAACCTGGAGAAAATCGCTTCCTACGGTGTGACGACGATCGAAGCTAAAAGCGGATATGGCCTGGAAAGGGAAAGTGAACTAAAGCAATTGCATGTTGTGAAGCGTTTGAATGACGAAGGAGCTCTCGATATCGTATCGACTTTCCTCGGCCCCCATGCGATTCCACCAGAATATAAAGGGAATGCCGATGCTTTTCTTGATACGATGATCCGTTTGTTGCCGGAGATCAGTGAACAACAGCTTGCCGATTTCACCGATATTTTCTGTGAAACAGGTGTGTTTACAATTGAGCAGTCCCGGAGGTTTATGAAGGCTTCCCAGGAGCTCGGATTTCAAACGAAAATTCACGCAGATGAAATAGATCCGCTCGGTGGAACAGAGCTAGCCGTTGAAATGGACTCCGTTTCAGCGGATCACCTGGTGGCAGCCTCCAGGGAAGGAATTACTGGACTTGCGAAAGGGCGGACCATCCCTGTTTTACTCCCAGGAACGACCTTTTACTTAGGAAAAGAACGTTATGCAGATGCGCGCGGAATGATGGATGCAGGAGCTGCTGTTGCCTTGGCTACAGATTTCAACCCTGGCAGTTGTGTGACCTACAATTTGCAAATGATCATGTCGCTTGCAGCCTTGAAAATGAGAATGACCCCTGAAGAGATTTGGAACAGTGTCACGGTCAATGCCGCCCATGCCATTGGAAAAGGCGACGAGGCAGGTCGTTTGAAAGTCGGATGGAAGGCAGACATCGTTTTATGGGATGTGCCGAATTATCAGTATATTGCATACCACTATGCAGCGAATCATGCACAAATGGTATGGAAAAATGGAACGAAAATATGGGAAAGGAGCGACGCTCGTGTCTTTCCAGTACCTCAAACCGAACAAGAGCACTAAATTCAAGGATCGACATACAACAAAAGTCGACGAATGTGTGAGCCCATACGAAGAAGGGATGCAGGGAGACGTGGGACTTGTCGGACTTCCTTTTTCCAAAACGTCTATTTCTGCCTCTTTAGCATCGGAAGCGCCTGCTGCAATCAGGAAGGCGCTCGGCTCCTATAGTACGTATTCGGGAGAAAGAGATAAAGATTATCAGAATGTCAGTATTTTAGATTTTGGCGATGTGCCGGTTCACCCAACAGATACAAGCGAAACATTGGAACGGCTGAAGACGAGTGTCAAAGAAATGATAGATACCGAAGCATGTGAACGATACATTATGCTCGGAGGCGATCACGGCGTCAGTTTTCCAAGCATTTCTGCTTTTCAGGAGAAGTTCGGCCGCATTGGTGTCATTCAATGGGATGCCCATCACGATTTACGGAACATTGATGATGGAGGACGCACGAACGGTACACCATTTCGCAGTTTGATAGAAGCAGGCGTGCTCAAAGGAGAGGACCTCTTTCAAGTCGGCATCCGCGACTTCTCAAACGCAAAAGCCTACGCCGACTATGCCACAAACCACGGTGTCCACGCCTACACCATGGCCGACATCGATGACCACGGCATCCATTTTATTACAGACCAGGTCATACAAATATTGGAAAATAAAGTCGATTGTATTTATTTATCTGTCGATATGGATGCAGTGGACCAAGCGTTTGCGCCCGGTTGTCCGGCTATTGGCCCGGGGGGACTGACAGCGAGGGAATTGCTTAGCAGTGTAGCGAAAGCAGCCAAAAACCCTTTAGTTAAAGGAATGGATATTGTAGAAGTAGATCCTTCGAAAGATTTCCGTGATATCACGAGCCGCCTTGCCGCTCATGTAATGTTCCGGTTTATGTATAACTAGATAGATAACATGGGAAAAAACACCACACCAGGTCATCCAAAATTTGGATGGCCTGGTGTGGTTAATAATGGAAATTAGATGGTCAGATTCTTTCTTGTGTGGTATTTTTAGTAGAGTGTTACCGTTTGTTTCAGCTCACAAGTTAGGAGAATGAAGTGTAATAATGAGAGAAATAATATTATTGTTAGCGGATGTCGTTAATATTTGGCATGATTTAATCTGGAAATTCGCGGACATGATGGGATGGAACGTGAGTGATAAGGATCTTCATTTTTGGGTGATTGGTATACTTGGAATCATCGGACTTATTTTTGTAGATATCGTTTTTCACGCATTAGCCAAATGGAGCATTACCGCCATTTCGTTTTTATTCACTTTTGCGATGGTACTTGTTTTCGTGTTCGCTGTGGAAATTCAGCAGAAAATTACAGGTAGTGGCAATATGGAGTTTGGTGATGCCGTTGTAAGTATTCTAGGGTTCTTCCTGTTTTGCAGCTTTTATTTTATTATCCTTTTAGTGTTCCGTGGAGTTAGAAAATATAAAAAACATAAAGATGACAAAAACATCGCCTAAGCTGGAGATTTTATAGGAGAATGGGAGCCCAGGGACAACATTGTGAATGTACTGTGCATTTCTTCTAAAAAATAAAACGCGTGAAATCAGATTTGCAAATCTGATTCACGCGTTTTTTCGATCAGGCAGAATTTTTTCCAGCCATTTATTTACTGTTCAGAACCGAAATTGACAATCATATCATGCGTTTTTTGAATTTCTTCTTGTGGCATATCAATTAAGAACATCCCATTAACCGTGATGTTTTGCCCTTCCATTTGGTACGTCTCTACATTCTTCCGGGCACTTCTGTAATTAGTGACGAGCCTTCGCATATCACTGAACTGCATATTTGTGCTCACATTACTGCCGAGTGCGTCCATGACATTGTCCACTTTGTTCATAGCATCGAGGCTTGCTCCTTTATCTATGATTCCTTGAATGACCTGGCGTTGTCGTTCATTCCGCCCCAGGTCCCCTTGTGGGTCATTTTTACGCATTCTCACAAAGGCAAGAGCTTCGCGGCCATTGAGATCAATTTCCCCTTTTTCAAAATTAAATCTACCAGAACTGAAAGCGCGATCGTTATTAACTGTTACACCGCCTACTGCATCCACGACTTGCGAAAGTCCTTCCATATTGACGCGAATATAATAATCCAAATCAATATCAAGGTAATTTTCAACCGTATCGACCGCCATATCACTGCCCCCGTAGGCATAAGCATGGTTGATCCGGGTGACACGGCCATCTCCGGCGATTTCTGCACGGGTGTCCCGTGGTATACTCACCATTTGCATTTGATCATTATTTGGATCGAGTGTCATGACAATCATTGTGTCGGAACGGCCGACATCGTCTTCACGTTCGTCCACCCCAAGTAAAAGGATATTCAGAGGTTCTTTATTATCGACTTTTTCTTTTGTTTCGTCTGTATCAATGGATGTTACATCCTGGTGTAAGTCTTGGTTTACTGTAGTTCGTACTTCGTTATATATCGTATATAAATAAAACCCACCGATCAGTAGCACAAAGGCTACAAAGAACATGAGGATTTTCCAACGTCTACGTTTGCGTCTTTTCTTTTTCTTCAGGTCCCTACGTCCCATTCCCCCACCTCTTTCTATAAAGTACTACTCTATTATACGATTTTTGTAGAAGTATGTAAAAATTCAATCCAGAATGGCCTGCTTCCATAAATTGACGTACCAGGTCATCCAAATATTGGATGACCTGGTACGTTAATTATTCCCATATGTCGTATGCGAGGGGAGGCTTGCATAGAATGGTATAAGCTATATATTTGGAGGAATGTAAATTGAGAAAGACGCTGGGGTTGTTGCTGGTGGTCGGTTTGTTGGCAGGGTGTGCAAATAATTCGGCAGAGAGATCGATCCAACAATTTACTTCCTCTATGGAGAATGAATTACATTTTGTTTATTTTTATGAAAATGAACCACCTGAGAAAAATATACGTTCACAGTTGAACGGAATGAAAGTGTATTTAGCAAGGAAAAATATCACGGCAACCATCAGTTATCAAAAAATCATTGCTGATAGAAATTACCAAAAGATTCTCGGTGTGAAGGATCGCCAAATCCTCGTGTTCGATTATAAAGGCATCCGCTACAATGCCCGTAATATTCACGTGTTAGAAGGAATGGTGCTGCAAATGGACTGAAGAAGAACCATCCGTTTCCTCCAAAAAGACGGATGGTTCTTCTTTCCTATGGTTTATAACTATTTGTTTCATCTTTTTGAATTTTGAATGATTTTGTTAATTTAATATTTCATTATAACTCTATTATATGAAATAATTAAGAAAAGGAGGTGGCGACAATGGTCGATGTATGTACGTATCAGAAATCGAAATTCAAAGGTCTGGACGCTATTGTTTTGGAAAATGAACGAGTGCGGGCAGTGATTTTGCCGGAGTATGGAGGGAAAATGGTCAGCTTCTTCGATAAAGAAGTAGAGTATGAATGGTTATATCAAACCCAGGACTCCAAACTTCAAGTACCGCCATACGGAGCGAATTTTTCAGACTATAATTCTAGTGGTTTTGATGAGTTGTTTTCCTGTCTCCATCTCGAATCGCGTACAAATGGAGAAGAAGCCCTTCACGGGGAAGTATGGATGCTGCCATGGGAGTACAAAGCGACATATGAAGGAGTGGCCTTACAGGTTCATAGCCCGGAGTTTCCATACAGCTTGAGCAAAAACATTTGCTTACACTCAGAGGGAATTACCATCAAATATGAAGCTATGAATAAAAGTGATGAAGCCTTTCCGTTCATTTGGTCTCCCCATGCTTTACTAAAAGATGATGCTGACACAGAAATCAAAGTTCCCGGGGACATGGAAAAGGGGATGCAGCAGAAAGAAGGGGAAACTACCAACACGGACTCTGACAGGCCATCCCTTAGAGCAGGGGCTACAGTTAATCCCAGCCAACGGAAACCGGTGGAATCAGCTACGGTGGAAAAATTCCGCTTCACGGAGCCGCTGGAAGAAGGTTGGTGCTCCCTGGTGCAACCGAATGTAAACCGAAAGCTGACGTATCGGTTCCCACAGAAAAATGTTCCGTACCTTTCTGTAAAGAGAACGCGAGGAGAACATATAGCATTAGCACCTTCCACAGGTGTGTATGACTCCGATTCAGCTGAAAAAAGCGATCAAGTGTCTTTTATCCCTGCACAAGGAGTTTACACATGGACATTTAATATGGAGGTAAAAGACCACAAGTGATTTTTTTTACACTCGAATGAAAGCGATACCAATATTATGAATGATTAATATCATAAAAATCTCCCGTAGGTAACGGGAGATTTTTCATTGGGCTTAATTTTCTTAATATTTATTTACTGCTCCTGTTTTTCTGTAGGACTTTCAATCCTTGGTTCATATCAGAGCCGAGGATATAGTTTCGATCTACGAAAGTTCCCCAGAAATAGCCGTCCTCAGGATTGTAATTTCCAATCTGGACAGGATTACTAGGATCGGTAATATCTACAGCGCGGATGCCACCAGCATAGTGAGATAAGTAGAGTGTATTGCCATGAACTTTTGGATCATGGACAGTGTTAGCGAATGTGACGCCGTCTTCTACATTATCTACAAGTTCTGTTTTGAATGTGCTTAACAGTTTCGGGTTCTTTTTATCTTTAATATCGAAAATTCTTGTATAGCCATATGATTCTTCATAACCTGCTTTCGTAGGATTATACACCTCTCGTGTTTCTATAAGAACATTGCCGCCTTTTGCAAGCGCAGCCGAGTGAGCGGATCCTTGCACATCTGGAGCATAATCTGTCCTACCTTCAAATTTCACATTGTATGGATCTGATATATCGAGAATAATTGTTCCGAGATCCCAGAAGGATAGAAGGGCCGTATCCCCGTTATTGTCGGTCATCGTACTATGATTAAAAACAGGACGTGTTTTGCCATCTGGGGAATTCCAGTGGTAACCATTGAAGTCTTCATCTACTTCAGGTAATATACGTGGATCAAATTCATAAATCGTTTCAGGCGCAGCTGGGTCACTTACATCAACGAGGGCGAAGTCTTTTTCTTCCCCATGAGTATAGTAATCTGCATAAGGATTAGCAGCTAAAACAAATGGTTTCCCTTCTTTAACCGTCAAATAAAGCTCATGCGTGCCTGGGACGCGTTTGTCCATTTCCCAAAAACCGAGTTTTTCAGGAGACTCTGGATTTGTGACATCATATAAAAGAAATCCGCCCTGAGAATCAGGATTGCTGCTGTTTAATTGTTGGACGCTGACAACTGCCAAATCCCCTTTGAATTCTTTGGTGTTCACTTTTTTAACGATGACTTTTTCTTGCCATGTGCCTGGGATATCATCAGCAAACTTGGCCACTTCGACAGGATTGGATGGATCTTTCATATCAAAGACCCGAACTCCACCTTCCCCGCCATTGCTAGTATGCGTGCCCACATAGGCATATCCTTTATGAGCATAAACATCAGCCGTGTTGTTTTGTACTCCGTCGTATTGTTTCAATTGTACAGATCCCACTTCCCGCCAGTTTCCAACATTCTTGGAACCTTCAAGGATTGGAATCTGATTCAGTGACTGAGAACCTTCTTGTCCTTTTTCAACAAAAGCATCATCAAGCATATCGTGGGCAAAAGTAGTTGGGGTTACAGAAAAGACCATCAAACCAGCAACTGCTGAGCTTAGTAATAAGTGTTTCTTATTCAACAAAATTCCCCCTATAAATGAAAACATTTACCAAAATATAACATACGAGGGAGACTATTTCATTAATATTCTGAAAAATGAATCAAAGGAACAATATGTTAGCTAGGCCTTATTGCCTGAGTATCAGAAAAGTATATGGCAAAGTACATAGAATACAAGATTTAGAAAAATAATAATAGACAAAAGAACTAGTTAGATAACACCCAAAGATTACCACACCAGGTCATCCAAATATTGGATGACCTGGTGTGGTAAAAAAAGGGAATTATGATTTGGATAGGGATGGAGTTAGGCAGGGGAGGTGACCAGTCCGTGGGATGGGCTATTTGACTATAATATAGAAGGGAAACAGCGCTTAAAAGTGGATAGTAGAAAATTGTCAAAAATTGACCTTGAAATCAGATTTCAGAACATTATAATTATTGGTATTATTCTTTTATGTAAAGGAGGACATATTATGAAGCAGCAATTGACAAACATATGGAAAGATTGGAGGTTACACACAGTTGTGCTCATCATTGTATTACTTACAGAAGTGATAGGCACACACTCCTTCAACGTCGGTCCTGGTGTCGTACTTTTATTACCAATGCTTTATGCCATCATTATCGGTCTTGCTCTATTTTTCACACCAGTGATCAAAGAGAAGCAGTCAAAAAATGCAGAACCACTAATCGTTCTGGGGGTGACGATCCTTATAGCAAAAATCGGTGTCATCATTGGCCCCTCTTTGCCGCAAATCATTGAAGCAGGTCCAGCACTTCTGCTCCAGGAATTCGGAAACCTTGGGACAATCCTCATTGCACTCCCTGTCGCAATCATGCTTGGATTAAAACGCGAAAGTATCGGAATGACCCACTCTGTCGCACGTGAACCCAACGTTGGATTGATTATGGACAAATATGGGTTCAATTCACCGGAAGGCCGTGGAGTTATGGCGATTTACATATTCGGGACGGTCTTCGGTGCTGTGTTCATGGGACTGATATCAGGATTTCTCGCCACCTGGACACCTCTCGACCCGCTTTCCTTTGCTATGGCTTCTGGAATCGGAAGTGGGAGTATGATGGCAGCGGCCAGTGGTTCCCTTGTAGCCGCCTATCCGGCAATGGAAAATGATATTCTTGCTTTCGCTGGGGCAAGTAACCTTTTATCCCTATCGACTGGACTTTATATGAGTATCTTTATCGGCTTGCCATTGACGGAAAAACTGTACGATCTGATGACAAAAAAACGCAATCAGAAAACAAAGGTAAGCAAGGGGGCGTAACAGATGTTGAAAAATATACAGGAATGGATTTTATTATTGGGGATATTCGGGGTTGTCGCTCTTCTTGGTAACTGGATCGGGTATGATGTGGTAGTTGTTGGTGCAATACCAGGAATGTTGATTTTGATCGGTATTTGTCTCATTGGTCTACTTCTGGGTGAAATCATTCCAGGTTCCATCCCGAGCATCGCTTATGTAGCTATTGTAGGAGTTATTTTATCCATGCCGTGGATGCCGGGATCGGAATATATTGTCTCAGCAACGAATGAAGTGAACTTATTAGCTCTAACTACTCCGATTCTTGCATACGCAGGCATCGCCATCGGCCGTTCATGGACAGACTTTGTGAAACTCGGCTGGAAAAGTATCGTTGTTGCCGTCTGTGTGATGGTCGGTACGTTTCTTGGATCCGCACTTATTGCAGAAGCTATTTTAAGGTTCCAGGGAATCATATAAAAAATAAGCAGAGAAACGACTCTTGCTTCTCTGTTAAAAAGTCACATAAGAAAACCACGGACAGTCTGTCCGTGGTTTTACTGTTCGAACTTCGAAAAAATTTTTCCCTTAGTTATCTTTTTGGGGTACTTCACAACCGTCTTCCGTACAAGCGGCCCCACCCTCACTAGATAAGTCTTCAAACACCGGTTTCTGCTCTTCTTCCGCAAATGCTTTTTCAAGACCTTGAACAAATACGTCTGTTGGTTGAGCGCCAGATACCGCGTATTTGCGATTGATTACAAAAAATGGAACCCCCTGGACACCGATTTGCTGAGCTTCTGCTTCTTCTCTGCGGACAGCGTCTGTATAATCTGTCCCTGTAAGTACGGCGTTTACTTCTTCACGATCCAGCCCCACTTCAGTAGCTAAAGAAGATATCGTTTCATGATCCCCGATATCTTTTCCATCCGTCAAAACGGCCTGGAAGAAGTGCTCGGCGAATGCTTTTCCGAGACCTTTTTCATTTGCCAGCTGGGAAACACGATGGGCATCAAACGTGTTGGTCGGGACCACTGTATCAAAGTGGAAATCCAGTCCGACCATCTTTGCCTGCTCGGTCATGTTCTGTGTCATTTCCCGTGCTTCATCAATCGAACGCCCATATTTTGCAGCAAGTTTTTCATGCATGTTTCTTCCTGTATTACGTTCAGCCTGAGGATCAAGCTCGAAGCTTTTATAGACAACTTCAACTTGACGATCAGGAAACTTTGCTAAAGCTTCTTCTAATCTTCTTTTTCCAATATAACAAAAAGGACAGACGAAATCTGACCATACTTCTATTTTCATGAGAGTTCACCTCTTTAGTGGGATTATCCCTCATTTTACGATGCGAAAGTGATGAAATCCACTATTCTGTTTCCAATATTATGGGCGTATATATAGGTAAAAAGGAGGTCTGTATACATGGGAATCACACTGATTAAAATTTCTGCTGCTTATTTTGCTATCGGTGTTGCCATCGGTTACTACATGTCAAGCGCGCACAGTTACACCCTCACCCCCGTCCATGTTCATATCAATTTACTTGGTTGGACGGCCCTGACTCTGGCAGGAATCTTATATCACCTTTTTCCGGATCTTGCCAAAACCCTGTCAGGGAAAATCCACTTCTGGCTTCATAATGTCGGTCTTCCGTTAATGATGATTGGTTTGTTCTTTGCTTTAGTTCTTGAAAAGGAAGCACTCTTGCCGCTCGTTGCCACCGGGGCAACTATCACATCTCTGGGCATTTTTTCATTCGTATTCAACATTTTTAAAAATCTGAAAGCCACCTGACACGCAAATTCCTCCTTACTTCGATTATAGAAGTAAGGGGGGATTTTTTATGATCACAGTAGACACTCTGAAAAAAAGAAGCCTAACCAAAATGGGGGCAGTTCGTAAGGAGGTTAAGGAAAAAGCATTACAATTGATCGAAAAGTCTTACCAAAAAGAGATCTTTGTCCAAATATCTTCAGGACATCGGTCTCTCACAGAGCAGGCTCATCTCTATGGACAAGGCCGCCCGGACTATTATTGGAACGGAAAGAGGTATGGCAGCAACGGCAAAATTGTTACCTATGCCAAACCAGGTGAAAGTAACCATCATGACGGACGAGCGGTTGATTTTTTTCTTGTAACAAAGGATGGAAAAAATGCGCTCTGGACCGTAAATGATCGCTGGATACAAGCAGCTAATATCGCAAAATCGCTAGGTTTCCAGTGGGGAGGAGATTGGACGAACTTCAGAGACTATGCCCACCTCGAATTGCCACTGAACAAGGAACGGAAGGAAACGAAAAATATTCAAACGAAATTGAGCCGACTCGGTTATTCCCCAGGCCCGATTGATGGAATTTTTGGACCGCGGACAAAAAGTGCGGTTAAAGCTTTTCAATATAACGAAGGCTTGCAGGTCGATGGCATCGTCGGTCCAATTACGCAACAAAGACTGGACACCCTTACCTATCCAGGAACACCTATTCACTTTGGCGCAAGAGGGTCCATGGTAAAAAGAATTCAAAGAGTGATCGGGGTGCAGGATGATGGGATTTATGGTAAAAGAACAGAAGCTGCCGTGTGTTCTTTTCAACACCAACACAGCCTCCAAGTCGATGGCGTTGTCGGACCAGTCACATGGAGGGCCCTCTTCGGAAATCAAGACTCTCAATAACATATAACTTCTTCGAATGTGTAGCCAGGTATCTTTATGACTAGATACCTGGATTTTGTTTTGAGTAAAAGGTGAATAGGAGGTGAGGTAACGCTAAAAGGGCGTGTGCACAGATGCACCTCGCGCCATAGGCCAAGTCGATCCGTCAAATAGCATGCCAGTCCCAAACTTCGCAGTTAATTCTTTTAGGGTGTGGAAACATGTAGTCTTATTGTATCTGTTGACAAATAATGAGAATTTTAGAATAATAAAAAATACAATATTCAGTTAAATCAAAATATTCTCAAAAATTTTTAAGCGCTTATGTTAACGCTTACAAAAAGGGGGGAGACCAGGTTGCTCATTCCAATAATACTTTCCATCATTACGGTATTATCCGTCATTTTAGCATTGAAGAAAAAACGGCCACTCTTATTGGCCGTACCATTTGCAGCTCTTTTTACGGTAGCTTTAGTGAAAATCATTATGGTACCGATGCCTTTCTGGGAAACCGTCCAGTTCATTTTTAACTTGAGAGGCTAAACTTGAAAGGAGGTGAAGAATTGTGAAAAAGATGGATCCGAAGAGAGCACAGGCATATTTCCGTTTACGCACAATGCTTATTTGTATTTACCTCATCATCGGAGTACTCGTTTCCTTTGGCGTAGTTATTGCTGCCGAAAGCCTTTCGTCCTTTACAGTAATGGGGATACCACTTCCGTATTATATGGGAAGCCAGGGAGCGGTTATCACGTTCATTGCCCTTCTTTTTTTCAACGCGATCATCAGTGATGTCGTTGACAAAAAGTTCGGATTAATTCCTAAAGAACAATCCGACCAAGACCAAGCAGTTAACCAATAGGATAGGGGGAGAAGTATGGACACACAGTTTATAGTCTCCTTTGCTTTAATTGTCGCTACTTTTGGATTGTACATAGGTATTGCTATCTACAATAAAGCAAAGGCTACATCAGATTTTTACGTGGCAGGCCGAGGCGTACCACCTGTCTTTAATGGCATGGCTATCGGTGCTGATTGGATGAGTGCAGCCTCATTCATCGGGATGGCTGGAACGGTGATGGTTCTTGGATACGATGGTCTCGCTTATATCATGGGTTGGACAGGCGGTTATTTATTGCTCACCTTCCTTCTGGCTCCTCAATTGAGAAAATATGGACGATACACGGTCCCTGAATTCATAGGCGACCGCTATCGTAGCAATACGGCAAGATTGATTGCTGCCGTAGCCACGATCATCATTAGTTTTACTTATTCTGTCGGACAGCTATCTGGTTCAGGAGTCGTTATTGGGCGTTTGTTTGAAGTCAATACAGTGATTGGTACTTTGATTGGTGTGGCATTGATTGCTTTCTATTCTGCAATGGGTGGCATGAAAGGGATTACCTGGACACAGGTTGCTCAATACTTAGTGCTGATCACTGCCTACTTGATACCGGTTATTTTCATGTCGTTGCAATTGACACAAAATCCGTTGCCATGGCTTTCTTATGGGGATGTTATTTCTGAAATGCGTGTCCTTGATCAGGAACTTGGAATCTCAGAATACATCGTACCTTTTACAGAGGGTACGAAATGGCAATTCATTGCACTCATGTTTACTTTGATGGCAGGAACAGCCGGTTTACCGCACGTCATCGTCCGTTTTTATACTGTAGCTACAATGAAAGCTGCTCGTTGGAGTGGAGCATGGGCCTTATTATTTATCGGTTTGCTATATTTATCTGCTCCTGCCTACGCAGCCTTTTCCCGTTTTATTTTGATGACCGAAGTGGCTGGATCTTCTCTCAATAACTTACCTGCATGGACACAGCCCTGGGTAGACACTGGGCGTCTGTCTTTAGCGGATAATAACAGTGACGGGGTACTGCAATGGTCAGAGCTCGTCATCAGTAATGATATCGTTGTTATGGCGACACCGGAAATCGCAAATCTCGGGGTCTTCGTCATCGGTCTGATGGCTGCCGGGGCTATGGCTGCGGCACTATCGACAGCTGGTGGTTTAATGATCGCCATATCTGCTGCTTTGTCGCACGACATCTATTTCCGTTCCATGAATCCGAATGCCAGTGAGAGAAAACGACTATCTGTCGGGCGTTGGTCCATCGTATTAGCTACTGTTGCTGCTGGTTTGATTGCATTGAACCCACCAGGAGCGATCACCCAAATCGTCGCATGGGCCTTTGCATTAGCATCAGGATCGTTCTTCCCGGCACTTCTTCTCGGCGTATGGTGGAAACGTGCCAATGGGCCTGGTGTTATTGCTGGTATGCTTGTTGGTTTATCGGTTACGCTCGGCTACATTTTTGCCGCTAAATACGGTGGCTTCACAATACTGGGCATTATCGACACAGGAGCAGGCGTTTTCGGGGCAACTGCCGCCATATTGGCGAATGTCATCGTTTCCTTATTAACCGCTCCACCTTCTAAACAGACCCAGGACGAAGTTACAGACCTCCGTTACCCAGAACAAATCGAATACAAAAATGGAGAATACTGGCTGAAAGAAGATGTGAAGTAATATTAAAAGCGGAAGCGCCTTGATCACCCCCGACAAGCTTAAGCCAAGACTCGTCGTGACGTCCTTTGTCACAAAAATTAAGAAAGAAGTTCGGTTAAGTTCGCAACGTCCTGTTGCACCTCCGAACGACCCCACTTCCTGTGAGGCCTAAGACCTCGAGGGGGTAGGCGCTGGAGCTGGACTATACCTAAGAAGAAAAGGACCAGGTCACCCAAATATTGGATGACCTGGTCCGCTTAAACGTTTATAGTTACATGTGATGTAGTTTTTCGAAGTCTGGTTGCAATTTATTAGATACCGATTGATACACTTCGAAAAGGGATTGGTATTTTTTATGATTTTCAACATTCGGTTCGTAATGTTGGTTCATAGGAATCGAAGACTTGATGGATTTCAAATCTTCCACTTTTCCTAAGCTATAAAGTGCTACCCAGGCAGCTCCCCAGGCAGAACTTTGGTGACTGACCGGTATATCGATCCGCTTGTTGAAAAGGTCGGCAAGCATTTGAACCCAAACTTCTGATCGGGCAAACCCGCCGCTTGCAAAGATTTTGTCATGACTGTTACCAAGACGTTCGAGGGCACTTGCTATATGCAGAATAGAAAACAGCACACCTTCCATCGCCGCGCGTGTAATTTGTCCTTTTCCATGAGAAGGAGTGAGCCCGATGAAGGATCCTTTCGCTTCTGCTTTCCAAAATGGGGCGCGTTCCCCATTCAAATAAGGAAGGAACAATAAGTTCCCCGCACCTGCCTCTACTCGACCTGCCATTTCTGTCAATTCTTCCATCGGGATTTCCCGTTCCTCTAACAACAATTGCTGGACCCATTTCAGCACAAGCCCGCCATTATTGGAAGGACCACCCGTAATCCATAGATCATTTGTAAAACTATAGGAGAAGACTTCCTGTTTTTCATCCAGCAATGGCTGATTAGAGAATTGGCGGATTGCACCACTCGTTCCGATCGTTATTGCTGTTTCTCCTGGCTCGATTGCTCCGATACCGAGGTTGGCGAGTGGTCCATCACTGCCACCGATGACAAATGGTGTGGAACGCTTCAAGCCGGCTTTTTCAGCAGTTAGTGCATCCATACCTTTCATTGCATAGGTCGGCTCTACCGGGGTGAAAAGTTGATTTTTGCTCACCCCCGCAAGTTGAAGTGTCTCCTCATCCCAGTTATGGTCATGAATATGGAATAGCCCTGTCGCAGCAGCGATAGAGTAGTCCACGACTTTTTCCCCAAACCACCGGTATAACAAAAATTCTTTCACAGACACAAAGTAATCCGCTTGTTTCCATGGCTCGTAGTGGTTGTTCTTCATCCATAACAGTTTTGACAATGGAGACATCGGGTGTAGCGGTGTACCTGTCCGCATATAAACATCCGGGTGTTTTTCTTTCATCTGAGAGGCTTCTTTTGCGCTGCGTGCATCCGCCCAAATAATCGAGGGAGAAAGAGGGGCCCCTTCTTTATCCATACAAATCATCGAATGCATAGCTGCTGAAATACCGACACCTAGAATGGCCTCTCGATCTAATGTTTGGGTGCTTAAGTTCATCGCTTCGAGAGCTGCCTGTTCGATGTGAAGCGGGTCCTGTTCTGCGTACCCGACCTCCGGGTGGGAAAGAGAGTAGGCAACTTCATATTCCGCTGCAACTCGTCCATTTTCATAAAAAACAACCGACTTAGCGCTGGTCGTTCCAATATCTAAACCAATGACATACTTCATAATAAATTCCTTTCTACACACGCTTCCTTGATATGGCATCACGCATTTTTTGTGTGGCTTTCTGTGATTGTTCTTTCATTTTGACACTGTAATTGACGAAAAGCGAATCAATCAATGATAATCCGGCAATTCTTGAAGCGAGTGCTTCCGACCGGAATTCTGTTTCTTCAGCCACTGTATATAAGGAAAGGTCGACCATCTTCGTTAGTGGTGATTTCGCGAAGTTGGTAATCCCGATCACTTTGACATCGTTCTCTTTTACGACATCCACGATATCTAAAATATCCTGGTTGGACCCTGTATGAGAAATAACGACAGCAACATCTGTTGGCCTCATTTGCGACGCAGACATCAACTGCAAGTGAGTATCGTGATAGGCATACGCTTCCATTCCTGTCCGGATGAATTTATGTTGAGCATCCAGGGCCAGAATGTTCGATCCGCCACTCCCGAAAAAGAATACACGGTCTGCTTCTACTAAGTACTCCATTGCTTTTTGTAAGGAAAGGGGATTTTGAACGTCACGGGATGTTTCCAAAGCGCGAATATTCGCTTGGAAAACTTTTTCAGTGATTTCTAAGTCCGTGTCGTTCTCAGAAATCGTTTCATGTATATCTTGAATAGGATTGACTATTTCTGCTGCAAGAGCGATTTTCATTGCCTGATACCCTTTGAAACCTAAGCGCTTACAAAATCTGAAAACGGTTGCATCAGCGACCGTAAGATTATCAGCTACCTGATTAATGGTAGAGTGAACGATTTCTTCTGTATTTTCCAGTATATAATCAGCAATCAGCTTTTCTTTTTCACTAAATTGAGTGTAAGAAGAGCGAATCCGACTTATGACGTGCTTAGCGGGGGCTTCTATCATAGGTACTCCTCCTCTATATTCTATTTATCTATTATTGTATATGAAACTTATTTTAAATAAAAGTTCGGCATCGATGAAATTTTTTTCTAAAAAACTATTGAACAAAAAATGATTTATTGTATAATCGAAATTACAGAAAATAATTTTCAAAGTTGTCAAACAAAAAAGAAACTTGTCATTCTCTTTTTTTTTAGAAGTTTTATGAAAGCGCTTCTAGTAATGAGAGGGGGCTGGTTGATGGAATAGCGATGAAAATTGTTTTCTATGGAATCGATTCCTGTTTTTTGGTCGCTTATTGAAAGCGGTTACTGATTACAGGGTTCCTACCTAAGTTGGTGAAAAAATTTAAATACAAGGGGAGAGGTCGAACATGAAGAAATTATTTGGTTTATTGTCTATGGTTCTTTTGATTACGGTACTTGCTGCATGTGGAGGCGATAATGCAGAGTCCACTAGCGGTGATGGAGATGAAAGCGCTTCAGGTGATAGCGGGGAAACAAAAACGATCAAAGCTGGTATTGGTCTGAACAGTGATCACCCACAGTATAAAGGTTTACTTAAGTTTAAAGAGATTGTTGAAGAAGAAACAGACGGTGCAATCAAGGTTGAAACATACCACAGTGGTCAGCTTGGTGATGACCGTACGATGACAGAAGCACTTCAGCTTGGTACACAGGAAGTAGTTATTCCTTCCACAGCACCATTAGCAAACTTTGTTCCAGAATTTAGCGTTTTCGATATTCCGTTCCTATTCCCTAACGAACAAGTAGCGGATGAAGTATTAGATGGTGAAGTTGGACAAGAATTACTAGGAAAACTTGAGGAACAGAATCTTGTAGGTTTGTCTTACTGGGAAAATGGTTTCCGTGATCTTACAAACAGTGAGCGTGCGGTAGCGACAGTCGACGATTTCGATGGTCTGAAAATCCGTACAATGGAAAATGACTTGCACCTGGATGCTTTCAAAGCGCTAGGAGCTAACCCGACGCCAATGGCATTTACAGAATTGTTCACAGCTATGCAACAAGGTACAGTTGATGGTCAGGAAAACCCTTATGCAACTATCTACTTGCAAAAGTTCTATGAAGTTCAAGAACACGTTTCTAACACACACCACATTTACAGCCCGTTCGTATTCTTGATGAGTAAGTCTTTCTATGATGGTTTAACAGAAGAGCAACAGAAGATTGTCAAAGATGCAGCTGTCGAAGCGGGAGAACACGAACGTAAATTGAACCGTGAAGCAAATGAGAAATATCTGAAAGAACTTCAAGAAGAAGGCATGGAGTACACTGAAATTACAGATGAAGCTCGCCAGGAAATGGTTGACGCTGTAGCTCCTGTCGTGGAAGAGTACAAGAGCAAGATCGGTGAAGAAACAGTAGATAAAGTTTATCAAGCGATTGAAGACGCGCAAAAATAATAGAATGATGAAGAGTACGCTGTAGGGGGTCTGCAGCGTATTCTTCCCCATTCAGGGTCAGTTGAGGTGAAGAAAATGAACATCATTCGAGCGATAGATCGTAGGTTTGAAGAAGTATTGCTCTTCATTTTCTCGACCATCATGGTCAGTGTCATTTTCCTGCAAGTTGCGATGCGTGTTTCAGGAAATTCTCTGTCCTGGTCTGAGGAACTCGGGCGTTATTGTTTCATTTGGTTAGTTTATATCGGAATTAGTTACGGCGTGAAAAAACAGCGTCACATTAAAGTGGACGTCATGCTTCTTTTACTTAAAGGAAAAGCAAAATTAACGTTAGCCATCATTGCTAATCTACTATTCTTATTTTTCAGTTTGTATGTCGTCGTCAATGGTTACGACATTGCTTCCCAACTTCTATCGTTTGGACAGCAATCACCGGCCTTAAACATACCGATGGGGTTAGTTTACATGGCGACACCAGTAGGATTTGCATTGACAGCAATCCGTCTTGTCCAAAATTTGATTGTACAAATTAAAATGCTCATCGGTAAAAAAGAACTGGATGTAGCTGATGAACGTGACCGTATGCAAAAACAGGAAGGAGAGGATGAATCATGACAACAATCGTATTATTCGGGACATTCGCCCTCTTCTTACTGCTTAGTGTACCGATCGGAATCGCACTCGGACTTTCGACACTTGCGACGATTTTCTATACAGGTGCCATTCCTGTTCAATTCTTAATGAAGGAACTCGTCACATCCGTCGATTCATTCCCATTGATGGCTGTTCCCTTTTTCATCCTAGCTGGTGAAATAATGGGGAAAGGCGGTATATCCGAGAGACTATTCAACTTCGCTAACGCACTTGTCGGAAATAAGACGGGTGGTTTCGCGATGGCGACCATCGTCACATGTATGTTCTTTGCAGCAATTTCAGGTTCAGGTCCAGCTACTGTTGCTGCGATTGGTGGAATTATGATTCCAGCTATGGTGAGACAGGGTTATGACAAAAAGTTCGCAACAGCGACCGTCGCAGCTGCTGGTTCCATTGGTGTCATCATCCCGCCAAGTATCCCGATGGTCATCTACGGTGTCGTTGGTGGTGCATCTATTGGTGACATGTTCATCGCGGGTATCATTCCAGGACTTCTTGTTGGTGGTGCACTTCTTATCTGGGCATACATCTATTCGAAAAAACAAGGATACAAAGGTTTGACCGAAAAGACTTCTATGAAGAATATCGGAAAAACATTCTGGGAAGCAAAATGGGCACTAGTCATTCCGGTCATTATCTTAGGTGGAATTTACGGTGGTATCTTCACACCGACAGAAGCTGCCGTAATTGCCGTTGTATATGGTGTCATCGCTGGTTTGTTCCTTTACCGCGAACTCAGCTTCAAAGATATGCCGAAGATTTTTGCTGACTCTGCACTGACAACTGCAACCGTCTTGATCATCGTCGGATCTGCAACTGCCTTTGGTCGTCTGTTGACGATTGAACAGATCCCGACCCAAGTAGCAAACTTCCTGCTATCCATTTCTGAAAATGAGATTATCATTATTCTATTGATCACCGTTCTATTACTTATCGTCGGATGTTTCATGGATACGCTTGCGGCGATCATCATTTTGACTCCAATCTTATTGCCGATTGCGGTAAATCTTGGCTACGATCCAATCCACTTCGGTATTATCATGGTCGTAAACTTGGCGATTGGGTTCATCACACCGCCACTTGGAGTTAACTTGTTCGTCGGCTCAGGAATATCTGGACTATCGATAGAACAACTATCACGCGCGATTATTCCATACTTTTTCGCGATGATCTTCTCGTTATTAATGATTACGTTCATTCCGGAAATCTCACTTTGGTTACTCAGTTTCGCTGAGTGATGAAAAAGGACTGACCCTCCTTTGTGCGTATCGACCAAAAATCCCTTGCTTTTAGGCAAGGGGTTTTTGGGTTATAGGTGTTAAAAAACAAGATTCCAGGGTTGGACAGGAAGAAGAGGGAAGGCGTGGGGACTCAGTGTCCGAATCCAGCATTACCTTGGTGGACGCAGTAGTAACTCAACAGCCATGCCTTCTGTGTCAACAACGATAATTTACCTGTTCCATTCCATTGGAAACGAAAGTATTACATTAGTGACTACTTTATTCAGAATCATACGATTCAGGTATTATTAAGCATGTTTAAATAAGGAGGAAATAAAATGAGCGAACAAGTAACAAGAAAAGTGAAAGTGCATATGAAAGAAACACAGACGATTATGGAACTCTCACAAATCATTCAACGCTATGATTCAGAAATCATCCTGAAGAAAAATGTTCAAGGAAGTATCCACGAAGCAAACCTGAAAAGCTTCCTCGGTTTGATCAATCTCCGCCTGCATGAAGGAGATGAAATTGAAGTGACATGTATCGGCTCGGACGCCGAACAAGCCCTTCAAGAAGTCGAAAACTTCCTCCAGCCATAAATGGTATTTATTGTAAGACCTGGTCATCCATTTAATGGATGACCAGGTCTTACTTTATTTGCCATTTGTACAAAGAATTCATAATGTTTGGTGTCCCTGAAGTGAGAAAGAATGGAAGAGGTGGTAATCAAGTCGGAGTAAAAGGGAGAAGGAGATAGATAGTGGTTGTAACTGCTCCATTTATATTCCTCAGGTTCAAAAGTAAGCTGAGCACGACAAGGATTTAAGTGGATATACCGACTCACCTGAAGAATGGAGGAAGCATCATCCTGAAGTTTGGCTTTATAAGGACCCTCGAATAAATGGCCTACATATCCATACTTTTTGTTGAAATAAATCGCGTATTGAGAGTGGATATCTTTCATGAATGTACCTGGTGGAAGATCAATGGTTTCGATGAGAAGGTGAACGTGGTTAGACATGAGGCAAAATGAGTGGAGGTGGAAGGGGTGGGAGAACTTAGCTTCTCGTAGTAACTGTAAGTACTTGAACCTGTCTCGATCATCATAAAATATCTCTGCTTTTCTGTTTCCTCTTGCCGTGATATGATACCACGCTTTCGGAAACCATCGGCGCTTACGCATAACATCAACCTCTCTATAATTATTTTACACCAAACTTTATTCGACAAAACCATCCAAACTCCTGCTTGATTTCCAAAATTTGTCTCACCAGGTCACCCAATTATTACCGTACCAGGTCATACATATTTTTCCATTTAATACAACACATTTGAAACGACAGGATTTTACTTTTCTGATAAACTGATAAAGTTATCATTCAATCAATATAGAAACAGGAGGATAGTAGCCAATGTCGATTTTCTTCCAGGTGGTGCTTCCCGTCATTCTCGTGTTTTGCTCAGGGTTTGTGCTACAAAAAATATTGCGTCTCGAAATTAAGTCTATTTCAACGGTTGTTCTTTATATCATGTTACCTTGTCTCGTTTTTAAAACATTTTACGAGGCGACCTTCGACCAGGACTATTTAATGATGGTGATTTTCTCCGTGCTCTTATTATTCAGTATCCTGCTCATTAACAAGGTAGCTGCTAAATTGTTCCGTTATGGTTCATCAACAGAAAGTGGGTTGATTCTTTCCACTGCCTTTATGAATGCAGGGAATTACGGCGCACCGATCGTACTGTTCGCTTTTGGTGAACAAGGGTTTGTCTATTCCGTCTCCTTCATGGTGTTGCAGCAAATTGTCATGAACTTCTTTGGCGTGTATTACGCAGCTAAAGGAACGGCAGGGATCACCAGGGCCATTAAAACTGTCCTGAAAATGCCGCCGACCCACGCCGTCTGGGTTGCGCTTGTATTTAAATACACATCGATTCCGGTTTCAGAAAATATAATGTCGAGTATCACCCTTGTCGGGGACGCCACAATTCCGACCGTTATGATTACTCTTGGTATGCAGCTTGCGAATATTACGGTGAAAAATCTCAGTTGGGATAAAATCTCTTACGCAGCTACATTACGCCTGATTGGATCACCACTAATCGCCTGGGCATTGACCATAATTCTGCCGATGAGTGACATGATGGCGAATGTCATGATCATCTCCGCAGCGATGCCATCCGCGGCAACGACGACAATGTATGCTGTGCAATTCGATTCTAAACCTGAACTCGTCTCCAGCATCACTTTGATTACGACACTCCTAAGCATCGTGACCATCCCGATAACACTCAACATCCTCACATAGATTGAAATCGATACCGGAATATTACGTGGGGGTGAAGGTGCAGTTGGGAACGAGTCGTTTTCCGCGGGAGCGCGATGAACCTCATCGGACTTTGTCCTACGGGGGTTCATCAGGCACTCTATCCTACAGGGGTTTCCCAGTTTCCAGCGCACCTTGCCATATCTATTTCTTGGATTCAATAGTGGGAATAGTCGAGTGAAGATAATCTTACTCCAATGCTGTTAGAGAGATAATACAGATAGAACACAAAAAAGTTCCGCCAACGCAATCTTGGCGGAACTTTTATTATGAACTCTTTTCCTTTTTCTTTTCTTTCCAGAACATATACACATTCAAAAATAGGAACGCGACCGAAAAAATCGCACTGAATGTAGACATTTCAATGACATCTGTAAACCATCCAAGAATCAAATAGATAAGAAAAAATCCAGCAAATCCGAGATATAACATACCCATACGCTCTTCCTTTCCATAAAACATCGGTACCATTATAACATTCTATGGAACAGCAAGGAAAATCACTCAGACGGGTACATATAAAACCGGTAGATCGTAAATTCATTTCCCTCTTCGATGTTGAAGGATTGAATCGGAAGCTTGGCATATGTTGTACCATCGGTCTGTTCAAGGGAAATATGGAGAACGAATTCTTTATCTTCTAAAAGGGGGATTGGGTATGGATTTACGATTTCTACCATCCATTCATAGGCAAGACATTCTAAAAAAGCGTGAGCGAACATTGTCGGGGTGTCATCTAACCAGATGTTTGCAAGAGGAAACAAGGATCGGGACGTCTCTTCCAAGGCGATTCCTCCGTTACATTAGGATAACAACTATATTCCCTATTTATGGATTTGGTAAACACTGTAATTTCTCTAATTTGAGTTTAATACACTTTCGCACTCGTTTGACCGTCGATGGGCTCGTCTTCATCAGCTGTGCTACTTCATTGACGGTGTGGCCCGAGTAGCTATGGTCGAAAATAAGTCGTTCTCTTGAATCGAGCATAGTATGGTGGTGGATATCAAAGAGAAGAAGGGATTCATGGAGTGGATCCGAATCAGAAGGTGTGTGTTGGATGGAAAGAAGGAAAGAGGCTTCACGCTCACGTTGTTCATTCCGATGTTGTGTTTGGAAATGGTGGTAAAGACGCTGGATATAATACGTCGAAAACTTACTCAGAGTCCCGTCATACTTTTCAAGGCAGCGGTTGTAGACTAAATAACTTTCTTGAAAGTAATCGTCATGAGGCTCTGGGATGTTCAATAAGTTTAAAGTGAAATATACGAGACGCTCACAATCGGCGAATGGGGGAAGACTATTTTTCATGGCACTCTCCTTTCTGTAAGACTATTATCCTATATTTTCCATTGGAAGAAAAGAAAAATTTAATTTTCTCCTGAAAAAATTAAAAAAATCTTCATTTTGTGACACCAAATTCCCAATTTTTAACGATTATAGTATGAAAGAACAATTGGGAGGGTGTACCATGTTGACAGATGAAAAGTTTGAAAGAATCGTAAAAGACAGTGAAAGGTTGATTCATTATCATATCCATAAACTGCATATCATCGACCACAATGGCGATTTTTATGCAGAAGGGCTCTTTGCATTGTGGAAGGCCTATCGTACATACGACGCGGAAGCTGGAACTTTCACCTCTTATATCAATTGGAAAATCCGTAATGCATTGATTGATAAGATACGTAAAGATTCAAAGCAACAGGCACACGAGGAAGAGATCATGGAACGAATGATGACAGAAGAAATGTATCAGTGGGAAGATCATATCACAGATGAATTATTATGGAATCAAGTTCGAGAGTCTCTTACGAATAATCAATGGAAATGGGTGTACCATACGATGATCATGGATCGATCCGTTGTCCAAATCGCTCACATAGAAAAAGTCACGACAGATGCGGTGAAGAACTGGGGGCGTCATGCGAGGAAGAGGCTGCAAGGATTAGGAGAAATCCTTTGAAAAGCCCTGGAGAGCGCATCCCCAGGACTAAAAAAGATCATTTATTAATCGTTATGTTTATTTTGTTCAATCCCAATGCACGAGCAGCTTTTATCATTTTCGCAGCTTCTTGTTCTGCATCCTGGATATGGACTTCGTTTCTAGAGATGCTCAATGTCGTCCCGCCAGACAACATAGTCGCTTCATCTGATGTATGGTGACCTTCTTTGATTGTAAAAATTGGTTGCGGTTGTTCTTCATTTATCTCCTCATGACGCATTCGATTGACACGTCCACGGATTTTACGACCATGATAAACGACGCTCGCGTACGGGCAGCCAGTCTCAGCAGCGATTTCTCGATAGTTTTTATCTGTCTCACCGATCAAGCGCTTTACTTCGCTAAGATCATAATCGTATTGCTTACTCTTCTTCGCCATTCGTCGAATCCCCCTTTCATATTCTATTAACATTGTATACAATTTTTAGTTATTTTAATAGTATAGGTTATTAATTCTTTAAATCTTCCTAAAACCCTTACATTTGTTGTAAGATAATATTTAATTGAAGATATTTTTTGTAGGAAAGTGTGAATGACTTTGTTAAAAAAGATAGTATTTGCCTTATTACCGCTCGGGGTGATGGGTTTGATTTTTTTCTTCTCTTCCCAACCTTATGAGCAGCAGGACCTGCGACCTTCTATGAATCTCTATGTGCCATTAGATTTACTTAAGCCCATCCTTGAACCTGTCCGTTTTACTTATTACGGAGAAACCATTTCTATTGAAACTCGCGGCATCGATGGTATGCTGGAATTTCTTATTAGAAAAGCCGCCCATCTGACCGTGTTTTTCCTATTGATGGTAACAATGTTTCTCGCTCTTAACGAAAATACTAACTGGAGAGCAGGGAGTAAGTTGCTTCTTTCATACGTAGTAACAGTATTTTACGCCGCTTTCGATGAATACCACCAGTCGCTCACACCCGGCCGTACACCATACATAGGGGATGTTGTATTAGATAGTGTAGGAGGATTCACCGGCCTTCTGTTCATCGTATTAATCCTTTGGCGACAAAAACCCCGAACCAGCAGATAATCCTACTGGTTCGGGGTTTTATGTTTTAATTCTTTGGCTCGATTCTGTTTTCCGTAGCCTCTGACGCTTATAAGTATTTCATAATGGAGCGACTATTTCTCAGAGGCAGGAACCAATGTTTGCACACCAGATAAGTTCACATGCAGAGGTTCCACTTTGAAATCAGAAAGAGTTTCCTTCAATCGCGCTTCCTTCCCATCATTCCATTCATCAAAAAGCGCGACAGTCGTCGGACCGGCGCCACTGATGTAATGGCCAAGCGATCCTTCTTTTTCAAGAACCTCTTTAAACGAAGAAAATCCAGGGATGAGCACTTGACGGTATGGCTGATGCCACTGATCGCTTTGCATCATCCTTCCTGCCAATGCCCAGTTCTTCGTTGCAAGGGCGGCAACGAGGACGTTTGCACTGCCGCTATTATTCACGGCCTCTTTATAATCGATTTCCACCGGCAGAAGCCCGCGTGCTTTTTCCGTTTCTAAATGGTAATCAGGAATAATCGCAAGCCAGGTCAGTTGTTCCATTCCATCTGTGAAAGGAACATAATCCAACTGCTCTCCATCATAATTGGAGACCATGATACCACCGAAAATGGCTGGTCCTACGTTATCTGGATGACCTTCGATATCACAGGCAATCTTGAATTTTTCGTAACGGCTCAACTCAAGATTCAAAAGACGATCGGCCAGTTCAATTCCCCCGACGACCGCAGTAGAAGAGCTGCCTAGTCCGCGAGCGATCGGAACATCGTTCGTCATCTCGACGTGAGTGGGAGGAAGCGAGTCAAACCCAAGCGCTTCCGCTGTAAATAGTGCCGTCTTATAAATGAGATTGCTTTTTCCTGATGGAATGTATGGTCGATCCTCTTCTGGTACGGAAAAATACCACGCTTCTGCAGGCTCACAATCCAGTGTCACATATTTTGATAGGGCGATTCCGACAGAGTCAAAACCGGGACCGAGATTCGCAGATGTTGCCGGAACCTTTATTTGAAACCGGCTCATGATTGAACTCCTGTGACGGCAGATGCGAATACATCATAATCATTCTCGATGCGTACAGGTTTTATCGGACTCTGTTCCATTGCAGTCGTCGGGTCTTTCAATCCGTTGCCTGTCAGCACATGGACGACTTTTGAACCTTGTGGGATCGTTCCATCCTTCACCTTCTTGATCATGCCTGCGATGGAAGCACAGGAGGCAGGTTCTGCGAATACGCCTTCTTTTTCCGCCAGGTATTGATAAGCTTCGACGATTTCTTCATCTGTGACTTCATCAATTAAACCTTTGGATTCATCTCTTGTGGTCAATGCTTTATCCCAGCTCGCCGGATTTCCGATGCGGATCGCTGTGGCAAGGGTGTCTGGATCTTCAATCACTTGATTACGAACGATTGCTGCAGAGCCGCTTGCTTCAAATCCCATCATTTTCGGCAACCCGTACCCGTGACGGTTATTGTATTCTTTGAACCCTTTCCAGTAGGCCGTGATGTTTCCTGCGTTTCCAACAGGGATGCTTAAAATGTCAGGGGCAACACCTAAATCATCACACACTTCAAATGCGGCCGTTTTTTGTCCTTCGATGCGGTAAGGGTTCACCGAGTTTACTAGTGTCACAGGTTCATTTTCGGCCATTTTACGTACCATACGGAGGGCATCATCGAAGTTTCCTTTGATTGCAAAAATTTCTGCCCCATACATGACAGCCTGCGCAAGTTTCCCTTCTGCGATTTTTCCATCAGGGATGACGACGATACAACGCAACCCAGCTCGAGCCGCAAATGCCGCAGCTGAGGCGGAAGTGTTGCCGGTAGAGGCGCAAATGACCGCTTCAGAACCTTCTTCGATCGCTTTAGCCATGGCCATCACCATGCCGCGATCTTTAAAAGAGCCTGTCGGGTTGGCTCCTTCGATTTTTACATACCCTTCGATCCCGAGGTCCTTAGAGATGGACGGAATCGGGAGGAGAGGAGTGTTCCCCTCATGCAGTGTCAGTTTCGGTGTCTTCTCTGATACTGGCAAAAACTCTCCATACTCATGAATCAAGCCTTGCCACATGTCAGTCGCCTCCTTCTACGCGGAAGATGCTATCAATTTGTCGGACAGAAGGTAATCCTTCCAGGTCCTGTTTCGCTTTTTCAAAATCTTCTTCGCTCACTTGATGGGTCACCATCATAAGCTCTCGTTCCCCTTCATTTTCGGTAGAACGCTGTATGAACTGGTCGAAAGAAATGCCATATTCAGCAAAAATGTTCGTCAATTCCTTCAGCATGCCAGCCTGGTCGTCAACGTGAAGTCGCAGATACTTTTTCGTCAGCTGGTCTTTCTTCTCTTTCACTTGCTTAGGGAACTGTGGTTGAACGTAGGCTGTACCTGTCGTTCCTAACCGGATGTTCTTCAAAACAGCTATCAGATCTGCAACAACGGCTGTAGCAGTTGGAAGTTTTCCTGCTCCCGGCCCGTAAAACATCGTTTCACCGACTGCATCACCGTATACATACACCGCATTGTACTCATCATTCACGGAGGAAAGCGGGTGCTGGATCGGCAGCAATGTCGGTTCAACACTTACAGAGACTCCGTTGTGGTCGTTTTCCGCTATTCCGATCAGCTTGATGCGGTAGCCGAGTTCTTCAGCATATGTGATGTCATCAGACGAGATACCACGGATTCCTTTAATATCGACATCTTCCAGATTGCAAGGCATCGAGAATCCTAGAATTGAAAGAATCGTCATCTTTCTGGCAGCATCCAGGCCATCGACATCAGCCGTCGGATCTGCTTCTGCAAAGCCGAGGTCCTGGGCTTCCTTCAAGACACTATCAAAATCAACGCCGTCTTGTGCCATCTTCGTCATAATGTAGTTTGTCGTTCCATTGACGATTCCCATCATTTTGCGAATGCGATCGGAAGACAGCCCATCCATGATCGAGCGGATAATCGGAATTCCACCTGCGACACTAGCTTCATAATAAAGGTCACAATTATGCTTTTGGCATGCTTCAAAAAGCTGTTCCCCGTGTTGGGCGACTAAGTCTTTGTTTGCGGTTACAATATGCTTCCCGTGTTCAATCGCTTCTAATAATATGGTTAAGGTGTGATCGATCCCGCCCATCACCTCTACGATGACATCAATCTCCGGATCTCTCGTAATATCTTCATATCGATCCGTCAACTGGGTGTCAGCCGGAACCTCGCGCGGTTTAGAAACGTCGTGGACAAGCACGGACTTAATCGTGACATCACACCCTGTTTTATGTTCAATGCGTTCTTTATGGTCACGAAGGATCTCAATGACTCCGCTTCCGACCGTCCCTAGTCCTAGCAGTCCTACGGTAATGGTATTTTTCATCGTTCACACTCCTGTCTACTTGGTATAAACATTATTCTTTATATAAAGGACATTGTAACGGAAAGGAAATTGAAGTACAAGAGTGAATTATCCGACGATTGAAAAGAAAGCGCAATCATTTTTAGGATGCCTTGTAACGAGGGAAAAGGACACAATTTATATAATAGAAGAAAATTATATTTCATAGAGAGAAAATTTTATGAAAACTATTTATTAAATAAAATTCAAGCCGGAAAATCACTTTTCATGATAAACCATGAGGAAATCTATAAAAATAGAATAATTGGGAAAAATAAGGTAACTTGACGAATAATGGAAATTGTTTTATAACTAACATGTAATATGTACTAGGAGGTGAGAACTATGGTGAACTTAGGCGGCCCACTACCAAGTCCACTTAGAAAGTATGAAACATACATCAAGGACCTTGTCTTGGAATTGGGTTTAACTGGAAAAGCAGATGAATTTATTAGAGAGGGAAAGGCCGCCGTGTATCGGATACAACGGGAATTAGGATCCTCAACTGACGATTTGGCCTATTATACTGGCATAAGAGAGCACATTATCCGATTGATTATAAATTAATAAAGAAGTGACAAAAAGAAACGTTGTTGATAGGAAGCGAACAACGTTTCTTTTTTTGCCCGTCGTTGGAAATATCTTGTTGCCCTCTTCTTGTTGACCAGGTCATACAAATATTTCCATATAACATTCGTAAACATGAAATGCTACAATAGTGGAAAGGCATACATAGATTTTTGAACGATTCCTTCTCATAGTGTAAAAAGTATAGAAAAGAAGAATATTTTCATATTATGAGCCGAAAAAACAGGAATTCAGCCAAATAGTGGCGAATGAAAAGACGTAGGAAATCCTTTGCAGAAATGTTGGAATCATTCATATGGATAGATTTTAAAACGGACGAATGATCTTCCAATGAAAAGTAGTATCCCTGTTTCAAAAAACAACTAGAAATAAAGGAGAGTGTTGTGCATGTGGAAAAATGATTACAACCGTTGGAAAGAATTCACCGAACTGGATGCAGATCTTGCAGCTAAACTAGAAGAATTAACATCAGATGAGCAGTCTTTAGAAGATGCTTTCTATAAGAATCTCGAATTCGGAACAGGCGGCATGCGGGGAAAACTCGGCCCTGGGACGAACCGGATGAACATTTATACGGTCAGAAAAGCAGCGGAGGGTCTCGCCACTTATGTCAATGACCAGGGATTATCCAATCGAGGAGTAGCCATCGCCTATGATTCTCGTTACATGTCCAAGGAGTTCGCTGTAGAAACAGCTCGTGTCCTTGGACATCATGGCATTCCTTCTTATGTATTCACATCATTGCGACCGACACCGGAATTGTCCTTCGCTGTCCGTCATTTGAATGCCGCAGCGGGTGTTGTCGTAACAGCAAGCCACAACCCTCCGGAATATAATGGTTTCAAAGCATATAATGAAGATGGTGGACAACTTCCGCCTGCACAAGCAGAAATCATGATCGATTTTGTCAACAAAGTCGAAAATGAACTGAGTATCGAAGCGGCCGACCAAAAAGAGCTCGAACAAAACGGTCTGCTTCGCTGGGTCGATGAGGAAGTCGATGCGGCATACCTTGAAGCATTGAAAACCGTCACCGTCCAGCCAGACATCAAAAAGGATCTATCCCTTGTGTTCACTCCTCTGCACGGAACAGCACGTGACCTCGTCGAAAAAGGATTGGAGCAAAGCGGCTTCACATCTGTTCATATTGTAGAAGAACAAGCAAAGCCTGATCCAGAATTCTCGACAGTTGCTTCCCCGAACCCGGAAGAACACCAGGCTTTTGAATTGGCGATTGAACAAGGGAAAAAGGTGGGGGCCGACCTTTTGATGGCAACAGACCCTGACGCCGATCGTCTAGGTGTAGCCGTTCCGAATGAAGATGGTGAATACGTCGTACTTACAGGTAACCAGACCGGTGCCCTGCTTCTTGATTATATTTTAGGGCAATCCAAAGAGTTACCGAAAAACGGGCAGCTCATCAAAACAATTGTTACCTCAGAATTCGGCCGTGTAATCGCGAACTCCTATGGCATCAGTTCTTTGGATACATTGACAGGATTCAAATTCATCGGGGAAAAAATTCGCGAATATGAGCAAACAGGTGAGCATCAGTTCATGTTCGGATACGAAGAAAGCTACGGTTATCTCGTCAAAGACTTTGCCCGGGACAAAGACGCTGTTCAAGCAGCTGTCCTTGCAGCAGAAGTCGGTGCCTACTGGAAGAACCAGGGGAAGACACTTCTTGATGCATTAGATGACCTTTACGAAAAACATGGCTACTTCCTCGAAGACCTTCAGTCCATGAAGCTTGAAGGTAAATCAGGCGCGGATCAAATCAGGAACATTATGGACGACTTCCGCAACGCAGATATCAAGGAAGCGGGCGGGAAAAAAGTGGTGGCCGTCGAAGACTATTCCACTACCGTTCGTAAATATGTCCAGGAAGACAAACAAGAAGAAATGGACCTGCCGACATCCAATGTCGTCAAATTCATCCTTGAAGATGATTGCTGGTTCTGTCTTCGTCCATCCGGTACAGAGCCGAAAATTAAGTTCTATTATGGTGTAAAATCAGAATCCAAAGCAAAAAGTGCAGAACTGTTGGCAGCAGTAAAAGCTACCGTCAACGAACGTTTACATGCATTGATCTAATAAAAAAAACCGTTCCCGGAAATTTCCGGGAACGGTTTTTTTGCGTTAAGACGCATGTTTTGTAAATAAGTCATTTTGCTTTTGAGTTAGGACACAATCACCTGTGGTTAAGTCACGATAAGACACTTTCCACGAATCCAGAGAACTCACTACACGCTGAGAACACGAATCCTCTTCCCATAGCCAACAAACACAGCCTATTTTCAACCCACAACATAGAAATCGCTTTCATTCCATTGACAAATACGCGATAATAGAATAAAATACTGAAAATTCAGATTTAACCACAGTACCCAGTTCAAGCCAAACAAACAAGCTAAACTTCTTCGAGATACACTTGATAAGACCTGCCTGTCACTATCCATGTGGCAAAATAACATCTGCAGAAAACAACGGACTTCTTCTCGCGGAAATCTTCATCACAACCATTGGACCAGTGTCTAAATTTCAAAAAGGGGTGGGCCCATGTTGAACATAAAAATGCTAAAACCATACTATGTTAAGGAAGACAAACGGTTCATTCGAGTTGTATTAGCCTACCAGTATTTTTCATTATTCATCGACCAAAAGCTTTATCAGTTCATTCCAATGGAATCAAGGGAAATTATTATCGACCGCAATCGTCAGCGGGTGCATAACGTCTTCGATATTTTCGTTTTTCAACGAGGCAAGGACATGGTTTATGTTTCCATCGCCGACCTGCTTCAACTGCCGGAGTTTTTGTCGCACCTCCACTCGATTGTGTCGCCGTATTATGAAGAGGGGATCGAAATTAGCCAGCAAATATCTAAAGAAGTGAAAGAACTTATCCGTGAATTAGAAAAAAACAACCTTCGACGCCTCATCGACAAGGCGATCGATCAAAAGGATGAAGACACCTTCCGTCTTCTTACTGAAAAATGGAATCAGATGTACAAATGACCATCAAAATACCCAGGTAGGAGGGCCCTCTTACCTGGGTAATTTCATTTATTCTCTATTCTACAATTAACAACAATAAATTTGTATGAATAGTCAAAAAATACATGATTATAATTAAAAATATATGAACTTTGTTAAAAAGTTTGTTATTTTTTCAGTTATAATAGAAATACATTAGAAAAATACTTATAGGGTATAGGATTGAATTATCTCAATTAGGGGTGGGAGCAAACAAATGGAGACGCTACCTAAGCAAAAAGTCGATTGTGATTGGGTTCACTTATTAGAAGAAGCACGTGAACTAGGTTTGAGTATTGATGAAATAAGAGAGTTTTTGCGGAAAGGAACAATTAGGTAGCACCCTTCACTTGAAAGGGTGTTCTTTTTTTGCCATTATATAGTAGATAGAATAAAAAGTGGAGAAAAGAGGGGCCATTATTGAATAAGTTTGAATTAATTAATCTATTGAAGGATTGTTCTATTGCCATGAACGTCCCTGTTCTATTAATTAATCAACAAAATAAATTAATCTATCGTTTCCCCGATAGCTTCGAGAATCCACCCAAGGTTTTAAGAGAGTTACATAGAAGTTATATAGAGGAAAGCAAGAAACGTCCTTTTGCTATTCAGCTATTTACAGACCCTTATGACCAACATTTATTCCTGTACCCAGTGAAAGATCAACATGGAAAAGATCAGGTGATCGGGGTTGGTCCATTTCTTGAAGAGGAAATCTTGAGGATGCATGTGAAAAATAATTTGATCATGAATGGCCTGGATAGTTCGCTTGAAGAACAGTTCGTCGGATACTTCGAACAACTTCCTATTCTCAATCAAGTTCAAATGAACTCGATCAAGGGATTGCTGAACCAACTGCTGCCGAAGCAAGAGAAAGAAGTCAAGAATGTATGGGATCAGGAAAAAATACATAAACAGTATCAGAATTTCACGCAGTCTCTTCATTCTTATTCAGATATGGTGGCATCCAAACAGAAGTTTTTAGACCTTTTTAAAAAAGGAGAAGAAAGTTCAATTGATGCCTATCAACAATATCAAGAAAAAATAGCAGAGAATCAGGATGTCCGCAGCAGGAAGAATCAAATGATCCGGCTGGTTACAGAGTTAGGCTATATTTGTTTGGATAAAGGCGCCCATCAAGATGAAGTCGAATCTTTGTGTGACTTTTATATAAATTTTTTAGAAACGAAAGACACAATAGCAGAATTGATATCTCTAGAGTTGAATATCCTTCATTCGTTCCTTGATCGAATACGTAAAGTAGATGACGTTCCACAGAATTCACCACTTGTTGATCGAACACAGCGGTACATTTTTCAAAATTTAAGTGAAAATCTTACTTTAAGGGTGATCGCGGATGCACTAAATGTGAACCCTAATTATTTGTCAGGAGTGTTCACTAAAGAGAATGGTGTTTCCATAACCCACTTCATCAATCAACAAAGAATAAAGGAAGCGAAAGAACTCCTCTGTATTACCAGGCATTCACTGATGGATATTAGTATGTTGCTCGGGTATAACAGTCAAAGTTATTTCACAAGAGTGTTCAAAAGTATGGAAGGTATTGGACCTAGAGAATTCAGACAAAAATATCAAGTGCATGAATAAAAAGTCGAGGCATGATCACTCGACTTTTTTTATTGTCTAAAATCTTTTCAACCTCAGTAACCTGGGGAAAGTTCCTCTCCTCTAGCACAGATAATTTTCGACTGATACCCTCTTTGGATATTTAATTATTATAGATGTTCTCAGAAAAGAAAATAAAACAGAGGATAAAGCTGAAAAGTAAAGAATAATAGTTATTTAGTGTTCTTAATAATGAAATTCAGACATTTATTTTCCATGTTCATACTATTATAATATTCTTAATAAAGAACAATAGAGGGAGCATTATGTGTGATGCTGATTTGGGAAGGGGAGAAGAAAAATGATGCCGATCGGAGAGAAAATCCGTATGTTGCGGATGGAAAAAGATTTCTCTGTAAATGAATTTGCTAAGAAATCTGGTGTTTCTAAGTCGTACATCAGTAATATCGAAAGAGGAGTGCAGAAAAATCCATCCTTAATCGTTATGGGAAAGCTAGCAAAAACGTTGGACATCTCTTTGGAAGAGCTGTTAACACATAAATATGCGGAACGGGAATAATGTAGAGGTGAAGGGATTGAATAGAAAGGGGAGAAGGGATGGCTGTTAATGAAGAAATGGATAAAGAATGGATAGATTTAATGAAGGAAGCAAAAGATCTAGGGCTGACCATTAGTGAAATCTATGATTTTTTTGCACATAAACAAATTCCTGAGCTCTATATCATGAAAGAATAGGCAAAGCGATGAAAAATAAGACAGTTTTCCGACGGGAAGCAGCAGCCAAAAACATCCGTGTTTTTCCTCCTCCGATTTTCTTCAAGGATTGCCCGAAAACTATTGATCTAAGTGATGTTATAAGCCAATACTCTCAGCTAAGGTTGGAGACGGGGTGGCACATTTTCAGCTCAAGGGGCCAAGTGTATGCAGTGGTAAATGGAGTGAAAGTCAGCCCGGATGACCTGTTGGCTGGAGTTAATGGTGATGAATCCCCTTTATCCTATCTGCAGGCTTCTGTTTTTTATCACCACCTGATGGAATACAGCGATCACAAAACAGGTGTCATTTCTCAGGCAATTATCGATGATGATTCTATTGCTCAATTAGATTTGTTGGGTCACTGGAACTTTGGTTCACAGAAAAGAAGTTTCAACCCGATATTCTTCTATGATTCTTTGATGCACCCTGCGGTTATATTTTTCACTTATCACCAGGAAGGGATGGAAGTGATCCGAAAGCATGTCCATCGCTTCAGTTATGAAAGTTATAAACTGAAAATCCTCCAAAGGACATGGGCAAGAATTTCATAGCTACCTCCAGCCTAGTGAACATCACTAGGCTTTTTCATCGTTTTCCTCACCTCTCTTGTATTCCTTCATATTATAATATAACTTTATATTCCACTTCCCTTTCTATGAAAAATGAGGTAGGATAAGAACAGTTATTTGAAAATTTTTGCCATATTTCCTCGGAAATAATAATTAAATGTTGAAACTTCGACGAATATAAAAACGTCTAATAGGGTAGTTACATAGAAAGCCCTCATAAAAAGTCGTTTGAAAACGAAGATTTGATTAAAAAGAAGATTAACAGAAACTTTAATGAAAAGGTGGGTAGCATGGATAATTTAAAAGAAGTGTTGCAAAACATCATCCAGAAAACCGAAGACGCTGAGCTGCTATCATCTAAGGAAGTTATTGATCAATTGATAGAACAATTACAACAATAAAGGAATCGTCCGTAAACGAAGGAGTTGTTTACGGACGGTTTTATTTCGCGATAAAATAGTTGGCATGAGTATTACATAGTGTACCCAACAGGCTTGCTTCTGTATGGTATAATGTAATCGCCTTATTCACGTAAAATTGAGAAGTAAGCGAGGATTCATATGAACATCTACTTAGAAATGTTAATAGCGATATTACTATCTATGACTGTCAGTTACTTGCTTGTCTTTCCTGTTATGAAGCTGGCAGTGAAATGGAAGATGATGGATTACCCGGAATTAAGAAAAATCCATAAAGAAATTACCCCTCGCATGGGTGGTCTTGCAATATTTGGAGGGGCAGCTGCCGGAATTCTTTTTATACGGCCAGAACTCCCTTACATTATTCCTATTTGTATAGGAGCGATCATCATTGTTCTAACAGGGCTATTGGATGACCGTTTTCAAATTCGTCCGATTTTCAAGCTTGCTGGTCAAGTATTGGCGACCGGAATTTTAATTTTTTCTGGATTAAAGATTGATGTATTGAGCATTCCGTTTATCGGAATGGTCACTTTGAGCGAATTTGTGAGCATTGTATTTACTTTTTTATGGATCATAGGAATAACCAATGCTATCAATTTAATTGACGGGCTGGATGGTTTAGCTGCCGGTGTATCGACGATTTCATTGATCAGCATTGCTGTAATGGCATTAGCGATTGAGCCACAAGTAGCAATTGTTTACTTGTGTGTCGTACTCATAGGGAGTAACATCGGCTTTCTATTTCACAATTTCTACCCTGCTAGAATTTACATGGGAGATACAGGTTCCCTCTTCTTAGGGTATTCGATGGCCGTTATTTCGATGGTCGGTCTATTTAAGAACGTCACTCTGTTCAGTTTTGTTATCCCTATCATCGTCCTGGCTATACCAGTATTTGATACGTTGTTCTCCATTGTGAGAAGGCTGATCAATAAACAAAAGATCATGATGCCTGATAACAAACATATTCATTATCAGATTTTAGCGGCAGGCTTCAGTCACCGCACCACAGTGTTGATTATTTACGCATTCAGTGCTGTGTTTGGCTTCCTTGCCTTATTATTCTCGTTAACATCATTCGGGGTTTCTCTAATCATTACGTTTGTTTTGCTATTTCTTCTTCATTTGTTTGCAGAAATGACTGGTGTTGTCTATAGGGGAAAGAGACCTCTGATCGACCTTTTTACGAGAGAGCAAAAGAACAAGCGAAATGAAAACAATAAACAAAAAGATCCTGGTTAATTTTACCAGGATCTTTTTGTTTAGTTTTTAAATCTCAGTATCAATTGTCTCTATCATGGATGGGCTGGTTTTACCTCAAACTTAATTGGCTTAGGATTTTAATCAGAAAGAATCAACATCACCAGGAGTGATGAACCATTTCTGTGGATCTTTAAGCTCGACCCACTCAGAGTTAATTTCTTTTCCGACGAGAGGCATAGGGCTATCTTTATGAATAAAGCCTGCCTTCTTTAAAGAGTGAACTGGGCCGGAATGTGTTAAGCACCATGTTTGGATGATGTCAGCTTCATAGAGGTCCTGCATAGCATAATCGAGAAGTATTGGCCATAATTCAGCGTCGGAAGTCAACCAATCAACTATAAATCCATTTGTAAAACTTCCCTCGACCTTATTGGTTACAACATAACCTTTAAGTTTATCCCCATCATACAAACCGAACATCCGGTATGTCTTTTCAGGATGGTTGTGATATCTCCAATTCAAATACGCCGCGTCTCTAACCACCATTGCTTTGGAGTTGAATTTTGTCTCAGAAGCCAGTTCATCGAAATTGTGATCACATTCTGTAACCTCACGGAATACATAGGGGTGGTCCTTCACTTTTACCTTCTTAAAGTTTGCGTACATTTTGTCTAATGGCTTAAGGATACGTAAGGGTGAAAACTTAGAGGATAAAAGGGCCATAGGGTGTCGAACGGACAACCATCTTGGCATATCTGTCATATGGTGGGCACCGGTATATTTTTGAAATAATTCTTTAGCTTTTGGTGCTGGAAATCCATATAAATAGTCTATTCCCTCAAGCTTTGCTTTTTCTAAAAGAGTGTCGTTCAGTTTTTTATATATGCCTTTGCCTCGTGCCTGTGGATCCACCATTGTATCTGCCCGTAAACCGATTTTGGTAACATTTCCGTTAATATAGGCTTCGGTTATCCATAAACTAATGTGACCCAGGATTTTGTTGTTATCTTCATAGACGAGAATAAATGGTGAGTCCTGCTTTGGGTTTTCTTTAAACTTCCATGTCCATGTTTTAAGAGGACGGTCATTTCCGAAGGTTTTCTTAAATAAGAGTTGTATTTGTACTTCATCTCCAGGTTTATAAGGTCTTACAGTCATTTTGGTCTTTCCCTTCTTGTATCATCAATTTTTGAATGATAACAAAATTTATTTAAAAACAAGGGGCTCCCGTTTTTGCAGGAGCTCCCTTGTTTTTCGGTGGACATTTTTTATGAATCTTTTATATTATTATTTAACTTGAGCATGTTGGTTATGAGAAGTACCAGGCTGATGGCAAGGTATATACTTACAGCAGGTGCATAAAGGACGTGTCCCGCCAGGAAAGCTATCCCTGTACCGAACCCGATGGATAATAGAATTAAAATGTTTTGAGGGTGTAATATTTCCCCTGGTATTTGGAAAAGTAATTTTAAAAACAGCGCGACGACAAATAGGAATGGAATCAGAATGAGTATAATCCCAGCTATTCCAAAGGAGAAAAATAAGTCAAAAAAGTCCATTTCTATCAATTTACGAATGTCTTCATAATTCCCTGCATATCCCATTCCGAATGTTTTTTGAATGACATCTGCTTCTACATACATATCATAAATGTGAGCGTAGTAAATATTACGAGAACTCAATATAATCTTCAAAATTGGTGATTCAATCAATGCCTGTTCTCCGAGGGCAGCTGCAGCATCGTCGCCACCTTTTGTACCATCATCTTGTAAACCGGATTCATTATCTCCTGTACCTTCTTCCATACCGTCTCCATCAGAATCTTGAGTGGTTTCTCTCTGTTCATTAATCTGCCCCACATCTCCAGAAACGTTAGAAAAAGTAGGGGAGAAAGGTGTAGCAGCTAAGAATATGATTAAGAAGATAAGTGAGGTGATTAATTTCAAGTGGAGGTTTTTCTCCCCTTGTTTCTTTTTCACCTTAGAAATAACCCAATAGATGAGGTAGCTTGCAAAAACGATAATGGAAGCTCCTAATACAGCGAAAAAACCAACTTTTGTCCCGAGCAATATAGAGACAAGGGCGATCATCGCCAGAGGGATGAAATAATATATTTTTTTAATGTGATCCACTTTGTTGAGGGTATAGATATATACTAATGGGAATGCTATTGCGATAATCGATCCAATTTCATTTCCAGAATTAAACCAACCTTTAAAGCCGAATTTATTCCACTCATATGTTTCTGAGGATGTTCCTGTCAGGATGGCAATGAAAAACGAGACAGCAATAATAATCATGGCAACGCTAATTGCTTTCAGAATTCGCATTCGTACGAATGAAACCTTATCAATTGTGGTAAACAACAAAAGATAGGCACTAAGCATAATGGGGAAGTATACGGTTTTAGCTATGAATTGGAGTTCTAAAAACGGATTGAATACTGGCTTTGTAAAGAAATTATAAATAAGGCCGATACTCAAAACGGCCGCCAAAGCAACGAGATATGTAATCACATATTTCTTCCAATCGCTATTATTCCCAAAGAGGATAAACCATACAGCTCCGATCATAAATAAAACGCGGATGACGATTCCGATGGTTAAGCTGAAATCGAAGGATTGAATAGAAAAGTATGTTAAAATATCTAATACTGGTTGGAAAACGATAAAGATTAATAAAAGCTTTTCAAAATGCTCTCTGTTTAATTTTCCGGTCATGTAAAACACCTCTATATACTTCCTGATTTATGGTATAAGCCACATTGAAGTATAATACATTAAGCGTTTACTGTCTATCTATTGGTAAACTTGTAATTGGATTGAAAATATTGTTGATGGCTCATAGGCGAAACAAGTATAATTGAATCATGTGAATATATGATCAAAATTACATACTGTCAAGGGTGCTAAGAAGCATAGGCTGACTATGGAATACAGATAATACGTGAAGAAAATAATAAAAAGCCATAGAGTCCAAAGCTTTTATCATTTGATTTTTAAAGGGAACGTCACAAATACCGTTCGTTAACGAATAATATAGAATGGACTAGACACAGTTTAATATACACAGATTTAAAATGACCTATTATAGGGAAGAGAAAGAAGTGAAAATGAAAATCACTTATCACTATTTATGGAATCAAGAAAAAACATCTTAATCATATGTCATTCAGTAATTTGTCCAGTTGCCTATTACCGTATGAGGATCAGGCACTTTGAATATCAGCTTAGAATGATTGGAAACAAGAAAGGGAGTATTTGGAATGAAGAAGTCATTGTGCGTCGTTGGCCTGGGTTATATCGGCCTCCCGACATCCGTAATGTTTGCTATTCACGGCCATAAAGTTCACGGTGTGGATGTGAACCATAAAGCAGTAGAAATGATTAATAATAAACAGCTCCACATTGAAGAGTATGGGCTGCAGGAACGATTGGAAGAAGCAGTAGATGCCGGTATGTTCGAGGCTTCTTTAGAGCCTGCGGAAGCAGACGTCTTTGTCATCGCTGTTCCATCCCCGATCAGAGAAGATAAGACGGCTAACCTTGATTATGTAAGAAAGGCTACAGAAGCGATCGTTCCGTTTGTAAAGAAAGGAAACTTAGTGATTCTCGAGTCAACGGTACCACCTAGAACGGTAGAAGACGTAATGGTTCCCGTTTTAGAACAAACAGGGCTTGATATCGGTGAGGATGTATATGTTTCACATTCCCCTGAAAGAGTCATACCAGGAAAAGTTTTCCAGGAATTAGTAGATAATGATCGGATTGTCGGGGGAATCAATGAGCAGTCCTCTGTCCTTACGAAAGAGTTATATGAGTCTTTCGTTAAAGGGAATATTCATTTAACAGATGCTACTACGGCTGAAATGGCCAAAGTGATTGAAAACACATACCGGGATGTGAATATCGCGTTTGCTAACGAACTTGCTTTGATCAGTGATAAGATTGGTGTGAATTCATGGGAAGCGATCAAACTTGCCAACTTCCACCCACGTGTGAACATCCATACACCTGGACCAGGAGTAGGAGGTCACTGTATCGCTGTCGACCCATGGTTCTTAGCGGAGATCGAACCAGATCTTTCGAAGATCATCCAGCTGTCCCGTAATACGAATGATAACATGCCTGTTTACACGGCAGAACAAATTCAGAAATTGACGAAAGAGCAGTTCATCAATGATCCTAAGGTCGCTCTATTCGGTCTATCTTTCAAAGCGAATATTGATGACCAAAGAGAGAGCCCATCATTGAAAGTCATATTGGAATTAGTGGAAAAGGGAATCAGTTTCACAACCTATGATCCACATATTAAAGAGAATGTGGCTTCCAATCAGACCCAAAGCATGGACGAAGCTCTTGATGGAGCGGACATTCTGGTCATACTGACGGACCATGATGAATTTAAAACTCTTGACCCTGAATATATTAAAGGTAAAATGAAAAATAGGCTTGTTTTTGATACCAAAAATGCGCTATCGTTAAATGAGTGGAAACAAGCAGGCTTCGTTGCTAAACGCTTAGGAGATTCAAAAAACGGATGAGGGTCTAGGTGAAATCATGAAGGAAAAGTTTTTAGGGGTTGACGTAAGCAACTTTACGTACGATCAATTAAAAAACAATATCATATCGGATATTAATGAGAAACGGAAGTCCTTTATTGTGGCAATCAACCCCGAAAAAATCCTTCAGGCACAAAAGGATAGGGGCTTATTGAACCTTTTGAACAAAGCTACGTACCAAATACCGGATGGAGTCGGTATTCTGATTGCTTCCCGGTTGAATGGTGGTTCGATCAAAGAAAGGGTAACCGGTATCGACATGTTGCTTGCCTTATGTGAACAGGCGTCTCTTCATGATAAATCTATCTTCCTTTATGGTGCGAAACCTAATGTAGCGGAAGAAGCGAAAGACCGTTTGATTGAGCTATATCCTAATTTACGAGTCGCTGGCGTACTTGATGGTTACGTGAAAGATCAAGAACAGATAAAAGAAACGATTAATGAAGCCAAACCTGATATTCTGTTTGTTGCATTAGGAAGCCCGAGACAAGAGCATTGGATCGTCGATCACATGGAAGAATTGGACGTCAGTATCTTCCAGGGTGTCGGCGGATCCTTTGATGTATTGTCTGGCAAAGTGAAAAGGGCTCCGGCGGGTTTTCAGAAGTTAGGTTTGGAATGGCTTTATCGGCTGATTAAAGAGCCATGGAGAATAAAAAGGCAAATCAAATTGCCTACCTTCTTAGTGAAAGTATGGAAATCAAAAAAATAGAGAGCAGCTGTCCATCTGGACAACTGCTCTCTATTTTTTATTTCTGAAACAATCGAGTGCCTTCTCTGCAGCCAGTCGTGCATCCGCTTGAAGCACCTCAACCTTTTCCCTTAATTGAACTTTATGCTCATCCAGTCGTGTGAAAATCGTATGGACGGAGTCGATAATCGCTTGCTCTGTCCAAGATTCACCTTCCACATCTGCTGTTACTGGGTAGTCGAGCTCATCTGAGAGTGCCTTGATTTTCGGATCATAGGATAACGCTGCAAATGGCACATGACAAATACATGCAAAGATAAGGGCGTGTAATCTCATTCCGATGAGAACATCGGCGCTTGCTATTACAGAAAGTTTCTCCTCAATCGATGCATCCCCAGAGTGGATGGTCGCTTGCCCCTTCATATGAGAAGTCACCTGTTCCGAGCAAGCTTCATCCGCTTTTCCATGCATAGGAACAAACACGATCTCCTCTCCCTGTTCAGCAAAATGATCAAGAGCAGATGCGACTTTTCGTATATAAGAATCAGCGTTTTTCCATTCTCGTATACTCACAGCGATTTTCCGATTCATTTTCTTAGTATCCGTTGTGGGCAAAGAGGTTGGATGGGCGAATACGGGGTCAGGAAAAACATCGATGTCTTTTGAAACGCCGACTTCTTCCAGTAACCTTTTAGAAGGGAAGTCGCGTACGGATAATCCATCGACACGATTCAATGCCAGCTTTACCAGCTGTCGGCTCGTCCTCTTATGAAAAGGTCCCATCCCTTGCGCATAAACATATACAGGCTTTTTCAACCATTTAGCCATATGCATGATGCCAGTATAATAAATGATCGACCTCGGACCTGTAGCATCCTGAAGCAGACTCCCGCCACCGCTGATCAAACCGTCTGAACTTTTCAATGCTTTTATAATCTCCCTTATATTCCACCGGTTAACAGCTTCAACGCCATATGTTTTTTCTGTATAGACAGGATCTTGGGAAAGAACAATGAGCTGGGTGTCAGGTTCGATAGATTTTAATTGTCGGATAATGGATTGGAGAATCGTTTCATCCCCTGTATTGTAAAAGCCATAATATCCGGATAAGACGATTTTCATGGTTCAGCCTCTTTTCATTGGTGTTAGCGTGTGAATTTTGACAGGAAAGGGATTTGGTCTACCATTCGCTGGTCGATCGCTTTCCACTTAAATAAACATACGATAAACAAAATCATATAAAACAAGGAAGTGAACAGGACCACACAGAGTGATACCAGACGCTCCCACTCGAGGGGTTGAGTGAATAAATAGAAGCTGCTAGTCAACCCACCAAGAAAAAGGGAAAGCGTGACGACTTTAAAAAAGTGTGGCGGTATCCACGGAATTCGGATGGTCTTATGAATCATATAGGTATTGATCGCGACGATGGCTATATAAGTAAGTAACGTCCCGATAGCCGCCCCCTCGATGCCGTATGCAGGAACCAATAAGAAGTTGAAGACGCCCTTCATCAGAGCACCTGCAACTATTATGAAAGCTGCCGTCCTTGAGATGTTTAGCCCCTGCAAAACTGCTGTCCCTACAAGGGTGAGCGAAATGAAAATAGTGCTTATGTTCATGATACCGATCGTCAAGCTTCCTTGCGTGTCTGTAAACAGTGTCATGTTGATGGGGATGGTCAGCACTAATAGAAGAACAGCAAGGGGCCAAGCTAAAGTGTGTGTCAGCCAGCGTGTTCCTTCGATTAAATTACGCGTCTCATTAAGTTTTCCATCCTTCATACTCTTAGTAAGCGAAGGGATCAAAGGTAGAATGACAGAGGTAGCGAAAACAGTGGCAATCTGCACAAGAGCTAACCCTCTCCCATAAATTCCATACAAGAAAGTAATGTCTTTTTCCTCATGTAATCCTTGTAAATTCCCCGGTACAGTCAAGCTATCGACAACATTAAAAAGTGCCATCGTAAGCGTCCCTATCGCAATCGGAATTGAAACAGAAAGTATCTTTTTCCCCCAGTATTTGAACTGTGGCCAATGATAGGGATAGCCATTTTTAATCTCAAAGTCAGATCGGGACAAGTGAAACTTCAGATAAACAAGGGAAGCTAGAACACCGAGGGTAGATCCGACCATTACTCCGCCAGCAACGATTGAATTGCTGAATGCAGAGTTAGCCAAAGTATAGGCGATGAAAAGGAGGAAAATGACCCGGACAAATTGCTCCAAAACCTGTGATATGGCAGTCGGTCTCATATCTTCAAACCCTTGAAAATATCCCCTGTCGACAGCCATATAAGGAGCGATCATCAGTGTGAAAGAAATGATGATCAAAGATGGTCGGGTCGAACTTCCACCAATCATTTGTGACAAAGGTTCCGAAAATACCAAAAGAAGGCCCGTACCACTTATACCAAGTAATAGGGCCAAAATACGAGCTGTTTTTCGAATATGAAAAATGTCTGCTTCCGTTCCAGTGGATCTTGCTTCAGCAATCAGTTTGGAGATTGCAATCGGGATACCTGCAACAGAAAGAATAAGTGCAACCATATAAACAGGGTAGACAAGACTGAAAATCCCGAGCACTTCATCCCCTGCGATGTTTTGAAGAGGCACCCGGAACAGGCTGCCTAAAAGCTTGGATAGCAATGTTGCGATCGTTAGAATGAGGGTGCTTTTAAGAAAAGTCGCTGGCTTCATGATGAGCGATCAGCCCTTTGCTTAAGTACCTGGTAAGCGAAGCGGGGAAGAGCATGCATCCTCCTCCACCGGCTGGGCTGCTTCACCAATCGGTAGAGCCACTCTAAATTCATATTCTGCCATTTCATAGGGGCTCTTTTCACATCTCCTGCTACGACATCTATACTTCCTCCGACGCATATGAAGATCCCCTTATTGAACTTTGAAAAATTCTCTGCAATCCAGCGCTCCTGCTTCGGGACTCCTAGAGCAACGAAGACAATATCGGGTTGTGCCTCATTGATAGCTTCTGCTACCGTTGGATCTCCCCACTCAAAATAGCCGTTTCGTGAACCAGCCACTTCTATATCCGGGTAATGGGTCTGAATATTACCCACCGCCCGTTGCAGTGTATCTTCTTTAGCTCCCAACAAGAAAATCCGGTGCTTTTTTTGGTTAGCAATTTCGAGAAATTCCATCATAATATCATAACCGGTCACACGCTCTGGAAGAGGATTTTTCAAGAGTTGAGAAGCCTTGACGATTCCTATTCCATCAGCTGTTATGTATGAAGCGGCTTGTAAACAATCCATATAATAGGAATTATCATGAGCACGCATCACAATTTCAGGGTTAGCGGTAACAACAAAAGACTTTTCCCTTTGTTCTATATGTAGTTGTAATTGTTGGACTAACGTGACATGGTCCATGTTTGTAAATGGTATCCCTAATATGTTTACCTGCTTCATTTTATGTTGTGACTCCTTTAAATTACACAATCCTACTCCCAATTATAATAACATAAAAAAGGCAATACAATATAGATGTTCCCTTCATGCTTTTGACTTTCTTCGTCATTTATTGACTATTTTCCAATTCAGAAAAAACAATCCTTTACATAAAGAATAGAAGGAATAAGAGCAGCCTTAAGTGGTTTAAAAGGTGGAGAAGATAAACTTCACAGCAGGGATTTAATTTTCTCCAAAAAAAGCTCGCAGAAAACCTTATGTTTTCTGCGAGCGGTAGTGGTGTCTTATTGTTACGAATCCGAGTCAACGGCAAGCGGTAATTTTTTCAGGCTCGTGCCATAAGCACTGTAGCCATCGCTATAGATGAAAGCTTTTTTATATTCTTCGTCATTTCCATAAAAGTTTTCCGGAGCAACCTCATACCATGTTCCTCGTGCTTCCACTTCATCGAGAATTTGAAGATTCACTCCATCCATAGGAATTTGATAAAGCTTATTGTCTGCGACTTCTGCAGCTGAACGGACATTTACATAAGGAGTGACCGTTTGTGCTAAATCAAAAGCTCCATTTTCAGGTGCCTGGTCGAGCTTTTCACTTAAATACCGGTCTGCACGGAACATATGACCGGCAATCTTTTGACCCCAATAAGCGTCTGAGGCATATTTGACATTCATACCAGTACTCTTATTACCTAAATGGGCGCCATTATAGAGGTAGGAGCTTGATGTAAAGTATCGCGGGATGATGAATTCTTTCGCAGCCTCAAGAATTCCCTCTTCGTAACTTTCATATTCCCATGCATCTTCATAAGGGTTTCCATCATTCGCCCCGATGCCGAATAGGTTGTTTTTATCTCTTGCGATCGCACTCTTACCCCAGTTACTTTCATGAATTGCATGTGCAAGTAGATAAAGCGCATTCGTTCCATATTCCTCTTCCGCTTTTTTAAAGGAATCCCCTGTGCCGATCAACGGGCTGTCTGGAGAGGCGTGAGCCAGGTACTCATCTAATTGTTCGCCTGTATAGGATGTTTCTGTATATAACGGCATCCTGTTGAAGTATTGGAAAGCCTCCCCGACGAAGGTACCATTTTCATTGTAAAAACTATTTCCATTATCACTGTAATACTTTCCGTCCTCTTCCATGAAATCAGCAGCTTCTCCATACAAGTACCGGGAACTTCTTTCCGTAATAGCATTGTATAACCGGTGGTAAAGAAGACCGTCTTGTACTTCATAGTAAGACCGATCCTTCACCATGTGGTCAGGTGTTAAATTGATTTTGTCCGGATCCACATAACCTTCCGTGTCGGCAAGGCGAATTTTGACCCAATCTTCCTCGATTTCCAGTAATTCCACATCCACACCACTTGTTACATAAGTAGAGTTTGAAGTTAGTGCTTCTGTATCGTAAAGGATGGTGAAAGCATTCGTCGTTCCTTTACCTTCCTCGATCCATACGATATTATTCCCTTTTAAAACAACCTGATCATCACCAGCGAAGCTAACCGCTTCTTCGTAAGTTTCGAATTCTTCATGGATGACAGGATCTTCCCCCTGGCTGAGGCTGGCTACCTGATAATCTAACTCTTTTGGTGGATCCAGGACTTTCAACAATCGGTTGATAACCGCTGCAGTCTCACCACGGGATGTTTTGTCATATGGAGCATAGAAAAGAGAATCTTTTTCCTGTTTCCCATTAATGATTCCTAAATTCACCAAACGTTTGACAGCTTCACGAGCATACGGTTTGATCTCATCCTTATCATCAAACTTAAGCTCTTCCGCTTCACTTATGACACCCTTCATTTCTGCAGCACTGACCATAATCATCGCCATATCCTGGCGTGTTATGTAATCGGTCGGTCCGAAGTTACCGTTCGGGTAACCCTGGATCAGCCCTTCTTCCGTTGCTGCAATAACAGAAGGGTAATACCATTTGGCAGGATCGACATCGCCGTAGTTATAATCTTCAGAAGCACCGACTTCCGAGATTTCTTCTTCTCCGTATTGGATGTCTAGAGCCCTGACAATAAACGCCGTGAATTGAGCACGGGTGACTTTATCATCCGGGCCGTACTGGCCATTGCCGTACCCTTGCATGATTCCTGCGTCTATAAGTGCTCTCATGTCATCTTCAAAAAGTGTACCTGTAATGTCGTCTTCTTCTGCGGCTGCGGTCAATGGGGATACCACACCGGCAATGAAGACGACACTAAGGCACACAAGAAGTAACTTTTTCATATAAATTGTTCCTCCCTGTCGAAAAATAGATTCATCTATTAATCTACCAGAAACAGAGATTCCTGAATAGCGCTATTTCTACTTATTTTAGTAATTTTTGCTAACATAATTACGAGTTTTTTACAGGGAAGGGTCTATAAAAAGTAAAAATAATTACCCACATATATAGGAAACAAAACTATAAAAAATAGCATATTACTACTAATTTAGCAAAATAGGAAATTCGTTGGATAAAAAACTTGTCGTAAAATCCGATATAATGAACAACTAGATGCTGGCTATGCTTACATAATATGGAATGGTAGGGGGATGGAGGTTATAAGTCGTTCGTTTCACTGTTGAATTACGCTTCTGGGATATAAAACAAAAAGGGGTACGACGATATAATGATTAAGAAAGTTTCTAGTTTGTTGATAGGTCTTCTATTGTTGAGTTTAGTCTTAGGTCAAAATGACGCCATCAAAGTTTCTGCTTCATCCGTAGAGGGAATTCCTTCTGCTTATGAAAGCGAGATTACGTTTCTGACGGGAAAATCAATTATACAAGGCTATCCAGATGGTCACTTCCATGGTTCTGATGAAGTTACGAGAGAGCAAGCCGCTACAATGGTCGGTCGCGCACTAGATTTAGAAGGAGAACAAAGAGATACGAAATTCCCGGATGTCGATGAAAATTCCTTTGCCTCCGGTTATATACAATCAGCTGTCGAAGCGGGTGTGATCAAAGGGTATCCGGATGGTACATATCAACCGAAATCCATTATGACCCGTGGAGAAATGGCCTACTTGATTTCTAATGCCTTTAATTTAAAGGCGACAAGTGAAGTGTCCTACCATGATGTGAAAGAGGGGAGTAATGTTGCCACCCCTGTTAACCTGTTGACAACTGCAGGGATTTCAGAAGGAACACCTGAGGGGAATTTTCTGCCGGACAAGACGATTACCCGTACGGAATTTTCTTTATTCATAGCAAGAGGGTTAAATGCTGATTTTAAAGTTTCTCAAGATGAAGAGGAAGAAGAGGAAGCCCAAAAGGCGCTCAGTGAAAAAGTCGTGGATGCTGACTTCTTGAATGTCCGTCAAGGCCCAGGAACAGAACATAAAACCGTAGGGAAGCTCATGACAGGAGAAACCGTCTCTGTTTATAAGAAAGAAGGAGACTGGAGATATATTCAATCAGGTAATCTTAAAGGCTATGTCCACTCCTATTATTTGCTGGATAAACCAAAAGGAGATTGGAAGGTCGCCCTCGACCCAGGTCATGGCGGGAGAGACCCTGGCGCTTCAGCAAATGGCTTAATAGAAAAAGAAGTCGTTCTCGATGTTGGTTTGAGAGTTCGGGAGTATGTTGAAAATGCCGGGATTGATACGGTGATGACCCGCCAAACAGATTGGTATCCATCTCTAGCCGGCCGTGTCGTCCTCGCTACTGATAATAATGCAGATGCTTTTGTGAGCATTCATGCGAACGCATTTATGAAGAGTGCTACAGGGGTAGAAACTTTCTATTATTCCGCTGGTTTATCAGATCGTGAGTATGCGAGTTACCGATTGGCGACTTTCATCAATGATCGTTTGTACAAGGAAATGGACATGTATAATCGTGGGGTCAAAGATGTCGGTTATAAAGTGATCAAAGATAATCCACTCCCAGCCGTCCTTACGGAAATCGGCTTCTTAACGAATGATGAGGATTCTTCTAAATTGAAGACGGATAAATATCGAGAAGCAGCTGCAAGAGCAATAGCAATGGGAATTGTTGACTATTATAACTGGAAAGAATAAGGTAATAGGAGCGGACACACTTTTGTTCGCTCCTATTTGTTTTATCATCCGGGAGGGGAATGTTTATGAACCAGGCAATCAAGAAACTCGCTTTTGTTTTGATCGTTTTATTCGCTGTTTCAGCTGGTGGGAATATTTCAGCTGCTGAACAAGAGGATTCAGTAAGAGTCATAATCGGCTTTGATGAATCTATCAATCAAGCAGTCACCCAATCTGTAGAAGTCCATCATACATATGAAGAAATGAAGGCGGTAGCTGCTTCCATCGATGAAGCGGATATGAAAAAACTTCAATCCCACTCTGATGTGAAGTGGGTAGAAACGGATCAAAAAGTAAAAACAAGTGCTCAAACAAAAACTTGGGGGTACAACTCCACTAATACCCCTGACTCGAGAGCTTGGGGATTGGATGGAGACGGAGTGGAAATTGCCATTATCGATACTGGCATTGATCCTGATCATCCTGATTTGAACGTAAAAAAAGGAATCAGTGTCCTGGAAGAGCACGATAGTTGGGTCGATGACAATGGACACGGCACCCATGTCGCCGGTGTGATCGGTGCTCAAGATAATGAGGTTGGAACGGTCGGAATGGCTCCCGAGGCAGATATATATGCGGTCAAAGCCCTGGACCAGGAAGGGGATGGTTGGGAAAGTGAAATCATCGCGGGTATCGACTGGGCCATCAAGGAAAATGTCGACATCATCAACTTGAGTTTGACCTCCTGTCAACCTTCGACAGCCATGAAGAGCACGATTGGACGGGCAGAATCTTCCGGTATTGCTGTCGTTGCTGCTTCAGGTAATGGGGTGTTGTGCAGTGGCGAATATTTGAACGATGTCATGTATCCTGCTCGCTATGAAAGTGTCATCAGTGTAGGAGCGGTGGATGAGAAACAAACAAGAGCACTGTTTTCTTATGGCGGAGAGTCGTTGGACTTTGTAGCTCCAGGAACGAAAGTGTACAGTTCTTATATTACGACAGACAAGCATCCGGATGGATACAAAAATATGAACGGAACATCTATGGCTGCCCCGTACGTAAGTGGAGCTTTAGCGTTGACTATGCAAGCCTATCCGAATACAAAGCTGGATGAATTGAAAGATCTCCTTATAGAACATGCCGTCGACTTAGGAGAAAAAGGGAAAGATTTCGATTATGGTCATGGATTAGTCCAGGCGCTCGACAAGCCTTTCGCTGACATTAAGGAAGATCGCTATTATTATCCGTTTATTCAACAATTGTATAAGGGCGGAATCGTTAAAGGAATTCAAGATGGAACATTTGCTCCATTAGGTGAAATTACACGCGAAGAAGTCGTCACAATGGTTGGCAGAAGTATCGATCTGGACGGAGAAAAACGTGAAACCCCTTTTCCAGATGTGGATAAGGCATCCTTTGGTTCAGGATTTATTACTTCAGCTGTAGAAGAGGGAATAATCAAAGGCCTTCCGGACGGGACTTTCGGACCGAAGCAAAAAATCACAAGAGGCGAGGTTGCTGTCATTATTGATCGCGTTTTTGAACTGGAGTCGGGTACACAAACCTCATTCCCTGATGTTTCACCGGAGTGTTATTGTTATGATGCGGTGAATGCTGTAGCGACAGCTGGCATCGTTACTGGCTTTCCTGATGGAACGTACGGTCCGGATAAATACATTACCCGCTCGGAGCTTGCGACGATTTTAGCGCGAGCGTTGTAATTAAATAGAATAGGCTTGGAAAAACTTGCCGGAACGTAAAACGCGTGGAATCAGATTTTGAAATTCTGATCCCACGCGTTTTATATTCCGAAGTGGCGAGAGTGTATTTATACTTCTGTCCTTGACTTTTTAAGGTTTTTCCAAGGGTTTTTCATATTCATATATAGCCCCATCACTCGAAGGGTCGTTGTACATCATAATCACCAAATCGAACTCATGTTGGTCGATATAGTCCATGAGTGCACGGTCTTTATTATGTCGTTGGTCATAGTATGTCGTTTCGTAGAATTGCTGTGCAAGCATGAAAGTTAAGGCATTGACATAGGAGTCTTTGATGATGAGGACATGTTCCCCCTCTTCTTCAAGGGCGGGATTGGTAATTTTCAACTCCCGATAATCCCCGGTATGAAGGGTACTGTAATACACTTCCTCTTCTGTTTGCTCGAAGGCCCGTCCGTAAATGTTTTCCGCATCCACAACTTCTCCATTTTTCTCCACAATAAATTGATCGTAGGCATTATCTTCTGGATAGTATGCACACTTTTTTTCTTCTGTATCGACGGATAGATATAACTGCCTGTTGAAGCTGCCGATGAGCTTTTTATCTGGCAAACACCTTTCTTCGTAATTCTCTAAATGAAGCTTTTCGGGACGAGCAGGGAGACTTTCACGTTGATCACCCAGCCACTCAACCATTTTCTTATACCCTTCGAACGCACCACGGGCATTCCAGTGGTGATCGGTTTTAAAGAATAATTCTTTCATTTCTTTATCCGAATACGTTTGATTGAACGCGTCTAGTAAGTCGAGCTTCGGCACCTGTGGGTCTAAAGAAGAAAGGAAATGAGTACGGACAGTATCATAAGCCCCTCGTTCGATGTAATCAGGAAGCAGGAACTGCATGTTGCTCACTTTGTGTGGTGTATTTACGTAATAAAAGTCGATGCCTTCGTTATCTAACAACTGATGGAGTCCATTCACTTTTTGAGCGCTTTCTGTCAATTCCTCTTTTGGAAAGGAATGATCGGGTTCAGTCGTTATCCAATCATCATCTGATACATAATAGCCGAGCAAAAACGTTTTCCCGAGAGAAGATTGGATAGATAAATAAGCTTTCAGCCACTTATCACGCCAGGGAAATTGGTCCGTGAAAAACGCCTCGAAATCCTGCATGAATCCTCCATTTATGAATTGTTCCTTTTCAAGAGGAGGGGGAGGGGCAAGGGAACGGTTTTCAATGTAGGACGTTTCTTTGGGTGGTGTAATCATCACAAGAATCCCGAAGATGAAAATCATGCAAATGAAAAAAGCAGTTATAAGGATATTAGTGATTTTTTTCATACCGGTCCCACCCTTCTTAAAATCGGAAATAAATAAATGGATTGTACGTAGAATTAACGAGTTGAATGACAGACCCGATCATCAGCACCATATAAAATGCGGCAGCAAACAATGGGAAGATGACACGGACGGAGTTCGCCTCTAATAAATGTGAGGTTTTCTCTTTGATATAAGGAAGCACAGGCAAACTGAATAAAATGCCGAATAGGAAAATGTACCAATAGTCATTCCAATAAATATAGCTTTGACTGTCCATGATGCTGTCGATACCCCAACCGAACATTGTTTGAATATAAGCTATCGAATAGGTGAAATCATCGGCACGGAAGAATACCCATCCTATCATGACAATCAGTATGAGATAGAGATGTTGAAACGGACGCCACAACTTTTCCAACCATAAAGAAAGCCCCAGCCGTTCCACTGTAATCAACACCCCATAATAAAATCCCCAGGCCATGAAAGTCCAACTTGCCCCGTGCCAAAAGCCGGTAATAGTCCAGACAATCAATAGGTTCCGTATGGTTTTAGCCAACCCGCCGCGGTTTCCTCCAAGCGGAATATATACATAATCGCGAAACCAGGACCCAAGAGAGATGTGCCAACGTTTCCAGAACTCTGTAACATTTTTGGATATGTATGGATATCGGAAATTTTCTAAGAAATCAAAGCCAAACATTTTTCCGAGCCCGATCGCCATATCACTATAACCGGAGAAATCGAAGTAGATTTGCAGCGTATAAGCAAGAATACCGATCCATGCGGTAGCGAGACTCAACTCATCTGTCGAACGGCTGAACACACCGTCTGCCACCTCACCGAAAGCATTCGCAAGCAGCACTTTTTTAGCAAGACCTGTAATAAAGCGCCTCACTCCATAGGAAAACTTATCAAATGTCACCTTACGCTTACTCAGCTGTTCATTGACCGAGTGGTAACGGACAATCGGTCCAGCGACCAACTGCGGAAAAAGGGAGATGTAAAGAGCAAGCGAAATGAGATTCCTTTGCGGCTCGACATTTTTCCGGTAGACGTCAATGACATAACTCATTGCCTGGAACGTGAAAAAAGAAATGCCGATGGGAAGCGGAAGCTCGAGCAATTCCCAGGATGTTCCGAACAACTGATTGAAGTTTTCAATAAAGAAATCGGCATACTTGAAATAGCCTAGAATCAGCAAATTTCCGATGATCGCTAACGAGAGATAGAGTCTATTTCTTTGCGGGTTCTTCCCGATCAGCCTGCCGAAGAAATAATTCATATGGATCGAAAAGAGCATCAGGAGAATATAAATCGGTTCCCCCCATGCATAGAAAAATAAACTGGCAAGCAATAATACTATATTTTTAAGTAGTTTAGGTGATAGAAAATAAGCCAGTAAAACAATAGGCAGGAAACAAAATAAAAAGACTAAATTACTGAATACCATAAAGCACCACCGTATATGTAAAGGAATAGCACACAAAAAATACCATCTTATATTCTATCACTTTTTCATAAGGATTGTCGTTCCGATCATTCAATTTCATGTTTAAGGACTTACGACTTGTGTTATAAGACCCTATACGGAGTATTAATATTCTGAACTATTACGGGAGTATATCGTCAAAAATGAAGAAAAAAAGAATTTTATTTTACATATCATGATGTCGAAATAACCTTATGCAATGGTGTTTCTCGACAACCATTTCAAAAATTCACCAAATTTTAAAAGTTTATTGGTTGAAATAAAATTGAAATCTTGTAAAATTAGTAATTGAGAAAATTTAACCCATTACAGAGAAATAAATCCAGTTTATTAATCTATAAGTCTCACGAAAACACCTAAGAAACATACATATTGTGAGATTCGGGTTAAATGACTTAAGTAAATCTACTGATTATGTTACCAATTTTGCTCAAGGAAATATGGTGGACATTATCAGTTGAAAAATATCTTTAGGAGGAAACAACATTATGTCTTACCAACCTAAATCAAACCGTAAATTTTACGCTACAGCTCTTACAACGGCTGTTGTAGCATCCGCAGTAGCACCAGCTGCTGTATCCGCAGATCATGTGTTCAGTGATGTAAAAGATGGCGAGTATTACTCTAATGCCGTCCAATACTTAGCAGATAACGCTATTCTTCAAGGCCCTGGAGATGGTACTTTCAATCCAGACGGAGAAATCATTCGTGCTTCTGCTGCAGAAGTACTAATGAAAGCACAAGGGATCGCCCCTGGTGGAAGTGAAGACTTCTCTGATGTAGATGAAGACGACTGGTTCTATAATGCTGTCCGTGCTACTTCTCCAGCAATTTTCGAAGGTAATAACGGAGAGTTCAGCCCACAAGATAACCTGACTCGTGAACAAGCAGCAGCTATTCTTGTGCGTGCTTACGGACTAACAGGTGACACGGATCATGACTTTCCAGATGTAAAAGAAGGTAGCTGGGCGGAAGACGAAATCGCAATCGCTGCTGAAAATGGAATTATTGAAGGTAATGAAAAAGGCGAATTCATGCCTAAAGATAACGTAACCCGTAAAGACTTTGCAGTAATGGTTTACCGTGCACTAGGAGTTGTAGACAACACTGAAGTTATTGATGCAACTACTATTAACGTCACTTTGAGCAATGGTAAAGAAACTGTAATCAACCTTGATGAGCCATTGGTTGATGGTGATAACGAAGTTACATTCACCATTGATGGGAAAGAGTTTACTGTAACTGTAAATTATGAAGCAGATACAGAAGCTCCAGAGCTTACTGTAGAAGGTTTGGAAGATGAAAGCACAGTTCAAGAATCTACCGTTACTTTCACAGTGGAAGCAACAGATAACGAAGACGAAGAAGTAACTCCAGTTGTAACGCTTGGCGAAGAGGAAGTTGAAGCTAACGAAGATGGTTCTTACACTGTAGAACTTGAAGAAGGCGAAAACACTGTAACTGTTACAGCAGTAGACGAAGCTGGAAACGAAGCAACAGAAGAATATACAGTAACTTATGACGCTACAGTAGCTAATGCTACTCTAGCAGTTGAAGCTTACGAAGAACTAACTGTTGAAACATACGCTGACTATATTGAAGCAACTGAAGCTCTTCAAGCAGCAGAAGAAGCCCTTGAGCTAGTAGAAGACGAAGAAGTTACAGCTGAACTTCAAGCACGTCTAGATGCTCAAACTGAAGCTGTCGACACAGTACTTTCAGAAGTAGTAGACTCTGTTAACAATGCTTCTAACCAAGTAGAATTGAATGATGCTCTTACAGCATTCTTCAATAATGTCAATTCCGATCTAATCGAAGCATATCAGGGTGCACTTGATGGCACGGAAGAGACAGTAGAAGAAATCCAAGTGGATATTGATACACAAAATGCAGTAGCTGATGTGCTAGCAGCAGATACTCAAGTAGAACTTCTTGATGCTCTTCAATCTGGTGAAGAGAATGGCGTATTCTCTGATGTTCGTGAAGATTATATCGAAACATACGCTACTAATATCATAGACGTTTCAGAGGTAGATACTGCAGAAGAAATCCAAGCTATTATAGACGGTGCTACACAAGCAGTAGTTGACAATGCTATTGCTCAACTTGAAGAGGCAGAAGCCAATCCAAGTGATGATGCTGAACTGCAGGAAGCTGTCGATGCTGTAGCGGCTGTTCCATCTGATCTAGTAGATGATGAAGGAAATAGCATCCTTGATACCCTTCAAGAGCGTCTGGATAATGTAAGTGTTGTAAATGATGTTCTAGCGGCAGATCAAGTGAGCCAAGTTCGTTTACTAGAGTCACTAAATGAAAATGGATTTGAGAATGTTAATACTGACTATATTGCTGAATATGACGCAGCAATTGATGGAAGTCAAACAGTAGAAGAAATTCAAACGGTTATTGATCGTACTAATAGCGTAGAAGCTGCTATTGATGGAATAGATGCTCTACCGTCAGTGGAAGATCTTACATTAGAAGATGCTGACGATGTAGCGGCGGTGCGTGAACTAGTAACTACAGCAACAGACAGAGATGATGTTGTTGAAGGAGATATCACTAATCTTGATGAGTTGGCAGCCCTAGAAGCACAGCTTGGAGAACTTGAAGACCAAGTAGCAATTGATGCAGCAACTGAAGCTATCGATGCGCTACCAGCTGTTGAGGATCTTACATTAGAAGATGCTGATGCAGTAGAAGCAGCACGTGAATTAGTAACTACAGCAACAGACAGAGATGGTGTTGTTGAAGGAGATATCACTAATCTTGGGGAGTTGGCAGCCCTAGAAGCAGAATTAGTTGACCTTGAAGCAGAAGCAGAGCTTGATGCAATTGTAACTGCAGAGACTGCTGCTGAATTAGAGCCATTACTAGTTGAGCTTGAAAGTGATGCATTCAATAACCTGACTACTGTTCAACGTTTAGAGGTTTCTGAATTATTCTTGGAGACTCTAGCCAACAATGAGTATGATTCTCTTACTGCCGTTACAGAAGCCTTGGAAGCTGAGGTTGGAGTGGAAGCTGGAGAAGATACAGAAGCAACTGGTTATTATGAGCTTCTGTTTAACGTTAACAATGCCGGTTCCATCACTGAAATGGATGGAGCATTAACAACTCTTGATCTAGAAGAGTACGAAGCACTTTCTGCTGCTGAACAGCTGGAAGTAGCTGAAAACGTATTGAACAACGCTCCAGAAGGTGGATACACTTCCATTTCTGAAATCGTTGCAAACTTCTAATCTAGAATCTATATTTAAGAAGCCAACCTTCATTGGTTGGCTTCTTTCTTACATAAATGGAGGAGCTGATATAAATGATGAATAGGACAACAGAGACTGGAACACGAGCTTCCGTCCACATTCAACCAATTAAAATGAAAAAGGTAACTTTCACATCCACCCCCTTTATTAATCCTCAACAAAAGTATCAAACGATGAAAGAGCAATATAAAGATCTACTAAATAAAAATTCTCTGACAAAAGAAGACTTGGATGGTTTTCGTTCCTTAGTGGACGGTCTGGCGGCGGAAACTGATTGGTATGAAGAAGGTTTATTCAAATTACGTAAACTGAATAAAAAACATAGAAAACTACAAAAAAGTGAAACGAAGTCTCCACATGAAACCTTGGAGGACTTACTAATCAGCCAAAAACTAGTTGACTTTATCAATATAGGTGCTTCTGGGAGAGGTTGGGTTGTGGCACGCCTCGATGAAGAAGAAATAAGAAATTTAACAGAAGAAGAAGTGAAAAAACAGGTGAATGAAAAAATTACGTTATTGGATGAACACCTGTCTTTACTTAAAGCACATGACAGAGCGGAAGGTTTTATGAGCCGTCTGGCAGAGCTGGATATTTCATTTGAAAGTGACTTGTTAGCAGGAAAGGTTGCAGAGCAATTACTTTTAGAAGACCTTTCAAAGGTGAATACACTATCTGATCTTCACAAATTAATTGCTAGTGTGAAAAAGGATATTGAAGAGACGGGAATTGTTGATAGCACCTTTGAAGAAAAGACATTTGAACAGTTTCATCAAACGGCAAAAAATGAATGATTAAGAAAGCAGTTAGTTATGGAGTGCAAAGTAAAATAATAGGATTTCTCTTCTGAAGCTGATTTTCAGGTCTATATAACTAGGTGTATACACCTAGTTATTTCTTAAAGTATATAGATTCACGAATATTGTGACATTTATCTCCTGGTGTGTAGTACAATGAAATTAGTAATTTCTGTAAGGAGGAATGTTATTCTTATGAAGAAGTTTTTAACGTGTGTACTATCACTGACATTTGTATTTTCGCTCTTTACCACAAGTGTGAGTGCTGCAGACGGATTCCCGGATCTCGATCAGGTAAAATGGGCGAAGGATGAAATACTATATCTCCATGAAGAAGAAATTATTAATGGATTGCCTGATGGCACATTCGGTCCTAAGGAAAACGTTACTCGAGCACAAGTAGCAGTTATGCTCGTTAGAGATCTTTATCCAGATCAAACGGCTGAGAAAACGCCCCCTTTTGATGATTTATCAGAAACTGCCTACTATTATGATGAGATAGCTGTCGCTTATGGAAAAGGCATCATCAAGGGCGATGGAGAAAACATGAGACCAAAGGATTCAATAACTCGGGCAGAAGCTGTAGTTATGGTTGATCGCGCATACGACATTAAAAGAGATGGGGAAGTCTATGGTTTCCCTGATGCTGATAATATTCCGTGGGCAACGGAAAGCATATTAGACTTGACTTCCCAACACATCATCAATGGTACACCTGATGGCACATTCAACCCTTTCGAAAATATTATACGTGCATCGTTCGCTAAAGTGTTAGCCGCAACAATAGAGCCCTCTTTTCGTAGTTTGAGTGAAAGACAAATCTCTCAAAAGGTGGATACCTTACAGGATAAAGTTCACACGACTTTGTACGACGATTTGAAAGAGTACGGAGCGGATAGGGAAGATCGTAATTATCAAAGAATCGAAGAAGAAATCGCTCAGTATGCAACGGGTGACTTTAGCGAAGAAGTAGAAAGAGCCTATTATGATGCCTGCTTAAGCTGTGACACGTTATACTATTTCCATGATTTTGCATGGGATATCCATACAAATGTGATTGAAAACAACAGAGAAAGAATCATTGTGGAAACAGCACAGCCAGAATCTTTTGGGTACTTGGGTTCATTTGAAACCATTACCCTATTGAAAGTAGATGGCAAATGGAAGTTGGATGCTATCGACGGTAAACGCTTTGATGATGAACGCCACCTTGACCTTACAGTAGATCAGGCGGAGCAAAGAATAGCTGATGAGATAGACGAAAACGATGTTACTTTCTTATACACCTATGAAAAACGCACACAGGATCTCGGGGGAGATTATTATTATACCAATATTCATGTATTCGAAAACAATGAAGACGGTTCTGAAATAGAAGTGGATGCCTCCACCGGTGGGATTCTGCTTTAAGGAACGGGTTTAAAAGGATAATCATAAAAAGGCTTCTGTACAATACAGAAGCCTTTTTATGATTATAATGAAAAATAATCTTTATAGAAGAATAGATTCATAGGTGAAAAGACTTAAAAACTCAACAAATCCCTTATTATATATAGTATAATTGGAATATTACATATACAGGAGGATGTTGGATATTGAGGAAAATTGTTTCATTTGTGTTTGCAATTACATTGGTATTATCCTTTTCTAACTACTACGTCAGTGCGGAGAATTTCCCGGATTTGGATACAACCCCTTGGGCAAAAGAAGAAATAATATTCTTGAATGAACAAGGAATTATTAACGGGTTACCAGATGGGAAATTTGGCCCTAAGGTTAATGTAACCCGTGCACAAGTAGCCGTTATGTTAGTAAGGGATCTTTACCCGAATGAAAGTCCCCGAGCTGAACCGCCTTTTAATGATCTATCAGAAACTGCCTATTATTATGATGATTTGGTCGTCGCCTATGAAAAAGGCATTATGCAAGGTGATGGGGAAAACATGAGACCTACAGATTACATAAGCCGCGCAGAAGTAGCGGTCATGGTGGATCGCGCTTACGAAATAAAACGGAACGAAGAAGTCTATGGTTTTTCTGACGCCAATAATATCTCTTGGGCAACGGAAAGTATTTTAGACCTTAACTCTCTCCATATTATAAATGGTCTTCCAGACGGCACATTTAAACCGTTTAAGAATATTACTCGGGCAGAATTTGCAAAGGTCTTAGCTGCAACGATTGAGCCCTCATTTAGGAAAGACACGACTCCAGAGCTGTTGAGCAACAGCCAAATAGCTGCTAAAGTGGATCAGCTCCAGGATAAGGTATTCCATACGATGTATGATGACTTGATGGAGCATGCGATTTATCCTTCAGATAATCGAGATTATAATAGAATAGAAGGCGATCTGAATCCTTATATAACAGATGATTTCAATACAGTCGTTGAACGTGCTTATTATAATGCTTGCGTAGAATGTGACAGCTTATACTTTGCGAAAAATTTCGCATGGGATATCCATACGAATGTTTTAGAAAATAACCAAAATGAAATTATTGTGGAAACAGCGCAGTTGGAAAATTATGCATATTATGGATCATTTGAAATAATAACGTTGCAGAAAGAAGAAGGGAACTGGAAGCTGCAGGCTCGGGATTGGAAGAGGTTTGAGGCCCGACGCCATTTGAATCTGACTGTTGATCAAGCAAAGCAGAGGATTATAGATCATACGAACACCACGGATATCAGCTATTGGTATTCTTATGATAGATATAATGAGGATGCAGAGGGCGATTACTACATCACTAAAGTATACGTATTCATGGATAATAAGTCGGGAGATGAAATAGAAGTAGATTCATCCACTGGTGGAATCCCAATCTAATAATTACTAAGAATGAAAGGTTTCTGTACAATACAGAAGCCTTTCATTTTTATCCCGAACAGAAACTCTCATCTGTTATTTCCACATACCCTGCACCTCCTTCCCGACAAAGCCGGAAAAGAATCCCCGTCATTTCATCATGTAATAAATATGAAGCGTATGTAAAAACTCTCTTGAATTAGAAAAATATGTAGGAATTCTGCGAAAATTCTTGTAATATAAAACTATAGATACATAGTCTTCGAGCGATAGTAGGAGGGATAAATAGGCTCTCAGTTCGTAGAAAGACGTAGACGTAAGTAGTTTATTCGAAACCATTCAAGGAGGAATCATTACAATGAAGAACTTGAACAACCACAAAGGGAAAATTTCGATTACAGCCGCTGGGGCAGCGATGCTTGCCGCTTCCCTTACACCAGCTGCAACAGTATCCGCTGACCACATTTTCCCAGACGTTTCAGAAGACCACATGTACCATGACATCATCCATGACCTACACGAAGCAGGAGTTGTAAATGGGTATATCGACGGGACTTTTAGCACCGCAGACCCGGTGACAAGAGCACAAGCAGCTAAGATGATGGCGAACATGTTGGACTTGGATACTAGTAATACCGATTCTAAGTTTTCCGATGTTTCCGAAAATGCCTGGTATGCAGGTTCTGTCCATGCACTTAGCGAGGCAGGCTATATTGATGGTGTTGGAAATGGTAAGTTCGCCCCAGATAGAGAAATGAGCCGTGCGGAGTTTGCGGAACTGATTGTGGATGCCTACGACTTGGAAATAAAAGAAATCGATCATCCTTTTGAAGATTTGAAAGAAGGGTCCTGGTACGAGTCGGCTGTTGTGACATTGTACGCCCACGGATTGATTTCCGGCCTCTCAGAAACAGAGTTCGGCCCTGACTATAAAATTAAGCGTGGAGACTTTGCCTGGTTATTAGCGACAACAGACTATAAGTTTGGTGATAAACTTCCGAAACCTGAAAAAGAAAACTATGAGCTCTCCTTGATGCACACGAATGATACGCATGGTCATTTAGATGATATCGCTCGCAGAGTTACAGCAGTGGAAGAAGTGCGGGAAGAAAACCCAGATGCCCTGCTTCTTGATGCCGGGGATGTGTTCTCAGGGACTTTATATTTCAATGAATTCAAAGGACAGGCAGATCTGGAGTTCATGAACATGATGGATTACGACATGATGACATTCGGAAACCATGAATTCGATCTTGGTTCAAGCCCAGAAGGTCATGAGGCGTTAGCTGACTTTGTTAAGGGAGCAGAGTTCCCATTCGTAAGTTCAAATGTGGACTTCAGTCAAGATGAAAACATGGCAGGCTTGTATAAAAAATATGTCAGTAAACTACCTTCTGATGGAATGGCTTACAATAGTGTCATCAAGAAAGTGGATGGAGAAGAGGTTGGTTTCTTCGGCCTCACAACGGAAGAAACAGCAGAGATTTCCAGTCCAGCTGATGTCCAATTTGAAGACTACATCGAAACAGCCGAGGATCGTGTAGAAGCACTGGAAGAACTCGGTGTCGATAAAATTGTAGCTCTGACTCACATCGGTTATGACGATAACTCAGCCTATGATAATGATCAACTGTTAGCGGAAGTAGACGGTATCGATATCATTGTTGGTGGCCACACCCACTCTGCATTAGATAAGCCGGTGGAAGTGACGACAGATGAGAATGGTGATCCTAAAGACCCGACCATTATCGTTCAAGCAGGTCAATATGGAGGGAACTTAGGTACATTAGATGTTGAATTCGACGAAAACGGTGTCGTCGTCGGCTATGCTGGAGAATTGATCGATGTCTCTGAAAAAGAAGAGGATCCGGAAGCTGCGGAAATCCTTGAAAAATATGCGGACCAGGTAGAAGAAGTCAGAAATGAAGAAAGTGGTGGAGTTGCTGCAGAAGCGTTTCCTAATCCACGTGGAACAGATGAAGACCCAACGAGTGTAAGGAATAGTGAAACAGCACTTGGAAACTTAATTACAGATGGAATGCTTGCCAAAGCACAAGAATTCAACAGCGAAACAATAGCTGCTTTCCAAAACTCCGGAGGTATTCGTACTTCGATTGATGAAGGCCCGATTACAATCGGTGAAATCCTGACGGTTATGCCATTTGGTAATACATTAGCAACAATGGAGCTGACAGGTGCTGAGGTGAAAGAAGCGTTAGAACATAGTGTCAGCAATGCTCCAGGCGAAAGTGGTGGCTTCCTGCAAGTGTCCGGCTTGAACTATACGTATGATAGCTCAGAGGCTGTAGGAGAGCGCGTTCAGGAAGTTACCCTTAACCAGGGCGGTGAATGGGTAGCATTAGATGAGAACGAAACATATGTAATTGCTACAAATGCCTTTACAGCTAAAGGTGGAGACGGTTATGAAGTCTTTGCAAATGCTTATGACGAAGGTCGAGTGACGGACCTTGGCCTTTCTGATTGGGAAGTCTTCCGTGAATATGTAGCGGAAAAAGGAACAGTTGAACCAGTCATCGAAGATCGTATCCAGGATGTAGCAGGCGAATAAAAACATAGTAAAAGGCGCAATCCTTAATGGGGATTGCGCCTTTTCTATGAAACTCTTAATCTACTCGGTAACCAGGAGCGATGGCACGTGTCATGAATACGGCGAACTGATCACGGGACACGGTTGTTTTAGGTGCAAAAGTATTTGGATCACCATAACCGTTTGTAATTCCAGCATGATATAGACGGTTCACTTCCTCATCATACCAGGAGTTAGTCACAACATCAGTGAAAGGATGGCTTTCATTTGTTGCCGGGAATTCATACAAACGTTGCAGGACGACAGCCATTTCTGCCCGTGTTAACGTAGCACCAGGTTTGAATTCATTATTCCCAGTTCCCTGAAATAACCCTTCATCCACTGCTGCAGCGATTTCGTCATAATAAGGGTAATCTTTCGGAACATCCTCAAACCCGGGATCCGGACGATCACCGATTTCTGTGTGATTCGCTCTAGTGATCAATAAAACAGCCTGCCAGCGTGTCAGAGGATCTCCGACACCGAATTTTCCTCCAGGAATACCATTAATGATACTGCGGTTATATAAATAATTGATATGTTCTTGAGCATAGTAACCATCAGCTACATCACTGAACGAGAATGTTAAATACATAGAAGTCAAAAAGCCGGTTTGCCCATCTTCCGTTCTTACCGGGTACCATACAAAATGGTTTTTGCGATCTTCCACTTTTTCATAGACGAATGGACCGGTGATTTCTACTTTTTCCCCTTTATCAACACCCATGATTTTTTCACTATCACTTGTAGGACTCTTTCTTAGGTTAGTATCCACGGTCACTTCCGCCTGGAAACCATCTTCTAAGTGGTGGCGTGTTTTAGTCAATGGCAGGTTGACTTCGTATTTCATCTTATTGAATGTAATATTGTCGCTGCTCTCCCTATCGTACTCGAAGTCATCTTTTTCGAATGGGAGGGATTCAAGGTCCAGGTAGCTGTATTTTTCGATAATTTGGAAAACCTGTTCCTGGTAAGCACCATCGTTATGTTTTCCATCACGGTCGATGGGGCTGTTCACCGGCTTGATACCGTTGTAAGCCATAACAGCGAAATACCAATGTTCGATGACGTTTCTTTCCATCCCATTAATCTTAGGTAGATCATTTCTTTCGAACATATCATCAAGCACTTCCACACCTGCTTTTATGTTGTAAGGCAAATCATATTTCAGGCGCTTTTCATCTAATAAAGGCTTGTTCGTCACTTGCATCAGACCAATGCCCCCATCAGCAGATACGATTGGCTCCCCATCCTCATCGAAATGTTTCCAATCGCCATTTTCTTTTTCAGCGACAGCTTTGACAACTTCAGGAGGTATATCATATTTCAGAGCAGTTTCTGTTAGTAAACAGTTGACGGTTTGAAGATCAGGATTTTCTTCTGGTAGATTTTCCAGATTACATTTTTCAGAAATGGTGCTTTCCGCATGTACAGGTATGTTAGTAAAAGCTAGAAAGCTAAAAATCATGATCGCACTAATGGTGATTTTTTTCATATGTAGGGTTCCCCTTCCTAGTTCAATATTCGTAGTTTATAGAATACCATAATCTGGGTAGTATAAAAAGGTGATTGCTAGAATGCTAGCAAACGATTGGGAAAGTAAGTATAATAGATGCTGTAAAAGGTATACATAAAAGGCATCTTAGGTTTTCGTAGGGGGTAAAATGTATGAAAAAACAGGTCAGTGTCCGTATCGAAGAGAGTTTGAATAATGAAATTGAAAAGAAGGCAAAAGAGCTGGGTATTAGTAAAAGCGCTTTCATGTCTTTCTCTACCCAGTTTTTCCTCCGTCAATTGACTCACGCGGAGAGCTCATCAGCCTCCAAGCAGTTCAATATGTATGAATTGATTAAGACCAATCTGGAAAATCAATATAGAAATGATTAACCGAAAAAACCGCTACCTCCCAAGTAGCGGTTTTTTCCATATACTTTTCTTATCGCAGAGCATCAAAGCTTTCAGCACAAATAAAAGGAGGGCCTCAGGGTCTGCGGAACGCCCACAAGAAAAACGGATGAAAGCAAGAACGTGTGTAGTTTCTACAAGCTCGTACCAAACACAGCAAATCGTCGTATCCCAGACCAGAAGCCCCCATCCGTTATTTCCTTCCAACTAGTGAAATAAAAAGATAGGCACTATATTAGCGCCTATTCTTCTTACCGTGCTCCATTCTATTCTCTATATCTCCATTACTTCTGTACTGGATAAGCCCTCCATTTCGACAAATCCAAATCCTGTTTTTTTCAAAGACTCAGCAGGGAAAATGAACGTCCATGGCTTACTTGTGTTCATGTTGACCGTCAGTGATTTCAGTTTGAATCCGCCTTCTGCTACTACTTCCTCTGACCTATCTTCGAAACGGAGCGGTAACTGACGAAGAGTCAAACCCTGCTCGCTGCCGTTGCGGATCAAAAGCGTGACGTGAAGATCGCCATTATCCGCCTGACGGGCGTCGAGACCAAAGAAATTCACTTCTCCTGCCTTTGGAGGTTTCATCGAATCGACCAGCTGATGAAGTCTTTGCGCCTCTTCCTGAGGCAGGCTTTCTTTCCAGTGGTCTGAAAGGTCTAAGGAATGCTTGGTTGGCTTCTTTTTCAGCTCGAGCGCAAGACGCCACCCCTGGGCGGGTATTTCCTTTTCCGAATCACGAATGCTGGAAGGTGGGAACAAGAAAGTCCATGGGCGACTTGACTTACCTGGGATTGTTCCGACCGCGCTCAAATCAAACGGTTGGCGAGCGACGGTTTCTCCTTGTTTATCTAAAATTATAATAGCGGCGGGCTTCATTTGTATCCCTTTGGATAATGAATTTCGAACAAAGGCATCGACGATTAGTCCGCCGTCTTTTTCCTTGATTTCAACCCCATACACACTTACCTGGTTCGGTTGCAGTGGCGGCAGTTCCTGATTCAAGAACCGGTACACGTACACTTCTTCTTCTGGAAGGTGCCATTCTGGATGGATGGAAAGGTCTGTGTAGATTTCACTCTCCTTCTCATCTAACGGCTTCTGATCGACAAAATCGCCTGCATCTACACCACTTTCATCAAAAGTACCATCTTCATGGAGCTCTTTCTTTTTCAGGAAATTAAACATCAGACGCTGCCTCCTTTGCTGTCTTCTTCTTAGGAGCCCGGGACAATTTTGCCATGAGAATGACCAGCTCTTTCTTGATCTGGGTAAAGTTGTGCTGGAAGATATCCAGACCATCTTTCTCATAGAGGCGAATCGGATCTTCTTGTTGATATTGTCGGATGCCGATTCCTTCTTTCAACCGGTTCATCATCTCAAGATGGCGGACCCAAAGCTGATCAAGGGCGGTGACAGCCCCTTGTTTCCAGCGGGTTTGAAGAACCGTGTCCATTTCAAACTTCTTCAATTCACCTAAATAATGATCGACGAAAGGAGCAAGTTTTTCTTCCAAATCTTCCTTGCTTTCATAAGAACCTTCAGAGAGCCCGGATTCTTGAACGAAAGGAATCCCGCGTCGTAATTCCTCTTCCAGGTGCTCCAGCGGCCAATTTTCTGGTACGACAGTTTCCGGACAATAACGATCGATTTCGCTTTGGAGGTAATCCGTGACCATCGGGGAAACAAGTTCGATAGTGTTTTTCTCTTGGAGTATTCGATCTCGTAATTCATAAATGACTTTCCGCTGGTCATTGATGACATCATCCAATTTCAATGTGAACTCCCGGATATTATAGTTGCTTCCTTCACTGATTTTTTGGACCGTATCAATGAACTTATGAAAATCTTTATTCAACACCTGTCCATTGTCATCCGTTTTAATCGATTTTAGCTTACGGTCCCGTTCGACTTTAGCGAATCTTTCAATCATATCGTCTTCTAAAGAAATGATGAATTGGGAGGAACCAGGGTCTCCCTGGCGGCCTGACCTCCCTTTCAGTTGATTATCGATCCTCCGTGACTCATGACGTTCCGTACCGATGACATGAAGCCCTCCCAGTTCCTGGACTCCTTCACCAAGCATGATGTCTGTTCCACGTCCTGCCATGTTCGTTGCAATCGTAATCGTCCCTTTTTGACCGGCTAGTGAAATAAGGCGTACTTCCTGTTCGATACTTTTCGCATTCAACAGTTCATAGGAAAAACCAGCCTCATCGAGGTATTCCGCTGCTTTGTCGGATTGAAGAATGGAAGAGGTTCCGATCAAGATCGGTTGCCCTGTCTGATGGACAGCTGCTACTTCCCGGACAAGCTCTTCATATTTCTGTTCTTTATTCAAGAAAACTTTATCCGGTCTATCCTCACGTAAAATCGGCTTGTTGGTTGGAACTTGAATAACATCCATCCCATAAACCGTTTGAAATTCCTTTTCTTCTGTTTTGGCTGTCCCGGTCATACCGGACAATGTCGGGTACATACGGAAATAGTTTTGCACAGTGATGGATGCTTGCGGTTTGTTCTCTTCGGTAATATCTAATCCTTCTTTCGCTTCTAAAGCCTGATGAAGGCCATCAGACATTGAACGGCCTTCCATTAAGCGACCGGTGAACATATCGACAAGCTTCAGTTCACGCCCTTCGACAATATAGTCGACATCACGTTCAAACATAACTAAGGCCCGGACAGCCTGAATCATATAATGGTAGAGTGTTTGGTGTTCGATATCAAACAAATTGTCGATGCCGAACGCCCGCTCGATCTTTGTAATACCATCTTCGGTTAAAGTCACGCTTTTCGTTTCCACGTCATATTGATAATCCTCTTCCCGTTGGAAGGAACGGGCCAATTTTGCCCCGACTTTATGAAGGTTGGCACTGGATTGCATTTTACCGGCAATGACTAATGGGGTTTTCGCTTCATCGACAAGCACACTATCAATCTCATCCACAATTGCAAAATGATACGGACGCTGGACTTTCTGATTGATGTCTTTCACCATATGATCCCTGAGAAAGTCAAAACCGAATTCGGTGCCGATACCATAGGTGATGTCCGCTTGATAAGCCGCTTTCTTTTCAGCCTGGGAGATTCCAGGGACGTTGAGGCCTACAGTCAGACCGAGGAACTCATGCAAAGGTCCCATCATTTCAAAGTCACGTCTTGCTAAATATTCATTGACAGTGATGACATGGACGCCTTTACCTTCCAGCGCTTTTAAATAACTGGCAAGTGTGGCGACTAAAGTTTTTCCTTCTCCTGTCGCCATTTCAGCAATATCCCCGTCCGTCAATACAAGCCCTCCGACTAGCTGTACATCGAAGTGGCGCATCCCCAGAACCCGTTTGGCAGCTTCACGGACTACGGCGAAAGCTTCTTCTCTTATCTCATATATACTCGTTCCATTATGTAAAAGTTGTTGAAACTGAACGGTCTTTTCTCTCAATTCTTCATTCGACAAACGGATCATTTCATCTTCATAAGCATTGATGGACTGGACAGATGAATCGTATTTCTTCCATTGACGTTCATTCTTGGCAGGCAAAATCTTTTTCATTGATTCTATCATCTATACAGACGCTCCTTGAAAAAATAGTCATTATATCATATCTTAGCATGTTATCAGACTTTTTTTCTACAATCCTACCAATCAAACTATTTTTAGTGACGAAATATTTAGGATATTCGATTGATTTGTGTGAATTATTTGAATATAATTGTAAATGTAAATTACTAGAAAGGAGAGGAGTATTTAGTAATCAGCTAAAAATTATCGGAGGAGGAACCTTTTTGAATTTGAAAAAAAGTTTAATTTTGTTCTTTATTTTCCTTCTGGCCTTTTCAAACTCCGCTTTTGCAGCAACCGGTCTCCCTGACAAAAATTTAGGGGAATCCAGTCCAGCTGAAGCTGAAAAGGCAGCGGAAAGAGTGTTCCAGACGGATGATGAGGACAAGGAATATGATGCGAATGAAGAAGTACGAGTGATCGTTGAGCTAGAAGATGAACCGACGATTTATTCTGCGCAAAGTTTAGGCAAGAGTTATAGTGAACTATCTGATTCGAATAAACAGAAACTAAGGAAAGCGGCATTGGATGCCCAGGAGCAAGTGAAGGCATCCATACAAAGCCAATCGATTCCTATGGACTACAAAGAAAGCTTTACGACTGTAGTCAATGGTTTCAGTGGAACAGTGACTTATAAGTCTGTCGAAGTGATAGAGAGCTTACCGAACGTGGGCGAAGTACATATCACAAATGAATACGAGCGTCCGACAGAGCAGCCGGAAATGCTTTATAGTAAAGAACTGGTGAAAGCTCAAAAGACGTGGCAGGAATATGGTTATAAAGGGGAAGGAATGACGGTCGGTGTCATTGATACAGGAATCGACCCTGATCATCAGGACATGGTCCTCAGTGAAGAAACAGATCCGGAAATCAGTCCATCCGATGTCGATGCATTGAAAGAGACAGGGGAACTGGACGGCAAGTACTTCACAGAAAAGGTCCCTTATGGGTACAACTATGCGGATGAAAATAATGAAGTCCTGGATCTTGGCCCTGAGGCAAGCATGCACGGGATGCACGTATCCGGTACAGTCGGCGCCAATGGCGATGAAGACAACGGTGGCTTGAAAGGGGTAGCTCCGGAAGCTCAGATCCTCGGATTGAAAGTTTTCGGTAACGACCCTGAAATGCCATCCACTTATGGAGATATTTACGTCAAAGCGATTGATGACGCAATCCTATTAGGGGCAGATGTCATCAACATGAGTCTTGGTTCTACAGCAAGCTTTGTCGATGAGGAAGATCCAGAACAGAAAGCGATTGCAAGAGCGGTCGATAATGGTGTGATGATGGCTATCTCAGCTGGTAACTCAGCTAAATTCGGTGAAGGATTCGGTGCTCCATTAGCATCCAACCCTGACATCGGTCTTGTGGGAGCTCCTGGTCTTTCCACGGATTCCCTGCAGGTAGCGTCCTTCGAAAATGAATACTTGATGCTGGAAGGATTCAACACACGGATCAATGGAGAAGAAGGAACTCCTGTACCATTCCTATCTGCCAGCGATGTTCACCCTGACTCTCTGGGAGAAGGGTACCATGAAGTCGTTTATGCAGGTTTAGGAAGAACTCCCGGGGATTCTGATGTAGCTCCTGAAGCAAATGATTTTGAAGGTGTAGATGTGGAAGGGAAAATCGCGTTGATTCAACGTGGAGAATCTACTTTCGTCAGTAAGACACTGAACGCCCAGGAACGTGGCGCTAAAGGTGTCATCATTTTCAACAACGTTTCTGGTTATATCAGTATGGCATCAAGTGGAGAAATCAACATTCCTCAATTGTCCATCATGAAAGATTTGGGCGAGAATTTAAGAGATGAATTAGTAGAAGGGAATACAGTAGAAATTTCCTTTGAAGGGGAAGAAGTACAATCGATCAACCCTGAATTCGGAAACTTATCTTCTTTCACTTCCTGGGGGGTTACACCGAATCTGGATTTCAAACCGGAAATCACGGCTCCGGGCGGGAATATCCTATCCACACTTCAGGATGATGAATACGGCTTGATGAGCGGTACATCGATGGCTGCTCCACACGTTGCTGGTGGATCAGCTCTTGTAATGCAGCGCATTGAGGACGAATTCGACCTGTCAGGTGAAGACCGCGTCGAAATGGCGAAAAATATTTTGATGAACACGTCTGTGCCACAACTGGATACAGGTCTTTACAATGATCATTATCAATCAGGACTGGCTTTCTCTCCAAGAAGACAGGGAGCAGGATTGATGGACTTGCATGCAGCTATGCAGACACCTGCCATTGCCACAGAAAAAGAAACAGGACTTGGTAAAGTCGCTCTTAAAGAGATCGACGGGAAAGAGTCCTTCACTTTGACGGTAGAAAACTTCAGTGATGAAGCAGCTACTTATAATGTGGAAGGTACGGTCCAGACAGACATGATGGCAGATGGCGCAAGCCTGGAAGAAACACAAGGAATCTACAAAGAAGGAACCATCAGTGAAGAAGCGCCATACGCTGGGGAGTATCCATTAGAGATTTCTTCGGATAATGGTCGTCAAGTTGAAGAGGACTATCAAGTATTCGTACCAGCAGGATCTTCCACCGAGATCACTGTAACCGTTGATCTTGAAGATGCAATTGATTGGTACGGAAACCAGCCATTAGATGAAATCTTTGAAAATGGTTACTTTGTCGAAGGATTCATCACACTGGTAGACCCGGCTGATGTGAACCCTACATTGAATGTTCCTTACGTCGGTTTCAATGGTGAATGGGACGAAGCACCAATTGTAGATGACACCATCTACGAAACAGAAGGTGAATCTTTCTATGGTCAAACAGGTCTATTAACACCATTCGGAGCAGAGCTCTATTATCTTGGGGTCGATCCACTTCTTGGGGAAGAAGAAGCATTGACTGGATCCGAGCTTCATCTTGGTTTTTCCCCGGATGGAGATGGGATGGCGGATACAGTGATGCCGATCCTATCATTCTTAAGAAATGCGAAAGAAGTAGAATTCAATATTCTGGATGAAGATAAGAATGAACTTCGCACATTAAGGACAGAAGATGAAATAAGAAAACACTACTACGACGGAGGCGCTGCTCCTTCTTACACGATTTATGACCAAGCTGCGTGGGATGGGAAAGTCGACGGAGAAGTCGTAGAAGATGGATTGTATTATTATGAAATCAAGTCTGTTGTCGACTATCCAGATGCTGACTGGCAGTCTAAAGTGATTCCAGTCCGTGTGGACACCACAACTCCAGACTTGAATGTCGATTATGACGGGGAAACAAATGAAGTGACATGGGAAGCTGCCGATCAAGGGGCAGGTCTTTCCCACTTTGAAGTAGTTGTCAACGGGGAAACTGTAACAGAAAAACCTTTATCTGCGGATACAAAGTCTTTTGAACTTGAAACAGAAGAGGTAGAAAGTGTAAGAGTGGTCGCACACGACTATGCTGGTAACAGTACGACAGATAGTGCGCTTGAAGGTGAGGATGGAACGATTCCTTACGTTACTGCATTGACTCCGGAGGCGCTGGAATTCCAGACGAATAAAGCTGTACAAGTCATCGGTTATGTTAAGGACGATTCGGAAGTGGATAGTCTCACCATCAACGGTAAAGACGTGAAGCTGACATGGAACTCTGCCGAAAAACGTTTTGACTTCAACACGACGATCGACTTTAAATCTGATGGGTTGAAAGAATTGGAGTTCATCGCAGTTGATGATAGCGGAAATGATATCTCGTTCACTCGTCGTTTCTTGCTTGATTCTACAAGCCCTGAATTGACAGTGGATGGTCCACACGTAACAAGTGAAAGCGAAGTCGATCTTTCTCTTAACATGAAAGATAATGACGATTCATTAAGACTTTATGTCGATGGAAGCGAAGTGTATGCTCAAGGAAATAAGACACCATATGATATGAAGAATACTGACAAGGATTATACGCATACGGTTCAATTGGATGATGGCAAGAATACCTTCCAAGTAGAAGTGGAAGATGCTGCTGGAAACATGACTGAGAAAACAGTTACGATTTACCGTAGTGAGGAAGAACCAAAAGCATTCAATGATATTAATGAAAGCTACTTTGCTAAAGAAGCTATCGAGAAATTGAATGTTGCTGGTGTCATCAACGGATATCCAAATGGTGATTTCGGAATCAACGATCCGATCACGCGTCGTCAAGCGGCACAAATGATTGTCCGTGCTTTTGATCTTGATACTTCTAATGTCGAAGATCCGGGATTGAAAGATGTAGCCACAAATGATCGAGCTTATGGTGAAATTGCAGCCATTGCCAATGCTGGTATCATGGTAGGTTCAGCTAAGGGTGAGTTTATGCCGGACAAGACCCTTACTCGTGCAGAAATGGCGAAAATCGTAGTCGAAGCTTATGACCTTGAAGGTTCGACTTCAAAACGATTTGAGGATGTCTCCCCGGCTAGCTGGGCAGCTCCTTATATCAATACTCTATCAGCAAATGAAATTACCACTGGTTATCCAGATGGAACATTCAAGCCTGATAACGAAACAAGACGTTCCGAGTTTGCTATGTTCCTGGCAAGAGCGGAAGACGATCGTTTCAAAGAATAATAGCATACAGAAAAAGGGACCATTCCTCCGAATGGTCCCTTTTTTCATTTATAAAAGTGGGAAAGCAAAGGGGGCTGGTAAACGTCCACAAGAAGAGCGGAAGGAAACCGGGTTACATGTAGTTTCTACAAGCTCATCCAGAATACAGAAAATCGTCGTTTCTCAGACTCCGTATCCTTAGGGAGAAGATAACATTCTCTATTTCTAAATCTTGTCTCTGAAATTTTTGAATGGTGGCAAGAAAATAAATTGGAAAAAATGCGAAATGAGTCGATTTATCCCCTTTATTAGCAAATAAAAGATAGTATAATAGATAATGTATATACAGAAGCTTGTAAGATAAAGGAGGAGCGTAGTCGAACATGTCGAAAAAATGGTTATATGGATGTTTGGGTATTTTGCTTTTCGCCATTGCCGTATTTATCCCGCAAGGAAAAGCCCATGCGATGCATGATATTCCTGCTAAATATAAAACAGAAATCAATTATTTAGTAGAACGGGGAATTGTTAAGGGCTATCCTAGTGGAGATTTCGTGCCGAATGATGAAGTTACACGGGAACAAGCAGCCACAATGGTCGGAAGAGCTTTAGGATTAAATGGAAATAAAAGAAATACTGTGTTTCCGGGAGTGGATGCAGATTCATTTGCATCAGGTTACATACAATCAGCCTACGAACAAGGAATCATCACAGGATACCCTGATGGCACATTTAAGCCGAAGGAATCGATGACACGAGGAGAAATGGCCTATCTTATTTCTAAAGCATTTTCTCTTTCAAGACAAAGCCCAGTGTCCTACAAAGATGTAGAAAGTGCAGGGTCGCAATATGAAGCGATTAATAAGGTAACAACAGCTGGGATTGCAAACGGCTATAGTGATGGTACTTTTAAACCTGAAAAAACTATTACTAGAACAGAGTTTTCTTTACTCGTCGCTCGCGGATTGAACGATGATTTCAAAGTTTCACAAGAAGGGGATACGATTGAAGAACGTGTCGTAACTGCCGGTGTACTGAATGTACGGTCTGGTCCTAGTACTTCTTACTCTCGTGTCGGCCAAATTACCAGAGGAACTACGGTGAAGGTACATCATGTGGATGGAGAATGGTTGAGAATCTCAACTGGAAACCTCAATGGTTATGTACATAGTGATTATACCGCCAGTACAGTAAGCGGTAACCGCTCTATTGCAATAGATGCAGGACATGGCGGTGCCGATGGTGGAGCTCAATTTAATGGATTAGTAGAAAAAGAAATCAATTTGAATGTAAGCAAACGGATACGAGGTTACTTAGAAAATGCTGGCGTAGAAGTAATTATGACAAGAGATGATGATACGTTTATTCCGCTGGATGATCGTAATGCCTATGCAGTAAATCATGGTGCAGATGCGTTTGTCAGTATTCATTCCAATGCATTCAGTGACCCCAGTGCAAATGGGACAGAAACATATTATTCCTCACAAAGTCAGAGAGTTACAGATAGTAAACAATTAGCAACATTCATTCAGAATCGTTTATACAAAGCGATTGATACCAAAGATCGAGGTGTTAAAGACGTTCCTTACCGGGTGATCAGAAGCACGCCGATTCCTTCGACACTAGTCGAATTAGGGTTTACGACAAACGCTTCAGATGCCTCCAAGCTAGGATCCAGTTACTGGAGAGACCGAGCGGCGAAGGCAATTTCTGAAGGTATTATCGATTATTTCGAATGGAAAGAGAGTTAACACAAAAAAGGGAAAGCAGGGCTACCATCCTCTGCTTTCCCTTTTTTATTTTCACTAAACCTATCATTATTCCCCTATATGGCAGTATTCTGGAAGACTCGATTTTGAGATAACCGGGGTTCTTGCCGTATGAAGTGTCAGGGGTAGTGGGGAAGCAACTCGCTTTCCTGTGGGGGACCTGGCGAGCTTCCTCGGGCTGAAGCCCTGAGGGATCTCGCCTACCTCCTTCTCCCACGGGAGTCTCGCAGCTTCCTCACCACCCCATCAGAAGTAAAGGAGAAACAAACCCCTTTACCAAAATGTATGTCTTCCATTATACCCCTGTCCTGTGTTAATAGAGTGCGTTATACGACATGGGACGCATGGTTTTGAAAACGCGTACTAACCTTCATTTTCGCTTATTCTTGAAGCGGTTTCGAGATACTTATCATGGAAAGGGGAGGAGGGAAATGGTGAGACTCCTGTGGGCTCAGCGCCCGCCCCACGGAAAGTGTTCAAATGTGGAATCGCCCTGGGCGATGGAACTGGACGAACCTTTTCCCGAAGTCCCTAATCTCCCCCTAAAGTCTCGAAACTGGGTCTTCGAGGTAAGGGAGCTATAACTGAATAAAAAAAGGTTCTCTGCTAAGTGCAGAGAACCTTTTTGGTTTATTAGTTAGTAGCGCGGTAGAGGAATACGGTGAATTCACTTCTAGACGCTTCATTTGTAGGACGGAAAGTATTATCCGTATAACCGTGTGTTACACCAGAAGCTGCTAAGCTCTGAATCTCGTCATATGCCCAGTGATTACTATTAACATCTGAGAAGTCAGAAGTCGAACCACCCAAGTCGAATACTTTGTTGAATAGAGCAGCAATCTCTTCACGTGTAATATCATCATTTGGAGCGAATTTACCGTCTGTATATCCAGTGATATAACCTTTCTTCGCAAGGGCGTTGATATATCCAGAAGCCCAGTGGGAAGAAGGAACATCAGAGAACTGTTGATCGTTAGATGGGCTGATTCCTAGAGCAGTTGATAGCATCTTCGCTACAGAACCACGCGTAATGTTATTCGTTGGCATGAAAGAACCATTGTATCCTTCGATGATCCCCTCATTGCTCATGTGCTCGATGTGATCTGCTGCCCAATAGCCAACGCGTACGTCGTTATATTGATCAAGTGTTTCCGGTTGTTTTTCAGCAACTTTGACAGGTTCGTCATCAATCACACGTTTCGCGCCTGTATAGTTACGGCCCCAATAGCCTGAAAGGGAGGCAACTTCAATATCATCTCTTGAGTTTTCAGCCGAAATCATTTTGTTATTGCCTATGTAAATACCTACGTGCCAGATCGGGCTGCCGAAGAAAACCAGGTCCCCTGGCTTCAAGTCAGAACGACTGACGTATTCGCCTTGCTGATACTGGGAACGTGATGTGCGGTTGAGGTCGATTCCTGCTTTAGCGAAAACATATTGTGTAAAGCCAGAGCAATCGAAACCGCTCGGAGATGTTCCTCCGTAAACATATGGTGAACCAGAATACTGATGTGCAATATCTACTACTTGGTCCCGAACCTTTTGGCCTGCAAAAGCATTTGGTGTAAATAGTAGAAAGACCGTGGCGAATGCGACAAGTGACGTAAAGACTTTTCTCATTTGTAGTAATACTCCCCTTGTGTTTTTGTCTACTCTCTTAATCCTTTATAAGCGTAACACAACAATATTCGTCATAGTTTTACATTTGTGTAACATTTAAGTTTCATAGGTTTTACTGCCTTGGCAAACGGGTAAAATCCACCGTTTAATCATGTTAATAGGAAACAGTGGTTTTAGGTGGCTTATGAATTAGATAAAGTTTCCTATTATCAATAGAAGTACTTTCCGTGCACTGAAAGACGGCTTCGTTCTATGGTAAAATCATGGCAGTTGATTTATAGTGATAATCATTGATATAGAAAAGCTATGGATTGAAAGAGGTATATACATTGAAATCAAAATTAGGAATCGCAAGTATATTATTTATCGGAGCGACATTGCTCCTGAAAGTATCAGGATTAATCCGCGATATGGTCATCGCTTACTACTTTGGGGATAGTTATGTGGCTGATGCTTACTTAGCGGCATTCATCATCCCGAATATGTTGATCCTGTTCATGACGAATGGAATGAAAAATGCGCTTGTACCGAGTTATATCGAATCGGTAGAAGAAAATAGAGGAAAAGTTTATCTTGGGCAAGTATTCAAAGGGTCATTTGTACTAGCGTTCATTTTGTCGATTATCGGCATGTTGATTGCCCCAGTATTAATGCCGCTCCTTTATCCGGACTTTAATGAAGAAGCGACACAAATAGCTACATGGGTGACGATCATATTCTTCGCCTGTATTTCTTTTGTAGGCATGAATAGTGTTTTGGAAGCATTTTTTGATGCGGAGAGCAAGTTCTCTTTATCGATTGTTTCACAAATCATCGTCATTTTAAGTTCGATATTTGCTGCTTTCCTGTTTGCGAATCAGATCGGCGCCTATTCCCTGGCGCTCGGTTATTTAGCCGGAACGATCTTCTCTTTGATTTTCAAACTGTTTATAGTCGTGCCGCGGAAGGTAATGGATGTAAAACAGAAGATCGATTGGGGAGAAGTGAGACAGTTTTACTGGATCTTCCTGCCCGTCGGGTTAACCGTCGCTGTGGGGCAGGTCAACTTGATGGTTGGTGTCATTTTTGCGAGTCATCAGGGAGAAGGTGCGGTAACATACATCAACTACGCGAAAAACCTTGTCCACATGCCGCAAGCGATTTTCGGTGTCACCATTGCGACCATTATTTTTCCGTTGTTATCGAAGGCAGTGACAGTAAACGATACGGACCAGTTCAAAAGAGGCATTGAAAAAGGTTTGACTACAATGTACCTGGTCCTTTTGCCTGCAGTCATCGGAATGATGTTATTGATGCCTAACCTGATCGAGCTCTTTTATGAACGCGGTGCTTTCAGTGAGGAAGCGACCGTAGCAACGACACAAGTCGCATACCTATACTTCGGTTCTGTGGTGTTCTTTAGTTTGAACAATGTCATTAACAAAGGGTTCTATACGATGAAGAAAGGGCACCTCATCCTGATCATCAGCAGTGTGTCGATCGCTTTTAACGTATTGTTCAACTTCCTGTTTGCCGAATGGCTCGGCTATTTAGGCATCCCGCTGGCAGCTTCCCTGATGGCTTTTTTCTATACAGCTGCTTGTTTAGTCGTATTTGTCCGCTTGGTCGGAGGACTGGATTTCAAATATTTATTGAAAGATTATTTGAAGATTACTTTGGCCGTTGCTGTGATGAGTGGGGCTGTTTTAGGAGTCCAGCAATTAGTGGCAGGCTGGCCTAATCTACTGGAAATCGTCGTTGTGGCAATCGTCGGGGCTATTTTCTTCATTGGGGCAGCTTATTTATTAAAAGCTCATGCATTCCTATTCTTATTAAGAAACATAACGAAACGTAAGGGGTGAATGGTATGAATAAAAAAAGAATGGTTGATGAATGTAACTAGACCCGTCAATCGACCTTTAACAAGGAACATCTTGAAAAATCATTACAGTGGATCCATGGAAACAAAACAGGTGGAAAAGGAGCAGACGATATTGGTGCTTGCTCCCCATATGGATGACGAAACCATCGGCCCTGGAGCGACATTAAGAAAGCATGCCGAACATGGCGCGGAAATCCACTGTATTTTTATCACAGATGGTGGCGGCAGTGTCAGTGATATGAGCGAAGAAGAATTGAAACAAAGCCGTCGAGATGAAATCGAACAAGTCGTAAACATTCTAAAGCTGTCGAGTGTCTCCTATATGGATCTCCCTGATGGCGGGGTGAGTAGTGAGCCGGAAAACATTCGATATCTTAAAGAAACGATCGAAAGACTGAACCCTGATGTGATTTATACGACACCATACATTGACGCACATACGGACCATACAGCAACAGCTCAGCTTCTAGCGGATACATTGAAAGAAATAAATCGTGAAGTCGTTGTCCGTATGTATGAAATCAACTGTGCTTTTCCGCCAGACTTTATTAACTGTTTGATTGATACGACAGACCAGTATGGAAAGAAAGTACAAGCGACCGAAGTGTTTGCTTCTCAGACGATCGCTTTTGATGGTTTTCTCGAGTTGAACCAATTGAAAGGGAACTTAGCGAAAGATCGAATTCCATCCGCAGAGGGATTCATCGAACTAGAGAAAAGAGACTTTATCAAGCATTGCGATGCTTTACAACAAAAGCAACTGAACTTTCCGAAGCTTTTCAAACAAGTCAACAGGACAGATACCCTTCTATGGGCAATCTTCAAGAATTACGATCAAAAGAAAGATTTCTATCGCCACTCTCTTTAGTTGTCAGGAAGGAGCTCAACATGGGAAAACGCGTACTCGTAATCAGCAATATGTACCCTAGTCGTAAAAATCCAACCTATGGAATTTTTGTAAAGAACCAAGTGGAAGCCTTAAAGGAAAAGGGGCTCGATATTGAGATAGCCGTCAACAAGGATAACCGTGGTGGAAAAGTAAACGTACTGAAGAAATATGGAATATGGCTTTTGAAGACTCTGATAAAACTTCGGAAAGGCCGTAGTTTTGATGTGGTTCATGCTCACTATATCTTTCCGAGCGGGTTACCTGCCCTTTTGTTCAAAAAGCTTTTTCATACAAAACTAGTCGTCACTTCCCACGGCGGGGATCTTGATCAGATGGCGAAAAAGAACAGGTGGATCCGTAAAATGACGGAGTACATTTTAAAGGAATCAGACCATGTGATTGTGGTGGGGGAAGCGTTGAAGGAAGAGGTCACAACGAATTTTGGCGTGAACGAAGAAAAAGTCTCCCTAATCAATATGGGAGTCAACCGTCAAGTCTTTGCCCCGATAGATACGGAAGAGGCTAAAAAAGAACTGAATTTATCACTGGACAGTCAGCATATCTTGTTTGTCGGAAATTTAATAGAAGCAAAAGGATTGCGCGAGTTGCTTTCCGCCTTTCAACAACTTCGACAGGAAAACAAGGAAATAGAACTGCACATCCTTGGTAGTAAAAAAAATATAAATTTTCTCCATGAACTGAAGGCAAGTATTGTACCAGAGAATAGAGAACTCGTCCACTTTCATGGAACAAAAGACCAGAAAGTAGTAGCGCAATGGATGGCGGCTGCCGATCTTTTTGTGCTTCCGTCTCACATCGAAGGTTTCGGTTTAGTGGCACTGGAAGCGATGTCCTGTCACACTCCGGTGGTTGCCTCTGATGTCGGCGGCTTATCCTATTTGTTGAAGAACGGAGCAGGGGAGCTTGTGCCACCGAAAGACGCGCTCTCCCTCGCAGAGGGAATTAAGCGAGTGTTAGAGGGTGCTTCCTTGAGAGAAGGAATGGTCTCTACAGGTGAACGACTTGCTCAAGAGAATGATGATGAAGTCATGTTGAAACGAATCATAAATCTTTACGGATAATGAAGCGGAATATTTTGCCTTGGAGTGATTGAAGTGGTCCTTTGTAAGGTGCAGGGATCACTTTTTTGGTTCTATTGAATCTCTAGAAGGAGAGAATGCATTAATTATGCATTCTCTCTTGTTCTAAAACATTTACACATTCGATACACTTGTTTAAGGTTGCTTCAGTTAAAATTGAATGATTGTCTCTGATTCGGAAATGGATCAGTGTCCCCCCTTATGCTGAGAATCTTCATACGTTCATCCTCATCCCCATTTGTAACGGTTTTTTCCATTTATATTCTGAAAACCTTCCTTAATGAAATATCCAATTTCATCTCTATGAATAATAAATAATGTCAGGGAATTCCATGCTTCTAATGTCCTAACTTTATTTCTATAATTTTCGCTAAAAATAGTCAATAAATTGTAAAATTTTCTCTAAATGTCTTCATTCTGAGGGGAATTACTGATATAATATTGAAAGTTGAAAAAAGCGTTCCGTTTCTATAGTACAAATTATATCTCCCGATATCATATAAGTTACCCCATCTGATGTACACATTTATACAGTTGGGGTTTTAATATGATTAGGACCATAAATTCCAAAAGAAGAGAACTTTATAAATCTTTTGTAAAATAAACCTACAATGAATTTCCCTGTCATTCGTATGTTTATGGAAAGAGGGATTATGTCAAAAAGAATATTAATTATCACACAAAACTTTTACCCTGAAATCGGTAGTGCAGGCAATAGGATGAAAAATATCTATCTGATGCTGAAAGAGTCTGGCTATGATGTAGAGGTTATAACTACTGATCCTACTTATCCGAACCGAAACTTCTATGAAGACTCCTCATTTTGGGACCACGAAGAATTAAATACTACCCCCGATATAACGCGAGTGAAGATCAGGAATAGGAAGTATTCAAGAAGTTTTTCCAACAGACTTATTTATTATTTAGAAATGGCTTCTAAAATGGTGAAGACTGTTCTGAAGAGAAGCAGGAACTATGATTATGTCTATACCACTTCTCCTCCAATTTTTGTTGCGGTTGTCGGTCTTGTAGCTAAGTTCAAATTCAGAGCTAAGCTTGTTCTCGAAATTAGGGACTTGTGGCCAGATTCGTTGAAAGGGGTAGGTGTATTTAACAATCCTTTTATTATTCGTCTATTCCGACGTATTGAGAAGTTGTTATATAAAAAAGCGGATGAAATAGTGGTCAACAGTCGAGGATTTATCAGCCACATAGAAGGTCAACAGGAAACTGCAGCAGGTAAGGTTACATATGTACCTAACGCGGCTAGACTTCATGAGGTGGCAACTGATACTCAAAGCCAAGGTCAATTTAAAGCTATTTATGCTGGGAATTTAGGACTGGCTCAAGATAACGAAATGCTATTATTACTAGCAGAAGAGCTGAATAAAAGGCATGTGGATTTAACCATAATGGGGTACGGCTACCACAGCCAGCACTTAAAGACAGAAATCGATGCAAGATGTCTTCAGAACGTAAAATTTGTACAACCGGTTACACGGGCAGAGTGTTTTGAAATCATTGCTTCACATCAGGTAGGTATAGTTACTTTGGTAGATAAAGAGGTTTTTAAAACTGTGCTTCCAGGTAAAATCATAGATTATATGACATGTGGTGTACCAGTAGTGGGCTCAGTAGATGGGTTTGCAAAAGAAGTGATCGAAGAGAAAGATGCAGGTTTTGTTTCACAGACCAAGGATGCGGATAATTTGATAGCTTACGTTGATAGACTTTTAAATGACACTCTATTACAGCGTAGAATGAGTAATAACGCACAGCAGTACGTTAAAGAAAATTTTTTGTGGGAAAAAAACATCCATTCTCTTCTTGAGTTGATAGAAAGTGAAGAACAGGAAGAGCGAATGGAAATAAACTACGTAAGGTTGAACTTTAATGAATAAGAATGTATGCATGTTTGTATGGAACCATTTTACGAACGATGCTAGAGTCCTTCGTGAATGCACAGCACTTTCAGAACAAGATTATAAAGTAGATTTAATATGCATTCATGACCCTAAAGACGAGGGTCTCCCCATGTATGAAGAACGTGATGAAAACTTCCGAGTTTTTCGTGTGCGGAGGTATCCGGTACTATTACAATTTATGCAAAAGGCTTATCGGTTCATAATGGGGAATAGACTTTTAGCCATACTTGCCTTTTTGGTTTGGCTCGTGTGTATGTACACAAGTCCAGTTTTTATTGGAACTCTTACAGCTCTTTCCTTTGCCTTACTTAAAACAAAAGTTAGAGTAGTTTGGATTAGAGGAAGTATCATCCTTCGTATGATATTAAGAGGTTATCAACGGAATTATTCAATCTATCATTCTAATGATCTTAATACCCTTCCTCAAGGATATATATGCTCGAAATTGCGTTTTAATAGAAAAAAACTTGTTTACGACTCTCATGAAGTACAAACAAGCAGAACAGGTTATGAAAGTGAATACCATGCAAAGTTGGAAGCTTTCCTCATATCTAAGATCGATTCCATGATTGTTGAGAATCATACACGTGCAAAGTATAACGAAGATCTATATGGGTTTTATCCGAATGTAGTACACAATTACCCAATTAAACTAGAATCTAAACACTCACAAGAGAAAGCTCCCTTACATGAGATGCTTGATTTGCCTGATGATGAAAAAATTCTTTTGTATCAAGGTGGCATTCAAACCGGAAGAGGACTTGATAAATTAGTGAAAGCCATGTCACTCATAGAAGAAGGGACGCTTGTCTTCATAGGAGATGGAAAGATTAAACCTCAACTTAAAAAGATGGTTCAAGAAATGGAAGTGGAAGATAGAGTGAAATTTCTTCCTAAAGTCCCGTTGTCGGACCTGCCTAGTTATACAAGAAATGCTTATATTGGGTTTCAGGTATTAAATAATGTGTGTTTCAATCATTATTCGGCATCTTCAAACAAATTATTTGAATATATGATGAGTGGAATACCGATTGTGGCCTGTAGTTTTCCTGAAGTAGAAAGAGTTGTCAAAGGCGAAAGAGTGGGCATTTGTGTAGATTCTCATGATTACAAATCAATCGGAGTAGCTGTAAATCATATATTAGCAAATGAACAATTAAGAAATAAATTATCTAAGAATTGTTATGATGCAAGCTTAAAGTATAACTGGGAAGAAGAGAAATATTCATTGCTAGAGGTATATCACATGAATACAAAAAGCTTGCTAGCAGAAGGAGTGTAGCAAATGGTTCAGGTTTATGAAAGGGAAGTAAAGCAACAAACAAAAGATCAACCTTTAACAACTAACCCAGTTGCATGGTTGAAAGAGCATATTACAGGACCTTACGTATTAGAGTCCAGCCTATCTGCCCGTGATTTAGAACACCAGAAAAACACTGCACCATGGTTAATGGATGCTTTACAAGTAAATATGGAATTTAATTCGAATGTCGCTTTTTCGAAGACCGTAAATTTTATAGAGCCAGATGTTTTAGATGGAAATTTTAATACAATTGTTATTCAAGAAAACTTGTTAACCATAGCGGAAAATAAGGATTCCATTAAAAACGTCATCGATAGAATATGGTCTGAAAATGGAAAACTGATATTACTTACAACTGAACCAAACAGGGAAACTGTTCACGAGCGAATGTACTTAATTAATCAACTCATTTCAGAGTTTTCCCTAGGTCGACTAGTCGATTGTTTTGTATCCTCCGATTGGGCGGGAATTGTTTTTGCGAATGAAAATAGTGCACAAGATACTAATTATGTATCATCTATAATAAAAAATTCACTAAATAAAGAGAATGAACTTATCTATAAGGTCCGTCAATTAGAGAATTATATAGAGGATTTGCAACAGGAAAAAATTTCACATAATGATCTTGCAAAGTTAATAAAAAAACAAGCAACTGTCGTTGATAAAATTAAACAGAATCAGGAGAAAGATAAACCTCGAAATACTAAATCAAAAGACGTTCAACGATTAACCCAGCAACTAATCAAAGAAAAAGAGCAAAAAGTTAAATTGAAAGAACAAATAATTCAGATGTTCAAGAAGGAAGCTCTGCTGTTGAAATCGCACAGAAAGTTGATAAAGCGCTATGAATCGTTGAGTACCTCTAAATTAGGAAGAATGACTATTGCATATTGGAAATTTATCAACCGTATAAAGCGAGGTAAATAACTATGAATATCGTCAGTATTGACAAGAGATTAAAGTCGATAGAAAGAGAACAGAAAACATTACAACTTTCCATAAATCAAGAGTATAAAGAAATTACAAACTTAAAGAGTGGGACAGTTCCTCAAGAAAATAAAAAAGAAACATCAAAATCTGTAGATTCAACAAATGACAAAACGAAAGATTATTTGGATTATAGAAAGAGAACAGCAGATGAAAAGTATTTTTCACGTATTAAGCAATTGATTACAGATATACCAGATAGTAATGGGAGTAAGTTCTTTACTAAGAGAAACGTGAATGTCGGCATCGTGGCTGATGAATTTTTGTATCATTCGTTTAAAGATGTTGCTAACTTCAATTATTTAACTGCCAAAAATTATAAAAAATACAAGGGAAAGTTAGATATCTTTTTCGTTGCAACTACTTGGAAGGGTCTTAATAGGGAATGGCGTGGAGTAGCCAACTCAAAATCGAATAGGCGTAAAGAACTCTATGAAATGATAGATTTCTTTAAACAAGATGGAGTCAAGATTGTTTTCTATTCTAAAGAAGATCCTGTTAACTATGACCGTTTCATAGACATAGCCAAAAAATGTGATCACATTTTTACCACGGCGAAAGAAGTTGTTGATGATTACAAAAATGAATGTAAAAACGAAAATGTTCATATTCTTGAATTTGGAGTAAACCCTTTATACCATAACCCTGTTGGAATGAAGAGTGTGAAGAAATTCAAAGATGTATTCTTTGCCGGCTCATGGTTGAATAAGTATCCAGAACGTCAAAAGGAAACCATTACTATATTTGATGGCGTGGTGGACTCGGGACGTGATTTAAAAATCATTGATCGTAATTATACTATTGATCATCCTGATTACTTTTTTCCGCGGAAATATGTGAAGTATATTTCGCCAGCCATACCGCATGACTATCTGCAAAAAATTCATAAACTCTATGATTGGGCAATAAACCTTAATTCAATTAAATATAGTGAAACAATGTTTGCAAACCGTATTTATGAATTGCAAGCCATTGGTAACGTAATTTTGTCTAATTATAGTGTTGGAGTTAACAATAAATTTCCTAACGTATTCATGGTTCATAATAAACGAGAAGCGACTGAAATTCTTACAAAGATGCCTGATGAAGAAGTGTATCAGCATCAAATTAACGGGATTAGAAATGTAATGTCAAACCATACAACATTTGATCGATTTGATGATTTATTAGCGAAGGTGGGTCTGGCTGGAAAGACGCAGGACCCAACGAAGAAGGTCTTAGTAGTTGCTGATAAGATTACAGGGAGTACTAAGGATATATTTGAATTACAAACATACCCTCATAAACACTTAGTTGCTTTGGATTCTTTGACAGAGGAATTCAAAGAACAATTTGATATGATTACTTTCATCGATGGAAATCGACATTACGGAGATCATTATTTAGAAGATATGGTAAACGGCTTTAAATATACTAATAGTGATTATGTCACTAAAGATGTGTTTTATGATCGTGATCAATTATCAGAAGGTGTAGAGCATGATTTTGTTTCCATTGTAAAAGACAAATATCAAACGGTTTTCTGGAGTGATTCCTTTAGATTAGAAGATTTGGTGAACCTTGGTAAGAATGAACAGGTACCCAACGGTTACTCTATTGATCACTTTGAGTATAATTCTATAAATCATGTAGTTGAGAATCCCACTACGCAAAAAAACTATGACGTGACGGTCATTGTACCTGTTTACAATAATGGTAAACACCTTCTAAATAAGTGTTTCCAATCTTTAAAAAGAAGCAGTATTTTTGATCAAATGGAAATTCTCTTAATCGATGATGGATCCACAGACCCGGAAACAATCAGGGCAACAAGACGTTTATATGAAGGTTTCGAAAATGTGAACTTATACAGATTTGATGGTAGTGGCAGTGGAAGTGCATCAAGGCCAAGAAATAAAGGGGTACAACTTGCAACTGCACCTTATGTAACCTATTTGGATCCAGATAACGAAGCAGTGAATGACGGTTATGCAGAATTATACTCAATGATGAAACAAGATGATGAGCTTGATATCGTTATGGGGAATATGATTAAACTGGATAATGAGCGTCGGAGCAATTTTGATTATTATAAAATTGTCACAAATTGTTTGAACAGTGAAGAGGTCATTGATCCAAAAGAGTTCTTGAAGGCTGTAAATATGCGTGCTCATAGTATTCAAACAATGTTGATGAAGAAAGAACTTATTATCGATCATGGCCTTGAAATGGTAGAAAGTGCTGCAGGGCAGGACACGATGTTCTTCCAAGAATTAATGCTCAACTCTAAGAAAACCAAAGTAATAAATTTAACGATTCATATTTATTATGCTGCGGTTGCTGGGTCAGTAACAAACACTATCTCAAAGAAATTTTTTGAGAAATATTTGATATTAGAAAAAGAACGCTTGCCATTTTTGGTAAGGTATGAGCTTCTAGATACCTATATGGACAAAAGATTTACGTTTTACTTCAAGAATTGGTATCTTAAAAGACTAAATAGAATATCAGAAGTGGATCAAAAAGATTCTATAGACACTCTTTATAAAATATATGACTTATACCGTAAGCATTTGGATAATAAGGATGAAAGATTCAAGGAATTTGAAGACTTGTACAGCAAAGGGGACTATGAAGGAATCATAAAAAATCTGTCTAGCTAGAGGTGGGAATATTGTCAGAAAATTATCAAATGCTTGAATTGAATTTTGAAGATTTGGGAAAAACGAACTTTTTCACTGACGAACCAACTATTTTCAGAGTGATGAAAGATGGAGTACCTTTTGAATTCCTCGTACGCCTTCGTGAAACTTCTGAACGTTTACTAATTATGAATAATGGCGCTTACAACGCTGAAAAGAATAATCCCCCTATATTTCAGAGACATTCATGGATGAATAAGATTATAGGCTCTGTGATTATAGTAAGTGATCCTACATTATATTTAGGTAAAATCAATCTAGGATGGGGACAAGGAACAAAAGAGCGATTTTATTTAAAAGAGATTGCGAATATATTAAATAGAATTTTATCGAAAGTGAACTATGAACCTGATAAAGTACAATTTTATGGAAGTTCCGCAGGTGGGTTTATGTCAATGTATTTAGCTACATTAGTTGAGGGTTCTACTGCTATAGTAAATAACCCACAAATTGATGTAAGCAAATACTATAAACAACATGTTGAAGCCATGTACAAGTGTTCGTATCCACAAATGGACAGAGACGAAATTACCCAAGAATATAAGGTGCGGTTATCCCTAGTAGAACTCTTCAAGGAATATGATTATATTCCTAAGATATACTATCTGCAAAATCTTGCTTGTAAACATGATGTTAGTAATCATTTATTGGCTTTGTTAGAAGGTATAAAAAATAGAAAAGATAAAAATCATATTTTGTTTAATTTTTATCACAATGAACAGGAAGGACACCTTCCTAAAGGAAAAGAAGATACTTTGCATGTATTGAATGAAACTCCTTCCCAATGTTCTTTTATCAAGTTGAATTCTTTAGAGACGTCCCAGCTTATTAAAATTACTAATGTTAATAGAAAGTCAACAGATATAGGAAACCAAATATTAAGAAATAACTTCTTTATAAAGAATGGTTTAGATTCAATAGATTTTTCTGAAGGGATAAATTGGGATTATGAGCATGGTGCTAGTGGAAACACTTATCAGTTGTATTTACAGTCTCTAAACGTCCTCAGTTACTTGCTAAACGCTTTTGAACAATCTTCAAACCTCAAGTATTTGTTAAAAGCCCATGAAATTACTGAGTCGTGGATAGCATATAACGATAAAGATCCAGATAATTCTATGCTTTGGTATGATCATCCGACGGCATATAGAGCACATAATCTAGTTTACTTTTTGGTTCTCTCTCAAAAGCATATTCATTTAGACACAAAGAAGTATGCTAAGCTAGTGGAGAAGCATGCTGAATATTTAATGTCTGATGATAATTACAGAAAGAATAATCACGGTATTATGATGGATAGAGCTTTGATTTTGTTAGGTATAGTAATGAAACATCCTAATTCAGCTAATTGGATTCAAAAAGGGATTTGGCGTCTAAAGGATACATTTTACTCTAGTTACAGCCATCAAGGTGTGCATCTCGAAAATAGTCCGGAGTACCATCGAATTGTTGAAACTCTCTATCGTTCAACCGAGCAGTTTCTAAAGAAAAACCAGTTGACACTCGGAAAAGATTTAATTGACTTACTGGGGTTATCTAACGATTATTATAAATATATAACGAAACCAGATGGGTTTATGCCTCTAATTGGTGATTCGGGAAAATTAGCTGTAAAAGGGACGGAAAAGAAATTTGATAGCTTTCATGATCAGACAGCTGGTATAACTATTATGCAGGAAAAATTCGGGAAGGAAGATAAGCAATCCACTTGGCTATCATTTGTTAGTGGTTACGAAACAATTACACATAAACATTTTGATGACCTTTCTATCTCCCTATTTTACAATGGCAGCGATATACTAGTTGATTCCGGAAAATATAGTTATGGAAAATCAAAGATAAGAGGTTACGTTAAATCACCTAATGCTCATTCTATATTGTCTTTAAGGAATAAGCGGTATAAATTGGATGAGTCGAAGGGCCAAAAAACAATTGCTACATCATCTTTTATGACGAATAACCGCTTAGATATAGTAAAAGGGCATAATAATGCTTACCCTGGCGTTAAGCTGGAAAGAACAGTTTTGTTCTTCAAACCTCATATTGTTGTAATTGTCGATGAGATTGATAGTGATAAACAAAGAGATTTTTCTCAGCTATTCAATTTAGCACCAAATATTGAAATCTTAGAGCAGTCACCGAGGAAAGTGAAACTTAAATCAGATAAGGATCTAATAGAAATGGAACAATACACTCCTTATGATGAATTGCTTATCCATGAGGGAAACTTAGATGAACCACGCGCTTTAATAGCAGAAAAATTCGGCAAGGTCATAGAGACCAAACAGCTGGAATTTATCAAAAAGTGTAAAAAAGGTCACCTTTTAACTGTCTTTAAATTAGGAGAAGATTCTATAAATGAATTTCACTCAGCAAAATATAAAGCTGGAAAACTTACCATTGATTTATTAAACGATACAGTAAGTACATTTATTTAAGAGGGAGGAATTATAATGAAATTAACTACAATTGGTCTAGGATATATCGGGTTACCAACATCTGTAATGTTTGCGAAATACGGGGTGAACGTAGTTGGTGTAGATGTAAGTGAAAGAGTAGTTGAATCACTGAATAATGGGAAGATCCATATCGAAGAGCCCGGCTTACAAGAGACTTTGACTGAAGTAGTGGAGGCAGGCAAGTTCAGTGCCTCTTTACAACCGGAGAAAGCTGATGCATTCATCATCGCTGTCCCTACTCCTAATAATGATGATGAGCATAAATCTTGTGATTTAACATACGTGAAAGACGCAGTTAAGAATATACTTCCTTTTGTAGAAAAAGGAAATGTGTTAATCGTGGAATCCACGATTGAACCACGAACAATGGATGACCATATCAAACCATTAGTTGAAGAGGCTGGTTTTATTGTCGGGGAAGACATCTTTCTCGTGCATTGTCCAGAAAGAGTACTGCCAGGGCAGATTATGCACGAATTAATTTACAATAATCGTATTGTTGGTGGGATTACAGAAGCATGTACAGAAGCTGGAGCAGAAGTATATGAAACCTTTGTTGAAGGTGAAATTATTAAAACTCAGGCGAAGACGGCTGAAATGTCTAAGTTAATGGAAAATACTTACCGAGATGTAAACATTGCTCTAGCAAATGAATTAACTAAAATTTGTGATGAATTGGAAATAAATGCTCTCGATGTGATTGATATGGCTAATAAACATCCACGCGTGAACTTGCACACACCAGGACCGGGTGTTGGTGGGCATTGCTTGGCAGTAGATCCATATTTCATCGTTTCAAAGGCTCCCGAAACAGCTAAATTGATTGATCAGGCACGTGCTGTCAATGTTTCTATGCCTGAATTTGTCATTGGCAATGTTCATAAACTGATGAAGAATGTGGATGGAAAAGTAGTTACAGTATTTGGTCTTGCTTATAAAGGAAATGTAGACGATATTCGTGAAAGTCCCGCAATGGAAATCTATGAAACTTTGAGGGAGCAAAGCACCTTTGAAGTACGTGCGTACGATCCTCACGTGGATAAAGCCTTTGTGGAGAGTGACATAAAAGAAGCCGTCAAAGGTTCTGATTTAATCTTGCTATTAACTGATCATAATGAATTCAAAGAACTAGACTGGAATATGCTAGAGGCGTTTATGAATAATACTCAAGTATTTGACACGAAGAACATAGTGAGGAACGTGAATGAAGAGGTAGCCTATATGAATTTCGGAAACCTTCATCAATATAAGAAGAAAGCAACGGTCATGGCATGACACCTGCGCTTAGAATCATGAAGGAGCAACTAATAAATTTTCCACTGATACTAAGACTCGCCCTTTTTGAGATTAAAGGGAAATATCAAATGCACTACTTGGGTATTTTGTGGCAAATTATTAACCCAATGATTCAAGTCGGGGTTTATTGGTTCGTTTTTGGAGTTGGATTAAGACAAGGAGGGGCTGTAGGAGACACGCCCTTCATTGTCTATTTATTGCTAGGGATTGTTCCTTGGTTTTTTATATCACCTAGCATTGTACAAGGGTCAAATAGTATATACAGCAAAGTTAATCTTGTATCTAAAATGAATTTCCCAGTAAGCGTACTACCTTCTATAACTATATTAGGGAATGCGGTAAATTTTGCGTTCATGATGATTCTATTGTTCGCAGTGGTATTTGCTCACGGAATATACGGCGGTGTTTCCTTAATTCAACTTCCGTATTATTTGCTATGTATGTTTACATTCATGTATGCATTTACCCTATTTTCATCTACAATTTCTGCAATCATTCGCGATTATCAATTGCTAGTTCAATCTGTAATGAGGATGCTCTTCTTTGTAACACCCATTTTTTGGAGTATGGATAGTTTCCCTGAGAAACTACAAACGGTAATCAAACTAAACCCATTTGCTTATATTGTCAATGGTTTTCGGGATACTTTTCTTGGAGGCGGCTGGTTTTATGAAGATTGGCGTTATATGCTATATTTTTGGTCAATAACCATACTAATATTATTGGTGGGTTCAACGTTGCATGAAAACTTTAAGAGTAAATTTGTAGATTACTTGTAATTTGGAGGCTTATGAATGACAAAGCCAGTAGTAAAATTTTCGAACGTCACCAAAGAGTATAGTCTATTTAAGAAGAAATCAGATCAATTGCTAGACATTTTATCCTTTAAACGTATTAATAGAAGTTTTTTAGCATTACATGATATTTCTTTTGAAGTGGACCCCGGAGAAACGATAGGTATTATCGGAACCAACGGATCGGGTAAATCGACCTTATCTAATTTGTTAGCTCAAGTAGTCCCTCCTTCTTCCGGGAACATTAACATTGAAGGAGAGACATCCTTGGTTGCTATTTCAGCCGGATTAAATAATCATTTGACAGGCTATGAAAATATAGAACTCAAGTGTCTAATGCACGGGTTGAGTAAGACGGAAATAGCCAAAATCTCCCCGTATATTATTGATTTTGCTGATATAGGTGAATTTATCTATCAACCGATAAAGAATTATTCAAGTGGAATGAAGTCCCGCCTAGGATTTGCGATATCAGTTCATATCGAACCAGATATTCTTATTGTAGATGAAGCTTTGTCTGTAGGGGATTCTACTTTCCATCAGAAGTGTGTCGATAAATTTAAGGAATTCAAAGAACAAGGAAAAACGATATTTTTTATCAGTCACTCCTTGTCCCAGGTAAAGAAAATATCTGACAGAATCATTTGGGTGAGCTACGGCCAAATGAGAATGTTTGATACAACAGCTAAAGTAGCAAAGGAATACAATGCCTATATTAGTTGGTTTAATGAGTTAACTAAAGCTGAAAAAAAGAACCATAAGAAAGACATGCTTGCTACACAATTTGGCAAATTTAGTGGAAATAACAACGGATCTTCATTCCAAAATAGTGAGAAAGGGAAGAATACTGGGGTTAAGTCATTAATCCCAGCGTTCTTAATGATGTTATTGACATTATTGAGTGGGGCCTCCATGTTTTTTGAGAATCCTTCCGAGATAGTTTCAAGCAAATGGAAAAATATGAATTTAAATTCTAAAGAAGTTCAGTCAGAAAATAGCGAAAAACTTCAAACTCAGTCTGAAACTATAGACGAAGAAATCAATCAAGAAGCGATTGCGTTAGGACAACTTATTTTATATGAGGATGTGGAACTCATAAATAATAAAGAGGTTGTTCCTTCCCTTACAAAGCTATATGTTCAAGGTCTTATTGGCAAGTCTTATAAACTAAAGTATCAAAACAGTATCTTTTATGCATCTAAAGACAAAATAGGCCTAGTAAATGGTGAAAGTCATAACTCAGAGTTTACCCTTGAGGAAATATCCAGATCGTTCAGCAGTAGATTTGTACAATCGTACGAATACTTTTTCGCTTTTAGTTCGGCAAATATTGACGAAATCAAGTCTATTTTTAATGGAATGACTAGTGAGATTGAATTCCCCAAAGGTGATGTGCTTTTAGAATATTCTAATGATCATTTAGCTTATCTCTTTGACGAAGAAGGCTCAATGAAAGCAATTCATGTGTATTCGATTGACCTTGGTAGTCCGATTATTGAAGATATTAAAGAAAATTCCTTAGCGGCTACTGATGGTAATGGAAGCTACTACGTCAAATTGGATCAATATAATGTCATTCTAGATGTGGAAGAGAAAAGAATGTCTTTTTTTCCAAATGATTAATGATAAACTTCGTGTAGCGTTAGATGAAGACGGATTGAGTGAAATGTAGTCGTCACTATAAGTTTTGAAATGAGGATTAAAGAAATGAAAAAAGTTATGGTCGTATTCGGCACAAGGCCTGAAGCCATTAAAATGTGTCCATTAGTAAAAGAATTAGAAACTAGAACAAATATAGAAACAACCGTATGTGTTACTGGTCAGCATAAGGAAATGCTACAGCAAGTATTAAATGCATTTAGTGTAGAACCGGATTACAACTTATCCATTATGAAAGATAAGCAGACGTTGTTTGATGTAACTACAAACATTCTGGATAAGATGAAAGCAGTGCTCGATGAAGTGAAACCGGATGTTGTATTGGTACACGGAGACACATCCACTACCTTTGTCACTTCGTTAGCATGTTTTTATTTACAAATCCCAGTAGGGCATGTGGAAGCTGGTCTTCGTACGTATGATATTTATTCCCCATATCCTGAGGAATTTAATCGACAAGCAGTCGGTTTAGTGGCGAAGTATAACTTTGCTCCGACAGAAATGGCAAAAGAGAATCTCTTAGGAGAGAAAAAGGACGAACCAAGTATCTTTGTAACTGGGAATACAGCGATTGATGCTCTTAACACAACGGTCAGAGAGGATTATGAGCATGAACAGGTCTTATGGGCATCAGACAGTCGTTTGATCATGATTACAGCTCATCGACGAGAGAACCTTGGAGAACCGATGAGGAATATGTTTAAAGCAATTAAGAGGATTGTTGATGAACATGAAGATATTAAAGTGATTTATCCTATTCATATGAATCCTGTAGTAAGGGAAGCGGCTAATGATATTCTTGGTAATCATGATCGCGTGAGGATTATTGAGCCATTGGAAGTTTTGGACTTCCATAACTTCCTTTCAAGGTCCTATATGATCTTGACAGATAGTGGTGGTATCCAAGAGGAAGCTCCAAGTCTAGGTAAACCCGTGCTCGTTATGAGGGATACGACTGAGCGTCCGGAAGGTGTAGCTGCAGGTACGTTAAAACTTGTTGGAACGAATGAAGAAAATATTTATAAAAACTTCAAACTCCTTCTTGAAAATGGAGAAGCATATAAAGAAATGAGTCAGGCCAGCAATCCATATGGGGATGGATTAGCTAGTAAGAGAATTGCTGATGTGTTAGAAAAAGAAGAGTAAACAGAAAAAGAAGAGTGGGCAAGGTAGTGCACCCCGGAAGTTAGAGTAAAAAAATCTAACTTCCGGGGTGTTTTGTATGGCAAAGTATAGTAAGGAATTTAAATTGAAGGTGGTAAGGGAATATCTCCAGGGACATCAAGGGTACGTTCTATTAGCTAAAAAGTACTCGATCCCTAGTGATACTCAAATTTTACGTTGGGTTCATGCTTATCAAGCATTCGGGGAAGAAGGGTTAAAAAGGAAGCATTCTAAAAAAGTCTACCCTGTCCAATTCAAGATGGATGTATTAAACTTTAGGAAACAGACAGGAGCTTCTCTTCAGGAGACTGCGATTGCTTTCCAACTG
>NZ_FOSB01000014.1 GCF_900114165.1 Halobacillus dabanensis
GAAGCCCCCCTTGAGATGAGATTTCCCTTTGCTTTAAGCAAATAAGATCCCTCAGAGACGATGAGGTTGATAGGTCCGAGGTGGAAGCGTGGTGACACGTGGAGCTGACGGATACTAATGGATCGATGACTTATCTATCCTATAGATAGCTTTCGTGAAAAGATAGTTACTTTTTCATCATAGAATGTTTCCTTATCCAGTTTTGAGGGTTCACCTCAAACTTTATAATGATGTGGTGGTGAAGGCGAAGAGGTCACACCTGTTCCCATGCCGAACACAGCAGTTAAGCTCTTCAGCGCCGATGGTAGTCGGGTTTACCCCCGTGAGAGTAGGACGCCGCCACATTGTTTCTCTTTCCTTATTAATGCTTTAGGAGACTAATATTATTCCAACGTAGCTCAGTGGTAGAGCAATCGGCTGTTAACCGATCGGTCGTAGGTTCGAATCCTACCGTTGGAGCCACTTGCTTCCATAGCTCAGTGGTAGAGCACTTCCATGGTAAGGAAGGGGTCGCCGGTTCAAATCCGGCTGGAAGCTCTGAGAAAACCGATATACCCAAGGCCCGTTGGTCAAGTGGTTAAGACACCGCCCTTTCACGGCGGTAACACGGGTTCGAATCCCGTACGGGTCACCACTTTTCGGAGGATTAGCTCAGCTGGGAGAGCACTTGCCTTACAAGCAAGGGGTCGCAGGTTCGAACCCTGCATCCTCCACCATTAAATCTTATAAATTGCCGGCCTAGCTCAACTGGTAGAGCAACTGATTTGTAATCAGTAGGTTGGGGGTTCAAGTCCTCTGGCCGGCACCACTTGTTTAATTCAGTGGAGGGATAGCGAAGTTGGCCAAACGCGGCGGACTGTAAATCCGCTCCCATCGGGTTCGTAGGTTCGAGTCCTACTCCCTCCACCATTTTAAATGATTATAATGGCTGACATTATCGATCAGCTATTTTTTATGAAATTAAACAAGGTTATTGTATAATAATCTTTATATGGTAAATACTATTTTTGTAATTGTTGGGCCATAGCCAAGCGGTAAGGCAACGGTTTTTGGTACCGTCATGCGCTGGTTCGAATCCAGCTGGCCCAGCCATTTTTTATAAAGATGTTATACTGGGAAGATAAAATTATGAGCCATTAGCTCAGCTGGTAGAGCATCTGACTTTTAATCAGAGGGTCGAAGGTTCGAATCCTTCATGGCTCATCTTTCATAATTTTATATGCGGGAGTAGTTCAGTGGTAGAACACCACCTTGCCAAGGTGGGGGTCGCGGGTTCGAATCCCGTCTCCCGCTCCATATGGGGCCTTAGCTCAGCTGGGAGAGCGCCTGCTTTGCACGCAGGAGGTCAGCGGTTCGATCCCGCTAGGCTCCACTACTCAACCTGACATCTGATTGATGTCAGGTTTTTTGTATTAAATTATTCTTCACTTATATGGCAGTATTCTGGAAGACTCGATTTCGAGATAATGGAAGTGCTTTAGGGGCTGCAGGAAAGCGAGTTGCTTCCAAGACCCCATTCGCACTCTTCATATGTCTCGAAACTGAGTCTTCAAGATAAAGGAGCTTTTATTGAATAAGGAATCAACTGGTGGGGAAGGATAAAACCCTATGATTTTCGATAGAGAAAGTATGACGGAAAACTATATCCATTATATGTAAAAAGAGCGAAGTAACTTGTAAAAATGCATGATTACATACGTTTTCATACTGCTAGTCGTATATATATACACAAAGGTGTCCAGTTGAGTCATCTTCCCAAAAACGGATACAATTATAGTAGAAGATAAAGGAGGAACTTTAATGAATAAACAGCTTTCAGTAATCGGTGTACCTATGGACCTTGGGCAAATGCGCCGTGGTGTAGATATGGGGCCGAGCGCAATCCGTTATGCGGGGATGGTTGAACGTCTGGAACAGTTGAAATATGAGATTGAAGATCTAGGAGACATTGATATTCCTCGTCCGGAACCTAATGCAGATAATAGACAGGATAACTTACGAAATTTAAATGAAATAGCAGAAGGAAGCAGTCGTCTTGCAAAGTCGGTAGATCAAGTAATAGAAAATAAACGTTTCCCTTTAGTTCTGGGGGGAGATCACAGTATCGCTATGGGAACTCTAGCTGGGGTAGCGAAACATTATGATAACCTTGGAGTCATTTGGTACGATGCTCATGGAGATCTTAATACCGCAGACAGTTCTCCATCTGGTAACATCCATGGCATGCCACTAGCAGTAAGTTTGGGTATTGGCCATGAAAAACTGACTGGTATTCATGATTACGAACCGAAAATAAAACCGGAAAATGTGGTGATTATCGGAGCTCGTTCCTTGGATGAGGGAGAGCGGGTCCTTATTAAAGAAAGAGGAATCAAAGTCTATACGATGCACGAAGTGGATCGTATGGGTATGACACAAGTGATAGAGGAAGCGATAGATTATTTGAAGGAACGTACAGATGGGGTACACTTGAGCCTTGATCTTGATGGTTTGGACCCTAGTGATGCACCGGGAGTAGGTACACCGGTCATTGGAGGATTAAGTTACCGTGAAAGTCACTTGGCTATGGAAATGCTTCACCAGTCAGGTATGATCACTTCTGCTGAGTTTGTCGAAGTGAATCCGATTTTAGATGAAAAAAATAAAACCGCTAGCGTAGCGGTAGGGTTGATGGGCTCTCTATTTGGGGAAAGTTTGAAATAAAATGGCGAAGTATTAACAGTAACTTGCCTTTTGAAGGGCAGGTTGCTGTTTTTTATATTTTAAGGTCTCGTATTCATTCAATAAACGATCTAGTTTGACACTGATCCGCACAACTTCTGGTGAACTCAGCTTATGGATGCTGGCTAAACGTGTCATTTCTACACGACAAGCTTCGATTTCTTCCGTCAAAGCAGTGACTCGCTTCATAATAATACTTCCTCCTATGAAATTTTTTACATTTACAGCTTTATAACCGATACTAAAAAAAGTTAAACTTATATTAGTGAAAAAAAGATATTTTTTTGAAACTTTCGGGCGAGGTCATCCGTAAAGGATATCGACCGCACGTATAGCGGAGGTATAGCGAATGGAAACCATGATTAAACAAAAAATTAAAGAGGTCAAAAAGGGAGATCAATCGGCATTTGAGGACATTGTATCTTTTTATCAAAACAAAGTCTATCATATTTGCCTCCGTATGGTCGGTAACTCCTATGAAGCCGAGGATTTGGCTCAAGAGGCTTTTATCCGGGCATATACGAACCTCCATACTTTTGACGAAAAGCGTAAGTTCTCGACATGGCTTTACCGCATTGCTACCAACTTGTCCATTGACCGTATACGAAAGAAGAAGCCTGATTACCATTTGGATGCTGAGGTGAGAGGGACGGAAGGTCTGGATATGTATTCGCAGCTGGCTGCTGATCAAGCTTTGCCTGAGGAGGAAGTGGAAAGCCTTGAGCTTCAAACGTATATTCATAAAGAAATCTTGGCTCTTCCCCCTAAGTATCGCAGTGTTATTGTTCTTCGCTACTTAGACGAGTTAGCTCTTCAGGAGATTGCAGAAGTTCTGGATATTCCTGTAGGGACAGTTAAGACGAGGGTTCACCGGGGGAGAGAGGCATTACGTAAGAGGCTTCGACATGTGTGAAGGAGTTGAGAGGGAATGAATTGCAATAAAGAGGCAATTGCACTCATGCATCAATATTTGGATGGGGAATTATATAAAGATGACGAGAGACGACTGAGAGACCATTTGCAAACGTGTCCATCCTGTCAGGAACATTTTCATGAATTGAAGAGAACAACCACTTTGATTAAAAATACAACATCAGTATCAGCACCACCGAGATTTACAGCGAATGTAATGGCGAATTTACCAAAAGAGAAGAAACGGAAAAACTATTTGCGGCAACTCCAGCGGCATCCGATTTTAACGGCAGCTGCCATCTTCTTCATTTTGATGTTCAGCGGTATATTCACAGCATGGAACCAAGATCAACAGGTAACTGTTTCAAAACAAGAAAACTTGGAGATAAGGGATCATACGGTCATCGTACCTGAAGGGGTTACGGTTCAGGGAGATCTTGTCGTAAGGAATGGTGACTTGAGGATCCATGGGAAAGTGGACGGGGATATTACCATCATCAATGGTGATATTATTGGTGAAAATCCTCAAGGGGGTACAAATGATCAATTAGATCGTAACAACCTCCGTGCCTATTCAGGAGAATTGACAGAAGTGAACCAAGTTTATGAGTGGATATGGTATCACACTAAAAACACCGTGAAAGAAATATTCTCTTTCGAATCTGACGAATAACAGGCAGGGGAACATTCCAGTTCCTCTGCTTTTTTTACTTGTTCCATAAGATATTCACCTAAGAATATGGCAGTTACCCTGAAGATTCCATTCCGATATGTGATGGAGATTTAGGGCGGGGGGATGAGGTGTTTTCCTGACTACCATCTTCCCAAGCAAATGTCTCGAAACTGATTTCTAGAGATTACATTGTTTGTCTGACTAAATGTTCTCATATATTAGGAAACGGTTATGTGATATAATGGTAAATGTGAATTTTTTTAATTGCCCCTCTTTAATTTTATCGTTTGTAGTACTGAAAAATGCCAATAGACTACATAGTTGTGTAAAAACGATTATAAGCGGGAACAATGTCTGAGATTTATTTTATATTAAAAGGAAGTGTAGGCATGCTTGATGGGGGATTGGATGTTTTAGATTACTTTTTGATTACTGTGGATATCGCCCTTGTCTGGTTTGTTGTATATAAATTAATCATGCTGATCCAGGGGACGAAGGCCGTTCAACTTCTGAAAGGGATTTTTGTCATTCTGGGTATATGGTTATTGAGTAATTTATTTGGACTGACCACATTAAGGTGGCTGATGTCACAAGCGATTACGTGGGGTTTTCTCGCCATTATCATTTTGTTCCAGCCGGAGCTGAGAAGAGCTTTGGAACAGCTTGGTCGTGGAAGCTTCTTCGGCAGGAACACCTCAGAGGAAGAAGATACCGAGAAGACTTTGCAAGCCATTATTAAGTCTTGTAACTATATGGCGAAACGTAGGATCGGAGCTTTGATCACGATTGAACGCGATACTGGTATGGGTGACTATGTGGAAACGGGCATTCGAGTCGGAGGACATTTGTCCAGCGAACTTCTCACGAACATATTTATACCTAATACACCACTCCATGATGGGGCGGTTATACTTAAAAATGATGAAATTGTAGCTGCAGCCTGTTATTTACCTTTGTCTGAGAGTCCTTTCATTTCTAAGGAACTTGGTACTAGACACCGGGCGGCGATGGGCATCAGTGAAGTAACAGATGCTTTAACCATTGTAGTATCGGAAGAGACTGGAGCAATTTCCTGTACTAAAAACGGCGAACTCCATCGTGATCTTGACCAAGTGAAACTGGAAGAGATCTTACGTACGGAGTTGGATTACTCCGCCCCTGCGGTAAAAAGCTGGAACTGGAGGGGGAAAAAGAATGGATAATTGGTTCAAAAGTGTCTGGTTTATCCGGATTATTTCTCTCATGCTTGCGGGGTTGCTCTGGGTAACCGTCAATGTTGATGACAATATGGATTCTGATTCCATTTTCTTCAATCAATCTTCGTCCGATATGGAAAGGATGGAGAATATTCCGCTTGAAATCCGATTTGATAGTGAAGAATATGTGGTAAGTGGGATTCCTCAAGAGGTTTCCGTATCTGTTGAGGGGCCGGCTGGCGCTGTTGCTCCTGTAGCAAGGCAGAAGAACTTTACCGTTTTTGTCGATCTGAACGGTTTAGGCCCGGGGACACATGAAGTTTCTTTACAACACTCAGGGATTTCTAATCAGCTTTCCGTTACGCTTGATCCTAAGATTATTGAAGTGACGATTGAGGAAAAAGTCACTCAAGATTATGAAGTGAGTATTGATTATATTAATGAACGCAACCTTGATAGTACGTTAGAGCTTGGAGATCCTGAAGTCAGCCCTTCTGAAGTATCCATAACAGGCGCTTCCTCCGTCGTACAGAAAGTCGCCTCTGTTAGGGCCATCATTGATGTTGGGGGGACGACAGAAACCATTGAGGAACAAGAAGCTCCTGTGAAGGTATATGATAATCAGGGGAACGAACTGAATGTCCTTGTCGATCCGACGGCAGTCGAAGTGACGGTTCCGGTTTCTAGAAGAACCAAAGATGTCCCTATTAGTGTTGTGCCCCGCGGAGGGAATACAGAAGGGGCACTCATCGACTCTGTCTCCACAGAAACAGAAGAAGTAACACTTAGCGGACCTCAAGATGTCCTCGATAATATCGATGAAATTTCGGAAGTACCGGTGGATGTGACAGAAGTGACAGAAGATGAGACCCTGGAAGTGGAAATCCCGCTCCCTGAAGGCGTAACGTCCGCCGACCCAGAAACGATTGATGTGCAAGTAGATGTCGTGGATGAGGAATCAGAAGACGGAGAAGGGCCATAAGCGAGCCAACCGTAATAAAACATCGTAATTAATAAATAACGGAAAGAATAGAAAGAGAGGTAGAATGATTATGGGTAAATATTTCGGTACAGATGGTGTACGTGGTGTTGCCAATAAAGAACTAACACCAGAACTTGCATTCAAATTAGGGCGTTACGGAGGCTATGTGGTCACTAAAGGTGTAGAACGACCGAAAGTATTGATAGGCCGGGACACTAGAATCTCTGGTGAAATGTTAGAAGGAGCTCTAGCTGCTGGTTTGCTATCTATCGGTGCAGAAGTTATGCGTCTCGGAGTTATTTCAACACCAGGCGTCGCCTTTTTGACCAAAGCGATGCAGGCAGAAGCGGGCATTATGATTTCTGCTTCTCATAACCCTGTCGAAGATAACGGTATAAAGTTTTTCGGCCCCGATGGTTTTAAATTATCAGACTCTCAAGAAGAGGAAATTGAAGCTTTGATTGATGCAGAACAGGACGACCTACCGCGTCCTTCAGGTTCTGACCTTGGTCAAATTAATGATTATTTCGAAGGCGGACAAAAGTACTTGCAACACTTGAAGCAAACGGTCGATTATGACTTTGATGGCCTTCACATTGCTCTCGATTGTGCACATGGGGCAACCTCTTCCTTGGCTTCCCATTTGTTTGCAGACCTTGAAGCAGATATTTCTTCCATCGGTTCATCACCGGATGGGTTGAATATTAACGATGGCGTGGGTTCGACACATCCTGAATCTTTACAAGACCTTGTAAAAGAAAAGAGAGCGGATGTCGGCCTGGCGTTTGATGGAGATGGTGATCGCTTAATTGCTGTAGATGAAAAAGGGAAGATCGTAGATGGAGATAAAATCATGTACATATGTGCAAAGCATATGAATGAGAATGGTACATTGAATCACTCTACAGTTGTATCTACAGTCATGAGTAACCTTGGTTTCTACAAAGCTGTCGAAGCGAATGGGATGAAAAGTGATAAGACAGCTGTTGGGGATCGTTATGTCATGGAAGAAATGCGCCGTGGTGGTTTTAACCTTGGCGGGGAACAGTCTGGTCACATCATTTTCCTTGATCATAATACGACAGGGGATGGCATGTTATCAGCACTGCAACTCGTAAATGTCATGAAAGAGACAGGAAAGCCGTTATCAGAACTGGCGGGAGAAATGGAGAAATTCCCACAAGTACTGAAGAATGTCCGTGTCATTGATAAAAATAGAGTGCAGACTCACCCACGTATTCAGGAAGCAATTCAAGCGGTCGAAGAAGAAATGGGTGACCGTGGACGTGTTCTAGTTCGTCCATCAGGTACGGAACCGTTAGTCCGAATTATGGTTGAAGCACCTACGGAGGAACAGTGTGAAGAATATTGCGATAAAGTCGTCCAAGTCGTTGAAGAAGAGCTTGGTTTAGAAGAATAAAAGAAGGAACGGGGCGCAGGTCGCACAGGGTGCAGACCTGCGCATATCCTATTACAGAGTCCTTACATTTATATAACAGTTATAATTTTCATTGACCCCGTAATGAGGGGTAGGTAAAATAATAATGTCCTTGAAAAATTTGTCGAAATGATGTTTAGCAAAACAGGCATCAGGAAATGAGAGAAAAAGGACTTGATTCAGAGATAGCTAAGGAGGGTGGAGGTCACTTGTAATTATAAAGCGCCAGGACTGTGTGAAACGGACATATTCAGCACAGTTGACGAGGTGGAGGTTCATCGAGGTTTCGGCGGATGCCTCCCGGTTGCAACACTTCAACCGTACGTCCAGATGTAAACCGAAGAGGCGACTCTTTGAACAATACATCCTGGACAAAGTGATCAAAGAAAAAGAACGGGAGAGGGGCGACGATTAGCCCCATTAGATTATTCGTTGCCCTTCTCTTCATTTTTTAGGAGGCCAACAAATATGTGTGGAATTGTAGGATATATTGGACAGGATGATACGAAGGATATTTTATTGGATGGCTTACAAAAGCTTGAGTATCGTGGATATGACTCAGCAGGTATTGCCACCCTCAATAATGCAGGCGTCGAAGTGACAAAAGTAAAGGGACGCATAGCAACGTTAAGAAAAGCTGTCGATGAAAACGTAAAAGCGACATTGGGTATTGGACATACGCGCTGGGCTACTCACGGGGCGCCTAGTGAAGAGAATGCGCACCCTCACCAAAGTACTTCCGGTCGCTTTACGATTGTTCATAACGGTGTCATCGAGAACTATGTGGATGTTCGTGATGAATACTTGAACGGTGTGGAATTCAAGAGTGAGACAGATACAGAAATCATCGTTCAACTTATGGAAGTATTGAACAACGAAATGAATGATGTGGCAGCTGCTTTTCGGAAGGCTGTCGAGCTTCTGACTGGTTCTTATGCCATTGCGTTGATCGACAAGGAAAATGAAGATACAATCTATGTTGCAAAAAACAAAAGCCCTCTACTTGTAGGGCTTGGCGATGATTTTAATGTTGTGGCAAGTGATTCAATGGCTGCTCTTCACGTAACGGATCAGTTTCTTGAGCTGATGGATAAGGAAACAGTGATCGTACGTCGTGATGGCGTTGAAATTCAGAAGTTAGACGGTACCACTGTTGAACGTGAGCCATTCAAAGCAGAACTGGACACAACAGACATTGAAAAGGGCACATACCCACATTTCATGTTGAAAGAAATCGATGAGCAACCGTTTGTTATTCGTAAAATTATTCAAGAGTATCAAAATGAGAATGATGATATTAAATTAGAGCCTGAAATCCGTGAAGCAATGAAAGTCTGTGACCGTATTTATATCATTGCGGCGGGAACAAGCTACCACGCAGGATTGCTTGGGAAGCAATTTATCGAAAAATTGGCGAACATCCCTGTTGAAGTTCATGTTGCTAGTGAGTTTTCTTACAATATGCCATTGCTTTCTGAGAAGCCGTTGTTCGTCTATCTTTCTCAAAGTGGTGAAACAGCAGACAGCCGATCTGTTCTTGTTCAAACAAAAGAACTTGGTCACCCAGCATTGACGATTACAAACGTACCTGGTTCCACCCTCTCCCGGGAAGCTGACTATACGATGCACTTGCATGCGGGACCAGAGATTGCGGTAGCATCCACAAAAGCTTATACAGCTCAAATGGCGGTTCTTGCGATTCTTGCTGTAGATACGGCGCGTGCTAAAGGAATCGAGCTTGATTTTGACCCTATGCAAGAATTAGGGATCGTTGCGACAGCGATGGAAGCTCTAACAGATCAGAAAGAACAATTGGAAGAACTCGCTCGTGAGTATCTGCCTACAACACGGAACTGTTTCTTCATCGGCCGTGGCATTGACTTTTATGTTGGATTAGAAGGTGCTCTCAAGTTGAAAGAGATCTCCTACATCCAGGCAGAAGGCTTCGCCGGCGGAGAATTGAAGCATGGTACTATTGCATTGATCGAAGATGGAACTCCTGTTATTGCGCTAGCGACACAGGAGAACGTCAACTATTCTATCCGTGGTAATGTACAGGAAGTAGAAGCGCGTGGAGCGAACAGTATGATCATCAGTATGAAGGGCTTAGATAAAGATGGCGATGCATTCGTCATTCCTCACGTACACGAACTTATGACACCACTTGTGTCTGTGATTCCATTGCAGCTGATTTCTTACTATGCCGCTCTACATCGCGATTGTGATGTAGATAAACCACGAAACTTGGCTAAAAGTGTAACTGTAGAATAAACAAAGAAAGGCTGACACCTAATAGCGGGTGTCAGCCTTTTAATTAGTAACCATAGTCTATTCATATAGAAAATATCAACATACCTTTTTTCAACTAACAGGCACGATCGTTTAAAAGGGGGTTTTCTATTATTTTCTTTCTAAGAAAGACATGTGGTTTCTTATGATCATATGGGGAACTATTTTAATTACTATTTTTATACCTATATGGCTATGGGACCTTTAGATAAACAAGTAAGGATAGCTGATATCAAAAAATTAATAAAAGGAAGAATCTATTGGCCACTCCTGTCTCAGATGGCAGATTGGAGATTATTTATAGAATCTACGATATTCTTTTGATTTCTCCTGAAAATGAACGCGTTTTTTACTAAAAAGCTCTTGAAAGAAATGCTCAAATAAATTATAGATGAAAGAATATCCTCCGGTTAATAGTTTCTCCCTTAACCTTTGGGGGCTGCAGGATAGTATCGAATACCGGATCATTAATTAAAAGAATGTAAAAAGGAACGCCACCATGGACGTCCCTCTTTTGCATTCTTTTTCTATTCGCCGAACATATATGTCTTATGATGATAGGAGATGGAAAAGGCTATTCCTAAAGCCATGAGGTTTCCGATTAATGCACTTCCTCCATAACTGATGAAGGGAAGCGGAATTCCTGTGATTGGAAGTAGCTGCACAGACATTCCGATATTTTGAAAGACGTGGAAGGCAATCATACTGATGATCCCTACCATTACATAAGAACTGTAATTACTATTGGCTTTGAAAGCAATAGTCGTAAAGCGATAGATCAAAAAGAAGAATAGGAAAATGACAACACAAGAACCAAGGAATCCATATTCCTCAGCAATAATACTGAAGATGAAGTCTGTCTGGGCTTCGGGTAAGTACACCTCTCGTTCTCCGAATCCTTTCCCGTAGAGTTGGCCTGATCCAATCGCCCTCATCGCTTTAACGAGGTGATATCCAGACGAATCTTCATACTTCGTCGGCTGGAACCAGGAGTAGATTCGACCAAGTTGATATTCTTTTACTCCTAAGTACCGATCCAGTAGTTCTGGGGCACGAATGGCCAACCAGATTACAGCTGTTCCTAAAGCGGAAATGATTCCGATAATCGGCAAAATGATTCGCCATTGAATGCCTGAAACGAGAATAAACCCACCAAGAATGGCGATAAATACAAGTCCAGTTCCGAGGTCTGGTTGTTGCATGATCAAAAGCAGTGGTACACCTGTGGCCGCCCCTAGTTTCAGAAGCAGTAGCAAGTCCATCTTGAAGGATGATCTATGTTTATCGTTGTGATTCACTGCAATCCTTCCGAGTACGAGGATTGTAAATATCTTTACTAATTCCGATGGTTGAAGGGATAAGCCAGGAAGGGCGAACCAACTTTTTTGCCCTTTGATGACAGGAGCAATAGATGACGGAGCAATTATAAGCCCTACCAATAGAAGGATCCCGAATCCATAAAGATACCAGCTGATTTTTTTGAAATCTTCTGGATCCACAAACATCATGAATCCTATGACTACGCCTCCCACCCCATACCAGACGAGTTGCTTAAGTACAAAGTTATCGTTATATTGAGTGCTTTGCTGTGCACTGTAAAGAGCGACCGAACTGACGGCTATGAAACAACAAATAATAAAAAAGAGCTGCCAATCGAACCTTTCTTCAAATTTCATTTTATAGTTATACATCCTCTCATGTTGGCAAAGCATGCAAAAAAAAGCGTGCTGTTGACTATTATAAGCACATGTACCTCATTTGAAAAGTGCCTCTTTTCCTTATTATTCAATTATAGAACATTCATGTATGTAATCGGGGAAAATAAGTGAAAAAGAAGGTCTATCATTACATGACCTTCTTGTTAGAATGAGCAGGTGAAAAAACGTTGGAATTTCATATATTTGTACAACATCCTTGCATGGCGCCCTTCCATTGTATAGGGGTTTTGCAATCTCTCCAGCTTATTGATGAAGGCGTGGTCACAAGCACAATAGTCTCTGTAATAGCGATAACACTCATCGTGAGCTTTACAAGCGGCATCTACAGCATTGACAGGCTCACCGGGACCACTGCATCCAGGACCGCAATATTTATAACCGGGGAAGATACAAAATCCCGGTCTACGTGCAGGATTGTTTCTATACATTTTGATTCCTCCAAGTATCAAACTTGTTCTTAGTCATTATATGATTAGCAAAACTACCCGTATAGATATTCGCCCCGGGATTTTGACATTCGCCAATTGCAGATAAATATTATTAAAGGAAATGGATTCAAAAGTGGAGATGGAGAGGTTTTTGTGGGAATTATGGTGGAAGGAAGATAGGCTCAATTTCTAGGGAGGCTGCCTCTTAAGAAAGAAGGGTCCGTTTATATTCTTTATTCAAGGGAAGAATTGTAAAAAACGAAAAAGGAGAGGAATAAAGGATGGGGTCTAACTCTAACCATGCATCTTCTGCCCTTGTAAAAAGAAATAAGTGGTCCGGGCTTTTGTTTGGAATCGGTCTTGCAGCTTTTATTGATGAGACAGTGTTTCACCAATTGCTAAGGTGGCATCATTTTTATGATCAATCTACTACAGATGTCGGTCTGATTTCTGATGGTTTTTTCCATGCCTTCAGCTGGTTCGCAACCATAGGGGGGTTATTTTTATTCGCAGACTTACGCAGGAAAAGGGGGTTGTCGTTAAAGAAATGGTGGGGAGGAGTTCTGTTAGGGGCAGGTTTTTTTCAATTATATGATGGAATCATTCAACATAAGTTATTGAGAATACACCAAATCCGCTATGTTGAAAATGTCATTGTTTATGATTTGGTTTGGAATATTGCTGCGGTTGTAATGATTGCGATAGGTCTATTACTGCTTTGGCGCAGAGGGAAAGAAGCATGAAGTTTTTGAGTGTACACAACCATGAGACTGTAATGGATGGCGGATATTTACAACTATTATTAGCTGCCCCTTTCGTGCTTGGCCTTATTATATACCTTCTTATCCTTACAAAAAGAAAGGACCAACAAACTTGGCCTCTCTTTAGAACAGTGTCATGGATCGGTGGTTGTATTCTAGCGATCGGATCGGTAGCGGGGCCTGTAGCGGAGCTAGCTCATCATGATTTTAGAATGCATATGGTCAGCCATTTGCTACTAGGGATGCTTGCTCCATTGCTGTTAGTGCTAGCAGCTCCTATGACATTAGTATTAAGTACGTGGAAGGTGGAGCATGCACGGACCCTATCACGACTGTTAAGAAGCCGGTATTCTCAGTTTGTGACACATCCCGTAGTTGCTACAGCCCTTAACATAGGGGGGCTTGCTATTTTATACCGGACAAATCTTTACTCTTTGATGCATGAACATATGATTCTGTATGTAGTTGTTCATGCTCATGTTTTTTTAGCTGGTTATTTCTTTACTGTCTCCATGATTTACGTCGACCCAACTCCACATCGTGAATCCTATTTATTTCGGGCGATCGTATTAATATGCGCTCTCGCTGGTCATGGGATTCTTTCTAAACACATTTATGCCTACCCGCCTGCAGGGATTCCAGTTCCGCAAGCAGAGCAAGGAGCTATGTTGATGTATTATGGGGGCGATGCAATCGATGCCTTGATTATCTTTTTCTTATGTCTCCAATGGTTTAAAGCTACGAGACCGAAGAGCACTTGTAAGGAAAAGAAATATAGTTTCGTTTAAGAGGTTTAACTTATCGGTATAAGAGATAAACAACTAAAAAAGGAGGAGTTTTGATGGCACACGAAAAATATCAAGACCTTATTGAGAAGCTTCATGAATGTATGGAAGCGTGTAACCATTGTTATGATGCCTGCTTAAAAGAAGATGACATTCAAAAGATGGCAGAATGTATTCGCTTGGATCGTGAATGTGCAGATATTTGCGGATACTTAGAACAAGCGATCTCCAGAAACTCCCCATTCATTTCTGAGTTGGCTGCTGCTTGTGCTAAGATTTGTCAGGCTTGTGGAGATGAGTGCAATAAGCATGATCATCAGCATTGCCAGGATTGCGCGAAAGCTTGTTACGAATGTGCAGAAGCCTGTAAACAAGTTTCTTAAAAATGAAGGAAAAATGACTCTTTCACAAGGAAGAGTCATTTTTTTTCTTGCATATATAAGTATATGCTTATATTATGATGAAGAGGTGGGTGATTCCTATGGAAGAGACAAAAGTGGATTTGGAAAAAGCCGCTCAGACGTTGAAGCTTTTAGGTGATAAAACGCGGCTTACCATTCTTGGATTGGTGAAAAATCATGAGTGTTGTGTTTGTGAGTTTGTAGAGGTCCTGCAAATGAGCCAGCCCTCCATTAGTCAGCATTTGAGGAAACTTAGGGATGCTGGTCTTGTAAAAGAACAAAGAAAGGGGCAATGGATTTTTTACTCTTTGAACACATCTCATGACACGTACCCAATCATACAGCAGGTTTTGGAGCAGATTCCAAACCAGAAAGAGAAACTGAAAGCATTGGAAGAAGCGGGATTACGCATCCAATGCGATAGGTAGGGGGATTGTTTTGAGTTTAGCTATCATTGCTACGATTATTTTTGTACTTACTTTAGTTTTCGTCATATGGCAACCGAAAAATTTAGGGATTGGCTGGTCTGCTTGTGGCGGGGCGATTCTTGCTCTATTATTCGGTGTTGTTGACTTCCAGGACGTGCTTGCGGTTACAGATATTGTTTGGAATGCGACATTGGCATTTGTGGCGATCATCATCATTTCACTGATACTCGATGAAATCGGGTTCTTCGAATGGGCAGCCCTGCATATGGCTCGTGTAGCGAAGGGTGATGGGAAGCGGATGTTTATTTATGTGACCTTGCTCGGGGCTGTGGTTGCTGCCTTATTTGCAAATGACGGGGCAGCATTGATACTGACACCCATTGTCCTTGCGATGGTTCGTAATTTGAACTTTAAAGAGGCGATGATTCTTCCGTTCATCATGGCCAGTGGATTCATTGCAGACACGACCTCATTGCCGCTTATCGTCAGTAACCTTGTGAACATTGTGTCTGCAGACTTTTTTGACATAGGGTTTGTCGAATATGCCACACGGATGATTGTGCCGAACTTATTCTCATTAGCGGCAAGTATTCTTGTACTGTTCCTGTTTTTCCGGAAGAGCATTCCTGAAAATTATGACTTAGCTCAATTGAAAAAGCCTAAAGAAGCGATTCAGGATCGTAAAATGTTCCGTATGTCGTGGGGCGTCCTTGCTGTTCTTTTAGTCGGGTATTTCGCAAGTGAGCCTCTGGATATTCCGGTGTCGATCATCGCAGGAATTATTGCTATCTTCTTTTTATTAATGGCGCGAAGAAGTCCCGCGGTCAAGACGGCAGACGTGATCAAAGGTGCACCATGGGCCATTGTCTTCTTCTCTGTCGGTATGTATGTCGTTGTTTATGGGCTGAGAAATGTAGGTCTGACTGACATACTTGCAAACGTCATACAGTACACGGCTGATCAAGGCTTGTTCGTTGCCACCGTTTCTATGGGATTCATTGCTGCGATTCTTTCCTCCATCATGAACAATATGCCAACCGTGATGATTGACGCGCTTGCGATTGCTGATACGAATACAACTGGAACGATGAGAGAAGCGCTCATTTATGCGAACGTCATCGGCTCTGACCTTGGGCCGAAGATCACACCGATTGGTTCATTGGCGACCTTGCTGTGGCTTCATGTACTATCGATGAAAGGTTTCCGTATCTCATGGGGGTATTACTTTAAAGTAGGGGTTATCTTAACAGTACCGACCCTATTCATTACACTTGTCGGACTATATATATGGTTATTAATTATCTAATTTTACTAGCTAAAGGAGAAATGAAACATGTCTAACAAACCAGTTATTTACTTTCTATGTACAGGAAACTCATGTCGCAGCCAGATGGCAGAAGGATTCGGTAAGAAATATTTAAGTGACAAATATGAGGTTAAATCAGCAGGAATTGAAGCGCACGGCTTGAACCCGAATGCGGTAAAAGCGATGAAGGAAGTGGATGTAGATATCACGGATCAAACATCTGACATCATTGATCCTGCTATTCTTAACAACGCTGAATTCGCCATTACTCTATGTGGGGATGCAAATGATAAATGCCCGATGACCCCTCCGCAAGTGACTCGTTTTCACTGGGGGTTCGATGATCCTGCAAAAGCAGAAGGTACAGAAGAAGAAAAATGGGCTTTCTTCCAGCGTGTACGGGATGAAATTGAAGCACGCATCCAAACGTTTGCTGAAGAAGGTAAGTGAAAACAAAAGGAACAGGACCGAATATAGTGATATAAGCATGACTTTGGCCATATAAGGTTATACCTTTAATGAGGATGCTTTTACAAAGGAGGAGTATTTATGGCTTACAAATCCATTATTTTAGGCACAGGTCCTGCAGGTTTGACTGCAGCTGTCTACTTAGCAAGAGCTGACATGGAACCGCTTGTTATTGAGGGTCCAGAACCAGGCGGGCAGCTGACCCTTACGACGGACGTTGAAAATTTCCCAGGGTTCCCAGACGGTATTATGGGGCCAGAGCTTATGGATAATATGAAAAAACAAGCGGAGCGTTTCGGCGCCACCTTCAAACGCGGTTGGGTAACAGATGTAGAAGTGGAAGATCGTCCATTCAAACTTCACGTGGATGGGTTAGGTGAATTGGAAACAGAAGCGTTGATTATTTCCACAGGGGCGTCTGCCAAATTGCTGGGCATCCCTGGTGAAAAAGAAAACATCGGTAAGGGAGTCAGTACTTGTGCGACATGTGACGGATTCTTTTTCCGTAACAAAAAGGTCGTAATAATCGGAGGGGGAGACTCTGCGATGGAAGAAGCGACATTTCTGACGAAGTTCGCAAGTGAAGTACAGATCATCCACCGCCGTCATGAACTCCGTGCTTCTAAAATCATGCAATCCCGAGCAAAAGATAACGATAAAGTGACATGGGCGCTTAATAAAACTCCTGTAGAAATGGTTTCCGATGGCATGAAAATCAGTGGGATCAAAGTACGTGATAATGATTCTGGTGAGGAAGAAATCATTGAAACCGACGGGATCTTTGTTGCCATCGGGCATAACCCGAACACAGACTTTGTTAATGGGAAGCTCGATATGGATGACAAAGGGTATATACTCGTTGAGCCTGGTACAACAAACACTAACATTCCAGGTATCTTCGCTTGTGGGGATGTCCAGGATCAGAAATATCGTCAAGCCATTACAGCAGCAGGGACAGGATGTATGGCAGCCATGGATACGGAACGTTTTCTTGAAGGAGAAGCGACCATTGATTGGAGCGAGAACTTGTCTTGAATTAGCTAGAGCATCGACACCTGTTTACTGTCGGTGCTTTTTTTTATGTGCAGGGAGTTAATACTGATGCGGTAGGGCACTTTCCATCTTAGTTAAGTCTCTTTCCTCTCCTGGAATGAGAAAAAAGGATGGTACAATGAACTGAAAGGTATCACTTCTGGAAGATTTGATCAGCGGGGGAAATGAGGAGAAAGGGAGGTCGGGGAATGAATAGTGAGCTATTAAAAAAAGTACCATGAGGATCTTAGGGTCAACGCTGTAACGACAGGTTTCCGAAGGGAGGAGACTCCTTATGTCGTCCGCCATGTCTCAGAATACAATGATGGAGGTTTTATTCTCGCATCAAATTTGAATGAGGCAAATGCTCAAGCGGTCATACAGGAGGAGAAGGAGTATTTCAAACAGTTGAAGCAACCATTTGAATGGAAATTGTTCAGCTATGACTCACCAAGTAATCTAAAGTCCATTCTTCTCGATGAAGGATTTGAGGAAGAAGAGGAGGAAGCGTTGCTCGTTTTGGATGTCCGAAATGCTGCATCCTTATTATATATGGAGGAACAGGAACAGTTAGTTGAAGTAGATGATGAACATGGCGTTTCCGATATTATCAGTCTCATGGATGATATTTGGGGAGAAGACCATTCTGCACTTGGAAAAAGGCTCTGGAGAGATAAACAGGCACATCCAGATCACCTTTATCTATATGGAATCTATGATGGAGAAGAATTGATCAGTGGTGCATGGATGTATCTCGAAGAAGGCACATCTTTTGCCTCCTTATGGGGTGGGGCCACAAGACCATCGTACCGCGGGAGAGGGCTTTATAAGGATCTAATAGCAGCCAGAGCAAAGAAAGCAGCAGAGAAAGGGTACATTTTTCTCACCGTCGATGCTCGGCCCATGAGCCGCCCGATCTTAGAAAAGAACGGTTTCCAATGTCTTGCTTACACCTATGCCATGCAATCTCCTAAATAATACCGTACCAGGTCATACAGAAATTGGAAAAAGGGGTGGGAGAATGAAAGAAATGATGATGACGGCAGGAAGAGTCATTCAGCAATACTATTCTTCTTGTGATGCTGCGCTATTAGCGGGAAGTGGTGTCAGAGAAGAAGCAACCACTACATCAGACTTGGACATAGTCATTTTCGACGAAAAAGTGTCCTCCTCCTATCGGGAATCATTTTTCGCGAGTGGTTGGCCGGTCGAAGTTTTTGTACATAATTGGACTTCTTATCTGGAGTTCTTCCGAAGAGACTGTCTGCGCGGAATACCATCAATGCCACGCATGGTGGTGGAAGGGAAGATAGTGAAAAATGACTCCAGGCTGCGGACAATAAAAGAGGAAGCGGAATATTTACTGGATGAGGGGCCATTACCATGGTCAAAATCAACGATTGATGAGAAACGTTATTTTTTAACCGACGCTATCGAAGACTTGATTGGATGCACGGACAGAGGAGAAGAGATTTTCATTGCTGGAAAACTAGCAGAACAAGTGAGCGAGTTTTATTTGCGGGTAAACCGTCAGTGGATCGGCTCATCCAAATGGGCTGCTCGTGCTTTAAGGAACTATGACAGGGTATTGGCGGATCAGTTGATTGGAAGTTTCGATGAGTTATATAAACAGGGAGAGAAGGGAAATGTCATCAGGGTCATTGATGAGGTGCTTGCTCCCTATGGCGGTCGTTTGTTTGAAGGTTTTTCCATAGGGAAATCGTGAGGAGAGATGGGATGAAGAGGGTTATGGTACTCGGCGTGTCATCGGGCGTAGGTAAATCGACGTTTGCCCATCAACTAGGAAGGAAACTGGGGATAGACGTCTATCATCTGGATCGCTTTTATTGGGAGCCTGGTTGGAATGAAGCGACCATTGAGGACTTCAGGTCACGGCAAGAGGAGGTTGTCGGAAATGACGCATGGATTATCGAGGGGAATTATAGTAATACTTATGATATACGAGCGGCTGCAGCGGACACTATCATATATTTAGAACTTCCTCTCCTTGTTTGTCTCTTCCGGGTGATAAAGCGCAGGTGGGAATATCGAGGGGAAAAGAGCCGCCCTGATATGGGAAAAGGGTGCGAAGAGAAGTTGGATTGGGATTTTATCAAATTTATTCTCACAACATATAAGAAACGGAAAAAGAAAATGCAGGAACGGTTCCGCAATTTTCAAAAGGTCGGGCAAGAAAAACGAGTCATTCAATTAAAATCGAAGCAAGATATTCAAAGATTTCTAGATGATTTGTAGGAGGTCTTAGTAGGATATTCCTTATCAATAATTTTGAAAACATGGTGGGGGGTTATACAAATTTTCAGACGTGCCGACCTAAAAACGGACGTCTTTTTTCTTTAAATCATCCACATATTGCAAGTAGTGCGTGGGGTATGAGGTAGACTAGAAAGGGAGACGATGGTATAGAATTGTCATAGAATCATCAGTTTTATTTTTAGAAATTATCAAGATTATGAATTATAATAAAGGTAATGTGAATGTTTTCACAAAAATGATGAATAAGGAGTTTTCCATAGATGAAGCACCTCAGCAGACTAGCTTTCTCCCACCGAAAAATGATTATGCTGTTGATCTTCACGTCTGTGTTGATTGGTGCCACGATTATCGGTCAGTCTTATTTTTTCGTAGCAATTGTCGATCGGATTTTCCTTGATGAACAAAGCTTCCGTGAAATCTTACCACTGCTTGTGGGGTTGTTACTCGTGCTTGCCGGAAGGACGTTGTTCACATGGCTGAATGGACGAACAGGCGTGAAGCTAGCATCAAAAGCTAAGCGTCATTATCGCCAATCCATCATTAAGAAATTTTCTCGCAACCCTGTACAAACTTCTTTGCAGGGACAGTCAGGAAGGAAAGTAAGTGTGCTGATGGATGCGGTAGACGAAGTTGATGGTTATTTCAGCAGCTATGTACCACAAATGATACAAACAATGATCATTCCGGTGATGATTCTCATTGTCGTTTTTACTCAGCATATTTATTCGGGACTGATTATGATCATTACAGCACCTTTTATTCCATTGTTCATGGCGATCATTGGTGTGATGACAAAGAAGAAGTCGGAAGACCAAATGGAGAAGATGAACGCTTTCTCGGGAAAATTTTTAGATACCCTTCAAGGTCTGACGACATTAAAATTATTCGGTCGTTCTAAACAACAACAGAAGGAAATCGAGACAAGCAGTCTGGGGTTCAGAGACGCAACAATGGAAGTGCTGAAGGTCGCTTTTGTATCTTCCTTGATGCTTGAGTTTATCTCGATGCTAAGTATCGGCATCATTGCACTTGAAATTGCCATAAGGCTTGTCGTATTTGAGAGTGTTTCCTTTTTTACTGCCTTCTTTATTCTGATTCTCGCGCCAGAGTTTTATTTGACGTTGAAAGATTTCGGCAGTGCCTTCCACACAGGACGTGGTTCCTCGGGTGCAGCCAATCAATTATCGGGTGAATTGGAAAAAGAAGAGGAAGGATTCGGATGGGGAGAAGCGAAGCTGGGGAGGGAGAAGCCTCCTCTGATACAGCTTAAAGATATGAGCTTTCGTTATGAAAAAGGCTTTTCAATGGAAAACCTTCAAGCTACCATCCTACCACGTTCGCAAGTTGCGATTGTCGGAAAAAGTGGTGCTGGAAAGTCGACGCTTCTTCATCTGTTTGCCGGGCTGATGAAACCTGACTCCGGTGAGATTTTTATCAATGACCGGCCGCTATTTGATTATCAACAGCGGGAATGGTTTTCTCAATTGAGTTATATTTCTCAGAATCCGTATATATTTTCCGGAACGATTGCGGACAACATTGCCATTGGCGATGAGAAGCCATATACAAGAAATGACATTAAGAAGGCTGCGGAAAAAGCGGGGATTGCAGCATTAATGGAGTCTTTGGAGCAAGGTTACGATACGCCAGTCGGAGAGGGTGGTCGTGGGTTGTCAGGGGGAGAGAAACAGCGCCTGGCAATCGCCCGGACTTTTTTGAAACGACCATCCGTTATTCTTTTTGATGAACCGACGACAGGGTTAGATTTGAAAACAGAACATATTTTGCAACGTTCCATTGAGGAGCTCTCCCGATTCGCCACGATCATCACAGTGGCTCACCGTTTGCATACAATCAAAAATGCTGATCAAATTTTATTTTTGGACAATGGAGAATTAAAAGGGCAAGGAACGCATGAAGATTTATTAGAGACCGTAGAAGATTACCGGGCGATGGTATCGGCGCAACAAGGAGGGGACACCACATGAAAGAATTGAATGAAGTCATACGGCTTGTCGTCTTAGAAAAAAGAGATATCGTTCTTTCGGTGGTTTTCGGTTTTCTGGCGGGGATGTCTGCCGTCGGCCTTTTTGCTTCAAGTGGGTATTTGATTTCGAAGGCCGCCTTGATGCCGCCTTTGTATGCCCTTACGGTTCTTATCGCGTTTTTGAAGCTGTTCGGTTTCGCTCGTGCGCTCGGTCGTTATGCTGAGCGATATTTTTCCCACCGTGCAACCTTTACTATTTTGAGCAATTTACGTCTGTCTTTTTATAAAAAGCTGGAACCTCATGCACCAAGGGTTTTTCAAAAGTACCGGAGTGGTGACTTGCTTTCACGTATTGTAGGAGACGTCGAAAGCTTACAAAATTTCTTTTTACGTGTGTACTATCCACCTGTAGTGCTTGTGATTATCTTCCTTGGAACCATCGTGTTCACATCCATTTTCTCCATAGGGGTTGCGACCGTCCTGCTAGTTGGGTTAGTTTTAACAGGTTTGCTTATTCCTGCCTGGTATACAGTGAAACAACGAAAGCTTGGCAATAAAGTAAGACATGCCCGTGGAAATCTCTCTACAGAGGCGACGGAGTTTTTATATGGTTTTCGCGATTTGAAAATTTACCAGCAGTTGGATGCGAAACAAGAAAATCTTCAACATGCAGCAGACGCTTATTTAGAGGAACAAGAAAAAGACAGTATGCAGATGCTTTCCAGTCATTCTTGGAATACCTTCGTCACTCTTTTGGTCTCCTGGGTCGTCACAGGTGTTGGAGCATTGCTCGTTGCTGAAGGAGATCTGAATGGGTTGTTCCTCGCTATGCTTGTCATGGTTTCACTGACAGTATTTGAAAATGCTGTTCCTATGGCTGTTCTACCAAGTCATCTGCAGGATAGTAAGCTAGCCTCAGAGCGACTTTTTTCCATCGTTGATGGGGAAGGCGAAGATAAAGGGACATTATTGCTTGAGCGAGGAAATGCTCCTGAAATAGTATTGTCTCAAGTCCATTATCGATTCCCGGGTGAAACGAGAGATGTTCTAAAAGATGTGACGATTACGATCCCTTCCGGAAGTAAGACAGCAATTGTCGGTGCTAGTGGTTCTGGTAAATCAACGTTACTTCAACTGCTAATGAAATTCCAGACGCCGGTAATGGGGGAAGTAACGGTAAACGGCTATGATATCCAACATGTAACAGAGGAAAGCGTCTGGCAGCACAGCAATGTCGTACTTCAGGAAAACCACTATTTTTATGGCACCATCCGGGAAAATCTTCAACTAGCTAGTGATGATTCTTCTGAAGAAGAAATGATAAGTGCCCTAGAAGAAGTAGGGCTTAGTTTTAAACTGGATCAACCTGTTCTTGAAAAGGGAGAAAACCTTTCAGGTGGGGAGAAACAGCGGCTTTCCATTGCGCGAGCATTTCTGAAGGGAGAACGCTTGTGGTTGCTTGATGAACCGGCATCTTCCGTCGATGCACTGAATGAAAAAGAGATATATAAGCATCTTTATGAACGAGCGAAAGACGATACGCTTGTCCTCATCAGCCATCGCCTGTCCGGACTGGAAAGAATGGACCAAATCGTTGTGATGGATGATGGTTCGGTTGTAGAGCAGGGTTCCTATGATGAACTAATGAAGAGGCAAGGTTACTTTTATGAAATGAAGCAAATCGAAAACAACATATTCAGTTGATTGCGTGCATAAATGGTAATAAAATCCACACCAGGTCACCCATATATTGGAAGTCCTGGTGTGGTTATTTGTTCCATGTAAATTGAGATAAGGGACATGGAATGGGAGACTAGTGCTTAATAGTAGTAAGGATACGGGTACGGATAGGCGTATGGTGGGTAGTACGGATATGGTCGAGCAAAGTACGGGAACAAGGCCAGTGAAGCCAACCCTGCAAGCGGGAACACCTCTCTACGGAAGCGACGGGCACGACGACGTCCGTAACCATATTGGCGGTCCTCTGAGTTATTACCATTTTCATCGACCATGACATCTTCACTTACTAAAATCGTCATATTGTTGTGGTCGACTTCTGTGATGATGCCATCGAAAGTGCGGCCGTCTTTCGTTTGGACCATCACATGGTAATTTTTCATTTTGTTGCACTGGTTGTAGGAAGGATTCATATGACCTTGGTGGTGCATATTTCGTTCTTCTGTCATTTTAATCAACTCCTCAGAATTCATGATATTCACCCAGCCCAAATGTGTGACAGCTCCTCCATACGAAAATCCATCTTCGATTAAAGTTGAACACTCAGTTTCGAGACATCTAGTGAAGTGCGAATGGGGGATGGGAAGCTTCTCGCTTTCCGCGGGGAAGACGGCAAGCCTCCTCGAGCTAAAGCTCTGCGGGGTCTCGCCAGTCTATCCTTTCCCGCAGGAGTCTCGTAGCTTCCCATCCCCCATTACCTTAATGAGTATCTCGAAACTGCTGGACGAACAGGACAGGAAGCTATAATAAAAGGCTGTCCAGCAAGTGTTCTCATCTCTTTTCCCCATTCATCAATAGATAGAATGGAGCGCGATTCCGACAGCTTAATCCGGCAAAGGGGCGGAAGGAAACGGTGAGACTCCTGTGGGATTAGCGTGACAGGTGAGCCCCCGCCCCACGGAAAGCGAGCTATTTCCTGTAGCCCCTAAATACACACAATATCTCGGAATCGAGTCTTCAAGAATACCGCCAGTTTATTGAAGAACTTTTGGGGGATGAACTTAAGAGAGAAAACGTTATCATTATGGTGGGGATTCTAGTAAACTAGAAGTAATTCATAAGGTGAGGTGAGAGGGATGGAGAAAAGAGCGCCGATGGATTTAGGAAATGACGTGTATTTGATTGATGGGTACGATTTAGGATTGGAAGGTCGAACAGGTACATATGTATTGATGGGAGATAAGGTCACCCTGGTGGAAACGGGGCCGAGCCCTTCTGTTCCAAGAGTACTAGCCGGTTTGGAAGAATTGGAAATTCCGAAAGAAAAAATTGAATATATTATTTTGACACATATTCATCTGGATCATGCTGGAGGAGCAGGTTTGCTTTTACAAGATTGTCCGAATGCAGAAGTTATCGTTCATGAAAAAGGCAAACGGCACTTGGCGAATCCATCTCGCTTGATAAAAGGGGCGCGTGCTGTTTATGGGGATGCGTTCGATGGACTTTTTGACCCTATTTTACCTATTCCAGAAGAAAAGTTGCATACAAAGGCAGATGGCGATACACTCCTGATTTCTGAAAATCGAACATTGACGTTCTATGATACGCCAGGTCACGCTAAACATCATCTGGGTATCCATGATTCATGGAGCAACGGCTTATTCACAGGAGATACATCTGGTATCCGCTATCACCAAACAGAAGATGTCGGGCTTACGTTTTATTTGCCGACGACTTCACCGAATCAGTTTGACCCAGAAGCGATGCTCCATTGTCTCGATCGTTTTCAAAATATGAACCCTTCTTGTTTGTATTTTGGGCACTTTGGCAAGGCAGAAAAGCCTAATCAAACGTTTGACCAAGTAAGAAAGCGGATTCCGATTTTCGTCAGTGAGGCAAAAGATGCTCTAGAGGAAAGGGCAGGGTTGCAAGGAATCCAAGACCGTCTTCATGATAGGGTCTCTTCTTATTTGAAAGAAAAGGGTGTCCCGGATGATCATCATGTCTATGAAGTATTGAAGCTCGACTTTGAAGTGTGTGCCATGGGGTTAGCCGATTATTTACAAAAGCAAAGCAGGACATGATTGGTCTGCATATTTCCACTGTTTCAGATTTTTACAAGATTCAATAAGCGAATTCTTGAAGTAGGTTGGGGCTAATCCAGGCATCTACCCCTTCGGATTCTTACGTCAATCCTCGCTGTGGAAAAAATAGTGAGGATTGAGTTGGTTTTTCACATATTAATGAAACAAAAGCACTGTGAGCTTCGTAAAGTATAGAGGAAAAAGGAGGAGGATACATAAATGATTGGTATTTTACTGACGACGGTCTTATCTTTTCTATTATTTTTGACCTTGTCGATCATCGTATATGTAAAGAACACAATGAGAAGAAAGAAAATCATGAAAACAACAATAGGGATATTGATTTTTGGTATTATTCTGATGTTCTTTGTGGTTTATGCCTTTATGCCAACGATTACCGTCCCGAACATGTTAATTCTGAATATAATTGTTGCTGTACTTTTTATCCCTTTAGTGTACGGGGGAGCAAAAGTTCCGGTGCAATATCAGACGATGCACCGCTCGCTTTCGGGTGTGATTGTTCTCGGTGTCGCTATTGCAGTAATAGGAGTTTTCATCTACAGCATTTTGGCGTTGCAAGATTCTTATGACAGCATTTCTAAGACAGAGGAAGAAGAAGCACGCCCTCTGAATGAGGACAATACACCGATTGCAGTTGCCCCAGAATCAGCAAGGAATAAAGTCCAAAAAGCGATGAGTGTCGTGCCGAACACTCAGTTTTATGATTTAGGGAAATTACAGGCCCAGCAGGTGGATGGAGAAATCGTCTATGTTGCTCCTGTTGAATTTTCCAGTTTTTGGAGGTACCTAAGGGGAAAAGAAACGGAAGGGTATTTCACGATTCCGGCGACCAACATCAATGCTCAACCAGAATTTATTGAAAGTAAAATGAGATATACGAATTCAAGCTTTTTCCATCACAATATTCAACGTGTCGTTTATGGAAAACATCCAGGTCATATCCAGAGCGGGGATGCGCAAATTGAAGTGGATGATGAAGGGAAACCCTGGTATGTGCAAACCATTTACAAACCGCTTCTCTTCTCAAACCGACCAGATATGGATGAAATCAAAGTCGCTATCGTCGATCCTGTTTCCGGTGCCATAGAAACTTATGACGCTGCAAAGGCTCCGGAATTCGTAGAAGGTGCTGTGAGTTCAGAGCTAGCCTCTATGGAAAATGAATATTTCGGAAAATATGTAAACGGATGGTTGAACTCAATTTTCGGTAAAAAAGACGTGAAGATTCCGAATGAAGCTGGGACCGAAAGTAGTGTCACACCAATTTTTAATGAAGACGGCGAGATGTTCTACTTTACCGATATGGCTTCACCGAAGGAAAATATTGATTCAGCTCTAGGGTATACGTTGGTTCATGCGAGAACTGGAGCGCTTACGTATTATAATGGCCAACAAAACCAGGGGATCATGGATAGTAAAGGGGCGAATCAAATAGTAAACAAGCAATACCCTGAAAAAAATTGGACAGGGACAATGCCCGTTCTTTACAACGTGGATGGACACCCGACTTGGGTTGTCAATGTACTAGATCCTAATGGTTTATTTAAGCAGTATGCATATATCAAAGCGAATGATTCCGACTTTGCTGTCTTTGGAGACACGGCCAAACAGACGCTGAATGCCTATCGTTTACAAATAGCCCAGGACCCGAGCGGTGTGGAAGGAAGTCAGGGAGTGGATTTAACAGAGAAATCTGGAACTGTTAACCGTGTCCTCGTTACTTCTACCGATTCCAGGCAATCCGTCCAGTTTTTATTGGAGGGGGAGACGACAATCTATACCGTCACTACAAGTAAGGCACCTCACGCAATATTTCTACAAGAGGGAGATCGGATAGAGATCCAGGCCCGCATTCGTGACAATGGAACTGCCACTGTTGAAGAAATGCAAATAGAAGGAATCAATTAAAGGGTAGAAGGTGAACTTCGGGTAGTCACCACTAGAGCCAACCCACTGTGATCATAAGCATGCTGGGGGTAGGCAGAGCGTTTAAGCTTTTGTTGTGATAGAATAAAAGTGAATTTTGTTGGGAGGGATTTATTATGGCTGAAAAGAATTTTGCAACAGCGATCAACTGTATGGATGGACGTGTACAGCTTCCAGTTATTCACTGGATGCAGGAACGTTATGGCACAGAGTACATTGATATGATTACAGAAGCAGGACCGACGAAATTTCTGTTAGAAGGATCAGAAGAACAGCTTAGATCTGTGAAAAAGAAAATTGATATTTCCGTAGATAAGCACGGATCTGGCGTGGTAGCTATTGTCGGTCACTATAACTGTGCAGGAAACCCGGTGGAACGAGAAGAAAAGGAAGGCCAAATCAAACAGTCTGTGGAACTTTTGAAATCCTGGGGCTTCCATGTTGATGTGGTTGGTTTATATGTGAACGACCAATGGGAAGTGGAAGTTGTGACAGGATAAAGGATTTTCCTTTCTTTTAGCGAATCATTCTTTATAGAAGATTCGTAAAGGGGTGGCGGTATGGAACAAGCAAGTTGGTTCGATTTCGTGGAAAAGGAACGGGATCCCGTTTACGTGGAATTAGAAAAATTGACAGAGAAGAACTGTCCAATCAAAATTGCTTCCTATACCGTCACGCTTAACTCTTTTAACTTGATTGAAATTGAAGGGGACGGTGTTCATGACTGTGTCAGTGACATCGATGCCTGTTACGCATACTTTTGTAAATGGAATAAATGATAAAAAGGCTCAGAGCTACCTACAGCGCTGAGTCTTTTTTTCCGCCCACATCCACCTCTACCTTTATCCGAAGTACTTTTTGAGTGGCACTCTCTTGGCGGGAGGGGGTTGAATCTCCTGCGGGATTGGATGGGCACGTAAGACTCCGTAGAGCTTTAGCTGTTTTGCCGCAAGCACCTAGAAGAGTGGCTGGTTCCCTGCAGCCCTAAATCTATTAATGCCTCGGGATCGAGTATTTTATTATCATGCTATTCAGCTGAGGGGAGTTTGTGTGGTGGAGGGGTTTTTATATACAATGAAAGTGCATGAATAAATAATTGATGAAAAGGTGTTTACCTATGAAAAAATATATCGTCGTAGGTGGTGGAGTTCTCGGAGCCTCTACTGCCTACCATTTGTCTAAAGAAGGTGTGGATGTGAAAATCATTGACCGGAAAGATGACGGTCAAGCGACGGAAGCAGCTGCCGGAATTGTATGCCCATGGTTAGCGCAAAGGCGTAATAAGCGCTGGTACCGGCTTGTAAAAGGAGGGGCACGATACTATCCTGAATTGATCCGCCAACTAGAAGAAGCGGGAGAGCATGAAACAGGATATCGCCGCGTCGGAGCGATCAGTTTACAAAGGGATGAAGAGAAACTGGAAAAAACGATGGAACGAGCAAAGAAGCGTCGGGAAGATGGAGCCCCTGAAATTGGTGAATTAACGAGGCTTTCATCAGAAGAAGCGAAAAAGCTTTTTCCACCACTTGCTGATGGATATGAAGCGATTCATGTGAGTGGGGCGGCCCGTGTAAATGGTAGAGAATTAAGAGATGCATTACTCCGTGTCGCTGAAAAAAATGGTGTGGAACGGATTCATGGCGATGCTTCTCTAACTTTTGAAGAAAATAAAGTGACAGGAGTAGAAGTAGATGGTATACACTATACAGCAGATGAAGTAATCGTTACTGCGGGGGCATGGGCAAAGCCGTTTTTGAAGCCATTGGGTATCCATTTTCTTGTTCATCCACAAAAAGCACAAATCGTCCATTTAGATATGGAACGGACAGAGACGAAGGACTGGCCGGTTATAATGCCACCGAACAACCAATATATGCTTTCTTTTGGCGGTGGACGTGTTGTCATAGGAGCTACTCATGAAACCGATGCTGGTTTTGATGGGCGTTCCACTGTTGGTGGTCTTCATTATGTTTTTGATAATGCTTTGGAAGTTGCGCCAGGGTTGTATGACAGTACCTTCGCGGAAACGCGTGTCGGTTTCAGACCTTTTACACCAGGATCCCTCCCGGTTTTCGGGGGGATACCTGAATGGAGCAATCTTTATGTGGCAAATGGCTTGGGCGCATCAGGGCTTACTTCCGGGCCGTTTTTGGGGCTGGAACTTGCCCGTCTAGTGCTTGGTAAAAAAACAGAACTTGATCCTGCTGATTATGATGTAGCGGAAGCGCTGGGATCAGAGTGAAATACTAAAAGAGACTGACTCAAAACCTTTTTAAAATAAATAAAACGCATGAAATCTGATTTGAAAATCTTGATTTCATGCGTTTTTATTGCTAATTGGCTATTTCCACTTATGTCCCTGCGTCTATTTATTTTTCTGGATAATCACAATATTCGATGATGGTCCCTTCCGTATCTGCAGGATTCAAGTAAATAAGACGACGGCCGTGCTTGTTAGTCCGTAAAGACCATTCAAGTGTACGAATACCATGTGCCTCCAGTTCTTCTAAAGCTTCATCGAGGTTCCCGACATCATAAGCGATATGATGAACGCCTTTTCCTTTTTGTTTGATGAAACGGGCAATAGGGGAAGTGGTATTGTTTGTCGGCATTAATAATTCTGTACGGTCTCCTTGTATATCAATGATGGCGATTTCGCTTTCGACGCCTTTTGCCTCACTTCTATAACGATCGATCAAAACTCCACCGAGTACGTTGGTATAAAAAGTGATGCTATCCTCGAGGTTGCGAACAGCAACGCCTATATGGTCTAACTTCTTTTCCACTTGTCATTCTCCTCTGTTACAAAGTTGGCATCATTTTAACATACATGAAGCCTAAGCCTCTCATCAGGTGCCCTGGGTATCCGCCTCTTTTCGCAAAAATCTATCAAAAAGTACAAGCTGATTTTCCCTCTACTACATAAAGTGGAGCAGGAGGTGAACTTTATGCCTGCCTGGATCAGCAATAGTTTCAAAGTCCTTTCTTCTATAGTCATGAATGTTGTTACAATGCTAGCATTGCTTATTGCTGTCATCTACACTTTAGCCACAGGGTTTTCGTTGATGAAAGGGGGACTAGTTCTCGGTCTTTTGGCTGTATGGCTTTTGTCCTTCATTTGTATCGCCCGCAAGGTTTACAGTTATTTGTTCGGTGTATGGAAAGATGACGATGAATAACTGGAAAAAAGGGGCATAGACAAAACTCTATCTGAACGAAATAACGCGGGAAATCAGCATATAAAACCCTGATTTCCCGCGTTATTAATTCGTATTTGGAAGGACTGGCAGTAAAGTTATACTTGAATCCCAGCTTCTTCTTCTTAATTTAATTGTTTGATGACCTCTTTCGCGACAGCTTCTGTGGATTGTGGGTTTTGCCCCGTAATCAAGTTGCCGTCTATTTCATAATACTCGGACCAGTTTGGACCACTTACAAAGGTTGCGCCAAGTTCGTGAAGCTTACTTTCGAGTAAGAAAGGCATGTGGGAATCGAGTGTCGTCTCCACTTCTTCTGCGTCGGTAAATGCATTGACACGCTTTCCTTTGACGAGCGGTTCGCCATTCGAGAGTGTAGCACCAACAAGCCCAGCTGGTCCGTGGCAGACAGCGGCAACGATTTTATCCGCTTCATAAAAGTTTCGAAGCAGCTTTTGTAACTTTTCATTATCCGGAAAATCAAACATCGTTCCGTGACCACCTGGTAAGAAAATAGCATCATAATCTTCAGCTTCCACATCCGCAATCGGTGTCGTATTTTCTAAATATGGTTTGGTGTCGAGGATTTCTTGTGGTTCGTCTTCGCTTACACTACCGGGATCAACAGGTGCCCGTCCACCCTGAGGACTTGCAACGGTTACCTCATATCCATGTTTGTTGAATTCGTTATAAGCCTCCCCGAATTCGGATAACCAAATTCCAGTTGGCAACTCATCTTTAATTTTTTCGTGGTTCGTGACCACCATCAATACTTTTTTAGCCATAATCTTATTCCTCCTCTGATAGTGAATGAATGCCATTTTAATATGTGAATCTTAAGAGTGACAACAAATCTGTTTTGATATAAATTTTTCCCGCTTTGAAATGAATGAAACATAGGTGATGTTTCGTTGACAAAAAAGGTGTAAGAGCATACGATAAATGTATATATGAATATATGCGCATATAAGAAAGGTGTCGATATCGTGAGCAAAGAAAACAATAATAAAAAAGAAGAAATTGATCGCACAGAGGTAGAAGAGCTTGATGAAGAGACGTTATTCGTCGTCTCCCAAACATTCAAAGCATTATCCGATCCTACGCGTATCAGGATTTTACACTTACTATGTGAACAAGAAATGTCTGTGAACCAAATTGCCGATACATTGGAATTGCGCCAATCGACCGTTTCGCACCAATTAAGGTTTCTGAAGAATCTACGCTTGGTCAAATATCGGAGGGCAGGTACAACATTATTTTATTCCCACGATGATGAGCACGTCATCGATCTTTTGCAACAAACAATCAAGCACGCTCTTCACCATTAAAGGGGAGAAAAAGAATGAAAGAATATAAACTGCAGGGCTTATCCTGTGCCAACTGCGCTCAAGAAATCGAAGAAGAAATTAAGAAGCTGCACCACGGGGAAGGGTCTCAGGTCAAATTCTCATCAAGTAAGTTAGTACTGGATGATGAGGTGGATTTAAAAAAGGTACGCCAGATATTGAAAACGGATGGAGCGATGCTTGTAGAGGAAGAATCGGAAGGCGAACAGGAGCATGCCCATACACATGGTTCGAATATGAAGCAACTCGTCATTATCTCATCATTGATTTTCGGGGCTACCTTTCTGCTGCAACATATTGTGCCACCATTTGTATTGATAATGATGTATTTATCCGCTATTGCCATTAGTGGTTATCAGACGTTTTGGAAAGGTTTAAAAAACTTGATTCGCCTGAAATTCAATATTGATACGCTCATGACCATCGCTTTGATTGGTGCAGTAGCGATTGGGGAGTGGAAAGAAGCAACCCTTGTAGCGATATTGTTCGGTTTGAATGAATATTTAGAAGGGCTTGGGATGGAAAAGGCCCGCCGTTCCATGGAAAAGTTGCTGAAAGTAGCTCCAAAACAGGCGACAAGAGTGTTGCCTGACGGGGACGAAGAGGTTGTCGGTATTGAAGATTTACAAACAGGAGACACCGTCCTTGTCAAAGCTGGAGAAAAAATCCCTTCTGATGGTCGCATCGTTTCTGGTTATAGTTCAGTAAACGAAGCTGCTATCACCGGCGAATCATTGCCTGTCGATAAACGCCCCGGAGAAGATTTGTACGGGGGAAGTATTAATAACGAGGGCCTATTGAAAGTAAAAATCACAAAAGTTTACAGCGATTCTTCCCTTGCGAAAATTCTCCGTCTTGTAGAAGAAGCACAAGACAGAAAGACTCCTACAGAATTATTCATTAATCGCTTTGCCAAGTACTATACACCCTTGATTATGGTGGTTGCAGGGCTAGTAATGATCCTGCCTCCACTAATCTTTTCCACTCCATGGGGAGCATCCTTTTATCAAGGGCTTGCCGTACTCATAGTCGGGTGTCCATGCGCCCTAATTTTGTCATCCCCAATTGCGATTCTTTCTGGTATTACGAAAAATGCCCGCAATGGAATTTTAGTAAAAGGTGGGGTCTTCCTCGAACAACTTGGTAAAGTGGAGAGCATAGCCTTTGATAAAACAGGAACCCTCACGAAAGGAGAACCTGAAGTCCAGGCAGTACGGACATATGAGGAAGAGCGCTTTTACACCATTGCTCGTTCGATTGAAAAAAATTCATCCCACCCGATAGCAGCAGCGATTTTAAAAGAGCCGCGCGTGCAAGAAGCACCAATTGCAGAACCATCCTCTGTTGATACAATTCCTGGAAAAGGTGTGGAAGCGGTGGTGGAAGGCCAGACCTACTATGTGGGTAGTGAGCAAACGTTATTCCACCTGGAAATAACTGATTCTGTAAAGGAAGATATCCAAGAGCTGAAGCGCCAGGGATATACGCTTGTCATTGTATCCGATGAAAAGGCTGTACTCGGTGTGTTCGGAGTTGCAGATGAAGTGAGGGAAGAGAGTCGATCTTTAATGGCTCGTCTTCATTCTCTCGGAATCAAGCATACCATCATGCTGACAGGTGATCATGAAAAGACAGCAGAGAAAGTCGCAAGGGAAATTGGCGTGACAGATGTCCACGCACAACTCCTTCCTCATCAGAAGGTGGATAAGGTGAATGAACTGAAACAATCATCACGGCTGGCTATGATTGGTGACGGAATTAACGACGCACCAGCACTTGCTATGGCGGATTTGGGAATTGCGATGGGAAAAGGGACGGATAGCGCAATTGAAACGGCTGATATCGTTCTCATGCAAGATCACCTTGGGAAACTTCCAAATGCGTTCAAAATTGCAAAACGGGTCAATGCAATCGTGAAATGGAACATCTCGATTGCATTAGGATTGAAAGCAATCGCATTATTGCTCACTATTCCAGGTTTGCTAACCCTCTGGTTCGCCATACTTGCAGATATGGGAGCGACGATCTTCGTTACCTTGATCAGCCTGACTGTTTTGCTTATGAAAGACGAGTGAATGGAATTATTTACCACACCAGGTCATCCAAAATATGGATGACCTGGTGTGGTTTTATTTGGAAAATATCATGGTATATAGCCTAGTTTTTCTTATATATATAGTTTTGTGTTTATGAGCTGTGTTTGAGCGGGTAAAACTCAAAAGATTATACTAATTGATTTCGGTAAAAAGTGGCTCTGCTTCCGTAAAAACAAATAGCGGTGAGTACATACTTTTACTGAGAAAAGACGACGCTAAAATATATATTTATAGTGAGGAAAATAGCTATGCAAATACCATATGACCAAATCCGAAAATTTCATATAGAGAAGATTTACGGCCCTTTACAGCAAAAAGTGTCCTCGCTTGCCTTCCATTCAAAAAAAGTAGAGCCACACTCAGCGTTCTTTTGTCTTGAAGGGGAAAACTTCGATGGCCACGAGTATGTAGAAGAAGCGCTCGGACGAGGGGCGACCGTTATTATTGGAACTAATGAGAAGTTGTTCATAGAACTACAGCAAATATATGATCAGACGACTTTTCTCCTGGTGGACAATGTACGCTCTATGATGGCGACATTTTCCAAACATTATTTTGGTGCAGCCGATGAAGAATTGAAAACAATCGGTGTTACAGGCACAAATGGAAAAACAACGGTGGCGGCTTACATCCGATCTCTACTGACATTATTAGGTTTGCCGACAGGATCTGTTGGAACGACTGGAATCTGGTCATCCACACGGAAATTACAGTATAAGAAAAGCACCCCGACGACGCCAGAATCACTTGACTTGCACCGTATCTTTCGTGACCTGCGCAATCTTGGTGATGAGGGAGCGGTTATGGAAGTTTCGTCGATTGCGCTCGATCAGTGCCGTGTAGAAGGCATTCAATTTGATGTAGCTGTGCATACCAATTTTTCCGAAGAGCATCTGGAATATCACAAGACTGTGGAGCATTACCGGGAGTGTAAGCTGAGACTATTCAAGCAGGCTAATCATCGAGTTGTTAACGTGGATGATGATGGGATGGCAGCAGAGTTATTAAAATTAGGCGGGGAAAACCTGATCACATACAGCACCGAAGGACATCCTGATGCCGATTTGAGTGCTGCCAATATTGAGATCATGGAAAAAGGCTCCCTTTTCGATCTGCATTATCAAGGACAAACCGAAACTATTTTCGTACCGGTTTATGGAACATACAATGTCGCGAACGTACTATCTGCTGTAGCTGCAGCGCTCCACCTCGGTTTTATGTGGGCGGACATCCTTACAGTATTACCGAAGTTAACTGGTCCTGAAGGGCGATTCCAAGTGATTGGGACACCACTGAATCAGAAGGTGATTCTTGACTATGCCCATACTCCTGTCGCTTTGAACCGTCTCTTGGAAGAAGTGAAAAAGTTGGAGTATCGTCGATTAATCGTTATGATTGCCGGTGTTGGTATACGTGATTTTAACAAAATGCCGAAGATGGCAGCGGAGATTGAAGGAAAGGCGGATGAAGTGATCGTGACAGTCGATCATCCAGGTCCTCATGATCCACAACTTATTGTCGATCAAGTGGTAACAGGTTTCCGTGAACCATACGCACAGAATATACATCGGACACTGAATAGAGCAGAAGGTGTTCGACAATCCATGAAACTGGGGGGCGAAGGAGATATTATTCTTTTGACCGGGGGTTGTATAAACAATGCTCAAATAGTAAAAGGGGAAGAGATTCCACATTCTGATGAAGAAATTATTGAGAACTTCTTTTCGCAAGTAGCTCAATGAAAAAATCCAGTCTCTTTTAGTAGAGGCTGGATTTATATTTGGAGATATCTCATTATATAAGTCTTTTCCCTTTTATAAGAACAGGGCAAAGAAAAATGTCGCTTCTCTGTCCTGTTGTTCTTAAGCATGTCGAGGCTGTACAAGCCATCTGCACCTTTCATCAGTCCAGTTAGTACGTCCCTAAGCAGTGTGCCTCCACACTTAATATTATCCGGCAGCGAGGGCCAGACACTCGAGGTCATAAGCCAATCCGGTATGGGGGGAAAAACCATCCCCAACACGGCTTTGCTTATGCTTGTCGTGTCTCCCCGGCCCTCTCCACACTTAATATTAATCAAACGTTTGTTTAATTAGTTTTTTGTATTGGTGGAAGTAGTTGGGGATTTGGTCGGGGGTTAGTCCTTGGGTCATGGCTTCTGCGATGGATTGGTTATACCACTTTTGGGATTCACAGCCTGCGTTAAAATTGGACCAGACGGCATCTCCGTGTCTTTCAAGCTCTTTTTGTAAAGATTTTAAGTTATCAAGCTTATCGGCGACAATTAAGGCTTTCACTTCGAAAGAGCCTTGCCGTACTGTTTCAATTGTATGTTGTTTTCTTTCTTGCCAGGGCTTCGTTTTATCTTCGGTATGAGCTGCCACTAGGCTTTTAACGGTTGGGCCGAAATGGTTTTCGATGTCTGTCAATGTATAATCTGTATCTTCTACTACATCGTGTAGATAACCTGCGCAAATGAGTTCCTTGCTATATCCTTCTTTCCGAAGTGTTTCCGCGACACGAATAGGGTGTACAATATAATCTTCTTGGGAATTTTTCCGCTTCTGTCCCTGATGGGCTTTGGTGGCGAAATGTTTTGCTTTCTCAATCATGTTGGGCCCTCCTTTTTGTTTATGATAACAAAAAAAGGGGCAGAATCATTGCAAAAAGCTGGTAAGGTTGATTTAATTAGAATGGATATTATATAATTAATAGGTTTAATCAACAGGTTGAAGGGGATGCTTTGCAGATGGAAATGATTGAAGTACAAGGACAACCGCCTCACAACTCAGAGTCCGTAGTGCTGATTATTGGGAAAATGGATGGTGTCCATTTAGGGCATCAGTCTCTTCTCAAGGAAGCGGAAAGGCTTGCTACCGAGGAAGATAAGATCGCTGTTTATGGTTTTTCGGATCACCCGAAATGGGTGCTCAGAGGCGATGAATCGTTCAAATATTCATTATCGACGATCGAAGATAGACAAGCGCGCTTAGAGCAATTCGGTGTCGACCGATATTATCACGTCCATTTTACAAAAGAATATGCAAAGACATCTCCTGAGGAGTTCGTGCTAAAGCATTTGAACCAGTTGAATGTCCGTCATGTCATCGTCGGCGAAGACTTCCGGTTTGGAAAAGGAAGAGGCTCAGATGCTGAGGGGTTGGCAGAGCTTTGCCGGGAGATCGGAGCGGATGTCTCCATCGTTTCAGGTGTCATGCTTCACGACAGAAAGGTAAGCAGTACCGACATCCGGGATCACGTATCTCAGGGGCGCATGGAAGCGGCACAGGCTATGCTTGGTCGTCCTTTTGAGATTACAGGTGTTGTTGAAAAAGGGGAACAGCTCGGCAGACAGCTCGGTTTCCCGACATTGAACGTTGGTGGGATCGGAGATTATGTCAAAGTAAAACCTGGGGTGTATCTCGGCCTTGTAAAGAAAGTCCAGGAAGCACCTGAATACTATTACACATTGATCAGCGCTGGGTACCGACCGACGGTGAATGGCGATTCGTATAAAGTGGAAGCATATCTTTTAGATTTTTCCGGGGATTTCTATGGCCAGAAAGTAACCGTCCAATTTCTGCGTCACATGAGAGACGAAGAGAATTTTGATGGAATGGATGTGCTAATAGAACAGATGCATCAAGATGAAAAAAACGCCCGTGCGATTTTAGGCTTGTGAAAATTACAGACACCTTAGAAAGGAGTACACACCATGGGGATTGTAGTTGTCGAAGTATGTGATGGTAACTTGATCAATGAATTGGATATTGAAGGTATCATTGAATCCGAATACCCGGAAGTGGCGGTACTTATGAATGAATGTCTGTCTTATTGCGGGATGTGTGCGCTTCGCCCGTATGCCCTCGTTAATAACACTCGTGTGTTTGCTAAAACTCCAGAAGAGGCATTGGAAAAAATACGGGCCAAAATTGAAGAAGAATTAGCTATTTACGCAGAGTAAGGTAGGAGAAGATGATGGGGTTTCTTGATTCACTCATGAACAGTTTGCGCTTGCCGAAAAAAGAGGCGATGTTCCATTTGAACCGGAAAGGGATCACCAACACGATCGGCTATTTGTTCGTGTTGTTACTGTTGCTCTTTTTGCCAGATATGATTACGTCGATCATTCATTTGGAAACGAACGTGACAGAGGTTTCCCGTGGGATGTATATCATCCAGTTTTTAGTTTTTTACCCATTACTGATTGTATTTCTCATTTTGGTTGGGGTTTCGATTTTAGCTGGTGGAGGGCTGTTGATGCGTAAGGTTCTATCACGGAAGCTTACCTATCAGCAATTATGGAAACTGACTGCCTATGCTTCTACTCTCCCGCTTATTCTTAGCGTATTATTAAAATATTTAACGGTGCCTGATGCATTCAGTGCACTGATTTTCATAACGATCTTTTTGTACTATATGTACCGGATGATCACCATTTACCCGAAAGTACCAGTGAAACCTTGAGTTTCTTCTGGTACTTTTTCTTGTTTAGGAAATTAAAATGTATTTTTAACTTAATGGTGTAGACCCCATCCTGCTTTGGCACCCAGTCTCCTCGCGCGATAAGCAATCCGTTCTGTGGAAGGGCAGGCTACCTTTCCGGTCTGTTTTGTTTAAGCGTTTTGTGTCTTTTAGGGCGCCTGTGCTTTTGTTCATTTGCTTTTTTAAGAAGTATTATTTAGAATATTCATTATTTAGTAAAAAAGGAGCGGAAACGATGACAAGAGCTTTAGTCCTGCAATCAGATTTTGGAATTAGTGATGGAGCGGTGAGTGCTATGCATGGTGTGGCTCATTCTGTGGACCATCAATTATCGATCTTTGATTTGACTCACGATATTCCACCTTTCAATATTTGGGAAGGTTCTTATCGGTTGTGGCAAACGATCGCTTATTGGACAAAAGGGACCGTTTTTGTGTCGGTCGTTGACCCAGGTGTCGGTTCCACAAGGAGAAGTATCGGGGTGAAAACAGGTTCCGGCCATTATGTCATCACACCTGATAACGGAACATTGACCCATGTTTCTCGGACAGAGGGGATTGTAGAAGTGAGGGAAATCGATGAAAAAGTGAACCGCCTGCCGCGCTCTGGGGAATCCTACACTTTTCATGGGCGTGATATCTATGCTTACACAGGGGCGCGGTTAGCTGCTGGGGTCATTAATTTTGAAGAAATCGGCCCTGCGCTCGATCCTGCTTCATTAGAACGTATTCCGGTAAAAGACCCCGAGGTAGGAGAAACCTCAGCATCTGGAATTATTGATATCCTCGATATTCGCTTTGGCAATTTGTGGACGAACATCCCACGCGACTTTTTCAACATGATAGATGTTCGGTATGGAGACACCCTCAAGGTGACAATCACTCATAACGGAGACGAAGTATACCGCAATTCGATGACGTTTGGTCGTTCATTTGCCGATACTCATAAAGGAGAGCCGCTCGTCTATGTGAATTCATTAGATAATCTGGCGGTTGCGATTAATCAGGGGTCGTTTGCCCGTGCCTATAATATACGCACAGGATCGAATTGGACAATTGATTTTGAAAAATGAGCCATGAGCAAAATAAAAGCCAGCACCTGGGCTGTTATGCTACACTGTTTTTGAGAAACCTTTACAAGAAAAGGAGAATGATCAATGAAAACAGTTACGCTACATAGCACCATTGAAATGCCTCAACTAGGTTTTGGTGTTTGGCAAGTAGAAGAAAAAGATGCGGTGCCTGCTGTTACAAAAGCTATTGAAACAGGATATCGTTCGATTGATACAGCTGCGATTTACGGCAATGAAAAACAAGTCGGTGAAGCAATCCGCCAGAGTGGTGTAGCTCGTGACGAATTGTTCATTACGACGAAGGTCTGGAATACGGACCAGGGCTATGAAAACACATTGAAGGCTTTAGAAACAAGTCTTGATAAGCTGGGTCTCGACTATGTGGATCTTTATTTGATCCATTGGCCGACGCCAGAATACGATGAATATGTAGAAACCTATAAAGCGCTTGAACAGTTGCAAAAAGATGGAAAAGTGAAGGCGATTGGCGTTTGTAATTTTGATATCGACCACTTGCAGCGTTTGTTGGACGAGTGTGAAGTGAAGCCTGCAGTCAACCAGGTGGAGTGCCATCCATATCTCGCTCAAAATGAACTGAAAGACTTCTGCCGCGACAATGGGATTCTTCTTGAAGCATGGAGTCCATTGATGCAAGGTGGGGAAGTGCTGAAGGATGATGTCGTGCAGTCCATTGCGGAAAAACACGGCAAGACTTCCGCTCAAGTCATTATTCGTTGGCACCTGCAGAACGACACTGTCGTTATTCCGAAATCTATCACACCTGCACGTATCGAAGAGAACTTCGACGTATTTGATTTCCAATTGACAGCGGACGATATGGCTGCCATCAATCAATTGGATCGTGGCGAACGTAAAGGCCCGAAACCATCTGAAATGAACGTAAGATAAACAAAAAAGGCTGCCGGCTTCGGCAGTCTTTTTTTAATGAAAACACATCCACACCTATCCCCATGTTATTCCCAGAGTAAATGGGGAATATAAAAAGGTCTATCTTTTTATTGATAAAGGGGTCTTTTTATGATTATTCGGTTCGGTTATGTTTCACACGCATTAAATTTATGGGAAGCGACACCTGCCAAAACGATGACATTTTCTCGTTATCAAAAATTGGGGCATGAAGCAGCGATCGATCAACTTCATCGGATTGCGGAGATGAATCTGGAGAGAACGCTAAGGATTATACACTACAATATCGCTCATGAGATTAAGCTTTATCGCTTTTCATCTTCCATTATTCCACTCGCCACCCATCGTGAAGTGGAGTGGGATTACATCAAACCTTTTCGTCATCTCTATGAGAAGATTGGTCGGCTTGTCCAGAAACATAAGATGAGAACCAGCTTTCATCCGAACCAGTTTACCTTGTTCACCAGCGACCGCTCCCATGTGACAGATAATGCGGTTCAAGATATGGAATACCATTATGCGGTGTTGAAAGCAATGGGCCTTCACCTTGAGTCACACATCAACTTGCATGTAGGAGGGGCTTATGGAGATAAAAAGGCTGCAGTCGGAAGATTTCATGAGAATTTAAAAAAACTCCCTAAACGGATTAAAAAGCAGATGACTCTTGAAAACGATGATAAGACATACACAGCATCGGAAACATTGGATGTATGTGAAAAAGAAGACATTCCCATGATGCTTGACTATCATCATTATATGGCCAATCATTCAGAAGAAGAGTCATTGGGAGCAATACTGCCCCGCTTTTATCGCACGTGGGATCAACTTGGAATGCCGCCTAAAATGCATATATCCTCACCAAAGTCAGACAAAGCCTACAGAAGTCATGCAGACTATGTAGACCCTCAATTCATTCGTCCACTACTAAAAAAGCTGAAGGAGTTAGAAACCCCCGTTGACTTCATGATAGAGGCGAAAGAGAAAGACCGTGCGCTTTTGAAGCTTGTAGAAGATTTCGCTAAAATCCGAGGGGTTAAAAGAGTGGGGGAAGCAACATTAGAACTATAAGAAATAAAGAGGGAAGTGGGGCACCACATCTGTAAGGTGCTCCACTTCCTCTTTCAAGAGAAGAAAATTCCTATTGGAGGATTCGTTTGGCTTCCATAAAGCGCTGAACCCCTGTGAAAGTCTCGACCACAAAGAATAACAATGTTGTCCAGAAAAGATAGCTCGGTAACAGTAACATGATGCTGAAAAGCACAAATCCCTCTGTCCGCTCAGCAAGACCGGCCTGATAATAAAAAGATTTGATTCCTGCTTTTTCAGAAACAGCTCCGACCACTAAAAAAATCGTCATAGAAAAAATAATTGATACACTGAGGAGAAGCAATGGCCATAAAACTTCGGGATGAACGTAACCAATGGCGATAATTATCCCAATTTCTACAATGCGATCGAACGTTATATCCATCACCGTTCCGAAGGGCGATGTTTTTGTGTTCCGCGCCATCGTCCCATCTACCGCATCCAAGAAGCCAGATAGCCATAAAAAAGTGACTGCAAGGGTGGGGTATCCAAGTACATACAGAAAACTTGTAGCAACTCCTACAAATAATGCAACAACAGTGATTTCATTTGCTGTACGTCCTTTTTTCAAAAAGTAAGAGGCTGTTTGATTTATGGAAGGTTGAATGAACTTCCTTGCGTGCGTATCAAGCATAAAGTACACCTGCTTTTTCAAAATATAACAGTGGACTGAAAAATAAAATACCTTAATCGTCCTCCCCTTAGACAATAGCACAGGATTGATAGGGAAAGAACCATTAAATGTGTAAGCTGGACTCCATGTTATGCACTGCACTGGATATTTGTCAGTACCTCGATGATGTATAGTCTCCCTTTAGTCAATACATTGAACCCAAAACCTGATAAAGGAGAATAGAATATCCATGACTTGAAAGGGGTGCGGCAGATGTATGGAAAGAATGGAAAGAATTAATAATGAATCCCTTCCCCCTCCTATGTTACTTTATTAGAGATTAAAGATTAGGAGGTAAATTTCTAATGTTCAAAAAAATCCCGCTGGCTGGAATAGCTGCAGCATGTATGCTTGCTTTTGCTTTCCCTGCCGCTATATCTGCTCAAGCCAATACGCATACCGTCCAAAAGGGCGAATCTATTTATAAAATCGCAAAGGAATATGGAGTGTCTACTCACCAGGTCCAGGCAATGAACAATAAATCTAATGCTAGCATTTTTCCTGGAGAAGAACTGAAACTTCCGGTCATTCCAAGTAAATCAGAAAAAGACCTTCTTTCCCGTCTTGTAGAGGCGGAGGCTAAGGGTGAAAGTTACGCAGGAAAAGTCGCTGTTGCTACCGTTGTTTTGAATCGTGTAGAAAGTGATCTATTCCCTAATTCCTTATATGGTGTTATTCATGATGGTATCCAGTTTTCACCAGTTCTTAATGGCACCATCAACCAACCGGCAAGTGCTGAATCAAAGCAGGCCGTAGATGAAGCCCTCGCATATCAAGGGTATGGCCGGGAATCATTATTCTTTTACAATCCTGATAAAGCTCAAAGCAGTTATTTGAGTAGTAAAGAAGTAACCACTGTTATAGGGGATCATGTTTTCTTAAGATAAATAGATATCGTTAAAAAAGAGATTTCCAACTGGAAATCTCTTTTTTTCCCTTTGCTTTTCAATAAGGAAGCATCAAGACTTTCTAAAATCCTAATTAACTTGCATCCTCTTTTTCATCAAATAGTTGAACGTTTTGTTCTTTCGTCCGCTTCTTATAAACACGATTCACATAATCATCCGTTAAGGCGGCGATATCCTTATGCAGGAATAGCAATGGTATGATGTTTGCCAACAGAACAAAGGCCAGAAGTAAATCCAGGAATTGCCAGATGAATTGAAGTCCTCCGAGCGCCCCGACGAACACCGAGACAATGTATACGATTCGCATAATTTTAGCTGCTCGTAAGCTGAATAAGTATTCCGCTTGTTTTTCTCCATAAAATACGAGGATACCGATCGTCGTTATGACGAAAAATAATAAAAATACAGTGATGAAACTGCTCCCGAAAGCGTCTCCGAATTCTGTCCCGATCGCGACATTAATCATGTTGGATGCATCGCTGCCTCCGACTTCTCGCCAAGCCCCTGTAACAAGGACAGTTAAACCAGAAATAGTGCAAATGACGATGGTATCGATGAAGACACTGAAAATTCCCCACATAGCTTGTCGTGATGGGTGATCTGTTTTTGCTGCGGCATGAGCAATGGATGCTGTCCCTAGACCTGCTTCGTTTGAGTACAGACCACGGGCAATCCCCCAGCGCAACCCTTGAGTAACTGCTGCTCCTGCAAAACCACCGGTCGCAGAAATCGGTGTGAATGCATGGGTGAAGATTAAGCTGAATACATTAGGAATTTGGTCGATATTCGCAAAGATGATGTATAAACAAACGGAAAGGTAGATGAGTACCATCCCTGGCACCATTTTGTCTGTGACTCTAGCGATTCTTTTAATTCCCCCGAAAACCACGAGGGCAATAGCTAGGCACATGACTGCACCGGTGACTTCTACTGGCCAACCGAAGGCCCCTTCTGTTTGTGTCGCTATGGAGTTTGATTGAACCATCGTACTCGGAATCAGTTCAATCATTAAGAAAAAGGCGAACGCAGTGGAGACCCACTTCCAACCGAGGGCCTTTTTTATGTAATATTGCGGCCCGCCGACCCAAATACCGTTCTCGTTCTTCTCTCTATACTTCATTCCGAGCAAAATTTCACTATATTTGGTGGCCATCCCGATCAAAGCAACAAGCCACATCCAGAATAATGCGCCTGGTCCCCCCAGAGAAATGGCGACAGGAACACCGACAATATTTGTGGCTCCGGCTGTCGAGGCTAGGGCAGAGGTGAAAGCCTGAAATGGTGTGATAGTTCCCTTCTTTTTTGTCTTTTTAAAGATTTGACCAATCGTTTGGTGAAGAACATGTCCGAAAAAGCGGAATTGAAAGAACTTGATCCTGAAAGTAAGGAAGATCCCGCCAAGAATCAAGATGATTGCTAGTGGATATGTCCATAGAAAATTAGATATTGTTGTAAGTCCTTCTTTAATAGTATTCCACAAATTTCCCAATGAAAGTGCCCCTTTCAACTACTTTTGATATCCACCTATTCCCTTTTTATGGGATTTAAAACTGGTGATTTGAGCACAGTAGGTGAGAGAATAGAGGAAATAGCGTATCCTTTATAGTAGAAAAGCCCAAACAGGAGGGATGAAGTTGATTATCAGTGAAAAGGAATTTCATGATCACTCGATGAGTAAATTGATAAAAGGAGCTGTTGTCCCCAGGCCGATTGCGTGGGTGTCTACCATCAGTTCAAATGGGACACGTAACCTGGCTCCATTTAGTTTTTTTACTGTGGCATCGATGAACCCGATCACCCTTTGCTTTTCCGTAGGTAGTGGACAAAGGGAAAAAGATACGTTGGTGAATATAAAACAATCGAAGGAATTCATCATTAATATCGTTTCAGAATCCTTAGCGAATCAAATGCATGAAAGTAGTAAAGGTTATGGGGCTGATGTTGATGAATTCGAAGTGGCAGGTACAGAGTTCGAGGATGGCGACTTTGTTCAAGTTCCACGAGTGAAACGGTCTCCAGTTCATATGGAATGCGAACTGGATCAAGTTATTGAAATAGGAGAAGGGAATCTAGTGTTAGGTAAATTGATCGGTTATCACATCCAGGATGAAGTGTATGAGGAGACAGATAAAGTGGATCCCCAAAAGTTGAAACCCGTGGGTCGAATGGCAGGCGATTACAGTTATATCCGTGATTTCTATACACTCCCAAATGACGATTTACCAAAATGAGAAAAAGCCGTGGTTGCCTATAAGGAACCATGGCTTCTTTTTTTGCGAGCCTTCATTCACCTCCCATCGTCTTCCGCTTTCCATTATTTTCTGTACCAGGTCATACATATTTTCCCAATTACTCCAAACGTGGATTGGTTGGGTCGCATGCTGGATATTCCCCTTGGGTTGTTTCAGCTAATTTATAGAGGTAATAGCATTCCTCCCTGGCCATATGGTCCGCCATCAAAGGGGAAAAGGTGCTGAGGACGGTTTCATTCAGCTCCATCTCTTCTAATTCTTCCAAAAAGGTCCTGAAAATTTTCATTTCCAGCTCTACTTCATCATTGAAACGAGTCAAGGCTGGGAATGAATGTTTATTAGTGCGAAGATATCCCTTCATTTCGACCGCTTTTATGTAAAACTGGTTGAAATGCTGCCGAAACGTGTCGCTTTTCTCCTTCAGCCGTCTCTCCACAGCGTCCATCTCATCATTGATCGCCCCTGCATGCCCTGAAGCATCCATTAACCAGAGCATATGGTGATGAAGTTCGTGGAACAGAGGAGGCACATCACCTTTACTTAAGAAACCGAGAACGAGTAAATATTCTTCTAATTCATTCACCATATGATTCAGGAATGTCGGGCTCAAATGAATTTTCACCTTGCCGAACAGAGAGCGCTCAATCAGATTCAGTTTAAACTTATGGAATTCGCGTGCTTTTTCCCCGACTTTTTTGGAAAAAGAAATCATATCTTTCACTTCTTCATCACGGACCTGTTTCAGCAGCCGATCCCATAAAGCCACATACTCTTTCGCTTTCTTCCCTGATTCTTCTTCCGAAGGATAGAGAGAATCGCGGATGAAGCGGGCGTGATCGCCCAGAATTTGCAGCCAAAATAAGTGTTCGAATTTTGCTTCTTCCCAATAGTTTTTCACGTTTATCACCCTCTTTTTATCATTCCTCATCCATGTATATTCACGGCTATGTACCTTCATGAAAATAATGTAGGTCCTTTTCTTACCGGTTGCCTTTGTGAAGAGTTTCCTTTTAAAACTAAAAGAAATTAAAAAGGGGGCTTCTCAAATGCCAGATTCTCCTATATACTACTGTATTAGTAGTAATAATACAGTTAATACAGATAGAACACACCTATGGAGGTGGCTGGATGTTTGAGTTGGACTTCAGAAGCCGAAAGCCCATCTATGAACAGCTTGTAGAGAAGCTGAAGCAACTGATTATTAATGACGTTCTGAAGGAAGATGAAAAATTGCCTTCCGTGAGGGAGCTGGCCCAACAGTTGACAATCAACCCGAACACGATTCAAAAAGCGTATCGTGAGTTGGAGTCGCAAGGCTATATTTACTCATTAAAAGGGAAAGGAAGTTTCGTTCATCCTTCTGGAAAAGTAGATAACGATGAGGAGTTGAAAAAAGTGAGGGAAGAGTTGAAAAAGTTGTTTGCTGAAGCGATTTATTTAGGGATGACATCAGAAGAGATCGCCGCTCTTCTCCACGAAGTGGAAGGAGGTCAGCAGGATGATTGAAGTTCAAGGGCTACATAAATCTATTGATAGGACGAAAATTTTGAAAGATGTCTCTTTTTATGTCCAAAAGGGTTCGATTTATGGGTTGCTTGGATCCAATGGGGCTGGAAAGACGACATTGATGAGAATTTTAGCAGGGATTTTAAAACAAAATGATGGAATAGTGCGTGTCCTGGAGGAAGACATCTTTGAAAACGACAAGGTCAAACAAAATGTCGTCTTTTTGCCGGACAATCTGTATTTCCTCCCTCAGTATACAACGAAGCAGATGGCAGATTACTACCGTTCTATGTATGACGGCTGGAGTGAAGAGCGTTATGAAAATTTAAAGCGTGTTTTCCATCTGGATGAAAAAAAGAAAATCAGCCAGTTCTCCAAAGGCATGCAGAGACAGGTTGCGTTTTGGCTTGCGATGTCAGCGAAGCCGGATGTCTTGATCATTGATGAACCTTTCGACGGACTCGATGCCGTGATGAGACAAAAAGTGAGGAGCTTAATCATCCAGGATGTAGCCGAACGTGAGATGACCGTTTTGATTTCTTCTCACAATTTAAGAGAGGTGGAAGATATTTGCGACCATGTCGGTATTTTACATAAAGGTGAAATACTGCTTGAGCGAGACCTGGATGATTTGAAAGCAGATGTCCATAAAATCCAGGTTGCCTTTCAGGAGGAAGACTTTGATCCTGAAACCTCAAATCTGGATGTACTACATCAGGAGAAGCGAGGGAGTGTCTTCTTGTTGATTGTAAGAGGAAATGAAACTGCTATTTCAGCAGAAATGGAAAAATACCGCCCGCTTGTCTATGATAGACTTCCGCTCACCTTAGAGGAGATATTCATTTATGAAATGGGGGGTGCAGGGTATGCGTTCGAAAACATCATCGTTTAATAAAGAAATTATCAAGCAGGATTTCCGCAATGTCGGCTGGATCAGTATCGTTTATTTTCTAGGTTTATTCTTCATTGTCCCGATGCAATTGTTTATGGAGATGAGCAAAGAAGAACCTAGCATTCCTGATGATCGTGGTTTGTTTGGTTCTATTTTCGCTTATGAACTGCAGTTATTTTTCCTTTTCATTATGCCACTGTTGATGGCTGTCTTTTTATTCCGTTATTTGCACGTCAAAGGGGCCTCAGACTTTGCGCACAGTTTCCCGATGAAAAGGGGGAAATTGTACCAACATCATATAGTTTCGGGTGTCATTCTATTAATTCTACCGATTTTACTGAATTATTTGATCCTCATTATTACCGCAGGGGCAGTGGATGTGCAAGATTACTATACGGTGACTAATTTGGGTTATTGGTTATGGTTGTTCAGTACAATGACGCTTCTGATCTTTATGGTAGGGGTTTTTGTGGGCACTTTGACAGGGCTGTCTGCCGTACAGGGAATTCTCACGTACATTTTATTGTTTTTACCCGCAGGTTTATATGTCTTGATTGCTTTTCACTTAAGTTCATATATTAAAGGGTATTCCGGTGATGTTGTCCTGGAACGATCGATTCAATATTTTTCTCCTTTGGTCGACTTAGTAGAGTTTCAACGTTACGCCCCGGATCCAGCAGAAGTACCTGTTGAGAAGCTTCCATTAATCATTTATGGCTTAGTTGCAGCTGCTTTTTACGTTTTGTCCTTATTTCTGTATAAAAAGCGGTCGCTTGAATCGGCTGGCCGCGCATTGGCCGTGACTGCACTTAATCCAGTGTTTAAAGTGGGAGTGACATTCTGTTTCGCGCTGTTTGGTGGAATGTATTTTACGGTTTCTCAGAATGAATACAGTTGGATGATTATGGGGTATTTCATCGGCGGAACATTCGGTTATGCGGCAGCTTCCATGCTTCTTGAGAAAACATGGCGGGTTTTCAATTGGAGGCACCTGAAAGGATGGTTCGGTTATGGTGCCGTCACGTGTGCTTTAATTGCCATCATTCCGTTCCTTTGGCAAAACTATGAATCGTACGTTCCCAAAAGTAGTGAAGTAGAAAAAGTCTTTGTGAGCAATGGTTATTGGCAGTATCAGAGGATGGTAGATGAAGAGATGGAGATTCCTTTTATCACCTCCGTTGAATCTATACAGTCGACAATTGATCTACATGAACAGCTGATCGAAGTCAGTAATCCTTTGGAAGATGGTCGGGATTCCTTCTTCTTTGTTTATAGAATGGAAGATGGCAGCGAAATTTACCGTCAATACAGAGTCGATGAGCAAGAGGTGGCTGAAGCAAAAAAAGCTGTTTATGAAACAGAAGAATACAAGAAGATCGAATATCCTGTGTTAGGCCTCGACCCTGATAAAGTGAACCGGCTTCACATAGGCTCTTATTCAGGGCAAGGTGGAAAAGAGTTTTATGATCCTGAGCTAATTGCTGGTTTTGTAGAAGTATTGAAAGAAGATATTGAAGGAATATCCTATGAAGACATGGTTACACCGCGCGGGTTGTACTCCAATGTCCACTTTACCGTTAATGGAAATCCTGATAATCCTTTTCATGTTCAACTTCATCCATCTTTTGAAAGGACTATGGGTTGGTTGAAGGAAAAAGGTTTTTATGAAGAAGCAATGACTCTGCCTGCGGATATCCACCGGGCAGACGTGTACCGTTGGCCAGAGAACCGTGACTTTTCAAATAATCATGTAAGGCTCATTGTAGAGCGGTTGAAAGAAGAGGGGATAGAACCGCTTGAATTCACAAGTGATGAGAAAATAGGCTCTCTAATGAAAGGACAACAAAATCAGGAAGACGGTGCTTATATTGTTGCTTTTTATTTCGATGAGCGTAATTCGGATCATTATGAAGTACTAAGCTTCGGTAAAGAGGATGCTCCAGATTTTATTAAGGAACACTTTGAATAAGGGAGAGAAAAAGGAAGATGGACTTTTGCGACATGTATGAACAATATTACCATCGCGTCTATTATACAGCCTTGAAAGTGACGAAGAATCCTTGTTCAGCGGAAGATATCCTTCAGGAAACATTCCTTAAAGCTTACGGGAAGTTTGAGGAGGTCAGAGATGAAGGGAAGGTAGGTTCGTGGTTATCTACTATTGCTCACAGGAAAGCGATTGACCTGTTACGCAAGGAGAAAAAAGCTGTACTTTTACCTATAGAAGAAATTCCTTTGTCACAACCTATAGCTGTTAACCCTGAATCTGATGTCGAGCGTATTTGCGAGCATCATCATTTGGAAGAAGATGTGAAAAAACGGATGAGTACCTTGTCTCCCAAGCTCCGAGCCGTTTTTCAATTAAGTTATTATAAAGAGCTGCAAGAAAAAGAGATAGCTTCTTACCTCCGTATTACGCCGGCTGCCGTCAAATCCCGCCTTCACCGGGCGAGACAGGCGATGAAAGAGAAGCTAGAGAAAGAAATCTCTCATTATTCCACAGCATAAATGAAAGCAGGGCTCCAAAAAAAGGAGCCCTGCTTTTTTAGTAGATAGCTATAAAACTAAATGCCAGTATTCCGGAGACCCGATTTCGAGACTTTATTGCGAATAAGGATCGGTGGGGGATAAGTCGCTTTCCGCGGGGAAGACGGCAAGCCTCCTCGGTCACTTCATGACCTTTGGTGTCTCGCCAGTCTATCCTTTCCCGTTCTTACACCTGGATGACCCCACATTCCAATGGATTACATAGGTCCTACGTGTGCTATCCAGCTCTAGTGCCTAGCGGCTAGTGAGACTTCCCTCGCTTCTGTACGATAAGTCAACATCGAAACACTACGCTCTTCGTGTTTCCTTTATCTCCTCCAGCTCTAGGCTAGTTCCGGTGTCTAGCCTCTCGAGGAGGCTCAGCGCCCGCCCCACGGAAAGCAAACCTTTTCCCGCAGCCCCAAACTCTCATTAAAGTCTCGAAACTGAGTCTTACAGAATAGGGAGCGTATATTTAAGGAAACTCAGTCGTAATTATTTTCCGAATGAAGATAAAAATTTGACGCGGTCACCCATCGGGGGCACTTGCTCATCGACGAGAGCGACTTCTAAGACTGCTGGACCGTTTGTATTCAGAACGGAAGCGAGGTTCTTGTCATGGATATCTTCCATAGAATCAATGCGGGCATTCGGAACGCCGAGTGATGCAGCCATTCGGGAGATGTCGATTGCTTCTTGACCGAATCGTTCATGGGCACGTTTATATTGAAGCGAATGTCCATGGTGGACCATCCCAAGACGGGCATTATTCATAACGATAAACAAAACGGGAATCTCATACTCTTTTGCTGTCAAAAGCTCCATACCATGCATGAAGAAACAACCGTCACCGGTGATGCTGACGGTCTGGCGCTCTGGGTCAGCCAACTTCGCACCGATTGCACTACCGATGCCACTTCCCATTGCTCCAAAATGGACATTGATATCGAAGGAATCGGAACTCTTCACGCCCATGTGGTGAACGACATAAGCCATAAATTCCCCGATATCGATGGTGTAACGGGTGTCCTCCGGCAACTTTTCCTGCAAGGCCCATAAAACATTCTGCGTTCTATATTCTTCTGTTATGTGTGGTGGCATGTGCTCGATTTCAGGCAGTGTTTGATGCTTGATTCCCATACCATTGAGAGCGGTAATAATGGATGAAACAGTGACATTGATATCCCCATGAACGGGAATGTCCACCAGGTATTTCCGGTTGAAGACAGCCGCATCATAATCCACTTGGATCATTGTACGATTCTTAGCGATGTTTGGATTCCAATTGTTTGTCGCTGTTTCTCCGAGACTTGAACCTAGTACAAGGACTGTCTCTGCTTTGCCTTCATTGATAAGTTGTGATGCTTCTTCATGACCTGCAAAGCCGAAAATTCCTTTAAGAAGGGGATGGGTATCTGGTATATATCCTTTGGCTTGCGGACTCGTAACGATTGGCCAATTTAAGGTTTCGGCAAGTTCTAACACATCTTCAACAGACCCTCGGATTCCTTGTCCGGCGAATATATAGCCACTCTTACTGCCTGCAAGTTGCTCAGCTGCCTTTGTAATGTGTTCATCTTCAGGGAGAAGTGGGCGGCGTTGTGGGAATTCAGGGATAGACGGTTCTATAATATTTGTAAGCTGAACGTCAATAGGCATGGCGATGTGGACAGGGCCCGGGACACCAGTCATCGCAATCTCAACCGCTTTATGAATCTCCGGTAAAAGGTCTTCCGCCCGGTCCACTCTCTGGCTGTATTTAGTTACCGGTTGATAGAGAGGGTCTGCGTGCAATTCTTGAGAAGCGTTCAATCCGACAGTGTCGACAGGGACAGCACCTGTCAAAAATAACACAGGGAGATGTTCACGCATGGCATTCGCGGCACCTGTAATTAAGTTCGTTCCGCCTGGACCGCTGCTTCCGATACATACGCCGAGCGAATCCGAATATTTGGCATAGGAAGCTGCCATATAAGATGCCGCTCCTTCGTGTTTAGTCACAATCGGTGTGATAGAGGGAGTATCGTAAAGTTCATCGAAAAAAGCATTGACGGACCCGGCTGGAATTCCAAAAATGTAAGAAACGTTACCGGAGACGAGGTAATCTAATACAGCACGAACTGATTTCATTTGCTTAGCTCCTTTGGGAATAAGATTTTAAAAAATGTCGTTCAAATGTTTTGGTCGGCAAAGGTTGGCTATAATAAAAACCTTGGATCCAATGACAACCATGTTGAGCTAGGAAAACGGCTTGTTCTGCTTGTTCCACACCTTCTGCTATGACATTCACCCCTAAACTGTCTGCTAAGGTGATGATGGTTTTGGTAATGGCAGCATTTTTTTTATTAGTTGTGACATCGTCGATGAAAGATTTGTCGATTTTCAGTGTATCGACAGGGAAGTCTTTTAAATAACCAAGGGAGGAATATCCTGTTCCAAAATCATCAATCGAAATTTGGATGCCTAGACCCTTCAACTCTCCAATGGTCTTCAACGTTTGTTCGGTATTATGGATAATCAGGTTCTCTGTCAGTTCGAGCTCCAGGTGGTATGGCGGCAGGTCTGTCTCGTGTAAAATGTCAGCAACCACTTGGACAATCTCCTTCTGGTTGAATTGTTGTGGTGATAAATTAGCAGATATGATCAGTTCTGTGTAACCTGCTTCTTCCCATATTTTCATCTGTTTGCATGCTTGCCGGATCACCCATTCTCCTAGCAGAGTAATTAATCCTGTTTCTTCTGCGAGAGGGATGAAGTGTCCTGGAGAGAGAGTTCCAAGTTCAGGATGGTTCCAACGAATCAATGATTCCATTCCAATCAAATCATTTGTTCGGGCATCAAACTTCGGCTGGTAATAGAGTTCGAATTCATTTCCTTTTTGCAGTGCTTTGAAGAGGTCGTTTTCAAGTTGGATTTGTTCTACAGCCTGGTTTTCAATGTCTGAGGAAAACAACTGATAACAGTTGCCGGCAAACTCCTTCGCTTTATACATCGCGACATCCGCCTGTTTAATTAATGTTTCCGCATTATCCCCGCTTTCCGGGAAAATGCTGACCCCGATACTTGTTTTCATAGCTATCTCTTGACCAGAAATCACGAACGGGTCATCAAATACTTGGAGGATTTTTTTCGCGCAACTGATTGCTTCTTCTTTTTTTTCAATAGTAGGAAGGAGGATGATGAATTCATCACCGCCCTGCCTCGAGACAGTCGCTTCTTTCGGAATAGCTTTTTGTAGCCGTTTGGCCACTTTCCGTAATACTTGATCGCCAAAACTATGACCAAAAGTATCGTTGATTTTTTTGAAGCGATCGAGGTCTAGAAATAAAATCGCTAACGGTTTATTTGTTAAAGCAGCATATGTTAATGCTTGACTGAGCCGGTCTTCAAACAAAACACGGTTTGGTACGTTAGTGACACTGTCGTAATAAGCATGATATTTGATTTTTTCTTCCATTTGTTTACGTGCGGTCACATCTTTAAAAGTGACGACATAACCAATCGTCCATTCGCCTTCTTTTTTTGGTGTGATTACATACTCCACAGGAATCGTATCTCCGTCTTTTTTATAGAAGAGATGGTCATGATCACTGAGGTTTTTCTGTTCCTCGTATTGCTCAATAAACGACCCTGTATGAACGCTCTCCCATTGAAACACGGCAGAGTAGGGGGCACCGATAATATCCTCTTCATTCTCATAGCCTAAAAGAGAGGTGGCGGAAGGGTTTGCGAATGTGATGCGGCCATTTAAGTCGAGGCCGAAAATCCCTTCCCCTGCGGATTGGAGAATCAACTCTTTTTCACGGCTGATTTTCTTCAATTCTGTAATGGCACCTTCTAATTCCTCATTTTTCTTTGTGAGTTCTGAGGTGCGGTCATGGATGATCATTTCTTGTTTTTCCATATAGAGAAGGTTGAATAGGACGGGAGCGGTAGTATCGACAATGGACTCAGCCAATTGTTTTACTGAATCTGGATACACTTTGTTGGGTTCATTCAAATTTACGATAGCTATGGCTCCGAGCACTTCCCCGAGGGAAACGAGCGGAATCATATAAAGCCCTTTCATTCCAAATTTCTCACAAATGTCCTTGTTGGTTCGTGGGTCATCGAACACATCTGGAATCATGATCGATGTCTTTGTCTGAACAACTTCCTGGAAGAGAAGATCTTCATTATGGTTGAAATCCATCTGCTTGTGGGTAGCTTTCCAATCCTCTTCCGACCAGTCACTGTTTTTGCTGAGACTGGCTGGGCTCAAGTGATATTCAGCAACAGGATCAACAAAGTGGGCTCCGATATTCGGATTTTCCAGCACTTCCCCTAAATAGTGAAAACATTTGTCGAGCGCTTCTTGTAAGGAAGAGCATAAGGAAAGGTCTCGCGTCACATTCAGTAACAGTTGTTTTTCAGAGATTAGTTTTTCTTTTCTCGTCAAATTGTTAGCATTACGGATCGCTACTGCAGCCATGTTCACATACGCTTTGACAGATTCTATTTCAGACTCCGACAAGTTCATCGGTGTACCATAATCAAATAGGAAAACAAGTCCGTACAGTTCGTTTTCATAAGAGATCGGCGCAACGAGCAGGGAATTGATTTTGAAAGCTTGTACTGCTCGTTGATCAGGACGATTATCTTTGGATGTATCAGGTATGTAAATGGCTTCATGGGTGTCAATGACTTCTTTTGCCAGGGAGTCGTAGGCAGGATCGACGATATGCATATCGAGTGTCATCCCATTGATTAAGGCTGGTTTTCCCACATAACCTTGGTATGTACCATCTTCCCGAGGCAGGTAGATACCTACCGAATCGCACCGCATGATTTCTTCAGATATGGCTGTGACCACGTGTTCTAAGACTTCGCGCAAATCAAGCTCCGTATTAATCAGCTTAGTGATCTGTGCAAGTCGAGAATATCTAGTTTGTTCTTCAGCCATTTGAAAAACCTCCATAGTTGTCATGTTTTGATAAAGTTCGACTATTATAATGAACTTCCTGCAAAAGTTCGGGATTTTTTACAAAAAAACAATGAAAAAGACACAAAAGTAAGCCTCTTCTGTGTCTTTTTCCAATAATATTAAGATGCCGTCTTCCCTGTGGAAAGCGATTAGCTTCCTAAGCCCGCTTTGCACCCATGAGATGTATCGAATCTAATTCCTTCCGATAAAGGGTGCTTTGATGGTGGGAGATGCTGATTATTTAAGGGTTTCTACGATTTTATTAATCGACATTTCATGAGCAAGGACACCATCGATCGTCCAGTGGCTCGGATCATTCATTGTATAAACTTGGTCATTTTGCACAGCAGGAGTGTTCTGCCAAACCGAACTGTTTTCTAAAACCTCAAAACCTGCCTCTCCTTCATTTCCAATAAGGAACACGTGCTCCGCGTCTATTTGCCCGAGTTTTTCTAAAGCGACCGGATTCCACTCTGCGCCTTCTTCGGGAAGGTTCTCAACGAATTCCGGCTTTGTGATTCCCATGTCGTTATAAAAGATTTCTGCACCGTAGCGGTTTTCATCAAATACGTAAAATTGTTCGCCCATTGTCCAGACGAAAGCAACAGACTCGTCGCCGATACTTTCTTCTATGGTGTTGGAAGCTTCTTCGACTTTTTTGTCGAAATCAGTGAGCACTTCTTCCGCTTTTTCTTGCTTATCCAGAATTTCTCCCATTGTAGTCAGTTGTTCTCTCCAATTCGCACTGGTTTCTTGCTCAAACACGTAAGTAGGAGCGATGTTGGAATAATCTTCGTAGCTTCCGTTTTGGAGCGCGGAAGGACCGCTGAAAATAATCAAATCGGGATTTTGTTCAATCGTTTGTTCAATTGGAAGATCATAACCGATTTTAGGCACACCTTCAAGCTGTGGCTGCAAATAGTCAAGCACTGTATCACCAATGGACCATTGTGCAACTGGCTCTACTCCCAGGGCTAAAAGGGAATCTTCTAAGTAGGGGGCAATTATGCGTTCAGGTTGTTCAGATAATGTGATTTCACCTGATGCATGGGTCAATGTACGTTCCGTCGTTTCCTCTGTACCTTCATCATTCGCACTCTCATTTGATTCTGTTTCATCTGAACCGTCGCTGCTACATCCAGTTGCCAGTAAGGCAATCAGCAACAGGCCTGTTATGTAAAGGGTTACTTTTTTACTCATTTGTTTGTTCCTCCTAAAAGTTTATGGTAAGATAATGATAATCATTATCAATGATAGTGTCAACTAGATTGATACATATTCGGAGAGGGTCGCTGGCAGTGGAGGATAAGAAACAGACAGAACGAACAGAATTGGATGGACTAGCTGGTAAGCAATGGCGAGCAGGGATGATTTTTATTGGGACGAGTGTACTGTTGGTGATAGCCATGGCACTGTCGATTTCTGTTGGCGTTACAGATATCGATTTCAAAACAGTGTGGGAATCGGTTTTTGCTTTCGTTCCCGAATCGACCAATCACCAGGTGATCCGGGAGCTCCGCCTCCCGCGTGCTTTGGCAGCCGCTCTTGTCGGAGCTTTCCTGGCTGTTTCTGGGGCAATCATGCAAGGATTGACGAGAAACCCGCTCGCTTCTCCATCTATTATGGGTGTGACACATGGGGCGGCTTTTGCTTTAATTCTGGCGATTGTTTTTTTCCCGGCAATAAGTAACATCGGTATGACTTTCGCTGCTTTTATCGGAGCGGGGCTTGGGGTCATTCTTGTCTTTGCTGTCGGTTCGTTTTCGAAGGGAGGTTTGACCCCGGCAAAGCTGGCGCTAGCTGGGGTAGCGATCGGAGGAATGCTCAGTTCCTTATCCTCCGCAATTTCTTTGCACTTTCAAGTCGCCAAACAGATGAGTTTCTGGTATGCAGGCGGGCTTACGGCGACGGATTGGTTATCAGTGGAGATTTTGCTGGTTGCTGGAGCAATCGGATTGACGCTTGCTTTATTTATCTCACGTTCTGTGACCATATTAAGTCTCGGTGATGAGGTGTCCAAAGGGCTTGGACAAAATACATTAGTCGTCAAAGCCTTAGGCGTCATCGTCGTTTTTATTTTGACAGGGGCAGCTGTCTCTATGGCAGGTACTGTCGGATTTATCGGACTTGTTATTCCCCATGTGGCAAGATATTTCGTAGGAACCGATTACCGATTGATCATTCCTGTCTCTGCTGTGTTCGGGAGTTTGCTTCTTGTCATTTCAGATATCGGTGCACGACTTGTGAATGCACCTTTTGAAACACCGGTTGGTGCAATAACGGCTTGTATTGGAGTCCCTTTCTTCCTATACCTTGCACGTAAAGAAGGGAGGGGAGAGATATGAGGGAAAAACGCTTTTCTCTGACTCTAGGGGTTCTATTCCTTTTACTAGGTATAATGGTTCTTATCAGTTTGAATATGGGTGTTGTCCAAATCGCTCCTCTGGATGTATTGAAAACATTAATAGGAAATGGTACGGAGAGACAGAAACTTGTATTGCTTGATTTCCGTCTTCCATCGATGTTTCTCGCTTTATTTGTCGGGGCCGGGCTCGGAGTTTCGGGTGCCATTCTCCAGGGGATTACCCAAAATGATTTAGCTGACCCAGGCATTCTTGGTATCAATACAGGAGCAGGCTTTGCTGTCATTATTTATATTTTCTTTTTCCAACAGTCGATGGCGATGGTTAGTGGGATCGGTATTTATATTTTGCCTGTGTTTGCGATTGTAGGAGCTTTTGCAGCTGCTTTAATTGTTTATGCTTTAGCATGGAAAAAAGGTGTGAACCCGATTCGCTTAATTTTGGTCGGTATCGGAGTGAATGCCGGATTCAGTGCAGCGTTGATCATTTTTCAAGTGAAAATGAACCCACAGGACTTCAACCAGGCGCTTGTCTGGTTGGCCGGGGACCTCTGGATGGGAAGTTGGAATTTAGTTTTTGCGGTTGTTCCGGTTGTCATCTGTCTTATTGGGTGGACGATCTACAAGTCTAAGACTTTGAACATTATGAATCTCGGGGACGCGATGTCTATGGGATTGGGAGTCCGGGTTGAAAAAGAACGGCGTGCCTTTCTGTTAATAGCTGTCGGGCTTGCCGGTCTCTGCGTCGCAGCAGGGGGCGGTATTGCATTTCTTGGGCTCGTCGCACCGCATGTCGCACGTCGGATTGTCGGACCGAAACATGAACGGATGGTTCCCGTCGCTGCTTTGATTGGAGCGATGTTTTTAGTAATGGCAGATACGATCGGAAAAAATATCATCGCACCCGCTGAAATTCCAGTGGGGATTGTCGTTTCGATCATCAGTACCCCTTATTTTGTCTACTTGCTTATGAAAACCCAATAGAAAAAAGGAGTTTGCAATTATGGAAGATTTGTATGATGTAACGATCATAGGTGGAGGCACGACGGGGCTTTACTCTGCCTTTTATAGCGGAATGCGGGATATGAAGACGAAAGTGGTGGAATATCAACCAAGTGTTGGCGGTAAGGTCTCCTTTTTTTATCCAGAGAAGAAAGTTTATGATGTCGGTGGACTTCCTGGAATTACAGGGGAAGATCTTGTACAGAACGTGACAGAACAGGCAGAAAGTATGGAGCCGACATTTGTGACAGGGATGAAGGTTGCCTCTATCGAAAAGCGAGAGGACGGGGTTTTCGTACTGATGACAGAAAACGGGGAAGAGCATTTTTCTAAAACGGTGCTAATCGCTTCTGGATTGGGAACGTTCGAAATGCAGCCATTAAAAGTAAAAAACAGCAAACGTTATGATGGGAAACAAATTCATTATACGATCCAAAACCTCGAGCAATACCGGGATCAGAAAGTTGTGGTCGTTTCACAAAATCGTGTTGGCATCGATTGGTCTCTAGCGCTGGAAGGAGTCGCCGAAGAAGTGCATATCGTCAATCGCAGCGATGAATTCAAAGCTGTATATGAGCAGGATGTAGAAAAACTAGAATCCTCTTCCGTAAGAATTCATAAGGAACGGGAAATCAATGAGGTGCATGGGGACGATAGGATGACTGGAATTGTACTCGATGACGGGACGGTTTTAGATGTCGATCATATCCTCGTATACGAAGGGTTGCAAATTGATAAAAGTTTGTATGACGAATGGGGATTGGAGACGGATAAAGGCCGGATTCCTGTTACTACTGACATGGGTGCAAGCATTCCTGGTGTGTTTGTAGCTGGTGATGCTGCTGTTTATCCGAGTAAGACGATGTTGATTGGGTCAGGGTTCAATGAAGCGATGGCGGCTGTAAATAGTGCCGCGAAGTATCTTGATCCAAAAGCGAAAGCTCAAGTATATAGTACGGTGATTTATAAGCATAAAGAGTGATAGAAAAAAGCCCGAACCGCCAATGTGAGCGTGGTTCGGGTTTTTTTCCTTTTTTGTAAGAGCTGGAAAGGAATATAATCCGAATCCAACTGAAAAGGTTAAATGACATTAAAATAACGTGCTTCTGGATGGGCGAAAACCATTGCAGTTACGGATGCTTCTGGTTCCATCATGCACTCTTCCGTCAACTCGATGCCGATGTCTTCCGGACGGAGGAGCTGGAACAACTTTTTCTGATCATCAAGGTCCGGACAGGCTGGGTATCCGAATGAATAACGCTGGCCCTGGTATTTCGCAGAAAATCGCTCTTGCATTGTAAAATCAGTAGGATCTGGGAAGCCCCACTTATCGCGAATCTGCTGGTGTACCTGCTCTGCTAATCCTTCCGCGGTTTCAAGGGCTAATGCTTGAATCGCATGACTTTCCAAGTAATGCCCTTGTTCTTTCAGCTCGACAGCCCGCTTGCGGATGCCTTTTCCAGCCGTGACGGCGAAAAACCCGACATAATCCATTTCGCCACTATCAACCGATCGTAAATAATCGGCCAAACATAAGAATGGCTCTTTGTTTTGTCTTGGGAAGGTGAAACGTTCGATGACTGTCTCTTGATCTTTCGGGTCGTAAATCAGTACATCGTCTCCATCGGATTGTGCTGGGTAAAAGCGGTACATGGCAGTAGGCTGTATCCATGCTTCCGTTTTTGCTCTTGCTAATAATCCATCTACAACCCCTTTTAGATGAACTGCTTTTTCGTTTCCCTCAGCGAGCAGTTTATTGAATTTTCCCTTTAGCCCGAGATGATGCCCGATGAGCATCTGCATGTTGATGTAAGGTTCGATATGGGCGACAGGATGCTCGCGAATGACATGCTTTTCAAAATCGTGTGGTTGGTATACAGGTACGGTCTTAGATACGGACGATTTCGGTTTTACAGCAACAGCCGTACCGCCCGTGTCTTTAGGAGCAGTTTTGGTAACACGTGAAAGGGCTGCCGCTTGTTTTTCCGCCTGTTCTCCAAGAAATTGATCACGCTGATCATCATTACTGAGCTGATTTGAGATGGAAAGACCATCCATGGCATCCTTCGCATATAGGACAGGGCCCCCATACTCGGGGGAAATTTTCGTATGGGTGAACTTCCGGGAAAGAGCAGCACCACCGACGAGGATCGGTAAGTCGATTTCCTGCTGCTTCAAATCCTGAGCTGTTAATACCATTTGTTGGGCAGATTTGACGAGCAAACCAGACAGCCCCACAATTGTAGGTTCTTCCTGTTTGATTTGCTGGATCAACTCTGCCGGTGTAACCTTGATCCCTAAGTCGACGACATCGAACCCATTGTTGCTCAAAATAATTTCCACAAGGTTTTTGCCGATGTCATGTACATCCCCTTTAACGGTTGCAAGCAATACCTTTCCTTTTTTGTTCGATGTGTCGCCTTTTTCCATATGTGGTTCCAAATAGGCGACAGACGTCTTCATTACTTCAGCGCTTTGTAAAACTTCCGCGACGATGAGTTGATTGTCATTGAACAGGCGGCCAACTTCTGCCATACCGTCCATTAACGGTCCATTAATGATAGCAAGAGGCGTTTCATATTCGGCCAGCGCTTTTTCTAAATCAGGCAAAAGACCTTCTTTTGTCCCTTCTACAACGTAATGAGCAAGGCGCTCCGCGAGGGTCATCGTGGACGTCGGTACTTTAGTTTCTTTTTTCTTACCTCTATAAAAAGCGGTGAATGAAGCCAGGGTCTCCTCACTTGTTTGGAAAAGGAGCTCATCGGCTAAGTCGATTTCTTCCGCGGCAATGGATGCATAACGTTCTAGTTTTTCTGTATTAACGATCGCGTAATCGAGTCCTGCCTTGGTGCAATGATACAAGTATACAGCGTTCAATATTTCGCGGCCGACGGGTGGCAATCCGAAGGAGACGTTACTGACGCCGAGAACGGTCTGACATAAAGGGAGGTGTTCTTTGATCAGTCGTATCCCTTCAACCGTTGCCTCTGCCGAACCGATATACTGTTCATCCCCTGTACCGACAGGGAAAACGAGGGGATCAAAGATAATGTCCTGTGGGTTTATGTTGTATTCTTCGACGAGAATATCATGTGACCGTTGAGCGATTTCAAGTTTCCTTTGTGCTGTGACAGCCATGCCTTCTTCATCGATCGTCCCCACCACTAGTGCTGCACCGTACTGTTTGACGAACGGGAGCACTTCCTTGAACCGTTCTTCCCCGTCTTCTAAGTTGATGGAGTTAATGATCACTTTCCCTTGCGAATAGGTAAGTGCTTTCTCTATGACATCGACATCGGTCGAGTCGATTACGAGTGGAACTTTAACCTTGTTGACGACTTGTTTCATGAATGCTTCCATGTCCTGGATTTCGTCGCGGTCCGGGTCAGCCAGACAAATATCGATGACCTGTGCCCCTTTTTTCACTTGAGCACGGGCAATCTCGGAAGCTTCTTCAAACTTCCCTTCTGCAATTAGACGCTTAAATTTCCTTGAGCCGATGACGTTTGTGCGTTCGCCGACGAGAATCGGGCGATCCCCGGGATCATCATAGATCAGTGGCTCAATGCCAGAGACTGCGTGAGCATGAGCGTCAGGAGCTGTTCGTGGCTGGTATTTTTCAACCGCTTCCGCAATGGCACGGATGTGTTCAGGTGTGGTTCCGCAACAGCCACCGACAACGTTCAGCCATCCTTTTTCAGCAAAACCAGCCACTTTTGCAGCGAGCGATTCCGGAGTTTCATGGTAAACGCCTTCTTCGTCGGGAAGGCCAGCGTTCGGGTAGCAACTGACTGCTGTTGTTGCGAGCTCAGACAAGGAACGGAGGTGGTCACGCATGAACTCCGGGCCTGTTGCACAGTTCAATCCGACAACACTCGGTTTCATATGCTCTAGGGAAAGATAAAAGGCTTCAATGCTTTGACCGGCGAGGGTCGTCCCCATTGGTTCGATCGTTCCGGATACTATCAACGGCATTTCTTTTTGCAAGTCTTCGGTTGCCTTAGTAATACCTAAGAATGCCGCTTTCACATTAAGCATATCTTGACTCGTTTCTAATAAAAGGATGTCGACGCCACCTTTTATCAGACCGCGTGCCTGCTCTTCATAAGCATCTGCCAGTGCTTCGAATGTGGTACCCCCAGTAACGGAAAGGGTTTTCGTTGTAGGCCCCATCGCACCGGCAACGAAGCGGGGGCGGTCAGGGGTGCTGTAACGGGCCGCTGCTTTTTTGGCTATTTTAGCTGCTTCGATATTGATTTCTTCTGCCAGGTGTCCAAGGTCATATTCGTCTAACACAAGATCTGTCGCCCCGAAGGTGTTTGTTTCGATAATGTCTGCTCCTGCCTCCAGATAGCGGGAGTGAATGGAATCCAGTAAGCTTGGATAAGTAAGGTTTAAGTATTCGTTACACCCTTCATATTCCTCGCCTCCGAAGTCTTGTGGAGAGAGGTTTGCTTCCTGTAGCATCGTCCCCATCGCCCCGTCAAGGATAAGAATTTTTTTCTGCAGTTGTTCATCAAACCATGCGGATGCCATTGGAAACCTTCCTTTCTCGCTTTGCGCTTTGCTCTTTTATATATTTCGTCAACTCAACGGTTATATCGTAACGCAAAAATGGAGTGATCAAGTAGATTCCGTTGAATAGATCCAGTGCCGTATCAATTAATGATTTGGAGATACGGATGCCCTCTGCTTGTGCTTTTGTTTTGTCTGTACCGGCAAGTTCCATTTTTTCCAGGACCTCTTTGGCAAGCGTGATTCCTGGTACTTCGTTGTGTAAAAATTCGGCGTTGCGTATGCTCGTCAGTGGCATGATGCCGATGTAAATGGGAGCTTCTATATGTTTTGTTGCTTCGTATGCTTCAATCATCTGCTCTTCATTGAACACAGGCTGACTGATGAAATAATCTGCTCCATATTTGATTTTCTTTTCCATTCGTCCTACGGCGCGGTTCAAGTTGCGCACGTTGGGATTAAAGGCAGCGGCTACAGAGAATGAGGTACTTTCGCCTAAAGATTTACCGGAGAATGAAATGCCTTTATTCATCTGTTTGATGTAATGAATCAAATCGAACGAATTCAAATCATATACGGAGGTGGCACCAGGGAAGTCGCCTATTTTTGTCGGGTCCCCGGTGATCGCTAGAAGTTGACGGATACCAAGCGTGTGCAACCCCATCAAATGAGATTGTAACCCGAGCAGGTTGCGGTCCCGGCAGGCGATGTGGACGAGTGGGTCGATATCGTACTTTTCTTTGATAATAGAAGCAATAGCTGTGTTACAGATGCGTGGGGAAGCGAGTGAGTTATCAGCAAGTGTTAGAGAATCTATACCTGCTTCGCGTAATGCTTCAGCTCCTTGTAAAAAGCGCTCTGTCTTCAGTTTTTTCGGTGGATCGAGTTCGACGATAATCGATCGTCCTTTTTTTGCTTTCTCATGGAGGTGTGGGCGAGTATCCTTTGGTGCGGCAGCTATGACTTCTGTCTCTTTAGTAAAAGGAACCACCTTATCCTTAATAGGTGCTTTACCTTTGACGCGAGCGACAATCGCTTCAATATGTTCAGGTGTTGTGCCGCAACAGCCGCCAATGAGTCTTGCCCCTTGTTCATAAAGAGATTGAGCACTTTTCTGAAAGTAGGTCGGGTCGGTCGGATAGACGAGTCTACCATCCTGGAAAGCTGGTAAACTGGCATTTGGATATGCGGACAGTACTGCTGTTTCAGGAAGAGGGACTTCTTCTAATGACTGTATCGTATGGTAGGGGCCGAGGCGGCAATTTACGCCTACCACGTCTGCGCCTAAGTCTTCCAGTTGTTTCAGGGCAGCTGGAAGAGAGGTGCCATCCTGAAGGACACCTGCTTCGTGCATCGATACTTGAGCAATGATTGGCAAGTTGGTTTCTTTTCTGGCAATCTCTAATACAGTCCTTATTTCTTCTAGGTCGTAGTAGGTTTCAAGCAGAAGGCCATCGACTTTTTCAAACAGAAGGCAATAGAGCTGTTCACGGAAACTCCGTTTGATTTCTTCTATGGAAACGGCTTGTTTCCGCACGCCACGAATGCCTCCGATTGTTCCGACAACATATCGCTTCCCCCCCGATGCTTGTTTGGCAAGGCGAACTGCTGCTGTATTGATTTCTTTCACGTGATCTTGCAGGCCATAACGGGTGAGTTTAATATAGTTAGCCCCGTAAGTGTTTGTCTGGATAACGTCGGCTCCTGCATGCACATAGGCACGATGGACATTCAACACTTCTTCCGCATGGGAGAGGTTTAGTTCTTCAAAACATCGGTCAATCCCATAAGAGTAAAGAAGGGTGCCCATCGCTCCGTCTCCGATTAAAGTTTTATTTTGTAAATCTTCGCGTAAGTCCATGGTTCAACCTCCTGTTTGTAAAAGTGTGTAGGCTTCTGTTTTCCCGAGTGCCTGCTCAAAGTCTTTGATCAAGTCGTCTGGGTTTTCAAGTCCGACAGACAAACGGAGCAGGCCATCCGTAATGCCGCGTTTCTCGCGTTCTGCTTTCGGCATGGAAGCATGAGACATTCTTGCAGGGTAGGAAAGGATGGATTCGACTGCCCCAAGACTGACGGCATAGACGGGAAGCTCTACATGCTTAGTGAACTGACGGACAGCCACCTCGTCTTTTAAACGAAACGAAAGGACGGCTCCGGAACCTTCGGCTTGGTGAGAATGGATCGAGTTGCCTGGGTGACAACGGAATCCTGGATAATACACGTGTTCCACTAGAGGATGATTGCTTAATGCATCTGCGATTTTTACAGCAGAAGCGGCGGATTGTGTAATTCGGCAATGCAGAGTTTTCAAGCCGCGAAGCACGAGCCAACAATCGTGTGCGCCTAGAATGGATCCGAATGAATTTTGTAAAAAGCCGAGTTGTTCTCCGATTTCTTTATTTCGAGTGGCGGCGAGGCCGGCGACGACATCGCTATGCCCAGCGATGAATTTTGTTGCACTATGCAAAACAAGGTCAGCGCCAAGGTCAAGCGGACGCTGTAGAGCAGGGGTCATGAACGTGTTGTCGACAAACGTCCAACAATTGTTCGCTTTCGCTAATTTCGCAACGGCACGGATATCCGTGATTTCCAGCGTCGGATTTGATGGCGTTTCGATATACAAGAGCTTCGTATTCGGTTGGATAGCAGTGGCCACGGAATGGAGATCCGTCATATCTACGAATGTGTGATCGATTCCAAACCTTTGAAGAACGTCATGGATCATTCGGAATGTCCCGCCGTACACATCCTGGGTAATGACGACATGATCTCCTTTCGACAAAAGCATGAACGCGGTGGATATGGCCGCCATTCCTGAGGCGAAGGCGTAGCCGTGAGTTCCGTTCTCAAGGCCGGCGATCGTGTCTTCGAGTGCTGTTCGCGTCGGATTGCCAGACCGGCTGTAATCATAAACGCCTGGCTGATCGAAGTCCTGCTGATGGAAGGTGGATGATTGTTGGATCGGAACGCTGACGGCACCTGTGTTCGGGTCGAATTTATGGTCATTGTGCAACAGACGAGTTTGCAAAGAATGATCGGTCATCGTAATGATTCCTCCTTAGGTAGTTGATTCAACGTGTATTCTAGATCTTGAATTAGGTCATCGATATGTTCAACACCGACAGAAAAACGAAGCAGGCGGTTACACACGCCGTAGCTGATACGAGTTTCTTCTGGGATATCTGCATGTGTTTGGGTGGCCGGATAGGTAATGAAACTTTCCACACCCCCGAGACTTTCCGCAAAGCTGATGAGCTTCAAATGCCGTAAAAAAGGGTCCACATATGCTTCTGATTTTAGTCGGAAGGAAACCATCCCCCCTTTTCCAGGATAAAAAATATCTGTCACCTGTGGATGGTTCTCGAAATAAGAGACGATTGCCTTAGCGTTTGATTCGTGTTGTCTCATCCGGAGAGGGAGGGTCTTCATCCCGCGCATGACGAGCCACGAATCGAAAGGGGAAAGGACGGCGCCCGATGTGTTTTGGTGAAAGGCGAGTTTTTCGGTCACGTCTTTTCCTTTACTGACGAGAATCCCTGCGAGGACATCATTGTGACCAGCTAAATATTTCGTCGCGCTATGGATGACGATATCGGCCCCTTCTGTGATGGGCTGTTGCAAGACAGGTGTGTAAAGGGTGTTATCGACGAGCAACAATAAATCGTGAGCTTTCGCCAGGGTGGAAAATTTCTTTATGTCAGTTGTGTGCATCAAAGGGTTTGTCGGTGTTTCAATATAAATCGCTTTTGTCCGCTCGTTTATATGACCGCAGAGCTGTTCGAATTGGTGGGGATCACAGTAATGGAAACGAAGATCGTATCGCTCTGCCATATACTCGAATAAGCGGAAGGTACCGCCGTATAAATCTTCGGAAACAATGATTTCATCGCCTTTTTTAAAAAGCGATAAGGCTGTCTGGATAGCGGCCATACCTGAACTGAAGGCAAATCCAGCATCACCGCCCTCAATATCAGCGATGGATGATTCAAGAATTTGACGGGTCGGGTTTCCTGTTCTTGTATAATCGAACCCGGTAGATTCTCCAAGACCGGGATGTCGAAATGGGGTAGAAAAATAGACGGGTGGATTAATAGCCCCTGTCGGTTCATCATGCTGATTTCCTGTCTGGACAAATTTTGTATCGGTGTGAGGACACATGGAATTCACTCCTTTATTAGGTTCATGCGTTTATACTTTAAAGATATAGAAAAATGAAAAAAGCCTTCTTAAAGAAGAAGGCTTTTGTGTGTAGGGCTCTTCTTCTTATCTTTCAAGTTGAATAAACAACTTGCTGGAGTTAGCACCTTTCTGGTCGCGACCAGGGGTTGCTGAGGCTTCACAGGGCCAGTCCCTCTGCCTCTCTTGATAAGAGATTCGATTGTAATTTTTTCTAATTGCTGACTACTCTACACTACTCAGAAAGTTTTGACAATATGCAAGAAAGAATTTTTTGAAAAATTTTGGTATAGAAGAAGCCTGCTTCAGAGAAGCAGGCTGTTTCATGTGAGGGCGTAGAGAACATTTTTATTTCTCGTCTGTTAATGGCAAATTCCTAAATTGTAGAGAATCGTCTTTAGCTGAAGTGCCAAAGTACCTACCCAAAACAAGTGAGTAACGATGCTGATGCTGTACCATGTCTTCTTTTTTGATAGATGATTCCTCTTCTTATACATGAAGGCAATCATGGGAATAGTTATGATGGAAAAAACAGCTGTCAGACCGAGGATGCCTTTATAATCACGAATCCATATAAAGTCGTTGAAAAGGGGGACAATAATCGTTGAAGTATAGATGACATTAAGGAAGTAAATCCCCATTGCCCAGGAGATAATCATGAATAAGAGGGTGATCAAAAGAGGATAAGTTTTCACGCACACAACTCCTCGCTTCATTAATCCGATTCGTTTACTCGGGTTAATGTTATCCTACGTTCCCATTCAGAAATTGTCAACCATTATCCATACTCTTTTTGATGGGCCTTCTTTTTCTTCAAATATTCTTCATCCTCCTGGGCTTTCTTCCATTTTACTTCGAAAATCCTGGCTGATCCGGGCTTTTTCTTCATCGATTTCCCGCTCGTTGATATTCCCGTTTTGATCATACTTCTTTCCGCTTTCGTAATTAGCATACCTCCTCGAGCGGGTATAGCCCATTTGTAGGAACTTTCTTGCCATATCCATTCCGACAAAATCTCCGTCTTGTTTGTAATCCAAAAACATTCGATAAATTTTTTCTGAAGATTCTTTGGCTATCTCTGGTATTTTGAACCTCCAGTAGGGCAGGATTTCACTTTTATAAGGCTAGACGAGAAGAACGCCTTGCTCCCCCCTGCCGACTCGATATTTTCCGGACTCTTTCCGAAAATCTATATGATCGAAATCGAGGTTATAATCAAAGGCCATATTATCCTGACCTTTCCGTGTTTTCAACACCAAACATGTTTAGTTCTAAGTCCTGGGAAAGTTTTTTGATCAGCGCACCACCGGCCGTGCTGTTTCCTTTTTCATCGATAGCGGGTCCTACGATACCCAAACCCATACGGCCGGGGATGGAGCCTATAATACTGCCGGAAACCCCGCTTTTACATGGAAAGCCAGCTTCTACGGCAAAATGGCCAGAAGAATTGTACATGCCTGAACTCATCATAATTGCTTTTACCGTGCGAAGGTGGTGGGACGGGATTAACTTTTCCCCTGTGTCCAGATCAAGGCCCCCTTTAGCAAGGAAAAGTCCAACACGAGCAAAATCATGACCGCACATCATTACAGAGTTCATGCGGAAATAAAGGTCCAGTGCATCTTCTACATCTGAAACAAGGGTCCCTGTGCTATGCATGAAATAGGCGAGAGAACGATTACGTGCTCCGTTCGCTTTTTCGGATTGATACACCTCTTCACTCATTTCGAGCTCATGATTGTTGGTGATTTGACGTAAAAATTTCAGGTAGCGGTCGAAGCGCTTCTCTGCATTTTGTCCTTTGATGAGTGCAGCAACAGCAATGGCTCCAGCGTTGATCATCGGATTGAATGGCTTATGGGTGTCATAGGACTCTAATTGACTGATCGAGTTAAAGAAGTCGCCCATCGGTTCCATGCCGACGGTTTGAAAAACGCGCTCTTTTCCAAAATCCTGGAGAGCGAGCATTAACCCGATAATCTTAGAAGTGCTCTGCATAGGAACATATTGGTTTGTATCGCCAGCAGAAAAACATTCACCATCCGTCGTAATAATCGAGATACCCAGATAGTCTTTCATCGTTTCATCGAATTGGGGAATTGTCATATTTACACTGCCGGAAGAAGCGAAAGGCCGACTGTCTTCAATGGCTTCCTGGAGGTATTCATTCGTAAGCTCTTGCATGATTTAACTCCTTTTTATTGATTTAATCATTGGACCCTCTCTCCCCTGTTAGCTAACAAGAGAAGAGGGCTTTGTGTGACTTTTGTTCTTTAGAAAAACTCAAACGATTGTCTTGTTATTATGTACCCTTTCCATAAAGGGGGGTAAACAGGGGGGATAGAGATGAAGGGCAGGGATTTTACTGCGGGAGAATAATAAAGAGACTGGCACATAAGCAAAAAGCAACCAGTTAAAATCATGAAAATAAAAACGCATGAAATCAAGATTTTCAAATCAGATTTCATGCGTTTTATTCATTTTATAATGGTTTTGTCCCAGCCGCTTACACGTTATTCTTGCTTCAAATAACGTCGATCTTTAAGGAAAAGGCGCCAGAACAAAATGAAAGCCGGAATGAGGATGCCGAACCCTACTGCATAAACGATCAACATTTGGTAGAACGTTTCTGGATTTGTAAAACCATCCGCAATCGTAAGGTCCGGGTAAATCAAATATGGGAGGTGGGCAGATCCATAGGCATAAATGGCCACGGCATACTGCAAACCGATCATGATTACAGCAAAACGAGCAAGCCCGCGGTGCCCATCCTTCTTTTTGACAAAAAGAAGCGCATAACCGATAAGGAAGAATAACAAAGATAATCCGAAAGCAATCCAGTTTTGCTGGATGTTTTCAACGATCCACGAAGCTTCTGATGGAAACGTACCAATTGTCAGCATTGCAATAGCGATACTGATGGGGCCAAGCCAGAGAGAATGTTTCCGGAATGTATCATACGCATCCCAGTCTTCTGCTTCTTTCGCATAATCCATTAAGAACATGGCGGAAATGAACAATTCCGTTGATAACCCAAAAAGGATGTGCATGTACAAGGTCGGGTGGGTGAGCAACTCCCCGTACTGTAACCGAGGATAGTCGTTTTCAAAGATGACGAAGCCTCCTAAGGTAATCGGTAGAATACTGACGAGCAACGCAGGGATGATGAGTCCTGTAAAGCCGGAAGTGAGCCGAAGTAAATCTTGATATTTCCCTGCATGATGTTGGAAGACCATGAACGTTGTCCGTATAGTTAAAAGCAAAATGCCAAGGGCCACTGGGACAAGCAGTACACTTCCGAGGAGTGTCGTCGCGAACGGGAAGAAAGTGACGACAGATACGACGAAAATGACAAGAAAGACGTTGGTCACTTCCCATGTCGGGGAAAGGAAACGGTTTGCAATCTGGGCAGCACTTTTTTCCTCTTTTTTTCCGTATATCATTCCCCAGAACCCGGCTCCAAAGTCCAGAGACCCGAGGATGGAGTAGACGAATAGTAAACTCCAAAGTATCGTAATCGCAAGTGTTGATGCTTCCATAGACTATATATCCTTTCTGGGATTGATTTTCCTTACACTCCTCGTGCTTCCAAATCTTCTCTGACAGGGTTGTGTTTGAAGTAGTATCTCATCACAAATCCAGTGACAAATAATAAGGTGATGTAAAGAGTCATGAACAGATAGAAAAGAAATCCGACACTATTGGATTTAGTCGCTGCATCTTCCGTGCGCAGTACTTGATTGATGGTCCATGGTTGACGCCCGATACAACTGAAGCACCAGCCAGCCTCGATGGCAATCATAGCAAGTGGTCCACTGACGACGAGGATCGCTAGCAGCCAATTAGGAAATTCCCTCTTCAAAACGTGTTTCCAGAACAAGGCGAGGAATGCGACCAGGATAAGTACGGTACCAATCCCTACCATCACATTGAAAAGGATGTGGACATAGAGGGGAGGCCATAATTCTTCCGGGAATTCGTTTAGCCCGATCACTTCCGTATCAAATCGGTCGTCAGCCAGGAAACTGAGGGCATATGGAATTTCAATCGCATATTTCACCCGCTGATCTTCGAGAGAGGTGTAGCCTCCGATAGAAAGAGGAGCGTAACGTTGCGTTTCGAATAACCCTTCTGCTGCTGCGAGCTTTCTAGGGTTGTACTCATGAAGCATTTGCGCAGTATCGTGACCGTTGATTGCTGTTGCTAAAGACATGAGAGCTCCAAAGTAAAGGGCGATGGTGAGAGCTTTTTTATGATACGTTCGTTCTGCACTTGAAATTTTTCTTCTCATAAGACGAAGGGCGGCAATGGAGGCAATCAGAAAAGCGACAGTTGTGTAGGCGGACAAGGTGACGTGCATGGCCGTTACACCGAAACTAGGATTGAAGAAAGCAGCCCACGTGTCAACGTCAGTGATTTCACCGTCAGGAGTGATGTTGAACCCGGCTGGTGTGTTCATCCAAGCGTGGACATCTGTGATTAAAATCGCGGACGCAGTCGCACCTAGAGCCACGGAAATAATACTTACGAGTCTTAATGTTGGTGGCAGACGATCAGCGGCATATAAATAAATCGACATAAATACCGCCTCAATGAGGAAGGCGAAAATCTCCATTTGGAATGGAAGGGCGATGACTTGTCCGACAATCTCCATGAAATCGGGGAATAGAAGCGAGATCATGACACCGACAATGGTGCCTGAAGCAATTGACACTGCAAGTAAGATAGCGAAACCTTTCGTCCATCGTTTCGCCATCAACGCATAATCCGGATCTTTTTTAATAAAGTGCAAGACTTCCGCGATGATGATCATCACTGGAAGCCCGACACCGATCGTTGCATAAATGATATGGAACCCGAGCGAAGTTCCGAACAAAGCCCGGGCCATTACGACGATATCCATTGATCTCCACCTCACAAACGATTTCAATACAACGTTTATTTTTCCAATGTGATGGTGGATTATGCGTCAGGTGGAATGTTTTTCTACTAATACCATATACTCATCAATCGTAAATGATTGAACACGGCCATCCTCAACTATGATGGAGAAATGATGTTTTTCATCAGGAGATGCCTGCAAAAACAGAGATTCGACCTCTTCTTGTTCCTTTGGATTATCGATTGTCCGTTTCACCCAGTCAGGAAAAGGCATCTGCTTTTTACGCAACAACGGTTTTTGGATGAGAAGGTCATATGGTGGGAAAAGAGAGTCCCATTCCTTTTTCTTAAGTGCACGGACATGGCTATTGTCACGCTTTTTCTCGAAAGTATTGTAAAAATGATCAAGCTGGTCTTTTTCAGGAGCTATATTGTCGATCATTAAAAATTTTCCGTTTTGCTTTAACACACGACTAACCTCTTTAATGAACATCTTAGGTGATGGAAAGTGATGGGGAGCGATGCGGCATGTGACGATATCGAAACTCTCATCGATGAAGGGCAGGTTTTCTGCATCCGCGATCACGTATTCTATATTTGTCTTGTCGGTCAAATGGGTGGATGTGTTTTGCAGCATATCTTTTGTGAGGTCTGTTGCGAAAATAGTTTTTACATATCCACTCAAAGCTTTCGCGACGTGTCCACCACCCGTTGCGATATCGAGAGCTTTTTGGGAAAGAGTGGGCTGCATCCAATTGATGATCTCGTCTAGGTCGGATTGTTTTTTATGTGTGGAACTATCGACGTATGCTTGCTTGTTTTTCGAAAAGACTTCCCGGGCATTTTGTTTGATTTCTTCAGACATGGAAAATCCCTGCTTTCTGTTAGTTGATACCTTTATTGTAAGCGGAAGAACGTCTGGAAGATAATATTGATTTTTTATTAAAAGTGATCAGAAAGGCAAATGACTCTGTGAAGAAAGGTATATTCTTCTAAAAAATGGGCGAGGATGAGGGTAATAAAGCTTTGACATACGAAGGAATCCATTGTAACATGTGGAGAAGATACGTATAGTTTCGTTGACGAGAAGAGTAGGCTTTTATACCGATCTAAAAGAGAGTCGCTGGTGGGTGTGAAGCGATGGCGGGTATTGGCTGAAGATCATCTCTGAGAAGTTCTGCTGAAATTAATGAGAGTAAGTGGAACCGGTAGGCGGCCGTTATCCGTAATGTGAACCGAGAGCCGTGCTTTAAACAAAGCATGGAATATGGGTGGTACCGCGGAATAACATCCGTCCCTGTGTAATAACAGGGGCGGATTTTTGTTTTTAGTGTGGAGTCGATTGCTCAGGGACGTACGAACTGGACTGAGCTGTAGGAGATAAAGGAAACACGGAGAGCGAAGCGATTCGATGTTGACTTATCGTACAGAAGCGAGGGAAGTTACGCTAGTCCCTAATAGCCGGAACCGGATACAATTAAGTGTGGAGGCGACTGTTCAACGGCGTATGGACTGGACTGAGACGAAGGAGATAAAGAAAACACGGTGAGCAGAGCGAACCGATGTTGCCTTATCGTACGGAGTCGAGGGAAGTCTCACTAGCCGTTAGGAGCCGCAGCCGGATACAATTAAGTGTGGAGAGGGCCTGGGAGACACGACAAGCATAAGTAAAGCCGTGTTGGGAAAGAGGTTTCCCCCAACCGGAATTACTTATGACCTCGAGTGTCTGGCCCTCACAACCGGATATAATTAAGTGTGGAGGCGATTGTTTCCTCCGATGAGTGTTAGTTCTAATTCTATTTTCTATATAAATAATAAAAGGGTAAGAGGTGGAAGAAATGCGAAGTGTCAATACGAAAGAAGCTGCTTTAGACCGCGAGAATCGTGTCAAAGATTACTGGAATAAAGAAAATGTCTTCCGTCGCTCCATGAACGAGCGCGAAGGTGCAGAAACATTTGTTTTTTATGAGGGCCCACCGACAGCGAACGGCCTTCCTCACGCCGGCCATGTGCTTGGTCGTGTCATCAAGGACTTTGTCGGACGCTACAAAACTATGCAGGGCTATCAAGTGCTTCGTAAAGGCGGCTGGGATACACACGGTTTGCCGGTAGAACTGGAAGTGGAAAAGCAATTAGGCATTTCCGGAAAGCAAGAGATCGAAGAATACGGTGTCGAGAAGTTCATTGAAAAATGTAAAGAAAGTGTCTTCAACTATGAAAAAGAGTGGCGCGAATTCACGGAATCTATCGGCTACTGGCTCGATATGGATGATCCATATGTAACGCTTCAGGACCGTTACATCGAAAGTGTTTGGTACATCTTGAGTGACCTTCACAAACGCAACTTGTTGTCCAAAGGTCATCGCGTAACTCCATATTGCCCGAGCTGTCAGACGACATTAAGCTCCCACGAAGTGGCACAAGGGTATGAAGACGTTAAGGATCTATCTGCAACAGCGAAGTTCAAAGTCAAGGGCTCTGATAATGAATTTTTCCTAGGATGGACGACAACTCCTTGGACACTACCTGCAAACGTCACGCTAGCTGTTCATCCGGAACTGGATTATATCAAAGCGAAAAAAGATGGCGAAGTGTACATTGTTGCCGAAGCTTTGGCGGAGAAAAACCTTGGTGAAGAGTACGAAGTCGTTTCCAAGCATAAAGGTCATGAGTTTAAAGATGTGGAATATCAAGCACCATTCCCATTTGTGAAACCTGAACGCGGCCACTTCGTTGTCGAAGCAGATTTCGTTAACGCAGAAAGTGGTACGGGTGTTGTTCATATCGCTCCTGCTTATGGTGAAGATGACTACAATCTTGTAAAAGAAAATAACTTGTCTTTCTTTAATGTTGTTGACGGTCAAGGTCGTTACACAGCGGAGATCGCTCCATTTGAAGGTCGTTTCGTTAAAGACTGTGATGTGGATATTGTCAAATACCTTGCGAATGAAGGGCTGCTTTTCCATAAAGAAAAATATGAACACAGCTATCCTCATTGCTGGCGCTGTGATTCTCCATTGCTTTATTACGCAATCGAGAGCTGGTTCATTAAGACGACAGAACTGAAAGATCAGTTTATCAAGAATAACCAGGAAGTGACATGGCATCCGAACCACATTAAAGATGGCCGTTTTGGTAACTTCCTTGAGAATATGGTGGACTGGAATATCGGTCGTAACCGTTTCTGGGGGACGCCACTTCCGATATGGATGTGTGATTCTTGTGATCATCAGTACGCACCGCACAGTAAAGAAGATCTTCAGGAGAAAGCTATCGGCGATATCGGCGATGTGGAACTTCACAAGCCGTATGTCGATCGCGTACAAATGACATGTGAAAAGTGTAATGGCACGATGAACCGTGTACCTGAGGTCATTGATGTATGGTTCGACTCTGGTTCTATGCCGTTTGCCCAGCAGCATTATCCATTTGAGAACGAAGATCAGTTTGATAAGCAGTTCCCGGCGGACGTGATCTGTGAGGGAATCGATCAGACACGTGGCTGGTTCTACAGCTTGCTGGCTGTCTCCACCCTGTTCACAGGAAAAGCGCCATATAAACGCGTTCTTTCTACCGGTCATATTCTTGATGAAGAAGGCCGTAAGATGTCCAAGAGTAAAGGGAACGCCTTGAACCCGACAGATCTTGTGACGAAATTTGGTGCGGATGCTTTCCGTTGGGCGCTTCTGGCAGACAGTGCTCCATGGAACAATAAACGTTTCTCAGAGCGAGTGGTTATTGAAGCGAAATCGAAAGTGATCGACACGCTTGTGAACACGCACGGTTTTTACACGCTGTATGCCAACATCGATGGCTACACCTTTGATGCGAACGAAGAAGGTGAAAAGACACTGCTTGACCGTTGGGTTCTTTCCCGCCTGAACAGCGTTACAGGCGTTGTTGCAGAAGCGCTGGATGACTACGACTTCACAAAAGCGGCGAAAGCTCTTGAGAAGTATGTAGACGAAGTGAGTAACTGGTACATCCGTCGTTCTCGTGACCGTTTCTGGGAAGAAGGCATGACAGAGTCTAAGAAAGCAGCTTACCACACGCTTCACGAAGTGTTGACGCAGCTTAGTAAGTTAATGGCACCATACACACCATTCCTTGCAGAGGATATTCACCAAAACTTGACAGGTGAAAGTGTGCACTTGGCGTACTTCCCGAATGTTAATGAATCTGTTGTGAATACAAAGCTTGAAAAAGATATGGATGCTGTCCTCCAGGTGGTTGAACTAGCCCGTGGTGTACGTAATACAGAATCCATTAAGACGAAGCAGCCGCTTTCTGAGCTTGTGGTCATTCCAGTCAACCCGGACCAAGGGAAGGCACTGGAAGAATACAGCAACATCATCCGTGATGAGATTAATGTCAAAGAAGTTGTCGTGAAACAATCCTCGGATGATCTCGTCCGCTATGAAGTGAAGCTGAACTTCCGTGCTGCAGGACCAGTTCTTGGTAAGAACGTAGGCGTGGTTAAAGGTTATCTGGAGAAGCTTTCAGATGCAGAAGCAGCGAAAGTCGTGCAGGATGAAAAAGTCGTTGTCCCAACTGGAGATGGAGAAGTCGAAGTTACAATGGATCTACTTAATGTTGAACGTGTCGCTGATGCGGGACTGTCTATGGGATCCAACCAGGACTTCCACGTCGTCCTTGATACGACGATTACAGAAGAGCTTCGTCTGGAAGGTCTCGCTCGTGAAGTAATCAGAGTCATCCAGGATGAACGTAAACAACAAGACCTTCCGATCGATTTGCGTGTCGATATTGCACTTGGTGGCGATGCGGATGTGAAGGAAGCTATTAAGCAGAATGAACAATTGATCCGGGAGAATGTTCTGGTGAAAGAGCTGACAATCGGTGAAAAAGATGGAATGAAAGATTATTCAGTCGGTGACAACCAGCTGAAACTCGCTCTTCAGAAGTGAATGAAAAAGACCTGAGCATATTTTATGCTCAGGTCTTTCTATTCGGCTGAATATTAGTTTCTCAGGGTTCTTTATGGGCGGGATAAGGTTCTTCTTGAGGGAAGGTTGTATAATAATTTTATCAAGATAAGAAGGGTTTAATTTTTCGCTATCGAAATTAATTATGAAATGATTCCTAGTTCAGGAGGTTTTACTATGTTCAAAAAAATGGCCAGCGATGCTTTAGGGTTAAGTGATATTGGGAAAATCATCAAGAAAGAAGATTTTGATAAAGCGCAATCCGATGATTTTGTATTGACAGAGGACGGGGAGAAGATCCATTTCTTAATCAAGTCAAAAAGTGATGAGTATTGTTTTACGAACCGGGCGCTCATCCATCTGGATGGAGACAAGGCTACAAGCAGCAAACGAAATATTTATCGGTACGATTATTACCAGCATCCGATCCGTAATGTTTCTATAGAGACGGCAGGAACCATCGACTTGGATCTTGAAATTAAATTTTATATCGGCGACCAATATATGAGCATAGATATTGCCAAAGATGAAGGAGAGGCTATTGCTGATTTGTATAAATCACTGGTTGCTATTTCTCAAATTCAAGAGGAGAATCAACGCCAAACGAATTTTGCCAAAGACAGCATTGCAATGGCCCAGGATCTCATCCATGATAATCGTTTCCACGAGAGTGATATATCCAAGGAGTTCAGTGAAGCGGCTAACTTTGCTTATGGCTGGTTTACCGAAAAGTATAAGGAAAATACGAGAAAAGATTTTGACGATGTGTTTGAAAAATATATTCATAACTAAGGAAAGGGCTTGAGCATCTATGCTCAAGCCTGTTCTTTTATCATAGTGCCAGCGTATTGATCGTGGGGAAGTTTTGTGCCGTCTTCGAACCTTTTTGGATTTTTTAAGTAATTTAACATGAGGATAGTGTCACGGTAAGCCATGCGCTTGATGATTTGCTTTGGTCTTATGGATGAACCGTTTTCACTCTCTACTTGCAGTCCCATCAGCTTAAGCCCGACGGTCTGGTTGCTCCGGCGAATTTGGGCATATTCAAGGCTCCACATGACGAGAGTCGGGGTAATGAGTGCATGGAAAGCTTCGTTTTTAATTTTTTTACGCAATAACTGCTCGACACCTAATGTAACAACTGTTGAGATGCCGAAGTCGATACAGATAGCTTTCATTCTTTTTTTGTTGATAATATCCACGTGATCTCCTCCTTTCTTCCATAAAATACTAAAAAGGGGGAGAAGTCCAGTGTTTTGTATAAAAAATTGCCCACCCAGAAGAATTCTGAATGGGCAATTTTTAATGGATTTCAGTCTCTTTCAACTCATAAAGCGGTACTTTTTGTACGATATTCGGCTGATCCACCGGATGAATGCGTGCCATTTCGTTACGCTCTATCACTTCTTCGATGTAAATTTCACGATCCTCATGCATGACATGAATCATGTCTTCCGATTTGAAAATTTCTTTAGCGCGTTCTTTGTTCATTTACTCAAGCCCTCCTTTATTCCTAATATTCGCTAGAGAGGGCGCGGATATTCTTTTAGTACATAAATGGAGTTATGGCATTTTCCCCCCGGCGATAGGGAACTTTAAACAAAATCATGCCCGCGACAGCATCCGATCGAGCGCTTTTTTGGCATCAATGGCAATAGAATCCTCTACACGGATTAGATTTTGAGGATCGCCCTCCGCCAATGACTCGAGCGACCAGGCGAGGTGGGGAAGGTCGATGCGGTTCATCGTCAGGCATGGGCACATTCGCGGGTTCAGCGAAATGATGTGCTGGTCTGGATGTTCCTGAATGATGCGGTTGACGAGATTCATTTCGGTTCCGATCGCCCACTTGCTTCCAGGAGGTGCCTGTTTAATCGCTTGAATGATAGCATTCGTCGATCCTGAAAGATCGGACAGCTCAACAACCTCACGACTGCATTCAGGATGAACAATAATTTGCATCGTCGGGTGCTCCTTCCGAACTTGTTCCACATTACCCACTGTAAAGTTTTCATGAACAGAGCAGTGTCCTTTCCAGAGAATCACTTTCACATTTTCTAACGGACCATCATACAAAAGCTTTTCCATTATCGGGTCCCAAACGGCCATGTGATCGAGCGGAATACCTAAATCATAAGCGGTGTTACGACCGAGGTGCTGATCTGGTAAAAACAAGATACGTTCTTTTTGGGAAAAAGCCCATTGTAACATGTCGGCTGCGTTCGAAGAGGTGACGGTTGCGCCTCCGTGTTTTCCGACAAAAGCCTTGATGGCAGCAGTCGAGTTCACATACGTGAGGGGAAGGATCGTTTCATCAAAAGTGGCCATCAACTTCTCCCATGCTTTTTCCGTTTGCGTCATGTTCGCCATGTCTGCCATAGAGCATCCAGCACGCATGTCAGGGAGATAGACGTGCTGATCGTTACGTGTCAGGATATCGGCTGTTTCGGCCATAAAATGTACTCCGCAAAAAACGATCGCTTCTGCCTCGTGCTGGGAAGCAGAGAGTTGCGCAAGCTTTAAAGAATCTCCACGGGCATCAGCAAATTGGATGACTTCATCTTTCTGATAATGATGGCCTGGAAGGAACAATCTTGAGCCGAATTCTTTTTTTACTGTGAAGACGATTTTCTCAAGTTCTTCCGGGGACATTTCAAGGTAACGTCCAGGTAATGTGTTTTTTTCTATTGTTTCAAAAAGGTTCATCGAACTTCCTCCTTCATAGATGTAACGCGTGCACTGAAATCAAGGGCAGGAGCGGAATGGGTCAAGTACCCGAGTGATATATAATCTAGATTGAGCCCGCGGTAATCAGGCAGTGTGAACTTTGTAATTCCTCCGGATGCTTCTTTTGTTATCGATGCAGGAACGAGAGTGGATAAATACTCGATTTCTGCTGGGGAACGGTTGTCGAACATAATACAATCCACCCCGGCCTCTACAGCTTCCATGACTTGTAGTTCTGTTTCTGTCTCCACTTCAATTTTCACCATATGGCCGATTTTGTCTTTTGTAGCCGCGACCGCTTTTTTAATCGATCCGAAAAATGCGATGTGATTATCTTTCAACATTACTGCATCATACAACCCGTTCCGGTGATTGAATCCGCCACCAGTGCGGACTGCATACTTTTCAAAAGCGCGGAGGCCTGGTGTTGTTTTCCGTGTATCACAAATACGGATGTTTTCATCGGCGAGGGTATGAACCGCTTCATGCGTCAAGGTCGCAATTCCACTCAATCTCTGAACCAGGTTGAGAATGACACGTTCCCCTTTTAACAGTTCAGTAATAGGCCCCTCTATGGTAGCCAGGGGTTTTCCTGAAGACAGGAGATCTCCATCCCCTGCGTGCAGGTCGACATGAATGGCTGGATGCAGCATGTGGTAGCCATCTCGAATGATGTGCTCTCCACAAAAGGTGCCAGCAGACTTGGAAGTGAACACAATGCGTCCCCATTGATCTTCAGGAAAAAGAAGGTCACTGCTGCAGTCATAATCACCGATATCTTCTATAAGAAATTCCTCAAGCTTGCGCTTACGTGTTAACTGGTTCATGAAATCTCCCCATTTCGAAAGTTCTTTGCTGGATGATTTGTCTGTTTTGCCAGGTCATTTGTTCCTCAGGGAAATCGCTTCGGTGATGTCCTCCACGACTTTCCTCCCGCTCGAACGCTGATTTAGTAATCAACCAGGCGGTTTGCGCCATAAATACGGTTGTCATTTGTTCGGTTGTGAGCATGCTCATGTCAAAGGTATGCCATTGTTCTACATGATAGGATTCAAGCCATTCCAACTGTTGTAAAAGGGAATCCTTATGCCGGATGATGCCGACATTTGCCATCATTAACTCCTGCATCCTTTTCCGGGAGGGAAGGGGAAAGGGAAAAGCAGGCAATTGCACACTTTTATTTTCTTCTTCCTCTAAAAGAACAGGTTCTTTTTCATTTAAATGCTGCGCGAGCCTTTTTCCATAAACGAGTCCTTCTAACAGAGAGTTGCTGGCAAGACGATTAGCTCCATGGACCCCCGTGCATGCAACTTCCCCGATTGCATACAAGCCTTGAATCGTTGTCCGACCTAAAGTATCGGTTTCCACCCCACCCATGGAAAAGTGGCATCCGGGAACTACCGGGATGAGTCCTTCTGCAACGTTGATTCCATTTGATACACAAAGGTTAGTAATACCAGGGAACTTATCCTGGAAATCGTCGATCATGCGGATGTCGAGATAAACATCGTGACTGGCTTGCCTTTTTTGAAAAATGGTTTGAGAAACGATGTGCCGGGGAGCCAGGTCTTTGAGTGGATGGATATCATCCATGATTGGTTGCTTTCGTCCATCGATAAGGATGGCACCTGCGCCGCGAACCGCTTCGGAAATCAATCCTTTTGGTTGACCGTTTATGTATAAAAGGGTCGGATGAAATTGGATGAATTCCATGTCAGTAAGCGTTGCACCAGCCTGGTAAGCGAGTGCCATTCCGTCTCCTGTTACAGAACATGCGTTAGAAGTAAAGGAATATACCTGCCCGCACCCGCCTGTCGCTAAGATAGTATCGGGTGCATAACACTCATGAATAATCCCTTGTCTATCTTTACTTCTTACGCCCTGACAGGAATTATTTTCGTTCAACAGTAATTGGAACACGAAGTGATATTCGAAAACTTGAATGTTGTCGGGGACTGTTGCTTTCAAATGATTGATAAGCACTTTGCCTGTCTGGTCACCGCCGCCATGGACAATTCGGTTTTGGTGATGTGCTCCTTCTTTTCCAAGTGCGAATACGTTGTCTTCGCTACGATCGAAATTACATCCTCTTCGGGCAAGTTCTTCGATAATCGCTGGTGCTTCTTGAGTCATTCGGAGAGTTGAGGCATGGTCGTTTAGTGACCTTCCGGCAATGACTGTGTCGACAAAATGGAAATAGGGATGATCTTTATCGCCCATAGCAGCTGCAATTCCGCCTTGCGCCAAAGCAGAATTTCCGTCACCGAAAGATGTTTTTGTGAAAAGAATCACATTTTTGTCTGTGCAAAGATGTTTGCAAAGTTGTAGGGCAGCCACGCCGCTTCCAATGATGATCACATCCGCTTTTTTCATTGACATCAAAACCCCCAAAACTATACATGTGTATTGACACCTATGTTTACATATTATTAAACTATTGACAAGAGTTTTGACTGAAATGAGGGAGAGAAAATGAAAAGGTATTTCGATTATGCGGCAACCTGCCCTTTGGACGAAGATGCTCTTAATGCTTACGTCCATGCGGCCCGCAACTACTTTGCCAATAGCAGCAGTCTTCATGACCCTGGTTCAAAAGCAAAACAATTATTGGAGCACTGCAGAAGAAAAATGGCTGAACTGCTTCTTGTTGAAGAGGAAGGCGTTTATTTTACAAGTGGAGGTACAGAAAGCAACGAAATCGGGTTACAAGCTTTGCTGGATGCAAGTCAGGGGAAACATATCGTCACAACAGATGCAGAACATTCATCGGTCAGGAATCTTATGAAAAAATATCAAAAAGAAGGGTATCTCCTATCAAAAGTTCCTCTGACAACAAAAGGGATGGTCGACATGAAGGCTTTCGAACAGGTGGTTTGTGAGGATACAGCGATAGTAGCGATTCAGCATGTAAACGCAGAAATTGGTACCATCCAGCCTATTAGGAGTATTTCTGCCATATGTCGGGAGCGGGGAATTTTACTCCATAGTGATTGTGTACAGACCTTTGGAAAAGTGGATTTGTCTGAAGTTGCGCCTTATGTGGACAGTCTCTCTGTATCCAGTCATAAGGTGTTTGGACCAAAAGGTGTCGGTGCCGTGTATGTTAGACCAGCGCTATCCTTTATGCAGAGAATTCCAGGTAGCACGCATGAGTCGGGTGTCCGTCCTGGAACCATTAATATTCCAGGCATAGCAGGTTTTACAGTAGCCGCTGAAAAAATGGTGAATGGTCTTGAAGATCAGCAACAGCTCTTCCTTCGTTTGAAACAAACATTTTTGGAAGAGATGAAAGGGAAAGCGTGCGAATTAATCGGTGAAGTTTCTGATAACCCCGTTCCAATCATCGGTTTGTGTTTAACCGATATTGAGGGCCAATGGGCAATGCTTGAGGGGAATCGGCGAGGTTTTCACTTTTCTACAGGAAGTGCCTGTGGTGTCCAATCCACCGATCCTCCAGCGACACTGCTGGCAATGGGACTGTTGGAACCACAAGCTAAAACTTTCATCCGTATTTCTTTCGGTCATGAACAAACGGCATCCGATGTCGAAGAGCTTGCTCGCTTTTTAACGGCGATTTTAAGGAAGGTAGAAAAAGTGTGAATATTGATGGGTTATCCCAAGGGAGAGTGCAGTTTTCTACACGTATCTGCGGGTCAGGGGTAAGAGGATGTCCTACGAGTACATAGTTTGTCCCTTTCTCACATAGGTTGAAGGGTGAGAGGGGGAAGCAGATGGGTTTATTGCATGAGTTCAAGCAGTTTGCGGTGAGGGGAAGCGCCGTGGATATGGGAGTCGGGATGGTGCTGGGAGCGGCTTTCAGTGGGTTTATCGATTCATTGGTTACAGACATCTTGCTGCCGCCTGTTGGAGTACTGTATACGAAAATGAATTTCGAAAATATGTTCCTGAGTCTTGATGGTGTGAATTATCCTTCCATCACTGCCGCTAAAGAAGCGGGAGCAGCAACGATTAACTACGGCCTGTTCATTACGGTATCGGTTCGTTTTCTGATTATCCTGTTTGCTGTTTTTCTCGTTGTGCGGCAACTTAACCGTTGGAAAAAACCTCATCAAAACCCACTGCACGCTATGACGAAAAAGGAGTGTCCGTACTGTTGTATGCCTATTCCTACCCAGGCGGTGATCTGCCCGAATTGTTCTTCGGCGTTAGAAGTGCATCCATCCCCCCGGCAACACCGTAGTACCCCTAAGTGGCGCATCAAATAAAATGGTGTAACCGTCCATGTGGAGGCAAGGATAAACTCCATGTATTATGCACGAATAAACAGAAAAAACCCCTCTCCCTTTCAAATGGAGTATAGTGTGAATACTCGTTTCTGAAAAGGAGAGGTGTAGAAAGGGGGAACGGGGGGTTGAAGCAATAAAAAGATTACTCTTCTTCATCATCCATGGCATCGTCATCTTGCATGTCATCTTCAGAACCTGAACTATCGTCACCTTCTGTATCACTCTCGTCCTCACTCATATCATCTTCCGTACCCGTATCCCCGTCGCCCATATCGCTTTCTGTGTCATCCGTTTCTTCCTGATCTTCCATTTGGTCTTCTTCCATGTCACCACCATCTCCACCCCCACAGCCGGCTAAGGTGAATACAGTTGCAATTCCAAGGGTCATCAGCCACTTTTTCATTTTCTTCCAACTCCTTCCCTATTTGTAGCCCCTATCCCCTTTTAAAAACCATTTAAACTTAAAAATGAAACTTGAGGCTTTGGACCTCGTATAGAAGTCAGAGGTGGTTTTTTTGAAAAAAGTTATCGTATTTATTCTGGCCTTGACTTTGAGTTATACACTTGTCCAGTGGGGATCAGGTTGGATGCTTACTCTCATGTATGATAGTGGTCCATCCACTTTAGTTATGGAAGAAAGCAACACATTCTTGATTCGTTTGATGCCTATGCTGGTCCTGATTTTGCCATTAGTTATGGCCTTTTATATTACAGTCTTAATTTGCCGAGGGGGAGAGGGGAAGAGATGGAAATTGTAAATGTCGGTCATCGGCCGGATCTTTTTGAAAAATCGATACATGTATTTTGGGACCAGTGGGGAAATCGGCTCCAGGTTGTTAGCTCATGCTTCTAAAGAGGTGGCGGAGCTTGGCTTTTTGGATTTCTACTTGTCATCAGATCTTGAGGGTTACTATGAAAAATATGGCTGGAAACATGAAGGGCAAGCTTACGGAGTTTTTGGTGATCCCATTAAAGTTTTTCAAAAGAGAAGCGGTTGATATCCAATAATTTCAAAGTGTAAAACATTATTGATTCTTGCCTAATTGGACATTCTACGTATATGAATGCGTAGGAGGTATTATGGTGGAGAACAAAGTCAGCCGTTGGTGCTTGCTCAGTATGGCTTCTATTCCTCTCGTCATGACATTAGGGAATTCGATGCTGATTCCTGTCTTGCCGATTTTTGAAAAAAAAGTGGGGATTACATCTTTTCAATCCAGTACTATTATCACCAGTTATTCCTTAGCGGCGATTTTTCTGATTCCGGTGGCAGGGTATTTGTCAGATCGCTTTGGAAGAAAAATTATTATTCTTCCCAGTTTGATTTTAGCGTTCATCGGCGGTATCATCGCTGGTTTCGCTTCATGGAAGCTGGAGGACCCTTTCATTTGGATAACAGTCGGCAGGGTTTTACAAGGGATGGGAGCTGCTGGTGCGACGCCTATTATTTTGCCGCTTGTCGGGGACCTTTATAAGGATGATGATGAGCAAGCGAGCTCCTGTTTAGGGATCATAGAGACTTCAAACACGTTTGGCAAAGTACTCAGTCCAATTCTGGGTTCGTTATTTGCTGCCTTTTTATGGTTTTTGCCGTTCTTTTCTATTTCCTTCTTCAGTTTAATTTCGATTGTCCTTGTCTTCTTTTTTATCAAAGTACCTAAAGGGAAAAAGGAAAAACCGCAGCCATTCAAGCAATTCATCAAGAAGACGAAAGATATATTCAAACAAGAAGGCAAGTGGCTTTTCCCTGTTTTTCTTTTAGGTGTATATGCAATGCTCGTGTTGTTTGCCGTGTTATTTTTCATGTCTGATATATTAGAGAAAACCCACAATATTGAAGGGGTGAAAAAAGGGTTCGTACTAGCAGTCCCACTTTTCACATTATGTGTAGCTGCCTTTTTAACAGGGAAAAAAATAAAAGGAGATACGGCAGTAATGAAATGGGTGCTTATCATTGCCCTTCTTATGGTGTCCGGAAGTGTTATATTCGTCGGTTTTGTCTATGAGAAGCTGATTCTGCTTTTAGTAGTGACAAGTGTGCTTGGAACAGCTATCGGAGCAATGTTGCCAACACTCGATGCGCTAATTACGGAGGGAATCGAAAAAGAGGAGCGAGGCACAATCACTTCTTTCTACAGTTCCTCCCGTTTCATCGGTGTTGCAGCTGGCCCACCAGTAATGTCCATTGTAATGAAGGAATATTTGAATATCAGTTATATTGCAAGTGGAGTGATGGGGGCATTGCTTTTAGTGATCGTCTTGATTTTTATTAAGGCTGATGAAGGTAAATCAGAGGAAAAAACAGCATGAAGAAAGCGCCTCTCCTATGGGGGCGCTTTTCATATTTAACAGTATTCATTGTAAGCATTCGTTAAGTTCGCAACAATTTCTTCCACTTCATAGTCTTCGATTTCTTCGCGAGGGATGAAATGAAGTACCTGACCGTCTTTCATTAGCGCCATGGAAGGGGAAGAAGGTTCATAGCCTTCCAGGTACTCACGCATGCGTGTGGTCGCTTCACGATCCTGGCCAGCGAAAACAGTCACGAGATGGTCTGGACGCTTTTCGTTATTTAGAGATTCACGGGCAGAAGGGCGAGCGAGTCCGGCAGCACACCCACAAACAGAGTTGATCACGACAAGAGAGGAACCTTTTTTCTCACTGATAAACGCGTCCACTTCCTCAGGTGTCGTCAATTCAGTAAAACCTGCATTTGTTAGTTCGTCACGCATCGGTTGAGCTATTTCTTTCATATACGCTTCATACGGATTCATAATGTTAGCCTCCTATTGTTGTTTCTTTTTCGTAGCCTGTGTCATTTGGTGCCAGACAGACCCTTTTGCTTCTTCGCCGCCTTTAATACGTTCGATCGCCATATTGACTTGCATACGCACTTCGAATTCTGGATCATCTGCCGCTTCTTTCAAGGCAGGTAAAGCGGCTTCGTCGCCAAGTTCATAAAGGAACATTGCAGCTCGCCATCGCACCAGCTTATTCGAATCTTTTAGTGATTCAATCATTTTCGGCATCGCTTCTTTAAAACCGAGATCGGAAATACAGTCCCCAGCGGTACGGCGGACGGTGACTGACTTGTCGTTCAGGGCCTTGTAAAGATAAGGCAGTGTTTCGATTTCTTCAATCATCCCTAAATAAGCAGTAGCCAAACGTCGGATGGATGCTTTATCATCATCTAAAGCTTTGTCCAGAACACGGTAATCCTCGGCTGTCGGATCCATTCGGTCTAATGCCGCATAGCGGACTTTCCAATCGTCATCATCCAACGTTTCCAATGTAACTTTCGACTTTTCCTGCTGGGGTTCAGCAGAATCTGAGTCTTGGTCAAACGCTTGTTTAACAAGGGACTCCAGTCGTTCGTTGTCATAACTGGCCGAAATCTCTTCTTTCACTTCTTCACCGATTTCTTCGGCATCTCCATAACGTGGGTTCTGTTCGACCCATTTGCGCTCCATAATCATGTTCGGGGAAGCTGGTGCTGCTTTCATAGCCGCTTCCATGAAACGTTCAGGCAAGCCGACACGTGCTTCTGTTTCCCCTTCTTCAAGCTTTACTTGCATAGGTAATCCACGGAACATCTGTACGAAAACACGGACTTCACCGAAGTGTTCATCAGGTTCCGCTTTCGTTTGACCAGCAGCGTTATCTGTCACTTCTGAGCCGAACACTTGCCGTACCTCTGGAAGGAGTTCTTCCCAAGATACACGGGCATTCCGTTCTAATGCGATGAAATCTGTGACATGGTATAACCCTTTGACCCCCTCAATTTCAAACAATTTTTGAATAAAATCAGGCGCATCATTCAAGTCATCGCCTTTTTTATAGTTATGAGTCTCACCGTCTGGCAGCTTCTCATTCAAGTTGATTTTCATTGAGTTCGGACTGGGCGTTGGTTCGATGGATACGATTTTCATGAATCATTCCCCCTAAACGCTTCTTATCATCTATATTTTATCAAAGATCATGGGTCGTATCCACGGATCGGATTGTAGGTTAGTCTCATAGTCCAAAAAGCCATATCATCGTGGGCCATCTTTCAACCATAAGTGTATTGTTAGGGAAGGATAGGATTAACTGAACAAAGAGCCATCAGAAATGCTTCGTAAAGGGTGAATTTGTAAAAACTTATTAAATACTGAAACCAATAAGGTCTTTCTACGTAAACTAGATGAGTTGAAAAAGGAGGATATAGAATGTCGAAGCCTGTCATGCAGTTGAAAGATGTGAAAAAGACAATCGGCAAAACCCCCATTATCAAAGGATTGAACTTTGATATATATGGCGGGGAAGTGTTTGGATTTCTGGGTCCGAACGGTGCTGGTAAAACGACAACAATTCGAATGATGGTCGGCCTGATGGAGATGACAGAAGGGGATGTCATGATCAAGGGTCATAGTATAAATAGCGATTTTAAAAAAGCGATTCATCATGTAGGGGGAATTGTCGAGAATCCGGAAATGTATCCGTTTATGAGTGGCTGGAAGAACTTGCTCCATTATGCAAGAATGATGCCTGGAATATCAGAAGACCGGATTCATGAGGTCGTCCAACTGGTCGGTTTAGAAAAGCGGATCAAAGAAAAAGTCGGAAAGTATTCGTTAGGGATGCGGCAACGACTTGGGATTGCTCAGGCCCTTTTACATAAGCCGTCCGTATTGATTCTTGATGAACCAACCAACGGACTTGATCCTTCTGGAATCCGGGAGATCCGTGCATACATACGGAAACTTGCGGAAGAAGAAGGGGTGGCAGTCATCGTTTCCAGCCATATCCTTTCAGAGATGGAAATGATGTGTGACCGTATCGGCATTATTAAAAATGGAGAATTGATTTCGATTCAAACCGTTAGGGATGCCCTGGAACAAACAGAAGAAAAGGAAGTATCCATGGAAGCGACTCCTGTCGATGATACGGTTGCAGCGTTGAAGGAGATGACAGGGAAAGATGTCAATATACAAGAAGGCAGGTTGACTTTCACAATTGACAGGGAGAAGATTCCGACGGTCATCGCCGGCCTTGTTCAGAAGGGGATACAAATTTACAGTGTGAATGTTAATCGCTCGACACTCGAAGATAAATTTTTAGATTTGATTGGAGAGGGATCCATTGAGTAACTTTTTTAAATTGATTAAAAATGAGCAAATGAAACTCTATAACCAGAAGGCGACCTGGATTATGGCGATTATCCTTGTTATTTTGATTATAGGGGCTGGAGTAATTTTCAAAGTGGATGAAACCTTCACGGGAGGCGAGGCTCCGACGGGGGACAATTGGAAGGAAGAGTTGCAACAACAAAACGAACAGTTGATGTCTCCTGATGGTCCCCCCGATGTCGAATATCCAGGCTATATGAATGTAGAGGAAAATCAGTACCGAATAGAAAATGATATTAAACCGACAGAATACAATGTATGGGATTTCGTCCGGGAAAACCGGGGGCTTGTTGCTCTGGTGAGTTTGTTTACCATCATCGTAGCTGCTGGAATCACCGCTAACGAGTTCCGGTGGGGAACGATTAAACTATTGTTGATCCGTCCAATTTCACGTACGAAGATTTTATTTGCTAAATATATATCCGTGTTAATTTACGCGTTGACAATGCTGTTTGCCCTCTTTGTTTTATCCTTTATTGTGGGCTCTCTCCTATTCGGAATGGATGGTTTCGCTGCCACATATGTTTATAGTCAGGCAGAAGAAATCAAAAGTGTGAACATCTTTTCCTTTACGGTTTTCCAATATTTATTGAGTTTTGTAGAATTAATGATGATGGCTACATTTGCCTTCATGATAGCAGCCGTGTTCAGGAACACTTCGCTTGCCATAGGATTAGCAATCTTCCTTATGATGGCAGGTAGCTCCATCGTTGTGTTCTTCATGGATAAAGGGTGGGCGAAATATATATTGTTCGCCAATACTGATTTAAATCAGTTTATCGAAGGAACACCGTTCTTCTCTGGAATCAATCTAGGGTTTTCTATTGCCGTTTTAGCGGTATATTATGTACTATTCATGCTTTTATCATGGGTGTTCTTTACGAAGAGGGACGTGGCAGGCGCATAAAAAAAGGAGGAGATAGATTATGAAACGAACAGTGGAAATGGTATTGACGATCATTGGAATCGTCCTATTCGGATTGCCGGTTTTATTAAGTGGAATAATGTTGAACGCGAAAGACAACCCCCAGATACGGGAGGAAATGGAAAGTTTTATCAATTCCCCTGAAGTGCAAATGGAAGGTGAAGTCACCTCCTCTGACTTAGGGCAAATGATGGACATGATGGGATCTTTTGCAATGTTCATTCTGATCGCTTCTTTGATTGCAATCGGGCTCGGCATCCTTGCGGTAATATTCCTTAAAGGCAATAAAAAGCCAAAAGCAGCCGGGATCATTTTAATAATATCGGCCATCGTGATGACATTTGCAACGGTCTTTATTGGAATTTTCGGTGGTGTTGCTTACTTGATTGCAGGTATTGTTGCACTCGTACGTAAACCGAAAACACCAGTCGAAGAAGAAGGAACCATTAATTATTAATACTACGAGACACAGCATCCTGATGGAAGCTGTGTCTTTTTTATTGATTATATAGTTTTAATATTGTGGAGTTTTGCCAAATTAAAAGGGAGGAGCGTAATCGTAAAGGTCTCATAAGACCCATTGACATCAAAGATTTTCCTGATGGTGAAGACCTTCTTGTTTTCGCACGGTTGATGGCTGTCGCTGATGCCTTTAAAAAGGATTTCTCTATTTCAACATGCTCTGTCTATTATCCAATATGAAAAGGGGAAAAAGCGCTGGACTGGGGCCGGGCGCTTTTTTATCGTCTAGAGTTGAGGATTAACTTGTGAATAACTTTTTATTGTTTTTTTTGATTCGGTATGCCAGATGGACACTGTAAAACAGGGTGTTCCGTGGCGTAACCTATATCAAGGCGTCAAATATAACGTTCTTAATCTAAATACCTGTTCATTTCATCTACGTTCGCAGGTTGGCGATCATAAACACGACCTTCTTGAGGCCTGTACCCACTCCCGCCACAAACTTTACACGTATAATGCCATTCTTCATCGTCCATTAATAATCCATCTCCATCACAAGCTAGACAAAATTGTTCTCTCGTCATCCATGATCCCTCTTTTCCTTTTTTTGTTGGGGAAAATTTACATCCAATCATCTTAGGTGAAAAACAGAAACATTCGCACTAGCTACTTTCTATAAGTCCAGCTCTAGCGCTAAGCCACTCTTTCCATCTTACAAAAGGAAAACCTGCTTAACTCGAGTGGTCTTTTATGTGTTTCGTGTCTCACAGGGCACATTTGCTTTATTTAATGGTTATCCTTACCTTCTCTCAATTGATGAATGTTATGCAGGGAGATTACTGTTTTACTGAAAAGGGAATGAGGCAATCAATTGGAGGGATAGTTATGGCAAATGAGGAAGGTCTTAAGCAATCAGAAGAGAATGATTATAAAGCAACAAGCCAAGGTGAAAAAATAGATACCCCTGGGCGTCAGTTTTATATTCCTTCCCAAATCGTTGATGAATTCGGGGAAAAGGGAAGAGATCATTTGAATAAACCTTTCAGTGCTCAGTTCTTATTGGCGTTGAAGGCAGGGTCATTCATGACGTTTGGAGCTGTATTTTCTGTACTCCTTGCTATTGGTGTGGAAACGAAGGGAATCTATCACCTTCTTTCAGGACTTGGGTTTGCTGCTGGATATTCCATGGTATTTATCTCAGGAGCCGTCCTTTTTACAGAAATCAATGTATTGTTGCCGTCGTACCTATTCAATAAAACAGGACTTATGAAAACGAATATTTATAAATTTTGGATGTCCACCTATATAGGTAACATCCTTGGAGCCTTTCTAGTTGCATTGCTTATTCAATCATCTGGCTCATTGGCGACATCCTTTTACCCGGAACTGGATATGTATTTAGAGCACAAAATGAAGTTCATGGACCATGGTATGAAAGGTTGGTTTCAAATCCTCGTGTCAGGAGTTTTGGCCAACTGGTTGATTGGAATGGCTGCTTTCTTAACGACTGCTGCTCGTGACTTGACAGGTAAAATTCTTGGAACAATGCTTCCGGTTGTTCTATTTGTAGCAGGGAACTTCCAGCACAGCGCCGCTAACATGGGATACTTCAGTATGGGACTTTTGGCGTCAGACAAGTACACATGGTATGAATATATTTTCTTCAATCTCGTGCCTGCAAGTATTGGGAATTTAATTGGTGGTGCAATTCTCGTGTCCTTGCTGTTTTCTTATGCATATAAGGAGGACATCCAAACCTCCCTGGGGAAAAATAGAGGAAAAGGAGGCATGAAAAGGTGAAACAAATTATTGCAATGGGTGGAGGCGGATTCTCGATGGAGCCGGAAAATCCACTGCTCGACGATTATATCCTAGCTCAAGTGAAGAAGGAAAAGCCGAAAATCTGCTTTATTCCGACAGCGAGTGGTGACTCTGATAGCTATATTGAGCGTTTTTACCAAGCGTTTAAAGAGAAGGCAGAAGCCACCCACCTCTCTTTATTTAAACCACCGGCAAGAGATTTACGGAGGTTTTTGCTCGACCAGGATATTGTGTATGTCGGCGGCGGCTCGACAAAGAATTTACTTGTACTCTGGCGTGAGTGGGGGCTTGATAAGATTTTACATGAGGCGTGGGAAAATGGAGTCATCCTTGCAGGCATAAGTGCAGGCGCCATTTGTTGGTTTGAAGAGGGAGTAACAGATTCTTATGGCGATCAGCTGGAGCCGCTTTCTTGTCTCGGTTTTCTCCCTGGCAGTTGTTGTCCCCATTATGATGGAGAAGAAAATCGTCGTCCTGCCTATACCTCATTCATAGAGAATGGTTCCATCCGACCGGGTTATGCCCTTGATGATGGAGCAGCCATCCACTTTGCCGGGACGGAAGTGAAGAAATGTGTTAGCTCAAGAAGGGATGCTTATGTGTTTCAAGTTCAGAAGGTAAATGGAGAAGTAGTTGAAAAAGAGTTGGAATGATCCAAGTTAAAATAATCCCCTCGTGCTGAATATAGGCATGAAGGGATGGTTGTTTCCGGAACAGAAGGACATCCAGGAATATGGGTGTCCTTCTGTACTTTATATGGAAGCATTATTCGAAAAGGAGTATTTCCGGGTCTTTTTTATAGGTGTGGACGAGCATTGCATGTAGTTGGCCGCGGTGGTGGTACATATGCGCAACTATTTGGATGAGCCACTCAAAACGAGTATTTGTCACGCCCCACCAGGACGTCGTTTCTGTGTACAAATGCTCTTCTGTGTAATTTTCAAACTGTGCTTTTAATTGTGAAAAGTTTTCAAATAGTCGATCCATGATTTCTTCTTTCGTCTTCATTGATACGGTTTCATAGTAGCGCTCCATTTGCTCTTTGGAAGCTCCTTCTGTGATGTGCCCATCAGCAGCTGGGATAGTCGCGATGTGCTCGAGCAGTTCCCCGATAGAATATTTACCTTCCGTAGGTCTCAAGTCCAAATCTTTTTCGGAAAGTTGACCGACTATTTCGGAGATGGATGCTATAACGATTTCTAATTGATGAAACGCGCTCTGACAGTACATATTCATAGGAACACAACCTTATTAAAAATTGTTATTCCTCCTGTTATTCTCCGGCGTTCGACTGAATCCCTTTCAAAAGCAAAAAACAACAATAAATGACGAAAATCGCCCTATATCTTTTTACATAAATGCATTGACTCTGACGTTACGTGATAGATTACCTTTATATATGAGGTGATCACCATTGTATAAAGTGAAGGAAGTTGCAGAAATCGCGGGAGTCAGTGTGCGTACGCTGCACCATTACGATCATATCGGCCTGCTGTCACCAGGCAATGTGAGCGCAAGTGGTTACAGAATGTATGGGGAAGCAGAGCTGGCACGCTTACAGCAAATTCTTTTTTTTAAGGAATTGGATTTCCCCTTACAGAAGATAAAAAGCATTCTTGATGATCCGGCGTTTAATCATGAAGAAGCTTTAGAACAACATCGAAGAATTCTGTTGGAAAAGAAAAAACGCCTGGAGCGTTTGATTCATTCTGTAGATCAGACACTTGGAGCTATAAGAGGAGGAGAAACAATGGGGAGCGAAGAACGTTTTAAACCTTTTAGTAAAAGGGAGATCGAAGCCCATCAGAAAAAATACGAAAAAGAAGTGGAAGAACGTTGGGGGGATACGGCGGCATATAAAGAATCCAAACGAAAGACGGCTGGTTACTCAGATGATGATTGGAAGATGATTCAAGAAGAAGGAAACAGGATCGATGAGGAACTGGTAGCTCTTATGAATCGAGGACCTGAGAATGAAGAAGTGCAACGGCTAATCAGCAAGAAACGTCAGCATATCACGGATTACTTCTATGATTGTAAACCGGAGATTTTCCGTGGACTTGCGGACATGTATGTCAACGACCCGCGTTTTACGAAGAATATAGATAAATGGAAAGACGGCTATGCGAAATTTTTAAGGGACGCAATGCATGTTTACTGTGACAACCTGGATAAGGAATAAGGAATGACAGATATAATAAGACTTTATTGTATGACCTGGTCACCCAAATCATGGGTGACCAGGTCATACATTTATTTCCATTTAACGCGGTCGACAAATAAGACCATTATGGACTTTGATGTATCCATGACGCAATATATCAAATCCTGATTCATACATATAGAGCCCCATCTGTTCAACAGTCATTAACTCTCTATAAGTGTGATTCATAACGTCCGCCATAACATTATAGTAAAGACGGGAGCGAAGCTGATTTCTTGGGGTAGTTAAAATTGCATAGCCTCCGTCCTTCAAAAAGCGCCGGTGCCAGTCAGCCACTTCATGTTTATACTCATCTGGAAAATGCTCAAGGAGACCAACGGATAAAACAATATCAAACTCTTTTCCGAAATCTAAATTGCGAATATCATCTACTATATATTCGATATTCAAATCTTCCTTATAAGTGATCTTCCATTGACCCGTGTTTGGGTTCTCACCAAGGAAGGGATAACTGTCAGGAAACTCCGCAAAACGAGTGTTCTTACAATATTCATCGTAATCCACCATTACAATATAGGCTCCAGGATACATCGCCCCTAGCTGCATTGCTTCATATCCTTCAGCTGCACCCAAGAAAAGAATTCGCGGTTTTTTTAGATGCAACCCTTCAAAAAGCGCTCTTTTACCGCGAGGGTCCCAAATCCCGTCCTGGATTCTATGGACGTAATTACACAGTTGTAATTTAATGAGATCCCCGAGAGCGTGTTTAACTTCCTTAGGTTTAAATGATTGAAGACTTTTCAAAAATTCCCTTTTGCCACGGGTCTTTTCTTCAGGTACGTCTTTAACGAACCATTCATGAAAGGATTTATTGAAGTATGTCCAGGCGGTGTGGGGGTCCATTGTTCTGTTGACTTGCTTCTCCCAATCGGTCCTTTCTTTTGAGTACTTAGAGACTTCATAAGGTCTTCCGATATCTTTCCATGATAAGAGGGACCAATCGGATACGGTATTCCGTTTTATAAACTTGTTGTACTCCTTCTCTGAGAGTCTTCTAAGATCGACACGATATTGTGGCAAAACATAGGATTCATCCATATTCTCTACATTAAATGGTTTAGGTTGACGTTCATTACTTACCGTCTCTTTTAACATCTTACCTACCACCTCACCTTATTGTTATAGCCAACTATACTCCTTATTGAAAACGTTTACAATGATTAGCGGAAGCCTGATTTACTTTTATTGTAAGACCGGGCCTTCCAATATTTGGGTGACCTGGTCTTCCTATTATACCTAAACCCGGTTAACAATCTTCATCATAGAACAGAATCATACTTTTGATAAAATGATGAGGATTGATCGTATAAAAAAGAGCACAGCAACCAAAATCAAATAGAAAATCTTCATTTGCCACAAAAGAGGTAATGTGAATATTTCCATTTAATCCATCAGCTTACATACATAGGTATTTTTAACCGGTACCACCGGATTATTACATTGAAGTAAAGATGATGTAATGTTTGAAAAGTGATTGTTGCCTTGCTGTTATTGGGCTGAGAAATATACGTGTTATAGTAAGAAATATGATTTTGAGACAGCGCTTAGCCGACGGTTGAGCGAAAGCTGTTTTCCAAGGAGGAATTTTTACATGATGAAAAAAACAATAGTTTCTTTGGCGGCGGTCGCATCGGTTTCGGCAGTAACAGCAACAGCAGTAAGTGCAGATGAAATTAAAGTTAAAAAAGGGGATACTCTTTGGGGCATAGCTCAAGATTATGGAGTATCCGTGCAAGATATAAAAAATGAGAACGGACTATCCTCTAATGTGATTTTTCCGAAGCAGGTCCTTTCAATAAATGAAGGTAAAAATGTTAATGCTCAAACATCTTCTTCCAATAATGTGCATGTTGTGAAATCTGGTGATACACTTTATAGCATCGGACAAGCTAACGGAGTAAGTGTCGATCAATTGAAAGATTGGAATGGACTTCAAGATAATTTAATCGTTCCAGAACAAGAACTCTCTGTTCAAGGACCGAATAATAATGTAGAACAGAACCCTGAACCAGCCGATGCAGAGGCAGAAGCTAAACAAACTTCCAGTCAACCAGCAGAAGATGGGGTAGTAAAAACACTCAGTATGGAAGCAACAGCTTATACAGCTTTCTGTGAAGGGTGCTCTGGTACAACTTATACAGGTATCGACTTGAGAGCGAACCCTGATCAAAAAGTTATCGCTGTGGATCCTAATGTTATTCCATTAGGTTCTGAAGTACATGTAGAAGGCTATGGTAAAGCTGTAGCTGGTGATATCGGTGGCGCAATCAATGGGGACCGAATCGACCTATTCATGGCTGATCGCTCTGATGCAATCGACTTTGGCCGTAAATCAGTAGAAGTTAAAGTATATGAATAAAAAATTAAATAGATTAGATAAGACGATCCGCTTATGGATCGTCTTTTTTCTATAGTGCAACTTTGTAGAGGAATTATTGAAACAATGTCAACTTTGCTATAACAATCATCCAAATAACAATCCATTTACTTTCTCTTCACGGCAGCAATGGATGAATCTCTAATATTTATCTTTATCCTGGCTTCTTTATTATAGTGAAACCCGAGATATTTAATCTCCTATTTCTTTTCATATATAAACGCTCCTCCTCATAATCTAGAGGGGGTGTATCTTAGGGTTGATGCTCTTTGTTTAGCAAAAAAAGTAAAAAAATCCCCATAAATAGGTTTAAAAAGCAACCTGAGCGGAAACCGTTATACACCAATGATTCCTTGTATGTTGAGATTCTATAGAAAAATTCGTATAAAACATAATTTTATCTTGCTTTTCCGACGTTTTACTAATAATATCAAGAGGAATCATTTTATATTCTAAAAAGAAAAGGAGGTCACCACTATGACTCTGCTATACTCAAAAGCTCGTGAGCTTTTCGATCAGGATTACAAGAACAGCCCTGAAGCCCAAGCAGAAACAAAAGCGAAAGGCGTTAAGCGTACACGCAGTGGAAAGGTTCTATTCTCTTTCCGTAAGCAGAACAACAAGCGGAAATAGCATTAGAAGTGGTGAGGTTAGCTATGAGAAGTAACAAAAAGAGAATTAACATGGCAGACTTTTTAAAAGAAGTCGTCCCGTGGAATCAGCGCCCCGACGATAGAATCAGTCGATAAGGCGCTGATTTTTTATATGGACGATGTTTACATAAGGCAACTAGCGGTTATCGTATTCGCTAAGGAGGCGAATCGAATGAACATTCTTTCAAAAGAAGCGTTAAAAGGTGAGCATATTATAATCACGGGAGCTACAGGTGGTATTGGCTATGAAACCGCAAAAGAAGTCGTCCGTGCTGGAGGTAATATCACGATTACAGGGCGTAATGAAAGAAAATTGACAGCATTACGCGGGGAATGTGCCAGGATAAATGGGGAAGCACAAATTTACATTAGATTAGCTGACCTGAATGAAGCAGCAGATCGAAAGAAAGTCTCAGCCGAAGCTCGTCAGGCTCTTGGGGATGTTACTGGTCTGGTGAATTCTGCGGGTATTATAGGTGGTGGCCCTCTTGAAGAAACAAAGGAAGAGGACTTGCGTGAGGTGATGGAATTGAACTATTTCTCCACAGTGCTATTTACACAAGAAGTCTATCAAAATATGAAAAATCAGGGACGTGGAAGTATCGTCAACCTGTCTTCCTTATCCGGGTTACGTGGTACTCACTCTGGAACAGCCTATAGTGCCTCGAAATTTGCTATAACAGGTTTTACTCAGTCCTTCGCTCATGAAGCGATCGAGCATGGCATACGGGTTAATGCAGTGTGTCCTGGGTATGTGGATACATCTATGGGGCAAGAAGCGATTCGTGCAAAGGGAGAACGAAGAGGACGAAGTTATGAAGAAGAAAGAGTCTTTGCTGAAAAAGGAATCCCTTCTGGGAAATTGAGTGAGGCGGCTGAAGTCGCACGATCCATTGTGTACCTTCTGTCCGACGCTTCTACAAACATCGTGGGAGAATCGTTGAAAATTTCTGGTGGAAGTGTCATGCGCTAATTTTTTGGGGGAGGGGAAGTGCTTGTGCGGCCCGGGGTTGGGACACTATTAGGTTGAGATTACATAGAGTTGGATGATTTAAACTTTCCATCACTGTTCACAGAAAAAAAGCAAGTAAACGTATTCCAAGGGGTTGTAAAAGAAAACCCCTTTTTTGCTTTCTAATTAGAGAACTTCCTTATATTTCATAGTGGATGGCACTTAAGAGTTCAAAAATCACAACATTGTTGGTGGCTATATATTTGTTTGCGATGGAGAAGAAATGGGAATAGATGAAGTAATACTATATAAGGAGAGTGCACATCATGGGTCGACTATTGAAAAGAGTATTTAAATATGGTCCGATTGTTTACCCGATCATTAAAAAGTTTATGAATAAGCGTAAAGGCCGCTATTAAAAACGTGCAGAAAACCGCACGTTTTTTCTTCCTATATAATAAGGAAGGAAGTGAATGATTACCAACAACCTTTTCGTCTATGAAACTTAAAAGCTGAAAAATATTCATAAAAACTATTGCATCCAATAATTACGCATGATATATTATTATTTGTCGCGTTAAGAGAGCGGCTAGCCGCAACGGCTTAACAAAATAAATCATAAAAAATTGTTGACGAAAACGACAAGAAATGATATATTTATTAAGTCGCTGTTTTGAAGCGGCAAACAAAACATTTGATCTTTGAAAACTGAACGAACCAACCAGTACGTCAAGAAATCCCTTCTATAATAGAAGAGAATCAAAACAAGCACATTCGGTGTGCAAATGAGCAAGTCAAACTTAACTTTTATGGAGAGTTTGATCCTGGCTCAGGACGAACGCTGGCGGCGTGCCTAATACATGCAAGTCGAGCGCGGGAAGCGAGTGGATCCTCATCTGAGGTGAAGCTCGTGGAACGAGCGGCGGACGGGTGAGTAACACGTGGGCAACCTGCCTGTAAGACCGGAATAACCCCGGGAAACCGGGGCTAATGCCGGGTAATACTTTTCTTCGCATGAAGGAAAGTTGAAAGATGGCTTCTCGCTATCACTTACAGATGGGCCCGCGGCGCATTAGCTAGTTGGTGAGGTAACG
>NZ_FOSB01000001.1 GCF_900114165.1 Halobacillus dabanensis
CCTGTTCCCATGCCGAACACAGCAGTTAAGCTCTTCAGCGCCGATGGTAGTCGGGTTTACCCCCGTGAGAGTAGGACGCCGCCACGTCAATCGTTAACCCTTCAGGGATTGTTCCTGAAGGGTTTTTCTATGATTATTTATTCTGGCGTATGATGTGGTAAAATGTAGGGGATACATATCAAAAAAGTTTCTTTATTTCCTTATTCAAAAGGGGATGAATGGGGTCATTCTAAGCGATTGATTCTGTCGTAAATAGGTATGGAAAAATATTGGGAAACAGATTTAATAGCGTATTAAAATGAAGGGTGGTTCTATGACTAAATTAGAAAGAAAGAGAAATACATTTTGGAATTGGAAATATGCAATAATGTTTTTATTAATCCCAATTGGCTTTTATTTAGCTTCATTGAAAGAAGAAATAACTCCGTTGCAACATATCTTTTTTGTAATAATCATTATATGGTTAGCTATCGTTGGGATTTTCGGGGTGACAAACCCTTATGAACGATTGAAAGTGTATGGATTTTTATATCTTTCTAGCAGTTTAGTATTCGTGTATATGGCTCTTGCATTAATATGGTAAATAGTTGAGTTTGATAGTTGTCTCCGGTATACTAAAAGGGAGAATACATGTTCGGAGTGTTTGCTATTCACCTTGTAAGATGGAGTTATTCACGTAGAAAAATGGTCAGAGGTTATTTTGATAAGTTTCCTAACTCAATTGTTTATTTCCGAAGGATACGGTGGTTCTATATCGTTTATATGGTTGATTGGAACGACGAGGATCCAGTTGTTTCTCAAGATGATCTAGAAACAATGCAACAGATGATAAATAAAGAACTCGGAAAAGAAAAAGAATACAAACAAAGAAAGTCGAGAAAGGGATGAACCTTTCTCGACTTTCTGTTCTTCCAGGAAAGTTTAGTTATTCCACGTTAATTGATCGATTCCCATGCGGCATGCATACCAGCAACTCTGCCAGTAACCATTGCTGAAGTGATATTGTATCCACCAGTATATCCATGAATATCTAAAATTTCTCCGCAAAAATATAATCTTTCCATCAACTTAGATTGCATGGTATTTGGTACTATTTCTTTGATTGAAACTCCGCCACCTGTCACAAAAGCTTTTTCGATTGGTTGTGAGTCATAGATGTTCACTTGGAATTTTTTAAGTAAATGGGTAAAGTTTCTTAATTGCTCATTGGAGATGTTAGCAGATTTTTCATCTCGGGAGATATCAACTTCTTCTAAAACAAAGTCGAGTAGACGCTCGGGAACCATTCCTTTAACCACATTTCGGAACGTCTTTTTAGACTGATCCTTTATTTCTTTTTGCAGTTTTTCAAATAAAACAGCTTCTTTTTCATCGGGTAAGGCGTCAATTTCTATAGTAACAGGACGGTGCCCTTTCATAAATTCTTTCACTACGTATTGCGAGCATCTCAAAATAGCAGGGCCGGATAACCCGAAGTGTGTAAACAACATATCCATACGATGGGTCACAATATTGCGCCCTTTAGGATTTAACACGGAAACATTTACGTCCCGTAAAGAAAGTCCTTGCAATGTTTTATTTTTAATAAATGAATCTTTTGATAGGAGGGGAACTTCTGTTGGGAAAAGCTCAGTAATCGTATGTCCAGCTTTTTTTGCCCAGGAATACCCATCCCCCGTCGATCCTGTATGTGGGACAGCCTTCCCTCCCACAGCAAGAATCAGCGAACGAGTCGGAATCTTTTCTTTTGATTTTAAAATGACTTGGTGATGATCTTCCCCATATTGGATTGCCTCCACAGGCGTTTCTGTGCGTATCTCGACGCCCAATTCACTCATCCGGTTTAAAAGCGCCTGAACTACGTCTTTCGCTTTGTTGCTGACAGGAAACATACGTCCATGGTCTTCTTCTTTCAGTTCTACGCCTAGATTTTCGAAAAAATCGATGATGTCATAATTGTTGAATACTGAAAAGGGACTGTAAAGGAATTTTCCATTACCTGGTATGTGTTTGATTACTTCTTCTTCTGGCAAGCGGTTGGTCACATTACAACGTCCCCCGCCAGATATGGCTAGTTTTGTGCCTAGTTTCTTTCCTTTGTCAATTAGAAGAGTCTTTCCTCCTTGCTCGGCTGCAGCTATGGCAGCCATAAGTCCAGACGGACCTCCACCAATGACAGTTACTTGGTAAGTCATGATTGTCTTCCTTTCTAGTCATTCGTTCCTTGTTCTTCCTTTATCTATGATAAAATAGATGAGGTCGATTCTACAATAAAATTGAAGGTGAAAAGCAAATTATGTCAAAGATTCTTAAAGGTACGATGTTATTGACAGCAGGAACATTTTTATCAAAATTCCTGGGAATGATTTATACGGTTCCGTTTGAAAATATGGTAGGTACAGAAGGGACAGACTTGTTTTCTATTGCTTATGTTCCCTATAGCATCCTTTTAAGCTTATCAAGTATGGGTGTACCTGTGGCGGTTTCAAAGTTCGTTTCGAAATATAATTCGCTGGGTGATTATGAAACCGGACGCAGGATGCTAAAAGCAGGGATGACTTTAATGTCCATCAGTGGCGTTATAGCATTCTTGATATTGTTTTTTTCAGCTGAACAGGTAGCTGCCTGGACGATTGGTGCAGGATCTGATCGGTTGGGACGTGCGACAATGGTCATCCAAATGGTCAGCTTTGCTTTACTGGTAATTCCTCCTATGAGTATAACGAGAGGTTTTTTCCAAGGACATGAATCGATGGCGCCAACGGCCGTATCACAAGTTGTCGAGCAGATTGTCCGTATCGCATTTTTGCTTACATCCGTATTTATTATTGTCCAACTTTTAGGAGGGCCAACCCCTAGAGCAGTAGGTTTTGCTACATTTGCGGCATTTATTGGTGGCCTAGCTTCTTGTATTGTTCTCTACATTTACTGGAGAAAACGCAAACCATTTTTGGACAGACAGTTACAAGAACAAGAATATACCTATGGTTTAACAAATAAAGACATGTTCAAAGAACTGTTTGCGTATGCAGGTCCCTTTATTTTAGTTGGAATTGCGACACCCCTTTATCAGCTTGTGGACCAATTCACTTTAGAAAAAGCCATCAAAGCTTCAGGTTTAGAGTATAACAATGCTTTTTCAATCATTAACTTTTTAAGCCATAAGCTTATCATGATTCCTGTAACATTAGGGCTTGGCCTCTCATTAGCTTTGTTACCAGCCATTACACAGGCATTTACAAAAAATGAATTAAAAAGGTTGAATTATCAAATCAATCAAGCATTGCAAATTGTAGCTCTATTGATTATCCCGGCGGTTGTCGGATTGTCTGTGGTGGCGTATGAAGCATATGCAACATTTTATGGTGTGGAAGAAATAGCTTATCGTGGAGATCTTTTACGTTGGTACGCGCCTGTTGGGTTGTTCCTTGCTTTATATACCGTGACTTCATCAATCCTGCAAGGAATCAACAAACAAAATTTCGCTGTCATCAGCTTAGGTTCCGGTATTTTAATAAAAGTTTGTCTAAACTGGTGGTTGATCCAACTATTTGGTGCAAAAGGAGCAATTATAGCTACAGGCTTAGGGGTAGCAACTGCAGTTACCCTGAACTTCTGGCGGATCTTCACTTCTATTAAAATTGTGTACAAACCATTGCTCAAAAAAACCTTGCTCGTATTAATACTTACGGTTATGATGGCCCTTGCTGTCTTTTTGATAAAATGGATACTAGGCTTTATGCTGGACCCGCAGGAAAACCGACTTCATGCCCTAATCGTTTTATTTTTCAGTATAGGAATTGGTGGTATGGTTTATTTATACCTTGCTTACCAAACGACTTTATTGGAACGTGTTTTAGGTGGGCGCGTGAAATTCTTAGATAAGTTTATGAAACGAGGATAAGGAGGGACGAGTCATTGCGTATTGATAAATTATTAGCCAATATGGGATATGGAACTAGAAAAGAAGTGAAAACTCTTTTGAAGGGTGGAAATGTCCGAATTAATGGTAATCCCGAAAAGAGTGCAAAGACCCATGTGAATCCAGAAGAAGATCAAGTAACAGTGATGGGAGAGGAAGTAGAGTATAAGAAATATATTTACTTGATGATGAATAAACCCGGAGATCTGATTTCTGCAACAGAAGATGCCAATGATATGACTGTCATTGATATATTACAGCCTGAAGATCAAGTTTTTGACCCTTTTCCCGTCGGTCGTCTTGATAAAGATACAGAAGGTCTGCTATTGATTACTAATGACGGTCAACTTAATCATCGCTTAACCTCACCAAATAAAGGGGTGGGCAAAACATATTTTGCAGAAATCGATGGGAAAGTGGTAGAGGATGACGTGAAAGAATTCGCTTCCGGTGTAACTCTTGACGATGGATATAAAACGAAGCCAGGAGAGCTTATCATTCTTAAATCTGATGATGTATCAGAAATAGAATTGACTATATCAGAAGGGAAGTTCCATCAAGTAAAGCGTATGTTTGAAGCGGTAGGTAAATCTGTGACATATCTGAAGCGAATAAAGGTCGGAACTCTTGAACTGGATGAAGATCTTGAGCTCGGAGAGTATAGAGAACTGACAGATGATGAAATAGGCTACTTGAGAGGAATAACAAACCTTGAATCGGAGTAGATAAACCAATTATTTCAGAAACAAAGGCAAGGAAAGTCCGGATAAACACGAAACGCTTAAGCACAACAAACGATCCCCGAGTGAGTGGCTTCCTTGCGTGATGTGACAAAATTGGCTTATCAGGTAGACTATTACGCTATATCTTTCAATAAAAACACCCGGAACTTGTTCCGGGTGTCCTCTATATTCCTTGTCATATAAATTAGGATATTTTGACTTTCTTTTCAGTGATCGTCCACTTGCCACGGTGCGGGCTCGAAACAAGCCCGTTGTATTCCAAAATGCTTAAATCCCTTTGCATAGTACGATCAGTGATACCGAATTCATCTGCTAACTCATTAGTCGTAACTGTTCCCCTGTCTCTGATATAGAGGTAAACAGCCTTGATGCGATTGAGCATACGGGATGATGGATGATTCAAAAAACCACTCCTTAATCGTCATTATATGGAACTTGTGTGCTTGTGAATCTCTGAAGTTGGTTTCATTCTACAATATTCATACGTAAGGTGCTACTATAATCATTTCAATTTACAGATTATTCACCTAATTTACAAAATATTAATGACAGGAGGTAAATCAATGATTTTTTTCAGAAAACTATTTTTACAAATGGTGAAAGTGAATAATGCTGTCCTTTTCATAACCAGTGCGTTATTGATTATTCTATCCACTATTTTAATCGTACTAGTGGAAAAAGATACGTTTCCGACTTTATTTGATGGATTCTGGTGGGTAATGACTACCGTGACAACAGTGGGATATGGTGATTTTTATCCTGTTTCGGTCGCCGGCCGTTCCATAGCCATAGTATTATATGTTTTAGGAATCGGACTTATTGGTGTGGTCATAGGAAAAATTATTGATGGCTTGGCCGTATTTCGTAAAAAACGGTTGGAGGGTGATATTGTGTATAAGGAAAACGGACATTTCATTATTATTGGATGGTCTCAGAAATCCCACTTCGCAATTAAAGAAATATTAGAAACAAATAAAGAATGTGAAATTGTCATTATCGATCAAATGAAAGAAGCACCTATGTTGTCTGAGAACATTCATTACATAAGAGGAGACGCTTCCGATGTGGAGACATTAGAAAAGTCTAATATTTCGCAAGCACGAGCGGTGCTCATATTTGCAAACGACCGATTGGAAAGTGAACAAATGATCGATGGTCAGACGTTGCTGATAGCGTCTTCCATTGAAACAGTCGCGCCAAATGTGCATACGATTGCTGAAGTGATGGAAGAAAAACATATTAAGAACTTTAAACATGCACAAATTGATGAATTCATTGTATCTAACGAGACTATTTCTTCATTAGCTGTTCGTTCTGCTTTTCGGAAAGGGGTGTCTGGTATATACAGCCAGTTACTTAAGCGGTCAGTGGGAGAAGATTTATTTTATATCCCGACTAGACCAGACTGGAAGACCTATCGTGATGCCTTCCAGTCTCTACTTGATGAAGGAGCCACTTTAATAGCGGACCGAAATGATCTTGCCATCAACCGTAAACTTAGTGAACCTATAGATGATGATAGTGAACTTTATGCTGTTTGTGATCGAGATACGTATGAGAAGATCGTCAATAAAGGAGAATGAAGATGGATTTTATGTCATTAAGCCGAATTTACGAGGGAGAATTTTTGGATAAAGTGAGTCAATTGTTAAGGATTCCTAGTGTTTATGAGGAAGATGCAACATTTCCTTATGGAAAGCCGGTGGGAGAGGCATTGGAGAAAATGTTGGACATAGCCCATCAAGATGGATTTCATATTAAAAACGTCGATGGACATGGCGGGCATATCGAGTTCGGTCATGGAAATGATTTGATAGGAATCCTGGGCCATTTGGATGTTGTTCCGGCTGGGTCTGGTTGGTCGATGCCGCCCTTTGAACCAACTGTCAGGGATGGGAAATTGTATGCAAGAGGGGCTCAGGATGATAAAGGGCCGGTCATGGCTGCCTATATTGCAATGAAACTCTTGAAAGATCAAGGCTTCAAACCAAAGAAAAAAATAAGGTTAATTCTAGGAACAGATGAAGAACGAGATTGGAAAGGAATAGAATATTATTTTAAACATGAACAGATGCCGTCTGTCGGTTTCACACCTGATGCATCTTTCCCGGTCATCCACGCGGAAAAAGGTTTGTTGGACAGCTATATCACCTACCCTTCTCCACAAGGGACTGGAGAGGTTGATATCCTGGAAGTCCGGGGCGGTGACCGGTTGAATATGGTTCCAGACCAGGCAGTAGCTCGCGTGAAAACAGAAAGAAATATAACAAGTAACTTCGAAAAATATAGCAAAGACTTTGGGGTAGATGGCTCCATAGAACAACAAGGGAGCGAATATACGATTACCGTAAAGGGGAAAGCTGTACACGCTAGTAAACCTGAAGGAGGAATAAATGCAATCACAATCCTTCTTGGCTTCTTACAAGAGCTGCCGCTGGCCGAGAGTCCAAAGATATTTACAAGGGAAATTTATAAAGCATTCGATACGACGGATGGAGAAGGTTTAGGTGTTAAACAATCAGATGAAGCATCAGGATCTCTTACATGTAATTTAGGTTTTATAGAGTGGAAAGATGATACATGTAAAATAGGTTTTAACCTCCGATACCCTGTGACAGGGGAATATGACTCGATCCTTCAGGTGCTAAGGTCTTTTGCAAAGAGAAAAGAAGGGAAATTAAAAGTATATGATCATCTTCCTGCAATTCATCTAGAGAAAAATCACCCATTTGTATCTACCTTACTCTCCGTATATAACCGTGTCACCGGGAAAGAGTCTTCTGCTCAATCAATGGGAGGAGCAACCTATGCAAGGTCCCTGGATGCAGGGGTGGCTTTCGGAGCCCTATTTCCTGATAGTCCTGATACTGCACATCAAAGTGACGAGCATGTAAGGATTTCAGATATGGTCAAAGCTATTGAAATTTACGCAGAAAGTATTTATGAGCTTACAAAGTAAAGGAAGAGGAATTTATCTAGTGTTCCAATTTCCGGGTCTTTGTTGCTAGCGAATAATTATTTCGGTACATTCATTTTGGCAATGGGAGGCACACTCTCTGGTATAGGGAGTTTATTTCTGGCAGCTAGCTCTTAAGAAATGGTTATTCGACTGGTGGATATGAATTAGGCAGTGAGTGTTTCACCATCCATCCTAGAAGAAATGAGCATGGACATGGGTGACGCACCTTTCATTTTGGGGGACTTCCTCTAATGATTCTTATCGGAACCATAATCGTGATTTTTGTAAGAAGATGGGGGCAACCTGAATTAAAGGAGAGTATCGTATGAACAGTCATTATTTTATTGGAGTTAAGATTAGTGAAGAAATCAAGCAAGAATTGGTTAAGTGGCAGACGATTTTGAAAGAGCATATGGATTATAAAATCTGGGTCCATGAGGAAGACTTTCATATTACATTAAAATTCCTGGGTGGTTGTTCCGATGATATCATTGACGAATACATTGCACGCTTAAGGAAAGGAAATTGGCCTGATCCATTTCCTTTAACCATTGGTCCGGCAGGTACGTTCGGAAATAAGAAACAACCCCGTGTTTTCCATGCAGGGGTTGAACGCAAGGCTTCGTTATTAGAAATGAAAAATGATATTGAGGATGTCGGAGAAAAGCTAGGGTTTAAAAAAAGAAGAAAGGAAATTCCATCCCCATGTGACAATCGCAAAAAAACAAGCAGGAGGAAATTCTCCACTTTTACATTCATCAGAGACCTCTTTGTTTAATAAGCAGTACGAGATGACCGCGGGAGAATTCTCAATCTTTAGAATCCACCCACAGGAGACACCTAAATATGAGTCTGTTTCTGTTTTTAATATAGGGGAAAAGGAGTAAGTATGGCTCAACTGATTAAATTGAAAGATTATATATCAAGATATGAAGTGAATATTTTTCAATATCCAACCCAATATATACGTTTGAAAAATGATAATTGGAAAAAGATGGGAAATCGTTTTGAAAAAGGCATGATGGAAGACCAAGAAGAGTTTCATTCACAAGAAATTCGAACGGCGGAAGAAGACACTGGATGGAGAAAGTTTTTTAAGAGGAAAAAAGAGGAATTAGAACATAAGCCTGAAAAACAAGAGGATCTCGTGCCCGTCCCCACATCCATCGGAGAATTGAAGCAGTATTATTTGGATGGTTTATTACCTTTTCAGATGAAATGGGCGACGACTACGTTAAAAGAAAAATCATTTATCGATAATGTATACCAAGAAGACCCTTACTTGAAATACTTCCTTCAGCGTTTTCCAGATACGTATCTGCTGATGTATGAACCAGTGGCCCTTATGAAAAAAGCAGAGGTCGAAATTGATCATCTTCTCATCGGGCCATTCGGTATTGATATAATCACTTCTCTCTCTCACCCGAGTGGAACAATCCTTTATCCGACCACCGAACATAGTTGGCACATTGAGGGGGGAGATGGGCAACAAAAAATAAGGAACCCGATGCTATCCCTTCGAAGAACAGAGACGTTTATCAAGAGTATCCTTTCTGAGTATCAATTAGATTTTCCGTATCGTAAAGTGATTCTTGCTCCAGACCTTGAATTTGGACCAGGGCAAGAGCCATACCAAACGGCATTCATAGGAAAGCATAGGTATCAACAATGGTTCAATGAAAAAAGGAATACTAAATCACCACTAAAACATGATCAACTGAAAGTAGCAGAAGCTTTATTAAAACATTGTAGAACGGTCGCTGTCAGAAGACCTGAATGGGATATGGAAGAGGACTTCATGGAAAAATGAGCTCCTTTTCTGGATACGGTTTCGGCTTCCCGATGAAATATCCCTGGCCATAATCGACACCTAACTTCCTTAGCCAGTCCCACTCTTCTTTTGTTTCAATACCTTCGGCAAGTACTTGAATACCAATTTGGCCGGCCCGCTCCATCACTTGATATAAAAATGTTTGATTTTTTATGTTTTTATGACACCCCTCTACATAGGAGCGATCGATTTTTAAATAGTCCGGTTGGAGCAAACTCAACATATCTAATGTACTGTATCCGGTTCCGACATCGTCTAGAGCGACCTTCATTCCAGAAGATTTATATGTATCCAGGATAGATCTTAAATGAGCGACATCGGTAATCTTCTCTGTTTCGACGACTTCAAAGACTAAATCAGAAGGATCGAGGTCGAATTCTTTAACTACTTGGAAAGTGTGCTTCAAACAGAACTCTGGTACGTAAATCGTCGATGGTAAAAAATTAATAAATATTTTCTGACCTTCAAGTAAATGTTCAGACTTTGCTTTAACGGCGGTTTTTCTTGCTTTTTGATCGAGCATAGATTGCAGCCCTGAGCGATTAGCATAAGAAAACAGCTCCCCTGGAGAAACTGACAGATTATTCGACCGAAGTAATGATTCGTAACCGTGGATCTGATTATTTTTCATATCTACAATTGGTTGTAGATGGGCATCAAAACTACCTTCGTGGATAAGTTCTGCCATTTCGGGATGGCAAAGTCTTTCATAAAGATGCTGTATAGAAATTGGAAAGGAACGGGAAGTTTCTGTGTTGATGATATGCGACCAATATCTTGGTGTAGCACCTTCAAAAAGGATGGGAAGGGAAGACTTTAATTCCTCTTTACTTTTGTATTCGTACACCTGAACATCACTACTTTTATGATTTAGCGGTAACGGTAGAATCATTCCTTCTTCTTTAGTATCTTTAGGATTAAAGACGATTGCACCACTTTCAGGGATATATACAGATGTTCCACAATATTGACAATCTTTAGCCAAGACATATTCCCCCTTTTTAACTAGTAGTATAATAGAATAATGGTATAAATGATAATGATATGAATTTAGATCTAGGAGAATTGTCTTATGTATATTGTGATTGTCAATCCTGAAGCTGGTAATGGAAAAGCACAGGTCCTATTCCGTAAAATCCAAAAAGATCCATTATATAATAAAGCTAATTGCCGATCCTTTTTCACTGAAGGAGAAGGGCATGCAGAAAAGCTTGCCCGCCAAGTTGTTGAAATCCATAAAGAGACAATTACTGCAGTCGTCGTAATTGGTGGGGATGGCACTCTTCATGAAGTGGTGAATGGAATAATAAACTATCCGAGGATTCCCATCTCCCTCATTCCTGCAGGCTCAGGAAATGATTTTGCACGTGGAATACGCTTGAAAGAACGAGGCATCAAGCTTTTTCAAAAATATATTAAAAGACCAGAGCAATTCTCTGTCCGGTTAGGTCGATATTTACCCCGTCAGCAATCGAAAAACCGACAACGAGCTTTCCTGAATAGCATTGGATTCGGTCTTGATGGACTAGTAGTAGAAACAGCTAATAATCAAAAAAACAGATACTGGGCTCGGAAGTTACGTATCTCTAAACTGACATACTCCTTAGCACTATTTCGTACAATCCGAAGGGCGAGACCATTTCAATTTGAACTTATCCTTGATGGGAAACTCTATCCTGTGCAGGAAGCGATGATGGTGACCATAACCAATCATCCATATTACGGTGGTGGGATGAAAATAGCACCAAAAGCAAATATAAAAAACCCCGCTTTTTACATTATGCTTGTCGAACCAATAAAAAAGAAAAAGCTGTTGGCTTTGTTTTTCAGTGTTTTTCTTGGTCAGCATATTCGCATGAAAGAGGTCCGGCAAGTGAAAGCGAGCCGTGTGTCCATCCGTTCATTTGAACGGATACCATATCAAGTCGATGGCCAAAGTGGAAAGTGTTACGATTGTAAAATTGAAAAAGCGGGAATATCGACAACATTCTACGTGGATTGATAGATATCTCTTGAAAGTTGACAGATCAATGGGTTAATCTAAAATAAGGTGACTGTAGAATCGAGCTCGGGAAAGTTTTGGATCATTACCAAAGTACGATATAATTGAACGACAAACAAAGACGTGATTGAATCACAAGAGGATTTGAGGAATTGAAGGTGAATTGGTTGGAACATATACTTGGTAGTAATTGGACGATAACACCAGCAGGCGGTTCGACAGGAGAAGCGTACTATGCTCATACCGAAGGAAAGCGTTTATTCTTGAAGCGTAATTCTTCCCCTTTTCTAGCTGTCTTATCTGCTGAAGGTATTGTACCCAAGCTTGTTTGGACCAAACGGCTGGAAAATGGAGATGTAATAACAGCCCAGGAGTGGTTAGAGGGAAGAGAGCTTAAGCCCGAAGAGATGAAACACAGGCGTGTTGCAGGGCTTCTAAGCAAGATTCACCATTCCACAGAACTTTTAGATATGCTGATGCGACTCGGCAAACATCCTTTGACCCCTGATGATGTTTTGGGAGACATCATAGAAAACCAAAAAATCTTGGACCAAGTAGATCCCCGGATAGAAATTCATCAATCCATCAAGTTTCTTGAGAAGCGTGTCGATCAAGTCCAACATGATGTTCATGTGGTTTGTCATTGTGACACTAATCATAATAATTGGTTGCTATCTTCAAAAGACCATCTCTATTTAATTGATTGGGATAACGCTATGGTTGCGGATCCGGCTCTTGATTTAGGTATGCTTTTATATAATTATATTCCTGAAGATCACTGGGAAACATGGTTGAAGGAATATGGAATCTCCCCAGATTATCACATGTTTGACCGAATGAGATGGTATTCTATTTCTCAGGCTTTATCCTTCATCCAATGGCATCAGATGAGAGGCGAATATGATGAAGCGTCGATACGTACGGAGAAGTTGAAAAAAATCATGCAGAAGCATGAAATAATATAGAAAAAAGAAGTTGGGTGCTCCCAACTTCTTTTTTTATGCACATTTCCGAACTGTCTTTAAATGTCTATTATTCAACTATCTGGCAGTATTCCGGAAGACTCGGTTTCGAGACTCTAGTGGGAGGTTAGGGGCTACGGGAAAAGGTTCGCTTTCCGTGGGGCGGGCGGTTAGCCTCCTCGAGCTATGCGGGGTCTCACCTGTCCCGCAGCTCCCACAGGAGTCTCACCGTTTCCCTCCGCCCCTCAGCCGTATAATGTGACTCGAAATCATTCTGCATGGTATCCACCGTTGCATATGAAAATTCCATGAAAATACCTGTTGTAGAGCCTTCCCATCCCCCATTCGTACTTTCCCAGATGTCTCGAAACTGAGTCTTACAGAATAGGGAGCTTTACTGGAAGAGATGAGGAAATAAAAAAACCGCTGATTAGGCAGCGGTTTTTTCTGTAGCAGGAGTATATTTAAGTTTCTTTTCTTTAACTTCTGCGCTCATCATTTCAGTCATTTTTTCAAAAGGATATATAAAAAGTGCGTAACCTGCGAATAGTACGGAGAAAAAGGCTAATACAGTCAGCTCGATCATTTTAGTCATAAGATTCATAATTTTAATCATCACTCCTGTTTTATTTGTTTTTCCACGATTTCTATACTAAAGCAGTAAGCGCTTACAACCCAACCCCATAATTGTAGAATAATTCCACTCTTCTTCGCATGTTTCATGGTGAAGAGCGTATAGCTCACTCATTATCCTATATAAGGGAGATACATCGTTTATGCCTCCTTTACCGTCCAAATAGAAAAAATTTTATATTTTTGTGGCTTCGTGGTAACATTTTAACGATAAGAAGGAGGAATTCCACATATGCGTTTGAGAAATAAACCATGGGCAGACGATTTCCTAAGAGAGCAGGATGGTATCGTTGTCCAGTATCCGTTTGAAATGAAAGGGAAATGGAAGGAGCTGTTCCGAAACACAGAACAGCCACTTCATCTAGAGATAGGCTCAGGTAAAGGTCAGTTTATTGCGGGTATGGGCCGTCAGCACCCGGAAGTCAACTTTATTGGACTGGAATTTGTAAAAAGTGTCATTGTCGGTGCTGTAAAAAAAGTAATAGAAGCAGATACAGAAAATGTACGAATGGTCAATGAAAACGCTAAAGACTTGAGAGAGTTATTCGAGGATGACGAAGTAGATCATATTTACTTGAACTTTTCGGATCCTTGGCCTAAGAATAAACATGAAAAGCGACGGTTGACGTACCGAACTTTTCTTGAACAATATGAAGCGGTGTTGAAGTCCGGAGGACAGGTGACATTGAAGACAGATAACAAAGGGCTATTTGAATATTCCCTAGTGAGTTTTTCTAATTATGGTATGGTTTTGGAAGACGTTTCTGTAGATCTTCACGCAGACGAAGACCCATTGAACGTAACGACAGAATACGAAGAGAAATTTTCTGCAAAGGGTCAGCCTATTTATCGATGTACGGCACGGTTCTCCCCTTGACAACGCTTACATCAGCTCTAGTTTATATGGTAAACTAGAGCTATCTTTGTATAAAAGGGGATGTTTCCGTGGAACAGATGAAGGTCGGACGTGCTACATTGACGTGGTTAGATGGTGGAGTTACACATATGGACGGAGGCGCAATGTTCGGTGTGGTCCCAAAACCGCTTTGGAGCAAAAAATATCCTGTGAACGATCGAAACCAGATAGAATTAAGGACAGACCCTATTTTAGTTGAGGTGGACGGGAAACGGATGTTGATTGATTCTGGGATCGGTAATGATAAATTGAGTGATAAACAGAAACGGAATTTTGGGGTTTTAGAAGAGTCATCGATTACCCGTTGTTTGAGGGACTTGAATCTTACAGCAGAAGATATCGATGCTTTGCTGATGACTCATCTTCATTTCGATCATGCGTCAGGGTTAACTCGGTGGGAAGACGATGAACTTGTACCTTCCTTTCCGAATGCGGTTATTTATACGAGTGAAAAAGAATGGAGCGAGATGCGCCATCCAAATATCCGTTCTAAGAATACGTACTGGGAATCTAATTGGAAGGCTGTTGAAGGGCTTGTACATACCTATGAAGAAAGTCTTGAAATAGTCCCAGGGCTTAAAATGATTCATACAAGTGGGCATAGTGATGGACACTCGATAATTGTTTTTGAAGATGGAGAAGCGGATTGTTTTATTCATATGGCAGATCTAATGCCGACTCATGCTCACCAAAATGTTCTGTGGGCGCTAGCTTACGATGATTATCCAGTCACATCGGTACATGAAAAGCAGAATTGGATGGATTATGGATATTTCAGAAAAGCATGGTATGTATTTTATCATGACGCTATTTTCAGGGCGTTAAGGTTTGATGAAAATGGTGAAGTTATCGGTCAATTGAAACAAAAGAAACACTCGTACACATAATAAAAAGTACCCTCGAATATTCGAGGGTACTTTTTGATTGGTTACTGAATGATAAGATTCAGTAACTTGTGTGAATTATGGCGATCAAAAACCGCGAGCATTGCTCCTAGCCACTCGCATCATACGCTATCCGTCACAGGAGAGTCCTTCTCCAGCCGTTTTGTTTATGATTTTCGTGTCTTTTCAGTGTGCCCTGGTCTTTGCGCTAAATTATGCAGTTGTTTCAGCTACATCTACAATTGTGCCAGTTTCGGTATCGATGTAGAATTCAAATTGAGATGTTTCACCGTCCTGGTTTTTAGAAATGCCTCCACGGTATACATCATAATTAATTCCATTCTTGTTGAGTTCTTCAGGTTTCATGTAAATCCATGAGCCACTGATCGGCCCTTGCTTTTTAAAAGCTTCTTTGGCAATCTTCAAAGCTTTTTCAGGAGTAACTCCCTGACCATTGCTTAACTGTTCTTTGACAACATAGCCTGCCAATGCTCCTACACCAGCGGCTAGTGCGACTTTTTTCCAGTTCATTACCAATCACCTCACAACTAATTTCTAATCTTCAGTATACTAAATGTTCCCCTTAAAAGGAAATCAAAACATATTAACATGACTGATTTGTAGAAACGTTTTCAAAATTCCGTTAAACTATATGGAAGAAGGATAAAAAGGAGATGTACATATGAATCAAGAGACGAAGCACCTTTTCAAAACTTTGACTGAACTCCCAGGCGCGCCTGGTAACGAACATCTAGTGCGTCAGTTTATGAGAGAAGAATTAGAAAAGTATGCAGATGAAGTCATTCAGGACCGTCTTGGTGGGGTTTTCGGTATCAAGAATGGAAAAGGCCCGAGGGTCATGGTAGCAGGACATATGGATGAAGTCGGATTTATGGTTACTCAAGTTACGGAAAATGGAATGCTCCGCTTTCAAACACTTGGTGGATGGTGGAACCAAGTTATGCTGGCTCAACGTGTGCAGATAATGACAGAAAACGGCCCTGTAGTCGGAGTTATTGGTTCCATTCCACCTCATAATTTGACGCCTGAACAGAGAAAGAAGCCGATGGAAATCAAAAATATGCTTATAGATATCGGCGCTGACGATAGGGAAGATGCAAAGAGTATTGGAATTAAGCCGGGACAACCTATTGTTCCGATTTGTCCGTTCACGCCAATGGCTAATGAAAAAAAAGTATTAGCTAAAGCTTGGGATAACCGTTATGGATGTGGACTTTCCATTGAGTTATTAAAAGAACTGCAAGGAGAGCAACTCCCTAATAAACTTTATTCGGGGGCTACCGTCCAGGAAGAAGTAGGGTTAAGGGGGGCACAAGTGGCAGCAAACATGATTGACCCTGATATCTTTTATGCCCTGGATGCTTCTCCAGCTAACGATATGAGTGGCGACAATAAAGAGTTTGGCCAACTAGGAAAAGGAGCTCTTTTACGTATCCTTGACCGTTCGATGGTCACCCACCGTGGTATAAGGGAATTTATTTTAGATACAGCAGAAACGCATGATATCCCATATCAATATTTCGTATCTCAGGGAGGTACGGATGCAGGTAGGGTTCATATGTCTAATGATGGAGTACCATCTGCTGTGGTGGGTGTTTGCTCCCGTTACATTCATACTTCCTCTTCCATTATTCATGTGGACGATTATGCAGCCGCCAAAGAATTACTTGTTAAACTAGTAAAATCTACAGATGAAAATGCTGTGGAGCAAATCAGAAAAAATGTTTAATTTTACCAAAGTCACGCAAGCTGATGCCAGCAAGCGTGACTTTGTGCTAGAATGGTTAGACATCATCCTTGTGGGTGATTCATATGTAGTATTAGAAATTGAATGATAGAAATATTGGTAATATAAGGATGAGAAGGAGAAAGGTGCACGCTATGCTGAAAATATACGTGGGATCCCAAAACCCTACAAAAGTTGAATCCGTAAAACATGTATTTCCTGATATGGAAGTGGTCGGAATGGAAGTAGAATCCAAAGTTGCTGCCCAGCCTTTTTCTGATGAGGAAACATTAGAGGGGGCTATTAACCGTGCCAGAGAATGTGCTTCGCAAAGTAAAGCCCATATAGGAGTAGGGTTAGAGGGCGGAGTAATGGAAATTGGAGATGAGCTTTACCTATGCAATTGGGGTGCTCTTGTAGATAAGAAAGAAAATGTTTACACGGCCAGTGGAGCCCGAATCCTTCTACCAGATGAAGTTAAAAGCGGTCTTGAAAAGGGGAAAGAGCTCGGGGACGTCATGGATGTTTATGCAGATAAACATGAAGTAAGAAAGAATGAGGGTGCCATAGGAATATTCACTAATGGCCTTGTTCAACGCGAAGAGATGTTCACCCATGTAGTGAAATTACTTAAGGGCCAATGGGAATATGACCAATAATAAAGGGTTGCGTTTAATATTAGATTAGACGCAACCCTTTTTAATAGGAAAATAATTTTTAATTTTTAAAAGGCAACCAAGTAAAGTATAGACAAATCACTCTCCTGCTCCGATCCAGTCTCGACAAGTTCCCCCATTCTGCATGAGGAATAATCTCACTCACTGGTAGTGACTGGTAGTTGTTGCACATGGATATCGTGTCTATTAAGTGCTAGGTTACGCCTTCATTCAATTATTGATATAAATAGCTGAGAACATCGAGAGCTTGTTCTATCGTTTCTACTGTCACATCCGCCTGGTTCGATAGTTCTTTTAATGGGTGGACAAGGGACTCTGGCCTTATAAGGATTAAGGGCTTCCCCCCCCTGGATAGCAGCTCCGGCATCCAAGGCAGTATTCCACTGTTTATACGATTCACCGAAGAAGGCAATGACAGCATCCGATTTTTGTAGAAGGACTCGGGTTCTGAAATTGTTTATGCTTGACGCTGCATCATCACGGTACATTTTGTTTGGTTGTTCACCAAGGATCTTTTCACCTATGTCATCAGAAAGTTCGTGGTTTTCTTGAGGACTGACGAAGTGGAGCGGTAGATTTTTCTCATCTGCTTTTTTCCTTACTTCATGACGCCAATCGTCGTGAATTTGACCTGCTAAATAGACGGTTAATTCCATTCTATAAACCTCCTAAAGTTCCCTTTGCTATCAGTATGAAAGATTAAAAAATGGAAGTCCAGCAAAGTATCTTGAACCAGACTTTCCTCAAACTAAATATCCCCTTCTTCCATAAAAGCTCTCTATTCTGTGAGACTCAGTTTCGAGACTTTAGGGGCTAAGGGAAAAGGTTCGACCAGTTGCTATAACACGCTTTATTATCTTAAGATAGGGGTAATGTAGAAGACGTTCCTTCTTAGACGCGAGTGTCTGGACTATGGAGCTAGACGTGTTGCTTCCCAATCCCCATCTTCATTCGACAACGGATTCCAGCGATCTAATTCAAGTCTTCAAGAAAGCCATATTATGAATAACTTTCTTATAATATTAAATTGATTAGGAAGAGAGTTCCTCTTCCCTATTTTGGGTACTTTTCTTCTCATCCATTTCCATGACTTCATGTGGATCTAATTGGTGATGAGCATTTTTAAATTCTTCATCAAGTCCGTTATTTGGTTGACGGTCTTCTTTTTCTGTTTCTACGATAGCTTCTTGTATATGGAACTGACTAATTTCAGCTGAAAGCTCCTGGGATAACCCTTGAAGATCTGTTGCGGAATGATGGACTTTTTCAATGGAAGATAATTGATTTTCACTAGAGGCTGCTACTTCCTCTGCTGTAGCCACGGCTTCTTCGGATATGACACTAACACTTTGGAGTCTTTCTTTTACTTCATCATTAACCTTGTCGACATCTTTCACCGCTTTATTTACCTCATCAATTTGTATATTCATAGATTTAACATAAGATGAAATTCTGTCAAACGCGTCTTTTGTATGGTTGACGGCTGTGTTCTGGGAGTTTTGGTATTGCTGGAACTTCTCAGCTTCATCTGAAAGGGAAGTCATTTGTTCAGACATGACTGAAACCATCTTTTGGATACTACCTGCCTCTTGTTTGGAACGCTCGGCCAATTTTCTTACTTCATCTGCTACGACCGCAAACCCTTTACCTGCTTCTCCAGCACGTGCTGATTCGATGGCTGCATTCAATGCTAGTAAATTCGTGCTATCAGCGATGTCTTCAATAGTTGCTACCACTTTATTTACTTCTCCTGACTTATTCGATGCTATTTGAACTTCTTTTGTCATATGAGAAGCAAGTCTAATGAATGAGTTTGAGGTATGTTCTAACTCGGTTACGGTTCTGAGACCGAGTTCTCCTTCTGATTTAGCTTCTGTCAATTTTGTTTCAATTTTATCTGTAGCATTTTTCGTATTAGCTATGGCAGCAGAGACCTCATCTATAAAGTGATTGGTTTCATCAATTTTTTGTGCTTGGTCTTGCGATCCAGCTGCAACTTGGTTGATCGCTTCATTAACTTCCTGTGCTTGATCTGACGTCTGGTCTGAAATCATCGCTAATTGTTCGGAAGATGTATTCAATACACTGGTAGCTTCAAGAACTTTACTTACCGATTGTTCCATGCGTTCAGCCATATGATTAAATTGTAATCCGACCTCTGCCATTTCATCTTTGGAGTTCAAATCTACACGGTGAGAAAGATTGCCATCACCGATTATCGTGGCACTTTCTTTAAGACTTTGGATGGATTTTCTTATAGAACGGATTAAGAAGAAACCTGTGAGAAAGGTAATAATTAATATGATAGCTCCGATAGCAATAATTAATGTGGTCATCCATTGTTGCTGCTCTTGTTGCTCTTGGGCCATTTTTTGATTTATTTCCTCGGCTGTAGTCATTACCTGGTCAACTTGTGCGTTTACATCATTTGCAATACTTTCGAAAGAAGAGCGGATGTTATTCGCTTGTGTAAATGTGTTATTCATAGAATTAACGGATTGCTCATATTTCAATAAACTAGAATTCAACGTGGAAGTTTGTTCTTCTGTCAATTCCATGGATGTAGTGATATTTTTGAACTCTTGTGAGCTTGTTTTAAACGAAGAAAGATTTTGTTCTGTAGGATTACTAATGTAATTACGCTCGTTTATTTTCATAGAAAGCAATGCATTCTTCAATTCTTCATTATTGGTTTCATCGAGAACCCCATTTAACTCTCCGTAAGCCGTTTGTATGGAATGGTGAAGTCCTTCATCCTCCGAATAACCAACTAGTTTGAACATATTCACTAAAGGACCGAGCTCTTCTGAGTAAAGATTCGCTTTTTTTTGAATGGCTGTGAATTGTTCACTGATTGCTGGGTAACCTTCGTATTTCTCTGCATAACTTCCCGTGCTTTTTTCTACAAGGGAAATAGCATTTTCTGTGGCTTCCCCTTGTTCTGCACTCGGCTCATTGAAAAATTCTTGTTGCTCGATAAGTGTTGCAGTCATTAAATTTTTGATTTCTTCACTGTCAGCAAGCGATTGTTGTATTTCTTCTGTACGTTCTGACATGGAAGTTTGCTCCTGGAAAAAATATGTAGAAAAACCAATGACTACAAGTAACCCAATTAATGAAACAATAAGTATAAAGCGGACACGACCTCTAATCGACTTCATTCGACTCCTCCTTTTAAAAATTCGCAAATTTCTATATATACTGATTTATTATAGATCTTTTTATCTAGTAAAACAATAGGGGTTATGTATAGCTGTATGGGCAATTGGACCTAAAATGAATTTCTAGATGTATTTACACCTGTTTAAAATAGGTGTATTATTGTGTTTGTTTAGTATGGGAGGTTGAGAGATGCGAGATTTTTTAAAGAGAAAAGGGGTACAACTCTCCTTTCAGGCGTACTTTGTAACAGCGTTGAGTTCTATGGCTCTTGGTATTTTTTCATCATTAATTATAGGTTTGATTATTAAGACGATTGGAGAACAAACCAATATTTTGGTTCTATCAGAATCTTTCATTGAAATGGGTTCCATAGCGATGGACACTAAAATATGGGGAGGAGCGATTGGTGCTGCAATTGCTTATGGATTAAAGGCTCCTCCACTCGTCATTTTTGCTTCCCTCTTCAGTGGCGCTGCTGGTGCAGAACTTGGAGGTCCAGCTGGTAGTTATATAGCCGCATTGGTAGCTACAGAATTTGGAAAAATCGTAAGTAAAGAAACAAAGATTGATATTATTCTAACGCCCTTTGCTACGATTTTAGTCGGGTATGCGATAGGGGCAATAATAGGTGCTCCCCTAGGGCGATTTATGACAGCCATCGGTGAGGTGATCAACTGGGCCACACAACAACAACCTTTCATAATGGGGATACTCGTTGCTGTACTGATGGGAATAGCGTTGACAGCGCCTATTTCCAGCCTTGCAATAGCCCTTATGCTGTCCCTCGAAGGGTTAGCAGCAGGGGCGGCTACAATAGGTTGTGCGGCCCAAATGGTCGGATTTGCTACAATTAGCTATAGAGATAATGGATTCGGAGGAGCGTTAGCACAAGGAATAGGCACTTCGATGTTACAAATCGCTAATGTGGTTAAAAAACCGATTATTATTCTTCCCCCTACGATGGCAGGGGCAGTTCTTGCCCCTATAGCTACCATGTGGTTAAAAGTAGAGAACAATGCAGCTGGTGCAGGGATGGGGACCAGTGGGTTCGTTGGTCAAATAATGACATTTGAATCGATGGGTTTTTCTTGGAGCGTGCTTTTCCTTATCGTAAGTTTCCATTTTATCGGACCAGCTTTGATTAGCTTCTTTATTTATAGTTGGTTTAGAAAAAAGGGTTGGATTCAACCGGGAGACATGACTATTGAATACGATTGAACCTATGCTAGAATGATTTGGGAGGTGTCGTAAGTGATTAATTTAGAGTCAGATCTACAGATGAAAAATCTTATTGCTCAAGAGTCCGTTATATTTTTATTTTCAGCTGATTGGTGTCCTGATTGCCGTGTCATCGAACCTTTCCTTCCAGAGTTGGAAGAAAAGTATGACGGGTGGACATTCGTTTATGTCGATCGTGATAAATTCATTCATATTTGCGCTGAAAATGATGTGTTTGGCATACCAAGTTTCCTTGCATTCAAAAATGGAGAGGAAATTGGAAGGTTCGTGAGTAAAAATAGGAAGACACAAGAGCAAATTGAAGAGTTTATTACTAGTTTGAATCAGTAAAAACGACAAGCTGTGCCTAAGTGCACAGCTTGTTTGCTTTTTCTGGCATAGAGAAGTGTGTATAATAGAATACGATGTGGTTTGAAGAAACGAAAGCAGATAACGAGTTCTTTCTTCCATGAATAAAGGAGGAAATAATATGAAAATGACAAGTATTAAATTAAAGCGAAAATTAGAGGAACGACTCAAGAACGATCAGTGGAAAACAACGTTCAATAGAGATAAAGATACGTTCAGAATTGAATGGATTGAATCTGGGAAAGGCATCACCATTACTTTACCTAATGTAATAGCCAAGTATGAGGCCAGAGGAGAAGAAGCACTCGATGAACTTGAGGATCATGTGCAAGAAGCTCTTAGGGTGATGAATGAATCCCACCAGCTTACAGGTAAAGAGCAGCAAATCTATCCTGTGATTCGAGCAGCGTCATTCCCTACAGAAACAGAACAAGGCAAAAAGCTTATTTATGCAGAGCACACAGCTGAAACTCGAATTTATTACGCTCTAGATTTAGGGAAATCTTATCAGTTGATTGACCAACAAATGCTTGAAAAAGAAGGATGGACTTTGGACAGAATCAAAGAAGTAGCTGGATTCAATGTGCGTTCTCTTCCAGTAGAGATGAAAAAAGACACCGTATATGGCAATGATTTTTATTTCCATTCAGCGAGAGATGGGTATGATGCTAGCCGTATCCTGAATGAAGTGCTGTTGGAGAAGCTTAAAGCGGAATGTAAGGGAGAGCTCGCGATCAGTATTCCTCATCAGGATGTAATCATCTTTGCGGACGTCCAAAATTCAGAAGGGTATGATATATTAGCACAGATGGCTATGAAGTTCTTTGCCGAGGGGACGGTTCCTGTAACCTCTTTATCTTTCTTATATGAAGAAAAACAATTAGAACCGATTTTCATTTTAGCCCAAAAGAAACCAAGAAAAGATCGAAAGGAAGAGTAGGATATGCATGTATTTTATAATCGTCAAGGAATCGGTGATGTACTAATCATTCCGATCAAAGAAGGAGATCGCGACACTTTTAAACAAGAGGCCTATGGTGATGTGGTTAAAATCACAGATCGCAATGACGGTTCATTACTGGGGTACAATATATTTAATGCTTCTAATTATTTCAATATTGATGGACAAGGGAAGTTGCCTCTCACGGAAGAGATGCTTTCTCCTATCAAAGATTTATTTACCAGAAATCAATTGAATGACGTGCTCGATTTTGATTTAAGCCCTAAGTTTGTGGTTGGCTACGTTAAGGAAAAAGGCCCCCATGAGAATGCTGATAAATTAAGCGTATGCCAAGTAGACGTAGGAGATGAAACTCTTCAAATCGTATGTGGTGCTCCAAATGTTGACCAGGGGCAAAAAGTAGTGGTAGCGAAAGTCGGTGCCGTTATGCCCAGTGGGATGAAGATCAAGGACGCCAAGTTACGGGGAGTTCCTTCTTCGGGAATGATTTGCTCTGCTAAAGAACTCGATTTACCAGACGCGCCAAAAGAAAAAGGAATTTTGGTGCTTGAGGATCATTACGAAATTGGCCAATCGTTCGATATTTAATTGAATATATTTTAAAGGTTCTCCAGAAAAAAGGCCTTTCGACAAGTAAATAAAAATGATTAAGCAAAGTAGCCCAGCTGCTTTGCTTTTTTGATTCGAAAGTCATTTTTAAAGGTATTGTAAACCAATACTTACTAGAAACCTGTTAAAATAGGAGTAATCATGGATATGATTCAAAATTTGAAAGAGAGTGAACGCAATGTGGAAAGACTTAAAAGATAAAATGAAGCGCTGGTTTGATTCTGAAGAGAAAACGGATCATCAACCGGTACATACAAAAGAAGAACGCCACGAAATAAACGCTAAGACAAAAATGACGTACCGCTATCCAAAACAAGGAGAGTTTCGTTTCCCTGTTATACCGGACCAACCAGACCAAGCGGATCAGACGACTACCACATATCAACGAACTCGGAAAAGAAATCAGGCGACAGAAGAAAGCCAGACTCAAGAAAGAGTGTCGCAATGGGAAAGGCGACCGAGGAAGAAAGAAACATCGGAGCAACTTCCAGAAACCTCTTCGATTCCTTTTACGCCCACGGATGTACCTTCACCAATTTACGGTTATCAAGCGAGGCAATTGACTAAAGGATTGCAGAAACTTGAATATGCGGTAGAGGAGCAAAAAACAAAGCCTGACTTTTTCACCGATTCTATGGAAGAAAAGCAATGGGAAGAATTAAGAAAACGTATGAGAGCTCGTGTTGATGGTGTCGATGATAGACCACCAAAAACAAATTCTAGTGTTAAGGAGCTAGCTGATTCTGAAATTTCCAAAGAAGAAGAGCGGCGAGAAGAAGCGGCGACCACTGAAGAAGCATCTCTAATAGGTGAGCCATCTTTGGATAGGGAGAGACCATCAGAGGAAAAGAACGCCGTTTATTTAGATGAGCAAGAAGAAGTACGGCATATGGAGGATGAGCATCAGCAGGAAATTAGCGATGAGGATATGAATGGTGATAAATCTGAGGAAGAGCCTTATCAAAATCATCAAGCATCATTTACAGATGTCACTAACCTATCATTTGCTGAACAAGAAAATGAGAAAAAAGAGGTCCAGGAGACCGTAGAAGAAGTGGTCAATGAGGAGATGAACTTACCAGAGGAGGGGAGTGATGGTCAATCACTCCCTACTCCGCCCCCATTCGTTGAGGAAGAATTGATTGAGAAAGAAAACAATGTGGAAAACAATCAAGCAGATGAAGAAAATGATTTACGAGAAGACCCTGACACGGCAGGGGAGCAAATGTATCAACAAGAGCAAGTGGAAAACCCTAATAAGGAAGAGCCTTACAGAAAAGAGCAATCCACTCAAGAAGGAAAACTTCCAGATCGAAAGGAACAAACACTAGATCGAAAGGAACAAACAATAGAAACGAAAGATAAGAAGAGGACAGTCCCTTTTAATGTTTTGATGACTCCAAGGGATAAAAGAACACGGGATCAAAAAAAGAAGAACGCGCACGTAAAAGAAAAGCCCATGTCAGAGAAAGAGAAAAAAACAGACTCAAATACAGACTCTAATCTGACTAAATCGGAAGCAAGGGTTGAATATCAAACCCCTTTACATTTACTGGAAGATCCTATTCGCCCAAATTCAGACGATGATAGTTGGATTACAGAACAAATGGAACTTTTGGAAACGACACTACGACACTTCCACGTACGTGCCAAAGTTGTGAATGCAATGAAGGGTCCTTCGGTTACGAGGTTCGAGGTTCAGCCAGAGCCCGGTGTGAAGGTAAGTAAGATTACGAATCTCTCAGATGATATTAAATTGAGTATGGCAGCTAAAGATATTCGGATTGAAGCACCTATTCCTGGTAAGCAGGCGGTTGGTATTGAAATCCCTAATCGACAATCCCAGCTGGTTGGATTACAGGAGATTTTTGAATCTGATGCTTTTCAAAAAGATGAGTCTCCTTTATCTGTAGGTTTAGGTCTGGATATCGGTGGAGAATCGATTGTCACCAATTTGAAAAAAATGCCTCACGGCTTGATAGCCGGAGCTACTGGTTCTGGGAAAAGTGTTTGTATCAACACGATTTTAGTAAGCTTACTGTATAAAGCACACCATGAAGATGTTAAATTTCTTTTAATTGACCCTAAAATGGTCGAACTAGCACCATACAACGAACTTCCTCACCTGGTATCACCCGTTATTACTGATGTGAAAGCGGCTACTACAGCATTGAAATGGGCTGTCAAAGAAATGGAAGAGCGTTACGAGAAGTTCGTTGAAGAAGGCGTAAGAGACGTGGAGAGGTACAATGATAAAATGATCAAACAAAATCGGGCCGCTGAAAAACTTCCTTATTTGGTCATTGTCATCGATGAACTTGCTGACTTGATGATGGTATCTCCGCAAGATGTAGAAGATGCGATTTGTAGGATTGCTCAAAAAGCAAGGGCTTGTGGAATTCATCTTCTATTAGCTACACAACGTCCTTCTGTTGACGTCATCACTGGTTTGATTAAAGCCAACATTCCAACGAGGATTGCATTCAGTGTATCTTCACAAGTAGATTCAAGAACGATCATTGATTCCGGAGGAGCAGAGAAACTTCTAGGGAAGGGAGATATGCTATTCGTGGAGAATGGTTCAGGACAACCTGTCCGCATTCAAGGAGCTTTCTTATCAGATGATGAGATTGAACGTGTAACGAACTATGTAAAAAAGATAGCCCCGCCTCAATACTTGTTTCATCAAGAAGAGCTGCTTAAGCAGGTATCAACAGAAGAGGAAACAGATGATTTGTTTGATGAAGCGGTAGACTTCGTGATTAACCAGAACGGAGCAAGTGCTTCCCTTATCCAACGACGATTCAAAGTAGGTTATAACCGGGCGGCTCGTTTAGTCGACCAGATGGAATCCTATGGAATTATTTCTGAACAAAAAGGAAGTAAACCCAGGGACGTCCTGCTGACCAAGCAGCAAATTGATGAAATGAGGGATTGATTCGACTCCATATTTGTCGTAAGGCTTGTACAAAAGTCCTCAGTTTTATATGATTGTTTATGAATGAAATTAATTTACAACGACCTCTATGTTTAAGGAGTTAAGCCATGAAGGAAATAGCATTAAAATTGAATGGTGATATCAAACGATTGACAAATAAAACGTTCAAATTTGATGAACGGGTAGCAGAGGGTTGGTTTTCAGCCGTCTACTTTTTAAAAACGCGTGATATTGTTAAGAATCATTTACCGGAAAATATAGTGACAATGCAATTTTTCCAAAAAGAAAATGCTGTGCTATGCGGAACAGACGAAGTAATAGCTTTAGTTCATACTTTTGCTGATCACCCAGAGGAATTGGAGATTCATTCTTTGAAAGATGGGGATAAGATCAGCCCCTATGAAACCGTGTTAACAATCAAAGGGCCATATCAGTATTTTGGTTTTCTGGAAGGAATCATTGATGGGATTCTCGCTCGAAGAACTTCGGTTGCAACGAACGTGTATAATGTTGTAAAAGCAGCTCGTACCTCTGGGAAACAGAAACCCATTATTTTTATGGGCGATCGTGATGATCATTTCACCCAACAATCTGGTGATGGTTATTCAGCGTTCATCGGAGGGTCAACAGCACAAGCGACTCACGCCATGAATGAATGGTGGGGGAAAGAAGGGATGGGGACGATGCCCCATGCCTTAATTCAAATGTTCAAAGGTGATGTTGTAGCCGCTACCAAGGCCTATCATGAACAGTTTCCAAATGACCAATTAATGGCTTTAGTTGACTATAATAATGATGTTATTACCGATTCTTTAAAAGTTGCTCGTGAGTTTGGTGAGGAATTAAAAGGGGTAAGGCTAGATACTTCCCGGAATTTAGTCGATAAGTATTTTCTAAGAAATCAGCACTTGATGGGTACATTCGATCCCAGAGGGGTCAATCCTGAGTTGATTTTTGCTCTTCGCCGCGCATTGGATCAAGAAGGCTTCAAGCAAGTAAAGATTGTCGTTAGTGGAGGTTTCACGAAAGAGAGGATCCGCGCTTTTGAGGAGAAAAAAGTACCAGTCGATATGTATGGTGTCGGAGGAAGTTTATTGAAAATCAATATTGGGTTTACTGGAGATAACGTCTTGATTGATGGTGAACCGGAAGCAAAAGAAGGAAGAAGATACAAACACAACCCGCGCTTAGAGTATGTAGAGTATACGCAGGCGGAAGGATAATTTGAAAAAGGCACGGACGTCGTTTCGTTGGTGCCTTTTCAATGGACTATACTTCTTTTTTTGCGTAAAATTCCGTGATATGATTAGGAAATGCGAACACTAGCTTGGCTCGTCCTTGAAGTTTATATCGCATATCCATGAATATTACATATACTATACTTAAAGTGACCCACTTTATTTTGGAGGTTCTTGTTTATGACAACTTACCATTTCATTGGTATCAAAGGAACAGGAATGAGTTCGCTTGCCCAGATTCTTCATGATTCTGGTGAGAAAGTTCAAGGATCAGATGTTGATAAACGTTTTTTTACCCAAGATGTTTTAGAAGCTAAAAATATAAAAATTTTGCCTTTTTCCAAGGAAAACATTACAGAAGGTTTGACGATTATCGCAGGAAATGCTTTCAGTGATGACCATGAGGAAATCAAAGAAGCTAAAGAGAAGGGACTTCCCTATTATCGTTATCATGAATTTCTTGGCGAATGGTTGCAAAAATACACAAGTATTGCAGTCACAGGTGCTCATGGTAAGACCTCGACTACAGGATTGTTAGCACATGTTCTTTCAGAAAATTATCCAACATCATACTTAATAGGTGATGGCACAGGTAAAGGACATGAGGAAAGTCAATACTTTGCTTTTGAAGCTTGTGAGTACCGTCGCCATTTTCTTTCTTATGAACCTGATTATGCGATTATGACCAATATCGACTTTGATCATCCTGATTACTTTAGTAGCATTGATGACGTCTTTCAGGCATTTCAACAAATGGCGAAGCAAGTTAAAAAAGGGATTATCGCCTGTGGGGATGACGAACATTTACAGCATATTCAAGCAAATGTCCCTGTCTTATATTATGGGCTGTCTGATACGAATGATTTTCAGGCACAAAACATACAAGAAACAAACGAAGGAACTACCTTTGATGTGTTCGTCCGTAATAATTATTATGATTCGTTCATGATTCCTCAATTCGGAAACCATACGGTATTGAACGCTTTAAGTGTTATTGCTCTTTGCCACTATGAAAATATGCAACCGGAAGAGATTAAGAAGCTTTCCACATTCAAAGGTGTCAAACGCAGGTTCACGGAAAAACATTGGAAAGATCAAGTTTTAGTCGATGATTATGCCCATCATCCAATTGAGATCACTGCAACAATTGATACCGCACGTAAGAAGTATAGCGACCGGCCGGTTATAGCAATTTTCCAGCCTCATACATTTACGAGAACTAAAACGTTCCTGCATGAATTCGCTGAGAGTTTGAAAGAGGCAGATGAGGTTTACCTTTGTGACATTTTCGGTTCAGCACGAGAAAATGAAGGGAAATTAACAATTGACCACCTTCAAGAATTAATCCCTGATTCAAAGGTATTGCAACTGGAGGATACACAACAACTGGATTCTCATGAGAATGGTGTTCTTTTATTTATGGGAGCAGGAGATATCCAAAAGTTTCAGGAGGCATATGAAAAACATAGCCTTTAAAGGAAACATGCGGCTTTTATAATGGGAAGCCGCATGTTTTATTATTTGGCTACAGAAATTAGTCAGATGAAAAAGGGTTTTAAGGATTGAATGGCGAATAAGTCCATTTATAGTAACCTTCATGTTTAGAAAGGGATAAATTAGGGTATAAACTAAACTGTGTTGATTACATACGAAGGAGTGTGCAGGGGGAATGATTATTATTCTGTACATTGCTGCATTAATCGCAGCAGTGGCTTTTGCTGTTCTCGTCATTTTCTTGGCTAGAACACTGACGGCTGTACGCCGTACTATGAACAATGTTGCTGACACACTTGAAGGTGTTGAAAAGCAGATGGAAGGAATCACATTAGAAACAACGGAACTCTTGAATAAAACAAATAAACTTGCCGAAGATGTCGGTCAAAAATCAGAGAAGCTTAACACTCTAGTTGATGGAGTGAAAGGCATTGGCGACACTGTTCAAGAGTTCAATCAATCCATCCGTTCCGTATCAAGAGGATTGACTCAATCAGCTAATGATAATACTGATACGGCGGCACAAGCCATGAAGTGGGGCCAAGTGGCCATCAATTTATGGAAAAGGGCTAAAAAAGAAGATATTAAATCTTAAGGAGGAATTTTTTTATGAGTCAACAAACCAATGGACAAAACAATGGAAATGGAAAAGATTTCGTATTAGGTTCCTTGATCGGTGGCCTGGTCGGGGCAGCTGTAGCTTTATTGTTCGCTCCAAAATCTGGACGAGAGCTACGAGAGAACATCAACACAAGCTCAAGCGAATGGAGAGAGCGTGCTGGTGAATGGAAAGACGTGGCTTATGAAAAGAGTGGAGAGTGGAAGAATCGTGCTGTTGAATCCTCCTCTCAACTTTCTAAGAATGTTTCAGAGAAGTCACAAGAGCTTAGTGGAAGAGTGAAGGATAAAGTGAAGAACTTCCGCACAAGTGATGAGGATGAAGCTGAAAAGGCTGCACAAGAGGTAGCAGAAGCTATTGAAGAGGCTGCCCAGGAGCTTGAAAAGCAACAGGATTCAACGACATCATCTAATCTATAATTATTGAAGATGGAGGTTGTTCTCAGCCTCCATCTTTTTGTTCTTGTCTTTAACTTGTCAGGGGTGACCAAGGCGCTTGTGCTTTTATTATATTCCAGCTCCAGCGCCTCCCCCCTCGAGGTCTTAAGTCAATCCTCACTGTGACAAAGGGCGTCACGACGAGTCTTGTCTTAAGCTTGTCGGGGGTGACCAAGGCGCATGCGCTTTTATTATTATCCAGCTCCAGCGCCTCCCCCCTCGAGGTCTTAAGTCAATTCTCTCTGTGACAAAGGGCGTCACGACGAGTCTTGTCTTAAGCTTGTCGGGGGTGACCAAGGCGCATGCGCTTTTTTATTATCCAGCTACAGCCCCCCAGCCACTCGCGACATAAGCATTCCATCTTACGAAAGGGAGGATCACCTTTCGCCAGCCGTTTTGCATATGTGAGTCGTGTCTCCCAGGGGGCTGGCATTTTTATTATTAGGAGGGTCTGTTTTGAAACCAGAACTAATTAAAACGGAAGAAGAGTTTATTCAAATAATAGAGACACATAAAGAATTCTTTTTGTTAAAACATAGTTTGACATGCCCGATAAGTGCATCAGCTTTACAACAATATAATCATTTCGTGGAGCAAACAGAACTTCCTTGTTTCGTTCTCAATGTTCAGGAGGCAAGAGGTGTATCCAACCAAATTGCAGAACAAACAGGTATCCGTCATGAATCACCACAAGTAATACAATTTGTAGAGGGAGAGGCCATTTGGCATGACAGCCATAGTGCGATTACAGCTGATCGTTTGAAAAGTTTGTGAAAGGCAATCGGGACTTGCTCACTTGGGCAAGTCTCTTTAACTATCCGGAAAGAAATAATCGTAGCTAACGGAGGGATTATTATATCCCACTTCTTCTTTAAGAGGGGAGAATTTTTAAAAATTTCATGAAATCCTTTTCTAGGGGTGACAACATTCGAAATATTAGCTATAATTGTCCCTAATTATCTATATAATTTTATCTAATTCATCAAAATTCTTTGCAGGGGGACGAATAAATGAGTAATCAAAAGCTTGACCAGTTGCGTAGCCAATTAGATGATGTTAATTTACAGCTTTTAAGTTTAATCAATGAACGCGGTGATCTGGTAAAGGAAATTGGACAAATCAAAGAACAACAAGGGATGAATCGTTTTGATCCTGTACGAGAAAGAGCGATGTTAGACCAGTTGTCTCAACATAATGACGGACCATTTGAGGACTCTACAGTCGTTCACTTATTCAAAGAAATTTTCAAAGCAGCTCTGGAGCTCCAAGAAGACGATCATAGAAAAGCTCTGCTTGTATCCAGAAAGAAAAAACCTCAAGATACAGTGGTTGAAATCAAAGGAGAAAGAGTCGGTGAGGGGAAACCTTCGTTTGTTATGGGGCCATGTTCCGTTGAAAGTTACGAACAGGTTTCTACTGTTGCAAAAGCAGTAAAAGATCAGGGAATCAAGCTTCTTCGCGGAGGCGCGTTCAAACCAAGAACTTCCCCCTATGATTTCCAAGGATTAGGGATTGAAGGACTGAAAATGCTTAGACAAGCTGCAGATGAACAAGACCTTGCTGTAGTAAGTGAAATTGTTAACCCTGCGGATTTAGAAGAGGCATTGGAATACCTTGATGTCATCCAAATTGGCGCACGTAACATGCAGAACTTTGAACTTCTAAAAGCAGTCGGTTCTGTTAATAAACCTGTATTATTGAAACGTGGGATGTCTGCTACTATAGCTGAGTTCATTAATGCAGCAGAATATATTATCTCCAGAGGTAATGAGAACATCATCCTTTGTGAACGTGGTATTCGCACATATGAAAAAGCGACAAGAAACACATTAGATATCTCAGCTGTTCCTATCCTTAAGCAAGAAACTCACTTGCCGGTCATGGTGGATGTTACTCACTCTACAGGACGACGTGATTTGCTATTACCAGCTGCAAAAGCGGCACTCGCCATTGGGGCAGACGGCGTTATGGCCGAAGTGCATCCAGACCCTGCTGTTGCATTATCAGACTCTGCTCAGCAAATGGATATTCCGACTTTCCATTCATTCATGGAGGAACTAAATAAATAAAGCATTGGAAGTTAGGTTAGTTTTCTAGCCTAACTTTTTTTTTGAGGTTATGCTATCTTTCCTATAAGCCAAAAAGAATTGCTTCACCTTTTTGGTTTAGGTATGTTGTTGGAAGTTTGCCCTTTTCCCCTAAAGGAAAGTTACAATAGGGAGATCCTGTATATTCTACTCGCACTCTAATGTGACATTATTTATTTCTGGTTTCTTTGAATAAAGTCTCGAAGTGGTTTTAGCGTAGAAAATTAAATTGTCAGGAGAAAAAAAGAATGGTTTTATATAAATGTGATTATTGAGGAAAACTATGTTTATCCTTTTGCAGGGAAAGAGCTTTCCGTTATAATGGTTAGGGTGTAACGAAAAAATAGAAATAGGACGATTTATTGCGCAGGAGAGCGATGTATCGTATGATTATTCTATTGAAATAAATTGTGCGATTGATTCGATGAAGGAGGATATAAAATGAATGTAACAATATATGATGTGGCTAGAGAAGCCAATGTGTCAATGGCTACGGTTTCACGTGTGGTCAATGGCAACCCGAACGTTAAACCAGCTACACGTAAAAAGGTGCACGATGCTATTGAACGATTGGGATATCGCCCAAATGCAGTCGCTCGCGGATTGGCCAGTAAAAAAACCACCACAGTAGGAGTCATCATCCCTGATATCTCCAGTATTTTCTTTGCTGAACTGGCTCGGGGAATTGAAGATATTGCTACTATGTATAATTACAATATTATTTTAAGTAACTCAGATCAGAATAAAGATAAAGAACTTCACTTGATTAATGCCATGCTAGGAAAACAGGTGGATGGTTTGATTTTCATGGGAGGTAATATCACGGAAGATCACATTCGTGAATTTAAGACTTCTTCTGTACCGATAGCTCTGGCAGCTACTGTAGATGAAACAAAAGAAACGCCTTCAGTGAATATCAATTATGAAGAAGCTGCGTATGATGCAACCAAATTGCTCTTAGAGAATAATCAAAACCTTGCATTTGTGTCAGGTCCGGAAGACACTATCATTAACACAGAGAAGCTTAACGGGTATAAAAGAGCGATGGAAGAACAAGGGAAAGATTCTCCAGAGCAATGGATTGTCACAGGAGATTACTCCTATGATTCAGGCTTAGAAGCTCTTGATCAGATTCTAGAAATGGAAGAACAGCCGACAGCTATTTTCGTTTCTTCTGATGAAATGGCCTTAGGAGTCATCCATGGTGCCCAGGACCGAGGAATTCGCGTTCCAGAAGACCTGGAAGTATTCGGTTTTGACAATACTCGCCTTGCTACAATGGTCCGCCCTACCCTATCCACTGTCGTACAACCGATGTATGATATTGGAGCTGTTGCCATGCGTCTATTAACTAAGTTCATGAACAAAGAGGAAGTGGAAGAGCCAAACGTGATTCTCCCCCACAGAATTATTGAAAGAAACTCAACTCAGCAAAAATAGTACCGATATATGTACTATAAGGTACTTGTAAGAAACTGAGGAGAGAGTAGAATGACCAAAAAAGATTTATTGACCCCTATCGGAATAACCATAGGTTTTGCCATGGTCATGTTTGGTATTATGGCAAATGCAGGGTTTGGAGGCTTTACGTCCTTCATTCAGGTTTCTTCGATTTTCATTGTTCTCGGAGGCCTTGTTGCAGCTTTATTAGTCAACTTTAATTTTAGTGAGGTAAAGCTGACATTTCGGGTTACAAAAGAAGCATTCAAGACAAATGATTTGAATTTGAGTGAATTGATTGCTCTTTTTGTTAAACTTTCAGAAAGGGCTAGAAGAGAAGGGCTCTTAGCTCTAGAAGCGGAACTTGATGAAGTAGAGGACCCTTTTATCAAAAAGGGAATACTTCTAGCAGTGGATGGAATTGAACCTGAGGTTATCAATGACATAATGAAAGCGGAAATCGTTGCTATAGAAGAACGGCATCAGAGGGGACGAGCCATCATTGAAAAGGCGGGAGAGTACGCACCTGCCTGGGGAATGATTGGTACTCTTATCGGCCTCGTGCTCATGCTTCAAAGTTTATCCAATCCGGAGACCTTAGGCCCTCAAATGGCAGTAGCATTATTGACAACTTTCTACGGTACTTTATTAGCAAACCTGGTTTTTATCCCAATGGCAGGAAAACTTGAGAATAAGACCTATCATGAAATTTTTATTAAACAAGTGATTATAGAAGGTGTCATTGGTGTTCAATCTGGTCAAAACCCTAGAATTCTAGAAGAAAAACTAGGGGCTTTCTTGTCAGACAATGATAAGATGGCCGATGAGGAAGAGCAGGAGGATTCATTAGGAGAAGCGGCTAATGAAGCTTAGACCTAGGAAAAAAAGTCAAAAAGGTGCTCCTAAATGGATGACTACCTATGCCGATATGATTACATTGGTACTGGTGTTTTTTATCCTATTATTTTCTATGTCCCAAATTAATCTCGTTAAATTCGAAGCAATTGCAGAATCATTTCGAAATCGGATGATTTTTGATTTTTATCCTTCTGCCGTTGAAAGTGATTATCCAACAGAGCAAACTAAGATCCAGGAAAATGGGGAGAAGAATAATGAGTTTGAAACACCCACAGATAATCCGGACAATATTGCTACGAATGAAGAGCTGAAGGAAAAAGAAGAAGATCTTGAAAAGCTTAAAGAGGAAATTGATAATTACTTAGAGGAAAACGAACTGAGTGATATTATTTCTGCAACTCAATCGGACCGAGGGGTTGTCCTGGTGCTTGAAGAGCAATTGTTATTTGAGACGAGTCGCGCAGAAATTTTAGACGGTGCGAAGCCTTTCTTATCTAAAGTTGGGACATTGCTAGAAAATATTCCGAACTTTGTTAAGGTAGAAGGACATACAGATAACAGGCAAATCTCTACATATCGATATCCTTCAAATTGGGAATTATCAGGTGCAAGGGCCAGTAGTGTTATCCGCTATTTGACCGATAATACCGATGGTTTGGATCCAAAACGATTTACGGCTGTCGCCTATGGGGAAACAAGGCCTGTCGCTCCTAACGACTCGGAAGAAAATTGGAGTAAGAATCGGAGAGTTGAGATTGTTATATTAGACCCAGAGTATGAAGGGACTCCATCATAAAAGCCACTACGCTATGTAGTGGCTTTTTAATTTCTAAAAGTATGGGGAACATTTATCATATTCATTTTTTGAAGTAGGTAAACATGACGAGCAAAAGAATTGTAAGTGTTACAGAGAATTAAACTTTTTCTGATTATAAATCAATTGCAAAGACTTATCCAAAAGTTTCTTATTTTTTTCTGTGATCTCTGCTCTGCGTGGAATAGGTTTGCAGGCATTTGCTGGGTCATGCCAAGTGGTCGATAATGGAACAGGTGAGTTCTTTTGCCATTTTTGGATCCATTCTACAGGCAAATCCCCTTTAAATGGTATATTTTCGTTCATAATTTTCCATATTTGAGCCCACGCTCGAGGAACGACTCGCCATATGTCGTAACCTCCGCCGCCTAAGGCGATCCACTTGCCATCACAATATTGGTGAGCTAGCTCATGGGCCAACTTAGGTATTTCCTCATAAATTTTCATTGTTGAACACAAATGTGTAAGTGGATCTAGAAAATGAGCGTCTGCCCCGTTTTGTGTAATGATGACATCCGGGCGAAAGAAATCTACAATCTCTCTGAAAGCGGATTCATAAACCTCTAAAAAAGAATCATCTTCCGTAAAAGCATCAATAGGTAAGTTGAAGGAGTATCCATATCCTTCTTTTAAACCACGCTCATTTACATTACCTGTGCCTGGGAACAAGTATCTACCTGTTTCATGTATAGAGAATGTGCATACATTGGGGTCGTCATAAAATGCCCATTGTACCCCATCTCCATGGTGAGCGTCTGTGTCGACATAAAGTACTTTGTAATCATACTTCTTCCTGATGTATTTAATACCGACAGCTCCATCATTGTATATGCAGAAACCAGAGGCTTTCCTTTCAAAGCCATGATGAAGTCCGCCTCCAATGTTTAATGCATGCTTGACTCGTCCTTCTAATACCGAATCAATTGCAGATAGAGTACCGCCTACTAACAGCTGAGAAGCCTCGTGCATCCCTTGGAACATTGGCGTATCCTCTGTTCCAATACCATACTCAAGCCCTTGCTCCTCGCTCAATTCACCTTTCCCGGCTTTTTTTACAGCGTTAATATAGGAAATGCTATGTGCCAATGACAATTCTTCTTCTGTAGCTAAACGAGGAGAAATGAGTTCTTTGTCTGATAGCTTTCCTGTCGCCTCAAGTAATTCCTTTGTCATTACAACCCTCATTTGGTTGAAAGGGTGGTCTTCCCGGAATCGATAATTTGTAAAATCATTGGAATACACAAAACCTGAATGGCAATTCATGATAGTATCCCTGGCATCTTTGGCCATAATACTTCATAGCCTTCTGATTTTAAATCTTCGATGGTTGGAATCGGGTTCATGGTTTGAATGCGTACAACAATGACTTTATATTTTGGATCCGGCTTATAGGGGTAGATGAGCACAGAGCTTATATTGACTTTTCTTTTACCAAATACTTGGGTGACTTGAGGGAGAATACCAGGGCGGTTGATAACTTTCACTTCTATTTGAGAGCTTTGGACATGTGTTCCTGTGAGCTGTATTAATGTATACAACATGTCTTTTTCCGTAATGATACCTACTAATTTTTCGTCTCTTGTAACAGGGACACATGCAAATTCTTGCTCATAAAAAATGGAGGCAACTTCCTCAACAAAATCCAAGGGATGAACCGTAGTTACAGGGGTTGTCATGATGGATTTAATAGGATTCTTCAGTTCCTTTCGCTCTGTATCTTTTTCAAATACAGATGGGCTTGCATCTCTGACATCACGATCGGAAACTATGCCGATCACCTGGTTGCTATCATTAATAATAGGAATGTGGCGAATATGATGCTCCTGAAGGAGTTTAAGTGCTGTTTCGATTGTATCTACAGGAGAGAGTGTGATGACTCTTTCTTTCATAATCTCTTCCACTAACATATCAACTACCTCCTTGTTTGACGGTATTGGTACCTTGTCAAAAACCTCAGTTTATCAAACTGTTCAACAGATAATTCTGAAACATTCTTTCCTATTTTCACCATAAGGCAATTGGCAGGGTGAGAGATAATTTCAGGATCGTCAGTGGGGGAGGGGGTCAGCCCACCTGCTGCCATCATTTTTTCCATGACTTTACGGTAATCCCATATGTTTAAGCCCGTTCCTTTTAAATCCCAGTGCCAATAGTATTCGGTAGAAATGATGATATAGTTTTCCATATATTCATCCATCATTGATACTTGTAATAGTTGGGATCCGATCCGGTATCCGCGAAACTTTGGGATTACTTCAATTGCTCCTAGTTCAATCAATTCCTCCATATTTCCCTCAGACCAACGCTCTAAGGGATCTGGGTGAAGGTATGTAACATACCCTACAATTTCGTCATTGTTTCTGGCAACGATGATTCGTCCTTCTTCGAAATCTGCAATCCCTTTTATCGCTTCGAACTGTTTCTCTGGAGGGCGGAAAGCTGTCAACCCTTCATTGAAAGTGTATTTAGACAGATCATCTGAAGATAATGGGCCTTCGACGATGACCGGTCCATGTTCCGTGTCGAAAGCTTCAAAGTGATAAGTTTTTTCATGATTCATTCAGTCACCACCTCATATAGATTAGTAGAATTATTAAATTATTTTCTTTCATTATACATGAAATGAGTAGTAATTTTGTAATTCACACATATAATAAGAAAAAATCCGATCGGATGAACCGATCGGATTTAGTAAGGATAGGCTATTATTCCATTTCATAGTCCTATTCGTTTCCGTTACCAGAGTCATTACCGGAATTATCACTTTCTGAATTGTCATTACCGGAGTCGTTTTCAGAATCTGAGTCACCGTTATCCGAGTCTCCACTTCCATCCCCGGCATTGTCAGACTCAGTACCGGATTCTCCATCATCAGCTTCTTCTTCTGATTCATTATTGCTTTCAGATCCAGATTCGCCCTCGTTCGATTCTTCATTGCTGTCATTTTGATTGGAATTACTATTGGAAGAACCATTTCCTGTAGTGGATTCTCCACTGGAACTACCATCAGAATTACTTTCATCCGTTGGTTCAGGATCAGGCGCACCAGGATTACCTACAGTTGTAGTGTTGGATAAACCAGATGACTCTCCAAAGTAATCGACTGCTCGGACGGCATAAACTCCTTCAGATCCAGAGAAACTATAGGAATTACCAGAAGTACTCCCAATAAGGGAGAATGTCCCCCCCGGTGTAGCTGCACGATAAATTCGGTAGCCAACAACGTCACTGCTCGGAGATGACGACCAGGATATGGACGAGCTGCCTGCTGATGCAGAGCTTGGTGCAGCTGGTGCTTGACCATCGTTGTCTATGGACGAAGCTGTCGAGCCAATGGAACTTGTAGAAGGAAGCGCTACATTTGACCAGGCAGAGGAACTTGGCAATAATTCTCTTAACACTTCGCGACTTGTATATCCGTTTTCTTCAAGAAACTCAGGACTAAGTGTCACTCCACCACCATCAATGATAAATTCACCTGGTGTATTAGGTCCGGCTTCGACAAGCTGATCCTTCACTCTTACAAAATCACCATTGATTAAGCTATCATCTACCTTAGTCGGAGCATAATCTGCATCATAAATATCACTCTTGGCAAGTCCTACAGAGGAACATAAATCTGATGCCAGAAGACCGGAGGTTGCACAATAAGAGCGTGTAACCAATCCGCCAGGACTTTCAAAATCTTTTTCTGGAACCATCAGTCCAGGGCGGATGTCAGACACAGCGTTGACCACATCAGCCCAAAGGCCTTGAGTTCGTTGGTTATAGTTCAAGTGCTGCATATTTCCTTCTGCGAAACCAGTCCACATTCCGACGGTCACATTAGGGTTTGTTGCTACAAACCAGGAGTCTTTTGTAGATTGGGAAGTACCAGTTTTACCTGCCCAATCCACGCCACGATTATAAAGTAACCCGCGGACTCTCTGACCTGTACCATATTCAAGGACATCACGCATGACATCGATGGTCAGGTAAGCAGCTTGTGGGCTGAATACTTCTGTTTCCTCAGCCTCGTGTTCGAAGACGACTTCCCCATCTTTTGTTTCGATTTTTTCAATCATATAAGCGTCCACGAATTTACCCATATTGCCGAAAGTAGCATAGGCGTTTATATTATTTTCAACTTTAACCCCGTATTTCAGCCCCCCTAATGCCATCGATTCACTAGAGTAATCTTGTTTGACAAGGTCTTCTCCCATACCCATCTTCTCTAGATAGTTTTTTACTGGATTTTGGTCGAAAATTTCGTGATATTGTTTAACTGCAGGAACATTATATGAGTTTGCCAATGCATACCTTGCTGATACAAATCCACGGTGATTCCTTGAGAAGTTACGGACTTCTTTACCACCGCTGTTGTAGTAATAAGGGACATCTGCAATAACGGAGCCTGGTTGAGCAGCCCCCAAATCGAAGCTTGGTCCATAAACAAGAAGTGGTTTCATCGTACTTCCATTAGAACGACGTGCTTGAGTGGCATGGTTCATATTTTCTTCTTCAAAATCATAACCACCGATAAACCCATAAATTTTTCCTGTGGAGTTTTCAATGATCATACTACCCAGCTGGAGAGGGGTGTCTACTTTTACTTCCTCCCCTTCATTGTTAATGACTGTCTTTTGTCCCCAAGGCCAGTTGTTCTCCGTATACGAATCTCTCACTTTTTGCATAGCATCATAGACTTCTTGATCCAGTGTGGTATGAATTTTATATCCGCCGGAAGATAGTTCACGCTCAGCCAATGTCTGGTATTCATCATCAAGCGTATCATCTTCAGCGAGGTCTTCTTCTGTGTGACCATTTTGTTCCATCAGATATTCCTTGATGCGTTCTTTAGCCCTACTTTTCACTTCTTGATTGATGGCAGGGTAAGTGCTCAAGGCAGTAGCTTTTGGTTCGGCCAGTGTTTCTTCATTTATTTCGAAACTCATCGCTTCATCATACTCTGACTGTGTAATATATTCGGCCTCTAGCATCCGTTCGAGAACTTCGTGCATACGATCAATCCCAGGCTCCAAATTCTCCGCTTCTTTAATCGATCCATCATTATAAAAAGGGGTATAGGCAAACGGGGATTGTGGCATACCTGCAATATAAGCAGATTGTGCTAAGTTTAATTCACTAGCATCTATTCCGAATATGCCCTGTGCAGCAGTTTGAACACCTGCCACATTCTGTCCATTGGCATTTCTTCCGAATGGAACAATATTCAGATAAGCTTCTAATATATCATCTTTATCTAGAAAGCGTTCGACTCTTAAAGCGAGGAGCATTTCTTTTGCTTTTCGCTCAAAAGAAACTTCATTCGTCAAAATCTGGTTTTTGACAATCTGTTGCGTTAATGTACTACCTCCAGTTTTGACTGATGAATTCATCACTTCTTGCATTACTGCACGCATGACAGCTTTCGGAACAACACCCTTATGTTCGCCGAAGTATTCATCTTCTGTCGCAATAACCGCATTTTTTACGTGGCCGCTCACATTAGACAGTTGAACTTCTTCCCGATAGATGTCCGATTGGATGTCGCCGATTTCGGTCTCTTCGTCATTGAAATACATGGTTGAAGTCTCCGCATAGTTATAAATGGTCTCTTTCATTTCTTCTTTACTTCTGACTTCTTCATCTTTGACAAGAGAAGCGAAATAGCCGGCTCCGACCCCGCCAGCAAAAAATAGCCCGACGACCCCAATGATTATAAAAAATAAGATGACGTTCCAGACGACATCATAAGTAATCCGACTATTCTTCTGTATATTTTCGTTTCGCCATAATGATCGGAAGTCCAGCTTATTTCTACCTTTCTTTTGGTTATTAGACATGATAATACCTCCTAAAAAATCCATACACATTATAACACACCGGCTAAAAATAGGACATGCTTCCACACGATGAATTTGTTGCTTTTTTTCGGTGGGTATGATAAATATAGTACATAGTTGAATATGCGTGCGTTGAAGGACTGGAGTAGAAATCAAATCCCTGTTGCAGAGAGCTGGCGGTGGTGAAAGCTAGTACATATTTGATTTCGAATTACGACCTGGAGCATTCTTCTGGTATGAATCAGAAGACGGTGAAATCCGATATCTATAGAAGTGGCACATTCATTGTGCAACAAGGGTGGTACCGCGAAAAGACCTCGTCCCTTTTACCAGGGGATGGGGTCTTTTGTTTTTATAGAAAATTCCTCTCCACGTCCCGAACAACCATACCATAGCCCAACCAATATAGTAGAAACAGAAATATAGGAGTGATCAAATGGATATAATAAAAGACTTACAAGAACGCGGGCTCATTAATCAAATGACAGATGAAGAAGGTTTGAAAAAGCACCTGGCGAATGAACAGGTAACTCTTTACTGTGGTTTTGACCCGACAGCAGACAGTTTGCATATCGGTCATTTACTTCCCGTATTGATGTTGAAAAGATTTCAGATCGCTGGCCACCGCCCAATCGCGCTAGTTGGTGGTGGAACAGGAATGATTGGTGACCCGAGTGGTCGTTCAACAGAACGACAATTGAACAGTGCAGACGTGGTAAAAGGGTACAGTGAACGTATTAAAGAACAGCTTGCAAAAATCCTTAACTTTGATGAAGGAGAAAATGCAGCTGTTGCCCGAAATAATCATGAATGGCTCTCCCAAATGACCATCATCGATTTCCTGCGAGATACAGGGAAACACTTTGGGATAAATTACATGCTGGCAAAAGACTCTGTCGAATCAAGAATAGAACAAGGGATCAGTTTTACAGAATTCACTTACATGATCCTTCAATCTCTTGATTTCCAAAAATTATATGAAAAAGAGAATTGCACTTTGCAGATAGGCGGAAGTGATCAGTGGGGGAATATTACTGCTGGTCTAGAATTGCTTAGACGCTCTGCTGCAGGTGAATCAGAAGTGGAAGCTTACGGGCTGACAGTTCCGTTAATTACGAAGGCCGATGGTTCTAAATTCGGTAAAACTGCAGGAGGAGCTATTTGGCTTGATCCAGAAAAGACATCCCCTTACGAGTTTTACCAGTTTTGGATCAATGCCGATGACCGTGATGTCATCCGATTTATGAAATATTTCACATTCTTGAGTCTGGATGAAATCGCAGAATTAGAGAAAGAAGTGGAGACACAACCGGAGAAACGTGTGGCCCAGCGCCGTCTAGCTGAAGAAATGACGAAAATAGTTCACGATGAACAAGCTTTAAAGCAGGCAGAGCGCATTTCTGCCGCATTGTTCAGTGGAGATATTAAGGCTTTGTCTGGTACGGAAATAGAACAAGGGTTCAAAGATGTACCGACATATCATTCAGAAGCAAAAGAACCTCAATTATTGGACTTGCTTGTAGAAGCTGGCATTTCTTCCTCTAAGAGACAAGCTAGAGAAGATATTGGGAATGGAGCTGTTTATATTAATGGTGAACGAAACCAGGATGTGAAACACACTATTAATGAAGCGGACCGTATAGAAGATCAATTTACAATTATCCGTCGTGGTAAAAAGAAATATTTCCTTATTCGTTTTCAATAGGGATGAAAACTAGCATCTTTTAAAAGGTGCTAGTTTTTTTATTATTTGTTCATAAAAAAACCCGCCGAAAAGTCGACGGGTTTTTGAAATCTGTTATTAACGGGAGTAGAATTCAACGATAAGAGCTTCATTGATTTCAGATGGAAGCTCAGAACGCTCAGGGAAACGAGTGTACGTACCTTCACGCTTGTCTTCGTCGAAAGTAAGGTATTCAGGTACGAAGTTGTTCACTTCGATAGCCTCTTCTACGACGTTAAGTTTTTGAGATTTTTCACGAAGGCTGATCACTTGACCAGGTGCTACGCGGTAAGATGGGATGTCTACGCGTCCACCATCTACGGTTACGTGACCGTGTGTAACTAGCTGACGAGCCTGGTTGCGCGTACGAGCTAGACCTAGACGGTAAACTAGGTTATCCAAACGGGATTCAAGAAGGATCATGAAGTTTTCACCGTGGATCCCTTTCATGTTACCCGCTTCTTCAAACAAACGACGGAATTGACGCTCAGTCAAACCGTACATGAAACGAAGCTTTTGCTTCTCTTGTAGTTGAAGACCGAATTCGGATAGTTTTTTACGTTGGTTTGGACCATGTTGTCCAGGTGCGTAAGGGCGCTTTTCTAGCTCCTTACCAGTTCCGCTTAAAGAAATACCATAACGACGTGATTTTTTCCAGGTTGGACCTGTATATCGTGCCATAGGAATTTCCTCCTTTTTATTTTATTTTGCATAAAATAAAAACAGTGTGTCCCTTTGTTCACTGCTCATTATGTTTTCATGCACCTTCGCCCCAGCAGCAGAGAGTTACGCGATGCACCTCATCTTAGAGGAACAAAATGATAACAATGACGGTTCACATAGGCTGCCATTTATTTTACACAAAGACCATTATAATTTTATTCCTCCAGTAAGTCAAGGTGTTTCTTGTCTTTCTCTGAAACTTAATATATTTATATTTCTATGGAATTCATAGAGAGGTATAACCTCTACTATAAGGTATTTATTTAACAATCGTACAAAGCTCTTAATAAAGCCAAGGGGAATGAAAACTCCCGCCCCAAGTTTTGGAGCGGGAGTTTTACTCTTCTTTAAATATAATGTTGGATAATTTCCACAAATTCTGCCAGCTTTTCTTCGTCCATTTTGTCAAATCTGCCTTTTGATGGGCTGTCGATATCCAGCACACCGTATATTTCTCCATCTTTGAAGATAGGTACTACAATCTCAGATTGACTAGCAGCATCACAAGCGATATGTCCGGGGAACTTATGGACATCCTCTATTCGCTGGACACTTCTCTCCGACACAGCTGTGCCGCACACACCTTTTCCTGATGGTATTCTTACACATGCCGGTAAACCTTGAAATGGTCCTAGAATAAGCTGGTTTTCTTTCCAGAGATAAAAGCCGACCCAGTTAACATCGTCTAGGAATTGGTTCAGTAAAGAGGATGCATTCGATAAATTAGCGATGACATCTGGTTCATCTTCAATGAGGGCTTTCAATTGTTTATTCAACAAATCATAATTTTCTGTTTTAGTACCCGTATAAGAAGCGGATTGGAACATAGGAATACCTCCAAGTTTTAGAGTTTTTCGGCAAAAGTAAGTTTTATGTCGTTATTTGGTGGACGATTGGCAGCAGGAAATACAACAATAATAGCGAATCTCCCTTATGAGGGGGAAAAAATATGAATCGACCGAATCCAACGCGTGATAAAGTGTTAGATGTAGCCTGCCGCCTTTTCTACAGTCAAGGATTTAATGGAACATCTGTAAGAGACATTGCTAATGCAGCGGGTGTTAATGTCTCTCTAATCCATTATTACTTTAAAAGTAAGCAAGGTCTTTTTGAATCGCTAGCTATCAGCTATTTTGAACCTTATTTGGAAATGTTGGAAAGCGAGCTGCCCTCGGATGGTGAAAACCATTTTGATACTTTAGTGAGAAAAATTCTACATTATAAACAATCGAATTATCAACTATCTTGCTTGCTGAATAGAGAATTATCTTTAAACACTATATTTGCCAGAGAAATGCTAGTTACTTACTTGGCAAAGGAAAACCATTTATTCGCGCGTATCCTTTTTCATAAAAAATCTCATGTAGATATTACCTTCAAGGAAAAACTTTGTTTGTTGCAATTTAAAGGACTGTTAAATGCTCCTTTTATGATGCCACATGAATTTAAAGATCCTTTCATTACAGATGCATCCCTCAACCATTTCGTAGACACATATAGTCGCCTGATGCATGATCACACATCGGTGCAATTGCTTGCCGCTAAGGTTTGAGAAGGGTCTTTTCGATTTCTTCCAAGCCTTGTCCCAAAGCAGAAGCGGCATGAGCATCCGAACCATAGATGAGTGGAATACCCATTTCATAGGCTTGTCTCGCCAAACCAAGGGGAGGATAGGCCTCTTTGCAATGGCTTTTTTTGATGCCTGCACCGTTATAGTCCAAGGTGTAATCATTTTCTTTAACGACTTCGAGAAACTCTATGGCATAGGCAGTCCAATGATCTGGATAAGGAAAAAGGTTTTGAAATTTTTTCACGAGGGTCATATGCCCAATACGGATGGGTTTGTATTTCCCCAAATCACTGTGTATCGATTTGATTAACGTCTTGTAATATGCCTCGTAAAGCTTTTGAGTTCCACCCAAATCCCTTAAGGCTGCTTCATACATGTCCGGACTATAGTCAATGCAATACCACCCATTGTCTCCTTTCTGAAAATGAACAGAGAGAATACTATCATCCAACGAGGGTCCGTAAGTATCCAGGAAGCTTTTTGTCTCTTTTTCATACCCTTCTATAAAATCGATTTCAAACCCTTTTAAAATTTCGATGTCATGCTTGTAAATCTCTTTTAATTTTTCTATTTCTTTCAAATAGGTCTCCACTTCAGATAAAGCCATCCCACTGTCCTTTTGTGGTACTGGGTCAGAAAAAGATGGTGGGAGAGGAGCGTGTTCTGTGAATGTCATACTTTGGTATCCTAATTGGATTCCTTGCTCAATATACTCCTTTAGAGAGTCTGTAGTCCCGTGAGGGCAATAAGGAGAGTGAATATGACCGTCTCTCATTTTGCCGGTCTCCTTTCTGATTGAATTTTTTGTCAATATGATAATAAATTTGAAATATTTTAGCCAAAAGGATGATTTACATGGTATCATTATAAACAACTAAATCATAATTCGGAACGTAATACATCCGTATGACACGTTTAATGTAAGGAGGCTATTTATGAAGTTCGTCATAGGGGCTATTTTACTACTCATCGCATTGTTCATCATCGGGCTTATTTGGCGGAAAAAGGTCTATGATGAAGTGGATCGCCTGGAAGGTTGGAAAATGGATATCATGAACCGGCACGTTACGGAAGAGTTATCCAAAGTGAAAAGCTTAAATCTTTCAGGGGAGACTCAAGAGAAGTTCGAAGCGTGGAGGGAGCGTTGGGATCGAATTCTAACGAAAGACTTACCAGAACTTGAAGAGGATCTATTCGATGCGGAAGAAGCAGCCGATCGTTACCGCATAAAGCGAGTCAAAGCCGTCTTAGCAAACACAGAAAAGAAATTGGTAGCTATCGAAGATGAGATTAAAAAGATGTTTCAAGAATTGGAAGATCTTTTGGACTCAGAGAAGCAAAGCCGTATTGAAATTGAGACGTTGGAACCAGAACTGAAGGACTTGACCAAAACTTTGATTCAAAACCGTCATCAGTATGGTAATGCTGTTCGGTTCTTTGAGCAACGAGTGGAAGGTTTAAAGGAGAGGCTTGTTGAATTTGAGCAATTGACAGAACAGGGGGATTATATAGAGGCGAATGCCCTTGTTCATACGATTCGTGAAGAGACTTCACAGCTTACAGAGGATGTAAACAATTTCCCTGAACGGTATAAACAAGTTAGATCTGATTTGCCTGACCAGTTACGAGAGCTGAAAAATGGTGTCGAGGAAATGAAAGCAGAGGGTTATAGAATCGCCCATTTTGATTTTTTACCTGAGATACATACTTACGAGCGATCTCTCGGTGAAATGGTCAAACAACTAGATACGGGTGATCAAACTGGAGTTAATGAAACTATTGAGGAAATAAAGACACGAATTCAAGAAATGTATCAACTTCTTGAAAGTGAAGCAGTTGCACACCACTATGTAGAGAAGCAATTAGCGCCTTTGAAACACCAATTGGATGAGTTGGAATTTGTCCTGGCTGATACTGAACAGGAATTGCATGAAATACAACAGACTTATCAAGTAGAAGAAGGAGATTTGGAGTCACATCATAGATTAAAGAATTGGTTTAATCAAATGAGAAAACGCGTGACAAGTATCGACTTTAAGCGGGAAGATGGAGAGACTTCCTACGCTGGAATCCGTGAAGATTTGGAAGACGTCCAAAAGCAGTTAAAAGAATTGCAGGAGAAACATGAATATTTCCAGGAGCGTGTCCAGAATCTTAGAAAAGATGAACGGGAAGCAAAACAAAAGTTGACAAATATGGATGGTCTCCTGATGGATACCCACCGACGCCTGAAAAGGAGTAACATCCCTGGCATACCAACAACTGTTTATGAAGATATGAAAGAAGCGAGTAGCAAAATCGATGAAGTTTTTCAAACTCTTGAAAAACAGCCGTTGGATATGGGAATCGTTAATGAAAAGCTCGATGATGCGATTATAATGACTGAAAAATTGAGCGAAGATGCAGAAAAAGTTATGGAGGAAGCACAATTAGCTGAGCGGGTCATTCAGTATGGAAATCGCTATCGAAGTAAATATCCAATCCTTGCAGCCAAGCTATTAGAGGCAGAAGATCAATTCAGGACTTACCATTATGAGGAAGCACTCAAACTTGCTACTGATGCACTAAGAGAAGTGGATCCAAACGCTCTTTCTAAAATTGATCAGGAAGAAGAAGTTCTCGTTTAGGGAGTGTTTGTTATGAAACGACGTATATTATTTGGTTTAATTGCAGGCGCTGCCCTTGTTTGGACAAGTGTACTGATTACTTTTCTCGCCCTTCCTACTGAGGGGGATTTCCCTGTTGAACACCATGCTCTCTCTATCGGAGAAACGGTCGGTGAGAAACAAATGACCTCTCAAATGGCTAGTGCTTTTCTAGACAAGCAGCCTGCCCCTATTGGTGAACCTCCTACTATTTTAGGAGGCGTGAAAATCACTAAGACCTGGGAGGAAGATGTGAAAGAAGATGGTAAGCTCAGCATAGATACTATTCTTGAAACATTAGAACTTCCTAGTAAAGTAGACAATGGTTGACCCAAGCACTCACGTAATCCCGTGGGTGTTTTTTATGGATTTAAAAAATCATCTAGCTTAAATTATGGGAAATAGTCCCCTGAATTGTTTCCCTTTCCTATACCGCCTGACCTTAGTGATACATGGATGTTTCTTTTATTAAAGTGTTATGATAAAATAATGGACTGCAATTTGAAAAAAGGAGTCAAAGCTCATGATCTATTTAGATAATAGTGCCACAACCCATCCCCGTCCTGAAGTGTTGGACAGCTTTCAGAAAGTCGCTGCCCGATATTTCGCAAATCCTTCTTCTGTCCATAGCTTTGGTAGTGATGCTGAAAGGTTGCTGAATCGCTCACGAAAGCAGGCTGCTGAATTGCTACATGTGGAGCCACACGAAGTTATTTTTACTTCTGGTGGAACAGAAGGCAATAATATGGCAGTCAAAGGTATTGCTTTCCAACACCAGTCACGAGGGAAACATTTAATTACTACAACTGTTGAACACCCTTCGGTCATAGAAGCATTCCGGGCGTTGGAAACACTGGGCTTTGAAGTCACTTATATAAATGTCGATCGGAACGGGGAAGTTAATCCTGGAGATATTGAGAGGGCCTTGAGAGATGACACTATTCTTGTCAGTGTTATGAGTGTAAATAACGAATTAGGAACAATCCAGCCTATTAGAGAAATCGGTCGTATTTTAAGGAACTATCCAAAAGTGTTTTTTCATGTGGATCATGTACAAGGGATAGGGAAAATCGACTTTTCGATTAAAGAATGGAACATCGATCTTTGTACCATTTCAGGACACAAAATACACGGTTTGAAAGGGACAGGAGCTATGATTGTCCAGAAGCATGTGTCCTTGTTTCCACTTTTGCATGGTGGAAGCCAAGAGTCGGAAGTTAGGGCTGGTACAGAAAACCTTCCTGGAACAGTAGCTTTTGTAAAGGCACTTCGACTTTTGTATGAAAATCGGAATAAGAAAAATGAACATTTGACGAAGATGAGAAGTCAGTTATGGAAGGGGATTGGAAAGCATGAAGCTTGCATACTCAACTCTCCATCCGATGGGGCTCCTCATATAATCAATTTTTCCATACCGGGCTTTAAACCTGAAGTAGTGATCCATGCTTTAGGGGACAAGGATATTTTTATATCCACAAAGTCGGCTTGTTCCTCCAAGCAACCGGATGTTAGTTCCGTACTAAAGGCTTGTAACTTGGATTATGAAAGAACCACTTCCGCCTTAAGGGTAAGCCTTTCTACTGAGAACAATAGCGATGAGATAAGTGTGTTTCTTGAAGTATTAGACAAAACGATTGAAAATTTAAAAGCAACGATGAGGTGAGCATGAATGGATTTTGATCGAATTATGATTCGCTATGGTGAAATGGCTTTGAAAGGGAAGAATAGAAGGTCTTTCGAGCAGAAGCTGCAAAGTAACATAGCCATTAAGTTGAAGAGTTTCCCGGACACAACGATACAAAAGACTCAAGGGCGCATGTATGTCTTATTAAATGGGGAAGACCCCCACGAAGTAATGAAGGAATGTCAGGAAGTTTTCGGGATTCACAGTCTAAGCTTTGCTGTAAAAGTTGAGAAAGAAGAAGAACAGATGAAAGAAGCAGCGCTACTAGCTTTCCGTGATGCTAGAGGGGCTGGGTCTTTTAAGATTTCTTCGAAGCGTACGGACAAGTCGTTCCCGATCCCTTCGCAAGAGATCAACCCATTGCTTGGCGGTTTTATTTTAAGAAACACAGAGGGAGTGAAGGTGGATGTCCACCAACCTGATGTAGAGATTAAAGTAGAAGTGCGTCATGAAGGGTGTTACGTGACGGCCCAAGATTACCGGGGGGCAGGAGGACTTCCTGTAGGCACAACAGGGAAAAGCATGCTGATGCTCTCAGGCGGAATTGATAGCCCTGTAGCTGGCTATTTGACAATGAAACGTGGAGTAGAAATCGAAGCAATTCACTTCCATTCCCCGCCATATACAAGTGAGCGCGCGAAACAAAAAGTCCTCGATCTCGCTAAAGAACTTGCAAAATACGGAACGAGAATTAAAGTACATGTTATACCGTTCACAGCAGTTCAACAAAAGATTTATCGTGAGATGCCTGAAGGTTACAGTATGACAATCATGAGGCGTATGATGATGAGAATTAGTGAACGTGTTGCTGCTAATAATGAGGTGCTTTCGATTACGACTGGTGAGAGTTTAGGACAAGTAGCTAGTCAGACAATGGAGAGTATGAACACGATTAATGAAGTGACTAATTATCCGGTAATTCGTCCACTAGTGGCTATGGATAAAATAGAGATTATCGATATCTCTAGAAGGATAGGAACATATGACATTTCAATTCGACCGTTTGAAGATTGCTGTACAGTGTTCGTTCCGAAAGCTCCTAAAACAAAACCAACTCGTAAAAATGCCAACTATTATGAATCGAACGTGGACTTTACGGAAGATATAGAAAAAGCTATAGAAGACTCTTATGTTATTGAAGCGACTGCTGAGCATAGCACGGATCATACGGAAGAAGAGTTTGAAGATCTTTTATAACTTGAACCCGCCTTGTAAAAAAGGCGGGGTTTTTTAAGTGCTTCAATTTTCTTTTCAACCGATATATGGTATAGATAGAACTATGATATAGAAGGGGAGTGCAGTTATGAAACTCTGGTACGGTGGTAAGATTTATACCATGGAAAAGGAAGGCGAATGGGTGGAAGCGATTGTTACTTCTGACGGAAGGATTACAGCGGTTGGAGACACTCAACAATTGTACGCCACTTATAAAGAAGACATAGATGAAGAATATGACTTGAAAGGGGCAGTGATGTATCCGGGCTTTACAGATAGTCATCTCCATATCATTGGTCATGGCGAACGATTGATGAGACTCGACTTATCATTTATGAAGTCAGCGGAAGAGGTGAAACAAGCTTTACAATTGCACGCAGAGCAGTTGCCACCAGGAGAATGGATTATCGGAGACGGGTGGAACGAAAATCAATGGGAAGATAAGAGGATAATACATAAAGAGGAGTTAGATGATATTTCTTCGGAGCATCCGATGATGTTGACACGCATTTGTCGCCATGCTTTACTAGCTAACTCGCATGCAATGGACCTTGCAGGGGTAAATACTGATACTCCTGATCCACAAGGGGGAGTGATCGTAAGAGATGAGAAGCGTGAAGCTACTGGTTACTTTCATGATCAAGCCCAAGAGTTGATTAAAAAAGCTATGCCAGAAGTAACATCAGACTATTTACGAAAGGCAACGGATCTAGCTGTCAAAGACATGCATTCGTATGGATTAGTCGGCGGGCATAGTGAAGACTTAAACTACTATGGTGGATTCAAAAAAACGTATCAGTCATTCCTTGATGTGATAGACGGACAACAAACAAAATTCCGTGCCCATCTCTTGATCCATCACGGGGTGATAGAACAAGTGGATCAAGAGGTGTTAGGTTTTAAACAAGGTACAGATTTTGTTGAATTAGGGGCATTGAAAATATTTTCAGATGGAGCTTTAGGTGGAAGAACAGCATTGCTGAAAGATCCTTACGCTGATGATCCAGAGAATCATGGAGTAGCCATTCATACAGAAGAAGGTTTAGATCAGTTGTTGAAAGAAGCTAGAAAACGAAATATGCCTGTGGCGGTTCACGCTATAGGAGATGGAGCTGTCGAAGCAGTTGCAAATGCTATAGCATCCAATCCACTTCATAACGATGAACGAGACAGGATTATCCATGCTCAAATTTTAAGTCCAGACTTGATCCAGAAGTTACAAAAATTGAATATTGTTCTTGATATACAACCAACGTTCGTTGCTTCCGACTTTCCTTGGGTCATCGAACGATTGGGGAACTTGCGATTGAAAAATTCATATTCCTGGAAGACCTTGTTAGATGCAGGGATAAAGTGTGCAGGAGGATCTGATGCACCAATAGAGGAAATAAATCCTTTACTTGGGATTCGGGCAGCTGTAGACAGACGGGCTAACTATGACAATGAAGTCTATCAGGCGGAAGAAAAGCTTTCTGTTTTTGAAGCCATCTCTCTTTATACAAAGGGTAGTGCTCAAGCTATTAATAAAGAGGATGAACAAGGAATGATTCAAGAAGGTTATTTAGCAGACTTCACTGTCTTAGACAGAGATTTATTTGCTTTGAAGTCGCATGAGTTGGCCGATGCAACGGTTACAATGACCGTTGTGGATGAGGATATCGTATATCAACGATCCTAGGAATTAACGCTGTACCAATAAGATAAAAGCCTAAAAACCCCGAAGCGAAAGTCCATACGCTTCGGGGTTTTCTATAAGGGTGTTCAATCATATGAAAAGGTATTGGGAAATTCAATTAAAAGTTTAGAGGAATGTTCTTTTTACGCGATCCCAGTACGTATTGTTTTTAAGTTTAACCGTTTTGACGACACTTTCACTAAGTTTGATGGTAACATCATGGATGTTTCGTATAGAGAAGGCTTCATTATCCATTCCGATAAGAGGGTAATCGTTTCCATCTTGACGGACGTTGAGTTTCAGTGTCCTCTCTCCGCTCAATATAAAAGAAGAACCTAAGGTACGGTAACGATTATTATTCAAAGAAGCGAGTTCACTAATTTGGAAACAAGGTAATTTTGGATCTACAACTGCTCCGTTTATAGATTTATTGTAAGCGGTACTCCCCGTAGGGGTTGCAATGATTAAACCATCGCCTCGGAATGTTTCAAAATGAAGTTCATCAATATAAACATCAATGACAATTGATTTGATTAAAGTGGAACGAACGCTACATTCGTTTAAGCACGAAAATGTCGATTCATTATTGATCGTTGTTTCAATTACAGGGAATCTGCGTACTTCCACTTCTGAGTTTTTCATTGCATCGATCATTTCGTCATGATCATCGATATCGAAGTCACAATATAATCCTGCTTCATTTTCACTTCTTATCCCTACATAGAGGCAATCCTGACGAAAACCTGTTTTGCGGACAGCTTGAAGGAATGTGCCATCTCCTCCCACAGCAATGATAATATTGGCATCGCTGGAATTATCGACAATATGAAAATCATTTTCTCTAGCTAGTTGGAAGAGAGACTCTAATTTATCATTTAGGTCTGTTGTTGGTTGGTAGAAAAAGTATAGGTTTCTTCGTTGATCACTCATGTAACATCCTCCTCATAGGTATAGCTTGTAGTACATTTTATCATTTCAATATTGAAACCGCACCCAATTTTCAAATAAATCGGGAAAGTTTATCATTGTTGAATTGCGAACAGGATTTCGATATGGTTGATATAGATAAATGTTATAGGAACGTTAAAGATGGCGCATGATGTTGATAGAACAACTGCGTCAATTTCTTTGGACTTCAAATGAAGGAGAATGATTATGAAGCAGGAACAAGTGGAGAGACTATTTCAATGGGTCGATGACACGGCTACGCTCATTTCAGAAGAGGTGAACATCACTTATCTTGAAGCGATTGCGGAAACGATGGATGTACTCTTTAATGGGAAACCATTTGATGATATGAGTGATTCGTTACAGACATATTTGACGAATGAGCTCCTGAAAGTGAATAAAGAGGAATTTGAAAAAGAAGAAATACGGAAAGCTGTGCAACTTGCGATTTTGAAAGGGATGAAAGGAGCAACTCAACAACAGCACTTGATCACCCCTGATTCGGTCGCCATGTTCATGGGCTACTTAGCTTCAAAACTTTTTGAAGGAACAGAAGAATTAAAAATGTTTGATCCCGCATCAGGAAGTGGTAACTTGATCACTTCAGTCATGAATCAATTGGACATGTCCTTGACGTCTTATGCCAGTGAAGTGGATCCGACTTTAATACAACTTGCCGTAGCAAACGCCAACTTGCAGAAAAATAAAATCGAATTTTTCCACCAGGATAGTTTAGCCCCATTTTTAATGGAACCTGTCGATTTTGTATTAGCTGACCTTCCAGTGGGATACTATCCTGACGACGTGCAAGCGGCAAGGTATGAGTTAAAAGCAGAAGAAGGACTTTCATATGCTCATCACCTATTTATTGAACAGGGGCTGAAATATACAAAAGACGGTGGATACTTGATGTTTATCGTCCCTAACTTCCTTTTTGATAGCGATCAATCCAAAGCGTTGAACGCCTACCTGCGTGAACACGCCCATATTGTTGGCATGCTTCAACTTTCAGATTCTATGTTCAAGGATGAAAAACATGGGAAGAGTATCTTAATCCTTCAAAAGAAAGGTGCAGAAACGAAGGCACCGAAGCAAGCATTGCTTGCTAAATTGCCTTCCTTCAAAAACCCGAACGGGATGGCTGATATCCTAGCTCAGATGAATGATTGGTTCGACGAATATAAAAGAACGCAATTGTGAGAAAATAACGAATATAAGAAGTAAACGTTATCATGGTCCAACTACCTTGAAATCAATTTGGACGGGTGATTAAATAGTAATGGTAGAAAATTACGAACCTAAATTTAAGGGGATGAGCAACATTGAGTAATAAAATTCTTGCTATTAATGCAGGTAGTTCATCACTGAAATTCCAACTGATTGAAATGCCTGAAGAAACAGTTATCACTAAAGGGTTAGTTGAGCGTATTGGTCTTAATGATGCTGTATTTACAATCGAAGTGAACGATGATAAAGATGAAACAGTAACAGATATTCCTGATCATGGAGAAGCAGTTAGGCTGCTTCTTAATAAATTAACGGAGAACGGAATTATCGAATCTCTTGATGAAATCAATGGTGTCGGACACCGTGTCGTCCACGGTGGCGAGCGTTTCAGTGAATCTGTTTTGATTACTGATGAAGTGATTCAAGAAATCGAGGAAGTTTCCGACCTTGCTCCCTTGCATAACCCGGCTAACTTAACAGGTATCAATGCTTTCCGTGAAGTGCTTCCGAACGTCCCGCACGTAGCGGTTTTTGACACAGCGTTCCACCAATCTATGCCGGAACAGTCTTATCTTTACAGTTTGCCTTATGAGTATTATGAAGAATATGGCATCCGTAAATACGGTTTCCATGGTACCTCTCATAAATATGTCTCTGAGCGTGCAGCTGAGATGCTGGGACGACCTGTAGAGGAACTTCGTCTCCTATCATGTCACCTTGGAAACGGTGCGAGTATTGCTGCCATCGAAGGTGGGAAATCAATCGATACTTCGATGGGCTTCACCCCACTTGCTGGTGTGACGATGGGAACTCGCTCCGGTAATATCGACCCTGCCTTGATTCCGTTTATTATGGAAAAAACAGGTAAGACGGCTAACGAAGTGATGAATGTATTGAACAAAGAGAGTGGTATGCTGGCGCTTTCCGGTTTCTCTAGTGACTTGAGAGATATCGAACAGCGGGCAGAAGAAGGAGATGAGCGTGCCGAACTTGCTCTGGAAGTATTTGCCGCTCGAATCCACAAGTATATCGGTTCCTATGCTGCACGAATGCACGGCATTGATGGCATCATTTTCACTGCTGGTGTTGGTGAAAACAGTATAACTATGCGTGAACGTGTTTTGAAAGGCCTGGAATTCATGGGTGTCTATTGGGATCCAGCTCTTAATAAAGTTCGTGGAAAAGAAACATTCGTCAACTATCCGCATTCCCCTGTTAAAGTAATGGTCATTCCTACCAATGAAGAGGTTATGATCGCAAGGGATACAATTGAAAAAGGACTATAATACCCAAAAGCAATCGCAACTCAAAATGAGGTGTGATTGCTTTTTTTTTGGCTTTAAGTCTACAATAAATGGTAAGGAACAAAGACGAGGGGGGAGCACTTTGTCACACCAACGGATAGAGTCAGAATTGAAAAATTGGTTAGAACAGTATCTGAAGTATCAGCCGAATGACTTTGAAATGGTTTATGATCACTGGATTCAACAAAGTTTTCTTCAGATGGAACCTCGAGTGAAAAAGGCATTTTTTTCAAAACTAGACACATGGTTTTTTCATACACATGCATTTTTGCAAGGAACCTCTTATCAATACGAAGCAAGAGAGCGAATTTTAACGGTAGGAAGAATTTTCTCCAGTCGAATTGAGCGAATGGAAGATATGAAAAAAGAGTTGACCGTCGAGCAGTTGACCTATATAGCAGAACAACAAATGGCGAGAGGAAGAATTTATTCATTTGCACAAGGAGGTTTGACAGGAGCGGGGGGATGGCTTTTTCTAGGTATTGATTATCCTCTGATGATGTTGATGAATATTAGGGCTATTCAACTGATTGGTCTCACATTCGGACATGAAATGAACCATCCTTATGAAATGATGATCTCCCTCAAGGTTTTCCATGCCGCAACTTTACCCAAACGTCTAAAAGCAGCAGCTTGGAGGGAACTGGTAGAGGAAGTAAAGGATAAAGAACACCCATACATTTTTGCTGGGGATGATCAATTAACAGATGAGGGTTGGCTTGAACAACCGATGAAACAAGGTTTCAAGTCTTTGTTCATCTTAATGTTCCGAAAGAAACTCGTTCAGGGGCTCCCATTCATCAGTATTGCAATTGGAGCATATTCTAATTATCATCTCACTAAACAAGTGACAGAATTTGCGATGAAGTTTTATCAGTATCGTCATCTTATGGAGAAAAAAGGGGAATAATAATCGAGTAGGTTATTCAAATACAAAAAGAGTATGACAGGTTAAAGTGTCATACTCTTTTACTTATTTTAGAATTAACAGATCAAGAGGGGAACACTTGATTGAAAGGTACCTTTTATTTAGTCCTGACTTTCACCTTCCGAGTCAGGTCTTACGACGAGGACGTCACAAGAGGCGTAGCGGGTAATGTGTTCGGATACACTACCGATAAAAAAACGTTCCATTGCATTCAGGCCGGTGGCACCACAAATAATCAAGTCGGCTTTGTATTTAGGAGCGACATCTTTAGCAATTTTCACTTTTGGTGAACCATATTCAATATCTACGACAACATTGGTGACACCGGCTTTTTCAGCTTTTTCTTGATAATTGTTCAAAAGGTCTGTTGCATACTGCTCAGCGCGTATAGCAAGTGAGCGATCATAAGCCTCTACTGTCGCAAAAGCTCTCGTATCTACGACGTGGGCTAAAATCAATTTTGCATCGTTTCGATTTGCGATATCAATGGCTTTATTAAAAGCAACTTCAGCGGTGCTCGACCCATCAACAGCGACAACGATATCTTTATATTCAAAAGTCATGCAGGATGCCTCCTTTCACTTGTTACTTTTATTATATCATGTCATTTCTTTGGTTAGACACATCTTTCCATACATAATAAAGGGAATTTTGTGAATTTTAATAATGAGGTGAGGATATGAAGAATCCAAAAAATCCACTTGAGAAAGAAAAGGAAATGGAACAGCGAATGAACCAATCTTTGAATGAAAGCTACCAGTCCGGTAGCCAGAAGAAAAATAGAAGGTAATAAAAGCCCCCGACAGGAACGCCTGTTGGGGTTAATTGTGCCATAGGGTCTATTTTCCAAAAGAACAGTACAAAGCAACAATGGATAGAATATAATCAACCGTTGGAAGGATTCTGCTATCCTGTATAGAAATTTTCCTTTATACATACTGGGACAGGATCGTACCTACATCTTCTGAAGTCTCTACTTTTAAGCATCCTCAGTGAAGTCCTCTGATTGTTTGTAGTAAAGTATATATATAAAATGGAGTTTTTAACGGTTGAAAGAAGTGAATTGGTAAGATGGACTTGGCTTTTTGGACCGCACCAAAACTTATGGTGGCCAGTTTTACCATTAATAAAGGAAGCTTCTCCTCAGGGAGTATACATAAATCCAGAACTTAGCGGAATAACAAAGCTTTATAAAAAGGAGGAATGAGTATTGAGACATGCCATCATAACAGCAGGAACCAAAGGTTTGGGGAAAAAAGTTACGGAACACCTGTTGAGAAAAGATTACTCTGTCACTGTGACCTATAAGAGTGATGAGAAGAGAGCTTTTTCATTATTAGAAGAGTTTCCGGAATATAAAACTAATATCCAATTGGTTCAAGCGGATGTGACAGTGAAAGAGGATATGGAAAGGCTTGTGGAAACATGTATTCAACGCTTTGGTCGTGTCGACTTTCTAATTAACAATGCAGGGCCTTACATTTTTGAGAGGAAGAAATTGATCGACTATACAGAAAAAGAATGGAGTGACATGATCCGTGGTAACTTGGATGCCGTATTTTATTTGTTGAAATTGACGATTCCTTTAATGAGAAAGCAGGGATTTGGGAGAATTATCAATTATGGCTTCCAAGGTGCTCAGTCTGCATCAGGATGGATTTATCGCTCAGCATTTGCTGCAGCTAAGGTTGGTCTTGTTTCATTGACAAAAACCATTGCCTATGAAGAAGCAGAACATGGTATTACTTCTAATATGATTTGCCCGGGAAATATTGTGGGAGAATGGAAAGAAGCATCTATTCATGAGAGTAGGGGAATAGTAGATGAAGAAACCCCTATTGGTAGACCGGGAACGGGAGAGGATATAGCAAGAACCATCGTTTTTCTATGTGAAGAGAATTCCGATATGATTACAGGAACCATTTATGAAGTGACCGGAGGTTTAGATGTAATTCATAGGCACAGATAGATAATTGAAATTCTTAAGTTATTGGAAAGACTATGGCTTTTTGACTGAATTTGTTACAATGAAAAGGCTTTCATAATATTTTGCTCACCATTGAGATATCAGGATATAGTGCTTGGTGAATTCTATAAGAATTATGGAATGGGAGGTTGGCTCATCGTGAAAATCGGAGTACCAAAAGAAATAAAAAACAATGAAAATCGTATTGCCATGACGCCTGCAGGAGTAGTTAGTTTGACGAATGCTGGACACGAGGTGTTCGTAGAAACCAACGCAGGACTAGGTTCTAGTTTTACAAATGAACAATATAAAGAAGCGGGTGCTACCATTGTCCAATCGGCAGCAGAAGCCTGGAGTCAGGAGATGGTTATGAAAGTGAAAGAACCCCTGCCTGAAGAGTATGGCTACTTTTATGAAGGACTCATATTATTTACTTATTTACATCTGGCACCAGAACCTGAATTGACAAAAGCTTTAGTTGATAAAAAAGTTATTTCCATCGCTTATGAGACGGTTCAATTACCGAACGGCTCATTGCCTTTACTGACACCTATGAGTGAGGTAGCAGGAAGAATGGCTTCTCAAATCGGTGCTCAGTTCCTTGAGAAATCAAGAGGTGGAAAAGGTATCCTTCTGGGAGGAATTCCAGGAGTGCGCCGCGGCCGTGTAACTGTCATAGGTGGTGGCGTAGTGGGCACAAACGCCGCTAAGATTGCGATGGGTCTTGGTGCTGATGTGACTATTATCGATGTTAATCCAGAGCGGTTACGCCAGCTTGATGATATTTTCGGTTCAGACATCAATACGCTAATGTCAAATCCTTTGAACCTTCAGGAAGCACTGGAAGAATCCGATCTTGTCATTGGTGCTGTGCTCATCCCAGGTGCGAAAGCTCCGAATTTAGTGACAGAAGATATGGTCAAATCCATGAAGGAGGGTTCTGTGATTGTTGACGTAGCAATCGATCAAGGTGGAATTTTTGAGACAACAGATCGTATTACAACGCATGATGACCCTACCTATGAAAAACATGGGGTTTTGCACTATGCGGTAGCGAATATGCCTGGAGCGGTTCCAAGAACATCGACCATTGGCTTAACGAACGTAACAGTTCCTTATGCGTTACAATTGGCGAATAAAGGATATTTGAAAGCTTGTCAGGATAATGAAGCTCTTTATAAAGGAATCAATACTCTCGAAGGATATGTGACTTATAAAGCAGTGGCGGAAGCGCAAGGTTTACAATATGCTGATGCTAAAGAAGTGCTTAACAAGTAAAAGAACACCACAAACGAAGGCTCAATGCCTTCGTTTTTTCTTGGAAGATGTTCAAGATAAGCGAAGGAAGCCTCACTAGCCACTGGGCACTGGAGCTGGAGAGCTCATATAGCTTATGAACTCCATTTGAATATAGCCTCCATCAGGTGTGAAACCGCGAAAGGATAGGCTTGCCGTCTTCCCTGCGGAAAGCGACTCATCCCCCACCTCCTAATTCGAAATAAAAGTCTTGGAAGCAAGTCTTCAAGAATACTGCCATGTTGTTGAATAACTTTCTTTATGAAAAAGCAGCAGAAATGTTGTGGATACCTATTATTTATGAATGGCGAGGGAAAAATGTTAAGATAGGGATGGAAGCTGAGAAGTTTGAGAAAAATGTTATAGACCCGTAAAAAATTTAAATGAAAAATGAAACCTTTGGGTTCGGTCAGACGTACATACAGGTACACAGGGTCAAAGTTGAAGGAGAGGTGAAGATTTGGGATTCTTTTCTAGATTGTTTTCTAAGAATGATAAACAGACAACAGAAGTAAAAGAACGCACACCCCTGAATATCCAAGTCGGTGACATTGTTACATTCGATCTTGTGGATTACGAAGTTGTAGGTAAAATCACTTATCGTGATGGTGGTTATGAATGGTTTTCCTACCAGCTGTTAGAAGGTGATAAAACAAAGTGGTTAGCGGCTGAGATGGATGACGAACTGGAATTGGGCATTTATGAAACAGTTAAAATGTCAGTTAGTATGCCTTTTCCTAATAAACTTGAATACGAAGGGCAAACCTTTTATAAGGATGAAGAAGGGGAAGCTCGTGTGACTGGCGAAGGGAGAAGTAAGAACATCAATGGACGTACTTCCCGCTATGCGGAGTATATTTCAGAAGACGAGGAGACATACCTTAGCATGGAGTCTTGGGGAAGTGAAGTGGAAGTCAGTGTCGGTCATGACATTGAATCTTATGAAATTAAAATAATTGCAGGTTCAAAATAACGAGGAGGCCAATACATGTTCAAATTTTTCAAACGTGTAAAAACTGTAGTAGGTTCAGAATTGAATTCCATGTTGGACAAAGCAGAAGATCCGGTGAAAATGTTGGATCAATTTATGCGGGATATGGAAAATGATATCCGTGAAGCAGAAAGTGCTGTTGCAAAACAAATTGCTAACGAAAAGATGTTGAAGCGTAAGTATGATGATTCACAAGCGCTGGTCGATAAGCGGATGCAGCAAGCGGAAAAAGCTATTGAAGCAGGTAATGAAGATTTAGCTCGCCGTGCTTTAGAAGATAAGAAAAATCATCAAGATCAAGCTGAGCAATTGAAAGCTTCCTGGGAGCGGGCACAGCAGGATGCTGACAACCTCCGGCAAAAGCTTGATGAAATGAAAAAAGAATATCAGGAAATGAAACTGAAAAAAGATTCCTTGAAAGCTCGTGCGGAATCCGCTAAAACTCGCACGAAGATGAACCGTACGATGTCTAGTATCGGTGGAGACGAATCACGCCAAGGGTTTGAACGAATGGAAGAGAAAGTCATGCACTACGAAGCGGAAGCGGACACAAGTGAAGACATGTCTTCAGAAAGCCGCTCTCTGGATGATGAGTTTGAAGAGCTCGATAACAAAGACAGTGTGGACAGTGAATTAGAAGCATTGAAAAAGAAAATGAATAAAGAGTAACTATTGGTTATTAGCTCGTGCCTAGCCTATGGTTAGGCACGTCTATTTTTTGTGGAAGGAGGATGTGTTTTGAAAGATTATGCTGGTATCATAGTCGTTGGAATCATCGCCTTTTTCTTGTTATTTAATGTATTTGGCGGGGATGATGAACGAGGGATGTCCGGGTCATTTACAGAAGATACATATGGTGAACTGCCTTCTGAGCCCAGTCGTTCCGAAATATTGAACACGATCGAGAGTTCTGACGCACAAGATATCGAATCTTTGATTCAGGAAAGTTTCCCTCTTCTTGATACAGTGAGGTCTGACCAGGGGATATCCAAGATTTATATCACGAGAGAATTGTCCCTAACAGAAGTCACAGACTCCCTTTCAGAATCGATCAAACCTGAAGAGATAAGTGAAAGGCAGGAAAATAAGCAAGTCCTCATTTATCCAGACGACTTTGTTATCGTCCAAGAGAGTACAGAAGAGCCAGGCGTAATTACGATAGAGCTCGCTACAGATGAATTTGTAAGAAATAACTATTCACCTGGATTCTTCAATGGATTGTTCGCAGGTTATTTGTTGAATCAAATGCTGGGATCTAACGATTGGTATGATCGAAGGAGGTCCAGATGTCAACAGTCAGGTAACTGCTATGGGGGCTACGGAATGTATGGAAACTACAATTCAGGAGGTACAAGTTCAATGAGAGGATCTACCAACCGCGGTGGAGGACCTGGGACAGGAAAATAAAGGAGGTATAATGATATGGAACCATTTTTAGCTACTTTAGGTTATTTCGTTTTGGCGGTCATCATTGTAGTGATCGGATTGGCTATTTTTGAATGGTTGACGAGACAGTATAAAGATTGGGATGAAGTGAAACGAGGGAATCAAGCGATAGCAATGTCGATCGCTGGTAAAATCATCGGCATTTGTATTGTTCTTTCCTTTGCTATTTATCATAGCTTTACCGTTTGGGATACCTTAATTTGGGGGGCTTATGGTGTAGTCCTTCAAATGATTGCTTATCTTCTATTTGAATTATTCACTCGTAAATTCTCTGTAGAAACACAGTTGAAGGAAAACAACACAGCTGTTGGGATCATTACGATGGGTGTATCAATAGGCTTAGCGTTTGTCATTGGTGCGTCGATTACTTAAGGGCGTTGGGATGTCATTCAAAAGCCACTATGTCAGTCATAGTGGCTTTTTCAATACATATTAAAGTGGAGTGAAAGATGTGGAAACAAATCTAAGAAAAAGTCATTTCATCTATTGGGCATCAGGTATTGTTTCCATTTGCGGTATCATATTTGAAGTGCTATTCGGTGCTTTGGGCTCCTACATTTTAGGTGATGGTGTGAAACAGTACACGTTGACCATCAGTCTATTTCTTACAGGAATGGGAATAGGGGCAAGCTTAAGTGAGCGAGTGATGAAAAAACTGATCGTTACCTTTATATGGATCGAATATATGGTCGCTTTGATCGGAGGGTTTTCGAGTTTTACCATGTTCGGGATGACAGCCTTTGCTCCATCCGGTACGGACGCTCTTTTTCTTTATCTTGTTACCTTTACAATTGGTGCTTTGACAGGTTTAGAGTTACCGATACTTATCAGAAAAGCCAATGAAATCGGTGTGGAGTTAAGTCGAAGTACTGCACGAGTGTTATTTTCAGACTATGCTGGTGGATTGATCGGAGGCTTATTGTTCGCTTTCTATTTGAGGCCGCAAATGGGGATGGTAAAGAGTGCATTCTTTGTCGCATGTATTAATCTGGGGGTAGCGGTTACAGTTTTATACTTATTCCGCTCCGAAATCAAAACCTTTTCTCTTCACCTATCATGTGGGATTGTCATTGCTGTACTCCTTATCGGTGGTTTGTTTTTTGGCGAAGAGATGGCCTTCTCCTTCGAGCAAAAACTGTATAAAGACCCCATTATCCATATGGAAGAGAGTGCTTACCAAAAAATTGTGTTGACGAAAGAACAAGGGGATACGCGTTTATTTTTGAACGGTTCTTTACAGTTCAGTGCTACAGATGAATACCGATACCATGAAACACTTGTCCATCCTCCTGTTGCCTATGCAGAAAAGGCTGAAAATGTATTAGTTCTTGGTGGTGGTGATGGAATTGCTGTCAAGGAGCTACTAGAGTATGAGGAGATCCAAAAGATCACCCTGGTGGATTTAGATCCTGCAGTTACAGAGCTTGCGAGGAACAATTACCATCTCTTGCAGTTAAATGAGGATTCATTAGAAAATTCTAGAGTGACGGTGTTGAATCAGGATGCTTTTAAATTTCTTGAAAGCTCGGAGGAGTTCTATGACGTCATTATAGTAGATTTACCTGATCCAAATAATGAAAGCTTGAATAAATTGTACACGAAAGAATTTTATTCGTTATTAAGAAATCACCTCTCACCAGATGGAGCAGCAATGGTTCAAGCAACAAGCCCTCTATTTGCAACAGAAGTGTACTGGACGATTGATGAGACTATCGCATCTACAGGCATGTACACCGAAAATTTCCATGTGGATGTTCCAAGTTTTGGAAATTGGGGATTCGTAATGGCGAGCCGCAAACCTATAGATGTAAAAGAAATACAACTTTCTGCTGAAACAAAATTTCTGACAGAAGAAGTTCTTTCCTCTATGAGTGTGTTTGGAAAAGATGAAGATAGGGAAATCCTCAACAATGAAGGTCAGGTCTTATCATTAGAACCGAATACATTAATTGATCCTCATTTGATACAAAAATATGAAAAGGCTTGGCAAAACTATTGAAGAGAAAATCTAATCACGAGGAGTGTTATGATGAAAGTTTCTTACCATGGCCATGCAGTAGTGAAAGTGGAAACGAATGGAAAGACAATTCTTTTCGATCCGTTTATTTCTGAAAATGGCAACACTGACTTAGTAGCTGATCAAGTGGAGGCAGATGTCATTTTATTGACTCACGGTCATAATGATCACGTCGGGGATACTATGGAGATTGCTAAGAAGAATGACGCTCAAGTAATTGCACCATTCGAGTTGGCGACATACTTGGGTAATAAAGGTTTAGATACTCATCCAATGCACATTGGCGGCGGCCATGATTTCGATTTCGGTCACGTTAAGTTCACTCAGGCTTTTCACGGGTCTGCTTATACCGAAGAGGATGGTACAATCGTTTATACTGGAATGCCTACAGGGATCTTATTGACTATTGATGGAAAAACGATTTTTCACGCAGGAGATACTGGTCTTTTCTCAGACATGAAGTTAATTGGAGAAAGAAATGACATTGACCTCGCTTTCTTGCCGATCGGTGATAATTTTACAATGGGGCCAGATGATGCTCTTGTCGCAGCAGAATGGATTCAAGCGAAACAGGTAGTTCCTGTCCATTACAACACCTTTGATTTAATAAAACAGGATGGAGAAGCGTTCGCCTCTGATGTAACACCTGGAAAGGGGATTGCACTAAATCCAGGAGAATCCATCGAACTGTAATTTGTACAAGAAAACTCTAAATTCTATAATGTAGAAATGCAGCATATTGTTCTCTTTCTAGCTTCAGTTCTTTCCCCTCCTGGAAGGTGCTGAAGCTTTTTATCGTCTTGGGATATAAAGTTTATTAAATCTGGAACACCTTTTTCAGTGGAATTCATTCCACTCCATAGTTCCTGATACATGGAGAATAAGCTTCCCTTTTTGTAGGACCGAAATGAGTTTGCATGCGATTTTTTTCCTTCATTTAAGATGAAATTGCGTAGGAACTGTATCAACTGTATAATAACAATTAGAAGGGTAATGATTAGTACAGTTAGAAAGATTGGTGGGCATATGGCAACGAAGCATGAACAGATACTTGAACATATCGAATCGCTTTCGGTGGGAAGTAAAATATCCGTCCGGCGAATCGCCAAGGCATTGAATGTCAGTGAAGGAACGGCCTACCGAGCGATTAAGGAAGCTGAAAACCAAGATTTAGTTAGTACAATGGAACGTGTTGGAACCATTAGAATTGAAAAAAAGAAAAAAGAGAATATTGAAAAACTGACATTTGCTGAAATAGTTAATGTAGTGGACGGGCAAGTGCTTGGTGGTCGTGAAGGTTTGTATAAGACACTGAGTAAATTTGTTATCGGTGCAATGAAGCTTGAAGCAATGATGCGTTATACCGCTGCAGGCTCTTTACTAATTGTCGGAAACCGAACAAATGCTCATGAACTTGCTGTTAAAGAGGGAGCTGCTGTCTTAATTACTGGGGGTTTCGACACAAGTGAAACTGTCAAAAAATTAGCAGACGAGAAAAAATTGCCAGTTATATCTACTAGTTATGATACTTTTACTGTAGCTACCATGATCAACCGTGCTATTTATGACCAATTGATAAAAAAAGAAATTGTGCTTGTGGATGATATCTATACGCCTTATGAGGATTCAAAGTTTATCCATGCAACAGATCTGGTTACCCATTGGCATGAAGCGAATAATGAGACGGGCCATAGTCGTTACCCTGTCATTGATCATCAGGATAGAGTAGTAGGAATTGTAACTTCCAGAGATGTGATTGGGAAAGATAAAGATATGAGAATTGATAAGGTGATGACTCGGAATCCAATGACTGTCCACGCTAAAACGTCACTAGCGAATGCAGCACATGTCATGGTATGGGAAGGGATAGAACTGATGCCTGTTGTCGACCCATCTCATAAATTGAGAGGCATCATTTCCAGGCAGGATGTGTTGAAGGCTTTACAACAAATTCAACGTCAACCTCAAGTAGGTGAAACGATTGATGATTTGGCAACAAGTCGTATGGAGGTCGTAGAGGCGGAAAATGATGTTACTGTTTGGAAGACTACAGTGACACCGCAAATGACAAACCAGTTAGGAACAATGTCTTATGGGGTGTTTACTTCTTTAATAACTGAAGCGTCAAGTCGGTTACTTAGAAAATACAAAAAAGGTGATCTGGTTGTCGAGAATATTTCTGTTTACTTTATCAAACCCGTGCAGATTGAGAGCGAAATAGAAGTACGGCCTCAAATTTTGGAGGTGGGACGTAAGTTCGCTAAAGTGGATATTGAAGTCCATTATGCTAAATCAATTGTGGGTAAAGCGTTGCTTATGGCTCAACTAATTGACCGATAAAAAAAGCCGCTGAATTCACAGCGACTTTTCCTCGGGACTATGCATGAGTACCCTAAGGGAATTATTTAACTACATTGTGGAGTTGCTCATGGTCTTATGCTCTTCCTGTAAAAAAAACAATGGCTTTTCACTTTACTGATGTTTTTGAGGTAAGGTACCTTGAGACTTACTTCAAACCAGTCAAGATTGTGGGCGAGTCTGATGCTTTTGATATTCAGCTCGGTAATGTTGGCTCGCTTTCCATCCTAAGTGAGCTTGAAAAACGCCAATGAGTACAAATACTATTCCTACAAATAAAGAAAGTTTTGTTTGGTAGAATACATATTGATTGATACCAAAAAAGAAGATGAAACTGCCGAGAAATATCTTTGATTTACTATTTAAATAGTCTTGAGTAAGGGGATCACCAGAACGAAAAATCATCACTTTATAATAGATATAAAGTACTAGAGATACTAATATAAGCACTGGAAATATTATCATGAAAAATCGACTCCTGAAATTGAATTTTCTTTAATTGTAGCTTGTTTTGATTGAAAAGGCTACCTGTGTATATAATTCTATGGTTAAATGACAAGGAAAGTTAAGTAGAGGAGGTCTGCTATAATGACTAAACGAAAGATAGTAGAAGCGATAGAGAGGTACGATACGATTATCATCCATAGGCACGTCCGACCTGACCCAGATGCTTATGGATCTCAAGCAGGACTGGCTGAAATCATTCGAGCTACTTTTCCGAAGAAACAAGTATTTCTGACAGGTGAGGGCGACCCTTCACTGGAATTTCTCGTGAAGATGGATGAAGTACCTGATGAAGTGTTCCAGAGAGCATTAAATATTGTTTGCGACACAGCGAACCAGGATCGAATTGATGATCAGAGGTATGATAAAGGAGATGCATTGGTAAAGATTGACCATCACCCTGAGGTGGATACATATGGGGATATCCAATGGGTAGATACTTCTGCAAGTTCCACTTCAGAAATGATTTACCAGCTATACGAAGAGTACAAAAGTGAAGGCTTTAAATTGAATAATGCCGCAGCACGGCTTCTCTATGCTGGTATTGTAGGGGATACAGGTCGTTTTCTTTTTCCGAGTACGACAAGAAAGACGCTGGCTTATGCAGCCGAGTTAGTCAGTTATGATTTCGATCGGCCATTCTTGTATAATGAAATGTACAAGACACCCATTCATGTCGCTAAATTAAAAGGCTTTGTGTTACAAAATTTTACCGTAAACGAAGAAGGGTGTTCGACGATCCGTCTTGACAAAACTACCTTGGAGAAATATCAAGTAACCCCTGCAGAAACCAGTAAGTTTGTTGGTTTATTAGGCGATATTGATGGGGTTATAGCCTGGGCGTTTTTTATAGAAGAAGAAGATACCATTCGTGTCCGTCTACGTTCCAAAGGTCCTGTTATCAATAGCATAGCCGCTAACCATAATGGCGGAGGCCACCCGATGGCATCTGGCGCAACCGCCTATACGTGGGAAGAAACTGAAGAGATTGCAAAAGAGTTGAAAGCTGTATGTGCAGAATACAAAGCGGAGCAGGCCTGATTAAGCCTGCTCTGTCCATGTTTAACGCACTAATTTTATTTCAAGGTGCATAGTAATCACCTCGGAAACAATCATGCGAGTAATTTTTAATTCATAAGTGAAATCATCGACCACATAATTTTTATTTTCTATTGCTGATATAATCAAATCCACCTGGTCTTTAACAACATCAATTTCCTTTCCGGGTATGGATTTCACCTGGTCTTTCACTAATGTGGTAAGCTGGTGCTGGGTCAAAAGGTCGATTTCCAGTTTTTTAGCATTGGTATAAGCTATCTCAATGTCTTTAATACTCAGAGGCTTTTCCCCTGTACCTTGTTCCTGATTATTGAGGAGTGCCTCATATTTTGATTCCCATTCATTTATCTTGGCTGTCATTTCAATATGTTCTTCGGTGTATTTTTGCTGCAATTGTCCATGGATGAATAAAAAGAAAGCATAACCGAGAATGGCTCCGAGTATAATGCCCGCAAACAATCGTCTCCATTCTTTATTTTTGTGATAAGCTGGAAAATGCATCAGGTCACCTCATCACCTAATAGCCATACAAAAAGCAGAAGTGCGGCTTTGACGCCACCCATTGCAGCTACTATAATCATCACTTGCTTAAAAATGTCAAATGTAGAACCATCGAATATTCCTTTCTCAAAATTACTGATAGCATCGAATGTTCCACCAATCGCAGCAACTATGGCCCAAATCCTCAACCCCTTAGCGATACGGAACATGGAAGTGAGCGCGGCTTCTCCAGTCAGAAAACTTCCGATGCTTCCTATAATCGTTCCTCCGACAATAACCCCAAAAGCGATAAAGAAGCATTGGATCATAGATATGACTAAACGGTCTTCCATCTTGTCCCTCTTTTCGCTAATAAAAAATAGTCTCTTACCTTAACAATTATTCTCTTTCTCTTCCAAATATGCAGAAGGCTTTCATCCTAAGCGTAGACTAGCTATAATTTATGTGAAAGAAGGTGTGCGAAAATGACTTTTACCCACTTGAACGTTCAAAGTGGCTACAGCTTGATGAATAGTACGATAAAAATTCCTTCACTGGTAGAAACGGCTAAGCAATCTGGTTTTAAGGCTATCGCTCTTACTGATGAAGGATCTTTGAGTGGTACAATTTTGTTCTATCAAGAATGCAAGAGAAGTGGAATAAAACCGATTATCGGCTTGAAGACAACAATCGTTGATCGCTCCCTGCCCTTTCCTGTGATATTGATTGCCAAGTCCAATGTGGGGTATGAAAACCTTATTAAAATCAGTACGTTCACTCAGAAAAATGGGGAGAACATGACACTGGAAATGATGAAAGAACACAAAGAAGGTTTAATTTTTATTCTACTGACCTCTTCCTCACCATGGGCGGATTCGATTGCTAACCGGATGTTCGATAAAATAGAAGATACTCGTAAGCGTTGGCTAGAAGCTCTGGGAGAAGAGGATTTTTATTTAAGTATTCAGGATCAAGACCTTCATTCAGAACGGCAATTACATACGCCCATGAAGGATTGGGTTCAACACAATAAAATGAAAGTTGTAGCAGTGGGGGATGTTCGCTATCTTCATAGAGAAGATGAAGTGGCCTATCAATGTTTAAGAGCGATTGATGAGGGGACGCGCTATCATTCTGAGCGTAATAAGGGGCACTATTATTTAAAGACTATGAAAGAAATGGAGAGCTTCTTTAGTGAATGGTGGCCAGAAGTTCTTACGGCAACAGAAACAATTGTTGATGCTTGTCATGTCGAGATGAAACTGGATCGCCAGTTATTGCCATCGTATCCGACTCCCAACCATGAAAAGCCCGATGGATACCTGAGAGAATTGTGCGAAGCTTCCCTTTATAGGAAATATAGGCAGGAAGAAAGAAATAAGGCTTCGGAAAGACTTGAACATGAACTTTCTGTAATTACCCGTATGGGATTTAGTGATTACTTTCTTATTGTATGGGATTTTATCAGTTATGCAAGGGGCAAGGGGATACATGCAGGACCTGGACGTGGTTCTGCAGCAGGTTCTATTGTTGCCTTTTTGTTGGACATTACTCAAGTCGACCCTCTGGAATATGACTTGTTGTTTGAGCGGTTTCTAAACCCTGAAAGAATCAATATGCCGGATATTGATATTGATTTCCCTGATCATCGGAGAGATGAAGTAATCGCTTATGTAGTTGAAAAGTATGGAAGCGATCATGTAGCGCAAATATGTACTTTCGGTACATTTGCTGCCAGAAGTGTTTTGAGAGAGTTATTCAAGGTCCTTGGCATTGAAGATAGTGATGCCTCCTTCATTCTTAATCAAGTCCCCAAAGTGACGACATCATCGTTGGTTAATATTGTGAAGCAGTCAACGGAACTAAAAGATTATGTTCGCAATTCTGAACGATTGAAGATGTTATTTAGAGTGGCTGCAAAACTAGAGGGACTGCCAAGGCATGTGTCTACACATGCGGCGGGGGTCGTTTTAAGTGAGGAGCCCCTTATTCAATACACAGCTCTTATGAAAGGACAAGGAGAGGTCCCTTTAACCCAATTAGCGATGGGGGATTTGGAAAAGGTGGGACTTTTGAAGATAGACTTTCTCGGTCTAAGAAATCTATCGTTTATTGAAAGAATGGAAAGCAAAGTAAAACGTTATCGTGACGAGGAGTTTTCCGTTAATCAAATTCCATTGAACGATCCACTCACTTTCGAGCTTTTAAAGAGAGGAAAGACGAATGGGGTTTTTCAATTAGAATCCCAAGGGATGAAAAGTGTACTTATGCGGCTTAAACCAAATCACTTTGAAGACGTTGTGGCGGTTAATGCTCTTTACCGTCCAGGACCTATGGAATATATTCCGACATATATTGAAAGGAAAAACGGCGGGAAGGACGTTCCTTTTCCACATCCTGATTTAAAACCGATATTAGCTCCTACGTTTGGTGTGTTAGTATATCAAGAACAAATCATGCAAGTTGCCCAACTTGTTGCGGGGTATTCTTTAGGAGAGGCCGATATCTTACGAAGAGCTGTCAGTAAGAAACAAGCGGATGTGTTAGAAAATGAACGGATGAAATTCATTACCGGATGTGAAAAAAGAGGATATGAAGAGAGTGTAGCTCATCAATTATTTGATTGGATCGTAAAATTTTCCAATTATGGATTCAATAGAAGTCATGCTGTCGCTTACAGTCTTATATCTTATCAATTAGCTTATATGAAGGCACATTTCCCTTCATATTTCATAGCTGAATTAATGAACGCACATCTTGGAGATCGTGAGAAACTGACCGTATACATTCGTGAAGCCAGGGATATGGAGGTTGAGGTAAGAGCTCCTTCCATAAACCGAAGCCAAAGCTTGACTCAAGATGAGAACGGGGAAATAAGACTTGGACTGACAGCGGTTAAAGGAGTAGGATATCAAGCAGCACAAGCGATCATCCAGGAAAGAATGAATGGTGCTTTTCGAAATTTGAATGACTTTTGTTTGCGGGTGGATGGGAAAATAGTATCTAGGAAAGTAATAGAGTCTTTAGTTCTTGCTGGTTGTTTTGATGCTTTACATCAAAACAGGGCAAGTGTATTAGCTAGTATCGATCAGGCTTTGGAACAAGGAGAGCTATTTAAAGAATTTCAAGATCAGCCTGGCTTTTTCGGAAGTGAATTGGAAATGGAAATGGTACATGTCGATCCTTTCCCTCCTTTGAAACGTTTGTTGATGGAAAAAGAAGTTCTCGGGACTTATCTATCTCAACACCCTCTCGGCCAGCAACGAAGAAGTTTACGAGAAAAAGGGATCATCCCCCTTCAACAAGCGAATGGGTTGGATTCAAAAAGAAAGGTTAAGGTTGCTTCATCGATCGAAAACCTTCGGGAAATTCGTACGAAACGAGGAGATCCAATGGCTTTTGTTACACTCAGTGATGAGACCTCTGAAATGGACGCTGTCCTTTTTCCGGAGACATATCGTGATGTAAAGGTTTGGCTTAAGGAGCAAATGCTCGTTTTGTTAGAAGGAAGACTGGAGGAACGGAGCAATAGAAAACAATTGATCATTGATCGAGTAGCTGCTTTTAATCCGGAAAATTTAAAGGCGTCGCCTGAGCAACGTCTTTTTATAAAAGTGACGGAAAAGAATGAGTATCAATCGATAGAGAAGTTGAAAGAAGTGGCAGAATATTTCCCAGGTAATACACCAGTCTTCATTTTTCGATCAGAGGATAGAGTTACATACCGATTAGATGAAAGTTACTGTCTGACGGTGTCGAGAGAGTCTTTAAATAATTTGAATGACTTTTTTGGGGAAACATCTGTAGCATTAAGGTCGGTAAATAAGGAAACAGGAGATTGAAAAACTTAGACCGTAGTTTTGAAATTCTTTACACTCTATATTCATCTGTTATAATTAAGAGGTTAATGGTGGTCAGACCACCTTTGTCGGTTTATATCACAGTTTAAAGGAGAGAGTCGTTGTGTCAAACTTGCGAGATGAAGCGCTGCATGTACACCGTGTGAATAAAGGGAAGTTGGAAACCCATTCTAAGGTACCTGTCCGTAATGCCAAAGATTTGAGTCTAGCTTATTCGCCAGGGGTGGCGGAGCCTTGTAAAGAAATCTATGATCATAAAGAAACGGTTTATGATTATACGATGAAAGGAAATATGGTAGCTGTCGTTAGCGATGGCTCAGCAGTTCTTGGTCTAGGGAATATTGGACCGGAAGCCTCTTTACCTGTCATGGAAGGGAAAGCTGCTTTATTCAAAAGCTTTGCTGGGGTAGATGCATTCCCTATCTGTTTGAATACTAGAGATGTTGACCAGATTGTCCAGACAGTCAAGTTAATGGAACCAACGTTTGGAGGAGTAAACCTCGAAGATATTGCAGCCCCAAATTGTTTCATCATTGAAGACCGTTTGAAAAAGGAAACCAATATTCCTATTTTCCATGATGACCAACATGGTACAGCAATCGTAACCGTAGCCGGCCTTATGAATGCCCTGAAGATTACGGGCAAATCTTTCTCTGAAATTAAAGTCGTTGCAAATGGTGCCGGAGCCGCAGGAATCGCAATCATTAAGTTACTTTATCATTTCGGCGTCCGTGACATAATCATGTGTGATTCTAAAGGCGCGATTTACGAAGGGCGCGAATTTGGTATGAATGATGTGAAAGATGAAATAGCTAAAATAACCAATAAAGACCGTACCGAAGGAAAATTGGAAGAAGTTATGGAAGGAGCCGACGTATTTATCGGGGTATCTGTCGGTGGGTTACTCTCTAAAGAGACAGTTTCTCGCATGAACGACGACTCTATCATTTTCGCCATGGCGAACCCTGAGCCGGAAATCATGCCTGAGGATGCGAAAGAAGCAGGAGCCCGTGTTATTGGAACAGGTCGTTCTGACTTTCCTAACCAGGTGAACAATGTGTTAGCATTTCCGGGCATTTTCCGTGGTGCTTTGGATGTACGCGCAACAAGAATAAATGAGAAAATGAAGATTGCAGCAGCAGAAGCGATCGCTTCCTTAGTGAGTGATGACGAGCTGAGTGAAGATTACGTAATCCCTGCACCATTCGATCCACGTGTTGCCCCTGCCGTAGCAGCTAGTGTTGCAAAAGCAGCTATGGAATCCGGAGTAGCTCGTCACCATGTGGATCCTGAGGAAGTTGCAGAGAAAACAAGACAACTGACTTTGATTGATGAAGGTTGATATAAAACAGGAGAAAAACGTTAATTTTTCTCCTGTTACATAAATAGTACATGGAGCCGTTATGAAAAGAGGTGTCCGTCTGACGTGTCCCAAGAACATCAAGGCAAAGTCTACGAAGGAGTCCTTCATCAACTGAAATCATATATTGAAGAAAACCAATTGAAACCGGGGGATAAGTTACCTTCTGAAAGAGAATTGAGTGAACAGCTCCACGTAGGGAGGTCCTCTATAAGAGAGGCTTTTCGAGCTATGGAACTCTTGGGTCTGATTGAGACACGAAGGGGAGAAGGTACGTACATGAGAGCTTATCGGCCTTACCATATGGTAGAGTTGCTCTCGAATTTCCTTCTCAATGAAACAAGGACAAAAGCAGAACTACTGACGGCTAAACAAATGATCGAGAAAGAAGTTCTGTTATTGTTAAAGGAAAAACTTTCTAAAACAGATATTGTAAATGTTAAAAAGCTTATCTCAGAACATACAGCAGAAGAACGCCATCAAACTGTATTCGAGTATTTTTTCCATCTTTGTGATCAACCTTTACTCTTATCGATGTGGCAATTCATCTCCGGATTCACGCAGACCGTCCATGATGTAACGTATGCGGATGATTGGTATAAGGAAATGATAGATACGATGGAACATGGAGATGTGCTCGATGTTTTTCAATTATTCCGTTGAACATATCTTTGTCGAAACCTATTCGACATAATGAGTGATATTACGTGATGGATTTTTTGTATATTGTATAAGAAAGGAAGCTTTGTCCCAAAGGAGGAATCACCTTGCTAAGAGACTTTTTCAGCAAGAAAAAAAGATACGCATCCATTCCTAGCCAGGAAGCGAAGCAGGATGTACCTGAAGGTTTGATGCAAAAATGCCCAAACTGCCAGAAAATCTTCTACAGAAAAGAATTGAATCGAAATATGAATGTCTGCCCTCATTGTGATCATCATCACCGTCTCAGCGCGTATGAACGCATCCAACACTTATTTGATGAGGAATCCTTCATTGAGTGGGACAAGCATATGATTTCTAATAACCCTTTACGTTTTCCAGAATATGAGGAAAAGTTGGAAAAGGACCGTATCAAATCCGACCTGAACGAAGCGGTTGTTACAGGGAAAGCGAAGATGAATGGCCTGGAGACTGCCATTGCCGTTATGGACTCTCGTTTTCGTATGGGGAGCATGGGATCTGTAGTTGGAGAAAAAATTACGAATGCCATTGAAAACGCAAGGAAAGAAGGCGTTCCATTTATCATATTCACAGCCTCGGGTGGGGCAAGAATGCAAGAAGGTGTCCTAAGCCTCATGCAAATGGGGAAAACTTCGGTAGCCTTACAGCGTTTGCACGCAGATGGAGGTCTATTTATTTCTGTTATGACTCACCCGACTACGGGAGGAGTATCGGCCAGTTTTGCATCTCTTGGAGATTATAACTTCGCTGAACCAGGTGCCTTGATCGGTTTCGCAGGCAGAAGAATCATTGAACAGACGATACGTGAGAAGTTACCAGATGATTTTCAGACGGCAGAATTCTTATTAGAGCATGGACAATTAGATCGTGTGGTCCACCGTCATGAAATGAAAAAAACGTTAACTACAATCCTTGATCTTCATTCTATAGGGGGTGACAGAGCGTGAAGCACGTGCTTGAATTTGAGAAGCCTGTCATTGAGCTGAGAGAAAAAATTGTAGACTTAAAGAAGTTGACAGAAAATAGTGAGATGGATTTGAGCGATGAAATTGACACCCTTGAGAAAAGGTTGGAGAAACTCGAAACGGATGTTTATGACCGCATGGCTCCATGGGATCGCGTCCAAATGGCTCGTCACCCGGAGCGACCGACAACCCTGGATTATATTGAGTATTTATTTACAGATTTCTTAGAAATGCATGGGGATCGGAGCTTTGGAGATGATGCAGCTATCGTATCAGGTATTGCGAAGTTCAAAGATCAACCTGTTACTGTTATTGGTCACCAACGTGGGAAAGACACAAAAGAAAATATACGACGTAATTTCGGCATGCCACACCCGGAGGGGTACCGTAAAGCTCTACGTCTAATGAAGCAAGCAGAGAAATTCCGCCGCCCTATTATTACTTTCATTGATACTAAAGGGGCATACCCTGGGAAAGCCGCAGAGGAAAGAGGGCAAAGTGAAGCCATTGCCAGAAACTTGATGGAAATGGCAGGATTGACTGTCCCAATTATCTGTATTGTAATTGGAGAAGGAGGAAGTGGAGGCGCATTGGGCCTTGGAGTAGGAGATCGAATCTTCATGCTTGAAAACTCAACATACTCCGTCATTTCTCCCGAAGGGGCATCATCTATATTGTGGAAAGATGCTGGGCTTGCTCAGGAAGCAGCCGAGTCCATGAAAATCACTTCCTATGATTTGAAAAAGCTTAACGTCATTGATGAAGTAATACCTGAAATAAGAGGTGGGGCTCATCGTGATATCGAAGGTCAAGCGAAGGAAATCGAAAAGGTGATTATTGATACTCTTTCAGCTCTCGAATCCCTCAGTGAAGAAGAGTTATTAGAACAGCGGTTCTTAAAATATAAAAATATTGGCGATTACACTTATCTTGATTTATAATAGGATGGTTGAAAATCATATGTCCGAATTAGAAAGGTCGCACAAGGGTGCGGCTTTTCGCTTCTTAAACGGATAGTAACGATATCATTTATGGATTGAATGTTGATGTTCACATTAATTGTATAGACTAGGGGATAGGCTATACTATGCTTTTAAAATGGACTGAGGTTTCAATTCATCTTTGGTTGGTTACAACATAACTAGAAATCATTTTGAGGTGATGGTAATGAAAAAAATCGGTGTACTTACTAGTGGGGGCGACGCTCCGGGTATGAACGCAGCAATACGGGCAGTCGTTCGTAAAGCCATTTATCATGGTTTAGAAGTGTACGGGATTAAGTATGGATATCAAGGGCTAATTGATGGAGATATCGAGAAGATGGAGCTCGGTTCTGTAGGGGATATTATTCAACGTGGGGGAACGAAACTTTATTCTGCTCGCTGTGAAGAATTCAAAACCGAAGAAGGCCAGCTTAAAGGGATAGAACAAATGAAAAAACATGGTATCGAGGGCTTGATAGCTATCGGCGGTGATGGTACCTTTATGGGGGCTAAAAAACTTACGGAAAAAGGGTATCCATGTATCGGAGTACCAGGGACCATTGATAATGACATTCCTGGAACTGATTTCACTATCGGTTTTGATACAGCCCTTAACACGATCATTGATGCGATCGATAAGATACGTGATACGGCGACATCTCATGAACGAACATTTATTATTGAGGTCATGGGGCGCGATGCGGGTGATCTTGCTTTATGGGCAGGCCTTGCGGATGGGGCAGAAAGTATCATGATTCCCGAAGCAAATGATGATTTTGATGATATTATTGAGAGATTGAGAAGAGGCCATGACCGAGGTAAGAAACATAGCATTATAATTGTAGCAGAAGGCGTCGGTAGTGGTGTGGAGCTTGGTCATAAAATTGATGAAGCTGCAAGTTTAGAATCCCGGGTAACTGTACTTGGACATACTCAGCGCGGAGGTTCTCCTAGTGCTTCCGATCGTGTATTGGCAAGTCGTCTGGGTGCTTACGCTGTAGATTTGCTTTTAGATGGACAAGCGGGACGCATGGTGGGCATACAGGAAAATAAAATGGTGGATCATGATATTGTTGAAATATTGAATACAAAGCATTCAGTCGACATGGATATGTATCGCCTTTCCAAAGAACTATCGATTTAAGAGTAAGAGGCATTTGAGGAGGAAATAAAATGTTTAGAAAAACAAAAATCGTAAGTACGATCGGACCTGCATCAGAGTCTGTAGAGAAATTAACTGAGCTTATAGAAGCAGGTATGAATGTAGCTCGCCTGAACTTCTCCCACGGAGATTTCGAAGAGCACGGAGCAAGAATGAAAAATATCCGTGAAGCTTCCAAGACTACTGGGAAAACTGTGGCAATACTTTTAGATACTAAGGGTCCAGAAATTCGCACAGGTACACTTAAAGAAGGAGAAGTTTACTTGGAGAAAGGTTCAACAGCATATGTCTCTATGAACGATATCGAAGGGGATGCTGAACGTTTCTCAGTTACTTATCCTGGTTTAATTAATGATGTCCATCCTGGGTCTAAAATTTTGTTGGATGATGGTCTTGTTGAACTTCTAGTAGAAGAAATCGACAAAGATAATAATGAACTTAAGACAACTGTTTTGAACAATGGCCCGTTGAAAAACAAAAAAGGGGTAAACGTACCTAATGTCAGCGTTAATCTTCCTGGGATAACAGAAAAAGATGCGAAAGATATTGAATTTGGAATCGAACAGGGTGTTGACTTCATTGCAGCCTCTTTCGTTCGTCGTGCATCTGATGTCCTTGAAATTAAAGAGCTTTTGGATAAGCATAATGCCAATCACATTCAAATCATTCCTAAGATTGAGAACCAGGAAGGCGTCGATAATATCGATGATATCTTGGAAGTCAGTGATGGTTTGATGGTTGCTCGTGGCGATCTTGGGGTGGAAATTCCGGCAGAGGATGTTCCACTAGTTCAAAAACGCTTGATTCGTAAATGTAATGAAGCTGGTAAGCCAGTAATTACAGCAACTCAAATGCTTGACTCTATGCAACGTAATCCACGCCCGACCCGGGCGGAAGCATCTGACGTTGCTAACGCAATTTTTGATGGTACAGATGCCATTATGCTTTCAGGGGAGACCGCAGCAGGAGATTATCCAGTGGAAGCAGTACAGACAATGCATAACATCGCAAGCAAAACGGAAACTGGTTTGAACCATCTTTCTCTATTGCAAGAACGCTCGAAGCACAGTGACATGACAATCACTGATGCCATTAGTCAGTCTGTTACTCACACAGCTATTAACTTGAATGCTGCTGCAATCGTTACGCCTACAGAAAGTGGCCATACAGCACGTATGATTTCCAAGTATCGTCCAAAAGCACCGATTGTAGCTATTACTTCTGATGAAGAAGTTAATCGAAAGCTTTCTCTTGTATGGGGGGTATATGCTGTTATGGGACCACGTGCATACTCAACAGATGATATGCTTGATGTAGCAGTGGAGCGTAGCCTTGCTTCCGGTCTTGCTATTCGTGGTGACCGTGTCGTCATTACTGGAGGAGTGCCAGTGGGTGAAAGTGGCACAACAAACTTAATGAAAGTTCACGTAATCGGTGATGTGCTTGTGAAAGGGCAAGGAGTAGGACAGAAGAGCGCTTATGGTCGCGCCATTGTTGCGAAAAATGCTCAAGACGCAATTGACCGTGTGGAAGAAGGGGACATTATCGTAACACAAGGCACTGATCGTGATATGATGCCAGCCATTGAGAAAGCAGCAGGTATTATTACACTGGAAGGTGGATTGACATCCCACGCAGCAGTTGTCGGGTTAAGCCTGGGGATTCCTGTAATTGTCGGTGTCAATGATGCTCTAGACTTAATTAATGATGGGGCAGATATTACGATTGACAGCTCCCGTGGGGATATTTACGAAGGTCATGCAAGCGTCCTGTAATTAAAATTAAAAACAGTAAACAGGAAAAAGGTGGAGAGGTTATCCTTCTCTACCTTTTCTTTTTATTTATAGGAATGGAAAAGGTATAATAAAGGAAATGGGAAGAAGGGAAGATGCTATGTTTCGTTGGTTGTTGCTTTTCATTTTAATTGTTCCGGCATTGGAAATTGGCGTCCTTATTTGGACAGGGAATTGGATAGGTCCCATATGGGTTATTTTGTTAATTATATTGACAGGGGTTTTAGGAGCATGGTTAGCTAAAAAACAAGGATTGGAAACTATAAGAAACTTTCAGCAATCCGTCCAATATGGGCAAATGCCGCAGGACACTCTTTTAGATGGAGCGTGTATTCTAGTTGGTGGTGCTGTATTATTGACCCCTGGGTTCATTACAGATGCTATCGGTTTTTTGTTATTAATCCCAGCAACGAGATTGCCGATTAAACGGTTTTTGAGAAGTGCCATCCAGAAGGCTATGCAAAAAGGGACCATTACCATATACAGAAAGTAACTAAAACCTCCACTTCATCTTGAGTGGAGGTTTTAGTTGCCTTTAATATAGATCCATACCTCCCTTCCTACCCCACTTTTATGGATAGTTTGAACAATCATCAAGATGATCGGGCTAATTAGCATGCCGAACCCTCCGAACAGTTGAAATCCAAGAAATAAACTGATCAGCAATAAAATGGGGGGGACACCAAAATGGGTAGCTAATAATTTAGGTTCTAATGCTTGTCTTGTGACCATGACGACCATATATAGGATAGAAAGACAGATGGTCATTGCAAAATCCCCACTAAAGAATTGGTAGAGAATCCAGGGGAGAAATACTATTCCTGTCCCTACATAAGGGATGAAATCGACAAAGGCTGTTAAGAGTGTTATCGTCAATACATGGGACGCACCGATAAAGTAAAGTCCTGTTGCAATGATTATTGCAGAAATCATTACGAGTGTACATTGAGCTTTTATAATCCCTTTTATTGTACGATAGAGTTCAGACCGAAAAACACTCACCCTGTCACTCACAAAAACAGGTATGATTTTTGGCACAAATCTATGATACGCTCCCAATCTTTACATATGAAAAATGTGGCAAGCAATGTTATGAATAATGTCGTAAAAGAGGAAGGGAGTTGAGTGAGGACCCCTCCAAGACCTTCAAACAAAGCTTGGAGTATATCCATACCTGTCTGATTTATTTTTTCTTGCGCCAGTTTCAAATACACATTCAATGATTGTTGTTGATCTATACTTAAGTGAGTGTTTAAAGTCTCTATCCTATCTAGTAGAGGTTGCAGGATCTTCATAAATTCATTCGTAATGTGAGATGTTAATAGGGAGAATTGATGTGGTACACCTGAAGCTAGATATTGAACTCCTTTAATCAACTCTGCAATGAGAAGGGTCGCAAAAGCTCCAGCAAGGCTGCAGAAAAGAAGAAGAACCAAAAGAATAGCAAGTGTCTTGGGTAAGTGAAGGTGGTTGTCCAATAATCGGATGAATGGTTGAAAGACGACCGATAACAAAAGAGCGATAACAAAAGGATATAGATACATCCAGGAAAATAGAATAGTCGCCAAAGTTCCAATAAAGACAAAAAGAACGAGTAAACTGCGTATAATCATTTGTAAAATTTGGTTGTGCATATGCCAAACGTCCTTTCTGGAGCGACTTCTGAACCTCTTTCCCACCAGGCTTGAATCTACGTGAGAAGCACCTGGGAGCGCAAAGACTATCATTGAATATTCGATAAAATCCCTCAAAATTAAACGTTTTCAATTCACATTCTCTTCAGAATACTTTATAATTGTAAACGGGGTTGTTCTCCTGAAAGGATAACAAGCGAATAGTAAAGCGTTTTCTTGCTGTTTATCGGCGAGCATATGTAGAATATTTCTGAAAGGGAGAGATTGTATGTCATCATCAACTAAAGGTCTTGAAGGAATTACAGCAACAGATTCATCCATCAGTTCAATCATTGACGACAAGCTGACATATGTCGGTTATGACATCGATGATTTAGCCAATAATTCAAGCTTTGAAGAGGTTGTCTATCTTCTTTGGAATCAAAAATTGCCTAATCAAGAAGAATTGGAAGCTTTTAAAACAGAGCTGATATCCAATATGGATATTCCTGCTGAGATAGTAGATCATTTGAAGTCTTATGATCTATCGACTGTACACCCGATGGCTGCTTTAAGAACGGCTGTATCCATGCTGGGACTTTTCGATACAGAGGCAGATGTCATGGAAGAAGAAGCGAATAAGCGTAAAGCTCTTCGACTGCAAGCAAAAATCCCTACCGTAGTTACGGCCTTTGCTCGTATCCGTAAAGGGGAAGAGCCTGTTTCACCTAAAAAAGATTTGAGCTTTGCTGGAAACTTCCTTTATATGCTTAAAGGGAAAGATCCAGAAAATTTGGAAGTTGAAGCTTTTAATAAGGCGCTCGTACTTCATGCCGACCATGAATTAAACGCTTCTACGTTCACTGCTCGTGTTTGTGTTGCTACACTTTCCGATGTTTATTCAGGTGTTACAGCAGCGATTGGAGCCTTAAAAGGTCCTCTTCACGGCGGAGCAAATGAGCGTGTCATGAAAATGTTAACCGAAATCGGCAGTGTTGAGAACGCAGTTCCAGCAATCGAGAAAAAGTTGGAAAATAAAGAAAAAATCATGGGTATGGGACACCGTGTTTACCGTTCCGGAGACCCTCGTGCTAAGCACTTGAAAGAAATGTCCCGCGAATTAACAAAGCTTACTGGTCACTCTAAATACTATGAAATGTCCATTAAGATTGAAGATTATATCAAGGAGAACAAAGGTCTGCCTGCAAATGTGGACTTTTATTCAGCTTCTGTTTATCATAGCCTTGGAATCGATCACGATATTTTCACACCGATTTTCGCGGTATCTCGTGTCTCAGGCTGGTTAGCACACATTCTTGAACAATACTCCAACAATCGTCTGATTCGCCCACGTGCAGAATATGTGGGACCTAAAGGACAAAGCTACACACCAATCGAAGAAAGATAAGAGTAACCGTTATGCCGGTATTACTCCCTTTTTATTCAACCTATTTTAACGTATGATGAAAGAGGATGATCCATCCATATTTCATATAAAATATTAGGAGGGTTTATTTTGACACAATCACAGAAAATCACAGTAGAACAAAACGGATCATTAAATGTACCAGAACGTCCAGTTATTCCTTACATCGAAGGGGACGGAATCGGCCCTGATATTTGGGCAGCAGCAAGCCGTGTAATCGAAGCAGCGGTAGCCAAAGCATATAATAATGAAAAATCCATTGAATGGAAAGAAGTTTTAGCTGGTCAAAAAGCTTATGATGAAACAGGAGAATGGCTTCCGGAAGCGACTCTTGAAACAATCAGAGATTACAAGATTGCTATTAAAGGACCATTAACGACCCCTATTGGGGGAGGGATTCGCTCCTTGAACGTTGCTTTACGTCAAGAGTTGGACTTATTTACTTGTCTGCGTCCTGTGCGTTACTTCGAAGGTGTTCCATCCCCTGTTAAACGTCCAGAAGATACAGACATGGCGATTTTCCGTGAAAATACAGAGGATATCTACGCTGGAATCGAATGGCAAAAAGGAACTCCAGAAGTGAAGAAAGTCATCGACTTCCTGCAAAATGAAATGGGTGTACATAACATTCGTTTCCCTGAAACTTCCGGTATCGGTATCAAACCTGTATCTGAAGAGGGTACAAAGCGTCTTGTCCGTGCGGCAATCGATTATGCTTTGAATGAAGGTCGCAAAAACGTAACGCTTGTACACAAAGGGAATATCATGAAATTTACGGAAGGGTCTTTCAAATCATGGGGATATGAAGTCGCTGAAGAAGAATACGGCGATAAAGTGTTCACATGGGCAGAATATGACCGTATCGTAGAAAAAGAAGGTAAGGACGCTGCCAACAAAGCACAAGATGCAGCAGAAGCTGAAGGTAAGATCATTGTTAAAGATGCAATTGCAGACATCTTCTTGCAACAGATTCTTACACGTCCAAAAGAGTTCGATGTGGTAGCAACAATGAACTTGAACGGTGACTACATTTCTGACGCTCTTGCAGCTCAGGTTGGTGGAATCGGTATCGCTCCAGGAGCGAACATCAACTTTGAAACAGGACATGCTATTTTCGAAGCGACGCATGGTACAGCTCCGAAGTATGCAGGTCTTGATAAAGTAAACCCATCTTCTGTCATTCTTTCAGGTGTCCTGATGCTTGAACACTTGGGATGGAGAGAAGCAGCAGACTTAATCACGAAGTCTATGGATAAGACAATCGGCAGCAAGGTCGTCACTTATGACTTCGCGCGTATGATGGATGGTGCTACAGAAGTGAAATGTTCTGAATTCGGCGATGAACTTATTAAAAACATGGGCTAATCTAAAAGAGAGGGGATCATTATGGCTATCCGTAGAAACAAAATATCAGTAATTGGTGCTGGTTTCACTGGTGCTACGACTGCACTAATGCTCGCACAAAAAGAGCTTGGAGATGTTGTCTTAGTCGATATTCCTGACATGGAAGATCCAACCAAAGGTAAAGCCTTAGATATGTTAGAAGCAAGCCCTGTCCAAGGGTTCGATGCTAAAGTTACAGGTACTTCCGATTATTCGGATACAAAAGACTCTGACTTAGTCATCATCACTGCAGGTATAGCACGTAAACCTGGTATGAGTCGTGATGATCTCGTCAATACCAACTCTAAAATTATGAAGAGTGTAACGAAAGAAATCGTTAAAAACTCTCCGGATTGTTTTATAGTTGTTTTAACAAACCCTGTTGACGCCATGACATATTCAGTATTCCAAGAAGCTGGATTACCGAAAAACCGTGTCATCGGACAATCCGGTGTCCTGGATACCGCCCGCTTCCGCACTTTCGTTGCGGAAGAGTTGAATGTTTCCATCAAGGATATTACTGGCTTTGTTCTTGGTGGACATGGAGATGATATGGTTCCAATGATTCGCTATTCATTCGCTGGTGGAATTCCTCTTGAAAAATTGATTTCCAAAGAGCGATTAGATGCGATTGTAGAGCGTACCCGTAAAGGTGGCGGAGAAATTGTTGGTCTTCTTGGGAATGGAAGTGCATACTACGCACCAGCCGCTTCTCTTGTGCAAATGGCAGAAGCAATTCTGAAAGACCAGCGTCGTATTCTACCAGCTATCGCTTACCTTGAAGGGGAATATGGCTATGACGGTATTTATCTTGGTGTGCCTACAATTCTTGGTGGTAATGGTATAGAAGAAGTGATTGAGCTTGAACTGACGGAAGAAGAAAAACAACAGCTCGATCAATCGGCTGATTCTGTTAAAAATGTGTTAAATGTTCTAAAATAAAAAGAAGGGATTCGGGGAACACCCTCGAATCCTTTTTTTTACCTTCCGGGAAAACGTTTACAAGGAGTGAACATATGTTAGGAAAGAAGAGAAAACTAGGGAAGAAAATCAGTGATGTAAAAGTGGGGGAAGAGTTTTCTACATCGTTCACAGTAGAAGATCGTGATCTGTTGATGTATTTGGGATTGACAGATGATGCAAACCCTTTATACATTCAGCATGATTATGCATCTCAAACTCCTTTCAAAAGGCCAGTAACTCCTACAGTTATGGTGTTTGGAATGGTTACTTCTATTGTATCTATGCACTTACCGGGGCCCGGCAGTCATGTGATTCAACAGAATTTGGATTATCCAAAACCAGTGTTTCATTATGCTGAAGTAAAATTTGACTTAAAGGTTAGAGAAGTAGATAAAGAAAATCATCATGTACATCTCGATGTTCATGGTTATGATGAAGAAGGGGATGTTGTGGTAAAAGGTTCACTTGTTGTCCAACCCCCATACGAACCTGATTCCATGAATGCCCGATCATTAGAGAATTTTTACTAAAGGCCTATAACATAGGTCTTTTTTTACTTCAATAAAGCTCCCTATTCTTGAAGACTCAGTTTCGAGACTTTAGGGGGAGTATTAGGGTCTACGGGAAAAGGTTCGCTTTCCGTGGGGCGGGCGGTGAGCCTCATCGAGCTAAAGCTCTGCGGGGTCTCACCTGTCCCGCAGATCCCACGGAGTCTCACCGTTTCCCTCCGCCCCTTTCCATGATAAGTATCTCGAAACCATCTTCAAGTAAAGGAAGCAGCATGATGTAATTGAAAATGCGGTAATCACAAGCTTGAAGTGCTATTCTCCCTCTACTTATGGCAGGGTTATTGTTAGGCGATTTCGAGTAACTCTTACGGCAAGGGGAGGTGAGGGATGAGGAGACTCCTGCGGGAAAGGATAGACTGGCGAGACCCCGCAGGTCATGAAGTGACCGAGGAGGCTTGCCGTCTTCCCCGCGGAAAGCGACTTATCCCCCACCGACCCTTATTCGCAATAAAAGTCTCGAAACCGAGTCTTCCGGAATACTGCCAGATTGTTGAACAAGGGGAAGAAAAGGATGAAAGTTTGGTGTGGGGTTTATATTAAGATTAAGTAAAGATTATAAAGATTCGTATTCAAAATGTTATCTTCATTGTATGATGAACCTAACTAGTAGGTAGAGGTGATGACAATGGAACAGAAAATTTTGATTGTTGATGACGAAGAATCAATTGTAACATTACTCAAATATAATATAGACCAGGCAGGGTATGAAACAGATGTCGCCTACAATGGTACGGATGCTCTAGAAAAAGCCTCTAACACATCGTTTGACTTGATCGTATTAGATGTCATGCTCCCCGGAATGGATGGGATGGAAGTGTGTAAGAAGTTGAGACAGTTGCAGATAAACACACCAATTTTAATGCTTACAGCTAAGGATGATGAATTTGATAAAGTATTGGGGCTGGAATTGGGCGCTGATGATTACTTGACGAAGCCGTTCAGTCCGCGAGAAGTGGTGGCAAGAATTAAAGCAATTTTAAGACGATTGGTTCGTGAGCCTGTCGGAGGGGAGAAAAATTTCATTCAAGTCGCTGACCTTTCGATTTATCCTGAGCAGTATGAAGCTACAATTAAAGGGGAACCGCTAACCTTCACACCAAAAGAGTTTGAGCTACTGTTATATTTGGCCCAAAATTTAGGCCGTGTATTATCGAGGGATCAGTTGTTAAGCGCTGTTTGGAACTATGACTTTGCGGGGGATACTCGTATAGTTGACGTTCATGTTAGTCATTTGCGTGAAAAAATAGAACCAGAAACGAAGAAGCCTGTTTACATTAAAACGATCCGCGGGCTTGGATATAAAATGGAGGAACCAAAGTAAATGTCCTCCAATACTAAACCGTTGATGACGTACACTGTCCTAATAGTCATCGTCATGTTAGGACTTGGGATCATTCTTGCTCAACTGACTCGCGGTTACTTTATCAATATTTTTGAGCAGCGCATAGAGTTGGAAAGCCAGTATTTTGTAACCTTTTTGGAAAGATTCAAAGAAGATAGGGATATTAGCAAGGAAGAACTATACAACTTTAGTGAACAGCTTAATACGGGAATGGTATTTATATCTGCTTCCGGTGAGAGAGTCATAGATACAGTTGAAGCTATTCCGGTCATTGATGAGAAAGAAGTGCAGGAAGTGATTTCCAGAGTTACTAACGGCCCAGAATCATATGGAGAAGGGCAAATGATCGATAACATCTTTTATTATTCAGTTAATGAAGAAGTTATCGATATTGATGGGAGCCTTATTTTAATTTCTCCTGTAAATGCTTTGACTAATATCACTAAAAATATTTGGCTGCTGATCGGGTTTACACTCTTACTCGGACTTATTATCATCTTTGTTATCGGATATAATATTTTTTCAAAATATATCCGTCCGATTCGCTCAGCAACAAATGTGGCAACGGAATTGGCACGAGGGAATTATAAAGCCAGGACGTATGAAGGGCATTTTGGAGAAGCCGGTCAACTGAGTCAATCGATTAACATTCTGGCTCGGAATTTACAAGAGATGACTAGTTCAAAAGGTATGCAAGAGAATCAACTAGAAGCTGTCATCAACAATATGGGAAACGGACTTGTTCTAATTGATGAGAGAGGGTATATCGTGTTATTGAATCGGGCTTTTTTTGAAACGTTCGGTGGTCAACAAAAAGACTATATCGGCTATCTGTATCATGACGTCATTCCATATACGGCTATCCATGAAACCGTCCAAAAGATTTATATGTTTGAAGAAACAGTAAGTGAAAATTTCGTATTGCCGGTGAACATTAATCAGAAGCATTTAGAAGTTACAGGAGCGCCTATTTTCAGTGAAGAGAAGAGATGGAAAGGAGTCGTTCTCGTTTTTCACGACATTACTGAGCTCAAGCACTTGGAGCAGATGAGGAAGGATTTTGTAGCAAACGTTTCGCACGAGTTGAAGACTCCAATCACTTCGATTCGAGGCTTTTCTGAAACTCTATTGGATGGTGCGATGAAAGATGAAAAAATGCTTGAACAATTTTTACATATCATTTTAAGAGAAAGTGGGCGTTTACAATCTTTAATTCAGGATCTTCTGGAACTTTCTAAGGTAGAGAGGGAAGACTTCAACATGAATGTAGAAGAAATAGATGTCCAGCGACTTTTAAATGATTTATTGCCGATCGTTAAACAACACGCTGATAAAAAACAGGTCCAATTGTCAGCGTTTATCGAAGGTGTGACAATAATTCAGGGAGACTCCAGCCGCTTAAAACAAGTGTTTATGAACCTTCTTACAAATGCGATTAATTACTCGGAAGAAAACGGGAAAGTGGGGATACATTTCCAGGAGTCTAAAGATTATGTAACAGTCAGTATTACGGATAATGGAGTGGGTATTCCTGAGGAAGAAGTGCCCCGGATTTTTGAGCGTTTCTATCGAGTAGATAAGGCTAGAAGTAGGAATTCTGGGGGGACAGGTTTAGGCTTAGCTATCGTCAAACACATAGTAGAAGCTCATCATGGTACGGTTAGAGTCGAGAGTGTTATAGATAAGGGAACGAGCTTCCATGTTGAAATCCCCAAGAAGTTTACAGAAAATTAATATATCTTTAAAATCAATATAACAGTTCTTAGATAAAATATCGTTGAAACCCTTTCATCCAAGGTGTTTTCTCTTTTAGGCAGAAGCTTCCCTCGCTTCTGCCTTTTTTTATTAGGAAATACAGTATCTTATATTGCTCACCCCATCCCATCCTCAGGTTATAAGCATTAGTTCTTGCAGAAGGGGTACTTCCTCCAATCGTTTTTTTGTCCTTTTTGACCTTTAAAAATTCCCCAAGTTTTTGTTAAAGGAAATTATATAACAAGACAGATTCCCCTTTCTGATCATCTCATTTTTATCGAATTCACTATCTACAAAGTCTCTTAAAGGAATCTTTAAATCAGCTGTGGAATATTGAAACTTTTTTGTAACATGAACGTAATAATAGTATTCAAAAGATAAAGGGGAAGTCGATATGAGTCTTAGCCAATTATACAAATGGATTGGGCTTGTGGTTGTGGGTGCTCTGTTGATCGTGGCATTGATTACCACATGGTACACCGTCGATGAGTCCGAACAGGCGGTTGTCTTAACGTTCGGAAAAGCGGAAGAGGGTATCACTGATCCAGGTCTGCACTTCAAGATGCCTTGGCCGGTCCAGGAAGTGGAAAAAATGTCCAAAGAAACATTCAGCCTGGATTTTGGTTTTAATGATAATGGAGACGAAACAGATAAAGTAACCATGATTACAGGGGACGATATGATTCTTCAAGCAGATCTTGTAGTCCAGTGGAAAATCACCGAACCAGCAGCCTACTTGTTCGCTTCTGAAGATCCAGAGCAAGTTCTTTTCAATGCTACTTCTTCCTCTTTGAGAGGCGTGATTGGTAGTAGTGAAATTGACGAAGCTTTAACTTCAGGAAAAGCAGAAATCGAAAATGAGGTAAGGGAGAATTTGGTTCAGTTAATTGACAGTTATGAAATCGGCCTATCGATTATAGATGTTCGACTCCAAGAGGTAGATCTTCCTAATCAAGAAGTTCGGCAAGCATTCACAAAGGTTACGGATGCTCGTGAACAAAAACAAAGTAAGGTTAATGAAGCAGAAAAATATGCTAACCAGAAGCGTGAAGAAGCACTTGGAGAGAAAGATGCAATCATGCAGCGTGCAGAAGGAGCCAAAGTCGAAAGAGTCCAAAATGCAACGGGGGCTGTATCCAGTTTTACCGCACTGTTAGAAGAGTATCAGGGTAATGAAGCAATCACCCGTGAGCGTTTAGTTATGGAGACCTTAGAGCAAGTACTTCCTCAAGCAAATGTCTACATTATGAATGATGATGGAAATACGATGAAATACTTACCTCTCAACCAGGGAAATATCCAACAAAATGTTGTTCCTCCATCGGAGAATGACGGTGAGGAGAGTGAAGAATCATGAATGATAGCATACACAAAGAAAATGAAAAGCAGCAAAAAGATTTAAAAAAGTATATAAAAGCCGGGGTGGTCCTGGTCATTTCTATCAGTATTGTTTTACTAGCATTAAGCTCTATGGTCATTGCGAAGGAGGGGGAATACAAAGTTGTCCGTCAATTTGGTGATGTTGTACGGATACACGAAAATCCAGGATTAAAGTTCAAGGTGCCGTTAATCCAGGAGGTTTCCACTTTGTCTAAGAAGAAAATGGTATACGATGTGGATGAAAAAGAAATTACTACACTTGATAAGAAACGTATGATCATAGATAATTATGCGATTTGGAGTATATCTGATCCCGAAAAAATGATTTCTAATGCAAGAACGGAGATCAATGCAGAAGCCAGAATGGGAGAGTTTATTTTTTCTATCGTTCGCTCTGAATTAGGGAAAATGAACTTTTCCGAAATCATAAATGAGGAGGAAAGTTCCAGGGGTGTATTGAATGAAGAGATTACCACTAAAGTTAACCAATACTTAGAAAGAGATAACTATGGTGTCGTAGTGGACGATGTGCGAATTAAGCGATCTGATTTACCTGAAGCCAATGAAGAAGCAGTCTTCAATCAAATGATTACAGATCGCGAAAAGATAGCCCAACAGTATTTGTCAGAAGGGGAAGCAGATAAAAGCAGAATCAGAGCACAGGTCGACAGGGAAGTTCAGGAAATGTTATCAACAGCACGAGCGGATGCTGAGAAAATTCGTTCGGAAGGGGAGCAAGAAGCTGCAAAGATTTATAATGATGCATTTTCTCAAGATCCAGAGTTCTACCAGCTTTATCGAACACTTGAATCTTATAAGGAAACGATCGATGGGGAAACCACCATCATTTTGCCACAGGATTCACCATATGCTGAATTGTTATTAGGTTATTTCGAATAATAGAGAATGCGCGCCTTTTTCCTCTCTACTGCAATCATGGTAGAATGATGAAAAAGGCGTTTTGTATATCGTATTGGATCCGATACTAGTTAGATTTTACAGCGATTCATATTTTTCAGATCGCTATTTCATAAGAGGAGTGAGCCTATGGCTGAAAAGGTAGTATTGATTGATGGGAATAGTATTGCATACCGGGCGTTTTTTGCATTACCGTTATTGAACAATGATAAAGGTGTTTACACAAACGCGGTTTACGGTTTTACTACGATGTTGTTGAAAATTTTAGAAGAAGATCGACCAGATCATCTTTTAGTCGCTTTTGATGCGGGTAAAACAACGTTTCGCCATAAAACCTATGAGGATTATAAAGGTGGTCGTCAAAAGACACCTTCGGAACTGTCAGAGCAATTTCCTGTTCTTAAAGAGTTATTAGATGCATTTGAAGTTAACTATTATCAATTAGAGAATTATGAGGCTGACGATATAATCGGGACATTAGCGACACAAGCAGGGCAAAAGGGATTGGATGTCAAGGTGATTTCTGGGGATAAAGATCTTCTACAGTTAGTCAATGACCAGGTGACGGTCAGCTTGACGAAAAAAGGAATCACGAATGTCGATACATATACTCCTGATTTCTTATTGGAAAAAATGGAAGTTCGCCCCGATCAAATTATTGACTTGAAAGCATTGATGGGTGATAGCTCCGACAACATCCCTGGAGTACCGGGGGTAGGGGAGAAAACAGCTGTCAAATTACTGAAGCAGTTTGATACATTGGACAACCTGTATGAGAATCTTGGAGAAGTTAGTGGAAAGAAATTAAAAGAGAAGCTTGAAATAAATGAAGAAGATGCTCGTATGAGTAAACAGCTCGTAACTATTGAACGAGAAGCCCCTATTGAAATCGATGTAAAGGACATTTCTTATCAAGGGTATCAAACGCAAAAGGTCAGTCAGTTTTTTAAAGAGCTTGGATTCCAATCTCTTCTTTCCCGTGTCCAGGATGGAGGCGAAGGAACCGAAACGGAAGAAGTGTTGCCAGAGATTGAAGTAGAAGTAGTCGATGAGGTGACAGCCGATATGTTCACTGGAAAAGAGGCTGTTGTAATCGAGATGCTTTATGAAAATTATCACACTGCTCCGATAGAAGGAATAGCGATCGTAAATAGTAATAAGAAATTTGTTCTGTCCATGGATAATGCCAAAGAGTCGAAAGTGTTCAAGGCATGGGTGGAGGATGAGAAGAAGGAGAAGTGGGTTTTTGATGCGAAACGCACCTCAGTAGCACTTATGCGATATGGAATGGATGTGAAAGGAATTTCTTTCGATCTGTTGCTTGCTTCCTATTTGCTAAATCCCTCTGAAAATAATCATGACATTCCAGCTATCGGCCATCGTATGGGAGAGACAGCGGTGAAATATGATGAAGAAGTGTATGGCAAGGGTGCCAAAATGAAACGCCCAGAAGAAGATGTTGATTTTCATGCTCATATTGGCAGAAAAGCGGCTGCTTTATACAACATGAAGGAAGAAATGGAAAAACAATTAAGAGAGAATGAACAATATAATTTGTACAAGGAACTTGAAATGCCATTAGCTCTCATTCTGGCACGTATGGAACACAGGGGCGTCCGGGTAGATGTAGAGCGCCTTCAAGGGATGGGAGAAGAATTAGAAGAACGTCTGAACAAAGTAGAGCAGGAGATTTATGAATTAGCCGGAGAAAAGTTCAATTTGAACTCTCCTAAACAGCTTGGTCCTATCTTATTTGAAAAATTAGAACTACCTGTAATCAAAAAAACGAAGACAGGCTATTCAACTTCTGCTGATATATTGGAACAACTTAAGGATCAACATGAAATCATCCCGAAAATCCTTTTGAATCGACAGCTGAGGAAATTGAAATCCACTTATATTGAAGGTCTATTGAAAGTAGTCCACGATGAGACAGGTAAAATTCATACTCGTTTCAATCAGGCATTGACACAAACAGGGCGATTAAGCTCTACGGATCCTAACTTGCAAAATATCCCGATCCGTTTGGAGGAAGGGCGGAAAATCAGGCAGGCATTCGTTCCGTCTACAGAGGGGTGGATCATGTTTGCCAGTGACTATTCTCAGATTGAACTACGTGTACTTGCACATATCGCACAGGACGAAAAGCTTATGCAAGCATTCAAAGATGGCGAGGATATCCATACTCAAACGGCGAGTGAAGTATTTGGTGTCACCAGAGATGAAGTAACAAGTGAGATGCGGAGACAAGCGAAAGCTGTTAACTTCGGAATCGTTTATGGAATAAGTGATTATGGGCTATCCCAAAGCCTTGGTATAACAAGAAAAGAAGCGCAGGCGTTTATTGATAAGTATTTTGAAAGCTATCCTGGCGTGAAAGCTTATATGGATGAAACCGTGCGGGAAGCCAAAGATACAGGATATGTAAAAACTTTTATGAACCGCAGACGATACCTTCCGGATATCAAGAGTCGCAACTTTAATAAGCGCAGCTTTGCTGAAAGAACGGCGATGAATACACCTATTCAGGGAAGTGCAGCAGATATAATCAAAAAAGCAATGATTGATTTAGAAGATCGCCTGCAACAAGAAAATTTACAAGCAAGGGTTTTACTACAAGTGCACGATGAACTGATAATAGAAGCACCAAAGGAAGAGATTCGTACACTTGAAGAAATCGTCGCATCCGTCATGGAAAATACCGTTGAATTGGACGTTCCGCTTAAAGTGGACTCCTCCTACGGAGATACATGGTACGATGCAAAGTAAGAGGAGAATGATCACATGCCAGAATTACCTGAAGTTGAAACCGTTAGGAAAACACTTAAACATCTTACCGTAGGAAAAGAAATTGAGAGAGTCTCGGTTTACTGGGGGAATATTATTAAGCGACCTCAAGATCCCCAGGGGTTCGGCCAGATGCTGATTGGTCAAACAATTGAAGATATCAGCCGTAAAGGGAAATTCCTTATTTTTCACTTGAATGACATAACTCTAGTCTCTCACTTGCGTATGGAGGGTAAGTTTGGAGTTTATGATAAGTCCATAGAAACACCGAAACATACCCATGTCGTTTTTCACTTCACTGATGCAACGGAGCTCCGTTATAACGATGTCCGTAAATTCGGAACCATGCATGTTTTTCCTAAAGGCACGGAAATGAAAAATAAGCCTTTAAATCAATTGGGCCCTGACCCTTTTGATGAGGCATTCACTTTGGATTATTTTTACAAAAAGCTTTCAAAAACATCAAGGAACATGAAATCCGTGTTACTGGATCAGTCTATAGTGGCTGGTCTTGGTAATATTTATGTGGATGAGGCTTTATTCAGAGCAGGTATTCACCCTGAGCGTATCGCCAACACACTTACAAAAGCAGAAGTGGAAAAGGTTCGGGAAGCAAGTATCGCCGTTATCTTGGAAGCTATTGAACAAGGTGGCACAACGATACGCTCCTACTTGAATAGCCAAGGAGAAATCGGGATGTTCCAGCAAAAACTCCGGGTATACGGTAAACAAGACAGCGAGTGTATACAATGCGGCTCCCTGATCACCAAATCGAAGGTCGGTGGTCGAGGGACCCATATATGCCCGTTATGCCAACCGTTACACACTCCTGGGTAAATCCCCATATACTATCCCACAGCTTAAGACATAAAGGTGTGGAAATGTATGGGGATTGGTATGTTTATTTTCTTATTTGTTACCGCAGTAAGCATCGATAGTTTTGGAATCGGCTGTGTTTTAGGATTGAAAAAAGTTGGCCTAACCATGAAAGGAGTACTCTTGATTGCCGGTTTGTCTGGCATTATGTTTCTTCTTTCCTCCTTTTTCGGTCACTTACTCGTCCAATTTGTGGCAGCTGATGCTGCGGAACGAGTGGGAGCGCTTGCGCTAATAGGAATAGGGATATATTTTTTATGGCAATTTTTTAAAAAAGAAAAAGTATCAGAGCGAGAGCCTTGGCTGAATCCGACGAAGGTGTTGAATGATCCAGTTGCCGCCGATGTGGATCGGTCAGGAGGAATACAAGGGAAAGAAGTGTGGTTGTTAGGAGCAGCTCTATCTCTTGATACGATTGGGGCGGGAATCAGTGGAGCATTGATTGGAATTCCCACGTTTTTTACGGCGGTCATGATTGCAGCTTCGACTTTCATCATGCTTGCCTGTGGAATCCTTAGTGGTAAGAAACTAAGTGATAAGGCCGAGAGCCTATCCATATTACCTGGAGTTTTATTGATCATCATTGGTTTAATTAAGTTATCATAAAGGGGGGAGTAAGGATGACCTTAGTCATTGGACTCACAGGAAGTATAGCAAGTGGAAAAAGTACAGTTGCCAAAATGTTCAGGGAAATGGAGATTCCCGTCATTGACGCAGACCAAATCTCAAAGGATGTTGTAGAGCCAGGGCAAGCGGCCTACGAAGAAATCGTCCACCATTTCGGTGAAACTATATTGCAGGAAGACGGAAGAATAGACAGAAAGAAATTAGGCCAAATCATTTTTGCTGATGAAGAACAAAGAAACCAATTGAACAGCATCGTGCACCCGAGGGTAAGACAAGAGATGATTAATCGCCGAGAATACTATAAACAAAAACAATATGCTGCGGTTGTTCTTGATATCCCATTACTCTATGAAAGCAACCTGACTGATTATGTTGAAAAAACATTGGTTGTCTATGTTGATGAAAACACCCAACTAGAAAGGTTAATGGAAAGAGATCAGTCAGGGGAGGAAGATGCTAAAGATCGCATTCAATCACAAATGCCTCTCAATAAGAAAGCGGGTTTGGCAGATGCGGTCATTAATAATAATGGGTCTATAGAAGAAAGTTATCGACAATTAAAAGACATACTTCACGATTGGAATATCGTATAATAACACGTCTGGGCAGACGTGTTATTTTTTTATGAGAAGTTAACATTTCTTCTGTAAAATCGTTTACAATATGTTATACTATTTCTGAAAATGAGTCATAAAGTATATCACATATATAGGGGGCTGGAACATGAGGAAGACAAAGATCGCCATTAATGGTTTGGGTAGGATTGGTCGCATGGTTTTCAGAAAGGCTGTTATTGATGAAGCAATGGATTTGGTTGCTGTCAATGCGAGTTATCCAGCTGAAACGATTGCACATATGTTGAAATATGATAGTGTCCACGGTCGTTTCGACGGGGAGATCAAGGTAGTTGGAAACGATTTAACCGTAAATGGTAAGAAAGTCAAACTTTGTTCAACGCGTAACCCTTTAGAACTTCCGTGGAATGAGTTGGATGTAGACATAGTCATAGAAGCGACGGGGAAATTCAAAACTAAGGAAGATGCGGGCCTCCATATCGAAGCAGGAGCGAAAAAAGTCATTATAACAGCTCCCGGTAAAGAAGTGGATAAAACCATTGTGATGGGTGTCAATGAAGAAACATACTCTCCAGGAAGCCATGATGTAATTTCGAATGCTTCCTGTACTACAAACTGCTTGGCTCCTGTCGTCAAAGTATTAGAAGACGAATTCGGGATTGAAAATGGCTTGATGACAACGGTTCACTCATTTACTAATGATCAGAAGAACCTAGATAACCCTCATAAAGATTTGCGCAGAGCACGTGGATGTACCCAGTCCATTATTCCGACTTCAACTGGAGCGGCAAAGGCACTTGGAGAAGTGATTCCTACACTGAAAGGAAAACTGAACGGAATGGCATTGAGGGTTCCGACGCCTAATGTTTCTCTCGTCGACCTGGTTGTCGATTTAAAAAAAGAAGTTACAGCTGAAGAAGTGAACGAAGTATTTTCATTGATGGCACAGGGAAAAATGAAAGGGATACTAGAATACAGCGATGAACCTCTGGTTTCCATTGACTACACAACTTCTTCATCATCCGCCATCATAGATGGTTTATCAACTCAAGTAATTGATGACCGTAAAGTGAAAGTACTTGCCTGGTACGATAACGAGTGGGGATATTCTTGTCGTGTAGTGGATTTAGCGAAGTATGTAGGGGATTTGATGAAACAGCAAAAGACAGCCCGGGTCTCCTGATATAAAGGCATCCATTGTATTTCATACTAGGATGGAATATTAAATAATCTCTCTAATTGCGGGGGAAAATATATCTTGCAAATTGGGGATAAACCATATATACTTTCTTTTGAACTTCTGAATTTCACATATATTCATGTCTACTCAAAGGGTTAGGACCTCTCAGGACTAACTTTCCCCCGTGGTAGTTCATGGCTGTTATTTCAGAAGAGAAGAAGTGAATGTACAAAGGGGGATCCTAGATATGGATACAATGGGAAGACATGTACTTGCAGAATTATGGAATTGTAATGAAGAAAAATTGAACGATATGACGTATATAGAACAAGTCTTTGTAGATGCTGCCCTTAGAGCGGGTGCCGAAGTAAGGGAAGTTGCTTTTCATAAATTTGCTCCCCATGGAGTAAGTGGAGTTGTAATTATTTCTGAATCACATTTGACGATCCACAGTTTTCCTGAACATGGATATGCCAGTATAGATGTGTACACATGTGGAGATCGTATTGATCCTAATGTTGCTGCTCAGTATATTGTAGATGCTCTGGAAGCAGGGAAAAATGAAACGGTAGAAGTACCAAGAGGTATGGGCCCTGTAGGAGTACAGGAGTCTCGTGCTTTATAATGGATCATCGAGCCATGCAGGTCTTTCCTGCGTGGCTTTCTTTGTGAATCAGGGAAGAATAAAAAAGTTGGGGGTTCTTGTTGGAAATATTAGCTGCAGCGCCTGGCGTCCTAGGCAATCGGCAATCCGCTTCTTTTCTATATATCGTTTCTTATTTTTATAAGTCGTGTTAAAATATAGGGAGATTATGTCGAATGGAATTGAAGGGGTTAGGTAAGTGAAAGCATTTATTTCCAGGTATTTCAGTAATCATTCCGAAACGAGTGAACAGCATAAGGATTCAGCACTTGTTACACACTATTATAAAGCAAAGCACGATGATCTTTTCCGCGCAGTGGAAGAACTTTTTTCTGCACCTTCTGAAATCATCGCTAGTTCTAAAGAGCGTGGAGAGCTAACGGTTAAATACAAAGGAAAGCGACGCGCATTCGTGGTGGTGACAATAATTATGGTACGTCCATTTCGGACAGCCGTCGATTTTTCAGTCACGACAGATTCAGGCGGACCTGTGGATTTGGGTTACAGTCGGAATTTGATTGCACACTTTTATGAAAAACTGGACAGCCAGTTCACTACTACCGATCCGTCCTAATGAGAGGTCGAAACGAAGACGATGTGGAGTTGATCTAACGTGAAGTGTCCGAATTGCCACTATAAAAGTACGAAAGTTCTTGATTCCAGACCGATTGAAGAAGGACAAACAATTAGAAGACGCCGTGAGTGTGAACAATGCCAGTTCCGATTCACCACCTTTGAACGGATTGAAGAAGTTCCTTTGATCGTTGTGAAGAAGGAAGGAACAAGAGAAGAGTTCAGTCGTGAAAAGTTAATGCGCGGGTTGATCAGAGCATGTGAAAAACGTCCGGTTGCGGTTGAAGAGTTAGAACGTGTGACGATGGATATTGAAAAAGAGTTGAGAAATCGCGGAGTGTCCGAAGTGATGAGTGAAGATATTGGAGAAATGGTCATGGAGCGTTTATCTGATATTGACGAAGTCGCTTATGTACGTTTCGCTTCCGTTTATAGGCAGTTCAAGGACATCAATGTTTTCATTGATGAATTGAAAGAATTAATTAAACATGAAGATGATAAATGAGCCTGGACCGGCTCATTTTCTTTTTCATAGCTCATTTTTAAAATTTTTTAGGAAAGAGGAGGTGTAGACGATGAATAACTCTATCGGTAAACTTCTACCTGTGGATGGCTTCAGAATTCTACGACGTGGAGAATTGCCTCGAAGTTTTCATCGTTCTTTATCCCATCTTTATCAGCCGATTGTCGGAAGACTAGCCATTTCTCTCTACTATGTCCTAATATCGGAATCTGACATGATGGGAGAAGATCAAATACAAACTCATCATACGTTGATGTCTTATTTGTCTGCTCCTTTGGACAAGATATATGAAGCAAGAGCAAAACTAGAAGCAATCGGCCTTTTAAGAACATTTCGTTCTACCAATGAGGATCAGCAATCCGAATACCTTTATTCAGTTTATCCTCCATTTTCTCCAGAGGACTTTTTTCTCGACGATATGCTGTCATTGCTCTTGAGCCATGAACTTGGTGCGGAGAAATACGAGCGCTTAAAAGCACGGTTGTTAAAGTCTGAACTGCCTCTTGAAGAGTTTACAGAGGTTACGGCAACTTTCGATGAGGTCTTTCATAACAAAATGGTGGAATCTGTTCAAAGAGAAACGGAATTCCTGGCCAAACAAAAGAAACAAAGCGAATCACGAGGACCCATTACTTCTGCAGAGCGGGTCGATTTCGAGTGGTTATATCATGCCCTGAAAAAACGGATGTACCCTCCTGAACAAATACTGAATGGGCGGAACAAGAAGTTGATTGTTCAGTTGGCCACATTATATGACTTGACGAATATTGAGCTTGAGAAAGCTGTTACATGGGCGATTGATGAGAACCATTATTTAGTTGAAGAGGAATTGAAAGCTGCTTGTCATGATTTCATGAAAGGTCAGGACAATAATGGGGATGGGAAGTCTGTTATAGATAGCAGGGATAAAATAAAGGTGCAACCTTCTTCAGATGCAGGTAGTAAAGAGGACCAATTTATCCAAATGTTAGAGGAAATATCTCCGCGTGAACTTTTAGAGGACGTATCAAGCGGGAATCGTGCCTCAGAACAAGATTTGAAAATGATTCGTGATGTGATGACAGAACAAGGTATAGCCCCAGGCGTCATGAACGTTCTTGTCCACTATGTTCTTCTGAAAACAGATATGAAATTATCAAAAGCGTATTTGGAAAAAATAGCAAGTCACTGGGCTCGTAAAAATGTTAAAACGGTAAGGCAAGCGATGAACCTTGCTAAAGCTGAGCATCAAAAATATCAGCAGTGGGGAAAACAGAAGTTCCAGAAAAAGAAAGGGCAAAAAGATGAAGTCATACCTGTTTGGTTTAATAAACAGAATGAGGGTGAACAAGAACAGACTTCTTCTTCACCAGTGAACACGGACGAAATTGCAGAGCGGATTAAGAAACTTACGAATAAAGGAAATTAAGGGTGGTGAAAACCATGGAACCCATTCAAAAGTCATTAAAAAAATGGATGCGAGATAATAAACAGTTTCAACAGCGGATGAACCACATGAAAGAAGAGGTCATGCAATCTGGTGAAGTAAAAAAACTGATGCAGGAACATGAGTCATTAAATGAAGAAGCGATAGAGAAACAATTGATAAAGCTATATGAATATCGCACGCAATCAAAAAATTGTGAGAAATGTCCAACGAGAGAGGAATGTATCAACATTCTCCCCGGTTATGTCCCCCGACTAGAAGTAGAAGGGGCGGATGTTAAGCTTGTTTATGACAAGTGCAGACGTCAACGGAAACATGAACAACAGGAAGAGCAAAAGTCTCTTGTCAGGAGTTTACATATGCCGCGGGAAATTCTGGAGGCTTCCCTAGAGAGGATGGATCTTCAAGATCCGGAAAGAGGGAGTGCCGTAGAGAGAACTGTCCAATATATTGAGGGCTTAAATGACGAATTGCCAAGTAAAGGTCTTTATTTTCACGGACCATTTGGCGTAGGTAAAACATACTTTTTAGGTGCAATTGCCAATGAACTGAGTGCAAAGAATATTCCCTCCATGCTCATTTATATGCCTGAGTTTGTCCGTGAAATAAAAGCTTCCATAAAAGACGATTCCATGAGTGAAAAAATCGAAGCATTTAAGGAAACTCCTGTACTCATGCTTGACGATATTGGAGCTGAATCACAGTCTGCCTGGTTTAGAGATGAGGTGCTTGGAAGTATATTACATTATCGTATGATGGAAAGGTTACCTGTATTTTTCACTTCAAACTATACTCTAAATGAATTAGAAAAAGTGTTGATGACGAGTAATAGGGGTGAGGTAGAACAGGTGAAAGCTAAGCGAATTACAGAACGTATCCGCCAATTAAGCGAAGGAGTTCTTGTTAATGGAAAAAACAGGCGCGGGTGATTCTTACAAATACGTAAGGACACTAGCATGAATCCCTCTCTTCTCACATAAATATAACAAGGAATAGACAACTTTATGTCCAAGATAATGATTATCCGGTCCTTGGTTTATCTGCGATCCCCATTAGGGCGGTCCAGATATTGAGTATAGAAACTGATTGAAGTCGGGATGAGGGGGAATTTTCGGTGTTTTCCATACATTTTTCTAATCGTTCAGAAGCGGTTATTTTTTATAATGCGATCGTTTCAGAACAAGAACTTTGGATCTTCAAAGAATACCCTAGCCATTATGAAGTGAAACTGATGAATGACTCTTTAAGCGGTACCGCCTATGTAGAATCTGTTCGTGCCTTTTTACAAGTAATTCGCAAAAGAAAAATGCTCGGTTGGATGGAAGGAATTCTCAAACACAGATTTTACTATGATGACAGCCAGGAAATACAGCGAATCTTAGAAATTGGACGAGAGTTTGAAGATAAGCCTCCAAATGGCCTCCACCTTCCTCCCATCCATTATTATCTCCGGGCATTTATCCAGGACTACCTGTCGACCCGGTGGTTCGTAGAATTTGATGAATTCAGTGCTGCCTGTCTTCAATCCATACATGAGTGTCTTATTAAATATACGGGTAAAATTATAGATGAATACAAGCAAGAAGAGTCTTATCAACTTTTATTGGATTCGTGGCGTCATAGAGTTCACCATAAGGATACAGGAGTACAGCTTCTCCACCTTTTGGACGAGGATGGTTTAATCTATTACCATGATGAGGGGAACCCCATCAGCGAGTCGGAAACCAAATTGTATATGAAGCAGTATCCTGATGAATGTATTGCTGATTTGCCTATTGAGTGGTCTGTTACGCCAGCGCTTGCACATGCCCCTGATGAACTTATTATTTATTCAGATGAAACTGACCATTCTAACCTGGAGTTACTCATGAGCATATTTGAAGAAAAAGCTTCATGGCGGCCCAAATCACAATTTCCTTTCAAAATGGGTTGATTTCCTTTTCCTAAATGGATATAATAACGTACATATTAAATCAACGGCTTGGAAAAGGACATGAACATAAAGTGGCGCAAGATCAGAGAGAGGAGTCATCGGCTGGAAACTCCTTGTTGACGGCTTTATTGTTTACCACCTTGGAGCCCTGTCTGTGAACCTCTACTTAGTAATAGGCAGCGTATGATCCGCGTTAAGGAGAAAGAGCCGCAATCTTTGCGGGAATTTGGGTGGAACCACGAGTGACAACGCTCGTCCCTTAGCATATTTGCTGAGGGGCGGGCGTTTTTTATATTTATTTAGAAAAGGAGTGTTAGACATGTCGAATGCGATTCAAATCAAATTTCCAGATGGTAACATAAAGGAGTTTGAACGAGGCACGACTGGTGAAGAAGTCGCTCAATCGATATCTCCAGGCTTGAAAAAACAAGCATTGGCAATCAAATTAGATGGAGAACCTTACGATATTAGAAGACCGATCGAGCAAGATGGGGCGATAGAAATTCTCACATACAAAAACCCTGAAGGTCTAGAGGTGGTTCGCCACTCGACAGCCCACTTGATGGCTCAGGCTATCAAACGCTTGTACGGAAACGTAAAACTAGGGGTAGGTCCTGTCATTGAAAACGGCTTCTATTATGATATCGACATGGAAGAATCACTCACACCAGAAGATCTTCCGAAGATTGAAAAAGAAATGCAGCGAATTGTAGATGAGAATTTGGAAATCAAACGTGTGGAGCTATCACGCGAAGAAGCAATCGAGAAGTATAAAGAAATCGGTGATGATCTTAAGCTTGAGTTGATCGAAGCGATTCCTGAAGGAGAGCAAGTAACAATTTATGAGCAGGGAGAATTCTTTGATCTATGCCGTGGGGTTCATGTCCCTCAAACAAGTAAAATCAAAGTCTTTAAACTGTTGAGCATTTCCGGCGCATACTGGCGTGGAGATAGTGACAATCAAATGTTGCAGCGCATTTACGGGACGGCATTTGAGAAACAATCACATCTGGATGAATATCTGAAAATGCTTGAAGAAGCAAAGGAACGTGACCACCGTAAACTAGGAAAAGAGCTGGATATTTTCACAGTCAATCAAAAAGTTGGCCAAGGCTTGCCGATGTGGTTGCCGAAGGGCGCAACGATTCGCCGTACAATTGAGCGTTACATCGTGGATACGGAAGAAAGACTAGGTTATGACCATGTCTATACACCAGTACTTGGAAGTGTAGATTTGTATAAGACAAGCGGCCACTGGGATCATTACCAGGACGACATGTTCCCGACAATGGAAATGGATAATGAAGATCTCGTTCTTCGTCCAATGAACTGTCCTCATCATATGATGATTTACAAGGACCAATTCCATAGTTATCGTAACCTTCCCGTCCGTATCGCTGAACTTGGTATGATGCACCGTTATGAAATGTCCGGCGCTCTTGCAGGATTGCAACGTGTACGCGCAATGACTTTGAATGATGCGCACATTTTTGCCCGTCCAGATCAATTGAAGGACGAATTCAAGCGTGTCGTTCGTCTTGTGCAAGAAGTATATCGTGACTTCGGCATTAATGATTATTACTTCCGTCTTTCCTATAGAGACCCTGAAGATAAAGAGAAGTATGTAGATAATGATGCTATGTGGGATAAAGCACAGGCTATGCTTAAAGAAACAATGGAAGATATGGAACTTGAATATGTAGAGGCAGAAGGGGAAGCCGCTTTCTACGGTCCGAAACTTGATGTTCAGGTGAAGACAGCCCTTGGTAAAGATGAAACTTTGTCTACAGTACAATTAGACTTTCACTTGCCTGAACGTTTTGATCTCACATACGTAGGAGAAGATGGAGCTGATCACCGCCCAGTCGTTATTCACCGTGGGGTCGTTTCTACAATGGAACGTTTTGTCGCCTTCTTGATTGAAGAATATAAAGGAGTCTTCCCGACTTGGTTAGCCCCTGTCCAGGCAAAAATCATCCCAGTTTCTGCAGAGGCACACCTGGACCACGCCAAAAAAGTGGAAGATGAATTACGCGAAGCGGGTGTCCGTGTAGAAGTAGATGAAAGAAATGAGAAGATCGGTTACAAGATCCGTGAAGCTCAAATGCAAAAGATTCCGTTCCAGCTTGTGGTCGGTGATAAGGAAATAGAAGATAACGCCGTAAACGTACGCCGTTATGGAGAACAGAATTCTGACACAAAACCGTTGGAGACATTCAAGCAGGAAATCCGCAATGAAATTGATCAAAAGCTTCTAAGAAAGTAATAGAAAAGTCCGCAAGCCTTCCCTAAGGTTTGCGGGCTTTTTCACGATTTGGTTTATTGCACAATATGGCAGTATTCCGGAAGACTCGGTTTCGAGACTTTTATTGCGAATAAGGGGAGGTGGGGGATAAGTCGCTTTCCGCGGGGAAGACGGCAAGCCTCCTCGGTCACTTCATAGCTCGAGGAGGCTCACCGACCGCCCCACGGAAAGCGAACCTTTTCCCGTAGACCCTAAACTCCCCCTAAAGTCTCGAAACTGAGTCTTCAAGAATAGGTTTGTGGAAGGAGGAAAAAGGTGGGTTTGCTTGAAAAAACCTTGATTTTTATGAGAACATCCCTTATTCTAATTTAAGTAGTCATGTCGACGGATTCCAATGTTGACATGCTTCATAAGGCATGCTATTATAATTTAGGTAACTGAATGAACGGATCTAGAGACAAGTAGGAGCACCCGCTTCTCACCTGATCGACGCTATAAGCAGTTGGCAGGTCACTAATTCCTTTGATTTTTTAGGAGACGTGTGGGTGCATTATGTACCGACACTTTTTTTATTTTATTAGGAAATCTTGTCGATGACAGATCTCATATAAGTTTTCTAAAATATGTTGGAGGTGGCTCGATATTAGCAAGGATAACATGAACGTTAATGAAAAAATCCGTGCCCGTGAAGTTCGTCTAATCGACGTAAATGGTGAGCAACTTGGAGTTAAATCACGTAACGAAGCATTAGATATTGCAGCGAATGCGAATCTTGATCTTGTTATGGTGGCACCAAATGCGAAGCCTCCGGTTTGCCGAGTGATGGACTATGGTAAATATCGTTTCGAGCAGCAGAAGAAAGAAAAAGAAGCTCGTAAGAAACAAACGGTCATCAAAGTCAAGGAAGTACGTCTCAGCCCAGGGATCGAAGACCATGACTTTAATACAAAGCTTCGTAATGCACGTAAGTTCTTGTCAAAAGGTGACAAAGTGAAAGCATCTGTCCGTTTCCGCGGTCGTGCAATCACACACAAAGAACTTGGACAAAAAGTACTTGAACGCATGGCGGAAGAGTGTAAAGATGTTGCCCAAGTCGAGACCAAGCCTAAAATGGAAGGTCGTAGTATGTTCTTAATGCTTGCTCCTCTTAACGAGAAGTAAGTAACTGTACCAAGTAAAAGGAGGAAATTCACATGCCAAAAATGAAAACCCATAAAGGTTCTCAAAAACGCTTCAAAAAGACTGGAACAGGTAAAGTGAAACGTTCTCACGCATTCACTAGCCACTTGTTCGCGAACAAATCTACAAAACAAAAGCGTAAATTGCGTAAAGATGCACTAGTTTCTGCTGGAGACTACCGCCGCATCAAGCATATGCTTCCAAAAGACTAATAAAGAAAGACATAAATAGGAGGGATTACCATGCCACGAGTTAAAGGTGGAACAGTGACACGTAAACGTCGTAACCGTGTCCTTAAACTAGCAAAAGGTTATTATGGTTCAAAGCACGCACTATTCAAAACTGCAAAACAACAAGTAATGAAATCAGGTCAGTATGCATACCGTGACCGTCGTCAGAAAAAACGCGACTTCCGTAAGCTATGGATCGCTCGTATTAACGCAGCAGCGCGTTTGAACGACATTTCTTACAGCCGTCTTATGCACGGTTTGAAGCTTGCAGGTATTGAAGTTAACCGTAAAATGCTAGCAGATCTTGCTGTTAACGATGAGCAAGGTTTTGCAAGCTTGGCTGAACAAGCTAAATCTGCACTTAAGTAATAATTGCACAAACGTTAAAGAGTCATTTCCGTTCGGTAGGAAATGGCTCTTTTTATATCTCTAGCCGATTATTAAACAATATGGCAGTATTCTGGAAGACTCGATTTTGAGAATTTTATTGCGAATAAGGGTCGGTGGGGGATAAGTCGCTTTCCGCGCGGAAGACGGCAAGCCTCCTCGGTCACTTCATGACCTGCTGGGTCTCGCCAGTCTATCCTTTCCCGCAGGAGTCTTCTCATCCCCCAACTACCCTTGCCGGAGGAGTTACTCGAAATCGCCCAACAATAACCCTGCCATAAGTAGAGGAAGAATAGCACTTCAAGCCTGTAGTTACCGCACTTTTACTTACATTATGCTCCCTTTACTTGAAAGGTGGTTTCAAGAAACCTATTGGAAAGGGGCGGAGGGAAACGGTGAGACTCCTATTTTGAGAGCGGAAGTGCCTTGATCAGTGGCGTATGGACTGGACTCGAAACTGAGTCTTCAAGAATAAGGAGCGCTGGTGGAATAGTTTATTATGTAGGTAATATAGGAGGGGATGAAGTGGATATCGTTATTATAATGGCGGGGTATGCTTTAGTAATCAACCTGTCCCTTTTCATCATGATGGGATTGGATAAGCGAAGATCAAAAAAAGGATCCTGGCGCATTCAGGAAAAGAAACTTTGGTTATTTGCCGCTTTAGGTGGAGCGTTTGGAGGATGGATAGGGATGAACGTATTCAGGCATAAAACGAAACATACTTCCTTCAGATACGGACTATCATCGTTGACCCTGCTGTACATAGCTGTTTTAGGGTATCTGTTGACCCAGTTCTATCTTTAGCGGTGCTGTCATATTATGTAGACAGGGAGGGGGATGGTATGGGCGAGACAGCGAATGCGATCCTAGCATGGTTAGAACATCAAGAAGCCTGGGCACCGCTCTTATTCATAGGTATTCATTTATTAAGACCTTTTTTATTTTTACCTGTTATGCTTGTTTGTATTACCGGTGGAGTACTATTTGGACCAATTGCCGGGAGTGCCTATTCAATTATTGGTACGATGCTTTCAAGTTTACTTTTTTACCGTACGATCCGTCTAGTTCCATCAGGATTAAAAAAACTGAAATTTTTAAAGGAAAAATGGTTGAAGAAACACTCTAATTTGACGGTCAAGCAAGTCGCTATTCTTCGGCTTGTACCATTTATTCATTTTCACTTGCTTTCTTATTGTCTGTTAGAAATCAGTGCGGATTTTAAGGAATATACCAAATCATCGTTGTTCGCTAATCTACCGCTTGCTGTTATATATACGTCTGTTGGCCAATGGATTACATTGCTTTCTATTCCGATGATGATTTTGTTTTCAGGGGCATTGATTGGTTTTAGCTTCATGGTCCGAAAAAAATATGAAGTATTTTTATGGCGTGATTTTTTTCAAACAAATCCATAAGGGGCAGGTGCCATGTAGACACGAAGTGCATAAGCGGAACGCCTTGCGAAAGGTGACTTTCCCTTTCACAGGACGCTGCTTATGACGCCAGTGGATGGTCGCTGGAGCGGTATCCCGAATTCTGTGCATTTTATCTATAATGATTAAAAGTTATAATTTTTTTAACCAAGAGAGCCTCACTCTCATAAATGGCGAGAGTGGGGCTCTTTTAGTCGTTCTCATTCTTCAGTGGCTGAATGATCAAGCGGTTAATGGGATATTTCCATTCAATAGATGCATGTGGATAGCGGATAAGAATTTCTTTTTCCATAAAATATATATCTTCACGATCTAGCCCCTGGAGTTTTTCTGGGTTATGGGCGCTAACACTAATATTGACGACTTCAAATGCATCTTCCGTAGTACCTAAGTATTTCTCTCCCTCAAAAACATGCCCTTTTAGGGTCATAAGGAAATTTTCTTTCGTATTTTCTCTGTTATCATGGAAATAAAACTGTTTCTTGTCCCTCGCAAGCTCAAGTTTGCGTCGAGGGTTCACAATAAATTTATAGGCTGTATAAATGATAAAAGCGATGGCGATCAATAATAGTAAACGAAATAAAAGGATGATCATTCTATCGTCTCCCTGTATATAGGTTCATAGCTTTCATACGTATGAACGTATCTTTACGTTTCAAAAAATGATACATTAATTTGGGAAATTTTAAAATAAAGGAGTTTATACGTATGGATTGGAAATCTTTATATAACATGCAAAGGAAATTAGACCTTTACATAGAAAATCAACACAACTTGGAAAAAGGTGAAAAAATAGAAGAAAAGGTTTTAGCCCTCCTTGTAGAAGTGGGTGAGCTGGCAAATGAAACTCGTTGTTTTAAGTTTTGGAGTATGAAAAGGGCAAGTGAAAAATCAGTCATATTAGAAGAATACGTGGATGGTGTTCATTTTCTTCTTTCCATAGGACTTGATCTGGGTTACACATACACTTCAACTTCTATTGATGCTTTTGATTCCCAAACGGCTGCTTTTTTAAACGTCTATGATACGGTTCATATATTAAGGATGGAGAAGGGGGAAGAAGCATATCGGGAAGCTTTCCATGCTTATTTGCAGCTTGGATTGACTCTTGGTATTACGGAATGGGAACTGGTGGAGGCATATAAAAGAAAGAATGCTATCAACTATGAACGACAAGATCAAGGGTACTGATTGAAAGAATAAACGCAATTTTTTGTGAAAACGCTTGAAAAGGTTTATAATATTACTGGATAGAAAAGGAGGATACATAACATATGGCTAAAAAAGATGAAACATTACAAATGTTGAAAGATTTGACGGATGCTAAAGGCGTTCCAGGGAATGAGAGGGAAGCACGTGATGTCATGAAGCAATACATCACTCCCTTTGCAGATGAGGTTTTTACAGATAACCTTGGTAGCCTGATCGCCAAAAAAGTCGGAAATAAAAAAGGGCCTAGTGTCATGGTGGCAGGCCATCTTGATGAAGTAGGTTTTATGGTTACAAGAATTGATGACCATGGGTACATTTACTTCCAAACTGTAGGTGGATGGTGGAGTCAAGTTATGCTCGCTCAACGAGTGACTATCATGACCCGTAATGGCGACCTTACTGGCGTCATCGGTTCAAAACCTCCTCATATCCTGCCTCCAGAGCAACGCAAAAAAGCCGTTGATATTAAGGATATGTTTATCGATATTGGTGCATCCAGCCGTGAAGAAGCAATGGAATTCGGCGTTAAGCCAGGGGATTCTGTCGTTCCTTATTTTGAATTCACACAGATGAAAAATGAAAAAATGCTGCTTGCGAAAGCTTGGGATAACCGAATCGGTTGTGCGATTGCCATCGAAGTATTGAAACAGTTAAAAGGCGAAAAGCACCCGAATATCGTTTATGGGGTAGGTACGGTCCAGGAGGAAGTCGGTTTACGCGGAGCACGCACTGCAGCTAATTTAATCAACCCGGATATTGCTTTTGGAGTGGATGTCGGCATTGCAGGAGACACTCCTGGGGTTTCGGATAAAGATGCTTCAAGTAAAATGGGAGAAGGCCCTCAGATCATTCTTTATGATGCTTCCATGGTTTCCCACAAAGGTCTCCGTGATTTCGTTACAGATACGGCAGATGCCAATGAAATTCCATACCAGTTTGATTCACTAGCTGGTGGCGGAACGGACTCAGGTGCCATCCATTTGAGTCATGACGGTGTTCCTGCCTTGTCCATTACAATTGCGACTCGTTACATCCATTCTCATGCTGCAATGCTACATCGTGACGATTTTGAAAATGCGGTGCGTTTAATTGTAGAAGTGATTAAAGGATTGGATGCAGACAAAGTTCAGCAAATCACTTTTAATTAAATTATTTGGATTAGGAAAAGTGCTAAACAGAAAGCCAACCTGTCAGAGGTTGGCTTTCTGTTATTATTGTTGTTTTAAACCTTGCTCTAATGTATCGAGAATTTCTTGTCTTTCTTGTTCATCGGATTCTTTCCATAACATTTCAAAAAAGACGCCTAAACCAGGAAGCATTTTTTCTTCGCCTTTTTGCAATGCATCGTCAATGGTTGCTTCAAGTTGCTCAGCATTGTGGCCACTGACATTGGAGAGTATCGCTGCTCTTAAGTTCAAATTCATCAGTAATCATCCTCCTTTTCGTATAGGTTCGCAAATTATTCTTGATTAGTTTGACCAACCGTGCTTCCGCTATGTATGATGAATGAGAAATAAACGCGTAAATGAGGGACAATTATGCTGACTTCCTTACAAAATACGAAAGTGAAGGAATGGAAGAAATTACATAAGCGTAAATATAGAAATCAAACAGGGCTTTTTTTAGTAGAAGGGTTTCATCTTGTGGAAGAAGTAATCAAAAGCGATTGGGAAATTGAAGAACTAATCGTTAGGGAAGGGACTAATTATTCTGTAGGTGGGGAAGTCCCTGTGACGAAAGTTAGTCCCGCTGTGTTTGCTGCTATAGCAGAAACTGAGACTCCGCAGGGGATTGCTGCAGTCGTTCATCAAAAAGAATGGAAGTTCCAATCAGGGGCTTTGACATTAATGATGGATGCTGTACAAGATCCTGGGAATGTCGGGACATTAATCCGAACAGCGGATGCGGCAGGTTTTGACCAGGTCGTATTAGGATCAGGAACGGTCGACGTTTTTAATGATAAAGTCATTCGGGCGACGCAAGGGTCTATTTTTCATATACCGTTTACCTCAGGAGATTTAAATGACTTTATCGAACCGCTTAAAGAAAACGGCGCAGAGATTTGGGCATCTGCATTACAAGATGCAGAGCCTTTCCAACAGCTTCCTTCCCCTGATAGGGCGGCTCTGATCGTCGGAAATGAAGGGAAAGGGATTCATGAGGAGCTGTTAAATCAGGCTGACCAGCGAGTGTATATTCCCATATACGGCCAGGCGGAGTCATTGAATGTTGGAATCGCTGGAGCCGTTCTGATGTATCATTTGAAGGGCTGAGGTTGCATAGATAGGCTTCTTTGACTATAATGTATTCAGTTGAAATAATTTTATCTTGAAAAGCGTAGAAAGAGCCTAGTAGATAAATGGGAATCGATACAGGGAAGAAGCACCATGGACTGGAAGTGCTTCTATCGTGACATTTGTTGAAGTTTCACTCTGGAGCTGACCGTATTAGCGGTCCGGGGTTAAATCCGTTATTATATCTAAGTGGGCACACGTGTGTGTCAACAAGGGTGGTACCGCGAAACGACCATTACAAGTCTCGTCCCTTTTTTAGGGAGGAGGCTTTTTTATTTTCATTTTGAAGGAGGAGAAAAGCATGAAAGAACGTTTAGAGCAACTCAAGCAAGAAGCTTTAAATAAAGTCGAAAACGCAGAATCTGTGCAAAATTTAAAAGATGTGAGAGTTGAATACTTAGGTAAAAAGGGGCCGATCACGGAAGTCCTGCGCGGGATGGGCAAATTGTCCAAAGAAGAACGTCCGGTCATCGGTCAACTTGCTAATGATGTACGGGAGAGTATTGCAGAAGCGATTGAAACTAAGCAAAGCCGTTTGGAAGACGCTGCGATGGAGAAGCAATTGGAGGAAGAAAGTATTGATGTCACATTGCCAGGTCGACCGGTACAAATCGGGGGCCCGCACTTGTTGACAAGCATTGTGGAAGAAATCGAAGATCTGTTCATCGGTATGGGATTCGAAATCAAGGAAGGTCCTGAGGTAGAGACAGACTATTACAATTTCGAAGCCTTGAATCTTCCGAAAGGACACCCAGCACGTGACATGCAGGATTCTTTTTATATTACGGAAGAACTGTTGATGCGTACCCATACATCACCAGTACAAGCACGTACAATGGGAGCTAGAAACGGTGGGGAGCCTGTCAAGATGATTTGCCCAGGTAAAGTATATCGCCGTGATACGGATGACGCTACCCACTCTCACCAATTCACGCAAATTGAAGGACTTTTAGTGGATAAAAATGTCCGTATGAGTGATCTGAAAGGTGTATTGAACGCTTTTGCTAAGCAGATGTTCGGTGCTGAGCGTGAGATACGTCTACGTCCAAGCTTCTTCCCTTTTACTGAGCCTTCAGTAGAGATGGACATTTCTTGTAAAGTATGTGGAGGGGAAGGTTGCTCTGTTTGTAAAGGAACTGGTTGGATTGAAATTCTTGGTGGTGGGATGGTCCACCCTAACGTGTTGGAAATGGCAGGTTATGATCCGAAAGAGTATTCGGGCTTTGCCTTTGGAATGGGGCCGGAACGAATTGCGATGCTCAAGTATGGAGTGGATGACATTCGCCATTTTTACACGAACGATATTCGATTCTTAGAACAGTATCATAAGGCATAAGGGAGGAATGGAGAAATGCTCGTATCTTTAAATTGGTTACAGGAATATATCGATGTCAGTTATTATTCACCAGAAGAGCTGGCGGAAATCATAACAAAAACAGGAATAGAAGTAGAGAGTGTTGAACCGGTTGCAGAAGATATTGAAGGTGTCGTTGTTGGATATGTCCAATCCTGCGAACAACACCCGAATGCTGATAAATTAAATTTATGTCAAGTGGATGTAGGACAAGAAACACTGCAGATCGTTTGTGGTGCTCCTAATGTGGCTGAAGGCCAAAAAGTGGCGGTAGCTACTCCGGGAGCGGTTTTGCCAGGGAATTTCAAAATTAAGAAAACGAAACTTCGTGGAGAAGAATCAAATGGAATGATCTGTTCATTGCAGGAGTTAGGTGTTGACGAAAAAGATGTACCGAAAGAATTTGCTGACGGTATTTTCGTCTTCCCAGAAGAGGTTGAGGTGGGTTCTAATGCGATTTCTCTTCTAAATCTGGATGACTTAATCATTGAGCTAGGCCTTACACCGAACCGATCAGATGCCCTAAGCATGGCAGGTGTAGCGTATGAAGTAGCTGCAGCCATCGATGGTTCATATGAGTTGGCAGAAGAAAAAGTGAAGACATCAAACGAGGAAGCAACTGATTACATTTCTGTTGTTGTAGAGGATACGAAAGCGAACCCTTATTACGGAGCATTCGTCATCAAAGACATCCAGGTCGGACCTTCTCCTTTGTGGATGAGAAACCGTTTGACAGCTGCCGGAATTCGACCGATTAATAATGTGGTCGATATTACGAACTACGTTTTGATGGAATATGGCCAGCCTCTTCATGCTTTCGACTATGACCGTTTCGGATCGAATTCCATTGTGACCCGTCGTGCAAAAGATGGAGAAGTAATGGAAACATTGGACGGTCAGGAGCGCACACTTTCAAGTGATCATCTTGTTATTACGAATGGTGATAAAGCTCATGCTATTGCCGGGGTCATGGGGGGAGCTGAGTCTGAAGTTCAAGATGATACGACAACAATAATTTTAGAAGCAGCATACTTCCATCCATCTGTCGTCCGTGAAGCATCTAAACATCATGGATTGCGCAGTGAATCTAGTACCCGTTTTGAAAAAGGTGTCGACCCTAACCGTGTGGAACGTGCTGGTTACCGTGCGTGTGAACTACTTGAGAGATATGCGGGCGGTACGGTCTTACATGGAGTAGTAACTCATGATGAGCTGGATAGATCCGAAAAAACAGTAACAGTCCATACAAGCACGATCAATGATCGTTTAGGTACAGAGATCACTAATGAACAAATGGCAGATATATTCCGCCGCCTGCAATTCAGTTATGAGCAAAACGGTGAAACATTCCTTGTTTCGATTCCGACACGTCGGGGAGACATTACTATCTTTGAAGATATGCTTGAAGAAGTTGCACGTATTTATGGATACGATAACCTTCCGTACACTCTTCCAGCAGGAGCATCCCAAGCTGGCGGATTGACAATGGAGCAGCAACTGAAACGGGAAGTGAAAGCATACTTCGAGGGAGCAGGATTACATGAGACCATCACCTATTCGCTTACACATAAAGAGAAGGCCACGATGCTTGTCAGCCCCGAGGTAGAGAAGCAAGCTGAAAGCCCAGTAGGTCTTGCTATGCCAATGAGTGAAGACCATGGTTATCTACGATTAAGCATGCTTCCTGAACTTTTAGAGTCATTATCCTATAATGTGGCGCGAAAACAAGAAAACCTATTCTATTATGAAGTAGGGACAGTATTCATCAGTGAAGAGGAACAAGTGACGAAGCAACCGGAAGAGGTATTGCGGGCATCAGGGGCTCTAACAGGTGAATGGGTAGCTCACCCTTGGCAGCAAGAGAAGAAATCTGTTGATTTCTTTGTAGCTAAAGGCATATTAGAAGGGTTGAGCAAGCAATTGAACCTTCCGTTTACATTTGAAAAAGCAAAGCTTGAGGATATGCACCCGGGACGTACAGCTACAGTTTCTGTGAACGGACAAACGGTCGGGTTCATCGGTCAAGTTCATCCGAAATTACAAAAACAGCTCGGATTGAAGGAAACCTTTGTATTTGATATTAATTTGGAAGTACTATTCAATGAGTATCAAAAGGAAGAGGCATTCCAGGCCATCCCTCGTCACCCATCCGTTTCTCGTGATATTGCGCTTGTCGTAGATGAAGATGTGACAGCAGGAGCAATTGAAGCTACTGTTGCTGCAGCGGGTGATCCACTAGTTAAAGAAGTGAGAGTTTTCGATTTGTATCAAGGGGAGCATTTGGAAGAAGGGAAAAAATCTCTCGCTTTCCGTCTGCTTTACCTGGATCCGCTTCGTACATTGAAGGATGAAGAAGTGGAGGAAGCACACAATCGGATTCTTGAATCAGTCAAAGAGGAGCATAATGCTGAATTACGTGGCTAATAAATGGTTGATATGTAGGAAAAGAGCTCAGAGGAAGGTTCCTCTGAGCTTTTCTTTTAGTGTTTTTTTGTTTATCTTACTAATTTCTTTGCTTTTTCCGTATTGGCAAAATGAACTTTTGCTAATTCCTCAAGTTTTTCTTCTCCGTACGCTTTAATGATTTCTGCTGCTGCTTTATCGACTTTTGCGGATGCTCCTTTTGGAATTGGAAGACCGGTGTCGAATTCCAATTGATTCATCGCTTTTACAAAAGCAGAGCGGGCTATAATCGATCCAGTCGCAACGGCGATTGAATAACTTTCTGCTTTTGTCATAAAGTAAACATGTTCTTGGAGCGTTTGCTTTTCGCTCCTTAAATGCTTCTGATACACCTGTGGTTCAGAAAATTGATCGATTAAAATGCCATCTGGTTTTTCAGGGTGAATCTTTTCAAGCAAACGATTCAAAGCCTGGTGATGCAGAATGGTTTTCATTTTTCCTTGACTCCAGCCTTTTCTTTGCCATTGATTGTATTTTTTGTTTGGTAACCGCAATAGGCTATATGGTATTTTCATTGCCACGATATCTTTTGCGAGTTCTGTAATCTGGGCATCTGAAAGATTTTTAGAATCTTTCACTCCAATTGCTTTCAACGTAGGGATTTGTTCCTTTGTGACATAAGCGGCCGCTACAGTAATCGGTCCGAAATAGTCTCCGGTTCCTGCTTCATCTGAACCGATGTGTGAGCTTGTGAAGAGGGTATCATCAGGATGAAATTCATGTCGCTTATTGCTGCTCTTTTTTCGGCTTGTAGAGGAGGATGAATCAGAAGCCGTTCCCCATTTATCTGCTTCTGATTCCGGTTTTTGCCCTTGGAAAAGTACTTTCCCTGATTTATAGGCAGTAATGGTACAGCTATTGGTTTTTGCAGCAAACAGGGCACTCGCTGGAGGGTTCGCCTTTTGTTGGCCTGCATAATATTTCTTCATTTTTTCTAATGTAATAGTAGGTAATTTCAATACGACTTGAGGCATAGTGGATTCCTTTCTGTCTTAAAAATGATAGGAACAGTATAGCAAAATGGGGGACAAAAGAGAACATTTACGAAAAACATCCATATCGGTTTCCTATTTGTCAACCTTCGTGTTAATATAAAGTTTAGGATTGAGAGAAACTAGGGGGTATGAATGTGTCGCAGTCAGACCAAGAGAAAAAAGAATTACAGTGGAGATCAATAAACGATCTTACACTATAGTTGGTCATGAAGAGCCCCATCATATCCGTATGGTATCTAGTCTAGTGGACCAGAAAATGCGTGAGATCCATGAGGCGAATCCTAGTCTGGATACGGCAAAGCTCGCTGTTTTGACCGCTGTGAATACAATGAATGAATATATGAAATTGAAAGAAGAATGTACAGAATTGATGAATTATATTGAAAAGAAAGAGAAAGAGGACGGCAGGGAATCATGATTGATTTATTGTTATTGTTTATTTTGTTTATAGGTGTAATGACGGGGCTAAAAAGAGGATTTATTCTCCAATTGTTCCATTTAATCGGTTTTATAGTAGCTTTTGTGGTAGCTGTCATCTATTATGATGATTTATCACCTAAACTTACATTATGGGTACCATACCCTGAATTGCCTTCAGAGTCATCCTGGGCTATATTCTTAGAGAATTTGCCATTGGAACAAGCTTTTTATAATGCTATAGCTTTTGCCATCATATTCTTTGGAGCAAAGATCATTCTACATATTATTGCGTCGATGTTAGATTTTGTTTCAGAACTTCCGGTTCTAAATTCGTTAAATACGATCCTGGGTGGGGTTCTTGGCTTCATTGAAAACTATGTCATCTTATTCGTAGTGCTGTACATAGCGGCCCTTGCCCCTCTTGCTGGGGTGCAGAGTGCCTTAGATGGATCGATTTTAGCACAGCTGATCATTGAGCATACACCAGTGTTTTCAGAACAATTGAAAACGCTGTGGATCGAGCATGTAGCTGGCTGATTAGAACGTTTAGATAGGGTGCAGATGGGAGCCGCTATGATATTGATCATGGCGGCTCTTTTTCATCTTCTTGACTTTGTAGAAAAATCTTTTGAGAATGGTGAGTCTCTTTTATTGTGGAAAATCTACTCATCTCCCCATATCTAAATCAACTGATGGTATAGAAAGTAAACGTATAAAAGGAGAAGATAAACAAATGGCTGTTGATAAAAAGCAAGTAATCAAACTTCTAGAGAAAATCGCAACCTATTTAGAATTAAAAGGAGAGAATCCTTTTAAAATATCCGCTTATCGTAAAGCAGCACAAGCATTAGAGAGAGATGACCGTTCTCTAAGTGAAAAGGAGGACTTTACGAAAATGAAGGGCATTGGAAAAGGAACTGCTACGGTCATCGAAGAGTATTTGGAGAATGAAGAGTCAGACACTTTGAAACAACTGCAAGCAGAAGTTCCGGCAGGACTCGTTCCTTTATTAGACTTACCGGGACTTGGAGGGAAGAAGTTGGCAAAACTCTACCAACAGTTAGGGGTAACAGATGCAGAAACTTTAAAGGAAGCCCTGGAAGCTGGAAAAGTCGAAGCGCTTGAAGGGTTCGGTAAAAAATCTGCTGAAAAAATGTTGAAGGCGATCGAGGAAGCAGATTCCCGACCTGAACGCTTGCCGATTGCCCTTATGCTGCCTTTAGCGGAGAAAATTGAATCTTTTCTGGAAAATGCAGATACGTTCCATCGTTTTTCAAGAGCAGGCAGCTTGAGGAGAATGCGGGAAACAATTAAGGATTTAGATTTTATCATAGCTTCTGAAAACCCACCGGCAACTAGAGATGAACTGCTAGCTTATCCCGATATCAAAGAAGTCATTGCTTCTGGGGAAACGAAAGTGTCAGTGGTGGTAAATGAAGGTTACGATATTGGCATTGACTTCCGGATTGTTGGGCCTACGGAATTCGCTACGACTTTACACCACTTTACAGGCTCTAAAGATCATAACGTAGCAATGAGACAACTGGCGAAGCAACAACATGAAAAGATTAGTGAATATGGAATAGAAAATATAGAGAGTGGGGAAGTCAAAACTTTCGACTCAGAAGAAGACTTCTTTAAACACTTCGGTCTCCATTTCATCCCCCCTGAAGTACGTGAAAACTATGGAGAAGTTGATAAGTTCAAAGAGCCGATTGAACTTGTAGAGCTTAATGATATTCGAGGAGACCTTCATATGCACTCAACATGGAGTGACGGGGCCCAGTCTATTAAGGAAATGGCCGAGAGAGCAAAAGCGAAAGGCTATGAATATATAGCTATTACGGACCACTCAAAGTATTTGCGGGTAGCGAATGGCTTAAATGAAAAACGCTTAAGAATGCAAAGAGAAGAAATAGAAAAATTAAATGAAACTATGGAAGATTTCCATATCTTTGCTGGAATAGAAATGGATATCCTACCTGATGGTAGTCTGGATTTTGAAGATGCTTTCTTAAAGGAGATGGATTTTGTGATCGCTTCTATCCACTCCAGTTTTCAACAATCACAGGACCAGATCATGGAAAGATTGAACAATGCACTTGAAAACCCTCACGTAGATATGATCGCCCATCCAACTGGACGATTAATTGGACGTCGCAAAGGCTACGATGTCGATTTGGAAAAATTGATTCAAGGTGCTAAACGAACGGGAACTATTCTAGAACTCAACGCTAATCCCAACCGTTTGGACCTTAACTGGGAATGGTTGATGAAAGCACAAGAAGAGGGAGTTAATATAGCGATCAACACAGACGCTCATAGCTATCCTATGCTTGATCATATGAACATTGGAGTAGGTTCAGGACGCAAAGGTTGGTTGAGAAAAGACACAGTAGTCAACACGTGGACAAAACAACAGTTGATGGAACAGTTGAAAATCCACAAGGAGTAATAAAGGAGACGGTATCACATGAATCAACGCATCCTTCATGTATTAGAGTTTAAAAAAATTATAGAACAATTGAATGAGCAAGCAGCTTCTTCTTTAGGTAAAGAAAAGACATCTGCCCTCCATCCTTCTTCTGACTTAGAGGAAATCAGGCAGTTGCAAAGAGAGACAGATGAAGCTGGACAAGTATTAAGGTTGAAAGGTCATGTGCCACTTGGTGGAATATTCGATATCAAACCGAGCCTGAAAAGAACAACGATCGGTGGCATGCTAAGTGCACTAGAATGTTTGGATGTAGCTAATACCATTTACGGAGGTAGGCAGTTAAAACGTTTTATTGAAGATATGGAAGAGCCAGAAAAGCCTATTCTTCGTGAAATGGTGTCAACGATCGCTCCGATGAAAGAATTGGAGGACGAAATTAGGAACTGTATCGATGAACATGGGGGAGTAATGGACGGAGCTTCTGAGAAATTACGGTCCATTCGTTCTAAAATCAGGACAAATGAAAGCCGTGTTCGCGAAAAAATGGAATCATTCACGAAATCAAAAACTAAAATGCTTTCTGATGCTATTGTTACAATCAGGAATGAGCGCTATGTTCTCCCGGTGAAACAAGAGTACCGTGGGTCAATCGGGGGGATTGTGCACGATCAATCTGCATCAGGAGCGACACTTTTTATAGAACCCCAGACAGTTGTTGATTTGAACAATCAATTGCAAGAAGCCAGGGTTCAGGAAAAGAATGAAATTGAAAAAATCCTTAAAGAATTATCGGGATCTATTGCTGAAAATTTTGAAGTATTATACAAGAATGTTAATGTGCTGGGCGATATCGATTTCATGTTTGCAAGAGCGAAACTTGGTAAGCAGATGAAAGCAGCGATGCCTGAAATGAATGATGAAGGCCGAATAAAAATGCAACAAGCACGACATCCCTTGATTCCTCAGGAAGAAGTAGTTCCGAATGATATAGAAATCGGAGAGGACTATACGTCGATTGTCATTACAGGGCCGAATACAGGAGGAAAAACAGTCACTTTGAAGCTGGTTGGTCTTTGTACATTGATGGCTCAGTCAGGATTGCAGATTCCTGCCCTTGATGGCTGTGAATTGGCTGTCTTTGATGAAGTTTATGCAGATATCGGAGATGAGCAATCCATCGAACAAAGCTTATCCACTTTCTCTTCTCACATGACAAACATCGTCGAAATTTTGAAGAAGGTGGATCATAAATCACTAGTCCTCTTTGATGAACTTGGGGCAGGAACAGATCCGCAAGAGGGAGCAGCCCTGGCCATGTCGATTCTTGACGAAGTGGTGAAAAGGAACGCGCGGGTCATTGCAACGACCCATTATCCTGAATTAAAAGCCTATGGATATAATCGGCCTGAGGTAATCAATGCATCCGTAGAATTTGATATCCAAACATTAAAACCAACCTACCGCTTATTAATTGGGGTCCCGGGACGAAGTAATGCGTTTGAAATATCACGCAGGCTCGGGTTAGATGAATCAGTGATTGAATCTGCTAAAGGGCATGTCGGTGTAGATTCTCAAAGTGTCGAAAATATGATTGCCTCACTTGAAGAATCAAAACGGGAAGCCGAACAAGATTATGAAGAAGCGGAGAGGTTATTAGCTGAGGCAGAGGACCTTCGGAATGAGTTAGAACAGAAGTGGAATCAATTTGAAGAGAAAAGAGAAAAGCTTTATGAAAAAGCGGAGCAAAAAGCTGAAAAAGCGATTCGTCAAGCTAGAGAAGAAGCAGAAGCTATTGTCGGTGAAATCCGGAGTATGAAATCCCAAGCCCAGATGAAGGAACATGAATGGATAGAAGCACGAAAGATGTTTGAGGAAGCACAACCGGAGCTAGCCAAGAAGAAACCGAAAGCACCAGTACCTAAAAAAGAAACAACAGAATTGAATGCTGGGGACGAAGTCAAGCTGCTGACATTAAACCAACAAGGTACGATTGTTGAACAAACTGGTAAGAATGAATACCAGGTTCAAGTTGGTGTTATGAAGGTAAAAGCGAAACGCAAAGAGTTGGAATTTGTCAAAGCCAAACAACCATATAAAGAAAAACCTATGGCAACAGTTAAAGGTAAGAACTTCCATGTAAAAACAGAACTCGACCTTCGTGGAGAAAGGTATGAGGATGCATTAAATCGCTTGGAGAAATATATTGATGATGCGCTTCTGGCTGGTTACCCTCGTGTTTCAATCATCCATGGTAAAGGTACCGGTGCATTGAGGACTGGGGTCCAAAACTTTGCCAAGAACCATAGGAGTATTTCTAGTCACCGAGCTGGAGGAATGAATGAAGGCGGAAGTGGAGTGACCGTCTTAGAGCTAAGGTAAAAAGTAGAAAAGGGAGCGGAGGTATGGAGAACTTTTGGGAATATACGTTAGTGGAAACTGCAGCACGTTATAGCGTCGTTGTTCTTTGCCTTGTCGTCTTCATGGCGGTTTTCGAAATTGTCACTTCCTATAATAATTGGAAAGAAATAAAAAAAGGAAATATCGCTGTGGCGATGGCTACAGGAGGAAAGTTATTCGGAATCGCAAATATTTTCCGCTTTTCGATTGAACATAACGACACATTGACCCAGACAATGGGATGGGGATTGTATGGTTTTGCACTTCTATTATGTGGGTATTTCATCTTTGAATTTTTGACTCCTTCCTTTAAGATCGATGAAGAAATAGCGAACGATAACAGGGCGGTAGGTTTTATTTCTTTAGTTATTTCAGTCGGTCTTTCTTATGTAATAGGCGCGAATATAATTTAAGGGAGAGAGAGCAGTGGAAACCCTAGCGAAAATCTTAATGATTGTTGCCGCCGTTTTTCTTATCGTCGGCATCATGTTTTTTATTATTTGATAAAAAGGCTCTTCCAAATCATTGGAAGGGCCCTTTTCATAAGGGGAAAGTTTATAGCTCCCCTTTTTCATAAAAAAACAACAACCAGCCCTAACTCCTAATATAGCATACGAATCCCTGGATTATCTCGAAACTGAATCTTCAAGATAAGGGAAGATTAATGGTGTTTTACTTGTACATCAAAGCGCAATATTCTTAAAATTATAAATAATAATTCAAATATCATACTTTAGTCGTTATAATAGTAGGGAAGACTATTTTAGGGAGGCCTGTACAAATGACTGATTTTCAACGTCCATGGCATCAGCTCTACCCACCTGAAGTCCCAACAACCATAGATTATGAAGAACGCCCACTTCAAGATTACTTGCGTTCAAGTGCTGAACTCTACGGAGAAAAGAAAGCGCTTTATTTTATGGGGAAAGAATTAAGTTACAAGGTTGTTTATGAGCAAGCTGAAGCATTAGCAAGTTATTTACAAGAACTCGGTTTAGAAAAAGGGGATCGTGTCTCCATCATGCTGCCTAACTGTCCTCAATCAGTTATTTCATATTATGGTGTGTTGATGGCAGGTGGGATTGTTGTCCAAACGAACCCACTTTATATGGAAAGGGAACTCCAATACCAGTTGAATGATTCTGGGGCAAAGATGATTATATGTCTGGATGTTCTATATCCAAAAGCAGCAAATGTTAAACCTGATACCCCTCTTGAGCATATCATCGTGACAGGAATCAAAGATTACCTTCCTTTTCCTAAAAATAAAATCTACCCTTTCATTCAGAAAAGACAATATCAGCTGCTCGTCAAACCGGAACAATCCACAGATACCCACCTTTGGTCTCATATGCTGAAAAAAGCAAGCGGCAATGTTGCTCCTGTGGATATCGATCCCAAAGAAGATTTAGCATTGTTACAATACACCGGTGGAACAACGGGATTTCCAAAAGGGGTTATGCTAACACACTTCAATCTGGTTGTGAACACACAAATGTCTAAAAAATGGTTATATAAATGCAAAGACGGGGAAGAAACCGTGCTTGCCATTTTGCCATTTTTCCATGTCTATGGAATGACCTCTGTTATGAATCTATCCGTAATGATGGGAAATAAAATGATCCTCATGCCTAAATTTGAGCCAGAAGATGTATTGAAAGTCATCGAAAAGAAACGGCCAACCTTGTTCCCCGGAGCCCCTACCATCTATATTGCACTATTGAATCATCCGAATTTGAAGAAGTATGACCTCTCTTCCATCGAGGCATGTATTAGTGGAAGTGCACCATTACCTGTAGAAGTACAAGAGAGATTTGAGGAAGTGACTGGAGGAAAGCTTGTTGAAGGTTATGGACTAACCGAAACCTCACCTGTCACTCATTCCAATTTTGTATGGGGAAATCGAGTCAGTGGTAGTATAGGGGTTCCATGGCCGGATACTGATGCAAAGATTTTTAAAATGAATGGAGATGAAGAGGCAGAGAATGGGGAGATTGGGGAAATAGTCGTCAAAGGTCCACAAGTAATGCAGGGATATTGGAATAAACCTGAGGAAACAGCTCTAGTATTAAGTGAAGATGGTTGGTTCCGTACTGGGGACATGGGCTATATGGATGATGCAGGTTTTTTCTATATTGTCGATCGTAAAAAAGATATGATCATCGCGGGTGGTTATAATATTTATCCACGTGAGGTGGAAGAAGTCCTATACGAGCATTCAGAGATCCAAGAGGCTGTCATCGTGGGAGTGCCAGATCCTTATCGGGGAGAAACAGTGAAAGCATTCATTGTTAAAAAGCAGGGCAGTGATATAACGGAAGAAGAGTTGAATGAATACTGCCGGAAAAATATGGCGGCTTATAAAGTTCCTCGATTGTATGAATTCCGTGCGGAGTTACCCAAAACAGCTGTCGGTAAGATTTTGAGGAGGATACTGATTGAGGAAGAAAAATCAAAGTACGAAGAATCAGAAAGCATCCAATAATCTTGAAAAATAAAGTTGACAGAATATTTTCTTGATTGTAGAATAATAGGTGAATGATGATTCATTCATTTTCAGTATGAGTTAGCAAGGAGATATACTATGAAGAAAAACAAACCGAAATTCAAGCAAATCATCGATGCAGCTGTCGAAGTCATAGCTGAAAATGGATACCACTCCTCACAGGTTTCAAAGATTGCCAAGAAAGCTGGAGTAGCTGATGGAACCATTTACCTATATTTTAAAAATAAGGAAGATATTCTCGTTTCTCTATTCCAAGAGAAAATGGGGCAGTTCATAGAAAAAATCGAGCAAGAAACAACCTCTAAACAGTCAGCTGAGCAAAAACTTCTTACCCTTATTCAAACTCATTTTGAGCAGTTGGCTGCTGATCATCATCTTGCGATCGTGACCCAATTAGAATTGCGTCAATCAAATAAAGAGTTGCGTCAGAAGATCAACAATGTTTTGAAACGCTATCTCAATGTGATTGATCAGATCGTCGAAGAAGGTGTAGAAGAGGAGTTGTTCCGTGATGGTCTGGATCGCCGCCTCGTACGTCAGATGATTTTTGGTATGATGGATGAGACGGTGACAAACTGGGTCATGAAAGAGCAGCGTTATAACATAGTAGACCAGGCGAAAGAAGTCCATAGCTTGATCATTCATGGATTAGCCCGTACCGATCAGTGAAAGGAGAAATCATTTTGTCGACATTAACTTTAGAAACGAAAGACAATGTGGCTGAAATTACGATTCAAAGCCCACCTGCTAATGCATTATCTAGTACGATTTTACAGGACCTGTCCAATGAATTGGATAAGATTGAAAATGATTCTTCGGTTAAAGCCATCCTCTTGAAAGGAGAGGGGAAGTTCTTTTCGGCCGGGGCAGATATTAAAGAATTCACCTCCTTACAAGGAGCAGAAGATTATCAAGGTCTCGCTGCAAAAGGACAGCAATTATTCAATAGAATTGAGAATTTCCACGTCCCGGTTATTGCGGTGATTCACGGTGCCGCTCTTGGGGGAGGTTTAGAACTTGCCATGTCCTGTCACATACGGTATGTAGCAGATGGAGCTAAATTAGGGCTTCCTGAACTTAATCTCGGTATCATACCTGGATTTGCCGGGACTCAACGATTGCCGAGACATGTGGGATCTGCCAGAGCATATGAAATGATTTTGTCTGGAACTCCAATTACAGGGGAAGAAGCGGTCCGAATCGGGCTCGCAAACCAAAGCTTCCCAGAGGAAGAACTCTTCACGAAAGCAGAACAACTCGCAAAAGCGATTGCGAAGAAAAGCGGGCCAACGATCAACCATGTTATGAAGTTGATCCCATATGCTCATACGTCACAGTTTGAAGCAGGTACCAATGCGGAGGCTGAAGCTTTTGGTGACGTATTTGGCAATGAGGATGCTAAAGAAGGCATCCAGGCTTTTATTGATAAAAGAAAACCAGAATTTAAAGATCAATAGACCAGGAGGTATATACAAATGAACATTTATGTTTTATTGAAAAGAACATTTGACACAGAGGAGAAAATCTCAGTGGCTAACGGGGCAATATCAGATGATGGAGCGGAATACATCATCAACCCTTATGACGAATATGCTGTGGAAGAAGCTATCAATATCCGTGATGAGCACGGAGGAGAAGTGACTGTGGTAACTATCGGGGAAGAGGATGCAGAGAAGCAGCTCCGAACAGCGCTTGCAATGGGAGCAGATAAAGCTGTATTAATTAATACAGAGGATGACCTTGAAGAAGGGGATCAATTTACAACTGTGAAAATCTTAGAAGCGTTTTTCGAAGATAAAGAAGTCGATATTATTCTTGGGGGTAATGTAGCTATCGATGAAGCTAGTGGGCAGGTCGGCCCCCGGTTAGCAGAACGACTTGATATGCCGTGTGTAACGACAATTACTGATATAAAAATTGATGGGACAACAGTCAGCATCGAGAGAGATGTAGAAGGTGATGTAGAAAAAGTTGAGACCTCACTTCCGCTATTAGTGACATGTCAACAGGGTCTTAATGAGCCGAGATATCCTTCCCTACCAGGAATTATGAAAGCGAAGAAGAAGCCGCTCGATGAACTGGAAATCGATGATCTGGATCTTGATGAAGATGAGGTAGAACCAAAAACGAAGACTACTGAAGTTTTCCTTCCACCTGAAAAAGAAGCAGGAAAAGTGCTAGAAGGGGAAGTTGACGAACAGGTGAAAGAGCTTGTTTCATTATTGAAAACGGAAGCTAAAGTACTGTAAATAGATAAGGGGAAAGGAGAAATCGTTATGAGTAAAAAAGTATTGGTAATCGGAGAGTCTAGGGAAGGGGCCCTGCGTAACGTTACATTTGAGGCGATAGCAGCTGCAAATATTGTAAGTGACGGAGGAGAAGTCGTCGGTGTATTATGTGGTGATGGTGATTTGAGTCAGATGGGGCAGGAGATGGTCTATCACGGTGCTGCTCGTGTTATCACTATTTCAAACCCGGAATTGAAAACGTATACATCGGATGGTTATAGTCAGGCAGTATATCAGGTGATCCAGGATGAGTCACCTGAAGGGATTATCATGGGGCACACGGCGATCGGAAAAGACTTGACTCCTAAACTAGCAAGTAAGTTAGAATCTGGTTTGATATCAGACGCTACAGAGTTAGTCGTGGATGGCGGAAATGTTGTATTTACTAGACCGATCTATTCCGGGAAAGCATTCGAGAAAAAAGAAATTACAGACGGTTTAGTCTTTGCTACTATTCGTCCAAATAACATCCCGGCTTTGAACAGGGATGATTCCTTAGCAGGTTCTGTGTCAGAAAAAGAAGTGGAAATTTCAAATATCCGAACGATTATCAAAGATGTTCTCCGCAAGTCCTCCGATGGGGTTGACCTTTCTGAAGCTAAAGTGATTGTTGCAGGAGGGCGAGGGGTTAAAAGCTCAGAAGGATTCGAACCATTGGAAAAGCTTGCAGAAGTTCTTGGAGGAACGGTCGGTGCTTCTCGCGGAGCTTGTGATGCTGGTTATTGTGACTATTCCTTGCAAATCGGTCAAACTGGTAAAGTCGTCACACCGGACTTATATATAGCTTGTGGAATTTCCGGAGCCATCCAGCACCTTGCTGGAATGTCCAATTCTAAAATTATTGTAGCTATTAACAAAGACCCAGAAGCGAATATCTTTAATGTAGCAGATTATGGAATTGTCGGAGACCTATTCGACGTTGTTCCTAAATTAATTGAACAAATCAAAGAAATAAAAGTCAACGCGTAGTTAAAAGGCCGAAGCCAAATATTTGGCTTCGGCCTTATTACATGTTTAAATAAGGTATAAACAAATTGTTAGTCACTAAAAATAGATAGTGATATACTCTTAACAGACTAAAAGGTCGAGGAGGAATTATAGAATGGCAATTGTAAAAGCAACTGATCAAAACTTTACAGAAGAAACTAATCAAGGTCTTGTCCTAGCTGACTTTTGGGCACCATGGTGTGGTCCTTGTAAGATGATTGCTCCTGTATTGGAAGAACTAGATGCAGAAATGAGTGATCAAGTTAAAATCGTCAAGTTGGACGTAGATGAAAACCAAGAGACAGCAGGGAAATTCGGTGTTATGAGTATTCCGACATTGCTGCTTTTCAAAGACGGTCAAGTAGTAGACCAAGTCATTGGTTTCCAACCAAAAGAAGCTTTAGCTGAACTAATCTCCAAACATTCCTAATTTGGTCTGTTCAGTATTAGCCGCGTTGCCTTGCAGCGCGGCTTTTATCATCTTTTAAAGTGTTAAATATGTTAAATCCACCCTAAGGAGGAACAACAAAATTTGGCTCTAAACTTTAATTTGAAGATATCGAGATCTTAAGCAACTTCTTGCGTCTACACATATCCACTCGAGGCGTTGCTTAAGTTTATCGTGTTGTGTCTGCTATCTAATCTGTTGTTGTGGTACTTTCAATAAATAAACTTCTCAAGTGATGGAGTGAATCCAAATGAATTCGACAATCAAAGAGAAACTGGCAGTACTGCCGGATCAACCAGGCTGTTACTTGATGAAAGACAAAAATGGAACAGTCATATATGTAGGGAAATCTAAAGTATTGAAAAATCGGGTCCGCTCTTATTTTACAGGAGCCCATGATGGTAAAACTCAGCGACTTGTCCGTGAAATCCTGGACTTTGAATATATAGTAACAACCTCAGAAATTGAAGCATTAATTCTCGAAATGAATTTGATAAAAAAATATGACCCTAAATACAATGTATTACTAAAAGACGATAAAACATACCCATATTTGAAAGTGACGGCGGAACGTCACCCGAGATTAATCGTGACAAGGAATGTGAAAAAGGATAAAGGGAAATATTTCGGGCCATATCCTAACGTCATTGCTGCAAGGGAAACGAAAAAACTTTTGGACCGCTTGTATCCATTGCGGAAATGTAACACAATGCCTGATCGAGTTTGTCTTTATTATCATATGCATCAATGTCTAGGGCCTTGTGAGTATACAGTTTCCAAAGAAACGAATGAAGAAATTGTCCAAAACATTACCTCATTCCTTAACGGTGGCCACACGGAGATAAAAAAAGATTTAAAAAAACGCATGCTAGAAGCTTCCGAAGAACTGGATTTTGAACGCGCTAAGGAACTGAGAGATCAAATCGAACATATTGAATCCGTAATGGAACAACAGAAGATGACAATGAACGATCAGGTCGACCGGGATGTTTTCGGTTATTCTTATGATAAAGGATGGATGTGTGTCCAGGTTTTCTTTGTTCGCCAAGGGAAATTGATTGAACGTGATGTCGCACTATTTCCATTCTTTGATGATCCAGAAGAGACATTCATTAGTTATATTGGTCGTTTTTATCTGCACCAGAATCATCCGTATCCTAAACAAGTGCTCGTCCCGGTAGCTACAGATGTCAATGTTCTCGAAGGAGCTTTAGATACGAAAGTTATGATTCCAATGAGGGGGAGAAAGAAAGAACTGGTCGAACTTGCTATGAAGAATGCGAAAATATCTTTAGAAGAGAAATTCGCTCTGATTGAAAGGGATGAAGAACGGACGATTAAGGCAGTAGAATCTCTAGGAAATCATCTTCATATTGAGACACCTCATCGTATAGAGGCATTTGATAACTCGAATATTCAAGGAGCGGACCCCGTTTCTGCGATGGTCGTCTTCATTGATGGTAAACCTGATAAAAAGGAGTACCGAAAATATAAGGTACGGGATGTGGAAGGGCCGGATGATTACGAGACGATGAGAGAAGTGGTCCGACGAAGGTACAAACGTGTCTTGAAGGAAGATTTACCACTTCCGGATTTGATTGTGGTCGACGGAGGGAAAGGTCAAATGACAGCTGCTCTGGATGTACTCGAAAATGAGCTGGGAATCGATGTCCCTCTATGTGGGCTGGCCAAAGATGATAAACACAAAACCAGCGAATTATTATACGGAGACCCACCTGGCCCCGTGGATTTTGACCGACAATCGCAAGAGTTTTACCTTGTGCAAAGGATTCAAGATGAGGTTCACCGGTTTGCCATTTCCTTTCACCGTCAGCTAAGAGGAAAAGGGGCAATTCAATCAGAACTCGATAGTATACCAGGGGTAGGAGAGAAAAGGCGGCGGCTATTGCTCCGGCATTTTAAGTCAGTAGCTGAAATTAAGAATGCCTCTATTGGTGATATTACACGATTAGGTGTACCAGAGCCTGTTGCGAATACAATATTAATTCATTTGAATCAAAATCAAGAAGAACCAGCTGAAGAATGACAGCTGGTTCTTTCATTACCATATATTTTTTCAACCTTTTAGGGCTTTGATTTCCACAAGATTTTCTTTCTTATTTTTCTCTTCAAAACACTCATATGTATTTTCGGTAAGATTATGGATTATTTCAGCTAAAAAACCACATTCAAGTCGAAAGTCTATCTCAAATAATTTCTGGTTCAATCGCTTCTCTATTATATGGCCGGTCAATATAAAGTTCATCTCTTTCTTTTTTTCTTTTACTAAAGTGAGGTCTCCCCATCCCATATACTGAAAAAACTCATACAGCTCTTCAAAAGAGTGGATTTCTGTCTGTCTCGCCATGTTTTTCCCCATATAATAAAGGAGATAAGGAGCATCCTTCCCCAAAAAATCGGGAAGGGTGTAATAACGCATCAGGTCAAACCCGGCTCCTGCCCCTACAAGCGATGAAATGTTGCTAGTTGTTAACTTAGTAGATTCTTTCAAAACGCTCAGTCCTTTCTATCCCTTATTATCACTCGAATTGGGGATTGGTGCAATAATAATTGTTCCTTTTTAGAGAAAGGAAATAAATGTGTATTTTTGAGCATTTTATAAACTTGCTTTCTTGACGCTCCTGCGGGATAGAAGTACAATAAATATGTCACAAATTGTACATTGGTCAGACGATTTAGGAAAGAGGGGCTTTTCCTATTATTTTTACGCTTTATTAAAGCGCTTAACTGTCTGAAAAATGTTCATATTCAAACTGTTAACATCTTGAGGGGGGTAAATATGGCGGGAACACGAGGATACGTCAATCGAAGACTGCATTCACTTTTGGGAGTAATTCCAATCGGGATCTTCTTGATCCAGCACTTGACCGTTAACTTCTTTGCAACACGTGGTCCAGAAGCATTTAACGCAGCAGCTCATTTTATGGAGAGCTTGCCATATCGTTATGTACTGGAGACTTTCATTATTTTTTTACCACTGTTGTTTCATGCCATCTATGGAGTGTATATTGCATTCACAGCTAAAAGTAACCTATCGAACTTCGGCTACTTCAGGAATTGGATGTTTATTTTCCAACGGATTACTGGAATCATTACACTCATATTTATTGCTTGGCATGTATGGGAAACGAGGATTGCCATTGGCTTCGGCTGGGCTGAGTTGAACTATCAGCTAATGGAAGGCATCCTTACTGAACCTTTCTTTTTCTGGTTCTACATAGTAGGGGTCATTTCGACTACGTTCCACTTTTCTAATGGTTTATGGTCGTTCTTTGTCAGCTGGGGTATCACAGTTTCACCTCGCTCACAAAAGATCATGACTTATGCAAGTATCATTATCTTCCTGGCGATTTCTTATGTCGGTGTCCGTACGCTGATCCAATTCGCATACGGTATATAATCTTTTTTAATCATTGTAAGTTCAATACGTAGATTTTTTAGTATTCAAGGGAGTGAGCTTCAATCATGACAAATCGGAATATTGTTGTTGTCGGCGGTGGTTTAGCCGGTCTTATGGCAACAATTAAAGCAGCAGAACAAGGGGTTCACGTGGATCTTCTTTCCATTGTTCCTGTTAAGCGTTCTCACTCTGTATGTGCTCAAGGTGGAATTAACGGGGCAGTCAATACAAAAGGGGAAGGCGATTCTCCATGGGAACATTTTGATGATACAGTATATGGAGGAGATTTCTTAGCAAACCAGCCCCCTGTTAAGGCGATGTGTGAAGCAGCGCCGGGAATTATCCACCTACTCGATCGTATGGGGGTCATGTTCAACCGGACTCCGGAAGGTTTGCTTGACTTCCGACGCTTTGGTGGAACTCAGCACCACCGCACGGCTTTCGCTGGTGCAACTACTGGTCAGCAATTGCTTTATGCTTTGGACGAGCAGGTTCGTCGTCATGAAGTAAATGGTTTGGTAACTAAATATGAAAACTGGGAGTTTTTATCTGCGATCGTCGATGACAAAGGCGTCGGACGGGGAATCGTGGGCCAAAATCTAAGTGACCATGAAATCAAAGCATTTCCTGCAGATGCGGTAATTATGGCTACGGGTGGTCCTGGTATCATTTTTGGTAAATCAACGAACTCTGTCATTAATACAGGTTCTGCAGCTGGTGCTCTTTATCAACAAGGGGTCGATTATGCAAATGGTGAATTCATTCAGATTCACCCTACAGCGATCCCAGGAGATGATAAGCTGCGCTTAATGAGTGAGTCTGCTCGTGGTGAAGGTGGCCGAGTATGGACATACAAAGATGGGGAGCCGTGGTACTTCCTAGAAGAAAAATATCCTGCATATGGAAACCTGGTACCACGTGATATCGCTACTCGTGAAATCTTTGATGTATGTGTCAATCAAAAACTAGGAATTAACGGCGAGAACATGGTTTATCTGGACTTATCTCATAAAGACCCTAAAGAGTTGGATGTTAAACTTGGTGGAATCATTGAAATTTACGAGAAATTCGTTGGGGATGATCCTAAAAAAGTACCAATGAAGATTTTCCCAGCCGTACACTACTCAATGGGTGGTATGTGGGTTGATTATGATCAGATGACCAATATCCCTGGAATTTTTGCTGCAGGCGAATGTGATTATACCCAACATGGTGGGAATAGGCTTGGAGCGAACTCTCTCTTATCTTCTATTTATGGCGGTATGGTCGCTGGTCCGAATGCAGTCAAGTATACAGAAGGTTTGGAAACAATTTCAGATGACATGACTTCTGCTCTGTTCGATGAAAAAGTGAAAGAAGAGCAAGCCAAATTTGAAGAGATCCTTAACATGGATGGCGAAGAAAACGCTTATCAAATTCATAAAGAACTAGGTGAATGGATGACGGATAATGTTACAGTTGTCCGTGAAAATGAGAAACTTCTAAAAACGGATGAGAAGATCTTAGAATTGATGGATCGTTATAAAAACATTAATATCAATGATACTTCTCGTTGGAGCAACCAGGGAGCCATGTTCACACGTCAACTTTGGAACATGCTTCAATTGGCTCGTGTCATTACGCAGGGGGCGTATAACCGGAATGAAAGTCGCGGTGCTCACTATAAACCTGAATTCCCTGAACGTAATGATGAAGAATGGTTGAAGACGACGGTTGCTAGTTATGATAAAGAAAATAACAAACCTGTCTTCCGTTATGACGAAGTCGATACATCCTTAATCGAGCCTCGTAAACGTGACTACTCGAAAAGTAAATAAAAGGAGGTAACGATCATGAGCGAAAACAAAACGATCACGATGATCATTACACGTCAAGATCACCCCGATGAGTCATCTTATGAAGAGAAATTTGAGATACCGTATCGTGAAAATATGAACGTCATCTCTGCGCTTATGGAAATTCGTCGTAACCCTGTTAATGCAGATGGGGAACCGACGACTCCTGTTTATTGGGATATGGGTTGTTTGGAGGAGGTTTGCGGTGCATGTTCTATGGTTATCAATGGGACCCCGCGTCAATCCTGTACAGCTCTTGTAGACCAACTGGAACAGCCAATACGGTTGGAGCCTATGACGACTTTCCCTGTAAACCGTGACCTTGCCGTGGATCGTAGCCGTATGTTCGATTCCTTGAAGAAAGTAAAAGGTTGGATTCCAATCGATGGTACGCACGATCTCGGACCAGGGCCTAAAATGCCTGAAAGTAAAAGGCAATGGGCATATGAATTATCTAAATGTATGACATGTGGGGTATGTTTGGAAGCTTGTCCGAATGTGAACAGCAAGTCTGATTTCATCGGTCCAGCTGCACTATCACAAGTAAGGCTTTTCAACTCTCACCCAACAGGAGAAATGAATAAGAGTGAACGTCTGCAAACCATTATGGATGCAGAAGGCCTCATGGGCTGTGGAAACGCACAAAACTGTGTGCAAGCTTGTCCAAAGGGAATTCCGTTGACGACATCCATTGCAGCATTGAATCGTGATACAGCAGTCGAATCTTTCAAAAGCTTTTTCGGCAGTGATCAGCGAGTTTAATAGGATAACAAAAGAAGTCTCCGCATTAAGTGGAGACTTCTTTTGTTGTAGCAAATAAAATATTTACGTTTTAATTTCTCTTTAACAACATATCGTGCATTACATTTGGAGCTTGCGTAAGGCATTCAAAGAGATTATCCAGCTGGTCATCTAATCTTCTATAGGGGTTGTCGCTTTTATAACGCATAGTATAATAGACTTGATTGAATTTGGACGAAGGTGGATGTAATGATGTTAAATATCAAATGGTCCCAATGGGTGATCTTATCTTTCTTCATCCTTTCTGCTTGTTACATGATCATTTTCTCTGTCATCCAGCCCTATCTGGGTATTGATGTAAAAGAAAACCACGGGGAATGGATTATCACAGACATACAGAAGGGAAGTTGGGGAGATCGAAATAATGTTCCTTCCGGTGCAGTAATTGAAACTGTGGATGGTAAGAATCCGAGCGAGCATAGGTCTGTGTCTATGTTTAACGAAATAGAAGGAGCGGATTCATTTTTGGTTGAATATAACGGTCGTGAAAAATTCTATGAAGATATAGAACATTCAAGTCCATTGCACTGGTTGTTATATATCGTACTCCCCGTAATCTTTTTTATCGCTATATTGGGGATTACTTTTCTTGTGCATAACCGCGTGCCGAAAAGGTATTCAGCAAATCAATTAATATTATTCTTCTTAGCGATCGCTACTGGCTATTTGAGCAATAGTGGTGCAGTTCGTGATGATTTGTATAGTTTATTCTTGAATAAAAGTTTATTCTTAATCGCTCCTGTAATACTCATTCATTTTTTATATAAATATTTCCAAGAGTTAGATATTTATTGGTTCTCAAAGAGAATTTACTACTGGCTATATACTCTGGTCCTTGTTGTTTCCTCTTTAGAAAGCTTTTTTCTGGTGGTGAAAAAATACCCTGCCTACTTTGTCCCTGTGCCACACCTATTGTTGCTGTTTTTATATATAATCTCCTTTTTTATTATATATCGTGGGTTATATTTCCATAGAGGCTCCTCTGTAGGCCCGATTTTTATGTACATGGCCGTAGGTATGACAATTGCTTTTTTTCCTTACATTTGGTTGTACTTGATTCCATCTCTGGCTTTTGGTGTGAAAGTCATCTCTTTAGAGGTCGGTGCCATGTTTCTGGTGGCACTTCCGATTACGTTTATGTATTTAGTGTCACGTGAGCAGTTGATTGACATTGACTTTGTGATTGATAGAGTACGATATTATATTATTTTATCTCTCATTCCAAGTATCGCTCTAGTATTCATCATAGGGTGGTTGGTGGAGGATGCTTTGTCCTTAATCAGCTACATTCAAGTATATCTTGTTCTACACGCATCTTTGGTTCTTTTCTTGTCTTTAAAAGAAGTACTTGATTTCCGTTTGCAGCGGTTTTTATTTTCGGCCCGCTACAGTTATCAAGAAAGCATGCATAGAATGGCGCAGGATATGAAGGAACAGTCCAATGCTGTTGATTTAATGAAGGTGATGAGGGATGAAGTGCGCAATGTATTGAACGTAAGAGAAATTTATATTTATTCTAAACATAATAAACAAAACATGTATTGTGTTTATGATCAAATACCTACTGAAATTATTGATCATTTTGAAGAACATTTGAACAGCCACCAATATGATGTCGGGTCTATTATAGAGACAGAAAAAGGCTTCGGGGTCATCGTTGGCTATTCGCTAGAAAAGTTAACTATGATATGGTGCAGAGGAAAGAAAGATTATACAACACTTAACCGGGATGAAAAAACGTATTTACAAACGATTTCCCATAATGCAAATATCGCTATTCAAAATATGAATACAATTGAAGATCTGCTCAAAGAATTACGTCAATTAAGGAGCGATCAGACACAGAAATATCCGACATGGCTCTCTAGACTTTTGTTTACCATTGCAGAAAATCAAAGGAAACAGCTTTCTATTGATTTACACGATACGGTGTTACAGGAACAACTGTATTTGTATCGGAAAATGGATGACTTGATCAGTCATAGGAATGATCTCACAGAGAGTTTTCGTGCAGAGTTATTGATGTATAAAGAATCATTGCTTGATAGTATTCATTTGATACGGGAGACTTGTAATGAATTACGTCCAGCATTTATTGAAGAGATGGGGCTTGTACAATCATTAAAGAACTTAATCCAGCAGTATCAGCTTCGTTCGAATTTTACTGTTTATTTTTCAAATGAACGATTTGATGCGGAGTTGGACCAGGAGAGAATTCTTGCCATCTTTCGAGTGGTTCAGGAATTATTAACGAATGCGATGAAGCATTCAGGGGCTAAAATCGTTAAACTCTCGCTTTCTAATGGTGGGGATCAGGTGATGTTGCTTTACTCGGACAATGGAAAAGGGATGGACTATTCGGTGCAGCGCGACCTCTTTTCCCACATTGGTTTATCTGGAATAGAGCAGCGAGTGAATGGCTTGAATGGTCATTTAGAAATTGAAACAGAGCCCGGCGCTGGATTCAAAACGATCATTACTTTCCCAATTACATCGAAAAAGGAGATTCATGTATGATGAATGTGTTAATTGTCGATGACCACCCAGCAGTAGGAGCTGGAACGAAATCGATGCTGGAACAAGAAGGGGATATGCTTGTTGATGTGACGAATGAAAATGAAAACGTAGAAACACTACTGAAAGAAAAAGAATACGATATTTTGTTATTGGACTTATATATGCCTGGAATAAATGGAATTGAGCTTGCTAAAAAGGTGAGGAAATCATACCCTGATTTAAAGCTGCTTATTTATACAGGGTTTGATCTGAATACCCATTTTAATATGCTTGTTGAAGCTGATATCAATGGCTTTGTTAGTAAAACGGCAACAAGTGAGCAATTAGTTACAGCGATCCGTTGTGCGTTGCGTGATGAAGTGGTGATTCCTATCCATTTATTCAAGCAGTTGAGGCGCTCGGAGGCTAGCGTCAGTGAATCAGCGGAGGCGAAAGAAGCCAATGGATTGTCTTTGAATGAAAAGGAACAGTCCATTTTAAAAGAGGTAGCTTCGGGGTTTACGAATAGGGAAATTGCCCAGACTTTACACATGAGTCAAAGAAGTGTGGAATACACACTGACAGGTATATTCAATAAACTTAATGTCCGTTCACGAACAGAAGCTCTATTCAAAGCCCAGGAACTCGAGCTTGTGTCTAAATCATGAAACGATGGCACAGGGAAGAGTTTCTGGTCATACGATACAGTGACTAAATAATTCCCCTCATTAAAGCTCAGAGACAACAAGGAGGGGTACGCTTGTGAAGGAGGACGGCTATCAGCCAACACAAATTCTTACCAAGCGGGAGCGAGAAGTTTTCGAGCTTCTGGTGCAGGATAAGACAACTAGGGAGATCGCAAAAGAGCTCTTCATTTCAGAGAAAACTGTGCGCAATCACATCTCAAACGCAATGCAAAAGCTAGGGGTGAAAGGACGCTCTCAGGCAGTTGTAGAATTGCTCAGAATGGGAGAATTAAAGTTGTAATCTCCATAGAACAGCATAACCATTGCTTTGAGGTGGAGGGGGTCCTTTCAGGTAAGGTCATCATCAGTGGTGCAATACCTGAAAGGGTTTTTCTTATAAATTGCACATTTACCTTGAATTTTCATAACTAAACCGCGAGAATGAGATTTACAAAGTTATTTTCGTTAGGAGTGCTGAATGTGAATGAATCACAACAGACGTCCATGATGGCAGATGTAGAAAAAGAATTACGTTACATATCTGGAATCATCAAACAAAGAGGACGAGTCATATTGAATCACTATCCGATTACAGCTCCTCAATTCGTTGCCTTGCAATGGCTGCTTGAGAAAGGAGATATGACGATCGGGGAGTTATCTACTTATATTCATCTTGCTTGCAGTACGACGACTGATCTTGTTGATCGAATGGAAAAGAATGAGTTAGTGGAACGTGTGCGAGATCCGAAAGATCGACGCGTTGTACGCATTCATGTTCTGGAAAAAGGCGAGCGTATAATCCATGAAGTGATCGAGAAGCGGCAAAACTATGTAGAAGAGGTTTTGAAAGATGTACCGACAGAAGATGTGGAAACGCTGAATCGTCTCTTGCATATTCTTCATGAAAAAATGAGAGAGACCGACCAAGACCACAACAACTAAGGCGTAAAAGAGGGATGCAATATGAAACAGCCGATTGGAGTTATAGATTCCGGAGTGGGTGGGTTGACAGTAGCTAGGGAACTCATGCGTCAGCTTCCGAAAGAAACATTCATCTATTTAGGAGATACAAAAAGATGTCCGTACGGCCCAAGAAGTGAAGAAGAAGTCCGTGCCTTTACTTGGCAGATGGTCAACTATTTGTTAAAGAAAGATATTAAAATGTTAGTCATTGCTTGCAATACGGCTACTGCTTACACCCTTGAAGAATTACAGGAAACGCTGCACATACCTGTAATTGGGGTGATTGAGCCCGGTGCTCGTGCTGCTATAAAATTCAGTCAAAATAGACGCATAGGGGTAATCGGAACAGAGGGTACAATTGAAAGTGAAGCATATCCCAATGCCCTCGTGTCCATCGACCAAAAAATCCGCGTCAACAGTCTAGCTTGTCCACCTTTCGTCCCCATGGTTGAAGAAGGGACTTTATCCGGACCACAGGCTGAAAAAATCGTAGCCGAAACATTGAAGCCGTTAAAAGATATGAATCATATAGACACATTGATCCTTGGTTGTACACACTATCCCATAATTAAAGATTTGATCCAGCAGGAAATGGGAACACATATTCAAGTTATCAGTTCGGGAGAGGAAACAGCCAGAGAGGCAAGCTTAATCCTAGCCTACCATAAAGCGTTGGAAGTTGATGAAGCTCAACCTCAACACGAATTTTACACTACTGGTGATATAGAGAAATTCCGTTTAGTTGCTAACAACTGGTTTGATGAACCAGTAAGAGTCTTGAAATTTGTAGAATTAGAACATGTCCCAAGCTCTGCCTATTAATAAGGTAGAGCTTTTTTGATCATAAACACACAAAAGGATGGGGAAAATCCCCAGTACAATAACGACAGTTGGCTGTCTTTTCATATACTCCCTCATAAGCTACCTGGTTTTAGGAAGAGTCTCCCACCATCCTTCACCAATTTGCGTAGCTTAATATCTGACCAAAGGCCTTATGCTGTAAGTTTATGAATAATAAAAAAAGTACCGGGCATTCGAATCATCCATATGATAGAACCTTTCTCCTCCAAGCCCTTTATATTTTCTGCACAAATATTTAGCAAAAGGTACATGAAACTAAGCGTTACAGCTATTAAGAATTTCTTTTAAATATAGCCGGAAAATTCTCTGGTCTAATCCATCATGGGGCTCGTATATATGGTAGTACAATCTATCTCAGGAGGGAAAACTATGAAGAAATACGGCTACAAACCCTTTATTCTCATGGCTTTATTGCTGTTGAGTACAGGTTTGCTTACAGGCTGCCTTTTTGAAGGAGAACAGTCATTAGAAAAAATGGATACACCAGAAGAGGCGGTTACGTCAACGCCAGATCCAAGTAGTGATGAACCTCAACCTGAAGGAGATGGGGAAGAAGCAGAAAAAGGAACTGATGCTGAAAATGCAGAGGGTGAAGCTACTTCCGCTACCGTCTCTCGTGAGTTATATCTAATGGATGCAAATGGAATGGTCGCTCCACAAACATTAGAACTTCCGGCTTCAGAAGAGGTAGCCACACAGGCACTTGAATATATGGTGAAGGATGGACCTGTGACAAACCTTCTGCCAAATGGGTTTGAGGCTGTATTACCTGCAGGTACAGAAATTTTAGGATTGAACGCTCAAGAAGATGGTACTCTTGTTGTTGATGTATCGGAAGAATTCAAAAATTATGAAGCAAAAGATGAAGAGAAAATTTTACAAGCAATGACCTATACACTCACACAGTTTGATAATGTGAAGCGGATCAAGCTATGGATCAATGGGCACGAACAAGCCGTTATGCCTGTTGACGGGACCCCGATCTCTAAAGGGGTCTCCCGTTCTGACGGGATTAACCACCATGTTGGTGTTCAAACCGACATTATGAATAGTGAAGCAGTCACAGTATATTTTCCAGCACAGAACGGAGAGCAAGTGTATCATGTACCCGTTACGACTAGGGTAGAAAAAGGCAGCGATGAGTATGCCTCCATGGTCCAAGCGTTACTTGAAGGACCAGAAGTAGGAAGTGCCTTAATGAATCCCTTCCACGAGGGAGCAGAAATGATCAATTCTAAACTGAAAAATGGAGTGTTATCTGTTTCTTTCAATGAAAATATATTAACAGGTGCGGACGAGCCTTCCTTATCTGATGCAGCTTTAGCTAGTCTTGTGATGAGTTTGACCGACCTTACTGACGTTGAGTCTGTCGAGGTCCATGTGGATGGAACGGAACAAGTAATGAATGAAGCAGGACAACCGCTCGCTGAACCTGTTTCGAGACAAGATATAAATGGTGCGGAAGGTTTATAAAATCAAACATCTCTAAAAAAGCGTTTCAAAAGTTCAACTTTTGAGGCGCTTTTGCCTTTTAGCTAAAACTACCGACCAGATGTATTTTGTGTTAAGATGGGCAAGGATAAAGGTGTAGGAAAAAGGAGGTCGTTTTCGATGAGGAATGATCATCGTGAAGTTAACGAACTAAGAACAGTGACTATTGAAACAGACTATGTAAAGCATCCAGAGGGGTCTGTATTGATCAGCTTTGGAGATACAAAAGTGATTTGTAATGCCAGTGTAGAGGATCGTGTACCTCCTTTTTTACGTGGGCAAGGGAAAGGCTGGATTACTGCAGAATACGCGATGTTACCAAGAGCTACAGAACAAAGGAATATCCGTGAATCTTCAAAAGGCAAGGTTTCCGGACGCACGATGGAGATCCAGCGATTGATTGGACGGTCGCTAAGAGCGGTTGTTGATCTGGATAAGATCGGTGAACGTACGGTTTGGGTCGATTGTGATGTCATTCAAGCGGATGGAGGAACTCGGACAGCATCGATTACAGGGGCATTTGTAGCTGTTGTCATCGCGCTTGGGAAATTGGTTAAGAAAAAAACGATCAAAGAGCTTCCCATATCAGACTTCTTAACAGCGATTTCTGTAGGCGTTTTACCAGATGGCAACGAAATCCTTGATCTGTGTTATGAAGAAGATAGTAAAGCACAAGTAGATATGAACGTCATTATGACTGGAAAAGGTGAATTTGTGGAATTGCAAGGTACTGGGGAAGAAGCAACATTTTCCATGCAACAACTTCAAAAGATGCTTGCCCTTGCTGAAGAAGGTGTGAGTAACCTGATCAAGCTCCAAGGAGAAGCCATTGGAGAATGGGCAGATGTTATAAGAACTAAAGCAGAGGCAGCTAAATAACTATGAAAGAGTTAATTGTAGCTACAAAGAACCAGGGAAAAGTAAGTGAATTTCGTCAAATGTTTTCAAAATATAATATATCTGTAAAATCCTTATTGGATATCGACCGAATCATTGACATAGAAGAAACAGGAACTACTTTTGAAGCTAATGCAATCATTAAAGCAGAAGCTATGGTTGAATTATTAGGTTTACCAGTCGTTGCCGATGACTCTGGTTTAGAAGTGGATGCACTCGATGGGGAACCGGGAGTTTATTCTGCTCGTTATGCAGGAATGGAAAAGGACGACCAAAAAAATACGGCGAAACTCTTAAGAGAATTAGAAGGTAAAACAGATAAGGAAAGGACAGCAAGGTTTGTTTGTGCTGTCGCTGTAGCTCGCCCTGGAGTAGAAACCTTCGTCAAAAGAGGAACGTGTGAAGGAAAGATAGCTACCGAACCACAAGGGACAAATGGTTTTGGCTATGACCCAGTATTTATCCCAAGAGGTTCCACCCGTACATTGGCTGAGCATTCTTCTGACGAGAAAAATGCAATCAGTCACCGTCACCATGCCATTGAGCAAATTGAAGATTGGCTTAAAACTCTATCCTAGCGAGGTGAAAGAGTATGCCTAAGGTTTTGATTATAAGTGATACACACGGACAGAAAGAAGAAGTATCTACAATTAAAGAAAGACACAGGGATGTAGATGCTATGATCCATTGTGGGGATTCAGAGCTCTCCTACGACTCCAAAGAGCTTGAAGGCTTTTATTACGCAAAAGGAAATTGCGATTTTGAACGAGAAATGGAAGAAGAGCAAACGGTCACAGTGGGAGATCTAACTTTTCTCGTAGTCCACGGACATTTACATCAAGTAAAAGCAACACTGATGCCACTTTCCTACCGGGCAGAAGAAGTAGGAGCACAAATCGCTTGTTTTGGTCATTCTCACGTCGCAGCCGCAGAAAAAGTAGGGGATACATTATTCATCAATCCAGGAAGCGCTAGACTTCCAAGAGACAGAAAAGAACCGACATATGCTATACTTGAATGGGAAAGTTCTACTGAAGTACATTTGCAATATTATCGGGTAGACGGAGAGCCGATGCCTGATTTAAGCCTGACAACAGAACTTGCAGCGAAGAATTAAAATTCTTTGCTGCATTCTGTTGACAAAAGGCTAGATCCTTATTATAATTATTCTTGTCCGCTTCACAAGAAGGCAAAGAAATCAATCTTGTAAGTGTAGTTTAGTGGTATCAGCCACAAGCGAAACTTTTACCGGGTAAGCAGCGAGTTGTAACGCCTGATAAACTTCCATGAATTGTCTAGAGAGGAAGTGGCATGAACGGATCAGTACCAAACATAGCTAATGAATAATAACCTATGCGGGTGTAGTTTAGTGGTAAAACCTCAGCCTTCCAAGCTGATGATGAGGGTTCGATTCCCTTCACCCGCTCCATACATAACTAATGTAAATATTTGTCTCGGTAGCTCAGCTGGATAGAGCATGAACGAGTATGCTCCGAAGCGAAACTACAACGTACCGATTTCAAAACATCCTGAATCCACCCCGGAAATCGGGACGACAGCCCACGAAAGTGTGCATACAAAACTAAATTATTATATCATGTCCCAGTAGCTCAGCTGGATAGAGCAACAGCCTTCTAAGCTGTGGGTCGGGAGTTCGAATCTCTCCTGGGACGCTAACTGTTAACGCCTTTTATCAAATAAGATAAAAGGCGTTTTTTGTTTTTCTAAGAACTTCCAAAAAGTCTTTCGTAGTACCTTTCTATTTCAACAGCCCATAAAATATGGTTATTTGAATTCCGAAAACTACTTTCATGAAAGAACCATTGGTGTTTGTTTTCTTCAGGGTTAGGGAAATAAAATGGAGGATTAATTATGAGGAGAATTATACAGGGAGGGATAGTATTGTTTTTTGATAAATGGAATGATATTTTTAGGATAGTCGTAATGGCATTAATCATCTATCCTGCTCTTATTTTTATTCTTAGAATTTCAGGTAAGCGTACTTTATCGAAGATGAACATGTTTGATTTAGTGGTGACTGTAGCGCTAGGCTCTACTGTGGCTACCATTTTGTTGTCTTCAGCAGTTTCCCTATGGGAAGGCATTACGGCCCTTTTCTTACTCGTATTCTTGCAATATGCAGTCGCTTGGCTGCAAGTTAGGTCAAACAAATTTACAGCGATTGTTAAAGGAGAGCCGCAGCTGCTTTTTTTTAATGGTACTTACTTAGAAAGTGCCTTGAAAGCCGAACGGGTAAAAGCTGATGAAGTAAGACAGGCAGTACGTACTAGCGGAAGTGATTCAATGGAAGATATCGAGGCAGTCGTTCTTGAAACAGATGGTTCGATATCCGTTATGAAAAAAAGCGATCAAAAAAGGGAAAAGACAGCGATAGATAATGTTAATGGCATGGACAATTTTAAATAAAAAGGAACTTTGTTGCATGAAGGACATGGGACGCTAACTAAAGAAGAACGCTAAAATCCTCTAAGGCAAGGATTTTAGCGTTTTTTTGTGGGGAATAGAATTTAGAATGTTACTCACTAAAACTTTTTGGGCAAAAATGGGGCAGGGTTTTATTAACATCCTGTAGTAAACCAGGCTTTGTGTTTTATGAAATTAAAGAAATCTTTTTCTAATATCAGGTGAAGGTAATAAGCAGTGGTCGTTCACCCCGAACCACTTATGACGGTTTTTCGCAATAACATTATAAAGTGAATCTCTAAGCGGTTTTGGAATGACGACCAGAGTATAGGCAAGCTTCCATAATCCTGATAATCTTTTGCTAATTCTTAAAGCTGCTGTAGATTGAATATAGGCAGAGTTTCCTTCAATTAAGACGATACTTTCCACATCGTTTCTAATGTTGCGTTTCTTTAATAAAGCGCTTCCGGTATCACTTTGCTGGGATGCAAATTTAAATTCCCCTTTGGGATCTCGTTCAATAATAAACTGTACACTTTGGTTACAAAAATTACATTCACCGTCGAAGAGAATAATCCGTTCCATCTTCATCACCTCTCACCCTAGTTTAACATAGGACGAAGGATTAGCCGCTCGATTTTTGTTGTCTAAGGTAATAAGGAGATGATCGTTAGGAGAGTCAAATGAAGTGAACGCTTCATAAGCTACTCTTATAAAGGAGTGATTCGCTTGTTAGCCTTCACATATATCCTTATTGGTGTATTTTTTAGCTTCCACCAAATAGAACCTATAACACAAAGCAGGGAGGAACAGTCTGTTTTCATGTTCTACTTATTAGGGTGGATTATTTTGTGGCCTCTATTCCTGATGAACAAATTGTTAAAAGGTAAATAACAGCATCAGTACATGGAATTAACTGTTATAGCTATCTCTTTTCGATCACATAATAGGAGTGGCTACTTAGCCAAGTGATTTGAGGAGTGATCAGGATGGAGAAGAAAAATGTACAGTGGTTACCCGTAGTTGCTTCTATTGGTATCGGAGCTGCCACATACAGTATGATGACTGGTCAAGCAGGACAGCTTCAAAGCGTAATTCCGAATTTAGCTAAAATGTCGGGACAACGACAAAGCAATCCAACCTCTAATCAGTAAAAGAAACAGGGTACGCGCCGATTGCGTACCCTGTTTCTTAGCTAGGAAGTGATTTTATCCTGTTAGTTAAAAAGTCTTCCTATTGATGTTTCACTTAATCTTGCCTACAAAGCAAGGCGCACAGAACTTTTGTTCTTTATCTAAAAAACGCCACTCAAAGGGAGTAACGTCTGATGTCATTCGTGTATGTTATACGGCCGCAGCAGGTATTTCGATTGATCGTTTATCGATTTCTTGTGTGATTAAGTGAACAAATTCATCATCCAATTGTAGTTTGACGGATTCCATATAAGTTTCAAGTAATGTTTGATCATCCAGCAATGACAAAACGATACATCTCCTTACTGTTTAATTCGGTGAAATTTTATTCACATTCACTAATTTTAGCAGAGATTAAATTTTCCTCATGAGTCTAAAGTCCTGTTTTGCGCTAAGATTATACAAGATAAGAAATTTTCTTAAAATAACTTTGCATTAATCGTTTTATTATGTAAATAAGTGTCGTCGTGTATCAAAGGAAGGCATTATTTGTTTTGGCCAGTATTAGATGAGAGCATTTCTTTGTGTTTAAGATGAATATACTTTAGTATATCCTAATAAGCTAAATAACTAGAGGTTTGAAATAGTTCCTTTTAGGTAACAATGAAGAAGTATTAACACTAGGAAGGGTGTCTTATGGAAAATAAAAACGGGAACTTAGTTATGTTCCCAAAATGGAAAATAACATTGGAGAGGGTAGGATTAGAAGCTTTAAAGGAAAAAAGATACAAAGATGCTTCTGATGCTTTTCAGCCCCTTGTAGATTATGGTGTCGCAAATTCTGATGTCATCACAGGCTTGCTAATGAGTTGGATTGAACTTGGTTTGTATGATGAAGCTGAAGAATTATGTAAACAACAGATGAAAGAAGATTTTGAACAATATTACCATTATTTACATATTTATATTACGATTCTTTTTCAAAGTGATCAATATCAGGAAATTGTGGACCTCTTAGATGAAGTGTTTGAATCGGAAGATATTCCCCACCAAAGCAGGACCCAACTATGGCAAATGTACGAGGTAAGTCGTAAATTACTAGAGGATCGTAAAAAAGAAGAAGGAACTAAGTGTTATGATGAGTTTTCTGAAGCCCTAAACTCAAACGATATACATAAGCAGTGGCAAACTTTAGAACAATTAAAGAAACTATCTCCTCATCCTTTTGTAGGTGAATTTGAAAATGTATTGACGAAAGAAGAAGTTCATCCAATAATCAAAACTTCTATAATTAAATGGTTCCGTGATGGGGGAGTGGACCATGAGGTGGTCCTTAAGAAGTTTGGGCTAGAAAGCACGGTCGTACCTTCACAACTGACGCAATTTCATTCGGATTATATCATTCAGCAAATTCAAATGCGTTTGGGACAGGTGGAACAGAGTAATCCAACGATGTATGAAATAATCGATCGCCTCCTTTACCACTATTGTTATGTGCGTTATCCGCTTCTACCAAATGAAGAAGAAGTTCCGTTGCTTGTCGAAGCACTTAAACAATTAGGTCATGAATATTTACAACTGCCCTATTCTTCAGAGATGGAATTATCTCAGGTAGAGAAATATAAGTCAGAAGTCGAATTATGCGAGCAACATTATATGTTTGTGGTAGGGGATTGAAAAACATGGTCTGCATGAGGGTCACTCCTTGAAAGGATGCAGGATTATGTTATAATGTAGTGGTTGCAAACGAGATTCGTATGTAAAAAGAGTCATAGAATCAATCGTCGTCTGCGGACGAAAATGAATGAATAGATGTTGGAGGGAATTTTTTATGTCAGCAAAATGGGAAAAGCAAGAAGGCAACCAGGGTACTTTGACAGTAGAAGTACCGGCGAGTGAGTTCGACAACGCACTTGACCAAGCCTTTAAAAAAGTAGTTAAGCAGGTGCAAGTACCTGGATTCCGTAAAGGTAAAGTACCGCGTAAACTTTTCGAACAGCGTTTCGGTGTGGAATCATTGTATCAAGATGCGCTTGATATCATTCTTCCACAAGCTTACACAGAAGCTGTTGATGAAGCAGGAATCGAGCCTGTTGATCGTCCAGAAGTAGATGTGAAGCAAATTGAAAAAGGTCAAGATCTTATCTTCACTGCTGAAGTTACAGTTAAGCCAGAAGTTACACTTGGCGAATACAAAGGCTTAGAAGTAGAAGAGCAAAGCACAGAAGTAACAGAAGAAGATGTGCAAAATGAATTGACACAAATGCAAGAGCGTCAAGCTGAGCTTGTTGTCAAAGAAGATGCTGCTGTGGAAAATGGCGACACAGTTGTTATGGATTTTGAAGGCTTTGTTGATGGCGAAGCTTTTGAAGGTGGACAAGCAGACAACTATACGCTAGAAATTGGTTCTGGTTCCTTTATCCCTGGATTCGAAGAGCAGCTGGTAGGTAAGAAAGCAGGAGAAGAAACAGATGTAGAAGTTACTTTCCCTGAAGAATACCATGCAGAAGACCTTGCTGGTAAAGAAGCTACTTTTAAAGTTAAAATCCATGAAGTGAAAGGAAAAGAACTTCCTGAACTTGATGATGAGTTTGCAAAAGATGTCGACGAAGACGTCGAGTCTCTTGAAGAACTTAAAACTAAAACACGTGAGCGTCTGGAAGAACAGAAGAAGACAGATGCTGAGAACAGCAAGCGTGACACACTTGTGACGAAAGCTTCTGAAAATGCAGAGGTAGAAATCCCTGATGCAATGGTAGATACTGAACTTGACCGTATGGTACAAGAATTCGAGCAACGCCTTCAAATGCAAGGGATGACGAAAGACATGTACTTCCAGTTCACTGGTCAAGATGAAGACGCTCTTCGTGAGCAAATGAAAGAAGATGCTGCGAAGCGAGTGAAAACAAACTTGACTCTTGAAGCAATTTCTGAAGCTGAAAATGTAGAAGTTACTGATGAAGATGTTAATGCAGAGCTAGAAAAAATGGCTTCTATGTATCAGACAGATGTTGCACAACTAACACAAATGCTTGGTGGCAACACGGATATGATCAAAGAAGATCTTAAAGTTCGTAAAGCGATTGATGTTCTAGTTGCAAATAGTAAAGCTGAATAATAAACTAAGAAGACAAGGTGCTTGAAGGTGCCTTGTCTTCTCATATATTTCTACAGGGTAAAGTATAGAGCATAGGAATAATGGGGAGGATAATTGATACTTCTCTTTATTATTACATATAATAGTAAGGACGCTTGATTGTTTGACTTATGGGTATATGAATTACATAATGAGGTTGGTGCAATAGAAGTATGGCACACCTCTAATAGGTATTACTTTTTTGTTTGGAGTTAATTTGGTATGATGGGCAAAAGAAGCGGAAACGTTGGCGTCGTATCATGAAACTTCAGTCGCAACGATTGCGTCATTTTAATAAGGGGTGAAACGTATGTTTAAATTTAACGATGAAAAAGGACAATTGAAATGTTCTTTCTGCGGTAAAAGTCAGGAACAAGTACGTAAACTTGTCGCAGGACCTGGCGTATATATATGTGATGAATGTATTGAACTTTGCACGGAGATCGTTGAAGAAGAGTTGGGTAATGAGGAAGAAGTCGAATTCAAAGAGGTTCCGAAGCCTCAAGAAATCCGTGAAATTCTCAACGATTACGTTATCGGCCAAGATCAGGCAAAGAAGAACTTATCTGTCGCGGTTTACAACCACTATAAGCGTATCAATGCAGGCGTGAAGAATGACGAAGTAGAACTTGCTAAAAGTAACATCTTGATGCTTGGACCTACAGGTAGCGGTAAGACACTACTTGCCCAGACATTGGCACGCATACTGAATGTACCATTTGCCATTGCGGATGCTACTTCACTTACAGAAGCGGGTTACGTTGGTGAAGATGTGGAGAATATCCTTCTCAAATTAATTCAAGCGGCAGACTATGATGTGGAGAAGGCAGAAAAAGGAATTATCTATATCGACGAGATCGATAAGGTTGCACGTAAATCAGAGAACCCTTCCATTACACGTGATGTATCCGGAGAAGGTGTACAACAAGCATTGTTGAAAATCCTTGAAGGAACACAAGCAAGTGTACCTCCACAAGGGGGACGGAAGCATCCTCATCAAGAATTCATCCAGATCGATACAACGAATGTATTGTTTATCGTTGGGGGAGCTTTTGATGGAATAGACCAGATTATAAAGCGTCGTCTTGGTAGAAAAGTTATCGGGTTCGGCTCTGAACAAGCGGCTGATGAGTCAGAGAAGAAAGAATTGCTTACAAAAGTTCTACCTGAAGATTTGCTGAGCTATGGGTTGATTCCAGAATTCATCGGTCGTCTTCCAGTCATCGGAAGTTTAGAGCAACTGGATGAAGACGCTCTCGTTGAGATTCTTACTAAACCGAAGAATGCTTTAGTGAAGCAATACCAAAAGTTATTCCAAATCGACCATGTTGAATTGGAAATGGAAGAAGATGCACTTCGTGAAATCGCCCGTCTTGCTATCGAGCGTAAGACAGGGGCACGTGGGCTTCGATCCATCATTGAAGGTATCATGCTCGATGTGATGTATGAGCTGCCTTCTCGTGATGATATTGAGAAATGTATCATTACGAAGGAAACCGTCACAGCTGAAAACGGTCGTCCGAAATTAGTTCTTACAGATGGCACTGTTGAAGATGAGAATAAACAATCTCCTAAAGAGAGTGCGTAATCCTTAATCAATATTCAAGAAGCCGTGCTACGAGATCGTGTAGCGCGGCTTCTGTTATATACTGATTGATTATCGAATGAATGAGGGATTGATGTCTTGATTTCATACATAAGCATGAAAGGACGTTATATGCTCATAATAGGATTATCTTAGGTATGATCTCCCCCCTTGACAGGATATGTGTTAAGGGATATCGGTGTTGGTATCATTTGGTGCCGTTTCGTTTACTTTCCAAGTACATTTATATATGATGAAACTACGTATTTGCATTAATCGGAGGTGCAAGGAATGACAGACAAACAGAGAAAAAGGATACCTCTCCTTCCACTTAGAGGATTGCTTGTATATCCATCTATGGTGTTACACCTGGATGTTGGCCGCGAGAAATCGGTACAAGCATTAGAGCAGTCCATGATGGATGATAATGAAATTTTCCTGGTATCACAAAAAGAAGTGAATATTGATGAACCTTCGCAAGATGACCTTTATACAATTGGGACAGTAGCTAGAGTAAAACAGATGGTGAAACTTCCAAATGGGACGAACCGTGTTCTTGTTGAGGGATTATTTAGAGCGAGTATAGAAAATTTATCAGATGATGAAGAGTTTTATCATGCAGACATTTTTAAAATTGAAGATGAGCATGAAGGGGAGAATGAGGAAGAAGCCCTTATGCGTACTTTAATGGATCAATTTGAGAAATTCGTAAAGGTGTCGAAAAAGGTCAGTCAAGAAACGTACAACACTGTTTCCGATATTGATGAACCAAGTCACATGGCGGATATGGTCGCCTCCCATCTGCCGATCAAATTAAAAGAAAAGCAAATGGTTTTGGAAACTTCGAACGTCAAGGACCGCCTTCAAAAACTGGTAGACATGATCGGGAATGAGCGGGAAGTTCTCGAAATTGAACAGAAAATCGGGAAAAGAGTTAAGAAATCGATGGAGAAAACTCAAAAAGAGTATTATTTACGTGAACAAATGAAGGCTATCCAAAACGAACTTGGCGATAAAGATGGGAAATCAGGCGAAGTCGCTCAGCTCAAAGAAAAAATAGAAAAGGCAAATATGCCAGAACGGGTAGAAGAAGTGGCATATAAAGAATTGGGTAGATATGAAAAAGTTCCCCAAAGCTCTGCGGAGAGCTCTGTCATTCGTAATTACATTGAATGGCTGGTTTCCTTACCATGGCAGGAAGAAACAGAAGATAATCTAGATGTTAATCGGGCAGAAAAGGTGCTCGATGAAGATCATTATGGGCTGGAAAAGGTTAAAGAACGGGTGCTTGAATATCTTGCTGTTCAAAAATTGACACAAACGATCAAAGGACCTATTTTGTGTTTAGCAGGACCTCCAGGGGTAGGAAAAACTTCTTTGGCTAAGTCCATCGCACGTTCCATAAATAGAAAATTTGTTCGGATCTCTCTTGGAGGAATAAGAGATGAAGCCGAGATACGCGGACACCGCCGGACATATATCGGAGCAATGCCTGGGCGAATTATTCAAGGAATGAAGCGGGCTGAAACGATAAACCCTGTGTTTTTACTTGATGAAATCGATAAGATGGCAAGTGATTTTAGAGGGGATCCTTCATCTGCTATGCTTGAAGTCCTGGACCCTGAACAAAATGCAACGTTCAGTGACCATTTCATTGAAGAAAATTATGATTTGTCTAAAGTCATGTTCGTTGCTACCGCAAATAACATTTCAAACATTCCAGGTCCATTACGAGACCGCATGGAAATCATTACGATAGCTGGATATACAGAAGTTGAAAAAGTACACATCGCAAAAGAACATCTATTACCGAAGCAGGTCAAAGAGAACGGTTTGAAAAAAGGTCAACTACAACTGCGTGATGATGCTTTACTTAAATTGATACGTAGATATACAAGAGAAGCAGGAGTACGAGGGCTAGAAAGGGAATTGGCAAGTTTATGTCGGAAAGCTGCTAAAATAATCGTTTCTGGTGAAAAACAGCGGGTAGTCGTAACAGAGAAGCAACTAGAAGATCTTCTTGGGCGCCCGAAATTCCGTTATGGACGGGCAGAACTGGAAAACCAGATTGGTACAGCAACAGGTCTTGCATATACGACTGCAGGTGGAGATACTTTATCAATTGAAGTGTCGATTTACCCTGGAAAAGGGAACTTAACACTTACTGGTAAACTCGGTGATGTTATGAAGGAGTCTGCCCAGGCAGCGTTTAGTTATATCCGTTCAAGGGCCAAAGAACTTAAAATTGATTCTGATTTCGTGGAAAAGAATGACATTCATATCCACGTTCCAGAAGGGGCAACGCCAAAGGATGGACCTTCCGCAGGGATTACGATGGCTACAGCACTTGTTTCAGCACTAACAGGAAGAGCGGTTCGTAAAGAGGTCGGAATGACAGGTGAAATCACCCTGAGAGGTCGCGTTTTACCTATCGGCGGTTTGAAAGAGAAGTCTCTAAGTGCCCATAGAGCAGGACTAACGAAAATCATCATTCCTGATCAGAATGAAAAAGATCTAGAAGACATTCCAGAGAGCATTAAGGAAGGACTTACTTTTGTTCCTGTTAAACATCTGGATGAAGTTTTAGAACAAGCATTAACGGAGGAAATACATGAAGGTTAATTCTGCAGACATCGTCATTAGTGCGGCGAGTAAAAAGCAATACCCAAAAGAACCCATCCCTGAAATAGCACTAGCGGGAAGGTCAAATGTCGGAAAATCCTCTTTTATCAATCGCATGATTCAGAGGAAAAATTTGGCAAGAACTTCTTCCAAACCTGGGAAAACGCAAACTTTGAACTTTTATATCATTAATGAAAAATTTCATTTTGTTGATGTTCCAGGCTATGGTTATGCCAAAGTCTCGAAAAAAGAGCGGGCTAAATGGGGAGAAATGATGGGAGAATATTTTGCTGAGCGCGAACAATTGAGAGCGACAGCATTAATAATAGACGTCCGGCATAAACCTACAGAAGATGATCAAATGATGTATGATTACTTGAAGCATTTTGAATTACCGGTCATGGTCATTGCGACAAAGCTGGATAAAATCAAAAAAGGTCAGCGGAAAAAACAATTGAAAATGATTTATGATGTTTTAGAAATGGAAGAAGAAGATACACTTATTCCATTTTCCGCTGAAACAGGTGAAGGTAAGGATGTCGCATGGCGGACGATGCTCTCTCATCTGAAATTATAGAAAGTCCCACCACTTCTTTTTGAGAAGTGGTTTTTTAGTTGGGATATTCAATTTTGATAACTATGATGTCTCTAGATGCAACATCTTCATTTTTGTACAGGTTCTCGCCTCAATACCAGATCTGTCTTGCGAAAGGGGAGATCACTTTTTTCTGTATGTTTGCTTTTGTGTTATATAACGCGTCTCCTTTAAAAACTATGTAACCTTTCTGCGAAAAAACATTACTGAGTCTTGTTTCAGGTGCCAGCCAGGTGATTGTACTAGTGCACTCAATTACGTATAACCATACATATTACTCCTATTTCTTAGCATTTCTATGCATTTTTAAGTATGTAATAGGATTATATCGGAACAGTCTACTTTTTAGCACTTTTTACAGATATATAAAGAGCCTTCATTTTTGGGAATTGTTAGAATAATCGATATAATTTAAAGTGTCGTTAATATTACAGAGAAATGACAAATTGATGAAGGGAAGGTTTTTGTGGTTATGAAAAAGTTTTTACTTATGATTACCCTGAGCATCCTAATGATTTCTGCTCTGGCCGCTTGCGGCACTAGTGGAGATGAGGAAGAAACATCGGGAAATACGAATGATAGTGATACAGAAGAGTCCGGAGAACAAGTGGAATATGACCTAGTTGAGGATGGTAAATTTACTTTTGCTGCTTCTGGGGAATTCCGTCCGTTCAGTATGACCGAAGCAAGTGGTGAAATGAGTGGTTTTGATATTGATGTAGCGAATGCAATCGCCGAAGAGTTGGGCTTAGAGCCAAATCCTCAGAAACAAAAATTCGCTAGTATTGTAGAAGGTGTCAAGACTGGTCGATTTGATGCAGCAGTAGCGAGTCATACCATTACGGAGGAACGTCAACAAGAGGTGGATTTCTCTACTCCTTATTATTACTCTGGAGCCCAGATTTTCACTCGTCCAGATAGTGATGTGGAAACACTTGAAGACTTAGAGGGGATGGAAATTGCGATTTCCAAAGGTTCTACTTACAGTAAATATGCAGAAGAAGTAACAGACAATATTGTCACCTATGACAGTGATGTTGTGGCATTACAGTCGCTAGCTAAAAACCGCCATGATGCTGTTATCACTGATTTCCTGACAGGTAAAGAAGCTTCTGCAGAAGGACTTGAAATTGAAGCGAAAGAAATGATTGAACGCAGTGAACAAGCAGTCGCTGTTTCTAAAGAAAATGAGGCACTACTTGAAGAAATTAATGCAGCTCTAGAAACACTTCGTGAAGATGGAACACTTGCGGAAATCAGTGAAGAATACTTTGGAGAAGATATTACTACTCTTCCCGAGTAAGTCGATCAACTGATGCAGATAAAAGGTCGAAGTTAAAAAGAGTGCGCAGAGAGCGTACTCTTTTTTGACATTATAGAGGAGTTGAGTAAATTGTATTTGAATTTCGTTAATTTTTGGGGGTCGCTCATTGAAAGTCGCGGTATCTTTTTTGAAGCGGCGCAAATGACGTTAGCTCTTACAGCTATTTCTATTTTAATTGCTATATTCATAGGGCTTATGTTTGCTTTTATGAAAATATCGAAAATCAAGCCATTAGAGTGGCTGGCTAATATTTATATTTATGTCGTAAGGGGAACACCTCTGATTGTGCAAATTTTCGTCTTTTATTATGGATTAACAGAGATTTGGATGATCAGTGGATTCTGGTCCGTCGCATTAGGTCTTGCATTTCATAACGGAGCATATATAGCAGAAATATTCCGTGGATCGATCCAGTCGATTGGTAAAGGCCAAACAGAGGCTGGGCGTTCGCTCGGTATGAGTAACATATTGACGATGCGCCGTATCATTTTACCGCAAGCATTCAGACGTGCATTGCCTCCGTTAGGGAATCAGTTTATCATTGGTTTGAAAGATTCATCCCTGGCAGCCTTTATCGGTGTCTCAGAAATTTTCGCTGTAGCAACGACACAGGGGTCCAATACATTCGACTATATGACATGGTTGCTCGTAAGTGCTGTTTGGTATTTAATTCTCGTATTCTTGCTGACTCTAGCAGTAAGTGCGATTGAGAAGAAAATGGCTGTTAGTGATTAACGGAGGAGGATACACAATTGTCAGAACAAATGATTCAAGTAAATAAATTAAATAAATATTTCGGGGACTTGCATGTCCTGAAAGATATTGATTTTCATGTGGAAGAAAGTGAGGTTGTAGTACTGATCGGAGCCAGTGGTTCGGGTAAAAGTACAATGTTGCGTTGTTTGAACTTTTTAGAGATGAAAAATAGTGGAGAACTATATATAAAAGGGGAGCAAATAGATCCTAAAAAAGATAACCTGAATCAAGTACGCCAACAGGTTGGTATGGTATTCCAACACTTCAATCTTTTCCCTCACAAGACGGTATTAGGGAATGTAATTGAAGCGCCCTTGCAAGTTAAGAAGGTATCCAAGGCTCAAGCGAAAAAGGAAGGGAAAGAATTATTAGAGAAAGTAGGTCTCGGGGATAAAGCTGATGATTATCCAGCAAGGCTTTCCGGCGGACAGAAACAAAGGGTAGCCATTGCTCGGGCTCTTGCCATGAAGCCGGAAATTATGCTTTTTGATGAACCTACATCTGCATTGGATCCAGAACTAGTCGGTGAAGTATTACAAACAATGAAAGATCTTGCGAAAGAAGGGATGACGATGGTTGTCGTCACACACGAAATGGGGTTTGCCAGAGAAGTTGCAGATCGTGTAGTTTATATGCACGATGGAAAAATCGTCGAGACAGGTGCGCCCAAAGATATTTTTGAAAATCCAAAAGAAGAACGTACACAAGCGTTTTTAAGCTCCATATTGTAAGCGTTCCTTCAACAAAATGGCAGTATTCTGGAAGAATCGATTTCGAGACTTTTGATGTGAATAAGGGGAGGAGGGGGATAAGTCGCTTTCCGCGGGGAAGACGGCAAGCCTCCTCGGTCACTTGAAGTGATCTTTGGTGTCTCGCCAGTCTATCCTTTCCCGTTCTTACACCTGCATGATCCCACATTCCAATGGATTACATAAGCCATACGTGTGCTATCCAGCTCTAGTGCCTAGCGGCTAATGAGACTTCCCTCGCTTCTGTACGATAAGTCAACATCGAATCACTACGCTCTTCGTGTTTCCTTTATCTCCTCCAGCTCAGTCCAGTCCATACGCCGCTGATCGAGGCACTTCCGCTTTAAAAAATAGGAGTCTCCTCATCCCCCACCTACCATGCCGTAAAAGTTATTCTAAATCGCACAACAATAACCCTGCCATAAGTAGAGGGAGAATAGCACTTCAAGCCTGTGATTACCGCACTTTCACTTACATTATGCTCTCTTTATTTGAGGGTGGTTTCGAGAAACCTATTATGGAAAGGGGCGGAGCGAACCTTTTCCCGTAGCCGCTTTAGTGTAATAGGTGGACAATGTTAATAAATAAAGAAACGCGACTGGTTGGTTGCGTTTCTTTATTTTTTCTTTAATAAATAAATCCCAAAACCTATCAAGGCTATAGGCCAAAAACGTTCGATCATTAAGAAGACTTCCTGTAACCATTGAAACCATATGGGGCTTGTAGGAGCAAATAATACGAACAGACCGATACTGAGAAAAACAAGAGCAGGGATCAACCCTTTCTTATTTTTTTGATAGTGGAGCAGAAAAGCGATCCCTATAATGAGAAGGTACGTTCCCCAATGGTCTATCCAGAATGAAGTATGCTGGGTGGCTATAAAATGAAGACCGATACCGGTAATCAAAGCACCTGTGAATAGGTTGGAGTAATCTTTAGTCATATAACTATGTGAAAGAAAGGCAACTCCGATGATGAAAACTAGAGCTGACCATGAGTAGAAAGGACTTAATTGGGGTACATTGAGGTGATGGATAAAAAAGTAAGCACCAACACCAATCAATATAAAACCGATTAAAGACTGCTGTTTATTCATATACTTCACACCTTATTATAATAAAATATATTACACGATCGTTGACAAGGATTGTAGCATGTGTCTTCCGATCTTCCAAAATAAACGAACGGGAAGAGAACTTTGTATTATCGTGCCGGATTGTTGCGCTGTCCGTCATGTTTTGGTATATTACAGACGGGTTATAATTTAAAATGGTTCTAAATAAATAGTTATAATTTTCTTTTTAACGTAATCTTATCCTATCATAACAGGTTCAAAATCTGTTCATAATTTACATGAAATATTGTCGTTTTTTTGTGCTATACTAATGGATATGAGAAGTTCTGAACGTTTTAATGGGGGTAGATGAAATGCACATTTTAGCTGTCGGTCTTAATTACAGAACAGCCCCTGTGGAAATCCGGGAGAAGCTTACATTTTCAGAGCAGCAGCTTGAGGAAGCAATGCAACAGCTTAATGCCCGAAAAAGCGTGCTAGAAAATGTGATTATTTCTACATGCAACCGCACGGAAATCTATGCCGTTGTGGATCAAATCCATACAGGCCGCTACTATATTAAACAATTTTTATCTGACTGGTTTGAAGTAGAAAAAGAAGAGTTTTCTCCTTTTCTTTCCATCTACGAAACAGATGGGGCAATGGAACACTTGTTACGTGTCACTTCTGGGCTGGATTCTATGGTTCTTGGGGAGACCCAAATTCTTGGCCAAATAAAACAAGTCTTTATGCGTGCTCAAGAAGCTGGTACGACTGGTACGATATTTAATCAGTTATTCAAACAAGCTGTTACTATGGCGAAAAAAGCGCATAAAGAAACGGAAATAGGTGAAAACGCTGTATCTGTCAGTTATGCTGCTGTTGAACTTGCTCGTAAGATTTTCGGCGATCTTGTTCATAAACATATTGTCATCTTAGGTGCAGGAAAAATGGGAGAATTAGCTGCGAAGAATCTTCATGGTTCCGGTGTTAAAAAAGTTTCCGTTGTCAACAGAACCCTGGAAAAAGCTCAAACTGTTGCTAATCAGTTTAATGGCTATGCGAAGACGATGGACGAGCTGGAAGATGTTTTAGCAGATGCTGATATAGTCATCAGTTCGACTGGGGCTACAGAGTACGTAATAACTAGGGAAAAAATGGAGCCTATTCATCGGAAACGAAAAGGGAAGCCATTATTTTTTGTTGATATTGCAGTACCAAGAGATTTGGATCCTGCGATGGAAACGTTGGATAGTGTATTCCTGTATGATATCGATGACTTGCAAGGAATCGTTGATGCTAACCTTGCCCTGCGTAAACAAGCAGCGGAAGAAATTGAAGTGATGATTGAAGCGGAAATCGTTGAATTTAAACAATGGTTGCAAACGATTGGTGTAGTCCCGGTAATTTCTGCGTTACGTTCAAAAGCATTGAACATTCAAGCAGAAACGATGAAAAGCATAGAACGGAAGATGCCGGAACTAAGCGATCGTGAACGTAAAGTACTGAATAAACACACAAAGAGTATTATCAACCAGATGTTGAAAGAACCGATTTCTCAAGCAAAAGAGCTTGCCGCCCAGCCGGATTCTGATGAGACTTTGAAGTTGTTCACTCAGATTTTCGGCATTGAGGAGCAAGTTGATAAAGAGGTAAAAGCACAAGAAAAAAAGAACGGAATGAAGGTGGAGCGCAGTTCAGAGGTAAGTGAACCGATCAAAAAGGTCATTAGCTCTGTGGCCCATCCATAAGGTGGGAAGTTAAATGCTTGAATTCAAGTGGGTATATGAACTTATCCTATTCCTTTATGGTCTTAGTTTAATTGGATACTTCATTGACTTTGTACAAAATAACCGGAAGGCGAATGTTCTCGCTTTCTGGTTACTTAGTATGGTTTGGATTTTACAGACCTTTTTCTTACTCTCCCAAATGTTCTTTAAAGAAAATTTCCCCATTATGACCGTTTATGATGGTTTATACTTTTACGCGTGGATTTTAGTTACGTTCTCATTGATTATAAATAGACTTTTTAAAGTAGATTTTCTTGTGTTTTTCACAAATGTGGTCGGTTTTTTGATCATGATCATTCATATTTCTACAAGAGCGCAGAACGTGTTGGAAAAACAGGGGATTGCGCTGGTCAATGAACTCCTTGTGATTCATGTCAGTTTAGCAATCATATCTTACGGTTTTTTTACAGTATCTTTTATTTTTTCAATTATGTACTTGTTACAGTACCGATTGTTGAAAAAGAAAAAGTGGAATACAAAACTTTTTCGCCTTGGAGACTTGACGAAACTCGATCACTTCTCTTATGTCGCCATCATTTTGGGTGTTCCATTATTATTGATCGCAATTATCCTGGGAGTCGTCTGGGGATATGTGTCTACTGCCCCTTTTTATTGGTATGACTCTAAGACGCTTGGTTCTATGCTAGTCCTGACAGTGTATATCATTTATTTGGTTCTGCGTGTCATTAAGGGCTATCAGGGGCGAAGCATTTCCATCTTCAATTCAGCTGCTTTTTTATTTTTATTAATCAATTTCTTTCTATTCGGGTCTTTATCTAACTTTCATTTCTAATAACGAGGAGGAAACAGAGTGAGAAAAATCGTTATCGGTTCACGAAAAAGTAACTTGGCAATTACTCAGACAGAATGGGTGATCGACCAGCTGAAACAAATCGATCCATCTTATGACTTTGAAATTAAGCGTATCTCTACTAAAGGGGATCAAATTCTTGATGTGACCCTTTCCAAAGTGGGTGGTAAAGGGTTATTCATCAAAGAAATCGAACAAGCGATGTACGATGGAGAAATTGACATGGCTGTCCACAGTATGAAAGACATGCCGGCAGTAGTCGCGGAAGGCTTAACTGTTGCAGCCATACCTATCCGTGAAGACCACAGAGATGCGTTCGTCTCCAATGGAAATGTCGCTCTAAAAGACCTTCCGGAAGGAGCAATAGTAGGGACGAGTAGCTTAAGACGCGGATCCCAAATCAAATCGGTAAGACCAGACCTTGAAATCAAATGGATTCGGGGAAATATCGATACACGCCTTAAGAAGTTGAAAGAAGAGGATTATGATGCCATCGTCCTTGCAGCAGCTGGCCTGAAGCGAATGGGATGGGACGATGATGTGGTTACCGAATATTTAGAACCTGATGTTTGTGTTCCTGCCGTCGGACAAGGGGCTCTTGCCATCCAATGCCGTGAGAATGACTCAGAACTTCGGGACTTTCTATTAAAACTTAATCATGAGTACACAGAAACAACAGTGGCTGCGGAACGTAAATTCCTTCATGATTTGAATGGCGGTTGTCAAGTTCCTATTGGAGGATATGCCTATCGTAAAGGCGATGAGATCATTTTAACAGCGCTTGTTGGAACACCTGATGGTAAAACAATTTTACATGAAACAGTAAGTGGGAAAGACCCAGTAGAAGTTGGGAAAGAGGCAGCGGATCGCTTGAAAGCTCAAGGAGCACAAGAAATTGTGGACCGTGCCATAGAGGAGTATGACCAGTAATGAAACCATTGCAAGGGAAGCATATTCTCGTAACGAGAGGAAAATCCCAAGCACATCCATTCATAGAGAAGATTGAAGAGGGAGGTGGAGTTTCCTATCATACTCCCCTTCTTGATTTCCAATTGAATGATTCAGAATCTCATCAAGAGATTATTCATCAACTTCACGACTATTCTTGGGTATTTCTCACAAGTTCCAATGGCGTGAAGTTTTTTTTCGAATTATTGAGGAAACACAATGTATTTCTTCCTCAAAAGCTTCAGTTTGCAATTATTGGCACAAAAACAAATCACGCACTCAAAAGTTACGGATATCAAGCTGATTTTATACCTTCCCGTTTCCAGGCTACTAAGATGGTGGATGAGTTTTTTGCCGTATATCCTCGACCAGGCAACATTCTTTACATAAGAGGCAATCGATCGCGTGATGTTTTACCTGCTGCTTTTCGGGCCAAGGGTGTATTTTTTCAATCCATGACTGTATATGATACCCTACTAGTGAAGGATCAGAGAGAAGAGATATTAAGTTGGTTAAAATCGGAGGAATTAGATGCTTTAACGTTTACAAGTCCATCTACAGTTTCAGCTTTTGCCAACATAGTTCAAGGAGCGGAAATCAATGGTAAAGACCTTCCCTGTTTTTGTATCGGCCCAACTACAGCGGAAACAGCAAGAAGGTATGGATTTCGGCACATTTTCGTTCCAAAGCAATATACAATCAATGAAATAATGAATCAACTGAACCATTATTTTTCTAATGAAAGGAAAGATAAGATGAGTGATTTAACATTTAAACGTCATCGTCGTCTTCGTCGGACAGAATCTATGAGGGCGTTAGTCAGAGAAACGCATCTGCGTACAGAGGATCTAATTTTTCCGATCTTTGTGGTGGAAGGAGAAGGGGTGAAAAATCCTGTCGCTTCCATGCCAGGTGTTCATCAAGTATCATTGGATTATTTGACTGAAGAGATGGAAGAGCTAGTTCAACTGAATATTCGTTCTGTCATTGTTTTTGGTGTTCCTGCTGAAAAGGATGAAGTCGGTAGTCAGGCTTATCATGAAGACGGCATTGTCCAAAAAGCTATCCGCCAAATTAAAGAAGAGGTACCTTCTTTAACGGTCATAGCAGATACATGTCTCTGTCAATACACCGATCATGGCCATTGCGGTGTGGTTCGTGATGGGGATATAGCTAATGATGAATCTCTTACCTATATTACTCAAACAGCCGTTTCACAAGCAGAGGCAGGAGCAGATATCATTGCTCCATCTAATATGATGGATGGCTTTGTCGCCTCTATCCGTCATGGTCTGGACGAAGCAGGGTACAGTCATATTCCTGTCATGTCTTATGCTGTGAAATATGCTTCTTCCTTTTACGGACCATTCCGAGATGCTGCTCATAGCTCCCCGCAATTTGGAGACCGCCGTGCCTATCAAATGGATCCCTCGAATCGTTTAGAAGCAATTAGAGAAGCAGAATCGGATGTCCAAGAAGGCGCAGACTTTCTTATTGTCAAACCAGCTTTATCATACTTAGATATCATGCGAGAAGTTAAAGACCGTTTCAACCTCCCGCTTGTCGCTTACAATGTGAGTGGAGAATATTCAATGATTAAAGCAGCTGCCCAAAATGGTTGGGTCAATGAACAGGAAATTGTCCTGGAGAAATTGACATCAATGAAACGTGCTGGTGCAGACCTCATTATCACTTATTTCGCAAAAGATGCTGCGAAATGGTTGAAAGAAGATTAATTCGATTACTTAAGGGGTGGAAGCAATGAAAAAATTCGATCGTTCAAAACAGGCATATAATGAAGCGGTGAACTTGATGCCAGGTGGAGTCAATTCACCTGTGCGGGCTTTTAAATCGGTGCAGATGGACCCGATCTTCATGGAAAAAGGGGCTGGGTCGAAGCTTTATGACATTGATGGCAATGAATATATTGATTACGTGTTGAGTTTTGGTCCACTGATCCTGGGTCATGCAGATGAAAGAGTGACGGAATCATTATATAAGGCTACAGCTCAGGGGACTAGCTTCGGAGCTCCTACGGAAATGGAAAATAAGTTGGCACATTTAGTTAAAGAACGGGTTCCTTCTATTGAAATGCTCCGTATGGTCAACTCAGGTACAGAAGCGACAATGAGTGCACTTCGTGTTGCGAGAGGTTACACAGGGCGCGATAAAATCCTGAAGTTTGAAGGCAATTATCATGGTCATGGAGATTCCCTATTGATTAAAGCTGGTTCGGGGGTAGCCACATTGGGGCTTCCCGATTCTCCTGGTGTACCGGAATCGATTGCCCAGAATACGATCACCGTTCCATATAATGATTTAGAGAGTGCACGTTATGTGTTCGAACAATTTGGAGAAGATTTGGCAGCAGTTATTATTGAACCTGTCTCAGGTAATATGGGGGTGGTCCCACCTGAAAAAGACTTTCTGCAAGAGCTTAGAAGTATGACAGAGGAAAATGGAACTGTGCTCATTTTTGATGAAGTGATGACAGGCTTCCGTGTCGGATATCATAGTGCTCAAGGTCATTTCGGTGTGACACCGGACATGACTTGTTTAGGAAAAGTGATCGGCGGTGGTTTACCTGTTGGTGCATACGGTGGAAAACGTGAAATTATGGAACGCGTCGCACCTGTTGGAGATATTTATCAGGCAGGAACTCTTTCCGGTAACCCACTAGCAATGACAGCAGGATATGAAACGATTGCTGCCATGACGGAAGAAGCTTATGAGTCTATTAATAAAAAAGTAGACCGATTGATCGAAGGCTATCAGGACGCAGCTGAGAAGCATGGCATACCTTTGACCGTAAACAGAGCCGGTTCAATGGTTGGGTTCTTCTTTACGAATGAACCGGTCACAAATTTCGAAACAGCCAACAAGTCGGATCTTGAACTTTTCACTCGTTATTTCCAGGGGATGGTACAGGAAGGTATTTACTTGCCGCCATCTCAATTTGAGGGGCTCTTCTTATCTGTGAAGCACACGGATGAAGATATCGAAAAGACGATTCGGGCAGCTGGCAAAGTGTTTGCAAATATAAAATAAATGAAAAAAAGACGCAGGGGTTTGGGCCTATGCGTCTTTCTTTTGGATCTCTTCATGTATATAACGGTAACTCTCGCATAAGGTGATAATAGAGAATAGTGTTTATTACCTTATAGGAGGGACCGAATTTTGAATAATAAACAAAATGTATTTTCATTTTATCTAGATGAATCCATATGGTTCAAGGAAGGACAGGGCGTGAGAGAGTTGCTAGGCATCTCCTTGGAGCCTGAAATCAGTATTGAGGAACTCGGGGATGAGGTTCGTCTTAAAGGAACGGTGGACCTTGCAGGAGAATATATCCCTACAGGAAGTGACGATGTACAGGATGAAAGTCCTTTAGCACCGTCGGTTCGGATTATGGATCAAGTGGAATCGGCGGAAGAAGGGGTGCATGTATTTTCCCACGCTTTCCCAGTAGAAATAACTGTTCCTCTAGAAAGGGTATCAAATTTAGAAGATGTATTAATAGATATAGAGAGCTTTGATTACGAGCTCCCAGCTAATCGGCAGCTCCGCTTGCATGCCCAAGTGACGATTAATGGTGTGGAAGAGAAGAAGAATGAAGCTCAGAATGAAAAAGATTTTGATGAACCAGCGACAGTTGGACCACTAAATTTACAGGAACCGACCCAGGAGGATCCACCAGTCTTCCCTGAAAGAGAAGCGCCGATCTTTAAGATACATGAAGATGAGGGGCTGGAAGATGAAGGGCAAAGTGCCGATAATCCTGATGAAGATGGCCGTTGGTTTTATAAAAAGTCCCAAAGCCTTCCAGAGTTCTTCGGCAATAAAACAGAAACGATTCAACAAGCTCCTCCTGAAGAACCCTCGTATGACAGTACCTCAGAGTGGGGTGAAGTAAGTTTGGATGAAATGGAAGAGTCGTCATCCGATAAGGAAAGTGCTCAAGCTCCAGGGGGTATGGATGGAATCAAACAGATTTTCAAACATCTGTTCCCGAATAGGGAAGACAGTTACACTCAAATGAAAATGTACATTGCCCAGGAAGAAGAGACTCTGTCATCCATTGCAGAAAAATACGATGTGTCTCTCAAGCAGTTAGAGCGGGTCAATGATTCTACAGATGATGTCTCTCCTGGACAAATCGTTTATATACCTAATTAAATCCACTTATATTTGAAAGCAAGGAAAATGCCTAAGACGATACCCAGAAGGAAAATGTCGAAAGTGGTCGGGAAGAAAATTGTCCTTAGTGCTTGAAATATAACAATAGGTAACATGGACTTTTCAATTACGAACAGCCAATTTCTACACCATGGGGGTAGTCGATAACGATATAATCTGCTCATATCAGCACCTCTTTTCTAAATGTTTTTCCAATAACAGCTCCCTATAGTTGAAGACACAGTTTCGAACATTTTTGGGTGCGAATGGGGGATGGGAACTACTCGCTTTCCGCGGGAAGACGGCAAGCCTCCTCGAGCTAAAGTTCTACGAGGGTCTCGCAGCTTCCCATCCCCCATTGCCTTTATAAGCAGTTCGAAACTCCCTGCGATCTGACAATGCATTCAGTACCATGGGGTTAGCAGTTTTTCAAAATCAACTATGATCTCCAACTGAAATTTAGACTACAATGGGTAAGAACTTGGCACACCGTCCTCCCACGAAAGTGTTCATATGTGGAAATGCCCTGATAGCCACACTTGGCATAAGCAGAACATCAACGGAATGTGTTTTTTATTTCTTTGAGGTTCTGCTTATGACGCTGTCTGGGCAATGGAAATGGACGAGCCGTTTCCTATAGCCCCTAAATCTCCATGAAAATTCGGAATCGAATCTTCTGATATATACTTTTGAAGAGCTTCTGAGGTTGTTGATCAGGGGCTTTTGCACATTTTTTCAGAGATAGTTGACTAAATGCGTCTTTTCTATATACAATATGTAATATAGTCTATATACGTGAAATGCTTAGATAGGGAAGAGTACATGAACAATTCCTTCAGAGAGGAAGACAGATGCTGAGAGTTTTCCAGGAACCCTGTTGATGGAAGGTCGCCCTTGATGCAGCTTCTTTGAAAATACAGTAGGAGAAGCCGGTTAAAAGCCGTTATTTTATTTGAGTGTACAGGAAGAGTTTCCTGTAAATTAAGGTGGTACCACGGAAATGAATCCCTTTCGTCCTTTATTGGATGGAAGGGATTTTTTATTTAGATAAAGAGTATAAAGGAGGAAGATCAATATGGATCAACAAGATCTTTCCATGCCGACGAAATATGATCCGGCAGCAGTTGAAAAGGATCGGTATCAATATTGGGTAGATGGTAAGTTTTTTGAAGCAACAGGAGATGAAGAGAAGGAACCTTATACAATCGTTATTCCACCCCCGAACGTAACAGGTAAGCTGCACCTTGGCCATGCTTGGGATACGACGTTGCAGGATATCCTTTCCCGTGTGAAGCGGATGCAAGGTTATGATGTTCTTTGGTTGCCTGGAATGGATCATGCTGGGATTGCTACGCAGGCGAAAGTAGATGCTAAACTTCGGGAACAAGGAATATCCCGTCATGATTTAGGCCGTGAGAAATTCCTGGAAAAATCATGGGAGTGGAAGCATGAATATGCGAAGTTCATTCGGGCTCAATGGGAGAAGTTGGGACTCGGGTTGGATTACTCCCGTGAACGTTTCACTTTGGATGAAGGGCTTTCAGACGCAGTAAAAGAAGTGTTCGTCACCCTTTATGAAAAAGGCCTGGTTTACCGTGGGGAATACATCATTAACTGGGATCCAGCTACTAAAACCGCTCTTTCTGATATCGAAGTAGAATACAAGGATGTCCAGGGAGCGTTTTATCACATGCGCTATCCGCTCAAAGATGAAGATGGAGCAATCGAAATTGCTACAACTCGTCCAGAAACGATGCTTGGCGACACAGCTGTAGCCGTCCATCCGGAAGATGAACGTTACAAGCACCTCATTGGTAAAAAGGCCATCCTTCCTATTGTAGGCAGGGAGATCGAGATCGTTGCGGATGATTATGTGGATATGGAATTTGGTTCCGGCGCAGTAAAAATCACACCTGCCCATGACCCGAACGACTTTGAAATCGGAAACCGTCACAGTCTCGAGCGCATACTCGTTATGAACGAAGACGGAACGATGAACGAAAATGCTGGCAAATATAAAGGCATGGACCGTTTTGAGTGCCGTAAACAACTTGTTAAAGACCTCCAGGAAGAAGGAATTCTTTTTGAGATTGAAGAACATATGCATTCGGTTGGTCACTCTGAACGTAGTGGAGCGGTCGTAGAACCTTATTTGTCCACACAGTGGTTCGTCGATATGAAGCCACTGGCTGATGCATCTGTTGAATTGCAAAAAGGCGAAAATCAAGTACAATTCGTTCCTGACCGTTTTGAAAAGCCGTACTTGCACTGGATGGAAAATACACGTGATTGGTGTATTTCACGCCAGCTTTGGTGGGGGCACCGAATTCCGGCCTGGTACCATAAAGAATCCGGGGAAGTTTATGTAGGGAAAGAAGCACCAGAAGATCCTGAAAACTGGAACCAGGATGAAGATGTACTGGACACATGGTTTTCTTCGGCATTATGGCCTTTCTCAACGATGGGGTGGCCCGATGAGCAAAGTGAAGATTACCAGCGTTATTTCCCAACGGACGTACTCGTCACAGGGTATGATATCATCGGTTTCTGGGTCAGTCGTATGATCTTCCAATCGCTTGAATTCACAGGTAACCGTCCATTCAAAGATGTACTGATTCATGGTCTGGTTCGTGATGCAGATGGTCGGAAAATGAGTAAATCCCTGGGTAACGGTGTCGACCCAATGGATGTCATTGAGAAGTATGGAGCGGATTCGTTACGTTATTTCTTGTCGACTGGATCTTCCCCTGGGCAAGACTTGCGTTTCCATTGGGAGAAAGTAGAATCTACATGGAATTTTGCCAACAAGATTTGGAATGCCTCTCGTTTTGCCCTGATGAATATGGGAGACTTGAAGTATGAAGATATTGACATTACAGGTGAAAAATCAGTAGCGGACCAGTGGATTTTGACAAGGTTGAACCAAACCATTGAACAAGTGACGACAAATATTGATAAATACGAGTTCGGAGAAGCTGGTCGTCACCTTTACAATTTCATTTGGGATGATTTATGCGACTGGTATATTGAAATGGCGAAGCTTCCATTATACGGAGAAGACGAAGCCCGAATCCATACCACACGTTCTATCCTTGCTTACACTTTGGACCAAACGATGCGTATGTTGCATCCGTTCATGCCATTCATTACCGAGGAAATTTGGCAGCACCTGCCACATGAAGGTGAGTCGATCACTCAAGCTTCATGGCCGAAAGTCCGCGAAGATTTCCATAATGAACAGGCCGTATCGGAAATGGAGCGACTTGTATCCATCATCCGTTCAGTGAGGAATATCCGTGCTGAAGTGGACACCCCAATGTCTAAAGAAATACAGTTACTGATACAGGCAAAAGATGAATCGATTGTTCAAGAACTTGAGAAGAACCGTGATTATCTAGAAAGGTTCTGTAATCCGAGTGAATTGACAATAGGGACCGATCTTCAAGCACCAGAAAAAGCGATGTCAGCTGTCATTACTGGAGCTGAATTGTACCTTCCGTTAGCAGGGCTGATTAATATTGAGGATGAAATCAAACGTCTTGGAAATGAATGGAATAAATGGGATCAGGAAGTTGCAAGAGTTCAGAAGAAACTAGCGAATGAAGGTTTCGTCAGTAAAGCACCTGAACATGTCGTCGAAGAAGAACGTAAAAAAGAGACTGATTACCTAGATAAACGGTCTAAAGTAGAAGCGCGTATTAAGGAACTAAAAGAATAAGAGAGCGAGGAGGGTATTCTTAGGAGTACTCTCCTCTTTTTGAAAAGAGGGAATAGTAGTGATGAAATACGAGGAAGCAATAGAGTGGATCCATAGCAGGGAAAAGTTTAAGGTCAAGCCTGGACTGAAACGGATGACTTGGATGATGGAGCGATTAAATCATCCTGAGCAAACATTAAACGCTGTTCATATTGCCGGAACGAATGGAAAGGGGTCGACAGTTTCCTTTTTAAGACACATTTTACAGGAACAAAAATTTACAGTAGGGACGTTCACCTCTCCCTACATCGAGAGGTTCAATGAAAGAATCAGTGTGAATGGAACTCCTATTCCTGATCATTCTCTGGCTTTTTTAGTTGAAATAATTAAGCCGCTTGCTGAAGAATTAGCTCAAACTCCTCTGGGAGAGCCGACTGAATTCGAAATCATTACAGCGATGGCGATGCTTCATTTTTCCGAGTTACAGCTTGACTATGTCCTGATAGAGACAGGGTTAGGAGGGAAGTATGATTCCACAAATATTCTTGCCCCTCTTGTTTCTGTTATAACAAACATCGGACATGATCATATGAATATTCTTGGGAACACAGTGGAGGAAATAGCGGAAGAAAAAGCAGGGATTATTAAACCCGAAGTTCCGATTATCACGGCAGTAAAGCAAACGGAAGCTCTTGAAGTCATTGCACATCGAGCTAAAGAATGTGAGTCTGCTTTGTATTGTTTAGGTGAAGCCTTTCATGTGGAACACCTTAAAAGCACAGAGATAGGAGAATCGTTTATTTTCTCTAATCAAAACTACACGTCTCCTGAGCTTTTAAGTCGGATGAAAGGGCAGCACCAGGTGGAGAACGTTGCCCTGGCTATTCAGACTGCAGAACAATTGAGAGCAATAGGAGCGAATGTAAGAAGGGAAAAGTATATCGATGGGATCAGGAGAACGTTTTGGCCGGCAAGGTTTGAGAAAGTACGCAATAACCCATTAACTATTATTGATGGAGCCCATAATGAGGAAGGAACCCAGGCTCTGGTGAATACCTTGAAACGGCATTATGATGGTAGGAATATTATCCTTGTGTATGCCGCGCTAGAAGATAAGCCAGTGAGTAAGATGATAAACCTCCTATCCGAAGTGATCAAGACAGCTTATATGACTACATTTGACTTTCCAAGAGCGTTAAGTGCAAAAGAGCTTGCTGATTACTCTTCTATAACGGTCACAAAAGTTGTTGAAGATGAACAGGAGGCTATAAAACAGGCTTCCTTAAATGTAGGCAAAGATGATGTATTACTAATAACAGGTTCTCTTTACTTCATTTCTAAAATAAGGAAATTTTTTGAATCTGAAGAATTATTGTGGTAATATGTTAATGTTCTGAATATTCATATGGTACAATAGTCTGTAATGTGAGTGGGTCTTTAGGTGGGGGGGTGGCAGGATGACTAAGAGTAAGAAAGTAATCGTATGGCTGACGTGGGGAGCGGTTTGGCCTACCAGTTTGTACTTGTTATATGTTTGGTTGACCCCTACATTAGGGGGGGGACAGGACTGAAATCATAGCCTTCATCATCCTCGCTGCAATTGTAGCTCTTTTTCCACTACAAGTCGGGGATAATCCTGTATTCTTCACCCAGGGAATCGCTTTTGCGGTATTTTTGTATTATGGATTATTTATAGAAATCATCGTAAGCCAAGCAGCAATCTTTGTGCTTATGGCTAAGATGAGAATAGGGAAAACCGATTTACACCGATTACCTATCAATCTTATTATGTTCCTTATGATCTCCGTCGGTTCGGCAAGTATCTATTATGCCTTGGGTGGTACCCATGGTGAAACTGCTGTAGATAGCATAACCGATGTAATACCGATCGTTTCCTATGTCCTATTTCAAATTTTATTTAACCAATTCTCTATCAAGCTTATTTCCAGATTTCTTTATAAGAAAGAAGCGAAGTGGCTTGATTCCGGTTTTTTCTGGGACTTATTAACCGCCAGTCTGGTTCTGCCAATCGGGCTTATTCTATACATAGTCTTTGCGGAATACGGTTTGAGTGCCATCTTTTTTGTAGGGATTCCATTTGTATTTATTTCAGGTATGTTGATGCTTTATCATAATAGCAAACTGATCAATGATTATTTGAAGAAGACGAGTATTATTGGACATGAATTAACCGGGAAGCTCGGAGTAAAAGAAGTGCTGGATATTTTCGTCCAACGGCTAAGTGAACTTCTTCCTGTCGATTACATATACGTGTATGATGTATGTTCTGCTAATCGTATGAAGTTGATTAGATTCTTTGATCGGTCGAATGAAATCGATTTTCCAAATATACAACTTTCGAAGGGTCAAAGCATCAGCGGGAATACATGGAGTAAAGGAGGAAGTGTGTTTTATAAAAAGAAAGCAGACTGGTCGCATTTAGAAAATCGTTATACACCAGGCCGAGGAGAAAGTGTATTATCGGTTCCTATTGAAAGAAATAATGATATTGTAGGGATTGTTACTATTTTTTCCAATAGAAAGCACGCTTTTTTCCAATTCCAATTTATGATCTTGAATATTCTTGGTAACTACTTAGGGGTAGCGATCGATAATGCCCGTCACTACGAAAAGACAAAAGAAGAAAGTGAGCGTTGTGGCCTTACTGGTTTATATAATTACAGATATTTCGAAGATCATCTGGAGAACGTTTTCGATTCGTGGCAAAAAGAACAGAGAGTAGAGCCAATTTCACTGATTCTATTAGATATCGATCACTTTAAACAGGTGAACGATACATACGGACATGAAAGTGGGAATGAAGTTCTTGCATCGTTAGCAGAACGCCTTCAGGAAGTTGTAGGAACTCAGGGAACATTGGCACGTTATGGTGGAGAAGAATTTGTCCTCCTCTTACCGGGATCTGATGAAACGGAAGCGATTGAGGTTGCTTATTCCATCCGTACAAGCCTTATCCAGCGACCATTTATTTCTTATGAACATATGAATAATACACCTGAACCTATCCCGATCTCTGTCACAGCAAGTATCGGTGTAGCCACTTATCCTGACCATTGTGAAGAAGCACTTGATTTAATACGTCAGGCGGATAGGGCGATGTATTTGGGAGCGAAGCAAAGAGGAAGGGATAAAGTCGCCAGTTATAATGAAATAATTCAAACTGTCCAATGAAAAGTATTGGACAGCTTTTGTTTTTTGTAAGTAATTTACCGAATTATGACAGGACAAAGACCTATATTTACGTTATAATTTTTATATTGTATACATGACATAACTAGGTACGATTGACAAAGGTTTTAATTGTAAGGGAATTGTAAAGGGGGCTTGAGTGTTACAAGAGTAAAACTTTTGATTAGTTGTTAAATAGGGAGATGGCAATGAATGTTTTCGATGTACTTGAATTGTAACACTCATACAATTCAAAAGAATTAGAGGCTTGAATTCGCCCATTTGAAAGTTATTATTTTCCTTCCCAGTAGATTCATGGAGTTTTCTTTCCCACCAATAACCTCATTAAGGACCCCGAAAAAGTAGTCATAATAATCCTCAAGGAGAGAAACATGTACTTAATTATCCCACTTTATATTTTTGTCACCGGCATAATATTAGGTTCATTTTTTAATGTTGTCGGTCTACGCTTACCTAAAAGAGTTTCCTTCACTACCTCACGTTCTTCATGTCCCCACTGTTCCATCTCCCTTCAAGCAAGAGATCTTATTCCGCTCTTTTCTTATGTCATTTCTAAAGGTAAATGTAGGAATTGTCAGCATCCTATTTCGATTACTTATCCTCTGGTGGAGGTAAGTACGGGGTTTTTTTTCTTGCTTGCTTACATCCATTTTGGTCCATCGTTATCTTTCGCAGGGGCTTGTTTATTGATATCTCTTTCTGTCATTGTGACAGTTAGCGACTTGGCATACATGATCATACCCAACCCCTTACTCCTCTTCTTTACCATCTGCTTTACCATATATCGCATCCTCGAGCCGCTACACCCCTGGTTCGACTCTATCTTAGGCGCATTAGCTGGATTAGGAATAATCCTGGCAATAATCTTAATAAGTAAAGGTGGGATGGGGGCAGGAGACATGAAGTTATTAGGGGTCTTAGGGATCCTATTAGGTTTCAAGCTCACTTTGTTGACCTTGTTCTTAGCTACTTTAATTGGCACGGTCGTTAGTCTTACTTTAATTGCCCTCGAAATTATTGGAAGGAAAGACCCGTTTCCTTTCGGTCCATTTATTGTGCTGGCAGCGATGGTTAGTTATTTGTATGGTTCCAAGTTCTTGGAGCTATATTTTACTACCTTTTTCATGTAGGAGAAAGTAAGAAATCATGTTTTGTTTCATAACCTGTTCTGTTTCAGACTCCAGAAAATAAACTAAGTATTCATGGATTTTATATAGTAATTATCATAATGTAGATTATGAAAAGGAAGAGCGATAAAATTAAAAAGAAACCAAAGTCAATTGTAAGCTGAAATTGTCGAAGTAGTACTGACAAATTTCAGCGATGTTTTTAAATCTCCTGTGATAGGGTTGGGACAAACCTTGCAGGAGTGATCAAACTATGGATTCCAAGAACAAGATATCAATCTCATTCCGGGACCAGGACCACCAGAACACAAAACATGAAGTTGTTCGAACACAAAAGGAGCAAGCAGCAGCGGTGGAAAAGCATAAAGAAGATGAGCAATCGACGACCCCTGTGTATAAGTTGCCTCATAAAAAGAAAAGGGTGTCTAATGCTCCTGTCCGGCCTTTAATTACCACTGCGTTAACCGCGTTATTCGTCAGTTTAGGGATTGGGTTTTTATTGTTGCGAATGTTCGTTTCCCTAACAGACCAGACTGCTACAGGAAATGAAACCGTCCCTGTTACAGGTTCATCCGAAACGAATACAGAATCAGCGGTGGAGGGTTCAAATGAGGAAGGGTCGACCACTCAATTGCCCGATGGCACACCTCAGACATTTGATTCGTATATCGTCCAAGCAGGAGCTTTCTCTACGGAGGGTAAAGCAAAAGAGTGGCAAAGTAGGTTGACGGCACAACTGATTCCTTCTGTCATTTGGAAGCGCGATGGTCAGTACTTTTTATTTGTCGGTAGTGCTGCTAGTAAGCAGGAAGCAGAAATGATTTCAGATCGTTTAGCAGAAGAAAGTATTGACACGTATGTAAAGCCATTCTCTGTGAAGACGCAAAAGGAAATTCCATCAGGGCTTAAAACGCCAATCGAAACTCATGCAATGGGAGATTTGTCAGAAGGTAAAAGGCAAGAGGTGATGGAAGAAGTCGGTGCTGATACATCTCTTGGCCAGGCTTTGAGCGAATGGGAATCCCAGGATGATACAAATATTAACTGGTTACGTGTCACACAATCGTTAGAGTAGAGCAAGCCTCATAACAAAGTTGTTGATCAGGTTACGCGTTGGAAGAGTATTCCTTTAATTTGTGAATCCTTCAAAAAAACCAGCATATCTTTACAATGGAGAAATTGATAATGGATAAAATAGAAAAAAGGAGTATCCTATAATGGATACTCCTTTTTCTCATTATGGAAGGTGTAAATATCGGATTTTGCCGAATCCTTTAATAACGAGAAATAGAGTAATATATAAACAGCCCCATGGGAAGAAAGGATGTAGGAAGGATGAAACAATTGATTTTAGGGTCCCAGTCCCCGAGAAGAAAAGAATTGTTGGACTTAGCAGGTTACACCTTTGAAGTGAGGCCGTCTTCTGCAGAAGAGATCATTGAAGAGGGCATGTCTCCGGAAGGAGCAGTCCTGCATCTTTCTCGTTTGAAAGCAGAAGCAGTCACTATTACGGCAGATGAAGTTTTGCTTACGTCAGATACGGTAGTCGTTTTGGACGGCAAGATCCTCGGGAAGCCGGAAGATGTTCCGGAAGCGAAAGACTATTTGAGTAGATTGAGTGGACAGGTTCATCAAGTGTATACGGGTGTATGTATCCGCACCGAAGAAGAGTCCCAGACGTTTTATGTCACGACTGATGTACATTTTTATCCCCTCAAAGAGAAAGAAATTGAAACTTATATTCAAACAGGAGAGGTTTGGGATAAGGCTGGGGCATATGGGATTCAAGGGAGAGGTGCCCTTTTTGTAGAGAAAATTCATGGCGATTATTATAGTGTGGTAGGTTTGCCTATTTCGAGATTGTCCAGGGAACTGAGTCAATGGGGCATTTATTCTGATTAGCCCGCCTTCGCATGGGGACTTGTGAGGAAAGGGTGCGAAAATTTGTCACACACAAGTATTATGATCAAAGATGTCCCAAGACAGGACAGGCCAAGGGAGCGAATGATTGACTTAGGAGCGTCCCATTTATCTAATCAGGAATTACTTGCAATTCTCCTTGGAAGTGGTACAAAGAAGGAATCTGTGATGGAGTTGTCTAATCGGCTTCTTGTTCATTTTGAGGGCATAATGTTGCTGAAAGATGCGACCATTGAAGAATTGACGGCTATCAGAGGTATAGGAGTTGCTAAGGCAGTCCTTCTTCTATCTGCGATTGAAATGGGAAAAAGGATGCAGAAAATGAAGCCTGTGGAAAGATATATGATCAGAAGTCCAGAAGATGGGGCGGATTTTGTCATGGAAGAGATGCGTGACTTAAAACAAGAGCACTTCATCTGTCTATTTCTGAATACTAAGAATCAAGTCCTTCATCGGCAAACGATTTTTATTGGGAGCTTGAATGCTTCGATTGTCCATCCTCGGGAGGTTTATAAAGAAGCTGTGAAACGATCGGCTGCCTCCATCATTTGTGCCCACAACCACCCCTCAGGAGACCCCACACCATCACAGGAAGATATCCAAGTAACACGCAGGCTTAAAGAATGTGGGAAGATGATCGGGATTGAATTACTGGATCATTTAGTGATCGGTGATCGAAAATTTATTAGCTTGAAAGAAAAGGGTTATCTTTAATATTCCTGAAAACTCACCACACGCTTAGGGTGAAAGCGCATTTGTCTTCTGTGTAAAAATATAACAAAGTTTACTCCGGAAATTTTGAAACTCTAATTCTTAGGGTGTTTTCGTGCAAATTACGTATTTGAACGGAGGCACCTTTTTCCTTTTACAAATGATAAGTGTAGAAATTCTCGTATCAGTTAATTGTGTTATATGGGTGTGGCTGAATGATAGTAATAAGTTTATATGGACTTATTTAGTTTTTTCATACTTGGGAAACCGACGGTATTGGATTTAACAGGTGGGTAAGTAGAACAAGGGGGCTGTTTGTGGAGTATTGTAAGTACTCTTTTATTAGTGAAATTGGTCGAATGTGTAAAAAGTTGAACATATGATTTTGTAACACTATCTATTTTTGATGATTTTTCGTATAATTGAATAGATGAAAAAGAAAAGCGCCATTTATGGGAAACCTTATAAATAGGCGCTTCTTCTAATCAAGAAATTATATGGACGGCTATCCCCGCCTCAAAAGCGGGTTCTTAGAAAGGAAGATATTATTGGGGATTTTTGGATTCTCTCAAGATTTAGGAATTGATTTAGGTACTGCGAATACACTTGTGTTTATGAAAAATAAAGGGGTTATCGTAAGAGAGCCTTCGGTTGTTGCAAAAAATAGCCAAACAGGTGAAATTGAAGCGGTAGGAAACGATGCCCGGAACATGATTGGTCGTACACCGGGATACATAAATGTCATCCGACCGATGAAAGATGGCGTGATCGCTGATTATGATACGACCGCGCAAATGATGAAGTATTATATAAAAAAAGCATTGAAAACACGATCTTCTTTCGCGAGCAAACCAAATGTCATGGTTTGTGTTCCTTCTGGAATTACCATGGTCGAAGAGCGTGCGGTTATTGATGCTACGAAACAAGCGGGTGCTAAGGAAGCCTATCCAATAGCAGAACCATTCGCCGCTGCCATTGGTGCTGGTCTTCCAGTTTGGGAGCCGACTGGGAGTATGGTGGTTGATATCGGTGGAGGGACGACCGAAGTTGCGATTATTTCTCTCGGAGGAATTGTAACAAGTCAATCGATTCGAATTGCTGGAGATGAAATGGATGATAGCATCATTCAACATGTACGGAAGAAGTACAATCTAATGATTGGAGAACGTACAGCAGAAGAAGTGAAAATGGAATTAGGTGGGGCAGGAGAAGTCACAGAAGTGGACGAAATGGATATTAGAGGCCGTGACTTATTAAGCGGCTTACCGAAAACCATTACCATTCAGAGTGATGAAATCGTCAAAGCCATGAAAGATACGATTGATTCTATTATCGAAACGGTCAAAAACACGCTAGAAAAAACCCCTCCAGAGCTTGCCGCTGACATTATGGAACGCGGAATTGTACTTACCGGAGGCGGCGCACTACTTAGAAACATTGATACAGTCATCAGTGACGAAACCAACATGCCAGTATTTATTGCCGATAACCCTCTTGATTGTGTAGCGATAGGAACAGGGAAGTCGTTGGAGTACATCCATCATTTCCGATCGCAACCGAATGTAGCAAGTCGAGCTAAAATGGAGTAAATGAAACGTTATGCCTTCATTATTCCGTAGAAAAAGACTGGTGATTGTATTAATAGGTTTTATTGTGCTTGTAGCACTGATTGGCTTTTCGATTCGGGACCGTGATTCGTTAAGCACTCCAGAGAAATTTTTGCAAGATGCTGTCGGCTGGATGCAGACAGTCTTCCATAAGCCAGTTAGTCTTGTGGATGGTACGATTGAAAACATTCATGATATGTTTGATGTTTATGAACAAAACAAAGTGTTGAAAGCACGATTGTCTGAATATAAAGGGGTCATTCAAGAAAATCAGAGACTCACGAAGGAAAATAATGAATTACGTGATACTCTTGATAAGACAGAGGGGTTGAGCGATTATTCACCTACTCAGGCGACTGTCATTGCCAGAAGTTCCGATCGTTGGTTTGAACAGATGACAATCAATAAAGGGGAGGAACATGGAATAGAGAAGGATATGGCGGTCATGACGAGCGAAGGTTTGATAGGGAAAATAAAATCCGTCGGTGCCTTCCATTCCACCGTCCAACTTCTAAGTGGCTTTGACCGTTCGAACAAAATTTCTGCTTGGGTCGTCAGAGAAGATGAAAATGAAGACGAGGTCTTTGGGTTGATTGAAGGCTATGATGATGAAACAGGGCAACTTCTTCTTGAAGGAATCAAGTTGGACGAAGAACTTAAGGAGGGGGACACTGTCATCTCTTCTGGTCTGGGAGGAGTCTTCCCCAGCAACTTGAGGATCGGTACAGTAGAAGATGTAGTCAATGACCAATTCGGTCTTACTAAAACAGCTTATATTGAGCCGTTTGCCGACCTTTTTGACATCAATCATGTAATGGTCGTCGACAGGTCCGTAGAAACGATCGACACAGAGAACGAACCAGAGGAAGATGGATCATGAGCAGGTACAAGATTGCACTTATCTGCCTTTTTTTGCTCATCATGCAAGGAATGGCGATGAGTATGCTTCCTGCCAGCCTTGTCTATTCGGATTTACTTATGACCCCTCATTGGGTTTTAATTTTCCTAATGATTATTGCGGTATTTTATGACAAAGATGAGACTTATAACGCGGTTTGGTATGGACTTGCGTTCGGCTTGTTGGTTGATGTAATTTATACAGGCGTTTTAGGTGTGTATATGATTACCTATACACTTGTCATTTACGTGATTCATGGATTGAATAAACTCGTTCACGCGAATTTCCTTGCAGCGTCTTTGTTGGCAATTGTAGGTGTGACACTTGCTGATACCATGCTTTATGTCATCTATTCGTTCGTCCAGATTACATCAATGACGTGGGGCGATTATGGTTTATTGCGATTATTACCTACACTTGCGGCAAATATGATTTTCTTTATCCTTTTATATCCATTGGTGAAAGAGCGAGTTCACGATTGGTCTGAGCAAGTAAGTAATGTTTAATTAGTTGGAAATGTCTAAGGTTCGGGGTGAAAGCCTATGACGGCGAATGGTCAGAAGGTAATGATTAAAGGAACTAGAGATGGGCTTACTTTGCATTTGGATGACCAATGCTCGTTTGAATCCATCCTCAAAGAATTACAAGAACAACTATCTATGAATGGCTTGACTGAAGAACACCCGATGATTCGTGTGACGATTCAGCTTGGCAATCGTTATTTAAATGAGGAACAAAAGGAGAAGCTTTCTGCCGTTGTCAGAGAAAAACAAAAACTAGTTGTCGAACAGATTGAATCTGACGTACTGACGAAAGAAGAAGCTCTTGAATGGAAAGAGAATACGGAAATAACACCTGTGGCAAAAACAGTCCGTTCAGGCCAACGGATTGAAATAAAAGGGGATTTGCTTTTAATCGGAGATGTAAACCCTGGGGGGCAAATCCATGCCACCGGTAACATTTTTGTTATGGGCAGTTTAAGAGGGATCGCTCACGCCGGGACTGGCGGGAACACCCAGACGGTAATTGCAGCGTCTTATATGCAACCCAGTCAATTAAGAATCGCTGATCAATTGAGCCGATCACCGGACTATGAATCAGAAGGCGTCTATATGGAATGCGGATTTATAGATGATTCGCATGGAAAGATCCGCATCGACCGACTTCAAGAAGTAGTGAAGAAAAGACCGGATCTTGTCAGTTTTGAAAGGAGAATGATCAATGGGTGAAGCGATAGTAATTACCTCCGGAAAGGGAGGGGTTGGAAAGACGACAACTACTGCCAATCTGGGGACCGCTTTGGCCTTGCAGAAGAAGAAAGTTTGTCTTGTTGATACTGATATCGGTCTCAGAAACCTGGATGTGGTGATGGGGCTTGAAAACCGCATCATATATGATATCGTCGACGTAGTTAACGAGCGTTGCAAGACGAAGCAAGCTTTAATTACGGATAAGCGTTTCGACTGTCTTCATTTATTACCGGCAGCCCAAACTTCTGATAAATCAGAGGTTACCCCAGAAGGTATCAAAGGAATTGTCGATGAATTAAAACAAGATTATGATTACGTTGTTATCGACTGTCCGGCTGGTATAGAGCAAGGGTATAAAAATGCCGTAGCGGGTGCAGATAAAGCGATAGTCGTGACAACCCCGGAAAAATCAAGCGTGCGTGATGCTGATCGTATCATTGGTCTACTGGAACAAGAAGAGATGGAATCTCCGAAGCTTGTCATTAATCGTATTAGAAATCATATGATGAAAAATGGTGACATGTTAGATGTTGATGAAATTGTTAATGTGTTGTCGATCGATTTGTTAGGGATTGTGATTGATGATGATGCTGTTATCAAAGCATCTAACAGTGGTGAGCCTGTCGCGATGAAACCGAACTCGAAAGCCTCTCTTGCTTATCGTAATATAGCTAGAAGGATTCTAGGCGAAACGGTCCCGCTTATGAATTTGAATGAAGAACGTGGAATGTTGGCCAAAGTGAAGCGGTTCTTCGGAATGCGCACATAATATAAAGCTTTCTAACCTGTCATGACTCATGACAGGTTTTTTAGTAGTTCTATAGAAAGAACCCTGTATAATGGACAATCCGAATGTTCCTCATACCCGTCATTATAGCGAAATTCCATCTCCTTGAAATAATTAAAAGATCAAGCGCAATTATTTTTAATATTAATAATCAGACCTCTCGTCCCATAGAATGATAGAAAAAGACGTCAAGAGAGGGGTTTGTTTGTGAAAAAGAATATTCGTGACGTTCGAAGAAATATAGCCGATCGAAAAAAGAAAAAAATGCATGGACAGGGTTCTAGTCCTCCTAAAGTAATTTCTCCACCGCAAGATGAAGAAATGCATGGTTATCCTCCTTTAGTTACAGGGTTTGGAAATAAAAGCGGGTCTGATCTTAAACAAGAAAGTGGTACAAGTCATTTTGGATTGCAGATTTTCTTTGCCGCGTTATTATTTGCTATGGTTGCTCTTGGTAAAAATACGGACATGCCGATCATTCAGGGCCCTGCTGATTGGACGGCGACGAAAATGCAAGAGGATTTTCCTTTTGCCACAGTCACTGCCTGGTATAGTGATCGTTTTGGTGACCCCTTACAAGTCATCCAGCCAAAAGAAGAGGTGGGACAAGAACCCCTGGCTATGCCTGTCAATGGCACAGTAACCACATCATTCCAGAACGATGGTAAAGGGATAATTTTAACAACAGAAAATGGTTCGGAAGTCAATTCTGTGCGTGAAGGAACTGTTATTTTTGCTGGGAATGACCCTGAATCAGGGAAAACCGTAATTTTGCAACATGAGGATGGAAGTAAAACAACGTATGGTTATTTGTCTTCTATAGATGTTTACCTTTATGAAAACGTTCCATCACAAGCCAGTTTAGGGACAGTAAAAGCAGAAGAGGGGAATAATGCTGAATTTTTCTTCGCAATCGAAAAAGACAATACATTCTTAGATCCTGTACAGGTCATCAAAGTGAATGAAGGACCTTAAAATCCATAAGGCGGTTCATATACACCCCCTCTTTTTTCTGCTTGCTCTTTCTGCTTTTTTGACAGGTGCAATTTATGAATTCATTGTCCTGTTTTCTATCGTTTTCATTCATGAAATGGGTCACTTTCTTATGGCTTGCTTTCATGGTTGGCGAGTGAAGCGAATGGAAATCTGGCTCTTCGGCGGCGCTGTAGTGAGTGAAGAACATAACACTAGACCCTTCCATGAACAGGTGCTGGTAATATTGGCAGGTCCTTTGCAACATATATGGATCTATGGGTTGCTGATTGTACTTGAAACGATTGTGGGATCACATTCGTTGCTCTCTACAGCATTTTTGTATAATGGTATTATTCTCGGTTTCAACATGTTACCGATTTGGCCGCTCGATGGTGGCAAGCTTTTATTTTACTTGTCTAATTGTTGGCTGTCTTTTAAAAAAAGTCTATTATTGACACTCTTTCTATCGATTATGTTTATGATCCTGGCTGGATGTTGGTTGTTTTTAGATGAACGCTGGACACTTGCTACGATTTTGCTGACAGCATTCTTGCTCATTGAGAATGCTCTGGAGTGGAAGCGCCGTCCTTATACTCAAATGCGATACTTACTTTATTGTGCTTATCAAAATCGAGAAGGACTGAAGACAAAGTATATAAATATCAATCAAGATACAATGGTTCGCGATGTGTTGGGAAATGTCCGCTCGAACCGTCATCATAAGTATGTATTGAAACAAGCGTCTCCATTATATATAGTAGATGAACAAGAATGTCTGAAGGCCTTCTTTGAAAAAAAAGATGCCCATCTGAAGATGAAGGACATTCCTGAAATTGCTATATAATGAGGGATTAGATGAGAAAGCTCGTCATACAAACAAAACCTTTAGAGAAAACAGGAGTAGTCATAGAGAATGAGGAGATTTGTGAATATGTATTTGACAGGCCCGGAGTCCGCACACTTACGGGGTCTATTTTTTATGGGGAAGTGACCAGAATCGATAAAGGTTTGGGAGCAGCATTTGTCGATATTGGGAAAGAGCGTCCTGCTTTTTTGCGGAAAGAGGAGATTCCGTGGTGTGACGGAAAGATTGATTCTACTTTAGTCATTGGGGAAAAAATGGCGATTCAGATAACAAAGGAACCGATCGGGAATAAGGGAGCACAAGCGACGGCTGACATAACATTACCAGGTCTCTATATTGTTTATCAGCCTTATGCGAAAGGGAATATCGCGCTTTCGAAGAAACTGGGGAAAGAAAAACGTGGTCAGCTTGAAGGTTTGTTGAAATCCGAGCTTTCTGAATCGGAAGGTGCTATCGTAAGAACTGCTGCTGGCACTGAGGACAAGCAAGTAATAACGGAGGAAGTCCGAGTCTTGAAAGCACAGTGGGAAGACATAGAAAAAAGTAAACCAAAAAAGCCCCAACTTTTATGGGAAGAACAACTCATCCCCGACAAGTTGATTCGTAAGTTCCCTGTCACCTCCATAGAAGGAATTATGGTCGATGATCCTACGGTCTCAAGAAATTTAAGGGAAAAGTATCCTTCGTTATCCCCCCGTATTCAGTGGGAGAAAAACGTTTCAAGTCATTTACCTGTATCGATTTCCGTGCTGCAAGAGAAATTGACAAAATCTGTGGTAGAAATGGACAATGGTGTCCAATTAGTGATTGAAAACACAGAAGCAATGACTGTTATTGATGTTAATAGTCATCAGGTCAAAGGAAAAAGCTTTTCTAATTCTCAAGCTTTCGAAGTCAATCTTCTTGCAGCAAGAGAAATCCAAAAACAGATCCGTTTGAGGAATCTATCAGGGATTATTATTATCGATTTTATCTCTATGAAGAGCCGCGAGAAAGAAAAACGCCTTCTGGCAGAAATGAAACATCTTGTGAAGAATGATCCCATAAGAACAGATGTACTTGGAATGACTTCCTTAGGTTTGATGGAGATGACAAGAAAACGAGAATGGCAAGGCTTTGCAGCTTCATTAATCGAAGTCAAAGAGATTGGATTCACAGCTGAAACGAATCTTTACAGGCTAGAGCGGGATCTTTTAGAGAAAAGAAATTCTGAAGCGGTTTTAATCGCCGTTCATCCAGATTTATTAGAAACGAAAAAACGATTGCTTTCCGATTCGATTTCTAGTAAAATTCCACAGGAGCTGTTTGTTAGGATGGATACTGATATCCATGGCTATCAAATAGAGCTTGAAGGGTCTTTGGACATGATCCGGGAAGCTATTCAGCGTCGCGGATATCATGTTGACAACTTGTTTTGATCTGTGGTAACATTATTTTGTTATTCTAGTAGCACTCCGTTGCTACAACCGCACAGAACAGGTTTTTAAACCGATTTTCCGGTACCTGAATGGCGAGTCTGAGTTTAATGAGGAGGTGCAAGTATGTACGCAATTATTGAAACTGGTGGTAAGCAAGTAAAAGTAGAACAAGGCCAGGAGATCTACGTTGAAAAAATGGACGTAGAAGCTGGTGAATCTGTCACTTTTGACAAAGTTCTTTTCGTAGGTGGAGATGAAACGAAAGTGGGCGCTCCTTACGTTGATGGTGCTTCTGTAACAGCTAAAGTTGAAAAACAAGGTCTTCAGAAGAAATTGACTGTCTTCAAATACAAGCCTAAAAAGAACTACAAGCGCAAACAAGGTCATCGTCAGCCATACACGAAACTTGTCGTTGATGCAATCAACGCGTAAGGTTCGTCACTGATGATACATGTATCGATGTTTCGCTCACAAGGAGATATTACAGGCTTTGAAATATCCGGACATGCGGAGAGTGGCCCTTATGGTCATGATCTAGTGTGTGCAGCTGTTTCGGCTGTTTCATTCGGGGCTGTCAACGCCATTGTGAACCTTTGTGGATTTGAACCTGATGTCGAGCAAGGTGGCGAAGGTGGATATTTGAAAATCATTCTTCCAGGCGGATTGAATGAACTCATTCATTCGAAAGCCCAAACCTTACTAGAAGGCATGCTGGTGTCCTTAGAAACGATTGAACAAGATTACGGACAATATATTAACATATCCCAACGATAAGGAGGTGAAGACTCATGCTGCGTCTTGATTTGCAGTTTTTCGCCCAGAAGAAGGGTGTAGGTAGTACAAAAAACGGTCGTGATTCCGAGTCTAAACGTCTTGGAGCTAAACGTGCAGACGGACAACAAGTAACTGGTGGTTCTATTCTTTACCGTCAACGCGGTACTAAGATTTATCCAGGTGCGAACGTTGGACGTGGAGGCGATGACACATTGTTCGCAAAAGTGGACGGTGTCGTTAAATTCGAACGTTACGGACGTGACCGTAAAAAAGTCAGCGTTTATCCTGTAGCACAGGAAGCGTAATTCAATAAGCCTTTAGCAAAAAGCCGCGCTTTTCATTTAGCAAAAGCGCGGCTTTTCTATATGATTCATCCAAATTTAGGTGTTACTTGTAAGCTTTAGATACCAACAGAAGGTGCGTGGTTTTCACTATCCCAACAATATCTAAGTAGGTGGGTATTTTCCAATGATTTGGTATAGTGGTAGGAGCCAGTTCGGTTTTAGGACTTTTTAAAGAATAAGTTTTTTGTTTCCTTGAATCTTTGCTATAATTTTTATTATTATAGTTGAACGGGGGAGCTGAAATGATGGAAGAAAAAGATATCATTGCGCTACTCAGGCATAAGCGTCATGACTGGATGAATCAAATTCAATTAATCCAAGGTTACGCTTCACTTGGAAAACAGGATCGGTTACTCTCGCAAATCGAAGAGGTGAAGGAAGAAGCGGAAGAAGAGCGCAAGTTATTAAATAGCGATGCCTTACTTTTCCCTCTCTGGTTATTAGCTTTCAATTGGGTACATAAAGCATATCGGCTTCGATACTTTATTAGAAATGAAGTTGATTTATCCCGTCATGATCAGAAGTTGACTGCTTATGGTAAACGGATGATTGAAATCCTGGATGAACATATAGGTAACGAAGATTTATATGAGGGTATACTTACTATATACGTAGGTGGACAGGATACACTAGGTTTGAGCTGGGAGTGGGAAGGTTTATTCCACGATCCCGGTCTTTTGAAAGAGAAATTGAATGAAGAAGGTTTCATAGCAACGATTTTTGAAAGCAAAGAACTTTCTATCGAGATGACGATAGAATGAAGAGGTGAATAGACATGTTTGTCGATCAGGTTAAAGTATTTGTCAAAGGCGGAGATGGCGGGAACGGTCTTGTTGCATACCGTCGAGAAAAATATGTTCCAATGGGCGGACCAGCTGGCGGAGACGGTGGAAATGGCGGTAATGTAATTTTTGAAGTGGATGAAGGACTCAATACATTGATGGATTTTCGTTATCAACACCACTTTAAAGCTGCTAGAGGGGAAAATGGAATGAACCAGAAGCAGCATGGTAAAAATGCTGAAGCATTGGTTGTGAGTGTACCTCCAGGAACCACTGTCAAAGAAGCAGATACGGATAAAGTGATCGCTGATTTAACAGAACATAAACAACGTGCTGTCATTGCAAAAGGAGGCCGTGGGGGACGAGGGAATGCCCGTTTTGCCAACCCGAGAAACCCAGCTCCTGAAATTGCAGAAAATGGAGAACCGGGTGAAGAACTTAATATTGTTGTCGAACTGAAGTTGTTAGCAGATGTAGGATTGGTCGGTTTTCCAAGTGTTGGTAAGTCAACCTTTTTATCGGTCGTGACTGCAGCTAAACCTAAGATAGCGGATTATCACTTTACAACATTATCCCCGAACTTAGGTGTCGTAGAAACTCAGGATCAGCGTAGTTTTGTTATGGCAGATTTGCCAGGACTAATTGAAGGGGCCCATGAAGGTGTAGGTCTTGGACATCAGTTCTTGCGACACGTCGAGCGAACCAGGGTATTGTTACATGTTATTGATATGTCAGCAATGGAAGGACGAGACCCCTATGAAGATTATGTAACCATCAATAATGAATTGTCCTCTTACGATCAACGTTTAGAAAATCGTCCACAAATTGTTGTAGCGAACAAGATGGACATGCCTGAAGCAGAAGAGCATCTGGAACTGTTCAAAGAGCAGCTCGGGGATGAAGAAGTAGAGATTTATCCGATTTCTACAGTTACAAGGGCTGGTTTGGATGAATTGTTATATGCTGTTGCAGATAAACTGGATCAAATTCCGAAACAAGAAGAGCAAGTGGAAGAAGTAGATGAACGGGTTATCTATAAGTATGAGAAAGAAGAAGCACCATTCAAAGTGACACGTGCCGATGATGGAGCATATGTCTTATATGGAGAGAAGATTGAATCTTTATTCAAGAGAACCGACTTTTCAAGAGACCAATCCATTAATAGGTTTGCAAGGCAGATGCGTACCATGGGTGTTGACGAAGCACTTAGAAAACGCGGAGCTAAAGATGGCGATACCGTACGTTTGCTTGATTATGAATTTGAATTTGTTGATTAACGAGGGGAGGATTCTTCATGGCGGATTATAATGAAAAGTTTTATTTAGTCCGTAGCGACATTCTCCCAGAAGCAATGATGAAGACGATTGAAGCAAAAGAATTATTGGAGCGTGGGAAAGTAGAGTCGATTTTTGAAGCCGTTCAGCAAGTCGGTCTCTCTAGGAGCGCTTTTTATAAATATAGAGATGCGGTTTTTCCATTTCAGGCGATGGTTAAAGAACAGATGATTACTTTATTTTTTCATCTGGAAGATCGTAAAGGAACGTTATCTAATTTGTTAATGACTGTCGCAAATTCAGGATGTAATGTTTTAACGATTCATCAGACGATACCATTACAGGGGAAAGCGAATGTTACACTCTCTTTAAATACTTCCGGAATGGAAGGAAGTATTGAAAAATTGTTACAGCAATTACACAAACTTGATTTTGTGGATCGCGTTGAAATACTTAGTACGGGAGCATAATTGGAGGGGAAACGATGTCGGAACAGAAGATTGGATATTTGGGACCTAAAGGTACGTTTACCAAAATGGCGGTGGATGCTTTATTCGATGGAGGAAACTATATTAGCTATGAAAGCATACCGGCATGCCTGGATGCTGTGGAGGCTGGGGAAATCAGCACGGCTGTTGTGCCGATCGAGAATGCAATAGAAGGCTCCGTTCATTTAACGATAGACTATCTTGTGCATCAGGTGAAACAGTCGATCATAGCGGAACTGACGGTCCCCATTAAACAACATTTGTTGGTCCACCCAGATGAGCAAGGTGAAAAAATACACAAAATTTATTCGCATAGTCATGCTATAGCTCAATGTCATCAATACTTGCATAAGCGGTATCCTGAAGCGGAATTGGAATATACTGCTTCTACTGGCAAGGCTGCTGAGATTGTCGCTGATGTGGGCCGCGGTTATGCAGCTATCGGGAATCATTTAGCAGCTGAGGAAAATGGATTGAAAATTTTGGATACTGATATTCATGATTATGACAATAACCATACTCGTTTTGCTGTAGTACAAAAACAACCTCAGACATTAAAGGTAAAAGATCACCCAGTAACAAAGCATAAAACGACGGTGATGGTAACCTTGCCGAAGGACTATGTAGGAGCTTTGCATCAAGTCCTCGCAGCTTTCGCCTGGAGGAAAATGAACTTATCAAAAATTGAATCGAGACCGATGAAAACAGGTCTCGGCAACTATTTCTTCTTAATAGATGTCGATCAACCATACGACCAGGTTCTTTTTCCTGGCGTGCAGGCAGAACTTGAAGCCTTAGGGTGTCAATTAAAAGTACTCGGAACTTATCCAAGTTATCAGATCGACATCCCTACACCTGTTCAAAAGGTGTGATCCTCTCAACCCCTTGAGGCCCGATAATTATTGGGCTTCAGGGGGTTGTTTATATTTTTTTGAGAATTATTATAGGCTTTTTCATCAATCTTTCGGCTTGTGTTGCATAGAGTGTTATGAAGCTATTATTGCCTTATTGTTTTTTAGAATTACAGGAAGGGAGTTGCAGATGTGAGAATTCACATTGTACAAAAAGGGGATACACTCTGGAAGATTGCCAAGAAATATGGGGTCGACTTTGAACAGTTAAAATCCATGAATACCCAGCTTTCCAATCCTGATATGATTATGCCGGGTATGAAAATCAAAGTCCCTCAAGGAACGAAGCAAGTGAAGAAAGAGGCGCCGAAGAAGCCGGCTCCGAAGAAAGAAATGCCAAAACAGCCGGCTCCAAAGAAAGAAATGCCTTCTCAACCACCTTATAAGGATACTTCACCGAAGCCGATTCCATCTATAAAGGAAGATGAGAAAAAGCCAGCACCTAAAGGTGTGATGGAAAAACCGATGCAGCCGATGCAACCAATCAATATGAAGATGCCTATTTCCATGCCGAATATCGATCAACACATGCAGAATTACTATACAACATTTCACCTGCCACAAATGCCGATGCCACAAACTAAAGAAGAATACACGGAAGATTCACCAAAAGAAGAAGTAAAAGATACGAAGACACCGCCAATGCCGAAACAACCTGATAATCAATGGATGCCAGAGCAACACTACAATGAGCCAATGCCACAGCAACAATACAACCAACCAATGCAACAACAACCTTATAGCCAACCGATGCAACCCCAACTTGTTCACACCGACTTTTATTGTTGTCCGCCCCATCCGGTCATGATGCCGATACAGCCTCAGCCTCTTATGCCAATGTATCATCCAATGCATATGATGGGTGATGATGAATCCGACGATGAGATGGTCCAAGGTGCTCAATCTGGCGGTGATTGCGGCTGCGGTGGAGGTGGTGGTGTTCAAAGCCCGCAACCTTATGGTCCTATGATGGGACCTATGGGAGGCTACCCTCCTCATGGCCACCCTCAGTCTTGGCAGCAAACTCCTTATGGAGGGATGCAACATCCGATGGGCTATGGGCCACCACAACCTCAGCAAGGGTGGGGACAGCAGCCTCAGCAAGGGTGGGGACAGCAGCCTCAGCAAGGATGGGGACAGCAGCCTCAGCAAGGATGGGGACAGCAGCCTCAGCAAGGATGGGGACAGCAGCCTCAGCAAGGATGGGGACAACCGAATCCACAGCAGATGGGACCATGGAACCCACAACAAATGGGCCAAGGATATCAAGAACAGCCTTGGAGGGACGATGATGTAGATGAAAGTTGAACAACGAAAGGGCGATTCATACACGGATCGCCTTTTTCATTGGCTGCAAATAGAGGAACGTCTACCGATAAAATATGAACGGACAATCAAACCAAAAGTATACAAAGTTCTTTATGATGGAGAGCCTTTCATATTAAAGGGTTATCGAAGGATGCATGTCATTCAGCAACAGATCGAATTTTTTGAACACTGGAACTATGCCTATAAAATCGCAGCCCGCCCCTTTCCCCTTGCACCTGGGATCTATACGAAAAGTAAACTGGGATGTGATTGGGCGCTTTTCGAAAGGATTAATGGCAGGCATGCAGATTTCGACCGTGATAGAGACCGGAAACGAGCGGTGCGCATCCTTCATCACTTTCACCGTACTACTAAAGGTATAGCCGTGTTGTCTATTCCTAAAGATCCTTTGTATGTTAAATGGGAAAGGAGACTGGAACAGTTTGAAGCGACAAAGGATATTTTTACAGATTTCAAAAAACAGGATTTGTATAGGGAACTTAAGTCCTGTATGAGTAAACGGTTAGAGGAATTTACTGACCATCCATGGGGAGTGGTGGAGGAAAAAGCATGGGAAAACCAGGAGTGGCTACATGGGGATGTAGCCCACCATAATTTTATCATCAATGATGAAAAACAAATCAAGTTGATTGATTTTGACCTTCTCCATACGGGTCCTCGTTTATATGATCACATTCAACTTGCTCAACGATTTCTTCCATACATTGAATGGAGAAGGTCGCTGTTATTGAAGTATTTTCCACATGTTGAGGATCGTGACATTTGGTGGAAAGGGGTTCTGGTTCCTGCAGACCTTTTACGTGAATGGTTATATGGTTACAGGCAAAGTATGAGAGAGGAAGCGACTATGGATCGCCATTTAGGCAAATTAGAAAAAGCCTGGGGGAGCCGGAAGAAGTTTGTCCGATATGCTGAACATATGCTATGATTAGGTATCATATGTGTGAAAGGATGAACAATCCGGTGGAACAAAAAGTAAAAGAACTCGTGTCGTGGTTACAAAAACAAGTGAAGGAGGCAAATGTAAAGGGATTACTAGTTGGTGTCAGTGGTGGTATCGATTCCGCTGTTGTAGCGAATTTGATTAAACGTGCTTTCCCTGATAATTCCCTTGGGGTGATCATGCCTTGTAAAAGTCAATCTGATGATCAGACTCATGCTCAAAGCGTTGTTGAAGCCTGTGAGCTTTCCGTCATGACAGTTGATTTGACTGAGACTCACAACATAATGTTTTCAAATATTAAACAGCAGTTAGAACATACTGAATCTTTTAATGAGGAAAAAGAAAAACTCGCAGATGCTAATTTGCGTGCTCGTTTGAGAATGAGTACGCTTTACACAGTAGCTACGAACCATAATTACCTTGTGGTTGGTACTGATAATGCAGCTGAGTGGTACACCGGATATTTCACTAAGTTCGGCGATGGAGGTGTGGACCTTGTACCTCTAGTCCATTTAACTAAAGGTGAAGTCAAGGAGATGGCTGAATACTTGGGTGTCCCAAATGAAGTTATCCATAAACAGCCTAGCGCAGGGCTTTGGGAAGGGCAAACGGATGAAAATGAAATGGGCACAAGTTACGCGAATATCGACCGTCATCTCAAGGGAGAAGAAATCCCTGAAGAAGACCGGAAAATCATTGAAGAGATGCACAAGCGATCAGCTCATAAACGCCAGCTTCCACCAGCACCCCCGAAATAACAATGGCGAATATTGACAGACTAAAACATTCTTCTGGAACCCATAGTAAGGGTAAAAGGAGAATGTTTTTATGTGGAGAATATTAAGTGTTGCCTTTCTTGTCAGTCTGACATTGTTAGGGTGCCAAGCGGAAGATTCAAAAGAACTGCAAGAGGAAAAATCATCCTACGAACCTCTCGGGTATGAAGAGGATGGTGGAATAGATCGTCGTGGAAAAATACCGACCGGAAAAGACAGCTACTTTAAACGAACTGCAGAAGAAGAATTCCGAAAATCCCAGTATAACCAGACGAACCGTTCTCATGATAATGACTTCAATAACGAAGATGCCATGGCAGTTGTGGAGAAAGTTCATGAATTAGACGAAGTAACTATGGCCCAGGCGTTTTCGACCGATGATCATATGTATGTAGCCATTATGGTAAATCCGTATGATCGACGAGATCAGTCTATAACCGAAAAGGTGGAGGGAAAAGTAAGGGAGATGACAGATAAGAAGATCACGATCTACACCAACAATAATGATTGGGATCATAGGAAAAATTTAAACTCCAGGCTGAAAGCTTCTGAAGCTCCGGATCGTTTGAAAGAACGAATTCGACACTTCTTCAATCAGGAATGAAGCACTCACTTTTAAGAGTTCTTATGATTGTGATATATTAATTGAAGAAAAGATTTGCTTGGGAGAGGAGAATGTCCAATGGCTGGCCATTCAAAATGGAGTAATATTAAGCATCGTAAAGGCGCACAAGATGCTAAACGGGGAAAACTGTTTATGAAACTGGCCCGCGAAATATTCATGGCTGCAAAACAAGGCGGAGGTGATCAGGAAACGAACCCCGCTTTACGTCTAGCTGTAGATAAAGCAAGGTCCAATAATATGCCGAAAGATAACATCGATCGGGCTATCAAAAAAGCGACAGGTGATCTTGAAGGCGTTAATTATGAAGAGTACACATATGAAGGATACGGTCCTGGTGGAGTTGCTGTCATGGTAAAGGTGCTGACAGATAATAAAAACCGTACAGCAGCAGACGTTCGTCATGCTTTTAATAAGAATGATGGTAACCTCGGGGAGAATGGTTGTGTGTCCTTTATGTTTAATCGGTCTGGTTACCTTGTCATCGACCGATCCACTACAGATGCGGACGAAGAAGAAGTTATGCTCGAAGTCATCGAAGCTGGTGCAGAAGAAATGGAAACAACAGAAGGGCAGTTTGAAATATATACCGATCCGGAATCTTTCTCTGAAGTGAAAGATGCTCTTCAGTCTAACGGATACGAATTTACTACAAGTGAAGTCACTATGATTCCTGAGACTTATACAGAGCTCGGTGAAGATGGTGTGGAGAAAATGCTGAAGCTCATTGATATGCTTGAAGATAACGACGACGTGCAGGAAGTTTATCACAACCTTGACGCAGATGAAGAGATTCTTGAAAAATTATCATCATAATAATTCCCTTTTGCTATGATAATAACTTCTGTTTCTGGACACACTAGAAACAGAAGTTATTTTAGTTAGGGGGAACCTGTCATGAAGCGATGGGCATTGATTGTTGGGTTAGCGATCGGATTTGCCGTGATCAGCTATACGATCATTGATCAAACTCCACCGAAAACTGTCAAAGATAATACACCACAGCGAACAATCCAAGTCAAAGAAGAAAATGCAGTGAAAACACTAGTGAAACCTGAACCATTGAAACTGACGGTAATATTAAAGGAGCATTATATAGATGGGGTAATGGAAACGACCAGAAAAGAAGAAACAATCTGGTCAATGATGGATTTTTGGGCTTCCTATGAGGACTGGACGCTTGAAGACCAGCAGTTGGACAGAGTCGTGTTTGAAAGAAAAGTGGAAGATATCTCCCCATTGACAAAACAACAAGGGTATTTCGGGTTGACAAACGATGGGGAGTTGGCTGTATTCCAAGGAGTACCAAATGAAGGTAAAGTAATGGAGTCTTTTAAACCAGTTCCTATTAAGCCGCTAGAGTCGAAGCGAGAGAGCGAACTTAAGGATGGAATCAAAATTAAAAATTACCGTCATTTTGAACAAGTTGTCCGCCAATATTCAGAACAGGGGGAAGTATAATAAATTAGTAAACAGCCGCAAAATTGTGTGGCTGTTTCTTCAATTTACGGGGTCTGGCTTTCTTTTGGCAATGGGCGAACATGTGCTTGTATGTTACAATGAAAGTGATAGAAATAAAGGTAGAGAGGGATACTGAAAATGATTAGTTACGTGAAGGGACGAGTGACGACGCTTGATGAAGGGTCGGTTACTATAGAGATAAATGGTATGGGGTATGAAGTTCTATGTGCCAATCCATTTCATTTTCAAGATAACATGAACCAGGAAGTAAAGATACATACATATCATTACATAAGAGAAGACAATCAAACCTTGTATGGTTTCAAGAAAAAAGAAGACAAACAATTATTCGCCCAATTGTTAAATGTATCAGGTATCGGTCCTAAGGGGGCATTGGCAATTTTAGGTACGGTAAGTGTTCCGGAGTTCGTTTCAGCGATAGAGCAAGAGGATGATAAATATTTGACCAAGTTTCCAGGGGTCGGGAAAAAGACCGCCCGCCAAATGATCCTTGATTTGAAAGGAAAGCTTGTCGTGTGGTTACCAGATGAGGAAAATGAGAACACACTTTTCTATCAGGAAGACCTCTCTTCAAAAGAGAAAAAAGCACTTCTGGAAGATGCGCTTGAAGCCTTGAAAGCATTGGGGTATACGGAAAAAGAAGTGAAACTTGTACGTACGGAGCTTGAAAAAGCCAAGCATGGTAGTGTTGATGATTATGTCCGTCAAGGCTTACAGCTGCTCATGAAATCATAAACATGACTTTATGACAAATTGTTAAATAGCTCCCAAACTTCTGCCGGGTTGCAAATCTTCAACTCCAAACAAATTACTAAAAATAAAGGAATACATCGGAATTTTCCTTTTTGTGTAAAGATGGATGTAGGGAAAAACAAAAACATTTGAATTATAGAAGGAGGGATATTTGTGGAAGATCGAATGATATCAGGAGAACAACAAGATGCGGATCAGGAAATTGAGCTTAGCTTAAGACCGGAAAAGCTTAACCAGTATATAGGTCAGGATCAAGTGAAAAATAATTTAAGAATCTTCATAGAAGCGGCGAAAATGCGGAATGAACCGCTTGATCATGCCTTATTATATGGACCTCCGGGATTAGGAAAAACAACGCTCGCTTCTATTATAGCTAATGAAATGGGCGTACAATTCCGCACTACTGCTGGTCCTGCTATTGAAAGAGCAGGTGATTTAGCAGCTATTTTGTCTTCGCTTGAGCCGGGAGATGTGCTCTTCATTGATGAAATTCATCGTTTACCACGGTCAGTAGAAGAGGTGTTGTATCCCGCAATGGAAGATTTTTGCCTGGACATTGTTGTTGGGACAGGACCTAGTGCCCGTTCTGTTCGGTTGGATTTGCCCCCATTCACCCTTGTGGGTGCTACAACCAGAGCTGGCCTGCTTTCTGCTCCATTAAGAGATCGATTTGGAGTGCACAGCCGCTTAGAATATTATGATACAAAAGCTCTTTGCTCCATTGTCCAGAGGACTGCGGAAATTTTCTCTGTGGATATTGATTATCATGCAGCGGTTGAAGTAGCACGTCGCTCACGCGGGACGCCCAGGATTGCCAACCGTCTTCTCAAGCGTGTTCGGGATATAGCTCAAGTGAAAGGGGAAACGGTAATCAGTAAGGAGACTACTCAAGAAGCTCTAGAGATGCTTCAGGTTGATGCAGAAGGGCTTGATTTTATCGATCATAAACTTCTCAAAGGAATCATGGACAGTTTTCAGGGAGGGCCTGTCGGGCTGGATACAATTGCTGCAACCATTGGCGAGGAATCCCAAACAATTGAAGATGTCTATGAGCCTTTTCTTTTACAAATCGGTTATATCCAGAGGACTCCAAGAGGGCGTGTAGTTACACCCAAAGCTTATGCTCATTTTAATAGGGAGGTGCCTGGCTCTTGACGGGGTTCGGGAAAATCTTTATTGTAATAGGGATTGTGTTCATTGTTATCGGTTTGCTATGGAGTATCTTTGGCAAATTGCCGGGAGATATTAACTTTAAGAAGGGGAATGTTACCTTTTATTTCCCGATTATGACTTCAATTATTGCTAGCATCATCTTATCATTGATTTTTTATTTGATAAGAAAGTTCTAGCTAAAAACAAAGACGTTATTTACTATATAACATGGAAAGAATAGGGGATAGACATGGATATAAAGCAGTATGATTTTGAGCTGCCGGAAGAATTGATTGCTCAGGTACCACTTGAGGATCGTACCGCGTCACGCTTGATGGTCTGTGACCGTAATAAGGAAACGATTGAACATCGTCACTTTTCCCAAATAACAGACTATTTAGAGGAAGGCGATTGCCTTGTTTTGAATGACACAAAGGTTTTGCCTGCTCGTTTGTATGGCGCTAAGGAAGATACCGGTGGGAAAGTGGAAGTTCTCTTACTTCATCAAACGGAAAGCGATGAATGGGAAGTGCTTGTAAAGCCTGCGAAAAAAGTCAAACTTGGTACGAAGATCGTTTTTGGTGATGGACAGCTTATAGCTGAATGTACGGACCTTCAAGAGCACGGAGGAAGAAAAGTCAAATTCAGTTATGAAGGAATCTTTCTCGAAGTCCTCGAGTCCCTTGGTGAAATGCCATTGCCGCCATACATCAAGGAACAGCTTCCTGACAGAGAACGATACCAAACTGTTTATGCTAAGGAAGAGGGGTCGGCAGCTGCTCCTACCGCAGGGCTGCACTTCACCCGGGAATTGTTACAGGAACTTGAAAACTTGGGCGTAGAAATCGCCTATTTGACTCTGCATGTGGGACTGGGTACTTTCCGTCCAGTTAGTGTGGAACAAGTAGAAGATCATGATATGCATGCAGAGTTCTACCAACTGAACAAAGAAACAGCAGACAAATTGAATGCGGTAAGGGCAAGCGGTGGAAGAATTATTTCTGTTGGTACCACTTCAACAAGAACGTTAGAAACCATCATCCGGGATTATGGAACCTTTAAAGAAGCAAAAGGATGGACAGATATCTTTATTTATCCACCGCAAAAGTTAAAGGCGATCGATGGGTTGATTACTAATTTCCACTTGCCAAAATCCACGCTGATCATGCTAGTCAGTGCTTTTGCAGGGCGAGATTTTATACTTGAGGCTTACAATCGGGCCGTTGAAGAAAAGTATCGTTTCTTCAGTTTTGGAGACGCGATGTTTATCAAATGATCCATTAGATCAAGAGTAAGAAAGGGTAGAAAAAATGGCAATCACATATGAATTGATAAAAACATGTAAACAGACTGGCGCCCGGCTGGGGAAAGTTCACACCCCCCACGGGTCCTTCGAGACACCTATGTTTATGCCTGTCGGTACGCTAGCGACAGTAAAAACCATGAGCCCAGAAGAATTAGAACAGATGGGGGCACAAATCATCCTTTCCAATACTTACCACTTATGGTTGCGCCCTGGCGAGGACATTATCCAGGAAGCTGGAGGTCTGCATAATTTTATGAACTGGAATGGTTCCATATTGACAGACTCAGGCGGCTTTCAGGTTTTCAGCCTCAGTGATTTGAGGAAAATCGAAGAGGAAGGGGTTCATTTCCGCAATCATATCAGTGGAGAGAAGTTGTTCCTTTCACCTGAAAAGGCGATGCACATTCAAAATGCTTTAGGTCCTGATATTATGATGGCCTTTGACGAATGCCCACCATATCCTGCAGAACATAAATATATGAAAGACTCAGTGGAACGTACAAGCCGTTGGGCGGAGCGTTGTCTAGAAGCGCATCAACGCCCGCATGATCAGGGGTTATTTGGAATTATTCAGGGAGGAGAGTATGAAGATCTCCGCCGTCAAAGTGCTCAAGATCTTACTTCCATGGACTTCCCAGGATATGCTATCGGAGGCCTGTCTGTCGGTGAACCGAAGGATGTTATGAATCGCGTACTTGAGTTCACAACTCCTCTTATGCCCGATCAAAAACCTCGCTATCTAATGGGAGTCGGTTCACCAGACTCATTGATCGATGGGAGCATCCGTGGAGTGGACATGTTTGACTGTGTACTGCCAACACGAATTGCTAGAAATGGTACACTCATGACTTCTGAGGGAAGATTAGTCGTACGTAATGCGAAATTTGCTCGTGATTTTCGTCCGATTGATGAAAATTGTGATTGCCATACGTGTCGTAATTACAGCCGTGCGTATATCCGCCATCTGGTTAAAGCAAATGAAACATTCGGGTTCAGACTTACGACTTATCATAATCTTTATTTTCTGTTAAACTTAATGAGGCAAGTGCGTGAAGCCATTAGAGAAGATCGACTCGGTGACTTTAGAGATGAATTCTTTGAACAGTATGGTTTCAACAAACCAAACGCAAAGAACTTTTAGAAAGGGGGGGGAATAAATGGATACATTAGTAGGTCTTTTGCCAATAATTCTAATGTTTGTCATTTTCTATTTCCTATTGATTCGACCGCAACAAAAGAAACAGAAACAGGTTCAACAAATGCAGTCGGATTTGCAAAAAGGTGATAGAATCATAACTATCGGAGGAATGCACGGTACAATTCATGCTATAGATGAAGGTACACTTGTGATTTCTGTACAAGATGGTACACAAATGAAATTCGATCGTTCATCCGTTCGAGAAAAATTGAACTAATCCAAACTCAATCCCGCTACATTTCTTGTAGCGGGATTTTAAGTTCTATGCTGTTTTTCATTACCTTTTTCAACTGTTTCACCTTTTTGCTGTTTTTCTTGGTAAATTCACACCGATCATCCCACCAAGCCAGGCAGCAAGAACTAATCCCCCGAAGTAACTCAACTGTGGTAACGTTACCCAAGAATTTTCAAAAATGATTTGGAACAGTACCATAGCGCTTACGAAAATCAGTCCTGTCATTCCTCCAGATAACCAACCTTTTTGTTCCCCTTTATAAGCGGCAAGCATCCCTCCGAAGGCAAGAATACTAATCCCTGCAACCAGTGCGAATTGATTCAGCGTTTGATATTCCATTCCTGTAAACCTGAGAAGGATTGCTAAAACACCAGCAGAAACAATCATTAAAATGAAAATAGAACCAATCCCGTAACCTAGAACCCCTTGTAACAACTTTTTCATCTCATCCCCCCTAAATTAGCTTGTCATTAAAAATATATGCATGAATTCTATATAGATAGAAGTAGATATTTTCCTATGGTCTTGAATAGATATAAGTAAAGTCCGTCTAAAAGGGGAAGATCTATGTCAACTGTACTTGCATTACTCATATTCGTGGCTAGCTATGTATTGATCATGACAGAAAAATTGAATAGAGCGCTCGTAGCGATTGCAGGTGGCGTACTTTTACTAATGACGAAAGTCTATGAATGGGAACAAGCTTTTGGGTTTATCGATTGGGAAACAGTGGCGCTCTTATTTTCAATGATGGTTCTGGTCTCGATTACGAAGAAGACAGGGATCTTCACTTTTATGGCTATCCGTTTAGCTCAATTAGTACAGGGTCGCCCTGTCCCACTGCTTGTCGTTACAGCGCTTTTTACTGCGATCGGCTCTGCCTTCTTGGACAATGTCACAACAGTGCTTTTGTTCGTTCCTGTATTACTTTCTCTAGTCGATCGTTTGAACCTTCCGGCTTTTCCTTATCTGCTCACGACAATTTTCAGCTCGAACATCGGGGGGACGGCGACGCTAATTGGAGATCCCCCCAACATCATGATCGGACAGGCAGTTGATCACTTCAGTTTTGTATCTTTTCTTTATCACTTAGGTCCAGTAGTGATAATCATATTCGTCATCGTAATAGGAAGTGTCATTCTTTTATTTCGCAAAGGTTTAACTTATGACGAAAGACTTGCGAAAGAATTAATGGAGATGGATGCGAAAGAACATTTAAAAGTATCGAGGCTTCTAATTCAATCCATTTCTGTCATGTTACTCACAATTGTCGGTTTCATCATGCATCCTTTTATTCATATGGATATTACGACGATTGCCGTAAGCGGCGCATTGTTACTATTATTCCTATCTGAAAAAGAATTGGAAGTGGAACATGTTTTTCAAGAAGTTGAATGGGTCACGTTGTTTTTCTTCATGGGATTATTTATGCTTGTAGGCGGTTTAGAAACAGTAGGGGTTATAGATGAGCTGGCAAGAGGTATGGTGTGGCTTTCTGGTGGTGATATGCCGGTTACTTCTATGGTGATGTTATGGAGTGCAGGAATCCTATCCGGTGTTGTGGATAATATTCCTTTTGTAGCAGCAATGATTCCTGTAGTACAAGAACTGCAAGGATATGGGATGATGAATGTAGATCCTGTATGGTGGGCACTTGCCTTAGGTGCTTGTCTTGGAGGTAATGGAACCTTAGTGGGAGCTTCCGCTAATGTTGTTGTAGCAGGACTTGCTGCCAGCCATAATAAACCTATTCCATTTTTAAAGTTTTCTTTATATGGCATCCCGGTGTTAATTTTATCCTTGCTCATTTCATCTATTTATGTTTGGTTCCGCTACTTACTTCCTTTCCTTTCATAATTTATAAAAAATAGGTGATGTTAACTAGAGGGTAACCTTTAGAAAGGACGTGGGTTTGCGTGCTTGTTCTAAGTATCATTTTTCGAACCCTCTTCACCTATTTTATAATACTTCTTGTTTTCCGTTTTATGGGAAAAAGGGAAATCGGTGAATTGAGCGTAATGGATTTAGTTGTGTTTATCATGCTTGCAGAAATTGCTGTATTTCTTATTGAACAACCAGATAAAGCCTTATGGAAAGCTATTGTTCCTATGTTTGTTTTACTTACGGTTCAAATTGTCAGTGCACTGGTTTCATTGAAGAATCAGCGGTTTCGAAACTGGTTCGATGGCAAACCTTCTGTAATTATAAAACATGGGAAAGTCGACGAACATGAAATGAGGAAGCAACGGTATAATTTCAACGATTTATTGTTACAGCTTCGTGAAAATGGCATTCAACAAGTAGGTGACGTTGCTTATGCAATCTTAGAACCTTCAGGGAAACTTTCTGTTTTTGAAAAGAAAGATGATGGGAGTTCAGATTACGCGGTTGTTTTGATTGCGGATGGAGAGGTGCAGTATAGCGGGCTTCGTACTATTCGAAAGAATAAGCAATGGCTGATAAATGAGGTTCGCAAACATGGGTTTGAATCCTTTGATGAAGTATCTTTATGCACGATAAACGATCAAGGTGAAGTACAAATAGATGAAAATGATGAATCAAAGTAAAGCTCCCTATTCTGGAAGACTCAGTTTCGAGATGTTTCCGGGGTTCGTTGCCTTGTTGGGCGTCAGGGGTGTGGGGAAGCTACTCGCTTTCCTGTGGGGGAGCGCCGAACTTCCTCGGACTGCGTCCTGCGGGATCTCGCCTATCTCCTTCTCCCACGGGAGTCTCCCAGCTTCCCCACCACCCCATCCATTTTCAAAAAAGTCTCTAAACCGAGTCTTCAGGAATACTGCTATTTCTTGAATAACCTTGAGTTAGAATAATCATTATAACTTTAAAAAAACAAAGAAAAATAACCGCGGTTGGCGGTTATTTTTTTTGGAATAGTCGCTTCCATGGAATGAGCTTCCATTCTTCTTTGGTTAACAGGCGGAAGGAGAATAATAGGATGAAATATAAAATGGTAAGAACAATACCCATCGTTAATAGTTGAGAGAGCGGTTTACTATCAAGCAACCAGCTATGTTTCCATTGAAATCCGACGACTCCGATAATCCCAATGACTGCTGTAAACTTGAAAAACATTTGAAAAGGAAAGGTTATGACTTTATATTTCATCAGGACGCTTAAATGTAAGAGGGTCACAACAACCACCCCAACAACGATCGCTATAGCTACGCCATGAATTCCGAATTCTGGTCTTGAACTTAACGCAACCAAAACGATGAATTTAATGACTGCTCCTATTAATGTATTCCACATAGCAGGTTTAGCAAGATCCAACGCTTGTAAAGTAGCCTGCAGTGGGGTCTGGATATAATGAAGCAAAAAGAATGGCGCCATGAACTGTAGCATAAAGGAAGCCTGGCTCGTCCCATATACAGTCATTAAAATTACTGCAGGGAAAATCATGAAGACAATGGTGATGAGTCCACCAGATGCAATAGAAAGCCGGATGGATTGCATGATTCTGTATCGTATGGTTTCATTACTTCCTTTTGCTGCTGCTTCGCTAATGGAAGGAACAAGCGCAATGGCCAGTGCGTGTGTAAGGAAAGTCGGTAAAAACAATAGTGGTAAGACATATCCTGTAAGTTCCCCATATTGCTTCGTCGACTCTACAGCTGCTATACCGGCGAGGGCTAAACTTTGAGCGACAAGAATAGGCTCAAAAAAATACGTCAGTGAACCGATGAAGCGACTTCCTGTGGTTGGTAGAGCAATGGTCATGAGTTCGTTTAACGTTTTTTTTCCATCATTAAGGTGTTTTTTCCAAGATTTCCGTATCCGGAAGCTTTTATGGACATTGAACTGTCGTGTCATGTACAACAGGGAAATGAATTCACCGAGGACAGCGGATGCCATAGCTCCGGCAGCTGCGAACTCAACCCCATAAGGATAAAACATTTTAGTCAGTACGATGACAGACCCTATCCGGACAACTTGTTCAATGACTTGAGACAATGCTTGAGGCTTCATATTCTGTCGGCCTTGAAAATAACCTCGAATAACGGAGGATACAGCGATGATCGGGATGATCGGTGTAACGGCTAGAAGAGGGTAAAGAGCCCTGGAATCGGTCAGGAAATAGTTGGCTACAATCGGAGCAAGTAAGAAAAGTCCGAGTGTGAATATGATACTCAATGTTCCTGTAACCGCGAGGGACACAATTAGGATTTTTTTGATTTTACTTTCGTTCCCGGTTGCTTCTGCTTCAGAAACACGTTTCGATATAGCTACGGGGAGTCCGAACTGCGTAATCGTAATTGCTAGAATCAGAGTGGGCAAAGCCATCATATAGAGGCCGACGCCCTCAGGCCCCATCACCCTTGCAACGACAATTCGGTTGATGAACCCTAATAAACGAGTAATCAGACCAGCAGCCACGAGAATAAGGGCACCTTGAAGGAAAGTTTGTTTTGACATGTAATCGATCCGCCTTCTCAAAGAAATAAAATTCCGCTACAATGGAGTATATGCGTAGAGATGGACAAGGCATGACAACCGATTATGGAAAGTTGATAATAGGGAAGATATAACTCATGAGAAGTGTTAATCTGAATAGCGAGGAGTAAAGGTATGGAACAAATGAAACCAACCACAAGCTGGAAAGAAGAAATTACCGTCGTTTTACGTAGTAAAGTGGAAGAATTCCATCTACTAGGATATCGTAAAGCAAACAATCAAGAAGTTTGGGATTGTTTAGTAAAGAAAGTGTGGAAAGGAGATCCGGAAAAGAGGCTGCATCAAATTGTCCAGGATATTCTTCATTTGTCGAGTCATACATATACGAGCTATTTGACAACCGAAGCCTATCAAAATGATGATTTGCTTGCTTCCATTGAAGCCCTGAAAGGTCCTTCGGAATATTAAACGGGCTGCATGGCCGTGTTTATGAAGGGTAAGGATGTCTCATTTGTTGCGAAAGTTTTAAAAAGTAGTAGAATAGGTACGGGGATAAACAAATTTTGTCTAATAGAATTTATACATACTAGCCGATGGCTCATCGCATGTGTTCATACATAAAGGAGGAACAGAAAAGTATGGTGAAACGAGGGCGGATCGTCGCCTTTTTTATCGTGGTCTTATTATTAGCCGCTACGATTGGGACGACCATTACAGGTGTTACAAAAGATATTAAGTTAGGATTGGATTTGCAAGGTGGTTTTGAAATCTTATATGATGTCGAGCCACTGGATGAGGATCAGGAGGTTAATGAACAGGTACTTGAAGCCACGGCGCGTTCATTGACAGAACGTGTCGATACACTTGGAATAAGTGAGACAAACATCACTATTGAAGATGGAGGCCGTATTCGTGTACAGCTTGCCGGTGTTGAAGACCAGCAAACGGCAAGGGAACTGCTGTCTACGACAGCTGAACTTTCTTTCCGCGGGACAGATGGCGAGTTGTATATGGACGGTTCCGATTTAGTTGAAGGAAGTGCACAACAATCATACCACCCGGAAACAAATGAACCGGTGGTTACGTTGAAAGTTAAGAGTGCTTCTAAATTTTATGATGTCTCAGAGGAAATTTATAATACTCCGAACGACCCAGACACGCCTTACCCAGATGACTTACTAGTGATTTGGCTGGATTATAATGAAGATACATCGTTTGCTGAAGAATGGGGTACGGAAGATCCTGCCTATATTTCGGCTCCAGGGTTCTCCGATGGTCCGGTACGCAGTAATTCTGTAATGATATCAGGCGATTTTACGGTTGAATCTGCTAAGCAGCTGGCTGATATTTTGAATGCTGGCTCCTTGCCAGTGAATCTTGAAGAGACTTACTCAACATCTGTAGGTGCTCAATTCGGTGAACAGGCGATGAACAAAACGATTTTTGCCGGATTCCTTGGTATTGCAGCAATCTTCTTGTTCATGATTGCATACTATAGATTTCCTGGTGTAATTGCTACCGTTACCCTTACCGCCTATGTCTATTTGATTCTCGTCGTATTCGAATTGATGAACGGTGTGCTTACCTTGCCAGGTATTGCTGCTTTGATTTTGGGAGTCGGTATGGCTGTTGACGCCAATATCATCACATATGAACGAATCAAAGAAGAATTGAAGTCTGGAAAATCTCTGCTATCTGCTTATAAGGCAGGTAATAAACGTTCGCTTGCCACTATATTGGATGCGAACATTACAACATTAATTGCAGCTACTGTTTTGTTTATTTTTGGAACAAGTTCTGTCAAAGGTTTTGCAACAATGTTAATTGTAAGTATTTTGGTCAGCTTTATTACTGCTGTATACGGTACCCGTCTTTTCATGGGGTTATGGGTGAAGAGCCGCTTCCTAAATAAACGGCCTAAATGGTTTGGTGTGAAACCTGAGGATATCCATGACATTGCAGATGGAGACCAGGTAGAAGCAACATTCTTGAAACGTAAGTTCGATTTTGTTGGTCTCCGAAAACGTTTCTTCTCTATTTCTATCGTACTGGTTATTGCTGGTATACTGGCACTGGCATTCTTCCGCTTGAATCTTGGTATAGACTTCACAAGTGGTTCGCGAGTTTCGATTCTTTCTGATGGGAATATCACTGCAGACCAAGTGGAAGAAACGATGGAACAAGAATTCAATGTTTCACCTAAGCAGGTCATCATTAGTGGAGATGATAATGAAATTGCTGTCGCCCGCTTTGATGATGAGCTCAGTAAAGATAAAATAGGTGAAATACAAAACTACTATGAAGAAGAGTTTGAGAATACTCCAAATGTGAGCACAGTTTCACCAATTGTTGGACAGGAGTTAGCAAAGAATGCGGCATTAGCTGTTCTTTACGCATCCATCGGTATCATTATTTACGTAACGATCAGGTTTGAGATTTTCTTTGCATTGACAGCTATCATTGCTTTATTGCATGATGCCTTTTTCATCATTGCCTTCTTCAGTTTGACCAGGCTTGAATTCGACATTACAATTATCGCCGCGATATTAACGATTGTCGGATACTCCGTCAACGATACCATTGTTACATTCGATCGAATTAGAGAGAATTTGAAGATGAAGAAGAAAGTTAAATCTTTCAAAGAGCTCGCTAAGGTTGTTAATGATAGCTTAATGCAAACACTTGCACGAAGTTTCAACACAGTTATAACCGTTATCTTTGCGGCGGCTATGCTATTGTTCTTCGGCGCATCATCTATCACCAACTTCTCTTTTGCTCTTTTAATTGGTCTTATAGCAGGTACGTATTCGTCCTTGTTCATCGCCTCTCAACTATGGTTAGTATGGCGTGGACGAAACATCAAAGACAATCCGATTAACTATGTGAAAAAGAAAAAAACAGACGGCCCACAGGTATAAATAAGTGTGAAAACGCCTTGGTCAGCCCCGACAAGCATAAGACGGCTAACGTAGTGGAGTATCCTTTCTCCATGGAGTTATCCGTCTTATGACCTCGAGGGTCTAGGCGTTAAAACGCTTCTAAAATAAAAACTTCCTCATTACGAGGGAGTTTTTTTGATTATTCTCCTAATATGCAGGGTATATCAATAATTAAGGGATCATTTTGCACGTAACTTTTTTGACCAGTCAATACCAAAGGAGTGATTAACAATGAAAGGTCAAACTTACCTTATTTTAGCTTTTATATTCGCACTACTGATAGCTGTATTTGCAGTAATTAACGTAGACCCTGTACAAGTGAACTACCTATTCGGCTCTGGAGAAGCTCCGCTGATTCTTGTTATTCTGATATCTGTTTTGTTAGGCGGCTTAACTACTGCTTCTGTTGGAGCACTACGTTATTTTAAATTAAAAAGAGAAAACCGCTCGTTACGAAAAAATAATAATTCCCCTGAAACAGGTACACCTGCTGAATCGTCCGAACAGGAGGATGGAATTCAAGAATCAAGAGAACATGAAGATTCCTCTTCAAAAGTCACATAATGGAGTTTGCTCCCCCTGGTCCGCTCTTGTATAATAGATGGGTCAGGGGTGAACTTTATGATACAAAGTAAGATGAAATGGAATTTTACATATAGTGATCCACAGAAGAGTGGAGAAGGTCTGCCGGGTGTGACACCGTTAACGAAGCAGCTTTTGGAAAAAAGAGGGATATTTGATTCCGAATCTGCTGAACAGTTCTTGAACCCTTCCGTCGACCAGTTGCATGATCCTATGCTTATGGAGGGAATGGAGCAGGCTATCGCTCGTGTGAAGAGGGCCATTAATGCTGAAGAGCCGATCCTGGTTTTTGGCGATTATGATGCTGATGGTGTAAGCTCCACATCCGTGATGGTAGAGGCATTAAAAAAAGCAGGGGCAATCTGTGACTTTTATATCCCAAACCGGTTTACAGAAGGGTATGGACCGAACAAAGAGGCCTTTCAATTTGCTTTCGACTCGGGTTATACGGTGATTATTACAGTAGATACAGGGATTGCAGCAATGGAAGAAGCAGACTTTGCTAAAGAACTCGGGATAGATTTGATTATTACCGACCACCATGAAGTCCAGGAAGTGCTACCGGATGCCCATAGCATCATTCATCCGAAGACTTCTGCTGATTACCCTTTCCAGGAACTTGCAGGTGTGGGGGTCGCATTCAAATTCGCTCAGGCATTGCTTGGTCGGTTCTCTGAAGAGTTTCTGGATCTTGTTGTAATTGGAACTATCGCTGACCTTGTCCCTTTGAAAGGTGAAAACCGCATACTAGCCTCCATCGGGCTACAAGCCATTTCTCAGTCTAAACGGCCTGGAATTCTAGCTCTTAGGAAAGTATGTAGCCTGGAGGGAGATATGAATGAAGAAACGATCGGATTCACAATCGGTCCTCGTCTGAACGCGGTCGGTCGTTTACAGGATGCATCTCCAGCTGTTGATTTGCTTTTATCTGAAGACATGGAAGAAGCTGAGCAAATAGCGACGTTCATCAACCAATTGAACCAAGAACGACAAAAGATTGTGGCATCAATCGCTAAAGAAGCAGAAGAGATGGTTTCTAGTACAGAGGGAGAAGCTGAGAATGTCATCGTCGTAGCTAAAGAAGGTTGGAATCCTGGAGTGCTTGGGATTGTGGCTTCTAAACTTGTTCGGCAATTTGATCGCCCAGCGATAGTGTTGGCGATCGATTCAGAAAAAGGTGAGGCGAAAGGATCAGCCCGGAGTATCGATGCCTTTGATTTGTTTACCAATTGTATGGAGGTCCGGGACCGTTTCATTCACTTCGGTGGACATGCCCAAGCAGCTGGTATGACACTTGCTATAGAGCAAATCGAAGGGTTGAGGGAGGACTTGATTCAGTTAGCAGAAGAGAAACTTTCAGATGATGATTATCAACAAGTGCTTGATATAGAAACAACTGTTGAGCTTGAAGACATCTCTTTAAAGCAGATTGAAGAAGTCAATCAATTACGCCCATTCGGTATGGGGAACCCAAAACCCTTGTTTCATCTGAAACATACCCCGAAAGAAGTACGGTTGATTGGTAGTAAGAAAAATCACTTGAAGTTTCAATTTCAGAGTAACAAATCTCGCATTGATGGCATTGCATTCGGAATGGGGGAACTTTACCCGCAAATTGCTCCGCATGCATCCCTTGATATTGTGGGTGAACTCGGCGTGAATGAATGGAATGGCCGGAAAAATTTACAAGTCATGGTCAAAGATATCAGTGTGAAAGAATGGCAACTCTTTGATTATAGAGGGTCTAAACATTTAGAAAAGAATATCCTTGTTCCTCCGAAAGAAAATTATATAGCCATAAGTTTCCAGGGCCGGACTGAAGCCCCTTGCAATGTTCCTGTTTATCAGGCAGGTGAGTTCTTGCAGGATACCACTGTTGATGGTTTGTTATTGATTGACTTGCCTGATCATATGTCTGTGTTGACTGATCTATTATCCAGGGTCGAAGCACGGAAGGTTTTCGCTTGTTATCATCTTCAGGAGAGTACATTTTTGAAAACATGGCCATCACGAGACCACTTCAAGTGGTTTTATGGTATGCTATTGAAGCGCGGAAGTTTCAACCTTCATAAAGAGGCTGATCTGTTAGCCAACAGAAAAGGTTGGGACCGTTCTATGGTGGAATTTATTTCAGAGGTGTTTTTTGAACTCGACTTTGTTAAAATGGAAGATGGGATTATTACGGTTGAATCCGAACCTTCCCAGAAAGATTTGCAGGAATCTTCGTTATACCGCGAACGGGAAGAGCAACTTCAAATGGAACAAACGCTATACTATTCCACATATAAAGAATTGAAGAAATGGTTCGACCAATATTTGAACCAACGTTTTAAGCACGTCAAGGAGGAAGTAGTAAATGGATTATAAAGAACATATTGCGATCGTTGAAGATTGGCCTAAAGAAGGAGTGCAGTTCAAAGATATCACTCCACTTATGGATAACGGTCCAGCATTTAAAGCAGCGGTTGACGAAATTGTTGAATATGCTAAAGAAAAGAATATTGATATTGTCGTAGGTCCTGAAGCCCGCGGATTCATCGTTGGGTGCCCAGTTTCCTACGCATTGGAGATTGGTTTTGCCCCTGTCCGTAAAGAAGGAAAATTGCCACGCGAAACAATTAAAGTGGATTATGGCCTAGAGTACGGTAAAGATGTCTTGACCATTCATAAAGACGCAATCAAACCAGGTCAACGTGTTCTTATCATTGATGATTTACTAGCTACTGGTGGTACAATAGAAGCTACCATCGATCTTGTTGAGCAATTAGGTGGAAAAGTTGCTGGTTGTGCATTTTTGATAGAGCTCACATACTTGGATGGACGTAGTAAATTGGACGGTTACGATGTCCTTACATTAATGCAATACTAATGCGAAAGAGTGCCCTTATTAGGGGCGCTCTTTGTTTTACAAGTGACATAGGTACTTTTTCCTTTACAAGAAGAGTGCTTTTTTTGATAATGATAACCAAATATATTAGAAAGCTTTAAAGAAACTAGGGTGATTGAATGGCGAAAGATACGGTTCTAACCGCTGAAGAAGTCATAGAACAAGCAAGTCAGTATTTGAACGAGTCAGATCTGGCCTTTATTCGTCGTGCTTACGAGTTTGCTGAACAAGCTCATAGCAACCAGTTCCGTAAATCAGGTGAACCTTATATCATCCATCCGATTCAAGTGGCGGGAATCCTCGTGAACTTAGAGATGGACCCTGAAACGATTGCTGGTGGATTCCTCCATGATGTCGTAGAGGACACGGACGTATCGGTAGATGAGATTGAGAAGGCTTTCAATGAAGAAGTGTCCATGTTGGTTGATGGTGTGACAAAGTTAGGGAAGATCAAATATAAGTCCAAAGAAGCTCAACAAGCAGAGAACCATCGGAAAATGTTTGTGGCTATGGCTAAAGATATGCGTGTGATTTTGATTAAATTGGCGGATCGACTGCATAATATGCGGACATTGAAGCATCTGCCTGCAGAAAAACAGCGAAGAATTTCTAATGAAACACTAGAGATATTTGCACCGCTTGCTCATCGTTTGGGTATTTCCACAATTAAATGGGAGTTAGAAGATACGGCACTAAGATATTTGAATCCACAACAATATTATAGAATTGTCCATCTTATGAAACAGAAGCGGAATGAGCGGGAGCATTATATTGAAGAAGTCATTGATGAAATCCGTGGTCAGTTGAGCGAAGTCAATATTGATGCGGATCTGAATGGTAGACCGAAACACTTGTATAGCATTTATCGCAAAATGGTTTTGCAAAACAAGCAATTCAATGAAATCTATGACTTGTTAGCCGTTAGAATTACAGTGAGCAGTATCAAAGATTGTTATGCTGTTTTGGGAATCATCCATACATGTTGGAAACCAATGCCTGGTCGTTTCAAAGACTATATTGCAATGCCTAAACCGAACCTTTATCAGTCCTTGCATACGACAGTAATCGGTCCGAAAGGTGATCCGTTAGAGGTGCAAATACGTACGCATGAGATGCATGAAATTGCAGAATACGGTATTGCAGCTCATTGGGCATATAAAGAAGGGAAGCAAACAACATCTGAACAATCATTTGAAGAGAAGTTGACATGGTTCAGGGAAATTCTGGAGTGGCAGAGTGAAACTCATGATGCTGAAGAATTTATGGAATCTCTGAAAGTGGATTTATTCTCTGACATGGTCTATGTATTTACACCTAAAGGGGATGTCATAGAGTTACCTTCAGGTTCCGTACCTGTGGACTTTGCTTACCGGATTCATACTGAAGTAGGCAACCAGACCATTGGGGCAAAAGTGAATGGGAAGATGGAGCCGCTTGATTATGTATTGAAAACTGGGGATATTGTCGATATTATGACATCCAAGCATGCATATGGTCCTTCGAAGGATTGGATTAAACTTGCCCAGACTTCTCAAGCAAAGAATAAAATTAAGCAGTTCTTTAAAAAACAACAAAAAGATGAAAACATCTCCAAAGGGAAAGAACTTGTGGAACGTGAAATCCGTAACTTTGGGATTCAGCCGAAGGATGTATATACTACCGATAACTTGAACCGGGTTTCCGAGAAGTTCAACTTCGCTAATGAAGAAGATATGTTTGCTGCAGTAGGTTATCAAGGAATAACAGCAGCTCAAATTGCAACTCGCTTAACAGAAAAAATTCGAAAGCAGAGACAACAAGAGCAAGATCTTGAGCAGACATTAGCTGATGTCAGTACAACAGAAATCAAAACACCAACGAAGAGTGGCAAAAAAGACTCGGGCGTGCGTGTGGAAGGTGTAGACAACCTGCTTGTCCGTCTTTCTAAGTGCTGTAATCCAGTGCCGGGTGATGAGATAGTCGGGTATATCACGAAAGGGCGCGGGGTTTCTGTGCATAGAGCAGATTGTCCGAATGTGCATACAGAAGAAGCACAAACGCGTTTATTGCCCGTCCAATGGGAAACATCAGTTACTGATTCTAAGCAGTACCATGTAGACCTGGAAATTTGGGGATATGATCGCAGAGGATTACTGAATGAAGTGTTACAGGCAGTCAATGAAACGAAAACTAATATTACTGCTGTTTCAGGTAAATCTGATCGAAATAAAATGGCGACAATAAATATTACCATTTTGATTCAGAACACGAATCATTTAAGGAAAATTGTCGAACGTATTAAACAAATCCAGGAGGTATACACGGTTCGTCGTGTTATGCAATAGTCGTTTAAAGGGGTAATTAAGGATGAAAGCAGTTGTCCAACGAGCAGTGGATGCTTCTGTAACTGTCGAAGGGGATACAGTAGGAAACATCGATCAAGGTCTGGTTGTATTACTAGGTGTTACACATGAAGATACGGAGGAAGATGCTCGCTATTTAGCGAAGAAAATTCCTTATTTGCGCATCTTTGAGGATGGAGATGGAAAAATGAATCATTCTCTTGCTGATTTTGGTGGGAAGCTGCTATCGATTTCGCAGTTCACACTCTATGGAGATTGCCGCAAAGGGCGTCGACCAAATTTTATGGAAGCAGCTAAGCCTGATGTTGCAAAGGAACTATATGAAATGTTTAATACTATGGTTGGCCAAGAAGGGGTTTCAGTGGAAACGGGGCGATTTGGAGCTATGATGAATGTTCAGCTTACGAATGCCGGTCCAGTCACATTGATCCTCGATAGTAAAGAACGATGATAAAAACTGCCGGTGTAATGAACACACACCGGCAGTTTTTTGTTATATTCAACGTGCTTTCATAATGTTTAGTTGAAATAATCAATCAAACCATCAGTAATCCCTTGACTAACTCTCTGTTGGTAAGATGAGGTGAGAAGGGTTTGTTCTTCTCTGGCATCTGATATAAACCCCAACTCCAGAAGAACAGCGGGTTTATTGTTTTCTCGGATTACGTGGAAATTTCCCTTTTTGGTACCACGATCTTTCAATCCAGTATGGTTGACCATAGAATTGTGGATCGATGTCGCTAAGGTTTTATCTTTGGAATGATAGTAGTAACTGTTGAGTCCATTCGCCACGATGTTGGATGGTGCACTGTTGTAATGTAGACTGACGAATGCATCTGCATTAGAACGTTTAGATTGGTAGGAACGTATAGACAAAGATATATATGTATCATCTTTCCTTGTCATTAAAACTTTTGCGCCTTTATTCTCTAATTCTTTTTTTAGAAGAAAGGCTGTATCCAGCGTGAGGGATTTTTCATAGCTGCCACTTCTGCCGACTGCGCCAGGGTCCCTCCCCCCATGTCCTGCATCAATCAAAATCGTTTTCCCGTTTAGGGTATGATTTGATGGAGATGTGGCTGGGGAGGACTCTTCATTAAATTCCTTAACAATCCAACTTGCCAGATAAGCTTCTTTGTCTTTGTAAGAAATTTTGTACCACTGGCCTTGTTTATCAATAACGTCAAAACGATCGCCTTTATGGCCTCGTCCTAAGATTTTATGATTTGTTGATGGACCGTTTCTTAAATTAGTGCTATTGTAAATTAATGATACGTAGGTTTCTTGCTTATTTTTATTATGGCTATCACTTGGAGTGGACGAAGAGGATTGGTTGTTTTCCACTTCATTAACGAGCCAACCAGCTATCCAGCCATATTTACCTTGGCCAAGGTTAATTTCATACCAGCTGCCTTTTTTAGCTATGTAATCATAGATTTGGCCTTTGCGGACTTGGTTGATGATCTCCCCTTTAGTAGAGTTTTGGCTTCTAACATTCAAAACACTTGTACCTACTTTGATTTTCCCCTGAGCAGAAGTCTTCTTCTCTTCTTTATTTTCCAAAATCGGAGATTGAGACTCATTCTTAGAGAGGTAGTCGCCATGAACCCATCCTTTGACCTTTCCTTTTTCTATACGTAGCCATCTCCCTTTTCTTTCTTGTGATTTTACCTGATCGTCTTTCATGAGATAACCTCTTACTTTTCCATCAAGCCCTGGAGCAGAACGAATCCGCAAATAGTCATACTTAGAATAATGGGATGATGAAACAACATTTCTGTCCTTTTTAACTTTTGTCAACCATTTAGCTACCCAGCCATCCGTGCTGTTCCGTTGAATTTTCAGCCAGTCACCTTTTTCCTCCAATATCGTATAGGTTTCATTGGTGTTCACTTTCCCTATCCGATCATAGGTAGTCCCCGGCCCTGTACGGACATTCAGGTTGTCGACCTGGATGATGGCCTCTTCGGCGGCTACGAGGTTTGTTTGGTATGTAGCAAAAGTTCCTAAAATTAAGATGAATAAAAGTAATCCTTTCTTCAAAAATATTCCACCTCCTAATAGTTCTCCTTTCATTATTCGACAAAGAGGAGTTATGTCCTTCAGTGGGGGAATGATTTTTCATAAATTATTTGGATGAAGCAGCTTGACATAATGACAGAGAAGGTTATATGATAATAATCAATTCTAATTTGAATCGAACAAAACCATTGAGGGAAAAAGTAGCTAGTATCCATGCGAACAGAGAATGAATGCCGTTGGCTGAAAGCATTCAATCGTAATGTACTGGTGAAAGACATTTCTTAGGTTCTTCATCGAAAACAAGTAGGTGAAGACGTACACAGGCGTTAACTGTTTTGAGTGGGAGCATCGCTCCAATCAGGGTGGCAACGCGGGTTTAGTCCCGTCCCTTTTCCAATATTGGAAAAGGGACGGGATTTTTTTGTGGGAAAAAATGGTTTATTACGCAAGGAGGAACTATAAATGAATATCAATGCTCCACGTGGTACACAGGACATTTTACCGGGTACCTCAGAAAAATGGCAGTATGTTGAAAAGCAATTAGCGGACTTGTGTCGTCGTTATCATTATAAAGAAATCAGAACCCCTATTTTTGAACACACGGAACTTTTTCAGCGTGGTGTTGGGGATAGCACAGATATCGTTCAAAAAGAGATGTACACTTTCGAAGATCGCGGAGGGAGAAGTGTGACGCTAAGACCAGAAGGTACAGCATCCGTTGTCCGTTCTTATGTACAAAACAAAGTTTATGGTTTGCCGAATCAGCCAACCAAATATTATTACATGGGACCAATGTTCCGTTATGAACGTCCACAACAAGGAAGAATGCGTCAATTTGTCCAGTTCGGTATTGAAGCCCTTGGCAGTGATGACCCAGCAATTGATGCAGAGGTACTCTCATTGGCTCTGAATTCTTATAAGGAACTTGGATTACAGTCGGTGAAACTAGTTTTGAATAGCCTAGGGGACCAGGAAAGTCGGGAAGCTCACAGGCAGGCGTTAATTAAACACTTCGATCCGCATAGAGAAGAATTGTGTTCAGATTGCCAAATACGGTTGGATCAGAACCCACTTCGCGTACTTGATTGTAAAAAAGATCGAGACCACCCGGCAATGGAAGCAGCACCTTCTATTCTAGAGTACCTGAATGATTACTCAAAAGATTACTTTGAACGCGTCAAACAGTACTTAGATGTAATGGGAATTGATTATGAAATTGATCCCAATCTTGTAAGGGGTTTAGACTATTATAATCATACAGCTTTTGAAATTATGAGCGAGGCTGAAGGCTTTGGGGCGATCACAACGTTAAGTGGAGGAGGTCGCTATACAGGCTTGGTGAAAGAGGTAGGGGGTCCTGAAACTTCTGGAATCGGGTTTGCAATGAGTATTGAACGCTTGTTAATGGCGCTGGAGGCAGAAGGAGTAGTCCTCCCTGTAGATGAAGGCTTGGAATGTTTCATTGTTGCGCTTGGAGAGCAAGCAGAAAGGGCTGTTATCAAGCTTACAGATGAGTTAAGACGAGCGGGAATTCAAGTGGATAAAGACTACCTTGGTAAAAAGATGAAAGCTCAATTTAAAGCAGCTGACCGCCTTGGAAGTAAGTATGTACTTGTCTTAGGAGAACAAGAATTAGAAAATGGTGTAATCAACGTGAAAGATATGACCACGGGTGATCAAAAAGAAGTTGCATTGGACTCGGTTATCGATTATATGAAGGAAGAATTGACAGGAGGGGAATAATATGGAACGGATTAAATGTGGATCACTACGAAAAGACAATATAGAACAGGAAGTAACGTTAAAAGGCTGGGTACAAAAACGCCGTGATCTAGGAGGGCTCATTTTTATTGATCTAAGAGACCGATCAGGTGTAGTTCAAGTTGTTTTCAACCCTGAAACATCAGGGGAAGCCTTAAAGACAGCTGAAAATGTAAGAAGTGAATATGTACTAGAGGTTAAAGGGCATGTGGTCGCTCGTGATGGACAAACAGTCAACCCGAACTTAGGAACAGGAGAAATCGAAGTAGCAGCCGAAGATGTCACTATTTTAAATAAGGCAAAAACAACGCCTTTCATGATAGAAGAGCAATCAGAAGTATCAGAGGATCTTCGACTCAAGTATCGTTACTTGGATTTAAGAAGGAAAGAGATGCAAGAGACCTTCAAATTGCGACACAAAACTACACAGTCGATCCGGAACTTCTTGAATGAGGAAGAATTTCTTGACATGGAAACACCTATGCTTACGAAAAGTACTCCAGAAGGGGCGCGTGATTATTTAGTACCGAGTCGTGTGCATGAAGGTGAATTTTACGCCTTGCCGCAATCTCCGCAGCTATTTAAACAACTATTGATGATTTCTGGTTTTGAAAAGTATTATCAAATCGCCCGTTGTTTCCGTGATGAAGATTTGCGTGCTGATCGTCAACCAGAATTCACACAGGTGGATATCGAGACATCCTTTATGTCCAAAGAAGAAATCATGGCAATGACAGAGCGTATGATGAAACGCGTTATGAAAGAAGTGAAAGGGCAAGACATTGAAACACCATTCCTTCGTATGCCTTATTATGAAGCGATGGAGAGGTTTGGGTCTGATAAACCGGATACCCGTTTCGGTTTAGAGCTTGTCAACATTTCGGAAGATGTGAAGGGTTCCGGTTTCAAGGTATTCAGTAATGCCGTTTCGTCCGGCGGTCAAGTAAGTGCCATAAATGTAGAAGGCAAGGCGGATGACTTTTCGCGTAAAGATATTGATAAGCTGACAGAAGATGTGAAAATTTACGGAGCAAAAGGTTTAGCATGGTTGAAAGTGAAGGAGGGGACTTTAAACGGTCCGATTTCTAAATTCTTTTCCGAAGACGAAGCTGTGAACTTGATGCGTAGATTAAGAGCAAAAGATGGAGATCTTCTATTATTTGTTGCTGATAAAACTTCTGTCGTTCAAGATAGTCTAGGTGCTTTACGTCAAAAACTCGCACGTAGTCTTGATCTTATCGATCATTCTAAGTTTAACTTCCTATGGGTGACAGACTGGCCATTGTTTGAATATGATGAGGAAGAAGGTCGTTATCATGCTGCTCACCATCCATTCACAATGCCTGCAGGTGGGAATCTTGAAGAGTTGAAGAAGAACCCTAAAGATGTTCAAGCCGAAGCTTATGACATCGTCTTGAATGGATATGAACTAGGCGGAGGATCGTTGCGTATTTATCAGAAAGAAATGCAACAGGAAATGTTTGAAGTGCTTGGATTCAGTCAGGAAGAAGCGAATGATCAATTTGGATTTCTCCTTGAAGCTCTTGACTATGGTACTCCCCCGCATGGAGGAATAGCCTTCGGACTAGACCGTTTAGTCATGCTTCTTGCAGGACGTACGAATTTGCGTGACACAATATTATTCCCTAAAACGGCTTCTGCTCAGGATCCCATGACAAATGCTCCGGGGGATGTGAGTGAAGCTCAATTGGATGAACTTCATCTTCAGTTGAAGTTAACTAGTAAGTCTGACTCAGATGAGTAAATCTTATGTTTAATTGTTGATTAGCTTTTATATATATGCTAAGATTACATTACAAAATAAAGAAACCAATCCTGATGTGTACGTTGTTCGAATGTACGTTTTGACCGAACATTTTTGAAACGGGAGCCTGGTGTTTCCATACGGAATGCACGCCTCATAACCATCATTGATGGGAGGACGCAAGAAGTGTGGAACAGGGCACCCACCTGCCGAGAGCGGGTTCAAAACTCATGATACGACGGCACAATTGGGATTGGTTTTTTTTATTCAAAAATGAGTGTACATAACAAAAGAAGGAGTTTCCATGAGTGGGAAACTCCTTCTTTTGTTATGTTTTGTTTCTACATTCAGATATTGTCATAAGAATGTCAGAGGTAAGCAGGGCGCCTGCGCTTTTCTATTGGTCCAGCTCCAGCGCCTCCCCCCTCAAGGTCTTAAGTCCATCCTCTCTGTGACATAGAACGTCACGACGATGGTGTGCTTAAGCTAGTCGGGGGTGAACAAGGCGACTGCGCCTTTCTATTGTCCAGTTTCAGCTCCCATACACTCGCGACATAAGCAATCCGTCTTGCGGAAGGGGAGACCGCCTTCCTCCACCCGTTTTGCTTATGCGTTTCGTGTCTCCCAGGGCGCCTGCGCTTTTCTATCTTACCTGGCGACGTTTTCTAGGTTGCCGTTTTTCTCCATGCGGAATTGTGGTTTGTAGGCATGTTCGGAATCATCAAACATGACCATTTTCCTGGCTCTGTCCATAATTTGAATCATAGCTTGGTAATCTTCCGTCATAGATTCGAGTTGACTTGTTAATTGGTTATTGTGTTCCATTAATTCTTTATTCTGACTTTCTAGTTCATTTAAGCGATTCTGCATAGAGCCTGTAGAGGAGGACTCTTTTTGAAGGCCTTTCAAATAATGAATGACATCTTCTAATTGAATTTCTGCAGATTTGCTTTGATGATGAGGATGCATTGCTGTTTCTGTCACTGGTTCTGGCAGTGAAAATTCCTCCTCTCCCCGTTGGTATGCTACAGGGGTATGAGGTTTCTGGTAGGTCGGCTGTTGTTTCGCTTCTTTGCGTTTTTTCTCTTTTCGTTGTTTTTTAGCTAATTCAACGGCTTGTTCATATTTTTGGCGTACTTCTGCATTCCACCTGAATCCACATGCTGCAGAAGTACGGTTAAGAATGTCACCGACTTCATCAAAAGCATTCAGTTGGGTACTACCTTCGCGGATGTGCCGTAACACCGTTTCCGCTAATAATAAATCATCTTCATGAGACCATGCATCTTGTCTTACTTTAGGCATATTCACCACTCCTAATCTTTATCCATTAAGCTGATAGTTTGTCAGATTTAGTAGTAGTGTAGCCAACTAGGAGAGGAAATATACTCACGTAGACTTTTGTTTATTGATTTTGCTATACACTTGCTCGAGAGCCTGTTCGAATTTACCAGTCCGTTTTGGCTCATAGTATTCTTTGGATTTAATGGAGTCAGGCAAGTACTGTTGGTTCACCCAGGCATTTTCATAGTTGTGAGGGTATTTGTAGTCTATCCCACGGCCAAGAGCTTCCGCACCTTTATAATGGGCATCTTTTAAATGAGCTGGGATATCTCCGCTTTTTCCCTTTCGTATATCAGATAATGCAGCATCTAATGCTTTATATGCACTGTTGGATTTTGGTGAAAGCGCGAGTTCTGTTACTGCTACAGCTAGCGGGATACGAGCTTCTGGAAACCCGAGTCGTTCAGCAGCTTCTACCGCAGTAAGGGCTCTCGGCCCTGCTTGAGGGTTAGCAAGCCCGATGTCTTCATATGCAATTACTACTAATCTTCTAGCAATACTATCTAAATCACCTGCTTCAATTAAACGTCCTAAATAATGAAGAGACGCATTTACATCGCTGCCCCGGATGGATTTTTGAAAGGCTGAAAGGACATCGTAATGGGCATCCCCGTCTTTGTCGTGAGTAAAACTTTTCTTTTGCATACACTCTTCCGCAACCTCCAAAGTGATATGGATGGTACTGCTTGAATCGGAAGGAGTTGAAAAAGCAGCTAACTCTAAACCGTTCAAAGCTGCTCGTAAATCCCCATTTGAAGATTGGGCGAAGTGATCGAGAGCATCTTCAGTAACTTGTATATCCAGGTGCCCGATTCCTTTTTCTTTATCATGAATAGCTCGGTATATAGCATCTTTGATGTTTTCTGCAGTAAGCCTAAATAGTTCGAATAGGTGGCAACGGCTGCGAATCGCTGGATTGATGGAATGGTAAGGGTTGCTGGTCGTACACCCAATCAAGGTCAATCGATTGCTTTCAAGGTGGGGTAATAGAAAGTCTTGTTTCGCTTTATCCAAACGATGGACTTCATCAAGAATCAAAACTAGTTGACCGTGCATTTTCGCTTCTTCCACGGCGATTTCCATATCCTTTTTTTATCTGTAACAGCGTTCAGCGTTTTATGTGGAATTTTCAGGCTTTTAGCAAGAGCTGTCGCCATCGATGTTTTTCCTGTACCAGGAGGGCCAAATAGAATCATGGAGGCCAAGCGTTCAGCCTTTATCATCCGGTTTAATGTTTTTCCCTCTGCAACAAGGTGGGTCTGACCGATGATTTCTTCTATGTTAGATGGTCGCATGCGGTATGCGAGTGGTTGTTGACTCATAGTTTCATTCTCCTTTTACAGGTTATAAATGTAAGCGTAGAATGATTCTTGGGAAAATGCAAGGGACTTGCCATTCATGCTATAATACGGTTTGGTATAATAGAGAGAGGAGGATGACGATGGGGAATATGTTGATGAAAAAGCGCGAAGGGATCCTTCGTTGGAGCTTTTTCTGTATCGGTCTAGTCATCCTGGGACTTGGAATATCGATGACCATGCAAGTGAAGAGTTTTGGAATCGGCCCATGGGATGTTTTCCATTATGGATTATTTCTGCAGCTAGGTTTGACAGTTGGCACATGGTCGATTATTGCAGGGTTATTGATTGTATTGATTAGTTCCGTCATTCTAAAGAAATGGCCGCAAATAGGCACGATTTTGAATATGGTGTTTATCGGCATATTTATTGACTTTTTTAACTGGTTGTTACCAGAACCTGAAACATTGCTTATGCAATTATTCATTTTTATTATAGGAACATTTGTTATTGCGCTTGGAATTGGCATTTATGTTGCTCCAGAAATCGGAGCTGGACCACGTGACAGTCTAATGTTATTGATCACAGACGTTATGGGGTGGAAAGTGTCGACAGTTAGAAATGGAATAGAGATGATCGTAGCTGTATTAGGATTCGCATTGGGAGGCCCAATAGGATTAGGTACTGTATTCATTGCTTTATTTTTGGGTACATTCGTTGGATACACGCTTCCTCAAGCGAAAAATTGGCTACAGTTTTTAATAATGAAGGGTGACATGTATGAAAATATCTACCAAAGGCCGTTACGGGCTAACCATCATGATTGAACTTGCGAGAAAATATGGAGACGGACCGATTTCCTTAAAACAAATTGCTCGGGATAACGAATTGTCTGAGCACTATCTTGAACAGTTAATTGCTCCCTTAAGGAATGCCAGCCTTGTTAAAAGTGTGCGTGGGGCTTATGGGGGCTATATGTTGACCAAAGCACCGCATGATATTACTGCTGGTGATGTTATCCGAGTACTGGAAGGACCTATCACACCTGTGGAAGGAATAGAAGATGAAGAACCGGCAAAACAAGCGTTGTGGAAAAGAGTTCGAGATGCTGTCAAAGATGTCCTGGATACAACCACGCTCGAGGATTTAAAAGATCATGTCGATGACCAAACGCAAGATGCTTATATGTTCTATATTTAAATCATTGGGGGTGTAAAGATGAAATCAATCTATCTGGACCATGCAGCCACCTCGCCCGTTCATCAGAAAGTGGTGGAAGATATGATGCCTGTTTATAAAGATGTGTTTGGGAATCCTTCTAGCGTGCATCAGTTTGGTAGAAAAGCACGCCGTATCCTGGATGAAGGGCGGCGAAGGATTGCCACGGGCCTTGGGGCCAATGAAAAAGAAATCGTGTTTACGAGTGGAGGTACAGAAGCCGATAACCTGGCTATTATTGGTACAGCCCGTGCGAACGAAAAGAAAGGTAAGCATATCATTACCACTTCTATTGAGCATCATGCTACATTACATGCAGTTGAATACTTGGAATCTCAGGGTTTTGAGGTCACTTATTTACCTGTAGATGAGAATGGCCTTGTAAAAGTAGCAGATGTTAAAGAAGCCTTACGAGAAGATACGATCCTTGTATCAATTATGATGGTCAATAATGAGATTGGATCCGTACAACCCATTAGTGGGATAGCCGAACTTCTTCAAGATCATCAAGCCTATTTTCATTCTGACATTGTACAGGCATATGGATTGGTGAATATCGACGTTTCCACCCTTGGTGTAGATCTTATGGCTGTATCTGGTCACAAGATCAATGGTCCGAAAGGGATCGGCTTTTTGTATGTCCGCGAAGGAACTGTACTCGAATCGTTGCAATATGGCGGGGAACAGGAAAGGAAAAGACGGGCAGGTACAGAGAACATTCCAGGGGTTAAAGGTTTGCAGACTGCGGTTGAGATAATCGAGTCTGAGCGCATGAATTATAAAGAAACCTACCTTCATTATAAGCAACTGTTTTTGAAGACTTTGAAAGAGGAAGAGGTTGTTTTTGAGGTGAATGGATTAGGTGAGGAAACGGTCGAGTCGATTGTGAATATTAGCTTCCCGGGCTTGAATGTGGAAACTCTCCTGACGAATTTTGACCTGTCAGGTATTGCTGCATCGAGTGGCAGTGCCTGTACTGCAGGCTCTGTAGAACCATCCCATGTGTTGACAGCTATGTATGGGACAGGGCATCCGAAAACCACGAATTCTATCCGATTCAGTTTCGGCCTTGCAAATAATGAAGAAGATATAATAGAAGCAGCAAGAAGAGTCAGTCAGATTATTAAGCGGTTGACTTGAACAAAGGAAGGTGAAATATAATGAAAGAACCCAAAGATACACGTGTAGTTATCGGGATGAGTGGTGGTGTAGATTCATCCGTCGCCGCCCTTCTTCTTAAAGAACAGGGCTATGATGTTGTGGGTATTTTTATGAAAAATTGGGATGATACAGATGAGAATGGCGTCTGTACAGCAACTGAAGATTATGAAGATGTCATTCGTGTATGTAATCAATTGGATATTCCATATTACGCGGTGAATTTCGAAAAGCAATACTGGGATAAAGTATTCACTTACTTTCTCGATGAATATAAAAAAGGAAGAACACCGAACCCTGATGTGATGTGTAATAAAGAAATCAAGTTCAAAGCTTTCATGGATTATGCGATGTCCCTTGGAGCCGACTACCTGGCCACTGGGCATTATGCACAAGTACGCGAAAATGATGGAACATATGAAATGCTTAGAGGTGTCGATCACAACAAAGACCAGACATACTTCTTGAACCAATTGTCACAAGAAGTTCTTTCAAAGGTTATGTTTCCTCTTGGTCATTTGGAGAAGAAGGAAGTACGTGCTATTGCGGAAGAACATGGCCTTGCTACAGCGAAGAAAAAAGATTCAACGGGAATTTGCTTTATTGGAGAGCGGAATTTTAAGGAATTTTTAAGCGAATACTTGCCTGCACAACCTGGTAATATGGAGACACTGGATGGTGAAGTTAAAGGGAAGCATGATGGTTTGATGTATTATACCCTTGGCCAGCGCCAGGGTCTCGGAATTGGCGGCGCAGGAGATCCTTGGTTTGTTGTCGGAAAAAATGTCGAAGATAATGTCCTTTATGTCGGTCAAGGTTTCCATCATGATGCGCTTTACTCAGAAGGATTGATTGCATCAGAAGCAAATTGGACAAAAGGGGAGGCTCCTGTAGAGTCCTTCGATTGTACTGCGAAATTCCGTTATCGTCAGGAAGATAGCGGGGTAACGGTTCATCCAATGGAAGATGGACGTTTTCAAGTCGTGTTCCATGAACAAGAAAGGGCGATCACACCAGGACAAGCGGTCGTATTTTATGACGGTGAAGTTTGTCTTGGTGGAGCGACGATTGACATTGTACTAAAAGAGAACGAAGCCGTCACGTACGTCGGATAGTCAAAAAAGTCATGTCCGCTAACAAAGGACATGACTTTTTTGTGAGTGGTTTTCTTTAACTTGCTTCCAGATTGTAATGTTAAAAGTGCTCTGGGAAATGAGGCGGTTCTGTTTCCAGAGCATTAACCCTTTTTTTGAAGGAATAATATAAAATCGAAAATGAAATGAGTAGAAATAGAGAGGGAGGTTCACATGGATAAATTAAAACAAGGTATTGAGCAAATGCAAAACCATAATTATGAAGAAGCAGCAAAACTCTTCACAGAAGCGATTGATGAAGAACCTAAAAACCCGGTAGGTTATATCAACTTCGGAAACCTGTTAACACATATGAACGACTATGAGCGTGCGGAACGTTTTTTCACAAGAGCCCTCGAAATTGATGAAGAAGCTGGTACTGCATACTACGGGTTAGGAAACGTTTATTATGAACAAGAAAAATATACAAAGGCTCAAGAGCAATTTCTTCTTGCTATTAAAAAAGGTCTGGATGAGGCAGATGTCCACTTCATGCTAGGGATGACGTTCATTCATCAAGAGTACGTTAAACTGGCACTTCCGTATTTACTTAGAGCGTCAGAGTTGAGCCCGAAAGATGTTGACATTCAATTCCAGTACGGCCTATGCCTTGCCCAAAATGGCCAGATTGAACAGGCTGAACAGGTGATGAACCATGTGCTACAATTAGAGGAACAACATAGCGATGCGCATTATAATCTTGGAGTAGTAGCTTTGCATAAAGAAAATGCGAAGAAAGCTTTGGACCATTTTACTAAGGCGTTGGAAGTTAATCCGGAACATATGTTAGCGGCTCATGCTAAAGGGCAAGTGGAACAAGCCTTAAACGAGTAAAAGGAGAACGGTGGTCATGACTCAACAATCGCTCTTTAATGAAACAATGGAAGAACGCCCTTATGTCAAAGGTGAATTAGGTCGGATGATTTTTCATAATGAAGCAGAACACTTTTCGATTGCTTCTATTAAAGTGAAAGATACAAATGAAGAGTTCAATGAAAAGGACTTAGTCATCAAAGGGCATTTCTCGCCGCTCGAGGAGGGGGAGACCTATATTTTTCATGGGGAGTTCAAAAACCATAAAAAATTCGGGTTGCAATATGAGGTGGAGATGTACAACCGAGTTTTGCCGGAAACGAAAGACGGAATCGTTCTATACCTTTCTAGTGACCTTTTTCATGGGATTGGCAAAAAGACGGCAGAGCGTATCGTCGATGAACTTGGGGAACAGACAATTTCTCGAATACTAGAAAATCCTGAGGTGCTCGATGGTATCCCTAAACTCCCGAAGGAAAAAGCGGAACAACTCTATCAAGCGTTGAAGGAACATCAAGGCTTTGAACATGTCATGATCCATCTGTCTCAATATGGATTCGGTTTGAAATTAGCTCAAAAGATTTATCAAGCTTTTCAGGATCAAACCCTTTCTATCATTGAGGAAGACCCCTATCAACTTGTCTTTCATGTAGAAGGTTTTGGGTTTCATAGGGCCGATGAAATGGCAAGAATGCAAAACCTTTCCCATGATCACCCGACACGAATACGAGCGGCTTGTTTGTATATGTTGCAAAAAAGTATGAGTTCCGGACATGTCTATTTACCGACAGAAGAGTGCTTGGTTCAAGTGGAACAACTATTAAACAATGGGGTGGACCCTGCCATCACTTTTGAGAAGCTTTCGGAACAGATCATTCATCTCGGGGAAGAGCGATTTGTTTATATAGAAGATGACAGAGTTTACCTTCCATCCCTTTACTTTGCAGAAAACGGATTTTGCAGTCATATAGACCGAATTCTGGAGCAGGATATTGACGTGGAGCATACACAGGCAGATTTAATGAAAATCATAGGGGATATGGAAGAAGAAGAGGCGATAAGTTACGGGGAGGATCAATTCAACGCTATTGAAAAAGCCTTGCACTCGAAACTTATGATTTTGACAGGTGGCCCGGGGACAGGTAAGACGACGGTCATCAAAGGGATTATTCATACGTATGCCGAGTTGAATGAGGTATCGATCGATCCTGATGACTATGATAGCGACAAACCATTTCCCTTCATTTTAGCTGCTCCAACAGGCAGGGCTGCGAAAAGAATGACCGAATCTACTGGCATGCCTGCAAGTACGATTCACCGACTGCTTGGCTGGGATGGTCATAACTCTTTCGAACGGAATCAAAACAATCCTCTAGATGGTAAAGTGTTAATTGTTGATGAATTTTCGATGGTTGATATATGGCTTGCTAACCAATTGTTCAGAGCCATCCCTGACGATATGCAAGTACTCCTTGTAGGCGATGAGGATCAACTTCCTTCCGTAGGTCCGGGACAGGTTCTCGCTGATCTATTAGCTTCACAACAATTACCCTCTGTTAAATTGACAGAAGTTTACCGTCAGAAAGAAGGCTCAAAGATTATCCAGCTTGCTCATGAGATTAAAAATGATGCATGTACGGCAAACTCTCTGGGTAAGGATCATGATTTCAGTTTCATAGCCGCTAGAGAACACCAACTCAGTGAGTTGGTAACGAACATCGTTCAAAAGGCCATGGAAAAAGGAAATGATTTAAGGGATATTCAGGTGCTGGCGCCTATGTATCGAACGGATGTAGGCATCCATAAACTGAATGAAAGTATCCAACAAACGATCAACCCCAAACATAGACAAAAGCGTGATTTAAAGTTTTACGAAGTAACATACAGAAAAGGCGATAAAGTCATTCAACTCGTTAATCAGCCGGAGGACGGCGTATATAATGGAGATATAGGTGAGATTGTTGCCATTTTTCGTGCAGAAGAGAATGTGGATGGGGTAGAGCAAGTCGTCGTTGATTTTGACGGTAAAGAAGTCGTCTATCCAAAAAAGGATTTGAATAGCATTATGCATGCTTATTGCACATCCATTCATAAGTCACAAGGAAGTGAATTTTCTATCGTAATCTTGCCTGTTGTGCGCAGTTATCGAAGGATGTTGAGAAAAAATTTACTTTATACCGCCATAACAAGATCCAAACAGTCACTCATCATATGCGGAGATCGAGAAGCTTTCCTTGACGGTGTGAGTGCTACCGATACAAATACAAGATACACACGTTTAAAAGAAAAGCTGAAAGAAGACACACCCTCTGAAGTGGACACAGAAGAAGAGGAAGACCAATTGTCCCCATACGATTTTATGTAGGAGGTAATGTTTTGGCACATTCAATTGGGATGTCTGGTAGTACAATCATGTCCAATCGTGATCGTCTTCCAGAACTATTCGACAAAAGACTGCCCCATGTGGAAATAGGAGAGTTTGAAGACAGGGATTCCTATCTCTGCTTTTTGAATTTAGCTGCAGAAAATAAGGTGAGTTTTGGGATTCATGTCCCACATTTCAGAGAGAACAGCAAATATGATCTTATTGAAAAAGTAAAAATGCAACCATCTCTTGCAAGGAAATTATTTATAGGTGAAGTACAAGAAGCGGCTGAAGCAGGGGCTTCCTATGTTCTTGTTCATTTTCCATACTTTAAAGGGGAAGCGAAGACTCCGCATAGACAAATAGAGGAGGGGCTTCAGTTTTTACATAACTTGCAAGAGACTTATGGTGTGCCTATCATATGTGAACCGAAACTCGGCCAGAACCAGTCTTCAGCTGGGATTCAGTATTTGTATGAATTTCCTATGAATGTATGGGATAAATATGGTCTCGGCATTTGTATCGATCTTGGTGATTATATGATTGCAGCGGAAAACAATTGGAGAGTATATATGGAACCGCTTCTCCCATTTACAAAAGTCGTGCATATGCACAATGTCCGGTTTACAGAATCAGGGTATATTTGGACGCCCATCCACCCTGATTTTGAAGAACAAGGAACAGCTTATGACATGGGTCTCTGCATAGAATTACTGGCAAAAGGAAGGGACAAATACTTTATACATGAGTACACACCACACACCAAACCTACTAAAGAGCTCATAGATGAAGGAATGAAGTGGGTAAATGAACAAGTCATGTAATGTATGAATCTCATTTTCAAGGACATACTATTTGGTAAAAAAAGGAGTATGTCTGATGAGATGTCCGAACTGTAACTACAAAAATCTTGGTAAAATCGGTAATGAACAATACTACTGCTGGAACTGTTGCCTTGAGTTAACGATAGAAGATGGAAAAATGAATATCAATCAAATAGAGGAAGATGGTAGTTTGAGTTCACTGAATGATATATTCTATCAGCAAGGATCATGATCTTAAATGAATGATCGCTCCTCTAAATGGTTGCGAAGATTCACCATCTTTTTTATCATCTTACTTTCCCTTTTATTATTAGCATGGTTATTCCCATATTATGATCATGTCTTGGTTATTGCGGGCAAAGTAATCCTGCCGTTTCTGCTCGCCCTTGTTCTCTCTCTATTATTGCATCCACTTGTCCATGCGCTGGAAGAGGTCGGGCTTTCAAGAATCTGGAGTTTATTAATCATTTTCGTTCTTGTGTTTTCTTTGTGCGGCTTAGGGATATATAAAGGAATTCCAAGGTTACTCGATCAATTAAAGTTATTGGATGACCATTTACCGCACATAGTCGAGTCTTATCAAAGCTGGATGAAAAAGTTATATGCGCAAACGGAAAGACTCCCAGACGGCCTTCATCATAAAATGGACGACAGATTCGCTCAATTTGAAGATTGGATCAGTGCCAAAGTGATGGCGATGTTCGCAGGGCTCACAGGATTATTCAATATGATCATTCTGCTCGCTGTAGTACCTGTCATGACCTTTTATTTTCTTAAAGATTATAAAAGTATCGGGAATACTGCCTTGAGTCTCATGCCGAAAACGTGGCATGAAGAAGCGAGACGCCTTGTTAAAGAGTTGAACCGTTCATTAGGAGGGTATATTAGAGGACAGCTGATAATTAGCCTTTTTGTAGGTGTTCTAGCCACATTGGGGTTCTGGGTTATTGATCTCCCTTATCCTCTGGTTCTGGGCTTAATTGCAGGACTGACGAATATTATACCTTATTTCGGGCCACTGCTGGGTGCGGTGCCGGCGGTGGTGGTTGCTTTATCTGTGAATGTGAACACACTAATTTTCACACTGATTGCTATATTAATCATACAGTTAGTGGAAGGAAACCTTCTGTCCCCTTATATAATGGGAAGAAGTATTCACATTCACCCTCTGTTCATCATATTCGCTCTACTTGTCGGAGGAGAAGTTGCTGGTATACCTGGTTTAATTCTTGCAGTTCCCGTGTTGACCTGTTTGAAAGTAATTATCTCAGAAATTCGAACAGGAAGGCTTAATATTGACAGATGATGGACAGTTATCTATAATTACGCATAGCAAAGACTTTTAGGACGAAGAAACATGATGAAGGAAACGAGTAAGCAATTCATTCATGGTCAGAGAGATGTGTTCGTGGCTGAAAAGCACATCCCATGTAAATTGCTGAACGCTATTCTGGAGTGCGGTTAATTACCGCCGGGGTTATGCCACGTTAGAGGCATTCGAGCTGATAGACATTGATGTCTATAACCAGGGTGGTACCGCGGAATCGAACTCCCGTCCCTGCCGATTTAACAGGCAGCGACGGGAGTTTTTTCTTTTTATAGGAAGCCGTTGAAAATGCCTCTCATACTCCTTCGTCCAGTCGTGGTCTCTAACATCAGATATAACAAGGAGGTTTTTTAAATGAAATCATTAACATCTGCAGATGTGCGCCAAATGTTTCTCGATTTTTTCAAAGAAAAGGGGCATAGTGTGGAACCTAGTGCATCTCTAGTCCCACAGGAGGACCCTACTCTATTATGGATTAACAGTGGTGTAGCAACACTAAAAAAATACTTTGATGGACGCGTCATTCCAGAAAATCCACGAATCGTCAACGCTCAAAAATCAATTCGGACAAATGATATCGAAAACGTAGGTTTTACCGCTCGCCACCACACGTTCTTCGAGATGTTAGGGAACTTTTCTATCGGAGATTATTTCAAAGAAGAAGCGATGGAATGGGCTTGGGAGTTCTTAACGAGTGATGAATGGATTGGCTTTGATCCCGAAAGACTATCTGTAACGGTGCACCCTGAAGATGATGAAGCGTTCCAAATTTGGAAAGATAAAATCGGACTTAATGAAGAACGTATTATTCGTATCGAAGAAAATTTCTGGGATATTGGGGAAGGACCAAGTGGACCGAATACAGAAATTTTCTATGATCGTGGAGAGAAATTCGGAAACGATCCGAAAGATCCTGAATTATATCCTGGCGGGGAGAATGAACGCTATTTGGAAATATGGAACCTCGTATTCTCTCAGTTTAACCATAACCCGGATGATACGTATACTCCGCTTCCTAAGAAAAACATCGATACAGGGATGGGCTTAGAACGAATCGTCTGTGTCATTCAAGAAACGGAAACCAACTTTGAAACAGATTTATTCAAACCAATCATTGAAGCAACAGAAAAGCTTTCAGGAAAGAGTTATGGGGAAACTTTGGAGAATGACTCTTCCTTTAAAGTAATCGCAGACCATATGAGAACTGTTACTTTTGCTGTCAGTGATGGGGCACTGCCTTCTAATGAAGGACGTGGCTATGTACTAAGACGTTTGTTACGCAGAGCTATCCGTTTTGCCAAACAAATTGGTATCGACGAACCATTCATGTATAAACTAGTTCCTGAAGTCTCTAAGATCATGGACGAGTTTTATCCGGAAGTGAAGAGAAAAGAAGAATTTATTCAAAATGTCATCCAAACAGAAGAAGAGCGCTTCCATGAAACATTGAATGATGGACTGCAAATCCTTTCTACCATCATAAAGCAAGAAACGGAAAAAGGTAGCAATGTTTTCCCAGGTACAGAAGTTTTCCGCCTATACGATACGTACGGATTCCCAAAAGAATTAACCGAAGAATATGTAGCGGAAGCAGGTTTCACGATTGATGAGGAAGGCTTCAAAAATGAAATGGAAAAACAACGGGAACGTGCCCGTAGTGCCCGTCAGAAAACGGATTCCATGCAAGTACAAGATGGAGTGCTCGGGGATGTTTATGTAGAAAGTGTGTTTGTTGGTTATGATCAGCTAACAGTGGAAACAGAAATAGTCGAGATGATTAAAGGGAAAGAATTCAGTGGTTTTGCAGAAGAAGGAGACACGATCTACCTCTTCTTAAAGGAAACACCGTATTATGCGGAAAGTGGTGGACAGGTGGCTGACCGAGGTGTTATTGAATCAGAAACTGCTACATTAGAGGTTACTAATGTTCAAAAAGCACCGAATGGTCAACATATGCATGAAGTGATCGTAAAACAAGGCTCCATCGAAAAAGGAGCATCCGTCCAAGCGAAAGTCGATAAAGGTGGACGCTCCTTTATCGTGAAAAACCATACAGCAACACACCTACTTCATCAAGCATTAAAAGATGTAATTGGAGATCACGTTAATCAAGCAGGTTCATTAGTAGCACCAGATCGATTGCGATTTGACTTCTCCCATTTTGGATCTGTTACGAGTGAAGAGTTAGAACGCATTGAATCGATCGTTAATGAAAAAGTATGGCAATCAATTCCAGTGACTATCGAACATAGCTCCATTGAAGAAGCAAAAGAAAAAGGTGCTATGGCTTTATTCGGTGAAAAGTATGGAGACACTGTAAGAGTCGTACAAGTCGGTGATTATAGTCTCGAGCTTTGTGGAGGGTGTCATGTGCTGAACACTGCTGAAATCGGATTATTTAAAATTGTATCGGAAACAGGCATAGGCGCAGGAACAAGAAGGATCGAGGCTGTAACAGCTAAAGATGCTTATCTATATATGAATAGCAAAGAAACATTGCTTAAGAAGGCCGGTGAATTGTTGAAGACGAAACCGGAACAAGTCCCTGAGCGTATTGAAATTCTTCATAAAGAAATGAAAGATCTTCAAAAAGAAAACGAATCTCTTAATGCGAAGGTTTCAAATATGGCAGCTTCTAATATCCTGGACGATATTGAGGAAGTTAACGGCGTAAAAGTCCTGGCGAAACAAGTTGAGGTGAAGGATATGAATGCACTAAGGACGATGGTGGATGATTTAAAACAGAAATTAGAATCCGGCATTATCCTGTTAGCAGCTCCAAATGGAGAGAAGGTACAGCTAATTGCAGGAGTTTCGAAAGATCTAGTAGAAGAAGGATATCATGCAGGGAATTTAATAAAAGAAGCAGCTACTCGTTGTGGTGGCGGAGGAGGAGGCCGTCCTGACATGGCTCAGGCCGGTGGTAAAGACGCTTCCAAAATTCCCGATGCACTACAATACGCGAAAGAATATGCGAGCCGAAACTCCTGATTTTTCCTAGCGGCTGATTAGGTATATAATGGAGTAAATACTAATAAAGTGCGAGGTGACTGTAATGAGTTCAATGGATAAAACGATGAGGTTCAACTTCTCAGAGGAGCCATTCGATCAAGATGTCCAATCCGTATTGCTATCTGTATACGGAGCATTACAAGAGAAAGGGTACAATCCGATTAACCAAATTGTCGGATATTTGCTTTCAGGTGACCCTGCGTATATTCCTCGTCATCAGGATGCCAGAAACTTGATTCGGAAAATTGAACGGGATGAACTGATTGAAGAACTGGTCAAATTTTACATCAAAGAGAATAAAGAGGGCATTGAATGAAAAAAATAGGTTTAGACGTCGGCGAAAAAACGATAGGCATTGCAATTTCTGATGCCTTTGGCTGGACTGCTCAAGGGTTGACGACACTGCGCTGGGACGAGCAGGATTACGAGACAGCTAAAAATCCTTTAAAAGAAGTCATCCGTGATCACGATGTTTCGGAAGCAGTAGTCGGATTTCCAAAAAACATGAACGGAACGGTAGGCCCCCGTGGAGAAGCCAGCCAGAAGTTCGCCGCATGGCTCGAAGAAGAATTTCATCTTACAACACACCTGTGGGATGAACGCTTAACTACGATGGCAGCTGAGCGAGTCTTACTTGATGCAGATATCAGTAGAAAGAAGCGGAAAAAAGTAATCGATAAAATGGCTGCTGTAATGATTTTACAGGGTTACTTGGATTCGAAACAATAAGGAGGATGTCACATATGGCATTAGAAAAAGAAGAACGTATCATTATTCCGGATGAAAACGGAGAAGAGCATTTATTTGAGGTTTTGTTCACGTTTGATGTGGAACAAACGGGGCATTCTTACATTGCTGTGATTCCTGCTGAGCAAAAGGAAGGGGAAGAAGTTGAAGTGTTCGCCTTCCGCTATGAAGAAAAAGGTAATGAAGAAGATGACCTGGCGCTGTTCCAAATTGAATCAGATGACGAGTGGGAAATGGTTGAGGAAATGCTCAACACATTGACAGACGAAGATTTGACATAATAAAGAGGCTGCAGCCATACGCTGCAGCCTTTTTTAACTTTAATGCACCCACATCCAAGCCCTTATTGAATTAAATGGCAGTATTCTGGAAGACTCGATTTCGAGACTTTTATTGGGAATAAGGATCGGTGGGGGATAAGTCGCTTTCCGTGGGGAAGACGGCAAGCCTCCTCGGTCACTTCACCTTGATTAGCGGCGTATGGACTGGACATTCAAATGTGGAGGTGTCTTGGTGAGCCTCGACAAGCTTAAGAACAATCATTACAGGGAGTGTTCTTCTTCCTGAAATGAGTAGTAAAGAAGTTCGGTTAAGTTCGCAACGTCCTGTTGCAACACCGAACGACCCCGCTTCCTGTGAGGCCTAAGACCTCGAGAGGCTAGACACCGGAACTAGGCTAGAGCTGGAGGAGATAAAGGAAACACGAGGAGCATAGCGATTCGATGTTGACTTATCGTACAGAAGCGAGGGAAGTCTCACTAGCCGCTAGGCACTGGAGCTGGATAGCACTCGTATGGTTTAAGATTCCAAAATAAGATTTAATCTTAAATGGTTTAAGTGGGATCTGCGGGACAGGTGAGATCCCGCAGAGCTTTAGCTCGAGGAGGCTCAGCGCCCGCACCACGGAAAGTGTTCAAATGTGGAATCACCCTGGGCGATGAAACTGGACGAACCTTTTCCCGCAGCCACTAAACTCCCCCTAAAGTCTCGAAAGTGAGTCTTAAGGAATAGGGAGTTTTTGTGGGATAGAGATATGGAAAAATTAGCTATAACATTGCATCTGTGTAGAAAATTGAGGGAATATGTAGAAAGATTCTCTCATCTTATAGTATAATGTACCGGATGGAAGGGGGAAGTCCGTTGTCTAACTCTGACTTTAAAAAACAATACAAAAAAAGACTGAAAAATAGAATAGAAGAAGCAAGTACAGTGAGAAAAATTGTTGCCACTATTCTCACCGTTTTGGTACTTGTGCTTGTCATCGGGGGCGTTACCGGCTATTTTTATGTGAAATCGGCATTGGAGCCAGTCGATCCTGATAATAACAAACAAAAGAATGTTGAGATCCCTATGGGCTCGTCAACTTCTAATATCGCATCAATATTAGAAGAGAATGATATTATAAAAAATGATTTAATATTTCGGTTTTATACCAAATTTAAAAATGAATCTGGTTTTCAAGCCGGAAATTACCAATTTACACCTTCAATGACTATTAACGAAATAATTGAAACATTGAAGACAGGTAAACTTGTTAAAGAGCCTGTTCTTACCGTCACAGTTCCTGAGGGCCGACATTTGGAACAGATTGCTGATATTTATTCAGAAGAATTTTCTTTTACAAGCGAAGAGTTCATGGAGCGTATAAATGATGAGGAATACGTCCAGGAACTTATGTCCCAATATCCACAGTTACTTGGTGAAGATATCCTAGCTGAGGAGATACGTTATCCGTTGGAAGGTTATTTGTTTGCAGCTACTTATGATGTGTATGTGGAAAACCCGACCATCGAACAATTGATTACGAAAATGCTGGATAAGACACAGGCAGTTGTACTTCCATATTTCAATCAGTTAGGAGATTTGAACGGAATTGAAAATGTCCATGATTTGGTTACGATGGCCTCCTTACTAGAGAATGAGGCTCGTACAGCAGAAAGCCGTCAGAAGATTTCCGGTGTTTTCCAAAATCGTTTGGAAAATGATATGCCACTTCAGACGGACCCCACAGTTTTGTATGCACTGGGAGAACACAAAGATCGTGTCCTTTATGAGGATTTAGAAGTGGAATCTCCTTATAATACGTATTACGTTGAAGGTTTACCAATAGGACCGATCTCCAATTTCAATGAAAACTCATTGCAAGCAGCAGCAGAACCGAGTGAGAATGATTATAAGTACTTTCTTGCTGATGGTGACGGAAATATCTACTATGCAGAAACGTTAGAAGAACACAACCAATTGAAGGAAGAACATATTAACTAAGTTTTTAAGAAGGAATGCGACCATCACTCGCATTTCTTCTTTTTTTTATGTTAAAATAATGGGGTTGTAAAATAGATGTAAATATATATTGTGAAGGGATGAAATTTGATGAAGCAAGAAGACTATTTACAATCATTGCTTCCAGAGCCTTCCACAGCGTTCAGTAAAATGGAATCCTATGCGAAAGCTCAAAAGGTACCCATTATGGAACCCTTGGGGATAGACTTTCTCATGCAACTCATAAGAATCCAAGAACCCCGTAACATTCTGGAAATTGGAACAGCGATTGGTTATTCTGCATTACGCATGCTGGAAGCTTTTCCAGAGTGTAGAATAACAACGGTGGAGCGGGATCAAAGTCGTTATGAGGATGCTTTAAAATATGTAAATCAATTCGGCGCAGAGAAAAGAATACATGCGATCCAAGGTGACGCCCTTGAGGTTGCAGGTGTCGTGGAAAAAGATGGACCTTTCGATCTGTTGTTCATTGATGCAGCCAAGGGAAAATATGAAGAGTTTTTCCATCTTTATGCTCCCATGTTAACGGAAAAAGGTATGATTGTATCCGATAACGTCTTATTTAAAGGGTTTGTAGCTGATGATTCTAATGCTAGTCCAAGAATGGCTAAAATCGCCCGTAAAATTCGCACATTCAATGAATGGCTTGTCCAGCACCCTGATTTTCATACAACTATTGTTCCGGTTGGAGATGGGGTTGCCATAACGAAAAAGAAATAATGCACTTATTAGGTTTATATAGATTAGATCTGAACGATGAAAGGAGCACCTAGAAGCATGAGTGACAAACCAGTAGTAATTGGAGTAGCAGGGGGATCAGGGTCCGGGAAAACGAGTGTTACAAGATCCATTATCCAGCGCTTCACGGATAAAACTTTATTAATGCTAGAACAAGACTATTATTATAAAGATCAAAGCGATCTCCCCTTTGAGGAGAGATTACAGACCAATTATGATCATCCTCTAGCTTTTGATAATGATCTTTTCATAGAACATCTGAAAGATTTACTTGAACAGAAACCTGTTGAGAAACCTGTATATGATTATAAAATGCATACTCGTTCAGATGAAACCATCCACGTCGAGCCGAAAGAAGTTATTATCGTGGAAGGGATTCTTGTATTAGAAGACGAACGTTTACGTGACTTGATGGACATTAAAGTATTTGTAGACACGGATGCTGATGTTAGGATCATTCGTCGGATGATGAGGGATATTAATGAAAGAGGTCGTTCGCTTGATTCTGTTATCGAACAATATATTAATGTAGTCCGTCCTATGCATCTACAATTTGTGGAACCAACGAAACGATATGCAGACATCATTATTCCTGAAGGTGGTCAAAACCACGTAGCGATTGATTTGATGGCTACGAAGATACAAACAGTCCTTCACGAAAAAGGACTATCCATGACGAAAGAAAATAGTTGAAATACTACCAAAAATCTGGCATAGTTTTCAATAGTAGTTCTAAATCAGTATGTCCTCGGGTAAAGTATAGTAAATCATCAACAATGAGCGTACAGGTGTACTGCTCATTTCCTATATAAGGGCATCTCATTTTTTCTTGTACAAAGGAGTGTAATCGGACCATGGCAGAAGAGAAAAGTTATTATATGACAGAAGAAGGTAAACAAAAATTAGAAGAAGAATTGCACCATCTGAAAACAGAAAGACGTAAAGAAGTGGTTGAACGTATAAAAATCGCTCGAGGCTTCGGGGACCTTTCTGAGAACTCTGAATATGATGCAGCTAAAGATGAACAGGCGTTTGTTGAAGCTCGCATTACTCAAGTAGAGAATATGATTCGAAACGCTGTCATTATTGAAAGTGACAATGAGAATCCAGACACCGTTACAATGGGTAAATCGGTTACTTTCCAAGAACTCCCTGATGGAGATGAAGAAACTTACACGATTGTGGGAAGTGCAGAAGCAGATCCTTTTGAAGGTAAAATTTCTAACGATTCTCCGATGGCTCAAAGCTTAATTGGACATGTTGTCGGTGACAAAGTAAAAGTGGCGACACCAGGCGGCGAAATTGATGTTAAAATTATTACAGTAGAATAATACTCAAAAGGCAGGGACACTCCCTGCCTTTTTTAGTTCATTAAACTATTGTTCAACAATCTGGCAGTATTACGGAAGACACGACTGGCATAAGCAGAACAATTTTTATTCCTTTGATGTTCTGCTTATGACGCGAGTGTCTGGGCGATGGAACTGGACGAACCTTTTTCCCGTAGCACTTAAACTCCCACTAAACTCTCGAAACTGAGTCTCCAAGAATAGGGAGCTTTTATGGGATTGGGAAATGAGATAGGTCTAAGAAAGCATTGGTAAGTGCATTAACATGATGTATAATATACGGCGAGTCAAAAGGAGGAAAAAATCATGTCAAACAAAAAATCCCCCCAATCTCGTTCAAGTCGATTTGAAAAGAAGAGACGAAGCACCAAGTGGTTGACTTGGCTTGTCGGGGCCGGCAGTGTTTTCATGGTGTTATTTATTTCTTTATGGGTTTTCGGTGATGATGAACAGACAGGGAAAGCACAAGAAGCAGAGGAAGTAGAGACCGAAACTCATCAAAATGAAGACGAAACACAGGATAACAAAGATAAAAAGAGTGATTCAGAAGCAGCTGATGGAAAAGATGCGGAAAAAGAACAAGAGGAACAGTCTGACAAGCATCAAGTTTCAATCGAAGACTTTGATGAATTGAAGCCGATAGAAGATGAAGAAGGGCTTAAAATACAAAAGAGTGACGATCCTAACGTTGAGAGGGTTATTACTAAAGATTGGCCTGTGATTCCTACAGAAATGGAAACAAATGCGGAACATAGTATAACCTATCAATCAGGCTCTCAAGATTATAAAGAATTACAACAGGCGATCAGAAGTGCTGTGGGCTTGTCTGAGGACAATATTATCTATTGGACTGTTGAGAACCGGGGTGGTCCTCAAAAAGCAATAAGCGTGGTTTCTGACAAAAATAAAACAGGATATTTGAGGGTCCATGTGAATTGGGTTGATGGACAAGGATATAAACCTGTGAAATTAGAAGTATTAAATGATTATAATGGCTAGGAGATGAATTAGAAATGGCAATAGGGATTATCGGAGCAATGGATGAAGAAGTAGAATTACTAAAATCTAATATGGATGCGACTACGGAGAGGGAAGTAGCGGGAAGTCTTTTTGTCGAAGGAATGCTGTATGGACAAAAAGTAGTTTTGCTAAAGTCAGGTATTGGGAAAGTTAATGCTGCTATGTCGACGACGATCCTTCATGAACAGTTCGATATTAATGCAGTCATCAATACTGGATCTGCCGGGGGCTTTGCTAAGGAACTTGAAGTGGGAGATGTGGTGATATCTTCTCTTGTCACCCATCATGATGTCGATGTTACAGCATTTAAGTATGCGTATGGTCAAGTACCTGGAATGCCTGCCATGTATGCAGCTGATCCTCAATTGATCGAAAAAGCAATGGACGCTGTTAAAAAGACAGATGCAAAGGCATCCAAAGGGATCATAGCAACAGGTGATTCCTTCATGCAAGAAGAAACAAAGGTGGATTTTGTAAGAGGAAAATTTCCGGAAATGATAGCAGCAGAAATGGAAGCAGCTGCTATAGCACAAGTTTGTTTTAAATATGGAACACCCTTTGTAGTAATCCGTGCATTATCAGATATTGCAGGTAAAGAATCATCCATTTCATTTGACCAGTTCTTACCGAAGGCAGCAGAAAATGCTGCTAACATGATTATCGAAATGGTCAGAAATTTTTAGTACCAAATATTCCCACCGACACAGTCCTTATGCTATGGTAATATAGCATAAGGCAGGGGGGGAGCTGTATGGAAACTTCCGATTGGCTAAAAGAAAAAATCAGAGATTATCGTAGATTTGTCTCCACTCTATTAATCATTAGCTGTTATCTTTATGCTGGAACATTGATCAGTATATTTGAATACGGAACAAAGGCATATTTATATTTATATCCGATTCTTGGTGTGTTTCTACTAACAGCCTTCATTATGACTTTGAAAATCAGAAAATGGAATCGATAAATAATAGAAGAATAAATGATCCAGCCACTCCATTCTAATGAGATTGTAGTGGCTTCTTTTTATCCTTTTTTACCTTGTTTACTTTGTTTATAGAATTCGTGGAAAATTTTCATCAATGCTCTCTTTTCAATTCTAGAAACGTAACTTCTCGAAATGCCTAATTCTTTTGCGATTTCTCGCTGGGTCTTTTCTTCCGTCTGGTTCAAACCATATCGGAAGATGATCACTTCTTTTTCTCTTTCATCCAATACCGTGATGAAATCTTTGATTTTCTCTAGTTCCATATGCAGTTGGATTTCCTCGACGATATCTGTTACGTCAGCTTGTAGAATGTCTAGGAGATTGAGCTCATTTCCTTCTTTATCATGCCCAATAGGGTCTTGTAAGGAAACATCTTTACTCATTTTTTTGGTCGATCTGAGGTGCATGAGGATCTCATTTTCTATGCAGCGGGCAGCATATGTCGCAAGCTTTGTTCCTTTCCCTGTTGAATAGCTCTCAATTCCTTTAATTAAACCAATCGTTCCTATCGAGATTAAATCCTCGAAGTCTTCTTTCGTATTCTCAAACTTCTTAACAATGTGGGCGACAAGGCGTAGATTGTGCTCGATCAATTTGTTGCGAGCATCATGGCTTCCTTCAGCCATCAACTGAAGTTGTTTGGCTTCCTCTTCAGAAGACAGAGGGTTGGGAAAAGCTTGGTTTTTGACGTAGGACATAAAGAAGAGGGACTCTTTGAAAAAGTAAAGGATGGAAGCGATCAGACTGCTCATAGGACGCACCTCCTCAAGGATTAGGCATTCGCCTACAACATACTTATGTCCTTAAGAAGTTGTCTGTGCTTGTCTTTATATAAAAATAATCTTTAATAATAAAAACATGCCTCCAAATGGATGGAGGCATGTTTTATCAGGAATCTCTAGCCTGGCGTTTTTGTTCTTCTTTTAAAACATCCGCATATTCATCTTTAACACTATTCTCCCAAAGAGGGACTCCGGCACGATAAGCTGCTCTTGAAATCATATGACCGGAAACAGGGGCTGTAAGCAGAACAAAAGCAATGCCTAGTAATAACTTGCCACTGACAATATCATGTTCCACATAGTGAAAAAGGAAAGCGCCAATCATAATTCCTGATACACCCAGGGTAGAACTTTTAGTAGCTGCGTGGAGGCGGGTGTAGACATCTGGAAAGCGCAGAATACCAATGGACCCAGAGATGAGGAAAAAGGCACCAATCAACAGCGACAGACAAATGGTGATGTCGAAAATTAAATTAATCCAAGTCCCGCTCAATGATAACACCCTTTTCTAAGAATTTCGCCAATGCAACGGTACCAATAAACAGAAGGATACCAATTAATAATACAACATCGTTGAATCTGGTAGTGACAAGCAGGATGGCGATCAATCCTGCCAAAGCCATTAAATTAATACCGATAATGTCCAATGCCACAGCCCGGTCAGGATTCGTAGGACCGAGAATCGCTCTGTATAGAAGAACTATAACGGATGCGGCAACGGTTATGACGGCAATGGTTGCTGAAATTTGAATCAATGTTTGTGTGAAGTCAAGGATGGCATCCATTTAACGGGTCACCTCCATGATTCGTTTTTCGAAAGTGTTCTTAATATCGTCCACAGATTCTTGGACATCGGGCATGTCCATAGCGTGAATGTATATTTTCGTATGGTCTTCGCTGACTACAACTGATAAAGTTCCAGGAGTCAGCGAGATTAAGTTCGCGAGTAAGGTGATCTCGAAATTTGTTTTCACATCTATAGGTAATGCGAATATACCTGGCTTCATATCCATTTTCGGTTTATAGACATGTTTAACAATATCAATGTTAGAGAGAATAAGCTCTCTAACGAATAAGAGTATTAGTAAAAAGAACTTCCATGTACGCTTCATATAAAATGAATCAGGGACGAATCGTTGTAATACAAACAGTAGAATAATTCCCAATATATAACCTACAAGAAACGATGTGAAGTTATACGTTTCACTCAGGAACATCCACATGATGGCAATAATAATGTTCAATACGATTTGTAATGGCATCAGCTTCTACTCCTTTAGCACAGAATCAATGTAGATTTCCGGATCCATAATATATTGGGAAATGGATTGGATTGTCGGGAAAAACCACTCGGCTCCGACACCTAGTAAAACAGAGAGTGTTAAAAGGGCGGCGGCGGGAAGAGCCATTTTTTTCCCTTTCTTCTCCCGTTCCGGAACGGGGATCTCGATTTTATCTCCCCAATAACCGCGAATAAAGATACGGATCATAGAGAAGAGGATAAGAAGACTGGACAGCAAAGCCACAAGGACGATCATGATTTCTTCCTCACCTAAACCACCGCGGATCAGTTGAAGTTTTCCAATAAAGCCACTGAAAGGCGGTATGCCTGCCAGTACTAAAGAAGCAAGGAAAAACAACCAACCTAGCACCGGATAATGGTGGATAAGACCACTCATTTTTCGGAGGTCCGAGGTCCCTGCGACATAAGCGGTAGCTCCTACAAGGAGAAAGAGTACACCTTTGATAATCATGTCATGGACGAGATAATAAATGGTCCCACTGATAGAAACCTCTGTAAAAATCCCAATTCCCATCAGCATGAAACCGACAGCAGGAATGATATTATAAGCTACTATCAATTTGATATTGTTAGTGGAAATTGCTCCGATTACTCCGAAGATCATCGTCAATGCTGCTAAATAGATAAATAAGCTATGCGTCAGTCCCACTTCATGATTGAAGATTAATGTGAAAGTACGAAGTATGGAGTATACTCCTACTTTCGTAAGCAATGCTCCGAACAAGGCGGATACCACTGGGTTCGGAGAAATATATGGACGCGGCAACCAATAATACAACGGGAAGACGGCTGCTTTCGTTGCAAAAACAAAAAAGAACAGTATTGCAATTGTCGTTAAGACACCTTGCTGTTCAACCTCTTGTACCCGTTGTGCAGCTTGGGCCATGTTAACAGTTCCCACAACAGAGTATAGAAATGCTATCGTCGTGACAAATAGCATGGAAGAGAATAAGTTGATCAGCACATACTTGATTGATTCGCGGAGCTGTGCTTTTCCATTCCCAAGTACAATTAGTCCATAAGAAGCCATTAAGAGGACTTCAAAAAATACGAATAAGTTGAACAAGTCACCTGTCAAAAAAGCTCCGCTTACGCCGGAAATCAGCATGAAAAAGAAAGTGTAGAAATAAAACGATTCTTCTTTTTCAGTTAAAGATTGGGGGGCGAAAAACACACAAGCAACAGCAATAATATTTGTGGTCAAGACTAATGTCATGGCAAGAAGGTCACCAACAAGGACAATACCGAATGGGGCCTCCCAGCTTCCCATCTCAAGCACGAGCGTTCCTTGATTTTTCACATGCAAGAAGACCCAGCCAACGATTAAGAAGTTTACGACAGCAAAAACTTTGGAAAGGTTTCTGGTGAGTGTCGTTTTTTTGTGAATAAATGCTACGATAATGCCTGCCACTAATGGCAGTAGAATAGGTAGTACGGTTAAATTACTCATAATCGGTTCCCCTTAGTTCCTCCATATTATCAGTTCCATTGATCTTGGCTGCCCGGTATGCTAACACGAGTAAAAGGCTTGTTACACCGAAACTGATGACGATTGATGTCAAAATTAAAGCTTGGGGGAGTGGATCGGTGTAATTTTCGACCCCTTCCGTCAATACTGGTGGGGCTCCTGTTTTCAGCTCACCCATTGTCAGTATGAACAGGTGGGCCCCATGAGAAATGAGGGCAGTTCCAATGATAATGCGTAACAATTGTTTTTGAAGGAGGTTATATACACCAGTTGTAAATAGAATGCCGCCCAATACGGCCATAATCAGTTCCATCTGTTACTCCTCCCCCTTATTCTTTCTATATCGGATCAACCCGAAGATCGCCATGGCTGCAATACCTAATACGACAACTTCAAATAATGTATCAAGACCACGGAAATCGACTAAGATGACGTTAACGATATTATCTCCACCACCCAGTTTGTACGAGTTATCGACGAAGTACTCTGATATGGAGTCGAAAAACTTACTGCTGTGGGAAGAGATTGCAACCATTGTCATCAATGCACCATAACCAATAGAGATAATCCAGTTCAATGTCCTTGTACTTAATGGTTCATCTTTTTTCTGCAGTTTAGGAAAATGGTAGAAAACAAGTAAAAATAGTGCAACCGTAACCGTTTCTACAATTAATTGGGTCAGTGCCAAGTCTGGTGCTCTATATAATACGAAGAGCATGGATAACCCATATCCTACAACTCCTAGAATAAGAATTGCAGCAATCCTGTTATTTGTTAATACTGTTCCAATTGCGGCAATCACCATAGTAATAGCTACAAGTATTTCTGGTATCGTGATTTCAGCTATGTTAGATGTATCAATAGTGAATCCACCTGTGATGGCCATGAAAGCAAATGAAATCACTACGATAGCCGCTAGAATCAAACGGACATAACGGCCGATAGAGCCATTCATATACCCTTTTGTGATGGTAGCCGAATAGCGTTCGACCCTGTCAACTGTTCCATCATAAAATTTATTCATACTTAAACGACCTGGCACGAATCGATAGACAGGTGTCCATACATTCCTGGATATTGCTAGAATACTACCGAATACAACGACTGCAAGTGACATAATAAATGGTGGAATGAATCCATGCCAGAAATAAATGTCTTTCTTTTCAAGTACTGCACCCTTTACGGACTCAGCTGCATGTGCAATGAATGGTTCATTGACGAGACTAGGAAACAGACCGATGATGATTACTCCAGCTACAAGAATAATTGGAGATACAAGCATACCAATTGGCGCTTCGTGTGGTTTTTTTGGAAGTTCCTCTAGATGGGATTTACCGCGGAACGTACCAAAAAAGAAATACATGGAGTATACGAATGTAAAGATACTTCCGAACACGGCTAGATAAGGGATAGCGGTTTGCATGAACCCAGTAAAGCCGGTACTTGCAGCTTCTAAATGCAAGGATGATTCGAAGAATATTTCTTTACTATAGAATCCGTTCAGGAAAGGTAAAGGCAATCCGGCCATCGAAAAGGAAGCCAATACAGCTAACGTAGCTGTCATAGGCATATATGTCATCAAACCGCCGAGTTTTCGTATATCTCTTGTGCCAGCTTCATGGTCTACAATACCAGCGACCATAAACAAACTTCCTTTGAATGTTGCGTGGTTAAGAATGTGGAATACGGCACCAAAAATAGCTGCTTTTGTCCCAAAACCAAGCATGGCCATGATCATTCCGAGTTGACTGATGGTCGAAAAGGCAAGAATCCCTTTCAAGTCTGTTTGTCTGACAGCCATATAAGAACCCCAACATAAAGTTACAATTCCTGCTGTCGACACGATAATGAAAAACCACTCATTTGCTGATAACATTGGAGAATAACGAGCAACTAAATATATTCCCGCTTTTACCATTGTTGCCGAGTGCAAGTAAGCACTGACTGGAGTTGGTGCTTCCATTGCATCAGGTAACCAGATATGAAATGGAAACTGAGCAGACTTTGTAAATGCACCTAATAATACGAGTGTAAGGATCAATGGGAAGTAATCACTGTTCAAAATCAACTGCTGCTGGTCTATCATACCTTGAATACTCGTTGTATTAGTAAGGACACTCATGAATATGAGCGCACCCAACAAACTCAATCCACCAAACACGGTGATTAACATTGATTTTAATGCCCCATAACGCGACTCTTTCTTGTAGTTCCAAAACCCAATTAATAAGAACGAGGATAAAGAGGTGAATTCCCAGAAACTATAGAGAGCGAAGACGTTGTCAGATAAAACAACACCGAGCATCGACCCCATGAAAATTAGGAAATACACATAAAAATGTCCCAGTTGCTCCGACTTATGTAGGTAGTAAATCGAATAAAAAGCAACCAGGGTACCGATCCCGCTAATTAAAAGTACAAATAGTAAACTTAAGCCATCTAAATGGAAAACCATATTTATACCTAGTGATGGAATCCATGAATACTCTTGTACGACGGGTTCAAATCCTGTCCCTAAAAAGCCAGCGAAATATATGAAAATAAGTGCTGGCACGATTGTCACAAAGAAACCAGGGTGTACTTTATCTTTCCATTTACTAAGGAATGGAATGAAAATAGCAATAATAAAAGGCAATAATACAGCCACCAACATGTGGGATGTTCCTCCTTTGACGTAACTTTCCACTACTTTTATAGATTTTTTTACTGGTTGTAATAATGTATCCACTCAATTGTAATCAAAAAAAGGCTGATTATTCAACTGTAGCATACTCCTTATAAGCAAAGATAGATTACATTTAGTCTACCCTTATAAATAAGAAGAAAGACAACAATTCAGCAAATAAAAAATGTCATAAAAAAACTCGCCCTGCAAAATTGGGGCGAGCATTTCTAGTGAATAATTGTAAGTATTTGTCATAATGTGTAAAATCAACCCACTTGAGAGATGTGTTTATCTACTAGATGCTGTATGGATCGTTTTTTGATTTCAAGTTTGATTTGTTCTATGAATTCTTCTGAAAGATTGAGTTCGATCGCTTTGTGGTAAGATTGTAAAAGTAGGGAATCAGATAATTGCTTCATACCGCTGTCACACATGTGACAGTCACCTCCCGCTTAATTTAAATCGAAAGAACGATGCTGAATTAATGTATTCTAACCTTATCATGACCCTTAATTCGCCACAATATGGAAGTTATCTACATAAAAATGTAGATAACTTTTACAAATCTGGCGATTGAATGAGTAATAACAAAGAAGTAACTGTGTGGAAATTGTGTATAAACTTATCCACAACCTGACTTTGTCGGTAATTGTCGAACGATTTTTGTTCTTAGGAAGAGACTTTTTGAAACATGTCTCAATTTTGTATATGATGGTGAAGGAGATTTTGCCGTTGTATGAGGAGATGAATGGAATAGATGCTAAAAAATTTTTTACCAGATGAACATGTAGAGAGCGTTTTTCATATTGACCCAAAAGAATTGAAAGAAAAAGGGATTAAAGGAGTAATCACGGACCTTGATAATACTCTTGTCGCATGGGATGTTCCTGATGCGACTGAAGATATTAGAGAATGGTTTAAAGAGATGAAAGATTACGGCATTCAAGTAACCATTGCTTCAAATAATAATGAAGCAAGAGTGAAGCTTTTCTCTGAACCTTTAGGTGCGACATTCATTTTTAGTGCAAGGAAACCGCTGGCGAACGCCTTTAAGAAAGCACAAAAACAAATGAACCTTAGAAAAGAAGAAGTGGTGGTTGTCGGTGATCAATTACTTACAGACGTCCTAGGAGGTAACGCAGCTGGTTTTCATACCATTTTAGTCGTTCCAATCGTACAGACGGATGGTTTTATAACAAGGTTCAACAGAAAAATTGAGAGAAGGATACTAAATTGGATGAGAAGAAAAGGGAAGATCACATGGCAGAGGAGAGATCAATGATGGCAGAAATACAATGCCAGGGATGCGGAGCTACCATTCAAACTACTGACCCAGAACAGCCTGGCTATGCGCCTGCTTCTGCACTGGAAAGAGAAGATATCATCTGTAAGAGATGTTTTAGACTGAAACACTATAATGAAGTGCAAGATGTTCCATATCAAGATGACGATTTTTTAGAGATGTTGAATCAGATCAGTCATACAAAGGGACTTGTCGTTCAAATCGTTGATATATTTGATTTTAATGGTAGTTTTATTTCAGGTATGAAGCGTTTAACAGGAAATAATCCTGTTATTCTTGTAGGAAATAAAATGGATGTCCTTCCGAAGTCAGTCAACCCTGGAAAAGTGAAACTTTGGCTGAAACGGTCTGCTAAGGAGCATGGATTGGAGGTAGAAGATGTTTATTTGATTTCCGCAGAAAAAAATCAAGGAATTGAAGAATTATCCCGAGCAATCGATCGCTACCGTAACGGTAAGGACGTTTATGTAGTGGGGACTACAAATGTAGGAAAATCAACGTTCATCAATACTCTAATTTCTAATACTTCCGGTGTGAAAGATGCAATCACTACCTCCTATTTCCCAGGGACAACTTTAGGGTTCATCGATATTCCACTTGATGAACAGAGTTCGTTGTTTGATACGCCTGGAGTCATACATCGTCATCAAATGGCTCATTATGTTTCTGATAAAGATTTGAAAATAATTACGCCAAGAAAAGAAGTGAAGCCAAAAGTATACCAACTTAATGAACAGCAGACTCTCTATTTTGGAGGATTAGCTCGTCTTGACTTTGAAGCAGGTGACCGCACTTCATTTGTATGTTACTTTTCCAATGAACTGAATATTCACCGGACGAAGCTCGAAAAGGCAGATGAACTCTATGACCAACACTTGGGTGAGTTGCTTTTCCCACCTGATAAAGAAACGATATCACAGCTTCCTCCATTGAAACGTCAAGAGCTTAAGATTAGGGAAAATAAAACGGACATTGTTTTTTCAGGCCTTGGTTGGGTGACGGTACCTGAAGGCGGCATTTCAGTTACGGTGCATGTGCCTGAAGGTGTAAAAGTGTCCTTAAGGGATTCATTAATATAGGAGGGGATCATTTGTACAAACTAGGGTTAATTGGTCATCCAATTGGTCACTCTCTTTCCCCCTGGATTCATAACCAATTGATGGACCAACAGGGGATTGAGGGAAAATACGAACTGTTAGATATACACCCCGACGAGTTTGATGAAAAAATGAAAGCTTTAAAACAAAAGGATTTACATGGATTCAATGTAACTGTTCCTTATAAGGAAAAAGTCATTCCATACTTGGATGTACTTGATAAGAGTGCTGAGCAATTAGGAGCGGTGAACACAGTAAAGAAGACCGAATCAGGATGGGTCGGTTATAATACGGATGGTCAGGGTTTTGTTCACTCCTTAAGAGCTCGATTCCCAGATTTGTTTGAAAAGGGGAAAAAGGCACTGCTTTTAGGGAGTGGGGGAGCTGCAAGAGGTATTTATGAGGCATTGTCACGTACGGAGTTGGATACCGTTGATGTGGCTAACCGCACAATGATACGGGCAGAAGAGCTCATTAACCAAATCCCTGTAAATTCTCAGGCTGCAGCAATCACACTTGAACAGGCGATGCACTCTGTAGGAGAATATGATTTAGTCGTACAGACGACCACGGTGGGGATGAGCCCTGATATAAACAATACGATTCTTTCCCTCGAACACTTGACAAAAGGCACGGTTGTGAGTGATATTGTTTATCGGCCTATGAAGACAAAGTTCTTGGAAGAAGCCGAAAAAAGAGGCGCCCGTTTACATTACGGACATGAAATGTTATTGCAACAAGCAGTATATGCATTTCAAATTTGGACAGATACAGTACCCGAAGCCTTACCTTTGCTTGAAAAGTTCGAACAAAAATTGAAAGGGGTATAGAATGTTAACAAGCAAACAAAAGAAATACTTGCGTGCGGCCTCACACAATATTCAACCGATTTTTCAGGTTGGTAAAGCTGGCGTAAATGAAAATATGACAACACAAATCAATGAAGCACTAGAAAAAAGGGAATTAATAAAAGTAAGCATCCTGCAAAATTGCTTTGAAGATAATCATACTGTTGCGAACGAAATCGTCGAAGCTACGGATGCTCATATTGTACAAGTGATTGGCAACACGATCATCCTCTATAAAGAATCAGAAGAGAATAAGGAAATAGATTTACCATAAAGGGGTAACGTTATGAAGAAAATCGGCATACTTGGTGGTACGTTCGATCCTCCTCATCTAGGTCATTTGATTATGGCTGAATTTTCCCTAGAAGAAATGAATCTGGATGAGATTTGGTTTATGCCCTCCTATATACCCCCTCATAAACAAGAGTCGTCAACAGATCCCGATACCCGGCTTATGATGGTCAAGGAGGCAATCAACCAGCATCCTGATTTTAAGATGTGCGATGTTGAATTAGTTAGAAAAGGTACTTCGTACACAGTTGATACGATGGCGTTTCTAAAAGGGGAATATCCGGATGTCCACTTTTATTTCATTATAGGAGGGGATATGGTCGAACATTTACCCAAATGGCACAGAATTGAAGACCTGGTAGAAATGGTAGATTTTATAGGTGTTCAACGTCCTGGATTTGGGTGGAATAAAGCGATACCTGTCCAGTTTGTAGATATTCCTTCGATCGAAGTATCTTCGACAATGATTCGAAAACGGATCTATAAAGGGAAGAGCGTACGTTACTTGGTTCCGGAAAATGTAAATTCTTTCATAAAGGAGCGTCACTTGTATGAATATGACTCGTGAACAAGCGCTGGACTATGTTCGTCCTGCATTGAAGACTCCGAGGTATGAGCATACAGTGAGAGTGGTTGATCAAGCTGTTGTACTAGCTGAGCGGTTCGGCGCCGATACAGAAAAAGCAGAATTGTCTGCCGCTTTTCATGATTATGCCAAATGTATGCCATTAAACCTTTTGAAACGTTGGATCGAAAAGGATCGCCGCTTACCGAAGGATTTATTGGATTATCATCATGAATTGTGGCATGGTCCAGTAGGCGCATTAATGCTTGAGCAGGAAATCGGGCTGGAAGATGCGGATATCCTGTCTGCGATTAGCAGTCACACAACAGGAAAGAAACATATGTCGATTTTGGATAAAGTCGTCTTTTTAGCGGATTATATAGAACCTTGTCGGGACTTTCTCGGAGTGGAAGAAGTTCGTGCACTAGCAGAAACCGACTTGGATCATGCCTGTACTTTAGCTTTGAAAAATACCATTGTTTTTCTTGTAGGTAAGGGAAGAACCGTTTATCCGGACACGTTTCATGCATATAATGATTTAATATGATCTTTTGATTTTAGAGAGATAAGGATGAAATAGGGAGGAAACTCATGGAAAGCAAAGAACTTTTAACTCTAGCAGCACAAGCGTGTGATGAAAAGCGAGCAAACGACATTGTCGTTCTCGATATGTCGGAGGTTTCTTTAATTGCTGATTATTTTTTAATCTGTGAAGGATCCAACGAACGCCAGGTGCAAGCAATCGCTAGGGAATTGAAGAATCAAGCAGAAGAACATGGAATTGAAGTGAAGAGAATGGAAGGATTCGAACAGGCGCGATGGGTGCTTGTTGATCTGAATGACATTGTCTGCCACATTTTCCATAAAGATGAGCGTCATTATTATAACTTGGAGAGACTTTGGGGCGATGCAGATACAGTTACCGTTGAAGGGTTAGATAACTAATATGAGCTATGGTCAAATGGCTCAGGTATATGACCTTTTGATGGAGGATGCCCCTTATGGTAAATGGGTGGAATTCACCAAGAAAATGGTTCATAGGTTTAAGCCTGATGCACACACAATGCTTGATGTTGGTTGCGGAACAGGGGAAATCACCCATCGTCTGCAACAGGAAGGTTTTCAAATGACAGGCATTGATTTATCATCTGACATGTTAACAGTTGCCCAACAGAAAGACCCTCGGTCGAATATCAAGTGGATGCACCAAGATATGACCGCATTGGAGGGATTGAAGGGATATGACTGTGTCATTAGTTACTGCGATGTGTTCAATTATCTAATGGAAGATCATCAAGTACAGCGAGCTTTTGACAATATTTATCATTCGTTAGATACTGGTGGGCTATTTATGTTTGATGTGCATTCTTTAGATCATATTCAAGAAGATTTAAGTGGTGCTACTTTCGCTGAAGTAAGGGATGATTTGTCTTACATTTGGTTCTGTGACCAAGGCGAAAAACTAAATAGTGTTGTTCATGATTTGACTTTTTTCGTACAAAACGGGAAAAATTTTCAAAGGTTTGATGAAGTTCATGAACAGCGGGGTTACGAAAGAAAAGTCTTAGAATGTTGGCTGAACCAAACAGGCTTTGAACTTCTTGGACTATATTCTGATTTTAGTGAAAAGCCTTCTTCAGATGGAGAACGTTGGTTGTTCATCTGTAGAAAATGAGTAGAAAGAGTCCGGATTATACGGACTCTTTTTTTATGGCAATAAAATCCAAACATTAGAATAAGGGAGTTTTTTGTATAGAGAAAGGAATTTAGTAACTTTTGTCGAATATAAACCTACAAGTCAATATGCTTCTTATCTTCTTTGTGCTTCGCTTGAGTAGCTTCAAACATTCTATGGAATAACAAACCGATATGGTCTTCCAAAGCTTGTAATCCCTCTCCAGTCACTCCACCTTTTACTGTTACTTTTTCCATCAATTCCTCTAATGTCATTATTTTTTTTGCAAGTAGTTCTCCTAACCCGACCATCATATTTTCTGTTAGTGCTGTTGCTTTTTGCTGAGGAAGCCCTGCAACGTCCCCTGCTGCCGCAATCCACTGGCTAAGTAGATAGCTAATAAAAGCTGGTCCGCAGGATACGATATCGGACGCTACCCGGATATGTTCTTCTTCCACTTCTATGGGAGTAGAAATATGTTGGAAAGTGGTCTTCAATAGTTGCCGGTTTTTTTCATTAATTCTAGAACCAAAAGTAAATAAACTCACCCCTGCCCAGGCATGATTAGTTATTGATGGAACTATCCTCACAACTTGGCAAGGGGTGGCTTCCTCTAATTGATCAACCGCTACTGGACTTGTTATGGAAACCAAGCATTGATTCTCCGACCAAGAACCATCAAGAGTATCAATAATTTCTTTATAGTGGTGAGGTTTAACGCAAATAAAAAGGATGTCACTCTCAGACTGTATAGAGGACAGATTTTCAGCTATGTTAATATTAGGAAATGATTCTTGTAAAACTTCTGCTTTGCTTCTTGTGCGATTGAAAATCGTCAATTTTTCTTCAGCAACAGCCCCACTCTCAATGAGAGAAGTCGTTAGCATACTCCCCATATTTCCAGTCCCGATGATTCCCCACTTCATTGGAATCCCTCCCTTAATGCTTACCTATACATCCTTATTCCTTGTAGGGTTAAGATATACTTTGGTTTTATGAAAAAAATGAATTCTAACTGCTAACTCTCAGGCAGTAAGATCCAATCATTTAGGGCTGGTTTTCTAAAATGGAATAGGAAAGAAGGAACTTATATGCGAAAATTGAAAAAGTACGCTTGGATTGGTTTCATTGTTCTTATTTCAATCATTATCTTTATGCAAAAAACTCCGGAAAATCTTACAGAGCCAATCGTCGAGGAAGGGTCAGTCGTTGAAGCGAAACAAGGTGATAAGGTTCAAGACGATACAATGGCTGAAGTAGTGAAAGTCGATATAAAGGGAGAAGTACAAAAGCCGGGAGTTTACACATTATCCTCAGATAAGAGGGTAGACGATGCGATAAAAGAAGCAGGTGGTATGAAAGATTCTGCAGACAATTCAAGTGTCAATCTAGCTCAGAAACTTCAAGACGAAATGGTCATTCATGTAACAGCCATTCAAGAAGGCGGGCAGGTAGAGATAGCATCCACCTCGGAGGCGATTATTAGCATCAATACTGCCACCCTCAGTGATATTGAATCATTGAAAGGGATAGGTCCGTCAAAAGCAGCGGCTATTATTGCTTATAGAGAGGAGAACGGACCTTTTTCATCCATAGAAGAATTAGTAGAAGTACCTGGAATAGGTGAGAAAACCTTAGAAAATATAAAAGAAACTATTCGTATTCCATAAGATTGACGGAAGTGGATAGTCAGAGTAAACTGAATGAAAAAACAGGGGGAACATCATGGAGCGCATTACATGGAATCAATATTTTATATCACAAAGTTACTTACTTAAATCACGAAGCACTTGCCAAAGATTAGCTGTAGGTGCTGTGGTTGTCCGAGATAAACGAATGATTGCCGGAGGATATAATGGGAGTGTTTCCGGTGGTGTTCATTGTATAGATGAAGGGTGTTATGTAGTGGATGGCCATTGTGTTCGTACCATCCATGCAGAAATGAATGCACTTCTTCAATGCTCCAAGTTTGGAGTGGCTGCAGAGGGTGCGGAGATTTATGTGACCCATTTCCCCTGCCTGCATTGTACAAAAGCCATTATCCAAGCAGGAATAAAGGCTGTTTATTATAGTGAAGATTATAAGAACAATCCCTATGCCATTGAATTATTACAGCAATCAGGTGTAAGGATGCAAAAAGTTCCAATAGAAGTGGAGCCAATGAATGTAGATCAGCATCAATTGGTAACAAAGCTATTGGAAAAGCTTGAGAGTTATAATGATCCGGAAGTTGAACAGTTGAAAGAAGAAGTAGATCTTTCCTTTGCTTACAATGATAGAGGGCAGTGATGAAAGGTTTTTGGCATGCTCCCGCCCTGGCATTTGTCCTTGGCGGGGTGCTATCAAACCAGAGCGGTTTTACATTCTTTATCATCCTTATTTTTCTTTCTTATTGGATCTATTCTTATCGCCTCAATAGAAAATCCCTCCTTTTCATCGCCTCTTTTTTAATAGCGGGATATTTTTATTTACCCCCACTTGATAACGGTTGGGATTCATTCACTCAAAAATCCCCATGGATAGCTACCATTATTTCAAACGTAAAGGAAACGCCTCATGCATACTCGATGACATTACAACATGATAGTGGAGAGAAATTCATTGTTCGCTTTTTTAAAGAAGATAATGATTTTTATCCCTCGGATTGGCGGCATGGGGCAATTTGTACATTAGAGGGTTCAGTAGAATCTTTTGCTGAGGCGAGGAATCATGGACAATTTGATTATCAATCCTATATGGCAAAGGAAGGCATTTATAAACAAGTGATCATTGAAGAAGAGGACAACCTTCATTGTGAAGGCGGTTCATGGTTAAGTTTGTTATATGATGCTCGAAATTTCATGAAAGATAAAGTTGAAAAAAATACTACACCAGAAGCTTTTGCATGGATGAAAGCATTGGTGTTCGGAGAGACGGATCATTTAGATGAGACGACTATTCAGTGGTTTAGGGAGTATAATCTGTCTCATATTCTTGCGATATCCGGATTGCATGTCGGCTTGACTATTGGAGGAATTTATTTTCTGCTCTATCGTACAGGTTTTGCTACAAAAACACAGGTCCAAGTATTCTTGTTGTTATTATTACCCTTTTACACTTTTTTGGCGGGTGCAGCTCCATCGGTAATTCGAGCAGGCCTTATGGCCGTAATCCTGATCCTAACGACTTCCTTGAAGTGGAAGTTCCCACTTACGGATATCCTTTCTATTGCCGCAATAGTTTTACTTCTGACATCTCCTTCTTACTTCCACCACATTGGTTTTCAATTCTCTTTTCTAGTCACATTTAGCCTTGTACTATCTATGCCGATTCTGAAGCGATATAAAAATGCTTGGATACAATCTTTGGTGATTGGTCTAATTAGTCAACTGTCTATACTTAGTCTTCAGGTTCATTATTTCTTTGAATTTCAACCTCTTTCTTTATGGGTGAATTTTATTATGGTCCCTTATTTTTCGTTTATTGTTATTCCATTTTTAATGTTCACTTTATTGCTTGTTTTCCTTATTCCTTCTCTAGCACAAGTTTTGTCCTCTATTTTTATTACTTTTCACGAGCGTTTCTTATCATTCGTCCACTCGTTAACTTTATATATGGATTTTTCGTGGGTTATTGGAAAGCTCCCGCCACTATTTATCATTCTTTATACAATTTTTTTGGTCGTTATGATGAGGTATTGGAGTGAGGGTAAAGATCAAAAGGCGTTTGTCTCCTCAATGATAGCAGTGGGAGTAATCATGGTACACTGCGCCATTCCTTTTATTTCTGACAAAGGTACAGTAACAATGTTAGATGTAGGTCAGGGAGATTCCTTTGTCATTGAGTTGCCGAATCGTAGAGGAGTAATTTTAATCGATGCAGCAGGACCTCCGATTTTTTCTTCAAACAGCAAGAAGACAGCGGAGGATATAATTATTCCTTTTTTGAAATCTCAGGGGATTGGAGCTTTAGATGCCTTATTTATTTCCCATAAGGATTCTGATCATAGTGGAAGTGTGCGGTATTTATTGGAAGAATTCAACATATCTCATGTTATTGTGAGCCCTTATTACAATGAATTTTATAAGGAAGTGGAAGTGAAAAGAGTTATGGGGGGGCAAAAGGTGGTGATAGAAGGGCAGGAGTTCAATGTTCTTCATCCTGCTGAACAAGATTATGGGGAACCGAATGACAATTCTCTCGTCTTAGAAAGTAATATTGGAGGTAAAAAATGGCTATTTACTGGGGATATTTCTACAAATGTTGAAAACCAAATAATCGAATCTTATCCTTCATTAAAAGTAGATATATTAAAAGTAGGTCACCATGGGAGCAATACATCAACTTCAAATGATTTTTTAAATAGTACACAACCTGAGGTAGGGCTAATTTCTGCAGGGGTCGATAATCGTTACGGTCACCCTCATGATGAAGTAGTGCAACGATTCAAAGAGAGGGGGACTCCTTTATTGCAAACAAAAAGGCATGGAGAGGTACAGTACATTTTTTCTGGTCAAAGTGGAACGTTTTCGACGTTTTTACCGTATAATGCGAGCAGAGAATAAAAAAAGACTGCCGATGACAGCAGCCTTCCGGTTTGGTATTCACTTATTGTCCGATAAAAGAAAACACTACGCCGATAAAGAAAATGACGAAGAAGAAAACAAATGAAAATACAAACCCTAATCCAGAGTCGATCACATCATTAGTTTTGGATTGAATATCGTTTTTGAACTCGTTCATTGTTACCCCTCCTATATCAATTACTAAGTATAGTCCATTCTCATTCAAAAATCTACAACCACCAGGCATGAAATCGAATTTCATCGAAGATTCATACCATTCCCACAGCTAGCAAGACTTGTCACCGATAATTCTGACGGAAGCGGTCAAACTAAACGCAAGAGAGGAACAACATCGTCCTCTTCAAAAGCGTCCGGGGCTTTTGGAATGGCGTTTATATAGATGGTTCATACGGCGTTATCAGTACACTATTTTGACAGATATTCCAATCAGACATAAAATAGTGACACTGAGTCCCCGAATCGGGGGCGCCGTATTCTTTTGTATGAAGGAAGGACAACCACTTTATGGTCAATGTAAAACAATCACAGGTATACTTATTATATGGTGAAGAATCCTATCTAATTCAGGAACATAAAAATAAAATTATCCAAAAAACGTTAAAAAAAGAAGATCGGGAGTTCAACGTGTCGCAATATGACTTGGAGGAAATCCCTATTGAGGATGTTGTTACAGATGCAGAAACATTTCCGTTTCTTGGTGATGGGAAAGTAGTCATAGCCCAACATCCAGTCTTTTTGAAAGCAAAGCCAGATAAATTACCGATAGAACATGATGTTGATGCATTATTGGATTATTTGCAAAATCCTGCAGAGTACACGGTTCTTGTATTAATTGCACCATACGAAAAGCTTGATGAAAGAAAAAAAGTGTTTAAGCAATTGAAGAAATATGGAGAAGTAATAAACTGTCAGCCTGTCAAGGAGTGGGATATTGATAAATGGGTTCAGACCCTTGCCAATGACTTACATATCACAGTTCCTCAAGAGATTCACGAATTGTTCACTCAGGAAATTGGAGCCAATTTGATGGCTTTAAGAAAAGAAATGGAAAAACTTGCGTTATATGTTGGGGAAGGTGGAGTGGTCACAAAGGAAATTGCTGAACAATTATTGTCCCACAGTGCAGAAGCCTCAGGGTTGAAGCTTGTAGATGCAGTAATGGAAAAAGACTTAGGGCGTGCGATAACGATTTATAAAGACTTGGAAAAACTTAACGAAGAGCCGATCGCTTTGACGGCACTCCTTGCTTCACAATTCAGGATCATTAGTCAGGCAAAAGTGTTGAAACAAAAGGGGTATGGGCAGAATCAAATGAAAGGTTATATTAAAGCCCATCCTTACGTGATCAAAATGGCGCTCAAGCGAGAACGTTATTTCACTAATCAAGAACTTGATCAAATAATGGACCAATTAGCTGAAACGGATTATTCTCTAAAGCAAGGTAGAATGGAAAAATCACTTGCTTTTGAAATGCTTTTGTATCGATTGATTCATATCAAACAAAATTCCACCGTCACATCTTAATATTTCAATATAGGAGCCTTTTCATGATAGCTCCCTGTCCTTTATGCCAGGCAGTTTCGAGATACAATAAGGTAATGGGGGAAGGGAAGCTGCGAGACTCCTCCTGCGGGAAAGAATAGACTGGCGAGACCCCGCCGAGCTTTAGCACGAGGAGGCTTGCTTCTTCCCCGCGGAAAGCGAGTAGCTTTCAAGACCCCATTCGCACTTCACCAGATATTTCGAAACTGAGTCTTACAGAATAGGGAATTTTTGTGGTAGATACATTAAAGAAGCCCTCCGGCGTCCGGAGGGCTTCTTTAATGTAAAAACGACCCGTTCAGAGAAGGATCGTTTGTTGGTCATAAATTACGAATGAATTATAATGCGTTAACTAATTTAGTTAGGCGGGATTTTTTGCGGTTCCCTGTATTTTTAGGAAGAGCACCACGTTGAACAGCTTTGTCAATCTTTTTAACAGCTGTAGGTAGAGCTTCTTTCGCGCTCTCTACATTTTTGCTATCAACAAGCGTTTCTACACGTTTAACCGCTGTACGCATGTCAGATTTGAAAGCTGCATTCAAAGAACGAGCGTCATCATTCAAACGTACACGTTTTTTCGCTGATTTAATGTTAGGCATAGTTTCACCTCCTAGGTAAAAACAAAAGACTCATTCATATCGAACAAGAGACATTTTACCAGAGCAGTGCACGCTTTTCAATACTTATATCCATCCAGTTTATATGTTTTGCATAGTTTTGTACTGCTTGGGAGAAGATTGTTTTAAGGAGGTTGAAGCGAATGGAGGAAAATATTAACTATACATTAAGAACGGACTTAGCTCTTGAAGCACAGGAAATGAACGTGAAGGATGATCCTAAATCGTCGGATTCCGACGGTGTTGAGGTTCATGAAAACGAAAAGAATGATATAAAAATAACTTATGTGACAGTTGATGAAGCAGGGTCTGAGCGAATCGGAAAAAAAGCTGGGCATTATGTAACGCTTGAATCACTTGCAATCCGTAAGCAGGATAGAGATTTGCAAGTGAATCTGTCCAAAACATTGTCTGGTCAACTGAGGAAGCTTATGAATGAATGTGGGATAAAAGAAATGGATCGTGGTCTTATCGTCGGTCTTGGTAACCAAAATGTCACTCCTGATGCTTTAGGACCTCTGGTTACAGAAGAAGTTTATGTGACGAGCCACTTATTTGAACTTCATCCAGAAACGGTGTCAGAAGGTTATCGTCCGATTTCTGCATTCACCCCTGGAGTTATGGGGGTAACAGGTATTGAAACGAGTGATATGGTGCATGGGATCATTGAAAAGACAAAACCTGACTTCGTATTAGTAATAGATGCACTTGCTTCTCGTTCCATTAACCGTATTAACGCTACCATCCAGTTATCTGATACAGGGATCCACCCTGGTTCAGGAGTCGGTAATAAACGGAAAGAAATTAGTAGAGAGACTTATGGCATTCCAGTTATTTCGATAGGTGTTCCGACAGTGGTCGATGCTGTCACGATCACTAGTGATGCGATTGATTATGTTTTAAAACATTTTGGTCGAGAGTGGCGGGAAAAAGACCGCCCTTCTAATGCTCTATCACCAGCTATGAATCCTTTTGAAAGAAAAACTTTATCAGAAGAAGACCACCCTGATGATGAGCAAAGTAAAGCAGTGATGGGAATGTTTGGTCAGTTAGAAGAGGCAGAAAAGAAACAACTGATTAAGGAAGTCCTTACTCCCCTTGGGCATAACTTAATGGTTACGCCAAAAGAGGTAGACAGCTTTATTAAAGATATGGCCCATGTAATAGCTACCGGTATCAATGGAGCACTTCATCCGGGCGTAGAAGATGGCGAAGCGCAAACATATTTCAAATAATAAAATCAATAGAGGTCGGTTCTATTAAAATCCTCTCTTTCATACCATTTACTAGATAGAGTATGAGGGGAGGATTTTTATGTCTCGTTATCCGATGTTGAAAAAGCAAAAGTCCGGCTTTATGAAACAAGGGACACGGTGGACAATCATCGCTGTCACCGTATTGCTTTTATTATTTATTGGTATTGGAATCCTCACAGGAGCGAAAACAACCTATCGTGTGTATTCCAGCACGATTCAGGAATGGACTACTAAGCTTGAAGGGAGTGCTTTTCTTTATTTGTTTGAAATGGAAAATCGTTCATTTAAGGATGCGCATCCAGAAGGCAACCGCATACCTGGTTTAGGGGCGTTATCTTTTCAGCTTCTCACAAGCTTAACACCCAATGATCCAAGAAGTCTTTTAGGGAGAGAAATTCCGGGATTATCCTCTTATAACAGTCAAATTATTATTGCCGGGGAAGGGACCGATTACTCTACACTCCCCGTAGAATCAGAACCTCCGATGGTAGTGGATGACAGAGGGGAAGTAGGGGAAGTTGAAGAAGAGAAAGAAGATAAAGGTCAAACAGGGGAAAAACCTTTAGGAGAAGAAGATGTTTATATTTTTCATACCCACAATACAGAGTCTTTTTACCCCCACTTGCCGGATAAATCTACTAGTTACGATGGAAAAGTGAATATTACTCTTGTTGGTGAACGATTAAGTGAAAGTTTAGAGGAAAGAGGAATAGGTTCTATCGTGGATAAAACGGATATTGCATCCATTCTGCAAGAAAAAGGGATGAAGCATTATCAATCCTATGATGCGATGAGACCCATAGTAGAAGAAGCTATAAGTCAAAATGACAACCTTAAATATTTCTTTGATTTGCATAGGGATGCACTGTCCAGAGAGCATACGACCAAAACGATAAACGGCAAGGATTATGCCCGCTTTGCATTCGTTATAGGTGCGGAACATCCGCAATACGAACAAAATTTGAAGTTTGCGTCTGAATTGCATCAACGACTCGAAGAGGAATACCCGGGGATCAGTAGAGGGGTTATTACTAAAAAGGGGTCCGGTGTAGATGGTGTTTATAATCAGGACTTGCATCCGAATGCAATCGTTATCGAGTTCGGCGGTGTCTATAACCATCTTGATGAACTATACCGTTCCGCGGATATCATGGCAGAAGTTTTCAGCGACTATTACTTCCAGGATGAAAAAGTTACAACGGAGGAATAGAAGGGAGAGGCTTTGAGTGAAGTGGATGGCAGCTGTTCTGGTAGTTATTATAGTGTTCGTAGCAGGAGCATTGTATGGGATTGAAAAAAACAATGAAAAGTTGAATGATCAACCAATGATAGTGACTCCAGAACAGGACCAACCACCTCGCCCTGAACCTGAAGAAAAGATAAAGCATGGAGGAACAAAAATAGAGGCTTACTGTCCTCCACCTGGACGGGAAGAAAGGGTGCCGTGGATTTCCCAACTAGCTGGTGGTGTAGGGGAAGGAGTAGCTACAAGCTTCAATGGTTTGATTGTAGTTTTTTCAGAAATTATCCAGTCAGGGTCATGATCTTACAGGGGTTCGTATGCTTAACATTGAATAATCCATTCTGTATTGCTATAATCAAGCTAGATATTTGTGTCGAATTCAGTAGGAGTGATTTAAGTTGACAGCACAAAACAAACAAGAAAGGGTCCGCAATTTCTCGATTATTGCCCATATCGACCACGGTAAATCGACACTTGCTGATCGCATATTAGAGAAAACAAAAGCTTTAACCCAAAGAGAAATGAAAGAGCAGTTCCTCGACGCGATGGATCTCGAACGTGAACGTGGAATTACAATTAAATTGAATGCCGTTCAATTAAATTATGAAGCTAATGATGGTCAGGATTATACGTTTCATTTGATCGATACACCAGGACATGTCGATTTTACATATGAGGTTTCCCGAAGTTTAGCTGCCTGTGAAGGGGCGATCCTCGTTGTAGATGCGGCCCAAGGTATTGAAGCCCAAACTTTAGCGAACGTTTATTTAGCATTAGAAAACGATCTGGAAATCATTCCTGTCATCAACAAAATAGATTTGCCTGGAGCAGATCCTGAGCGGATCAAGCAGGAAATTGAAGATGTCATCGGCATTGATGCTTCTGACGCTATCCTCGCTTCGGCTAAAGAAGGGGTGGGAATAGACGAAATTCTAGAAAGAATCGTTACGGACATACCCGCTCCTGAAGGGGATGTCAAAGATCCTACCAAAGCTTTGATCTTTGACTCCCTTTATGATTCGTATCGTGGTGTTATTGCCTATACATGTGTCCGGGAAGGTTCCATCAAACTCGGTGACAAAATTAAGATGATGGCAACGGGTAAGGAATTTGAAGTTAATGAAGTTGGGGTATTCCGTCCGACACCGACCCCTTTAAAAGAATTGACTGTCGGTGATGTTGGTTATCTGACCGCTTCCATAAAAAATATTGGCGATAGCCGTGTTGGTGATACGATAACTTTAGCTAATAACCCTGCTGCAGAGCCGCTTCCAGGGTATAAGAAAATGAATCCAATGGTTTTTTGCGGAATGTACCCCGTAGATGCCAGTAAGTATAATGACTTAAGAGATGCACTTGAGAGGCTAGAGCTTAACGACTCTTCCTTGCAGTTTGAACCAGAAACATCCCAAGCCCTTGGGTTCGGTTTCCGTTGTGGCTTCCTTGGAATGCTGCATATGGAAATCATTCAGGAACGGATTGAGCGTGAATATAGGATAGATTTGATTACGACCGCTCCAAGTGTCATTTACAAAGTAACCATGACGGATGGTACAGAGATTAATGTCGATAACCCATCTATGATGCCCGATAACCAAAAGCTTGAAGAAGTTCAAGAGCCGTTTGTCAAAGCGACCATTATGGTTCCGAACGATTATGTTGGCCCTGTAATGGAAATTTGCCAGCGTAAACGTGGTAATTTCATGGATATGCAGTATCTTGATGACAACAGGGTGAACATCGTATATGAAATCCCGCTTTCCGAAATTGTCTACGATTTCTTTGATTCCTTGAAATCCCAGACTAAAGGATACGCTTCCTTTGATTATGAGCTTATTGGCTACCGTGCTTCTAATTTGGTTAAAATGGATATTTTGTTGAATGGGGATACCATCGATGCCTTATCCTTCATAGTGCACCGCGACTTCGCTTATGAACGCGGGAAGTTGATTTCAGAGAAATTGAAGGAACTGATTCCTAGACAACAATTTGAAGTACCAGTCCAAGCAGCCATTGGTAACAAAATTGTTGCCCGGACGACAATCAAAGCAATGAGGAAGAATGTTTTATCCAAATGTTACGGAGGAGATATTTCCCGTAAGCGGAAATTGCTTGAGAAACAGAAAGAAGGGAAAAAGCGCATGAAGATGGTTGGTTCGGTCGAAGTACCACAAGAGGCCTTCATGTCTGTCCTGGATTTGAACGAAGATTAATTGATAAAGAAGCAAAGTTGAAACCGCAGGAGGACCTCTCTTGCGGTTTTACTTATGAAAGGTGGAACATCCATGAACATCCCATCCGCATATATACACATCCCTTTTTGTCAGCAAATTTGTCACTACTGTGATTTTACAAAGTTTTTTTACAATGAACGTTTAGCTGATGAATATTTAGAAGCTCTGGAAAAGGAGATCCATACCTATATCCCTGATGAGAAAGCAAGAGTTCGGACAATATTCGTCGGTGGAGGGACTCCGACTGCTGTAAATCATCAGCAACTAGAAAAACTTTTGCGCATGATTGATGATCATTTTGATATTGCAAGCTGTGAGGAATATACCTTCGAAGCAAACCCTGGAGATTTAGATATGGAAAAAGTTTGGTTGTTAAGAGACTTTGGTGTGGATAGGATTTCACTCGGAGTGCAGGTTTTCGACGATGAGATGCTTGAAAAGATCGGACGCGTCCATAAAGTGAAGGACGTTTACACCAATATCGATCGTCTTCTACAGGCTGGATTATCAAACATCAGTATTGATTTAATGTATGCACTTCCTGGTCAAACAGTAGAGGACTTTGAAAAGACGATTGATGAGGCTATGCAATTCGGTCTTCCGCATTATTCTTCATACTCTCTACAAATTGAACCAAAGACAGTGTTTTATCAAAGGTATATGAAAGGGAAGCTCACAAAAGCGAAAGAAGATGATGAGGCAGAGATGTATGAGCTTTTGCAGCGGAAATTGACTGCTGCGGGAGCCGTTCAATATGAGATCAGTAACTTCGCGAAACCAGGGTTTGAAAGTAAGCACAATTTGACATACTGGAATAATGAACACTACTACGGCATCGGTGCTGGAGCACACGGGTATCTTCCTGGGAAAAGGACGATTAATATACGTCCGCTTCCTGCTTATGTAAAAAAAGCTGAGGAAGATGGTAAACCCCTCCTCCACGAAGAACCAATAGGTATCAAAGAAGAAATGGAAGAAGAAATGTTCCTTGGATTAAGAAAGACGCAAGGAGTGTCCACAGAAAGGTTTTATCAGAAATATGGAAAAACACTAGTCGATGTTTTCGGCAATAGATTGACTCAATTGAAAGAGCGGTCCTTGATAGATGAAGAAGCAGGCCATATTCGTCTTACTTCCAAAGGGCGGATATTGGGAAATGAGGTCTTTCAAGAATTCCTGTTGGATGATTAGGGACCTTTTACCCGGTGATGAATAGATTCTAGTAATTCTGAAAGGACTGTTTTTTATAAAAGGGGGAGAACTTTTGAGTCTTTACAAAAATAGAGATATCAAGACAACAGAGTGAGGACAACCATTATCCTTTGACCGGATTCTATAAAGAAGATGCCTCCCCCAATTTTAAAAATATGAAATCAGTAAAGAACAGAGAATAAAAAAAGACTTTTTCCGTTGACATCCCTGGTCCCTTTTGATAATTTATTATTAGATTTAGCACTCACTGATAAAGAGTGCTAACAGAGGTGATCATCGATGTTAACAAATAGACAGTTGCTCATATTGCAAGTCATAATTGATGATTTCATTTTGACCGCCCAACCTGTTGGTTCACGGTCTATCGCTAAGAAAGAAGCTGTTACTTTCAGTTCGGCGACTATCAGAAATGAGATGGCCGATTTGGAGGAGATGGGCTTCATTGAGAAGACCCATTCTTCATCGGGAAGGGTACCATCCGAAAAAGGGTATCGCTTTTATGTCGACCATTTACTTTCTCCATTGCGCCTTTCCAGTCAAGAAATCTTAACCATAAGGGATGCGTTTGATGACAAGATGATGGAATTTGAACGTGTCGTTCAGAAGTCGGCAGGAATACTGTCTGATCTGACGAACTATACATCCATCATTCTAGGGCCTGAAGTCTTCGAAACGAAATTGAAGCAATTGCAAATCGTTCCTCTCTCGGAACAATCAGCCATTGCGATTTTGGTTACGGATACAGGTCATGTTGAGCATCGTGCTTTTAATGTCCCTGTGGAAATGAAGGGTGCCGATTTGGAAAAAATGGTAAACATATTAAACAGCCGTCTCCAAGGTGTCCCTTTAGTTAAATTGCATGAAAAACTTTATTCTGAGATTCATGAGCTTTTAAAGACACATACCGACCAGCACGAAGAAGCTTTTCAATATTTGCATGCCGCTCTTGTCGATGACCATCCCACAAAGTTGTATATCGGTGGGAAGACAAACATTCTCATGCAGCCTGAATTCCGTGATCTTGATAAAGTAAGATCATTGTATGCTACCATTGAACAAGAGAGTGAGATGGCTGACCTTCTGAGAACAGATCAAAAAGGCATTCAAGTGAGAATTGGTCAGGAAAACCCATTTGATGCCATGCAAAATTGCAGTCTTATTACAGCGAGTTATCACCTTGGCAATGACCAGGTTGGAACAATAGCTCTTTTAGGACCTACACGCATGGAATATAACCGGATGTTTTCCTTAATGAATGTATTATCCAGGCATATGACAGATACGTTCCGTGGCTGGTATTAACGTGGAAACCAAAGTCGGATGGGGAAAATTACCCGTCGCTTCTTTTTGTCTATTGCTTTTTCAGGATATTGATTCATGTTATAGTCAGTAACGGTGTAATGGAAAGTAGGAGGTGGAGTCATGGAAGAGAACAAGCAAGAAATCATTGATGAAAAAGAGGAAACTCAAAATGAGGACACTCATCAAGACGTAGTGGAAGAACCAAATGAAATGGAGCAGCTACGTCAGGAAAAAGAGGAAATCAATAATCGACTGCTTCGTCTGCAAGCGGATTATGATAATTTCCGCCGCCGAACTCAAAAGGAGAAAGAGGCGGATAGGAAATATAAATCCCAAAGCCTTGTTGAGGAATTAATTCCTGCTTTGGATAATTTCGAAAGAGCCCTTCAAGTCGAAGTGGATGGTGATTCAGCCAAAAACTTCGCTGACGGCATGAAGATGGTTTATGACCAATTCAAAGCTGCTCTTGAAAAAGAAGGTGTCGAAGAAATCCCTTCTCAAGGAGAAGAATTCGACCCTCATATGCACCAGGCAATCATGCAAGTCCAGGACGATAATTATGAAAGTAATATCGTTGTGGAAGAGTTGCAAAAAGGGTATCGATTGAAAGACCGTGTCATTCGACCGGCTATGGTGAAAGTAAATCAATAAAATCTTGAAATGAACGAGTATGTAAAGGAGGACATTTAACCATGGGTAAAATCATTGGTATTGACTTAGGTACAACAAACTCTTGTGTAGCAGTAATGGAAGGTGGGGAAGCGAAAGTAATTCCTAACCCGGAAGGAAACCGCACCACTCCATCTGCTGTAGCATTCAAGAATGGTGAGCGTCAGGTAGGGGAGGTCGCTAAACGTCAGGCGATCACTAACCCGAACACGATTCTTTCCATCAAACGTTACATGGGTACAGATCACAAGGTAGAAGTTGAAGGTAAAGAGTACACACCCCAAGAGGTTTCTGCAATTATCCTGCAATATATCAAAGGCTATGCAGAGGACTATCTTGGTGAAACCGTAGATAAAGCGATTATTACTGTTCCTGCATACTTTAACGATGCGGAACGTCAGGCTACGAAAGACGCTGGTAAAATTGCAGGTCTTGAAGTCGAGCGTATTATTAACGAGCCGACTGCAGCGGCGCTTGCTTACGGTATTGACAAAGAAGACCAGGATCAGACAATCCTTGTATATGACCTTGGTGGCGGTACCTTCGACGTATCCATTCTTGAAATTGGAGATGGCACATTCGAAGTAATTTCTACAGCCGGTGACAACCGCCTTGGTGGAGATGACTTTGACCAAGTTATTATCGATCACATGGTAGCTGAATTCAAAAAAGAAAACGGCATAGACTTGTCCCAAGATAAAATGGCGAAACAGCGCCTGAAAGATGCGGCTGAAAAAGCGAAGAAAGATCTTTCTGGTGTAGCGCAAACTCAAATTTCTCTTCCATTCATCACTGCTGGTGAAGCTGGACCGCTTCACTTGGAAATGAACTTGACTCGTGCGAAATTCGAAGAGCTTGCTTCTGACTTGGTTGAACGTTCTATGAAACCTACACGTCAAGCTCTTAAAGATGCAGGTATGAGTGCTAGTGATATCCACAAAGTCATTCTTGTAGGTGGATCTACCCGTATCCCAGCGGTACAAGATGCAATCAAGAAAGAAACAGGTAAAGAGCCTTCTAAAGGTGTAAACCCTGATGAGGTTGTAGCTCTTGGTGCTTCTATCCAGGGTGGCGTACTACAAGGTGATGTCAAAGATGTTGTATTACTTGACGTAACACCACTATCTCTAGGTATTGAAACAATGGGTGGCGTAACAACGAAACTGATCGAACGTAATACAACGATCCCGACAAGTCACTCTCAAGTATTCTCTACTGCTGCAGACAACCAGACAGCTGTGGATATCCACGTCCTTCAAGGTGAGCGCGAAATGGCTCAAGACAACAAGACACTTGGACGTTTCCAGTTGACTGATATCCCACCAGCACCACGTGGTGTACCACAAATCGAAGTAAGCTTCGATATTGATGCAAACGGAATTGTAAACGTTCGTGCGAAAGATATGGGTACGAACAAAGAACAATCCATTACAATTAAATCTTCTTCCGGCCTTTCTGATGAAGAAGTAGAAGAAATGGTACGCCAAGCGGAAGAAAACGCAGAAGAAGATAAGAAAAAGCGTGAAGCGATTGAACTTCGAAACGAAGCAGATCAGCTGATTTTCACGACTGACAAGACAATCAAAGATCTTGGCGAGCAAGTAAGTGAAGAAGAAAAACAAAAAGCTGAATCAGCTAAAGAAGAACTTCAGACAGCATTAGAAGGTGAGGATCTTGAAGTCATTACAGAGAAGAAAGATGCATTGCAAGAACAAGTGCAGGCACTATCTGTAAAACTTTATGAGCAAGCACAAGCTCAGGCGGAAGCTGCTCAAGGGCAAGAAGCTGGCGGTGCTGAAGATGATGTCGTCGATGCTGACTATGAAGAAGTGAACGAAGACGAGAACAAGAAGTAAGATAAGGTAGAAAAAAAGTCAAAGTCAGGATCTTCTTGACTTTGACTTTTTTCATGAGTTGTAGAGGACCAAGAGAGGAATGGAAGAAGAACGGTTACCTTTCTTGTTGCCTGCCCTCACCTTCAATGTTAATATAAACGTTATGTAATAGCGTCCGGGAGAGTGATTGACAAGTGAGTAAACGTGACTATTATGAAGTCCTTGGTGTGTCTAAGGATGCATCTAAAGATGAAATCAAAAAAGCATATCGTAAGCTGGCACGTAAATATCACCCTGATGTCAGTGAAGAAGAGAATGCTTCAGAGAAATTTAAAGAAGCAAAAGAAGCTTATGAAACATTAAGTGATCAGCAGAAGCGTGCTCAGTATGATCAATTTGGTCATGCCGGCCCTAATCAGGGTGGTTTCGGAGGTTTCGGTGGAGGCGCAGAAGATTTCGGCGGCTTCGGCGATATTTTCGATATGTTCTTTGGCGGCGGTGGTCGCCGACGTGACCCGAATGCTCCGCGGAAAGGGGCAGATCTTCAATACACGATGACCCTTCAGTTCGAAGAGTCCATTTTTGGAAAGTCGACAGATATTGAAATCCCGGTAGAAGAAGATTGCGACACATGTGATGGTTCTGGAGCTAAACCTGGAACTTCTCCAGAGACTTGCCCTCACTGTCAGGGTGCAGGCCAGGTCAATCAGGAACAAAATACACCATTTGGTAGAGTAGTTAACCGACGTGTTTGTCACCACTGTCAAGGAAGCGGAAAAATCATCAAAGATAAATGTAATACTTGTGGTGGCGATGGCCGTGTGAAAAGTCGCAAGAAAATCCACCTGGATATTCCTGCGGGCATCGACGATGGACAACAAATCCGTGTTCAAGGAAAAGGAGAAGATGGTGTGAACGGAGGACCAGCGGGAGATTTATTCGTAGTGATCCGTGTCCAACCGCATGAATTCTTCCAAAGAGAAGGAGATCACATATTCTGTGAAATTCCTTTGACCTTTGCCCAGGCAACACTTGGTGATGAAATCGAGGTGCCGACTGTTCATGGTACGGTTAAATTAAAGATACCAGCAGGAACACAGACAGGAAAGACATTCCGTTTGAAAGAAAAGGGTGCTCCTAATGTTCATGGTCGTGGTCAAGGAGACCAGCATGTGAAGACAAAAGTGATTACACCGACGAATTTGACCGAGCGCCAGAAAGAACTGTTGCGTGAATTTAATGATATCAGTGGCAATGAAGCAACAGATGAACAACATGGAAATTTCTTCGAACGCATGAAACGTGCATTTAAAGGTAATAGCTAAATTTTGAAACAAGTGTCTGTACGAATCGGTTTGCAGGGTTTTTAGCTGAATTCCCGTTCCATCGTGCAGGCACTTTTTATCTTTGCCCTCATCTATCTGTATGAGTGGACAGTTTTATTTACTTAAGAAACTAAAGGGAATGGGAACAGAAGATCAGTGCGTACAGTGGTTCAGTCTTGAAGAATGAATGGCAGATAAACGCTCTTCTTCCCCCATTTACGACTCCATTATTTATGACATAATATCAACACTGGATTTTATTATAGGTAGTATGGTAAAGCCTGGCGTTGTTAGAGAAAATATTTATAGAAGAGGTGGACATAATGAAGTGGTCTGAAGTTTGTATCCATACGACGAGTGAAGCGATTGAGCCAGTATCAAATATTTTTCATGAGTCCGGTGCAAGTGGTGTCGTGATCGAGGACCCAGCCGACATGAAAAAAAAGAAAACGAAGCTTGGAGAAATCTACGAACTGAATCCAGATGATTATCCAGCTGAAGGGGTATATGTAAAAGCGTATTTACCCATGAACAGTTTTCTTGGAGAAACAGTGGATGGAATCAAACACTCGGTAAGCAATTTGCAAGAGTTTGGCATAGACATCGGTCAAAACGAAGTGTCTATTCATGAAATCCACGAAGAAGACTGGGCCACTGCATGGAAGAAATACTATAAACCCGTGAAAATCTCTGAAAAAATAACCATTATCCCCACATGGGAAGATTACAAGCCGGTATCCAGTGATGAAATCATCATCGAGATGGATCCTGGTATGGCGTTTGGGACTGGAACGCACCCAACCACTGTTTTGAGTATTCAAGCATTAGAACAATACCTTGAGAAAGGGGATAAGGTGCTGGATGTTGGGGCAGGATCGGGAATATTAAGTGTAGCTTCTGTCTTATTAGGCGCTGAACATGTCCATGCTTACGATCTGGATGATGTGGCCGTTTCCAGTACGAAAAACAATGCAGCTTTGAATGGTGTCGAAGCGAAAATCACAGCTGAATTAAATGATCTTCTCGATGGAGTGGATTGGGAAACAGATTTGATTGTTTCAAATATTCTTGCAGAAATCATCGTCAAGTTTACAGATGATGCCTTCCGTGTCGTCAAACCTGGTGGTTATTTTATTACGTGTGGAATCATTTCTGGTCGTAAAGAAATGGTCCGTGACCGTTTAATAGAATCAGGGTTTGAAATAATTGAGACAAACCGAATGGAAGATTGGGTAAGCATTATCGCGAAAAAACCGGAGTGATCCTATGCAACGTTATTTTGTAGAAAAGCATTTTTGGGAGAGGAACACTCTTCAGATAATTGGAGAAGATACTCATCATATTTCCCGGGTTATGAGAATGAACGAGGGTGATGAACTGATTGCTATTCATCCCGACAAAGGACCAGCGCAATGTTTTATTACGGAAATAACAGATGGTACGGTACATTGTAAGGTACAGGATTGGTTGCATGAAGATAGAGAGCTGCCTGTTCATGTAACAATTATTGCAAGCCTTGGAAAAGGTGATAAACTGGAGCAAGTCGTTCAAAAAGGGACAGAGTTAGGAGCATCAACAATTATCCCGTACCAGGCTGATCGTTCTGTTGCTAAATGGGACAAGAAAAAAGAGCCGAAAAAAATACAGCGCCTGCAAAAAATTGCAAAAGAGGCCAGTGAGCAATCTGAACGCTCTGTAATCCCTGAGGTTTACCCTGTGTATGGGATAGAGCAACTGCTTCAGTTAGGAGAACAATATGATCATTGCTTCTTTGCTTACGCGAATGAAGCACGTGTCAGTCAATTCGGTACTTTGGGTAAAGCTCTCAAAAATGTCCAAAAAGATGGAAAGGTTCTTGCTGTTTTTGGTCCAGAGGGTGGTTTTTCGGAAAGAGAAGTAGAACGGCTGGAAAGCAAAGGTTTTTCCTCCATACGGCTTGGGCCCCGGATTCTACGTATGGAAACGGCTCCCCTTTATTTTCTCTCCAGTCTATCCTACCTCCTGGAAGAAGCGTGAAAGATCAAGGATGTTATCGATTTTTAATCGCTTTCATGCTATGATGGTAGAGATGTACGAACAACTCAAATTTTGAAAGGACTGTTCAACCATGGAACAAAATTTAGCTAAAATGATTGATCATACACAGTTGAAACCTGATACATTAAAAGAGAAAATCACACAGGTTTGCCAAGAAGCAAAGGAACAAAACTTCGCTTCTGTTTGTGTTAACCCTCATTGGGTTTCTTATTGTGCTGAACTTCTCGATGGGACAGATGTGAAGGTCTGTACTGTTATCGGTTTTCCGCTTGGGGCGACCACAATGGAGACGAAAGCTTTTGAAACAAAACAAGCCATTGAAAAAGGGGCAACGGAAGTTGATATGGTCATAAATATCGGTGAACTGAAGTCTGGGAATAAAGAGTTTGTGCAACAGGATATAGAAGCTGTTGTCCGCGAAGCCCAAGGGAAAGCGATTGTGAAAGTGATCATTGAGACATCTTTATTATCAGAAGATGAAAAAGTAGTTGCTTCAGAGCTTGCAAAAGCCGCTGGTGCAGATTTCGTTAAGACTTCTACAGGCTTCTCAGGTGGCGGGGCTACTGTAGAAGATATAAGCCTTATGCGTAAAACAGTGGGACCAGACATGGGTGTGAAAGCCTCTGGTGGTGTTCGTGATTATGAGGGAGCAAAAGCTATGATCGAAGCAGGTGCCACTCGAATTGGTGCAAGTTCAGGTATTGCCATTGTGAACGGGGAACAAGGATCATCTGATTATTAATATGGTAACTTAAAGCCGCCTCCTCTTTAGGTGGCTTTCCTATATTTTTAATAATAATGCAGATCTACTTTTAGAAGAAGAAACTATCTTTTAAAAAAAGTTGACCATATCTTATGCATATAATATAATTATCAAAGGTATGGGGGGTTCCCATACAAGAGAAACAGTTTTGTTTGCTTCGGAGGGAGGGAAATTAGCATGTCAAAAACAACTCGCGTTCGTAAAAACGAGTCTCTTGAAGATGCTCTTCGTCGCTTTAAGCGTGATGTATCAAAAAGTGGTACATTAGCGGAATATCGTAAGCGTGAATATTACGATAAGCCTAGCGTACGCCGTAAGAAAAAGTCTGAGGCGGCTAGAAAGCGTAAGTAATCTAAGAGGGTGTTGAAAAGATGACAATTACAGACCGTCTGACCCAAGATATGAAAACGGCTATGAAGGCTCGTGATAAAGAAAAATTATCGACGATCCGCATGGTTAAAGCTTCTATGCAAAATGAAGCGATCAAATTGGGGAAAGACTCATTATCTGAAGAAGAAGAATTGACTGTTTTATCTCGTGAGGTAAAGCAGAGAAATGATTCCCTCCATGAATTCAAAGAAGCTGGACGTGAAGATCTTGTAGAAGGACTCGAGCGTGAAATTGAGATTTTACAAGTATATATGCCGAAACAGCTGACAGATGAAGAACTCAAGCAGATCGTGGAAGAAACGGTTCAGGAAGTAGGAGCTACTTCTAAGAGTGACATGGGTAAAGTCATGAGTGCCGTCATGCCTAAGATTAAAGGCAAGGCCGATGGATCCAAAGTCAATAAGGTCGTTCTTCAACAACTATCGTAAATATAAAGACCTCTCTATAATGAGAGGTCTTTTTATATAGGTTTGCTTGAAGGCTCTACAATTATAGGTTGGGGTATTAGAAAATTTGGCATAAAAAAATGGGGGCAGTTCATATATTGCCAATTGCAAGTGGGCTACAAGGTAAGCGGTTTCGCATTGTAATACCTCTCGGGAAATCACTCTTTAAATGGAACGATTTTTTTGAAACCTTTACTTAGCATTGTTCGTAAGGATAATATGCGATGGGAATGCTAATGGCTGAGGAGGTGAAGGATTAATGAAAAAATCTTGGCGCCTGTCTATGTGGATTGCAATTATGTTATTCAGTGTATTACTATCATTGAATCACCTCTATGCTGTCGTTCAAGCGGATGGTGATGGGAAGACGGTTTATGTCATTCCTGTTAAAGATACGGTTGAGAGAGGGATGTCTTCCTTTTTGGAACGCACAACAAGCGAAGCAGAAGAAAATGGTGCGGATCATATCCTATTTGAAGTCGATACTCCAGGTGGGCGGGTGGACGCAGCAGGGGAAATCGGAGAGATTTTTCAGGATTTAGAGATTCCAAATAGTGCTTTTGTGACGAATAGAGCCTATTCTGCAGGTTCCTATATTGCTTTGAATGCAGATGAAATATATATGAAGCCTACAGCAACAATGGGGGCATCAGGGGTCATCAATTCAGATGGAACGGCAGCTGATAAAAAAGCACAGTCTGCTTGGATCTCTTCCATGGTTGCTGCTGCAGAAGCTAATGGGCGTGATCCGTTGTATGCACGTGCCATGGCTGACCCGGATGTTGATTTATCAGATTATGGAGCAGGGAAAGGAGAATTTTTGACCCTTGGACCAACAGAAGCGGAGGAAGTCGGCTATGCGGAAGGAATCGTTGATGACCGTAACGAATTACTTAGTGTGCTTGGCTTGTCAGATGCAACCATAGTAGAAGAGAATCCCACAACTTCTGAAAATATTGCCCGCTTCTTAACAAATCCGGTGGTTATACCGATACTATTATCGATTGCAAGTATTGGATTGGTGGTCGAATTATATTCGCCTGGTTTTGGTATTCCTGGTACAATGGGGCTCCTGGCTCTTGTACTCTTCTTTTATGGACACATAGTTGCAGGACTGGCTGGATATGAAGCAATTATATTGCTCGTTTTAGGGATTGGGCTAGTCATTGCTGAATTTTTCCTGCCAGGCGGGATAGCTGGAATTGCTGGTGTAGTCGCAATTGTGTCTTCATTGATGCTATCCTCCGCTGATTTGGGTCACATGGCTATGAGTATTGGGATTGCCTTAATTGTCACCATTATTGTATCCATTATCCTATTCAAGACGCTTGGTATGGAAAAAGGTTTCTTTCGCCACATTATTTTGAACGACTCCACTTCCTCAGATCTAGGGTATGTATCATCGGTTAATAGACTGGAACTGATCGGTATGGAAGGGACAACATTGACACCTTTGAGGCCAGCCGGCACAGCTGATTTTAATGGGGAACGTTTAGATGTAGTCACTGAAGGTGGGTTTGTCGATCGCGATCAACCAGTCGTAATCAAGAAGACGGAAGGCTCCAGAATTGTTGTAAGAGAAAAAAATTAGAATATGAGGAGGAAACAGAGTGACACTAGAAGAATTAATGCCGATTATTATTATTGGTATCATCATCATCGTTGTTGCTGTATTATTCACATTCATCCCTGTCATGCTATGGATCAGTGCTCTAGCTGCAGGCGTGAAAATCAACATTTTTACACTAGTCGGAATGCGATTAAGGAGGGTAATTCCTTCCCGTGTCATTAATCCGTTGATCAAAGCCCACAAAGCGGGAGTCAACGTCAATACGAACCAATTGGAGAGCCACTATTTAGCAGGTGGTAATGTAGACCGTGTTGTGAATGCCTTAATTGCTGCTCAGAGAGCGAACATTGAATTGAGCTTTGAACGTTGTGCGGCGATTGATTTAGCAGGACGTGACGTCTTAGAAGCCGTACAGATGAGTGTAAACCCTAAAGTCATTGAAACACCATTCATCGCCGGTGTTGCTATGGACGGGATTGAAGTAAAGGCAAAAGCACGTATTACAGTCCGTGCCAATATTGACAGACTCGTCGGTGGTGCAGGGGAAGATACAGTCATTGCCCGTGTAGGGGAAGGTATTGTATCCACTATTGGTTCAAGTGAAAACCATAATAAAGTCTTAGAAAACCCTGATAGGATTTCGCAAAATGTTCTAGGGAAAGGCCTGGATGCTGGAACAGCGTTTGAAATTCTTTCTATTGATATTGCTGATATTGATATTGGTAAAAACATTGGCGCAATTCTGCAGACAGATCAGGCGGAAGCGGATAAAAATATTGCGCAAGCGAAAGCGGAAGAACGTCGTGCTATGGCAATCGCCCAAGAACAAGAAATGCGTGCACGCGTACAGGAAATGCAAGCAAAAGTTGTGGAGGCAGAAGCACAAGTACCTCAAGCACTTGCAGAGGCTTTACGTTCAGGAAAAATGGGAGTCATGGATTATATGAATTATCAAAATATCAATGCAGACACCGATATGAGAAATACACTCGGTAAGATGTCAGATGAAGATGGTGAAGGCGAAGAAAATTAATCCTTGATCAACCAAAAGGAGAATTAATATGGGAGATCTAATAGACCTTATTTTCAGCAATTTTCTTATCATCGCAGCGATTATTGGTGGAATCGTAAGTTGGTTCAGTGGGATGACAAAAGAGAATGAAACGAAACAAAAAAGGTCCGATCGAAGTCAATCTCCTAAACCGTCACCTTATCCAAGTGGGCCTTCCCAGGAACTAGAACAGAAGGAAAGGACAGGAGAAGAGCGGTTGAAAGAGTATTATGAAAATAAGCAACAAAAATTGAAGGAGATGACTGATAGCAATAGTGAGCGTGAAAGAGGTGTATGGGAACCGATGGAACCCAACACTCATTCAGCATTACAGGGACAAAAAAATAAGTCATCGAAAGCAAGTCAGCTTGCTGAAAATGGCCCACTTATTGAAAGCGCAAGAAAGTGGGATAAAAAAAGGTTGGCAGAAGGAATCTTGATGGCTGAAGTGCTGGGTCCGCCCCGTGCTCGTAAGCCTCACAGTTCTCATCCTCGTAAAAGATAAACAAAACGCACGAATTGTAGTGATACAATTCGTGCGTTTTTCGTATAAATGAAAAGAGGGGAGGACGTCTCATGTCAAAATGGCAACAGCATATTCGTACCTGGATCGGTCGTTACTTTGATTTGCCATCTGATGTCATGTTGGATTTGCCGAGAATTACTACGATCGGTTCTATTCACGTGTACATAGAAAATCATACAGGCCTCCTTCATTTTTCAGATCAAGAAGTGAGAATCCAATACAAAAAAGGTCAAGTCCGTATTTTGGGCAAGGATCTTGGTGTGAAGATGATGTTGAAGGAAGAGTTATTGTTAGAAGGCGAATTGAAGTCAGTAGAGTTTTTGCCAGATTCCCAAGGGGGGTGAGATGATGAAAAACCAGCATGATTTCTTCCAGGGAAGCATTACGGTGCAAGTGGAAGGGCCGTTAATTGAACCATTCCTGCAAGCTTGTACAAAACGTGGATGTCAAATAACTGATATGAAAAGAATCGGCGATGCTGTTGTTATTTTGACTATTCGACTTAAGGATTGGAAAGTCTTAAGAGAATTACGGAAAAAGTATCGGTGCAAATTATCGATAAAAGGCGGTAAAGGTGTCCCTTTCATCGTTAGGCACCTAATGAGGAGGGTTTCTGTACTTCTAGCATTCGTTGCTGCTATCGTGGTTATTTTCTTATTGGCAAACACTCTTTGGTCAATTAAAGTGGACGGGCTCTCCCCGGAATTAAAAGCAGATGTTGAAGGGAAATTGAATAGTTATGGGGTATCTCCTGGTAAACTAACGATAGGGATGAAAGACCCTAATGAAATCCAACAACAATTATTAGATGATATTCCTGATCTGCTATGGATTGGTGTAAAAAAACAGGGGACAAGCTATCACTTGTATGGTGTAGAAAAAATCAGGCATGATACAGATAAGAATACACGTCCATCCAATCTGGTAGCTTCTAAAAAAGGAATGATTATCGAAACGTTCATAAAAAAAGGACGTCCGATGGTAGCCGTTTATGATGTGGTGGATAAAGGGCAAATTTTAGCCACAGGCCAGCTTGTTGAAGAAGAAGATACCTTTGTCCATTCGGATGGAGAAGTAATTGCGGAAACTTGGTACCGTGTCGAACAAGATTTGCCGATGAAACAAGTTCTTATGTTAACGGATGGTACAGTAGAAAGTGAATATTCACTTAAGGTTGGAAAACTCACCATCCCATTGTGGGGTTTTTGGAAGGGAAAAGAAGGGAACTTCAGAGAGGAAACGCATTCTTCTAACTGGAGTATATTCGGAATGAAAATTCCATTCCACATAAAGACTGTTGATCACTATTCGATTGATCAAAAAAGTTATGAGTCCTCTAAGGAGGAACTGGAGGATATGGGACTCTCTGCAGCAAGAAGCGGTCTTCTCCAAGAGTTGGATGAGGAGGCTGAAATAAAGGAAGAAAAAGTTTTGCACCTCAGTGAGGAGAATGGTAAAGTAAAATTAATCCTATTGTACAAAGTTTATGAAAATATAGCAGTGACCAAGTATATAAGCCAAGGAGATTGAGTATGCCAGAAGATATGAAAACAATGGACATTCAATTGGATAATACAACCGAAGCATTAGCTTTATTCGGTACTGAAGATCGAAACTTGAAGCAGATTGAAGAGCATTTGCAAGTTACAATCATTTCTCGTGGCGAGCAGGTGCGTGTATCCGGACAAGCGGAACATGTACAATTGGTGGAGGATATCCTTCATAGTGTCCTAGCTCTCATCCGAAAAGGTTTGACGATCACAGAGAGGGATATTGTTTATGCTGTAGAGCTTGCTAAGAAGGGGAAAATCAATCAATTCGAAGCCCTTTTCGAAGATGAGATTACGAAAAATTCCAAAGGGAAATCCATACGTGTGAAAACGCTAGGGCAAAGAAACTATATTGCCGCTATTAAGAATAATGATTTAGTTTTCGGAATTGGACCAGCAGGAACGGGGAAAACCTATTTGGCAGTCATCATGGCTGTAAATGCATTGAAAAACGGGGATGTGAAGAGGATTATTCTGACACGTCCAGCTGTTGAAGCAGGGGAAAGTCTAGGTTTTTTACCTGGTGATTTGAAAGAAAAAGTGGATCCTTATTTGCGCCCACTATACGATTCTTTGCATGATGTTTTCGGTGCAGAGCATACCGCTCGATTAATTGACCGAGGTACGATTGAAATTGCTCCACTCGCTTATATGAGGGGGCGTACGTTAGACGATGCTTTTGCTATTCTTGATGAAGCTCAGAACACAACTCCTGAACAAATGAAAATGTTTCTGACTCGCTTAGGGTTTGGCTCAAAGATGATTATCACGGGTGATATCACACAAGTAGATCTTCCGAAGGGTGTTAAGTCTGGTTTGCGTGTAGCGGAGGACCGGTTGGCTAATGTGAAAGGCTCTGCTTTCATTCACTTGGATCAGTCTGATGTTGTTCGCCATCCACTTGTGCAGCGAATCATTGATGCCTACGAAAGTGAAAAACAATAAGACCCAATTTCTTGGGTCTTATTTCATGTTCATGCATGGAATAAATTGGAAGAGGTATGGGCGGAGGAACAACAGATGGTAAAAACGAGGCAACATGAGAATTTGCTAACTCGACAATTATTTCTAACACACTTACCATCCCCGTTTTTTGCGCTCTCCTTATCGAATGTTTATACTCAAACTTATAGTAAAAAAATATGCAGGCCTTGAAGTCATTCGCTACACTATGAAGATAAAATGTGGAAAATTGAATTTGAAGCGGATATAGTAACGGGCAACTCGTAAATAGCAACCGAAAGTTTAACGAAATGCAAACTTTGGAACATGCTATATATGAGACTTTGCATGGTATTTTTTTCTAAACATTGGAAAAACGAAAAAAGACACTGGTCAAGGAGGCAAAATAATGATTACCATTGATTTTCAAGACGAAACGAATTCAGTGGATGAAGCGTTTATCGATATGATTCACCGCATCATCCGCTTTGCAGGAGAAAAAGAAGATGTGGCTGGGGATGCAGAAGTGTCAATCAGTTTTGTTGATAATAATGAAATCCAGGAAATCAATAGAAACTATCGTCAAAAAGATCAACCAACGGATGTCATCTCGTTTGCTATGCAAGAACTTGGTGATGGAGAAATGAATGTCCTTGATGAAAATATGCCGAAAATGCTTGGTGATATCGTCATATCTGTGGATAAGGCGAAAGAGCAGGCGGATGAGTATAACCACTCGCTAGAGAGGGAGTTCGGTTTTTTGGCATTACACGGTTTTTTACATTTATTAGGTTATGATCATATGAATCAGGACGATGAAAAGAAGATGTTTGCACGACAAGAGGAAATTCTTCATGAATTCGGACTACAACGGTCATAAAAAGAAGAAAGAAATCGGCTTCCGTTATGCGTGGAATGGGATAAAAGAAGTTTATAAATCGGAGAAAAACTTTCGTATTCATTTAGTGTTCGCATTAGTTGTAATAGGTGCAGCTTTTGTTATGGAGTTGTCACCCCTTGAGTGGACATCCGTCATTATGATGATAGTCATCGTTCTGTCACTGGAAATGATCAATACAGCTATTGAGAAATTGCTTGATCATTCTGCGCCTGAGCAACACCCAGTGATCGGAGCTATTAAGGATATAACTGCCGGTGCTGTGCTTGTTGCCAGTATCGGATCTGTTTTCATCGGATTTATTATTTTTCTACCTAAGCTGCTAACATTGTTTTAGTAGTGAAATGGTTGTGGCGATGTAGTAAAATGGGGACTACAACTGTGCAAGAAATCATTGGAGGAACAAATATGACAGAGAATTTTAAATCGGGTTTCGTCACTATTGTAGGACGACCGAACGTTGGTAAGTCGACATTTATGAATCGTGTTATTGGTGAAAAAATCGCGATCATGAGTGATAAACCCCAAACAACCAGAAATAAAATCCAGGGAGTCATGACAGATAAAGAATCCCAAATCATCTTTATAGACACCCCCGGGATTCATAAACCGAAACATAAACTTGGCGATTACATGGTCAATGTAGCAGAAAACACGTTGAATGAAGTGGATGCTGTCTTGTTTATGATCAATGCAGAAGAAGGGTATGGCCGTGGGGACCAATTCATCATTGATCGATTGCAACGGGTAGATCAACCTGTTTTTCTAATTATTAATAAAATTGACCAAGTTCACCCTGATGATTTATTACCATTGATCGATCAGTATAAAGAAATGCTTGATTTTGAAGAAATCATTCCGATTTCAGCTCTCGAGGGTAACAACGTCAATCATTTAATCGGGGTTTTGAAGGACCACCTTCCTGAAGGTCCACAATTTTATCCTGAAGATCAAATAACCGACCACCCGGAACGTTTTGTGATCAGCGAATTTATCCGTGAAAAGGTTTTACACCTTACCCGTGAAGAAATTCCTCATTCCATTGCAGTGGTAATCGAAGGGATAGAACCGCGGAATGAACACGATAAAGTGCAGATTCAGGCGGCTATAATTGTGGAGCGCAAATCTCAAAAAGGCATTATTATCGGGAAACAAGGAAGTATGCTAAAAGAAATCGGAAAAAGGGCAAGAAGAGATATTGAATCCCTTTTAGGTAGCAAAGTGTACTTGGAGCTCTGGGTTAAAGTGCAGAAAGATTGGAGAAATAAACAAATTCAATTAAGCGATTTCGGCTATCGCGAAGACGAATATTGATGTTTGGAAAAATTTAAGCCTTATGTTTTCGGGGAGAGGAAGCATTCTAGTAATGTAACTCGTTTAGCGATGATAAGAAAGGCGGTGTTTCTTGTGCGCGACAAACTTTCATGGAACGTTTTCAGTCAAACAGGTAGTGTGGAAACATATTTATTGATGAAAGAATTGGAGTCTCAAGATCAACAGTCTCAAGAGCAACTCGCTTCCTCTCCTGAGCCAATTTCTACGGATGATCTTCATCCGTAAACGGAGTAGGTGATCCATTTTGATGGACAAAGTGGAAGGGGTCGTCATCCGGACGAATAATTATGGGGAAACACACAAAATCGTCACGATGATGACAAGAGAAAAAGGAAAAATCGGGGTAATGGCTCGCGGTGCAAAAAAACCGAAAAGCCGAATGTCATCCATTACCCAACCATTCATACACGGTACATTTCTTATTCAAATGGGATCCGGTTTAGGATCAATGAGCCAGGGGGAGATGTTATCTTCCCTGAGGTCGATTCGTGAGGATATCGTAAAGACTGCTTACGCCTCCTATATTGCAGAATTGACAGACAAACTCGTTGAGGAAAAACAACCGGATCCTTTTCTTTTTGAGCAATTGCTGCAAACCTTGGTATGGATGAATGAAGGAAAGGACCCGAATATCCTCACATTGATGTATGAATTGAAAATGTACAAAAAAGCAGGTTTTGCTCCAATAGTGGATTATTGTAGCCACTGCGGTAACCAAGATGGACCTTTTTCCTTTTCCATGTCCGAAGGTGGTCTTCTATGTTTCCGCTGTAAGCAAAGAGATCCTGAGGCATACGGTTTGCCAGACCCTTTACCGAAATTACTCCGTGTATTTTTACATATGGATGTAAAGCGTTTGGGGCAAATTACCATGAAAGAAGAAAATAAGAAATTGTTGCGTCAAATCATGGATGAATATTATGATCGTTATGGTGGATATTTCATCAAATCGAAAAAGTTTTTAAAACAACTTGATTTATTTTCAGACTAATGTTTGACATATTTATACGGATTAGAGTATGATTCTATTACCAAATAACGTGTTGTGTCGAAGGAGAGTAGTAACTGGTAGTTGCATCCTGTAGCGAGCTTGTGGTGGTGAGAGACAAGCGGAAGCAGTCCAGTGAAGGCGTTCTGGAGCAATGTTTCAAAGTGGCTTCTTGAAAGATCCAAGAAGCAATTAGGGTGGAACCGCGGAGACCCCGTCCCTATGTCTGTGACCAGACGTAGGGACGGGGTCTTTTTCATTGGCAAAAGATAATACGTAGGTAACTGAAGCTATACTAGTGGACAGGAGCCTATAATTTTTAGAGGAGGGAAATCATGAATATTCAAGAAATGATTTTAACACTGCAGAATCACTGGTCAAACCAAGGCTGCTTACTTATGCAAGCATATGACACTGAAAAGGGGGCAGGAACGATGTCCCCGATGACCTTATTGCGAAGCTTAGGGCCAGAACCCTGGAATGTCGCCTATGTAGAACCATCTCGCCGTCCTGCTGATGGTCGTTATGGCCAAAACCCAAATAGGTTATACCAGCATCACCAATTTCAGGTGATTATGAAGCCTTCTCCAGATAATATTCAAGAGTTATACTTGGAGTCATTAGAAGCACTTGGAATTGATCCAAAAAAACATGACATTCGCTTTGTAGAAGATAATTGGGAAAATCCAACTTTAGGTGCAGCTGGACTTGGTTGGGAAGTATGGCTGGATGGAATGGAGATTACTCAATTCACTTATTTCCAACAAATTGGCGGACTGGAAGCTCGTCCTGTCTCTGCGGAAATCACTTACGGGTTAGAACGTTTGGCTTCTTATATTCAGGATAAAGAAAATGTTTTTGAATTAGAATGGACAGATGGAGTTACTGTTGGGGATATCTTTGCTCAACCGGAATATGAACATTCTGTGTATACATTCGAGGCATCTGATGAAAAGATGCTCTTTGACCTCTTCTCTACTTACGAGCAAGAAGCACAAAGGATTATGGAGCAAGGGCTTGTCTTCCCTGCATATGATTATGTTTTGAAATGTTCACACACTTTCAACCTCCTTGATGCTAAAGGTGTGATCAGTGTGACAGAAAGAACCGGATATATTTCGCGAGTACGAAACCTTGCAAGAAAAATTGCAAAAACTTATGTAGAGGAAAGGGAGCGTCTTGGCTTCCCGATGTTGAAAGAGGAGGAGAGTAACCATGAGTAAATCCGTACTGTTCGAACTTGGTGTTGAAGAATTGCCTGCCCGTTTTATTGACGATGCCTTAGCGCAACTAAAAGCTAAAACAGTTCAATGGATGGCGGACAACCGCATTCCTTATACTGATATCATCGGATATGCTACTCCACGTCGTTTAGCAGTAAAGATAACCGGTGTAGAAGAAAAGCAACCGGATATTGAGGAAGAGGCGAAAGGACCAGCAAAGAAGATTGCTCTGGATGAAGAAGGGAATTGGACAAAAGCAGCTATCGGTTTTTCTAAAGGGCAAGGAAAAGATGTCGATGATATTTATTTTAAAGAAGTAAAAGGAACAGAATATGTTCATGTCAACAAATTTATAGAAGGAGAGGCTACATCTCAGCTACTGCAGAACTTCCGGGAGGTTTTTCTAGCTTTGACTTTCCCGAAAAATATGAGATGGGGAAGTCGTGACCTTCGCTACGCCCGGCCGATACGTTGGATGGTTGGACTTTTTGGTGATGAAGTTATTCCTTTCTCCATTGAAAGTGTAGAAACGGGAAAAAGGACGTTTGGACATCGGTTTCTCGGTGAAGAAATCGTCATAGAGGAAGCGGATCGTTATGAAGATACATTAGTTGACCAATATGTAATTGCCTCTGTAGATAAGCGGAGGACCGAAATACTTAACCAATTGAAACAGCTTGAGAGTGAACAAGGTTGGAAGCTTATTTTGGATGAAGAACTATTAGATGAAGTAACTCATCTGGTGGAGTATCCAACAGTTTTCAGTGGCTCTTTTTCCAAGGAGTTTCTTGAAGTTCCAGAAGAGGCTTTGATTACTTCAATGAAAGAACATCAACGTTACTTCCCTGTTCGGTCGGTCCAGGGAGACCTGATTCCATATTTTGTAGGTGTTCGAAATGGGGATGAACAATACTTGGATGTAGTAGCGAGAGGTAATGAAAAAGTATTGAAAGCTCGTTTGAAAGATGCGCAATTCTTTTATGAGGAAGATCAAAAGGGGAGCATCGATGGAAAATTAGAAAAGCTTTCCCGTATGGTCTATCAAGAAGAATTAGGTACGCTGGCAGATAAGGTGCAGCGTATTATTGCCATTACTGGAAAACTTAGTGAGTGGCTTGGACTGGATGAGGAACAACAGCGTAAAGCTAAAAGAGCTGCAGAAATCTGTAAGTTCGACCTTGTCACCCAGATGGTGGACGAGTTTACTGAACTTCAAGGTGTGATGGGTGAAAAGTATGCCCATATATTCGGTGAAGATGAAGAAGTGGCGAAAGCGATTAACGAGCACTATATGCCAAGACAAGCAAATGGGGCGGTTCCTTCAACTACAATTGGATCTATTGTTAGTATCGCTGATAAACTAGATACAATTGTAGGGAGTGTCTCTATCGGGATTATTCCTACCGGATCCCAAGATCCATATGGCCTAAGAAGACAGGCATTGGGCATACTTCAAACATTGACGGCCCATGGCTATTCCGTTCCAGTTGAAAAACTCATTGACCTTGTTCACCAGTTCTACTTTGAGTTGGATCTCCCTACACGGAATGAAAAAGAAGTGCGGGATGATCTGCACGAATTCTTCCGTGTGCGCGCGGCTTATTTGATGAGAGAAGAACGTATGGATCCAGACATTGTAGAAGCTGTGCTGAATTCAGGGATTGGTATTTTCTCTACCACAAAAGAAAAGGCGTCCCTATTAGTAGAAAAGCGGTTCGATCCCACGTTTAAACATGTCCACGAAGCATTAGGACGTGTTCTGAACCTTGCAGAGAAAGCGGAATCCTCAAATATAGACGAGTCATTATTTGAAAATGAAAAAGAGAGAAAGTTATATGAAGTATATCTAAGTATCCATGAGCCATTTATTAAGGAAATCCAGGAGGGTCGACCATCTTCAGCGTTGTCAACTTTATCAGAGTTGGCTGGACCGATCCATGAATTCTTTGATACCACTATGGTTATGGCAGAGGATGAAAAGGTTCGTCATAATCGCTTAGGTTTACTGAAGCTGATTGCAGATGATGTTTACACCTTCGCTGATTTGAATGCAATTGAGTGGAAACAACAGTTTTGATTCACCTCCTTTTACCCGTGAATAAAAATGGGCTATAATTAATGAATAGTATGTCACAGTCAGTAATCAGGGTGGTGAAAGATTGGAACTATCGAATCGGCAAGAGCAAATCATTCAGATTGTGAAAGACAATGGACCGATTACTGGTGAGAATATCGCAGATCAGTTAAATTTAACGCGGGCAACATTGCGTCCTGATTTAGCCATTTTAACAATGGCAGGGTTCCTGGATGCACGGCCACGTGTAGGGTATTTTTTTACTGGAAAAACGGGTTCAGAGCTTTTTACAGAGAAATTGAAAAAGTTCAAAGTAGATGAATATCAATCCCGTCCAATTGTTGTAGAAGAGAACGTCTCTGTATATGACGCTATTTGTTCAATGTTCCTTGAAGATGTTGGCACGCTTTTTGTGACCGATGAGAGGTCCATGCTGACAGGAGTTGTATCTAGAAAAGACTTATTAAGAGCAAGTATCGGCAATCAGGATTTGACTTCGGTTCCCGTCCATATCATTATGACGAGGATGCCTAACATTACAATTTGCAATCCAGAAGATTTATTGATGGATGCAGCACAAAAGTTAATAGAAAAGCAAATAGACGGCCTTCCTGTCGTCATCCCAAATGAAAATGGACTAGAAGTAGTAGGTCGACTAACAAAGACAAGTATCACAAAAGCACTCGTTGAACTGGCTCGCGATCAACATTTGTGAAATTGAAAGGGGAGGGGAATATGGAGAAACCTTTAATCTACGTACTATCCGATTCAGTAGGCGAAACGGCTGAACTTGTGGTCAAAGCATGTCTTAGTCAATTTGATGATGGACCTTTTGACTTGCAGCGTATCCCTTATGTTGAAGATAGAGGCACAATAAATGAAGCGGTTTTGCAGGCGAAAGAGCACAATGCTATGATTGGTTTCACCCTGGTTATTCCCGAATTCAGACATCATTTATTGAAAGAAGCTGAGAAGCACGAAATTCAATGCGTCGATATCATGGGGCCGATGATGGAAGTCATGGAAAATCACTTGCAAATAAAACCAAGACTCGAACCTGGGCTTGTCCATAAGCTTGATGAGGATTACTTTAAACGAGTGGAAGCGATTGAATTTGCTGTCCGATACGATGATGGTCGTGATCCACGTGGGATATCAAAAGCAGATATCGTTTTGATTGGAGTATCTCGTACCTCCAAGACCCCATTATCACAATATTTAGCCCATAAACGTCTGAAAGTGGCGAATGTTCCGATCGTTCCAGAAGTGCAACCACCATCCGAATTGTTTCGTGTGGATCCTGAAAAATGTGTTGGTCTGAGTATCAGTGCTGAGAAATTGAATGATATCCGGAAAGAAAGGCTGAAGTCTTTGGGACTAGGTGACCAGGCAAGTTATGCAAACCTTAATCGTATCCAACAAGAGATTGACCACTTTAACAGGATCGTCGATCGGATTGGTTGTCCGGTCATAGACGTATCAAATAAGGCGGTTGAAGAAACAGCGAATATCATTATGAATAAATTGCGTCAAGATGCCCAAGAATAGTACAAATTAACGGAAGTCGCGCTATGATTAAGCGCGACTTTTGTTGGGAAGAATGAAATTAGGTAATATTGGACATAGCATTAATGGGAGGAATGTATTATAATATCTATTTGTGGTAAAAATCCTTGTAGTAAAGAGAGTGTGCATATTTCTAAATAAGTTACGAGTTTTATTGGAAATCTCAGAAACTTTTCAGAAAAATAAAACATTCGTTTTTTAGGAGGATTCTACTTCTTATTGTAGAAATATTGATACTATGCCAAATGTAAATGTTTATGTAGATGCAGACAGTTGTCCTGTACAAGATGAAATCTTGGAAGTTTGTCAGCTTTTTGGAGTAAACCCTAACTTCATAGCGACTGTTAATCATTATAGCTCAGAAAAAGCAGAGGCTGGATGGATGTTTGTCGATGATGGTTCACAGTCCGTGGATATTTACATCCTTAATAAAGTCCAGGATGGGGATGTGGTCATCACTCAAGATCTTTCTTTGGCAGTATTGTTGACCTCTAAAGGGGTTTATGTAATGACTCCAAGAGGTAAACTGGTAAAAGAAAATGATGCTGAGCAAATCATGAACCAAAAATTTATCCGTCAACAAGCTATGAAGCGGACGAAAAAGTGGAAAGGTCCTTCAGCGTTCACAGATAAAGATAGGAAAAAGTTTCAAAGTATTTTCCAACATTTGTTGTCAAAACATGAAGGGATTTAATCTTTTGTCGAGAATAATTGAAGTAGAATGGTGATCATATGGCTGGACATATTCCAGAGGAAAAAGTAGATGAGATCAGAAAATCGACAGATATTGTTGAAGTGATCGGGAACTATGTCGATCTAAAAAAGCAGGGTCGAAACCATTTCGGACTTTGTCCTTTCCATGGAGAAAACACTCCTTCTTTTTCCGTTTCTCAAGATAAGCAAATCTTTCATTGCTTTGGTTGTGGAAAGGGAGGGAATGTATACACCTTCCTGATGGAGATGGAAGGCTTTAGTTTTATTCAGGCATTGAAGCAGTTGGCAGAACAAACAGGCATCGATCTTCCTGAACAAATGGGAGATGAGCCCCCTACAGAACGTAGTCAGGAATCTCAGGCGATGCTTGAAGCTCATGAATGGTTGACTAAATTATACCATCATTTGTTAAAGAATTCCAAAGATGGTCGGGAAGCCTATCAATATTTGATTGACCGGGGCTTCACCGATGAGACGATTCAAAAATATCAAATGGGATATTCTCCAGACTCCAAAGACTTTGTAGTCACTTTTCTTGAAAAGAAAGGTTATCATCCGCAGACGATGGTCAAGGCAGGACTGCTAAGCACGAATGACCACGGAGAATATGCGGATCGATTCAGGGGAAGGGTGATCTTCCCGCTTAGAAACCACCTTGGAAAGACTGTAGCATTTGCCGGCAGATCGCTCGGGGCACAAGAACCTAAGTATTTAAACAGTCCTGAGACGGAACTTTTTCATAAAGGAAGGCTTTTGTATAATTTCGACCTCGCCAGATCTTCTATTAGAAAAGAGAAATCGGTCATTCTTTTTGAGGGATTCGGTGATGTTATTTCTGCAAACCAGGCAGGAATTCATCATGCTGTTGGTACGATGGGAACTTCGTTATCGAGTACTCAGGCGAATTTATTGAAAAAGTACGCTGATCAAATCATCATATGCTACGATGGAGATCGTGCCGGTATTGAAGCTGCTGTGAAGGCGGCGAAATTAACGAAGAGTGTTGGGTGTCAAACCTATGTCGCGCGTGTACCAGACGAACTGGATCCTGATGATTTTATACAAAAACACGGCGGAGAAAGATTCAAACGTGAAATCATTGATACGAGTGACACGTACATTTCATTCATGATGAGTTATCTTCGTAGGGGTTATAACCTTCAAGTAGAAGGAGATCGTATCACTTATATAGAAGAGGTATTAAAAGAGATAGCTGGCCTCGACAGAGCGGTAGAACGGGAACATTATCTCAATGAATTGGCTTCTGAGTTTCAACTTTCCACCGCCACCCTCAAAGAAGAAGTACAGAGGTTGAGAAGCCAAAGTGGTCAAAAGGATAAGGAACCGAAGAACCGTTATACTAATGATACAAGACGACCGACAGTTCAGAAGAAGCTCCTTCCTGCTTTTCACAACGCAGAAAGGAAGCTGATTGCATATATGTTGAAAGACCCGTATATTGCTGATAAAGTTCAGGAAGAAATCGGGGGGGCTTTCAATATTGAAGATCATCAGGTCATTGTGACACATCTTTATGCATATTATGAAGACGGCAATGAATCGGATATCAGTCAGTTCGTCGAAATGATCGGAGATCGTTCGATTAAAGATCTTGCCATTGAACTCGCCATGGCCCCTGTTAGTGAAGAAGTTTCTGATCAAGAAATCCATGATTATATCGAAAGGATAAAATCAGAACAATGGGATCGAACAGACATAAAAAATTTAGAGGCTGAGTTAAAGAGAGCGGAGCAACAAAATGAGCCGATCAAAGCAGCTGAAATTGCAATGGAGATCATTAGACGAAAAAAAGAATTGAAACACCATTAGGAAGAGTTTGGATAGATTGTTGGAAGGAGGGGGACTTATGGCAGATAAGCAACAACAGCCATCACGTTCTAAAGAAACTGAGAATCAGACGGAATTGACACTTGAACAAGCGAAAGAGCAAGTAGTAGAGTTAGGGAAAAAACGCGGAATCCTCGCATATGAAGAGGTAGCAGAAAAGTTATCTAGCTACGAATTGGATTCAGATCAAATGGATGAATTTTATGAACACCTCAATGAACAAGGGGTAGAAGTCATCGGTGACTCTGAAACTGATCCTAGTATGAAACAGTTGGATAAAGAAGAGGAATTCGATCTTAACGATTTAAGTGTACCACCAGGGGTGAAAATCAATGACCCTGTACGTATGTATTTGAAAGAAATCGGTCGTGTAAACCTCCTTTCTGCTAAAGATGAAATCAGTTTGGCGCAGCGGATCGAAAATGGTGACGAAGAAGCCAAAAGAGATTTAGCTGAAGCAAACCTGCGACTAGTTGTCAGTATTGCAAAGCGATATGTAGGAAGAGGAATGTTGTTCCTTGACTTGATTCAAGAAGGTAACATGGGCTTGATTAAAGCTGTCGAAAAATTTGATTACCGTAAAGGTTATAAGTTCAGTACGTATGCTACATGGTGGATCAGACAGGCAATTACGCGTGCTATTGCCGATCAGGCTCGTACCATCCGTATTCCGGTCCACATGGTGGAAACAATCAATAAATTGATTCGTGTTCAACGTCAACTGTTACAAGACCTTGGCAGAGAACCTACACCTGAAGAAATTGCGCAAGACATGGATCTAACTCCAGATAAAGTACGTGAAATCCTAAAAATAGCTCAAGAGCCGGTTTCTCTTGAAACCCCTATTGGTGAAGAAGATGACTCCCATTTAGGTGATTTCATTGAAGATCAGGAAGCTACATCTCCTTCTGACCATGCCGCCTACGAACTTCTGAAAGAGCAATTGGAAGATGTACTTGATACATTGACGGATCGTGAAGAAAATGTTCTACGTCTTCGTTTTGGATTGGATGATGGACGTACAAGAACATTGGAAGAAGTAGGGAAAGTTTTCGGAGTTACTCGTGAGAGAATCCGTCAAATCGAAGCTAAGGCTCTTCGGAAACTGCGCCACCCAAGTCGAAGCAAACGATTAAAAGACTTCATGGAATAACAGTCTTCCGACTCAGGGAACCTTTCATATATAATGAAGGGGGACCTGAGTTATCTTTTGCTTTTGGAGGGTGCTATGAAAGAGGAACGTACGAAAACGATCGTAAATGAAATAAGGTATTGGAAACAAAACCGGTTACTCCCCACTGAATATTGCGATTTTTTGTTAGCGCTTTATACACAAGGAGAAAGCCAGGATGGGCATGAAAATCAGTACACTAATAGTTCTTATGGATATCTATTTTACTTATGGCTGGCGTTAAGTTTGTTTTTGATACCCCTTTCATTTCTTGTCATTTATTTTACTGAAATGGGCATCATAATGCAAACAGGGCTTTTGTCGAGTTTTGTAGCAGTCGAATGGATTCATGTAAACTGGTTAAAATATAAGGAGTCCGACTGGTTGTTGATTCCGTTAACCGTCGTTATACTGGTTTTTCTTTTAGCATCGATAACGTTGGTTCAATATTTTTACGGATCTGGGTGGAGTTTATACATAACCCTTACATTAAACTGTACATTATGGGTGGTAGTGGGAAGAGTATGTAGAGTACAAGCTCTCTTCTATTCAGGTATACTAGGTACAATATTACTGTTCATATATATTGTTTTATAAGTTTTCACATGTTATCTCTTTAATAAGTAACGGTTTTCAAGTAAAATAAATATAGTCGAATAGACACGAAAAATTAATAAGAGGGAATACATAAGGAGGTAGCAACAAATGAGAAAAAACCCTGTGATTCCATTCGCAATCATCGCAGCATTAGGTATTGTTGTTATGATCATCGTTTCTGCAGCTGGTCTCAATCAGCAGGAAGCTATCCAAAATGAAGAAGAAGGCGGCGGAGAGCAACAGGAAGAAACGGCAAATGCTGACCCGGAAGAACTCTTCCAGAACCAATGTGCAAGCTGCCACGGTGGCGATCTTAGTGGAGGGGCTGGACCGAACCTTCAAGAAGTAGGTAGTCGTTATTCCGCAGAAGAAATCGAAGAAATCATCCTCAATGGTAAAGGTTCCATGCCGCCTGGACTGTACACCGGAGAGCAAGCAACTCAGGTAGCTGAATGGTTAGCTGAACAAAAATAAGAAGTTTGAAAGAAAAGCTTTCTGTTCCTATCAGAAAGCTTTTCTTTATTATGAGAGGGAAGATATTATGAATGTCAATCAATTATCCCAACGCCTGGCAGTAGTTGCAAATTACTTGCCAGAAGAGGCTTACTTTGCCGATATCGGCTCAGACCATGCTTACTTACCGTGCTACGTTTGTTTAAATGACCCAAAGGCGCGTGCTGTAGCTGGTGAAGTAAATCAAGGCCCCTATGAGAGTGCGTTAAAAGAAGTGAAAAAGCACGCCTTAAACGAGCGTATCGATGTCCGACTTGGCGATGGTCTCGACGTGGTGGAACCAGAAGAAATAAAACAGGTGGTCATTGCTGGCATGGGTGGTCCGTTGATCCGGGATATACTAGAGCAAGGAAGGAATAAACTATTTGCGGTCAATCGTATTATTACACAACCTAACATTGACTCGAGATCTGTTCGCAAGTGGTATTACGACCATGGTTATGCTCTTGTGGATGAAGCGATTGTTGAAGAAGGTGGACATATTTATGAGATTTTGGTAGCAGAAAAGGGTGAGGCCGATTCCGCTTATCAAAAAGATAAATTGGAAAAACAAATGTGGTTGGGACCTTTCCTGATAGAGCGTCGACCGGATGCATTCCTTAATAAATGTAAAGAGGAACATAAAAAGAAAATGTATATTATCAATCAAATGAAACAAGCTTCACTTCCAGATGAAGAAAAGTTGAAGCAACACCAAAAAGAACTCTATTGGTTAGAGGAGGTATTGCACAATGAATGAAACAATGACAGCGCAGGAAGTTATTAATCAGTTTGAAAAATGGGCGCCCAAGCATTTCGCATACGACTGGGATAATGTCGGCCTTCAAGTAGGCACACTCCATAAACCTGTTCATACCATTATGGTTACGTTAGATGTACTGGAAAACGTGGTGGATGAGGCTATCGAAAAGGGGGTCGATCTAATTATTGCTCACCACCCATTGTTATTTGTGAAGCTTAGTCAAATTAACTTGGATACTCCTAAAGGAAGAGTTGTCCAGAAATTAATCAAACATGATATCACCGTATATGCGGCGCACACAAACTTAGATGTTGCAGCAGGCGGAGTAAATGATGTAATGGCAGATCTTTTAGGTGTGAAACAGACGAAGCCATTGATTGAGACAGAAAAAGACTCTCTTGTAAAATTGACTGTATTCGTTCCTGAAAGCCATGCAAACGAATTGCGGGAGGCAATCAGTGAGGCGGGCGCGGGCCACATAGGTAATTACAGTCACTGTACGTACCAATTATCTGGACAAGGGACATTCAAGCCTGAGAGCGGAACCGATCCTTATATAGGCGAACAAGGGAAAATGGAATATGTCGATGAAAAACGCATCGAGACGATTGTACCCAAGACAAAATTACCAGCTGTATTAAAAGCGATGGAAGACACTCACCCTTATGAAGAAGTGGCTTATGATTTATATCCATTACTGAATGAAGGAGAGCAAATGGGGGTCGGTCGAGTTGGTAAGCTGGATGAACCTGTCCTTTTAAGTACGCTAGTGGAAAGAGTGAAGAAAGAATACCAAGTACCTCATGTTCGCGTCTCAGGCAACCTTGATAAAAAAGTGAAGAAAGTAGCCCTCTTAGGAGGGAGCGGAGAAAAATATATTCATGCAGCCAAGCGAAGTGGTGCAGATGTCTATGTAACAGGAGATATGACATTCCATATGACTCAGGATGCGGCAGAAATGGGGCTTTCTGTCATTGACCCAGGTCACCACGTGGAAAAAGTAGTTTGTCCCAAAGTGAAACAATATCTGGAAGACCATTGTAATGGAGTTGGAAATTTAAATATCATTATTTCTGAATCAAATACGGAGCCATTTAAAGTCATATAATGTAATTCAATTTAGGTTTTATTATAATGGTCGACAATAAAAGGGGGTGAAAGCTTTTGCTTCACCCCTTAAATTTATCTTTTTACTTTTTTCTTTGCTCTGACCGGTGGCAGGATCTTTTTCTGTTCTACTTTCGATTCCCGAATCCATGTGTCCTCATTTTCATGGTCAAATTGCTCAATGAACTTAATCACTTCTTTGGTAATCGGTGTCGGAGTGGAAGCACCAGCTGTTACTGCTACTTTTTGGACTCCTTCGAGCCATTCCAATTGAATTTCTGTGACATCGGATATACGATGAGCCGGTGTGCCTGCCTTTTCCATAGAAACCTGTGCAAGGCGATTGGAATTATTGCTCATCGGGTCTCCGACGACAAGTGTCAAATCTGCTTCACTGGCTTGTTCCGATACAGCTTCCTGGCGCACCTGGGTTGCCATGCAGATTTCTTGTTGTTTTTCAAGTTGTGGAAACCTTTCTTTAGCTTTTTCCATCACATCATAAACGTCCCATTGACTCATGGTCGTCTGGTTAGTGATCATCAATTTATCATGATTGAGTTCAAGTTCCTCAACATCTTCCTCTGTTTGGACAAGGTGGACTTTTCCTGGTGCTACACCCATAGCGCCTTCTGGTTCTGGGTGACCTTTTTTCCCAACATAAATGACCTCAAATCCTTCGGCTACTTTTTTTCTAATTAAATTATGAGTATTGGTAACATCAGGACAAGTGGCATCTAAAGCGGTCAATCCTTTAGCTTCCGCACGTTCTTTCACTTGGGGGGATACACCATGGGCAGTGAAAATAACAGTGCCCTCATGAATTCCTTCTAACATGTCATTTCGATTCTTTCCATCTACAGTGATGATTCCTTCTTCTTTGAAGGCTTCTGTTACATGAGAGTTATGAACAATCATGCCTAAAATATATATTGGGCGAGGTAAATTCGGGTCTTTGGCTGCATTTCGAGCAATGACCATTGCATCAACCACACCATAACAATAACCGCGAGGGGCGATTTTAATGACTTCCATTGATTAACGTCCTCCTCTATATCCAATCCAATAACTTTTAAGATACCATTATCATTATAAAGGGTAAAGGGAAAGATGACAAAGAAAGTCATTATAAAACAACGTTATCGTGCATTTTACCTCCTGCTCTATTATAATAGGGAAGGAACATTTTACAATAAGGCAGTAGTTAGTAAATGAAGGGAATTTCCGACTCTCCTATGGGAATGGACTACCAGTTCCGTAGAGGGGAAGTAGTTGTCTTGTTATACAAAGCCTATATTAAAGGAGAAAGTTTATGAGTAAGCATACATTTGATCAATATGCCATCACTACGACGGTCAGTAAAATAGTCGAAGGGTTAGGCTTCAAAAAACCGACACCTATTCAAAAGCAAGTCCTGCCAGCGGCGTTAAGAGGGGAAAGTCTCATTGGACAGTCCCACACGGGTTCTGGAAAGACACACGCTTATTTACTTCCTATGTTTAATGATTTGGATGAAACTTCGGATCATGTTCAATTTGTCATTACGGCACCCACACGAGAATTAGCGATACAGATTCAAGATGAAGTGAAGAAGGCAATTCAACTAGCTGGAAAAGAGCAAGTATGGCGTTCGAAGCTTTTAATCGGCGGAACAGATAAGCACAAGATGGTGGGTAAACTATCTTCCAACACTCCCCATATTGTTGTCGGTACACCGGGTAGAATCCTCGATATGGTAAAGGAAGAAGCCATTGATCTTTACCAGGCAAAAGCGTTCGTTCTTGACGAGGCGGACTTGATGCTCGATCTAGGTTTCATAGAAGATGTCGATCAAATACTGGTTCGCATGGATCAGGATGTCCAGATGCTTGTTTTTTCCGCGACCATTCCTGAGCGTCTCCAGCCTTTTTTGAAAAAATATTTGACGAACCCTACACATATCCAAATTGAAGATGATAAGCCCTCACCCGAAACGATGGAGCATCGTCTAATACCGTTGCGCCATAAAGACCCGGCTGATGTTATAGTTGAAGTCTCTAAATCCATTCAGCCATATTTAGCGATCATTTTTACCAATGGAAAAGAACACGCAAATGAACTCGCAGACAAACTGATGACCCGCGGCTTAGAAACGGGAATCCTTCACGGAGGCCTCTCACCAAGAGAAAGAAAAAGAATGCTAAAAGAGATCCAAAATCTCCGTTATCAGTATATTGTCGCTACAGACCTGGCATCCCGTGGAATAGATATTCAAGGGGTTAGTCACGTTATAAATGCTCAAATGCCTAAGGAAGAAGAGTTCTATATTCACAGGGTTGGGAGGACAGCCAGGGCAGGGTTGCAGGGCACTGCCATCAATCTGTATAAAGAAGCTGATCTACCATTGATACAGAAGCTTGAGAAAAAAGGACTTTCCTTTGAATTTTACGAAGTGAAGAACGGCGAGTGGAAAGAAGTCAATGCTTACAACGAAAGACAAACAAGAGAGCGGAAATCATCTGACGTGGAAAAGAAAGCGAAGCAAATGGTCCGTAAACCTAAAAAGGTCAAACCAGGGTATAAAAAGAAAATGAAACAGGAAGCAGACAAAAACATGAAAAAGATGAAACAAAACAGATACAAGAAGAGGTAAAGAAAGGGTAGATTTGATGTTAAAGATTGGTTCACACGTATCGATGAAAGGGAAGAAAATGCTTCTTGGGGCTAGTGAAGAAGCAGTCTCTTATGGTTCAGGCACATTCATGATTTATACAGGAGCACCCCAAAATACTAGACGTCGCCCAATTGAAGAATTAAATATCGAAGCAGGCACGGCACATATGAAGGAAAATGGAATCGATGATATCGTCGTTCACGCTCCGTACATTATTAATATTGGTAACACGACGAAACCGGAAACTTTCCAGCTTGGAGTGGACTTTCTAAGAAATGAAATCGAAAGGACAGAAGCACTTGGAGCAAAACAAATTGTCCTTCATCCAGGATCTCACGTTGGACAAGGTGTTGATAAAGGATTACCAAAAATAATTGAAGGATTAAATGAAGTGCTCCATAAAGACCAGAATGTTCAAATCGCTTTAGAGACCATGGCAGGAAAAGGATCGGAAATTGGAAGAAGTTTTGATGAGCTTGCCCAAATTATCGATGGGGTCACTTTGAATGAGAAACTGTCTGTATGTATGGATACTTGCCACATCCACGATGCTGGTTATAATGTAGTGGAAGATTTTGATGGAGTTTTAAATGAATTTGATAAAATCGTTGGCATAGACCGCTTAAAGGTCGTGCATGTAAACGATAGTAAAAACACCAAAGGTGCAGGGAAGGACCGTCACGAGAACATCGGATTCGGTCACATTGGTTTTGATGCCCTCCACAAAGTCATTCATCACCCTACATTGAAGGACCTACCAAAAATTTTAGAAACACCTTATGTAGGAGAAGACAAAAAGAACAAAAAGCCACCATATCGTTTTGAGATTGATATGGTCAAAGAAGGAAAGTACGATAAAGAACTTAAAGAAAAAATCATGGCACAGTAAACGAAAGGAAGCATAGAGGCCCTCTCTAAGCTTCCTTTTTTCTTCACAAAAACCTCCTCCTGAACCAAATTGAATCGTCTTCTGCAGCCTACTACTAACTCAAAATTGGAATTGTTTATTTTAACCAGTGTTCTACTCCGTGTTCTTTCGCCATTTTCATAAGTAATTGATAAACAGAACGAGCCGTATCTTTTGAAGTGATGCTGGCAAGCTTTTTGAACATCCGCTTCCTTCCAGCTGGATCGAAGGGATTATCCTCATTTTTTTTCAATGCTTTAACAATGGCAGCAGCTTCATCCCTCGAAATCTGGATTTTGTACTTTTGACTATAAAAAAGAAGGTCTTTGACGGTTAGATGCTTTAATTTTTGGGTAATTAACTGTTGTGCCACATTTTTCATAGGCTTATACTCCCTCTCTCCGTATTTAGTACACCATATGAATGTCGGGGAGGATTTGTGTTTTTAAAAAAATTCCCTTAATGAGTGTTTCTATTGAAATACATATTCTGATCGATTAGTATAAGCCAATGGATTCAGGGCGGCATTGGACAGAAGTACCAATTCGCAGGGAACAAAAGGAGTGAATGAAATGAAGGAACAAAAGCCTTTTTGGACAGCAGGTTTGGCATTGCTGCTAATTGCGTTTACATTCTTTACTGTAAATCAGTGGAACCAGAAGCAAGAAAAAGCCTTAGCTGATGAAAATAAGCATCTACAAAATAAGAATGAAGAAATGGAGAAGGAGATTGACCGACTCACCTCCACAAATGAATACCTGAAAGAAAAACGACTAAAGGAAGTTGAAAAAAACGGCTTTCATACATGGCCCGTAGTCGAAAAAAAGGCCAATCGTCTAGTGGAAGAAAGTAATGGGAAGTTTAAGAAATCATGGGCCATGTATCTTGTGCGTGAAGCTGACCAATATGAGATAAACCCTTATCTTGTTTACGAATTGTTGAAGGTGGAGACTGGGGGGACATTCGACCCAGACCTCGTTGGTCCAGAAACGAAGTATGGACGGGCTTATGGAATGGCTCAGTTCATGAAAAATACTGCCCCGTGGATTGCTGATATGGCTGATTTGCCATACGAAGATGAGCTGCTTTTCGATCCTTATTATTCCATGCAATTATCCTTAGTTTATTTAGATTTCTTAAAACATGAATATAAGAATTGGGACGAAGCTTTAACAGCCTATCACAGAGGGATGGGTGGTCTGAAGGAATACAAAAAAGAAAATGGTCATGCAGAAAGTTGGTATGCCGTGGAAATTCAAGAAAATGCGGAAAACCATAAAACTGTAGCCGTAGCGAATTAGAAAGAGCGCCTGATACTGCATCAGGCGTTTATTTTTTTGCCATCAACTCCCTTAAGTAAAAAAAGAGTGTTTCCCACATAATAATCTTGATTCTCCAAACAGAAAGTGAGGGTATATGTATGAATGATCCGAAGGATACTGTTGAGAATCAAAGGACAGAGAAAGCTCCACAACATGGGGATGAATTAGAACAAGTCCATGCGGAAGCTGCTGAAGAACAGACTCGCGCAGAACCGTCGACAGAGCAAGTAATTAATGAAGCTTTTGATGAAATACAAGACCAGGATTTACGAAATGAAGCAGGGAATAGTGAAGCAGGTGCTTCCGATTTTGATGATCCGGTCGAGGCTGATGATCATGGACGTGGACCAAACCAACCAGTCTATGGAGATAGTTATGAGGAAGAGTTTGCTCAGGAAGCTGCAGTAGGACCAATGGACCAACCAATGAACAACACGGAAAAGGAAACGACCATGGAAGATGATGATGTGAAAGTCGGTATGGGGTGGCTAGGTTTGTCTGCTGCTATCTTATCCTTCTTCTTTGCTCCGTTAATTCTTGGAGCGGCAGGAATAATCCTGGGCATCATCGGAAAAAGACGAGGCGCGGATACTTTAGGAAATATGGCGATTATCATCAGTATTGTATCCATTGCATTTTCCATGTTCTTCGCACCCTTTTTCAACGTGATATAGCAAATAAAAAGTGGACCCTTTTTGGGGTCCACTTTTTATGATTGAGATTGCTCTTGTTTTAATTTTTCTTTTTCCAAACGTTCTTTTTCATAATGTTCTTCTGCAAGCTTATCCACTTCTTTTTTCAATTCTTCAACCATGATGTCTTCTGGTACTTTTCGGATAATTTCGCCGTGACGGAACAATAGTCCTTCTCCACGTGCCCCTGCGATTCCAATATCTGCTTCACGGGCTTCACCAGGCCCGTTTACTGCACAACCAAGTACTGCCACTTTAATTGGAGCTTTTATTGTCTGAATATACTCTTCCACTTCATTTGCTATGGAAATTAAGTCGATTTCAATCCGGCCACAGGTAGGGCAGGAAATCAAAGTAGCTGCATTGGAAGCGAGACCGAATGATTTAAGCAGTTCCTTTGCTACCTTCACTTCTTCTACAGGGTCGGCACTTAAACTGATTCTAACTGTGCTTCCGATTCCTTTGCTAAGAATAGCACCAAGGCCGGCTGCACTTTTGACGGTACCTGCAAATAGTGTTCCTGATTCAGTAATCCCAAGGTGAATAGGGTAATTGAAGGCAGCTGCTGCTTTTTCATATGCTTCAATAGCCAATTTCACATCAGAAGCTTTTAGGGAAACGATAATATCGTGAAAGTCTAGATCTTCTAAAATCTTGATATGGTGGAGGGCACTCTCAACCATTCCATCAGCTGTTGGATAACCATATTTTTCTAAGATATGGCGTTCTAGAGAACCGGCGTTAACTCCTATGCGAATAGGGATTCCTTTTTCTTTCGCCGCCTTGACGACAGCTTCTACTTTTTCGCGTTTACCAATGTTACCAGGGTTAATACGTATCTTGTCTGCTCCACCTTCGATAGCCTTAAGTGCTTTTTTATAGTCAAAATGAATGTCCACGACAAGCGGTATATTAATACGTTTTTTAATTTCAGGAATCGCATCAGCAGCACGGTCATCTGGACAAGCAACACGGACGACTTGACAGCCTGCCTCTTCTAAGCGCTTGATTTCTGCCACCGTTGCTTCTACATCGTGCGTTTTCGTTGTTGTCATGGATTGGATGACGACTTGATCCGATCCACCTATTGTAATGTCCCCGACTTTGACAGGACGTGTATCTTTTCTGTGCGTAATTGCCATTAATATCGCTCCTTTATATATTCAAAAAAAGGTATGCAAGATGAATTTCCAACCTTCATTATAAGGGCTTATGCTTTAAATGAGAAGTCAAGACCCTTAATAATTGAAGACATCACGTTAAAATTTTGTAAACCTCAGTTAATTTCCTTTATATCATGGGAAGCAGGGGAATAAAATTATTGGCACTTGAAACAAATCGCCCCTTTTGTTCGTATACATATTAATCATGGAAGGGTGTGACTAAAATGTTTACTTATGATTGGATTGTTTTGTTCATAACATTCCTCGGAACAATGTTTTTAATTGGAGAACTACTCGTAAACATGCGTGGAATTTTTGCGATTATCGGTTTTGGTTTTATTACTGTTTATTTTTCGCGTTTTTTAGAGACGGAAATGTTCATTGTTATGATGCTTGTTTATTTTCTAGGCATTCTCTTGATGATTATAGATGGAAAATTAATTAATGATGGTACACTTGCCACCATTGGAGCGGTGACAATGATTATAGCTGTAGGATTCAGTGCGCCTAATTGGGTGGCTGGTTTGTATAGTGTAATCGGTGTTATTTTAGGTGGAGCCGCCTCTCTATTGTTTTTAAAAGTATTCAAACGGCGGAAAATGTGGTCGAAGATGGCGCTGAACGATCAATTGTCTACAGAGATGGGGTATAACTCAATGAATGAAAAATACCAGTTCCTTCTGGATAGGGAAGGGGAGGCTGCTACCGATATGAGACCGGTCGGCACGATAAAGATAGATGGCGAAGAATATAGTGCAGTATCAAATGGTCAATGGGTAGAAAAAGGAGATAGCATACGAATTGTCAGTGTGGACGGGACTAAAATATTGGTTAAAAAGGTTTAGCCAATGGTTTAACTAATACTGAACACTCCATTTCCTTTGTATTTAGAAATAATACAAAGGAAATGGAGTGTTTTTTTAGTGGGAAAGATTATGGTAGATGGTCTCAACATTGACAGTTTAAGACCTGGTTTCCCCTCTCACGCTTAGTGACTAACAAAAAGCACCATAATGATGATTTACAAAGCTTCTGCAAGGGGTATAAGAAGGAATAAGCACCCTTTCCTCCACGTATTAAAATGAGAGAAAGGGGGGAAGTCTAACCTTAAAGACCATGTGGTTTTCGAAGTGGATTAGTGGATTGTAAATTTAATGTTAAGATTCAACAATTGCCTTTACAAAAGGATTTTCCATCGTTAATATGAATGAGGTTGTTTTAATAAAGAGAAAAATGTTGAACTTGGATGAAGAAAGGGTGGAGGAAATGGAAGTCGATGTGCAACAGATGATATTTGAATTCATCGGTGGACTCGGTATCTTTTTATTTGGGTTAAAATTTATGGCAGATGGACTGCAGCGAACAGCGGGAGACCGGTTGAGGGAACTATTGGATCGTTTTACGAGCAACCCTTTGATGGGAGTCATTGCAGGTACTGTCGTTACAATTTTAGTGCAGAGTAGTAGTACAACAACTGTATTAACAGTGGGGCTAGTTAATGCAGGTTTTATGACATTTAGACAAGCCATTGGTGTTATTATGGGTGCCAATATTGGTACGACCATGACCGCATTCATTATAGGTATTGATATTAAGGCATATGGCTTACCGATTCTAGCTGTAGGAGCATTCCTTCTGTTCTTTTTCAAAAGTAAAAAAGTTGAAAATTTTGGACAAACGATATTTGGTCTGGGGGCATTGTTCTTTGGACTCGAAGTTATGAGCGGGGGAGTGAAGCCGCTTAGATCCATTCAAGCTTTCCAAGATTTGACGGTAAGTATGAGTGATAATCCAATCCTGGGAGTTATTGTTGGTACCTTATTCACAGTTATAGTCCAAAGTTCCAGTGCTACCATTGGTATATTACAGACTTTACTAGGTGAAGGGCTAGTGGATTTGCAAGCAGCTATTCCTGTACTGTTCGGGGATAATATCGGAACTACCATTACTGCAGTACTTGCTTCTATCGGAGCTAGTGTTGGAGCAAAGCGTGCTGCTTTCGCTCACGTGATTTTTAATGTTTTAGGTGCCACTGTATTCTTAATTTTCTTAATTCCCTTTGAAAGGTATGTGAATTGGTTACAGACAAGCATGGAATTAGGACCGGAAATGACCATTGCGTTTGCACACGGTTCTTTCAACATTGCAAATACGATTGTACAATTCCCGTTTATTGCAGTTCTTGCATGGGTTGTTATTAAACTTGTCCCAGGTGATGAATCTTTAATTGATCATAAACCGCAACACCTTGACCCGATTTTTATTGAGCAATCTCCATCCCTTGCATTAGATCAGGCTAAAGAAGAAGTATTGCGCATGGGAGAGTATGCGTATAAAGGACTTGAAGAAACCAGTCTTTATTTAAATAATAAGCAACAAAAGCACTCTGAACTTGCGATGCAAATCGAAGATGCACTTAACAATCTTGATCGTAAAATTACAGACTACCTTGTGGATCTTTCTCAAGCCTCTCTTACAGATGAAGAAAGTCATAAACACTCTGCTTTGATGGACTCCGTAAGAGATTTAGAAAGAATCGGAGACCATTTTGAAAATATCATTGAGCTCATCGACTACAAGAACTCCAACAAAGTATATCTGACACCGCAAGCGATAGAAGACTTGAATACAATGTTTGATCTTACGTTAATGACAGTCAAACAAGCTACAAAATCTCTACAAACTATGAGTAGGGAAGAAGCGTTAGCGGTTGTTCAGAAGGAAAATGAAATAGACCGTATGGAGCGTAGTTACCGTAAGAAACACATTATTCGTCTAAATGAAGGTGTATGTACTGGACAAGCAGGTATCGTGTTTGTCGATATGATCAGTAACTTAGAGCGTATCGGTGATCATGCGGTAAACATTGCAGAAGAAGTCCTTGGAGAAAAAGAAAGTTTATAGTAAGTAAAAGCAGCGGCTGAAGTTTCCAGCCGCTTTTTTTATTCCGATTTATTAAACGAAGTGGCAGTATTCTGGAAGACTCGATTTCGAGACTTTTATTGGGGATAAGGGGAGGTGGGGGATAAGTCGCTTTCCGCGGGGAAGACGGCAAGCCTCCTCGGTCACGCCCCTTTCCATGATAAGTATTTCGAAACCACTTTCAAGTACAGAGAGCTGTATGCAGAGGACATTGTTGTAGTAACAGGCCTGAAGTGATATTTCGCCCTTCTCATGGCAAAGTTGTTGGTGGCTGATTTCAAGTAACTCATACGGCAAGGGGAGGTGGGGGATGAGGAGACTCCTTCGGGAAAGGATAGACTGGCGAGACACCAAAGGTCATGAAATTAGGGAACCGGTGAGACTCCTATTTTGAAAGCGGAAGTGCCTTGATCAGCGGCGTATGGACTGGATATTCAAATGTGGAGGTGTCTTGATGAGCCTCGCCAAGCTTAAGAACAATCATTACAGGGAGTGTTCTTCTTCCTGAAATGACTAGTAAAGAAGTTCGGTTAAGTTCGCAACTTCCTGTTGCAACACCGAACGACCCCGCTTCCTGTGAGGCCTAAGACCTCGAGAGGCTAGACACCGGAACTAGCCTAGAGCTGGAGGAGATAAAGGAAACACGAAGAGCGTAGCGATTCGATGTTGACTTATTGTACAGAAGCGAAGGAAGTCTCACTAGCCGATAGGCACTGGAGCTGGATAGCATGGTTTATGATCTCCCACTGAAAATAAAGACTCCAATGGTTTAAGAACTGGGATCTGCGGGACAGGTGAGACCCCGTAGAGCTTAGCTCGAGGAGGCTCACCGCCCGCCCCATGAAAAGTGTTCAAATGCGGAATCGCCCTGGGCGATGGAACTGGACGAACCTTTTCCGGTAGACCCTAAACCCCCCCTAAAGTCTCGAAACTGAGTCTTAAGGAATAGGGAGCTTTAGGGGAGGGTGGGGTTATTGGATAAATAAAAAGGGATTTTTAAAATAAATTCCTAAAAAATCCTTGAAACCAATTTAAAGCCATGCTATATTATTTTTGTCGCTGATTTCGTAACAGAAAAAATGTTGACAGAATCAATAAGGCATGTTATATTAATTAAGTCGCTTACAGAGGACAAAAGAAATGGCGGTGTAGCTCAGCTGGCTAGAGCGTACGGTTCATACCCGTGAGGTCGGGGGTTCGATCCCCTCCGCCGCTACCATTACATATTCCAATATAAAAACATGGCGGTTGTGGCGAAGTGGTTAACGCACCGGATTGTGGTTCCGGCATTCGTGGGTTCGATTCCCATCAACCGCCCCATGTGGACCCTTAGCTCAGCTGGTTAGAGCTATCGGCTCATAACCGATCGGTCGCAGGTTCGAGTCCTGCAGGGTCCACCATTTATATAGATACGGAGGAGTACCCAAGTTTGGCTGAAGGGAGCGGTCTTGAAAACCGCCAGGGGCTTTACGGCTCGCGGGGGTTCGAATCCCTCCTCCTCCGCCATCTACATAATAGTACTGCGGATGAAAATTGAAACATAATAATATGGCTCGGTAGCTCAGTCGGTAGAGCAACGGACTGAAAATCCGTGTGTCGGCGGTTCGATTCCGTCCCGAGCCACTCTTAAACAATCAGTTAATCTGATTGTTTTTTTATGTTTGAAAATAACTTGTGAGGGAATTGTTAATATCGTGATGCAAATAATTTGCAACTCATTTTGGGGTTTGATAATGTAAAATGTGAAGCGGAAAGGCTTTCCGTTTTACATATTATTTAAAGGAGGAGTTACATTATGGCTAAATTTGAACTACCAGAACTACCTTACGCTTATGACGCTCTAGAACCTACTATCGATAAGGAAACAATGAACATCCACCATACGAAACACCATAACGGCTATGTTACGAAATTGAACAATGCTCTTGAAGGTCACGCAGAGCTTCAGGATAAATCATTGGAAGAACTATTATCCAATAATCTTTCCGTTGTTCCGGAAGATATCCGTACAGCTGTGCGCCGTAACGGTGGAGGCCATGCAAACCACAGCCTCTTCTGGACGATTATGTCCCCGAATGGTGGCGGAGAACCTACTGGTGACCTTGCTACGCAAATCAATGATACATTCGGAGGTTTCGATCAGTTCAAAGAAAAATTTGAAGAAACTGCTAAAGGTCGCTTCGGCTCAGGTTGGGCTTGGTTAGTAGTCAATAATGGTAACCTTGAAGTAATCGATACACTTAACCAGGATTCTCCGATTATGGAAGGTAAAACTCCGATTTTGGGTCTTGATGTATGGGAGCATGCATACTACTTGAATTATCAAAACCGTCGTCCTGATTATGTTTCAGCGTTCTGGAACGTTGTTAACTGGGACGAAGTAGCGAAGCGTTACGACGCAGCTAAATAAGTTTTTTTAGAGAGGTACGGATTATATCCGTGCCTCTCTTTTTGTATATCTCCTTTTGTTCTGAAAACACTAAAGAAGAACAAAAAGGAGACATGGTTATGGTGAGTAAGCTGCGCGCGTGGCTCAGCCGCGAAAATGTATCAAAGGATTTACTGCTGTTACTGCTTATTGGAGGCTTATACTCCCTAGGCATATTTCTATCCAGTACTTTTGTGAATATTTATTTATGGAAGCAATCCAATAGCTATACCGATATTGCTCTCTATAATTTAAGTATATATATACTTCAACCATTGACCTTCATATTAGCTGGGAAGTGTGCCAAGCGAATCGATCGTGTCATCGTATTGAGGACAGGAGTAATCGTTCTCTCTTTGTTTTTTTTAACTGTACTTCTCGTAGGCGAAAGGGCGGCAACATTCAATATATTATTGGGTTCATTGTTAGGTGTAGGTTACGGATTTTATTGGCTGGCCTATAATGTATTGACTTTTGAAATTACTGAACCTGATACAAGGGATTTCTTTAATGGCTTCCTGGGAGTACTTCAATCCCTTGGCGGGATGACAGGTCCTCTCTTGGCTGGTTTTATTATTTCTCGCTTGAATAATTTCACAGGGTATACCGTTATCTTTGCCATATCTTTCGGCCTCTTTATTGTCGCAGTTATGGTCAGCTTTGGTTTGTCCAGAAGAAAAGCCAGAGGTAATTTTTCTTTTCGAAGAATTGTTATGGAAAGAAAACATAATCCGAATTGGAACAAAATTTTGAATGCCCACATTTCTCAAGGTTTTCGTGAAGGGACATTTTTATTTGCTGTATCTATTTGGATTTTTTTAATGACGAATGATGAGCTCTTCTTAGGTGTATTTAATTTGGTGTATTCAGCTTTCTCATTCTTATTCTTCTTTTTAGTAAGTCAATGGATTAAACCCCGTCGCCGAAAAAAAGCAATATTTATTTCAGGCTTATCCCTATATTTGAGTGTGTTAATTTTATTAATTGGTGATTCCATGTCACTTTTACTTGTTTATGCGGGTATTGCAGGAATTTTCTTCCCTTTGTTTTACGTTCCTTATTTGTCCCTAACATACGATGTGATCGGAAAATCATGGAATGCAGGGGAAATGAGAATAGAGTATATTGTAGTTCGGGAAATTTTCTTGGATTTAGGGAGGATATTGTCTATTCTGACTTTCTTAATGGCGATTACTATGATTCAACCTGAAACAGGTATTCCGTATATATTACTTCTTGTAGGTGGGGGGCACTTTTTTATCTACTTCTTTATCAAAGGAATTGACACGAAAATGGCTGGGACTTCACACAATTGACACCAATATCCCTTGAGCTTCGTCTATCCTGTAGTGTTGGAAAGATGCTATAATGGATAAAGGATTTTTAATGAAGGAGAGGAGCTCATGGGAAAAAAGAACAAAAATAAATGGAAACATAAATCACACCTTCCTTTCCGGTTGAACGTGGTGTTTTTTGTTGTGTTTCTTTTATTTGCAGGGATTATTTTACAACTAGGTGTTGTTCAGATCCTTAACGGGGAAGAGGCGCAGGACGAAATTGATCGTACCGAAAATACAACAACGAGCATCCCTGTACCAAGGGGGGAGTTTTATGATCGGTATGGTCGTGTCGTTGTAGACAACGAGCCCCTGTATTCCATAACTTATACTCCGCCAAAAGGTGTACAAGCTAACGAAAAGTTGGAATTGGCTGAGGAAATTGCTCAATATATCGATATGGAATATGAAGGGAAACTGACAGATCGTGACCTTAAGGAATACTTCTTCCTAAAGAATAAAAATGAGGTAGTAGCTCGGATTGAGGATGAAGATACCTCGGAATTAGATAATGGAGAAGTATATCAACTGCAATTAGATAGTATTACAGAAGAAGAAATCTCAGGTTATGATAATCAGACCAAAGAAATCATCGCTATTAAAAAGGAACTAGATAAAGCTTATGCCTTAGCTCCACATGTGTTGAAGAACTCAGATATAACAGAGAAAGAATATTCTGTCGTTGCGGAACACTTGGCTGAATTACCTGGAATTAATGTTACTTCTGATTGGGAAAGAACTTATCCTTTTGGATCAACTTTTCAGAGTTATATCGGTAGCATAACTTCAAGAGAGCAAGGAGTACCACGTGATGAGTTAGATTATTTTATGTCCTTAGACTATAGCCGGAACGACCGCGTGGGAACTAGTGGTCTTGAGCAACAGTATGAAGATGTACTAAGAGGAACGAAGGAAAAAGTACAATATGAGACGGACAAAAATAATAATGTAATAAATTCAAAAGTTATTCGCGAAGGGCAACGGGGTAAAGACCTTGTTCTTACTATAGATATGGAGCTTCAAGAAAGAGTGAACAAGATTGTCCAGGAAGAATTAGAAAAGGCGATTCGTAAGGCACCGGCAGCAAATCGTCATTTAGACAATGCGATAGCTGTGGTTTCTAACCCGAACACAGGAGAAATTCTGGCTATTAGTGGACAAACATATAATCGTTCCCCTGAAGATGGGGAGGGAAGGTTCTCAGATACCTCTCACCAGGCCATCTACAATGCTTATATGCCTGGTTCCATTGTCAAAGGTGCCACCGTTTTGACGGGGCTGCATGAGGGTGCCGTATCCCCAAGTACGTGGATTAATGATAGACCGATCACGATTGGCGGGAGTCAAAAAGGTTCTTATACATCCAACATAGGTACAGTCAACGATATACAAGCATTGCAACAATCGTCAAACGTATATATGTACTTTCTTGCCATGTACCTCGGAGGGGAGTATAGCAATCAATATAATATGAATGGTCTTTCATTAAAGGATAATACTTTTGAAAAGTTCACGTACAATTTTAATCAATTTGGTTTAGGAATAAAAACAGGAATCGATTTTCCTTATGAGGGAATAGGGGTCACAGGAAACCAAACATTACCAGGTCAAATTTTAGACTTTTCCATTGGGCAGTTCAGTTCTTATACAGCTATGCAATTGAATCAGTATGTATCGACAATTGCTAATGGGGGGGACCGCATGCGCCCTCGTTTAGTTAAGAGCATACACGACCCTTCTATGGATGGTGATTTGGGTCCTGTTTATAAGGACTATTCACCGGAGGTATTGAATCAACTGGAAATGGATTCTTCCTATATAGATAGGGTACAGGAAGGGTTCAGGCAGGTAGCTCAAACGAGTCAAGGAACAGCCAGTCATGTTTTTTCCAAAGATCCGTACGCCAAATACCGAATGGCGGTCAAAACAGGTACAGCACAATCATTCAAAGCCGTTTTCGATGAGGATGGCGGAAGGACGACTTATGGAGATCTGTTGAACAAAACATTAGTGGGGTATGCTCCTCACGACGATCCTGAGATAGCTTTTTCGATTGTAGCTCCTTACCTTGGGGAAAATGCTACAAGTACATTTGATATTAGTAACAACATCGGCGCTAGGATAGGACAAGCTTACTTTGAACTGAAGAAAGAAAGAAATGAGCAAGGTGTAGAGATGAATAATAATGAAGAAGAAGCAACTGAGGAGTGATACGACACGTATCACTCTTTTTTTTGTTTTAAATAAATAGGGCTCTCCAAAAATACCAATCATATTCAACAAAAATCGCCAATTTACAAAACCTTTACGTTTGATTCATATGTCATTAAAACTCCCTCGTTAGTATAGAAAATGTGAGTTGGCCAAGCCGTCAACGATAAAAAATTCAGATGTAATAGGGGGAGAAGGAAATGAAAAACTTTAAGAGGTTCGCACTTATGTTTATGTTCATCCTAGTGCTAGGAGTACTTGCAGCATGCGGAGGATCTGATGAAGATACTGCTGCAGATGAAAGCAACACAGAAGAAGGTACTAATGCCGAAGGTTCTGAGGAAGTTTCCGGACCAATCGCTATTGATGGCTCTTCTACTGTATTCCCGATTATGGAAAACCTGACTTACACATACAATCAGGAACATCCTGATGTAAATGTGACAGTGAACTCATCTGGTTCCGGCGGTGGATTCAAAAAATCCACAGTAGGGGAAATTGATCTAAGTAATGCTTCTCGTCCTATCAAAGAAGAAGAAATGGCAACTGCTGAAGAAAACGGCATTCAGTTAGAAGAATTAGAACTAGCTTACGATGGTCTTTCCGTAGTTGTTAGTCAACAGAATGATTTCGTCGATGAATTGACAATTGATCAGCTGAAACAAATCTTCCTTGAATCTTCAGATGCTACAATGTGGTCTGATATCAACCCAGAATGGCCAGAAGAAGAAATTAAAATTTTCAGCCCTGGACATGATTCCGGTACATTCGACTATTTTAATGAAGTAATTCTTGAAGAACAGCCGATGAAAGAAGGCGAAAATACTACGCTTTCTGAAGATGACAACGTACTTGTTCGTGGTATAGAAAACGATCCTAACGCTATCGGTTTCTTCGGTTATGCCTACTATGCTGAAAATGAAGACGTATTGAAAGTTCTTGGAATTTCTGAAGATGGTAATGAAGCTGTAAAACCAAACCCTGAAACAATACAAGATGGCTCTTATACACCACTTTCCCGTCCACTATTCACTTATGTAAATGTGAATGCATATAAAGAAAAAACACAAGTTCGTGATTTCGTAGAATACATGTTAAACAACGCTGGAAAAGCTGCGGAAGAAGTAGGGTATGTAGCTCTTCCAGAAGATAAGTATCAAGAGCAACTTGAAACAGCAAAAAGCTGGGCTGAGTAATTGATTTGAAAACCTAACAAAGGAGGTGGGACTTATCTAAGTCTCACCTTGCCTTATGGATGAGAGGAGTTTTTAACATGGACAAGGGGTTACAATCAGAGGGGAAAATGATTGATGTTCAACAAATGATTGAAAAAAATAAGAAGAAGAAAAGTTTCGGGGAAAGAATAGAGAGAATCATCCCTTTTTTCTTGCTTCTTTGTGCTGCAGTTAGTGTCCTTACAACTGTAGGGATACTATTTACTTTGTTGAGAGAGTCTATTGGCTTCTTTTCCAATGTGTCTTTATTTGATTTTTATACAGGTACAAGCTGGTCACCATGGTCTGGTGAGTATGGTGTTGCTCCATTGATTGGTGGCACATTACTCATCACTTTGATTGCTACGCTGGTAGCTGTTCCACTCGGACTTATGTCTGCCATATTTTTGAGTGAATATGCAAATGATAAAGTAAGACGTGTGATTAAACCTGTTCTTGAAGTCCTAGCAGGAATTCCGACTGTCGTTTATGGGTACTTTGCATTGACGTTCATTACTCCAATGTTTCAATCCTTCATTCCTGATTTAGGGATTTTCAATGCCTTAAGTGGTGGGTTTGTAGTCGGTATCATGATTATTCCTATGGTCGCATCTCTATCAGAGGATGCTATGAACTCTGTTCCTAATGCGTTAAGAGAAGGAGCATATGGGTTAGGTGCAACAAAGTTAGAAGTTGTATTTAAAGTGGTTTTACCTGCCGCCTTATCTGGAATCATCGCATCTATTGTTCTTGCTATTTCAAGAGCCATTGGAGAAACGATGATTGTCACCATTGCAGCAGGGGCGACGCCTAATCTGACTTTCAATCCCACAGAATCAATCCAAACGATGACTGCTTTCATTGTGCAAGCAGCAACAGGGGATACCACATTTGGATCTACCATTTATTACAGTTTGTATGCAGTAGGTATGACGTTGTTTATCTTTACACTTGTTATGAACCTAATTGCTCAGTACATTTCTCGTAAGTTCAGGGAGGAATATTGATGCTTGGCCAAAATGAACAAAATATCAAGAAGCGTATGGAAGGGAGAGTAGCCATCAACAAAATCCTTATGGTTTTGTTTGGCTTGGCTACTGCAGTTGGATTAGTTTTTCTTGTCTTACTTTTTTACCGTGTATTGACTCAAGGAATTGGTTATTTAAGTCTTGATTATATTTTGAACTTTCCAGCTCCATATCCGGAAGAAGCAGGTATTTATGCTGGATTGATTGGTTCAGTTTTCTTAATGATTATCGTCGCTATTGTCTCCGTGATCATTGGTGTTTCGACAGCAATCTATTTGGAAGAGTACGCACCTAAAAATAAATTTACGGAGTTTATCAGAGTAAATATTCAAAACTTAGCGGGTGTGCCTTCCATTGTATTTGGACTTTTAGGGTTAACTTTCTTCGTTTACATGTTTAACTTTGGCTATACACTTATTGCTGGTGGTTTAACGATGGCCTTGTTGATTCTTCCAGTAATCGTAGTTGCCGCTCAGGAAGCTGTCCGTTCTGTTCCGGCAGAAATCAAGGAGGCGTCCTATGGGATGGGAGCTTCTAAATGGCAAACCATTGCACGTGTTATTTTACCAGCTGCTATTCCGGGAATCCTGACTGGTGCAATTATCGCTTTGTCACGTGCCATTGGTGAGACTGCACCATTGATTATCGTAGGAGCAGCCACTGCTATATACACGCTGCCGGAGTCATTACTTGCTAAATACACGGCCATGCCGATTCAGATCTATAACTGGACAGGTAGACCGCAAGAAGAATGGCAGTATGTGGCAGGAGCAGGAATCATTGTTCTATTAGCAGTGCTACTAATCATGAATTCAATTGCTGTATTGATCAGAAACAAATTTCAGCGTCGTCTTTAATTAAGATGAGGAGGGTTTCAATATGAATGGAGTAATGGAAGAAAAAACAAATAAAAAAGTAAATCAGGGATCAGCGAAGCCTGAGGTGAATAAAGAGGGAATAAAAAAAGAGAAAGCCAATAATATTATCGAAGTCAGTGACTTAAACTTATGGTATGGATCAGATCAAGCTTTATATGAAGTAAGCATGGATGTACCAGAGAAACAGGTGACAGCGATTATCGGGCCATCTGGTTGCGGTAAGTCGACTTTCTTGAAAACATTAAACCGTATGGTGGAGATGGTGCCGATTGTAAAAACTTCCGGCTCAATCAAATATCGTGATCAGGAAATCTTTAGCAATAAGTATAAAGAAGAATACCTCCGTACAAAGGTAGGAATGGTTTTCCAAAAGCCTAACCCGTTTCCTAAGAGTGTTTATGATAACGTAGCCTATGGACCAAGAATCCATGGTATAAAAAAGAAAGAAGTATTAGATCAAATCGTTGAGAAAAGTTTAAAAGGTGCTGCGATTTGGGATGAGCTGAAAGATCGTCTAAATGAAAATGCCTACGGGCTTTCTGGCGGACAGCAGCAGCGTGTTTGTATCGCACGTGCATTGGCGGTTGAACCGGATGTCATCTTGATGGACGAGCCGACTTCAGCATTAGACCCGATTTCTACAGCAAAAGTAGAAGAGCTAGTTCAGGAGTTGAAAGAAAAATACAGCATAATTATTGTTACACACAATATGCAGCAGGCCGCACGTATTTCAGATAAAACAGCTTTCTTCTTGAATGGAGAATTAATTGAGTTTGCTGACACAGATGACTTGTTCCAAAATCCTCACGACAAGCGAACAGAGGATTATATTACTGGACGCTTCGGTTAATATTTTCAGGGAGGGGATATCCATGTCAATGCGTGTTCATTTCGAAGAAGAACTCGAGGATTTAAAGAAACAAATTAAAGAGTTAGCACTTGAGGCTAAGTATTCACTTGACCAAGCGATCCATGTGTTATATCAAGGGGATGTGGAGGCTGCTAAAAAAATACTGGATGATGATTCATTGATCGATCGTAAGGAAGAAACGATAAACGATGATGCTATTTTGATGCTTGCGAAGCAACAGCCAGTAGCAGGGGATTTGAGAAGGATCATCATTGCCATTAAAATTTCTAGCGATCTAGAACGTATGGCCGATCATTCTACAAATATTGCTAAAGCAACGATTCATTTAGGGGAAAATCATGGGATTGAAGTAGATCCTGAGTTGCGTGAAATGGCCATACTTGCAATGGATATGGTCGATGTGGCAATCAAGTCTTTTGAATATGAAGACATTTCGTTAGCGAAGAAGCTTGCTGATATGGATGATGTTGTAGATAAGAAATACGGATCCATTGTAAAGGAAATGCTGGAATTGACGGCAAATAATCCTGAGCAAATTCAGCACATCATGCAAATGGCTTATGTAGCTAGGTATATTGAGAGGTTCGCTGATCATATAACGAACATCGGTGAAAGTATTTTTTACCTGGTGAAGGGAAGAACCTATGATTTGAATTAATAGAAATGAAGGCATGAATCGAATGTTTCGATTCATGCCTTTTTACGATTTCATTTAACAAAGGGTTTATTTTCATAAGGGGCAAGTTAAAGACACGAGCTAGACCTTTAACATAGAAAGCTCCCTTCATTTACAATGGAAAAGCCACAGCTGGCGCGGTTTTTTCTATTTGGATGTAATGGCTTCTGCAATTTCCTTGTGAGACATTTCAGAAGTTAGAGTAACTTGTCCGATTTGAATATATCGGCTGTAATCATTCTCTTCCATGAAAATTTCGAAAGCTTCAGCATCCTCGATGATATTGGCCTGGAGAAGCTTTTGGCTGATTTTATCCATTGTAGCTCCTGGTGCTATATCAGTGGAGAAAGTATTCACGGAAGTTTCTCTCTTTTTAGAATCATCAGCGGATTCTTGTTTCGACTGAAAATCTTGCCACTCCTCCTTCGTTACAACCTGATACCCTTGCTGTTCAAGTTTTGAAATCATATCTTCTTCACTCATTTCTTCCTCAACAACTTCGGTTACGGAGGGTTCTGTATTCCAGAAAGTGATAGCCATCGCGACTGCTGCGGTGATTAAACCGAGAGCATATGTCCTTATCCAGGGTTTCATGTTCGTAAACCCTCACTTTGCTGTTGTTTTACCATAGAGTGTACGTCGTGTTCACTCAAGTTGGTTTGTTTGGCTATGTAATGGATTTTATAACCTTTGTTGTACATGGATTGTACCGTATCCACAAGTGGCAATGCCCTCGAAGAGTCGTGCTTTTTCAAGGGTTGCTTCATGATCTCTTCCGTAAGATCCTCTGCTAGAAGTTCTTCTTCTAGCACTTTCATTTTCTTTTTCATTTGATAGTTGTGTTGCATCATTGTCATGTTTACTTGTTCCACCTGGTTCTCCAGCTCTTTCATACGGTCATTCATAAAGAAAGATAGAATGAATAAAACAATACCGATTGATGCAATGGTTGCAATGGTGTAGATCAAATTGAATCACTCCTTATTATTCCAAGTTTATTTATAACACACATATAGAAGCGTGGCTATGGGATTTTTCGCTCGTTTTAGATGAATATCTACTTGAAAGGACGTAACGTTTTTGATATTATAAATGAGTCTGATAATGTGGATGAGACAGTGAAAAGTTTTTATGATTAGGAGGAATTACAATGCGCGTAAATATTACACTTGCTTGCACCGAAACTGGTGACCGCAATTATATTAGTACAAAAAACAAGCGTAAAAACCCTGAGCGTCTGGAGCTTATGAAATACAGCCCACGTGTTGGGAAGCACACGCTTCACCGTGAAACGAAGTAAGCAGTAGGATTTTTTCCTACTGTTTTTTTTATACATAAGTCATGTTATATTGTTTTATTTTTTTCATATTACTTTTATTCAACAATATGGCAGGATTGTTAAAGACTCGATTTCGAGATAACCGGGGATTCGTTGCCGTATGAAGAGTCAGGAGTGGTCGGGAAGCTACTCGCTATCCTGTGGGGGATCTGGCGAGCTCCCCCCCCATCCACTCACAAAATATCTCGAAACTGAGTCTTCAAGATAAGGGAGCTTATTAGAAAAAATGAAACGGGGTGGGAAGATGGATAAGACAGAACTAAGGTTCAAGGGTAAACAGATCCTTAGTACCATAAGTGTAAAAGAGCGCCAGGAAATGGAAGCGAAAATGCATCGTCACTTATTTGCAAGCGAACTTTGGAAAAGAGCTAAGGTCGTTGGTGTCACTTTATCTCAATCCCATGAATGGTCGACTGAACCGATTATCGAAGAGGGATGGCGGGCGGGAAAGAAAATGGTAGTCCCCAAATGCTCGCCTAAAGAAAAAGAGATGCAGTTTTATCAATTGGATAGTTATGACCAATTAGAGAGAGTGTACTTTGGGTTAAGAGAGCCGAAACCGAATGAAGATTCCAAAATAGAGAAAGATGATATTGAACTCCTACTTGTACCTGGGCTTCTATTTGATATAAAAGGATATAGGATTGGATATGGTGGGGGCTACTATGATCGTTTCATCGAAGGGTACCGTGGTAAAACCATGATGGTGGCTTCGACCAAACAAAAAATTGATAAATTGCCTATGGAAGAATATGACCAAAGGGTTGAATACATCCTGACAGAGGCTGGGATACAATCTACTTATCAATTTTAACAATGTGTTCACATATTTTCATTCTTTGTGAAATATTGAGCAATGTTTTGTTGTAAAATTAGGATAATCAAAAAAGGGAGTGGTAGTTGTGGAACGTGTTAATCGTGTAGCATTAATTGGTACAGGTGCGGTTGGATCTAGCTATGCATTCGCTTTATTAAATCAAGGAGTAGCTGATGAACTTGTTATGATTGATTTGAATAAAGAAAAGTCTGAAGGCGATGCTATGGACTTGAATCATGGGTTAGCGTTTGCTCCTGCCAATAAGAAAATATGGTTTGGTGATTATAAGGATTGTGCTTATGCAGATATCGTTGTTATTACAGCAGGTGCGAACCAAAAGCCGGGAGAAACTCGTCTGGATCTATTAGAAAAAAACACTGCTATCTTCCACTCCATCGTGAATAATGTTATGGAAAGTGGGTTTGATGGGATCTTTATAGTAGCTACAAACCCGGTTGATATCCTTACTTATATGACAAGGACATTTTCAGGTCTACCTGCTAACCGGGTAATAGGTTCAGGGACTATTCTGGACACGGCTCGCTTACGTTTTCAATTGAGTGAGTACTTCAACATCGACACTCGTAATGTACACGCCTATATTATAGGAGAGCATGGGGATTCTGAGCTACCTGTTTGGAGTCATGCAAATGTTGCAGGTCGTTCTGTTTTCGACAGAATACAGGATCACCCTGATTTGTACGATATCCAGGATCTTGACACGATTTTCGCACAGGTTAGGGACGCCGCTTATCATATTATTGAGCGGAAAGGAGCTACCCATTATGGGATCGCCATGGGTCTTGTCAGACTGACAAAGGCAATACTTCATAATGAAAATGCTGTATTAACAATCTCCGGATATGTTGATGGACAATACGGTGTTGATGATCTTTATATCGGGGTACCTGCGATTGTGAATCGGCAAGGGGTGATGGAAATCATCGAGCTGAACCTTGATTCTGAAGAAAAACTTAAGTTCGAGAAATCCGTTTCCGTTTTAAAAGAAACAATGAAACCGTTGAAGGAAAGCTCCATGTATAAGGATTCGGAAATAAGTAGAAAATAAACGCATCCCACAATAAAAGAGGTGGATGAGATGCGTCAATTGTTCAAATGGGTTCTATTGGTAGGATCCATTACGGCCACTGTTTATAGATATCGGTATAAAGCTTTGGATATGGTAACTAAAGTTCCTTATCTTCGAAAGTTGCTTGTCCGCTTATCCATGAACATTCCCTGGATTCGGCAGAGGTTTCTCTCTCAAATGTTTCATGGACGTTGAATACAATAAGCTGTCAGGGTTTTATCCTGACGGCTTTTTCAATGTCTGGAAAATTACTGGGATAATGTATTTCTTATGGATATAAACTCGTCACTTTTTGTTGCATAGGTTGTTGGTGAAGCTCCTCAGCTTTGAATCATGCTCATCAATAGCTCGACAGTGAAAGCAAATGATATCATGAAAATAGTGAAGGGGGATGGAATGTGTTCATTAAACAAGAATATTACCTTTGGAAGCTGACGTATGATCTAGTTGTCGCTCAGGATTTCCAAGTTTTAAATTTGAATACAGAGCGTGGGGAAATATGGTTGGAAAAAGAGCACGAATGGCAAACACATGTGATTCGGTTAACACATAAACAGATGAATTGGAGAAACGAGTTAAGACGAGATCTTGAAAAAACATACAGGCAGTTAACTCAAAATAAGAAACTGTTTCGCGGTGGAAAGGTTAAGTTACATTCTTTTTATATTTCAGAATATCCACCTGTAGAAGAATGGGAGGATGTTACAGAACATATATCTTCCAGTAAACTTCCTGTTCATGTGTATTACTTAGATGATGAAAATAAAAAAGAGAATCTAGTTCCATTTTACGATTTATTTCAAATGGAAGTACCAATCGTTGATTTTGAAGTGGGCGAAACGGAAATAGAGGCTATGCTTCCTTATTTGAAGCACCAGATTGTGAAACAACAGCAAGAACAACGGAAGCGTGTCATGTCCATTTTTGACTATGGGAAGCCGCGGGTCACCTATTTTTTACTTGCAATTAATATACTTATCTTCCTTTATATTGAATGGGTAGGCGAAAGTACATCTGTATTGACTTTAATTGAATACGGAGCGAAGTACAATCCTGCAATCATAGACGGGGAATGGTGGAGGATCGCCACGTCGATGTTCCTCCACATAGGTGTCCTTCACTTGTTCATGAATATGTTTGCACTATTCTATTTGGGTACCGCAGTGGAAAAGCTTTACGGTACATGGCGGTTTGTCTTCATCTATATGTTATCTGGATTGTTTGGAGGAGTTGCTAGCTTCATGCTTAATCCTCACGTAGCTGCAGGTGCATCTGGTGCTATCTTTGGTTTGTTTGGAGCTTTGCTCTTTTTTGGCGTTCAATATAAGCAATTATTTTTCCGTACGATGGGATGGAATTTAATTTTCATTGTCTGTCTGAATATTGCTTTCGGACTTCTTGTCCCTCAGGTAGATAATGGAGCTCATATCGGGGGGATGATCGGAGGTTTCCTTGCAACTGCAATAGTGCGTATGCCGAAACAAAAAAAGCCACAGATGCAGATTATTGCTCTGGTCACTTATGGAATAGCTCTAAGTAGTATGTTCACCATCGGTCATTTCGGATGGATGAACGGAGAACAAACATTATCTCAAGTCCAGGAAACTCAGGAGTTAAATCAGCAAGGTGCTTATGAAGAGGTCATTGAAAAGACGAGTGAAGCATTAGAATCTCCAGGTCAGTACGAAGCTCCTCTTCTATTCAATAGGTCTTTCGCTTATATGCAGAAAGGAGAGTTAGGTGCTGCGGAGGCTGATTTGCTCCATGTAGTGGAGCTTAACTCGGAAATGGCGGAGGCGCACTACAACTTGGCTATCTTATACCAGGAAAAGAAAGAAAAGGAAAAAGCGACTGAGCATGCTGCACGAGCCGCTGAACTTAACCCGGAAGAAAGTGATTTTCAAAAACTATATAATGAACTACGTCAATAAGCCTGGATCAAACGGTGTTTGGTACCTGTATCATCTTCATAAAGGACAATCAAATGTTTTCCTTTCTTATCAAATAGGATTAAGGGAATATAACTTTGAATGGGATGGGACGATTTTGTATCCGTAATCCCCAATACGTAATTTTTATACAACCCTTCCCAAAGTTGGCCCTTGATCCGTTCGGTGTTTTCTTTTTTAGTCCCTGGGAAAGGCTTGTCTTCATATTCAACTAGTTCCGTCAACGGCACGGGAGTGTATTTCTGTTTATCTATTCCATAGTGAGTAAGAAGTTCATCCCATTGTACTTCAATTTGTTGACGGATAGTATGATCGAGCCTTTCCTGCCATGCTTCCTCTTCTTTATTTGTTGGCGTTTTGAATGCCTTGTTCTTCGAATGAGGAGAGTCAATAACATATAAGTGGTCTCCGGAAGTTGCTTGAATGCTTGTGATCGGATCATCCTTTTCATGAATTTCTCCATGGTGGAAAGAAATGGCTTGGAATCGTTGACTATCTTCGCCATGCAGGGAGGTCTCTTTCTCTATTTCCGTAGCGTTTTCTTCCCATTTAGTCACAACACCCTTCAACCTTCCATTTACATATAAAAGGGAGACGTCCTGTCTTAAGTACATCGGTTTGTCACTTTCGGACGAAAAACTCCATAACACTTCATATTCATCCTCATCCTCCCTCGTATCGAGATTCAACGATGTTCCAAAGGAATGGAACTCACTTTGGTCGTTTAGAGGGAAAAATTTAATCACAGATTCTTCCTTATAATAATGCGTATATAATGCAATCATGATCGCAAGAACTAATGGCCCCAATACCCAATATAACCACACCTTTTTCACACAACCATCTCCTTAAGGGATCCTATCGTTCTGTCGGGTATCTCTATTGAAAGATATGAATGAGCTGGATGGGACATGCTAAGGAATTCAGAAAATGGGCGGATGTATGTTTCTCCGTGATTAGATAAAACTAATCGATAGCATGGCTCGAGGGGGAAGTGATATGGAAAAACAGCACTTGTTTGACAGTTACGATAAAAATGTTTCCTACATGAGAGATCGACTCGGTGTAGAGGAAAGCTTTGATGTCATCCATTTAGATCTCGTTTATGCTGGTCGAGGTATGTCATTGTTTATGGTCGATGGTTTTGTGAAAGATGAAATTCTACAAAGAATTATGAAACTTTTATCGCGGCTGGATGAAACTCAATTAAATCCAGACCCATTGGCGCAATTGTTAAAAACGCACATTCCATATGTAGAACTAGATCAAGAAAAAGATTTAAATAAAGCAGCTGACATGGTTCTGGCCGGTCCTACCGCGTTAATCGTTGAGGGTGTAGATGAAGTTATCCTTATCGATGCGAGGACATACCCCGTCAGAAGTCCTCATGAACCGGATTTAGAAAGGGTTGTTCGTGGTTCAAGGGATGGTTTTGTAGAAACACTTGTTTTTAATACAGCACTTACTAGACGAAGGGTTAGAGATCGCTCATTAAGAATGGAATATTCTCAAATTGGGCGTCGTTCTCAAACAGATATTTGTGTTTGTTATATCAAAGATATTGCTGATGAGGAACGTGTAAAGCATTTGCAAGGTGTCTTGAAGGAAATCGATACGGATGGCTTACCGATGGCCGAAAAAACCATCGAAGAGTATATCAGTGGGCAGTACTGGAATCCGTATCCAGTTATACGTTATACAGAACGACCTGACACGGCTGCAGCCCATTTATATGAAGGCCATATTCTTGTAATCATTGACGGATCGCCAAGTGTCATGATCACCCCTGCTACTTTTTGGCATCATATGCAACATGCGGAGGAATATAGGCAGAAACCGTTAGTTGGTGCTTACTTGCGGTGGGTTCGGTTTTTCGCTTTCTTTGCATCTATTTTTATTCTGCCTTTGTATTTCTTGTTCTCCCAGCAACCTGATCTGTTACCTGAACCTTTATCTTTTATAGGCCCTGCAGAAACGGGTAAGGTTCCTATAATTGTACAGTTTCTGGTTGCAGAAATTGGAATAGATATGTTGAGGATGGCGGCCATTCACACTCCTTCTTCTTTAGGTACGGCACTTGGACTAGTGGCTGCAATTCTTATGGGACAAGTGGCGGTAGATGTTGGTTTATTTTCAAGTGAAGTTGTTTTATATTTGGCGCTTGCTGCGATCGGGACATTTGCAACGCCGAGTTACGAAGTGGGACTTGCAGATCGAATCTCACGGATTGCTTTATTACTTGTGACAGGTATGTTCGGGTTGAAGGGTTATGTCATTGGAGTGACTTTCTGGCTTATTTACTTAGCACGCATGCAAACGTTTCGTACCCCTTATTTATGGCCTTTTCTCCCCTTTTCCTGGAAACCATTACGAGATGTTCTAGTACGCTCGCCCATACCCCTTAAAAATCGCAGGCCTGCATTCTTGCACCCGAAAGACCCTGATCGTTGATCGATCAGGGTTCTTTAACGTTTTCAATTATAACAGGTATTGGTATAATGATAGCAGGTGATAAAACATGAAAACGATTTACGATATTCAACAATACTTAATGAAATTCGGCACGGTCATATACATAGGTGATCGTTTAGCTGATCTCGAATTGATGGAAGAAGAAGTGCGTGAGTTATATAAATCTCAATGTATGACGACAGAAGATTATCAAATGGCGATGCTATTGTTACGAGGCGAGATCGCTCGCCAAAAAGATCGGCAATCAGGGGAGGAATCATAGTGGAACAACTTTATATTGGAGCGGATATTGGCGGGACTACGGTAAAACTCGCTTTTATTAAAGATGACGGATCGATAGTCGAGAAGTGGGAAATTCCAACCAATACGGAATCTGAAGGGAAGTCCATTCCTACAGATATATCCCAATCAATCGATGAAAAACTAAAAGAAAGGAATATACATAAAGAAGCGATTATGGGAATTGGCGCAGGAGCACCAGGTTTTGTAGACACCAGTTCTGGGTTCATCCATGAAGCCGTGAATATTGGGTGGAAAAATTTTGATTTTGGTTCCCATCTAGAAGAGTTGACAGGATTTCCGGTCTGGGTGGATAATGATGCGAACCTGGCTGCTCTTGGAGAAAATTGGCTCGGTGCTGGAAAGGGTTGTACAGAGTTGATTGCTGTCACACTCGGCACAGGTGTCGGTGGAGGAATCATTGCCAATGGTAACGTATTGAATGGGGCAAATGGTACAGCAGCAGAACTCGGTCACGTAACAGTCGTCCCGGTTGGTGGAGTGCCTTGTAATTGTGGAAAAACAGGCTGTTTGGAGACAGTTTCCTCAGCAACAGGTATCGTTAGAAAAGCGAAAGAGATAGCAAGGTCATATCCTGATTCTTTATTGCAAACATTATTAAAGAATGGAGAATTGACCGCCAAAGATGTGTTTGACGCAGCGGATGATGGGGATGAAGCGGCGGAAAAAGTCATTCATGAAGTTACGGATGTTCTTGGTATGGCAATAGCGAATATGGCAATAGCGATCAATCCAGAAAAAATCGTGGTCGGAGGCGGGGTTTCCAAAGCGGGAACTCAATTGCTTGCACCTTTAGAAAAAGCTTACCGTAAATATGCATTAAAGAGAACCGCAGAAGCCTCGAATTTTGGGATTGCAGAATTAGGTAATGATGCTGGCGTTATCGGAGGCGCTTATTTAGTCAAAAAGAATAAATAGTAAAAATAATGAACGTCAAAAAGAGGACGAAATCTATATCAGATTTCGTCCTCTTTTTGACGTTCTGATCAGACTAGTCGGGGGATGGTTTCTCCAATTTTATTGGAATGCAGTTTATTGGTTTTTGCTAATGAAGAGAGGGCTCAGGAGGGAATACCAGTAATCATGTAGGTGTATAGATGGAGGAAGTCCTATTTTTCAACGTTTTATAAACTGTAAAAGAATAGTAATCCTAATGTCATTCCTACATCATTTGCATCCTTTATAATATTATTGTGGACATATCCAATATATTTGCAATTCATTAAAAATAAATTTATTGAAACTTTTGTGGTACAATTTACGTCATATAGTAAGAGGCAGTTTAATATTGATTATAAGTGGAATTTCTTAAAGAAGATAAGGTATTCGGTTAAACTGTGTAAAGTTTAACCTTCAACGTACTACTAGAGGAGGAACGATCATGCTATGGAGAAATAGAAGCATGCCTTTGTTTATCATTGCGACATTGTTATTCGGCTTGAAAACATATGTTGTTTATAGGTTCATGTTTGATTTATCAATAGAAAATCCGATGCAAGAGTTTATACTGCTATTTAATCCAATGGCAAGTGCTTATTTGATATTTGCTATAAGTGTTTGGCTGAAGCCTAAGAATCAAATGAAGTATTTACGTTGGACGACACTGATTGGTTCCCTGATTTTATTTTTGAATTTAGTCTTTTACCGCAATTTTACGGACTTTATCACAATACCCGTTTTATTTCAGGGGAATAATGCCGCAGATCTTACGGGAAGCTTTTTAACACTTCTTCATATAGAAGATATTTTCATATTTGCAGACGTTGCGCTAATTTGGTATTTGAGCAAGAAAAAATTTGACCTTTCCGTAAGACTACCCAAACGCGGGAAAATTGCGGTTACTGCTGTTACGTTTTTACTCTTAGCAGGAAACGTTGTCCTTGCTGAAATAGAGCGCCCAATGTTATTCGTTCGCGCATTTGACCGGGAATACTTGGTGAAGAATATTGGGATTTATAATTACCATCTTTATGACGCAACGATGCAGACGAAAACGAAGGCTCAACGTGTGTTTGCTGACGGAAGCGAAATCAGTGAAATCGAAACCTACCTGGAAGAAACCTCTCCTGATAATCCCGATGAAAAAACGGATTTATATGGAATCGCTGAGGATAAGAATGTGATATTTGTAAGTATAGAATCATTTCAGTCTTTCTTGTTTGATACCAAGATCAATGGTACAGAAACTACACCATTTCTGAATGATTTGAGACACAGTGATGACACGATTACTTTTGAGAATTTTTATCATCAAACAGCTCAAGGGAAAACATCTGATTCTGAATTTATCGTGGAAAACTCGTTATACCCGTTAGGTAGAGGTGCTGTATACTTTACACATGCAGGTAATGAATATAATGCTCTTCCAGAAATTCTAAATGAGGAAGGTTATGAAACATCCGTATTTCATGCGAACAACGGTAGTTTCTGGAACCGTGACGTTATGTACGATAACATTGGATATGATGAGTTTTATGATGAAAAGTCTTATCAAATCACCCCGGAGAATTCCTTCGGGTGGGGGCTGGAAGATAAAGCATTTTTTGAACAATCGATTAAATATCTACAATCACAGGAACAACCATTTTACAGTAAGTTCATAACTCTGACACACCATTTCCCGTTCGAATTGCCGGAAGAGAAAGCGAATATTGATCAATATGATTCTAATTCTAATACACTCAATGCCTTTTTCCAGACAGCCCGTTATACGGACGAATCTTTAGAACTATTCTTCCAGCAGTTGAAAAATGCAGGCTTGTATGAAGATTCCATTATAGTCTTAATGGGAGATCACTATGGCATTAGTGATTTCCATAATAAAGCAATGGGACAATTCCTGGGCAAGGAAGTTACTCCATACGAACAGGTACAGTTACAGCGAGTACCATTCATGGTGCATATCCCAGGCTATGATGATGGAGAAATCAAAGAAAAAGTTGTTGGACAGATTGACGTTAAACCGACATTACTCCACTTACTTGGAATAGAAGAAAATGGTGATATGACGTTTGGCGGTAATATGTTTGCAGAGGATCGAAAAGATTTTATCGCACTGAGAGATGGAAGCTTTATCAGTGAAAATTATGTTTATACGAATGAACTTTGCTATGATCGTTCCACTGGTGAACAATTGACAGACGAAGCTGCAAAAGGTTGCCTGCCAATTAAAGAAAAAGTCGATCAAGATCTTCATTACTCTGATAACATCATTTATGGTGATTTATTTAGGTTTTATGATTTTAATGAAAATGAAGAATGAGGAAGAAGCCGTTATGACTATGTCATAACGGCTTTTTTCCTATGTTCTATAGTTTATATTTATAAAAATCTTTGATTGAAAAGTTCTGGCTATTCTCCGGTGCCTTAGATTACGTTGAATAGGGTTTATTTATCTTGCCTGGTATCTCGTAGTCGAGTAATTATTGAATAAATGATAACATCAAAGTTAGCTTATCAATATTTCATCATAATTTTATACGTGTAAGGGTAATGATATGGACATATATGTTTTTGGAGGGAGAAGCAAATGTTTCGATTTGAAGATGTGTACCAAGGAGTACTGCGTGATTTGAATTTTACAATTGAAAAACAGGACAAGGTCATTCTATTTGGGCCCTCCGGGGCGGGGAAGAGTACATTATTATTTTTATTGAATCGGCTCAATGACCCTGATGAGGGAAAAATTTATTTTAATGACAAACCTCTGGATGCTCAACCGATCACTGAGTTACGTAAAAAAGTAGGGTTGGTTTTGCAAGCACCCAACTTGTTCCCGGGGACGGTGCTGGATAATATTAAATATGGTCCATCTCTTTTTGGAGAATGGGAGGAAAAAGAAGGAAAGAAGTTGTTGGACTATGTACAACTACCTTCAAGCTATTTAGATAGAGATGTTGAGCAACTTTCCGGAGGAGAAAAACAGAGGGTATCTTTAGCGAGGACGTTGGCCAATTCTCCGGAAGTTCTATTGTTGGATGAGCCGACAAGTGCATTGGATTATCGGACCGCCGAAGAAATTGAAGAAGTACTTGAAGAATTGATCGAAGAGCATCGCCTGACAATGTTGATGATCACTCATAATCTTAACCAAGCACGTCGTTTAGGGAATAGGGGTTTGTTCCTAAGTGATGGTCGGCTACTTGAAGATGGCAAGATTCCCGATATGCTCGATAACCCAGAACAAAAGGAGCTTGCCGAATTTCTAGATCAGTAAGGAAGTGACTTTATTTGGCACCAGAAATTTCAAACCAATCATTAATCTTTTTAATTATTTTTGTAATCGTACCCTTAGCTCTCTCTTACTATTACCAATTAGGCGTAAGTAAGAGTGTTATATGGTCAACACTTAGAGGTACAATTCAACTTTTTGCCATTGGCTACATATTAACATTTCTTTTTGATTTGCCGGCATTGTACGGAATTCCATTTATGCTGACAGTAATGATTATTATAGCCACTTTTCATGCTCGACAAAAAGGAAAAGAATTGCCATATGTAGGGTTTATTATATTCTTTGGACTTGTAGTTATTGAGGCAGGTGTACTTTGTCTTTGGCTCATATTTGATATGATTGAATTTAAACCGTCTGAGGTTGTTCCTATGAGTGGGATGGTGATTGGAAATAGTATGACAGCCATGGGATTGGCATTAGAAAGAATGAAGACAGAGTTTAAAGAAAATAATGGTCGCTTACTTGCCTCCTTATCCCTTGGAGCAGAACCGAAACAAGCTTCTCATTTGATTATCCAGAAAACTTTGCATGCATCATTAATTCCCAACGTGGACCGGTTAAAGACGATCGGTCTGGTTCAGCTTCCCGGTATGATGACTGGTCTCATTCTTGGTGGTGTTTCCCCCGTAATGGCTATTAAATACCAACTAGTCATTTCCTTGAGCATTTTTTCCTCTGTTTCTTTAAGTGCTATGTTCATCACATTATGTATGTACAGGTACTTCTTTAATAAAAATAAACAACTACTACAAAATGATGAAGAAATAAGTAACTCAAGGTCTTAATTAAAAGTGAAAATGACTTGGTATGTTTTAAAAGCTATGGTCTTTTAAATGTCCAGCTAATAAAAAAAGCAAGCAGGCACCAAGGGCCGCTTGCTTTTTTTATTTTTTAAGCAAATAAATTGTACCAGATTGTCATGACGGAGAACCAACCGAAAATCAATGCTGATATACCTGCAAAGAGTACGGCGAAGAAGTTCTTCGTTTTAAGTTCGCGAAATACAGCGAATACGCAAAGGATTGTAACGAGTAAAAGAAGAATGGCTGTTACCAAGTTCAGCACCCCCAATATCTCTTTTCATTATTATCATCCAGAAGTGATGGATGTTATACTATATGTAGCGAGTATTCGTACTCATTTATTTTATAGTAAATAAAGAAAAATGTCGAGTTATCTATCCTCATTTTATAAAAATCTCAAAGAGGTGTTTAGTCAATGATGAAAATTTCACGTTTACCATTGGGTCCGATGGCCACGAACGCTTACGTTGTTCATGAGAATAAAAAAGCCCTAGTGATCGACCCGGGTGGAGACTTTGAAAAACTGCAAGAATATTTGAAAGAAAGAGAGCTCGAGGTAGAAGCTATACTACTTACACATGCCCATTTCGATCATATCGGAGCAGTCGATGCTGTAAGGGAAGCTTATGATGCACCTGTCTACATACACGAAAAGGAAGCAGAGTGGCTTGGGAATCCTCAGAAAAATGGTTCGGGTTTATTTGGATTAGGGGAAATTACCGCTGCTCCGGCAGATCACCATTTTGAAATTGGTCAAGCAGAGATCGGTGGCTTTCCTTTTGAAATTCGTCATACGCCAGGACATTCACCTGGAAGTGTTTCTTTTGTATTTAGAAACCAACGCCTGACGATAGCGGGAGATACCCTGTTTCAAAGTGGAATTGGGCGTACGGATCTTCCGGGTGGAAGTAGGGAAGAACTGGAGCGGAGTATCAAAGAACAGTTGTTCACTCTCCGTAACGATATGAGGATTTTTCCGGGACACGGATTGCCAACAACCGTAGGAGAAGAAAGAGATACAAATCCTTTCTTTCAATAAATATCTATACAAAAGAAGAACCTGTCATCCGAGGATGACAGGTTCTTTTTTAGTGGCCACCAAACCCTGGTACTAAGATGAAAGAACAATAATACGTAAACCCAATCATAAAGACTGTCAAGTATGAGAAAAATATGTACACATACATACGCTCTGACAGCTTAAGGTAACCAACAGTAAGGAAAAAAGCCGTTTGAACTAAAGATAATAATGATGCTTCCATCATATCGCCTGTATAGAACATGACAGCGAAGATACCTGTCCAAAAGGCTAGCACTCGAAACATACGATCCATGCTTTTTTCCCCCTCCTTTTCTCTCGTTAAACTATCATCCATATTATAAACGACCCTGTAACAATTGTAAATAAAACGTCTTCATCTTTACTTTTCTCAGTATTTGTATTTCCCTTTACTCGTATTCCTAAAAGTAAGATTATCGGCGATTTATTTCTTTATGAAAAAAAGAGTTTAATTTATTGTACAAAGGTTATACAACAACTATACAATAAAGGTGTTAAATTAGCGAGGAGCGGTGAAGATGGAAGATATAATATTTTATACGTACCCAAGTTGTACATCCTGTCGACGCACGAAGTCATGGTTAAACAAGCAGGGGGTGGATTTTAACGAAAAGCATTTGTTTCGTCAGACTCCTTCCGCCGATGAGTTACGAAGAATTCTTTCTCTTACAACACACGGTATAGATGAAATTCTGGCCAAACGGAGTAAAGAATACAAAACCCTTGAGGTGGATGTAGAGGACTTATCCTTGAATGAGTTCTTAGATCTACTCATTGAAAAGCCAAAGCTTTTGAGAAGGCCTATTTTAACCAACGGAGAGAGTCTTGTGGTCGGTTATGATGTTGACGGTTTACGGGGGATAGTAGATGTACGAATGGATTACAAAGCAAATATTTCCTAACTTATTGCGAAACGCATCTCTATAATTGAGATGCGTTATTTGCTTAGAGAGTGAAAAGTCATGGTATGCTTTATACCTCCAAAACGATCAGTGATAATCCAATCACAAGCCCAGTTCATTTCTGATTCCCTGATACAATTCGCTGTTCCTTCTCCATTTGGTGTAGAATGAATAAAGTCATGCTGAGCTGATAGTTCTGGAAGGATGACTAACTCCTCTTCCAGAGGATTGCGTGATTGTTCTAGTATATGTTGTTTTACAACTGCTGACTTATGAGTGCTTGTCTGTATTAATTGGCTTTTCAATTGTTGAACACCTGTGAAAGTTACAAGCAGAAGTAAATAACAAACCATCAGCACCCATGGGAAAATACTACCTTTTTCATCACTTAGGAAGGTGAATGAGGTATTTGTATATCGCACCATTCATCATCTCCACTTTCATTTGGATAGAAGATTCTTTTCTACTAAAGTGGATATTCCTTACTCCTTGGATCATAACTTCATGTCCCTTCCGATCCACCCTTCGTCGTACCACCGATTCATACTGGTCAATAACGACATGCCGCTGTTGTTGGTCGATGAAAGATAATATCTCCGAGCGCACCATAAAACTTCTTGATTGGTTTAGTTCCTCTTGGATGATTGCTGATAATTGGCGTGCAGAAGTTTCTGTATAATAATCCTCCGTCTTAAATAATGAAATAAGTGGTACAGAAATGGAGAGAATAGTCATCGTCAATAATAGGGTGATTATGACTTCCAAAAGAGTAAAGCCCACTTCATTCCGCATAAAGACAAAACTCCTTATATGAGTTCTTTTGGTCTTTCCATTTTGCACACCCCTTGGTCCATTGATCTTCATATACGATCGAAAAAGTTACCGTGGTTCCTATATCATAAGTGTGAGGAAAGCTATGGAGAGTCTCACTGTGTATATAGTCATGGAACTCATCGTGTAAGCGTGTGATTACTTTCTGTTCCATATGCAAGTATTTCAAGGAAAGTCTTATGTCCATATAGAGAGGAAGGACACTCATTATAGCCATAAGAAGTAAGCTGAAAGCTGTGATGGTCTCTATCATTGTGAATCCATCAGCTTTCTTCAATACGGACCCTGCTCGCGCCAAATGGAAACACGATTGTGAATGTTTTGTTAGGAGCCACAAACTGCATGGAGCCTCCTTGATAAATCATACCTTTCTGGTTAAAGCGGACAGTAGGTTCTAATGTCAACATATTGATACTCCATCCCTTAGGTAATTTTCTTTTGAAAACATTACGGCGGTTCTTCCTATCATGGAGAATATATTCTGTTGAATCCTCGTTGAAAAGAAGTTGGTAGTAAATGTGGTCATTCATTGTCAATGTTTGGGTTAATAACACATCCTCTTTGAATTGTTGTACAGTTTTAGATGATTGAACATTCAGATATGTCCGATGGTGAAGTGGTAAAATACATGCTAATAGAACAGACCAAAGAAGGAGGACGATCAGCATCTCCGATAATGTATAGCCTTCATTCGCTGCTCGCCGGGGCAGAAACGACACCATCTTCATATTGGAGTTCACTTCCATCTGGGCAAGTACTCTGGGTAATATACCCCTCTGTAATAAGTGTTTGGAGACTTTCAGGGCGTTTAGAGTTATCGATAAAGTAGGCTTCCACTTGGGCTTCTGTCGTTTTGAGTAATGCCTCACACCCTTTATCTTTGACGGTCGTACTATTTTTCGACATGTTAGGAATAGTGATGATCAAAAGTACAGAAATGACAAGCAGGACGATGAGCATTTCAATCAGGGTAAATCCTCTTTCATTATTCAACATGATGTAAACTCCTTTTTTTATATTTGATTCATCCATTGGTAGAGAGGGAGCATGATGGATGCATAGATACTGATGATCACAATAGCGATAATAATAAAAAATATGGGTTGAATTAGATGGAGCCACGAATTGATTTTTTGCTCGATATATTCCATGAAGAAATCGGAGAGCATCTCTAATTCATCTTTTAAAGCCTGGATATCATTCGTATGATGAAAAATGTTAGTGAGTTCTTTTCTGAACAAGGAACATTGATAAATTGCTTGAGCAAAGCTCTTTCCTTGGGATAATTCAGCCAAAATGATATTGCTGTAATGGGACAATATGTCATATTTTTTATGTTGTTCCATCAATTCTATCGCTTCTTTTAGTGTCAACCCGGCTTGGAGGAGTGAGTAGAGGTGAGTCGTAAACAACAACGATAACAAAAAGGATTGGTAAATTTTTAGTGGAGGGATATTCTCGTACAGAGAAATTTTTTTTGATAAGTCTAAACGGGGTAAAATAAACACAAATGCTAACAGTAAGAGGATAATAAATACTGCTATTCCTCCTAGTGTATTTAATACAAAGATCATGGCGTTCATGAGTGTTAGGTTTTGATTATTTTGACCTTCGAAGAGAGTAATGAAATTCGGCATCACTGTTTTTTGCATTACGGTGAAAGCTATGACTAAGAATATAAAAAGGAAAATGGGATATCGGATAACTCTTAATAATTTTTGTTTGTATTTTTGTTTCATTTCTAACAAGTCTTTGCACTGTATAAAGCATTTCGGCAAATCGTAATGGGTATGGCTAAAATAAAGGAAGTTAGTCACGGTCTGGGATAAATGAGCTTTCTCACAAGCGATATGAAAAGGAGCGCCAGCACGAAGGTGAGCTTCAATTATTGCTGACGTAGGCTTTAGCTTTATATCCCATCCTGTCATTTTCAAAGCATCGAGTAATGGATAGCCTTTTTCTAATATGTGACTCAAACGTTTGAAAAAATTGATTTGGTGCTGAATGGATAAACGGGGATTATTTTTTTGGTTCCACTTCATTTTCAGGAATGAAGCCGAGAGCATATGCTTTCCTCCTTAAGTGCATGAAATCTGAAAAGATTATGTTGGTAGATGGGTCTCCTTGAATCGCTTTTTGAAGGGTAGAGCCTTCTAACAATTCTAAGATGGCTGCTCTATTCGGTAAATGGTCACCCCCTTCAACCGGGACTAGTTGCTGCGAGGCGATAGCGATCATTGATTGTTCCAATTCTGCTTGTTGAATGTTCATCTCCTTAAGTCGATGGATTGTACCTATTGCGTTCCGGGCATGGATGGTACTGATGACCAGATGTCCACTTAATGCAGCTCGGAAGGCAAACTGTGCTGTGGCTCTGTCGCGAATTTCACCAACCATTAAGAGGTCAGGATCATGACGTAAGGCCGCCTTTAAACCAGTATCATAGGTAATGCCGGCCCTTTCATTTACTTGAACCTGTATTATGTTGTTTAAATTCTTTTCAATTGGATCTTCTAAGGTGATAGCTTGGAAGGAACTTTGGGTTATGAGAGATTGAAGAAGAGCATAAAGGGTAGTGGTCTTCCCGCTTCCTGTCGGTCCAGTGAAGAGGATCATACCGCTTCTATAATGTAGCCATTTCTGGATATTCATCAATTGGTAAGGAAAAAGGAAGAGCTGTTCGAGCGGAGTGTGGTCCATTGGGCGAAGGATACGGATAGCAAGACTCTCTGTACCGGTGATCGGTAGGGTAGATAAACGAAGGTCGAAGATGGATTGATTAGATCGATGCTGCAAGGTACCATTCTGCGGACGTTTTTGTTCGCCAATATCCATTCCTGATGTGAATTTGAAATAGGAAAGCATTTTTTCGTACATTGGTAAAGGTAAGGCGGAATGGAAAATTCTGTTGCCATGGATGCGGAAGTGAACGGAGGTGGTTTCCCCATAAGGAGAAAAATGGATGTCTGAAGCGCTCTGCTGGATTGCGGATACAATCAGATTATGAACGTGGTTGGCAATGGAATTCAAATACAAATCACCCCTTTTTTATATTTTGACAATATATATCATTCGACATAAAAGGTGAAATTCCTGCTCTATTTTCAATATTGTTATAACAGAGGACATTTTCTTCAACAACCCTCGCATATTTCTCTACTTCCATATACAATAACACCAACATTATTATACATTATTTATATAGGAGGAGTTTTTTTGATTTATCTTGTAGGATTTATGGGCAGTGGAAAATCAACAGTTGCCGAACAGCTTAGTCGCAAATTGGGCATGCCGTACATAGAAATGGATGAGGAAATAGAAAAACAAGAGGGGCTCAGTATATCAGAAATGTTTGCAACACAAGGGGAGTCATTTTTCAGAGAAAAAGAGACATCTTTCTTGAGAGGGATATCAAAAGATGTAATCGTATCAACCGGTGGTGGTATCATCCTTTCAAAGGACAATCGGCATCTTTTAAAATCAGGAACAGTCATATATTTAAAAGCTGAGTGGGAGACCATTGTTAAGCGCTTAAGGGAGGATACAAATCGTCCTTTATGGAAGGGAGACGAACAAGAGAAGAAAAATCGCTTTGAATCTCGCTTGGCACTTTATGATGAAGTGGCTGATGAAATTGTTTCTGTGGATGAGCGAACCCCGTGTGAAATTGCTGTAGATATTCAGAAACGTATAAAATGAGGAAATTCCTAGCATACTAAAAGCAAAAGTATGTACAAAAGAGGGGATTTTCATGAACCAGAACGACTATGTAAAATTTTTGACAGAAGAAATGGTCAAGTATATGCACATGTCCAAAGAAGAAAAACAAAAAAGGAAGGATGCTAAACCTTCAAAGAAATCTTCTTTCTATTGGTTTGGAATCCTTCCCTTCGCTTTCAAGATGCTCAGGAGAAAACGCAAAATCACCAATCATTGAAAAGGTAAGAAAAGCCGCTGATTTATTTCAGAGGCTTTTTTTGTCTTCACTATTTCCTCTGTGCAGGGTTTTTCCGTGTTTGATGGAATTTACAAAAACTTAAAAGAATGTTAATGGTAAATCCATTGAGCACTCGTATCTTGAGAGATGTAAAAGAGACCTCCATTGATTACCTCCATTTCTATATAAGGTTTATACCGGTTATCAATTTGCTCTCGTTCTTTCGTAAAAGATTCCAGATCGATATCCTCTGATTCATAAAAAGACTCAAGAAGTTTTTTTTCTTTTTCCAAGTGATGGAGAGAGTCTATAGCCCATTCATTATCAAGAGAGGAGACATATGTTTCGATGTGTCGCTCCATACGCTTATATGCACTTGTGAGGGATATCACTGGTGACATCGGAAAGGTGTAATCAGAGACTTTTGTTTCGAAATCGATGTTTTGAATCTTATCCATCATCCCGAGCATCATTGTCCCATGGATTAAATTGATCCCTATCGAAATTGGCTCATCTTTCGCTTTTTTACCTCGATAGTGCAGGAGAGCATTAACGATGAGCCAAGGACTCATCGCCTTGTTTCGGCCACTTATTTCCCGAACAACCTCATAAAGGCGGGCAGTTCGGCCTTTTTGGATGGCCGTATTATAAAGGGTGTGTAGTTTAGGAGTTCCAGCATGTAAGTAGATACCGCCGTTTTTCTTTTGTTCTGTATCCGTGAAGGTAAGCTGCATAGGAGCTCCTTCTCTGTTCATTTTTTTCATGTAATGCCAGTAAAAAGGGCGGTTCATAATTTCTTCATCCATCTCACACGTTAACTGGATGGTAAAGTGGGAATGATGATCGTTGACAATGGAACATCCATAAGATAGAAAGAATTGCTTCACAAATGATGTGTAGCGGTTGGCGGTGTTCAACTTGATTCTCTCCTTTCATTAACCGTATGCTCAACATAACTGACAAGGTTGCTCAATTTGATATCGACTTCTCCTTGACTGTCCGATTGTTTTAAAATGGATTGGATTTGTTGATCAAAGCTTCCTCCTGGAATCTGCTCCAAAATATGATCTAAATCACCAACAGCATTTTTGAACATCTCGATTTTTTCATAAAGCATTTTCATAATGTGATCTTCTATTGTATCTTTGACAGCGAAATTATAGATCTTCACATCGTGCTCCTGACCAAATCGGTGGATACGACCAATTCGTTGTTCCAGCCTCATCGGATTCCAGGGTAGGTCGTAGTTGATCATATGATGACAGAATTGCAGGTTGATTCCCTCACCGCCAGCTTCTGTAGCTACCATTACTTGAGCTTTATTCTGGAATAGTTGCTTCATCCAATCCCGTTTGCTTTTATTGAATTTACCATTGAATGGAACCGAGGTAATCCCATGTTGTTGTAGATACCACTGCAAATAAAATTGGGTAGCCCGGTACTCAGTGAATATTATGAATTTCTCCTCTGTTTTTTCAATCAACTCTGCCATCTTTTTGGCTTTTACATGGTGAGGAAGTTGACCGATGGCTTCAATGTATTCATCATATACCTTTGCTTTTTCCTCTGGGGCATTTTTTTTCAGTTGTTTTAATGACATATAACAAGCCTCTCTCGAAGAACAAAGTTCTTTGGCTAAAGTCAGCCATGTAAAAGAAGGATGGTTTGCTTTTAGGGCTTCTAGTTTCTGATACATCGCTGTTTCCTCTTCTGTAAAAGAAAGGAGCTCATTGACGACTTTTCTTTTGGATGAGTCTAATCCGGTATCTTTTCTTCTATTACGGATCATCAAGTGGCCAACAAGAGAGTGAATATGTTGGATGTTATCCTCTTCCTCCGCATTCTTTTGGTATTTCTTTTTAAAATCAGTCAAATTGCCTAGATATCCGGGTTTTAAAATGGATACTAGATTAAAAAGGTCACTCAGCTTGTTTTGGATCGGTGTCGCTGTCAGCAATAAGCAATATGTTTTCTTTAGAGATTGGACAAACTGATAGTTCTTTGTTTTATGATTTTTTAGTTTATGAGCTTCATCGATAATAATGAGGTCATAATCGATAGATAGAATCTCTTCTCGATGATTTTCCCGCTTAGCCATATCAATAGAAGTGACCGTTACATCCCATTCTTTCCATGAGGCCTGCTTTTTGCGAGGGGAAGCGGCCTGGATGTAAAATTTTTCGTTAAGCTCCTGAATCCATTGGTTCACAAGCGACGCAGGTGTCAATATAAGTATTTTTTTCGCTCTCCCTCTCACCATATATTCTTTTAGGATGAGCCCTGCTTCCAGTGTTTTCCCTAAACCTACTTCATCTGCAAGAATTGCACGCCCATTCATTTGATGGACAACTGTTTCTGCAGCTTCTACCTGATGCTCCATAAAATTGACATGTGGTAGGTGGTCAAGAGAAAGTAAACCTTCGAACTTTGGTACTGTTTTAAATTGAGCCGCTTGATGCGCAAGCTTAAAACCATCCCAAGTTGCTAATTTGTCGGGGTGGTCTAAGTTTTCTTGAAGTGTTTGAATAAATGAATGGTCTGGACGTATTTCTAACATGCGTATATCCCCTCCATCATTCTGAATGATAAAAGATTGTGAATAATTGTAGAATTTTCATGTCTTTTGTGAATGCTGCGTGATATAATGGGGCTGCAAATAACCATAATCTATGGAAACGTTACACATTAGTATGCCCGGTAAAATCTAGAAGAATACGAAAGCGAATGACTGTAGAGGGAGAGACTACTTTTGTAGCGCCGAAGGAGCAAACAAGGAATTGTGAATCTCTCAGGCAAAAAGACCTCTATAGGACGCAACTCTGGAGAGTGTTTGCAAAATGTATGCAAACCACCCAAGAAGCAAGCGCCAGGGATTTTCCGGCGTGAAACTTTCTGGTGAAATGGACAGAGACTCCCGTATAAGCGGAAGAGTCTCTTTTTTTATGGGCTAAAAAGTTCTTAAGGAGTGGTTGGATGACAGATTTGAAGCGCACACCTTTATTCCATGAATATAAGAAGCTTGGTGCGAAAACGATTGACTTCGGCGGATGGGATTTGCCTGTTCAGTTCTCAAGCATCAAGGAAGAGCATGAGGCAACTAGAACCGCTGCAGGATTGTTTGACGTATCCCATATGGCTGAAGTGATGGTCGAAGGTACGGACAGTTTGAACTTTTTACAAAAAATGCTTACGAATGATGTTTCTAAACTTGAACCAGGAAAGGCGCAATATACGATTATGTGCTATGAAGATGGAGGCACAGTCGATGATTTAATCGTCTATCACCTGGCTGAGAATAAATATCTACTAGTTGTCAACGCAGCAAACCGTTCCAAAGATTTTGAATGGCTGAAGGAACATCAGGAAGGCGATGTTACGATCGAAGATGTTTCGGATGAATACGTACAGCTGGCGATCCAGGGGCCAAGGGCGGAAGAAGCTCTCCAAACCCTTACGGATGTCGATTTATCCAGCATTAAATTTTTCCGGTTCCGTCAAGATGTCTCTTTAAAAGGAATCAAAGGAAAAGCTCTTGTTTCCCGGACAGGATACACAGGCGAAGACGGATTTGAAATATATTTGCAGGCAGACTCTGGAGCTGACCTGTGGCAAGCAGTTTTGAATGCGGGAGAACCTCTAGGTTTGAAGCCTGTTGGGCTTGGTGCCCGCGACACCCTTCGGTTTGAAGCGAACCTTGCGCTTTATGGTCAGGAGTTGAGTGAAGACATCACACCGATTGAAGCAGGATTGAATTTTGCTGTGAAAATTAAAAAAGATGGCGACTTTATCGGTAAGGAAGTCTTGAAAAAGCAAAAGGAAGAAGGACCATCCCGGAAACTTGTCGGCATTGAAATGATTGATAAAGGGATACCGCGGACGCATTATGATGTTTTAGATGGAGAAGAAGTCATCGGCTTCATAACAACTGGTACACAATCGCCAACACTAGGTAAAAACGTCGGCCTTGCTTTGATTAAGACTGCATACGCAGAGGAAGGTACGGAGGTAACTGTTCAAGTTAGAAAACGGCGGTTAAAAGCAAAAGTCGTAAAGACACCATTCTATAAACGATAAACAGAGAGGGAGACTCAGTATGGAATTCCGTTATTTGCCAATGACAGAAAGAGATAAAAGCGAAATGCTTAAAAGAATCGGAGTGGAACATTCAGATGATTTATTTTCCGATATCCCTGAAAATGTCCGTTTTAAGGGAGACCTGGATATACAGGAACCAAAGAATGAATATCAGCTGATGAGAGAATTGACAGAATTAGCTTCCCGGAATGTAAATCTGAAATCACATACTTCCTTTCTAGGCGCAGGGGTATATGATCATTACATTCCGTCCATTGTTGATCATGTCATTTCCAGATCAGAGTTTTATACGGCTTACACCCCTTATCAGCCTGAGATCTCCCAGGGGGAATTGCAGGCGATTTTTGAGTTCCAGACGATGATTTGTGAATTGACAGGCATGGATGTTGCAAACTCATCGATGTATGACGGCGGTACAGCTTTAGCGGAGGCAGTGAATCTTTCAGCAGGTCAGACAAAGAAAAAGAAGGTGCTCGTATCAAAGGCCATTCATCCAGAATCCCTTGCAGTCATTCATTCTTATGTGAAGGGGCCTGGAGTGGAAGTGGTGGAAATCGAACACCAGGACGGAAAAACCGACCTAGAACAATTGGAGCGGGAGCTTGATGAAAATACTGCAAGCGTCGTAGTTCAATACCCGAATTTTTTCGGCCAAATTGAACCATTAGATGAGATTCGCTCGCTTGTCGACACTCAGAAGAAAGCAATGATGATTACCTCAAGTAACCCATTAGCTCTTGGGTACATAACACCTCCAGGAGAGTTTGGCGCGGATATCGTCGTAGGTGATGCCCAAGTGTTTGGTATTCCAGCACAATATGGAGGACCTCACTGTGGGTATTTTGCGACAACGAAGAAACTTATGCGTAAGGTTCCTGGGCGTCTTGTCGGGCAAACAGTTGATGAAGAAGGGCGCAGAGGGTTCGTACTAACTCTACAAGCACGAGAACAACACATCCGCCGTGACAAGGCTACCTCCAATATTTGTTCAAACCAAGCACTGAATGCACTCGCTTCATCTGTTGCTATGTCCTCATTAGGTAAGCAAGGTTTGAAAAAGGTGGCCTGGATGAATATCCAAAAAGCTTCTTATATGAAAGAACAATTAAAACTAAACGGTTTTGATATCGCTTATAATGGAGCGTTTTTTAATGAAATTGTTGTTGATTTAAAACGTAATGTGTCGGAAGTAAACCGAGAACTCCTGACTCGTGGAATCATTGGTGGATATGATCTAGGGCAGGTGGATGAGCAGTTGGAAGGTTTCATGTTAGTGGCGGTTACGGAAATACGTTCGAAAAAAGAAATAGACACATTCGTCAAGGAGATGGGGGATCTACATGAGTAATAAGGACTTTCCATTAATTTTTGAATTGAGTCAAGAGAGCCGCACAGGTTTTAGCTTACCAGAATTCGATGTCCCGGAAGTGGATGTTGATGAGATGATTGGTGACTCATATGTAAGAAAAAGTGAGCCGGATCTTCCTGAGGTGAGTGAACTACAAATTATGAGGCATTACACAGCTCTCTCTAAGCGCAATCATGGTGTTGACTCAGGCTTCTATCCACTCGGCTCTTGTACAATGAAATACAATCCGAAAATGAATGAAGATGTTGCACGCCTTACTGGCTTCAGTCACATTCATCCATATCAGCCATCGGAATCCGTTCAGGGAGCTCTACACTTAATGTATGATTTACAAGAATCCCTTGCGGCCATCACAGGTATGAACACTGTGACACTTCAGCCGGCAGCAGGTGCTCATGGCGAATGGACAGGTTTAATGATGATCCGGGCTTTTCATGAAGCGAATGGAGACTATAATCGGACGAAAGTTATCGTGCCGGACTCCGCGCATGGTACAAACCCGGCCTCTGCTACGGTGGCTGGATTTGAAGCTGTGACCGTAAAATCTGATGAAAGAGGGCTTGTTGATCTTGAAGATTTGAAGCGAGTAGTCGATGAACAGACAGCTGCCTTAATGTTGACAAACCCGAACACGCTTGGACTTTTTGAAGAAGATATTGAGGAGATGGCGGCCATTGTGCACGAGGCGGGTGGGAAGCTTTATTATGATGGGGCTAACTTGAACGCTATTCTTGGTTATGCGCGTCCAGGGGACATGGGCTTCGATGTTGTCCACTTGAATCTTCACAAAACGTTTACCGGGCCGCACGGAGGAGGTGGGCCTGGTTCTGGACCTGTAGGAGTTACAGCAGAGTTCGCTGCTTATTTGCCAAAACCGATTTTAACCAAACAGGATGGTGTCTATGTATTTGATTATAACCGTCCGCAATCCATTGGCAGAGTCAAGCCTTATTATGGAAACTTCGGAATCAATGTCCGGGCTTATACGTATATAAGGACGATGGGCCCTGAAGGCTTGAAAAAAGTAAGCGAATATGCCGTCATCAATGCAAACTATATGATGCGTCGTCTCCAAGAAGAGTTTGATCTTCCTTTTGATCGCCATTGTAAACATGAATTTATACTGTCAGGAAGGCGTCAGAAAAAATTGGGTGTACGTACTTTGGATATGGCGAAGCGGTTGCTTGATTTTGGATATCACCCGCCAACCATATATTTCCCGATTAATGTCGAGGAAGCGTTAATGGTGGAGCCGACAGAAACGGAATCCAAAGAGACTCTGGATGACTTTATCGATCGTATGATTCAAATTGCCAATGAAGCTAAAGACGACCCTCAGATGGTCCAGGATGCTCCTCATACGACGATCGTCAGTCGAATGGATGAGACACAAGCTGCACGAAAACCTGTTTTACGATATCAGAAAGAAGAATAAAAAGAAACCGGAGTCTACATATAGCTGGACTCCGGTTTCTTTCAGTTATATGGCAGTCTTATGTAAGACTCTAATCCGAGATAACCGGGGTTCGTTGCCGTATGAAGAGTCAGGGTTGGTGGGGAAGCAACTCGCTTTCCTGTGGGGGACCTGGCGAGCTTCCTCGGGCGGTCTATCGCACTAAGGGATCTCGCCTACCTCCTTCTCCCACGGGAGTCTCGCAGCTTCCCAACCACCTCATTCGAAGTAAGGGAGAAACGAATGCCCTTAATAGAAAGGAGCGTCCTCCATCATCCCTGTCCTATGGGAATATAACGCTCTATAGCAAGGTTTCCAATGTATGCTCACCAGCATACTTCCATTCATTACCACCTTTTCGAGCAGCGGTGTCGAGAATCGATTTTGGCAAGGTGCAGAGGGGAATGACTCCCGCGGAAAGCGAGAGTCTTTCCCCGCCACAATTATCCACTCACAAAATGTCTCGAAACTGACCCTTACAGAATTCGGAGCTTTAGTTGGAGAAGTTTAACAGAAAAAGCCCGATTCTGGGATTGAACCGGGCTGGGTATTACTTTTTGGTTTTAATTTTACCTGTCCACTTTTTGAAGCCGCCTTCTAGCATGTTTAAATCTTCATAGCCTTTTTTGTGAAGCATCATCGCTGCACGGGCAGAACGGGCACCACTTTGGCAGTACAAGTATACGGGCTTGTCTTTGCGAATTTCAATAAGACGGTTTTTCATTTGCGATAATGGAATATTCCTTGCACCTAGAATGTGTCCGCCATCGAATTCTTTTGGTTCACGAACATCGATCAGCTGCGCTTTTCTGTATCCTTCTCGGAATTTGTCCTCTGATAATGTAGTCATAATTTTTCTTGCTTTGAAGAATCTATACACACCGAAGGCAATAACCACTACAAGTGCCCCGATTAAGATCCATAATTCCATGATTCCATCCCCCTCATTTCTCTATTCCTCTATCTATTATAGGAGGGAACGGAGCGTATTTCAAAAAAATTTTATTATGTTATAGTAAAAAATATTGATTTGTCGAGCTTTGTTACTTAGATTATGATGCAACTGATGAAAAAAGGAAAGAGAAACAGAATAGGCTGGGTTTTCTTTTGATCGCTTTATTTTTTGGCTGATTTCTCATGATTCATAAATTGACAAAGTTCTACATGATTGTTCAACAATACAATATATGGTGACAGAAAATTAGGTAAACACAATATATTGATTATTTTTCTGTATATGTGGTATGTTACATATATCAAATGCAAAAAAGCTATAGCTTTTCTATATAAGGGAGAGATGCATAATGCAGTTAAAAACCTCCACAGATGGTCAACTGAAAATTAATGTGGAGCGCCTGAATGCAGATATCAGGCAGTTTCCTCAAGTACATGAAATTACTGATTCTATGTCCATAACTCACAAGGGTGTTTCAAGACTTGTTATGTTGGACAGGTATGCTTTTAAGGATACGGAAAAATTGACCTTGTCAGAAGGGGACTTTGTTGTTCTTACAGTCAAAGATGATCCTAAATTTCCGGCAAGGGGCTTCGGATTCATACAGTCGATAAACTGGGAATCTCATCAAGCTGTTGTTCGGGTTGAGGATGAGTTTGTGAATGTTCTTGATCATGAGAATGAGCGCGAGACAGGTTTGATCACTCGTAACCTGGATACGATTGATAAGCCGCTGGAAGTGTACTACGAGCAAATAGCGCTTCGGAACGCTACAGGGCTGGCAGAAGTGGAAACAGACCCAGAACGGAAACAACAGAGCTTTAAAGAGTTCTACGAGGAATTGTCTGAATTAAATTTCATTCCAGCAGGTAGAGTATTATACGGAGCGGGTTCACAAACAGATGTGACCTATTTTAACTGCTATGTCATGCCTTTCATTCAGGACTCTCGTGAAGGAATCTCTGACCACCGTAAACAAGTGATGGAGATTATGTCCCGCGGGGGTGGTGTGGGTACAAACGGTTCGACACTCCGCCCAAGGAATACGCTTGCACGTGGGGTGAACGGAAAATCCTCGGGTTCTGTATCTTGGCTCGATGATATTGCCAAGCTTACACACCTCGTTGAACAAGGAGGTTCCAGGCGTGGTGCTCAAATGATCATGTTAGCAGACTGGCACCCCGATATTTTGGAATTTATCATTTCAAAGATGCAAAACCCAAGAATCCTCCGATTTCTTATTGAAAATACAGAGGATGAAGTGATTAAACAACTAGCTAAAGACAAGTTGAAATTTACGCCACTTACAGAAACAGAAAAAGATTTATATCAAAGTGTTGTGAATTATAAACATATTCAAGGTCAAGGTGGCTTTACAGATCAAAGCATTCAGGAAGCGGAAGAAAAGCTGCATTTAGGTGGGACGTATACGGTCCACAATTCCGAATTTCTTACTGGTGCTAATATTTCAGTTTGTATTACAAAAGAATTCATGGATGCCGTAGAGAATGACACGGAATATCAGCTGCGCTTTCCAGATGTAGAAAATTATACCAAAGATGAAATGGCTAAATACAACGAAGAATGGCATCAAAGTGGCGATGTCCGTGAATGGGCTGAGCGTGGTTTTGGTATTCGTACGTATCGTACAGTAAAAGCGAGTGAGCTTTGGAATTTAATTAATATTTGTGCAACCTATTCTGCTGAGCCAGGTATTTTCTTTATCGATAATGCCAATGAGAAAACGAATGCGACAGCATATGGTCAGAAGGTTGTAGCCACCAATCCATGTGGTGAGCAGCCACTTGCACCTTATTCTGTTTGTAACCTTGCAGCAGTCAATTTGGCTAGTGTTGCAGATAAGCAAAATAAACAAGTCGATTATGAACGACTTGAGCAGACCGTGCGTCGGGGTGTGCGCATGCAGGACAACGTCATTGACGCAACACCATATTTCCTTGAAGAAAACAAGGTACAGGCTTTAGGAGAACGACGTATTGGTCTTGGTGTCATGGGGCTTCATGACCTCCTCATTTATTGCGAAACGACTTATGGTTCGCAGGAAGGTAATCAGCTTGTGGACGAAATCTTTGAAACAATAGCGACTACGGCTTATCGTGAATCAATAGAGCTTGCGAAAGAAAAAGGAAGCTTCCCATTCTTAGTTGGAAAAACTGACGCAGAAACTCAGGAACTGCGTGAGCGATTTATCAATACGGGTTATATGAAAGAAATGCCGGAAGATATTCGTCAGGATGTGCTCACTTATGGAATTCGTAACTCCCACTTGCTCACAGTCGCACCGACAGGAAGTACAGGTACGATGGTAGGGGTGAGCACAGGGCTCGAGCCTTATTTCTCCTTCTCCTATTACCGAAGTGGACGTCTCGGAAAGTTCATTGAAGTAAAAGCAGATATTTTACAGGAATACTTGGATGCACACCCGGACCAGGACTCTAATAATTTGCCAGAATGGTTCGTAACAGCTATGACGATGAGCCCTGAAGCTCATGCTGATACACAATGTATCATTCAACGGTGGGTGGACAGCAGCATTTCGAAAACCGTCAACGCGCCAAAAGGGTACACGGTCGAAGAAGTGGAGCGTGTCTACCAGCGCCTATACCGTGGTGGGGCTAAAGGAGGCACCGTCTACGTTGACGGAAGTCGTGATAGCCAGGTACTTTCTCTGAAAGCAGAGGAAAACGATTTTGATGGAGAGCAAACGGAGTTGTTTGAAGCCGAAGAAAAGAAACCTCATGTTGTTTTGATGGATACGATTCAAGAATTAGATAAGACGAATGTAACCATTGGATCTGAAGTCGGTGATACATGTCCAGTTTGTCGCCAAGGAACAGTCGAAGATATCGGAGGCTGTAACACTTGTACCAATTGTAATGCCCAATTGAAATGTGGTTTGTAATAATATGAGTGAAGCACCGGATGTATATAATCCGGTGCTTCTTTTTATAAAATGATTATGTTAAACTCCTGTAATCCTCCTTATTCCATTAGAGTTACAATTCTTGAATCCCCAGTTCCGAGATGCTTGCGGGGTTCGTTGCCGTGTAGGGCGTCAGGGATGGTTGGGAAGGAGGAGATAAAGGAAACACGAAGAGCGTAGCGATTCGATGTTGACTTATCGTACAGAAGCGAGGGGAGTCTCACTAGCCGCTAGGCACTGGAGCTGAATAGCACACATATGGCTTATGTAAACTTTTTTTAAATGTAGGTCCGTTCAGGTGTAAGAACGGGAAAAGAGTGCTTGGTGAGACCCCACAGGAGGCAGCCGAGAAGGCTCACCGCGCTCCCACGGAAAGCGAGTCATTCCCCACAGCTCCATCCACTTTATACAAAAGTCTCGAAACTAAGTCTTCCCAGAATACTGCTGTTGAACGATTCTCATTAGAAACACGAGTGTATGACTTGGGTTTGCTTGTCAGTGGGGAGAAACTAGTGTATCATTTGCATGTGGAAACATATGCTATAAAAACGTTTAAAAGAGGGATACCCCTCTGAATTTTAAAAAATGCGAGCTTTTACATAAAGATAGGGTATTGGGGGTTCAACATGCCGACACCTAGCATGGAAGATTATATTGAACAAATATATATACTAATAGAAGATAAAGGATATGCACGAGTATCTGACATTGCTGAAAACCTTCAGGTGCATCCGTCTTCCGTTACAAAAATGGTGCAGAAACTCGATCGTGATCAATATTTGAACTATGAGAAATATCGTGGGCTCATTTTAACACCCAAAGGGAAGAAGGTCGGAAAAAGGCTTGTTTATCGCCATGAGTTGCTTGAACAATTCCTGGAAATCATCGGTGTGGACCATGATAATATCTATGAGGATGTAGAAGGAATTGAACATCATATGAGCTGGAACTCTATTGACCGCATCGGCGATCTCGTTCAATATTTTGATGAAAATCCAGGGCGTGTTGATGCATTAAGAGAAATTCAGAAGAAAAATGAAGAACAAAATGAAGAATGAAAGAAAGGTGCATGGGAGCATGTGCCTTTCTTTTTTGTTTGACTGAGTAAAAGATCATGTTCCTTTGCAATTGTCTCCTGCCTATACGTTCTATTTCACTTCTGCAGCGTTTATAATGAAGTAAAGTGGGGTGAGGCAGCGTGAAGGTGGATGGTGTCTTTTCAGGTGGGGGTGTGAAAGCCCTGGCGTTTATCGGAGCTCTGGAAGAACTGGAAGAACGAGGGTATTCGTTCAGTCGGGTCGCAGGCACCTCGGCAGGGGCAATCCTCGCATGTTTGACAGCGGCTGGTTACACAGCGAAAGAGTTGAAGGAGCGTTTGAAAAGCATATCGTTTGAAGAATTGGTTGATGTCCCCCTATCCGATCGTCTATTTCCCTTCATGAAATGGTTGCTTTTGTATTACCGGCTCGGGTTATATAAGGGAAATCAATTGGAAAGGGTTTTAGAGGAGTGGCTGGAAGATAAGGGGGTACGAACATTTGCTGACCTTCCTCCTGGGTCACTGAAGGTGATTTGTTCGGATTTGACACTAGGACGTATCGTTGTCTTACCAGATGATTTGAAGAAAGTATATGGTATTGATCCGGCTACATTTTCGGTAGCCAAAGCAGTACGCATGAGTGCGGGGTTACCTTATTTTTTTATTCCAGTTAAAATCCATGGAAAAAAAGGGCGTTCCGTAATTATAGATGGCGGAGTGCTCAGTAATTTCCCGCTTTGGATATGGGAAAAGAAGAGTGGTTGTCGAACGCGTCCGATTATAGGGATGAAGCTTAGTGATGAACCAGATAAATTGCCCGAACAGAAAATTAAGAATGCCATCCAAATGTTTCATGCATTATTTAAAACCATGCAACAAGCGCATGATGCAAGATATATATCGAAGACGATGAGTAAGGATATTATTTTTATTCCGGTTAATGGGGTTGAAACGACAGATTTTGATATGAGTGATGAGCAAAAGGAAGCATTGATGAATTTAGGGCACGAACATGCGAGTGACTTTTTGCGCCGTTGGAGTCGTTAACTACCAAAAAAGCGGAAAGGTCATGAATCATTGCACACCATTGACAATCATAAGCCGTCACTCGACGTGACCATATGCAACAGAGATGATTGACTTAAGGTTCCGAAGGGGAAGGACGCTGGGGTTATTCACAATATAATTTACAGGATAAAAAGAATCGAGCCATTAAAAAGTGGCTCGATTTTTGTCTTTACTTTTGTTTCCTTCGATAACGCGAAGTTGGGGTCCATTTGCCCGTTTACGATTTTTCCCCCCGAACCCTGAAGCTTTAGATTGGGCTTTAGTTACAGTACTCTTTTTAACGGCTGGGGTTGGTTGTTTATATTTCTGCTTGGATTGTTTGACTGCTTGCTTGTATTTCTTCATTTCGTTTCCACCACCGGCAGCGCCACCAAAGCCGCGGTTACGGAGGAAGAAGAAGTAAATCGCTCCATAAATGAGAGCAGCAATTCCGATCATCGTAACGATCGAAGTTAAAAAGCCGGTCGTGTTTGTAAATAGCTGGATACCGACAAAAAAGACAGCGAGGCCAATCAAGGTGTAAATAACAGGAGTCATCCAATTACGCATGACTAGTTTTCCTCCCTTCTAGTATTGGTCGACTATGAATATTTTGTTATGGAACTATACCCTTGTTGAAAGAGAATTCATCATTGAATGGGGATGTACTACATTGGATATGTTATTTAAGATTGTTTCCTTTATAGAATATAATATGCACTATCATTTAATAAATTGTGTCCTGAAAGAATGCTAGTAATAATTCATTTCCTTCTTGAGTGCCATTTTAAACACTGGAACACATAATAAATGGTTGGACTTTTATTTTACCTCAAATTGCCAAGAATCACTAGTCTCTCTCGCTGAAATTAGCATGAAAAATGAGGGGTTGGTTAAAAATAAGACCGAGGTGATGGAAATGGCTGAAAAACAAAAGGACCAAAGACAACAAGAGCCACAACAGAGTGTAATTGGAAAAGCTTTAATAACAGGATTCATAGCAGGGATTTTATGGAGTGGTTTAGGCACAATCGCGTATTATTTTAATTTTACACAGGTCTCACCAGCATCATTCATTTTCAGGTCATTTTGGCAGACGGATTGGACTGGTACATGGCTAGCAGAAGTTTTAGCTGTCGTTATCATTGGGATTTTATCCTTAGGAACGGCATTGTTGTATTATTTGACAATGAAAAAATTAAATGGGATTTGGCCTGGAATGCTTTTCGGGATCGCCTTATGGGCTGTTGTGTATTTAGTCTTGACCCCGGTGTTTCCAGCGATTCCCACTTTTCTGGATCTGAATAGCGACACATGGGTGACTACAGGGTGTCTATTTATATTATATGGGGTTTTTATCGGGTATTCCATTTCCTATGAATATCGTGAATTCAATGAAACAGCGAATTCTTATTCAAATGAAGGGAGAATATGATAAACTTAAAGTGTATGACAATTTTGGAAACGGTGGGATGGAATTATGGGGACTAAACGGCTGTATCTGCTTAACGGGCCGAATTTGAATTTACTCGGTAAACGGGAACCTGGAACTTATGGCAAACAAACACTTGAGGATGTCGCCAAGTTAGTAAAAGATACAGCTTGGGATCACGGATATGAAGTGGTTGCTTATCAGTCCAATCATGAAGGGGATCTTGTGGACTGGATTCAAGAAGCAGACGGAGAAGCGGCAGGTATTATCATTAATCCAGCTGCTTATACGCATAATAGTATCGCTATCCGTGATGCTGTCAGTGCAGTTTCCTTGCCTGTCATAGAGGTCCACATTTCAAATGTCCATAGCCGGGAATCTTTTCGCCACTCCTCCATGATAGCACCCGTTTGTGCAGGTCAAGTAGTCGGATTCGGAATAGATGGATACCGATTAGCAACACTGGGGATGATCCAAAAGATAGAAAGTGAAGGGAGACATGATTCATGAGTAAACTTTCCAATTTAAGAAAAGCGATCGCTTCAAAAGAATTAGATGGACTACTTATAATGAGCCCGAAAAACAGGAGATACGTTTCCGGATTCGTAGGCTCTTCTGGTGCGCTTTTAGTCACAAGGGATCAGGCCATACTAATCACAGATTTCCGATATACAGAACAAGCAGCTGAACAGGCGGAAGAATTTGAAATTGTAGAACACAAAACTCCTATGCCTAAAGCTATAGCGGAAAAAGTAGCAGATCTTGATCTGAGCCGGATAGGTTTTGAAAAAGACCATGTTACCTACACGCAATTTGAACAGTATAAAGAATCCTTAGACGCTGAGCTCATCCCTACTTCCGGGATTGTTGAAAAATTACGCTTGATTAAGACGGAAGAGGAGATTAGTATATTAAAGGATGCTGTTAAAATCGCCGATGATGCTTTTGAACATATTCTCGGTTACATAAAACCCGGCGTCAAAGAAATTGATGTATCCAATGAGCTGGAATTTTTCATGAGGAAGCAAGGAGCGACATCATCCAGCTTTGATATTATTGTAGCCTCCGGATACCGATCTGCATTACCTCACGGTGTAGCATCGGAAAAGGAGATCCAAACTGGAGAGTTGGTTACACTCGACTTTGGTGCTTTGTATAAAGGGTACTGTTCTGATATTACGAGAACTGTGGCTGTCGGTGAAATTAATGATCAATTAAAAGAGATTTATGACACAGTTTTACAAGCACAGTTAAAAGGTATGGAAGGAATAAAAGAGGGCATTACAGGTAAACAGGCAGATGCATTAACACGTGATTATATCAAAGGAAAAGGGTATGGAGAATACTTCGGTCATTCTACTGGACACGGTATTGGTCTAGATGTCCATGAAGGTCCTGGACTTTCTTTCCGTTCTGATGTACCCCTTGAAGCGGGGATGGTTGTTACAGTGGAACCAGGGATCTACGTGCCTGAAGTAGGCGGATGCCGCATAGAAGACGATACGATTGTAACTAAAACAGGTAATGAGCGGTTAAGCAAGTCTACCAAAGAACTAATCACGTTGTAATTGAAGGAGGAACAATAAATGATTTCAGTAAACGATTTTAAAACAGGTTTGACAATTGAAGTAGAAGGTGACATTTGGCAAGTGATGGATTTCCAACATGTTAAGCCAGGGAAAGGAGCGGCTTTTGTCCGTTCCAAACTTCGTAACCTTCGTAACGGTAATATACAGGAGAAAACGTTCCGTGGCGGTGAAAAAGTGGAGCGCGCGCATATTGAGAACCGTAAGATGCAGTACCTTTATGTTAATGGAGATATGCATGCCTTCATGGATATGGAAACATACGAACAAGTGGAAATCCCGACAGCTACGATCCAAGAACAATTGAATTATTTGAAAGAAAATATGGAAGTGCAAATTCAATCGTATGAAGGGGAAACCATCGGTGTTGAATTGCCGAAAAATGTGGAACTTGAAGTAACGGAAACAGAGCCTGGAATTAAAGGTGATACAGCAAGTGGTGGTACAAAGCCGGCGACACTTGAAACAGGCCTTACTGTACAAGTACCATTCTTCATCAACCAGGGAGAGGTCCTTGTGATCAGTACAACAGATGGTAAGTATGTGTCACGTGCGTAAATAGTAAGATGAAGAACTTGGCCCTCCTTGGGTCAAGTTTTTTTTGTTTGAAGACTTTTTCTCCTGTAATCCAAATCGAATATGGTCTTTAACATCTCCTCTCCTACAAGGGATAACACCAACCAATGAAAAATCCCTGAAACAAAAAGATTAAACGATACTTCTGCATAGATAATTTCTTAATAGGATGAGTATAGGTTAGGGAACGTTTCTACTAAGTGCTCTATTATTTCCTCTATCGGCTCTCTCAAAATCTTCTACTTTTATATCATTCGACTGTCATAAGCGTTGAAGAGGCACATACATATGAAGTAAACCAAATAAAGGAGTAAGAGAGGATGAAGGAGATAATACGATTGTTTCCGCCTTCCTTCCAACAACTCTTAAAAAAACAGGTCGGTTGGGAGAAAGTGCAGGAAATCCGCCTACGCGTAGGGCGTCCGATAGAAATTTTGGATAACACTCATCATAGGTTGGTTGGATCACCGGTCATGACACCAGAAAATCTATCTTTTGTGCTAAACCAGATCAGTCAATTTTCCCTCTATCGATTTAAAGACGAATTAAAAGAGGGGTTCATAACAATTGAAGGTGGCCATAGAGTCGGTTTAGCCGGAAAAGCGAATACAAATCACGATCAAGTCGAAACATTGAAACACATATCATTCATGAATATACGAATAGCAAAAGCGACTTCTGGTCATGTGGAAAGATTGGTACCTTATTTATATTCTGATGAGCGATGGCTAAGTACGATGATCATTGGACCGCCTCATTCAGGTAAGACAACATTACTCCGGGAATTAGCTCGATACATCGGTTCGCACCGTCCAGGATATTCCGCAGCTAAAGTAGCGATTGTGGATGAACGTTCAGAAATCGCTGCAAGCATGAGGGGGATTCCACAACTGGATGTAGGAGATCGCACAGATGTAATGGACGCTTGCCCGAAAGCAGAAGGTATGATGATGATGATTCGATCGATGTCTCCTGAGGTTATAATCGTCGATGAAATCGGTGGGAAAAAAGATGCGGATGCCGTTCGTGAGGCTACTTTTACTGGGGTAGAAGTTATATGCAGCATACACGGTCAAGGGTTATCGGGTGTGGAAAAAAGACCTTCAGCTAAATCTTTGTTAGAAGAAAAAATCTTCGATCGTTACATCGTGTTAGAACGATTGACTCCAGGAAAAGGAGGGGTTTGGGAAGTGTTAGATGAGTCAGGACAAGTTCTCGCTCAGTGGAAGGGGAGAGGGAAAGATGCAATGGATCGGAGCCGTCATCATATTGACCGTCACTACATGGGCAGGGTTTGATATTGCTTCCCGGTTTAAAAAAAGGCCAGGACAAATCAGGCAATGGAAAAATGCTTTGCAAATGATAGAAGCAGAGATGGTTTTTGGACAATCCTCCTTAATAGAAGTGTGTGAAAATCTGTCACTAAACCTCCCAAAGCCCATTAACATGTTTTTTAGAGAAATCCTCAAGGAGGAAGAGGTTTGGGAGGACTTTTCCTCTGTATGGTCCAAGCATTTAAAAAAACACTGGTCACTAAATGCTTTAGCGAAAACCGAATTAGAAATCTTGATACAGTTCGGCCGCACACTTGGCCAACATGATTTAGAACAACAGCAGAAACAAATACAATTGACGCTTCACCATCTCGATCGTGAGTTGCAGGAAGCTCTTGCAGCAGGAGAACAATACCAAAAGATGGCCAGGGGGATGGGGATCCTTAGTGGATTGCTTGTGATCATATTAATCATATAAAGGGGGAAGAACCATTGTGCTTCAAGATGCAACGATCTTATTCCAAATAGCTGGTGTCGGAATTATTGTCGCTATGATACACAGTATTTTAAAGCAGATGGGAAAAGAAGAGATTGCGCAAGCGGTGACATTGACAGGCTTTATCATCGTACTGTTCATTGTCCTGCACCGTCTTGCCGATCTTTTTCAACAAATTAAGTCGGTTTTTCTCTATCAGGGGTAACCGATGGATATTATACAAGTTGTATCTTTAGGGCTGGTAGCGGCTTTATTGATTTTACTCTTGCAAGAACAAAAATCAAGCGTCGCCTTCCTGCTTCTTTTGTTCACGGTCATCATCCTGTTTTTATCGATTCTGGATCAGGTCAAACATATTTTTACATTATTATCTTATATGGCAGATAAAGCTAATGTGGAGCCGGTGTATTTTAAAACGATTCTGAAAATAATCGGCATAGCCTATATAGCTGAATTCGGAGCACAGCTCATAAGAGATGCTGGATTAAATGCCCTTGCTTCTAAAGTAGAGCTCGCTGGAAAACTGTTCATTCTAATTCTCGCAATTCCTATAGTTACGGCGGTGATCGAGACGATATTGAACTTCATACCAGGTACCTAGGAATAAGGTCGGGAGGGATGCCATGAAACAGTTGATGAAACTATTTTGCCTGCTTATTATCGGTTATTTTAGCTTTCCTATGATCTCATTCGCTTCCACTCCTGCTCCCGATGCTGTTCCTTCAATGTTGGATCATGTGACAACAGAAGAGTTGGAGGAGAACTGGAATGAATTGAATCAACAGTATGGGGATTATTTGCCATCCTTCCATACTAATAACTTCCGGGAATTCATCGAAAGTGAAAGCTCAGTAAAATCTTCTGATTGGTTCTCAGGGATTATAGAATTTTTCTTTCATGAGTTACTAGTGAATGGCAAATTGTTGGCTTCCTTATTATTTTTAACATTATTCAGTACATTGCTCCACTCGGTCCAGTCAGCTTTCGAAAATTCTGTAGTCAGTAAGATCGCTTATATGGTTATTTATCTTGTCTTATTAACGCTTGCATTGGAAAGTTTCCATCAAGTCATTGATTATACGCTCGGAACTATCGAGAGGATGAGCAGTTTCATGATCGGTCTCATCCCGTTGTTGCTAGGGATCATGGCTTCGTTCAGTCATCTGATGTCGATTTCTTTTTTTCATCCGATCATTATAGCATTAGTCCAATCCAGCGGGCTTATAGTTAAATATTTGCTTATTCCCTTATTTGCATCGTCTGCACTATTACTTATTGTAGGGAGTTTGAATGATACGTATAAAGTCGATCAATTAGCTGAACTCCTGCGAAAAACCGGGATGGCGATCATGGGAGTTTTTCTTACCATCTTTCTAGGTGTCATATCGGTGCAGGGGACCGTAACAGCTGTACAGGATGGAATAACAATGAAGACTGCACGTTTTGTTACAGGGAACTTTGTTCCAGTAGTCGGACGATTGTTTACAGATGCTACGGATACCATCCTCGGTGCGTCACTTGTATTGAAGAATACGTTAGGGATTGCCGGAGTGGTCATTCTACTAGGGATCGCTGTTTTTCCAGCCATTAAGGTATTAGCTATAGCATTGATTTATAAGATTGCAGCTGCTTTATTGCAACCGCTGGGGGATGGACCGATCATCAAAGCAATGGATGTCATCAGTCGTCACATCCTATATATCTTTGCAGCTTTACTAATGGTCTCCATGATGTTTTTTCTAGTAATCGTCATCATGGTAGCTGCGAGTAACATTACAATGATGGTCAGATAAGGGGGATGGACGTGGAGTACTTTATAGATTGGATAACAAAAATTGTTCTCTTCCTGTTATTGGCAATGGTCGCGGATGCCCTGCTACCTTCTGGTGTGATGAGAAAGTATGCACGACTTGTAATGTCAATATTGCTCCTATTGATCTTCCTTGGACCATTGCTGCAAATATTGAACATTGATCCGGAACGTCTCGTCCAGCATGCAAATACAACAATGGAACAGCAATGGGACGCCGAGACTCTTGATGAAAATATAGAATCAAAGAAAAATGAAATACTCGAGGGACAAGATGCATATAAATTAGAACAGGTTACCCAAGCTTTGACTGCTGAGCTCGCGACCCCCCTGAAAGAAGAGCAAAATTTAGCACTTGTCCATGTGGAGATGAGTTTCCAAGAAGAGCCTTATAGTCTGGAGACTTTGAACAACCTGACCCTCACGCTTTCTCGAGATGAAGAGAGACAGGCTGTTGAGAATGTAGAGATTTCAATAATGGATGAAGTGGCGACAAAGGAAGACGACCAAGATCCTGAACTGTTGCAATGGATCGCTGACTACCTCGACTTGGACAAAGAACAAATCAGTATCCGCTGGGAGGAAGAGGATGAATAAATGGTGGGATAAGCTGTTGCAACCTCTGTCTAATAAAGATGGAAGAAAATTGAACAAGCCGAAGTATTTGATTGCACTGGGTATAATTGGAGTCTTGATCATATTGACGAGCAATTGGTTCCAGCCAAATGAGCCTTCTGCACCCGAGCTTGGTGAAGAGAACATTGGGTCTCAGTCTGAGGGGGCGCCTTCGGCTTCGCAAACACCAGAAATGACAGACTCGATTTCGCAATTGGAAAAGGAGTATGAAAAGCAGCTGAAGCCTTTACTTGAAAACATACAAGGGGTAAGTGCAGTCGACATCATGATTAACCTATCGTCTACTCATAAAAAGGTGTATGACAAAAACTTGATCATAGGAAAACAAACGACTAACGAAAGCGATAAGAATGGAGGGGAACGTGAAATTGAGGATTATTCGAGAGAACAGCAGTTAGTCCTCGTCCGCCAAGGTGATCGCGAAGTTCCTTTGCTCACCCAGACATCCAAGCCGGAAGTGAGTGGGGTTTTCGTGACTGCCGCGGGGGTCGATCAGATGCAAGTGAAGGCGTGGGTGGTCGAAGCTGTCTCTAGAGTGTTGGATGTGCCGACCCACAGAATTTCTGTGTTGCCTAAACAATAAGGAGGGGTTACCTTGGTTAAAAAGCAAACGGTTTGGTTGTTGACGATGTTGAGTCTATTGATTGTATTAAGTGTCTATTATATGACTTCACCGGATAATGGAGAGATGGCATTTATTCAAGAAGATGAGTGGGCAGAAATCACAGGGGAAGCAACTGATGAAGAAGGGGTAGAAACAACGGGGGATGGGACGGTCATTTCCCAAGTCTCTACAGATGAGCTTTTTACAGCTATCCGCATGGATATGCAAAACCAACGGGATCAAATGCAAGAACAACTTTCTGAAATTATGGCCTCCAGTGATTTCAGCACAGCAGAAAAGAATGAAGCAATAGAAAAAATGGAAACGATCAAAGCTACTCAATCCAAGGAATCCATCATTGAAAATACAATTCGCGCAAGTGCCGCCTATGATGATGTTCTCGTCCGTGCAGAAGATGACGTCGTCCACGTAACTGTAAAGGCAGAAGAATTATCCAAAACAGAAACAAACCAAATCATTCAAATGGTTTCTGATGAGTTTGGTGAAAAACGAGTCCAGGTCCAGTTCCAACCAGCAAGTTAATCAAAGAAATAAACCCCATTTCTTTCATGGAATGGGGTTTTTAATTTTGTGAAGTGTTAGTAATGTTTGGTAACATATGGGTAATTTTGCAGAAATAACAATCGCTTTAATAGGGTTATTTTATTTGGTGGAATAATGATCGCGTAAGGTTTAATACATGAAAATCTTGTTCATATAGAAAAAATATTTATTCTTAACTATGATTAGAATTCGCTCTGAAGGGGAGAGGCCTTTCACAAGACTGCTTCTCTATTTTTGTCGTAAGTTGCAGGGAAGTGGCATTGTATAATAGAATGTTAAGAGGAGTTATTAGTACCAGTTATAAAAGTAATTATACATAAAGGGGTGCCGTAAATGTTGAAGGTACAAGAAATCCGAGAAATCATAAAGTTGATCGATAAGTCTAATATCGATGAATTTTGCTATGAAGCGAATGGAACCAAAGTATCCATGAAGAAACAACAAGAACAAATCGTTAAAGAGCCAGTCCAGGTTCAACAACCTGTTCAACCGAAACCTGAGCCGAAGCAGGAGCCTGCTGAGCATGCACCACAGCAAGAAGTGAAGGAAGAATCAGCTAAACAAGAATCTCCGAAAACAGAAGAAAGCACTGCTGATTTTGATGCGGAAGTGAAGTCTCCGATGGTTGGGACATTCTATTCATCGCCATCACCAGAACAGGATGCGTATGTAAAAGTAGGAGATCAAGTGAAAGAAGATTCCGTTGTGTGTATCGTCGAAGCGATGAAACTTTTCAACGAAATTGAAGCGGAAGTATCAGGGGAAATCGTCGAGATTCTTGTTAAAGACGGCGAGCTAGTGGAATATGGACAGCCGTTATTCCGTGTAAAGTCTAAGTAACGGAGGATGAGACGTTTTGATTAAAAAAGTTCTTATAGCAAACAGAGGAGAAATAGCCGTCCGAATCATTCGTGCATGTAAAGAAATGGGCATTGAGACGGTCGCTGTGTACTCCGAAGCAGATAAAGAAGCATTGCATGTACAAATGGCTGATGAAGCGTATTGTGTCGGCCCAACACTAAGTAAAGATAGTTATTTGAACTATACCAACATCATGAGTTTAGCGACTTCCACCGAAACAGACGCCATTCACCCGGGTTATGGATTTTTATCAGAGAATGCAGAGTTCGCGGAAATGTGTGAAGAATGTAATATCACATTCATTGGTCCTTCTTCCTATGCTATCCAAAAAATGGGGACAAAAGATGTGGCCCGTGAAACAATGAAGGAAGCTGGAGTTCCAGTAGTGCCAGGATCAGCAGGTATCATAAAAGATGAAGAAGAAGGTCTTAGAGTTGCTGAAGAAATAGGCTACCCTGTCATTATTAAAGCGACTGCAGGTGGTGGCGGTAAAGGAATTCGAGTAGCGCGTGATGAAGAAGATCTGAAAAAAGGGATCCGTATGACTCAACAGGAAGCAGAAACAGCTTTCGGAAACCCTGGGGTATATATTGAAAAATTCATTGAAGATTTCCGCCATGTTGAAATTCAAGTGTTAGCAGATAACCACGGAAATGCAGTTCACTTGGGTGAACGCGATTGTACGATTCAGCGCCGCCTTCAAAAATTGATTGAGGAGACACCTTCCCCAGCAATTTCTGAAAAAATGCGTGCGAAGATGGGTGACGCAGCAGTCAAAGCTGCACTTGCTGTTAACTATTCTGGCGCCGGTACAGTAGAATTCATTTATGATAAGGAAGACGATTCTTTTTATTTTATGGAAATGAATACAAGGATTCAGGTCGAACACCCAGTAACGGAAATGGTGACAGGTGTGGATTTGATCAAAGAAATGCTGTTGATTGCTAATAACGAACAGCTTTCCTTCAAACAGGATGATATTACGTTCGAAGGGTGGTCTATCGAATGCCGGATCAACGCAGAGAATCCATACAAGGATTTCATGCCTTCGGCCGGGAAAATCGAGATGTATTTACCACCAGGAGGGCTTGGCGTCCGCGTGGATTCCGCCGCTTATCCAGGTTATATGATTCCGCCTTATTATGATTCAATGGTTGCCAAACTAATAACTTATGGTCGTGATCGTGATGAAGCTATTCGTCGCATGAAGCGGGCGTTAGATGAGTTTGTCATTGAAGGCGTACACACAACGATTCCTTTTCATCAGCGAATGATGGAACATGAAGTATTTGTCGAAGGTGACTTTAATACAAAATTCTTAGAAAAATATAATATAATGAAAGATGAATCTTAAAAGGAGTGGTCATTTGTGAGTGATAAGCAATTGTTGAATGTGACGGACGGATCGACATTAGGCAACATCGAGATTGCTCCTGAAGTAATTGAAGTGATCGCTGGTATCGCTGTTTCTGAAGTGGCAGGTGTCGCTTCTATGCGTGGTAACTTCGCTTCTGGCGTAGCGGAACGCCTCGGTAAGAAAAACCACGGCAAAGGGGTCAAAGTAGAATTGACAGATGATGGGATTTTGATCGATGCGTACGTAGTCATGGATTATGGTATTTCAATTCCCGATACAGCACAAAAAATCCAGGACAACACAAGGCAAGCGCTTAAAAACATGACAGCACTGGAAATCAATGAAATCAATGTCCACATTGTTGGAGTCCAAATGGAGACAACTAAAGAGGAAGAATTGGAAACAGAAGAATATTAAAACTAATCAGAAAGGGGGTATCCCTTTCTGATTTTTTCTTGAACAAATAAAAAAGTAAAAGAGGGAAGGTATCGTAGGGAAATGATCAGTCCATTTAATTCATGATTAATGCTCTGATCATAATGGCTTTTGTTCCATTAAAATGTTATTATTCTAACGGATATCACCTTAAAGGAGAATGAACATGAAACGACGCACAGCACGTGAGAAAGCCTTCCAGGCGCTTTTTCAAACGATTACGAATGAAATCGATACCGATGAGGCGATTGAGCACGTAGTCGAAGGAACGGAAGTAGACGACTTCTTATACGATTTAGTCCATGGGGTCATGCAAAAACGCGATGAATTGGACGAGTGGATTTCAGATCATTTAGATCACTGGACGATAAAGCGATTAGCCAAGGTCGAAAAGACAGTGCTGAGAATGGCTGCTTATGAAATGAAGTATAAGGAAGATGTTCCGACACAAGTAGCAATAAACGAAGCGATTGAGCTTGCCAAAATATTCGGAGAAGAAGAATCAGGCAAGTTTGTCAATGGCGTACTATCTAAAATGGTTTAAGTATTTACTAGGGGGAATGGGAAATGTCAGCAGAAGTCATTTACGGAAAACAGCTCGCCGAGGATCTTCGTCAAGAAATGAAAGAGGAAGTAAGTGATTTACATCATAGAGGTATTCGACCGAAATTGGTTGTAGTGATTATCGGGGAAGATCCTGCTTCTATGTCCTACGTGAAAGGTAAGCAGCGTGCTTCGGAAAAAGTGGGGATGGACTCTGATTTAATCGAATTATCAGAAGATACATCAGAAAAAGAACTTTTGGACTTGATCAGCCGCTTGAATAAGGATGAGAGTGTCCACGGTATCCTTGTTCAGTTACCAGTTCCTGATCATATTTCCGATCAAAAAATCATTGAAGCTATTGATCCAAGAAAAGATGTCGATGGTTTTCACCCAGAAAACGTCGGGAAAATGCTGACGGGACAAGACACCTTTTTCCCGTGCACCCCATATGGAATCCTTGTTATGCTAAACAGAGTTAATATTACGCTCGAGGGTAAGCATGTGGTGATCGTCGGCCGTAGTAATTTGGTCGGGAAGCCGGTGGGGCAACTACTGCTTAACGAAAATGCGACCGTTACCCATTGTCACTCACGAACCAAAGACTTACAATCCCATACAAAAAAGGCGGATATCCTGATTGTTGCAGCAGGAAAACCTTCCCTTATAACGGGAGAGGATATTAAAGAAGGGGCTGTCGTCATTGATGTGGGTGTCAATCGAGTGGACGGTAAATTAACCGGAGATGTCGACTTTGAGTCAGCAAAAGAAGTAGCCTCTCATATCACACCTGTTCCTAAAGGGGTAGGTCCGATGACGATTACTATGCTTCTTCATAATACAATCAAAGCCGCCAAGCGTATTCATAACCAGTAAGGAGGTTCTAAAGTGCAGGATCAATATTTGACCGTTACGGCATTGACAAAATATATAAAACGTAAACTTTCCGGTGATCCTCACTTGAAATCAGTTTGGCTCCGTGCGGAAATATCCAATTTCAAACATCACAGCAGGGGCCATATGTACCTTTCATTAAAGGATGAACAGGCTAGAATCCAAGCGGTAATGTTTGCTGGGAATAACCGTTCCTTAAAGTTCATTCCTGAGAATGGGATGAACGTGCTCGTCAAAGGGGAAGTCAACGTTTACGAACCGATGGGGCAGTATCAGCTATACATCAAAGAGATGCAGCCGGATGGCATCGGCGCCCTGTATTTTGCTTTTGAGCAGTTGAAAGAGAAGCTCGAAAAAGAGGGGTTATTCGCTTTTGAACGCAAAAAACCTCTACCTACATATCCGAAACATGTCGGAGTTATAACTTCACCGACAGGGGCAGCTGTGCGTGATATTATGACAACGATTCAAAGACGTTATCCTATCGTACCTGTGACAGTTTTGCCAGTGCTAGTACAAGGAGAAAAAGCAGCGGATTCGGTTGTGAGGGCAATAGAGTATGCAAATGAGCACATGGATTTCGATGTATTGATTGTCGGCCGTGGCGGAGGTTCTATCGAGGATTTGTGGGGCTTCAATGAGGAAAAGGTGGCACGAGCGATTGCGAACTCTGGCACACCTATTATTTCAGCGGTCGGACATGAAACAGACACGACCATAAGTGACTTTGTAGCAGATGTGAGAGCGGCAACCCCGTCGGGAGCAGCTGAGCTTGCTGTGCCGTCTATAGCAGAATTAAAAGAGCAGGTTCGAAACCTGGATCTACGCCTAGTACGAGTGATGAATGTTCAGAAGTCAGAAGCTATGCAAAAGCTGAATCGCATGAAAAAGTCCTATGCGTTTAAATATCCCGAACAGTTGATGCGTCAGAAAGAGCAGGATCTCGATAGAGTGCTTGAGCGTCTGACAAGGCAAATGAAAAATGTCCATTCAAACCGTAAAGAGCAGTGGACCAATATGGGGAAACGTCTGCGACAGCAGGGACCAGGAACGAAAATAAAGGATGGTTCTGATTCACTAGTCAAACAAACAATTCAGTTACAAAAAAGGTTTGAAAATCTTTTACAAAAGAAGAAAGAGCGGTTCCACACAAATATCGATAAATTAACACTCGTGAATCCATTAGATATCATGAAACGGGGATATGCTATTCCTTTTGATGAAAAAGGAGATGTCGTCAAACGTGTTCATCATGTGGAACGTGGAGATTCACTCTCACTTAAGGTGCAAGATGGAATGATCGCCTGCAAGGTGACCGCTGTAAAGGAGGATGAAGATGACGGATAAAAACACAGAAATCAGTTTTGAAGAAGCCATGAAGCAGTTGGAAGATATCGTTGAGAAGTTGGAAACAGGGGAAGTCCCTTTAGAAAAAGCTATCCAGTACTACCAAGAAGGTATGAAACTCTCCAAGCTTTGCAGTGAAAAGCTGGGGAATGTGGAAAACCAGATGCAGCAGATTATGAACGAACATGGGGAACTCGAACCTTTCTCTGTACAGGAGGAAGAATGAGTCGTGCAGTTATCGGAATATCTTATTGAAAAACGACAACTGATCAACAAGCAACTTCAACTATTCGTCCGTGATTACACGGTTCCAGGCAGATTGCAGGATTCGATTATGTATTCCATAGAAGCAGGAGGTAAGAGACTTCGTCCTGTATTGCTATTAGCCACAGCTAAAGCATTCGGAGCTTCTGAAGAGAAAGTGTTGGGAGTGGCCTCTGCTCTTGAAATGGTCCACACCTATTCGTTAATCCATGATGACCTTCCAGCGATGGATGATGATGATATGAGAAGAGGGTTGCCAACAAATCATAAACGCTTTGATGAGGCAACTGCAATTCTTGCTGGTGACGCTTTATTGGCACTGAGTTCACAAGTGATTGCAGAAGACGCTCATTTAAATGATCGGGAGCGTGTCTTTTTAATAAGTGAGCTAACAAAGGCAAGTGGAGCCAGAGGCATGGTCGAAGGTCAAATGCAAGATATGCTAAGTGAAAATACACAAGTCAGTTTAGAAGTACTGGAAAGCATTCATAGGAATAAAACAGGCCAGCTATTAAAATTCTCCATTATGGCAGGTGCTTATCTTGGGAATGCTTCAGAGGAAGCCTTGAGTGAGATGAAAGAAATGGCAGAAGCCCTGGGTCTTATTTTTCAAATACAGGATGATATCCTCGATGTAACAGGCGATTCGGAAGTGATCGGGAAGCCGGCTGGCAGTGATGAAGGAAACCATAAAAGCACATACCCCCAACTGCTCGGACTTGAAGGGGCTATCGATCAAAAAGAGAGATATGTACAAATCGCCCTCCAGGCTTTAACAAAGGCAGGGGTGGAACAAACAAGGTTAGCCGAGTTGATTCAATATTTAAGTACCCGTGACCATTAAGGAAATTCATTTCCATTGAGTCACATGCCAAAATGTGATATATTATGATTACAAAAGGAATGGTGCAGTATTCTAGTCGGCCCTCCGTTCCTGAAGGCGGGCCTAAAAATCCGCCAAAGGGCACATCGATGAAGTTCCTTGTGTCGGCTTGAGGCGCCCAGCCTTGGGTTGATGCTGGGAGTTAAGGTCGCAGGGCGATCCACAAAGGCATGTGGGCGTTGACCCTGCTTCCGCGGAGGCCCATTCTTGTAATGGTATCTGAGCCAGATGCCGTTATGAAATGGGGTATGAACCTGCAGTATATGGATGAATTTCTATATGCGCAGCGTAGCCTGCCTTGAGTGGTTTTGAGGGGATTATAGTCATTGAACACCATGTGACTTCAGATGGCCACTGAGGCCCTGGTGCGTAAACTATATGAAATCAAGACTGCAAAAGAGGCTAAGGAACGGCCAAAGGCTGTCGGGGAAATCCCCTAGACTGTTCTATGGACATGGATTAGGAATTATAGTGCGGACTAAGTGGCAATCTAGTCCAGTCACCGGAGACGGGGCTGAGGCGAGTTTAAAGGGGAACCGCCAGAGTGGTGACACTCGGTACTCGCCTGGGAAAACCTACTAGACCTAAGCCGCAATTTTTACTTAATACATGACCATTCCTTTCCTTACATATGATTTTATAAATTACTGATATAGAGGTTTGAAATGGACAATAAATTTAAAAAATCCGTACAATTCAGTTTAAGTATTGCCGTTATCACATTCGTGTTAGCGGCTATTTTTTCAGTTATATCTTCTTCCGTTTTAAGTGGAGTTATATGGATTTTCGGCCTTGTTATCGTATTAATTATCGTTTTTACAGGGGTCGTATTTGATATGCTCGGTATCGCTGCCACTGCGGCAGCAGAACAACCATTTCATGCTATGGCTTCGGAAAAAGTGAAAGGCGCTAAAGAAGCGATTGCTATTGTCAGAAATGCAGACCGATTTGCAAGTTTCTGTAACGACGTTATAGGGGATATATCTGGTATAGTTAGTGGGACGGCATCCGCCGTGGTTGTTATTCAACTGGCTAATTCTTTCGGCTACAGTGACGGTTCGACAATACAGATTGTCATATCTGTAGTATTAACAAGCATTGTCGCAGCATTGACAGTCGGCGGAAAAGCACTGGGTAAGTTTCTGGCCATCAATAAATCTACGGATATTATATTTTTCGCGGCTAAAATCATTGCATGGTTAGAAAATCGCCTGAAAGTAAGAATAGTAACAAGTGCACCGTCGTCCACTAAAAAATCAAGATAAATACAAGGGGGTCCTTTAATGGATCTGTGTAAAATCAAAGACCCTTCGATCCTGAAGGATATGAATACAAATCAATTAGAAGAATTTGCAGAAGAAACGAGACAATTTCTTATTGAAAATCTGGCAGCTACAGGTGGGCACCTCGGCGCTAACCTGGGAGTTGTCGAGCTTACTTTAGCTTTGCACAAAGTTTATAAAAGCCCGGAGGATCGCTTTCTTTGGGATGTAGGTCATCAATCATACATCCATAAAATATTGACCGGACGTGGAGGCCAATTTGATTCTCTTCGTCAATATAGAGGTTTATGCGGTTTCCCTAAGCGGGATGAGAGCGAACATGATGTATGGGAAACAGGGCACAGTTCGACCTCTTTATCAGCAGCAATGGGAATGGCAATTGCCCGTGATCTAAGAAAAGAAACCCATTCGATTTTACCGATTATTGGTGACGGTGCTTTGACAGGTGGTATGGCTCTGGAAGCATTGAACCATATCGGACATGAGAAAAAGAATGTAACCGTTATCCTTAACGACAATGAAATGTCGATCGCTAAAAATGTAGGTGCTCTCCATGGGGCATTAGGCCGCATGAGAAGTGCCGGTAAATATCACCGTGTTAAAGATGATTTAGAATGGATCCTTAAGAAGATTCCTGCAGTAGGAGGAAGAATTGCACAAGCTGCTGAGCGTCTTAAAGACAGTATGAAATATTTCGTCGTTCCTGGAATGTTTTTTGAAGAACTAGGATTCACTTATTACGGTCCAGTGGATGGTCATGATTTCAACGACCTTCTTGAAAACCTGAATTATGCCAAAAAGACAGAGGGGCCTGTAATTGTTCACGTAATGACTCAGAAGGGGAAAGGTTACCATCCTGCTGAAACGGATGTGAAGGACAAATGGCATGGGGTTGGTCCGTATAAAATCGAGTCAGGTGAAAAAATCAAACCTGTAGATGCACCACCTGCCTGGAGTTCTGTTATAAGTGAATCTCTTCGCAATGAGGCGAGAAAAGACACACGTATCGTTGCGGTTACCCCTGCAATGATCCTCGGGTCCAAATTAGAAAAGTTCGGGGAAGAATTCCCTGATCGATTATTCGATGTAGGAATTGCTGAACAACATGCAACAACAATGTCAGCAGGACTAGCCACCCAAGGCATGAAACCATTTCTTGCGATCTATTCAACTTTCTTACAACGTGGGTATGATCAGGTTGTCCATGATGTGGCCAGACAAAAACTGAACGTTATTTTCGGTATTGACCGTGCGGGTCTTGTAGGTGCAGATGGGGAAACACACCAAGGGGTATTCGATATTGCCTTTTTACGTTCTGTACCAAACATGATTATCACTATGCCGAAAGACGAAAATGAGGCACAGCATCTTGTGCATACAGCAGCTCAATATAATGACGGACCATTCGCGATTCGTTATCCACGAGGAAATGCTAAAGGTGTGAATACGGATAAGGCACCTTATACAATTCCTATTGGTAGTTGGGAAGTGTTGAAGGATGGCAAAGACGCTGTCATCCTTACATTTGGAACGACGCTCGATATGGCCTTAGAAGCTAGTGAACGGATGAAGAAAGAAGGACGTTCGGTACGTGTTATTAATGCAAGGTACATCAAGCCGCTGGACGATGGTATGTTGCATGACATCATGAAAGAAGGGTTGCCGATTCTTACCGTTGAAGAAGCAGTTTTGCAGGGTGGATTCGGCTCAAGTATACTTGAATTTGCAGAGGAACATGGATACTCTTCCCAATGGGTGAAACGAATGGGAATTCCTGACCGTTTCATTGAGCACGGAAGTGTAGACAAATTGTGGGAAGAAATTGGTTTAACACCAGATAATATGGTTCATCACCTGAAGCATATGGTGCCGACTAAACAGCAAAGGGCTTAACGGATATGGGAAGAAAAATAAGACTAGACGTTTTACTTGTTGAAAAAGGGTATGTAGAAACACGGGAAAAAGCAAAGCGGACAATTATGGCAGGGTTGGTATTTCATAACCAGGTGCGTTTAGACAAGCCGGGTCAGAAAATAGACGAAGACACAGAACTAACCGTAAAAGGAAAGGCAATCCCATACGTAAGTCGTGGAGGCTTGAAACTTGAAAAAGCCTTGAACGTTTTCGATCTTTCAGTAGAGGACAAAATTATGGTCGATATTGGTTCTTCCACTGGGGGTTTCACGGATTGTGCCTTGCAAAATGGAGCGAAGTTGAGTTATGCGATTGATGTCGGTTATAACCAGCTTGATTGGTCACTTCGTAACCACGAGCAAGTGGTTGTTATGGAACGGACGAACTTTCGTTATGTAACGAAAAGTGAACTGACAGAAGGCCAACCGCAATTTGCATCGATCGATGTTTCATTCATTTCATTAAAAATCATCTTACCTGTTCTGGCGACCATCCTTGAGGAACAGGGAGATGTGATTGCTTTGATTAAACCTCAATTCGAAGCTGGTCGTGAGCAAGTAGGAAAAAAGGGAATTATCAAAGACCCTGAAATACATAAAGAGGTCGTTGAAACAATTCTTGATTTTGCAATGGATCACGGCTATTCTGTTTATGGACTCACTTTTTCTCCGATAACCGGTGGAGACGGAAATATTGAATTTCTCGTACACTTACGATTAACCACAGAAGGTAAAGGAGTAGTTTTAGACGGGATAAATATTGACACTGTCATAAGTGAAGCGCATGAAGAGCATAGCAAAAACGCATAATGTACGTAAAAGGGCTTATGATAGGCCCTTTTCTTATGGAAGGACTGAAACGGAGGATGGTCATGAATAAAGGACAACGTCATATCAAAATCAGAGAATTGATTACGAATGACGATATTGAAACCCAGGATGAGTTAGTCGATCGTTTAAAGGGTATGGGCTATAATGTAACACAAGCCACTGTTTCCAGAGACATTAAAGAATTGCATCTTGTAAAAGTGCCGATGATGGACGGTCGTTATAAATACAGTTTACCTGCTGATCAACGCTTCAATCCATTTGAGAAGCTGAAACGTCTGATGATGGATGCTTTCGTTAGTATAGATCGCGCTGGGCATTTTATTATATTGAAAACTCTTCCTGGGAACGCCAATGCTGTCGGTGCGCTTGTCGATAATTTAGAATGGGACGAAATAATGGGAACCATATGTGGTGATGATACATGTTTGATCATTTGCCGTAGTGCAGATCATACGGAAACGATAAGCGAGCAATTGCTCAATATGCTATAAGCTGAGGTGGAAGTTTCATGCTAACAGAATTGTCTATTCGTGATTTTGCAATTATTGATCGAATTTCAATCACGTTCAAAGAAGGATTAACGGTCCTTACCGGTGAAACAGGAGCAGGTAAATCGATTATCATTGATGCGATTCAACTGCTTTCCGGAGGGCGAGGGTCTGTTGAGTTTGTTCGTCATGGAACAAAGAAAGCCGAAATTGAAGGGTTATTTACTGTGGAACCTGATCATCCGATTTACAAAACGGGCCAAGAGTTTGGCGTTGATATTAGTGAAGACGGGATGGTGGTGTTGCAGAGGACGATTACTCATCAGGGCAAAAGTATATGTCGAGTCAACGGCAAGCTCGTAACATTAGGGATTATGAAAGAGTTCGGTCATACGTTGATAGACATTCACAGTCAACATGAAACACAATCGTTAATGGATCCTGATCGTCACATAGAGCTATTAGATGTTTTCGCCAGCAGTGATATAAAACCTTCTAAGGAAGAGTATCATCAAGTTTTTGAAAAGTATCGCGCCCTTATGAAGCGTTATAAAGAACTGAGTGAAAATGAGCAAGAAATGGCACAGCGTCTGGATCTGCTTGAATTCCAACTTCGTGAATTACAAGAAGCTGAAATGGAACCGCTCGAAGATGAGAGCCTGGAAGAAGAACGGAAAAAGTTGATGAATTATGAAAAAATTTACCAAGGTATCCATGATGCATATTATTCTTTATATGGAGAACAGAAAGGATTAGATTGGCTGAGTCATGCGATGACCTCGCTTGAAAGTACTTCGGATGTCGATGATCAGTTAGCAAAGCTTTCTGAAGAAATGTCGAACGCCTACTATATTATTGAAGAAATGACTTTTCAACTGAGTAATCAAATGTCTGCACTCGAATTTGATCCAGAACGATTAAATCAAGTAGAAACTCGTTTAAATGAACTGAACCGATTGAAAAAGAAGTATGGCGCAACAGTCGACGATATGCTCCAATATGCCTCGAAAATCGAGGAAGAGATTGACGAAATCCGACATAAAGATTCCCATTTGAGTAAAATGGAAAACGAAATCCATGAACTTGCTCAAGACGCGGTGATGGAAGCGAAAGCAATTCATGACATACGAAAGGAATCTGCTCAAACCCTCTCGGATTATATACATGAGGAGTTAAGAGATCTTTATTTAGAAAAGGCTTCCTTTGATGTTGCTATTGATATGAAAGAAGGGAAAAGTACTGATCCTACGTTGGACGGACAACCTGTGCAGCTCCTTCCGAATGGTATCGATATTGTTAAATTCCTTATTACAACAAACCCCGGCGAACCACTCAAAGAATTACATAAAGTCGCTTCTGGCGGTGAAATGTCACGAATTATGCTTGCATTAAAGCGGATCTTTTCAAGGCACCAAGGTGTTACAAGCGTCATTTTTGATGAGGTAGATACCGGTGTAAGTGGACGAGTGGCGCAAGCAATTGCAGAGAAAATATATGGAATCTCTGAAGGGTCACAAGTCCTCTGTATTTCTCATTTGCCACAAGTAGCAGCGATGGCTGATACTCACGTTCGAATTGAAAAACGTGTGGATAATGCTCGTACACATACTGTTGCAAAAGAGTTGGACCATGACGAGAAGGCAGACGAAATATCCCGTATGATAACAGGAGCAGAACTTACCGAAACAACAGTGGAACATGCAAGGGAATTACTGGTTATGGCAGATAAACATAAAAAATAAATAATTGATAAAGCCTAAACGCATGGGAACATTTCCATGCGTTTTTTATATGGCTTAAAGTATGAAACAACGTCTGGGGAGAGAGCTAACTGTCGTTACCGCATTCTACGCGGTGGATCATCTATTTTTGTCGATTCTGTTTATTCGGCTCGCCTGAAGTAGGTGATCCATGATGTAGCGCCATTTTGGCCAGAATATCCAATCTTTTCATATACCTTGGAGAATGTTTCATTACAAGGGAATCGGTACTATAATTACTGTGATTATGCTCGTTTAAAAAAGGCTGTCCAAGACCACATTATAAGTAAGCCATTTAGTTGGTACTGGAGTGATAAGGAGTGTGAATCCGTGAAACAACAGACATTTAAATATATTTGCGGTTCCGTTCTCCTGCTGTTCATGCTCATTTTACCTTTCATTGCCCCTGTCCATAACTATCTGTCCATCCCTACAGAAGTGAAAATCAGTGCTGCAGATGATGGAGAATCAATAGCAGTAAATGAAGATACAGAAGCTTTGACGGCTTTTTCATCTACTGATGATCATCAAGTATTTTACGAATTCGCCGGGGTTCCCGTTAAGAAAACAGACGTAAATCAAATGCGTGATATACGTTTGATCCCTGGTGGCCAGTCCGTAGGTGTTGAGTTGCATACAAAAGGCGTCCTCGTTGTAGGACATCATTTAGTGACTGGCAAAGGCGAAGAGAAAACTTCCCCAGGAGAAGATGCTGACGTTTTAGTTGGTGATATCTTACTGGAAGGAAACGGTCAAGAGCTCAATAGTATGGAAGAGCTATCGTCAATCGTGAAAGCATCAGGTGAGGAAGAAAAGGCGATTGACTTCAAAATTAAGCGAGGAAAAGAAATTATTAGCACCACTTTAACCCCTGCTTTCAATAATCAAGAAAAAGAATACCAAATTGGTCTTTACATTCGCGATTCAGCAGCAGGGATTGGTACGATGACCTTCTATGACCCAGAATCAAAGAAATACGGTGCTTTAGGTCATGTAATATCCGATATGGACACTAAAAAACCGATAGAGATTCATGAAGGAACGATCGTAAGATCGCATGTAACATCGATTGAAAAAGGAAGTCAAGGCGTCCCGGGGGAAAAGAAAGCAAAATTCTCGTTAAGGGATGATCGCTTAGGAAATATTACGAAGAACACTCCATTTGGAATTTTCGGTAAGTTGGATGGGAAAATTCAAAATGAAGCATATCCAGACGGAATTCCAGTAGGATTCGCTGAACAAGTGGAAGAAGGACCTGCTCAAATAATGACCGTCCTGGATGGAGAAGAAATGCAGACCTTTGATGTTGAGATTGTAAGTAACACACCGAAGAAGTCAGCTGTGACGAAAGGTATGATTGTAAAAATTACCGACCCTGAACTACTGGACAAAACTGGAGGTATCGTTCAGGGGATGAGTGGAAGTCCTATTATACAAAATGGAAAAATAATTGGTGCAGTCACTCACGTGTTCGTCAATGATCCGACAAGCGGATATGGGGTACACATTGAGTGGATGCTACAAGAAGCCGGTATCAATATTTACGAAGAAGACAATAAAGATCAAAAAGCAAGTTAGAAGAGCCCTTATCAAGGCTCTTCTTTTTGTTGTCTATGGATATATATACTAAGTATTAAAAACACCTGATATCATATTTAATTTAATTCGACATATTTCGACAAACTGTATGTATATAATGTCGAATTGCTACGAATAATTAAGTATTTCAAAGCATTTTCAAGATAATCTCAAATTATGAAAATTTTTTGTTATAATAAAAGAGGGTTAAAATTGTTGTTGTCGAATATGTGAGTTACAGAAAAAAGAAGGACCATTTTGTAAGGAGGAAAATAAATGGAAAAGATTCAAGTATGTTTGGCTGATGATAACCGCGAGCTGGTAAAGCTTCTTGAGGAATATTTTGAAGATACGTCCGATATTGAGGTCGTTGGCACTTCCTACAACGGTAAAGACTGTCTCCAAATGGTGGAAGAAAAACAGCCTGACGTTTTAATTCTTGATATTATTATGCCGCATTTGGATGGGCTGGCTGTATTGAACAAGTTGAAGGGTATGGACAAGCACCCGGAAGTTATTATGCTTACTGCATTCGGTCAGGAAGAAGTGACGAAAAAAGCAGTTGAACTAGGTGCTGCATACTTTATGATGAAGCCATTCGATTTGGATCACCTTGGCGAACAAGTCCGACAAATCAAGCATGCTGGAGATCCGATCAACCGTGCGCTCGGTAACAGTTATACTTCTACGAAGGCGAAGAAACCTGATTTAGACACTAGTATTACTCATATAATTCATGAAGTTGGTGTTCCTGCTCACATCAAAGGTTACCAGTATTTACGTGAAGCAATCACAATGGTGTACAGTGATCTTGAATTACTTGGATCGATTACAAAAGTCCTTTATCCGGATATTGCTACAAAATATAATACGACAGCTTCCCGAGTAGAACGTGCTATCCGCCATGCCATTGAGGTAGCCTGGAACAGGGGAAATATTGATGCGATATCTTCACTATTCGGCTATACCATATCCAACACGAAAGCAAAGCCGACAAACAGTGAATTCATTGCCATGGTCGCTGACCGTTTACGTTTAGAACATAGAGCGAGCTAAAAAGCGCACGTGCCCTGAAAAAGACACAAAACGCATAAGTGAACCAGCCGGATGGAGCTGAATAATAACACAAGCCCGAGAGTTTCAATGCTCGGGCTTGTGTTTTTGCTGGCACATTTTCTGTATTATTTTTAACGCAAGTTCATCGTCATCATAGAAACCGGAGTCTATTCTTTCGAGCTCGCTACAGAGGAAGTCATAAAGCTTTGGCTCTAAAAAACACAGACCGTCTCTATTTACTTTTCTATAGCTGAAAGGGAGGTCTAAATATTGGACGATGACATATCTATGTCCAATGCTCTTGTATGTGCATACTATTGTTAATTCGCTGTTTTCGGGATAGTAACGAGTTCCCCCGAATCCATCCATACGCAAAACCATAGAACCACCCTTCCTCTTACTTCCATCATATCGAAAAAAAAGAAAACATGTAACACATTTATATAATTAATGTAAAAATTCCCAAACTCATGTCGTAAAATGAAGAAAAAAACGATTATTTGAAAAAAGTTATTCATTTCCTTCCTGCATTTGTGATACAATTCTTAATTATTAATTACTTTGTTTCTTTAATGGGGTGTCGTTTATATGAAAGTTGTCAAATTTGGAGGCAGTTCACTTGCTGATGCAAGTCAGATTGAGAAAGTCAGAAGTATTATCGAATCAGATGAACAACGGAGGGTAGTGGTTGTTTCCGCACCGGGTAAACGGTTTAGTGGAGATACGAAAGTGACAGACCTTCTTATCGCTTTAGGTGAATCAATCCAAACAGGAGATATGGATGACGCTATTTACAAACAAATCATTGATCGTTTCCGGACAATGGCGGAAGAATTAAACCTTCCGCTACGTGTCGCAGAAATGGTGAGAGATAAAATTGATGAAGCGGTAAAGCTTGTCGAAAAAAGCTCTCCACATGCACTCGATGCACTTAAAGCATGTGGAGAAGATGGATCCGCACTCTTAGTCAGCTCTTATCTGCATTCAAAAGGCTCAGCTGCTTCTTACGTTAATCCGAAGGAGGCAGGTATTCTTGTCCGGGATCAAGTAGGAGGAGCCCTTGTACTTGAAGAAAGTTTTGAACAACTGTATGCTTTGCGCAACAGAAATGAGATTCTCGTTATCCCTGGATTCTTTGGTTTTACGCCCGAAGGCCAATTAGTCACATTCTCGCGAGGGGGATCTGATATCACGGGTTCCATTGTAGCTGCAGGATTGAAGGCAGATATGTATGAAAACTTTACAGATGTAGATTCGGTTTATTGTGTCAACCCAATGTACGTCGATCAGCCGAAACAACTGACATCACTTACATATAGGGAAATGAGGGAGCTTTCTTATGCTGGATTTTCCGTATTCCACGATGAAGCACTCATACCTGCTTTTAAAGAGAAAATCCCTGTATGTATTAAAAATACCAATAACCCATCAGCACCAGGTACGATGATTGTTGCTGATCTTCCAGAGCGGGAAAGTCACGTGGTAGGTATTGCCAGTGATGAAGGGTTCTTAAACTTGTATGTAAGTAAATACTTAATGAACAGGGAAGTCGGTTTCGGTCGGCGTTTACTACAAATACTTGAGGATGAGGGAGTTTCCTTTGAGCATGCACCTTCTGGAATCGATGATATGTCCGTCGTCCTCAGAGAGCATCATCTCCCGCCAGAAAAAGAAGAGGTAGTTGTACAAAGGATCAAAGAAGAGTTGCAGGTAGATACAGTAATGATCGAACGTGATATGGCAATGATCATGATTGTTGGTGAGGGAATGAACCAAACAATCGGGATTGCCAGTCGTGCAGCTGTAGCCTTTCGTGAAGCTGATGTCAACATTGAAATGATTAACCAAGGATCTTCTGAAGTCTCTATGATGTTTGGAGTGAAATCCTCGAACTTGAGTAAAGCGGTCCAATCTCTGTATCATACTTTTTTTGAATAATATTATGAGTCGATAGGAGAAGAAAAGGTACTCAGAAGGGGCGGTAACCGGAAGGAAGAGGTCGGTTTGTCTTTCTGTCTGTTGCCTTCTTTTATGAAATTCGCTCATCACACCTTTCTCTAATAGTCTGAAAGGAAAAAGGCAAAGCAGTTATTTCTGCTTTGCCTTTTTTTGCTGAGCTAATTTTTGATTTAAATGATGTAAAGTGTGGACATTCTGATCAATAGTTCTTGATAGTAAATATCGAAATAGTTCTGCAGTCATAATGGCGTCGTTTAAGGCATGGTGCCTGTCCCGCTTGTCGATTCCCACATACTTCAACAATGGATCCAGTTGATGACGTACGTTAGGGAGCAGCCATTGGGCCATCAGTTGGGAATCAATGACATGTGGGGTATAATCGGGAAGTTTCCACCTTTTCAACATTGTCCGTAAAAAGCGCATATCAAATTTTGCAGGATGAGCAACGAGGACAGAACCCTCGCTGAACGACATGAAATTTTGAAACCCATCAATGAAAGGGCTGGCGTTTTTCAGGCGTTCTTTAGTAAGTCCAGTAAGTTTTAATGTCTGGTTGTTCACTGGACGAATCGGCCGTATGACCTGGTGGAATTTTTCCCGTCGACAGGCATGAAGTCCGTTTAGTCGAATGGCTCCTATTGAAATGATCTCATGACCGATTTCAGGGAGGAAGCCAGTCGTTTCTAAATCGAAAATGGTGAAATCCAGTTCTTCTAAAGGTTTCTGATCCAGTCCTTCTCCTTGCGTGTGTTCTAAAAGATTATTTTGTAACTGTTCGTAACTGTGCCATTTCAAATACGGTTTTATTTTAAAATGATAGATAGGTTTTTCAAACAAAAGATACTTAAGAATTTGTAAGTCAACAGGTAACATCAAACCACCCGATTTCGGTTATAGCTCAGTTCCAATACTTGTTGAAGACGCTTAGCAATAATCAGGGCCTCTCTTAAGGAGCGACGTTCTTCTTTTTTCAATGGTCCCAGCTTCAGGTCATTGCTAAGAGGTTCATCTTCCTCAAGCTGATTCAAGTTTGTTTTTAAGCGGAAAAGCATCAATCTGTGCAAAGCTGTCTTAGCATTCTCGACATCGCGCGGGTGGAAGCGCTCTTGCTCTGCTAAAGCTTCTAACCGGTTAACCGTATTAATTTCTTCAATGCCATACTTCATGCTATAAATGCGGATGGCATTGACGATCTGCATGATGGCTGACTTTTTCAAGTTCAGTGTCCGTTTTTTTCCAATCCCGGAAATACGACCAAATGGCTGGACAGGAACGCGGAATCGAAGTGTGTCTTTCATGAGCAGCTGGTGCAGGTTCAAAGATTTTTGGACACGTTTTGTTACATACTTTTTTAAGTCGTAGGCAAGGGAGTAGTCGCCGAAAATAGGACGAAAATCCATGAAAATCGTAAAGTCCCGTATTTCTTCGGCATCCATCCTGTTAATCCAACGATCGATGCTCTCGTGCCACTCGGTCGTTTGCTGACGCCATTTATCTTCTTTAGCCATAATACCGCCAGTGCAATAAGGAAAACCACACTCATCGAGCATATCGTTAATTTTCTTCGTGAATAATACGAAATATTTTTCTATTTTATCTTTCTGTTTGCTGTTTTCATAATCGGCCAGGATTAATGCATTATCCTGATCCGTAGAAAAAGCCTGCTCTTTTCTTCCTTCACTACCCATTACAAGAAAGCAATAGTTGACGGGAGGTGCTCCGTGCCCTTCCCGTATCATTTCATCTTCTGCGATTTGCACCACTTGCTTATGGATACGGTCATTATAGTTCGTCATCAATTCTGCGATATCAAAAGCGAACATGTGCTCTTTAATCAGGCTGAAGACAAACTTTTGGAATCGCTCGTTGTATATAGGGGATAAGGGTTTGATTTCTTCAATACTTGTTGCATTGGAAATCTTATAAGTTAAGTCAAAGTAAACGGAATTTTTAATGGTGAAAAAGGATGATTGTCTCAAAATGCCAACCACTTTGTCTTTGTGAAGCACTGGGATGATCTCCGTTGGATGGTGTTTTAAATAACTTAAAGCGTCATAGATGAACTCTTGCTCATTGATCTCATACGCTTCCTCTGCCATATAGGCTTTGACAGGATTGTTGTGATCGTTCTCAAAATAAGCTTTTAAAATCTGTCCATAGCCGATCATCCCAAGCATTGTCTGATCATCGTCACTGACTATGAGTGCTTCTATCTTTTGTTGTTGGAGCATCCTCGCTGCTTTTTCAATAGGAGCTTCTGGATGTATGAACGTCGGTGGCTCCATATAAGCATCGGCTCTTTTTTTATAAAGCTCCCGATCATCCTGTTCATCGGTAGTAGAACTTTTATATTTCACTTCATCATATAAACTCTTCATTAAATGACTAATCCCATCCATTACTACTTTGGAGAAATGGTGGTTGTTTGACATTACTTGCAGAAATGACTCGCGTTCAAAGCAAATGGTTTTAATAGGTTCTAACGCTTGTACCGAAAACCTCATCTCTCCACTTGTGAGTAAAATCATCACTCCGACCAGATCACCTGGATAATAAAAACGGACGGAAAGCTGACGTCCGTTCGACCGGTGCATGATATTTTTAGCTAAGCCGGATACCATGAAGTGGATATCAATCGTATCGTCCTCCTGGTCTTCATGGATGATGAATTCGTTTTTTGTGAACTCTTTGACCACCGCTTTTCCGAATACATCATCAAATTCTTCGTCAGTAAGCAAATCGAAAGGATATTGCTTCCTGAATAATTCAAACTCTGTCACAGAGCAAAACTCCTTCATTTCGGTTCTTTGTTTTGTTTGAAACGGCCTTTTGTCAAATTGCGCTTTTTATCTCGGTGAAGGATGAAGCCTCCGATGAAAGCGAGACCTCCTATGACAAACACGACTCCTAAAAGCCCTTGAATCGCAATATGGAAAAAGACGTCATGAAATTCACCAAACAAGGTGTCGCGGATTAACTTGATTCCATAAACAGCAATAATACCTGGGGTGACTAACACTAGCAAGGCAATTAAACGCATAATCGTAACTCCTTTATTTCAATCCATGATAAGTATATCAAATGGTAAAGCGAGAGGGAACTGTCAACGTACTTGCTAAATAGTGCAGATTGATGTACGATTAAGTTACGCAAAAAGTTGCAGGGTGTGGTGAAATGAAACGAGTATTGATTGTTGGGGCAGGAAAAGGTGGAACAGCTCTGCTGAAATTGTTGAATCAAATGGACCGTATGGAGGTTGTAGCTGTGACAGATATAAACCCTGAAGCGCCTGGGCTCTTATTAGCTGAAACGTATGGAATAGCCACAGACCGCCGATGGGAAGATTGGATACATAAAGAGATTGATATCGTTATTGAAGCTACAGGGGAAGAAGAAGTCTTCGACGAGATTCTCGAGGCAAGGAGTCATTCTACAGTAGTCATTCCTGGATCAGTTGCTTATGTGACTGCTGAATTGCTGGAAGAGAAAGAAACACTTGTTCAGAAATTGAAACAGCAGACAGAAAACCAACACCTGATTCTGAACAGTATCCATGACGGAATGATTGTTATTGATGCAAAAGGCAAAGTTAGCTTTATCAATAAAAGCGCCGAACGTATCGTTGAGAAGGATAAGTCGGATATAGTCGGAGAATCGGTCAATGAAATTATACCGGCGTCAAGACTGCCGCAAATTTTGACATCCCGAACAGAAGAAGTTAATCAGAAACTGACCCTTGAAAATGGAAAAAAAGTCATTACAACCCGCATCCCGATGATTGGGGAGGATCAGAAAATCATTGGAGCATATGCGGTTTTTAAAGATATAACGGAAGTCGTCAATCTTGCCGAAGAAATCACTGATTTAAAAGAAGTGAAAACAATGCTTGAAGCGATCATCCATTCTTCGGATGAAGCGATTTCCGTTGTCGACGAAAATGGAAGCGGTTTAATGATCAACCCTGCCTACACCAGGATTACCGGTCTTTCTGAAAAAGAAATTGTCGGAAAACCAGCAACTGTTGATATTTCAGAAGGCGAAAGTATGCATATGAAAGTGCTGAGGACAAGAAGAGCGGTACGCGGTGTGCGCATGAAAGTGGGTCCGGCCAAAAAGGATGTCTTAGTAAATGTCGCTCCTGTTATTGTGGATGGCAAACTGAAAGGGAGTGTCGGTGTCCTTCACGATGTCTCAGAAATTCAAGCATTGACAAGTGAATTGAAAAGAGCACGCCAAATCATTCGCAGTCTTGAAGCTAAATATACCTTCGATGACATTATAGGGGATTCATCGGAAATGACATTAGCACTGGAACAGGCGAAGGTGGGGGCACGGACGCCAGCTTCCGTGTTGTTGCGCGGTGAGTCTGGTACAGGAAAGGAACTTTTCGCCCATGCTATTCATAACGAAAGCAAGCGGCGCCATAATAAGTTTATCCGTGTCAATTGTGCTGCCATCGCAGAATCATTACTAGAAAGTGAATTGTTCGGCTATGAAGATGGTGCTTTTTCAGGTGCAAAACGTGGGGGTAAGAAAGGTCTGTTCGAAGAGGCTAACAATGGTAGTATCTTTTTAGATGAGATTGGAGAATTGACCCTGCCGATGCAAGCGAAATTACTCCGGGTTCTCCAGGAAAATGAAATCATCCGTGTAGGTGGGACAAAACCTGTACATGTGGATGTCCGGGTGATTGCTGCTACAAATATAAATCTTGAAAAAGCAATCATGAACAAAAACTTCCGTGAAGATCTTTATTATCGTCTTAATCGACTTCCTATCTATATTCCTCCTCTTAGGGAGAGGAAAGGGGATGTAGGTTTGTTAACAGAGCATTTGATTCAAAAGTTGAATGAAGATTACGGACGGCACGTGACCGCAGTAAGTGAAGAAGCTTTCCGGAGGTTGGAAGATTATGATTGGCCAGGGAACGTAAGAGAGCTTGAAAATATCATCGGAAGAGCGATGATTTATATGGAAAATATGGAAGACACCATTAAGGCTGAACATTTACCGCGGTTGAATAAAGAGCCAACAGTGGACGGTTCTATGGACCATGGAACAGCTTGGCTTGGAGAGACGTTGCAGCAGGCTGTTGATGAATATGAGAAAAAAATGCTGGCCGACGCCTATCGTTCTCACGACTTCAATAAAACACAAACAGCCAAAGCACTGGGAATCTCCATCCGTAACTTATATTATAAATTAGAAAAATATAAATTAGATAAAAGTAGCATGCAAAATTTTTCGTAATGCAAGTTTTTGCAATCACTGGAACATCTTTAAAATAGACTTTTCGACAATATATAAGTTGGCATGAATGTTGCATATAAAAAGAGGGAAGAGGTGAGTGCATGAAATCATTAGACGAATTGGTCGATAAAATCGATCGTCAAGCACTGAAAACTGTAGCCATTGCCCAGGCAGCAGATTCAGAGGTACTTAAAGCTGTAAAACTCGCCAGGGAATCAGAGCTTGCCGAATTTTTCTTAGTAGGTGTGGAAGATGACATAAGAAAGGAAGCAAGAACAGTCGGATTAGACTTGGGTCAAAAAGGGGTTGAAATTATTCCCGCCTCTGAGAAAGACTCAGCTCTTACAGCAGTTAAGGCCGTCCATAAAGGTGAGGCTCACGTGGTCATGAAAGGCCACATAGACACAAAGACACTGTTGAAGGCTGTTTTAAATAAAGAATATGGCCTTCGGAAAGGGACTGTCTTATCCCATGTGGCTTTATTCGAAGTACCTGGAAGAAATAAGTTGATTTTTCTAACGGATGCAGCGATGAATATAGCTCCAAGCTTGGAAGAAAAAGTACAGATTATAGACAATGCAGTAGAAGTTGCGAGAGAGGCCGGATGGGAAAATCCAAAAGTAGCACCATTAGCGGCAGTAGAAGTTGTCAATCCAGCTATGACAGCGACTCACGACGCGGCTGTACTTTCACAGATGAATCGGCGGGGTCAAATTAAAGGGTGCATCGTGGATGGTCCACTTGCTTTTGACAATGCGGTGGACCCCGATGCAGCCGAACAAAAAGGAATCACTTCGGAAGTGGCTGGCAATGCGGATATTCTTATGGTACCCTCCATTGAAGTCGCGAACGCTTTATATAAATCGTTTATTTATTTTGCACAGGCCAAAGTAGCTGGCGTCATCAGTGGGGCACGCGCTCCAATTGTATTGACGTCCCGTGCAGATGACGCTCAAAGTAAAATTTATTCACTGGCGCTAGCTCTAAAAGCCAGTCAATCTTAGGAGGATATACTATGCAAATTTTCAGTTATATGCAAGAGTACGATTATGAACAGTTGTTATTTTGTCAGGATGAACAGTCTGGTTTGAAAGCTATCATTGCAATTCATGATACAACACTCGGTCCGGCGCTTGGTGGTACGCGGATGTGGACGTATGCTTCCGAAGACGATGCAGTTGAGGATGCCCTGCGTTTGGCAAAGGGAATGACGTACAAAAACGCAGCTGCGGGTCTTAATCTCGGCGGAGGTAAAACAGTCATCATCGGAGATCCGAAAAAGGATAAGAATGAAGAAATGTTCCGCGCCTTTGGTCGTTATATCCAGGGGTTGAATGGCCGCTACATCACAGCAGAAGATGTTGGGACGACTGTACAGGACATGGACCTCATCCATGAAGAAACGGACTATGTTACGGGTATTTCACCGGCTTTTGGTTCCTCAGGAAATCCTTCCCCTGTAACTGCTTACGGCGTTTATCGTGGCATGAAGGCGGCTGCTAAAGAAGGATTCGGCACAGATTCCTTAGAAGGAAAGACGGTTGCTGTTCAAGGTGTCGGGAACGTAGCTTTCACTCTATGCCGTCACCTACATGAAGAAGGGGCAAATTTGATTGTGACAGACATCAATAAGGAAGCTGTGCAACGCGCCGTCGAAGAATTCGGAGCTAAAGCAGTCGATCCGGATGATATTTACAGTGTGGACTGTGACATTTATGCTCCTTGTGCTCTTGGTGCGACGATCAATGATGAGACCATTCCTCAACTAAAAGCGAAAGTGGTTGCAGGTGCGGCTAACAACCAATTGAAAGAAACAAAACATGGGGATATCCTTCATGAAAAAGGGATTGTTTATACTCCTGATTATGTTCTTAATGCAGGTGGTGTCATTAATGTAGCGGATGAACTGCATGGATATAATAAAGATCGTGCGATGAAACGGGTAGAAACGATTTATGATAACGTCTCCCGCGTTTTCGAAATTTCTCGTCGAGATGAAATACCTACTTATGTAGCAGCAGATCGAATGGCAGAAGAACGCATTGAACGTATGCGTCGTTCTCGGAGCCAGTTTTTACAGAATGGACACCACATTTTAAGTAGAAGACAGAACGGTTAATGGAGGTTTAGGGAATTGCTTACACATCGGATTCTTGTCATCAATCCAGGGTCGACTTCCACGAAAATCGGCGTCTTTGATGACAAGGAAGTTGTATTCGAAAAAACAATCCGTCATAATGCGGATGAAATCAGCCAATATAAACGAATCATAGATCAATATGAATTTCGTAAAAAAGTAATACTAGATGAACTGGATCGTGAAGGAATCAATATCAGTAAATTGAGTGCTGTATGTGGCCGTGGTGGCCTCCTCCGTCCAATCGAAGGTGGAACATATCAAGTTAACGATGCCATGCTAGAGGACTTGAAAAATGGATATAATGGGGAACATGCTTCCAATTTGGGCGGAATCATCGCACATGAAATCGCGCAGGGCTTAAACATCGGAGCTTATATTGTAGATCCTGTTGTAGTAGATGAACTGCATGAAATCGCCCGTGTTTCCGGTGTGCCGGAGATCCCGAGAAAAAGCATTTTTCATGCTTTGAACCAGAAAGCCGTTGCAAGAAGAGCTGCAGCTGATCTTGAATTGTCTTACAAAGATGCACGACTAATAGTCACTCACATGGGTGGCGGTATAACTGTCGGTACTCACATTGGTGGTCGTGTGGTTGATGTTAATAACGGTTTACATGGAGATGGTCCATTTTCACCAGAACGTGCTGGTACAGTTCCGGCTGGGGATTTAGTTTCCCTTTGCTTCTCTGGGCAATATTACCGTGACGAAGTGATGAAAAAGCTTGTTGGACAAGGTGGTTTGATGGCATATCTTGATACAAATGATGCCCGGGATGTGGAGCAGATGGTAGCGGATGGTGACAAGAAAGCGAAGGTTGTCTTTGACGCTATGGCTTACCAAATTGCCAAAGAGATCGGTAGTATGAGTGCCGTGATGGAAGGGAAAGTAGATGCTATCGCCCTCACTGGTGGGCTGGCATACGGAAAAGCATTCGTGGAGGAGATTTCTAAACATGTCCATTGGATTGCTGACGTCCTCGTTTATCCGGGAGAAAATGAACTGGAAGCGTTAAATGAAGGAACATTACGTGTCTTGAATAATGAAGAAATACCGAAACAATATCCTAACTTTCAAGAATAGGAAGGAGAGTCCAAATTGGCACAAGAATACGATTTGGTCGTTCTCGGGGGCGGAACCGGCGGATATGTAGCTGCCATCCGAGCTTCGAAATTAGGCCTGAAGACCGCTATTGTCGAAAAACGTGAACTCGGCGGGACATGCTTGCACAGAGGTTGTATTCCTTCAAAAGCCCTCTTGCGTAGTGCGGAAGTGTTCCGTCAGACAAAAGAAGCGGACCAATACGGAATAACAACGGACACACCGACACTTAATTTTACAAAGGTGCAGGAACGGAAACAATCGATTGTGGACACATTACATAAAGGTGTTCAAGGTTTGATGAAAAAAGGGAAGATTGATGTATACGAAGGGTTCGGACGGATTTTAGGTCCATCTATTTTTTCTCCGACAGCTGGAACCATCTCGGTAGAAATGAATAATGGAGAAGAAAATGAAATGTTGATTCCTAAAAATGTCCTTGTTGCTACAGGATCTAATCCTAAATCATTGCCAGGCCTTGAAATTGATGGAGACTTCGTCATGAGTTCAGACGAAGCGCTGCACATGGAAGAACTGCCAGAGTCGATCGTAATCGTCGGTGGTGGAGTCATAGGAATCGAATGGGCCTCTATGCTGGCCGATTTCGGGGTTGAAGTTACAGTCCTTGAATACTTGCCACATATCTTACCGACAGAGGATGAAGATATTTCCAAGGAAATGTTGAAGCAGATGAAGAAGAAAGGCGTCAACATTGTAACAAGTGCAAAGGTACTTCCAGATACCATTGAAAAAGACCATGGAATTACCATTCAGGCAGAAGTGGCTGGGGAAACTGTTTCGTATAAAGCGGAGCGTATGCTTGTTTCCGTAGGGCGTTCGGCGAATGTGAAGAATATCGGATTAGAAAATACAGATATACAGGTGGATGATGGTGTCATTCAGACGAATGAATATTATCAGACAAAAGAAAGCCATATCTATGCAATCGGTGATGTCATTGGTGGCATGCAACTGGCTCATGTAGCGTCTCATGAGGGGATTATTGCTGTAGAGCATATGGCAAATAATGAGCCACACCCACTGGATCCGGAGCAAGTACCTTCTTGTATCTATTCAAATCCTGAAGTAGCCAGTGTTGGGTTAACAGAGAAGGCTGCTAAAGAAAAAGGTTATGATGTTAAAGTAGGTAAGTTCCCATTCCAGGCTGTCGGGAAAGCGCTTGTGCACGGGGAAACAGATGGTTTTGTGAAAATTATCGCTGATAAAGAAACCGATGACTTGTTAGGCGTCCATATGGTCGGACCACACGTGACGGACATGATTTCAGAAGCAGGTTTAGCTAAAGTTCTTGATGCAACTCCTTGGGAGATCGCAGAAAGTATACATCCTCACCCGACACTTGCTGAAGCTATCGGAGAAGCTGCAATGGCTGTGGACGGCAACCAAATTCACGGATAAGAACTAAGGAGGGATCTATATGGCTGAAAATCGCCATAAATCACTTGGATTAAGTGATGAGCAAGTATTGGACATGTTTCGTACCATGTTGTTAGCAAGAAGAATCGATGAGCGGATGTGGTTGTTGAACCGTGCCGGTAAAATACCATTCGTTATCTCCTGTCAAGGACAAGAAGCAGCCCAGGTAGGTGCCTCGTATGCCCTTGACCGTGAAAAAGATTATGCACTTCCTTATTACCGGGATATGGGTGTCGTTCTTTCCTTTGGCATGACGGCCCAGGACTTGATGTTGTCTGGATTTGCAAAAGCTGAAGATCCGAACTCAGGCGGTCGCCAAATGCCTGGCCATTTCGGGCAGAAAAAGAACCGGATTGTTACAGGATCTTCTCCGGTAACAACGCAAGTCCCGCATGCTGTCGGTATTGCTCTTGCAGGAAAAATGGAGAAGAAAGATTTTGTTTCGCTTGTCACTTTCGGGGAAGGTTCTTCCAACCAGGGAGATTTTCATGAGGGTGCAAACTTTGCAGGTGTCCATAAGTTGCCAGTCATCTTTATGGTTGAAAACAATAAATATGCTATTTCTGTACCTGTTTCCAAACAGCTTGCATGTGAGAAAGTCTCTGACCGTGCCATTGGTTATGGAATGCCTGGGTACACCGTAGACGGGAATGATCCACTTGCTGTCTATGAAGCAGTTAAAGCTGCAGCAGATCGTGGGCGTAACGGAGACGGCCCGACATTAATTGAAACCGTTTCTTATCGTCTTACTCCACACTCCAGTGACGATGATGATCGCACATATCGGGAACGGGAAGAAGTGGACGAAGCAAAGAAAAAGGATTCCATCGTAACTTTTGCCAATTACTTGCGCGAACAAGGCATTTTGACAGAAGAAAAAGAAACAGAAATGAACGACGAAATCAATAAAATCGTCAATGACGCGACGGATTACGCTGAGAATGCAGCGTATGCGGAAGCGGAATCTGCACTCTCGTATGTGTACGAAGAGTAAGGAGGGGGAGAAATTATGGCAGTAATATCTTATATTCAAGCCGTCACTCAAGCTTTAAAAGAAGAAATGCAACGCGATGAAAAAGTGTTCGTCCTTGGTGAAGATGTAGGAAAGCGCGGAGGAGTTTTCCGTGCAACAGATGGACTTTATGATGAATTCGGTGAAGATCGTGTCCTGGATACACCATTGGCTGAATCAGCGATTGCTGGTGTCGGAATTGGAGCAGCCATGTATGGCATGCGTCCTGTTGCCGAAATGCAGTTTGCCGATTTTATTATGCCTGCAGTAAACCAGATCATATCGGAAGCGGCTAAAATCCGTTATCGTTCCAACAATGATTGGAGTGCACCAATCACCATCCGTGCGCCATACGGTGGAGGTGTGCACGGTGCTCTTTACCATTCTCAATCTGTAGAAGCTGTTTTTGCTAATCAGCCTGGGCTTAAAATCGTTATGCCTTCCACACCGTACGATGTGAAAGGGCTACTGAAAGCCTCGATTCGTGATAATGATCCCGTCCTTTTCTTTGAACACAAGCGAGCGTACCGGCTTATTAAAGGAGAAGTCCCTGATGAGGATTATACTCTTCCGATAGGGAAGGCAGATGTGAAGCGTGAAGGTTCTGACATTACCGTCATCACTTATGGCCTTTGTGTCCATTTTGCCTTACAAGCAGCAGAAAAGTTAGCAGAAGAAGGCATAGACGCGCACATCCTTGATCTTCGTACCGTCTATCCGCTTGACAAGGAAGGCATTATTGAAGCCGCGTCTAAAACCGGGAAAGTTCTCCTGGTAACCGAAGATAATAAAGAAGGTGGCATCATTTCAGAAGTATCGGCAATCATCAGCGAAAATTGCCTATTTGACCTGGATGCTCCTGTGAAACGATTGGCTGGACCGGACGTCCCATCCATGCCTTACGCACCGACGATGGAAAAATATTTCATGATGAATCCAGATAAAGTTGAAAAAGCGATGCGCGACCTAGCGGAATTTTAATAGAAGGAGGAAATCCTTGTGGGTTTAGAAAAAATCAATATGCCTCAACTTGGTGAAAGTGTCACAGAAGGTACAATCAGTACGTGGCTCGTTCAACCAGGAGATCAGGTGAACAAGTATGATCCAATTGCAGAAGTAATGACAGACAAAGTGAACGCAGAAGTCCCGTCTTCTTTTTCCGGTGTAATTAAAGAGCTCGTAGCATCAGAAGGAGACACAATCTCCGTCGGCGACCTGATGTGTTATGTGGAAGTAGAAGGAGCTGGTTCGGAAGAAGAATCTCCAACAGAAGAGAAAACGGAAGCACCTGCTCAAGAAGAGCCGGTTGCTGAAAAGAAAGCTCCTAAAGCGGAGAAGCCTAAAAAGGAAAAGGGAAGTAAAAAGCGGTATTCTCCTGCAGTTATGACGCTTGCCCAAGAGCATGATATTGATTTGAATCAAGTGGATGGTACTGGACGTGGTGGGCGAATCACACGTAAAGATATAGAGAATATCATTGCAAGTGGCGACATTCCTAATGCAGATGCATCCACACAAGAAGTGCCGGAAAAAGAAACACCACAGCAAGAAGCTTCTGCTCAACCGGCAACAACAGCAGCTTCTAAAACACCGAACGTTCAAGCAGGGGAAGGGGATGTGGAAATCCCTGTGACAGGAGTCCGCAAAGCGATTGCTGCTAATATGGTCAAATCGACAACGGAAATTCCACATGCATGGATGATGGTAGAAGTGGACGTTACGAACCTGGTGGAACTTCGTAACGCGAAAAAGAACCAGTTCAAACAGCAGGAAGGATTCAGCCTTACGTATTTTGCCTTCTTTGTAAAAGCTGTTGCTCAAGCTTTAAAAGAGTATCCGCAATTGAATAGTACATGGGCAGGAGACAAGATCATTCAGCGTAAAGCGATCAATTTGAATATCGCAGTCGCTAAGGATGATGAACTTTTCGTACCTGTCATCAGGGATGCAGATGAGAAAAGCATCAAAGGCATCGCTAAAGATATTACCGACCTCGCTGGTAAAGCGCGACAAGGTAAATTGACGTCTAAAGACATGGAAGGCGGAACATTCACGGTTAACAACACGGGATCTTTCGGCTCTGTTCAATCCATGGGGGTCATCAATCATCCTCAGGCAGCTATCCTGCAAGTCGAATCGATCGTCAAAAAACCGGTCTATCAGAACGGCATGTTTGGTGCGCGTGATATGGTAAACCTATGTTTATCTCTGGACCATCGTATTTTAGATGGGTTAGTTGCAGGAAACTTCCTTGCACGAGTGAAAGAAATACTAGAGAAGATGTCTGAAGATAATACATCCGTATACTAATAGGAAAGCTGTCTTCTGTTCATGGAGGACAGCCTTCGTCTTTTTAGAGGATAGCAAATTCATGGGTTGTGAGATTCCTCTCCTGCCTCTTGATGTCTTTAACAATTCTCTAACGATCAGGCAAATAACATGATCAATTAATTGAAAGATGTCAGATATGTTGGTAAAATGTTCATAGTAATTATAAAAAGGGGCCATGTAAAATGGATTTCAATATTTTTATGAACGATGTAGTTTCAAAAGCACGGGATGAGATTACACAGGCAGGCTACACAGAGCTTACAAGTCCAGAAGAGGTCGATGAAGCACTGAATAAAAAAGGTACGACACTAGTGATGATCAACTCCGTTTGTGGTTGTGCAGGTGGAATTGCTCGCCCGGCAGCCGCTCACGCTATTCATTATGATAAGCGCCCGGATCAGTTAGTCACTGTATTTGCCGGGCAGGATCGCGACGCAACAGACAGGGCTCGTGAATACTTCGAAGGATATCCTCCATCTTCTCCATCCTTTGCACTATTGAAAGATGGTAAAATCCAGACAATGGTGGAGCGTCATGATATCGAAGGTTTCGAACCGATGGAAGTGATTGGAAAGCTGCAACGCAGTTTTGAAGATTACTGTGAAGAGGTATAATAACACCATAAGCTTAGGATCTTTGTTAAAAAAGCAAAGATCCTTTTTTACGTCATCCACTTACATAATTTAACGCATTTCCAGAACCTGATCAGAGCGGATTCTTCAGGGGGAGGTGATGTTGTTGTTAGTGTATAGGATCGGAGGTGAAGAAAACTGTGAAAATCGGGTATAGGACGATCAAAACAGCGCTAGGGACACCTTTCGCTATATGGATCGCTCAAATGTTACAACTGGAGAATTTCGCATCGGCAGGAATACTGACGATCCTTTGTATACAGATCACTAGAAAACGTTCATTTCTTAGTGCTTGGCACCGCTTTTCTGCCTGTTTATTAGCAATGATTTTTTCTTTTATTTTCTTCGAGCTGATCGGTTACAATCCAATAGCCATAGGTTTAATGTTGTTTGCATTCATACCTGCGACTGTTTGGTTGAAAATCACACCTGGGATCGTAACCAGTTCTGTCATTATCCTTCATCTATATGGATCGGGGGCCATCGGATGGGGAATTGTTTGGAATGAGGTTTTATTGATCATTGTTGGTATCGGAACTGCTTTGCTGCTTAATTTATACATGCCAAGCCTTGAGAATAAATTGAATCACTATCGCAATCAAGTGGAAGAAAACTTTTCAATCGTTCTCAAAGAAATTGCCAAATACTTAAGAGAAGGTGACAATGACTGGACAGGAAAAGAGCTGACAGAAACAGCAGACCTATTAGAGAAAGCGACATCTTTATCTTATAGAGATGTTGAGAACCATTTGTTACGGTCACACAACCATTTTTATCATTACTTCCATATGCGGACAAAGCAATTCGAATTGCTTGAGCGGATGCTTCCACTTGTGAGTCGAATCTCAACCTCAGACGTTCACGGGTTTAAAATCGCCGACTTTTTCGATGACCTTGCCGATGCTGTCCACCCTGGAAATACAGCGTTGATTTATTTACGGACCTTGAAGGCACTGAAAGAAGAATTTCGTCAGGACCCACTTCCAGAAACCCGTGAAGAATTTGAAGTGAGGGCAAGTCTTTTCCACCTCTTGAATGAGATTGAAGATTATCTGATTATTAAACGTTCGTTCAAGAAGAGTGACGTATAGAGATGTTTGTGGTGGGGAAACTTTGAATAAAAGAGGAGTAGTGCTATGAACGTCATCGTTCTTTTATTAGGTTTGTTCAGCCCCCTGTTACCGCCACATACCCCGAGTGAGCCTGTGATCATTGTCAACAAAGCGACCCACGAGGTGGTCCTTTTACAAAACGATGAAATTATCTTTGAAGCTTCCGCCGCAATAGGGAAAACGAAGGAATTGACTCCAGAAGGTCAGTTCGACGTGAAAGTGAAAGCAAAGGATCCATATTACCGAAAAAAGGACATTCCAGGAGGGGATCCTGAGAATCCGCTCGGAAGTCGTTGGATCGGTTTTGATGCAAAAGGGACAGATGGACGAATTTATGGTATACACGGGACAAATCAGCCGGGATCTATAGGGAAGTCTGTGTCTGCTGGTTGTGTAAGGTTGAAAAATGCCGATGTAGAGAAGTTATTTACAATGATTTCGTTGGAAACGGATGTCCTCATTGTTGATAGTAAGCAAAGTTCAAAGGAAATCTACCGTAGATGGGAAGAAAAGAAACTACAAAGCCAACTCTAGAATCCTTTCTTCTTCCATAAAAGCTCCCTATTCTTGAAGATTCAGTTTCGAGACTTTTGTGGGGTGCGAATGGTTTGTGGGGGACCACTCGCTTTTCCGTGGGCATGTGGTGAGCTTCCTCAGACATTGAAAAGGCTCCATTATAAGCTTTTCCTACAATATTGCATCAGTATTATGGCAAATATCATGACCAATGATTTCGAGATTCTCATAGCGCAAGGGTCGTGGGGGAAGGGGGAGACTCCCGCGGGAGAAGGAAGTAGGCGAGATCCCACAGGGTAATAGCCCGAGGAAGCTCGCCGGTTCCCCCGCAGGAAAGCGAGCCCTTCCCCCACGACCCTAAACCTCCACAAACATCTCGAAATCAAGTCTTCCATTATCCTGCCATATTGTTTAATGAAACCAAATACTAAGAAAGCCGAAAAGATGGGTGGGCCATCTTTTCGGCTTTTTGCTTTTTTTATAGGAAGAAACTCGCGCCTGCCAATGCACTGGATAGAAGCATAGACAAAATCATGACATAGATCACAATTTTCATACGGCGTTCGCGTTTTGAACGTTTTTTTGTAGCCAAGGTGTGTAACCTCCTTCTCAGTCAATCCTACTGATATTTTACCTAAAAAAGATAGATTGGACAAGGGAGTGAAATCATTTACAATATAATTGTGAATTATAGTAATTTTTAGATAGGTAAGCGCTTCATTTCTGGTATGCTAGAAGAGAGAATGGACTGATTAAGGAGGGCTTTCTAATGAACCGTTCATCAAGTGATCATCACCCGAAAAACAAATGGGAAGAGGACGTTAAAAAAACCAGCCAACGTTTCCCTGAAAGAAAAGAAACCTTTCATACAAGCTCGGACATTCCAATTGACCGGTTGTACACCCCGGATAATATGGATGAAGACTACATAGAGGAAATTGGTTTTCCAGGCCAGTATCCTTACACTAGAGGTATTCAACCGACCATGTACCGAAGCAGATATTGGACGATGCGTCAGTATGCTGGTTTTGGTTCTGCAGAGGAAACGAATAGACGCTTTCGTTATTTATTAAAACAAGGGCAGACAGGATTATCTGTAGCTTTCGATTTACCGACACAGATCGGCTATGATTCAGACGATCCCATGGCTGATGGAGAAGTAGGGAAAGTCGGGGTCGCGATTGATTCATTAAAAGATATGGAACAGCTTTTCGATCAAATTCCGCTTGATCAAGTAAGTACGTCAATGACGATCAATGCCCCGGCGAGCATCCTTCTCGCGATGTATATTGCTGTCGGTGAAAAGCAGGGTGTTGCTCCTGAAAAGCTTACTGGCACAATTCAAAATGATATTTTGAAAGAATATATTGCACGGGGAACTTACATTTATCCACCAAAACCGTCGATGCGTCTGATCACAGATATTTTCGGTTACTGTCAGGAAAACTTGCCGAAATTCAACACAATCAGCATTTCCGGTTACCATATCCGTGAAGCAGGGTCGACGGCTGTCCAGGAAGTCGCTTTTACTATCGCAAACGGAATGGCCTACGTCGATGCAGCTATCGAAGCAGGACTGGAAGTGGATCAATTTGCTCCCCGCCTCGCTTTTTTCTTCAATGCTCATAATGAATTCTTTGAGGAGGCTGCCAAGTTCAGAGCTGCTCGTCGAATGTGGGCTAAAATCATGAAAGAGCATTATGGAGCTGAAAATCCGAAAAGCTGGAAGCTGAGGTTCCATACACAAACTGGAGGCAGTACTTTAACAGCACAACAACCGGATAATAATATTGTGCGGGTAACATTGCAAGCGCTTTCTGCTGTTATGGGTGGCACACAAAGTTTACACACGAACTCCCGGGATGAAGCACTTGCTTTACCAACAGAGGATTCGGCTCGTATTGCGCTCCGCACCCAACAAATCATTGCGAATGAGAGTGGTGTTGCGGATACGATTGATCCGCTTGCAGGCTCTTATTATGTCGAGTCATTGACCGATCAAATAGAAAAAGAGGCAAATGCGTATATAGACCGTATAAAAGAGTTCGGAGGTGCCGTTCAGGCTGTCGAAGAAGGGTACATGCAGCGTGAAATTCACAAGGCAGCATATGAGGCCCAGAAACGGATCGAATCAAAAGAGGATATTGTCGTGGGCATGAATGAGTTCAAGCTGGAAGAAGAAATTCATGCGGATTTACTACGAGTGGATGAGGCATTAGAACAGGCACAAATTGAAAAGACACAGCAAGTGAGAAACACTCGTGACCAACAGGCTGTCGATCAATGTCTCTCTGAATTAAGAGAAGCAGCCCGGAAGTCGGATAATGTAATGCCACACATTGTTTCAGCGGTCAAAGTCTATGCGACGGTCGGTGAAATCGCCAATGTGTTACGGGAAGAATTCGGTGAATATACCGGAATGTAGGAAGGGATGATCAGGATGAAACCAATACGTGTACTAATAGCGAAACCAGGCCTCGATGGGCATGACCGTGGTGCGCTTATCATTGCTCAAGCTTTACGGGATCATGGGATGGAAGTGATTTATACAGGACTAAGGCAATCGGCAATCCAAATAGCTCGGGCAGCCATCCAGGAAGATGTAGATGTAATCGGATTGTCATCTCTTTCCGGTGCTCATAAATCCCTATTCCCTAAAGTGGTGGAAGCGCTCAAAGAACAAGGTGCATCGGATATTCCTGTCATAGGTGGTGGAGTCATACCCGCGGAGGATATTCCGTTTCTTGAAGAAAAAGGGGTCGATAAAATCTTCACCAGCGGGTCACCGACCGATGCGATTGCTGTTTATATAAAACAATTGATCCATAAGGAAACGATAGAAGCTCCTAGTAAAATCGCGCATATCGGGATTGCTGTAGAAAGTATTGATGCCACTTTACCTTTTTATCAGCACACCCTAGGTCTTGAGCTGCAGGCAGTTGAAAAGGTGGAGTCAGAACAAGTGAGAGTCGCATTTTTGAAAATCGGTGGAACAATGTTCGAACTTTTAGAACCGCTCAGCGAAGATTCACCGATCCAATCCTTTTTGATGAAAAAAGGCGAAGGAGTCCACCACATTGCATTGGAAGTAGATGATATCCATAAGAGGTTGAATCAATATAGGGATCAGGGAATTCGTCTTATACATGAGCAGCCTAAAACTGGGGCACATAACAGTCAAATCGCCTTTTTACATCCGAAAGCGGCGAATGGTGTTCTGTTTGAATTATGTCAGCACGGGGAGGAGGAATAAATATGGACATTTTCGATAAAATCAATGAATTGTACGACAAACGCAGACAAGTGGAATTAGGTGGTGGAGATGACCGGATTGAAAAACAACATGAAAAAGGAAAGTGGACAGCACGCGAACGAATCGACTACTTACTGGATGAAGGCACTTTTATTGAATTGAATCCATTCATGGAACATCGTCATGATGCGTTCGGGATGGACGGTAAGGCGGCACCTGGCGAGGGGGTTGTCACAGGCTTCGGTAAAATTGATGGACGGAATGTGTATCTATTCGCTCAGGATTTCACTGTCTACGGGGGAGCACTGGGAGAAATGCATGCAAAGAAAATCGCTGCAGTGATGGATCTTGCTGCTAAGAACGGAACTCCTTTCATTGGATTGAACGATTCTGGAGGAGCGCGGATTCAGGAAGGGGTCTCTTCTTTAGATGGTTATGGGCAGGTGTTTTATCGTAATTCTATCTATTCAGGGGTGATTCCGCAAATCTCTGTTATATTAGGGCCTTGCGCTGGCGGGGCAGTCTACTCACCGGCGATAACGGATTTTGTCATCATGGTCGAAAAGACATCACAAATGTTCATTACAGGCCCTAAAGTGATTGAGACAGTAACAGGAGAACAGATTTCTGCAGAAGATCTTGGCGGGGCAGGCGTACACAATTCTCTAAGCGGAAATGCTCACTTGAAAACATCGGATGAAGCAAGTGCCCTGGATGCTGTTAGAGATTTAGTAAGCTATCTTCCACAAAATAATGAAGAACGGACGCCGGAAGTAGAAGTAGATCTTTCCGATGATTTCCGCCCTGATATTACAGACAAAATCCCTTTCGATCCGATCCGTCCTTATGATGTAAGGGTAATTATCGATGAAGTCGTCGATGATAACTCCTTCTTTGAAATTCATAAAGATTTTGCTAAGAATATCGTCGTCGGTTTTGCGCGTTTGCAAGGGAAAGCGGTCGGACTTGTCTGCAACCAGCCGAAATATATGGCAGGCGGTCTTGATATCGACTCAAGTGATAAAGCGGCACGTTTTATCCGGACCTGTGATTCGTTCAATATTCCATTAATTACTTTTGAAGATGTTACTGGGTTTTTCCCTGGAATCAAGCAGGAGCATGGAGGAATCATCCGTCATGGAGCAAAAATTCTGTACGCTTACTCGGAAGCAACAGTTCCGAAGCTAACTGTCATTACAAGGAAAGCATATGGTGGAGCATATGTAGCTTTGAATAGTAAATCAATCGGTGCGGACCTCGTTTACGCATGGCCTAATGCAGAAATAGCAGTCATGGGTCCTGAAGGTGCTGCGAATATCATCTTTGCAAAAGAAATCCGAGAAAGTGAACAGCCAGAAGAAACACGTAAAAATAAAGTTGATGAATACAGGGAACGATTTGCCAATCCTTACGTCGCTGCAGGCCTTGGGATGATCGATGATGTGATCGATCCGAGAGAAACACGTTCGACGCTCATCAAATCACTGGATATGCTGAAAAATAAACACGAGGACCGTCCATACAAAAAGCATGGCAATATCCCTCTCTAATTGACACCTCACCTCAGTTCCGCTAACGTACTAAGAGGAAACGTGTTTACATATGAAGGAGGAAGACATCTATGGTAGCCATTAACAAAGAGCGTTTATTAGAAGAATTTCTGGAATTGGTTCAAATCGATTCGGAAACAACACAAGAAGCGGAAATCGCAAAAGTATTGAAGATTAAATTTGAAGGATTGGGCCTTGAAGTCATTGAGGATGAGGCTGCTTCGATTACAGGGCATGGAGCTAATAATCTGATTTGTAACTTGAAAGGGACAAAAGAAGACGCCGAGACGATTTATTTCACTTCCCACATGGATACGGTTGTTCCTGGAATCGGTGTAAAGCCTACAGTAGAAGATGGTTATATCGTGACAGATGGTACCACCATCCTAGGTGCTGATGATAAAGCAGGTGTCGCTGCCATTCTTGAGGCGATCCGTTCCTTAAAAGAACAAAATATCGAGCATGGGGACTTGCAGTTTGTGATCACTGTGGGGGAAGAAAGTGGACTCGTTGGAGCAAAGGCGTTGGATAGTACATTGCTGAAGGCGAAATACGGATATGCATTAGACAGTGATGGTCAGGTAGGAAACATTATCGTAGCCGCGCCAACACAAGCGAAAATAAATGCAACCGTCAAAGGAAAAACAGCTCATGCCGGTGTAGCTCCTGAAAAAGGAATTTCTGCAATCACTCTTGCAGCGCGTGCCATTGCAAAAATGCCGCTTGGCCGCATTGATGAGGAAACGACAGCTAACATCGGACGTTTCGAAGGTGGTCAGAAGACGAATATCGTTTGCGATCATGTCGAAGTATTAGCAGAAGCACGATCCCTCGACCCGGAGAAAATGGAAGCACAAGTGGAGAAAATGAAACAAGCCTTAACGGAAACAGCAGAAGAGATGGGCGGAGAAGTCGATATTGATGTTGATATCATGTATCCTGGCTTTAAGCAACAAGCAGGAGATCAGTTCGTGGAAGTCGCTCGCTCTGCTGCTAAAAGAATCGGACGTGAAAGTGAACTGTTGACAAGCGGTGGCGGCAGTGATGCAAATGTCATTTCTGGTCATGGTGTTCCAACAGTTAACTTGAGTGTTGGATATGAGGAAATTCACACGACGAATGAGCGCATGCCTGTCAGTGAACTAGAAAAAATTACAGAGTTTGTAATTGCGATTGTAGAAGAAGTTGCGCAATAAACAGAAAGGTGCTCCCTAACATAGGGAGCATCTTTTTTTGGAAGGAACAAAGTATCCAATACATTATGAGAGAAAAGGGCCGAATACTGTGCAGTTCATAGAGAAAAGACCTTTTCTGGACAGATTGTACCTGTTTCATGATATAATAATAGAACAAATGTTCCAATGGAGGAAGTAGGCTATGCACTCGAACTGGTACCCAAAGAAGGGGCGCGTCATTTTTCATGTGGATATGAATAGTTTCTATGCCTCTGTCGAAGCTGCCTTCGATCCAAGCCTAAAAGGCAAGCCGCTCGCTATTGCAGGAAACCCCGAAGAACGGCGGGGAATCATTGTTACAAGTAGCTATGAAGCCCGAAAGTATGGAGTGAAAACGACTATGCCTCTTGGGGAAGCAAGACGTTTGTGTCCTGATTTGATTGTGATGACCCCGAGGTTCGATCGGTACCGGACTGCTTCCAAAGAAATGTTCAAGATACTTGCAGATGTGACCTCACTCGTACAACCTGTTTCCATTGATGAAGGATATATGGATATCACGGAATGTGCCGATCAAGGGTCTCCTCCTGAAATTGCCGAGCGGATTCAGCAACGTATTAAGAATGAGCTTGACCTCACTTGTAGTATCGGCATTGCCCCGAACAAATTTTTAGCCAAAATGGCATCAGATATGAAAAAACCGATGGGGATCACAATTTTAAGAAAGCGTGACCTGGAAGCCAAATTATGGCCGCTGCCTATTGAGGAGATGTATGGAGTCGGAGGGAAAACAGCAGATAAGTTGCGGAAAATCGGTATCGAAACGATTGGTGCACTTGCTGAACATCCGGTCCTTGAATTGAAAGGCATTTTAGGTATCAATGGCGAACGGTTGAAAAACCGTGCAAACGGGATGGATGATCGCCCAGTAGACCCTGATGCTGTCCATGAATTTAAAAGTATTGGTACATCGACCACTCTGCCTCACGATACCACGGACGATAGCGAGGTTCAGACGGTAATTCGCAGGCTTTCAAATAAAGTAGAAGCACGGATGAAAAATAAGAAAGTGCTCGGAAGAAATATTCAGCTAACCATTCGATATCATGATCGGAAGACGGTAACACGGAGCCGGCAATTGCAGGAGTTTGTCCATTTATCTGATGACCTTTTTAATGTGGCGATGCAGTTGTTTGATGACCATTGGAATCAACAACCTGTCAGACTCCTAGGTGTTACCGCGAGTGACCTTGCTGAAAAATCCGAAATCACCCAACAGCTTGACCTTTTTAACTTTGAACAATACGCTAGTAAAGAGAAGCTTTACAAAACGATGGAAGACCTCGAGGATAAATATGGAAAGAACACTTTTCTTAACTTGAGCAATCCGAGTGATCCCCAGGTGACGACCAGCTTTCAAAAGGATTTTCTTGATGATTTCAAAAAATGATTACCAGGCATGACCTTTCGCCTTCCATCCCATACTAATCGGGAAGGGAGGCTTTTAACATGGGTAGAGATCGTCAAGAAAAAAAGTTGAAGAGATCCGGTAAAGTGCAGTCTGATCGCGATCAACAATTGAGTTATCCAGGCGCAACTGCCTTGGAGGGACCAGAAGCAGCCAGGGAACGAAGGTAAGCAAATGAGGAGGCAGATGTTATGGGAAGACGGATGGGACCAAAACAGCAGGAGCAACCGAATTTACCCCTTGGACCGAAGCAAGCGTATGGCGAGCCGGCCCAGGGTTCTCATAAAGTGAAAAACGCGAATCACTCGCGACAAAAGCAAAAAACTTCTCACGACATGTGATTCAAAAGGCAGCCGCTAACGGCTGCCTTTTATTTTGGAGACTATTTTACTGCACCTTTATACTGGAAGGAATTTCTATATTAAAATTACTGGCACAATGCTGGTTATATCTGAATGATGATCATAAAAATCTGTGTTTTGCACAAGCTAGTGGGTGAGGAGGTTGAGAACTATGCCAGAACGAATTGTCGCAGTTAGAAAAAACGGGCAAGGAAGCATTATTGAAATGCAGCTGTCGTCAGGTCAAGTGGTTGATTATAAGCAAGCACACGATATGGCGCGCAGTGGTGAACTGGAACACGTGAACCTCATCCGAGGCAAAGATGGAGAAGACCATCTGCGCAGTGAACCAGATGGCATACAATCCAACAACTTGGACAACCTTCCATCTTTTTAAGAGAAAACCCAGGCAAAGCCTAGCGCTTGTCTGGGTTTTCTTTTTCGTTTTATATACACACATTACCAGACGGTGATAGAAACTCTATTGTTGGTTTTTATCCGTGAATCGGGAAATTTTATGATAAATAATGAAATATATACATAAAAATATTTCAAAAGTAATTGACTTATCTTTTCATTGTTGTACACTGAAAATGAAATATATAATGGTATTTATTACAAAACTTTTAATTGGGGATGATGGGATGACAATCTTCGCGGATCAAGTCAATAAAACATACCAAAGCGGAGAAGTGACGGTGAAGGCATTACGAAATGCTTCGCTGGAAATACCAGACAATAAGATTGTTACTATTCTTGGTCCTTCGGGTTCAGGGAAATCAACTTTATTAAACGTTATCGGAGGCATCGACCGTTACGATTCTGGATCCATAAAAGTTGGAGAAACTGTATTAGAGGATTTGAAAGAACGTAAACTTACTGATTACAGAAGAAAATATGTCGGGTTTATTTTTCAACAGTATAATTTGATCCCCACACTTACTGTGGAAGAGAACGTAGAAGTTGGCCTGGAATTGAGTCAACAGCCGCTTGAAATGAAAGATATATTACAAAAAGTAGACATGTGGGATAAGAAAGCCAAGTTTCCATATCAATTAAGTGGCGGGGAACAACAGCGTGTGGCAATTGCTCGTGCACTGATCAAAAATCCAGAGATTTTATTGTGTGATGAGCCGACTGGAGCTTTAGATGAAGAAACTGGAAAAAACATTTTAAAATTATTGAAGTTTGTAAATGAACAATATGGAACGACCGTTTTAATTATCACCCACAACCAGGGTATCGGTGAAATGGCTCACTATGTCATCCGGATGAAAAGTGGCGAAATCGTGGAATCTTATGAAAACGAAGAACGCCTCGATCCAGAGCAGGTGACATGGTCATGATTCTGAGAAAGTCGGTTTATCGTACTTTAAAAGAAAAGAAATTCCAATATGCAGGTGTAACGGTTCTCCTTGTTCTATCTGTTATGTTGTATGTTTCACTTTCCATAGCCATATCAACACTCGAGGAGAGAAATAGTACATTTTCAGCCGATTATAAGCAGGAAACTTTTCATTTCGTAACCGGTGAAGAAGTGACAGAAGACCAGCTGAGCTCATGGGAAAAGGAATATGATGTAACTCTTGAAAAACGAAATTCTACAGATCTTACCGTTGATGGGGCCACCCTTCGTTTATTTACCGAAACAACGGAAGTAAATATACCTTATATTTCAGAAGGAGAGCTTCCTTCTCAAGAGGGGGAAGTGGCTCATCTAAAGTATTCGCTGAAAAAAACGGATATAACATCGGAGACTCTGTTGCTCTTGGAGACCCTGAAGCAGAGGTCACTGGGTTTGTCTACTTGCCTGATTATATTTACATGGTCGAGCAAATGAATGATTTACTGGCTGATGCGGAAAAGTTCGGGGTTGGATTGGCTTCCCCCGATACTTTTGCCCAATTAGATAATCAAGTTCAAACCGGAGTTTTGGGATGGTCGGATCATGGACAAATACCGAATGGTTTCCAGGAAGCGATAGGCGAAGAGGTCTCTTTACTACAATTCGTAAAAGCAGAGGATAACCCTCGCATCGGTTTCGTGGAGACAGAAATCGAAGGCGCAAAGAGTATGAACACGACACTGCCATTGTTCATTCTCGCTTTGTCGATTGCAATGGTACTGATGCTTATGAAACGTCGTTTAGAAATGCAGCGCAAAGAGATCGGAACCCTGATGGCACTTGGATACAGAAAAAATGAGTTACAACGCCATTATTTTAGGGTATGCGTGGGTGATCGGATTAGTAGGAACCCTCGGGGGTCTGATTGCTGGAGCTGGTCTTTCTGTTCCTTTATCCAACATTTATGCGAACTATTTCAATTTACCAGCCCTTTCCTTGTTCGATTGGAATCCGATGGTGCTCGTAATCGGGCTTGTCATACCTCTTTCATTACTTATGGTTCTAACGGCATTCGTCATCCATCGTTCTTTGAAAACCGAACCGTTGACATTGCTACGCCCAAAAGAAATCCCCACAGGTAAGAAATCATGGCTGGAAAAGCTGCCATTTTTTCAAAAGGGTGGATTCATCCGTCGTTTCCGCCTCCGGCTAATGGTAAGGAGTAAAGCCAGGAGCTTCTATATTTTTATTGGTGTGATGTTCTCTACCATACTCCTTCTGTTTGGTTTGATTACCTACAATAGTATGGATCAGTTGGTGGAGACGACATATAAAGATATCCAAACATACCAATATGCGGTCCACTATAAATCATTGCAAACGGACAATACAGAAGATGCTGTGAGTCCTTTTACAAAGAATGAATTGAGTGTGGAAGACAACGAAGTGAAGATTAATGCCTTTGGTATCGAAAAGGATACGGAGTATGTTCAACTTCTTGCTGAGGAAGAGCTTCTAAATCCTCACCTATCTGAGGGAGTCGTTATCAGTGCCCCATTAGCTACGATTCTTGGTGTGAGTGAAGGAGATTCAATCACCTTGGAAAATTCGCTTAATGATGACACGATTACGGTCGAGATCGCAGGAATAGCTGATCTTTACATTGGCAATAATCTCTATATGCCTCGTAGTGAGCTGAACAGTTTTCTAGGATTTCCTGGTGCTGCTTATTCAGGAACCTTTCAAGAAGAAGCCCCGACGGCATCGGAAGAGATTTATATGGTAGAAGATAAACAAAAGGCGATTGCCAGTTTTGAGTCAACAACAGGCGCGACACGTGCATCGGTTGCAGGAATGGCCGTATTCGCCATTTTAATCGGGGTTATTGTGCTAACATTGCTTACCAATTTAATCGTAGAGGAAAACTCGCCATCCATTTCCCTTTTCAAAGTGATGGGATATCAAGATAAGGAAATATCAAAACTTGTATTGAGTGTGTATACCCCTATAGTTTTGCTTTCTTATTTCATATCCATTCCGCTGGCAAGTTTAAGTTTGGAACAGACTATGAATACACTAGTTAAAGAGACCGGTTTCCTTATGCCGACAGATGTAGCCTGGTGGATGGCAGCGATAGGTTTCGTTGTTATTATGTTGACTTATTGGTTGTCCCTCACTTTATCTAAACGGAAATTGAAGAATGTTTCTTTGCAGGAAGCTTTGAAAAAGTATCAGGATTAGAGAATATCTAAGTCGCACGCAAAAAGGTTGAATCGCGCGCAAGAAGTCTGAGACACGCAAAAACGCCAAGTTGCACAAAAAAAGCGAGCTCCCTATGCTCGCTTTTTATTTATCCAAAAATTCTTTTCAAGACTGCCATCCCTAGCTGCGAACCAGGGTATCGGAAGTTTTGATCAAAACGGGTAGTCTGTTTTGTAATACTTTTTTCGTGTGTGAAAGTATCAAAACTTCTTTTTCCATGATAGCTCCCCATCCCGCTTTCGCCTACTCCTCCAAAAGGAAGGTATGGATTGATAATATGATAGAGGGTGTCGTTGATGCAACCGCCGCCAAAGGAAATAGAATGGAGAATTCGCTGCTGATCTACTTCATTTTCACCAAAATAATAAAGGGCGAGAGGTTTCGGTCGATCATTGATTTGGTCAATCACTTCATCAAGGCTACTATAAGTTAGGATAGGAAGGACAGGACCGAAAATTTCCTCTTTCATGACAGGATCATCCCATACGACTTGATCCAGAACCGTTGGTGTTATTTTGCGTGTCGCTTCATCTGTCGATCCTCCGACCACAACCGTGCCAGAATCTAAGTAGGAAGATATGCGCTCAAAGTGAGATTGGTTGACGATTTTTGTATAATCCTCGTTATCTAACGGATTTTTTCCATAAAACTGTTCGATGTACTTCTTCATCGCATGAATAAGGTCAGTTTTCACTTCATGATGAACATAGAGATAATCCGGAGCGATACAAGTTTGTCCAGCATTGGTGTATTTGCCCCATACGATACGTTTCGCGGCCAGCTCGATGTTCGCATCTTTATGGACGATGGTTGGACTTTTACCGCCAAGTTCAAGCGTAACAGGGATGAGTCGTTTGCTCGCTTTTTCCATAATGATTTTACCGACAGGCACACTTCCCGTGAAGAAAATATAGTCAACAGGCTGTTCCAATAGTTCCTGTGTGACATCTTTATCTCCCTCAATGACAGAGATATAGTGAGGGGGAAAGTATTGCTCTATCATCTTTTTCAGCACCCAGGAGACGGTCGGTGTCAGTTCAGATGGCTTGATGATCACTGTGTTTCCAGCAGCAATCGCTCCGATTACCGGTGCAAGGGCTAATTGCACAGGGTAATTCCAGGGAGCGATGACGAGTACGGTACCATAAGGTTCTTTACGGATAAAGTTTTTGGACCCTGTATGAGTGAGCGGTGTTTTTACTTTTGTCGGTTGCATCCATGATTTCAGCTGTTTCACATGGTGATCGATCTCACTTTTCAAGAAGGCGATTTCGGATGCGTAGGCTTCATACTCGGACTTGTTCAGGTCAAATTTCAGTGCATTCAAAATCGGCTTTTCAAACGTTGTCAGCATTTTTTTCATTGTCAAAAGCTGTTCTTTACGGAACGCATAACTTTTCGTCTGTCCCTCGTTGAACCAGGACTTTTGTAACTTGACTGTTGCGTGCATGAGAAGCCTCCTTCATTGATTGCGTTTGATGGTGTGTTGATAAAAGTCAAAAGCAATGGTCGTGTTCGGAAATATGGTCCGTGCTTCATCGCTCAGCTGTTGGACAGCATCTCCTTGATAGCGGGAAGACAGATGGTTGAGAATCAATTCACCGACATTCGCTTCTTTCGCTAACATGGCAGCCTGCTTGATCGTCGAATGGTAATAATCATGAGCCATTTCCTCTTCATCCCCTGCGAAGGTTGCTTCATGGACCAGGACGTCAAAATCCTGCAACACTTCTGCAAGCGGAGGCAAGTATCTTGTATCTCCGAGAATGGCAATCTTACGGCCTTTTTTCGGTGGTCCAATAACATCATCACGCCGAATGATTGTCCCATCCTCAAGCTGGGTGCGGGACTGACTTTTTATCTTTTGATAAATGGGGCCAGGTTTGACACCGAGTTCTTTTAGCTTGTCTGGCTGCAGTTCTCCAAGTTTATCTTTTTCTTTTAAAATGTATCCATAACTATCAAGTCCATGTTCTAATTTAATCGCTTCTACTACAAATTGCTCGTCCTCGAACAATTCTCCTTCTTCTACTTCTTCCACGTGTAATGGATAACGAAGGTGGGTCCCGCTTATTCGCAGGCTAATATCAATGTATTCTTTTAACCCACGAGGACCATATACCGTTACAGGTGTTTCGCCACCCTGGAAGGAGCGGCTGCTTAGTAATCCGGGCAGTCCATAAATATGGTCACCATGCAAATGAGTAATGAAAACAACTTCAATCCTTCGTGGTCGTATGTTCGTATTCAATATTTGTTGCTGTGTTCCTTCCCCACAATCGAAGACCCATGTGGTTCCGCGTTCTTCAAGTAAGCAGAGAACAAGGGAAGAGACGTTACGTTCTTTTGAAGGGACTCCAGATCCCGTACCTAGAAAAAATAGTTCCATAGCCAACACTCCTACTCCTAACATCATACCACCAGAAAGGGAAGAACACACTTGAAAAGGAAAGAAAAAAGTGTAAGGAGAGTTCATCAATAGAGGTTTATCAGAATCTTGCCGTCCGGAGTGTTGGATGCAGGAGAGGACGAAGAACGGAGTCGTTTGTGATATGTCCCCGTCCGCTCCCAGAATGGACCCAATACCGAGATGTTTCCTGAAAAATAAAAAAACTGCCGGAAATGCTCCAGCAGTCAATATAAATATTCGATTTTCACCACAAAACGCTTGTTTTTCATTTTCAATAGAAATCCCTCATGATTACCAGGCTCTTGTATACTGTCTCGGACCTTCTAGATCATAACCGAGTTCATCAGCTGCTTGTTTAGGCCAATATGGATTTTTCAGCAGGGCACGGGCAAGGAAGATAAGGTCGGCACGTTCATTTTGCAAAATTTCTTCCGCTTGATTTCCGCTGGTGATCAAGCCGACTGCTCCCGTATCGATACCGGCGCCATGTTTAATGCTTTCTGCAAAGTTCACCTGATAACCAGGGTACGGCTCGATCGTTGCAGGAACCACACCCCCGGAGCTCACATCAATCAAATCGACGCCCTGGGATTTCATTTCTTTTGCGAAAAAGATGAAATCCTCCATGGTATTGCCTTCTTCATGATATTCTTCTCCAGATATCCGGACGAACAATGGGCCATCCCATTCTTGTTTCACAGCAAAAATCGTTTCTTTCAAAAAACGATAACGGTTTTCACGGGAGCCTCCATATTCATCGGTCCGTTTGTTTGTAAGAGGGGAGAGGAACTGGCTGATCAAGTATCCATGTGCTCCGTGAAGTTCAATCAAATCGAAGCCAGCAAGTTTCGACCGACGGGCACCCTCACGGAAAGCCTCGATGGTCCGTTGAATATCAGAGACCGCCATTTCCGTCGGCACCTTCATTGATGAACTGAAGGCTTCCGGACTCGGTGCGAATATCTCATCCTTAAGGTTCGCTTTACGTCCGGCGTGGGCCAGCTGAATTCCTGCTTTTGCGTCATGGCGGTGGATTCCTTCATTTATCTTTTGTAAACTTTCTATATGAGCATCATCCCATATACCAAGATCTTCATGAGAAATTCTTCCCTCAGGTAAAACGGATGTCGCTTCTGTGATGATTAATCCTACTTGTCCGGCTGCCCGGCTTTCATAGTGGGCAAGATGGAATGGCTGGGCATGACCGTTCTGGTCATATGCAGAATACATGCACATGGGTGACATGACGATACGGTTTTTTAATGTAAGGTCTTTTACTGTATAAGGTTCGAATAATTTGTATTTCAAAGTCTGTCCTCCTCAGAGCTTCGGAAAAATTGTTTCCGTTCTTTTAGTGAGTAGCGGTTTCCCTGTCATTGGATGTTTCCACGAAACTATTTAAAGAACGAGTGCTCACGTCACCATATGAATGAGCAAAAAGATGAAAAACGATAACATTAGGATTGGTTCTTGAATGAATGAGTGGTTAAAACCATATAAACAAAATAACAAAACAAGGTTGATTGCGCTAATGATTTGAACATTAGTGTTTGCAATATTTGCTGGATCAATGATTTTTTTCCTTCAGCTGACAGGGTTGGCGGTTACCGGGATAGCGCCAAGCCGGACTGTGGATCTATATCTTTCGATTGTGCGCTTGTTCCCATTCCTATTGCATCAAAAAGGGTTAAACTTAAAATCATAGCTCTTATTTATTTCGCCGCTTTTTGGAAAGCTCCCGATATTCAATGGCCTGATGAGGAACATCTGTGAATATTCCGTGCACCCCTAGTTGAAAGCACTTCTTCATCATAGCAGGACGGTTGACCGTATAAATTCTCAAGCTAAGGTTTTCTTTATAGCAGCGTTTTACTAATTTTTTATCCAGCAAACGATGCTTTACATGTAAAGCGTTACAATCGAGCGACCTTGCATACTGAGGGAGATTACGCATATTCGTCGATGTCAAAAAAGCCGTTTCAATGGATGGGTTGATCTCTTTCATGCGGAGGAGGGAATCAGAATTAAAACTTGAGATTGTGGTGCGTTCCAGGACGTGATATCTCTTGAGAGATTCATAAACGATACGCTCAATATTTTTATATTCGATGACATTCGTCTTCAGCTCGACATTCAGAAACATCGGCTGGTCGCGAAACCAGCGTAAAAACTCGTCCAATGTTACAATATATGTGCCAGAAAATTTAGTGGAAAACCAGCTTCCTGCATCAAGCAGGCGCAGCTGAGCATATGTATAGTCTTGTACAAACCCTGTACCATTCGTGGTGCGACGGAGGTTTTCATCATGGATGAGAACGGGAATTTGGTCTTTAGTAAGTTGGACATCGGTTTCGATTCCATCAGCCCCGGCAGCTCGTGCCAATTCGAAAGCAGGCATCGTATTTTCAGGAGCCAGCTTACTTGCTCCACGGTGAGCAAAAATCATTGTTTTCACCAAGTGACATTCACCTCTTCCAAGTAGCTTATGAGTTTGATTGTGTTTGATAATCCAGTAAAAGTCAATAAGGAGTGTGGTCTCATGGCTGTATGGCAGACAAAAGATCAGTTGACAGAATTGCTATGTTCTCTCGTTGAATACCCTAGTATCACGAATAGTGACGAAGAAATAGCTATCATTGAATACTTATATTATATTTTAGAAGATCGTGATTATTATAAAAAACGACCAGAGCATCTTAATTTGCACCCTCTGGATGATGGTCGTCAACTACTTACCGCATTAGTGAAAAAAGGGGAAGCAAAAGAAACGCTCGTATTGATTTCTCATGTCGATGTTGTGGGTATAGAAGATTATGGGTCCTACCAGAACCTTGCTTTCTATCCGCGCGAGCTCACCCAGGAGCTACATAAGAATACCGATGATCTACCGAAAGAAGCAGTACGTGACCTGGAGTCTGGCAGCTGGCTGTTCGGACGTGGAACGATGGATATGAAAGCAGGCCTGACAGTACAGCTTTCTCTATTAGAAAAAGCGATGGCAGGGGAATTCGAGGGAAACCTTTTGCTGGTAGCGGTTCCCGATGAAGAAGTCAACTCAGAAGGGATGTTGGCGGCATTGCCGGCTCTCGCTGAAATTAGAGACAAAGAAAACCTTACCTACAAAGGCGCCCTCAATGGAGAGCCGATGTTCAGTAAATACCCCGGCGATCCTGCTTATTACTTATATACAGGATCCATTGGCAAAGCTTTGCCTGGCTTTTTATGTTACGGAAAAGAAACGCACGCAGGGGAGCCATTTGGAGGCTTGAATGCAAACTTGATGGTCAGCTACCTGGCTCAGGAAATGGAGTTGAATGAAGCTTTTATTGAAAAAGTGGGAGGAGAACGGACACCACCACCGCTCAGTCTCATGCAGCGTGATTTGAAGTTTGAATACTCAGTGCAGACGCCACAAGCGGCTGTCGCTATGTATAACGTCCTTTATATGAAACAGACAATCAAGGAACTCAATGACAAACTATTACAGGCGGCTCAGCGTGCTAAAGCGAAAATCATCAACCATTATCATCACCAGGCCTCTTTTTACCTGGAAGGCTCCCAAACATCCGCATTCAATCCGGATATTACAATATTGACTTATGATCAACTGTACAAAGAAGCTGTCGATCGGTATGGGAAAATGGAGGTCGATCGTCGTCAAAATCGTCTCGTTAAGCTAAGGGACCAGGGCGACCGTGATTTTTCTACAACCCTTGTTCAAAGTCTAGCGTCTTTATGTAAAGATATCAGTCCGATGATTGTGCTTTTTTACAGTCCGCCTTTTTATCCGGCGGTGTCATCCCATGATGACCCTTTTATCCAGCAAGGTGCTAAAGTAGCAATGGATTATGCGAAAGAAACCTTTGATGAAGACATCGAAGTCGTAGAATATTTTACTGGCCTTTCGGATTTAAGCTTCATTGGCCCGACATCTGCAACTTCTTCCTTGTCTGATTTGACAAAGCAAATGCCGATTCATGGCAATGGTTTTGAGTGGCCGACAGAAGTGATGGAATCGATAACAATGCCGATCATCAACATTGGTCCGCTTGGGAGAGACCCGCATCAATGGACCGAACGGCTGGAACTTTCGTACAGTTTTGAAAAACTTCCTAAAATCTTAACAAAAGTCATCCATGAAATGTTCAAATAAAATTCCTTTACAATGGGGACTAAGGGGAGGTGGGGGATGGGCCGCTTTCCCGGGGGAGACGTCAAGCCTCTGAATGGAGAGATGAACTGACCATGATTAATATATTATTGATATAATAGCCAACCACAAAAAAGAGTCCGGAAGTTAACTTCCGGACTCTTTTTAAGATGAATTAACCATTGTAATAGAAGCCTGCTCCAGGTCCGATTTCGGCACCAGGAATGAGCATCCAAATGAGCAGCATAAGAATCCATACGATGGAGAAGATGATGGAATATGGAAGCATTGTCGAGATCAGTGTACCAATTCCGACTTTCTTATCATACTTCTGTGCGAACGCGATTACGATCGCAAAGTATGGCATTAATGGTGATATAATATTCGTTGTAGAATCGGCAATCCGGTAAGCGAGTGTTGTAAGTTCCGGAGAGTAGCCGAGCTGCATCATCAATGGAACAAATACTGGAGCCATGATTGCCCATTTGGCAGATGAACTTCCGATAAACAAATTGATGAAACCAGCAACGAAAATGAACGCAATGATCAACCCTATACCTGTAAACCCAACAGAATCAAGGAATTCCGCACCGCTGACGGCTATGACTTTTCCTAAATTCGTATGGTTAAAGTAAGCAACGAATTGACCGGCAGTGAAAGCGAGTACGATGTAAATCCCCATGCTCGCCATCGTTTCTGACATTTGGTTTGCTACATCTTTATCATTTTTGATTCCTCCAGTGATTTTACCATAGACATAGCCAGGTACGAAGAACATGATTAGAATGACTGGCACTAAGCTATGGAAAAATGGAGAAGCTAAGAAATCATCAGGGTTGCGCAATGGTCCCCAGGATGGTACGACAAGAAGGGACATAAGTCCAAGTGTCACGATAAGTGCGATCAGCGCACCGATCATACCTTTTTTCTCAATTGGAGAAATATAATCGACTTCTTCTTTTACGCCACCTTTGTATTCACCAAGACGTGGCTCAACAAGCTTGTCTGTGACGAGTGTACCGACGATCGTCAATACGAATACAGATGCAATCATGAAGTAGTAGTTCATCGTATAAAGAATTGTATCTGCGTATTCAGGGTCGATGGTTGCCGCTGCCTGGATTGTCAAATCTCCAAGCAATGGGTCTAGAGAGGTCAAAAGTAAATTCGCACTGAAACCTGCGGAAACACCGGCGAAAGCAGCTGCTAGTCCGGCTAATGGATGGCGTCCTAGTCCAGCGAAAAGAACGGCACCAAGTGGAGTCAGCACAACATAACCGGCGTCAGCAGCCATACTGGACATAATTCCGCCGAAGACAAGAGCCGCTGTCATTAGCGAGCGTGGTACGGATGTAACGAGCCCGCGCAGCATTGCACTGATAAGACCAGAACGTTCAGCGATCCCGATACCGAGCATTGTGACAAGCACGGTTCCAAGTGGAGCGAAGCCTACGAAGTTTTCGACCATACTTTCAAAAATATATTGAATGCCGTCATTGGAAAGTAAATTGACGACTTGCAAAGTCTCGCCAGTAGCTGGGTCTTCGACTTCCACGTTCATTGTGGAGAAGATCCAGGAAGCGACGATGACCATGAGTGCAAATATTGCGAACAATGTGACAGGGTGAGGCAATTTGTTACCGACTCGCTCAATCCAGTCGAGTATACGCATTGTCAGCCCTTTCTTTTCTTGTTGTTCCATGATCTTCCTCCTTGTTGACCTTAACATTAATCTAAAATTTACAATAACGCGTTAAAGTATAATGAAAAATAATTTGTATTTGAAGTCTTTTGTTAAAAGTCCCACTAGTAAAAGAATTACTAATTATGTGACGAGTGTGATTTTTGTAATAAGGAAGAAAATATCTGGCAATCATGCTACAATAGAATAAATGAATGATCATTCAGTATGGAGGAAGTGTATGAAAACATTGAAGGATACAATCACACAATTGACGTTGCCAACCCCATACCAGGTCGGTGATGTGCATGCTTATCTATTGAAAGGGGACCGACTTTCTTTAGTCGATGCCGGGGTGAAAACAGAAGAAGCATGGGAAGCGCTTGTACACCAATTGAAGGACGCAGGATGTCGACCTGATGATATTGAGCAAGTGATCCTGACCCATCATCATCCTGACCACATGGGATTAGTAGACCGGTTACCAAATGTCGAGGCTATCGCGGGCCATCCGAAACTGAAACCGTGGCTGGAGCGCGAGGAGGCTTACCTTAACCGTTACGAAAGTTTTTTCCAAAGCATGTATGAGGAATCAGGAGTCCCTGAACATTTTTTCCCATTGCTTAAAGGTCTGAGGAAAACTTTGAAATGGACATCAGAAGGAAAGTTAACCCATGAACTGGTGGAGGGAGATCGTTTACCTGGTCACCACGAATGGATGACGATTGAAACGCCAGGTCACGCTCAGAGTCATATTTCCTTTTTGCGTGACGGAGATGGAGCTTTTCTAGGGGGGGATCACCTTCTTGCCCACATTTCTCCAAATCCGTTGCTGGAGCCGCCTTTTGAAGTGGGGGAAGAGCGGCCCCGTCCGTTATTGCAGTATAGAAGCTCATTGGAAAAATTATTGGATAGAAAAATCGGTACCGTTTATCCTGGACATGGGGAGGTATTCGATTACGCTCATGAACTCATTCCTCAACGCTTGAAGAAGCAGGAGCAACGAGCAGAAAAGGTCTTTGCGATGTTTAGCAATGGCTCGTTACGTGCATATGACGTATGTAAGCGTCTCTTTCCGAAGCATTTCGAATCCCAGTTCGGTTTGACAATGTCCGAGACAATCGGTCAGCTCGATTACTTAGAAAATAGAGGGAGACTGACCACTTCCTTTAAAGACGGAGAGAAATTCTATACAGCGAAATAGGTGATACCAATGAATGAACGAGTCAAAGGAAAGAAAGTGCTGATTACGGGGGCATCAAGCGGAATTGGTGAATTTTTAGCTATTCACGTGGCACGCGAAGGTGGAACACCGATCCTTGCCGCCCGGTCTGCTCACAAACTAGAAATCATCGCAGAAAAAATCGAAGAAGTGTTCGGAATCCAAACTCCATGGTATAAAGCTGACCTATCCAATGATGCGGAATGGAAAGACACGATTGATAGGATTTGTTATGAACATGGATCCATCGATGGACTGATTAATAATGCGGGTATTGCGGTTTTCGATAATGTAGTGGAATCAAATTGGCAGGACATCGACCGGATGTTATCTGTCAATGTAAAGTCCCTATTCCGCACTACACACCAGCTGCTTCCTCACCTGTTACATCATGGAGAAGGGCATATCATCAATATTGCCTCTCAAGCAGGAAAGATTGCTACACCGAAGTCAGCTGTATACTCAGCGACAAAGCATGCCGTAATCGGTTTTACGAATGCTTTAAGAATGGAAGTCGAACCGAAAGGCATCTATGTTACCTCGGTTAATTTAGGACCCGTCCGGACGAAATTCTTTCAACAAGCGGATCCAAGTGGCAAGTATGAAAAGTCAGTCGATAAAATCATGCTGGACCCCAACCGTGTGGCAAGGACGGTCGTCGACTGCCTGTTTACAAAACAACGTGAAATCAATATGCCCTCCTGGATGGATTCAGGAAGCAAAGTATACTCTCTTGCCCCTGTAACAATGGAGAAACTTATGCAAAAACAATTCAATAAAAAATAATCCCCCCTCTTTCCCAAACGGAAAGAGGATTTTTCAAGCGTTGCATTGGAAAAAAATGGGTGACCTGGTACGTAAGTATATGGAAACCTGGTTGTTTGGAAATATTTGTATGACCTGGTCTGACAGGAAGTGGTAGAAAGAATTGGCACTTGAAAAAGGGAACATATATTCGCATAATGGTTGTATACTAATAAAAGGAGGTGGAGACGACATGGACAATCCGAGCATCGACTATAGCAGATACCAGGACAGGGGGATTCTGTGTGTCGATATGAAGAGCTTCTATGCTAGCTGTGCTGCGATTGATCGCGGACTTGATCCGCTCGAAGTTCCGCTTGCTGTTGTCGCGGATACGAACCGGAAAGGAAGCGTTGTACTTGCGGCTACTCCTATGATGAAAAAGAAATACGGCATCCGCACAGGCAGCCGTCTATTTGAAATTCCTTCTGCACCGGAAATCGTCATCGTCTCCGCGCAAATGAAAAAATATTTAGAAGTATCGACCCAGGTGACAAACCTTTTCCACAAATTCGTCCCGAAAGAAAACATCCATACGTACAGTGTAGATGAAAGTTTTCTTGAAGTTGGGGATAACAAAGGGAAGTTCGGCATTCCCGAAGAAACGGCCCAAATGATTGTATATGAGCTGAAGGAGACGTTCCATCTGGATGCAGCAATCGGAATCGGGCCGAATATGTTACTTTCGAAATTGTGTTTGGACTTAGAAGCGAAAAAAGAAGGAATTGCGCGCTGGACGTATAATAACTTTCAAGAGAAGTTGTGGCCGGTCGCACCGCTGTCTGAAATGTGGGGCATCGGTCCGCGTCTCGAACATCGTTTGAACCGGATGGGAATCTGGTCTGTCGGTCAACTGGCAAAATTCCCTCTCAATCGTCTGGAAAAATCCTTCGGGGTCATGGGCAACCAGCTGTACTATCACGCGAATGGTATTGACATGTCCGATCCAGGTGCACCGATCATCCATGGCCAGGTGAGTTATGGAAAAAGTCAAATATTGCTTCGTGATTACCATAACCCGGAGGATGTGAAATATGTCATCCTTGAAATGTGCGAAGAGGTCGCGCGACGTGCCCGTAAGAAGGGGCATGCCGGACGAACGATTTCACTCGGCATCGGCTACAGTAAAAGCGAGGGAGCGGGAGGTTTTCACCGATCCGTATCCATTGAGCATCCGACAAGCATCACGATGGATATTTATCACGCTTGTCTCACCTTGTTCCAACGCTTTTATAATGGCGGAGTCGTCCGGCGCATCTCCATCACTCTCGGAAACATTACGGAAGATGGAGATATACAACTGAACTTGTTCGAGGATGGGCGCGATAAGAAACGGGACCTTGGCTATGTCATGGATGAAATTCGCGAACGTTACGGCCAGGATATGCTGTTGCGTGCTGTGTCCTGGACAGACGCCGGAACAGCCCTTCACCGTAGTCGTCTTGTTGGTGGGCACTACGCGGAATAAAAAAGCAGAACCGTTGCCTCGAATGCAAGGTTTTTTTTACAATAGAAGAAACAGGAGGGATGACCGATGAAATTACGCATTACCAATGAAGCGAAACAACAACTGGAAAAGATTCAGGATCCTGAACGCCCGCTTATCCGACTATTTTATGATACAGAGGGGTGTGGCTGCGGGGTGAACGGGCTGCCGACCATCCGTTTAGAAAAAGAAGAGCGGGATACTGACCGAACAGTGGAAAATGACGACTATTCCGTAATCATTGATCAACAACAAGCAATCTTTTTCAAAAAAGAGATGAAACTCGATTTTATAAAAGGTACCTTCCGTTTGTCGAGTCCCGATGGCATTCTGAACCCGATCATCCCAATAAAAGATGTGAAAGAAGGAGCGACCGTATGAGCAAAAAAAAGCAACAGTCCGGTTCCCTTGGCGACCAGTTGAATGCGGATGTATTGTCTAAGCTCCAGTCTAAAAAGTCGGAGCTGAAACAACAGGCAGTTGAGCGTGAAGAACAAGAGAAGAAACGTCGAATGGAAGAGCGTAAACGCCGGGAAGCGAACAAAAGTTTTGAAGAATTGCTGAACGAAAGCGATCTTGATTGGAAGTCATTCAAAAAATAAGCACTCCGCCATAGGGGTGCTTATTTTTTGTTTGATAGAAGAATTATTCAACAATATGGCAGTATTCTGGAAGACTCGATTTCGAGACTTTTATTGGGAATAAGGGTCGGTGGGGGATAAGTCTCTTTCCGCGGGGAAGACGGCAAGCCTCCTCGGTCACTTCATGATCTTTGGTGTCTCGCCAGTCCATCCTTTCCCGTTCTTACACCTGGATGACCCCACATTCCAATGGATTACATAGGTCATACGTGTGCTATCCAGCTCTAGTGCCTAGCGGCTAGTGAGACTTCCCTCGCTTCTGTACGATAAGTCAACATCGAATCACTACGCTCTTCGTGTTTCCTTTATCTCCTCCAGCTCTAGGCTAGTTCCAGTGTCTAGCCTCTCGAGGTCTTAGGCCTCACAGGAAGCGGGGTCGTTCGGTGTTGCAACAGGACGTTGCGAACTTAACCGAACTTCTTTACTAGTCATTTCAGAAAGAAGAACACTCCCTGTAATGATTGTTCTTAAGCTTGTCGAGGCTGACCAAGACACCTCCACATTTGAATGTCCAGTCCATACGCCGCTGATTGAGGCGCTTCCGCTTTTAAAAAATTAGGAGTCTCCTCATCCCCCACCTCCCCTTGCCGTAAGAGTTACTCGAAATCGCCCACCAACAACTCTGCCATGAGAAAGTCGAAATACCACTTCAGGCATGTGATTACAGCAATGTCCTCTGCATACAACTCTCGTACTTGAAGGTGGTTTCGAGCCCCTAAACTCCCATTAAAGTCTCGAAACTGAGTCTTCCATTAAAGGGAGCTATTATGTTAGAGCTTTATGGTGAGTTTTTTCAGAAAAGTTGAAACATCCGGTGTGGATCGCTCGTATGGAAAGGTAGGAGTGATTAAGTTGGTCGATTTTATTCTTGTATTTATCATCGGAACCGTGGGTGTAGGACTAGCTGTCATTGGTTGCATACTAGCCTTCCTAAACAATGCGCGGAGACCTGATCACGAAGAGCGGATTAGGCAGTTGGAGGAAGAAATAGAAGGATGGAAGAGTGACCAGGATGACGTGTAAAACATGCAATCGCAGGTGGACGTTCGGTCAAATCTTTTCAAAGATGCATCCAGCATATTAGTAAAAGGGTGAGACAATGAACTTTCAATATAGCAATACAACTATTTGGAGAAAAAAAGCGATAGGGTCTTTGCTAAACACAGTTACAAGTTTAGTACCTCTGGGATTAGCTCTTTATTTGAATGGGCGTGTCGAGAAATTTATAGTTATTATGACCGGGGCTATTTTTCTATTAGGCCTCTGGCAGATGGTCCATTATATGAGAATGCCCGAGCGTGACTATGTTCATTTGGAGGAAGGCATCATTGATATCCGTATTGGAATCGCCGACCCAAACACCCGTCTTTCAAATGAAGAAATTAAACATATCCAGCAGATCGATGATGTTATTTCTCTTCAATCCGATAGAGGGGAGGAAGAAAACATTTACTTAGAAAACTTATCAAATGCAGATAAAGAGTCTTTATTGACCGAATTGGAATATCGGTACGGAAATCGCATGCATAGAAGTAATCAATCAGCATGATAGACATTCATTTACGTAGGCATTTGTAGACATCCTTGCTGCTTTATACGGTGGACCTTACTGGGAGAGGGAGAAAAATATGAACAAAACGACAGAACATAACAGTAAAGCGTGGGATAAAAAGGTAGAAGAAGGTGTACGTTACACGAAGACTGCCCCCCGCGAAACGATAGAAAAAGCAAAAAAAGGAGAATGGTCGATTGGAGTTACAGCTGACCGCCAAGTACCAAGAGAATGGTTCCCAAAATCGATGAAAGGCGTGAGCGTGCTTTGTCTCGCATCGGGTGGCGGACAGCAAGGGCCTATTCTCGCTGCAACTGGCGCAGCCGTTACGGTTTTCGATTTGTCAGAGCGCCAATTACAACAGGACCAGCGGGTAGCGGATGAAGAAGGACTTGATCTCTAAATAGTAAAAGGGGACATGACAGATTTATCTGCGTTTGATAATGAATCATTCGATATAATCGTCCATCCGGTTGCTAATGTGTTCATTGAAAACGTCCGTCCCGTTTGGAAAGAAGCGGCTCGTGTTTTAAAAGAATGAGGGACCCTCATTTCTGGTTTTATGAACCCGGTTTTGTACCTTTTTGATGATGAAAAAGAAGAACAGGGGGAACTGGAAGTGGCACATACGATTCCTTATTCTGCACTTGAGGAAGAAGAAGTGGTGGAAGGGGAGGCGCTTGAGTTTGGCCATACATTAGAAGATCAGCTACAGGGTCAGACGGATGCGGGGTTTGTGATTGCCGGTTTTTACGAAGATGACTTTGGTGGCGGACGGACCATCGATCAATATATCAAAACAATGATAGCGACAAAAGCAGTTAAAACCAGGTTATAAAAAAGGACACTACAATGAAGGTCAACTCATCTGTGAGAGTTGGCCTTTTTTATGATTTTAGGCACATCCATGTTAATAAGCTGGAAAATCCAAAAAAAATAGTGAAAAATGGATTTGATATATTGAGGAGAAGAAGGGATTTCAGGCTTTTAAAAGAATATACAACAGAAGAAGGAGGGAGAGAATGATGACAAAATTAATCCGTATCGGAACTATTTATGTACCAGTCCTGGATGTCGACTTTTCTGCTGCATGGTATGAGGAAAAGCTGGGGGCATCGGTCAATTATAAAGATAAGGAGAAGGCGATTGTTGACCTTGCCAATGTGAGTGTCTTTTTAGTGAAAGCAAACAGGAATCAATCAGCCAATTTTAAAGACAATCAGGGGAACGAATGTTTTTCAGCGACCTTTGAAGTAGATGGAGAAGAAGAATTGGTGGCCCTACATAAAGATTTACGAGAGAAAGAGGTTAAGACAGGTGCAATCGAGGATCGCGGACACCCAGGAAGAAACTTTGTGTTTTTTGACCCGGATGGAAATATGTTTGATGTCTGGAGTGAGCTAAGTAGGAATTCTCAAAAATGATCAAGAGAAAAAATCCTGAGTCAGGGAGAGATAAGTTTTCACAATAGTAGTTATTCCGCGTTCTTCCCGTCGCAGTCTCCGCATGCGGTCCGTAAATTGATATGTTTTTTACCGAACACTACTCCCGTGAAATCTTAAACTTCGCCTGTGCAGCGAATTCAATCTCCTCTAACGTTCGACAGTACACAGGTTCAATCTCTCCACTGAGTTCTTTCGTGTTTTTTTTCATCAAATCAAGTACTTGGACACTAGAAAACCAATCCCCAGGCTCCGCTACTGCATGCACCCAGTCTGCCCAAGCATCCGTAAGAAAAGGACTGTAAATCTTTGGTCCAGATTGTTGTCTCCGGCAAGGGCTGACAGGCATTTCATGGATCTGCCCTGGTGGAGTCTCACTCACTGTATTGAAAAGCTGCGGCCAGAAATCCTTTCGTGAGCCAGTATGCGGATGTGTAGAGCACCATTGCACGATTTGATTCAAGCGACTCCGGACACTATAAAGCAACTCATAGAGAGAACGTCCCAAATAAACCCGTTCTTCGACAGCGGAAAAATGGTGGACCGTGCCTCCGACAAGCTTTGTCTTTTGTTGAATAGGAGTTACATAGGGAAAAAGGATATGATTCATTGCGAGCACATCCTGTAACTTGAACATCATTTTGTCTGTAACCGTGGTCATATATTGATGGTTCCGAACCACCCGTTCCTCGATATAATGTTGTTCATTGACAATCAATGCTTTCGTCAATTCTTCGCTCCGCCCATTTTTCCAAAAGCGGTCCCAAAATGGGCGCATGAACTTTGATACTCCCAGAGCATCCAGGAGATGAAAAAGAGGCCTTCCATGATGGAGGCTTGCTTCATAAAGGAGGAGCTGAGGGTAAGCATCCTGAAAAATCAACCAATTGCCGCGCTCTAGAAACACAAAGAAATCCCTCTTCTCTTTTCCAGTGAGAAGCTTTGGCAAATATTCGCCTTTCAGGTCAGTCATGTTCCATCCGGCGTTTCTTGAGACAAGATGAGCGAGGAGTGCCCAGTCGATTTCCTGGTGTTTGGAAAAATAATGAAAGTAGGCATTTGTCCGTGTAACATTATTTTGATTCGCTTGTTTTGTATCTTTCCGAATTTTTTCTACAAGCTCGTTTTCTTTTTCCGATAAAACGACAGGCTTCGTTTTCCAAGCCGCTTTCAATTCCTTCTTCAATGGACGCCATTTGGATGAGAACATACCGATACACCTCCTACTATGAATGTATTCTAGCCATTGGATAACATGATTATCTTAGTATTCGCCCCATCCTTTTTGCTATGTAAAAAAAGGAAGGAATTACAAGATAGATAGCGAATTTACAAAAGAGGAGGAACGAAATGAAAATTCCTTTGACGAAAGAAGAGAGGGTCAAACTTAGGCAGCATAAAATAAAAATAGCAGCACTTGCGGATTTATCGACTGACCAATTGACTGCTGTATTAAAAACGACGGAACAGCGTGCCAAAACAGTAAGGGGGCTTGCTTCGTTCCAGAGTGTACCTTCCGTCGGTCTTCAGCTTGCCGAAAAAATGGTTGATCATCTAGGGTTCACTTCCCTTGATGAATTAAAAGGAGAAGATGCCGCCGAATTATTCGATCAACTGGAAGCCAGTATGGGAGTATGGACAGATGCTTGTGTGGAAGACCAAATCCGCTGTCTTGTCTATCATGCTGAGAACCCGGACAGCAAGAAGGTATGGCACGAATTCACGAGAGAACGGAAAGCGTATCGTAAACACCATGGATATCCTTCTACAAGACCCGGAACCCCATGGTATGAAAAAGAGGAATGCTAAATGATTACGTTCCGGACGATTGATTTAAACAAAGACCGTACTTCTCTTATCAACTTTCGGAAAGATTCCTTTATTGTCAGTTTTGGCAATCTGGTGGGATTTCATGAAGGATCCTATTTAGCTTATGTTCTCGAAAAAATTGAGCAGTACCCAGACGGGTTCGTGATGGCGGAGTTGGATGGAAAAGCAGTTGGCCAGCTTGAACTATCTGTCAAAGAGTATCAGGGGCGGAAGATAGGATATGTTCATTTGTTCTACTTAGTTCCAGCACAACGCGGTTCAGGAATCGGGAACGAACTTTTCACCTATGCGATGAATTTTTTCAAAAAACTTGGCTTGGATGAATACCACTTGCGTGTGGCGCCACAAAACCATAGAGCACGTCGTTTTTATGAGAAGCATGGGATGAAAGAAATCGGTCCTGAACTTGATGGGAAAGTGATTCGAATGCAAGGGTTTATCACAACATCCATTTAGGAGGGAAATGACATGGAACAACGAGTCATTTGGGATCATATCGAATCGGCAGGAGCAGAGTACCTGACTTTGAAAAAATTTGCACGCCATATGGAAGTCCGGGGAACCGTATTGCTTGTAGATCAGGGAACACCGCACCAGCTGACATATGATTTGAAGGTAGGCCTTGATTGGAAAACCAAAAAAGTGAAAATATTTCGAGACGGAGATACGGAGCCATTTGTCGTCCAGGTGGAGAATCAGGATAAGTGGTGGGTCAATGGCAGGTATGATGAGAACCTGGATGGAGCTACGAACGTAGATTTGACGATAACGCCTTTTTCTAATTCCTTGCCAATTAATCGTGTCTCCTGGAATATCGGAGAACGTCGTACATTTAAGATGGTGTACATTGATGTATTGCGAAAAGAAGTAATGCCTTTATTACAGGTCTATACTTATTTAGGAGACACTAATGGCCATCGGATTTTTCAATACCGGTGTAGAGAATATGAAAATGCCCTCGTGATTGATAAGCAAGGATGGGTGGTCGAATATCCAGGGGTTTTCAATAGGGAATCTATCATTACTATAGGTAGCGAGGCATCCAGCGAACAATCCCATTCATTCTTAACGAACGCACCAACCACCGAGTCGTTTTAATAATACTGTCCCACTCAATAATATAGAAGGGTATAATTCTAAGAGCTGTTTGTCAGCTCTTTTTTACATAATGGAAATAATCGAATGATTGCAATAGGAGGATGTTGATGATCGAAGATGGATTGTCCAAGTTTGAGAGGGGATAACGATACTGAAAATACAGATGATCTGGGAAAAAGGGTGCTTTTTCTGAACGGCTATGATAACCTTAAAATAAATGTAAACCTAATTATTTTAAAGTTAACAAAAGTCGTCAGAAAGGGGAATCTGTATGTGGCTTGAACTAGCAACAAAAGTATTAAGGGGAGAAGAAATCAACGATCAGGAGGCTATTAGAGTTTTAAACTGTCCGGAAGATGAGCTGTTAGACCTTTTACATAGTGCTTATCAAGTAAGAAAGAAATATTACGGGAATAAAGTGAAATTGAATATGATCATCAATACTAAATCAGGTTTTTGCCCGGAAAATTGTGGATATTGTGCACAGTCAAGAGATTCAAGTGCTCCCATACAAAAATATCGGATGATGGATAAGGAGACAATTGTCGAGGGTGCAGAAAAAGCATATCGAATGGGTTCTGGAACATATTGTATCGTGGCCAGTGGCCGTGGTCCATCCAATCGTGAGCTTGATATCGTCACATCTGCAGTCCGCGAAATCAAACAAGACTATGATATGCGCATATGTGCTTGCCTTGGGTTGTTGAGAGAAGAGCAAGCGGTACAATTGAAAGAGGCAGGTGTCGATCGTTATAACCATAATATCAATACCTCTTTGCGTCATCATGATCAGATCACCACAAGTCATACCTATCATGACCGCGTAGGAACAGTGAATAATGCTAAGGAAGCGGGCCTTTCCCCTTGTTCTGGTGTTATTGTAGGGATGAGAGAAACACAACAGGATGTTATCCAAATGGCACGAGCTTTGAAGGCGATGGATGCTGACTCGATCCCTGTAAACTTTTTGCATGCCATTGACGGAACGGCATTGGAAGGAACGGATGAATTGTCCCCTTCCTACTGTTTAAAAGTACTATGCTTGTTCCGTTTGATCAACCCAACAAAAGAAATCCGAGTATCAGGTGGGCGAGAAGTGAATTTGCGAAGTCTGCAACCATTAAGTCTTTACCCGGCGAATTCCATATTTGTAGGGGATTACTTAACAACGGATGGTCAGGAAAGTACGGAAGACCATCAGATGATCAAAGATTTAGGATTTGAAATTGATGTCGTCAACGAAGATAAGATTACGATGTGAAAAAGTCGCCTGCAGGTGGCTTTTTTAGTCTATCCCAATGCTTCCATATCTGAATAACTTCCCTTTGGTCCAACTGTTATTATCAGGTTGACCTTCTATCTGTTGATATAGTACAGAACAACGATTACAATTATATGTAAGCGCTTTTAAATCATGGAGGGGGAGGGTAACGGATGCATGTACCATTGGTTTTGACGGAGTTTTTGGACAGGGCAGTCGATCTTTACGGGGAAAAGCTGGCGATTATTGATGATGATCGGACATTGACTTACCGACAACTCAATGCCCGTGTTAATCAGCTGTCACGAGGGCTGCAGTCCTTAGGGGTGAAAAAAGGTGACAAAGTGGCTTATTTAGCCCCGAACTCCACAGAAATGCTCGAAGGATTCTATGGTGTTTTTCAACTTGGAGCCATCATGACTCCATTGAACACAAGGTTGAAACCGGCAGATTACCGTTTCATATTAGAACATAGTGAGAGTAAAGTGCTTCTTGTTGATCATACGCTGTATCCATTAGTAGAAGAGGTTATTGAGGACCTTCCAAGCGTTGAGCATGTCATCATACATGGGGATGAGTCTCTGTCAGGTTACGAAACATGGTTATCGGGTTTTGCAAGTGAAAAATTTGACCGTGAAGTTATGGAAGAAACGGATATTGCCTCCTTGCTCTACACGAGTGGTACGACTGGTAATCCAAAGGGAGTATTGCTAAGTCATCGTTCCAATTATTTGCACGCACTGTCCTCCATGCATCACCTGCGCGTGACAGATCAAGATACCCTTCTGCATGTGTTGCCGATGTTCCATGTCAATGGATGGGGCTCACCTTTTTATTATACGGCGAACGGGGCAACACAAGTGATGCTCCGAAAAACAGATCCTGCGCTTATTTTAGAAAAAGTGGAGAAGTACAAAGTATCCGTGCTACATATGGCCCCGACTGTATTGAATATGGTCATACAAACATTTGAAGAGAAGCGCCCGGAAATCAAACAGGATGTCAGGGTTGTCATTGCTGGATCTGCCCCGCCTCCAGCCTTTGTCCGCCGAGTAGAGGAAGACTTGAAGTGGAAATTCGTCCAAGTGTATGGCATGACTGAAATTTCACCTCTAATAACCACTTCCGAACTGCGGTCTATGGACATCGACCGCCCGGCAGAGGAACAGTACCGTCTAAAAGCGAAGGCCGGGTATAGCATGATAGGAAGTCAGGTTAAGGTTTTCGACGAAGTTGGGGAAGAAGTAGCGCATGATGGAAAGACTATTGGTGAAATCGCCACGCGCTCTAATAATGTCATGGAAGGTTATTATAAGAATGAAGAAGCGACGAATGAAACGATTCGGGACGGCTGGCTTTATACAGGAGATATGGCAGTCGTCGATTCCGGTGGTAATATAGAAATCGTCGATCGAAAAAAAGATGTCATTATAAGTGGTGGAGAGAATATTTCTTCGATTGAAGTAGAGGCAACTTTGTATGAGCATCCCTCCATATTAGAAGCGGCTGTTGTTGCTATTCCGGATGAAAAGTGGGGAGAAGTACCCCATGCCGTAGTTGTTTTACGTGAAGAAGAAACACTGTCGGAGGAAGAAGTGATCCTATTTTGCAGAGAAAAACTAGCCCATTTCAAAGCACCAAAAAGTGTTGCTTTCATCGCAGAATTACCAAAGACTGCTTCGGGGAAAATCCAAAAGGTGGTCATTCGTAAGAAGTATTGGAAGGACCATAATCGATTGGTTAATTGACAAAGTGACTCGTCCGGAGAGGGCGGGTTTTTTTGTAGTCTTTTAGTGATAAATGCCATTCACCCATGGATGGAGAATGGCAAAGTCCCTGGTACTTGTTCAAGCCTTTGTTATGGGTTATTTTACCGTAACCAAAGCAGCATAAGAGTTTCACTATACCTGCAAACTAAGGTAAAAAGCGAAAGGGTGCTTCTGTTGAAGAACCTAAAATTATATGTTGCACTCCTTATGGTTTGCGTCTTACTTCTCCCTGTAAGCGTTTACGGTAAAAACCATCCCCGACATTATTATGAAGAACAAGGAACTGCAATCTGGGATGTCCCGATTTCATCAAAGTATATAGCCATCACTTTTGATGATGGTCCAAGCCCGAAATATACTCCCGAAATACTCGACATTCTAGAGGAATATGATGCAAGAGCGACTTTCTTCGTAGTAGGTTCACGAGCACAGGAAAATCCATCGATCATTAAATCGATGGTAGAGGATGGTCATGAACTAGCGAACCATAGCTATCACCATCCTGATTTTACGGGCATATCTAAACAGGATCTCATTAGTGAAATGGATAATACCGCTGCGGTTTTGGAGAACCTTACAGGTGTTCCACCGAAATTGTTCCGACCACCGGGTGGTGTATATAACGACATCATAGTGAATACAGCAAATGAGGAAGGGTATATGGTCGTCATGTGGTCGTGGCACCAGGATACGCGTGATTGGAAGAGTCCAGGTGTACACAAAATCGTCAGCACTGTTTTGAATAATACACGAAATGGGGACATCGTACTTTTTCATGATTACGGTGGCGACCGTTCTCAGACAGTCAAAGCTTTGAAGCAGATCCTGCCGCAATTGAAAGAGGAAGGGTACGAATTTGTTACAGTGTCAGAACTGATGCAGAAACATTCTAAATATAATCTTCTTCATGGTGTGAATGGTGTAAAATGATCAAAACCTGACCCGAAATCCCGGGTCAGGTTTTTTTACATAAGCTCGCATATCTTGAAGACTCCGTTTCGAGATATTTCATGAGTGGATAGGTACTGCGGGGGATGGATCGCTTTCCGCGGGAGCGCGTTGAGCCTCCTCGTGCACTCCGGGGTCTCACCAAGCACTCTCTTCCCGTAGGAGCCTCACCATCCCCCGCCGCCCCTTGCCAAATAAGTATCTCGAAACTGCACCAAGAATAAGGGATCATAAATGCTAATATGTGATTTTCAAAATATGAGTCCATGTCGAAAACTTGCTATATCGTGCTTATTCTCCTGGAACAGTGAGGATGGAAGCCGCTCCTTCTTGGTAAAGGGGTTCGCTTCTCTTCTGCTCCGAATGGGGTGGTGGGGAAGCTCGCCAGTTCCCCCCGCAGGAAAGCGTGTAGCTTCCCAACCACAACCTCTTCATATGGTCGAACCCGTTATATCGAGATCAAGTCTTACGGAATAATGCCATATAGGGGAAGAAATTCCTGATGGAAAAGCCTATTTATAAATCATGTTAAGAAATCTGACATTTATAGTTGTTTAAATATTTCGACTTTGATACAATATGAATTAACATAAAATGTTATAAAACCTAACATAAAGGAGCTGGGGAATGGTGGACGCTACATTTTTAATGAACAATCTTTGGATCGTGGTCTGTACGGTATTGGTATTATTGATGCAAGGCGGATTTATTTTACTGGAGGCAGGTTCCACCAGGATGAAAAATGCTGGGCACATTGCTGGCAAGACAGTATTCACTGTTGGAATTGTTTCCGTAGTTTTCTGGGCTGTAGGTTATGGGTTGATTTACGGGGAAGGTAATGGCTTTATTGGATTTTCTAATTTCTTTTTTGGTGACGCAACGACAATGGGGGAAGGGCTTGCTGGCTCGACTGATTTCATGTTCCAACTTGCCTTCGCAGCAATCGCCATGACAATTGCGTTCGGCGGTTTTGCTGAAAGAGCAAAATTGGTCGCTTATGTTATCTTCGCAGTTTTGTTCTCTGTATTAGTATATCCGGTCATTGCTCACTGGATCTGGGGAGGCGGCTGGTTAGGTGCACATGGGAAGCAAGATTTCGCCGGTTCCACAGTGGTCCACTTGACAGGGGCGATGGCGGCACTAGCGGCGACGATTATTTTGAAACCTCGTATTGGTAAATACAACAAAGATGGTTCCTCCAATGAAATTGCTGGTCACAACCAGGTTTTCACAGCTTTAGGCGTATTGTTGTTATGGATTGGCTGGTTCGGTTTTAACGCTGGAAGTACTTTCGGTGTCGCGGATGCGTTCTTTGGCTATGTTGCATTGAATACTCAATTAGCTGCAGGTGCCGGAGCGATTGGTGCGATGTTGATGGTATGGGCTGTCACAGGAAAAGCGGATGTACCGACAACATTGAATGGTGCACTGGCCGGGCTCGTTGCAATAACTGCTTCTTGTGCTTTCGTTGAGCCATGGGCGGCCGTTTTGATCGGTTTAATTGGTGGAGGTATTGTATTTTTCAGTATGCGTTTCTTCGATAAGAGAAAAATCGATGATCCTATTTTCGCCCTTTCTGTTCATGGAATCGTAGGGGTATGGGGCACATTGTCTAATGGGTTGTTTGCGACACCTGAACTTGCTACGGTCGGACGTCCAGGGTTGTTTTACGGTGGAGGTTTTGAACAATTGTGGGTTCAGACGCTTGGAGTTGTGACCAGTGGACTTTATGCTTTCATCGTATCCTTTATCATCTTGAAAGTAATGGATAAGGTTATGGGTGGATTGCGTGTCTCTGAAGAGGAAGAGATCATGGGACTTGATTTGAGTGAACATGGCGGTTACGGCTATCCAGAAAATCTAACTCCACCAAAAACGAAGACAGGTGCATAAGGTTAAAAGAAAAGGGTGGAAACGAATGTTTAATAGTTATAATGACATCAGGAAGTGGCGTGAAAATAGGATGGACTCTGTTTCAAGGGATCATTTCCAACTCAACGCTTTTCACGATCAAATGATTCAGCATGCTTTCCATCTAGCTAAAGAAAAAATAGAAAGAGAGCAGGGGCCACCTCCTGCTCCTTTTGCATTTTATTTAATGGGAAGTGCTGGAAGGTTTGAACAATCGATTTGGAGCGATCAGGATCATGGAATCGTATTTGATGGAAAGCAGGAACATCAGCATTATTTTTTAAAATTGGGAGAAGAAATAAGGGAAGGTTTGGCTGCCGTCGGTTATGAAAGGTGTGAAGGGAATGTTATGGCTTCGAACCCCCTTTGGTGTCAGTCAGTAGAAGTTTTACAAACGCAAATATCTGATTGGTTGCGGGAGGCAAGTTGGCAGAAGCTGCGTCACTTCCTTATATTCTTTGATTCCAGAGTATTAATAGGGGATAAGGGATTGTTGTTTCAAGTGAAAAAACAGGTTTTCTCCATTTTAGAAGAAGAGCCATGGCTGTTTTCAAGGCTTGTCGAAAATGTAAACCATGTGAAAAAAGGGGTCGGTATTTTTGGGCAACTTTTACCTGATTATAGTGGGGGGAAGAAAGGGAATTTCAATTTAAAGCAGACGGTTTATTTTCCATATGTCAATGCTTTAAGGATGTTAGCACTTTTGCATCATGTCAGTGCTCCTTCTACATTATCCAGGTTCGAAGCTATAAGGTCTATCTATCCATCAGTCGCTGCTTATGAAGAAGATTTCCACCAGTTGCTTCAGCATCGATTGCAATGGAGAAATGAAGCAGAGAGCTATGAGAATGTACACATGCTGAAAGTCGACCAACTTCCGAAAAAAGATAAGCAGCAGCTGAAAACAAGTGTAAGGCGAGGTCAAAAACTTTACAGTATTGCTAAATCTATCGTTAAGGAAGAGGGATGGTCATGAATCCGTTTGTCCAATTTGTCAAGGATATATCAGGAAGAATCGGAAATGGCTTCTCTTCCTTGAACCACCAGGACCCCTCGAATATGGCATACTTAAGAAACTTAGAGCGGGAAATGAAGAGCAGAGATGTTTTGGATATCCCATTTGAAGAATTGAATATTACCGTATTCGATCTTGAAACCACTGGCTTTTATCCTTATAAAGGGGATAGAATCCTATCGATTGGTGCTGTGAAAGTGGAAGGTTTGAAGATACTGGACCAAGAGGAATTCTACTCCGTCGTTCACACCGATGCTGGTCCTTCTCGGGAAATAACGAACCTTACAGGGATTACTAAAGAAATGGTTCAGGACGCCCCGTTTCTCGGAGATGTGTTAAAAGATTTTTTTGGGTATGTAAAAAATGATTTGCTTGTCGCTCATCATGCTAATCATGAAAAGCAGTTCATGAACCATGCTACATGGTTTTCTTTGAAAAAGAAATTTCAGCAACGCATTGTGGATACCACTTTTCTGACAAAAGTCCTTGAAGGACACGATCAGCTCCTATCGTTAGATGAGTGTTGCAATCACTTCAAAATAAGTAATGAAAAGCGTCACCACGCTTTATACGACGCTAAGGCGACTGCGGAGTTATGGGTAGCTTGTGTGCGGGAGATACAACAACAAGGCTTTACTGATTTGAAAGATGTGTACACTAAGCTTGCGACGTTAAAATGAGAATTCTTTTAGAAAAAAGACTCAGTATGCTTGAGTGGGTAACCATCCATAAAGGAATTGGAGGATCTGTGTATCGATCCTCCATTGTTATTGTTGAAAAATTTCACAGCATTCTGTACCGAAATGTCTTTTACTGACTTTGAGCGCTTTCAAGGAAGCAGAGGTAAGGACAAAAATTCCCACAGGTGTTATTCGCCTGACCCTGGTCCTTGTGCCGGGCGGTTTTTATTGGTGCGGTGTCCGATTTCTTCTTCTATAGGTAAGCTTTCTTTTGGTGTTTTGTTATTAGTCTTTGCTGCATTCATTTGTGAAGTTCTTTTTCCCATGATAGTCAGCCTCCTTTTTATAAAAATAGTTTGCTTTCGTGTTGGAAAGGTATCCGAGGTATTTTTTGTATGATACGAAACCTTCCCGACTTCAATGACGTATAGGTAAGTGGCCGAAACGGAGGTGCTGGAGAATGAAGGGATGGAGGCGAAGTAAAAGAAAAATATTCAAACACCAAAGCCGAAGGGAGGAAAAATACAAGTTCTTTGATTTAGTTATAGAGATTTTGTTCTGGATTCCAGAAATATTGATTTTTCCATTCCGCCTGCTCTTCTGGATGCTAAGAGGGATAGGGAGAATCATCGGTCATATTCTTGATTCGATTTGAGAGTTGGGAGGGCTCCAATGTGAAGGAAGTTACCTTAGCGAACGGAAAAATAATAAAGGTTGACTGCTTGAGTTGTGCCATAACGAGTGGGAAGGTCGAACCGGATGGAGGAGTGATCGTTGAAACAGATCATTTTCATGCCCATCAGGATGTCGCTTATCCAATAAAAGGATTAGTCATTGTAGCTTCTAAGCGTCACATCAAATGCATGGATGAGTTGACAGAGGAGGAACAACTCGATTACATAAAATTAATTGCTAAAATCAGACAAGCCCAACGAGACATTTTGGGAATCGAGTATGTGTATTTTTTTTATAATGAAGACACGACCCACCACTTTCATTTATGGATGGTACCGAGATATGGATGGATGTATGAGTTTGGTCGTTCAGTCGAATCTGTCCGGCCCGTATTGCTTCATGCGAGGAAGGAGAAATCCAATCGTGAGGAAGTCATGGAGGGGATTCGACTATTGAAGGAAGAACTGAAGAGGAAAGGGCGAGAGGGATAATTTTCTCACTTTTTTATAATAAAAAAGAGGAAATTCCCTTAGTGGGAATTCCTCTTATGAGTGCAAGGCGGATTTAGTCATTCAATAACTCAGAAATAATTTCATAGGAACGCAAACGGGCATCATGGTCATAAATTTGGGAGATGACCATCATTTCGTCGGCCCCTGTTTCTGATTGGAATTCCTCCAGTTTTGCTTTCACGGTTTCTTTGCTACCGATAATGGATGCGCCTAGTTGTTGCATGAGTGCAGCTTTTTCCTGTTGTGTCCATACTTCATCCATATCATCCACAGGGGGCTGCAACAAATGGTTCGTGTTGCGTACAAGATTTAGGAACTGCTGTTGCAAGGAAGTCGCTAATCGTTCAGCTTCCTCATCTGTGTCGGCAGCAACAACATTGACACCTATCATTACATAAGGTTTGTCCAACGATTCCGAAGGTTGGAAGCTGGAGCGGTATAAGTTCAATGCGCCTCTTGTGTTGTTCGGTGAAAAATGACTCGCAAACGAAAAAGGAAGTCCGAGTTGGCCAGCAAGTTGAGCACTGAATCCACTAGACCCAAGTAACCATATCGGAATATCAAGCCCTTCTCCAGGAATCGCACGGATATGACTGTCACCTGTAAAGTAGCCGCGCAGTTCATCTAACATCTCAGGGAATTCGTTCGGATCGGAGTCCAGGCTTCTGCGCAATGCTCGGGCAGTCATTCCATCTGTACCAGGTGCACGACCGAGGCCGAGATCGATGCGACCCGGGAAAAGCGTTTCGAGCGTACCGAACTGTTCGGCAATGATTAAAGGGGCGTGGTTTGGAAGCATGACACCTCCAGAACCGACACGGATAGAATCGGTATGATGCAAGACGTGACTGATCGCTACCGAAGTTGCCGAGCTGGCAATGAATGGCATGTTATGGTGTTCCGCCATCCAATATCTTGTGAATCCCCATTTTTCAACGTGTTGAGCTAAATCTACCGTGTTGCGGAAAGAATCTGCCGGTGTGCCTCCTTCGACGACTGGAGCTAAATCAAGTACGGAAAATTTTGTATTTTGTAATTCACTGTTAGACATATGATTGAACCTCTTTTCTTTGGAATCTAAAACGGTATAGTTTATATTACCAATTTTATTTCGGGTATCAAAATAATCTGTTTTGAAACTTCCTCGACTAGTAAAACGCTATATTGGTAAGGAGGAGGATCATGCGAATTTTCATCGTGTTGCTCTGTAGCTTACTGTTCCCATTTTTAGCTTATCCGACTATTACTTCAGGCACATCATGGGCTTATAAATTCGTTGTTTGGAATGATTTTATCTATGTAGTGGATGAAGATAAGACTGAAAATCGAGTAGAAAATGCCGGAAAGCGGATCGGAGAAGTGACCGTATATTCTGACATGAACCAACACAAAGGGAATTTTTCAAATGCGTATGAAGAAGGGACAGGTTATTACAAAATTATTGGTGTTCCTACATCCGATACGATTGCTGTTGAAGTGAGGAAGGGAGTGTACCTGAAAGCTGAAAGGGAAGGAATATACGGCTTCAAAGGTGAACAAGAAGCTGTCACCGGTCATTATTTAGAAAATGGCGTGAATGTTGAGCGCAATGATTTGTTAATAGGAACCCTTGTATTCTTTGGTTTCTTAAGCCTCCTGGTTCTCCTCGTATATCACTTTCAAAAGAATCGAACATGAGCATGGAAAAGGGATAACATACCTTTTCTTTAGTAAAATGGAATCACTGTAATAATATGGAGGATTTTAAATGTTCGAACGTTTGAAGCGTCTATTCATTCCAAAACAGTGCGCCATCTGCAAAATGAAACCAACACAACCACAGAAATATATCAACGACCAGAAGGAAACGGTTCTCGTATGCAGAAAGTGTATATCATACGCCGAGCGCCGCGCTATGAGAAAAATGTAGAAAAGAACAGGAATAGTATAAAATCACTCTCTCATTTACGTTGCTTATCATACAGCACAAACCTCCATGATATACTGAATATAGTAATACTTTTCCTGAATTCTATTATTGTTTTTTATATAACCATCCTTACATGAACAAACAATATCGAGATATTTTGAAATATAACTAAAAAATAGGCTTTTGGTAGTTCTTTTAGAATTGTAATAATGGACAGTCTACTGATTGATTCCGTAGCCCGTAACTCTCATTTGTATCTCGGAATCGACTCCTCACTACACATTAAAAAAGGGGGTTTTATATGGACAACATTAAAGAAACCATCCTTGAAGTCATCCTCTCCATTCTCCCCATCACGATTGTCATAACGATACTCCAATTTACGCTGATTTGGCTTCCGATGGAAATGTTCTTGCAATTTCTCATCGGCGTTCTCATGGTAGGAGCAGGTCTTATATTATTTCTGCTTGGTGTGAATATCGGTTTGCTCCCGGTCGGAGAAATGATCGGTTCCGCCTTATCTAAAACGAAAAAAGTATGGCTGATTGTATTTTTTGGGTTTCTTCTTGGACTTGTCGTCACCATTGCTGAACCGGATGTCCGCGTTCTTTCCTCACAAGTGGATCAAGTTTCCGGTGGTCAAATCCCAATGGATATCCTTATTTTAGCTGTCGCCATTGGTGTGGCTATTTTCGTTGCGCTTGCCATGGTCAGGATTATTTTCAGCATCAATATTGTTTATCTTCTTGCCGGAGGGTATGCTCTCGTTTTTCTCCTGGCTGCTTTTACACCCTCTGTATTTGTTCCGATTTCCTTTGATGCAGGTGGAGTTACTACAGGTCCGCTTACGGTTCCTTTCATTCTGGCTTTAGGGGTCGGGGTGGCATCTGTCATGAAAGGGAAATCATCCTCCAGTGATGGATTCGGGCTTGTTGCATTAGCCTCGATCGGACCTATTTTATCTGTGCTCCTCTTAGGGGTGATCTACGGGTGACAATTCAATTTTTTGAAGGTTTCTGGCACGTACTCCTGGACGTTGCTTCCGCTCTCATTCCACTTTTTTTCCTATTTCTCATCTTTCAATTCATCTTTTTAAAACTTCCATGGAGTAAATTACAAGATATTCTCATAGGTTTTCTATTAACTTATGTGGGCCTTGCTTTATTTTTACAAGGCGTGCATATCGGTTTTTTACCTATTGGTGCGGCCATGGGAGAGAAACTGGGTATGATTGATCATCGTTGGTTGTTGATACCAGTTGGATTCGTACTCGGCTTTGTCGCCATTTATGCAGAGCCGGCTGTCAGTGTACTCACCCATCAGGTTGAGAAGGTATCCGGTGGTTACATCCCACAAAAAGTCCTGCTTTATACATTATCCTTTGGTGTCGGGCTATCGATCGCTCTTTCTATGGTGCGGATCATTGTTGGTATTCCTATTTGGTTTTTAGTCGTCCCTGGATACGTGCTAGCTTTGATCATCATTAAATTTTCTACCAAAACATTTACCTCTATCGCTTTTGATTCGGGCGGAGTGGCTACAGGTCCGATGACAGCCACCTTCCTTTTGGCAATGTTCGTAGGTATTGCATCGGTCACCGAAGGACGGGACCCTTTATTGGACGGATTTGGTATGGTTGCTCTCGTCGCCTTAGCTCCTATCTTATCCGTACTCACCCTTGGAGTCATATACAAAAGAAAGGAGCGGGAGCAATATGTCAAAGAACAAATCCGGCCAAAAGCTCATAGTAACGATCGTTAAAAAAGAAAAAGCGAAAAAAGTCGTCCATGCCTCCACATTGGCAGGAGCGCAAGGGGGGACGACCTTTTTTGGAAAAGGGGTCCGCATGGATGAAAAAAAGCGGTTCCTCGGAATTCCGGTGGAGCGGGGACGGGAAGTCATATTGACACTCGTTTCTGAATCGATTTATCCGAATGTAATGGAAGCGATCATCGAATCCGTGAAACTTAATAAGCCGAAACATGGTATTGGTTTCGTCATAGATACGAAAAAAATAAGTGGAATCAATCATATGATTGGACTAGGACTCGAAGCAGAACAAAACGGGGAGAAGGAAGGGATGGAAGTGGAAAAACAGAAACGTTCCTACGACCTGATCGTAACTATCGTTAATAAAGGAGATGCCGAAAAAGTGGTGGACGCTTCCAAAGATGCTGGGGCGGAAGGCGGAACAATCATCACGGGACGCGGAACAGGCATCCATGAAAAAGCAAAACTTTTCAATATACTAATAGAGCCGGAAAAAGAAGTCGTCCTTACCCTGATCATTAAAGAAAAGAGTGCCGAAGTATTACGTGCGATCGAACACGGCGCACGTTTAGATGAACCTGGACGTGGGATTGCTTTTGTAGTGGATGTAGAACGAACTGTAGGCATCAACCATTTGTTGAACCAGCAGATGAAGGATGAAATGAGGGAGTAAGCCGATGGTAATCAGACAAGAACAGGAAACAGAATATCAGATGATTGAACGAGTGATCATTAAAGCTTTTGAAAATTTGGAACGGAGTGATCAAACAGAGCACAAACTTGTTACGAAGTTAAGAAATACAGAAGGTTATATACCAGAGCTGGCTTTAGTGGCTACAGAGGATGGAGAAATCGTCGGTCATATTTTATTGACAAAAATCCAAATCAATAACGGAACACATTCCGTAACTTCGCTCGCCCTTGCTCCTGTATCTGTATTACCGAGAGAACAAAACAAAGGGATCGGTAAAAAGTTAGTTCAAAAAGGGTTACAACATGCAAAACAGCTTGGATTCCCATCTGTCATCGTACTCGGCCACCCGGATTACTATGTAAAATTCGGCTTTGCGAAAGCTTCAAGTTTTGACATCCACGCACCTTTTGAAGTACCTGATGAGGCGTTTATGGCCCTGGAATTGGAAAAAGGAGCGCTGGAGAAAGTATCTGGCATAGTGGATTATCCACCAGCTTTTTCGTAAGTGTAATAAATAAGGAGAGTAAAAGGATCATCAACTTTCTGATAAATAGAGAATTAGAAGTAGGAGGGTTTCGTTTGGCTGGAAGTATTTTTTTGGCGGTCATTTTTCTAATATTCGGTTTCTGGATGATAACAGTGCCGTGGCTTTTATGGTGGATCACAGAGAGCTGGCGCTCGAAAGACGCTGAAGGACCCTCCGATCTATATATCCGGATCTCTAAAATTACCGGTGTTCTGTTTATGATTTTTGGCGCATTGAATATTGTTGATATATTTGTTTAGGTGGAAGAGCATAGTTTGGAGGGGATCAGATGAAGAGGATGCCAGTCTTTGTCTTTGTTTTGGTTCTGTTTCTATTTGGCTGTTCATCCCAACAGGAAAAATTAATAAACGACTTAAAACCTCGAGTCGATGATCGGTATAGTGTGTTTGCTTTTAAAGATGAAGAGACCTCCTCTGAAGAATTCCAATCGAAAATAAACGAGGTATTCAATGATGCTGAGGTTTGGGAAAACAAACTGTACGCTTTTGAGATCTATGACCGTATCCCGACAGAACCTTATGATTATCAAAAACTATTAAAAATTGAGAAAAGACCAGCGTTTATCGTCATTGATTCAGAAGGGATCGCTTTCCGGACACATAATCTGACGGAATTGGAGAACTTTTTCTTTGAAGAATAGACGATAAATATGAAACTTCCGATGAAGGTATCCGTATAGGAGAATAAACAGACTAGAAATCTGGATGTGGTTAAATGAAGGTAGTCAATGGGTTCACAAAATATCTTGTTAGTGTTCTAGGTATTATTCTCCTCAGTTGTGTTCCAGTGTTGTTTAAGCACGGGTATCGTTTTGACTTTCTTTACTATTTACAGACCGTTTGGGGTGTCCTTCGAAATATAGGCTCTCCTTCTGAATGGGTTTTTCAACATCGTGTTGGTACTCAATACGTGGAGAAGCCTTTATTCTCTTATATTTTTGACAACTACCTTTACTCCATGACTATATTATTTTCCGCATTATTGATTGCAATCATTTTTGGGATGGCCCTTGCATTATTTTGTATGGGCATACCTCAAAAGTGGAAGCGGGGAATTCATACATCATTAAATAGCTTAGAAGCAATGCCGGATATTTTATTCTTGTTTTTGTTACAAATGTTAGTGGTTTGGTATTTTAATACATTTGATGTTCTCCTGTTTCCGTTTGTCTATTTGGGAGAAGAAAAGCTTTATTTATCGCCAATATTATCTTTATGCATTTTACCAATGGTCTTGTTTTTTCGCCTGTTTTTACTTTTGTTGGAAGAGGAATGGACTAAGGATTATGTGCAATTGGCAAGAAGTAAAGGGTTCAGTAAAACATATATCTTGTTGAAACATTGTTTCAGGAATATAAAGACAAGTTTTGTTATCCAATCTAAACCGATTGTCTGGTTCACTTTATCGAGTTTATTAGTTATCGAGTATTTACATAATATTTATGGAATCGTCCGGTTAATCTTTTTTGATACTCGTCCCTTTATTCTTGCTGTAGCTCTTATTTTAATCTTCACCCCGTTTTTTCTTATTTATACTTTTCTTGAAGGTCTCATAAAAACGGAACCAGTCTCCCAGCAGGTTCGTCCGCCTAAAATGTTGACAGCTGCAAATGCCTTTTCAAGAAGAGGTGGCAAGCAAATTTTTAATATGGAATTAATATTTGATTCTATTAAGCGAATGGTTTCTGCTTTTAAAGATGTAAGCAGGAAGCCAACGTTTCTTTTAGGTTGTGGATACATGATAGGTATTACTGTCTTAAGCATTAGTTACACGGTAAGTGCAGAAGTCCCTGTTGAACCTTATGGAATATACCAGGATGAGGCTGGTGAATATCAAACCCCTCCTCATCGACCCGACGATGGAATCTTATGGTTAGGAAGTAATTTGAATGGCTATCCCATATGGACAATGTTGCTCACTGGTGCTAAATATACGGTAGGGGTGGTATTGTGTATATCTTTTGTAAGGATATTATCAGGATACCTATTCGCCTTTCCATATGTGTTTTGGTTCGGGGAACGTACGAAAAAAATCATCAACTATCTTGCTGATGGCATGCAGTTTTTACCACTATCCTTAGTTACCTATTTATTATTGATCGACCGCATTAGGTTTCATGGGAATGAGAGGATGACAGCTGAGAACCTGATGGTGCCGAATTTTATACTAGAGGTAGTCATTCTTGTCGTTTTTTCGATCCCGGTTGTCCTCCATACTATAGGTGAAGAATCAGATGAATTGGTAAAGAAAGAGTTCATCCAAGCATCCATTTTATTAGGAGCTAGTAAAAGTAAGGTTTTCTTTAAACACATGACCTTACATTTGATACCGAGGTTAATTCATTTGTCTGCCCAACAAATGATTCAGGTACTTCAGGTATTAATGCATCTGGGGGTATTAGGGATATTCTTGGGAGGAACTATCATTGGTAATAGAGAAGGAGCTTCTCAATCTTTGCTTTATGAATGGACGTCCATGTTTGAAACGATGCGGATCGGCATCATGACGGAGCGATATTGGCTCATACTTCCCGTTTTAGTTGCTTATGTATTATTAATATTCTCTATTCAAACTATTAGAAACAGACTAATAGAACATCAACAACGAGCTATCGGATTGCACGAGGGTAAGAAGGGGATAAAACGAATGGGTAAGGGGGGAGTTGGTAATGAACAAAGAAAGTTATCCATAGATGAAAATAGCTTTGAATTTGCCCATAACAAAACGGGATTTGAATGACTTTCCAAGCCTAGTTTCTTTGTAATGAAAAGAGTTCCTTTCCCTCTCCTATTTAGATAGTGGAGGGGAAGGAACTCTTTTGTTATTTATTAAAATGGCTTACTATGTTTCGGGTCTGCAGATTTTGTACCGGCACCTTCATTATTGTACATTTCTTCAAAAGCAGCTCTTTCTTCCTTAGCCATATTCACATGAGGTTGTTTTTTGCGTTTCCGCTCAAAATAAATGGATAGGCCAATCAATACGATAGGGATCAAGAGTAAAAGCCATAACATTGGAATATCCTCCTTGAGTTTTTGGCTTACAATTACCCTATTCCCCTTAAGAAACTATTTATTCTTATGTATCAAAAAACCAACATATGGAACTATGGAATGTAATGTGTGTTATTAGATTGTCACAGAGCCCTGAACTAATTGATTATGGTATTAATTTTATCAAAGGGGCTATGATGATAGCGGTCTATTAACTCAAGCGTCCTTATTCAAACTTGGTCAGGGATACCCAGGGTGTTTGAATAATTTTTCGCCTATACATCAAAACCCATCTGCTCATACCCTAGGATGAACGAGTAAAAGGGGGGGCGATGATTTGGATCGAATCTATCACCACGGGCATGGCACATACATTCCAGGTTACGGGTACCACCACGGACATGGCACCTATGTCCCGGGATACGGGTATCACCATGGCCAAGGAACATATGCTCCGGGCAATGGGTTTCAACATGGACATAGCACCTATGCACCAGGCTACGGTTATCATCATGGTCACGGAGGGTATTCTCCATGGTACGGAGGAGGCTTCCATCATGGCCATGGAGGATTCTACGGATAATAATCCACTTAATCTTTATTAGAAAGGTTATACTCTCATTATTTCTTGCCAAAGAAGGGGCGTTCGTTATGAATGTTCCTTCTTTTATGTTTTCCTTCTGCATAAGATGCTTGTACATAGAGTTTTTGCTGGAGGTTGATGCCTTGAAAAAATATTTCCCTTTCCTTATGTTATTGTTTATATTTCTCTTTGCCGGGTATCTGGATTCACACGACAGCACTTCATTGGAACCTTCAAATTTACCGGGAAGTGTAGATACGGATGACACAGAAACTAGTTCATCCGAAGGTAATTCCCCTTCCACTACATGGGAATTGGGAATGATCTTGGAAGGTACAAAAATTGTTGATGGGACGAAAGTGGAAACCTATCGTGAGTATGAGGTTTATAAAGATGAGAATGGCAATATCGTGAAAAGGGTGCCTACGTCCAATTACAATTATTTGCGGTATGAGTAGGAATATTAAACAAAAGACACTCCGGTAACAGAGTGTCTTTTGGGAGGTGCCTGACCCCCGCTGAGTTACTGCTTTAGTAAGGTGGGGGTCTGGCACTTAGTAGATACTATTTATATAGTCTTTCGGAATGCTTTGACGATAATGCCGTCATCGGCTGGTTCGAAGTCATGTTGCGGCAACCGCTCAAATCCATATTTTTGATATAAAGCGATTGCATCTTTCATGAAATCCCCTGTGTGAAGGCCGATTTCTTTGAATCCTTTCGCTTTTGCACGAAGGATACACTCGTCAATTAACTTAGAGGCAATCCCTTTGCCTCGTGCCTCTGGTGAAACTGCAAGCACGCGGATCTCCGGATAATCGAGCTGATCTACAAATCCTTCGTAGGCATCTGTTTTAGCCGGAAAAAGAGCGACACTCCCCATGATTTCTCCCTCTACTTCAGCAACAAGCAAATCTACGCCGGGCTGTTGATCAGCTTCAGAGGAAATCGCCTTTTTTAATGCTTCCCAGTGTCCGGCTGGTATGGACTTGGTATGATCTTCATAAGCAGCCACACGTTGTCGACGGACTTCTTTTAATTCTTCTTTTTTAGCTTCTCTTACAATAATCTTCATCAAGCTTCTCCTTTAGTAACGGAACATTTTCTTACTATTACTCATTTCTTCCCGGTTATGTGGTGTTTCCCATACAGACAAGTCAGGTCCTTTAGGTAAAATCTTTTCTTCTGTACTGTCCGGATTAATGGTGATCGACAAGTGGTAATGCTGCTTGATCGCATCAAAATCTGTCGTGTCACCGAAGCCTTCTGTCTGATATAAATCACGTGCGTACCCCCATAAATTAGGGAATTCGCGGATCAAATTACGGTTTGTACGGAAGCCATTATAGTAGGCAGCATCAAAGCGGGCAAGCGTCGTATATAACCGCACATCGGAGTCTGTAATATAATCGCCGTGCAGGAAGCGGTTGTGGGACAGCCTTTCCTCCAGCTCATCGAGACGGGCGAAAAGACGGTCGAACGCCTCTTCATAGGCAGCCTGGGAGTGGGCGAATCCACATTTGTATACACCATTATTGATGTCATGGAATATTGCATCGCTCAGCTCATCAATAGCATCGCGTAAATCTCCAGGGTAAAGGTCTGGAGCACCTTTTTTATGAAAAGGGGACCAGACTGTTTCAAAATAGTTGGTCAAGTGGAAGTAATCGTTGTTGACTGCTTTCTTTTCTTCGACATCGACCATGACTGGAACAGTAGGGCGGCCAGCATACTCAGGGTCAGCATTCAAGTAAACTTCGCTGACATACTGGATGCCGAGCACAGGATCCTGATTGTCCTCATCCAGGGAGAATTCCCAATCGACCCGGCTGATTTGTGGTCGCATCGGACTGACCGTGCCAAGACTGATCGCGTCTTCTAACCCTAGAATCCTCCTAACGATCACAGCACGATGGGCCCACGGGCATGCGGGGGACCATATCAGCCGATATTTTTCGGTATCGATGGGAAGCTCTTCTCCGAAAGGGGCTGTAAAGCGATTGGTCTGACGTTTGAAGGAACCATCTTTGCTTATTTCTGCTGGCTTTTTCGTAGAACTCATCAAAAATCCCTCACTTTCAAGATATTTATTGTATCTTGTTTATCGCACGTTCTCCTACTACCGTCAAGAAATTAGCCTTTTAATCTTTTAGGTTTTATCCTATCCAGCACTCTTGTAATGTTTGAATTTTATCACCTCTGTACAGACGATCTGCATTTTGAAATCTACCCCATATGCGGTTGGCCAAAGTGATTCCCCATTAGTTTCAGGCCGGCCAAACCCCTAATTAAAATAGAAAATAGGAAGGTGGTATACGTACAGATCAGGAGCATCCAGGGCCCTGTTCTACCATAAGGTTGAAAATTTCTTTTTATCTGTTTTCTTTTTATGATGGTTTGATAAGCTTTAATAGAAAGAGTGAATAAGAGGTGTATTTCTTTGTATAATAAGGAGGTTACAGTGCACAAATATAAGCGAATACATATCATTGGTTCTGTAGCGAGTGGAAAGACTACTTTGGCAAAGCGACTATCCTCCACATGGAACATCCTTATTATGAATTGGACAACGTTGTGTGGGAGCGACATAATTCAGGCGACAGGAGAAGAACAGAAAAGGAAAGGGAAGAATACTTAAGAGAACTACTTCAATCGGAAGAATGGATTGTGGAAGGTGTGCACAACGAATCATGGGTAGCAGAAAGCTTCCATAAGGCAGATTTGGTTATATTCCTGGATACGAAATATTCAGTCAGAACCTATCGAATCATCAAACGATTCATTTTTCAAAAACTTTGTTTAGAGAAGTCGAATTACAAGCCGACGATAAAAATATTTTTTAAGATGTTCAAGTGGAACAAACAATTTGAAGAAGGCGGCAAGCCAAATTTTTTTAATGTGTATGCAGACCTTCAGAACAAAGTCTTCATTGCCCGAACTAACAGGTGCATCAATAGGTTCTTTAAGGATTCTACTTCGGCTGTCAATTGATAAATGAATAGTTAGTTATCCATAACATTTTTATAAAGGGGAGATTGTATGGTTATGAAGCCTTCAGATATACGAATGAGTTTTAGAACAGAAGAAAATACGGGGACAACTTCAGGGATGTGTGAAAAATATACTCAGGCGAACCTCGTCACACTGCCTAAAGCTTACGCATTCGATTTCTTATTGTTCTGCATGAGAAATCCGAAGCCATGTCCATTAGTGGAAGTGATGGAAGCGGGACAGACCGTTCCAAAGGTTGCTGAAGCAGATATCCGGACAGACTTGCCGCGCTATCGGATTTACCGGGATGGGAAGTTCACAGAAGAGGTTTTGAATATCTCCGATGTATGGCAGGAGGATTTTGTCACATTTCTGATCGGATGCAGCTTCACTTTTGAACAAGCACTTTTGGACGAAGGCATTCCATTGTTTCACCAGGTGCAGAAAAAAGTGGTTCCGATGTTCGATACGACGATTCCTTTAGAAACAGCCGGGATTTTTAAAGGGAATATGGTCGTAAGTATGAGAGCGGTACCTAATGAGTTAGTACAGCGTGCACTTTCCATTTCTGATCGTTTTGAACAATCGCACGGAAGCCCTGTCCATATCGGTGATCCGGAAGAGATAGGGATTACAGATTTGCAAAAGCCAGATTATGGGGAAGCGGTCGATTTTGATCCTGCCAAAGTCACCCCTGTATTTTGGGCATGTGGAGTGACTCCGCAGAACGCCGCATTGCAGGCGAAGCCCACCATCATGATTACTCATGCTCCTGGTCATATGCTGATTACAGATCAAATGGATGCGAATTACTAGTCTGGTTATTTCTTCGAGAACACTCCTGGACAAACAGGATGTAAGGAAATGGATGATATTTTTTATGTGAAGCGGTTAATTGAGTTTGCTGGGCAAGCATGGAAAAGAATTTAGTATCCCGATGGAATAACTTCTTTTTATTGAGGGGAAGCTGAATGAATGGATGCTTCTGAACGTAAATTATTGCAATTTAAGCTATGAGGATTAAAATAGATATAGGTGAAAAACGTTTGCTTAGAATCGAAGCAAATGATAAGTTTTTCTTTAATAACTTCTTTTAGCACAGGAGAGATACATATGGACACACAATCAGAAATGAAGCTCTTTACTTTGAATTCCAACGAACCATTAGCCCAAGAGATCTCGGAGATTTTAAAAGTGCCTTTAGGAAAAAGTTCTGTCGTCCGTTTCAGTGATGGCGAGATGCAAGTCAACATCGAAGAAAGTGTACGTGGAGATGATATTTATCTTGTTCAATCCACTTCCCAGCCTGTCAATGAACACGTGATGGAGCTTTTAGTCATGGTAGATGCTTTGAAGCGAGCGTCTGCTAAAACGATCAATGTCGTCATCCCTTACTACGGGTATGCGCGCCAGGATCGCAAAGCCCGTCCACGTGAACCGATTACAGCGAAGTTGATCGCCAACCTACTGGAGAAAGCAGGCGTATCCCGAGTGATCACTTTAGATTTACATGCCCCACAAATCCAGGGCTTCTTCAATATTCCGGTGGATCAGTTGCAGGGAATCCCGATTTTAGGGAAGCATTTTAAAAAGAAAGATATTGATGATCTGGTTGTCGTCGCGCCTAATACAAGTGGGATGAATCGGGTCAGGAAGATGGCCAACATATTGGATGCCCCACTCGCTTTCATCGATAAGCGAAAAGCGGAGCCAGGCATGCCGGAAATAAGAGATGTAGTCGGAGATGTGGAAGGGAAAAACGTCCTTATCGTCGATGACATGATGGATACAGCAAGTACGGTTACGGTAGCAGCTGACATCCTTCATGAAAACGGCGTCAACGACATTTATGCTTGCGGTACACACGCCGTTTTATCTGACCCTGCTGTAATAAAAATTGAACAATCTCCGATAAAAGAATTAGTGATCACAAATTCCATTTTCCAGCCGGAAGAGAAGCAGATTGATAAAATGACGATTCTTTCTGTCGCTCCTTTGTTAGCAGATGCATTGGTACGTGTCCAGCACGAATATTCTGTGAGTGTACTGTTCGACTAATATATATTTTAGAAGCACTTCCTGCTAGTGAACAACAAAAAATTCCCGTTTTATCCAATCTAGCAGCTCATGTACTGACATGAGCTGCTTTTTTCATGTCCTTATTTTTTACAGGCATAAATAGTAAATGTATGGCGTGCTGTACATGCTGGATTCACAGCTCACAGTCAGTTAGGCTACCACAGCCCCCATTTGCTTCCACATCCTATCATTCCTTGCCAAACTGTGACTTTGACGTGATGTACGGACATCTCTATAATTAATCTTTATGTGAAAAAAGTCGAAGAACAAGAGGAGTATTCGTTTTCTGAACGTGTAAAGAACAAAACCATTTATATTCGTAATAGATTTACAAATAATCTTAACTATAGCAGGTTAAATAACCTAGGAGGAAAATAATGAACGAAAAAACGAATAGGAGAACGAGGATGGACTGGATCACATTCAGTATCAGTGGAGGCTTTCTCGTGTTATTTTTATTGATGTCTCTTTTAAACAAAGACCTGATGGGAGAATGGATCTCAAGCTCGTTCGACTTTTCCGTTACATTCTTTGGAGCCTTTTGGCAATTGCTACTGCTCGCTACATTTGTAGTTGGTATCTCGTTAGTATTGTCGAAATATGGAAAAGTGAAATTAGGAAAATTGGACCGTCCTGAAAACGGATGGTTCCGTTGGGTATCCATGATTCTTTGTACATTGCTGGCAAGTGGCGGGGTTTTCTGGGCTGCCGGGGAACCGATTTATCACTTCTTGACGACGCCTCCGCTTTTTGCAGATGAGGGGATGACAAGTGCTCAGGCAGTCGTACCTGGTTTAGCTCAAAGCTTTTTCCATTGGGGATTCACCGCATGGGCTTGTTTAGGGACGGTAGCTACGATTGTACTTATGTATGCGCACTATCATAAAGGCTATCCTTTAAAGCCACGGGCGATTTTGTATCCGATGGTAGGGGAGAAGATTTTCAATAAGAAAAGTTTCATCGGAGCGACCGCCGATATTGTTTCTGTCATTGCCGTAGCAGCAGGTACGATCGGACCGATCGGCTTTTTAGGATTACAAGTCGGTTATGCGCTCAATTATTTGTTCAATATCCCGGATACTATTTTTACTCAGTCACTGGTGATCATTTTCCTTGTGACGATTGCTGCCATTTCTGCTGCTTCTGGAGTGGATAAAGGTATTCAACTTCTCAGTCGTCTGAACGTCGGTTTTGCAGTCGTATTAATGATTGCCATGCTCATTCTAGGACCAACCATGTTCATCATCGATTCATTCATCGCTGCGGAAGCTTTTCAAATTCAAAACTTTCTCCGTATGAGTCTTTACCGCGGAGATAGTGGTTGGCTCGGTTACTGGACTGTATTCTTCTGGGGTTGGTTCCTCGGTTTCGGACCGGCGATGGCGATGTTCATCAGTCGTATTTCCAGAGGACGTACAATCCGGGAACTGATACTTGCAGTAGCGATCATTGCTCCGATTGTCAGTAACTTCTGGTTCGCCGTTGTAGGAGGATCTGGTCTGTTTTATGAGTTAGAGGCCCCTGGTGCTGTCTCTACGGCCTTGAATGAAACAGGAATGCCTGCTGCCGTCATGGCGATTATGGAACAAGTACCATTCGGGATGGTTATGGCAGCTGGATTTTTAATCGTTACGATCATCTTCGTCGCAACCACAGCTGACTCAATGTCGTATTCTGTAGCAGTCACGATCACAGGTGACACCCATCCACCACGTGGCCTTCGTGTGTTTTGGGCATTGTTGTTTGGCGGTATCGCTGCCACCCTGCTCGGTATTGGGGAAAGCAGTATTCAAACATTGCAAAACTTCATCGTGGTCACCGCAGTTCCTGTTTCTTTGTTATTATTACCGCCTGTCTGGTTAGCACCGAAAGTCGCTAAACAGATGGCGAAGGAACAAGGGCTTATCAGGGAAAATAGTGTTCCAGTAGAAAAAGAAAATGACCGTAAAATATCATAAATAAATGAAAGCCGCTTTCTATCCCTTATTCAGATTAGTAAAGCGGCTTCTTTATTATGTTTTACCACCTGATTTCAATTATTTTAGTGTAATAATGTACCCGTGATAAGGCAACTGATTAGTGTTAATATTGGATTATTTCCATTGGATTACCGCCCTTTTTCCTTTTAAGTTCGTCTAATTATTAAGATGTACAATAAGATCGGAAAATGGTTTCTGGAACAAAAATCACAAAGTGTTTTATGAGGTGATATTTTACCAGGTCTCTCCAATCTCGTGGTAGATGTTTTTTATTTACAGGAAATTTATGGTTTGGTACGTTGTACTATATACGATATCCTTTGGGGGAAAATAGTGAAGTTAGAAAACGAGCCTGCTTTTGCAGTAATGATGTGAAAATTGAAGTGACAAAGTGACAAATACTTCCGAAAAAGGGGTTGGAAACCATATGATGGGGAAAATTTTAAATTGGTCATTATATGCATTGGGGGCATTATCTCTTATTGTAATTGGGGTGATTGCTTGGGGTGTCATTTCAGGATTACATAGTGCAGAATCCATCACGGAAGAACAGGAACAGAAAATGCAGGAGGTCAACAAACCTACGGAACAAAAAGAAATTGTCAAAGTCCACGAAGATGGTATTCCTACAGAAGAAACTTTCCAACAACAAATTCACAACATGACACACCAAAAAGTCATAGCGGCAGAGAAATGGGGGAAACAGCAAATCACCCCTGAACAAATCGATCGGTTGCTTGGAATTTTGAAAACGATCGAAGAAACCGAACGCCATTACGAACATTTCGATTTTTACAAGAAAACGTTGGAAGCGTGGGATGGAGGCAACTTTTCAAACTCCGTTATGGTTCACAATACAATATGGGAATGGCAAAATGGTTCGGTCGGAAAAGCAACGGGCCTTCTATCTGAAGAAGAAGAACGCCAATATATTGAAAATAATTTTTAATAAAGAAAAAACGAAACGGAGTGTTTTACTTATGCTTAAAAATATCGAACAATAAATTTAGGTTTCTTCCACCTCCTATAAGGGAAAATGACACTTATATTACAAGATAAACAGGAGGAATCATTATGCCTAACGAAACTAAACAAACCTTCCACATTACAGACTATAACGACTTCAACCGTGTCTGTGTTGAAAACGACGGATTAGCTTTTCCGGAACTTAAAAAAATGATGGAAGACTACATATTAAGTCAGGACAGCATGGGGTTTAAAGAATGCTGGATCCAGGATGAGCAGGTGGAACAGGGAGAGGTAAGAGCGGTTCAAGTTAATTTCCTGGATACGAATACTAATAACTTCATACGTCTTTGGGGTTCTAAAAATAAAGATAATGATCAAGTATTGGATATGAAAGTGGATGCGATTGACTTGAGTACGGAAGAAGTTGTTTATGAACGTCAATTAGTATAATAAGAAAGAAGGAGATTAGTCTGATGTGCTAATCTCCTTCTCTATATCTTATGAGTTAACAGTCGTCCCTTTAACCTGCTTCACGAATTCTTTCATAATCGAGGGTAAGTCTGGCCAGGCGTGACCGGATACGAGGTTATGATCGACGTAATTCATTTCATCCATATATTCGGCTCCGATACTCTCTACTTCAGGTCGGCAAGCATGATAGGCGGTCAATTTACGTCCTTTGACGATTTCTGCAATCGTGGTCAAAACCAGGCTTCCGTGGCACATGACTGCAATCGGTTTTTCTGCAATGAAGAAATGGCTGACGATTCCTGGTAGATCATCGTGCATGCGGATGTGTTCAGGAGCGCGGCCACCCGGAATGATGAGTGCATTGTAATCGTTGGGATCGACATCTTCAAAGGTTTTGTTGGCATCAATCATGTATCCCTTTTTCTCTGTGTACGTCTCCCAATCTTCAAAATCGTGAATCACTGTGTTCAATTTCTTTTGATGGGGAGCAGCGATATCCACTTCAAAACCTTCCTCCAAGCAACGGAAATAAGGGTAATACACCTCTAAAGCTTCGACGGCATCACCGGTGACAATCAAGACTTTCTTAGCAGCCATTTTTTCAACCTCCTAAAGTAGAATTACACACACTGTTTATTCCCTGATAGTATCCAAATTCAAACCTATATTTGAAAAATCATCCGGAGACGATTAAAGGGGTGATCCGTGGTAGAAATATGACATGAAAACTAACAGGGAGAAGCATTAGCTGTCATGTTTTCATGATAAATTATTGGTAGAGTGAAAATAAGGGAGGGAAACGCCATGACTTGGGTACAATCGATGCAAAAGGCGATTGATTTCATGGAACAACATTTACTGGAGGACATCTCCATGGAAGAGATCGCGCAAGCTGCTCATACATCACCTTTTCATTTTCAGCGCATCTTCAACCTTCTTACCGATACGACGGTGGCGGAATATTTGAGAAGGAGAAGGTTGACGCTTGCTGCGCAGGAATTGAGAAAGGGAGAGCAAAAAGTCATTGATCTTGCCTTCCAATATGGCTATGAAACTCCTGAATCATTTTCCCGGGCGTTTCGGAAACAGCATGGAATCTCCCCTAGGGAAGCAAGGGGTTACAACGGGAAGATGATGGCATATAACCGCCTGGTCATACAGGTGAATTTGAAAGGAGCCGATCCAATGGAGTATGAAGTGGTAGAAAAAGAAGCATTTCAAGTTGTCGGTGTGAAAGAGGAATTTTCATGTGTGAACGGGGAGAACTTGAAGGGAATCCCGCAAATGTGGGGCAAGGTAAATAGCAATGGGACAGACCAGAAATTACTGAAACAAAACAATGGTCCAGTAAAAGGTTTGTTAGGCATATGTGTCGATAAGACTGCGGTAAAGGAGAACCATATTGACTATTGGATTGCGGCCGCTCATGATGGTGGGGATGTGGAAGGTTTGAAATCCCTTGAAGTACCGAAAGCGAAGTGGGCCATTTTCGGCGTTCATGGTGCCATGCCACATGCGATGCAGGACACATGGAAAAAGATCTATTCTGAATGGTTCCCATCAAGCGGCTATAAAAATGCTGGTGGTCCCGAGCTCGAAGTCTATCATGATGGGAATCCAGACAGTGAAAATTATTACTCCGAAATATGGATTCCGGTTAAATAGTTGAAGGAAGCGCAGTCCTTTTGTCGGGTTGTGCTTTTTCTTTTGCAATAAAGGATTTTACTGTAAAATGTAGAATTTTATTTAAAGGTAAAATCAAGCGGATTTTTCTAGTATTATACAATGCAAGAAAAATCGGTCATATTTAAAAAGACCATAAACGAGGGGGATGAACTGTACGGTGAGCTGTTTTTCAGGAGTGTATCAGATTAATGTGAGGGTAAAGGAAATCAAGAAGGCAATCGAGTGGTATAAAGATATTCTTGGCTTGAATGTCCAGAAAGATCACGGGAAAACCGTCGTCCTTGGGCAAGAGAAAGGAATTCCGGTTTGTTTGATTGAAAAAGACTCACACCTTCCGCTTCCTGACAACCTCGAAGGAACCCATCCTGTCTTCATCATCTCATCCAACAGTGTAGAATATTGCAAGCAATCCTTGATGGATCAGGGCGTCACTGTTCTAGAGGGTGGAAGTGAGGGGCACTTCAAATTCAGAGATTTGGATGGCAATCTCTTAGAAGCTTATTTACCCGGTCTGTATGAGGAGGACCGGTTCAAACCATATCGCTAAAAAAAGAAAGGAGAGAAGCGACGTTGTTGCTCCGTGAACTAAGACAAGAAGATTGGAAGAGTATCCATACATATGCCTCAAAAGAAGAGGTCTCTCGATACCAGTCGTGGGGGCCGAACACGGAAGAAGATACCCAGGACTATGTCCAGCACCTGGTCCATGAAGTCAGGCAGGCTGAACCTCGAAAATACGTCTGGGCGATTCTGCGTGAATCCGATGAAGAGCTGATTGGCGTGGCGGAATTGAAAATTCTTGATGAATACCACCAAACAGGCGAAGTGGCTTATATTTTGCACCCGGATGAATGGGGGCAGGGGATTGGAACGGAAGTAGCGAAGCGGTTAATTCAAGAGGGTTTTGAAACATTTGACCTTCACCGGATTCAAGCGACCTGTCATCCAGAAAACAAGGGATCGATACGGGTGCTGGAGAAGTGTGGCATGCAGATGGAAGGAAGGTTGAGGGGCCATTTGAAAATGAAAGAAGGGCGGCGGGATTCCTTTCTTTTCAGTGTGCTGAATGATGAGTAAGTGGCAAGGATCCGCAGCGATCTGTATTAATGACAAGAACGAACTTTTGATGGTGCTCCAAGGAAAACCACAGGAAAAGAAAACCTGGACCGTTCCATCAGGTGGGATTAAAGAAGGAGAAACCCCTGAACAGTGCTGTAGAAGAGAAACTTTTGAGGAAACAGGATACATTGTAAGCGTAAAAGAACGACTGAAGATAAAAAACGGATTCATAGGAGAAATAGCTGTTGAGGTCGCTTACTTCTCGGTCAGTAGGACTGGTGGTCAGATGCAAATCCAGGATACTGACAGTCTGATCCATGAGATTCGCTGGGTGTCCCAAGAAGAACTTTTACACTTGGAACTCTCTTTTCCAGAAGATTTGTCTTTTTTGATCGCTGTTTTGAAAACAGAAAAGAATGAAGGGGTGGAACGGGCGTGAAGCTGCTTATTATCGGAGGAACGAAATTTCTAGGAAGACATATCGTGGAATCAGCTTTGAAGGAAGGGCATGAGGTGGCATTATTCCACCGAGGAAAGACCAATCCAGGTTTATTTGACGATGTAACTTATATTTATGGCGACAGGGAAGAGCGAGAAGATTTGCAAAAGCTGGGAGACCAGGAATGGGACGCCGTCATCGATACGTGTGGGTATAAACCTTCGACCGTTTCCAAAAGTCTGGATGCCCTTAATGGATGTACGAAAAAGTATGTCTTCATCTCCACTATTTCCGTCTATCCCGATTTCACTTCTGTGCAGAACTTGGATGAATCTGAAGAACCGATGACGCTTACGGATGAAGGACTTGAGAAGGCGGAAAGGTTGAAAGAATTCGATCCAAGTCTTTATGGTCCGTTGAAAACTCATTGCGAACAAGAAGTTCAACAACAAATGAAAGAGAAAAGCATCATCATTCGCCCAGGCTTGATTGTTGGTCCATATGATCCAACAGACCGTTTTACCTACTGGCCTACCAGGATTGCTGAGGGAGGGGAAGTGCTCGCTCCCGGAAGGAAAAATCAACAGGTTCAGTTCATAGACGTAAGGGATTTGGCGGAATGGGTGGTCAACCTTTCCGCAACAGCGCATTCAGGTGTCTTTAATGCCAATGGTCCTGACTACAAGTTGACGATGAAAGATTTTCTGGAGAGTTGCGCTTCTTCGCTGAACGAAGAAGTGACGTTCAGATGGGTTCCTGCAGAGTTTCTAATGGATGAGGGTGTCAAGCCCTGGATGGATCTCCCTGTATGGATTCCGACAGAAGATGATTTCAGCCAGGATGTGTCGAAAGCAATTAAGAGTGGACTGAAATTTAGACCGATTCACGAAACAATTATAGATACGTATCAATGGGACAACTGGAGGACTAATGAGGAAAGAAACGCTGGGTTAACAAAAGAGCGGGAAAAAGAGATATTGAAAAAATGGGATAGGAAGGGGGAAAATGCTGGCATTGATCCTGATTGATGTCAGAACGGCCTCGTCGAGCAAGGGGATTTCAATATAGAGTTGAGTTAGGATGGAAAAGCTGATTCATATATTCAGAGATCGAGATCTTCCTGTTGTTTTTATGAAGCATGAGGATGAGGAGGAAGAAAGCCCGCTTTTTAAAGGGAGTAGGGGGCAGATATTGATTCCTCCTTAAAAGAATATGCGGATGTAGTGATAGAGAAGAAAACCCCAAGCTCCTTTTATCAAACGTCATTAGATGATTTTCTTACAGAAGCTGGGGTCGATCAAATTTTTATTACAGGTCTAAATTCAGAGTATTGCGGCCTGTTCCCGAGTATCGCTGGATTTGATCTGGGGGGCACGAGGTCACGGTGATTGAAGAGGCAACAGGTACGGTGTATAGATTGAACTTATGACATGAAGGGCATAGACATTAAGGATTTTATCGGAACGGTTCTGGATAGTCCGAAACTGTTGAAGTCATTGATACTTCGGGGTTTGAACACTTGTATAGGGCATGTGATGTCCTTAAAGCATTTGGAGGTTTTATGGTAGGGGTATGGAAAAACATAAACACTCATTACAAAGGAGGAAAATCGTATGAAAAGCCCGATTCAAAACGAGGTGGGAGCTATTTTTGTTCCGGTCCGAGATATTGAAAAAGCTCGCGACTGGTATTGCGATTTACTTGGTGTGCCAGCGGACGGAGATATTCCAGGTGGGCATCTCTATGTGCTGCCGATGAAGCATGCAAGAGTCGTCCTGGATAGTAAGATTTATTCTGATGAAGCAGTATACCAGATCCCTGCTTTTCATTTTAATACAGAGGATATCGAGGCAGCTTATACATTCATGGAAGAGAAGGAGGTCGAACTGGTCACTGATATTCAATTCGATCACTTTTTCAATTTCAAAGACCCTGATGGAAATCTGTTGATGATCTGTCAATGTTAGGAGGAAAACGATGATTTTACATACAGAGGTATTAGGAGACGGGGAGCCTCTCGTCTTTCTACACACAGGGTTACAAACAGGTTTGACTGACTTTGAACAACAACGGGAGTACTTTCGCTCAAAAAAACAAGTTATTTTACCGGATTTAAGGGGACAAGGAAAGTCAACGGCAGATGATCTGAATGACTATTTCCGAAAGTCTGCGGCTGATTTGGCTGACACTTTGACATCTTTACAGGTGGAATCAGCCCATATTGTCGGTTGTTCATTCGGAGCGTTGGTTGGATTGATCTTTGCTAAAGAATTTCCAGAATTTGTCCGGACTTTAACCATCTCTGGAATAATTCCTGAGAAGCCGGCCAATTGGGAGGAAATGAACGCAGAAGAAGCGGAGTTTCGTAACCAGCTTTTAGCAGACAAAGAGGCCGTCGCTCATTTTAATCAGCTTCACGGGGAAGGGTGGAAGCAGTTCATACAACTAGGAGGAGATTCGGGCTGGTATCCATTTGATGAAACAAACTCCCTGGAAACTTTGAAGATGCCCGTTTTATTTATGGTAGGAGAAGGACTCACTCACGAGGTTAATGGTGTTACACTATATCCGCAGCAATCAGAACTTGTTCATGTTGCTGTAATTCCTTTTGCATCCCACCTCGTTCATACTCAACAGCCTGAAATATATAACAAGGTATTGGAAAGGTTCCTATTGGAAGAGAAAGCATAGATATGTTTCCATTGTCTTTATAGTTTTTTCATTATCAAGGCTTAGTGTTTAGAGACTTATAGGAAGCAAAATTTTGATCATCTAGATACATAATGAAAATAGTCTATCATTTCTGAGTAAAGTCTTGGGAAGTTTTTGAAAGAAGCAGGAGGAGCATCCATGAATATTCCGAAGCACATCGTTTCAGCAGCAACTATTATTCTGAATGAAAACAAAGAAATATTATTAATCAAAGGACCTAAACGAGGGTGGGAGATGCCAGGTGGGCAAGTGGAAGAAGGAGAATCCCTGAAAGAGGCGGCTGTTCGGGAAGCGAAAGAAGAATGCGGACTTGATATTGAAGTGAGCAAGTTCTGTGGGGTATTCCAAAATGTCGAGCGTTCCATATGTAATACGCTTTTCCTTGCAAAGCCTGTTGGAGGCCACCTGACAACGACCGAAGAAGCGCTGGAGGTAGGTTTTTTCTCATTGGAGAAAGCCCGCGACATGGTGACATGGGGTAATTTTTGGCAGCGGATCGAACTTTGTTTAGAGGAAAGCAGCCAGCCATTTTTTGTAAGTTTCTAAAAACAAAAGCGCATGCGCCCTGAAAGACACGACACGCATAAGCAAAACGGCTGGAGGAAGCGATCTTTCTTCCACCGGACGGATTGCTTATGTCGCGAGTGTCTGGGCGCAGGAGCTGGATAAAAACAAAAGCGCATGCGCCCTGAAAGACACGACACGCATAAGCAAAACGGCCGGAGGAAGGCGACCTTTCTTCCACCGGACGGATTGCTTATGTCGCGAGTGTCTGGGCGCAGGAACTGGATGAAAACAAAAGTGCAAGAGCCCATTTTGTAAAGCTAAAGCCATTGCAACAAGAACATCGCAATGGCCTTTATATTAAACAGCTTCCTGATAAGCACGCTCTCCGGAAGGATGCAGCCGATAATACAGCGGGTAGAACCTTGTATAACAAAGTTGGATGATAGGACCGAGCAAAATCATTGGTGCGAGCGTTCCTAACCCGACCGGTCCCCCTATAATTAAAGCGAGGCTTGTCATGATGACCGCCACCACAGTTTGACCTGTCTGGAGGCTCAATTTGAAACGGGCACTGACAGCCAGGAATAACTGATCGACAGGAGCGCGCGGGAATTGCGGCAAAATATAGATGGCGACACCTAAACCGATGAAGGCTACGCCGGCTAATAGAGTTGTGACTTGCAAGAAAAATGGAGCTGTCGTCAAATCGACACGCGCGAATACGATTTCCAACCAAAAGTCTAAAATTAAACTTTCCAATATGACAGGAATAACTGCCCTTGCTTCCGGGAGATTGTTCATTAGCTTTGCATTTATAAAAATGATGAGTAGTTGAAATGCTCCGTACCAGAATCCTACCGTATAACCAAGGTGATCGCTGACTCCGATAAAGAAGGAAGTCCAAAATCCAGCCCCTAATGTAGCATTGATCAAAAGGGCTACACCGAAAAAGTTAATGAACATTCCAACCAAGTAAATCGTGGCACGATAAAACATGACAAACGCCTCCCTTCCATAAAAAAGTGATCACGACCGAGATATATCTCAGAATCGTGATCACATTTTATTAGCGATTATTTTATAGGTCAATCAAAAAAATCAATATAAAATAAAAAAATCAAAGTAAACGATTTCACTGTTTTCAGGTGGATGAAAAGTACAGAAATCGAGCTTTTAATAAGGATAAAGGGGATTATGCATGTATCTCTTTATTTTCCGGGATTATAAATAGAATTTCATATGGTTGCAAGCGATTATCAATAGTTGGATTTGCAATTGGAATCCGCTCACTTCTCTTACATCCTATGTGTGGATAGGTAGTCGCTCGATTTCGAAGTAGTTATTATGGCAAGGAGCCGTTTCCTGTAACCCTTCGCTCCCATAACCGATAATATTAAAAGACTTTTGTTGTCCAGTCTTCACAGTTCCATACATCTGTAACCACATCCTGATAAAACTCAGGTTCGTGAGAGATGAGCAGGACGCTGCCTTTATACTCTTTCAACGCACGCTTCAATTCCGCTTTAGCATCCACATCCAGGTGGTTCGTCGGCTCATCCAAAACAAGCAGATTCGTTTCCTTGTTGATCAGTTTACATAAACGGACCTTCGCTTTTTCACCACCACTCAACACCTGTACTTTACTCTCGATGTGCTTTCGAGTCAGACCACATTTGGCTAGAGCTGCACGCACTTCGTACTGGGTGAAATGGCGAAACTCTTCCCAGACTTCTTCGATACACGTGTTGTCACTGATATTCTTCAATTCCTGTTCAAAATATCCGATGTGAAGGTGATCCCCGAGTTCAACCGTGCCTGACACAGGTTGGATTTCACCTAGAATGCTCTTCAGTAGTGTAGTTTTTCCGATTCCATTGGCGCCGGATAAGGCAATTTTCTGTCCGCGTTCCATAGATAAGTTCAGCGGTCGGGACAAAGGTTCGTCATAACCGATGACAAGGTCTTTCGTTTCGAACAAATACTTACCAGGAGTCCGTGCTTGTTTGAAATGGAACTGTGGTTTCGGCTTCTCTGCGTCCAATTCAATGACATCCATTTTATCAAGCTTTTTCTGACGGCTCATCGCCATTTTACTTGTCGCGGCGTTCGCTTTATTGCGGGCGACAAAGTCCTTTAAGTTAGCGATTTCTTTCTGTTGCTTCTTGTATGCAGCTTCTAATTGTTGTTTTTTCATGTCATACACACGCAAAAACTCATCATAATCGCCAGGGTAGCGAGTCAATTCTTGATTTTCCATATGATAGATCAAGTTGACGACACTGTTCAGGAACGGAATGTCATGCGAAATGAGGATGAAGGCATTCTCATATTCCTGAAGATAAGTGCGGAGCCATTCGATATGTTCGACGTCAAGATAGTTGGTCGGTTCGTCCAGAAGCAAAATATCCGGCTTTTCCAGAAGAAGTTTTGCGAGCAGCACTTTTGTACGCTGACCGCCACTGAGGTCATGGACATCACGTTCGAGTCCGATTTCATTCAGACCGAGACCATTCGCCACTTCTTCCACTTTGGCATCAATGGTGTAAAAATCATTGTTTGTCAATGCATCTTGCAGGACGCCTGTCTCTTCCAGCAATTCTTGCAGTTCATCTGGATCCACTTCGCCCATCTTAGCAAACAAGTCGTTCATTTCTTGTTCCATATCGAACAAATATTGAAAAGCCGTACGCAGGACATCCCTGATGGTCATGCCTTGCTTCAGGTCGGCATGCTGATCCAAATAGCCGATACGGATTCGTTTTGACCATGTGATACTTCCTGCGTCCGGTTCGAGTTTGCCTGTAATGATATTCATAAATGTCGACTTGCCTTCACCGTTTGCGCCGATCAAGCCGATGTGTTCACCTTTTAATAAACGGAATGACACGTCTTCGAAAATCGCACGATCTCCAAAGCCGTGACTTAAGTTTTTGACTGTGAGTAAGCTCATTGTAGTTAACACCTTTTCCTTCTGAGAGTTAATCCTTTCTTATTATAATGCTCTTCTTACTTAAGCGACAGGGATAAGAGTAAATTGGTAACTATTTTTCTCGTTGTAAATGTTTTTCTTTTTTGCCCTTCCTATTGGATGACAGCTACTATGGTTTCATTTTCTGAACAGATGCTTCAGTGGCCCAGTCCCCTCATACCTTTTACGGCCATTGGTTGCAGCGAATGGAAAAGGGAGAGTAAAACATGCAGAGCAAGGGTAAAGTAGAAGAAAAAGCGGGAGGGTGAAAGTTGATGACTTATGACTGCATTATCGTCGGTGGAGGAATAGCGGGATTGCAAGCAGCCATTATGCTCGGAAGGTTCCAGAGGAAAGTGATGATCATAGATGGAGGGGAAGGACGTTCCTCCTTATGTAAGCAATATAACAATATACTCGGCTTTCCAGAAGGTGTTAGTGGAGAAGAGCTGCGCACACGAGGTTTTGCTCAAGCCCGGAATTTTGGTGCAGAAAGGCTGCAAACAGACGTAGATTATGTACATAGTGGATTTAATGTGGGGACAAAAGATGGCAATACCTATAATGCTAAGACGATTTTATTCGCTACAGGGATAGAGGAACGATTTCCGGATATACCAGGGATTAAGCCATGCCTTGGAAAGTCTGTTTATGTCTGTCCTGATTGTGATGGTTACGAAATCATTGGCAGAAAAACAGTAGTGGTGGGCAATGGTGATGCGGGAGCAGGTTTGGCGATCGCTCTCAAGTATTGGAATGAAGAAATCACTTTTATTAACCACGGTGCAGAACCCTTGTCTCTTGAAATGCAAGGAAAGCTTCGTGAAAATAGAATATTTGTTCAACAAGTGAACGTGAAAGAACTCGTCCATACGGATGGGTTCATGGAAAAAATAGAAACAGAGGGAGGGCTTTTAATCGATGCGGAGAAAGTTTTTCTAGGGTTCAGCGGGAATCGAGTGCGTTCTGAACTAGCGGTCAACATTGGCGCGGAAACGAATGAGAAGGGTCATCTTCTTGTCCACCCCCGGACAAGGATGACGAATGTGGAAGGAGTCTGGGCGGCGGGGGATGTGGTCGATCATTCACAACTAGTGACAACAGCGATGGGAGACGGCTCCCATGCAGGGGTTTGGATTCACAAGTGGTTACATGGGTAAAAGCTGTTTTTTTTGATTTTACCTTGTTGATATAGGATAATTTTAACTATATTAATTTTTTCGTATTGGTAATTCTCATGTTTTATGGAAGGTATGTGTACATTATTTCAGGAATCAGGGTGAGTTTTTTACTGAAGCCAGGAACAATGGATATTAAATATAATAGCAAGAACGAATAGGGGAATCTAATTTTTCATGTTTTTTGACACTTTTGGTACGGATTCATTTTTATTACTCACCGCTTTACTCTTATTCAGCGGTGTTCTAGTGGCTAAATTCTCTAGTCGCTGGGGCATCCCTGCACTGATTTTATTCATCATGGTCGGGATGGCTTTCGGCAGTGAAGGTCTTGGGATCGTGTATTTCAGTGATGCGGGGACCGCGCAAATTATTGGCGTATTCGCTCTCGTCATCATCCTGTTTGAAGGTGGTCTACATACGAAGTGGGCGACAGTGAAAGCCGTTTCTGTTCCGTCCTTATCGCTGGCGACGTTTGGAGTGCTGATAACATCTTTGCTCGTCGGTCTCGCTGCTTTTTTATTATTTGATTTGACATGGCTTGAGAGTTTTCTTTTTGGTGCTATTGTCGGTTCGACGGATGCGGCCGCTGTTTTTGCTGCACTGAAGGAGAGAAACATCAAGGCAAAAATGGGGGCGACACTCGAAGCTGAGTCGGGAACGAACGATCCGATGGCCGTTTTCCTGACTTTGTCTCTCATTGAGTTGATTACAACACAAGAGGCTTCTTTTTGGATGTTGATCCCTACGTTTTTCATTCAAATGGGGCTTGGTCTTCTCATTGGTTTATTGCTGGGAAAAATCGCTTCCTTTTCTATCAACCGAATCAAACTGGATTCGAGTGCTTTGTATCCGATTTTCTCCGTAGCTTTTGCCCTTGCCACTTATAGTCTCACTGCATTTATGGGTGGTAGTGGATTCCTCGGTGTTTATGTTGCTGCATTGGTCATCGGAAACAGTGAGCTGACCTACCGCTATTCCATCTTTCAATTCAATGAAGGATTTGCCTGGATGGCTCAAATCCTCATGTTCGTCATCCTTGGATTATATGTATTTCCGAGTGAATTGTTCACCGCCTCCATCATGTTGAATGGCATCCTGCTTTCGATCGTGCTTATATTGATCGCAAGGCCTATCGCCGTCTTTTTATCGATGATCAAGATGAACTACTCGACGAAAGAAAAGCTGTTCATCTCATGGGCAGGCTTGCGAGGGGCTGTACCGATCGTTCTGGCAACGTTCCCAATCGTGGAAGGGCTGCAGAACAGCCAGGATTTGTTCAACTTGGTTTTCTTCGTTGTCTTGACTTCAGCACTTGTGCAAGGTTCCACGATTTCTCTTGTCGCGAAAAAAATGAACCTTGTTGGACCGAAAAAAGATGTGCCTCATCATAGTATCGAGCTCATTTCGATGGGGAAAGCGAAAGCGGAAATGATTCAATATCAAACAAATTCAGAATCAGCCGTGGTCGGCAAGAAGCTCCACGAAGTGAGTTTTCCAAACCGTGCGAACATTAGTGCAATCATCCGTAATAATGAAGTGATTACACCGTACGGGGAAACGGAAATCAAGGCAGGGGACTTCTTGTATATTTTAGTGGAAGAGAAATATAAGGAACAGTTGAAAAAGACGCTGGAACAACGAGTGAAAAATAGTAAAGAAAGACAAAAAGAGAAAGACGCTTCTTCGTGAAGCGTCTTTCTCTTTTGTTTTTTTGATTAATATGGGAACGTTAGGACATATGTCCTTTCTCAAACATGCATCTTCCTTTTAAATTGATTTCAGAGAACAGGAGGATGAACGATGAAAGGTGCTTTATTTTCATTACTTGGAGGCTTGTGCATCACGATGCAGGGCATCTTTAATGCAAGGATGAGTGATTCAATCGGGGGCTGGCATACGACTTCTATGGTCCATCTCGTCGCCTTTTCCATTTCCATTCTTGTCTATTTCTTTGTGAGAGATGGCAAAGGAAAAAGCTTTAAGCAAGTTCCGTCCCTTTACTTGATTGGAGGGACGTTCGGTGTCATTGTAGTATTTGCAGAGCTGACTGCAATCCGCATGATCGGCCCGGCGGGTGCCATCGCGATTTTACTCGTCGCACAAATCGGCACCGCGTTTGTGGTTGAATCGAGAGGTTGGTTCGGTGAAAGCAAAATTCCCGTCACTAAGAGACAAGGACTCGGAATTGCAATGATGCTGGCAGGAGTCATTCTTTTCCAACTATAAGAAGGAGTTCGAAACATGAAGGAAACAAAGGAGATCCAAACAGAACCTTACATGCATCAATATGAACTGAACCGGTTATTTCCAGGAGAATTTAAAAACCAGATGAAAGCCTATCATTTTTCTAAAGGGGATGACCTTTTTACAACAGGCGAAGAGTTGGAAGAGCTTTATTTTCTGGTGGAAGGCAAAATCAAAATCTATACACTTACGCCTGAAGGGAAGTCACTGATCAACCGATTCAAGCGGCCGCTTGGGGTCATCGGAGATGTGGAATACGTAAAAGGGAGTCCTGTCATCAATTCGGTCGAAGCGGTTACCGATGGAGTGATGCTTGCCATCCCATTTGCTGACTTGAAGGAACTGGAAGCGATGCATCCGCAGGTGATCCGCTTTTTATTAGAAACGGTGGCCCATAAGTTTTATTCGGAATCACAGGCAACAAGCATGCACATGCTTTACCCTGTGGAAGTACGGTTAGCAAGTTACTTACTGTCCATTTCTTCGGATGGCGAAGGAACTCTTTTTCATCAGGAGATGAGGACTGCCAATCTGACAGAGCTTGCTGAATGGATCGGCACGAGTTACCGACATTTGAACCGTGTGTTAAAAAAGATGGCATCAGAAGGAACGATTGAACGGTCGAACGGAATTATCCAAATAAAGAATCTCGAAAGTCTCCGGACACTAGCGAACGGAAACATCTATGAATAAGGAGTGGATGACATGATTGGTGTGTTATTTTCCGTTGTGGCTGGTATTTTAATCAGTCTGCAAAATGTTTTTAATGCGAGGGTCAGTGAAAGGACGGGAGCCTGGGCGACGACCTCCCTTGTACTGGGGCTTGGTCTCGTCTGTTCTTTGCCTGTCTTTTATTCGGTCGAGCAAACAAGTTTGTTCAACTTTGGTGATGTTGACAAAATCTTTTTATTCAGTGGAGTCTTCGGTGTCGGCATTGTTTTCTGCCTGATGCGTGGAGTGTCTTTGATTGGTCCTGCTTATGCGATATCGATTGCGCTCATTTCTCAAATCCTCATCGCGTTTGTCATCAACACAGGAGGCTGGTTCGGCTTTGACGCATCACCGCTATCTATTACGAAACTTCTAGGTATCGCGCTATTGATCGGTGGTGTGCTTGTCTATAAACTAGAGAAGCCAAAGGAAGAGGAGCAGGAGGAAGAAGCAGAAAAAATGAGAGCGTGACCTCACTAAAGGGCACGCTCTAAGAAAATAGATGGTCATTAGTAAAAATATCAAGGGGGTTTTCCGAGTTATTTTTCAAGGCTGAAATTATTCAGAGGAATCATCTAACGAAAGGTATTTCTTCAAAACGAGCAATGGCCAAATATAGTTATAACTGTGATAATAAATATAAAAATTCCTTGGTAAACCGGCACCGGTCGGGTATCGATAGGTCCAGTCCTTCACCTCGAGTTGTCTCAAAAGACTCCTTACTCCCTTTTCGATGGTAGAGGTTACGTTTCCTTCTACACTCATCAACGCGTCTAATGCCCAGGCTGTCTGGGAAGGTGTACTTGCTTTTAATGGAACATATGTTTTAACTACATCACTTCGACATGACTCTCCCCAACCTCCATCCTCATTTTGGCATTTTCTTATAAAATGGATACCTTTTTTAACGGTGTGATCATCAGCACTGACTCCAACGGCTCGCATGCCAGTCAATGCTGCCCATGTCCCGTAAATATAGGTGACTCCCCAGCGTCCATACCAGGACCCGTCTTTCTCTTGATGGTTGCGTAGCCATTCAATCCCTCGTTGGATGTTCGGGTCATTCAGCGTAAATCGGACGTCAGCCCCTAAGAACTCGAGTGTTCGTCCCGTCAAGTCAGCAGTGGAAGGGTCGATACTCGCTGATTCCGCACCATCCATCGGGACATATTTCAAAAAAGGATTGGTTTTCCCTTTTTCAAAAGCGGGCCATCCCCCGTCTTCATTTTGCATGGCAAGGACCCAATTCAAACCACGGGTAAAGTTGTTTTGCAGATGCTTATCTTTGTGTAATGCCCTTAATGCCGCAGTCGTATCATCCACATCAGGATGGATGGTGTTGCTTTTTGAAAACCCCCATCCACCAGGCATCGTGTTTGGCGAATTAATCATCCAGTCTCCGAACTTTGTGTGTTGATGGTGAGCTAAAAATACTTTTGAGCTATTTATCAAACTAGCATTCTGCTGCAAAACATCAGCGAGAAGAGCGGTATCCCAAATGGTGGAAGGAGAATTTTGGATATGGGGACCGCGATCTGTTTCACATAGATGGCTTTTCAACCCCTGGATCGCATGCTTGATAAGAGGATCATTTTTCCGGTATCCAATACTCATGAGGGCATAAATCATATAGAAGGTGGAGGAAAAATAGCTATAAAGCGTACCGTCAGTTTCAATCCGTTGCAGCATATAGGTAGTAAGACGTTGTCTTGCGAGTAAATACATTCGGTGAGGGATACCAGCGAGATCTTGTATCGCTGTTTGGATATTGGAAAGTAATCCCCGTGTTTCTGCTTGTAATGGTTCCATTTCCATGCGTAATAATAAGTCACTCAAATCTGGTATCTCTTTGTTTTTTATGATAAACCTTCTGTCAGAAAGGAGGAGGATCGGCGCCATATGGACACGAGCATAACTGCTGAAATCATAAAAAGAGACAGGGGACGCGGGTGGGAGCAAGATAAGATGAATGGGCAGGTGATGAAAATTCGGCCATGGATATTGGCCGTGAATGGCCAGCATGATTTTCGTGAGCGAATGTGCTTTACCCAATCCACCATTAGCTAAAATAAACGTATACGCTTTTTTAACCTTGGGGTCATTCTTTTGGTAATACCCACAATATAACAGGGCGAACACGGCTTCAATTGTCGCTGAAATGTTTCCTTCTTCATCCTCATACAATTGCCAATATCCGTCATGGTGTTGTAATGACGCTAACCGGTCGGCAAGGTCATTGATTAATGCTTTTTCTTTCGTGAAAGTCTTTAACAATAAGATCATATTGGCATCAGTCATCAAACTATTTTCGAAGCAAAAGTGGAAACTCCCATCATCGGCCTGTCGGGACTGGATTTCTATGGTGAGTTCATCAATCATCTTACCAACATGCCCCTTCATAATCACCCATCCTTTCAATCTTTCTCATATGTATGACCAAAGGGGAAAAATATGAAAAAAACGAGCTTTCCTAAGAAAGCCCGTTTGCTACTTGTGGGGGGGGCAAGGCGCTTTGCGCTTTTTTTTGCATCCAGCTCCAGCGCCCAGCCACTCGCGACATAAGCAACCCGTCCTGTGGAAGGGAAGGTCACCTTCCACTGTCCGTTTTGCTTATGCGTTTCGTATCTCCCAGGGCGCCTGCGCTTTTGGTCCTCATTTCAGATTTTCTCTGATATATTCGATGATTTTGCGTAATTCATCTGGATGGGGGCGGCCGAATGGGCTGGTTTGTCGTTGTTGATAAAGAATCCGTCCATCTTCGTCGGTCAAAAAGTACGCAGGTTCTGCGTGCGTGCCGTGATCTTTATAAGGGGCATGCTCATCATGATAATGAACATTGTAGGCTGATAAGAACTCGAGATTTTCGTCTATTAAAACCGGAAAGGTGAAATCATGCTCGTCCACCATTTTTTCAAGACTGTCCTGGCTTTCATGGGTAATCGCTGCGAAGTCAATATTGTTATTCTCGAAAAAGTCCATGGCCTCTTGAAATTCATCCAGCTCTTTCATGCATGCAGGACACCAGGAACCGCGAAAATAGACGAACAAATGCCATTCATCGTTTTCTTTTAGTTCTTCGGAGAAATGAAATTCGTTTCCTCTTATCGCTTGCAACTTGAAATCTGGCGCATGTTGGTTCAATTTGAATGTCATAGGTTCACATCCTTTCTATTATTCCTCATATCGTTCTATACCCTAATACGAAGAAGTTTAAAATTAATTATTCATTACAAACTAAGCTTTCTTCAATCGAGATAGGAGTTGTGTGGATCCTGTCTATCCTTAACTCTATAAAGTGTGTGGTTCCCAGCACCCAGTAGCAGTTAATACGAGCATCAAAGTTTTGGTATGTAATAAAGGAAGAAGAAAGCGACCCCAACATGGGCTCGCTTACGAATAACTAGTAGACAAATGCTGATCCGACAATGATAAGCAGGATGAAAAGCACAATAATCAATACAAAGTTGCTACCATAACCATAACCCATGTTCAACAACTCCTTCAGCAAAAAATTTGAGGATGATCCTCATTACTTTCATTCTATGAAAAAAAGCTAGAAGAGAGTGTGTGCTCGTCTAGAAGGTTAAAGATTAGTCATCCATTTTTTGGTACAATCAGGGAGGAGGCTTAGTATGAAACAAATTCTATGGATTGTGGTCAGCCTTGTAGTGCTCGTTTTAGGCTGCATTCTATTATTCATCTTTGCTATGATACCTGACAATAGCGAAGAAGAAGCCGAAAAAATGGGAACGGCTTATATCGATGAACGTTTTCCGGATCGAGCAGAAGTCTACGGCACACTTTTTGATAACATGGGAAACCATGAGTTTGAATATGCGGCCGAAGCAGGGCACGAAAATGGAGTGGACTTTTTAATTTATGAGGATTCTCAACAGAAGGTAGTGAAAGATAATTACGCGACAAGATATTATGAAGAGCAAATAGAAAAGGAGCTGGACTCTTATATAAGCCGCGAAATAACAAAGGTAGAGGCGATGGATGTTTTTATCATTAACCCTCTTTCTCAATACCAGGGGGAAGATGATTTGCCGGAGTTCACAGAAGTCGCGTTCGACCCGCTGGTGGATATCAGTCTAGGGCGTGGGGCGGAAGAAGGGGATGAGGACATGCTGAGAAGTCTCCTTTCTTTTATGAAAGAAGAAATTGGCCTCGATCAAGGAGGAGCACGTTTCGTCTATGAATTCACCTCGGGGGATGAGATGCTCCTGGTCGACTATTGAACATTCAGTTTAAAAAAGGAATCCACTAAAATTGCAAGAACTAAGTAAGGAAGAGGAATGTATGAATGTAATTAAACAAAAGTTGAACGAGCAGTAATTATTCAAAATTCCGCACAGGAACAACAGGAAGAAAAAGAAATCGCTTAAGGAGGTCATGATGAAAAAGTTTCTGATTGTTTGTTCTATCATTTTCCTTGTCGCCTGTCAGCAACAGGACAGCAGAGAACATTCCGACGAAAATAAAACAGAGAAATTCGAGGCTGGATCATATACTATGCTTGGAATTGAGGAAAAGGTCGGATTAATCTATGCGCCATTCATTGCCGGGGAAAATCAGAAATATATGTGGCATTTCTGGGGAGAGGAAGAGGAGCTCGAAGGAGAATTCATCGTGAAAGGAAAGCATGTAGATTCAGGGGAAACAGTGGAGGTTTTCAAAGCTCAAAGCTTGACAGGACCCCATAATGGAGCAGATGCCTCTATTCCTTCCTTGATGAGTTTACCGGAAAGTGGGGAATGGCGCTTGAACACGTCTATTGGAGGGGAACACTTCGGCACTATTACTGTAGAGGTGAAAGAATAAAGGGGGAAGAAAATGGAGGTGCAGATTGTTGTTATCATCCTTTTGCTTAGTGTGGTCCTCGATTATCTGTGGTTCGACCAAGATGGAAAACGCTGGGGATGGCTAAAACATTGGACACGTATGCAAAAGACACTATTTCTTTCAAGTTTCCTTCTTGCTGCCCTGGTCATCTATATCGGTTTAAGTTTAGAATATTTATAAAGAAGGGTTTATTTTGAGAGTTGGTTTGGAATTGTTGCGTATTGTACTGACTTTCGTTTTGGTCGGAGCCGCTGTGTGGTTGCTTCTCGGGCCCTTGTATACCATACATGAAACAGCTGAACGGTACCAATGGCTCGGGGCATCAGGCGTTTATTTGCTTTTGTTTGTCATGTATCGGAATCGCTGGCGATTTTCCGGATGGTATCAAGGGGAAGGAAGAACGAGATTACCAATGTTGATCACGAAACTCCTGGTTTCATTGGGTATCATTTTAATCCTTCTCCCCTGGATGTTGGCAAGTTTGATTGGTTAAGGAGGTTAAGGATGTCTGAAAAAGTTGTTAGAGAATTAAAGAAGGATCAAGAAATAGTATCTGCATACCCGGTCATGAATGAGCTACGGACACACCTTAAAAAAGCAGAGTTTCTATCGCTTGTAAAAGAAGCCATGGAAGTGGAACGTTATAAGCTTTTCGCTATGGAAGTAGATGGTAGAATCGTTGCTGTTACTGGCTTTAAAGAAATGACCACCTTATATTACGGTCGATTCGTCTGGGTTTGTGATCTAGTCACTTCTGAACAATACCGGTCGCATGGTTATGGAGAAGAGTTGCTCCGATTTGTAGAAAATTGGTCTAAGAGTCATGGATATGAGCGGATTGCCTTATCCTCAGGCTTGAAACGGACAAGGGCTCATCAATTTTATGAAAGTAAAATGAATTATGACCGTGTCAGCTATGTGTTCAAAAAGGAATTTTGATCATACAGGTTTGAGGGGAGTATACATATGCGACCAGTCATTTCTTTCGCAGAAGTTAACAGACGAGATGTTTTTTACCAGGCTCTGTTCTTATTCATCGTCCGACTTTGCACCTGTTTCACGAACAGTGGGATCGGCAATTACCCATGTCGCTAGTCTTTGATGGTTGATTTCTACCCGTACACCTGTCGTTTTACATAAGAAAAGAAGAACATGGGAAAGTTGTGGCCGTGTTTCTTCTTTTTATCAACACTACTTGAGCTACAAGGTAATACTTTTCCATGTAGTCAGGGTTAGCCGTTACATATCATAATCACATTTCCATCAGGATCTTTAATTTGGAAAAAAGCGATATCTCTAAAACGCACAACGTCTTGGGAAATCTCATAGCCGAGTTTTTGAACAAATAGATAGGCTGCGTCGATGTCATCCGTATGGAAGTTGAATAGAGGGTGCGGGGAAGGGGCGACTTCTTCCATGCCGGCATCGAGAGCAACACCTGTAGAATGGCCTATTGGCATATTGTATTACAGGTGGGGTTACATTCTCTAAATCAAAAGGCTGCCCGATCAGATCACTATACCAACGTACGGATCGTTTTAAGTCTGAGACGGGGATGAATATAGTATTCACCCTGTTTGATATTGGGCTTTTCAAGATCGATCACTCCTTTAATAAATGTATAATTCTACCATACCATGAAAGGGAGAATAGGAATGGGATTCTTGGAGTTTTTTTTACAAAGGAAATGATAAGAAGGATAAAGTGTTGACTCTGTGGTGCACCCCGCAGTTTAAGATAGGAAGTGGGAGGACATCGTGTACAAAATCAGTGAGTTTTCTGAAATAACAGGACTAAGTAAAGAAACTCTCCGTTATTATGCCGAAGTCGGTCTCCTGGAGCCGGCATACATCAACCCGGACAATCACTATCGGTATTATGATGACGGCAGCTATTTTCTGGCTCTTTTACTCGGTAAATTGCGGGGATTCGGATTTACTATCCAGGAAATGATTGCCGTCATGGGAGACGAATCGTTCACCCATTTAGAAGATTTAATATTGGAAAAGAGGGCGAACATTCAAAATCAAATTCAAGACTTGCAAGAACGGCTGTCAGAGATTGATGCGTTTTTGCAATCAGGTCGGGAGGAAGAATAATGATTCAATGGGAGCAGGATCGTCTTATAGAAGCACCGTTGGAAGAAGTATGGGAACTGTTCAAAGATAGGAACATCAAGCGGATCATGCCGAAAGTGGAAGAACATGAGCTGATGGAAAAGACGGAAACAGAAGTAGGAGCAAAACACCGCCAGACCTACAGAGAAGGTAAGAGACTGGAAACATACACCGTCGAAACGCTTGCCTATGAAGAAACGGAGGAAAGAAAACATAAGAAAATCGCATTTGTTATCGGCAAAGCCTTTGAGGTTACAGCAAGTTTCACCCTGGAAAAAGTCGATCCAAACCAAACGCGCCTTATTTATGCAGGGCAGAACAAAGGGGTCAATTTTATCGGAAAAGCGATGATGAAACTGGCCAATAAAAAAGGGAATGAACGTGTCGTCGAAGAATTCCTGGACCGCGTCGAGCAAGAAGCGACACATACGAATGTTTAAAATTCGTCTCAAGTTTCTGGAACCTATAACAAAGTAATTCATATACATGTAGCTTGAATGCGAAGGATCCTCATGCTGTGCAGGAATGACTTTGTTGGATGTTATTATTTTGTGATCAAACGTTTAGATCAAAAAATGCGTACCTTTAAAAAATGAAAGGTACGCATTTTTGTGTCGTTACACGGAAACGTATCTGTATGTCAGGGATTTCCGGATTTTATTTGTTATTTCTTGCGGACAGACCTTTCTAATTAAAAATTATGGGGAAAGTAAATAGTACGAATGCTGCCCAGAGTCCGTACACAGGCAAATACTTAGTAACGGCATCCTGGATCGTTGAAGGGCCTGTTTTGTTTCTTAGAAAACCCATATAAGAAAACATGATCCAAATCAGATTTGCAAAGATAAGTATATTTACTCCTGTAACAGCAACTCGATTAGGCGTAATCCCATAAGATGAAAGTCTGAACACGATGGCTGACAATGCCACAATGTTAATGATAAGGGAAAGAACGATTAAGGCAAAATTTATATAATCTGAAATGCGCTTTTTATCATCTGATTCGCTTTCCGTAATGGAAAATATGGTAACTGCCAATACACCAAGAAGAATTCCGTTAAAGACGATCAGGAAATTGCGGTCCAGAAATGGATTTTCCCCGACCCATAAAACAGTGATCAGATAGACCAACAATGTCACCAGAACAAGAGGACTAAAGATTTTAGCTATATATGGTGTAATATTCTTAGCAAGTTTAAGATTCATCGATACCAGGTATGCAGCCACAACAGCGAGGGCGGCAGCACCAAATAAAACGACATTACTAAAGTAAAAATCTTCTATATCTAAGCCAACGAAATTAAACAATTGCATGGTTAATACAGCCAGCACCATTCCGCTAACCGCCATGCTGGCGTAGAGAATACAATATTCCAAATTGAATTTAATATAGGCTAACCTTGAACTGCTTTTTGAATAATCATTTCCTGTATAGCCAAGCCCTGTTAATACCCATAAAAATATAGGAAGGTGTAAATAGGCAAGGACAATACTGTCATCATCATTTAATGGCAGCAGATTAAGATAAAAGACGGCAGATAGGTACAGCGCTGCAAGGGAATAAATAATCCTTTTTTTCGGCGTATTTTTGTAAACAAAATAGGCAGCAATAAAGGGAATGATACCAAAGACCAGGTTGATTGGAGCGATTACTTCCTGTTCGACGTAATGAAAAATGATCCTCGTGCATACCCCGGCCAGCAAAGCCAAAATGCTCATAATTAAGAAACCTTTTTGAAGCAAGGGATATTTCCCTGTATTTGCAGCCTCCGTGAAATACAACCTTTCATACCAAATGCTAAGAACCTGAGAATCAGGATGTTGTTCCCATGCTAGTGAGAATGACTTTTCAAAAGCTTTCGGATCTTTTCTATACATTCTCTCAAGCTTTTGAGGGTTATCCATGTTTTCAATAATCAAATTGTTCATACCCACAGTTATACCTCCTCTTATAATTGTTATATTAAGTTTTCTCACCACTGTTTGATCTAAATGCCGTCAATCATTTTCTGATTTTATACCAACTGCTTCTTGCAAAATTTCTTCAGCTCCTTTCAGGTACTAAAAAATGCTCAGAAGCAAGAAAATGGAACTTATTTAAAGAACGACGCTAATTTTCAAAAACAATGTTGGGACCCTCTCAAAAAAAGCAACACACAACTTATTATGATTTCGATTTTAATACAATGTTTATCGAAAATCAATAAATATTTATTAAATAGTATGGCTTTTTTGTTGTTATATCTTATTTTCACCAAAAAAGCATTTCTCGTTCAAAGACAAGCTTCATGTCGTATGTGCGCATGGCTCTTGTCTCTTGTGCATCTTTTCTAAGACATTCTATATTCAATATTGGAGGGCATTTCCCGAAAAAAGCCACATGCTATGACTAATCCGTCTAGAGGTGTCCTCTTCGATATGCTTTTTCCTTAAATGTTCTCCGAGCCTTTTCCTATGAATAGTATGTTTCGTTGGTTTCTTGCATAGGATGTGTGGATAGTTTTTAGGAGGGGATGAGCGGATGTATCAAGTTCCACAGGGATATCCTTACATGCAAACAATAGATAGGGAGAGTAACGAATCTTTCAATGAAGCGATATTAGAGGGAATCAAGAAGAAGGAAGAAGCGGTCGACCTGTTTCGTCGTTTAGCGGACCTATCACCGGATGAAGCGCATCAACAGGAGATTCTTCATGTGTTAGACAACGAGCAGCGCCATTTAGACCATTTTACAAATCTCTACAACACATTTACTGGAGAAAAGCCAGAGTATGAGGTCCAGCAAGCTTCTTTTGATACTTTTGAAGAAGGATTGAGAAAAGGGTACGATGCAGGGGTCGGGGAATTTCAAAATTATCAAGATATGTACATGCAGGCTCGTCAACATGTGTTGGGGAATGTGTTTTACAGAGCATGCCATGACAAAATGGTTACAACGAATCGATTGGTTGCCATCTCGAGAGGGGAAGGCCGCGTCGTTCTGAAGGATTATGGAAACAATCCTTTTGTCGTCGATATTGAGGAAGTGACAAAGCAAAACCGGACATTCCGTACTGCTTTGTGGACGGGAGAACACCTGCAGGTCACTTTGATGAGTATAGCGGTAGGTGAGGACATCGGTTTGGAGGTTCATCCGGATGTAGATCAATTTTTACGTGTAGAACAAGGACAGGGTCTCGTCCAAATGGGAGATCGGAGGGATCAGTTGGATTTTCAGCAAAGGGTTGCGGATGATTATGCGATTATGGTCCCTGCAGGGAAATGGCATAACCTTACGAATACAGGACAACGACCATTGAAGATCTATTCTATTTATGCACCGCCAGAGCACCCATTCGGTACGGTTCATAAAACGAAAGCGGAAGCAATGGCAACGGAGAATGGTGAATCGTAAGGCGTCCTTTTCCGGAAGGGCGTTTTTTTATGAGAATCCTCTTCGGAAAAGGGGCTGGCGGATATCTTAACAAAAGTGGCGGATATATTCAGAATCTCGCGGATATCCCACAATCCGGCGAGAGAATCAATCGTTATATATGAAAAAAAAGGAGCCAGCGATCGGCTCCTTTTCTTATATTAATAGACCTTATCTCCATTGAAGATCGAGTTCTTTACAATAACATAATCAACGTGACGGATGCTGTCTAATTCTGTCCCGCCTGCATAACTGATGGCGGATTGGAGATCCTGTTCCATTTCAGACAACGTATCTTGAAGGGCGCCTTTATGTTCGACGTACATTTTCTTTCCTTCTACGTTCTTCTTTTCCCCTTTTTGAAATTCTGAAGCGGAGCCGAAGTATTCTTTGACCAGTTTGCCATCTTTTTCAACTGTTTCACCAGGGGATTCTTTATGTCCGGCAAAAAGAGATCCGATCATAACCATAGTTGCCCCGAAGCGGATGGATTTAGCGATGTCTCCATGTGTACGGATCCCTCCGTCGGCGATGACAGGTTTACTAGCGGCTTTTGCGCACCAGCGGAGTGCAGCCAATTGCCATCCTCCTGTACCGAATCCTGTTTTGATTTTAGTGATGCAAACTTTTCCTGGACCGATGCCTACCTTCGTTGCATCTGCCCCCGCATTTTCCAGTTCACGGACGGCTTCCGGTGTCCCGACATTTCCAGCAATGACAAACGTTTGAGGCAAAAGCTGTTTGATGTGTTGGATCATTTCAATGACAGCTGTGGAGTGGCCATGGGCGATATCGATGGTGATATATTCCGGGTGAAGTTCCTGCGCTGCAAGTTGCCGGACGAATTCATATTCTTCTGTTTTGACGCCAACACTGATGGAAGCAATCAAACCTTGTGATTGCATTTTTTCTGTAAAAGCGAGACGCGTTTCTGGTTCGAATCTATGCATAACATAAAAGTAGCCTTCTTCCGCTAACTTTGTGGCAATGGATTCATCAATGATTGTCTGCATATTAGCTGGTACTACAGGAAGTTTAAAAGAATGGTTTCCGAGAGTTACACTCGGGTCACACTCAGAACGGCTATTAACGACACATTTTGCGGGAATCAATTGCACATCTTCATAATCGAATACATTTTCCATTATATACACCCCTAAAACCGAATGATTATTAGTTTATAATTTATTATTGTTCGTACATTGTTAATTTACATCAAATTCCTCCGGTTGTCAAAGGTTCATGATAGAATGTTGATAGGAAAAGGGGGAAGGTAAATGTTTTTACATACAATTGATGAAGAGGTATCATTAAAGCTTGCCAGTTTGGAAGATGCAGAAGAATTATTCCAGCTGACGGATACATCCAGAAACCATTTGCGCGAATGGCTGCCCTGGTTAGATCATAGTAAGACACTGGAAGATACAAAGGCTTTTATACAAAATGGCAGGAAGGGTTTTGCAGAGAACAAAAGCTTAACAACATTGGTGATCTATCATGGGAAAATTGTCGGGACCGCAGGATTTAATGAAGTAGATCATACAAATAAAATCGTCAAGATCGGTTATTGGCTGGGCAAAGATCATACCGGGAAAGGAATTATGACTCGGGTGGCGCGGGCACTGACCGAATATGCGATCAATGATCTTCATATGAACCGTGTGGAAATCAGAGTAGCAGACGGTAATCAACGAAGTTCTGCGATACCGAAGCGACTCGGATTTCAGAAAGAAGGACGAATCCGGGAGGCAGAGTGGTTATATGATGATTACGTGGATCATGTCATTTATAGTGTTCTCGCCTCAGAATGGGAAGGTAAAAAAGAGATAAAATAATTTGGAGGATGGAAATGGAACAAACATACAATAAAAAAATCATACTCGTTACCTTCATGATCGGAGCATTTTTCGCTATATTGAATGAAACATTGCTCAATATAGCGCTGACCGAACTCATGGAGGTATTCAACCTTGAAGCGCCGACTGTCCAATGGATGGCTACCGGCTTCATGCTGGTCATGGGTGTATTGATGCCGATATCCGCCCTGTTGATCCAGTGGTTCACAACAAGGCAGATGTTCCTCGGTGTCATGACAATTTTCTTGGCTGGTACGATAATTGCTGCTTCTGCGTTCAACTTTCCAATGTTATTGACCGGCCGGATGATCCAGGCAGTAGGTACGGGTTTGCTTATCCCGGTTATTATGAATGCACTGCTTTTGCTTTATGAACCGGAAGTGCGTGGAAGAATTATGGGGACGTTTGGGCTTGTCATCATGTTCGCTCCAGCTATCGGACCGACGTTATCAGGTGTGATCGTCGACTTCTTAGGGTGGAGGTGGCTGTTCATCACTGTCATCCCGTTCGCTGTATTCTCCATATTGTTTGCATGGAAATATCTGCAGAACGTAGGAGAGATAACACGTCCGAAAGCAGATGTTCTTTCCATCATTCTCTCCTCTATCGGAATCGGTGGAATTGTTTATGGTTTTAGCAGTGCCGGAGAAAGTGGGGAAGGCTTCTCATCTATCTCTATTTTAGTCATTATCGGTATAGCTCTTCTTAGTTTGATCCTCTTTGTCATCAGACAGTTGAAACTGGAGGAACCACTCCTTGACGTGCGAGTGTTTGCCTATAAAAGCTATGCCAGAGGAATTACGATTTTCGTCATTGTCATAATGGGTATGTTCGCATCTGAAATCGTCATGCCGATGTACTTACAAGGACCGCTTGGTTTTTCTGCTAAAATGGCGGGGTTATTATTGCTGCCTGGAGCACTGTTGAACGGTTTAATGTCGCCGGTGATGGGGACATTATTCGATAAGTTCGGGCCAAGAAAGCTGATCATTCCAGGGACACTCGTATTTGTGTGTGTGATGATTTTCTTCAGTAATATCGGGCCTTCAGTTCCCGTATGGTCCTTTGTCCTTGCGTACGTTTTATTGATGCTTTCGATCTCAGCTATTCTAATGCCATCGCAAACGAATGCATTGAATGAGCTGCCGAAACACCTTTACCCGCACGGAACAGCAATCGCCAATACGCTTCAACCGATCGGCGGAGCGCTTGGAGTTTCTATTTTCGTAAGTATCATGAGTCAAGGAGAAAGAAGCTACTTGAACGGACAAAACGGTCCGGTGACAGAGGAATTAGCACATCAGGCAATGACAAACGGTGTCCATCATGCCTATTGGTTTGCACTTGGGTTAAGCATCCTAACGTTTGTTATTGCGCTTTTCATTAAAAAAGCAGTGGCGCCCGATTTTAATCAAGAAGGTGCAGATAAAAAGGACCCTGTTACAGAAACATGAACGAAAAGGCTGTACCTAAGTCAGCATAAAAAAGAAAAAAGCGTGAAATCAAAGGGGAGACTGCTGATTTCACGCTTTTTTTCTGTGATTATATGGATGCAATCACTTTTAGTTATTTCATACGTCGGATAAATGTTTCTAAGTTTTCACGGGATTTGATATTTTCGTTGCATGTGTGACTATCGTGACAAATATAATTGCCCCGGCTGATTGTTTCTTCTTCTTTGTTGCTTTTAATGGTAGATGTAAACAACCCGACTTTTTCTTGTTCATGACAAATGGAGCAGACACTCTTTTGGTGTAATGGCCTATAGTGACCATAAAGACTGGTAAGCTCGCCATCTAAATAAGTGATGATATATTTACGGTTAGCACCAGGATCATTCCAGCCTATATAGGATAGTTCAGTCAAATCCTGTTCGCGGAAAAACGGTACTTTCAATTTTTTCACCTTAGGAAACAATTGTTTAATGTCCTCTTCACTGAGCTTTGGAAATGGGAGGACATATTGCTTCAATCTAGAAAAGTAAAGAATAGCATCCGTGTCATCTTTCACTTCACTCGCTTGCGCAAGAAGTTGTTCTTGCTCAGATGTGAGATCAGAAAAAAGCTGGAGGATTTTTTCGTTCGTGAGTGATTGTAATGCCTGTTTTACAGCTGTGTCATTGGATGTCATATGACCATTCAACAAGTTTTGTGATTGATTTTTTATATAATGGTATTGATCTGATCGGATAAAACGTTCCATGTGACAAACCTCCGTCCGTGTTAGTGTGGTCTTATTATTTCAGAGCAAGCGCATTCTATCAAATTTTTTGACTTCCACAGACAAGCAGGAAAACAAATAAGTGCCTGCTCCTAGAAAGACGCTCCGTTTGAAACATTTTAGGAGGAGTAACGTAATTAAAATTTTGGGAGGAGTTTTATGACCTGGTCCAAGCGTGTATTGGAAACAAATCGAGGAACATTTGAGTTTTTTGAAAAAGGAGAAGGTCCGCCACTAGCTGTCACCCATTTATATTCAGAATTCAACGAATCAGGAGATTATTTTGCCGATTCATTGATAGAGAATCATCATGTCTATCTCATTAATTTAAGGGAATGTGGGGGTTCTGAGAAAGCTTCCGCTCCACATCAACTTACGATGCTTGAAACCGTGTTAGATTTAGAATCGATTCGTAATGCTTTAGGGTTTGACAGATGGAAGTTCGCCGGACATTCGACGGGTGGTATGATCGGGATTCTTTATGGTATTTATTTCTCTGATTCCTTAACAAAATTGCTTCTTGCTAATACAGCAGCACGTGAATACATGACCTTTTCCAAGGATTGCATCTATAATGAAGGGCACCCGGAGTTTGTGCGAATGCAGGATTTGATGGCAACATTGAAGAGAGGGGACTTGACAGATAGGGAGCGCGAAAGTTATACAATAGAGCGTACGAAACTCTCTCTTTTTCGTCCACAAGACTACCATATGACGTTTAATAAAAATATCAATAAAAAACTATCTGCCAAACGGCTGGATTTTTTCTCTCGCGAATTACACACATTTGACGTAACAAAGAAATTATCATTGATAAAGGCACCGACCTTAATTATAGCAGGCAAGCATGATGTTCAATGCCCACTTCTTTATTCACAAGAATTAAACGAGGCGATTCCACATTCTACATGCATCGTTTTTGAACAAAGTAATCATTACCCTCACCTGGAGGAAGTGGGTAAGTTTTCAAAAGTGATCGCCAGAGATTTTGACTAGCATAATATGGAAGTGGTACAGTATTTTGTGACATCGCGGTTTTAGGAAAGGAGCAAAGAAATGCATCAAGATGGTAAACACCAAAGAAGAGGAGATTTGACTAAATTCAAGGAATACTGGTTTCTTATGTTCATGCTTTTGTTCACTTTGCTGCATAATTTCATGGTCCTTCTTATGGGAGATGGGTGGAGTGTAGTAGGATACAGTGTATTGTTTCTCCTTCTGTATGGATTGTTCCGTTGGATGAGGCGTTCGGTTGCTTTTTTGAGAAGAGAGCTTTCTTGGGGCGCTTTAATAGGCTTTTATCTTGCCGGTGTTTTTGTTTTTGGATCCATTTTGGTCCCTTAGTCTGACATACCATCTTTATTGGAAAAAGGGAGAGGAGTAATGGGGATGAATTCTAAACTCGCTGATGATATCGGTATAATTTTTGTCCTTTCTAGAAGGGATAAAAGGGAATAGAGGTGTGGGAATGCTTAAGATTTTTATGGTTATCGTAACAGTGATCCTCTGTGTCGGTTATACATTCGTTCTATATAAAAAAAGAAAAGACATGGAAAATCCCCATGGTTGGAAAAGCTATGTGACTCCATTCGTCTTTATTTTTGCGCCGGTTTTCGCTTTGCTATCATACATATTCGGTTTTGTTGGAATCGTAACATGGTTAGTCTTGGGAGTTGGTTTCATCACCGCTTCTTTTTTCACAAAATACCTGCCAGAACCTAAAGGAAGCCAATAACCGGCTTCCTTTTTTTGTAGCATCCTTGTAATGGTGATTATCCGTCCTGTCTGTACAAAAGATTTATAGTGAGATTTTCCACGAAGTTCGTGTCAGTCGGGAATGAGTCGTCTTCTGCGTGAGCACCAAACATATTTCTATTGGGAAAAGGGATAATATAGTTAGTGTGCGAAGGAGGATGCCAAGTGGGATTAGGTGAATTTATCTTACGTGGAATCATGATATTTTTCATACTCTATATTCTAGCCCGAATCCTTAGTAAAAAGTTGATATCCCAAATGACATTATTTGATTTCATTGCTGGTATTACTTTAGGATCGATGACAGCTACCACTTTCCTGTCAACGAGTCTGCCATTTAACCGAGGCGCGTTGGCTCTGGTTTTATTTTCCTTACTGGTCCTTGTGATCGACTATTGGACAATGAAGTCCTTATTCATAAGAAAGTTTTTCAATAGTGAGCCGACACTTTTAATGGATAACGGGAGGATTTTAATAAAAGAAATGAGGAAGGTTCGGTTTACCATTGATGAATTGATCGCTGAGCTGAGGAAAAAAGGGGTATTCCTTTTCAGTGAAGTACAAACGGCTGTTCTAGAAACGGATGGTTCGGTAAGCGTTTTAAAAAAGGCTGATTATTCCCCTGTAACACCGGAAAATATGAAGATAGTCACAGACCCGGTAACTTTTCCGCAAATTGTAATTCTGCAGGGGAAAGTCCTGGATGAACCGTTGAACCAAAGCGGATACAGTAAAGCGTGGTTGGAAAATCAAGTTCATAGTCAGGGATTTGGAGATTATGAAAATATCCTTGTCGCCCAGGTGAATCCGGATGGTACATTATATATCGAAAAAAATAAATGAGGGAAGAAAAAGGCGCTTACTATCATGAGTAAGCGCCTTTTCACTCTTTAAAATTAATTGGTTTGTTGACTTAGTTTGACAAGTACGTGAGCCATATGCTGACGCTCTTCTTCATTAGCAACGTTCCATAGCTCATTCAATACTTTTTCCTCACGGTTGCGAGGCTCTTCATTTTTAGCAAGATAATCTGCAACACGCTTGGCACCTTTTGTTAAACCTTCTTCCCCTAGACCGAGTTTTTCACCTTTATGAACTTTATCTCCTAAGAAATCTTTGAATGAGTGGAAGTTGTTCATAATATCGTCTTTCTTATCTTCACTCATTTCAGCAGCAATATTTTTTGGATCGTGTTTCATTTGAAAATCCTCCTTTATAATGATGAATTACTTTGAAAACTTTGTTTCTACTTTGGATTTATCCTCTGAGGATGGTGCTCAAACATTACAATGTGTTGAAAGCATTTTTGAACGGAATTTTGAATGTTGATTCTCAGGGATAGGCATTTTTATGGGGCTTCTGTGATGGAGATTGACATGGATAGGGAATGGTTGAAGGCAAGAAGGGTTCCGAGCTCCTTGTGAATTTGCAGGCAGAAATGTGTATCTTCATACGAAACTTGCAGTTGGGGGAACATTGGCGCCTTTTGTAAATATACCGTGTCTTTCTTCCTATGAGGTTAATGAAACTTTATTCAATTTTATTCGTATTATTAAACAAAGGTGGTTGGTCTAAATAGAAACGGATAAATAGGTAGAAGAAAGTGTTCGACTCCATCACTTGTATTTTTGAAGGAGGTTTATGGATGAAGAAAGTCATTTTTGGTGTCTTAATTTTTTTATTGGTAGCTACTGGCTGTTCGGAGTCTGTAGAACAAACAGAAAAAGACTCGAAAATTAATGAATTCGAGGCAATGTTGAAAGATTCACTCACTGGTCCTTCCGAGGAGCTTACTGCGATTTATAAACAGTTTGCCAGTGAAGATGTCGATGAAACGGTGGAAGCATTGAAAAAACTTGATAGCTATCATAAAGACAAATATGGAAATTATTTCAAGGATGAATATTTTCAAGAAGTTTTGAATAAATCCATGTATTTTACCGTTTTTCAAGAGAAAGCATATCGGGAAGGCATGAAAATAAAAGCCGAAGATATACAAGTGGAGAGAAGTGAAACGAATGATACTGCTTACGATTTCTCAGTGAATGTGCACCTCTCTGATTCAGAAGAGGTGTGGAATGTAGAAGGGAGAATAAATACAGATGAAAATGGAAAAATCACCCGGATTCGCTACACGAATGGAATGGAGTGGCTTCAATAAAAATTCCCACATAATGTCACCGATGTTCGCCAAAACTAAATAAAACGAGGGGGGAGGTGAACAAAGTGACATTATACCGGCTTGGCTATGTAGCGATGAGTGTACATTTGCAGAATGCTTCACCATCACAAACACTGACATACAATCGATTTTCCCAGATTCGCGACGAAGAAGCGGCAAGGAGGAAATTAGAGCGGATTGCCATATCGAATATACAAAACTGTATCCGTCTTTTGAAACACAATAAAGCGAACGATATCCACTTTTTTCGGTTGAGTTCAAGGCTTGTTCCCCTTGCTACACATGAGGCGTTACAAGGTTGGAATTACATAGCAGCGATTAAAGAAGAATTGAAGGAACTTGGCGATTTCGCGAAAGGGCAGAAAATGCGTCTGGATTTCCATCCTGACCATTTTGTCGTTATCAATTCACCGAAGAAAGATATTTTCAAAACATCGATGGGTGTGCTTAAATATCATTACTTATTGCTTCATTATATGGGAATCGATACGACACACCGCTGCGTTTTCCATCTTGGTGGCAAGTATCAGGATAAAGAGAAGTCACTTGAGCGGTTCATTGAAAACTGGGCACTTGTGCCATCATCCATTCAGAAGATGGTAATGATCGAAAATGATGATACCTCCTATACACTTATGGACGGTCTCTATGTTTGTGAAAAGCTGAATATACCGCTTGTTTTTGACGTTCATCATCACTATGCGAACAATAATGGGGAGAAGTGGCCAGATCACTGGGATCGTGTGGTTGCCACATGGTCTCATTCTCCGCTACCTGTGAAAATGCATATATCAAGCCCGAAAAGCGATCAAGAATACAAAAGCCATGCAGATTACGTAGGTCTTGATATGTTCCTCGATTTTGTCAAGAAAACGAATGGGTCTACACAACAGATTGATTGTATGATCGAAGCGAAGCAGAAGGATGATGCGTTGTTCCGTTTAGTAGAGCAACTGAAGCAGCACCCGAATGTAGAAATGCAAGATGATAGCTCTTTTATATGGAAAGAATGAAAAAGAGTGCGGAAGCCATTCAGCTTCCGCACTCTTTTTGTGTGTGAATGGAAATATCTGTATGACCTGGTCAGCCAAAAATTCCCATTGTATGGGAGGTTCATTTGTATATAATCCCTGCTTATTAATGGAAGAAAACAATAAAAACTTTCCAAAGAAATGTGTTTAACGGTGTCGAGAGAAGGTTATATAGGAGTAGGTGGAAAATAGTGGATGGTCTGTCACCTTAGTGCAGTACATAATCCCATCTTTCTTTTTTTGCCGAATTCAAAGTGGGAGTGTTCCGATGTTGAAAAAAATCTCCATGTCAATTATTGCGTTTGTGGTGTTGTTCTTCATGCCAATGCAAATCTCTGCTGCTGATATGAGTCCGGAAGAAGTTTTGCAAAAGTCGAATGAAGCGATGATGAATTTAGATAGCTATTCTATTACGCAAAGTACCGAAAGTGAAATTGGTTCGATGGGGGACGACAGTCAGACACAGCCGCTTATGACGGAAACGAAGGCCGATGTTACGTTAGATCCTCTTGCCTTTTATGTACAAACCAACGTGGCAAATAAGACGATTGAAGCTTACCATACAGAGGAAGGCTACTTCAGCAAAACGGGGGACCAGGGCCGGATGAAACTTTCGGGTGATTCTTCTGAGCAAATGATGCAAATGATGGCAGAAGGTCAAATCAAACAAGCGATGCCTGTGGCTGATAACATGAGTGTCGAAGAACAGGATGATGCTTATGTACTCACATATGAAGGGGACGGGGAAGCACTTCTTGAAACATCGATGAACATGTTGCAGCAAAGTTTGAATGGATCAGATGGGGAACAAGGTATGCAGGGAATGAAGGGGGAAATACTCGAAAATACCACCATCAATGAGGTGTCCTATCAAATCACGATAGATAAAGAAACCCATTACTTTACATCAGCCGTCATGAATCTGGATATGGAAGCAGCAGAAGGGGCTGAAGGTTCCGGCCTTTCCATTTCGACAAAAACAGATGTTACAATTGATAATATCAATGGAGTAGGCACGATTGAAGTTCCGCAAGAAGTCTTGGACGAAGCCAAACCGATGGAAGACACATTAGGTGGCGGGGAACTGCCTGATACGGCTTCTTCTAATCCTGTCTATGCGATGCTTGGTGCAATTCTTGCTTTTGCTGCAGGATGTGCCTGGTTGTATAGAAGAAAAACGGCCGCATAAATATTTATGAGGAGCCGGTCCAGTGCCGGCTTCTCTTTAACCATAATCAAGGGGGTTACACATTGAACAAAATTCTCCTATTTCTTGTCGTCGCTGGACTCAGCATCACATGTTTCTATGGATTTCAATGGTGGAACTCCACTCAAGCAGTAGAAAAGGTGACAGAGGAGGAAATGGATGACTGGCATAGTTCACCTGAAGAGAAAGTCACAATTGGTTCTAAAAAAGGAGAAGAAACAGAAGAACAGGGGAATGCCGTTTACACGGAAGATATCGATACATATGAAAAGGGAGAAGAGACAGGAAGGCTCATCATCCCCCACTTGGAGAAGGGGTACACAACATATTGGGGAGCAGACGATGAATCGCTGGACCGTGGGGTCGGAATGTACGTCAGTGAGTGGACGACCACACCTGATCAAAAGCGACATACCGTGCTTAGCGGTCATAGGGAAACAGTATTTACGAATTTAGGGGATATTGAAGAAGGGGAATCGATTTTCTATGAGTTTGATGGAAGGCGGTATGAGTATGAGGTGGAAAAGAGCTGGGTGACAGACGAAGATGATCGGACAGTCATCGTCGATAAGGAAGACCCTACGTTAACACTGACGACTTGTTATCCTTTTGATTTTGTCGGCAATGCTCCGGAACGTTATATTCTCCAATCCACGCTCGTTTCTGTACAGGAAATAGAATGATAGAAGCAAGTGATTTATCAGCTTCTACGCATTGGATAGGAATCCTTTGTTAAACGGCTTATGTAATTGTGCTGACATCCAAGATGAAAAGTTTTTTATATTTTATATGCAAAGGAGTGCGGAAGAAATTCAGCTTCCGCACTCCTTTTTGTGTGCAAATGGAAAAAATTGCATGACCTGGTCATCCAATAATTTACTTTAAATGGGAGTATTTGTATGACCAGGTCACCGCCGGTATGGAAAATAATGTATGACCAGGTCCGGCAAATACGGCCAATACGACTAGTATGGTCAATAAAAAGGATCGATCATTGGTTCCATGGTGGCAGGGTTCTGTTCAGGGGTTTGTCTTTTCGGTATCCGAGAACATATTCCGCTTGCATGATTGTATGGATTTCGCGCGTTCCTTCATAAATAACAGGTGCTTTGGAGTTGCGTAAATAGCGCTCGACAGGGTATTCATTCGAATAACCATAAGCGCCATGAATTTGGACGGCATCATCAGCTGCCTTGTTTGCAAAGTCACAGGCCTGCCATTTAGCAAGAGAGGTTTCCCTTGTGTTTCGTACGCCTTTGTTTTTCAGTTCTCCTGCACGATAGACAAGGAGACGGCTCATTTGCAGGCCTGCTTCCATTTTGGCAATCATTTGCTGGACCAACTGATGTCTGCCAATCTCTTTTCCGAATGTTTCCCGCTCATGGCAGTAATCGACGCTTGCTTCGAGACAGGCCATAATTTGTCCGCAGGCTCCTGCTGCAACGGTGAAGCGCCCGTTATCGAGGGCGGACATGGCGATTTTGAACCCATCTCCTTCCTCCCCAAGCAGGTTCTCTTTTGGCACTTTCACTTGATCGAAAAATAACTCTCCTGTATTGCCGGCACGGATACCGAGTTTCCCTTTGGTCGCTTTTGATGAAAAGCCCTCATAAGTGCGTTCGACGATGAAGGCAGATATTCCATGGTGTTTCTTACTTTTATCAGTGTAGGCAAAAACAAGAAAATGATCGGCTGCGTCGCAAAGAGAAATCCATGTTTTTTGGCCGTTCAGGATGTAATAGTCATCATTCCTTGTCGCTGTTGTCTGCAGTGCGGCGACATCCGATCCAGCCGCAGGCTCAGTTAGGCCAAATGCACCTATTTTTTCTCCTTTAGCTTGTGGAACTAAGTATTTTTGTTTCTGAGTTTCATTGCCCCATTGCAACAAGGTCATACTGTTCAACCCTGTATGGACAGAGACGGCTGTACGGAATGCTGTATCTCCGCGCTCGAGCTCTTCACATACAATGGCGAGCGAATTATAATCCATTCCGCTCCCTCCGTAGGACTCTGGAATGCAGACTCCCATCAAGCCGATGTCAGCCAATTTTTTCATCGTCCCGTGATCGAAATGACCTTTCGCATCCCACTCGCCAATGTATGGCATCACTTCTTTATCGACAAAATCTCTTACCGTTTTCTTGAGCATCTGCTGTTCATCACTGTATTCGAAATTCATGGGCTCCCTCCTTAAATCCTCTTCATTTCCCTTAATGATCGAATCGTTTCTTTGTCATAACCAAGCTGTAATAAAATTTCCTCTGTATGTTCGCCCGGTTCTGGGGGATGGCGGTCCATCGTCACAGGTGTGCGGGATAGTTTCAACGGACTGCCAATCATTTCAACCGGTCCTGCTTTCGGGTGGAGGGACGTGATGAACATATCCCGCGCCTGCAGTTGCTCATCGTTCCTTACTTGATCAAGGGTCTGGATCGGCCCGCATGGAATTTTGTTTTTATGACATTGTTCCTCCCAAAAAGCGACCGTCTTTGTCAAGAAACGCTCTTGCAGCCATTCCGTCAACTCATCTCTATGCTGGACGCGGTTTGCGTTGGTGGAAAAGCGGGGGTCCTCATTTATTTCCGCTTGTCCGAGTATTTCGCAAAGGTTGCGGAATTGCCGATCATTTCCGACAGCGATCACCATTTCGCCGTCTTTAGCGCGAAATGTTTGATAGGGGACGATATTTGCATGATGGTTGCCGAGTCGTGAAGGCACTTTTCCTGTCATTAAAAAGTTGCTTCCTATATTGATGAGCGAGCTGACAGCAGAATCGTAAAGCGAGAGGTCGATTTTCTGCCCTTTACCAGACTGCACGCGCTCGAGTAAGGCGGCCTGAATGCCGATACAGGCGTATAATCCTGTCAAAATATCGGAAATGGCGACCCCGAGCTTTTGCGGTCCCGATTGTTCGTCACCCGTGATGCTCATCAGTCCGCTCATCGCCTGGATGATGAAGTCGTAACCCGGAAGGTGACTGGAGGGCCCTGTTTCTCCAAACCCTGTGATCGAACAAAAAATAACTTCAGGGTTCACTTTTTTTAAGTGGTCGTAATCAAGACCGAGCCGTTCCATCGTGCCCGTCTTGAAATTGTGTAAAAGGACGTCACTCTTCTTCACCAGTTTTTCAATCATTTGCTTGCCTTCCACGCTTTTCAAGTCGACGGTCAGGCTTTTTTTGTTGCGGTTGGCACATAAATAATAGGCACTCACACTTTCTTTGAACGGAGGCCCCCATGTCCGTGTTTCATCGCTTCCACCCGGAGCCTCCACTTTGATCACTTCTGCCCCAAGGTCCCCGAGAATCATAGAGCAGTAAGGCCCTGCTAACACGCGTGTCAAATCGAGGATCCGGATTCCTTCCAGTGCGGCAGTCATATCGAATCACAACCTTCCTCTATAGAAAAAGCCAGAAGAACCCATACGACGTATGAATCCAACTGGCTTGGGAAACAAAAATCAATGTACGAGAGTTGTCCTTTTCGGGTTACACCACATTGTATGTTTCAACAGTATAAGTTAAGAACCAAAAATCCGTCAGAAACTCTTATTCATAGAATCCTTTCTGCACCAATAGGATAGAACAATGGGACAATCCTGAAGGTTCGCGATCTATGAAGTTAGGGGGTCTGGCCATCATGCAAACCTCAAAACAGGTACAGAGTTTACCTGCCTATCTGTTTTCGGTTTTTCATAAAAAGAAAGTGGCGCTTATGGCGCAAGGAATAGATGTCATCGACCTTGGCATCGGTGCACCTGATCTACCGACACCACCGTTTATCATCGACACACTGGCAGAAGAAGCAAGAAAACCGGAGAATCATAAATACTCTCCGTACGGAGGCTGTCTGGAGTTCAAGTCAGCTGTCGTCGCTTTTTATAAAAATCATTATGAAGTCGAATTGAACATCGATTCCGAAGTTTTAGCATTAATCGGTTCCAAGGAAGGGATCGCCCACTTGATTCGAGCGGTTTTGAACCCTGGGGATGGTGTGCTCACCCCCGACCCTGGTTATCCTGTCTATCAATCAGCGATCCATCTTGCCCACGGCGCGACGGTCCGCTTCCCATTAGATGAGGAGAATGGGTATGTGCCGAAGTTCGATCATATTTCGGATAGGGACATCGATCGTTCCAAAATGATGCTCCTCAATTATCCGAACAATCCCACGGGAGGGACGGTGGGAATCGAAACCTTTGAAGAAGCGGTCCGTTTTGCGAAAAAACATAAATTGTCACTGATCCATGATGCGGCCTATGATCTTGTCACATTCAAAGACTATCAAGCTCCGAGTCTTATGCAAGTCCCTGGGGCTAAACAGCGGAGCGTGGAATTCGGTTCCTTGTCGAAGAGCTTCAACATGTCGGGGTGGAGGATTGGATATGTCGTCGGAAATCAAGAGCTGATTCGGGCCTTGAGTGTGGTGAAAAGTAATATGGATACAAGCCAGTTTTTGCCGATTCAAAAAGCGGCAGCGAAGGCACTGCAGAGTGATTTTTCATCGGTTCGTTCGAATAATCTGACCTATGAACAAAGGATCGATATGATGATGGATGCCTTAGCCGATATGAATATTTCTGCAACGAAACCGCGGGGAACATTTTTTGTATGGGCAAAAGTCCCAGAAGGATATACATCCCAGGGGTTTGCAGAAAAGATGCTCGATGAAGCGGGCATCATTATTACTCCAGGAACAGCTTTCGGACAAAACGGGGAGGGATATTTCCGAATCAGTCTCTCGGTACCGATCGAACGGCTTCATGAAGCAACGCTCCGTATGAAGAAAGCGATGAAAGGAGGGTGATTCTGATGGACGAAAATCGGATGACGAGTGCGGAGGCTATCGTGAAATGCCTGGAACGGGAAAAGATTCCAAAGGTGTTTTGTGTGCCAGGCGAGAGTTATTTACCGGTGATGGATGCAATTCTCGACTCTTCCTCGGTCGAGCTTATTTCCTGTCGGCATGAGGGGGGGGCGTCCTTCATGGCCGAGGGCTATGCCAAGGCTGGTGGGAAGCCTGGCGTGGTTATGGCTACAAGAGGTGTGGGAGCAGGAAACTTGGCCATTGGTGTCCATACTGCATTCCAGGACTCGACACCGCTCGTCGTTTTATTAGGACAAGTCCATTCAAGTTTCCGAGGTCGCGAAGGTTTTCAGGAAGTGGACCTGGAAGCTTTCTTCCGTCCGATTGCTAAATGGGTAGCGGAAATCCGTGAACCACCCCGTGTCCCTGAATTGATGCAGCGGGCATTGCGGATTGCCATGAGCGGGCGACCTGGACCTGTCGTTCTTGCGCTCCCGGAAGATATGCTGAAAAAACAAGCGGAGATGTCATTCGGACCTCAGCTTCGAAGGCCTGCTCCTAAACCATCCACAGACGAAGTGACAATCATTGTAGAGGAATTGAATAAAGCGGAGCGTCCTCTCTTTATCGCGGGAGGCGGAATCAAACTGGCAGGTGGAGAAGCAGCATTAAGAACGTTTGCCCATCATACAGGGATTCCTGTTGTCAGTGCGTTTCGGCGCCACGATGTTTTTCCGAATCAGGATCCTTTTTATTGTGGCCATCTCGGACTCGGGACACATAAGAATATTTTGCAGACAGTTGATCAGGCAGACACGATTTTTGCTGTCGGAACAAGATTATCCGAAGTGACGACACAGGATTATACGCTTTTAAAGAAGCATCATACACTGCTCCACATGGATATAGACGAAGACACGTTAGGAAAAGTGTATGCCCCTCATATAGGCATTGTTGCTGATGCGAAAGAGGGGTTGAATGAGTTATTGACAAGGCCGCTGAAGCGTCATGACAGCAAATGGAGTACAGAGCGGAGAAAAGCCTTTGAAAAGACATATGAAACCACAGGGGCGGATACACAGATCGGAAAAATTATTGCTTATTTACAAGAAAAATTGCCGGCGAACAGTGTGTTGACTAACGATGCGGGTAATTTCGCTGGATGGTTGCATCGTTATTTTTCATTCACTGATCACAAGTATATCGGTCCGACTTCTGGTGCGATGGGGTATGCCATGCCGGCAGCACTCGGAGCAAAATTAGCCTTTCCGGATCGAAAAGTCATTTCCCTCTCCGGGGATGGCGGATTCATGATGACCCTTCAGGAGTTGGAAACCGCCGTCCGATATGACATCCCGGTCATCAGTATCGTCTTCAACAACCGGATGTATGGCACGATCAGGATGCACCAGGAAATTCATTATCCTTTCAAAGTGATCGGAACGGATTTAGGGGAGGTCGCTTTTTCGAAAATAGCGGAAAACATGGGGGCCGAAGGCTTCCATGTCCGTACAGCGGAAGAATTTAAAAAAGCTTTAGATGAAGCGTTGCTATTGCAAACACCAGTCGTCATTGAAGTGGAAACAGACGGCGAGCAAATATCATTATCGAAGACGATCGAACAATTGAGGAAAAAAGGGGGAGAATCAAGTTGAAGTTGATTCAGGAGGAACGGTTGAAAAATTTTATTGATGGAATATGGAGAAATCCTTCCACAGGGGAAGCAACAGACGTCATTAATCCGGCTACATCAGAAACACTTGTCCAAGTACCGCTCTCTAGTGCGGCAGATGTAGAAGCGGCTACAGAAGCAGCGAAAAAAGCACAAAAACAGTGGGCGCTCGTACCAGCTCCTCAACGTGCAGAAGTTTTATACCGGGTCGGTTTGATTATGAAGGAGAGGAAAGAAAGGCTCTCCCAGCTTTTGACGATGGAGAACGGAAAAGTGATCGAAGAGGCTCGTGGCGAAGTACAAGAGGGAATCGACATGGCGTTTTACATGGCAGGAGAAGGCAGACGATTATTCGGACAGACGACACCTTCCGAGTTGAAAGATAAATTTGCGATGAGTGTACGCGCCCCCGTTGGAGTTGTCGGAATCATCACCCCCTGGAACTTCCCGATTGCTATCGCGACGTGGAAGTCGTTTCCAGCCATCGTTGCAGGAAATGCAGTCGTTTGGAAGCCAGCAACAGAAACACCGATCATGGCTTTTGAACTTGCGAAAATTTTTGAAGAAGCAGGCTTGCCGAAGGGCGTTCTGAACGTCGTCTTCGGTTCAGGTTCGACGGTCGGGGAAGCGATGATCGACCAGGAAGACATCCGGGTCATTTCTTTTACCGGTTCCAATGAAGTCGGCCGGGGAATCGCTGGTAAATGCGGGCAGCGTCTGAAGAAAGTCTCGCTTGAGATGGGCGGAAAAAACGCTGTCATTGTCATGGATGATGCGGACTTGTCTCTTGCTGTTGAAGGAATCCTTTGGAGTGCTTATGGAACAAGCGGTCAACGTTGTACCGCATGCAGCCGGGTCATGGTCCATGAAAAGGTGAAAAATGAGCTGGAAGAACGGTTGCAAAAGGAAATTGCAAAACTGTCGATCGGTGATGGTCTTGATGAATCGATCAAAGTCGGCCCGATCATCAACCGGAAAGGGTTAGAAAAAATCAAAAGCTACATCAGCATCGGGAAAGAAGAAGGGGCGAAGCTTTTGACTGGCGGCTATATCATGGAGAACGGAAGTCATAAAAAAGGGAATTATTTTGCACCAACACTATTCACCGATGTGAAACCGGATATGCGTATTGCTCAGGAGGAGATTTTCGGTCCTGTCGTTTCCCTCATCCCGATCCAAAGCTTTGAAGAAGCCGTGGAAATCAATAATAGTGTCGAGTTCGGATTATCGAGTTCCATTTTTACTCGTGATGTGAACAAAGTTTTTGCTGCCCAGCGGGATTTGGATACAGGAATCGTCTATGTGAATGCAGGTACAACCGGTGCAGAGATCCATTTACCTTTTGGTGGAACAAAAGGAACAGGGAATGGACATCGCGATTCGGGAGTTGCGGCTCTTGACGTGTTCACAGAGTGGAAAGCGGTGTATGTTGATTTCAGTGGCAAACTTCAACGCGCCCAAATTGATGTGGAGTGATTTTACAGAGATAAAGGAGTGCGGACGATGAAAGTAGCTGTACTAGGGTCTGGCTTAATGGGGAAGGAAGCGGCTCGTGATTTAGTCCATAGTCCGGGAGTAGAGAAGGTCGGTCTGGCAGATATTGACGAAGCGCGAGCGAATCAAGTTTGTCAGTCACTCGGTTCACCAAAGATTCAAGGGTATAAAGTCAATGCAGGTAATCAGAAGGAACTTGCCAAATTCATCAGGCAGTATGATGTCGTCATCAACGCTTTGTTTTATTCATTCAACGAAATCGTCGCCAAAACAGCCATTAGGGAAGGGGTCCATTCCGTAGATCTCGGGGGGCACATCGGTCATATCACAGACAAAGTGCTTGAACTGGATGAAGAAGCGAAAGCAGCTGGCGTGACCGTCATCCCTGATCTCGGCGTAGCTCCGGGAATGATCAACATCCTTTCCGGCTATGGTGCAAGTAAGCTTGATAAACTAGATTCGATCCGTCTATTTGTCGGGGGTATTCCTGTCCGTCCGGAGCCGCCGCTTGAATATAATCATGTCTTTTCGATGGAAGGTTTGCTCGATCATTATTCAGATCCCTCTATGATCATTCGAGAGGGAAGACTTCAAGAAGTGGAATCATTGACAGAGACGGAAAACATTTATTTTGAGCGCTTCGGTCCACTGGAAGCTTTCCATACATCGGGAGGTACTTCGACATTACTGAAGTCCTACCCATCGATTGATACACTGGAATATAAAACGATCCGCTATCCGGGACATGCGAAGAAAATGAAACTGCTCGTCGACTTGAACTTGACTGGTGCTGATAAGGTTGTCGAGGTTGATGGAGTGAAAGTGAAGACGAGAGATGTCCTGTTGAAAAGCATTGACCCGATCTTACAGCTGAAAGAAAAAGATGATGCCGTTTTATTACGAGTCATTGTCGGAGGGGAAGCAGAAGGGGCCAGAAGAACCTATCAGTACGAAATGATCACATACAAAGATCGTACGACCAACGTAACCGCGATGGCCCGGGCAACTGCGAACACTATCTCTGTAGTGGCGCAAATGATTGGGGCAGGGCACATTGCGAAACGTGGTGTATGCCCGCCGGAGCAAATCGTAGCTGGTCACATATATATCGATGAGATGAAAAAACGAGGAGTGGTCATCAACGAACACATAGATGGATAGAATTGGGCATGACACTTAAACAGGAAGCAGGACAACTCGTTCAGCTTCCTGTTTTTCGTTATAAAATTTCTTTTTCCTTTCATAGTCCAAGACAAGGAGTAGATATATATAGAAAGTTGATATAAAGTGCACTGCTAAAGCGGTAACGGGATGGAGGCAGGAACCAAAAAACTTAATAAGGGGAGATCAATCAGTGGAAACATTTTTAATGATCTTAATGTTAATGGCTTTGGCAGGTATGTTAGCCTTTGTCGTCTTAGCCTTCGTGAAAGGTAAGGGTAACAGGGGCAAGAACTTTGCTATGTCAGGTGGATGCCTGTTCGCATTTTTAGTTTTAGCACTGATTTTGGGATCCATGGTTGAAGAAGCACCTGTTGCGGAAGAAGCTGCAACTAAAGCCTCTTCAGAAGATGAAGAGGCGGAAGAGAAATCAAAGCAGGAAGAGGAAGCTAAAAAAGCTGAAGAAGAAGTACAGAAAGAGCAAGAAGAGCAAGAAGCGGAAGAGGCTGAGGAACAGGCAAAGAAAGAGCAAGAAGAACAAGAAGCGAAAGAGGCAGAGGAACAGGCGAAGAAAGAGCAAGAAGAACAAGAAGCGAAAGAGGCAGAGGAACAGGCGAAGAAAGAGCAAGAAGTCAAAGAAGCTGAAGAACAGGCGAAGAAAGAAGAAGAACAGAAAGCTATGGAAGCTCAAGAAAAGAGCCTGACGGTGTCCCAGGAACAAGCGGTTAAAATGGCTCAAGACTATCTTGATTACACGGCCTTCTCCAAAACAGGTTTGATCGAACAATTAGAGTATGAAGGGTTCCATTCAGAGGATGCAGCATACGCTGTCGAGAATATTACGGTAGATTGGAAAGAACAGGCGGTTAATGCGGCACAAGACTATGTTGATTACACGGCTTTCTCTAAAACAGGCTTGATCGAACAATTAGAGTTTGAGGGGTTCCGTTTAGAAGATGCAGCGTACGCTGTCGAAAATATTACGGTAGATTGGAAAGAACAGGCGGTAATGGCGGCACAGGATTATCTTGATTACACTTCCTTTTCAAGACAAGGTTTAATCGACCAATTAAAGTATGAAGGATACAGCACAGAAGATGCAACCTACGCTGTAGATCAGGTTGGTTTGTGATAGATAAAGGGAGCAGTCATTTATTTGCTGCTCCCTTTATTTATATTTTAGCACAGAGCGATACTCATCACCGTTAAAATTGCTGTGCACAATTCCGAAACTACGGGTTTTTGTCTTTTCTAGAAAGGAATTACATCCAATGTATAAAAGTAATGGCTATTTCCAAACTTCCTACAGTAAAACCTGCATGGATGGACAGTCCTGGCAAAAAGGCCGTCTCCCAAGCTCAAACTTTACCGTAAAAGCACTGAGAGTTTAATTGCAGGATTCTAATACATACAAGAAGTACTTCTCATTCATTTAATTGATATTTTTGTTGCAAATACAATAATATTAAGTTAAATTAAGTATATGGTAATTTATGTTGTATTTGCAACTAAAAATATTTTTCAAGGAGCTTAATATGAAGGAAATACTTCGTGAAATTGGAATGATAGCAAGAGCTTTAGATTCAATAAGTAATATCGAATTCAAAGAATATGACCTCACTAGAGGCCAATATTTATATCTTGTGCGCATTTGTGAAAGCCCAGGCATCATTCAAGAAAAAGTAGCTGAGCTGATAAAAGTAGATCGTACCACTGCAGCTCGTTCTATTAAGAAACTTGAAATGAATGGCTTTATTGAGAAAAAAGAAGACGAACATAACAAAAAGATAAAAAAACTCTATCCAACAGAGAAGGGAAAGAAGATTTTTCCTTTTATTAAGAGAGAGAATGATCATTCCAATGCTGTTGCGTTAGAGGGTTTCACCGAAGAAGAAATAGAAACCATTCTTGATCTTCTCCAAAGAGTAAGAAGGAATGTAGAAAAAGACTGGGAATTCGTTAAAAAAGGAAACAAGAGAAGTTATTGAATATAGAAAGGAGCTAAAGGATTATATGGGTATAAATTTGAAAAGATGTACTTTGGAAGATTCCCTGAAACTTCAAGAAATTGGTTATAAAACATTCAAGGAGACATTTGAGGATCAGAATTCTCCAGAAAATATGAACGCCTATTTGGAAGAGGCATTTAATATAAAGCAAGTCGAAAAAGAGTTATCCAACCCTTCCTCACAATTCTTTTTTGTTTCTTTTAATGAGGAAATCGCTGGATATTTAAAAGTTAATATGGGGGATGCCCAGTCGGAAGAAATGGATGATGGCTCCCTTGAAATCGAGCGGATTTACATTATAAATCATTTTCAAAAGCATGGACTTGGTAAATATCTTTTTAACAAAGCTATGGATATTGCTATGGAACAGAATAAAAAGGAAATCTGGCTGGGTGTATGGGAAAAAAATGAAAATGCCATTTCTTTCTACAAGAGATTGGGGTTTGTGCAAACAGGATCGCACACTTTTTATATGGGGGACGAAGAACAAACGGATTTAATCATGGTGAAAAGACTCCAATATTAACTAAAGAGGTGATGAGATGTATATCCCAAAACATTTTAAAGTCACAGACTTCGATGAAATCAAAGATTTTATACAGAAGAACTCTTTTGGAACAATCGTATCAACAGAACAAGGAAAGCCGATATCGACTCACTTACCTTTGCAGTTACATAAGCGAGGGGATGACTACTTTCTCACTGGGCATTTGGCTTATGCGAATCCCCAGTGGAAAACTTTCGGGGAAGATCCTGTTCTTATTATGTTTCAAGGCCCGCATGCTTACATTTCATCCTCGTGGTACCAGTCTGAAAATGTGCCCACATGGAATTATCAAGCTGTCCATGTATATGGAGCGGCTAGTCTTATGAGTGATCAGGAATTGCAGGAAGACTTGAAATCTCTATTGCAAAAATATGAACAACACCGTGAAAACGCAGCGTTATGGGAGTACTTCAGCCCAAAAACTAAAAAGCGAATCAAAGGTATTATTGGATTCGAAGTAAAAGTGCAAGAAATTCAAGCAGCATATAAGTTGAGTCAAAATCGCAAGGAAGAGGACTATGACAACATCATTGACAAATTATATAAGGAGGAAGACTTACACTCGCAACAGTTAGCGGAAGTGATGAAAGCTAGAAAAACTGATTGAGCGTTTCTATGTTTCAATGATTTATATGTTTATATGTTGTAGTCGAGTCATAGAGGATAGGGAGCGATTCATAAATAGTGGCTCTCTTCCTTTTGTTTTTTTTCTGAATTGTGTGATAACATTTCAACTTACATTTCAAGGAGGGATATAAAATGATTAATTATAATAATCGCCAATTTGTTTCAGTGGAGAATACGGAAAGTGGTGAGGTCTCTTCCAAAACATATTTTGACTACTATCAAGAAGGAAATATCCTCTATGCTGATTATTCCGGGGGAGAGATAGTCAAAGGAAAGTTAGTAGGGATCGTACATAACGATGACACTTTAGAATTCCGATATAACCATGTGAACAAGTCAAACGAAATTAGAGGAGGGAAATGCAAATCTGTTCCACATAAGACCACTACGGGGAAAATTGAACTTCATGAAGAGTGGCAATGGCTTGATAAAAATCAAACCAAAGGAAAATCGATAATTAGAGAAGTTTAAGATCGTTGTAAGCGTGTGGGATGGTTTCATAAACTTCCTAAGCTTAAAAGTGTGAAAAATTTATATAAATGATTAGGAACTAACAATATCCGTTAGATAATCTTGTATAATGGGTATGAAGTATAAATCAGTGTTCAAAACAAAATACATCTAGTTTTAGAAGGAAATCTTGCTTTTTCGTAGTATTTTCTTTTCAGGATTATGGGCCCGTTCAGCAAGAAGCCAGAGGAGGTGCCGATGATTGATCATGATGGACGAAAATGAAAAAGACACCTATGAAGATCTGATGAATTCCTTTAAAAATGCTGAATCGATAGAGGAAATCCGCTATTATTTTTTCGAAATACAACTGTACTTAGACAATCTTCCATCAACCAATGGGCTATCCATACCGACGTCTCAATTGGAAGAGTATCAACGGTTGAGAAAAGGATTACTTGATTCTACGTCAGTAAGAGAAGTCAGCTATTATGAAGGTCAGATCCATGAATGGTTAAATAAAATCCACCCTCTAAGCTGACATAAGTTGTTAATGCATCCAGTACTTTGCAAAAAGATAGTATTTATTTTCTGATAATAATGGAAACTATAGGTAAGGTGTTCATTTATGTAACTCTGTAACTTAGAAAAAGTCTAAAAATCTATTTTTGTTTCAAGATAAATAGGGAATTTATGTTCTCCTAATAAGACACTTCATTTTGGTTTGCATGGATTAGGGGAAGTACAAGAGTCTTCCCCAAGCTTACGGAGACATCTTCCTAATAATGTTCCTTGAAGGTTCACCCATGAGATATTATGCTGGATAGCTCATGTAAAAAGGTTACCACAAGCTATGCTAATGTTAGGAAGAAGTCCATTCCCCTCCGTTCACATGAAGCGTTTGACCAGTGACGAAACGTGAATCATTGGAGGCTAAGTAAACATAAGTAGGTGCAATTTCAAACGGTTGCCCTTGACGTTGCATCGGATTTTCTACTAGTGGAACCTGATCTGCAGAAAAACTTGCTGGAATGAGAGGGGTCCATACCCTTCCAGGAGCAACTGCATTTACTCGGATTCCTTTATCTACAAGGTTATTTGCTAAAGCACGGGTGAAACCAACATTAGCTGCTTTAGTCGATGTGTAATCAATTAATTGCTTATTCCCAATATATGCCACTACGGAAGCTGTATTAATTATGGAACTTCCTGCTTTTAAATAGGAAAGGGCTGCCCGGGTGGTATAAAAATGGGAATAGATGTTGACCTTGAATGTATCATCAAATTGTTCATCCGTGATATCCAGTAAACTTAATTGTTGAAACTGGATTCCTACATGGTTACATAGAATATCAAGTTGCCCGTATGTTTGAAAGGTTTTCTCTACGATATGGATACATTGCTTTTTTTCTCTCAAGTCACCTGGAAGTAATAAGCATCGTTGTCCAAGCTCTTCAATCCTCCTTTTTGTGCGCTCTGCGTCCTCTTGTTCGTTTAAATAAGAGATAGCTATATCTGCCCCTTCTTTAGCAAAAGAAATGGCGACGGCTGCACCAATCCCACTGTCACCTCCTGTAATTAATGCGACTTTTCCTTCTAATTTTCCGGATCCTTTCTCATTAGGGTTTTCAATGATTGGCCTGGGTGCCATCAATCTCTCTACACCAGGCTGGCGAAGCTGACGTTGTTCAGGAACAGTTAGTGGAACGTCTTCATAACGAGTTATCTTACCATAGTTGGGATACATTGGATAACTGTTATTAGTGGGATTATTCAAGTCATCTTTTGACATAGACACTCCTCCTATAAATCGAACTCCAAGTTACTTTATGTAAGATAGGCTTAAGTAGTGCCAAGGAATAAAAATGAAAGCTGCTTGTACGGGCTCCAACTCCCGACAGTTGAATATGGTAAGATAAATAACCTTTAGGAGGGTGATCATGCAAAGTTTTCAATACAATCCAGAAGTGAAGTTGCTGTTAGTCGGTCATTCAGATGAAAAAGTTCAAGTGTTATACGATGCCAACCCAAATACCTGTTCGATGCCCAAAATAGGACCAAGACCTCCCTATTATTGCAATCCAAGATACGAACAATATTTCCCTTTAACTTAATCGGAGGGATAGGAATATTAGCGGGAATGTACCCAGTGATGAAAAATTTGTGAGGTCAACATTCAAAAGTGAATCAGACGTTGGTGTGTGAAAATCTGATAGCTGCTGAAGGGGATAACTATATCGAATTCGGGATCGCAGTTGGTAAAGAACTGACAATTTTCGAAGCCCGTGAAGACTAGTTAGAAATGGCATTGTTCTTTAAAAATCAATTAAATGGTTAATGGTCAACCACTGGGGTTGGCCTTTTATATTTCTAAAAGGAAGGTGAAATTAAGTCAAATAAAGTTCCAATAAATCCTAAAAATATTTATGTTTTGCAAACATTTTTAGGAAGAACAAATTATCCACCATATAAGCTTCTCTTTTAAAGATCGAATGAAATAGGAGCGTGGATTTTATTACACTTCTTTGTAAACTTGAAACGGCAATATTATATGCTATATAAGGGTAAAGATAAATAAGCAAAAACCAACAACAAAATTAATAATTGTGATGTCACGACTTGTTATTAAAAGTGTGAAAAATTTATATAAATGATGAGGAACTAACAATATCCGTTAGATAATCTTGTATAATGGGTATGAAGTATAAATCGGTGTTCAAAACAAAATACATTTGGTTTTAGAAGGGAATCTTGCTTTTTCGTAGTATTTTCATTTCCGTGTTATGGGCCCGTTCAGTAAGAATCCAGAGGAGGTGCCGATGATTGATCATGATGGACGAAAAAGAAAAAGACACCTATGAAGATCTGATGAATTCCTTTAAAAATGCTGAATCGATAGAGGAAATCCGCTATTATTTTTTCGAAATACAACTGTACTTAGACAATCTTCCATCAAGCAACGAGCTATCCTTACCGACGTCCGAATTAGAAGAGTATCAACGGTTGAGAAAAGGATTACTTGATTCTACGTCAATAAGAGAAGTCAGCTATTATGAAGGTCAGATCCATGAATGGTTAAATAAAATCCACCGTCTAAGCTGACATAAGTTGTTAATGCATACAGTATTTTGCAAAATAGTATTTATTTTCTGATAATAATAGTGTAAACTAAAGATACGGTGTTCATTATAGTGGGACACTTGTCTCTGAATAAAATAATGGACTTAAACGGAGCGGCGAGCTTGGTTGAGGATTTAGTGCATAGTAGTTTATGTTTCTAAGTTTCCACCAACTGCCGCTTCTTTTAGTCTAGGGGGAAAATTTCTTATGAATACGCTAATTATTGCTGGGTGTATTGGAGGGATTACAGGCATTGTCTCTCATTTAATGAGAAATGGAAAAGTACTGATCTTCCCTAAAAAAAGAGCCCGCCCCAAAGGGATTTATTTAGGGTTCCTGGCTGACTTCCTTATTGGGGCGGCAGCTTCAGTTTTCGCCGTTACTTATATAATCCCTGAGCCTGAGGTATTAAGAACGCTTATTGGAATTTCTATATTAGCGGGGATGACAGCAGAAAATGTTTTATTAAAAAGGGAATTGAATATAGAAAAGGCGAAGGTAGAAGGATTGGATCGTATCAACAAGAGATTTAAATGAATTTTTTCTGCTCCAATCCTTATTTTTTCTTCACCATTGATTTCCTCTCAAATCCTCTAGTCGGGAATAATGCTTGACTAAGAGGGTTATTTGACCTGTGAAAAAAGGTAATATAAATGAAAAACAAATGGTCCTCAAAGAGAATACATATGGAAACATCTGTTCAAAGTCGAAAAAGTAATAGCGAGAGTTAGTTTGTTAATGCTCAACTTTAAACGGGACAATCTGCTTTTTTACATTAGCCATGCTATTAATTATAGATTTTATAAGATACGGAAGTTGTGGCTGAGCACTCCTTTTTCCATAATAGGAGGTGATTATTCAACTGGAATAGTCGCCTTTTATTGAGCGAGTATGTGTAGACTCATTGGAGGCGACGCTTAAGTTTTTATCTTTGTGTGTTCCGGAGTGGGAACGGAAGCCAATGGTAAAATTGTTCTGAGTCAACATTTTATGGATGTTGAGAGTCAATCGTATATTACAGCTTTTCCTTGTTCCCGTAACTTTTTTAGAGATGTAAGCATATGATTTATTTCTTCATCGGAATGTCTTTCCCATGTCCTTAATTCAGCTACTATTTTCAAAGGTGATGTAGATCTATAAGAGCGTGTCGGGTTTCCAGGGAATTTTTTATCCGTTAAGTTCGGATCGTCTTCAAAATCCCCTATTGGTTCCACAATGTAAATTCTCTCTTTTGACTTAGATGTTGCTAATTCAGCCCCCCATTTAGCAGCATCTAATGTTGCAGTGAAATAAATATAGTTGGATTTTTTATCCTGGTAATTTGATAAGTGCTGCGGTTTTAATAGATCACCAATTTTCAGTTCTGCTTTAGTACCATGAAAGAAAGGACCTTTATCTAAGACCTCTTTTTTATCACTCATACTTTCACCCCATATATTTAGATTTGTATATAACAGTATAGGGCAGGAACTACAGAAAGAGTAGTCTATGAATAATTTATAATCAGGAGTATAATGAAAGTAGAGAGAAGGATATCGAAGCTTTGAAAAACGCCTGTCCGTATTTAGGGACAGGCGTTTTCACTTATGCTTTCGTCTTATAGGATGTATTGTGATCCTGCAGCGTTTCGTCACTGCCGAACAGGAAGTGTTTTTCCATATTCGGGGAATACGTAGAGTTTACAGCTGTACGGCCGACGGTTTCGGCTACTTCACGAAGCATAGCCGGAGAAGCTCCACAGCAGAGTCCCAGGTAGTTCACGCCAATACCGTGCGCTTCTTTCGCCCACTCCGCAAGCTCATAACGGTTCGTGTAAAGCGGATCCAAAGATGTTGGGAATGTTGTTTCCGTTGGAAGTGTACAAGCACAGCCTCCGTCCGGCAGGTTGAAGAAGGTAGGGTGTTCTTCCGTTGTACGGTAAGGAATCGGAAGGGCACCTACATAACCGTCCACCGTATGACGGATTCTCTCCACATAGGGCTGCATCGTTGCTGGTCCGCGGAAACAGTTCATCCCCACAACAAGCGCACCTTTCTCTTCTAACAAGCGGCAGGCTTCTTCTACTTCGTAGCCATCTCGCAGAATATTTTCTCCCATCAGACCGAATGTGATCACGGCAGGGAGGTCTTGTTTTTGGATTTCTTCCAGAGCGATCAGCGCTTCTTCATAATAATAGAAGGTTTCGCCGTTCACAAAGTCTACGCCTTCTTCCTTGCACCAGCCGATCATCTCTGCAAACATGCTCCTTGTTTTTTCGATGGATTCTGGATCATCCGGGTTGAACAGGTTCGTGTTGGAAACGTTCCCAGCTACGAGTGCTTCTTCCTCAGGGTGCTCCTGGGCAACCTCTTTGGCTAGACGGATGGCCTGGCGGTTAAGCGGCTCTAATAAATCTTCTTTACCGATGATCCTCATTTTTTCGCGGTGGCCGTTATAGGTGAAGGCTAAGACAACGTCGGAGCCTGCGAGCATATAGTCACGATACGTCTGTTTTAGTGCCTGAGGGTTATCCAGGGCTACTTCAGGTACAAAGGACCCGGCCTGTAAATAGCCACGGCGTTCCAGCTCAAATAAGTAACCTTCTCCACAAATAACGGGTCCATCCTGTAATCTTTGTTCTAATGATCTTTTCATTTCATTCAACAACCTTTCCATAATGAATAATATTTTATTAGAAAGCTAATGCCCTTTTTACAGGGACAAGCTGACTTTCGCTGGTACGGGTTTGATCGTTTCAAAACTAGTGATCAATCTGAAAAAAATAAAGGACCTCCTTGGATAAGGGGTCCTTTATGTATAAAGAGTCTCCTTATCTTCAAGGTATAACTACTACCTTCTGGATTTAGCACCGTGCCAATTGCTGGTTGCTGAGGTATCAAAGGGCCAGTCCCTACACCTCTCTGGATAAGTTTTACTATTATGTGGTTTTTGGAAAAACAGTTGAACACTTTACTTAATCAAGAATCGATTTGGACATCCTTGTTGAAATTCAGCTGTTTATTATTTCGCTTGCGATTTACAATACAGGAAAATGAATTAAGAATCAATGGAATTTTCAGAAAAAGTTCCAGGGTTGATGATGATTCATTTGAGGGTGCCTGCAGGAGTATTGACTAACCACTGAATGGTCCCTGGCTCAAGAACTTTAATAAATGATTTTGATGCTGCATTTAATAAGGCGTTGTTAATTGAATGGCTGTTATAATATGTATTGAATTGAAAGCTTAAAGGATCTGGGTGATTTTTGTACATAGGGATCGCTCCTTAATTATTAGAGAAGGTGTATTTGAAATAATGATTCGGTTTGAATCGATTTAATACAAGTTTAATTAAGGGATGGTCTAGTTAAAGATTCGTAAAGAAATGTCATTAAATCAAGTTATCAACAAATTGGTAGCATTTTTTCCTAAGTTTCCGAGTGTATAAATCATAAAATAAAGTCGATAGGGGGATTTCCTATTATTAAAGCAATTGTTTTTGATTTAGATGGGACATTATTGAACCGAGATGAATCAGTAAAGGTTTTTATAGCCGAACAATATGAGCGACTGCATAAGTGGCTTTGTCATATTTCTAAAGAAGAGTATATACGAAGGTTCATCGAACTAGATAAACGTGGATATGTGTGGAAGGACAAGGTTTATAAACAATTAATAAAAGAATATTTTATTCAGGAAATTACGTGGGAGGAATTACTAGAGGATTATTTAACTTACTTTAAGGAACACTGCGTACCGTTCCCTAAACACTTGGAAACGCTGAAGAAATTGAAACAGGATAACTTTCTTGTCGGAATGATAACTAATGGAAAAGGTCAGTTTCAAATGGATAATATAAAGGCTTTGGAGATGGACAGCTACATAAACACTATTCTTATATCAGATTGGGAAGGGGTTAAAAAGCCTGATCCAGCCATTTTTAAAAGAGCATCAGAAAGACTCAGAGTGCATCCGGAAGAATGTGTGTTCATAGGAGACCACCCAGTGAAAGATGTGAAGGCAGCACAAGATGTCGGAATGATAGGTATATGGAAAAGGGATCATCAATGGAATGCAGTCGAAGCAGACTATGTGATTGATGAATTAGATGAAATACCAAAAATAATTCAACAGTTAACTTCTGTTTCCACTTAAATTATCTTGTTTTAGGTTCATCATGTAACGGGACATTTTGCGGAGCAAGCATCCGCCCTGTACTATACTAATATCAAGCAGCATTGATTAATAAAGTGAAGGTGAGAAGGTGCGAGAAAGTGATAAACTTTGAAACTAATGAAATAAATAAATGGAAGATTGAATTAGAAATCATGAATTCAAATCCATCCTATAATAAGATGTCCAAAAATAAAAGCACTATTAACTACAAGGACATACTTGATGAGTATGAAGAATCTAATAAGCTGAAAACTACCCGGCTACTAATCAAGCAAGAAGAACATTACATAGGTTTAGTCGATTACTGCATAAATAATCCCTCAGATCATACTCCTTGGATTAGTTTATTTGTAATTCATAAGCAATTCCAAGGGGCGGGAAATTCTCTTAGAGTGTTTCAACGTTTAGAACATCTTATTAGACAAGAAGGGAAGAAAAAAATACGCCTGGCAGTTCATCAGGAGAATGAGAAAGGCTTATTGTTTTGGAATAGGTTAGGTTTTAATAAGTTCAAAGAAGTAATTTTTGAAGGAAAACCACATTATTGTTTAGAAAAGGATTTATAAAGAATTATAAAAAAAGAATTATAAAAAACGGGGTATAAAATCTTTTAATGCTTAATTCTAAAGGGATAAAGACACGTAAACGCTACGTGTCTTTTTTTAAAAGGTAATTCGAATACTGCAGCAGAAGAAATATTTAGGAGATTTTGTCATATTAAACAAACAGAGTGTTAGTTAAACTCGTTTAAGTATCTCGATATCATCTTCCATTATAGGGGCTTATCTATAGGAAAGGTATGTTTCTTATTTTATGTAAAACCATTGAGTTCTTTGGTTTTATTTGAAATAATTGGTAATTGTAATGGGGCTTCTGGGTATTTTATTCATTACATAACGGGTGGAACACTATAAAGACTATGTGGGTGTTATATTGCATTCCAGTCTCACGGGCTCAGGGGGAATTTTCACAAATAGTAGGACAGTATTTCAATTGTGGAGGTTCTATATGTTCAAAAATGAAACTGTTAATAGAATAGTGAATATTGTAGGAATGATCCTTTTTTATGTAACATTCAGTATTTTTTATTTTCCATCTTCTTCGGATGACTTAATCACAAAGGTTTTTTTCTTCCTAGTCAGTTTGGTGTTCATTGGGATAGTTATTCACAAAATTTATAAATTCAAACAATAAAAACAAAATGCAAGGCAGCTGATTGCTGATTTAAAAGCGAAACACCCTGATACCAAGTCGATAAGTCTCAAGTTACGTTAAAGGGGACGGTAAAGGATGAACAAAAATAAAAAAACAACAGGGGATACTTATCTCGCGATTGGAATTGGTTTAGGATTACCCTTAGGAGCAGTGGTTGGATTAATCATATTTGATAACCTGGCAATCGGGGCTGGTATAGGTTTGGTCCTCGGAATAACTGTTGGAACCGCAATGGACTCCAATAAAACTAAAAAAGAATAACACATACGTATCCATTCTTAATTAGAACAGAGTTTTTAAGACAAGAAAATGAACGTTATCCTTATTAACGGGATAATCTAATAAAAAGGAGACATTCTGATGATGCTTTATGGACCTTTCTTAATGTCTTTACTACCAGGATTAATTGTATTAACGCTTACGTGGTGGTTCAGTAAAAAAGGTTTCTCCCGATTTATCAGGATGTTGCCTGGATGCTTTTTAACTATTGTTGCTGCCATTCTCTTTTATCACGGTTATGTTAACGTCAGGGGATTTGAAGGTGCAGCATATGGTATTCTGAGTTTCTTTTTACTCATTTTTGTTATTATATCTTTTGCAATCGGGGTCAAGATGAAAGTCAATACGGAAAATCATTAAATATCCTGAAAATAAATATATTATAGGGGGGCAATTCTGAAACAAAGGATCGCCCTCTTTTTAATGTTTGGACAGGATTGTAGATACTCAGTTCCGGAATGTGTAGAAAGTTTGAAACGAATTTGGTTTAGTATCGTACCTGTAATAGGAAGTTTATAATCCCGAATCAATTAGGTTTTGGAGGGTTGATTATGATAGGAGTAAATGTAAAAGAAAGTAGCGAAAATATTATCGTTTCATGGCAGCTTAGCAAGGTTGAGATACCAAAAAATGAAATCATAGAAGTTATAGGTGATGACACTTATGGTGGTGAAGAGCAAACTGCTATGAGAATCGGATACCCTTATGCTACGACGGAAAGGATTGTAATAAAAACAAGAAAACAGAATTACATTCTTTTTACTAACGACACGTCAATTAGAAACAAAATAGAGCGCATGATTTCATAAGTACATCGTTTGTTAAAAAAATACATAATTAATCAACACCATACTAATCCCACTAGGAGATAAGTAAGAAATGAAGAGGTACTTCCATAAAATTGGAAGTGCTTTTTTGTGCGTAAGATACACACCAAATAGGGTTGGTGCAATTATATAATCAGAATCGAAGATAAGGCACTGTTTATTGTTATCTTCATGTTCATTTAGATGTTTATTTGAAGTGATTTTGTTAAGTTAGTGTAAATTTTCAGTGATGGCGTTGCTTATCCAAAATGGTTGTTTTATAATGATTTCGGAAATCAATATTGAATTTCGATATCGATAATCTTAATGAGGAGGCATGTACTTGGATAATAAAGTATTAAGAAAACTTTTCTTAGGGTTCATACAAATTCATATCTTGCACCATGCGAAAGAAGAAGCTATTTATGGGTCCTGGATGCTTGAAGAGTTGCAAGAACACGGGTATGAAATCAGTGCTGGAACTTTATATCCAATCCTTCACAATATGGAAAAAGATCAACTTCTTGATAGGGAAGATGTAAATGTGAATGGAAAAATCAGAAAGTACTACCGGATTACTGAAAAGGGAGATTCTGTCCTTCAGGAAGCCCGGGCCAAAGCCTATGAACTCTTTAAGGAAATTAAATGATCAGAGGTGAAGAAGTTGAGTCAAGAGCATAACAAAAATAAGATACAAACCCTTTTGGAAATCCTGCTTGCATCGACTAAACTCGGGTTGACTTCTTTTGGTGGGCCTGTCGCGCACCTTGCTTACTTCAAGGATGAATATATCGATCGACGAAAATGGTTGAATGACAAAACCTATGCCGACTTAATAGCATTATGTCAATTCCTTCCTGGACCAGCAAGCAGTCAGGTTGGAATTTCTATTGGAATATTACGTGGGGGCATTCTCGGGGGGATTACTTCCTTCTTAGGTTTTACGCTTCCTTCTGTTATTGTCCTTGTCATTTTTGCTTTGCTTTATCAAAGCTTTACACTGGATGATGCAGGTTTTATCCATAGTCTAAAAGTGGTTGCAGCAGCTGTTGTTTTACATGCCCTCATTGGCTTAGGTAAAAAACTGACACCGGATAAAAGCAGGATGGCCATTGCTCTTGCGGCTGCTCTCATTATGTTGCTCTATCCTTCCGCATGGATACAGATCATCATTATTTTAGCAGCTGGAATGATAGGTCTGACTATATTTAAGAATAAAGCAGAATCAAAAATTGAACCTTTCCCTGTTAATATCTCGAAGAAGACAGGTATTATCTCGTTAACTATTTTGGCTGTTTCTCTCCTTTCACTGCCTATCCTTACTAACGCAGTTAACAACCCGTTATTGAATATTTTTGATATCTTCTTCCGAGTTGGTTCCTTGGTCTTCGGTGGTGGTCATGTCGTATTGCCCATGATCGAACGGGAGCTGGTCCCTCAAGGCCTTCTGTCTCCAGATGCGTTCTTAGCAGGTTATGGTATGGCCCAGGCCGTGCCAGGACCATTATTCACTTTTTCAAGTTACCTCGGGACTATGATGGAAGGAGTAACAGGTGCAGTGGTCGCTACCATAGCTATTTTCCTGCCATCTTTTCTGCTTATTATCGGAGCATTGCCTTTCTTAAGTGAACTGCGTAAGCGTGCTTCTTTCCAAGGCATTTTAATGGGAGTGAATGCCAGCGTAGTAGGAATCCTACTGGCTGCCTTCTATGATCCAGTCATTGAAAGTTCCATTTTTGAGGCTTCTGATTTTGCCTTAGGTGTTATTTTATTTGCTTTATTGAATATCTGGAAAACCCCAGCCTGGCTTATAGTGATCTTAGGTGTCGCAGGAGGATATATCCTAAATCTATTAGGTTTCTAAAAGTGAAAAAATTTGAGCCCTCATCGTTCATGGTGAGGGCATTAATTTTTTATAAAGGGAATATATGGACGAAGGAGAATTGATAGGGGGCTTACTTGTAGTCTCTATGATCTTCAAGGTAAGAACTTTCCCGTCAGGTCTCCTTTAGATCTTATTCGTAATAGGGTACTTATTTTTTATCTAGCTATTTTAACTTTTGGTGTATGAATAAAAAAGTATCTCTTTCAGGATAGATATACTTTTTTTCACCCTTATTCAAAAACTGAAAAGCAACAATGATATGGTGTTTAATAGTAATTATTTATTGAAAAACAATAAGGTGCGTTTTACAATAAAGCTAATTGAATGGGGTGTTTTCTGAGGCTGATGCAGGTTTTTTGAAAAATTTTGAAGGGGAGTGGCCATCATTGGATTATCAATAATATTTTTACTGGGTATAGGCATCATTGCAATAACATCCATTTTTATCCGGAATATAGCTGTTAGAAAAAACGGCAAAGGAAAATCACCTCGAAAAATTTCTTATGTAATAGTCGGCTTGTTGGTTTTGCATTGGGCATTTTTCTTAACTAGCGGTTACGCTTTAGTACCAACGAACATTGCAGATGCTATTTTTATGCCTGTATGGTTAATGTTATGTGCAGCAGGAGTAGTCACAGCATTATATGAATTTAAAAACAACAAAGGCTTTGCCATTCCAGTTGCCGGATTAACAACAATCAGTTTATTATTTGCCATTTTCATTAATGGAATATCGGAAATGTAAATACCTTTTCAATATCGACGACAGAAGCCGGGAACCCCTGCCATGATTTATGTTCTATCATGTAGTGGTTTTTAGTATCCAAGAATAGGAGGGATCTTTCGTAAGTATATCGTATGTAGTTATAAGAAACCCCTCAGATTTCTTAAATCTGAGGGGTTTTGAGACTAATGGAATAATCCGGATTCCCTTGATTTCTTCATCAATTGGTTGGTTCCCTTTTGCAAAGGCCCTTTTAAGAAAGCTCCTATACCCAGGAACACTGCAGCAAAAATTGCTAAAAACAGGAGATCTCTTTCTACTCGAGTACCTACAATTCCACCTACCGCTTCTCTCATTAAATCAACCGCGTATGAGAAAGGCAGGAATGGGTGGATCATTTGGAAAAATTCAGGCAATAACGCGACAGGATATGTCCCGCCAGATCCGGCGATTTGCAAAACTAACATAACGATGGCACCGGCTTTTCCTACATCTCCAAATACGGAAACGAGGGTGTAGACGATCGTCATGAATACAAAGCTGATGCCTATCCCAAATAAAACAAAGGGAACAGATTCTGCAATTCCGATATGGAGCACGAAAAGATTTCCCAGTGTTACGACAAGCGCTTGTAGAACACCTATACTAACAAACGTCGCCAGCTTACCGAAATATTGCTCATAAGTTCGGTAACCTCTCATTTGAACAGGGTCTGTGGAAAGTAATGATACTAGTAATAGGGCGCCAACCCACAGGGAGAGAACCGTGTAAAATGGCGTCAGCCCTGTCCCATAGTTATCAATGGGGAATAATGAATTTTTATTTAGTTTAACAGGCTCTTCAAAGAAGCTCTGCTCAGCACCAGGATCATTTTTCAAGAGCTCAATAATATCATTGATATCGGCATCTCCTTGAATATCTCTGATTCGATCCGCCATCTGGTTGACCTTATCATTGATATAAGGGTATTCATTAAGCATATATTCAAGGATATCTTGTCCCTCTGTGATGTTTCCTTCTGTGTTGTTTAAAATGCTTTCCACTTCTGGAATGGTGGATTGAACCTCGGAAAGAATGCTGCGAGCATTATTCAACGTTTGTTCCGCTTTATTTACTTCCTCTAAAACTGCTGGCTCAATGTCCTCGTTATACTCTTTTAAAAATGCATCAATCCTGCCAGCGGTCTGCCCGGACTTTTCTTCTAAACTGGAGAGTGTTTGATCGATCTCCTCCTGTTTTTCGGTTAACAGCGAATCGATTTGATTGCTGTCATTTTGCACCGTTTGTAAGGATTCTTTAATCGTCTGGATATCAGCAAGCGCCTGATCAATGGCTTCCTGAGAGACAGTCGAATTTTCCTCATTGTTCTGGTCTGGGTCGGTTTCATTGTCTTGCTGCTGTTCTTTTACTTGCTCAAGTATTTGTTCTACATTCTCCAGTTCTTGTATGGATCGGCTCGTTCGCTCGTTAATCCCGTCCTTAATTTCACTGACGGTACTTAAATTCAAATTGATAGACTGAATATCCTGCAGAAAAGCATTCACATCTTCAGCCGTTTGCTGTGCTGTTTTCAAATCTTCTTTAACCTTTGGCGAAAGCTCATTCAAACGCTTTTCTGCATCATTAATAAAAGCTGTCGTTTGATCGATCGTTTCTAAACCTTGATCTGTCGTCCGTTCTGCCTCCGGGATCAGGCTTTGAACATCATTAATGATAGAAGCAGCACTTTTCGAGTCTGAGTACGCATCAGATATCAAGCCATGAATTTCAGGCAAGTTTTCTTCTAATTTAAATACATAGTCTTCAAACCTCTTTATGTCAGGAAGATCATTTTCCAGTTCCATTCCAAGGTTATTAAAAATTTCGGCAACCGTTCCATTCACTTCAGATATAAAACTACTGGCAATTTGATCGACAAGGACACTTGCCCCTTTTTCAGTGATCTTAGGCGCAATTGCATTGATTTTTTCATTCACATAGTATTCGATTTCCGACTTTTTCGGTTGATCCGATATCACCGTTCCAAGTCGGTTAGAGAAATTTTCTGGAATTACAATCACCGCGTAATAATCGCCATAGCGGAGTTTGTCCATCGCATCTTCCCGTTCAGACATATGCCAATCAAAGCTGGCGTTTTCCTCCAGCTTCTCAACGATGTCATTTCCTACATCTATTTCTGTACTTCTTACCGTTGCCCCTGTATCTTCATTGACGACGGCAACAGGTAGCTGATCCGTCTGGCTGTAGGGGTCCCAGGATGCCTTGATATTAAACCAGGCATACAGCGATGGGAGAATAATTAATCCTCCGATAAGAATAAGCGCTACCCAGTTCTTCGTAATGTTTTTCCAATCTTTGCTGAATATTCTCCAAATATGTTTCATAAGCATTCTCCTGTACTTAAATAATGAACAATTATTCATTATAATACTTTTTCATGAAATTTGATAATAAGAGTGGGAACATATTTGAATGTGCAAAAGTGCCTGACCCCCGTTCTACTATAGTGGTGACAGGCAGGGGGCAGGCACCGAATGTAAAAATTTCCAGGTTGTTCGAAACCGATTTCTTTTTCAATCGTATATAAAGGTACCGACCGATAAGAAGGAAAGGAGTCATTTCAAATGTTTCCATGGATTGTCTTTGGCATCATAGGCGCTGTACTCACGATTGCCGTGTGGCTCGACCGAAATCCCCGTGTGAAGAAATTCGAAGAACAAATCGAATATAATGAAAGACGTACGAAAGCCTTCGACGAAGCATCTCGTTACAACAATATGAACTCATGAGCGCGAGGAAGGTTCGTGCGCTTCCTATGCAAGTAAATGAAACATGATTGTTCCTCATTTTGAAAAAGGAGCATGCCCCCGTTCTGCTTAAGTAGTAACGAGCCGGGGGTCAGGCACCTGTTTTTAAGAAATATTTGTAAAGAAAAAGACTGTCCCACAAAGGAACAGTCCAAAATTTCCGACTATAATTCAATTTTGAAAGTGGTAGGTCCGTGGATGGAATCCTTTTTATCACTAAGGACATTGCTCGTTTTAATCTTAATGGATTGAAGATCTGAAATGTCAGTTTCATTCAACACAAAACCCATGTTTCCAACCTTCTCTTCCCCTGGTTTAATGGATCCTGTAAGATGTTCCAGGTAAAAATCATCATTAAAATCTTTCTTCTCCCCAGTGTTTGTTTCCAAAAGATCTACTGGTGCAAAATTCACCGTCTGCTTTCCCGTATTCTTAATTGCTACGGTAAATTTGATATAATTGAAATTCATCTCATTGTGCGTATAAGCATGGAAATAATCGATCAAGTCTGGAGAAGGAGTGTAATTCATCACTTTCACATCCTTTACCATCACCTTGACAGGACCTGCTTGCTTAAACTTCTCTACTTCTTTTATCGCTTCTAAAGTCAGCTGGCCATTTTCATCTTCGGTCCTGTCTCCAACCTTTAATAGTTCCCGATCATCGGCTGCCTGAGGGTTGTTTGGGTATTTTTCTTTCGCTGGTATCTCAAAAACAGCTTCCGGATTATTCTTTACTTCCGCCTTACTCTGTTGACTTTGTCCAGATATTGAACAGCCTGCCAGCAAGATGAAGCTAATTAGAATAAGCGTGAACTTTTCCATATGTGTCCCTCCTCAGGATACTGAAAATGAGGACAGAGGAAGTGATGATTTAATTTTTTCACTCTTTATTATCTTCTTCACGTTTTCCATCCTCATAATCTTTATGATTTGACTTATGGCTATCTAATACTTCCATAACCTTTTGCCCAACTTCATGGTTGTCGTGCAGCCCAGCAAATAAATCAGACTTCGGTCCATAGCCATACACGATTACATCTTCACCTGTGTGACCGCCTGTCGTCCAGCCTGTACCGGAACGAATGTCAAAAATGTGCTCGATCGCATTATCAATCTCCGTTGTTGAACCATCCTCTGCTGCATCTTTAACTGATTCGATCTCTTCATTAGTCAAATCTAAATCAATATATTTGGATAATGTTCTTTCTACATTTGCTCCATCGGAGATTTCAGCAGCCATGAAATCAGGTGTCCGTTTTGCTGCTTTAATCGGCTCTGGATTCCACTGGTATTCACCGTCGCGTCCCATCGCCATGCCGCCGGTAGAGTGGTCAGCTGTTGTAATAACAAGGGTATGTTTGTCTTTTTTAGCAAATTCAATGGCTTCCTTGTATGCTTCTTCAAAGTCCTCCATATCACTCATCGCAGAAACGATATCATTATCGTGACCTGCCCAGTCAATCTGACTTCCTTCCACCATCAAGAAGAAACCATCTTTGTCTTCGCTTAACCGGTCAAGCGCAGAAGAGGTCATATCTTTTAAGGATGGCATATCCTCTGGACGATCGATCATTTTATCCATTCCTTTGGGTGCGAATAAACCTAGAACCTGATCGTCATCATTTTCCAGCAATTCTTGTTTTGTATTCACATGACTGTAGCCGTCCTCTTGGAATTCCTTCGTTAGATTGCGGTCCTCACGCTCAAAATAAGACGTACCGCCACCGAGAATGACGTCGATTTTGTGCTCTCCATTTACTCTTTCATCAAAATAATCATCAGCAATGTCATTATAATTATGGCGTGACTTATCGTGGGCGCCGAAAGATGCAGGCGTCGCGTGGTTTACCTGTGAGGTAGCGACAATCCCTGTAGACTTTCCATTCTCTTTTGCTAATTCAAGCGCTGTTTTCACTTCCTTTTGTTCCATGTCTACGGCTATAGCGTTATTGTATGTTTTGATACCAGCAGCCATGGATGTTGCAGCAGCTGCAGAATCTGTAATGCTTTCTTCTTCATCCCAAGAATACGTTTCCTGCATACCAATTAAATCCTTATCAAACGCTGTATTTTCCGTATAAGGGGTCGATGGATCATCCTTTAGATAACGATAGGCGGAAGTATAAGACGATCCCATTCCATCTCCTATTAGAAAAATGACATTCTTAACTTTTCCATTTTCATCCTTTGGCTTAGCCGCTGCTTCGCCTGTAAATGAAGCAAGTGATCCTCCTAGTACGACAGATGTCGAAAGAGCGATTGGCATGATTTTTTTTACGAACTTTTTGCTGAACATGATGAACCTCCTAAATTTTTATGTAATCTCACTTTTAAGATAATAAAAGAGAATCTTAAATAATAGATTAATAGAATGTTAAGAATATGTAATTTTCACCAAACTCTACGTAAGTAATAAAAAACATACAATAAATGTTGGTCCCGCTTCTGACTTACCAGGTAATTTAGAATGAATCAGTAATCAACAGCACCAATGGCGATCAAAATCTCATAAGGTATCTTTTACATGGGATTCATGTTAAAAAGAGAGAGAAGAAAATATAATAGGAAGGCATCAGACAGTTTGTGAAAGTTTTTTGAGAATTACACAATAAAGGGCATTTTTGGTTTGAAAGGACGTAGGAATAGGTATGTAAATCAAAAACAGGGAGTGCGTTCTTTTGTATATTAGTGAAATCGTGAACTTGAATTTCCATAGCCAGCTCAGTTTAAAGCAGGTAGAAGACAGGTTATTGATCACGGCGGATTTTCCGAAAGAAGTGTTAAAGGAACTTGGGATGAGAGATCCTTTTTTATATGTCACACTTTATGTGCGGGGCGGGGAAATAATCAAAATCATCGATGAAGATAATGCCAACCTCCACATACCTTCCAAGAAAGATTTTGAGCAGAAAACGTACAATGCGATCATCGATTTTGCTAAAAAACATGCCAAACAGTTTTCTTCTTAAAGAAATTAGGATGATGGAAATAGCTGTTCCCCTTCACAAACGGGGAGCGGTTATTTTTTTTGGTCCGGTTGTGCTCAAACTAAGAGGTTTGCTAAGGGTAAAATTTAGGTAATGATTTTCTTTTAATAGTTTCAGAAGGATGTACCGGGGGAATAGTTGCTTCATATTCGGAGGTGCAACTTATGAAACGACACAAAAAATGGTGGATTAGCGGATTACTAGTAGGAACCATCATCATCGGGGTGCTGGGTTTTCAGTCAGCCCTGTCTGATAAAGAGGAGAAAGTTGTCGCTCTCGGCGATTCATTGACCTTTGGAGTAGGAGATGGAACAGGGAATGGATATGTGGAAAACCTGAAGCAATGGCTTGAGCGACATCATGATGGAGATACCACCGTTGATAATTATGCGATTCCTGGTCAGCAAAGTGATGGTCTGCTTGGTCAAATGAATGAGGCTGTTGTATTGAAGTCGATCGAAAACGCGGATTATATCCTTCTTTTTATCGGGACAAATGATCTCATCAAAAGTAATGGAGGCGATTTAGCACCATTAAATAAGGAACAGATCGCCCGTGGTAAAAAAGATTATCAGGCCAATATAAAGGAAATATTGGACACTATTCGAAAGGAAAATCCGGATGCACCGGTATTGTTCCTTGGGCTGTACAATCCTTATCCAGACCAGCCTGAGATCAACAAAGTGATTACGGACTGGAATGATACAAGTAAGGAACTGCTGCAATCCTATGAACATATTACTTTTATAAAAACGAACGATTTGTTTCAAGAGAAGTCAACACACTACTTCAGTGATGAGATTCATCTCAATGAAGAAGGATATGAAAGACTGACGAAGCGGATTATAAAAGCTTATGACTTCCAATAATTTTTCAAGAAACGGCGTGCGCTCCAGATGTTGCTTCACCTTGAATGCCGTTGCAGTAGGAAATGAAAATGCTTAAAGAAAAAGTGGGACTTCCTTTTGATCGGAAGTCCCACCTTTTCATGATACAAGGAAAAAGGAAATTTTAGCTCAAAGAGGATACCCATTGTGCGATTTGGAAACCAGCATAGGCTAGACCTATTCCTGCACCATAGCTGGTAATGATATAGACAGCGAAGGTTTTCCACTTTTGTTGGAAGTGGAGTTGAATAGCTTCAAGCTTAAAAGTGGAAAAAGTCGTGAATGCTCCTAGGCCCCCTGTGCCGCACAACAATACCCAAACCTCAGATAAATCCAAGCCAGTGACAAGTCCGAGCAGAAAGGAACCGAGTCCATTTACGAAAAGGGTGGCTACAGGAAGATCAGATTCAGAGAAACGGTGGATCCACTGACTGATCTGATAGCGGAAGATCGCACCGACAAAGCCTCCGATACCGACAAGCAGAATTTTCAGCAGCATTAGGAGGAAATCCTCCTTTCTCCGACGAAGTGGCCAAGCCAGGATAAGAAAAAGCCACCGAAGATAATGAGGATGATATACGAAAGACTGAGTAGGAGGTCTCCTCTTTCATAAAGATGAACGGCGTCCATACTGAGAGTGGAGAATGTCGTATAAGATCCGACAAGCCCCGTGCCGAGTGCGGCTTTCCATTTGGAAGAAAGCGAGTATTTTTCAATGATTTCAATGGTGAACCAGGAGAGGATGAAACTTCCGGTCAGATTGACGAAAAGGGTGGAGTACGGGAACCAACGATCTGGTTCTGAGAGGAATATCCCAACTAAATATCTGAGAGATGCGCCGAAGAACCCACCAATTCCGACATAAATATAAATCATTCCACAAACCTCCTACGAATCTAATCGTTATTATAAAGACTTTCGAAGTAATTTGAAAGGAATGCTTTTTTTACGCGGCAAGAAGCCTTATAATTTACATAATAGCAACAATGAAAGAGGGTTACGCATGTTAGTCAGAATTTTAAAGAAGGTCGATTTCTCAATCCTATTCGCTGTTTTGGCCTTATCTGCTTTTGGAACCGTCATGGTATACAGTGCTAGTATGGTCAGCGGCGTCATGGTCTATGAAGTAACCTCTGATTTCTTTTTCAAAAGACAGGCTATTTCCTGGGGGTTAGGTTTAATTGCTTTGTTTATGGGAATGATGATCCCTTACAAACTATATGGAAAATTATTTAAGCCGATCCTCTTTGTAACGATTGGTCTATTGATTTTAGTATTCTTCTTCGGTCATACATCGAACAATGCACAGTCCTGGTTACCGATTCCCGGTTTAGGAAAATTCCAGCCGGCAGAAATGGCAAAGATGTCTTTAATTATTTATTTGGCAACGATTTTTACAAAAAAGAGTTCCTATATTGAAGATTTCACAAAAGCTTTGTTACCTCCGATCATTTTAATGATGTTAGTGGTCGTGCTGATTTTGAGACAGCCGGACCTCGGAACTGCTCTCATTACACTCGCTGTTTCCGGGCTGATAATCATGTCCAGTGGATTACGGAAGGTCCATCTTTATTCCATGCTTGGTATTGCGCTTACGGCGGCAGTCCTTATGTATAATGTCGGGCTTAGTGAAGAACAATTGTCCCGCTTTGATGGTGCCTATCAACCCTTTGAATATGCAGACAATGAGGGATATCAGCTGATCAATTCTTATCTTGCTATCAACAATGGCGGCTTGTTTGGTACGGGTCTTGGTGCAGGTATTCAAAAATTAGGATACCTGCCTGAAGCGCATACGGACTTCATTATGGCTGTGATAGCAGAAGAGCTTGGTTTCATCGGTGTTGGAGTCGTCCTTCTTTTGTTAGGACTTATTGTCATACGCGGCTTTTACGTCAGTATGGAAACCCATGATACATTCGGGCGATTACTTGCGATTGGTGTGGCAGGGTTAATTGGTATTCAATCGATCATTAACCTCGGCGGCTTGACTGGATTGCTTCCTTTGACAGGTGTTCCATTACCATTTGTGAGTTATGGTGGGACGTCGTTACTCATGATGATGTTTTCTGCTGGTATACTTATTAACATCCATATCATTTCTAAGTTGAAAAAAGAGCAAGAAGAACAAGCGGCAGCCTAGCAATAAAACGTCACCTTCCAAAGGTGGCGTTTTTTGTTAAACGAGAATTTCTATTAATCAGCTTACAACAATATGGCATTATTATAGAAGACTTGGTTTCGAGATAACCGGATTCGTTGCTGCATAAAGAGTCAGGGGTGGTTGGGAAGCAACTCGCTTTCCTGTGGGGGACCTGGCGAGCTTTCTCGGGCTACTGCCCTGCGGGATCTCGCCTACCTCCTTCTCCCACGGGAGTCTCGCAGCTTCCCCACCACCCCATTCAAAGAAACGAATACTCTTAACAGGAAGGAGCGTCTTTCACCATCCCTGCCCTATGGGGAAATACCACTCTATAGCAAGGTTTCCAACAGGCGGCATCTTAGGTGATCATCAGCATGCTCCCATTAATTCTCATTTTTTCTTGGAGCGGTTTCGAGAATCGATTTTGGCAAGGTGCAGAGGGGAATGGAAACTGAGTGAAATGGATGAAACGAAAGGTTTTTTAAAATCGTATGGAAAGAAAAGGAGGGAGAGGATGAATTTATTGATAGCCATATTGATGATTGTAGCACCAGCCATGTTTCTCATCTATTGGGGAAAATCCGGATATGACTATGATGGAAAAAGGAAAGACAAGGAGTAAAGGATTATGGACAAAACAAGATGGTTAGTCCTCGGCTGCCTTTTAATTGTCATCATCTCTATCGGCCGAATATATGAGAATCACAGAGTACAACCAGTAACTAGATTGATCGATTATCAAGAAGAACGCTTCACAGGAATGCTTTTTTCATCAGGACAAAAGCCCCTCCCTGAAGACCAGTTGTATCAATGGTACAGGGAGGATCCGAGGGTGGCAGCCGAGCTTTATCAATTTTTAAGAGATTATGAAGTGAGAAAAATCGATGAAGATACATATAACGAACTATGGAGTGATGAAGAGAACACGTTCCGCTTTGAAATTCAGCAAGAGGGAAAGAATCCAATCATTGTACATGGTACTCCTGCCAAAGTTCATATTTTGGTCGGTGATTATTATGAAATCGTCGGGGAACCGATTGATAAAGGCTGGTTGAGAACTTTCAGTGAACGTTATGGAGGGGAATAATGAAGATAAGAAAAGCAGTGCAAGAAGATGTTGCTGGTATTGCAAGGGTTCATGTAGATTCATGGTTGGAAACGTATCAAGGAATTGTTCCAGATGCTTACCTTAATGGTCTCCGTTATGAAAAAAGGGAGCGTTTATGGAAAAAGAATTTAAAAGAGTTCGAGGTTCTGGTGGCAGAAACAGATACAGGCCATGTGGTCGGGTTTGCATCCTGGGGTTTAAGTAGAACTCATCCCCAGTATAGTGGAGAGCTTAACGCAATTTATCTACTGCAAGGTTACCAGGGAAAGGGACTCGGAAGGAAATTATTCGAAGAAGTCGTAGCAGTTTCAAAGAACCATCATATTCATTCAATGATGGTCAAAGTGCTGGAAGACAATAAAGCATGCTCTTTTTACGAAGCGATGGGGGGAAGGGAAATAGATACAATCATGATAGAAATAGAGGGAGAACAGTTGAGAGAATGCATTTACGGATGGGAATATATTAGCAATCCATAATAGTGAGCGGTAATAATATTATGTAAACAAAAGGAGGTCTTGTATCTTTTCCGGCTCTCCACTTTCTAACCTTTTAGCGGGCAGAAGACGTCACCCAGAGAATTATCTCTGGTTTCAAACATAAGAAAGAGAGAGTAGATGCCTCTGGGAAATCTTCGTTTATTCAGCGATTACAAAGTTCTACGTCCTCTGATCACATCGCATCCAGCCGGATTTGTATTTGGTCTGTATCTGTCGTTTTTATATCATTTTTTAATACGAGCTTTGTTTGTAAATGATAGGTCGCTTCTTTATCTGTATCTTCCATTTCTTCCGGGAGCAAAAAGTGAAAAGGATATTCTGTTTGCTCTTTCGCATCCAACTCCCTGTTCATGAGTACCGTCATAACGGGTTGGACGAAACGGGCTTTCTCCCCAGGGGTCTTTTTCATAAGATCACATTCAAGTCTCTGGATGGTTTGTTGACGGATCCCGCCTTGTAAATGGAAAGCTCCTGTCACTTTTTCTCCAGGTTCGTATTCGCCTTTGGATAAAACCAGATCGACTTTTGGGAAACCTGGTCCGAACCAACGGAATAGCTTTTCTAACATGTGTTTCAACCTCCTTCATTTCTCTTTTTGAAAACTCCACAGATCGATGGGGAAGGTTTGGTTGTCTGGATCAAAACCTGCATCATAACGGTGGCAAAAGGTCTCTTAACCTATTTGACTCGGGAGTCTTACTATTTATATTTGTATCATATGCGATGCCCTCCAGCCCGTCAATCTTTTTTGAATGTTCAACCACCCAGTTTAAGTAGATACATAGAGGGGGGATATTGGAAAAATCTATGATAAAGTTAAGGAGAAGGAGTGCTTGCAATGAATGGCTTTGTCCGTTTGATCAGACAGCTGATATCCAGGAAGAAGAAGCTTGTGTATACGACTTTCATGCAAAAAGAATATTTTAAGGTTGCTTCAAGATTGACAAACAGGGCGGTGAACTATCGGGTAGCGACTATCAGGAAAAAGCCTTCAAGATTTTCAGAGGTTACTACATACGATCATGGAGACGAATATAGGTTCTATGTTAAAAAAGAAGATTACCATAGAGCAGTGAGCGCTATCCATGAATAGGGAGTGATGAAGTGGGAAAAAAGGATTGGATGGGTATCATCTTCTTTCTAGGCGGGATATTGTTATATGGGTTGACTGTTGTAGGAGTAGCCGTGTATATGCCGCAAATGACAGGGTGGAGTGATCCACCAGGGAAGTATTGGGCAGCTATACAGGAAATGAGAGCGATGTTTCCGTTAGTTTTAAGTTGGATATTAATACTGTTAGGCTTAATTTTATTGTTTTGGGAAAATATGGATCATCTATTAAAAAAGTTCTCAAATTAGATTTTCTTCCGCTACTCCTTAATTGTCTTTGGCAGGAAGTGAAACATTTTGGCCAAGTTAAAACGGTTGCTTACCTAAAGAGGAAAGCAACCGTCAACTTCGATCTATTCACCAACTACCAATGAAAGCCTGCAAGGAAGCTATTCGGTGGTTTGTTCGAATGTTTATCTTAAACAGCTTGTGATTCTTCGTCCTGCTTCTTCTCTTGGGAAGTGAACCATCCAATGACCGCAATCGCCAGCAGGACTCCCCAGAAGATACTCTTCCATAGAACACTTTTCGCAAAACCTTCCTCGAGTACCGAAAGCTCTGGATGGGATAGGGTGTAGACAGCAAGCTTGACGCCTACCCAGCCGACAATCATGTAAGCTGTGGATTCAAGTCCTGGACGCTTGTCGAGCAGGACGACGAAGTAGCTGGCTGCAAACCGCATCAATACGAGACCGATCAGACCACCAGCGAGGATGACGGCGAAATGACCACCGTCCATACCGCCGATTTCCGGCAAGCTTGTGACAGGCAATGTAACAGCAAGAGCGACAGCGGCGAGGATGGCGTCAACGGCAAAAGCGATATCAGCAAGTTCCACCTTTACGACAGTCATCCAGAAACCAGAGCCTTCTTTTTTGTTCTTTGTTTTCTTTTCGTGAACTTTCCACACGTGTTTTTTCAAAAGGTGATAAATGGCGATTCCCAGTAAGTAAAGGGCACCGACTGCTTGCACTTGCCAGATGTGAATCAAATAGGAGATCAGGAACAAGGAACCGAATCGGAATACAAACGCCCCGGCAAGACCGTAGAATAGAGCCTTTTTCCGCTTATCTTCTGGAAGGTGTTTGACCATTGTGGCAATAACAAGCGCATTATCCGCCGCTAAAATCCCTTCCAATCCAATCAAAATGAGCAGCACCCAACCATATTCAATCAATAAACTTTCCAATGTTTCTTCTCCTTCTTTTGATTAAATGGAACTCATCCGGATATGGATTTCATCCGTATCCGTCGTCTCCACATCATTCTTCAGTACAAGTTTTGTTTGTAAATGGTAACTCGATTCATCGGCCTCTTCTAAAAGTTCCTCCGGCAATAGAAAGTGAAAGGGGTATTCTGTTTCCGCTTTGGAACCCAGCTCACGGTTCATGAGGACAGTTGTGACCGGCTGGATAAACCGTGGTTTCCGGCCGGGAGTTTTCTTCACCAAATCGCACTCCAGCCGGTGGATTTTTACTTGGCGCAGGCCGCCTTGAAGGTGGAAGGATCCCGTCACTTTCTCTCCAGGTGTGTATTCTCTTTTGGCTAAGACGAGGTCGACTTTCGGGTATCCGGGCCCGAACCAGCTGAATAATTTGGCTAACATCATTTTCCTTCTCCTTTAAAAGACATATAAAAAACCTTCACCGCATGAACGATGAAGGTTTGTGTGTACATGTTTAGCCTTCACCGCATTGTGGGCAAAGGTCTCGCAAACAACGTTTCCGTTGCCAGCTATGCCGGTGATTCGCATCACGTATTGTCGACATAACTGTCAGCTACTCCCCTTTGGAGTGGAACTTTATACTTGTATCATAATCGAATAAACGTTCCCTGTCAATCTTTTTTTAGAAAATTCAGCAACTATTTTTTGCTGGCTTCATAGAGGTTAATCATGGCATACGGATATGATAAAGTAGCATTAGGAAATCGTTGTCTTAGAGATGGGACGGAAGCATGCAGGGCGATTTTCAAAGAGCTTTTGCGGAAGGGAATTTTGAAAAGCCCTCTTATTTGAAAATACCGAATGGTTTGCCGACTGGTAAAGCCACTTTTCCGAAGTGAACGTTCAAGACACTCGCTGCTGAGCCGTAAAAACTCATGAGGGCGATCAGCAGTTCAGCAACGGCCGCGACCATATGCATCGCATGCGGGGCAATCCCTAATGTCGATAAGGACAAACCGATGAACAAGAAGTCGATCAGGACGAAGATGATGAATAATACTTTATGGGTTTCCATCGCACCAATCGTCATGAAAATCGAAAAGATCAAATAGCCGATGTAGGCGACCCCTAGTTGATGAGGATCGACAGCAGCTGCAGCAGCTTCTCCGAAGACACCGAAGTCGATCAGCCAGGAAGATCCGACACCGAACCAGAAAAGACCAAAGGCAGCAAATGCTGTGGTACCGAATGTATTGTTATGTTTCGCATCCTGGACGGCTGCAAATAATTGTGCAAGACCTCCAAGGAAAATCGCCCAGGGAAGGACGAATGACACGCCGTCTGTCCAGCCGAGCTTTGCAGATGAAGCGACAAGTGTGACCATAGCCAGGCCGAACAATCCGATCGCAGAAGGATCAGCAGTTGCTATTTGGACACGTTGAGTAGTTGATGGTTGATTCATAGATGATACCTCCTAAAAAACATACTTGTCTAATTTACATAAAAAAGAACCCACTCGCAATGAATTTTTATATGTAAGCGAAACTTTCATAGAATGATAGCGTAATCAGGGGAAATCGCTGAATAAAATATCCTTCTTTCGCAATCCTCATGAACGGTTCAAGCTTTGATGTACGGTTGGAGAGAAATTGGCTGGTTGGATTAACAAAAGAGGAAAAGGGGGAGTTTTTATGGGATTTTGGCCATCGTTCATCGTCGGCTTCCTTTCTTTGATCGGTTGGGTATCCATATCTTACTTTATAGGGATAAAAGGAAAAGACGAGGATAAATAATGGAAGGCAATTCAGTCGGTCCTACATTCGGGTAAGGGGTTGCACATAAAAAATCCATGTTAGAGGGGGAAGGAAATGGACTTTCCAGTTTTAGAAACCAAGCGTTTGCAACTGACAAATATCACGGAACAGCATATCGATCGTTATTTTGAAATCATGTCAAAAGATGAAGTGACGAAATACTACGGAATGCCATCATTAACAGACAGGGAACAAGCCCGCAGCCTCATCCATTCATTCAGCGAACGATTTGCAGAGAAAAAATCAATGCGCTGGGGCATCATTTGGCGTGATACAAACGAGTTCATCGGTACAGTCGGGCTTAACAATTGGAGTCCTTATAGCCGGAAAGCGGAAGTCGGATATGAGCTGCATCCGGATTTCTGGGGGAAAGGCATCACAACGGAAGCAGTCTCTGAAGTCATCGCTTACGCATTTACAAAGTTGGAGCTGTATCGGATCGGTGCGGTCACCTTTCCTGAAAATCATTCCTCATCGAAGTTGTTGGAAAAACTCGGCTTTCAAAAAGAAGGGGTATTGCGAGGCTATCTATATCAAAAGGAACAAAATCATGATGCTTTCATGTTTTCCATCTTAAAAAGAGAGTTTTTGGGGGAGGAATAACAAAGTGACCAATCGATTCTTTTTACTATTCGGGGCGATGATGGTTCTCCTATTTGGAGGCGTTTTCGTCATTCGTTATTTTCGTACAGGAGAATTACTTGCCGATCAATTAATCGGAGTGGCAGTAGGAGCAATAGTATTCATTTGGGCATTCATTTGGAGACAAAGAAATAAAATCAGGGAGTGAAATAGGATGGGTAGATTCATACTTTGGATAGTACTGATAGGAGTGATCTTCGCAGGTGGGTATGTCGTCGGTATCATAACCTCCGATGATCCTTCACTTATCGTGACAATCCAGGCAGAAAGCGGAAAGACGCCTCCAGCAGGAACCGTTATTACAGACACAGAGGACATGGCAAGTATGGATTCCTTACTAGGCATTTTATTAAGGAAAGAGTCCGCAGATAAAGTTTCGGTGGATAAGGAAAATCCAGATGCTTCCTTGAAGGTACTGAGTCAGGAAAGGTCCATCGGGTTGGCCGATTACCAGGTTTGGTATACAGAGGAAGGGGCAGTTTTGGGCGAACAACAAGGGAATGCAGCGGGAAACTTTCGCTATTATTCCATAACAGAAAGGGATAGAGATTACATCAGGTCCCTGATTGGTAAGGAGTGATTTTTTTGGGATGCTGGAGAGACCGTATTCACTTTCGCGGTTTCTGCATTTTATTTCCAAATTTGCTGCTCCGGGAGCAGGAAATGATACACCAAACGATTATTCTCCACAATTGGAAGGTATTCAGAGTGAAGTACATAGTTAAGACAGAAAGTGCAGGAACTTAATACAGTCCTGGTGGAAAAATAGTCTTTCGATACATCAAGAACAAGTAAACCAATAACATATTAAGAGAGAATAGCAACCGATTTTAAGCCTACTTTTGGAGGTATTTTCAGTTAATCTTCTCTCCATTGTTCTTCCTTGCAATTCCCCGTCTTATTTCCAATTCCTTTGCTGAAAGGGAAATTTATGGTTTATTAATTTTGTAGATGTCTCATGTTCTTACAACAATCGATAAAACAAAATTGTGACGGATAAGTGTACACAGTTAGGGAGGCGCCCCTTCATGAAAAATAGTGGTGTTAAGGAATATTTGTTGTGTAATACTAATTAACCAAATGGAATAGCAAAGGAGCTTATTATTTAGTACATAACTTCAGATGGATACCCGATGTTGGAAAACTTGCGTGTCCATGGTGTGGAACAGGTGGGGGGGAGACGGAAGTAATAAAAAATGTTTACGATTGTTAAATAGGAATGGCGATTTTTCACTAATGATAGATGCTAGTGAAAATACAGATAGCTTATGGAGCTGTCATAAGCTATCTGTATTTTATATCAAAAGTATCTTTTATAGATCTTACCGGCAGTCCTGACCGCTAAAGCCTGAGTTGTTAGGGTGGGGTTGGCACCTCCGAGTCCATTAGTTAGTATACTATTATCCGCTATATATAATCGGCCAACTTGATAGGACTCACTGTTTTGATCAACGACATAACCCATTCTCATTGTACTCATTATGTGAATCATCAAACCGTTTGGCCAATTTGAATGGACCACGTTTCTTGCTCCAGCTTGAAGTAGAATGTCTGCTGCTATTTTCACCAATTTCCTTTTCCTAATTTGAGTAATTCTTGTAGGGGCATAATGGATGGATGGTATGGCTCCATTTTCATCAAGTTGGGAGGGTAAAATGGAGACACGGTTCTTCCTATCCACTTCATCGTCCGTTACAATTAAGATACTAGACGATTTTTGATAATCTGCCATTAACCCTATTAATTCTTCCCCGGTAACACGCCCTTTTCCATGCGAGTTATGAATAGGTGAAGCATGGGACTTCTTAGTTCCTGATTGACTAAACGCATAAGCAAAGCTCGCCATTAATCCTGGACTCACCCCATTTACTTGAATGGATCCTAGCCCTGGAAAATCTAATCTGGCACCGGATGTATGACCGACAAATGGGTTTATGACATTGCTTCCTAATATAGGAACTAGTTTCTTTCCGCTAAAAACTCCAGTAACCATATCCATATTATGGTTCACAAGGCCCCTACCAATCCATGGATTATAAGGCAAGGAAGAATTGAGCCACAGACGCGGAGTTTCAACCGCCCCAGCCGCTACAACAATACAGTCAGCAAATAGTTCGTCCCTTTCACCTGTCCATGTGTTTCTTACTTTCACTCCAATTGCCCTTAGCCCTTCCTTAGGATGTTTTTCAGTGATCACTTGATATGAAAATGTATTTGGACGAATCTCCACGTTACCTGTCTTTAAAGCTAAGGGTACATAACTGACATTTGTGGATCGCTTAGCAATTTTTGAAACAGATGGACCATGGGGGCAGCCATTTATACAATGACCTGCAAGTGTACAACCTTCCATCCAAGATAACTGCTTCTCTGAGTAAGCAGGATTAAGAAGGTTTGCATTGGGTGGTAAAATCGCATTGGGTTGAGGACGAAATCCTGGGGAGACCACATTGAGAGTATTTAATAGATTCCAGCCAGCTTTTTTTGCTCCAAAGTAAAATAATTCTTCCTTGGATGTAGTGGGAGCGAATTCTACTGGTAACTCGTCTTCCACTTTCTCGTAAAATGGAATTAGTTCACGATAAGTTAGAGGCCATTTCCTATCAATAGCAGATGGAAAAGCACGAGGAGAATTTGCAAGATAGTGTTGAGTAGTACCTCCTACTCCTGCAATTTGCCACACGAAACCTCTTTGTTGAAATGATCTTTCCCAAGGAGGATGTTCCCGATTAGCAGGTCCCCAACGTAGTTTTCCGGCTATTAAATCATTCATATTATTTTCTAATTTATTGTAACTTTCCTTAAAGAGGCTGACATCTAAATCATCAGGACTTCTGCTGTAAACTCCACCTTTCTCGCTATTTGGATTCGGCCATTTTTTATTCCCATACCACGGTCCTGCTTCAAGCATCAGAACATTCAACCCTAATTCTCCTAGTTCCTTTGCTATTACGGCACCACCGCCACCTGATCCAATTACAAGCACATCCGGTCTTTGCATATTAAATCACTCCGATTTCAGGTTACTCATATTTAATAAAAAGCCTCTAAAATCCCTATAACCAAAGGAAGGTCCTGGATAGCCCGTATAGGCCCAGCCTACTGGATAAGTACAAAGGTGTCTGCAACTGGGGCAATGGTATCGAGTACAACCATACCCATACCATTCAGAGTAATAGCCAAAAACAGTTAATTGGTATAGAGAATCGATCGTGATCTGCAACAAGGTAGGATTGTTTTTATAAGGGATAGGAAGAATGTGGAGCGGAACTTTTAGGTTTTCTAAATGGGTGATAGCCGTTAATCGGTCTTTCCGGGATAAAGTCGCAAATATACCTTTGCAGATATGTGGGTTATAGATGGAAAAAGGTGAGTGGTAATGTCCCTTATGGATATATAAAGCTGATAAGTCTAGCAGTTGAGAGACCTCATTGGATAAGGGGGTGGGCAGGTTGTCAAAGGACATTAGAAGATACTCCCAAATAGACAACTCCACTCCCCCGCATTGAAATCTCCATCCCGATTTGAATATAACCACACTAGATGGAATCAACGTATCAACAATAGCCATGAAATTTATTTGTGTGGTATATGGCCATTTAAGAGACTTAGATGACGGTGTCATATGACATCTCCTTCTTAAACTATCTAATTACAAATTACCCTCAGCAATCGAGGTGCATACTTAATAAAGTGATCACCCATTTTGCTTAATAATTAAGCAAAGTGATGGTTAAAGCCATGTAAGGTATGATTCATATGCCTCATTCCTCTTCCTTTGTGAAGCTTAGAAGGAACACTCCTAGAATGACAACTCAAGGGGAGTATAAGTGTTCGAGATTAGCTCAATGAAGATATGAGACTACTAATCCAAGAACTTCATATATTCACTGAATGTGTTATCGATATTCCAACTCACTCCGTTATTGTTTACTACGCATACTAAATCTATATGCATGAAGATATTAAGGATGTGCTTTAGGTAATCCATTGGTGCAATTAAATCGATAAAGGGATTCTTTTTGATCGTTCGTTTTTTGGAAAGTTAAACCAGTTTGATGAACAATAAGCTAATCTTGTAGGGCGTCCAATATTTAACTGGCTTATTTGAAATATAATTCTAGAAATACTACTTTGATTGACACCGTATTATTTTGGAAGATTAATAGCCTGATGTGTCACGATGTGATATAGTCGAGGCGTGACATACTTAAAACAGGAAAAGGTGTGGACTCCATTGAAAAAAAACTAGAAAAAGCATACATACCAATGACGGAAACGGCGTATTACATCCTTTTGTCCTTGACTGAACCCCGGCATGGCTATGGCATCATCAAACATGTCGAGCAATTGACTAAAGGAAGGATCAGCCTCGGGTCAGGCACAGTCTACGGCACATTGACGAAGATGCAAAGGGATGGATTGATCGTAAAATATGCAGATGAGCAAAGAAAAAAAGTCTACGAAATCACAGAAGATGGAAAAACAATCATTCGAATAGAAATGGGAAGGCTGAAAGAACTTTACGACAATGCCCTCCACTATGGGGAGGAGTTTTTATGAAAGTGTCGTTTTTTCGACCGCTTTGGAGTTATGACACTAGGAAAACAGAACAGTGGCTGCAAGATAAAGCGAGCAATGGTCTTTTTCTGACAAGCTTCAATCGTTGGACACGGAAATTTTATTTTAAAGAGGCTCGTTCTAATCCTTGTACCTACAGAATCCAATACGAAAAAGTCGACTATTTTCCAACTTCTCTAGCCGAGGATGGTTGGAAGACGATTTTGAAAGAAGGGCGTTGGAGGTTTATACGCCATGATCATATACCAGCGAAGAAGCCCCTTCCTGATGGAATCATTGCAAGGAATAAAATTCATCTTTACTCCTTCCTGGCAATTTTCCTTTATATGCTTCTTTCTGCTTCCATGGTCGGTTTATTAAGTTTTTTCGCAATAATGGGCGGTGGTGGAGCTCCTACATTTGTTCCGAGTCCATACTGGGCCATTACAATTACTGCCGGATTAACTCTTTGGTCTTTCGTACCATACTCCACGTATACAATACATAAAGGGTTGAAAAAATTGAAGAACACACCTGAGCCTGTTGCGGAGAAGAATCATAACCCCATTACACTGACAAAATGGCGATTCGGCTGGCAGTATGCCCCTGATCGTTTAGAGGAATGGCTCGAGACAAAAGAAGAGGAAGGCTACCATTTAGAAAAGGTAAGCAGATTTGGATTTCGTTTTTCCTTTAGCAAAGGAGAGCCAAGAAAAGTAAGCTATGCAGCGGATTTTCAGAGAAGTATTGAGTCTGACTACTTTTATTTGCATAGTGAACGTGGCTGGCGAAACTTATTCCATACTTCTTCTACTTTTCTGTCATGGACCTTGTGGGCGAAAGGATACGGTGGGGAAGAAGGAAAACCAGAGTTATACAGTGACGGCTATCACAAACTAAGACATGCGAAACGGACAGCAATCTGGAATGGGGGCATATTTTTCCCTTTGACGATTCTATATGTATGGCTGATCACTCTGAATATGGATGGGATTTTTAGTGGAGATACTTTTGATGCCACCTTTTGGCTAGTGGCAGTGCAAACCGTCGTAGTTATCGAATTCGGTTATTTTTCTGTCCGGTCGTTACGGTACTATTGGCGAGTAAGGAATACGGTTCTGTGATGATTGGCAGGAAAACGCTGCATTTTAGCTTGAATAATGGATGATCTGGACAGAACACAAAACTTCTCTGCTTAAAAAAAGTGTAATTGGCTGGATTATTGGTTTGTTCAGCTAGGTCCAGTTATTTTTCGGACAGAAAATAAAACAGAATAACAAAAAAGTAGGGACTCTCGTCAAGAGAGCCCCTACTTTTTGCATACCACGACACCAAGAGGATAATGAACCTCTTCTCGTGGCGGTTCGATCGTGACACCGCGCTGATAATAGACTTCTTTTTCAGAGAAATCGTCGAATGATGCTTCGAATTCTTCTGGTGTAAGCTGGAAGTAATGAAAAGGAGAGCCGCATGGATAGTCTCGACCTTTCCCGAACGGGGTAGATAAGATGAGAGTACCCCCGGGTTTCAATAAATCATACATCCGTTTGATGAAAAGCCGATCATCTTTCACATGCTCAATCGTTTCAAAGCTGAGAATCGTATCGAACTGTCCGATTTCCTGAGGAAGGGCAGAATCCATCGCATCTCCTTGTTTAAAGGTGAGCAAAGGATGGTAGTAATTGTGGACCGCATAGTGGAGCGCATCTTCACTGATATCGACACCGATTATTTCGTCGATATGTTCTTTTCTGTCTTTCGCTACTTTCAGACTGCCATAACCGCTGCCGCAAGCAATGTCTAAAACTCTTCCAATTACATAAGGGGTGGAAAAGGTGTAACGGGCGATGTGCTCAAGTAGCATATTGTTCATCGGGTTCATTTCCTTTGGTATGACTCGTTCGCCTGTGTCTTCTAACATACGTCACTCACCGCTTTAATAAATTTTAGTTCCTTCCATTATATCACAGGGGATCATCCTTTGTTTTTCTTATCCTTTGAGCTATATGTATAAAAAATACGTATTATAAAATTACTCAAGTATGCTTTTGTTGTTTTCTCCTATCTTAATAAAAACTTGATCAATCAAAAAGTTCGTGTGAATCTTTAGGTAATTGGAAAAAAGGATCCATTTATTTTAAAGAGTCATTTTATATTTTCAATAAAATGATACAACTGCCTACATAAAAAGAAAGCCCTCAAGCCCATGCGTTACGGCATGGGCTTGAGGGGGGGAACAAGAATGAACTTTCAATCCAGTTCAATTTTTTTCAATGGCTTAGTGGCTGGTCCTTCGATGACTTCTCCTGTAACAGAAAATCGGGAGCCGTGGCACGGGCAGTCCCAGCTTCGTTCTGCATTGTTCCATTCCACTCCGCATTTCATATGGGTGCATGTGGAATCGACGAGGTGGAGCTCACCACGTTCATTTCTGTAAGCACCGGTCCGTGTTCCTTTAACATTGACGATGGCACCTTCGTCGTTCTGAAGATCTTCGATATCCGTTTTTCTGCCACGCTCAAGCCGTGACTTTACCAACTCGGCACCATCACCAAGACCTTCTTTGATAATGTTTTTGCTGTCTTCTCTTTTTAGATGGGAGCGGGTCGGATCGAAAAGGTTCTCGTATGGGTTTTTCTTGCCTGTGATTAAATCCTTCAACAGTACGGCAGCTGCCATGCCGTTTGTGATTCCCCATTTTTTAAATCCTGTTGCAAGATAAACATTCGGCCGTCCTGTCACCGACTGGCCTATGAACGGTATGTTATCCGGTGTCATCAAATCCTGGGCTGACCATTTGTATGGCACATCCACTACTCCGAAATGTTCCTCCGCAAACTCCGTCAGATGTTTGTAATGTTCCTCTGTATTTTCACTTTTTCCTGTTTTATGGTTTTCTCCACCGATAATGGCGAGCTTTTCACCGTTCACTTCCGTGTGTCTCATGGAAAAAGCAGGGGTGTCGATCCCTAAATACATTCCATCAGGCACTTCTTTTTCCGTTCTCGCCGCAATGGTGTACGACCTCTCCGGGTGAAGACGTGAAAAATACAGTCCTTTTGCATCCTCAAAAGGGAAGTGGGTGGCCATTACTGCCTGATTACAAGTGATAGAATATCCATCCCTCGTTTCAACCCGAATAGGCTCCTTTCCTTTAATATCAACCGCGGTCGAGTTTTCGTAAATGATTCCGCCATTTTTCTCGATCTCAGTCACGATGCTTTGAAGAAACTTGACGGGATGGAAATGAGCCTGGTTTTTCATCACTAAAGCTGCTTCCGAATTAAAGGGAAGATCCGTTTCCTCGAGAAATTCTCCGTCGATATTTAATTTATCATATGCCTCTTTCTCTTTTTCCAGCTGTTTTCGTCCTCTTTCCGTGCCCGCATGGAGGTAAGCATCCTGGATTTTATAATCACAGTGGATGCCATGCTTGTCGATGAGGTCTTTCAAATCATTCATCGCTTCCACCTGGGCTTCATAATACAGTCTTGCTTTTTCTTCTCCATCTTTATTAATGAGCTGATCATACATGACGTCATGCTGGGCGGAAATTTTTGCTGTTGTATGTCCTGTTGTACCATCCAAAAGTTTGCTGCCTTCAAGCAGAACGACACGCTTTCCTTCGAGACTCAGCAAATAACTTGTTAAAATGCCGGCCATTCCGCCTCCGATCACTGTTACATCTGCCTCCACCTCTTCTTTCAGCGATGGAAAGGATGGGGTATCCTGATGTTCTTTCCAGTAAGAAGATGAGTAGTGAGGAAGAGTGTTTGTCCTATTAGAATCTTTCATCATTATTCCTCCTTCCGTCTAATTGGTTTGTACCCTTGTAAGCTTAAAGTCAAGCCTGTAATTAATGTCCTAATGCTGGAGGGATGGAACAATAATAAAAAAACATTAGACAGGTGTCGGAAAATTCCTATAATAAGATTTATAAGTATTAATTTAATATCATACTATTTATTGACATATGTACTTCTGTCACCCTATGACTGGACGAATAGAAAGTTAACAGACCAAGGAGAGGAATGTGATTCCTTGGATAAATGCTTTCTTCCTTTTGATGGAGATTGGATTAATCTTCAGACCATATACTTAATTAATGGAAATCGATAAATCGTATATATAAAACTGCATAAGAAGCAAATGGACAGGTTAGCTGTTTTTTGTATTTCCCATTTGCCTATCCAATAAAAAGATGTGCTTCAGCTATTGAGTGAAGGGAGGAGAGGAAACGGGAATGCTTAATGAATACTTATAAAACTTTTTTTGAGCTTCCACTATGTTAAGCCTATGGATGTAATTATTAAGCAGTGTTGGTTTCACAAAAAAATTGGAGTCTCTTTACTGAATTTACGAAAAGAGACCTTAGGAGAACATGATGGAAAACTGGCTGATCGATATTATGAATGAATATGGTTACACAGGAATCTTACTCTTGATCGCGTTTGAAAATATATTTCCTCCCATCCCATCTGAAATCATCCTTACCTTTGGTGGGTTCATGACAACTACAACATCTCTAAGTGTCACGGGTGTGGTTATTGCTTCCACAATCGGTTCCGTTTTGGGGGCAATGGTTTTATATGGAATAGGTCTCTCGCTGGATGTAGAACGGCTGGAGAAGCTCGTTGACAAATGGGGACATATTATAAGGTTAACAAACTCTGATATAAGAAAAGCCGATCGATGGTTTGATAAGTATGGCCCGTGGACGGTTTTCTTTTGCAGATTCATCCCACTCGTAAGAAGCTTGATCTCCATTCCTGCGGGGATGTCTAACATGAATTTCGGCTTATTTATTCTTTTGACGACTTTAGGGACATCGATTTGGAATGTTGTGCTTGTGAATTTAGGGGCTTCCGTGGGTGGATCGTGGGCAGAAATAGTTGCCTATATGGATGTTTACTCAAAAATCATTTATGTGGTGTTGATGATCTTGCTTTTATTATTTATAACAGTCCTTTATAAAAGAAAGAAAAAGTGATTTTTAATAGATGGATAGGGAAGAGGGGAACCGATGGAATTTTGGGGAATCATTGTTTCCATTATATTGGGGTTTGTCGAAGGGCTTACAGAATTTGCTCCTGTTTCTTCAACAGGACACATGATCATTGTTGATGAAATGTGGCTCCATTCCAAAGAGCTATATAGTGAGCCTGTAGCAAACACATTTAAAGTCGTGATTCAATTAGGATCAATCCTGGCAGTTGTCGTGATTTTTAAGGACAAGTTTATCCAAATGCTTCACCTGAACAAAGAGGAGAAAGTAAATAGAAGAAAATTAAAACTGAGCCAAGTGATTGTTGGTATCATTCCAGCTGGAGTACTGGGATTTGCCTTTGAAGATTATATCGATAATTATTTGTTTTCAGTGGAAACGGTGATCGTAGGTCTCGCCGTTGGTGCGATCCTTATGGTTTATGCCGACTGGTTTCAGCAAAAGAGAGCCTATACGACAAACACCGTAGATCAAATCTCGTATAAACAGGCTTTTGGTATGGGATTATTTCAATGCATCGGTTTGTGGCCGGGCTTTTCCAGATCAGGTTCCACCATTTCCGGCGGCGTCTTACTCGGGATGAGTCACCGGGCGTCCTCGGATTTTACATTTATCATGGCGGTACCAATCATGCTTGGAGCTAGCGGTCTCTCGTTCATCAAGAATTTTCAATATTTCACGATGGATGCCATGCCTTTTTTTATAGTAGGATTTCTCAGTGCCTTCGTTTTTGCCTTGATTTCCATCCGTTTCTTCCTAAAGCTGATCAATCGCATAAAGCTCGTTCCGTTTGCTATATACAGAATCCTTTTAGCTGGATTCCTATATATGTTGTATTTTTGATTAATGGTTAGATTATGTACAATAGCATTTCCGCTGTTTCCAGAGAGGATTTCAAGCCATTTTATAAATCCAATACATTCCATGATGGAAATGGCACTGATTCTTTATAGTTCTTTGGCAACATGTTCATTTGAAAAGCGGTATAAAAAATCAAACTAATTAAAAGAATTTTTCTCTAAAATTATCGAAAGATCCTTACAGACCAGTTTTAACACTGGTCTGTTTTTTTATTTACATACTACGTTTAATTATACCCCTGCACGGTAAAGGTATAATTAGCTAATATTTATATTTATAAAAAGGAGGAAAATAATGCCGCATCATCAAAATCAGCAAACAAAGCACAAGAATGATGAAAAGCATAATCATGAGCACCACCATGACAACCATCATGAACATGACCATGATGATAAAGGGCATGAACATCTTAGTCATGCTGGTCATGGGCACAATGACCATGAAGGACATGATCACGGGGATATGGTAGAGGAGTTTAAGCGAAGGTTTTATATTTCTTTAATTGTAACCATCCCTATTTTGCTGTTATCGCCAATGATTCAAGATTTTATCGGCCTGGCATTTTCCTTCCCCTTTGACCAATATGTATTATTCGCTTTAGCTACTTTTGTTTTTTTCTATGGGGGCTGGCCTTTTCTTACAGGCTCTGTGGATGAGCTGAAACATAGAAATCCTGGAATGATGACACTTATAGGTTTAGCGATTGTCGTCGCCTATGGGTATAGTTCGCTTGTCGTATTTGGATGGTCAGGCAAGAACTTCTTCTGGGAACTGGCGACTCTCATTGATATCATGCTCCTCGGTCACTGGATTGAGATGAAATCAGTCATGGGAGCATCTAATGCTTTACAAGAACTTGTAAAACTAATGCCGAATGAAGCCCACCGCGTAAAGGAAAATGGGAAGACAGAAGATGTCCCGCTCAGTGAATTAGATGCAGAGGATCTTGTCCTTGTCAAACCAGGGGAAAAGATTCCGGTGGATGGTATGATTACAGAAGGAAAATCAGCCATAGATGAATCCATGCTGACTGGGGAATCGGTCCCTGTCGAGAAAACAGAAGAGGATGAAGTGATTGGGGGTTCGATCAATAAAGAAGGAAGCCTTACGATTCAGGTGAAGAATACGGGTGATGATACGTATCTTTCCCAAGTGATAACATTGGTAGAAGAAGCTCAAAATTCGAAGTCACGAGCTCAGAATTTTGCTAATCGAGCAGCCAAGTGGCTGTTTTATTTGGCTCTTGGAGCAGGAATTACAACCTTTATTATATGGATGGCCTTAGGGTTCGCTTTTGATGTTGCCTTGGAGCGAATGGTAACGGTCATGGTTATCACATGCCCACATGCCTTAGGATTAGCTGCACCGCTTGTTGTTGCTGTTTCTACTTCCTTGTCAGCAAAACAGGGGTTACTTATAAGAAATAGAACCCAGTTTGAAAATTCCCGTAATATCGATGCTGTTATTTTCGATAAGACAGGTACATTGACAAAGGGTGAGTTCGGTGTGACCAATGTGATTCCAACAGAAGGAAAAGAAGAAAACGAGGTCCTATATTGGGCGGCAAGTGTAGAGCAGAATTCCGAGCACCCGCTGGCTCGGGGCATCTTGGAAAAAGCACATGACCAAGAAATTTCGTTGGATAAAGTAGAAGATTTCGAGTCAATTACCGGAAAAGGGCTGAAAGGGAAAATAGATGGTAGAGAAGTTAAAGTGATGAGTCCTGGATATATGAAAGACAAGAATTATTCTTATGATACAGCATCCTTTAATAAATTATCAGAAGAAGGGAAAACGGTGGTATTCGTCCTCCTTGATGAGGAGCTGTTAGGAATGGTGGCTCTTGCAGATATGGTTCGTGACTCAGCGAAAGAGGCGATCGCTGAATTGAAAACTAAGAATATCCATTCCGTTATGCTTACGGGAGATAATGAAAAAGTCGCAAACTGGGTAGCAGAACAATTAGAGATAGAAGAAGTCTATGCGGAAGTGTTGCCTGATCATAAAGCAGACAAAGTCAAGGAAGTACAAGGTAAAGGAAGAAAAGTGGCTATGACGGGTGATGGAATTAATGACACACCAGCTCTGGCTACGGCTGACGTTGGAATAGCAATTGGGAGTGGTACAGATGTTGCCGTAGAAACTGCAGATATTGTCCTAGTAAAAAGCAACCCTAAAGATATCGTATCCATTGTAAGTTTATCGAAAAACACGTACAGAAAAATGGTGCAGAACTTATGGTGGGCAGCTGGTTATAACATTTTTGCCATCCCTCTGGCCGCAGGGGTGCTGGCTCCTTTTGGAATTGTGCTCAGTCCTGCCATTGGAGCAATTTTAATGAGTTTGAGTACTGTTGTAGTGGCTATTAATGCAAAACTATTAGAATCAGAATAAAGACCAATCATAAAAGACGATGCAGTGGTTGTCCTGCATCGTCTTTTTAACATGAAGGATGATTAGGAAGATGACTTGTATTATTCACCGGTGATCAATCAACATACTCCCCCGCAAAAAGGAAACCTATAACAAAGAATAAGCTCAAAGGCTTTAAAAGCCATTTATCGGATTTAATATGAGGACTTTTTCACTTTCATCCTACCCATACTTATATTTTATTAAAGAGGATTTTTTCCCATTGTAGGTATGCCCGATAGGAAATATAATTACGAGGGAGGGGTATATTTTAAGGAGGTACATATAATGGAAAAGAAAAAGCTGTTATTATTAGGTGTAACCTTGCTAGTGTTTACAGTATTCATTACTGCGTGCTCAAATAACGAGGGGGTAACGAATACTGAAGAAAATACCGGATCCAATGAAGAAACTAACGAAGATATGAACAATGAAAACCCTGATTCGGAGGAAGAAATGGACCATTCCGATATGAACCATTCCAGTTCGGGAGAGGTTCCCAAAGGCCTGGAGGAAGCAGATGACCCGACTTATGAAGTAGGTGACACAGCTACCATTACGGAAGGGCATATGTCCGGGATGGAAGGTGCAGAAGCTGCTATTAAAGGAGCTTATCATACCATAGCTTATGTAGTGTCTTATACCCCGGTTAATGGTGGGGAAAGAGTAACAGACCACAAATGGGTGATTCATGAAGAAATTAAAGAAGCAGGTGAAGAACCATTTGAGCCAGATGATAAAATTACACTTGATGCTTCCCATATGGAAGGTATGAATGGGGCCACAGCTACAATTGAATCTGCAGAAGAAACAACGGTCTACATGGTTGACTTTGAGAATATGGATAATGGAAATAAAATAGAAAATCATAAGTGGGTAACCGAAAGTGAGCTAAGTGTTGAGTGAAATAGTAGCCCCCTTTGAAAGGTAAAGTCATCTCATTTTAAAAAGGAGGCAGAAATCTCCATAATTCTGCCTCTTTTTTTCTGTTTTAAGAGGTTATAACAGTTTCAAGCTTTCAGGATTAAGCGAAGGGACGGATCTCGCGCTTCCTAAAAAAGGATAAGGACGATCCATCGCTTTTTCGCTAACGGGCAGGGAATGTGGAGAATGGACTTCAAAATATAGCAGAGATTCATCTAGAAAAATACTATTTACAAAAGTGGTAGATAAATGGATAATGTAGAGAAATATTAAACTGCGATGAAGAGAAGAGTAGGTGAATGAAGATTCTTTCCAGAGAGCCCCGTTAGGTGGAAAGGGGTAAGAATTAGTTGCTGAACCAAACCTCAGAGCATCACATTGGAACATTTTCAGGGGATAATGTGACGGGAGCTCCCGTTATAGAGCTAGGGTATAAACAACGGAAAAAATTTGTCGTACCTGACAAGATTAATATGGTGACATATTAGTAAACTGGGGTGGCACCGCGTTAAACTATAATCTCGCCCCCAAGACAAAATAAATGTCTTGGGGGTGGGATTTTTTATTTGCCAAAATCAAATCATTCAAAAATGAGGGAGGATTTGGTGTGGATTTAAAGAAAGTATTTTATTCGTGGAGAAACCCTTTACTCTTACTATTCGGTATAGGATTATCAAATATAGGAGATTGGATTTATTTAATTGCATTTAACTTGATCGTATTAGATATGACTGGATCACCATTGGCAGTTGCAGCCCTATATATCCTGAAACCATTAGCGGCATTGTTCACTAATTTCTGGTCTGGAACAATCATCGATCGTTTAAATCTGCGAAACCTTATGGTGGGATTGGATATATTTAGGTCTGCGCTAATCTTCATTCTTCCTTCCTTACCATCCGTTTGGCTTATATACCCAGTTGTCTTCTTGATCAATATGGGAAGTGCAGTTTTTGAGCCTGCTTCTATGACATACATAACTAAATTGATACCTTCCGAAAAGAGAAAACGGTTTAATTCTTTCAGAAGTCTAATCGATTCTGGTGGCTTTTTGATCGGTCCTGCCATAGCTGGTTGGCTTTTTATATTAGGAACTCCATACATGGCGATCTATGTAAATGCTTTAACATTTCTAGGTTCAGGATTAATTACTTTATTACTTCCTCCACTAGAGGATTCAATATTGAAACAAAAGAACCTTCCTGAGATATCCTTGCGACTTTTAAAGAAAGACTGGAATGTAGTTAGGCTATTTACTCGTAACTCTCCTTATGTGATGGTGGTTTATTTCTTGTTTAGCCTCATGATGGTTATGGCTGCGGCTTTAGATTCATTAGAGGCAGCTTTTTCTAAGGAGGTTTTACAGTTATCTGATACGGAGTACGGTTTTTTGGTGAGTATTGCGGGGGGCGGTATTGCAGTAGGAGCAGTTGTAAACACCGTACTTGCTAAGAAAATGACTACATCATTATTAATTGGACTGGGTTCATTATCTGTTTCCGTAGGATATATTGTTTACGCCTTTTCAACAAGTTTCGACGTTGCTGCGTTAGGGTTCATAGTTTTATCATTTTCACTCGCATTTGCAAATACTGGATTTCATACCTTCTATCAAGAAAACATTCCTGTTAATGTAATGGGGAGGGTAGGAAGTATATATGGTCTTATCGAAGCTTTCTTTATCATACTAGCAACCATTTCCATTGGTTTAACTGCTCAATCATTGTCTATTAAGTCAGCTGTAATGGTGGGATCATTTTTGATGCTTTTGGTTACAGGTGCATTATGTTTTACCAGCTTTTACTTTGAGAGAAAGTCTGAGGAACAAGTATATGATACTGAAACCAGTAAAGTTTATGGTAAGTGATTTTTCCTCTCTTAGTCAGGCTTAATGGAAATCCCTGGTTTGATTTATCTTGAGTGCAAGTTTTAATGAAACGGGGGATGATAGCAGAAATATTAATTTAAGAGGAAAAGATACTTAAGTCTTCAAAATATAAATTAAAATTTTCATGAAAAAGGGTGTAATAAATGAAATTCGTTTTTGACCTGGATGGAACAATCTGTTTCAAGGGGCAGCCGATTGCCAAGTCGATACTCAATTCTCTTTCAGAATTAACCCGAAGAGGGCATGAAGTAATTTTTGCTTCTGCTAGACCGATTAGAGATATGTTGCCAGTAATAGATGAGGAGTATCATCCGTACACAATGGTTGGTGGTAATGGTTCCCTTATTTATAAAGATAAAAAAATAATTTCTTCAAAAGCATTTCCAGATGAAGTTGTATTTGAGATCAAAAGTCTTATAAAAGAATTTGATGCTACATATTTAATTGATGGAGGATGGGATTACACCTATACGGGACCCAACAACCATCCAATATTACAAAACGTTGATCCAAATTGCCTGGCGGAATCAGTGGGTATTGATAGATTAAATCCAATAATTAAAATATTATTCCTAACCTCCAACAATTTTGAGAAACTAGAGAAAAAACTAACCCAGCTCAATGTGTTCGTCAATAAACATAGAAATGAAAATATGCTTGATATCAGCCCTAAGGGGATAAATAAATGGAATGCACTAAACGAATTGGGAGTAAAGGAAAATGATTATATTGCATTCGGAAATGATTCAAATGATATTCCAATGTTCGAGAAAGCTTTACATACCGTAATGATAGGTAACCATAAAGAATTATCCCCTTTTGCAAAAGAAATCATTGACAATGAGAGTGGAATAGAACAAGTTATCGTAGACAAAATTACCAAGTTATCAATGGATTATAGTGTTAACCAGATGAGTTAATAAACGGATTGACTTTTAACTAATGGGTGTTTAAGTAAAGGACATTTTAATACCCTTGTGAGCTGTGTATAAGATCCTTGCACTTATTGTTGGCAAACAGATTGATTAAAGTGTTAAAAGAGAGATGGGTTGTTTCTAAATAGATTTATCTTGGAATCAAGTCTTTCTGTATTGGGGGCGATTGTTCAATAAGAGCAATCGCTTTTTTGCTAACGGGCAGGTTTCTGGAAGACTCAACTACAAAATAACAGGTTTAAACCTCTAAATTCTTGTAACCTCCTCACTTAGGTTAAGGTTAGGCTGGCAGCCAATTAGAAAGGGGAATATAAGAACAACAATTACTTTTTAGTTTTCAGCATTTATAATACCTTTTTCTTATCTAAAAAAATACTGTCCTTCCCTTTTTTTACATATATATGAACTGAAGAAAGGGGGAGGATTTTTGATGAGAGAGATTGAAAATGAAAATCTAAGATACCCAAAAGATATGATTCGTATTATAAAAAATGGATTAGAAAAAAAGTCACACCCCAAAAAAGTACTTATTATAGGAGGGGGGATGGCAGGTCTTGTTGCTGCCTCATTGCTTAAAGAAGCCGGTCATCATGTGACCATACTAGAAGGTAATGATCGTATTGGAGGAAGGGTTTATACGGTGAGAAAACCGTTTACTTCAGGGAATTATTTAGATGTAGGGGCAATGAGAATTCCCGACAATCATGCATTGGTGTTTGAATATATAAGACGTTTTCAATTGCCAGTTAATCCTTTCATTAATTCCTCACCTGTCGATTTGATTTATGTAAATAATGTTTTAACTACGAGAAAAATGTATGAGGAAAACCCCGATATTTTAAACTTCCCAGTTAATGAAAATGAAAAAGATAAAACGGCCACTGAGCTCTTTCTAGAGGCTACCCAACCATTTCTTGAACTTTATTCAAATAGTACTCCGAAGGAACAGGAGAGATTAAAAGCCCAATACTCTGAATATTCCATGGGAGAGTTCCTTGAATTTAATCCTATTGGTAAACCTTTGTCGAAGGATGCCATAAGGAGTATAGGTGTCTTATTAGGACTTGAAGGGTTTCCGGAGTTTTCATTTGTGGACATTTTGACTGATATTATATTTCCGATTTTTAGTAAAACGGTTAAGTTCTTCGAGATTGACGGAGGGAATGATCGATTACCTTTATCCTTTATGAAGGAGCTGCAGCATAATATTCATTTGAACCGGAAAGTGGATAAAATATACCAGCTAGACAATGAAGTGAGGATACAAGCAATAAACCCTAAAACTGGAAGATGGCACCATTATGAGGGGGATTTTGCAATCGTTACAGTCCCTTTTTCAGTATTCCAATTTATAGATGTCTTTCCTTATCATTCGATATCCTTTGAGAAATGGCACATTATTCGAGAACTTTTAAACCTCCCTGCTGTTAAAATTGGTATAGAATTTAGGCATCGTTTTTGGGGGAAGGCAGGGGTAGGAAATGCCCTAACGGACCAACCCTCAAAGTTTTCTTATATTCCAAGTCATAAGATAGGGTCAAGTGGTCCAGCGGTTTTATTGGGAAGTTATAGTTGGGGATACGATGCGATTCTTTGGGCTAGTTTACCTTATAATGAGCTGGTTCGCGAATTGCTGGATGATTTAGCCCGAATCTATGGCAATGTTGTATATAGAGAATACATGCAGGCCTTTTCATATAACTGGGGCTTGAATCAATTTTCCGGAGGGGCTTTTACTCTCTTTCTTCCCGGCCAAGCGGAAAATTTTTCTAAAATTATACGTCAACCTGAAGGTAGGCTACATTTTGCAGGAGAGCACACTTCTTCTTTTCATGGATGGATAGAAGGGGCAATTGAATCAGGCATAAGAACAGCTAATGAAATTAATGAAAAAGACTGATTTGATGTTGAATAATAATGTGGATGTAAACTATATTAGAAGTTGATTTATCCATAGAAGATAGGGAGAAGCTGAATTTTATACTCTTAACATTGCTAAAATAACGGGAGATCTGGGTAAATATGACAAGCTGGTGAATAAATTGTTAATAAATATAGAAAATGAGGATGACAAGGATGAGTTAAAAAGAAAGTTTCCCCTTAGCTGTGAGGAGGAGTAACAGAATGCAAAAAATAAGAGTTAGATGGAAGACATTCCTTGTTTAGTGTTCTGTGAGAATATAAGGCGCTAAAGAAATAAACGGCAAGTGATACACCGAAAGGTAAGTTGTAAACAAACAGTGATGCAACTATTTACATCTCAATATAAAGAAAGAAGCACAAGCTATAAACTCGTGCTTCATCTTTATATGTTTTTTTATGAAACTTTAACCCAGTGAGCCGCTTCGTTGCTTGAAGGAGAAGGTGGGAATTGTTCCCCTTCTTCTAACTTGATTTCCGTATCATCATTTTCGGTAGATCCACCACTGACAAGGCTATCTACTTTATATGTTCCACTTTGTTCTGCTTTTTCTCCAGTTTTGTAGGTCTGCTTATTGTTAGACATTGGACTCCACCTCCGAATGAAATTTAGAAAGACTTTTTTCTCTTTCTATATTAAATAGATTACCGTTTAGGTTTACCTCTAAACATAGAATCTTATTGGGGAATTAGACCGTTTTTATTAGTTGATATGAGCACCTACTGAAAATAAAATGCTACTCACTTCCCTGTTACTTTTTTATCGTGTCTCAAAGTAAGGAGAAGCATTACAATACTAAAGATTGTAGATATTATAGTGCTGGTAATGTGTAACCCTATAATTACATTTAACTTATTATTCAAATTCTTCACTCCTTTTTCTGCTTATTATGTACTAAATAACAAACTATTATCAATGGGATTATATTTAAGAGTACACAGCTTTTGCGATGGGGAGATAAACAATGGGAGAAACAGCTGAAATGCAGAGAGGAAAACAAATGCTATCTTACACTGTATCGCAAAGGGAGGTTGTTAAGAGACCCAATAAGGTACTTACAAAGAAGGAAGTAGATGATTCACCTGGAAATATGTGCTTTATGTAAAAATTTTATACAAAAAAGCCAGAGAATCCCTGGCTCGGTTAAAAGATGGAGGAGTTGTTTATTAAATCCTCATACGCCTAAAATCTAAAGGACAATTTCCAGATGATACCCACTTGTGTAAGATAGTAAAGACTAATTTTGGGAGGGAAATACATCATGGAAAACGAGCAGCATAGTGAACAGCACCTTGCATGGCATGAAACACTTGAGATACATGAACTAGTGGCATTCCAATCGGTAGGATTAATGAAATTAAAAAAAGCTTATCAGAATATAACAGACCCCACACTACAACAGCTATATACCAATGCAATAAATGGGTTAACCAAAAACCTTGAGGAATTAATTGCATTTTATCCCATGGCTCCAGGGTATCGGGCGGATGAAAATCGTAAAGGAGATATCCCTTTTTATGCCGGTGATTTACTTGCCTTATTTAAAACAGGGATTAGGAATTATGCAATAGCTATTACAGAAACAGCAACACCGGCGCTAAGGAATGTATTAAAAAAACATCTGAATAACGTTATCGACATTCATGCTGAAGTATACACTTATATGTATAGGACTGGATACTATCCTTCCTATGATTTGAAAGCTCTATTAGCCAATGATTTAACACTTGCACAAAACGCAATAGAAAAATAAATACACGGTAACAAAAAAGCTCTGGCATCATGCGGGGCTTTTATTTGTGTTTCAACTCTTTTTTACCTTACTCACTTGTTCTTTCCAATCTGTTAATATCTTCGATTGCATCACAAGCCCCCATAGAGGTGAGTTTTTTGAGCCTTAAGAGGTTATGTTTTTCTTAAGTAGATGGAAGTTTATTAATAGGCGGTTATGACAAAGATAATACAGAAAGAGGTGATAAAATGTGATCCATAATGTGATTTTAGCTTTTGTATTGCCTTGGACTTTTGGTATATTACACCTTTATAGAAAAGATAAAAAGGTAATTCCCCTAATCGGATCTATATTTAGCATAATGGCATTTATAATCAATGAAATGGGCTTATATTTTGGATTTTGGGAGGTGGCTCCTTTTCCAAAACAGAAAACATTATCTGTGATCCCTTTTAATATGGGGGTTTATCCCATTTTGGCAAGCTACCTCATATTTTTTATTAAGTGTAAAGGGAATCCCTATATAATCATTCTTTTAATGACTTTGTTCACTACTGCACTTGAATGCATATATGTATTATTGGGGAGAGTAGTGTATGGGAATGGATGGAATCTCTTATATACTTTTATCTCCTATTTGATACCATACATTATAATATATCAGTATCACTTATTTTTAAGCCGTTTTATGTTTGCAAAGTAAACTTGTTGGTAGAAAATAATTTTTAGGGATAGCTTTGAATACAGGCACTCCCTTTGTTTCGATTAATAGTCCATTTGATTTAACGTTGAATGGAGAATAAGTGGCTGCAAAGAATAAAATGAACGATGAATGAAAAAATAGGATGGTCGTGACAATACGACTATCATAAAACTATTTCGAAAAGTAACGAAAGAAAACGATAAATAAAGGAGGAAACAGGATGTCCTTAGAAAAAGAAGAACGAATTATTATCCCTGACGAGAATGGAGAAGAACACTTATATGAGGTATTGTTCACATTTGATTTAAGTCAAACAGAAGAAACCTATGTGTCGGTAGTGCCTGCCGAACAAAACGAAGACGAGGATGAGGAAGTAGAAGTATTCACTTTTCGCTATGAGGAAAAAGCGAATGATGAGGATGAGCTTGCCATATATCATATCGAATCCGATGAAGAGTGGGAATTGGTCGATGAAAAGCTGAGAACTCTAATAAATGAGGAATCCATTTAAGAATGAAGCTTACGGTTTTAATCCGTAAGCTTTTTTTCTTTCCAAATATTTAAAAATATGTTTTTCCAACCTACTCTTTAAGGGATTTAAGTATATTTAACAAGGGCTCTACCAAAAGGAAAAGCAGTTGAATGCTCAAGGTTGGTTAATATTTTTCAGTTTAAAGAATATTTTGGGACCGATTAAACGAAGAAAGACGATGGTAAAATGAAACAGTTAACTAGAGTTGTGCCTGGACATGAAGTACTGATTGATAATAAGAGTCGGTTGTACCAAATTTAAACCGTTCAAAGATTCGAGTTAATAGCACGCATCACCAGGCTATTGACGAACTCCTTTCACTTTAAACCAGTAGCCTTCCTTCCAGCTGGCTGGTGTGATGGAATCCTTTGAAGGAAATCACCAAAACCTCACTTGATCTAGTGGCTAGTGAAGATCCAAGTTTGGCGCAACTATTTAAAGAGTTTGTAGCTGGGTGTCCAAATGAGATAAAATAGTTTATTGCTTAGGGAAAACATAAGTTGTGAGGATGGTGAGGATGTTGGGATTAGAAAAGGTGAACTATGTTTGGTATGCAAGTTTTGGTTCTAATTTAAATAGGGATCGATTTTTATGTTACATAAAAGGTGGTAAGCCTGAAGGATCAGATAAAGTGGAAGTAGGCTGTAAAGACCCAACTCTGCCTATTGGGGAAGAAACCTATATTATGCATTATCCATTGTACTTTGCAATGGAATCGGATCGTTGGCAACACCAAGGTGTGGGATTTATAGGGTTGAAAAAAGATAAAAAGCAGCGCACTTATAGTAGAAAGTATTTAATAACGATAGAGCAATTTAAGGATGTCGTTAAACAGGAGAATAATGGTGTCCCACTGGATATCGATTTAGATGAAATTATGGAGCAGGGGTATAAGACAGTAGAAGACTCATGGTATGGAACCATTTTATATCTGGGTGATGAGGAGGGGTATCCAGTTCTCACTTTTACAGCTAATTGGGATTTAGATGTACCATTTCATCACCCGTCGAAAGAGTATCTAAGTATGATCATTCATGGTTTAAAATCGACATTAGGGCTGGAAAATAAGGAAATCATTGATTATCTCAGCTCAAAACCAGGAATAGAGGGTTATTACGGAAGGGATGATATTGAGAAGTTAATTAAATAACTATCAGACACCTGTTTTTTCCAATATGGCCAAAATGACTTGGCCTGGGGGGAACCGCCTGCTGTATTTAGGGATGCCTAATACTTTGATCGGAAACATTTATTCTGTAAATGCCATTGGTGAATCCCGAATAATGATTATGATGACTTCTCAAGTAAAGAAACGAGCCAAACTGAACTTTGTAAAAATGATATATTATCCCACACTTGATTAAGGACGCTTTGCATAATGTCATACCTATTGAAGTGTATTTTTACTGGCAAAAAGAGGCCCTAGAGGCCCCTTCATGTAATTAGTCTTTATTATCCCGACGGCGCAACCCAAGTAACCCAGCTAAACCGATCAGGCCAATCCAGCCCCAATCGGTATCATCATCGGTGTTATTGTCTGTTGTAAGGTTTGTAACGTCCTCATTCACGTCATTTCCAATATTATGAACATCATTGTTCCCGTTGTTGTTATTCTGCTCACCTGTGTTTGCTAAAACAGACCCACCAAAAATCACTGAGGCTAAGGTAAAAGAACAGAGTAAGTAAGTCACTTTTTTAATCATGGATATCTTACCTCCTTAGTTTGAGTTCAGGATTATATTCTCTCAAATAAAGGGAAATATTCATTTACTTTTAGAAAAGTATGATAGGTGAATTGAAATAGAGAATGATTTAGTAGTAGGTAATCCTAAAATCAGCCGAAAAAGTTGTGATTAGTAATCATAAGGCAAGTAATATTTCAAACTCTGTATGACTGAAATGCTAGAAATATGGGGATGGTACCAATTTTATGGGCCTAGGGTACGTTGGTGAAAGAACACTGTAGAAGTTAAAACGACCAGGAGCTACGTGGATCTGAGAAGAAAGTATTGTGGTAACCGCCTGAGAAAAAACTTCTTAGAATTAATTATGATTAGATGAAGTATGAAAAAGCGGACTAGAAATTCCTACTGGATAAATGGTAATATATATGCGCTCTGTTTTATTAAATAAATTCGCGAACGAGTTACTTACAGAGCAATCCCCACCATCAAAAGAAGGTGGGGATTTTTCTTGTGTGCCCGCCATGGGTATAAATTTTAGGGTTCAAGTCCCGAACGGCGCGTTGTAGCCGCTATTCATAGGCAATGGTGTCCAGGATGACTCAGCCCTGAGGAATACGAATCTCATAGAAGGCTTTCAGTCTGGGATGAAACTGTAAAACAAGACAGAGTCACAACGACCAAAGGGATAGGCAGTAAATGGGACAAAGATATGGAAAGGAAGTTGATCCTTTAACCAGAAGGTCGGATGGAAAAATCCGAAAGAATAGCTGAAAACCTAATTTCTGAAAAATGACAAGTTTTGAAACTAATTTGGATATGAATCGTATGTGTAATAAGAGGAATTTCAAAAATGGTGAAAGAAGATTACGGAATTTCTATAGGAGGTTGTGAATCGTTTATGAATAAGGGAAACCAGCATAAACCGTTCAATGATGCGATAGCACATAAACAAAATATAGAAGGTTATCCTAAAGCGAACGGAGGAAAACTGCCACTACCAATAAAGCTAATTGGATATTTTTTGTTTGGAAGCTTTTTCTTAATGATTTTAATTGGGTTTATAGGAAATATTCTGTTCAACTAAAGGCGGGATAGAGGACTGTGACTACCGCTTATTGTGCTAACGGGCATCATTGAGTTAGAGTGGGGAGGTATGATAGCGATAAAATAATACGGATTCAATTTGATAACTAGGAGGTCTGGTTTGGGGACGGCATTGATTTTCATATGTATTATATTAGTAGCTTCCGTACTACAGACAAGTACAGGTTTCGGTTTTTCCATAATGGCGACACCTTTCTTGCTGTTGTTATTCCAGCCACAAGAAGCTATACAAATAAATATAATTTTATCTTTAATTATCTCCATATCACTAATTTGGAAAATAAGAACGGACATTGATTTTATACTACTAAAAAGGTTTACTTTAACAAGTATAGTTGGTGTCTCTTTTGGTATTATATTTTTTATTTCCATTAACATTAGCATCTTTAAATTAGTAGTCAGCATCCTTCTCTTAATATTAACCATGTTACTGATGTGCAATTTTAAGGTTGAACCAACAAAATTCAGGGATTACATAGTTGGTGGGCTATCAGGGCTTTTAACGACAAGTATCGGTATGCCAGGACCTCCGTTGTTGCTTTATTTTACAGGAACTGATACTGAAAAAGGTAAGTTGAGAGCAACAACTTTAACTTTTTATCTGTGGATATATTTCATTAGTTTAATTACTCAAATAATCTTTACTGGAACTAATAAAATCATATGGGAATCAAGTCTATATGCGATTCCAATAGTGTTTCTCGGTTTATTTATAGGTCAAGTTCTTTTCAAATGGCTTAATCAACGGATTTTTAGATTATTTACATATATCATTTTGAGTTGTACAGGTATTTTTCTTCTTATTGAAAGTTTGAGTTCGTTATAGCTAAGGTTTGTTAACCTGAAGGGAGCGAGAGCTGAATACCAATAAGATGATTTTCAGCTCTTTATTTTTCGATAATCGGGAAGTTTAACATGATTATTGGTCATGTTATATAGAAAAATTTGGATTGAGTGTCTCTAATCGCTTTGATCGGTAACCTTTAAGAGTATTTAAACAACCGAAGCAGTTATATCGTGAAAATAATTATTTCTTATTCTTTGTTTTAGAGAGCTTATGTTTATCAATCGTCCCAGGCGGTTCTTCAAGCCATCCGTTACGTACCATGATATCACCGCCATCTTTCGCATACCGGGCAATTTCCACGGATAAACGTTCATAATTTACCATAAGATCATTCCTTTGACTTGCTGCTGCCGCGGTTGAATAGTTACCTGCTCCAGCCCCACTTAATAATCCCATGTGAAAAAGGATAAGCTTATCTGAAAATGGTGGTGTAGTGGAATCTGTAATGCTAACATCCGATGAAGCAGGAGCTTGGATGTCGTTATCCAAAAGCAGTTTCGTAAATATCTCAACATGTTTTTTTGAAATGTCCGCTCCTCGTAACAACCATTTTTGAACCTCTTCATTCGGGGATGTTTGAGCAAAACTAAGTGCTAGTTTATTACCTATCAAGTTGGTTTGGACATTCATGAACAGATGAGATATTTCCACTGTATTCAGTGGCCTTTGGTTTCCGAGCAGAGCATACCCATTGAAATACTTTTTTGATTCTACAAAATCCGTTTTTGTTGGATATTCAACATATGGCGCTCGAACAAATAAACCTTTTGAGAGAAGTACGTTTGAACTATTGTCGTATAAATCAGAGGTTTCCTTTAGTCCTTCCATAAAGTAGTCCCTTATATCTTTTCGAGCACTCATCGCGATAAAGCTGCTATAAGCAAGTAATCCTACTTTAGCCATATGATTGATATAGGTAAGTATAAACATGTCTGTATATAGTCTAGGAGCATTTAGATTTAAATCCTGTTCCTCCGTAAAACCAGTAGGGATGGGTAAACCTTCTTTTCTGAAAATATCAGTTAATTTCTCTACATGGGTCGTTGAAAGATCATAAGAGAACTGTATAACAGATCGAATTTCTTCATCTTCTGCATGTTTTAAAAAATGGCTCAATATACAAATAGACATAGTATCATTCATATACGAAGTCCAGATAGAACTTAATTCAGAAGAAGTTAGCATCGTATGATTTTGAGTCATAAAGGGCTGCCTCCAATGGATGATTTTTCAGTTAAATATATTCTTTACAAAAAAGGCTATATTATCCAGATGAAAGTTAGATTATCCTGGGTTGGGTTTTCCAAATAAGTGATTATTGTCCAGCAGGGGATAATGGATCCTCTTTATATTTGTAAATCATTGAAACTATATAGCAAGACAATGTTGTAGTTGGATTACCATTTTAAAAGCTGGTTTACGTGATGAACCTTATAATAGTGTCACCGAGGATAGCGAGAGAATTAATGAACATTCTGAATTACTGGCGAGAGTTCGTGTGAATTTTCTCCATGTCGAGTCCTGAATAATTGGGACGATTGCTTAATAGAGCAACTGACAGAACAGGATCAATGGAATAAGTACAAGGGGTTTTTTTAATGTCCAAAAGCAAGGTGTTTTTCATTATTGCAATTTCAGCTATTACTTTGATGGGTTGTTCCCAGAGCAATGAAGGAACTTTTCTTCTTGGGGATATAAAGGAAATCAACGAAAAAAGTGGGGATATGGAAATCGGAATTGTAGGATCGTTTACAGTTGGCGATGCAGAATCCTTTACAGAGTCCTATCCATTTGAAAAGAAACCAAATGCACTAACTATACGAGTTTCCAATCCACAAGAATACGAGGAAGGACAAAAAGTCCAAGCAAAAGTTATCAAAAAATATGAAGAAGATGTATGGGATTTAGATAAGTTAGAATTTGAAGTAGAAGAGGTAACCTAGAATACTAATCTAATAGCTCCCGTCAGGAACCAGGTATGTGGTGACATAAAGTAAAATGTAATAACTGGATAAACGGGTCTGCGAGGTGATAAGGATGAAAATAAGTGTGAATAAGATGCCTAGGAAAGATATCATACTCGGTTTGATATTTATTGTAGTTCTATACATAACCTTACCTTATTTCGGAATCGACAGTTTTTCTGTAGTGTTAGCTCTGATAAGTATAGTGGAATGGGGGACAAAATATATACTTCCTTGGATTGTCTTATACTGGGGAGTGAGGTTAATAAAGAGACTGGAATCAAAGTAGCTTATTAGCCTAAGTATCAAACATATAATTTACATTAATCTTAATATGGAGTGTTCTTTAAACAGGGCGATTGGTCAATAGGATCAATCGCTTTTTCGCCCAGAGTACAGAAATGTTAAAAAAGATGATCACTGAAACTACATAAATGTTATACTTTGGAAAATATTGTTCAGGAGGATGGTTCGAAATGGAAATTGAATTTCTTGGAACAGGTGGTGCGATAACTATACCACGACCACTTTGTCATTGTAATGTATGTTCAGAAGCAAGAAATAAAGGGATACCATTTAGTAGAATGGGTCCAAGTATATTTGTCCATGGGCCAGATTTATTGATAGATACACCAGAAGATATTTACCATCAAATCAACCGTTCTACAATTGAGGATGTCAAGGGAGTTATATATTCTCATTGGCACCCGGATCATGTAATGGGAAGAAGAATTATAGAATCTTTAAGTGCGGACTGGATTAACCATCCTCCTCAAAATAAGAAAATAGATGTTTATATCCCAGAACAAGTAGATATAGATTTCCAAACATTTCTTGGTAGTAGTGACCATTTAAACTTTTTTGAATCACAGGGGTTTGCTGACATAAATCGACTAAAAGATGGAGCGAGTTTATTCTTAAATGATACAAAGGTTCTTCCGTTCAGGTTGGCGGAGGATTATGTTTATGCTTTCTTAATGGAAAGCGACAATAAAAAAGTCCTTATAGCTATGGATGAGTTGAATAATTGGAAACCACATGAAAGTGTAAAAGGTGTGGACCTTGCTATATTACCAGTGGGTATATTTGAATTTCATCCAATAACCGGGGAAAGATTATTACCTGAAGACCATCCTGTTTTTCAGGAGGAAGCGACATTTAATGAAACATTAGAAATTGTAAAATCTCTTGAAGCTAAACATGTAATCCTAACACACATCGAGGAACCAAATGGGTTAAGTTTTAGCGAATTTAGAGAGCTGGAAATGAAATTGAAAAGTTCTGGATTGAATGTAGAGTTTGCTTATGACACGCAATTGGTAAAAGTATAATTAAAGCTGACAGGTGCGACTAGGATTTAAGGCCATTATGTTTTAATCACAGTAGATCGAAATTAATTTTTACATAAACGGGGGCGATAGTTGCATTGTCCCTCTACTTATAAAGCAAAGGAGCATGTTATTGAATCGTCGCTTTTACTCAAGTTGAAAGGGAGATGTATATTGATCCGTTCATTGTTACCTATAGTAAGTTTATGTTGTATTTTATTACTGACCGCCTGTATAGGGGAAGATTATGACTTCTCTCCCCCAACGATGACAGTATCTTATTCTCATCTAATGAACATTGAAACCTATGAACTTAAGAAAGCTTCCGTGGATTGGGAAGGGGCGGACCAGGACTACATAGAGACAGTGGATGACTTCCAATCACTTGCTATGGACCAGGAGGAAGTTGACGTCAATGCTGATTCTGAGGGTTCTTTTATATTAGGGCATGGTGACTTTGAATTAAAAGATCTTCAACTATCCCTATGGCAAAACAGTGAAGAGATTGAATTATATGTTAATCAATCCAACGAGTTTCAATTCCCGGATAACAAAGGAAATTACACCCTGGAAGTGAACCTTTTTACTGATAGCGGAAATGTTCAGTATGTAGGGAATGTTAATCTTAATTAACACTATTCGCGATAGGAACTAGTAACCTAATTAAAAGTTCTATATGAGGGGATACGAGTGAAGAACCACCTAATCCAAGGCAAACTCATACTCAACTGGAGAATTTGTTGAAGGAACTGACCCCTTATTAGCCATGATGATCATGAGTATCACCGACAATACGGGGATGTAAGTGATTTCTGTTATCAAAGATAGAATATTAATTTCAGGATTATTGAAAGAATTTGAACCCCCCTGGAAAGAATTTAGACTCTCCGAGGGGGGGTCTTTACTATTTTGTTAATTTTTGGGAAAGGGGATAGACACCGAGACTTTGGACTATTAGCGAAATTAATACGGCCGCAAATCCTAACGACAATATCATATCTACTTCCCCAGAGCCTTTAGATTGAAGGTTCAATATGAGATAGACCGACATGGTTCCCTTTAAACCAGACCATGTAAGCAAAATTGATTCTCTTGAACTAATCTTATTTTTCCAGTGGGGAAAAATCTGAGTAGTTCCGAATATAATTAGAAAACGTATGACCAGAGAAAGCAAAAAGATGATCAGGGCAAAACCCCAAGCGTTAAATACAAGGTATTGAGCAGACTGAATGCCAATTAATAGAAAAATCAAAGATAATACTGTCAGTTCAATAATATTCCAAAATCCATCCAACTTGTCGCGCAAGTTATCCTCTTTAATGGATCTCCCGAATTCAAATGAAAGCATAATTCCAGCGAAAACAGTTGCCAAGACACCAGAGAGGTGTAACAACTCTGCCAGATTGAAGACCCCGAAGGCTAAAACAATAGAGAGCATAACTTGATATTCACGGTTATGGGTGAAATGAACTGCCTTACTGACGAGCCATCCAAATAATACTCCGAGAAGAATACCTCCAAGCGACACGACCAGGAATTCTCCAAAAAAGGAAAGAAGCCCGGATGATTTTCCTTTGGTCAACATTCCGGCCAGAACCGTAAATATTACAATGCTCGTCCCATCATTGATTAATGATTCTCCTTCTACCACATCCGCCATTTTTTCATCACCAGTTGATTTCTTTAGGATTGATGTCACGGACACTGGGTCTGTAGGCGTCAATATTGAAGCAATCATTAAGGCGCCTATAAATGATAACGAGACAAATGGTCCACTGAGCGCGAAAATAGTGGCGCCAAGCAAAGCTACCGTTAGCATGATACCTATGGTGGCCAGAAAACTGATAATACCCGCATTCTCTTTAAATCCCTTGGCTGGGAATCTATAAGCAGAGGAAAATAGCAAGGGAGGAAGGAAAATATGGTAAATCATATACTTGGTTACTTCCAGCGATGTAAAAAATGGGATGAAGGAAAGACCGATTCCAAGGATCAATAATACAGTTGGAACTGGAAAATTCTTTTGCTTTTTATCAATAGTAAAAATAATATATCCAATGAATATTAAAAGGATATAGGCCATTGAGTGCAAATTAACAAACCTCCTTCCATTGATATATATGCCATGAACAGGGTGTAGTTCAAGAACTATAATAATGGATTATCCGTTATTCCAATGTATAAAACTTCAATAATTTAAAGGAAAGTAAGATGGGGAAATGGTGGAAAGTTGAATGATATGCTCTATGGAAGTTTAAAGCTGGATTAGGAAGTGAAAAGTATCACGGAATGGGCCTGTTAGGGGAAAGGAAAAATGTACAAGAATCAGGATTTGCTTATGGAAAAATGCTGGATAAATATTTTAAAAGGTAGGTGATGAACCATTTTCAATAAAATATTTATGCAAATAAAAGAATATAAGAAAAAAACACCAAGGGAGAAAAAACTTAAATTATATGCTAACCTTTGGGCCACTCCAATTGCCTATACAGGGGCTTCTATTTTACTTTTTTTTCTTAGCCACTCTTGCAGATTTACAAATGGATGCAGGAGACCATCTACCTAAGGTCATAACCATACAATATCAACTGACGCAGACAATACTCAGTACATTGACTGCAGGTATTCTTTCGTTGACTACTTTCACTTTTTACGGCGTGCTAGCTGCATTGACAACATTTTCCGTGCAGTTTTCGCCGCGAATTTTAAAGAATTTTATGATGAATTCAGTAACCCAAAGGACATTAGGGATCTTTATTGGAAGTTTTCATTATATACTACTATGCTTATTGTTTATTAATAAAGAGACCAGCTTCTTTTTCATTCCGATTCTAGCAACCGGTCTTACAATGACATCTATGGTCACATTTATTATTTTTATTAATCATATCGTGACATGGCTCCAAGTATCCAATATGACAGACGATATGAAAAATGAGTCGGTTATCACCGCAAAAAAATTCTTAGAAAAAGAGATCAATAATTATATAGTAGAAAACCCGGAGTCTATAAGACATCAAATACCTGAATCTGATACTCAAAGCCAAGCCATTAAGGTAAATAAATCAGGTTATATTCGGACCATTAATTATCATGCACTTCTTACACAAGCAGAAAAAGATGATATAGTAATTCAACTGGAATATAAAGTAGGTAATTATGCTTTCCAATCTACCCCATTATTCAAATATTGGAAGAACAGAGAAAACACCATTGATGAATCGAAATATAATGCGTTGTTTGAAATAGGAAAAAATCAAAGTGAAGTACAAGATATAGAATACAGTTTAAATAAATTAGTAGAAATAGCCATAAGAGCTATAGGGAATAATGATCCTAAAACTGCGACGCGAACGATCTATCAAATTGGAGATTTATTGATCGAGATTTCGAATTTAGCGGTATTTACCCCATACTTGACCGATGACAAAGGAGATTTACGGCTGATTATCCAAAACATGGTTTTTAGAGATTATCTTTATATTGGTCTAGCTTCCATAAGGCACTATGCACGGAAAAATGTAATCCTTACTGTGGAAATATTAAAAGTTCTAAATGCTATAGCAGAAGTAGAGAAATTGAGTCATAAGGATACGATTTGGGAATTTGCCGAGTATACGACAAGAACATTAGAAGTTGACTTTATCCATAGCTTAGACAGGGAAAAGTTATATTTTACTCTCTTAAACATCGCTAAAGTAACAGGACATCAGGATAAATATGAAAAGCTGGTGAATAGAATGTTAACAAATATAGAAGATGAGGAAGACAGGGATGAGTTAATAAGAAAGTTTCCCCTTAACAGCGAGCAGGAGTAACAAAATGGTGAGAGTTATAAGGAATCCAGGTAGACACCTTTCTTGCAGAAGTAAGCAGGCATAAACCTGGTTACTTCTGTTGAACACTCCAATGCATTCTTGAATGGGTGTTAGAATTAAGTTTTTGTGCAAGCATATGTGCGGTATAAAAATCATTAAAGGTTTTCTTCACACGGCTGTTTGATTTTTTTAAGGTTTCCGTTGCGCCATTATTTTTACGGACGATAATATACATTTCGGTTACCCCTTTCTTCAATTCAGCCCTCTTTTAACTACTTTTTATCACAAAACTAGATGAAAAACTTAAATGTTTTAATGGTTTAACTGAACTGTCATTAACTTGAAAAATATATTATCCTTTTTTCACATAATAACCACTGCTAAGGAAACTTTGATACAGGGTCTTTAGAAGAAGGTTTATATACGAGCTTTTAAATATGGAAAGGTATTCCCTGTTTCTGATTTTTATAGTAAGTAATTGCTCTTTTGAAGAGGATGAGGAATGGAAAAACAGCCAAGCGTTAATTTCGGCTCGGCTGTTTAATGAGGGATTTTCCTAACAAAATAAGACGAAAAATTTGAACGCACTATTTATGAAAGGTTATTCCAACCCATCTTTATTTGGATGTTGCAACTTCTAATGCAATGGAAATCATTTCATTAAATGTAGTTTGTCTTTCTTCGGACGTAGTTTCTTCACCAGTGAATATATGATCACTGACGGTTAAAATGGATAAGGCGTTAACACTATATTTTGCTGCAAGAGTATAAAGGGCGGCTGTTTCCATTTCAACGCCAAGAACGTCATATTCCGCTAACTTTTCAACTAGTTCCATACTATCTCTATAAAATACATCGCCTGTAAATACATTTCCAGCTCTAGCCTGCAAACCTTTCTCTCTGCTCGCAACGTATGCCTTGTTTAACAGGTCAAAGTTCGCACATGGGGCAAAATTAACCCCCGGAAAAGAAAGTCGGTTCATATTAGAATCTGTACATGCAGTCATAGCTAATAGGACATCTCTGACATTTACATCCTTTTGTATTGCACCACATGTTCCTACTCGGATTAAGTTCTTTACCCCGTAATTATGGATTAATTCATTTACATAAATAGAAATCGAAGGGATACCCATCCCAGTTCCCTGTACGGATATAGGTTTACCATTAAATGTCCCTGTAAAACCTAACATTCCGCGTACATTGTTATAGCAATGGATGTCCTCTAAGAACGTTTCGGCAATATATTTGGCACGTAGCGGATCACCTGGCAATAGAATATCTTCTGCAATTTCACCCTGTTCAGCTTCAATATGAGTACTCATAAGTCGACCATTACACCTTGGATTGAAATCAACCCGATTGTAATGGTGTTCACCTCCCTAACTTTGCTATTTTAAAAAAAGTACACCAAAAAATTTCCATACTTATTTCATCACTTCATTGCTTTTAACCAAAGACATCGATTTGAATTCCCCCTTTAATAGTTGAAATTGTGATCGTTCCTAAAGCTGAGAGTATAAAAAGGGGGCCAACTATTGTATTTGATTCCACAGAAGCTAATACATTTCCTGACAAGAATACAAATCAACTACACAATTAAGCGCTTACGTTATACCTTTGTGATAGTTAATAACACGGGTGCTGCAATCGAATACATGAGCGGAAATGTCGTGATAAGAAAACCCGTTCTTCCTGGATTGATGCCTGAATCACCTGATATCAAGTCTGATGTTCCACCAATAATCGGTTCGGCCATCCCTACAACAAGCGAAGCGATCTATAATAAATAAACATGTTTATCCATATATCGCTTTACCCTCCTTTCTATTTAGGTTACCACTACAATGGTAACCTAAATAGAAGGGCTAAACAATCATTTTTTTCTGATAGAAAAGAGATTGAAAAACATAGAGTTGTTAACAATCCAGGAATTTATAGTTTGTTGAAAAAGTGTCTGAACAAAAATTTGGAGAAAGAATTACGTGGACTAATAAGATATCCTGATCATACTTCTAAGTACTTTTAGATTGTTAAGTGGTATTTTAAAATGGCGGAATAGAATCATGTTATTTTTTTATAATGCAGGGATAATTCTTTTTGAGAAAAAATCTACAACGTGGTTAATGATTTCGTACATATTATGTATTTTTAAATGGACTTGAAGAGGAGAAATATATAAAAGAAGAAGGTGGAAATTGAATGAAGAACCGGTTCCGTGTCGGGGAAGTGGCCAAGCTATTCCAACTCTCACCCTCGACACTTCGTTACTATGATGAGATTGGGCTTTTCCAGCCAAAATATACAGATACTGACACTCGTTATCGTTACTATACCGTTGAACAATTCGCCGTACTCGATACGATCATCTTTTTGAAGAAAAACGGATTTTCCATGAAAGATATCATGCAGCAGCTGGAAAATCGTACTCCTGAGAACACGAAAGGCCTGCTGGAACGAAAGCTTGGTGAAATCGAGGAAGAAATGGAGCGGTTGAAGAAGGTTTCCGAGGAAATCAAAAGTAAGATTTCTACCATCGAGGAGGGACTTTCCCTTAGCGCTACCCCGTCGTTGGTGTATCGCTGGTTTCCGGAACGTGCGATTTCTTACCTGTATAATGATACGCCGATCGATTTGATGAAAGAATCGGAGGCTTTGATTGTAAAGGACTTAGAGGATCTCTCATCAGCCGGAGTCGGTTATGATGGATTTTTCACAGGCGATTTTGGGGCTGCTGTCGAAATAGATAGCCTCAACAAAGAAGGATCTGTAAAATATCAGTCCGTCTTTGAATTGCTTCATCATGAGAAGGAAGGTTTAAAGACATCCTATCTGGATTCGGGGATGTACGCTTGTTATCCCCATCGCGGACCATATGAAACGATCAAATCCAGCTACTCTTTTGTCATAAAACGTGTACAGGAAGATGGCTATCGAATAACAGGGGCCCCAGTCGAAATAGCATTGCTCGATGAGTCAGTCATCCAAGACAAAACAGACTATATTACTTGGATTCAAATCCCCGTTAGTGAAAAAGATTGACCTTCAAGTTACTTGAAGGTTTATACTTTCTCTTGTAAGAAATTGCAGGAGGAATAATCAATGAATGGAACTCATGAAAGTTTAAAACATCAACCAGTTAAAAAAGTATTTGTTCAATATTTAGTTCCATCTTTATTAGGGATGATGCTGATGTCGGTGAACATCCTGATCGATGGAGTCTTTATCGGTAACGGGGTGGGATCTGAAGGGCTTGCTGGAGTCAATCTTGCTATGCCAGTGTTCTCGCTGATTTTCTCAATCGCCCTGTGGATCGGTATCGGTGGTGGTACAATTTATTCGATCCGTATTGGAGAGGAAGATGTGGTAAAGGCGAGAAGCGTATTCTCGTTAGCGGTTGCCAGTTCATTGGTGCTTTTACTTGTCATCGGGGTCATCGGTTACTTTAACATAGAGTTAATTGCGAATTTGCTTGGCGCAAACGCCTCGACACTTCCTTATACTACCGACTATTTGATGGTTTTGTTTTTATTCGGTTGGCTGATTTCTGTACAGCAGCTGCTCAGCATTTTTGTGCGTAATGATGGTAGCCCGACTTTGGCGATGGTTGCTCTCGGCTTTACTGCAATCGTAAATATTGGCTTGAACTATTATATGATTTTCATCTTAGAACTAGGTGTTTTTGGCGCAGCGCTTGCCACGGTTCTTGCAAGCTTCTTAGGGTTACTCGTTCTCTTACTCCATTTTTTCAAAAAACACTCGAACCTGAGGAAGCTTTCCTTCCAATGGTCATGGAAGACACTAGGGAGCATTTTCACCATAGGGTTCCCGAGTTTCCTTGCAGAAGCTGGAGTTCTTGTCTTTGTTGCCGGTTACAACCTGGCGATTGTTGGCTTGCTCGGTACGGAAGGAGTCGCCGCTTTTTCGGTCGTCAATTATTTGCATGGCTTCATGTTTCTAACATTCTTCGGCATTGAGTCAGCACTGCAGCCGATGATCAGTTACTATCACGGTGCAAAAGAAAAAATCCGTATCAAAGAGAGTGTGAAGATTGGTGAGAAGGCAGCATTCACGCTTGGGGGAATCCTCCTTATCACCGGTTTGCTTGCTGCCCCATTGCTAGTTTCGCTTTTTGGATTGGAATCAGAAGAAGTTCGTAAATTGGCAGTTCAGGGAATTAGGCTGTTTTTCGTCGGTTATCTTTTCCTTGGTTTTAATTTCGTTTACATGACTTATTTTCAGTCCATTGGAGAAATTCGTCCATCGATCATCATCATTCTATTAAGAAGTTTTGTTTTCATCTTGGTGCTACTATGGGGGCTGCCAAAACTTGCAGGCATCGCTGGTGTCTGGCTCGCACTTCCACTTGCGGAAATGATGGTTTCGGTGCTGCTCTTCCTCTTCACCAGAAAACACGTGGTAAGACAAACGTTATAAAGGTGCTCTCTTTTTATGATCTGTCAGTTTATTTCTTTTTAGCTTCGATAGCTGCTCGCGCTATCGAAGAAGTTTAGAGAATATGGTATAACCAAAAACACAAATAACTTACTTTATAAAGGAGGACTTATAGTTTTGGTTGCTAATTGTATTAAATTTTACGAATTTGGAAGACCTCAAGATGTATTAAAAGTGGAAAGCATTGACATTGAACCACCAAAAGATGATGATGTCCTTGTCCGCATGGTTGCTCGCCCTATCAATCCTTCTGATTTAATACCAATTAGAGGGTCTTATTCTCATCGAATATCCTTACCGAATATCCCTGGCTATGAGGGGGTTGGAATTGTAGAAGATGTGGGGACTTCCGTATCTCCAAATCTTATTGGTAAACGTGTCTTACCCTTAAGAGGGGAAGGGACATGGCAGGAATATGTTAAGACAAAAGCAGAATTAGCAGTTGTTGTACCACATTCTATTGATGATTTTACAGCTTCACAGATGTATATAAATCCAATTACAGCGTGGGTTGTATGTACGGAAGTTTTAAAGTTAAGAGCAGATGATGTTCTATTGGTAAATGCTTGTGGTTCGTCCATTGGGCGTATCTTTGCTCAATTATCAAAGGTGATTGGATTTCGTTTAATTGCTGTTACAAGAAATAATAAGCATACAGATGACTTACTTCGACTAGGTGCTTCTGATGTGATTGATACTTCGGAAAACTCCTTATATGAAACAGTTATGGAATTAACAAATGGACTTGGTGCTGATGCTGCGATCGATTCAGTTGGTGGGGTGCCTGGTACGAATTTAGCTTTTTCTGTTCATCCTAATGGTGTTTTTTTAACGATAGGCCTATTATCGGGGATACAAGTTGATTGGCGAGTAATTAAAAATAAGGCGAGAGTGAATGCAAATATTTTTCACTTGCGGCATTGGAATCAAAATGTTTCACCTGAAAGATGGCAGGATACTTTTAATCATGTGATGACATTAATAAATGATAGAAGATTACATTTACGAAGTGTATATTCACAATAAGACTTATCACATGTAAAAGAGGCAGTTCATGTTGTTGAATCTTTAAATAATATCAATGGTAAAGTGTTTTTGAAGGGTTAAAAACTTCTTAACTAGCTAGTGCGTTTCAGGGGGGCTTAGTTTTGTAAATCTTTTAGTAGTAATATTAATAGGCTTGGCGGTTTTAGCAGCAGGGTATATTCTGAAAAAAAGATGGATTAAATTCCTATCTATCATTCCATTTGCGTTTGCAGGTTGGGAAATTACTCGTCAAAGCTTTATGTAAGATTGTTAACAACGGTTCATTAGTATAAGGATTTGCTTCCATGTATGAGTAGTATGGGAGTAGCAATCGTTGAATGAAGACGATCGATTTTTCCTGAAGAAGCAGTTCACTTTGATAAATGGGGGATGGAATACAATATGAAATGTCTATGTGAACAAGGAGTAACAAATGAATTAAAAGTGGAGGGAGACGTGGGTGCAGATCCTATTTGGTGTAATCGCTGTCACTGTAACCTTGACATAGAAGAAGTTCCAATTGAACTGGATTTGAAGTTGGAGTTAATGAAATGGATTAAGAAGTATGGTGATTGGATGGATTGGGATGAAGATAAAATAGTTCCTAGCGGCGTCGAACTGGAAATAGAGCATAATAAAAAAGGATGGAAACTAACAGAAAAAGTACAGAAACAACTGGAAGGTAAATATAAAGTTTCATTTTCACCTTCGACATTTGCGAATACATATAAATAGAATAAAGATTATGTAATTACTACGGAAAGAGGGTTTTTATGAAGGTTACGGATTACTCACAAATAGCTGAAGTTTATGATAGGAACCAATTTAGATTGGAAGAAGTAAAAGTAGATACAGATTTAGAAAATTACATACAAAATAACCCTAAATCATCCTACAGTTTCCTGGATCTAGCTTGTGGAACAGGTATTTACCTTGATCACCAATACCATTCTTTTAAGGGATTTAACATTGACTGGCACGGGCTTGATGCCTCACAAGCTATGCTGAAGGAAGCGGAAGACAAAGTGGAAAATGTAGCATTTGAGAAAGGACTTGCGGAAAGCATGCCTTATGAAGATGAGTCCTTTAATGTCATTACGAATAACTATGCTTTTCATCATTTTGTGGGGAAAGAGAAAGTGCTGGACGAAATCCATCGAGTCTTAAAAAGAGATGGTGTTTACAAATTACATAATATCGATATCTACGGAATGAAAAATTGGTGGATTTATCATTACTTTCCATCTGCATTATTAGAGGATTACAAGCGGTTTTGGCGTAAAGAAGTTATATTCAGAGAGCTATCTCAAAGAGGTTTTGATGTCAGGATAGATTGTACGTATCAAATGGAAAATATCAAAATAGCTGACTATTTAGGCCACGTGGAAAACAGGGACATATCTGTACTCACCCTCATTGATGACGAGGAATATAATCAGGGACTTTATTGGATGAAGCAAGATTTAGAAAGATCTCCTGAAAAGAAGGTTACTAATGACTTTTCAGAGTTGATTTGTATAGCTCGAAAAAAGTGAGCTTTCTTAAGAGACTGGATAATTTTCAACGGACGTTATTATCTTGAAACTGAGTCTTAAACAAAAGGGTGCAATTCTATATATACAACTTTTACTATTCCTTATAGAACTTATGGATGGATGGAATAAAATTTTCCCATGAAAACGCTTGTTTTAATAATCCAAGTTCCGTGCTACGATGGAAATATTCTTTAGAAGAGGTGAGTATAGATGAGTAGAGTCGAGACGAGAACAAAATTAGATTTGGAGAAGGTCATCTTCATTGGTAGAACATATGAAGAATACATGGACATGTTTTTACTATCAGAAGAAGAGTTGAAAGGGAAGAAAGTATTAGATTGCCCATCTGGAGCGTGTTCGTTTACAGCGGTAGGTCAATCGAGAGGGTTGGATATTACCGCATCTGATATTGCCTATGATCACTCTGCAGAAGATCTTAAAGCTAAGGGGCAAGAGGATATTCAACATGCCATGGCTCATATGGATAAGGCTAAAACTAATTACGTTTGGAAGTATTTTGAGGACATCGATCAGTTAAAAGAACATCGGGAAAAAGCTTTACTTGATTGCACTGAAGATATGAAAAAGAATAGCGAACGATATACACAAGTTCATTTACCTTCCCTGTTATTTAGTGATAATGAGTTTGACATCCTTTTATCTGCGCACTTCTTATTTACTTATGCAGATCGTCTGGATTTACTATTTCACATAGACACTCTTAAAGAATTACTTAGAGTAACAAAAGAGGAAGTAAGAATATTCCCTTTGGTTGATTTACAAGGAAATAGATACGAACATTTGGGTCATGTTATAGAATACTTGAAGGATAATGGATATTCAGTCAAAGAAATAAGTGTTCCATACGAGTTTCAAAAAGGTGCCAATACGATGTTAAAGGTGAGTGAAAGGCATTAAGCCGCGAGGGCGACGTACTACGTTGTCCTCTTGTTCTATACTCAAACTTTTACAAGATACAATCCAATATGAGGACGGATCTATTATTTTCGTGGCTTCCGCATAAGAGGGAAAATAGGCTAAAATAGTAGAATGAGTGGGAGTAAAATACATAGTGCTGCAAAACGAAATAATATTTCATATACATAAAAAGCCCTCGAAGCAAAACTGTTACTTTGAGGGCTTTTTCATGTTGGAGATTTCTCAGTCTAAAGTTGTAGGAAAATTCCATACTTTCATTGAGGTGCCTCATTCATTCCTATTGGTAAGATGGATTTACGAAATTATCTTTTTAGGAGATGGCAGCCATGAAGTTGTATAAAGAGTTATTGACCAATAAAAATTTTTTATTAATAACTGCAGGGAGGCTTTTCAAACGGAGTGCATTAACCCTGTTTACATTAGAACTCATCTGGCTGACTATGGAATTGACCAGCAATTCGCCTTTGTATTTATCCATCATGACGATGGCAGAGACGTTACCATTTATTATTTTTGGCCTCTATGGTGGAGCGAAAGCAGATAAATGGAACAAGAAAAAAGTGATGGTAATAGGTAACAGTTGTAGTGCATTGTTATTGTTAAGTATTCCTTGTTTGAATGCTGTCAACTTATTGAATTACTATACCCTTCTGATGATTGCCATTGCGATCACCATCTTCAGTTGTTTTTCCGAACCTTGTTACCGAGCAATACTTCCGGAATTACTGTCTAAAACGAAGTTAAAAGAAGCAAATGCACTTTTAGATTCCGTCCAAAGAGGCGTTACTATATTTGTTCCAGCATCCATCGGACTCCTCCTTAAGTTCTTTTCGGAAATTCATTTATTCAGCCTGGCTTTCCTATTGATGGCGACGGCTGTGGCTTTTCAACTTATGGTTGAATATCGCCCATTCAATCATTCTGCTGAGGAAACTCAAATAAAGAGCACGACGTTCCATGGTATAAAGGATAGTTTGAGTTTTCTAAAAGGCCATCCGGAAATTACTTTTATAATTGCAGGGCAAGGATTAAGCATTTTAATTAATACAGGCTTGTGGAGGGTCGGTTTACCGATTTATCTTGAAGGTTACTTAAATGAAAATATTACCACTTTTGGTTACATAACCGGGATGATGGGAGTCACCTCTTTTATTACCTCCTTGGCATTGGGGATATCAAAAAAATACAACCCTCGGGTAGTTTTCAACGTTGGAATGGGGTTGTGGGGATTAGGACTGCTTATGATCGGAACACTTCCTACCATGCCGATCATTTACATAGCTACTATTTTAATCGGAGTGGGTCAGGCCTCGGAAGGTTTATCTCGGGTGGTTATCCTTCAGGAAAAAGTCCCTGCTAATATGCTCGGCAAAGTGTTTAGTACCTCGTCTTCTATAAATTATACCAGTGATACGATTTCATTAGGGGCAGTAAGCTCTCTTCTAGGACTTTTCACAATCGCAACGCTTTTTAGTGGGGGAGGGACTCTCATTTTAATGATTGGGTTACTGGGTGCTGTTTTTGGAAGGGTCCATAAAAATGGCAGGAGGCATCTTCAAACAAAAAAATCAGGGTGATAATGAATTGGATTTCAGCGCACTGGTTAGTGTTATTAGATGCTAACGGATCCGTTTAATTTTATAAGGAGGGAGTAGTTTGCAAGGGTATAATGTTTTGATGATATACAACAAAGATATGGATCAATTGTTAATGTGCAAACGTCTAAAGAATCCATATAAAGGATTAAGTAATTTAGTTGGAGGAAAAATCGAAACCGAAGAAACAGGAATAGAATCTGCTTATAGAGAACTTACTGAAGAAACAGCTATTTCAAAAGAGGACATTATCTTTCATCACTTAATGGATTTAAAATATTTTAGCAAAATTGTTATGTGGAAGGATATGTTGGCAGATTAAAACGAGATGTAGATGTTCAGGTGATGAGAATGTTTATACTGGTCTGATTTGAATGAAGACTTTTTTGATATGTCTTCATATGCTGGAGAAGGTAATATTGGTCATATGGTTGAACAAGTAAATATGGTAAAAGATAATTTATTTTATGATGAAAAATACATTGGAGAGTAGCCAGATCATTACTATTTTCCTTATTGAACTAACGGAGGCCTAGCGAAATAGAAAAATTAAAGTGAGGAATTTATATGAAGCAATTAACATTCCATGAGCTACAGAGTTACCTATCACTAAAATACAAAGAAGGAGGAACTTCCTCTGCCTTGTTTATGAAACTTGTAGAAGAAATTGGCGAGGTAGCTGAGGTACTTAACCAGTTAGAAGGTCGAAAGGAAAATTCAGGGAACACTTCTTTAGAGAAAGAGTTAGTTGATGTTATTCACTACGCAGTGGCCATTGCGAGCATAAACAATATTGATTTAACAGATGCCATTATTAACAAGGATAAACAAGCTGCAATTAAATATAATCAATCTCCAAATTTAGAAGAGTTTTTATGAGTAAAAAATGAAGAATATTAGTATGAAAGTACAGAAAACGGGTGGCAAAAGTAAAAAGACCCCCAAGATTTTTTCGCACTCAATTCTTAAACAATCATGAGCAATAGCTGAAGATTATATAGAAGATCTTCGGCTTTTTTCCTATGCGCTAAATTTACATAATATTGGAAATCGTTTAAAATTGTAAGGGAGGGAGAAGATAGTATGAATAAAAATAGTTTGGCGGAAAGATTTAATGATTTCGTGGTCTTAGAATGTGAAGGGTCCAGCGAATTCTATAGACGTTTGGCCTCAGAGATAGCTGAAGATGATGACTTATTAGAATTATGTCTGAATGCAAGAGAAGGACAACCTGTTCCAAATTTACTCTTGGGTGCGGTACATTATTTACTTCTTAAAGGGACTGATCATCAACTCCAGGAATATTACCCGAGCATAGTAAAAGAACCCCAAAAAGACAGCCATTTGTTCGAGACATTTAAAGACTTTTGTTTCAGAAACACAAGCAAAATAAAGAACATTTTAAAGAATAAACGTGTACAAACCAATGAAGTCCGCCGTTGTGCTTATTTATACCCCATATTCGGATTCATCTATCAACAAACCAACAAACCATTATCCCTTATTGAAATAGGAACAAGTGCGGGGCTTCAGCTTTTGTGGGATCAGTATTCTTATTCCTATGGAAATGAACAGGTCTATGGTAATAAAGATTCTTATGTCCATTTAATATCCAACGTTCGTGAAGGAGAAGTTCCAACTCATTTGCTATCATCCATCCCTCCAGTAAATGATCGAAGAGGAATGGATTTACATGTTAGTGACCTTACAAACATAGAAGATTACTTATGGTTGAAAGCTCTAATATGGCCGGAGCATGAGGACCGACTTTCGAACTTTGAAGCTGCTGTAAAACAACTAAGATTACACCCTCCTCACCTTATTGAAGGGGATGGTGTTGGACTATTGACTGAAGTAATCGAAGAAATACCAACTGATACAACACTTTGCATTTTTCATACACATGTAGCTAATCAGATGCCGAACACAGTTAAGGAGAGTTTGATACATAAAGTGAAGGAAATAGGGAATCAGAGGGATGTTTTTCATATTTACAATAATATGGAGGATAGGAACTTGCATGTAGATTCAGTCGTAAACGGAGAATTTAAAAAAAGAACAGTTGGTGGAACGGATGGACATGGTCGATGGTTTGATTGGAAACTATCAAATGAAGATTTAGCATAACTTTTCAATAATGGGGCGATAGCTTGGAGAGTACTCGGCCTTATTACATAAGCATAAGGGATGATGAATTTCGTTTTTTATTATTGGTGCAGGTTATTATTTGGTCTATGCTTGATTAAAAAGGTAGATGGGGTAGACTAACAGTTTAATTGATTAACGTAGTACAAAAGCACTCTCTTTAAACAGTTAAATCGGTTTATACAGTTTGTGTTACTAATGGTATAAACTAGTAATTATATCTTATAAACTAGGGGGTAAATAATGAAAAAGACATTAATGAGTGGTATGGCAGCCATTACGATGCTTGCTGCGCCTATAACGGCGGCAGCAGAAGCGCCGAAATGGCACAATGTCAATGTAAACGAAACTCTGAAGGAGGAAGATGGCAGCCTTTTTAACAATGAGAACTATGAATTTTTGAAGTACTCGAAGGTAGACGACAAACTTGCGGAAATTGCTAAACATAGTAATCGGATTACAGTAGAAAGTTCAGCGGAATCTTCCGGTGGTCATGACCTTTATACGGTAACCATTTCCGATCCAACCTCCAAAGGGAAATATGGGTATCAAAAATCATTGCGAAAGAAGATGTTCAAGAACTCTGAAAAGGCTCAGGCATTTATTGAAAAACACCCTGACTTTAAAGTGCCGGTGATGATTAATGCGTCTATTCATGGCACTGAGTTTGTGGGTTCAGATGCTGCGCTGCAATTGATTGAGCGTTTTGCAACAGCCAATGATCAACAAACGAAGAATCTGCTTGAAAATCATATTCTTATTTTTAATGTGGTAGCTAATCCTGACGGTCGGATTGATGCGACACGTTTTAACAGCAATGGCATTGACTTGAATCGGGATTTTATTACACAATCTCAAGCGGAAACCAAACATACAGTTGAGTTGATCAAAGAGTGGAATCCAATGGTCTTCCTTGATTTGCATGGCTATGTGAAAAGTTATGGCGGCCCAGATCAGCCAGGTTTAATCGAGCCGTGTACACCACCGCACAATCCGAACTACGAGTATGATCTATTTTCGAAATGGGCGCTAGATCAGGCTGAAGCCATGGAAGGAAGCATTGTAGAAAACCGTACAGACTATGAAAATACAAATACTGATGCTTCAGGTGTCGACTATCAATCGATGACAGGTACATATATTCCGCAGCGGGATGATCAAGCAGGATGGGATGATTATCCACCGATTTTCACACCGATGTATGCGATGTATCACGGGGCTTATGGGTATACGCTTGAAGCACCGACGAATGATTGGGATGGCGTCCAATGGCATTATGATACAGTTATGGGAGCGCTTGAATTTTCCAATGATAACAAAGAACAAATGATCAAAGACCAAATCGAAGTATTCAAACGAGGCATCCAATTTGATCACCCATACCATAAGGAAGGGTTCTTCCCGCAAGCGTATATTTTACCAGTAGATGAAACAGACCCAACGGCAACCGAAAAAGCAGTTGAGCATCTGATGTTCAATGACATTGATGTCTCTGAGGCGAAGAAAGCATTCGAATATGAAGGTGTCTCGTACCCGGCGGGAACGTATATCGTAGACATGAGTCAGGCGAAAGCTGGACTTGCGAACACGATGCTGTGGGATGGAGAAGATATTACCGATCGCACACCATCTATGTATGATATCTCTGCCTGGAATTTACCAGAATTATGGGGTTTTGAAGCGGTAGAGGTTGAAGCTGACAGCTCCTTTAATGTAAAGACTAACGACGTGAAAAAAGTAAAAGCCGATGGGGAGTTAAACGGAAACGGTCCATATGTGATTCCTAACTCTTCTGTAAAAGCTATTAATCTAGTTAACACTTTGGTAAAGAACGGATTTAAAGTGACCATGGATGGTGAGCAATTCTATGTGGATGCAAACAAATCGCCGGAATTGAGAAAACTTGTGGAGGCGTCTGGCATCACCGTCAAATCGGTCGAGGCTGTTGATGGTGAGCCATTAACTTCTCAGAAGGTAACGATTCTAAAAGACGGCGGGATGAACAAAGGTCAATCTCACGCAGGCACACGTTTAGCTTTGGAACGATTAGGGTTTGAAGTACAGGAAATCACCCCAAGAGAACTGGCAGAAAAAGGATTAGGAGATACAGAGGTCTTTTTCTACAGTGGCACGTCTAACTTGATTTCGTATGATAATTGGACTCCGAACGCTGAATTTGGTCTCGAAAATGAGGCACAGTATAATGCCTTTAAAGATAACATCCACTCCTTTGTTGAAGATGGAGGGAAATATATTGCTGTTGGAGCTGGCGCTTCCGATGCCGCTACGCAACTGGGGCTGACGGATGTCACCGTTCATAAAGGTAGCAATAATAGTAATGGGATCGTCCGAGTGAATTACGATTCTGTTTCCCTAACTTCTGGTTATGCAGAAACTGATTATGGTTTCGTCTATAGCCCTGTTTGGTATTCGGATGTGGAAGGAGTAGATGTCCATGCCACTTATAAAGACAGCAGTAACTTCTTTATGGCGGGACACTGGGAAGACCGCGCTGATGCCCAAGGGCAGCCGGTCATCATTAAAGAACAGGATCAAGACGTAACGCTTATTGGACTTGAAGCAGGCTTCCGTGATCACACGGATTACTTATTCCGCCTCTTCTCAAACGCCATTTACACCAAATAGCAATTAGGTATATCTACCACTTTCAATCAACCAGACTCTGGATGATTGAAAGTGGTGTTTTTTGGTGAAATATCAATCGGTTATCCATTTAATCGAGTCTTCAAAAGTTGTGGGCGATTATTCCAAAAGAATAGTTGCCTTTTCTTTACTTAAGAATTGGGCAGGAATATGGAAGTTTCGGGATAATATAGGAGTTAATTGGATATAGGGGATTTTTTGGTCTATTAAAATAGAATATACCGGAAAGCTTTATGTATTTGAAAGAGCCATTCTTAACAAAAGAAGGCTCTTTTTTAATTGACTAAAAACATTGAACATATCGTTCTAATAATATAGAATATATGCAGGAGGGGTAATATGGAATTATTTTCTGCAGGGACCAAGATCTCTAGAGAGAAATATAGTGTTGAAGTCAAATGCTCTCTTTTATGGGAATCAGCTTTAGGTATAGCAGCTATAACCAATGAATCTTTGATTAATACGTTAGAAATATCGAAAAAGAATAGAAAATCAATCGAACAAGCATTATCACCGATGATGGTGGAGCATCTCGAATATGTAAAAGAACACAACACTTGGAAGACACTTCTCCAGATTCTTCACCAGGAAGACTTTGAACATCTGACTTCTTTTATAGACTATGTAAATAGCTTATCCTCAAAACGTCTAAAGTCTATTGCAATTCCTTACTTAGGGGAGGAATACAATGATTTGATAAGTGAACTATTGGAAGGGTCTGAGAAAGGACTAAAAAAGTTGCAAAAAATCACAAAAAATCATCCCTTTCTTCCAAGTTACCTTAAATATATAAGGGACGTTTCCGCTGAGGAATTAAAGAGTCACTTAGTTGAAGTTATGGCTGGATGGTTTGAAACAGTGATTGAACCTGAAAAAGATAAGCTGAGCGCAATACTTTTAACGGACAAGGATTCCAAAGAAAATATGCTCAACAATTTAGAACCGGAGGAATTTATTGAGTGGGCTACGGATGGTATTAAATATGCACCTGAACCAAATGTGCATAAGGTCATTCTCATACCTCATTATTTTTACAGACCATGGAACGTGGAAGCAGATCTGGATGGTGTTAAAGTATTTTATTATGCGGTGGCAAATGAAAGTATCTCCAATGAGAAGTTTGTTCCGAATAAACAATTGGTCCAAAGATATAAAGCATTAGGAGATGAAACACGTTTAAAAATACTGAAGATGATAAAAGAGGAGCATTTATCTCTGCAGGAATTAACGGCTGAACTGAAGTTAGGCAAAACAACCGTTCATCATCACTTGAAAATCTTAAAGTCAGCAAGGTTGGTAACTCAGGTTTCAAACAACAAATATGACATTAATCAAAGCGCCATTGATTTCTTACCTACCGATTTAAGCCTGTATCTGGATAGTGAATAAAAAGGGGAGAAGCTTATGAATCATTCAGACGTACAAGTGGAATCGAAAGAGAAAGTTCCTGAGTTCAAAAAGAATTTTCAAGTATATAGATTTATTGGCGGTAACTTGGTTTCCTTCTTCGGCGATCAAATATATTTGATTGCACTCCCTTTGATTGTATTGGCTATCACCGGATCACCGCTGAGCATGGGGATAGTAGCAGCTCTCGAGCGATTGCCTATTCTCATCCAGCCCTTTACTGGAGTATTGGCTGATAATTTTAATCGGAAAAGAATCCTGTTGCTTTGTGATTCAGGTAGATTTCTAACGGTTGGTCTCTTAGGTTTTTTATACATAATAAACCACTTAACCATTTGGGAAATATATGTTGGGGCGTTACTCGTAGGCTTGTTAACCCAGATATATAACACTTGTCAATTTGCTTCCATTCCAAAACTGGTCCGAAAAAAAGATCTACAGCTGGTTAATTCCATAAACACAGGCATATTTCAAACGGCAGTATTTATTGCACCTGGGTTAGGAGGAATCATAATCAGTATGTTTAATCCTGGTATAGGGTTAATTATGAACAGCTTTTCCTTTTTGGTGGGTTTTGTAGTTGTATTAAGTCTTAGAATAGATGATAGGATACAAAAAGATAGAATGACCAGGGCAAAAGTATTTACAGATATAAAGGAAGGGTTCAAGTTCGTTATTGCGGTGAAACCAATTTTTTACACCAATTTAGCTATGCTCTTTTCCATCTTTGGAACCACTCTTTTCTTAACAATGCTAGTCATACACTTGAAATCCACCGTAAGTTTAGATGCTGTGCAAATAGGTTACCTTCTCTCGATCGGTGGTATTGCCGCTATTGGTGGCGCTTTAACTACTAATTGGTTGAAAAAACACTTTTCTTACAGAAGCATTCTTTTTTCTGCTGGTGTTATAGGAGGATTTTCCATAATCGCTTTTGCAATGGATGACTCATTCCTATGGTTGGCACTAATGAATGCCATAGGTACTGTTTCTGCGTCAATCATGAGTCCATGCATTGTCACTATACGCCAAAATCTCAGCCCGGATCATCTTTTGGGGCGTGTTCAAGCTACGAGTCGCTTTATGACATGGGTATCAATGCCAGTGTCAGCGTTAGTTGCAGGGATCGTAGCAGAGCAATTCGGTACTACTTTTACTTTGCTAGTAGGTGGAGTGATTGCTACTATTGCTTCCTTCATCTATTTACATCCGTCTTTAAAAACTGCTTGATTAAGTGCGATACTAATAAGATTACTGTGATTCCCATAAAAGGTTATGCCAACGATTAGAAGCAGCAGAAAAAGCGTCTCTTTATAGGAGCTTTTCATGATGGATTGCGCCAACCATCTACCCGGTTTAATTTTACACTGGAAAAAGTGAAAAGCCTTAACTGGGTTCACTTAATAAAGGAGGGGTATATAATGACTATGCTTGTATTCAGTGGTCTATCTATACTTATTTTGTTAGGCGCATTATTAAGCTATTTTACAGCAAAGCAAGGTTTGAGGAAAAATAAAAAGGTGTTGGAAAATGTTTTTTTAGCAACTTGCGTCATTATTTTCTTTGGTCTCGTCAGTGCCTTGTTATGGTTCAAGTATGCAGGACCAATCAGTGAATTCTTATTATTTGGTGGAATCATCTTCATCATTGGAATCACTTTAACCTTTATAGTTATTCTTGCTGTAACTTTATTAGTAAGAAAAAGAAAATTTATTCAAAGTACGGGAGCTTATATGGAATCTTAGCCGTGACGAAAGGGTTTTTTGATTGTTAAAAAAAGTAATATCTTTGGTTTGTTTAGCAATTGTTGTGTTGGTTTTTGGAATGGTGGTAACTACACCATCCGAAGCAGCTTTTAATAGTTGGGTATCAGAAAAACACCATATTAATTGTGAATCAGATGGAAGTTGTTTGAATGGAGAAAGCCAAATAAGGTTTCGTTCCTCCCATTTTAAAAACGCTGGACTATTTGCATCGCAGGAACTAAAATTTGAAGATCCACATGGAGGGGAGAAAATAGTTAGAACTTTAGGGGTATTCGGTCAGCTAATTGAGATGGAGAAGAGTAAATTATGGGATATACTCAATTAGTTTTTCTTTAACTGAACTGTAAATTCATCTCTCGAAATCAAGGCTTAAACAAACGGCTTTCCTTATAATAGGAAGGCCTTATTTTTTGGACGATATCACTATCAAACTTCTTTAATAAAACCTTTTTGAAGGCTGGTCATTCATTCGTTTCCGAAGGGGTGTGTGCTTTCTGACTCCAGCGTTTATATAATTTTGCCGATTGGAATAAACTATCTCCATAAAGGAGTTGGTAGCGTGGATGTTAATGGGAAAATCATTAGGGGAGAGTTTGATCGTATCAACGATGAATTTGTTTTAAATCAAGTGAAGCACTTTACGACTCAATCCACCCTTAATAAAGACCAATTGGATGCGATTTATGACTATTTGGATAATCATAAAGAGGAACGAGATGGTCAAATCCTTACATTGAATGAACAAATGCTGATTCGGTTGAGTCAAAAAGAGTCGAGTCAATTTATAGAAGACTTAAATCAAATTCGTGACTTGTACCGATAAATTTGATAAAGGATGGTGCATCCTCAAAATATATCCGTTAATAGGGTATGGACATTCCACAGTAACTTACTTAGTATGAAAAAGGGAAAATTTGTATGCAATATATTTAGATCTTTAAAATAATACGCCCCTCCGAATATTTTCCCTGAAGATTTAATAAGCGAAACGGCAGTCTTACGGCTGCCGTTTCGCTTATTAATTAAATCCAACCCTCCAGGATCTTCTTCTAAGATTTTTCTCCGTTTCTTCTTAATTTATCAACTGCCTTCATTTAATAAATTCTGTCCATGACCTATAAGGGGAAAAAGTCTTCTTTTTTTAACAATTAGCACATATTTATTCTCGATGTTTGGAAACTTTCTGGTTCAAGATACCCCTTCTAACTAGGATACGAATGTTAACAGGAAATTTATCGCTCTTATGGACGATTTGATTAGTAGGGAAGTATTTGTTACTCTATTTTTTGTTGCAAGAAACGACAATTTTTTTATATGAATGATCAAGCGTAATGAGGTGGGTAAACAGCTTTCTTTATTTGACTTTAGAGATATAAAATGAGGAGTGATTTTGTGAATAAAAAGATATCTACCGGGATTGCTGTCTTTTTTGTTCTATATACGATTGTTAGTTTATTCGAATACATTGGGTAGAACCGATTGGACAACGCCATTCCAAAGAGGTACTTAAGTCTATAATGGTCAACACTATCAAAAATGAAAAATGAACCACACAGAGTTGACCTGCATGAAGAACATTTTCACTTTCAATGAACGGTTAGCTTTGGATGGGGTGATTCTACTTACGGAAATGATTACCCAAGGGTATGACTAAGGAAGGAAGAACGGATTCATTCCAATCAAAGCTGCCTCTATTCACTTATAAGACGACTGGATATTTTATGATTTTTTAAGACCACTCCTCAGTAACTGAGCTTAGGGGTGGTCTTTTTTCCTGCTTAATAACAATGATTTTCCGAAAGAAGGAAAAAAGCGGCGCATATTCCAACACAAAATCATGGTTAAAGGGCATAGCTCCTTCATCCAAATACATATTTTCTGAAAAAGGCTTACACATGTAAAAATTCCTCTACCAATCCAATCATTTGCCCCAAGTGAACTTTACATACACCATGACCAATTTGAACTTATCCAGCCAAATAAAACCTTCTTACTTTGGGAAACATTAGGAAGAGGTGATTTTATGGATAAAGATCAATTGAAACTCACATCAGCTGAAATAGGAACATTGTGGGGAGAGTATGTAAATGGATCGGCTATCGATGTTGTGAACAAATATATGCTGTCCATTATAGAAGATGAGAAGATAAAACAAATCTTTGAAGATGCAATAAAAGTTTCAGGTAAGCAAAAGCAGCAAACAAAACGGTTTATTGAGAACGAAGGATTCCCTGTTCCCGTTGGATTTTCAGAATCAGACCTCAATAAAGGAACCGATCGATTGTTTTCTGACATATTCTGTTTACACTATTTGCATATTATGACACTGCACGGCTTAATAGGACATACTACAGCACTTAGTTCCTCTGTCAGAAAGGATTTAAGATTATTTTATGAACAAACAAGTAATGAGGCTATGACTATGTATCAGCAAACGACTGATTTACTATTGGAGAAAGGGCATTTTCAAAGGGATCCTTACTTTTACCCCGAAAAAGTACCTGAATTTGTTTCAGGTCAAAAATTTGTTAATGGGTTTACAGGAAATAAACGGCCTCTAGCTGCTACAGAAATAATTGCTGTATCCCTTAATTTGAAGAAGAAAATATTGGAAAAGTCACTTTCTATAGGATTTAGCCAAGTGGCCCAATCAAAAGACGTTAGGAAATTTTTAGAGAGTATGCAAAATGCATCCGACAAACAAATTCAATCACTGGGAAATATATTGAAAGGAGATAACCTGCCTGTTCCAATGTCTTGGGAGTCAGAGGTTACTTCTTCTAAGGATTCTCCTTTTTCAGACAAATTAATGTTGTACCACATGGGTTTCCTATTACAATCTTCCCAATCATACCATGGGGCAGGTCTAGCATCCGCAATGCGAGTAGATATAGTAACTGCTTATGAAAAAATCATATTAAAAAATATAATGATTACAAAAGAATGGTTTAATTTAATGACCAAATATAAATGGTTGGAACAGCCGCCACTTGCCCCAAACAGAAAGGAACTATCAGAAGATAAGTAAATAGAGCTAATGGAAGAAAAGGAATAGCGAATTAGGTGAAGTGATGGGAATAGGATGTTCTGAAAAAAGTAAGAAATTAGAAGTTTTATTATGGAGTATTGCTTTTCCGGGGTTTGGACAATTGCTAAATGGAAAATATATAAAAGGATTTTTGTTAATTATCTTAGAGATTCTTGTTAATGTAATGGGAAACTTTAATAAAATCATTATGTTGAGTTTTCATTTTAGGCTGGAGGAAGCGATCGCCGAAACCAACTATATGTGGCTGATGTTTTATCCTTGTTTATATTTCTTTTCTATTTGGGATGCATATAAGGATGCGGGTGGGGGGATGGACAAACCCTTTGCCTATTTGCCTTTTGTATTTTCGGCCTATTTTGTTACAGCCGGCCTTATATTTTCATCCGAATTCACATTTTTTGGATACTTCATTGGTCCATTATGGCTGCCCATGTTATTTTTGCCGATTGGTTTAGGTACAGGGGTAATCATAAGAAGAGTATTGTTGAAAAAATATTCAAAGGAATCAATCTAAGCATTTATTTTAAATAAAGAAAGATCATGGTTAGGAAAAGTTGTATTTTGTACGAAAAACATAAGCACTCCAAGCCAATAATTAAAAAAGAAAATAGGGGCGGATACGGGGATACATATTATTCGCTCCTTCCAGCATGGGTTATGGAGGCTATAAGTGTCTGTAGTTTTTGGTTCAGTAGATGGATTATGCGGATTGCGAGCAACATCCTTTAACCTTCCTTCGCATTAAGCTAGAAGCTGAACAACAATTAAAAAAAGGAATGCACGCAAATAAGTGCATTCCTTTTCTTATAGAGGAAGTGCTATTACGAGGCATTTCCTCTTTTTTGTCTCTGTTCTTTTATATATTGGACGTTTTGGATCAAGTCCTTTGGTGAAGGGCGTCCGAATGGTCCGGTTTGCTTTTGTTGAAAAATCAGTTCACCGTGTTCGTTAAGGATGAAGGATGCAGGCTCTCCGTGCTGGCCATGATGATTGATAAAGACACCGAACGCATCAGTGATGGAGAAGAATTCATCGGAGAGCACAGGAAAAGATAGTCGTTCTTGTACGACCATTTGTTCCAATGCGTCCTTATCGTCTGCTGAAATTGCTGTCAATGTAAGGTTTTGGGTGTGGAAATCGTTTAATTCCTCTTCCAGTTCCCTAAGTGTGAGTCTGCATTCCAGAGACCAGGATCCCCGGAAGAAGACGACGACATGCCATGCGTCCCTATGTTTTTCCAGATGAGACTCCAATAAGAACTGTTCTCCTGTCACGCCAGGGAGTGTAAAGTTAGGAACCCGATTTCCCAGCTGCAGATCAGCCATAGCCGCTCCTCCTTCATTTGAAACACGATCCCCATCTATACATAAGCAACCGAACAGTTTTGCCGAGTAAACAGTAGTAAGAAAGGGAATGTTTTTTTCCTAGAATAACCAATTTTTCGGATAATTATAACAATAGGTGATGAATTTTTTTAAAATACTATGAAACTTTTTCTATTTCCAAACCGTAATTATAGTAGAAAGGAATAATGAAAGAGTTCTTCCATATGAAAGCAAGTCGCGTAATCTAGGAAGTGGTCTCCTGCAAAAATACATGGAGAATTTTCTTCGGAGGATGGACGTTTCGTGAATTCTGTTCTACTAATCCAGTAGTAAACAGACCGTAGGGATTCTTGTTGGTAAACCCAACAAGAAGGAGGGAGGTTGATGAACATCTATTACCCATCAAAAAAAGATAGTTGGATCGCCGTCATCATCTGGGGAGTGATCGGGATCATGCTTGCTGATGGGATTTTCGGCCTGCAATGGGGTGTTTTCATGGTTCCAGATCCCATTTCTAATCCGCTATTCAAACTGTTGTTCCTCCTGGCTGTCCCGGCTTTGCTCCTTTGGATTTGGTTCGGTACCGGGTATTACATAGATTCTGAAAGTTTGAAAGTCCACTATGGTCCATACAAAAAGCAAATCCGTCTAGAGGAAATCGAAAAGGTCGTACCGAATAGAGACCCTTTCCTTGCTCCCGCATTATCAGCCGATCGGTTAGAAATCCATTATGGTCCTGGAAAGTTTATAAAAGTATCCCCGAAACATAAAGAGGAGTTCTTACAACGGTTGAGAAAAAATATTAAAAAGTAAATCTTAAATCCTATCATTTTTTTACAAATTATGACTATAAACCCATACCAGTATTTTCAAATAATTCCATTCGTGGTACGCTTTTTATAGAGTTGACGATTGTAAGTCGAGTGTACTCGATTTTCGGAGAAAGGTGAGACATCGTGAAGAAATTACTTATATTCCTATTAGTGTTCATTGTCGGTTGCAGTGTTTCAGGTCAAGGTGTCCGTGCATTTGAAGGTCATGTAACAGCAGTGAAACTCGGTGGTCTTGAAGTCGAGTGCTCTTCGGCAGTCAAACGGAATGAAAACAGTGCCGTGACCGAGGAAGGTTATCCATGCCTCGTCCTCGTGCCCCATGATACCCCTGTACTCACGGAAGGTGGGGAAAAAATACAAATGGATGAATTCAGACAACAAGCAAAAGATGAAGAATTGTTAGAAATAAAAGTAACACTTCCAGAAAGTAAAGATATCAATAAAGATCCTGAGAGTCGTAAAGTGAGAGCTTCCGAAATCACGGTTCTCGAATGAATGTCATATACTTAGAAAAAAAGCGAGGGATTGTGATGAAGAGGTTCGGCTTTTATCTCGCCTATAGTCTAGGGATGATCGCTTTTCTTACCGGAGCTTTGACTTATCGGAAACATCTGCAGGAGTGGGCAGAAATGGAATTTGACGTTGTACCGCTTATGATATTCGACCATGTGTATCCTGTCCTTTTCGGCATGCTGTTTGCAACATCTTTCTTATGGAGACGTTACAAAGAAAAACGTCTGAAGGGCTTTGTTTGGGCAGAATTCCTGGCATTAGGTATTCCAAGTCTTTACATCGCACTGACTCCATGGTTATTTTATACAAATGTCCCCATGCTTCCACTGATGAAGTTTTTCGCCACACACCATCTCAACGGACCGACGATGTTCGGATTCATCTTCGGTTTCACCATCATTCACAGCATAAGGAAAAAAACGTGATACGAAAATATTTCCCATCCTTATTCTGCTTTGTTGCTGCCTGCTTGTTATCCTCGTCAAGGGAGGGAGGCTGAGAAAAAAACAGGTGCTGAACTTGAACCCTGATGCGGAAGTTATAATGCTTGAAAATGATACCGTTTTCAAACTGGAGGTTGATTTGTCAGAAGAAAAGAATAGAACGAAAGGTGATAGAGTCGGAAAAGTAAACAAGGTATGGCAAACGTCCTTCTTGAAGGAACCGAGCTTTATTTTGCTGACGAACTTGAAGTCATTTTTATTGCAGAACTGGATGGGAAAACGAAATAGGATCTCCAGACGATGGGTGAATAGGGAAGAGATGGGGTAATGTCCTTAAAAGGAAAGTTTATTTATGATGGACAAGCGATCGGAAAATCAAAAGCTTTTTGTGCAGTGAGGAAGCGTCCTTCATTACATAGAAAAATATTCATTAATGGAGGAAAAAACTTTTTAGGGGAGCGGATGAGGATGAACCTAACAAAAGATAGGATAGCACAAACGAGCAATTGGATGAAACGCAATGCCCGGCCATTAGAAAGAGCCAGGTGGCATGCTCTTCTGGAAGGTGGCCTGAAAAGTGATGTGATTCCTTATATCCGGGCCTTTCAAAATGATGACGGCGGATTCGGGCACGGGATCGAACCGGATTTTTGGCTGCCAGCTTCTTCTCCTATGGCGACATGGGCAGCAGGGCAGTATTTATACGAACTTGATGTGGCGTCCAAAGAGCCGGTTGTTTTGGACATGATCACATACTTGATGGAAACATACGAGCCTGACACTGGCATGTGGCCGACAGTCCTTCCTGAAACGAATGATTACCCCCATGCTCCCTGGTGGCACTGGAAAGAAGGAGTCCAGGAAAACTGGATGTTCAATCCTGCAGCTGAGCTCGCCGGTTTTCTCATTCACTGGTCGTACGAAAACAGTGAAGCGGCCGAAATAGGGTGGTCCAGTGTAGAGATGGCCCTTCCAAGACTGATGGATATCGATATGATGGATTTTCATGAAGTGAACTGCTACCAGCAGCTCATGAACGTTTTGTTTCATTACAGGGAAACATTGAAAGAGCGCACCTCTTATTCTTATGAGGACGTGAATGCGAAGGTGTTCCTTCTTGCAGAGCGTTGTATAGACAAAGATGTCAGTCAATGGGGAAAAAGTTATAAGCCGCTGCCCTTGGACTTGATCACGAGTCCGAAACACCTGTTAGCGGAAAAATATGCCCGGCTTGTCTCTGAAAATCTGGACTTTTATTTGGAGACGATGAATGAAGAAGGTGTGTGGGACATCTCGTGGGACTGGGGAGAGCCGACGGAAGCTTTCCATATCAGTAAAAGGCAGTGGCAGGGTATTCTTGCTGTCGATCGCTATCAAAAGCTGAAACGGTTCGAACGTCTTCCTGAAAAATGATAGCTTATAAAACTTTTCCTCTCCCATGATTGAGCGTTTAGGGTTGGTGATTCAGCGTCACCAACAAGGGAAGAGGCTTCGTCCATCTTTTTTACCGATTTATTATTTACATGCGTTTGAAGGAGACACAAGGATGGAACTGAAAAAGATGAGTACATTACCAGAACAAATGAAAGTCGATTTCTTCACCCAGCACTGGGGAAGCCCTCAAATGGTCCTGTCCAGCGGGGTTTTCGATTGTCATACGCTTGATGATTTTTTCGCTTTCGATGGTACTCAAATCGCAGGCGTTATAACTTATGTCATTGAGGGAGAGCGTGTGAAGTGATATCCCTCGACAGCCTCAAAGAAAACAAGGGTATTGGTACATTACTGTTGAGGAAAGTGGAAAACGCGGCTCAAGAACACGGGTGCAACAGTATCAAACTAGTAACAACGAATGATAACCTTCATGCTTTGGAGTTCTATCAAAAAAGAGGCTTCCGGATGGTGGACATTTTACATGATGCGGTTAAAAAAGCCCGTAAAATCAAACCGGAGATTCCTCTGATGGGTTCACATGACTTACCTGTGCTGGATGAAATCGTACTTAGAAAAAGCTTGGCGTAAGGTAAAGAAGAGAAAGGGAAATTATCCGATGAAAGAGTTTCTGCAATATTTTATAAGTTTTTTGGTAGCAAGTATCCTCTCCGATTTGGTCTTTGGAATTTTCGGATTCGAATACGACATGTTCCGGGACGATTTTGATTTGTTATCCCTGATCATTGATGTTGGTGTGTTCCTGGCGATTGGTCTGTTTACGCTTCATTTGTTGAAGAACTATGTAATCAAAGATGAGGGGTAAAGGCTGGGTTTAATAGAGAGGAATAGAAGAGAAGCCGGATCACTGTCACTGTAATCCGGCTTCTTTGTCGTTTATGCTTTTATTAATTGTAGTTTCAAAACGCTTTCGTCGTGAAGGCAATTCATATAACAAACCATGTATGGCACACGCTCATAGGGGTAATAGGAAATGGAAGTAGGGGTGATGTTCATCCATTCATATAAATCCTCTGTGGAAGCCAGGTCCTTTAATATTAATTGTATATTTTCACCATCAAGCGAGGCAAAACTTGCTGAGACGTATCCTTCATTTTTAATGAATTGAAGTAAGTCCATTGTATGCTCCTTGTAGTGTGACCTCACAATAAAATTTTCCCTGTATAGCTTATCAATAAACTTGTTCCGAAAAGAGCATTGTCTATAAACTGGAATATTCTTTTATTATTATTTCACAATAACAAAGATTTCTATAACTGGCTAGTTATATTTGTGTTACGTTATTCTTCCTTCCTATATATGAATCATGTTCCCCATTAATCTGCCTTTTAAAGGCCCTCTCCAATACCATCCCTGAGAGGACCAAGAAACACCCTCCTACCTAGTAAAGTATAAATCCCCTTCTTTAATAGTAAGGCGAAATCATTAAGTAGACGATCACACCGGTCAAGCTGACATATAACCATAGAGGCATCGTCCAGCGAGCGATACGGCGGTGTTTGTCCACTTTCATTGCCAGGCCGCGGAATAGGGTGAGAAGTGCGAGCGGTACAATTAACGCAGCAAGTACGATGTGCGTGATCAATATAAAGTAATAGATTGCAGCTACGATTCCTTCTCCGCCGAAAGAGGTCGACTCTGCCATCGAATGATAGGTAAGGTAGGAGACGAGGAACAAGGCCGTTGACGAAAATGCTGCGAAAATGAACCGCTTGTGCCAACGAATGTTTTTTCTAAGGATCATGAACAGGGCTGCCAGTAAGAAAACGAAAGTGAACGAGTTCAGCACCGCGTTCAATAATGGAAGCAATTTGATATCAAAACCTGTGTCGCCATCCATTTTCGGCAAGAACAACAGGGCGACAACGATCAGGTTGATTGCAATCGATAGTCCCACGACCCATGGGACATAGTTGAAGTCTTTCTTCATAGAATCGATCCCTTCTATTTTCATTATTAGAATCCTAGACTAGTATAAATAAAAAGCAGGGGAAATGCTATGACAGAAATGGAACAATGTGTTTATCAAACAAAAGTGCCTGACCCCCAGTGCATTAACACTTTAGCGAAGCGGGGGTCAGGCACCGATAAAAAAAGCCTGGAACCCTCCAATTAGCAGAGTACCAGGCTTTTTAAATTGTTCCGTTTTTTACTTGCTTTCCTCCGGCAGTTTATACACACCTTCTTCGTCGTGGATTTCATCTCCTACAAGCGCCGGGTTGAACACACACACGACGCGGAAGTCTGTTTTCGCACGCAGGTAGTGTTTTTCATGTCCGTCGAGACAATACATCGTCCCAGGCTTGATTTGATATTTCTTGCCGTCATCCACCGTTTCGATCTCCGCTTCCCCTTCGATGCAGTAGACCGCTTCGATATGGTTTTTATACCAGATGTACGTTTCTGTTCCGGCATAAAGGAGGGTATCATGGAGACTGAACCCTACGTTATCGTCTTTCAACAGAAATCGACGGCTCTCCCAATTATCATCTTTCACAACACGTTCCGTTCCTAGCAGATCTTCCAATTTAATGACATTCATACGGTAACTTCCTCCTTGCCTAACACGGCTTTGATACTTTCTTCAATGATATCCAACCCTTTTTCAATACCTTCCTCATCAATCATCAGCGGTGGGAGCATTTTCAATACTTCATCGTCTGGTCCGGACGTTTCAACGATCAGACCTCTTTCGAAGGCGGCTTCTGCCAATTGACCGGATAATCCTGCTTTTGCACTTGCGATGCCGAGCATGAGACCACGACCGCGGACTTCTCCCTGTAGTTCAGGATATTCATCTACAAACTGATTCAGACGTTTTTTGAAAAGCTCACTTTTACTCAGGATCGACTCGCTGAATGCATCGGTTTTCCAGTGGTTCAACGCTTCCGCAGCTGTCACGAAGGCCAGGTTGTTGCCACGGAATGTGCCGTTATGCTCTCCAGGTCCCCAAATATCATATTCCGGCTTGATCAACGTGATCGCCATCGGCAGTCCGCTTCCGCTGATCGATTTGGACATGCAGATCACATCTGGAGAAATGCCTGCTTGTTCAAAACTGAAGAATGTACCAGTACGCCCGCATCCGGCCTGGACATCGTCGACAATCAACAGGATGTCGAGGCGGTGACAAAGTTCTTCCACTCTTTTCAGCCATTCGAAACTCGCTGCATTGATTCCGCCTTCCCCTTGTACGGTCTCCAAAATGACAGCTGCAGGCAGATCGATGCCACTGCCACCATCTTCGATCATTTTTTCGAGATAATCGAGCGAATCGATACCATCCATATAGTCATCGAAAGGCATCGCCATGCTGTAGGTGAGCGGAATGCCGGCACCGTGACGCTTGAAGGCATTTCCAGTTACAGATAAAGCACCGATCGTCATGCCATGGAAAGCATTCGTGAACGTCACCACTTTTTCACGGCCCGTCACTTTTCTGGCGATTTTGAGCGCACTTTCAACCGTATTGGTTCCAGTAGGGCCTGGGAACATGATTTTATAATCCATCTCTCTAGGCTTTAAAATGACCTCATTGAACTTCTGCAAAAACGCTGCCCGGGCATTTGTCGCCATATCCAGACTATGTAAGAGTCCGTCACTTTGAATATATTCGATCAACCTTTGCTGCATAGCATCATCATTGTGGCCGTAGTTCAACGCGCCGGCTCCTGCGAAGAAATCGATGTAATCCTTTCCTTGCTTATCCCACAATTGATATCCTTTCGCCTTTTCAAAAATGGTAGGGAAGCTGCGGCTGTAGCTGCGCACCTCTGATTCATAATTTTCGAATACACTCATGTCTGTTTTCTGATTAGAAATAGTCATTAAGATTAGGTCCTCCTAGTTTTTTAGTGGTCCAATTCTGAATGTGTTTTCTTGCTCATGTTCTTCTCCTGGAAAATCATCTTCTTTGAAGCAGACACTAATGTTGCAGGGTACCTCTTTCTTCTCAGCAAATCCTTTGAACAGTTGTTGGGAAGGTTGATTCGAGGGGGAAACCGTTGCCTCGATGAATGCCACATCATGCCGGTCCAAAATATGATCGATCATTCTTGTCGCAAGCCCATTTCCCCGTTCCGTTTCAGCGACGGCTACTTGCCAGATGAATAAAGTATCAGGGGAAGACGGGTCGATGAATCCGGAAATGAACCCGACTGTCTCCTCGCCATCTTTCACCACCACCGAGGTGTCACTGAAAAATTCACACCACAGCAGGTAACTGTAGGATGAGTTCAAATCAAGGATCGGGATATTCTCGATCAGCTCATAAACAGAAGCCCCGTCTGATTTTTCTGGTACGGAAAATTGATAGTGTTTCACATCTTCAGTCGTCGTAGGAATGAAAATCACCTCTCTTATTTTTTTCTGAAAGTTCTGCCATCTGCTCAAGTTAGACATTAATAAAGCCTCACCAGAAAGTCAAAGCCGCTTAACAACGGTTTTTAAGGCAAAGACGTGCTGAGTCGGACTGAATGGAAAATTTTAAGGGGCATTCTTTAGCAAAGTACCGAATAAGCCTTCATTCTCTATTTTTTAAAAAGCCGTGGTCTAAAACCCTTATTGTAGAAAGGGTTTAGATATTTGGAACTATACGATAGAATTTTTTGAAATGATTCTATCGGCTTATATGCCTGCGGGGACGTTTCTCACCGTATTTGCCGCAGGTTGGAGAGGTGATGATAAAGGTGCTTTTTACCTATGAAAAAAAAGCGGCTGCCTTTTTAAGTCAGGCAGCCGCTTTAAGGTTATATGATTTTTTCTTCGAGAAACTAATGTACCTTCCATCAACTAATCGCCACACGCGAGGTCAGCTGTCAACGTTCCCGCCCTATACAATTACAACAGGGGGGAGGGGCCTCTCCGAGATGACAAAGGGTGAAAAAGGTAGGGGAAATCTCAAGCTAAATAGAACCATTACCGCGGAGGAAACCAAAATAACAGGGGATATGCTAAAACACACGTTGTTCAGCGCGATAAGCAACTATATAATCAGCAAACAAAAACGCCTGGATCAATAATAGGAACGGGTTCTGTTTTGAAGTACAAAAGTGAAATAGCCTATCTAATAGCAGTACAATTAGCAATCGGTTTGGGCTGCTTGTTTTTATTGATTTAAAGGACTTTGCTTACTAAAACAAACACAAATAAGCATAAAATTTAACACCCTATTTAGCAAGATAACCCAATCTTTTGGCGCGTATCGGATTAGTATGTCAAATAGAGTGTTAATTTTCTTTCTTTCGAGAAGGCTTTCAGGATATATATGTTAAGGGAGGAAGTTATTCAACTAACGAGCAGTTTAACGCAAGAAAAAGGTACTTTCTAACTAAAGTTTAATGTTAAAATAATACAAAACATGGAGGAGGTATAACATGATAAAATATCCATCCTTGAAAAAAGGTGCAACGATAGTGGTAACGGCACCATCATCTGGAGTTCCAGCTAATTACATAATTTGTTGAATTTGGCATTTGAAAGTATGAATAGGAAAGGCTTCAATGTCATCAGTGGCGAAACTGCCTGGACTCAACATAAGGCAAAGTCTGCATCTGCTGAAAAGCGTGCAGAAGAAGTTAATAACATGATGGTTAATGAAAATATTCAACTTATTATTCCTCCTTGGGGCGGAGAATTACTTATTGAGGTACTTGAATATATTGACTTTGAGAATATACAGAACAAGTGGGTATTAGGTTATTCTGATATTAGTTTGCTATTGTTAGCAATAACTTTGAAAACTGGTGTCGCTACTGCACATGGAACAAATTTAGTGGATTTACGAGGAGAATATTCAGATGATACAACAGAAATGTGGCAATCTGTTTTGTCTACCAAAATAAGGGAGTCAATACTCCAATATTCATCAGAAAAATATCAAAAGGAATGGCAATTTGATAACCCGACTCCTCATATTTTCAATCTAACAGAACAAACGTGCTGGAAATCAATTGGAAATGATAATGTTAAGATGCAGGGACGTTTACTTGGTGGATGTATTGACACAATTAGGCATTTAGTTGGTACGCCATATGGGGAAGTACAAAAATTTAAAGAGAATTATATTAAAGGAGATTCTGTTATTTGGTTTCTCGAGAACTGTGAGTTATCCACTACTGACCTGCGTAGGTCTCTCGTACAAATGAAATTATCAGGTTGGTTTGATGATTGTAGTGGGGTTATGTTTGGTAGAAGTTCGGCTAATACACCTGTTGCAGATTATACAGTTGAAGATGTCTATAAAGAGCTTTCAGAAGAGCTTCAAATTCCTATTTTATACGATGTTGATTGCGGTCATGTCCCACCACAGATTACCTTCATAAACGGAGCATATGCTGAAGTTGAATTGGATAATGGTCGAGGTACTGTGTTACAAACTTTTAAATAAAATATGTTTGATATTAAATAACTATTGTTAAGCTAACGGTTGCTTTAGTTGAATAAGAGGTCGATTAGTTCATCACAAAAGGAGCTTGGGTTTCCAAGCTCTTTTTTATTGTGCTATTTTCACTGTCAAATATGGTTAAACGAACGCACCCGTTAGCTTAATGATCTTCCTTCCAACCAATTTGCTCAATAATAACAGCTATAACTTCATTTTCATTAAATCCGAACTCTATATTGATCCTATTACCTTTATCAAAATATCCAACCGTATCTAAGCCGCTTTCAACCCTTTCATAATAGTTCTCACCGTATTCTTTCATTACTTTTTCTTTTGTATCCCCGATCTTAATTTCTTTAGCAGTTTGATATATTGTGGAGCTTTCGTGTGTTCTCCGAATGAAAAATCGAATAACCTCTTCATCTTCAACACCAAACTCCACACCATCATAGCTTAAATATTTTGACTTTGTATCTTCTATTTTTTCGACTTCATTTGGTTTGCCAAAAGTGTTTATTACATCGCCCTCCGATGAATTTATTGATATAGAATGGATATTCTCATCAGAGAGGTCAATACTCTCTGTGCTTTCATAAAAATCCATCGTTTCCTTCGCTAATGGGTCACATCCTATTAAAATTAAAAACATGATTACAGTTGAAATCTTCAGATTTATCCTCAAAATAATTCCCTCATTTTTATGCATTAGGATATTTTACCAGAAAAACAAATACCCTTAATCAATAATACTGCACCGTTAGTTTTAGTATGTTCCTTCACAAATTCTATATATTTCAACATAAAATAACAATCAACTTACTGGTTTTAAAAATTCATTCTGACTATGTTATTTCTTATGTTTCCCTCTAGAAATGAAAAAAAGATGGGGTTCCATGTTCCAGCTCTTTTCCATGCCCTGGGTGAATAGGCAAACAACTCTTATCGAAATCCATACGATAGTACAAAGGGAGGAGTGTTTGCTTATGGAAGGGAGAAACCTGTTCCAGCGCTTTATCGGTGTCGGACTGGAACTGAACATTGCCGGAGCTTTAGCTGTCTTTTATACATCACTACAGGATACAGGCAGAGGATTTGAACCGAATCCCGTGTTTTGGAAGGCGTTCCTCATCATCCAGATGACGTTCCTGATTGTCATTCCGCTTGTAGCGAAAGGAAGAACGTTAGCGATGTTGTTGACCAATCTGACGGTCACATCGAACAATGGGAAGAAACTGAATTTCATCCAGATTCTTTTACGAGCCATATTAGGCTTCGGTCCTGTCATCTGGACCGGCGGACTCTGGTATATGGTGTCCTTGATCACAAGCCTGATGGACCCAACTGGACGTGGCTGGGGCGAGCTTGTATCCTACACGACGATAAAACAAAGAAATCCTGATTGAGTACGGCCCTTCGCCCGTGCTCTTTTTTATGTAAGGACAACTTTTCTTTTTTGGAAGAGGGAAACCCCGATGGTAATGAATATCACCGTAATGTGGAGCACCGATCACATTATTGTCGATCTTCTCCTTACTTCAGACTTTTTCTTATTGATTCATCCCAATAATCATCGACAGGGTTGCTTCTCCCGAAATTCCGGAGACCATTTCCGATGAAATAGCCAGCAAGAGCGATGCCGGCCGCTAAAATGACAAAATCTAAATTGACTTCCATGACTAATCCTCCGTTCCTTGATTTTCCCCTATTCCATACGTCTCATTACGGCTAAGGTTTCATTCTCCTCTGGGAATTCTTGTATTTTTTGCGTGCCTGACCCCCAGTACGTTAATACTTTAACGGAGCGAGGGTCAGGCACTTTGCACGATCACAAAAACGAACATTATTAATTTTCACCCAATAAAAGTTCGACTTTCTGTTGATTATGGAGAATATGTCTGCTATATTATCATCTAAGCAATAACATAAAAATATCGTTACTCGTATATCCTCGGTAATATGGTCTGAGTGTCTCTACCTGGTTCCCATTGAAAGAACTAGACTACGAGTTGAAGTGTCCGGCTGTTCAGCTTTTATTTGCTGTGGCTAATTTTATAATTCGGCATTCGCTATACTTATGCTTAATTATGTATGCTTTGACTTTCGTAGGTCTGGAAGGTAGATATCATTCTACATTTCCAGGCCTTTTTCTTTTCGACCAAAAAATTACGGGGATCTCAAAGAAGGGGGGCGGAAGGACTGCTTGCAATGCACTTTGGTGATTTTTTCAGGAGAGTGAGTTGTGAAACCTAGAATGCGGGGGAGTCCTTTATATCTCGATTAAGGTAGGGGGCCTCCAGTAATTGATTTATGAAAACATGGAGAATCGTCATAATTCGAAAGGGGAAGTAAAATGACCACACTAACTTTAAGCAGAAAGAGCACAATAAAGACGTTGAATAATATTGCTGCATGCGGTCTGGATGTATTCGGTGAAGAGAGTTATACAATCGATCAGGACAGCGAGAATCCGGATGCCATTATTGTACGCAGTCATAACATGCATAACATGGAACTTGATGAAAATATTAAGGCAATCGCCAGGGCAGGTGCGGGTGTCAATAATATTCCAGTAGAAGAGTGTACCGAGCGTGGGGTTGTTGTTTTCAATACCCCTGGTGCTAATGCGAATGCCGTAAAAGAGATTGTATTAACTTCCTTGATGGCTTTATCCCGCAATATCTTTTCCGGAGTGAATTGGGCGAAGACATTGGAAGGAGAAGGAGATCGAATTCCGGCCCTTGTAGAGAAGGGGAAGAAACAATTTATCGGAAAAGAAATCAAAGGAAAAACGTTGGGCGTCATCGGTTTGGGATCGGTCGGTTCTCTAGTAGCAAATGATGCCCTCGATTTGGACATGGATGTGATCGGTTTTGACCCGTTCGTTTCTGTCAATACAGCCTGGAATCTGTCCAGCAATGTACAACGCGCCATGACGATCGAAGAGCTGTTCACCCGTTCTGATTATATTACCGTACATATTCCGTTAACCAATGACAATAACGGGATGTTCAACGAAGAAGCATTCAACATGATGAAAAAAGGTGTCAATATTTTAAACTTTTCCCGCGGAGAGTTAGTAAATGAAGAGGATATGGCAACTGCACTAGAAAGCGGAAAAGTAGATAAGTTTGTGACAGACTTTCCGAATGAAAACGTGTTGAAAATGAACAATGCTATCCCGCTCCCACATCTTGGTGCATCGACGAAAGAATCGGAGGAAAACTGTGCTGTAATGGCAGCTCGTCAGGTTCGGGATTTTCTGGAAACAGGCAATATCAAAAACTCCGTGAATTTCCCGAATGCTTCTCTGCCTTACACAGGGAAACGCCGTGTGACTGCTTTCCACGATAACGTCCCGAACATGGTTGGCCAGCTCACTTCTGTTTTATCTGATGATAGCTTGAATATCGCGGATATGGTCAACAGAAGTCGAGGAGATTCTGCTTATACAATGATCGATATCGAAAATGAAGTAGAGGATACGGTTATTCCTGACTTAGAAGAGAAAATCCGCCAGATCGAAGGGATCGTTACTGTCCGGATTATTTAAAATCAAGATGGTAAAAATGACTACCTGAAGGCAAGCATTCGATGGAGTGCTTGCTTTTTTTATATGAATGTATTTTTCCATGAACCCTGGAAGTTTTGCATTAGTTAGGAATTCGACATTTTTGTTTTAGTATTCGACACGGGAGATTAGGAATCCGACAATGTTATTTACATTTTCGACACCACTTTTCCAGACATCGACACAATTTTTTAGGGATCCGGCAAAATTGCAAAGGAATAATCATAGAGGAAAAATTAACCTTTCGCAGAAGTGTTATATATAAGCAATAAGCATGAGAAAGGGGAAGGTGGATATGGAAAAAATCAACCCTATAACCTTAAAAGGTATAAGAGAAGTCGAAGAAAAGAAACTGGTTGGATTTCGTGTAGTGTGTGAAGATATGGCGGGTTATGGGCAAGAGATCCCGAAAGCATCAATGGCATTACACCGCCGTAAAAATGAAGTGAAACAAATCGTGGAGCCGGTTAAACTGATCGGGGCATTTAAAGCTGCAGAAACTTCCGAAGAAGACGACGGATATTGGGTGTGTTATGAGGTTCATGATTTTGAGGATATTCCAGACGGGATGGTTACCCTGGTGATCCCTGCACAAAATTATGCGGTTCTGAACTTTAAAGGCCATGCATCAGAAATTTTCAAGGTATATACTCATCTGCATAAATGGATCGAGGAGAATGGACATACAAGAGTGCCGGATAAGTGGTCATTAGAAATTTACTCAAAATGGACGGAGAATGAGGATATTGTCGATTTATGTGATCCGGTCGTTTAGTTAATATAAAAAAGGGATTAAGTTCTGTCACCTCAGGAGTAGAGAGGACTTATATTGTCTTGCCCGTAGTCAAAGGTGATGACTTGTTTCGCTTATTTTATCCCAACTAAAGATACTACATATGCACATTCACAGTTTATGAGGAATCAGCTTTCGATTTTACGAATCCTGAATTAACTAATTTTCACCAACATTTGATAACAGTAAGCCCCACCTTTCTTTGAGAGGGTGGGGCTTTTTCTGTATTACCACATCTATCTTTAGTGGGAAATATGCATCAATAGCTCTCTTTTAAGAAAGGATTTTTATTTCCCATTAAAATTCGGAATTGCATTTTGCATGCTTTGGGCAGGCTGACTATTTTGTGCTCTTTGAGCCATTTCCTGTGCCCCGCCATTTTGATTCATTCTATTTATTCCATACATAGCTGCTGCTCCGATGGCCCCTGCTGCTCCTAATGCTAACCAAGAGTTTCCTCTGCCTGCCATTTATATCATTCCTTTGAAGTGGATTTGGTAAAGGGAGTACACGACTATTCTGCCACGAGTAAAGCATTTTATAATGGTTTATTTAGGTAGTGCCAGATGTATGATACATGCCTTTTTGTAAATATTAGAGGTTGAAATAGGAGGTGAATAAATGAAGATAAAAGGAACGATTTTGCTGGGCTTATTACTCTCATCTGTTTTGCCTGGTTGCGCAGTCAACGAACAAGAGGAACCAAAAGACGTTAACTTCCAACCGACACGTTATGAGCAAGGCGATCAAAGAAATCGTCTGGACAGAGACAATCGCGAGGATACGAGACCTGATGTCGACTATCCAATCATCGACCGGGAGAATGAGGAGATCGATTTTGGTGACCGGGAGATCGAACTTGACGAAGGACCTTTGGATGAAAGAAACAATAATGATAATAACCGGGAAATGGATGAATAACTGATATAAAGCGTCATGCACATCTGAAAAAGCCCTGGTCGGTGCCAGGGCCTATCTAGACCTGATGAATTTTATTTAAGGAACATCGACGGTTGACTTCGAAATACTCCATACCTTCCCTTAATTCCATAAGCAACCTCTAATATTCAGCGACATCAGGAGAGTCCCCACTCGAGAACCCATACCTGCTTTGCCGTAGCTGTGCTCCCGGCTTTTTCATTCCTATAGCATTTTAATCATAAAAAGGGGCATCACAAAATACCTGATTATTCTCCTTTATTGAGACCTTCATTTACCAGTTTACTTCTAATGCCGTTGTGATATCATATATATTAACAGAACAAACGTTCGCATTTTGTGTTAAGGGATGTGATGATAAATGAATGGAATTTTGAGAAGAGCTTTAGAGGAGAAGCAGACACTTGAACTGATCTACATGGCTGACAAAGGGAAGATATCTCAGAGGGTGATCCGGGTGGTATCGCTAAAAGAGGAGACAGTCCTGGCTTACTGTTATACTCGAAAAACTGTCCGGTCATTTAAGCTTGCCAATATTTTGTCTGTAACCCCTTATAAAGAAAGGGAGAGATATAGAAAGACACCCTGAAATCAAGGTGCTAGGAAGCGACAATAGGTGGAACGTTATAATAGGAGAAAGCAGCAATATAGGAAAGTTATATATGTAGAAAAAGAACCACACAAATAGTGGTTCTTCAATCTCTCATCGATCCCGCCTCACGGGATGTCATGCTTCCTATCCCTTCGCTTACATCCTTTTGAATTTCCTGCTTTACTTTATTTGGGTCTGTCCTGGAATAACCTGGTGCCATCATTGATTTCTGATTCTCTTTTCTTCCTTCTCCAACCTCAGTTCCTGTCTGGTTCTTTGGCATTGCCAATCACCTCCATACGCTTAGGGTTAACAATAATTCAAATCTTAATCGGGTGCATAGTTCTTGGCTACAGTGCCTAATCCCAAAAAAGGGGAGCGTCATTTTTTAAGAAACCATTTTTTTAATAAAAAGGCAACTGTTGAGTAGAAGGCGTTGATGGCATTCCTATTTCTGTTTGATAAAAAGAAAAATAACAAAATATTTCTAAAAACACATTGACGAAAGCGTTTGCAAGGAGTATAGTCTACTTAAGGTAATCGATTACGTAAACGATTAAGTTAGTTTTAGAAATGAGGATTAACCATGGTTTCCATTAAAGATGTTGCAAAAAAAGCCCAAGTCTCTACAGCAACTGTATCTCATGTAATCAATGAGACAAGATTTGTAGCAGATGAAACCAAGCAAAAGGTATACCTGGCGATGAAGGATCTGAATTACCAGCCTAACCGGATTGCAAGAAGTCTCAGGAGCCGTAAATCGAATACGATCGGACTTTTGGTTCCATTAGTTGCAGAAGATACATCCAATTTTTTCTTCATGAGTATTGCGAATGGAATTGAAAAGGTGTTGAAAGAGAATGGATATAACTTAATACTTAGTAATTCCAATGAAGATGAAGTAACGGAAAAAAATCAAATTCGCGTTTTTAATACGCAATTGATTGACGGATTGGTCATTGCTCCTGTAAACGGGGAAGATTCAGCGTACAATAAGGAACTAACAGGTGACTATCCAGTCGTTTATATTGACCGTCATCCGAGTGGTGTGGAAGGGGATATAGTTCTTGTTGATAACCTGCGAGGGTCATATGAAGGTGTCCGCGCTCTACTGAACAAAGGATATGAGCGGATTGGCTTTATCACAGGGACCCTGGGGATTACTACTAGTGATGAGCGCTTGAAAGGATATAAACAAGCCCTGAAAGAAAAAGCGATACCCGTAAGGAAAGAGTTCATTAAAGAGGGGCCAGCTACATTTGAACAAGGATATCAATTAGCGAAAGAGCTTCATGAAGCAGAAGTAACTGCTTTGTTTGTTGCAAATAATGTCATGACGATGGGAGCTGTTTCTTATCTTAATGAACATCAGGTTAAAATTCCTGAGGAAATCGGCATCATAGGATATGACGATTATGACTGGATGAAGATCACTTCTCCCCCTTTATCTGTCGTCAGGCAGCCGGCGTTTGAGATTGGTAAAGTAGCTGTTGAGCAACTGCTTAAGAGAATAAACGGGTCAAAAGAGAAATTTGCAGAAGTCATGCTTGATGCAGAGTTGGTACAGAGAGGTTCCTTTTAAAGTGAGCCTTCTCTTTTTAACCATAAGGTAAACGATTACGTAAACGTTTTTATGTAGTGGAAGGTTATCTGTGAGCGTTCAATTATGAAAATGGGAGGTACGGAGAATGAAAAAATTATTGTACTTGCTGGCAGGGGTTCTATTGGTGCTGATGATGGCGGCTTGTTCGAGTGACAGTTCCACTAATTCAGAAGGAAGTAGTAGTAGTTCGGGGGAGAATGCAACAAGTGACACAGTGGAGACTGGTTCTGTTGATACAAGTGTTGAAGCTACAGGGGATGAAGATGTAATGCTTGATTTCTGGATTCACCAAACAGGAGAAGATGAGACAAACGCGTACATTGAATTGATTGATGCATTCAACAAAGAGCATGACGACATACATGTGAACGCAGAAGTCATCATTGATGACGGAGCAAGTGCTTACAGTGACAGTATTAATGCTGCGCTTGTAGCAGGAAACCTGCCGGATGTGATGGCAGTGGATGGTCCTTACGTCTCAAGCTTTGCTGAAGCTGGAGTGATTCAGCCGATCGATAATTACATTGACGAAGAAACGAAAAGCCAGTATGTAGATTCGATCATTCAACAAGGCACATACAACGATCAATTGTATTCCTTAGGAGCAATGGAAGCTTCCGTCATGCTTTATTACAACAAAGACTTGCTGGAGGAAGCAGGGATTGAGCCGGCTAATTCTTTAGAAGAAGCCTGGACGTGGGATGAATTGATGAAGAATTCTAAGAAACTGACCACAGAAGACCGTTATGGACTGAACTTGTTCATGAACTACGGTGTTGGTGAATGGTTGACGTTTATGGGAGCACCGCTTGCCTGGTCTAACGGAGGCGCGTTGATTTCCGAGGATGGCACAAAAGTGGATGGCTATTTAAATAGTCCGGAAACCATTGAAGCTTTAAACTATGTGAAAGATCTATTTGCTGAAGGTGTTGTTACAGATAGTCCTGGTGAGATGCAGTTTGAAGAAGGAAATGCAGCCCTTGCTTTAGGCGGTCCATGGATTGCTGTTTCTGCTGAAGACGCAGGTTTGAACTGGGGGATGATGCCGTACCCTTACAAAGACGAAAAAGTGTCTCCATCTGGAAGCATGGCTTATGCGGTAACAAATAATACAGAAGATCCTGAAGCAGCTGTCGAGCTTATGAAGTGGATGACGAATGAAGAAGCAACAATCAAAATCTCGAAAGCTACAGGCATGCCGCCGGCACAGAAATCTGCATTCGAAACCATGGAGAAATTCAATGAGCTTCCATGGAGCATCATGAAGGAGCAAGTCATCCAAACAGCCCATGCCCGCCCGGCTACCCCTGCTTATCCGGTATTGACAGATGCGTTTGCTCAATCCTTCCACGCCGCTGCTCTGGGAGAAGATGTAGAGAGTGTGGTGGAACAGCAGGTTCAGCGTGTGGAACGTGAATTGAAACGTTTTGAAGAGTAGTCCGACCAATCATCGGAGCCTGGGGGTATCCAGGCTCCAGATGATTTTTAAAGACCGGCCGTCCAAGCATTTGAAAGAGAGGGTGAACAAATATGAAAGGGAATAGTTCTTCTGCGAAACAACTGACCGATCAGGATCATTATGAGGCTCCATCTGAACCATCGATCAAAAAGGTGCCGCCAAAGAGGAAGAAAAGAAGAAAGTCACAGGCATTCCAGGAAGCTTTGACAGGATACTTCTTCTTAGCTCCTGCCTTAATCCTTCTGGGAGTATTCCTTTTGTATCCGATGGGAGCTGCTTTCTATTATAGTTTTACAGATTTCTATATTTTAAAACCAGATGATATTTCTTTTATAGGGTTCGAGAATTTCTCTTATATATGGCAGGATGCTCAATTCCGACAAGCCTTTTGGAATACCGTTTATTTTTCTGTCATTGTCGTTCCTGTTCAGCTGGCGGTCGCGTTAGGGCTTGCGTTGCTCATTAATAAGAAATTGAAGTTCCGCGTGTTTTTCCGAACGGCATTTTTCTCACCTGTCGTGATGTCTTTGGTTGTGGTATCGATTCTATGGACATTTATGTACAATCCGAATGAAGGTTTGATCAATCAGCTGCTCGGCGTCATAGGAATTTCCCCGCAACCATTTCTGACAAGCCCTGATCAGGCAATGAATTCAATCATTGTCATGTCTGTCTGGCAGGGGGCCGGTTTCCAGATGATGATCTTCCTGGCTGGCCTGCAAAACATTCCGAACCATTTATATGAAGCGGCAGATATTGATGGTGCAACCAGTTGGCAGAAATTTTTACATGTGACTTTGCCAGGTTTGAAAAACATTGCCTTGTTCATTTTTATTACGATCAGTATTGCTGCCTTTAAATTACTTGTCCAGCCGATGATCATGACACAAGGGGGACCGCTTGGGTCTACCAAGTCCCTGGTTTATCACATCTATGAAACTGGATTTAACTATAGAGATGTGGGTTATGCATCAGCAATGGCTGTCGTATTTACAATGATTGTACTTACTATCACCATTATTCAGCGTGTGCTCATTCGTGAGGAGAGGGGGTAAAAGCTATGAAAAGAAAGAAAAGGATTCAGAGAGTCGTCTTATATGTTTCTTTGATTATACTCACATTCATCTTTCTCTTTCCCTTAGTATGGATGCTTGTTTCATCGTTGAAAGATGAGTTTCAAATCTTCAGGGATATGAAATCACTGAAAGCCTTTCTGCCTCCGGCTCCCAATGAAGTAGAAGGAGGATACCTGCACAATTATATCGCAGCTTTTCAACGTGTAGACCTTTTGAAGTACATTATGAACAGCTTGATTTATACGACCGGCATCATTTTCTTCGGGCTTATTGTCAATTCAATGGCAGGTTATGCCCTCGCCCGGTTCCGTTTTCCACTGGCTGGTTTTTGGCTTGGAGTCATTATCGCGACCCTGATCATCCCGCCGGAAAGTATCTTTCTACCTCTCTACGTTTTGGTGTATGACCTTGGGTGGGTGAATACGTATACCGGTTTGATTGTACCGTTTATCGCGAATGCTTTTGCTATCTTTTTATTCCGGCAGTTTTTCCTCGACTTTCCTAAAGAATTGGAGGAAGCGGCCAAAATCGATGGCTGTTCTCAAATCGGAATCTTCTTCCGGATTATTGTACCGCTTTCTAAACCGGTGTTTGCTACGGTGGCGATCGTCTTATTTATCAATCACTGGAATGACTTCCTCTGGCCGCTTGTTGTAGCTTCGGATGAGAGTATGCGGACAATCCAGATTGGACTTCAATACTTCATGAACGAACCACCAATCAAGTGGGGGCAGGTGATGGCTGCTTTAACGATTGCCACTGTACCAATGCTGTTGATTTTTGCTTTCCTGCAAAGGTACTACGTACAAGGATTAACACACACAGGTTCAAAAAATTAAATGATTGTTCCGCAACTGTCAGGCGAAAAGGGGAGAACCTTCGCCTGACAGGAAGGATTACTTATTGTTGGAAGGAGTGCCATAACATATGATTCAAAACCAGTCGTTGATGACGAATGGATATTATCAGGAGAGGTATCGGCCTCACATCCATTTCACCCCCGAACAAATGTGGATGAATGACCCCAATGGTCTTGTTTACTTTGAAGGGGAGTATCATCTCTTTTATCAATATCATCCAGATAGTAAACAGTGGGGGCCGATGCACTGGGGACACGCGGTAAGTAAGGACCTGATAGCGTGGGAACATCTTCCTGTAGCACTATATCCGGATGATCTTGGCATGATATTTTCAGGGAGTGCGGTGGTCGATCAGAAGGATACGAGTGGGTTTTTTGATGGAAAACCGGGACTTGTTGCTGTTTATACCCATGCAGATGGAGATTTACAAAGGCAGAGCATTGCTTACAGCAAAGACCGGGGACGGACATGGGTGAAATATGACGAAAATCCGGTGATTCAAAACCCTGGCATCAAGGACTTTCGGGATCCAAAGGTTTTCTGGCATGAGAAGACAGAGAAGTGGGTGATGGTGCTTGCTGCAGGGAGAAAAGTTCAATTCTACACCTCCCCTGATCTGAAGCAGTGGACCTATGCTAGTGAATTTGGAGAAGGATGGGGCGAACAAAAAGGGGTTTGGGAATGTCCGGATCTGTTTCCTCTCACGAATGAAATTTCCGGGGAAAAGAAATGGGTGCTGCCGATCGGGATTGATGCAGGCGCTCCTTCAGGTGGATCTGGCACGCAGTATTTCATCGGATCCTTTGATGGGAAGCACTTTGTTCCTCATCAGCCGAAAGAAGCGGTCCGCTGGCTTGATTACGGCAAAGACTTTTATGCGTCGCAGTCATTTTCCGATGTCCCGGATAGAAGGGTGATCCTTGCCTGGATGAGCAATTGGCAATATGCCAATGACGTGCCGACAGATCCGTGGAGAAGTGCGATGACGATCCCAAGGGAATTGACTTTATCTATGGTGGAAGGTCAGGAACGACTTATTCAAAAGCCTATCGCAGAGCTTACAAGTTTGATAGAAAAGCGAATGGAGAAGGAGCCTTTCTTTCTGAACGAAAAGCAGTCCATCGAGATCATCCAGCCTGCTTCCCCTTTCTTATGGGAAATGGATGTGGAAATAGAAAAGGGAGGCGTATTCGAAGGACGGTTATTTGCAAATGAGGAGGCAGGTCTTAGGGTTGGAATTGATCGTGAAAGAAATGTTATATACGTTCAACGAGACAGGGCGGAAATTGATTTCTCAAAGGAATATGTTTGTACTTGTCAGGCACCTTTGAGTGGGCATCATTCGTCCTTCCATCTCAAGCTGGTATGCGACCATTCCTCGGTCGAATTATTTCTTGGCGATGGAGAAATAAGCATGACGAATTTATACTTACCGGCAGCTGATCATGAAGCTCAGTTAAAGATGGAAGCTGTCCGCGGAACGGTAGAAGTGAAACAATCGTCTGTTAGTGAACTGACATCTGTCTGGAGACCGAACGCTTAAAGAAAGAACAGGAGGATGAAAATGAAAGGGACTGGGAATCTGATCTACCTTGTATGTGACTGGTTGATGCGGCTTGCGATTTTAAATGTATTGTGGATCACTTTTACACTTATGGGTGGCGGATTCTTCGGTATCTTTCCTGCTTCTGCCGCCTGTGCAGCTTTATTGAAAGAGTGGATAGCGGAGCGGCGTCCTCATCCGGTAGCATTTTATTGGAATATCTATAAACGATCCTTTCTTTCTGCGAATGTTGTGTTCCTATGTACGTTTGTTTTACTGATGCTTTTAGGGTTCAACATCTATACAAGTCTGCAATTCACAGGGATATGGTTCTACCTTTTCTTCAGCGGTACCGTGTTTTTGGGGGGAGGTGTGTTGATGACGGCAACTTTATCGTTCATCCCTCTAAGTCATGGAAAGAAGGCAAAAGAAGCGTTGAAAAACGCCCTTCATCTTCTACTGCTTTCCCCTGGTCGTCTGCTTTCTTTTATCGCCGGGTTTGCCCTGCTTCTACTGTGTATTCGGTTCATCCCTGGCATCCTGCCGTTGTATTCCGTAAATATCATCCTTCTGTTAACCGTCCTTTTGTTTCCTTTTCAACAAGAGGCTCAAAAGCCCGTCTCACTGTAGGAAAGAACAGACGGGTTTTCTTTTTACCTTGGTTTTAAAGCGAACAGCGCACAGTTTTGACAGCGCTTACATTTTAAAGGAGGAAAATTATTTGAGAAATGTGATCCGTCGGTGCCCCACCGTTTTGACGATTGTCCTATTAATAATAGCTTTGTTTCCGACCTATACGATGGCTGAGGAAGGGGGGCAGGAGAGTCAAGGAGCTTCGCTTGATCCATACCGGTCCCAATTTCATTATTCACCAGCTGAAAATTGGATGAATGACCCAAATGGAATGGTCTATTATGATGGGGAATATCATTTATTCTATCAGCATAATCCCACGGGTAATCAATGGGGACCGATGTATTGGGGACATGCGGTCAGCAAAGACTTGATCAACTGGGAGGAGCTCCCTATAGCGTTGTATCCCGATGAAAAAGGGTTCATCTGGTCAGGGAGTGTAGTCGTAGATAAACAGAACACAGCAGGGTTCCAAACGGGTGATCAAGCGCCTATGGTCGCTGTCTTCACTCATGAAAAAGCAGGACACCAAACCCAAAGCCTTGCTTACAGCAATGATAAAGGACGAACCTGGACGAAGTATGAAGGAAATCCGGTCATGGAAATGCCCGAAGATACGGACGTTTTCAGAGATCCAAAAGTATTCTGGCATGAAGGGACAGGTCAATGGAACATGGTTGTGTCCGCGGGGCAGCGTATCGAATTTTACCAATCTGATAATCTAAAAGATTGGCAGCATACCGACACCTTCGAACGTCCGGCAGATGCTACAGGGGTTTGGGAGTGCCCGGATCTTGTAGAACTGCCGGTAGACGGAGGTGGAAACGGAAAGAAATGGGTGCTGATGATGAGTGTGAGTGAAGGTTCTTCTGCCGGCGGCTCTGGTATGGAGTATGTCGTAGGCGATTTTAATGGAGAATCTTTTTCCGCAGAAATGAAACCGCTTCCTTTGGATTATGGGGCTGACATGTATGCCGGAGTAACGTGGAACAACCTGCCGACAGAAGATGAACGTACGATTTTGCTTGGCTGGATGAATAATTGGCAGTATGGGCAGGACATACCGACAGAAAACTTCCGTGGAGCTATGTCTATTCCGCGCGAATTGAATCTTCGTACAGCAGAAGATGGCACATACCAACTGCAACAGCAGCCTGTCGCTGAATTCGAACAGCTGAGAGGAGAAACCGTAGAGCGAAAAGATGAAATAGTGAAAGAAGGAAGTCAGAAGCTTGGCGATCCTGTCAATGACTTGCTTGAAATAAACGCTACTTTTGATATCGATCAGTCGTCTGCAGATTCCTTCGGGTTTACGTTGAGAAACGAAAACGATCAATCGACGACGATTGTTTATCACACAAAAGAGGAGAAGATCGCTGTTGACCGTACTTCATCAGGGGAGGATGACTTCTCAGAAGATTTTGCAGCCGTCCATGAAGCTCCGCTAAAAGGGCAGGACGGGAAAGTCCATATGAGAATCCTTTTGGACCGGTCTTCTGTGGAAGTGTTCGGGAATGGAGGGACCACCGTACTGACCGATCAGATATTCAGAGATGCGTCCTCTTCCACACTGGAAATGTTCAGTACTGGAGGAGAGGCGTACCTTAGTCAATTGAATGTGACAGATTTGGATAAGGCGACCGTGGAACCTGTGAAAATGACTATTCCTGAAGATGTTCCGAACACCTTGGAGAACGGGGACTTCGAAACTGGCGATTTAACAGGATGGACAGCGAGCGGAAGTGCCTTTACCCACGGAGTTTCTCAAACAGAAACGTACTGGGACGGCATACCTTTTGAACAGGAAGGAAAATCCCACCTCTGGGGTTTTTCGGAAAACGTCAGTGATTCCGATTTCCGGACAGGAACGCTTCAATCTGAACTTTTTCAATTAAGCGGAAAAGGACAGGTGGAATTTCTTATCGGCGGTGGGCAGGATAAGGAACGCTTATATGCAGCCCTTGTCCGGGCGTCAGACGGGAAAGAACTCTTCAAAGCTACAGGAGCCAATGACGAGAAATACCGCCGTGTCTCCTGGGATGCCAGTGCCTACCTTGGTGAAACGCTATACTTGAAAGTAGTGGATTACCATAATGATGGATTTGGCCATATTAATGTCGATGATTTTCAAGTGTATACAGAAGGAGAGCCGGTGGGAGATGAGCTTGAGAACGGTGATTTTGAAACGGGTGATTTAACAGGATGGACCGTCGTTGAGGGAAATGCTTTCAGCCCTGCTGATGTAACCAATGATACGGATTGGGGCTGGGGTGGGCCGTTCAATCACCAGGGAGACTACCATCTGTGGGGCGCCAAAGACGGTGGGGACGGGCAAACCGGCGTCCTGCGTTCCTCTTCCTTCATCCTATCTGGAACAGGGACGATTTCTTATTTGATTGGTGGAGGAAATGATCCTGACCACTTGTATGTAGCCCTGGTACGGGCGTCCGATGATCAAGAATTGATGAAGGCAACCAATACCGAATGGAACGACTCTGAGGAATATTCGAAAGTCGTTTGGGATGCTTCCGAGTATTTAGGGGAAGAAGTTTATCTGAAAGTCGTTGACAGCTCTACAGAAGGGTGGGGGCATATCAATGTGGATGACTTCCAGGTGAAGCAGACCGGCCCGCTTGCTCATTGGCCGTTTGATGAACAAGGAGGAATGACTACGAAAGAAGAAGTCAGTGGACAATCCGACCCTGTGCACTACGTGTTTAATGACGCGGTGTATAAACCATCCACGGATCCGTTATGGCGGCCAGGATTGGTAGGAAACGCCTTATTATTTGATGGCTATTCCACGTGGGTCACTAAAAAGGAAGACCAATTTGTCCAGCCCAAAGATGCCCTTACCATAGAAGGATGGGTAGCTCCCCGAGCGTATGAGTGGGGGGACCTCAATCAAATATCAGCGATCGTCAACCAGCATGATAAGTCAAAAGGCGAAGGATTTATTTTAGGGATGGGCCGGCACGGGAAACTTTTCTTCCAGGCAGGTATTAATGGCGATTGGCAAGAGGTTTCCACAACGGCTGATCAAGGGTTGGAAAAAGATCAGTGGTCCCATGTGGGGGCTACTTTTGATCGCAGCGACCAATCAATGAAACTTTACTTGAATGGAAAACTGGTCGGAGAGACAAAAACAAGCAATGGAAGGATCACACCGTCCAGCGAAGATCTATTAATTGGTAAACACAACCAGGCTGCACTTATTAATGGGGTGTTTGATGCCAATATGTTCAATGGTTTGATGGATGAAGTGAAAATAGCAAATGAGGCGAAGTCACAAGAAGAGATTAAAGAAGCGTATCAGTCTATGGTAGATAGCTTTGACGATAACGCCCTCCCTGAACCATCCCTGGACTGGGACCGCACGCGTTACGATGGCGATCAGCATCGACCACAATATCATTTCATGCCTCCGGAACATTGGATGAACGAACCACACGCACCGATTTTTTATAATGGAAAATATCACATCTTCTATCAAAAGAATCCACAGGGACCGTATTGGCACCATATCCATTGGGGACATGCGGTGAGTGAGGATCTTGTGCATTGGGAAGAGCTTCCTACCGCTCTGGCACCGGAAGCGGGCTCCGTAGCTCCAGACGGGGTATGGTCCGGCAGTGCCACCCTCGATGAAAGTGGGGAACCGGTCCTATTCTTCACGGCAGGGGATGATAGTAAATTCCCGAATCAAATGACAGGGCTTGCTGTTAGTGAGGATCCAAGTGACCCGGAATTGAAGGAATGGCGCATGCTTGATGAGCCAGTAACGGTACAGGAAGAAAACCTTCCGGCAGAAGTGGGCGAAGTGATGTACGGACAGTTCCGCGACCCATTTGTCTGGAAAGATGGAGACACCTGGTATCAGCTTATGGGGTCAGGAATCGATCAAGTTGGTGGAACAGCACTGTTATATTCCTCGAAGGATTTGGAAAACTGGACCTACGAGAAGCCTTTCTTTACCGGAGATTCAGAAGCCTATCCGAAAACGGGCGATGTATGGGAACTCCCTGTATTTCTGCCGCTCGGAAAAGATGACTCCGGAACGGAAAAATATGCGTTCTTTATTAATCCATGGTTCGATGGATATAGTCCGCATAATGTCAAATACACCTTCTACTGGGTAGGCACGTGGGATAAGGAAAACCTGGAGTTTGTACCTGATCATGAAGAACCGAAAATGTTTGATTATGGTGAGCATTTCACAGGTCCAAGCGGCATGGTGGATGAAGACGGCACGCCGATTTTATTCAGCATTGCTCAAGACAAACGAAGTGAGCAGGAACATTATGACGCAGGCTGGGCGCACAATGCTGGACTGCCTGTGGAACTTTCCTTGAGAAACAATCATGATCTCGGAGTGCAGCCGATCCAGGAACTGGAATCTTTAAGAGGCGATTCATTGGTATCCTTTGAAAATAAAGGAATCAAAGAAGCGAATGAGATGCTACAGGGTGTGGAAGGCGACATGCTTGAAATCATCCTGGACATTGATCCGAAACAAGCAGATAAAGTGGGCATTAAAGTACGTCAGAGTGAAAATGGCGAAGAAGAAACACTGGTGTATTACGATACAACGAAAGAAACGTTTGCGATCGATCGAAATCAATCCAGCCTGGACCCGGATGTGAGTAAAGGGGTCCAAGGTGGAGAATTGAAATTGAACGGCAACCGTTGGCAACTTCACCTTTATTTGGATCGTTCGATGGTGGAAGCGTATGCAAATGGACAGAAGAGCATCACTTCCCGCGTCTATCCTACAAGTTATCAAGCTCTTGGCATAGAGCTTTGGAGTGAGGGAGGCGATCCAGAGGTTGTTTCCATGGATGTCTGGAAAATGAACGGTGCCTTCGGTGATACCGTCCCTGTTTATGAAAAAGAAACAGAAAAGGTCCCGCCTCATGGGGAGCTTGAAAATCATGACTTTCAAACCGGTGACTTAACGGGCTGGAACATCGTAGAAGGGGAAGCCTTCTCTGATGCACATGTGACAGCGAAAGACGATTGGGGCTGGGGTGGCCCGTTCGACCAGGCCGAAGACCAGATAGACCCTGAGCGATATCACCTCTGGGGATTCCTTGATGCAAGCGGTGGCGATGCAGCCACAGGTATTTTAGAATCACAAGTCTTTGAGCTTGGCGGCAATGGAAAGATTGACTTTCTGATTGGCGGTGGCAACAACATCGACCAACTATCTGTCTCCCTTATTCGGACCTCGGATGGGAAAGTACTGAAGCAAGCGACAGGAAGAAATCAGGAAACGTACCGTCGAGTCGAATGGGATGCTTCTGAGTTTGTGGGAGAAAACCTCTTGATTCGCATTACAGACAAGGCAGAAGGAGGCTGGGGGCATATAAATGTGGATGATGTCAACGTCCCTGTGGCCTTGAGTGAAGAAGAGAAACTTCTCGGTCAGCTGAAGGCGATGGATCTGCAAACAGGAAAAGATCTTGATGAGAAACTGGAACTTTATCAGGATGCAGAAGAGAAAATAGTGGAGAAAAAAGAGACTTTAATTTCGATCAAGAACGAAATGATCGACTTTCTGGAGAAGAAATTAGATTTGAAGAAAAAAGATTATTCGCTCAGTTCGATCCAGCTACATTTTCTTGTAAAGCATGCGATGGAAGAAACCGGAGCCCATCAACCTTCCGATGCAGGAAAAGTCCAGGGGTATGTGATGGAGAGAGTGAACAAACATGCGACAGGAAAAGAAGTTCGCGGTGTCATCGAGAAGTACTTGAATTAAACGAAAAGGTTCTGTTCCCAATCGGGACAGAACCTTTTTTTGAGCAAACCGTCATGTCTTTTTCAAACGCGTTTTCATCATAGAACCGCTGTGCATACAAAGGTTTTTATAAATCAAATAGATGGCAAATGGCGGTTTGTACCTTTACACCCTACAGGGGACTTTTTTGTTTTCAACCTCGTTCCAATGGCCAGTTTTACACAAATCCGACGCTTCATTTTTATGGATTATTTTTCCATAACATCTATGAATTTTCTCTCATTTTAGAAAATTCTGTAACCCTTTCCAACAGTAAAGTAAAACGTTACCAATGTATCATTCATAAGCTCTTTGTGACTTTTTACTCCTTCGAGACAAGGGGCAAATCCACCGTTGACCATGACTTTCCGCTTCCTTAGAGTTAAGGTGTGTTCCGGAGCACACCCCCAACTACAACTATCAGGAGGTTAAGTAAAATGAAGACGAAGCAATCATCTATTTTATCCAAACTAGCCCTTACAGCCCTTGTAGTGTCTAGTGCTATCACAACATTTCCTGCAGCTTCTTCCGCACAAGCAGCTGAGGATACTCCAACATGGTCCCGGGAGGATGCATCAAACTTTACGTTGACAGACGAAAACACCGTACCGAACATCGATTCTTTTACAGATGTGGCCCCGGATTACTGGGTATGGGACACATGGCCGCTGCGTGAGCGCGACGGTTCTCTTGCTAAGATCAATGGTCATTATGTCCAGTTCGCTCTTACCGCAAGCAAAGAGTATACATGGGGAGGCCGTCACGATCATGCGGTTATCCGTTACTTCTATTCTAAGAACGGTAAAGATTGGGAAATGGGTACCGTACCTTATGACGAAGATAAAGCGCTTGGTTTCCGCCAATGGGCTGGATCTGCGATGATCGACGAAGACGATAAGATCCACTTGTTCTATACAGCGGCCGGTCGTAAAGAGGAAGGTCCTACATTCGAACAGCGACTGGCGAAAACGACATTCGAAATGGATTATGACAACAAAGAAGGTTTCCAAGTAACCAATAATGGGGAGCACCAAATCCTTGCAGAAGCTGACGGCGTTCATTATGAAACACAAGCACAGAAAACGGGAGATATCATTTATTCCTTCCGTGATCCTTGGTTCTTCCAGCACCCGGAAACAGGAGAAGAATACTTAATTTTTGAAGGGAACACAGGTGGTACAGATAAGTCACTAAATGCAGACAACATAGGAAACGTGGATGGTCCTATTCCTGATGGTGCAGAAGATTACAATGGAAACGTCGGAATCGCGAAAGCAGAAAACGAGGACCTGACAGAATTTGAATTGATGCCACCGCTTCTTGAAGCAAATGGGGTGAACCAGCAGCTTGAGCGTCCGCACGTAGTACAGAAAGGGGACGATTTTTACTTGTTCACCATTTCCCACCAGTTCACGTTCGCGCCCGGCCTTGAAGGTCCAGACGGGCTGTATGGTTTCCATGCTAACTCTCTATTCGGAGATTATCAGCCGATGAACGGTACAGGTCTTGTAGTTGCCAACCCTGAAGAAGATCCATTCCAGGCATACTCCTGGGCGGTTCTTCCACACGGACAAGTCATCAGTTTTGTCAACGAATTCCATGACGAAAATGGCGACTTCCAGGTTGGCGGATCTTTTGCGCCGACATTGAAGCTGAAGCTTAAAGACGACACTTCGGAGATCAAAGGTGTTATGGGGGAAGGCGAAATCCACGGATAACGATGGAAAAAGAAGCTGGCTGTGATTGGCTGGCTTCTCTTTCCCACTAACCATTACTGTAACTTTATTGTGATAAAAGGAGGAAGAACAATGAACGGAAAGAAATTTACACCAAGAAAAGTGTTGCTGACAACGGCTATCGTATCGACGTTATCCTTCGTGTTTGCTCCAGCTGCTTCTGCTGAAACAGCCGGTACATCCAACTGGACGATAGAGGATGCATCCAAGATCGAGCGTACCGATGATACAACAGCCCCTTATATTGAACCGGATTTTGAAAAAATGGCTCCTGAACTGCACGTATGGGACACATGGCCACTTCGCGAAAAAGACGGCTCTATCGCGAAGGTGAACGGCTACTACGTGATTTTCTCATTGACGGCCGATTCTGACTTGCTTCCTGGTAAACGTCACGACGTAGCCACCATTCGCTACTTCTACTCGAAAGACGGCAAGAACTGGGAGCTTGGCGGTAAGGCTTTTGATACAGAGCAGGCTTATGGTTCCAGACAGTGGGCCGGTTCTGCGATGATAGAAGACGGGAAGCTGAACCTTTTCTATACAGCAACGGGACGTAAAGGCGAGGAAAACGTCACCTATGAACAACGCTTAGCGCTTGCTACAGGCGACGTGGAAGCGAACGGAAAAGGAATCTCTTTTGCTAACTTTGATCATTCGATCATCCTTGAACCAGAAGGCAAGTACTATCAGACTGAAGAGCAGGCGGAAGCTGGAGACATCGGCTATACGTTCCGTGATCCCTGGTTCTTTGAAGATCCGAAAACAGGCAAAGAGTATATCCTCTTCGAAGGAAACTCTGCAGGTACACCCGCAGAAAGAACACTGGATCCTGCCTACATCGGCAGCGAAGATTTCCAAAGTTCCTTTGATTTTGTAAACCAAGACTTTGCCAAACGGTTCAACGGGGCGATTGGAATCGCAGAAGCGACCAATGACAGCTACACAGAATTCGAAGCAATGCCGCCGATTCTTGAAGCGAACTACGTGAACCAGGAGCTTGAGCGTCCCCATATCGTGACCAAAGGCAACCAGTACTACTTGTTCACCAACACGCACGAGCACAAATTCGGTCCTGACTTGACTGCTCCAGACGGATTGTACGGCTTTTCTTCTGATCAGCTTACATCTGGCTATGAGCCCCTGAATGAAAGCGGCCTTGTTTTAGCGAACCCGGAAGATCACGCGTATCAGGCCTATTCCTGGATGGTCCTTCCAAATGGAAAAGTCATCAGCTTTTATAACTTCCATGATTTAGATGGTAAAAATATTGCTGATCTTGGAGGCACATCTCCGGAGTATCAAATGGCTCATTTTGGCGGTACGTTAGCGCCGACATTGAAGCTTGCTATTCAAAATGACCGGACGAAAATTGTGAACGAACAAGCTCCCGGCAAGATTAAATAAACGATGAAAGCCTTGATCCAGCATTGGATTAAGGCTTTTTCTTTTTTAATTGGGAGAAAGGATGATAAGCCTCCAATTGGAGATGCCCTAAAATTCGGGAAGAATATCGATGATGACGAAAAAATCGTTACAAGAGGGGCAAGTGCTTCTTACGGATGTATCAGCAAATTGAAGAGGCACCAGTTTTTGATCTTTTTTCTAAAAATAATAAAAAAACTTTTCTTTTCATAGACACCTAAACCCACACTTCCTTCGATTATAGTCATGAGGAAGTGTTTTTTTATGCACAAATCCTCCATCTTCCCAAAAGAATAGGAGAATATAAATGAACTATATCAAAGCCATCAACGCTTTCTACGATCACCAGGAATTCAACCCTCTGTCATCCGCGGCCATCAACCTTTGGTACAGCCTCATGCATGTGAATAACAAATCCCGTTGGAAAAAAGAGTTCATTGCTTCGATGAACGTCCTTTGTATGAAATCCAACTTGAGCGAAAGCAGCATCCGTAAAGCACGCAAGGAACTTGTTGAGAAAGGATATATCACATTCACTTCGAGATCTGGCAACCAGGCTCCCATTTATCGGATACTCCCTTTATATGTAGAAATGGACAACGAGAACGATAATGTAGACGAGAACAGTGGCGGCAAGTCGAACGGCAACGATAGCGGCAAGTCGAACACATTAATTAAACAAAACGAAACGAAAGAAAAAGAAGAAGTAGTAGTGGAAAAGCAAGGCGAGAATCCCCACCATTTTTACGAAAACAATATCGGGCTGTTGTCACCGTTCATCGCAGAAAAAATCACCGTGTGGTGTGAAGAGATGTCGGATGCACTCGTGATGGAATCGATGAAGCTTGCGGTCAAGAGCAACAAACATTTCTTCAGCTATTGTGAAGGCATTCTGAAAAAGTGGCAGCAAGCGGGAGTCCGTACTTTGAAAGCGGCAGAACGAGCTCAAGCGGAGCACAAGAAAAAGAACAAGAGGACGATTTGGAAGCAGGATAAAAACAAATCCTTGTTCGATAAGTTGAGAGAGGGGGTGCAAGTATGAAGAGGGAGGAAGCCATCGAGGTGCTAGAGACGATCAGTGAATTGTATCCACAAAAATTCGATATCACCGAGCGTGTCGCGAACATGTTGATTCCAAAGCTTTTGGAGATGGATTACCAAGGAGTACTGGCGAAGCTCTCCGATTTCGCTGTCCGCAGTCCGTTCCCGCCGACCATCGGGGAGATCGCTGTCTATCAACCGGAGAAAAACCGTCACTTGGAGCAGATGAAAGAGTGGGAAGCAGAAGCAGCCGAAGTGTCTGATGAAATCCGTCAGCGGTTCATGAACAAGCTGCAAACACTCGTAGAGGAGAAGTCCGATGAGTCATAATCTACAGACAGAACAAGCATTGTTGGGCATTTTTCTTGTCGACGGTGAAAAAATCAAGCAGACAAGTCTTGAACCTATCCACTTTTCTGAAAGAGAACACAGACGTATATTCTCAGCAATCCAGCAGGTTGACAACAACGGAACACCGGTGGATATGGTGACGGTAACCACGAGTCTCGGACAAGAGATCTCTGATGTCGGGGGAGTGAGTTACCTGTTAGCGCTGGCCGAATCCGTCCCGACGACCGAGAACTTCCACGTCTATGAAAAACTGCTCATCGAATCCTATACGTACCAGCGAATGAGACAGTCGGCGATGAAATACATCGAAAATCCGAGTGCTGATGCGCTGCTTGGCTTGAAACAGCAGCTGCACCTGATGGATAAGGACAAGGAAGCGGATGAGCAAACGGTGAAAGAGCAACTCAGTGAAATCGCCATGGAGATGACCTCCTCACCCGGACAGACCGGCTTCTCAACAGGTTTCGTTGACTATGACAAAATGACCGGAGGAGCACAGCGCGGCGATTTGATCATCGTCGCCGCCCGCCCTTCGATGGGGAAGACAGCCTTTGCCTTGAATATTGCGAGGAACCATTGCAAAAACAGAGGAGCCGTCGACCTGTTCAGTCTGGAAATGGGATCCAAGCAGCTGTTGCAGCGGATGATTTCCTCCGAAGCACGTATCGACGGACAGAAGTGGCGCTCGATGTGTTTCTCCACAGACGACTACAAACGCTCCTTCAACATAATCGGAGAAATCGCCGAATGGAACCTGTCCATCCACGAACGAGAACAATCCGTCCAGGACATCACATCAAAAATCCGCGCCTCCGTCGTCAACGACCCAAATCACGAGCATCTCATCATCATCGATTACTTGCAGCTGATGAGTGTCAAAGGCCGCTATGAACGCCGCGACCTCGAAGTCGGAGCCATCACCCGCGAACTGAAACTCCTCGCCCGTGAACTCAACATCCCGATCATCCTTCTCTCCCAGCTCTCCAGAAGCGTCGAACAACGCCAGGACAAACGACCGATGATGTCCGATTTGAGAGAATCCGGAAACATCGAACAGGACGCTGACGTCATCAGCTTTTTGTATCGCGATGACTACTATTCACAGGAAGGCAGTGATGGGGTGGAGGTGATATTGAGGAAGCAGAGGAATGGTCCGGTGGGGACGGTGATGTTGGGGTTTGAGAAAGAGTTCGGGCGTTTTGTTGATTTGATGTAAAATCAGAAAGAGTGCCTGCGCCCCACTTTGCTAAGGTGTTAACGCGACATAGGTCAGGCACCGTTATATTCTATATCTAAGAAACAGATTGATTCGTTCAAGAAGTGCTAGGAGTTAGTTGTTCAACAAGATTATTAGTTCCAGGACCTAGTCTAGTTTTAGATAGGAAAGAAAAAGAGTTACTGCTTCTAGGTCCTGGCAAACTATTGTAGGTTATTAAGTCTTAGTTGCTTAACACCTTTTGAATTTTCTTATAAATAGGTACAGGAGTCCGTTTGAAATCTTTTAATGACTCCACAGTTTGGTTACCATGTGAGTCATGAATCACAAGACGGTTATGATTTTCATCCAATTTGATTGTGTTATTGCCTATGCCAAAGGATTTTACACCTGTGGAATTGTCTAAGTGCGTATGATCGAGTATGGTCTGAACCTTATTTGAATACCTTCGTAGGAACCTCCACAATTTTAGTTCGGTATTTGATTTCATAAATAATTCGGGGAGATCCTTTGCGTGCTGCAACATGCTCAATGTCGTTAAAGTATAAACTTGGATCCCGTATCCCACAGGTCGGATGGTCTTCGGTAAAGAACCCCATTCTTCGACTTGGAATTTAACATAGAGTTCTTGGGAGCGACTAGGGACCTCTCTCAGTTGTGAACGTTTTACGATATCTACATTTGTTATTTGCCCGTAATAGGTAATACCGTTGGATGATCCATTTTCGGTAGCCTTTTGTGTAATATAGAGAGCAATATGTTTGGCTTCTTGCCACCCTTTTTTTAATTGCTTTAAGGGAATATGGTAGAAACGATGTTGCAAATGCGCTGTTAACCTCCTGTAGTCGTTAACCACCCCAACAAGAACTTTTTCATCGAGAGAGGACTCCCAGTATTCATACGACCCTTTTGGTAGAATGCCTTTGTTTTGTAAGTCTTCCGGACTGCTTTCAATTAAGTGTTCTAGAAATTCTTCCACCAACCGATTTGTATTCGGTAAAAATGGGAGGCCGCCAATATTGACTTCATCAATGCTTTTATAAAAAGGATGGGATTCATAATTCTCTTCATCCATCCACGGAAATAGCACATAAGCACCGAAGGCGTAACGTTCGTAGGGGCCTTCATTTTTATAAACCCAGGCGTCCCGGTAACGGTGCATCGTATTAATATCCTCTTCCATTGGACTAGGGGTAGACGCCTCGTTCTCTGAATGGCCAAAATCGATCCGGTATTTCGCATCAAAAATATACTGATAAGCATAAGGGTGGCCATTCTTTTCTACGGTCAACATAATATCTGGTTTTTGCCGTACTGTAGGAGACGACGGATGTCTTTCCTGAAAGCTAAGCGTGATTTGTTCTTTTGTAAAGGGATGCTTGAACCTTCGTTTAGCAGATTTGCTTTGATCAAGATCCACAAAAAGTCCATTTTGATTAACCTTTATAATATCTTGGTCAATGGCTTCATATTTCTTATGCAAAATTTGCCCCATCTTTAAATACGTCCAATATTCGTACAGGGTTGCTACATCCTTTACAGACATCTTAAAGATCTCCCCTTGGAGGGAGAGCCCTTGCGATAATACTAAATAAATCATATAAGCATCCCGATACCCTTGCTTCATTTGCATGACTAACGTGAGTACGGATCGATCCAATCGACTGATTTGACGCCAAAAGGGGGACTTTTCAATAGTATACAGTTTCCCTTGCATGAAGGTTAATGTATTCAATATAGTACGATCAGCAGCAGGAGAATTGCTCAGATAACGCTCCACCTGATAGTTTAAGGATTTTATTTTCTCTTGCAGTCGGATCATCATGAATTTCACAAACCGATTTTCCAACGTATCGAAGGAAAGATTCTTTTTAGCGTGTAATCCTCGTTCTGGCATCATTTGTTTTTCATTTATCGTAATTCCATAGTTGGTCTCTTTGAACAAATGGGGCCTCTTTCGTAAATATTTACGAGACTGATTATCTGTTTGTCTTAGCTGATTGCCTCTTACCTTGTGATATTCTGTTATCAACTGATGGTGCGGTTGCCTCTCGATGAGATGAATGGCGTTTACAAATCGATCAAAATAATGATGAAGCAACCTGTGAAATTCTGCTTGAGAAGGTGACTTTGATGAAATTTTTGATGCTCCAATAAACGTCTTTTTCATAAAATGAAAAGCCAAGTTATACACTTCTTCACTTACTTCCTCTAATAAACGCTTATAGTCCTCTTTGTAATCAAGTTTTGTTGGGAACAGTTCAATTGTTAGGTCTGCTAGCTTATCTTTACCATCTAAAATACTAAATTGCGTTAAGCCAACCTCATTCATAAATTGAAGTTGTCCCATTAAAAAGGTGATATCTCCGACTTTTTCTTTGCTTACCGATCTTTGAATTAATGGATGTTCATGGTAGAAGGAAAGTTCTTTCCCGGTTTTAGAAACGACTACAAGCTGATACACTTCATTTTCAAAAAAGATAGGTGGAAATGGTCCATCAGATAAGTCTACCATTCTTTCTAGAACAGGATGAAAGACTTGTACATCTGTCCCTTCTAACGCTTGCACTTTTAAGGTCATCGCTTGTTCTTGTACATTGACTTTTTTCTTATAGCTTTTTAAATTTTCGAACCTACTGTTAAATGGCCTGCCCTTCAAATGAACGGAAAACTCTTCATGTTCAATGACCAGTAGATTCGTATCATTGGCGTGAGACATGTGTACCCACCTCTTAACCTAGCCAAAATGAAGTGAAGCCGTGTTGTTTTTGATTATTATACATAGTGGCTAATTTTTCAGCTGATTTTGGGAAATGAGCATGTTCGATCGTTTGCTCATAGTGCTCCATATCAAGGGCCTGGCCTGTGCAGTAAGTAAATAACTCCTCGATAATCTCAGCCGTAGCAAAATCACTTCCATTTATCTTTGGCAGGACTTTCTGTAATAGTTGTCGGTCAAATGCTTCTCTTGGTGTCATCAATTGACCTAGTTGGTTGTAAATCATAAAGAAACAAATTTCATCGCGAATACGATATCCAAAATGAGTCTTATTCTTTTTTAAAATTGCGTTGATGTCTATTAGCCAATTCGTTGTGTGCTCAATGATCGACTGATGATCAGTTAAAGCATCTTTTAATGTTAAGTACTTTGTTTGAAGGACATCATTTGTAACAGGGTAATCCTCAACTTCTTGATGGTCCTGTAGATTTGGAAAAAAGCTAAGATCCACTTCATTAAATTCCATCGTATTCGCACGATCTAACACCTTCGAACTGAAAGGATGTGTCGTCTCGTCCATATTGACAGTCCCTATTATATAAACATTGTCAGGAATGATCACGCGTTGATTAAAGCTTTCTGGCGTAGGAATTTGAGAAGTGACAATCCGATCACCTAACCTTTTCCGGCTTTCCATCACACTCAATAAATCGCTGAAGTAATATTCAACTCTCGCTAGATTCATTTCATCTAATAGAACAAAATATGGAAGTTCAGGGTTCTTTTCTGCTTTAAGTAGTACCTTTGTTAAGGGGCCAGGTTTGAAATCTCCTTTAATATCTTCAAACCCAATCAATTCTGAACCATCACTCCAATCCGGACGCACAGGAATGAGGTGAAACTGTCCATTTTCTTCGGTTGCCCCGATACTATTGGCAAACTTCTCAACGATTTTTGTTTTTCCAGTCCCAGAGATACCTGAAAGGATCACAAACGGTTTTGTACGTAAGGAGAGGTAAAGACTTTTCACTTCTTCTTCTTTATAGTAGAACCCTTCATTCTTAATGTAATTATAGATATGATTGACCAATCTTTTCTCTGAGAGATTGGTTGCTTTGCGTGTTGATCTTTTAAGTTTGAAAGTTGCTGGAAAGCTTTCTTGAAACGAACTTAAAAGGTATTCAGCAAATTCTTTCGATACCGAAAAAAAGTAGCCTTGCTTCACATTTCCATTTACATCAAAAGGTCCAGTTTCCTGTTTGCGTTTATCCTCTGGAATAGAAACCTTTTTTAATTTAGGATCTAGTGGGGAATATTGTACGCGGAGGAGGTTTCCGTCTTCTTCCCACTGATCTGTAGTAAACGTAGAAGGTTTCTTACTAGTCACAGCATTCTCCATGACTTCACAGATGGAATGGATAACTCCTTGCGAATAAGCAAATACAACATCACCAGGATTAGCTTTGAGTAAGTCTGTATGATGGGTGAGGGGAGTGCCTTGTTTGTTTCTCTTAGGGGCCCATAGGAAACCGCCCTCTATTTCATCTTTTGCCGTTTGACCTTGGTTCACCCACCAGTAATTCCGAGTCCTATTTACATTTTCAGTCATCTCTATCACATTCCCGTCTCCATCAATTAGTTCTGCATGTTTTAGCCAGTTGAAAATGTTCCTAATGCCTCTATCAGCCACAGACTCTTTAATGGTTGTTTGATCTGTTGAACTCACAACAGTTAAATAAGCTATTTCTCGCAAGACTTCTAGCTTTTCCTTGGAGTTATACATGTACATAAACTTTAATAATTTATATATCATATGTACAAATGGAATTTGAAGTATTCTGTTTTTAACTTCTTGAATGGAATTATCTTTATTCACCAGTTTATTGTCTTTATTTAAGTAACCAAGTAATCTTAAATTTTGACGAGCATGCGCCTTTAGCCGTTTCATATTGTCATCTTTAAAATTTTGGGCTATAGAATCTGCTGTATATTCACCATTGATCAATTCTTGAAGCATTGTCATGGTTTGGTCCACAGTACTAAATGGAATGTCTAGTGTAGTGAAAGTTCTTAGATGAACTTGGTTATCTTTCAGTTTTTCTACGAAGGGAAGGGAGGACAAAAACCCAATTATAAAAGATTGCCTTCTTCCTAAATCCACAAAATCTTGCTCATTAACGGTTCTGTTATTTAGTAAGATCCCTAACGCTTGTTCCAGCCAGTCGCTACGAATAAGAACGTAAGGAACATTCTTTTTACCTTCATTAAATTTATTGCGGGAAGAATTGGTTTCTACATGGATACCTTTTTCACTTGATGAGACTATGTAATTGGGGGCATTTGTACTTAAGGTATAAATAACCTCTGATTGCTTAGCAAAATCTAAAATAAATCTATTAAGCATGGAAATCCTCCGGTCAGCGATATTTTCCTTTCATGGTATCACAAATGGGAGGGGTTTCTAATGTTTGTCTTTCTATACACCGATGTATTTAGGTGAAAAGGGGGTATATATAATTGTGCAGTTAATGTAAAAAACAGTATACCTAGTTAAAGTTGACTGGTTCCTTTTTGAAAGAATGTGCCTGAATGCATTAATTGCATTAAATATTCTCTAAATTTAGGTGTCTTAATTATAAATCAACAAAAGGAGGATTTTATGTGTCCCGAAAGTACTTATAGCAGCGAGGAAGAATTGATCGAGCAGTTGAAAAACAAGAAAGAAACGTTTTGGTCCAATGAATCACTTAAACCTTATCACACGCTTGGAAAAAATCTGCCTATCCCAACTGAAGACCTTCATGAAGCAGAAAAGCTTCTCCAAAGGTTCTCTCCATATTTAGCTGAAGTATTTCCGGAAACCAGGAAAATGAACGGGATCATAGAATCTCCCATCCGCGGCATACCTTCTATGCAGCAGGAATTGGAAAAGCGAATCCAACAATCCATCCCGGGCCATTTGTATGTAAAGTGTGACCATGAGCTTCCGATAGCTGGGTCCATAAAAGCACGAGGAGGCATTTATGAAGTATTAAAATACGCGGAAGGGCTGGCAATAAAACATGGAAAGCTTACAAAAGATGACGACTATTCCAAATTAGCTGATCCCGAATTCAAGCAGTTCTTTTCTAACTTCTCGATCGCTGTAGGATCCACAGGTAATCTTGCTTTAAGTATAGGCATCATGAGTGCAGCCTTAGGCTTTCAAGTAACTGTTCATATGTCCGTGGAAGCGAAAGAATGGAAGAAAGAGTTACTCAGGGATAAAGGTGTAGTGGTGGTGGAGCATGATAAGGACTTTTCTTTTGCCGTAACTGAAGGACGAAGACAATGTCAGGAGAAAAGTAACTGCTATTTTATTGATGACGAAAATTCCAAGGATTTATTTTTAGGCTATGCAGTGGCTGCTTTACGCATTAGTGAGCAATTAAAGCAGGAGAATATCACGGTTGATGCGGATCACCCCCTGGTGGTCTATTTACCTTGCGGTGTAGGAGGAGGTCCTGCGGGTATCACTTATGGACTGAAGTATGTTTTTGGGGATCATGTGCACTGTTATTTTGCAGAGCCGACTAGCTCTCCTTGCATGATGCTTGGTCTTGCCACAGGAAAACACGAGGACATTTCTGTTCAGGATATCGGGCTTGATAATAAGACGGAAGCGGATGGATTAGCTGTTGGGCGACCATCAGCCTTGGCTGGCCGGCTGGTAGAAAACATGGTGACCGGCATTTATACGCTCAACGACGAAAACTTGTACAAACTATTAGCCCTTTTGCATGCATCAGAAGGCATTTCCCTCGAGCCATCAGCACTTGCTGGGATGTATGGTCCTGCTTCCATTGACATTCATCAACAGTTAGACCGCATCTATGGCTCTCGATTAAGTAATGCTACTCAATTAGTCTGGGCAACAGGAGGAAGTTTGGTACCAAAAGAAATTATGGAAGGTTTTGTTTCTAAAGGGACATCATTTCTTCGTCAGGAGGAATAGAAGAAACTAACCTGTTGAAGTGATCCTGTGAAATGAGTTGGCGAAAATTTTGCCCCCATGGTTCTATGGTGGGGTGCGAATATATAAGGTATTAAAGGACTGATTAATTTATTGGGAGCTCATGGCGAACACATTATTAAGCTCTTAAAAAAACACGAAGCTGGGACACAACTCCGTCTATGAAACAAAGAAGAGCTCTACGAACCAAAATAGTTTGTAGGGCTCTTCTTTGTTAGCTGTTTTAATAATAAGGAAGGAATTGATTTAGGTTTGGCGTATTAGCTACATTAAGGCCATTTTTTAAAGGGGTGAAAAAGTGTCTTTACCATCAGGTTGTAGATACTGGCATGCTCATGAAAATGTAAACGCCGTTTTGGATGCAAGTAAACAGTATAGGTACCTTTTGGAGTGTGTATGGGATGCAGATAATAAAGTAGTAACCTTTGTTATGTTAAACCCCAGCCATGCAGACACAAACATTTGTGATCGAACAATAAATAGATGTGTGAATTACTCCAAGTCATGGGGATATGGAAAGATGAATGTAGTTAATTTATTTGCCCTTAGATCAAAAGATCCCAAGTATCTAAAAGTGCACCCTAATCCAATTGGAGACGAGAACGACCGTTATATATTGGATGCTGTCAATGAATCGGATTTGCTGTTACTTGCATGGGGAGGAAAACATAGTTCCATAAAAAATAGGAATAAGGAAGTTCAATCAATTTTATCTCCGTATGAACCTTATTGTCTCAAAAAAACAGTGAAAGGAAACCATCCAAGACATCCTTTGTATTTGAAAAAGGATTTAAAACCAATTCCATACTAAACGAGCTGTTCGTTTTGTAAGGAAAAAACTTATGAGCCATAGACGAGGTGATTGTATGCCAAAACTTTTCCTCCATATAGAAGGTACTGTTATTTTTATCGCAAGCTTGTATTTCTATCAGCAAAACAATTTCAGCTGGCTCGCATTCATTTTTATTTTGTTCGTTTTTGATTTTTCTATGATCGGCTATGTCATTAATGATAGAGTAGGGGCCATTGTCTACAATATCTTTCATAGTTACATCCTTCCGGTCACTCTTATACTTGTTTCTACCATTATAACGTCGGATGGGTTATTGATGATCGGTCTGATTTGGACGGCTCATATCGGGATGGATCGGATGATTGGTTACGGTTTGAAATACAGGAGTGGTTTCAAAGATACACATTTTCAAAAAGTCTAAGAGAGGAGAGATGGTCGAATCTTTTCTCGAAGAAATAAAATGAAGGAAATAAGTTGGTAGGTGTATATCTGCATGGCTCTCTTGTCCTGGGCAAAAAAAGCGATGTTGAACTCAGCGTGACGGAAAAGCAGATGACTTGGGAAGACGAGGATCTACTTACAGCCTTTTACTGCATAAATCACAATCTCCATTTCCGATAGAGTTATCAATCCTGAATCGGAATCAATGGAACCAATGGCAGCCTCCTAGTCTCTATGACTATATTTTTTTATAAAAACCTATTGCATCGTTTCGAATCGCATGATATATTATTACTTGTCGCTTTAAGAGAGTGGCAAGCCGCAAACAGCTTAACAAAATAAATTATAAAAAGTTGTTGACGAAAACGACAAGAAATGATATATTTATTAAGTCGCTGTTTTGAAGCGGCAAACAAAACATTTGATCTTTGAAAACTGAACGAACCAACCAGTACGTCAAGAAATTCCTTCTATTATAGAAGTGAATCAAAACAAGCACATTCGGTGTGCAAATGAGCAAGTCAAACTTAACTTTTATGGAGAGTTTGATCCTGGCTCAGGACGAACGCTGGCGGCGTGCCTAATACATGCAAGTCGAGCGCGGGAAGCGAG